>NZ_JBBPAQ010000001.1:4800000-7598370 GCF_038009025.1 Paenibacillus sp. FSL R7-0297
CAAAAACGGATAAACGCAGAGGATTGGCAGCACAGTGATGATGATCGCCGCGGCCTTCAGCCCCTCCGGCTGGATGTATTGGGAGGAATCCCCGCCTGCAAGCAGGGAATCAATCGGCGTCTGCAGCATCTGGTACAGCTTGACTGTTACAGGCAGCAGCTGCGATTTGCTGATGAAATACAAGGCATTGGAATACGTGTTCCACAGAGCAACCGCATAGAACAGCGAAATCGCAGCCAGGATAGGCTTGGATAAAGGCAGCGTCAGCTTGAAGAACACCGTCAGGTCCGTTGCGCCGTCAATCGTCGCTGATTCTTCCAGCTCGGCCGGCAGGCCTTCAAAAAATGATTTCATCACAAACAGATTGTAAGCACTTACCAGCCCGGGCAGCCAGATCGTCCAGAAGGTATTGATCAGGTGCAGCTGCTTAACCAGCAGGAACAGCGGGATCAGCCCGGTGCCGAACAGCATGCTGAACATGACCATAAACGTAAAGATCTGCCGTCCTTTCAATCTCCGCTTCGAAAGCGTATATGCGGCCAGCGTGGTTGCAATCATCTGGAGTACAGTACCTACGGCTGTGATGATCACTGTATTCTTGAGGGCGATGAGCAGCTGCCCATCGATAAACAGCTGTTTATAGGCCTGAACGGTAATTTCCACCGGCCACAATACCACTTCACCCGATATGATCGCCCGGCTGCTGCTCAGCGACATCGCCAGAATATTCAGGAGCGGAAACACCGTTATGAACGCACACAGGGCCAGAAACAAATACAACGGCATACTTTTGAGCCGGTTTACCATAATCCGCCTTCTCCCAGCTTTTTCACAATTTTGTTGACAGTCAGCACCAGAATCAGCCCGATCAGCGCCTGGAATAATCCCACAGCCGTTGCCAGACTGTATTGCGCGTTCTGCAGCCCTGTGCGGTACACGAACGTGCTGATGACATCGGATACACTGAAGACAGCGGCATTCTGCAGATTAAAGATATGCTCGAAGCCCACATCCATCATCTTCCCCATCTGCAGAACCAGCAGGACACCAATGGTCCCGCGGATACCCGGCAGCGTAATATGCCAGATCTGGCGCAGTTTGGTGGCTCCGTCGATTTTGGCCGCTTCGTATAAGCCGGGGTCAATAGATGAGATAGCGGCCATATAGATAATCGTGCCCCAGCCCGCGCTCTGCCAGATGGTGGAGACAATGAACACCACAGGCCACCATAAGGTGCTGGTCATGAAGTAAACCGGATCGATCCCGAACAGGCGCAGGGCCGCGTTCACTACTCCGGTGGAAGGTGACAGCAAAGAGACAATGATCCCCGCCAGAACTACCCATGAGATGAAAAAAGGCAAATATAGCATGTTCTGTACAGCCCGCTTGAACCAGTTCACCCGCAGCTCATTCAGCAGCAGGGCAAGCAGGATCGGAGCCGGGAAGGCAAAAACAAGATTGTACAAATTCAGCAGCAGGGTATTGCGCAGCACATTCCAGAAATCAGCGCTTTCAAACAAAGTATGGAAATGCTTAAGCCCCACCCAGGGACTGCCCCAAACCCCGTCCAGCAGACGGAAATCCTTGAAAGCGATCAGCTCGCCGTACAGGGTGACAAATTTGAACAGGAAGAAATAGGACATGGCCGGAATTAGGAACAAGTACAGATAACGGTCCCGGTAGAGATAAAATAACAGGCCCCGCCCCGGCTTGTTCAGGCCTTTGGAGCGTATGGCAGCCGGACCGGAGGGCTGGTGCAATGTTTTTGGCATATAGCTCTTTCTCACTCCTCTATACATTTCGGGAGCCTGGAATAGGGTACATTCCGCAGCTCCCTTATATCCAAGAACCGTATGTTTTACTTCAGCTTGTCTTTGTTCGCATCGTACCAGGCCTGAACCTTGGCGGTTACACTGTCTCCGTCCAGACTGTTCCAGGCTTGGCGCAGCTCTTCGACCGCTTCATCCGGTGTCTGATTGCTCATCGCCATACGGGTGTTGATTTCTTTCCATTTGGTTTCAAACTGGCCGGCGATGGAGGCGTATTCCGCAACTGGCGGGATATATGGCAGATCCTTGCGGAAGGTATAGGTCTCACTGTTCTTTATAATCGTACTTTTGAGGGCAGCCATATCCTGATCATCTTTGCTGTCCCCTGCCCGGGTGACCAAATAATCCGGTGTCTGCTGCTCCTGCTGAACCAGCCGGTATTCCGAAGCATAGCCGACCTCTGTCTTCCATTTGTCAAAATCGGTTGTGACCGGAATGCTGTCCTTCAACTGATAATGTACGCCTTCAGTTCCATAGGTCAGCGGCTCCCAGCCTGAATCCAGCATCCAGTCGATAAATTCCATCGCGGCCTGCGGATTTTTCATGTTTTTGTTAAAAGCGGTCAGCAGATGGTTAGGGACTTCGACCTCATAGCCGTTCGTTCCATATTTCGTGGACAGAGGCGGAACTGCGGCCAGTGTGGCCTCCGGATTATTTTTCCGCAGCTCGGTAATGGTATTGTCCATGTTCAGGTTACTGAAATAGATGCCGGAGCGACCCGTGGTCCACAGCTGCTTCTGCCGCGAAAATTCCTTATCTGTCGCAAATTCCTTGTCAACGAGACTCTCATGGTAAGCAAGCTGGCGGAAAGCAAGCGCGTCTTTATACCGTTCGGTGAAGAAGCTCTGGGTGAGCTTCCCGTCCTCTACGAACCAGGCCGCACTGCGTGCCATATACCAGTCGTCGGTAATCGCCGTGTAGGCCGTTGACATCGCCATTGGAATGGTATCGGCCGCACCGTTGCCGTCTGGGTCTTTGTCCCGGAAGGCTTTGGCGACCTCCACCAGCTCATCCACCGAAGTCGGCATAGCCAGCCCGAGTTTATCCAGCCAGTCCTGCCGGATGAATATGGCGGTATTGGCACGGGCAGGCCGCATGCTGGCGATGGCATAGATTTTACCGTCATCCAGGGTCAGGTACGGCTTCAGCTCGGGATGCTCCTGCAGATATTTTTTGTAGCTGGTGCTGTACTTGTCGATATACTCATCCAGCGGCTGAATGGCTCCTTCATCGGCCCAGCGGACAATAAAGTCGCGGTTGAAGGTAGTCATCATATCCGGCGCCTGATCGGAAGCAATCAGCACATTGAATTTATCCGCCTCCTGATTGCGCGGAATCGGCACCCAACTCACCTTCACTCCGGAATTCTCATTGATATACTTTGTCCAGCGGTTCTCTTCATAAGAGCCTTCTCCCGTTGCCACCTGCCCCCTGTCATAAATGGAACCGGATATTTCCTTGGGCAGCGAAGCATATGGATCTGCGCTTGGCGCCTGTGAGGCAGCGGCCGGGGATGGCCCTTCGGACGTGCTGGCGTTTCCGTTACTGTTGCCGCATGCGGACAAAGCCGCCGTTCCTAGCAGCAGCACCGCGAGAAACGCGGGGGTGAGCTTTCTGTTTCTGTACATTCTTTTGACCTCCAATGGACTTGTGATGTTGGGCAGATCATGTCTTGCTAAGACGGTGAAGCCTGGCGCCTGGCCTCCACCTAACTATAGCGGGCTATCCGGCAGACTGAATAGTTGCAGAACCTACAATGAACTCTCATCTCCCGCTATCGGGCGAATATTTGTAGATAACGCTACATCATAATGGAAAGTGACACCCGCTTACCGCTGCAATATGTCATATAATGAAGTGAACATCCGCCGGTTAAGGAGCGATAGCAAGTGAAGAGAAGAATTTCTGCCAAAGTACAGCTCATCTATACCGCATTATTCATCCTGATTATCCTGATGACTGTGGCGATCAGCTATATCAGCTCTATCCGCCAGTTAGAAAGGCAGGTGATTGGTTCCAATCAGAATGTGCTGAGCCAGATCAGCAAACGGGTAGACAGCACACTTCAGGAAATCGATTTGACCACCATCAATCTGCTGCGGAGTAATGATACCCGGTCTTTTTTTGAGGACGCCGGCCCGGATTCCGCACAGCATTTGCTGGGCCTCTCTATGCTCCAGGATCAGCTGGGCAACAATCTCGCAGCCAATTTTAATATGAAGGCGATCTATCTGTATTCGGAGAAAAGCGGCAAGCTCCTCTCTGCGTCCGACTATTACCCGCTGGAATCAGCGCCTTCCATGGGCTGGATCAAGTCCTTCACCGGCAGCGGCAAGACCGGCAAATGGAATGCCTCTCCTCCGGCAGCAGAGAGCAGCGATTTTCTGCTTGTCCGCAATTACCCTTTTACCGCCGGACCCAAAGACAGAAGCGGTGTAATGGTCACGCGAATTAATGAAAAGAGTATCTCGAAGATGTTCGGCGATCTGCAATTCAGTGACAGCTACAATGTATTTCTGGTCGACCGGAACGGGAACGTGCTGTCCCATAAGGACCCCAAGCTGATTCATCAGAGCATTCTGGACAACAGCTACGCATCCCGGGTACTTGCACGCGAAGGGCGGGGGTACGTGGTAGAGAAAACGGCCACCGGGAAAAATCTCGTATTCTACGATAACTCTGCGTATACCGGCTGGAAGCTGATTTACATCGTATCCCAGCAGCAGCTCAGTACGCTTTCGCTTACAGTGCGCTATATTCTGATCGCCATGGCCGTGCTGATGGTTGTCATCGCGGTTTCTGCAAGCCGCTTCGTCAATCACCGCTGGTTTGCTCCCATGGAGTTTTTCATTGCAAGGCTGGAAGAGATTACAGTGCGCACGCCATCTGGTTTCCAGAGCGCAACATCCTCACAGGCTCTCTCCTATAATGATCTGCAGAACAGAATAGAGCAGGTATTCACCGGCTATTCCAATGCAGAAAAGAAGCTCCACGAGAGCATTCCGGCGCTGAAGCTGCAGATTATGTTCGATATTCTGACCGGCAACCGGACGAAATTCACCTCCGCTGAGCCCATGCTTAATCATGTGGGCATTGAACTGTATCCGCAGCATTATATCGTCCTCACCATTGAATTCGATAATAAGGCTATGCTGGAGAAGGTTGGAGACATGAATCTGTACCTGTACGCGCTATGTAATGTAGCTGAAGAGATGATCCGCTCCCGGCAGGATAAGGTCAAAGGGGCTGCGATTCAGATGAACGATGATCAGGCGGTAATGATTCTGAGCTTCAGGGATGCAGGTCGTGCGGAGAATACAGCGGAAGCCAGGTCATTCGGAGAGTATTTCATGGCCTATGTTGAGGTGCAGTTCAGACGGACAATTTCTGTCAGCATGGGTGAGTATTACGATCATTTTCAAGATATCCGCAAATCTTATCTGGAGTCGGCAGGGCTGATATCCTGTAAAATTCTCATGGGTCATAATGCGCTCATCACCTCAAACGATGTTGGCGCATGGGACAGCGGCAGGCTGCTTGAGGTCTTTGAATCCGTTGATGCCGTGCAGGAAACGGTCAAGCAGGTGGACGCGGAGAAAACCGGAATCGTGCTGGAGGAGCTGTTCAAACGGGCGGCGCGATGCAATCTGTCCAAAGAGATGATGGTCCAGCTCTGCCTGCAGGTCATTCTGAAAGCGCTGCGGACCGCAGCAGACTCCAGCCTGAATGAACAGTTTCAGACGGAGCATGAAGCGGTGTTCATCCGCCTTCAGCAATGCGAGACATTGTACGAGATGCGGATGGTTCTAAGCTCGCTGATGACTGAACTGATTCAGTCTCTGCAGGAGAAACGGAGCAGTAAGAAAAAAAGCAGCGAGTTGATTGAAAGCGTTCTCTCTTACATTACGGAGCATTACGCCCAGAGTGACATTTCCGTTAATTATCTGGCGGATCGGTACAGCATCAGCCCCAATTATTTAAGCAAGCTGTTCAAGGAATATACCTTCAGCAATTTTGTCGACTATCTGATTGAAGTACGCATGAAGGCCGCCCACCGGCTGCTGCTGGAAACCCCCATGAAGCTGAATGATATTGCCGAGCAGGTCGGCTACACCAACTTCTCCAGCTTTCTGCGCAATTTCAAGAAATACTATGGCATGACGCCGACGGAATACCGGCAGCTGCATTTGAATTCCTGATTGAAACCTCTTTGAAAACACAGAAAGCCGCCCATCCGGCGGCTTTCTGTGCGTATATGTTCTTGTCCGACAATGCTGTTATCTATTTACGGTTCAAATGCGCTCCAGAAAAGGAACAGCCAGCTCAGCAATCCGCTGAAAGCCAGCCTCGTTCGGGTGAAGACCGTCAAGGGTGAAATAATCCAGGGTTAATCGGTCTACAATGCTACCAGTTACGGGTTACGCACAAATCTGACCGCATCGGCAGCAACATATCCGCTTGTTCCGTTATTGCGGATCGTCACACTGCCGGAGGTGCCGGCATTGAAGGTGTACGTTCCGATTAAGTTCCATACCCCGCCGTTTGAGGTCTGGTCTATGGTGAGTGTTGCCGTCCCGCTGGCATGAATGACTTCAATTGGGATCGCAGTGGAGCGGTTAAAATGCTCCGGCCACATCATATAGACGCTATAAGTGGCGGTGACGGGCAACTCGGGTGTATACGCAATACTTTTGCTGCCTTTGCCGCTGTTGTCATCATGTACATAGTTGATTCCGTACCGGTCGGTCTGTACCGCAGAGGTCTTCCAGCTTCCCGTCTTTAGCACACCTGTGGTGTAGCTATTGTCCACAATAACCTCTTCTCCAGGAAGGGTTGGCGGCGTACCGCTGCCCGGTTCAAAAGAGGCCTTGAACGTCTTGCCTTTGGCTGCGTTGACATTGACTGTTAATTTGATGGTCGGGCTGAGCTGCGTCACTGTAATTCCGGGATCTGCAGTATATCCGCTTGCCGAACGGTCCAGTTCAACCTCAATAACACCGTTATTTAACTGTGTCGGATCGCTGACCGATAGTTCCAAAGCGCCCTCTTCGGCTTCTCTGGTCATGACCGATGCTTTCTTGTTCACTGAGATCAGATCGACGGAGCTAGCCCCATCTTCCCAGAAATTCGCCCCAATGATGCCCAGCTTCGTTTCTTTTACCGCTTGAACAGAGGATGTGTTTGTCAGTACTTCAATATCAGGCGCTGCGGCATAAGCAGCCACTTGAGCAGCGGTCTTGCCCGGCAGCAGGACATATTGATATTCCCCGCCACCCGGATTCACGCCATGATTCAGCCATAAGGTCATATAATTACGGGTTATCGGCGTGGACGGGGTTACCGGACGTGGATTGATCTGCTTCCAGTTCCCTGTTCTGGCCTCTCTCTTGGCGGTAAGCGATACATTCTGGGGAAAATAATATCCGGTATCAGCACCGGCTGTGCTGCCGGACAGGTGAGCCCAGTCTACCTGGTCTAGGGTATCCGCCCATCCCACAGCTGAAGGCTGTACTTCGCCATTCACAGTGAGCGTATTGCTGCCCGCCGTGTTCAGCTTCCGGTTCTCCACGATGGTTTCAACGGCAATATTGCCCGTGCTGTTGATGCCTGCACCCAGGGAGACGATTTCGTCGTCAAACATGAACCAGGATTTCCGCGCGCCAAGCGTATGATCCGCATACTGCAAATCCATACCTGAGCTGCCGTATAGGTTCTGAATGCCGGTGCCGCCGGTCCACGTATTTGCACTAGTATGGCTGCTTGACGGGGTCTGGGACAACACGGTTGTTCCCGGCAGGCGGTAATTATCGACGGTTGGCCAGAAATCATCGCTGTATTGTCCGAGATCGCTGTTATACAAGCTAGTCATCCCGGCCGAGGTGTACCAGGCTTTGGCGTTCTCGCTGTTGATCGCTTCAAAGCTGCTGATGCGCTTCGAATACATCGCCAGTCCGATGCTGTAGCCCGGCCGGTGCTGGACTGCGCGGTCCATCGCCGAGAACTGCTTATAGACCTTAAGCTCTTCCGCCGGCTCAATCAACGGGTCCGCGCTTATGCTCTTGGCCAGAACGATGGATGGGATCGGTGCACTGGAATAGAAGGACTTGAAGGTATCCGACATTATCCAGCCCTTAATCATCTGCTTGAAGTCAGCCGCTTGCGCGGGCGGCGCGATCCCCGACAACAGCAGTATACCTTGCATTGCTGTATGTCCCGCGTCATGATCCTGACTGTAGTTTCTGGAGATTTCCCTGCCGCGAACCATATCCATCATGGCGCCTTTGTACATCAGCGGCTGATAGGTATTGTATACCCAATCCCAGACATTAGACTGGTTGGGATCGATGACCTGCCATGTTGAACCGTGGAGCATCCCCATCAGATCGCTTACAGCCAGCAGCAGACTGAGTCCATACCCTCCGGTATAGGGGATATTGCCATGCTGAATGAATGATCCATCACGATAGAAGCCGTCTCCGCTAACCGTGTAATTAAAAATTGAGGAAAGCCCGTCACGCGCAGCGGCAATTTTGGCACCATCTTTGACGAGGATTCCCCGAACGCCTACGACGATCGCTTTCCATGAACGGTTGGCTCCTGTTAAGGTGACGCTTGGCGAGAAACGTTCTACGGCTTTCATATAATTCGTAATTTGAGCCTGACTTAGGGAGTCATACATCAGCACTGCTGTATCGTTCAGCTGCATCGGTATGCCGATCTGCCAATCCCACCAATTGCTGGTTCCGCTGGCGGTCGTAGTTACCGCCTCATGGTATCTGGTTGCATACATATAATCGAGTGCAGCAACGATGTCGGTCTCAAGCTGACTATCCTCGTACAATGCCGAACCGTTGGTGGCATAAGCGAGCGCCATGGTGTACAGACGTTCATAGGTCACCCGGATGTGAATCGAATTCCCAATACCAGGGTTATCGCTCCACAGATAGGTACGGCTGGGCGAGGTATTCATTGTCTGCCAATAGCCGTTCGCTTCGGTAGTCAGCCTGGTAATTGCAGCGGCTATATCGGTATCCGCAGTATTCAGCGAGGCTCCTCCGGTCAGCATAACCCTGCGGTGCTCCCTCATCCCGTCGAATTCATCCGCTGCGCGGGCACGATCCGTACCCGTTATTCCTCCAAAGCCGCTGACAGACAGGAGCAGAATTAACATAATCATGCAGCTTTTCATTAGCAATCTTCTCATCCATAATCCTCCTTTTTCATCCATTGCTTCGTTTGCTTCGTTTTCGTAATCCAAACGCTTTTTTTTCCAGCCATAATTCTTCCGTTCCCGACTCTCATTCTTCTTCCCCCGACTCTAATTCTTCTTTTTCCCGACATAATTCTTCCTTTACCACGCCTTTAATTCCGCCTTACGATGAAGCGCTTACATTTAATAGTATGATATGGAAGGGCCGCTAAAGAAACTACGTGAATTCGAGAAAAGGTATGAAATTTCGAGCGATCTTGAAAGGTTACCTTTCATTTTGGACCATCAGCTAGTCAAACCAAACGGACTGAAAATCCGCTATTTCCACAAATATTCCAATTTTGCTGGCTAAGCGGACTCAGATTCCGTTAATGGGGCTGCCGCAGCCCGTTTCAAGCCCAAATGAACAAGTTAGCGGATTCTCAGTCCGCTTAAGCCCCAGAAAGGGGCTTGGCTGCGAAATAAGGGCTTTTGAGTCCGCTTCACTCTGCTGACGGCACACTCCCCTGATCTTCCAACTGTAGCTTGGCTAGGACTCCTCCATTCATGAGCAAATGGAGAAAATCCAACTATTCCAAGCCATCTGCGCAGACAACTCTGCCAATGTTGTTCCTCATTTCATAGATTCGCTAGGGCCCAAGCTCAACGTGAAACGAGGCTCCCCCGGCACCATCCGGGTCAAACCACAGTCTCACCTTCCCGGGTTCAATGTGTTCTACCGTTATCCGGTCTGACTTGTTCATCACTCGGGTAACAGAGTGATTGAATTCAATCCCGATTTCGATCAGACTGTGCTGCCTTTGTGTCGGATCGGCTATAGCCAGGCTCCAGCCTGCCGGATTCCTTTGCAGCACAATGGAGGCCTGACTGCTGCAAGCAATCCCCCCACTTGTATACCAGCCGGTCTTCCAGAAATGGGCTGCTGTAATTCCCAGTTCCGAATCTTCAACCGCATGCACCTGAGCATTCAATTCCAGGATTCTCACCCTTGGTTCCTCAGCAAAACAAGCAGTCTCTTGCTCACTGTAGCCAGGCAGAAGCACATATGCATAGGTATCTCCCGCCGGGGCTTCGCCATGATCGAACCACAACATCTGATAGAACCGTTCCATCTTCTCAGGTGAACCGGCATCGTTGATTTCCTTCCAGGTCCCTTGCCGCTGTTCACGCATGGCATGTACACAGCATTGCTCAGGAAAGAAGAAGCCCACATCTGCTCCCCGCTCACTGCCCGCCATATGAATCCATTTGGGGTTAAGGGTCTCTATCTCGCCAGATCCAGGCTTCCGGCAGATCCTTGTTCCGTCTGCTGTAATCGCATGTTCTCCCAACGGGCTCAATTTCCGGTTGTCTATAATCGTTTCCACTTTAGCGGAATTACGGCTCGTAATATCCGTTCCTAAGGCGATAATATGGTTTCCGAACAAAAACCAGCTTTTGAGCGCTGTCAGTCCATCGGCCTCGTTAACTACATCCTCCAATTCCATGACGATGGCGCCGCACTGGTTATGAAGTACGGCCCCGCCGACAAAAGACTTGGTGCTTAAACGGCCTTGCCCGGCTCCGTCTTCCTTCCGCATATTAGTTACTGTAGTTCCGGGCAGGCGGCAGGGATCAACCGTCGGCCAGTAAGCATCGGCATATTGCCCCAAGTCACTATTATACAGCTGGCACATGCCATACGAAGTATACCAGCCCTTTAGATTTTCCCCATTGATAGATTCATAGCTATAGATCCGGCTGGAGAACATACTAATGGAGTAAGCAAAACCCGGACCCTGCAGCACCACCCGGTCCATATGCGCAAACAGCTTGCAGAAGGCTTCTTCCCGGGCAGGCTGCACGAGTTCATTGTCCAGCAGAGCTCTGGCTTGTGCGGCAGTATCTGGCGGTGCACCGGCTGTATAGGATTTATACGTGTCAGCCACAATCCACCCTTTCACTCTGGAGAGCAGCCGTACCTGCTCTACTTCATCCAGTATGCGCGAGAAGCGTAAGCAGGAGGTGATCACCGAATGTCCGCTCTCATGATTCTGCGAATCTGCCCGCGAGATTTCCCTGCCGCTGGCCATATCCAGCATAGATCCCCGGAACATAAGGGGCACAAATGAAGCTTCAATCCACTTGGCTGTCAAATCGCGGGCTTCACCCGGAAATTCCCAAGGAGTATCATGTAGCCACACCATCAGGCGGACCACATCCTGCAGCAGTGAGACCCCATATCCGCCGGTGTACGCGTATTTATCATGCTGAATAAAGGAGCCGTCCTCATAGAAGCCGTCCCCTTCGCTAGCATTCTTGAATACCGGAAGCAGCGCACTAAGGGCGGCGGACAGCTTCTGCCCGTCGCCCTGAATAACGGCAGCAAGAGCAACTGCCGTAGACTTCCAGACCAGATTCGCTCCGGTGGACGGCGGAGCCTTAGCCACGAACCACTGTGCATGAAACGCCGGATCGCCCACATATTTGTCTATGGTGAGGAGCAGCCGCTCTATAAGTTCTGTATCCAGCAGCTGCTCCATGAGCAGCAGTGTTTCCAGCAGCGCAATCGACACGCCAATCTCCCAATACCACCAGTTTCCATAGGGACGGAAGCTTTCGTTGTATCTCTGTGCATTTAGCCATTCCAATCCATAGATCACCTGCTGCCTTAATGTAGAGTCCAGATAACAAGGAGACCGTGATGACTTCAAAGCGATTGCCATCCCTCTTAATCTGCCGATGATCATAAACACATCCGAAGCGTTCTCAGCATAAGGAACATCAGCCCATATCAACACCTGGTGATAGAGCATCGTCTCCTGATCATGCCTGACACTTTGCAGCGATTCATGACTCAGCGTATCTCCCGAGATATATTGCAGCCATTTGTTTTTCAGAATCTGCATGCGTATTCTCTCCTTGAGCCAGCGCCTACCATGATGTTTGTTTGCCTTGCTCCCGTTCCGTGAGCGGAGAAGGTGGAATCATGCTTCCCCACTCTCCGGCTTCAGAACCAAGCTCCAGCAGAAGCGTGCCTCCTCCGGCGATTTCTTCATGGCGGACCCAGGCACGGTTCAATTCCATACCGTTGATTGAAGCAGACCTTATATACCGGTTGCCGGACCCGCTGCATTCACCCTGAGTCTCGATCGTCAAAGGAACGGGAGTCTCCTTCGCTCCCAACAGCAGGGTTACCTTATTGAAAAACGGTGGAACGAGGAAATAGATGTCCTGACCCATCAAAGGGTACAACCCCATAGCTGAACAGATGAAAAAGGCACTCTGACAGCCCATATCTTCGTTATCACCCAATCCGTCACGTTCAGCCCTGAAGTATGTCTCCAGACATTCCCGGACCCGGTCAGCCGCCCGGTCGGGTCTTCCCGCATAAATATATAAATAAGGAATATGCAGCATCGTTTCTTTGGAGTTATAGAATCCGCCGTCAAAAAAACGGTCTAAATGCCTGATAAAAGCTTCTCTCCCCCCATGCCGTTCGACCAGTCCATGAAAGTCATGATGCGTGCTGAACGACCATTGCAGGCTGGTTCCTTCGTAGAAGTAAGGATCATTCCATGAATCCGGCAGGCAGGATGTGGGGTCAAAGGACCTTGCCCATTCCCCGTCCGGAAGCCGGGGCGCGAAGCATTTGAGATCCTCCCTCCATAAATTCCATAGCTTCTCCGAGCTTTGATAATACTCTTCGGCTGTCTTATCCTGACCGAGAACCTCAGCTAACCGGCCGATACACCAGTCCTGATAGGTATACTCCATATGACGGGATACACAGTTCTTCTTCACATCCGTCGACAAGTACCCCAGGGAATGATAATCCTTCAGGTGACGGCCATAGAGCCAGGTGTCCGGGGACGTAACCTCATTATTCTTGCGCATTTGCTTCAGGGCTTTGGCATAGTCGATTCCCTCAAGCTTCTTAAGCGCCGCTTCACAGAACAGCACATCTGCGGAGCTTCCTCCTTGAATCATCGCGCTATGTCCCATAATCCAGGCGTCCGGCAGCCAGCCGGTATGATCCGCGATATCCAGCAGACAATTGAGGATATCCGCTTCAAGCTGCGGGTCGAGCAGTGTAATCAACGAGTTGGCATTTCGGACGCTGTCCCACAGTGCATACAGATCAGTGAAGTGCCGGACCCCGGATTCCCAGGCGAAGTTCTCATCGTCTACACCCAAGTCACTCGGCATACAGAACAGCCGGGTCATCAGGGTATAGAACAGCCGTGTATGCTCCTCGCTCCCCCCTTCCACCGTGACTCTGCTTAGTTTATCCTCCCAGATGCTACTGGCCGCTTGCCGGATTTCATTGAATCCGGCAGACGCCTCCCGGTCCACACTGGCTCTGGCCTTGCCGACACTTACATAAGAAATACCCGTCTTCGCCACCAGAACTCCGCAGTCACCGAAGCTAAGGGAAGCCTTACAATTCGGGCCATCTACAGACGGGCTACGCCGTACTCCGCCGGCGTCTGCCAGCAGGCTGCTCTTCATCGGCTGATCGAAGCGGATATAGAAGTACACGGAATAAGGGAACTCATGCCCCCAGCCCCCGCGTAGATCAGAACGGCCTGCAATCTCGTACTCCGATATCACTTCAAGGTAACCGCCCGTGGAGACGCCGGTAGTCTTCCCCGGCTCATCTCCGCCTACCTGAATGACTGCTCCTGCATCAATCAGCAGGTTGGCAGCGTCCCCTGCCCTGAAGCGGTAACGATGGATGCCTGTGCGCGCTGTGCTGGTCAATTCAGCCTGTATGGCAGCGGGCATTAATCGCACGCTGTAATATCCTGCTTCGGCCTGCTCATTCTCCTTAAGGTAAGGATCAATATGGAACCGCTGCATGCCGGTATAAGGGGTGAAGCCCACATTGCCGTAACGGCCTCCGCCCCCTGTTCCGCTGACATGCGTATGGCTGAATCGGATAATCGGCCTCGAACTGTCATAGCCGTGGGATAGCTGCGGCGGCAGCGTATCCGGGCCAAGCCTTACGATGCTGCCAGGCAGATAAGGCCCGCACAAGCAATTGTTTTCCCCATCCACGCCTATAAACGGATCGACGTAATCCACTCTTCTTCTCATCAACGTTGTACCTCCTTCATTGCTGGTAAAGCCTTCCCTCTACCAAAAGATTTCGCTCTCTCCCTTTAACTTCAGCAAGGCTTCCAGAAAGAAAAAGTCGCCGTAGATGATAGGCACCTCTACTTCGGCATTGGACGGGAAGCTGCCGGTCCCCTTAGTAATCAACGCTTCTTCCGCCGGGTCCTCCGGCGTGTAATGACGGAACAGCGATTCCGTTATTGCCGCGCCGAGCTTCCGGTAGCGCGCTGCTTCTTCACCTTCCAGCAGATAGGCAATTTCCAGCATTCCGCTGGCTGCGCAGGCCGCAGCTGTTGAATCTTTGGCCCATAGCTGTTCGGCAGGCGCCCGGAAATCCCACGGAGGCACAAGATCCTCCGGCAATTGTGCGGCGAAATAATCCGAAGCCGCTTTGGCCGCATCCAGAAACCGGATGTCGCGCGTATAGCGGTACCCTATAGCGAATCCGTAAATCGCCCAGGCCGATCCGCGGGACCAGGCGGAATCCGGACTATACCCTTGTCCGCCAAGCGCTTCTATCCGCTCTCCCGTTCCGGGATCGAAGCGGACGATATGGTGCACCGAGCCATCCTGACGGATGAATTCGCGGAGCGCCATCTCAGAATGTGCAGCGGCTATATGCCGGTACCGCGGGTCCTTAAGCTCTTCGCTGGCCCAGTACAGTAAACCAAGATTCATCATGCAATCTATAATAGCCAGGCCTTCACTGCCTTCATACAGCCAGGCACGGATGAATTGCCCTTTAAGATTAAAGCGGCTGGCTAAATGGCTGGCAGCGATCAGCCCTCTTCTTCTGGACTGCATATTGCCGGTGAGCTTGTAGTCGGCCACCGCTGACAGACTCCAGAGGAATCCGTTATCATGATGGAGCTGTTCGTATTCCTGAAGAGGCGCATCCAGCTGCTCTTCACAGTTCTCGGCGATCCTCCGGTATTCCTCATCGCCGGTAGCACGATAAGCCAGCCACAGGATACCGGGCCAGAACCCGTTGGTCCAGCAATCGGGGTCACGCGCATCATATTTTCCGCCGTAAGAGGCATTGGGGAAGGTTGCTCCGATTCTGTAGCGCGTGTTGCTTAATTTGCCCAGGGAATAATCCCAGGCCTCATTGATCCAAGTCTCCATCGTGTATGTCTCCTTTTCTCTTGTACATTTAAATGGCAGGACGCCCTGAAACAACAGACCTCCTGCCATGCTTCAATCCGTTAATTATTGAGCTGCTTTCCAGGCATCAATTTGGGTCTGCAATTCTGTTTGGACCTTCTCAATGCCGGCCTTCTTTAATTTCTCATTTCTTTCCTCAAGCATTTTGGCAGGGTCAGGAATTGCCCCCGTGCTTGCGGCCCGGTACTCGCCAATGACCGAGGTGAGCTGAGTAATCTCGTTTTTGACGGACGACTCATCGAATACGAACCCTAACAGCGGTGAACGTTTGGCCTCATTGTTGAATTCCTTCCAGCTTGAATACAAATCATCAGGCTGACCCGGCTTGAGATAATTGATGAGCTGATTACCGATCACCCAGAACAAGGCGCTGGTGCCATATCCGGAATCGGCAATCGGCTCGATGCGGTTCTCGCTAATCTTCTTATAGTGGGTGCCTTCAATTCCGTTAACGAACAGATTCACGGCGTAAGGATCGGTATGCAGCGCATTTAATACCATCATGGCCCGCTCAGGATCTTTGGAGGTGCGGGAGATGGAGAACATCGATCCGGCGGCAAGGTCCGTGGTTACAATAGGCTCTTCAATAACCTTAGAGACGAAATCATATTTATTGTCGGTGGCAATTTTCAGTTCAATATCAGCCCCCGGCTTCCAGACGGCCTGCTGCATCCAGATTTTACCCTGTTTTCTTAAATCACCGATGTCAGTCGTTGTTGTAGCTGCATCGCTATTGATGTAGCCCTTCTCATAGTAGCTGCGGTTCAGCTCATACTCCGCTTTGGCAATCGATGAGATTTCCGGATCAACAACCGACTTTATCTGGATGTTATCTGTATTCGTATAGTCATATAAGAACAAAGGAATCTTGTTAGGCGTCGGCCCGATAACGCGGAAGTTCGAGCGGGTCTCATACATCATGCCTTCACCCGACTCCTTAATGAAATCCAGAATCAATTCCGGCTCTTTCTCCTTCAGCAGATTGAACCAGGGTTCAAAGTCTGACATCGTCTTAATATCCTCAATAGGGATACTATATTTGTCGACTATATCTTTCCGGTAAGTGTAGGCCTTGCCCTGGGTAATCTCTTTGTTTGTGGGAATCCCATACAGCTTCCCTTTGTAGCGCGGAGCCTCCAGGTAGATCGGATTCAGGTTCTCTGAGATGCCCTGCCCGTATTTGGCCAGCAGATCATCCAGATCCAGGAAGGCGCCCTTAGAGACGTTGCCGAAGAAATTAAGCCATGAGGCTGTGAATACAAGATCCATCGGCTCACCGGCATTTAACATCAGCTCGGTCTTCTGCTTGTATTCGCTGGAGGCGATCGGCTGAAGATCAACAGTGGCATTGAATTTCTCTTTGAAATATTCACTGAGCTTGGCTTCGACCAGCGCATCATCCCGCTGCGGCGCACCGAAGTAGATAATTGACACCTCGTAAGGCTTCAGTGATTCCGGACTGTCAGCAGGCGCCGCAGTACTCGTGCTCTCCGTGCCTTTTGATGCTGCCGGTTCGGAAGTACCCCCGTTATTACCGCCAGAGCATGCCTGTAAGGATAACGCAAGAACCAGAACAATCGCTGTGAATAGCGGTTTACGTCCTTTTACCTTTTTCATATTAACCCTCCCTAGATTATTAAGCTTATATATAGAACGGCAGACAGAATATGCTGCTTGCCGGTTCCACCGCTGCTTTAGCCCTTAACAGCCCCTACTGTGAGGCCTTTGACAAAATATTTCTGAAAGAAAGGATACGCGATCAGAATCGGCCCCATCCCAATGACAGCCATGGCCATCTGCAAGGATTCATTCGGCAGGTTCTTCATCATCGTTGGATTCTGGGCAGCCAGCTCCACATTATTGCGCAGATACTGCACATCATTGAGGACACGCATCATCAAATACTGGAGCGGATATTTGTCCTCACTGCTGACATACAGCAGCGCATTGAACCAGTCGTTCCAATAACCGATTGTGCTGAACAAGGCCATGGTTGCCAGGACAGGCAACGAGAGCGGCAGAACGATCCGCAGGAAGATTCTAAGCTCACCCGCACCGTCAATTCTTGCCGATTCAATCACTGCAGGATGAATGGTCGTCTGGAAAAAGGTCCGCATAATGATTACGTTGAATGGCACAATCAGCATGGGCAGGATCAGCGCCATATAGGAATCCTTGATATGCAGCACCTGTGTGTAAATTAGATATCTGCTGACCATCCCGCCATTAAACAACATCGTGAAGAACAAAAAGAACGTAAATGCATTACGGAACGGATAATCCGCACGTGAAATGGGATAGGCATACAGTGCCATGAGTAGCACACTGAGCGCTGTGCCAAGAATGGTTATGGTGAAGCTCACCCGGTAGCCCGACACAATCGTCTGAAAATCCTTAAAGATGGATTCGTAGGCAATCAACGACCATTTATCCGGAACAAAGCTGTATCCCTGAGTCAGAATGGACTGTCCGTCTGTGAAGGATACAATAATGACTAGCAGAACAGGCAAAAAGCAGATTAATGAGAGGATTACAAAAGCAATGTTTAAAATTAAACTGGAAGCTACAGAAATTCCGCCGATGCGGCTGCCGGAGTCGTTGGCCATGATTGTTCTCCTTTATTTAGAATAATGCCTGTTCCCGGTCAATTTGTCTGACCGCGCTATTGGTTGCGATCACCATGATAAACCCAACCACCGATTGAACAAGCGCCGTGGCCGAGGACATCCCGATATCATTTAATTGCATCAAGGCCCGGTATACATACGTATCCACGGTATCCGTAACCGGATACAATGCCCCTGAGTTCATGGGCACCTGGAAGAACAGCCCGAAGTCTGAACTGAAGATACTTCCCATCGACAGAATCGTCATAATAATAATGACCGGCCGGATAAAAGGAATCGTAATGTTCGTAATCTGCTTCCACTTGGAAGCCCCGTCGATGAGAGCAGCCTCATAGTATTCGGGGTCAATTCCGGCGATCGCCGCAATGTAGATTACAGCACCGAAGCCGGCATGCTTCCAGGCGTTCACAAACACCAGGATATAAGGCCAGTATTCCTTCTCCGAATACCAGAACACCGCATCCTGCCCGAAGGCTTTGAGGACGGTGGCATTAATGAAGCCATGATCCGGCTGCAGGAAAGCGTATACGAGATAACTCACTACGACCATCGACAGGAAGTGCGGCAGGATAATGAAGCTTTGGTAAGCTTTTGCCAGAAACCGCCTCCGGATCTCATTGATGGCCACCGCAATCGATACTGACAGCACCAAGTTCAGCATCATAAAGGTTAAGCTGTACAGGAGCGTGTTTCTTACAATTCTCCACATATCCCCCGAGGAGAACAGGAATTTGAAATTATCGAACCCTACCCATGGACTCCCCCAAATTCCGTCAATGTAATTCACATTCTTGAACGCAATGAATATACCGAACATCGGCAGATAGCTGTGCGCCAGAAGGACAAGAACTGCCGGCAGCATCATTAGTGTCAGCGCCTTGTACTTCCACATGGCATGGATAAATCTTGAGAATTTAGTAGGCCTAGTCATGTCCATTACTCCTTTCATGGACTTATTATAGAACCATCTCTACACGGCTACGATGATGCATTCCTGTAAAAATGTGATCTTTTAAACGCCCATAGCCGTTAGTACCTCATTCGGGCCTGCGCAAAGGCAGGGTAATGATTGCCCGTGTCCACCCCTCTCCGCTTCGTTCATAGGTTAAGCCATACGCCTCGCCGTAATGGAGCTGGACCCGCTGATGCACATTTCTGATTCCGTAGCCCTTCGGACTATGCTCTTCCTGCATAATGGCGGAGAGTTCATCCGGATCTACAGGCAGATGCCCGTTGTCCTCTACGATGAAGCGGAGGGTATCTTCACTTTGAACGGCAGATACCCGTATCTCGCCTTCCCCATCCATTCCGCGCACGCCATGAATAATGGCATTTTCTATCAGTGGCTGAATAATGACTTTGGGAGTTTCATAGCCTCTCAATGTTTCATCAATCTGCCAGCAAACCTCGAAGGTGTCAGGGTAGCGTTTCTCTTGCAGCCGTGTATAGGCCTGGGCATGCTCCAGCTCTTCCCCGGCTGTAATCATTTTCCGACCTTTACTGAGGCCGATACGCAGCAGCATGGACAAGTCACGGACCATTTCACCAACCTCGGTATTTCCGCTATCCAGCGCGTACCAGTAAATCGAGTCCAAGGTATTGTACAGATAATGGGGGGTGATCTGGGATTGGAGCATCAGCAGCTCATACTCTTTCTGTTTCAGCTGCATCACGTAATTTTCTTCAATCGAATAATCCAGCCTTTTGGTCATTTTCACAAATGATCCATATAGAATGCCGAATTCATCATGCCTGAGCGGCTCCTCCGTCCATGACAGCGTTTTGCCGGGTTCATAAATTTTCATTACCGAGACAAGCTTCACTACGGGTTTGACGACAAGCCGTACTAAATAGAGAACGAACGTGAGGACAAACGCTAAAAAAACGACGGAGATAATGACGAGCATATTTTGCAGCCAGATTTGCTTACCGGTAATGGACGCTAAGGGGATTTTGTACAATAATCTGGTGTGGAATTTCGGGCTGTCCGAATAGGCATAGAGCCACTCTTCCCCTCCTTCTTCAGCGAAGGTGAAGCCGTAAGGCGCCGCAGGTCCGATATTCCTGTCAATCTCAGATAGTGAAATGCTGCCTGAACCGGCTGTCATTAGCAGCTCATCCTTGTCATTGAATAAGAAGATACCCGCAGTAGACGGTACCTCAACTGCAACCATGTCCCGGGTTAAAAGCACCTCTACCTTGTTGACCACCAGCAGGCCGATTGCCTCATTATAGTCCCGGGGATTGAGAATACTGCGCATGAACGAGATTGTTTGCTCACCGGTCTCTGTATGCGTAATGCGCAGTGCCCCGCCACCGCTGTCATCCATGTTGCTTACCATAGCGTCAGGCAATCCGCCTTTGTCTTTATCCAAATATTTAAATCCCTTCGTCTTATGGGAAAGATCAAAAGGCGTATCTCTAGACTCAATATTTCTCATATAAATTGCATATTCTGTGCCCCCGGTAGACCAGCTCTCCAGAATATTATCGGCCTGCTGGATTTCATTCAGCGTGTCTATTCCGGTCCAGAAGCTGTACCCCGCCGGATTACTGAAAAAATGATTATCCAGCAGTGTGATCGTCCTGTCATTGATCGCGGATATGGTTTTGTCGATCGTCACATGATTTTGTTTAACCAGCTGTAGTGTAGTACTGCCTACTTCTTCCTTGATGGTGTCTACAGCCACGTAAGCTGAAATCCAGCCCACGACTATAAAAGGCAAAACAATCAATACGAGGAATGCCAGGGTGACTTTATGCTTCAGCTTCAGTTTCGGTTTCAGTCCGGTTCCCTCCTCTGGCTTGCTTACGGAATTCTGCCGGTGTGAGCCCCAGCATTCTCTTGAACATCCGGCTGAAGTGCTCAGGCGACTCATACCCTACCGCAAAAGCGATTTCATACCGTTTCTTGTCCGTGGTAATCATCAGCCGGCGGGCCTCTTCCATTCTTAGTGCCGTCACATAATCCCAAAGGTTGGTTTTCATATCACGTTTGAAAATATAACCCAGATGGGCTGCACTGAAATGAACCTCCTCGGAAATATCCTGGATTTTCAGCGCCGGGTTACGGTAATTTTTCTGGATGTAGCTGGTAATCCGCGAGATCACGTTCTGATCTCTGGCCTTAGAGAGCTGCTGCAAAAAAGCAACCGAATCTTCAATATACCGGTGCAGCCGTTCCAGCTTCTGCTGTCCGCTAAGTCCCTGGAACACCCTATCCGGGTTGAAATCATAGAGGGAAGCCCCGTTCCCCTGTCCGTATTCGACCAGCAGTCCGTAAATCCGGTAAATCAGCATCCCGCAATAGCTGTTCGTGACTTCCTGCGACAGTTCAGACACCGGCAGCTGGCCAAGGATGCTTTGCGGATTCAAGTCCCCGGAGGATTCTACCGCTGATTTCATCTGCTCCATGAATTCACTGACCTTATTCATCCAGACCACCATACTCAGGTTATCCTGCACGGCTATATCGTGATAATAGAAGACTCTTTGTCCGGGATGGACTTTGGTCCACTCCGCCGCAGTGTCTGCTTCTTCCATCAGCTTGGGGAGCATCAACACATCCCCGCCTAAAGTGCTAAGGCCTATCGTTGCCTTCACATTCAGATACTGCTTCATATTCATGGCGATCATCTGCCCGATCATATGGATCTGCGAATGAACCCTAACCTGGGGATCGCCCATTTCTTCGGCAGACAACTGGATAATGCTGATGATGGAATGGCCGAAACCGTTGAAGGTCAAACCATTCCACTCCAATAAGGTTTCATTCATAATATTGATAGCCGCATATTTCAATAGTTTGCGGTCATGGAGCGTGACCTTCTGACGGCTGAAGCCGGCCTGGCTAAAATCAATGCGGCTGGAGATCACACCGAAGAATTGTCCTTGTAAAAGCTCTCCCAGCTCACCGGTCACATCTTCGATATCCTCCCGGGTCAGATTCCGTTCTGTAACCAGCTCCATCAGCCACTCATTACGCCTGGATTGCTCCTGTATCTGCCTGCTTTCCGCTACCGGGCTCTTGCCCGTAAGCTCTTTCTGGGTTAAGGCTTTGCGGACCACACGAAGCAGCTCTGTTCGCTCTACCGGCTTCACCAGATAATCCTTTGCCCCCAGCCGGAGCGATTTCTTGGCGAAATCAAACTTCTCATGGGCGGAAATGACAATCACCGGGACATTCCACTGCTCCATATAGATATTTTCCATTAATTCAATACCGCTCATCCGGCCCATCTGTATATCGGTAAGCACCAGATCAAAGCTGTCCATGCGCAAATAATCAATCGCTTCAAATCCATTGATAGCTGTTTCTACATAAGTAATGTTCATATCCGAAGCGAGCAGGAAATTTTTGATTCCCGCACTCACTCTCGGCTCATCGTCTACCACGAGAATTTTATACATGATGCTCCCCCTTTTGTATCACAGTACACTCGCTGCAAATTACGGTAGATGATCTATTTCATCTTTTGTGTGATCTATATCAGGATTGTTGACCGTCAGGCTTTGAAGGAACTCTGTTTCATAGGTTCGAAGCCGTTACAGCCCTAGTATAGATCATATATTTCCCGTAATTCATCATCGACTAGTGATAGTAACTCTTTTATGCTCTTTTTGCAAGCGTTTACATAAATGAGGAAAGGAGATTAGGGTTCACATTATCCGACTATGAGGAGGTTAAACAGATGTTCAGATCAAGCCTATTCCCCGGTAGACTCAAAAAGTTATTGCCGGTATGCCTCAGCCTGTTGTTGATCATAAGTACTGTTGCTCTTTCTCCCCGGCCTGCCGCAGCAGCGGTTAACCCCTTACCGGGACCCGCCCACCCTCTTCTGTATGATGATTTTGCCGGCGGGGGGCTGTTCAAGCAAAATTGGACGAACTGGTACAATCAGAACGGGGGAAGCGGCACTTTCACCGAGACGGTCCAAGGCACCCGCACAATTGGAAAGTTCACACAAACCCCAAGCTCCTCCACCTCCTGGGCCAAGTTTCAGCCGATGAACGAGACCTTTGACCTCTCAGGCTACCGGTATATGAATCTGTCTTTGCAAAATGCAGGTTATGCCCAGTCACTCATTCGTGTTGTCATAAGCGACGGCATCACCAATTACAATCTTACCGGCGGTTATGTATCTGCAACGGATACCTGGACCAGCCTGCAGTTTGATCTGGATGCCCTGTCGCCCAAGATTCAGAAGGAGAAAGTCAAACTGGAGGTGTGGCTTAGACAAGCCGGCGGGACTTACGGGGAATTGCTGATCGATGATATCGTGTTTACCACGGCCTCCGGCGGTACCGCGCCTCAGTTAAGCCCGGCTGTGATGAGTGCGGATACAGATGGCAGCTATAACCAGAACACTAATTTTACCTTCGATGCCACTTATACCGACCCGGATAACGAGGCCCCTTATGCTGTTCAGGTGATCATTGATGACACGGCCTATACTATGCGCGAAACCGATCAAGCTGATGTAACCTACACGGACGGAAAAGATTACAGGTTCATGACCAAGCTTCCGGCGGGAGCCCATTCCTACTATTTCCGTACCACGGATACGACTTCGAATGAAGTCACGACCGGAATTCACAATTTGAGCGTAACCAATTCCTCTTCTGTGATTGATATTGTAGTGAGCCAAGCCGGCTACAGTGCAGACGATATCAAGAACGCCAAACTCATCTCAACCACAACCGTCACAGACGCTACTTATGAGATCTTGGATGGAGCTAATGTCGTGTCTTCAGGCACCATGACTTACGAGGGCTTTTACTGGAATAAGCATGTTTACTCTATCGGCTTCTCCTCCGTCACGGATGCCGGGAACAACTACAGGGTGCGAAGTAATCAGCAGTATTCCTATCCTTTTGAAATCACGCCTAACCTGTGGGATCAATACAAGGATGAAATGACTGCCTTCTACCGTCTTCTGCGTGCCTCAGTAGCCACAAGTGATGCTTATCCTGAGGGTTACAGCAGTGTAGCTCCTTCTGCCAAACTCTTCCATGCCGCGGGTCACCTGGATGATGCCCAGTCTGCGGACGGCCTGACCCATTATGATCTGACAGGCAGCTGGTACGATGCCGGTGATTACGGCAAATATGGCGGTAACCAATGGGTCGGCGCGGAGATCGCACTTGCTTATACGCGTTATGCGGACAAAGACAGCGTGAAGTACGATAACGACAGCAATGGCATCCCGGACCTGGTAGATGAAGCTGTCTTCGGCAGCGAATATCTCATCAAGTTCGCGGATCAGCTAGGCGGGGAAATGTATAATCTCAGGAACAATGCTTCTTTCGTTCATCCGGAGAAATCTACCGATAACATATCCGGCACAGCGGATGACCGGAAGCTGACCGATTTAAGTGTCGGCGGCTCAGCCAAATCAGCGGGTACACTTGCTGCTACAGCTCGCGCGATCCGCACGGCTATTAACGAAGGCGATATCGCGTCAGCTCAGATTGCAGAACTCACGGATTTTGCCGACCAATGCGAGACGGCGGCTGTTATCTTTTATGAATATGTGGTTGCCCATCCCGACGGTCCAATAGGCTCTTACTCCACCAGAGGAGGCATCCCCAATTCCAAGCTGCTCGCCGATGTGGAACTGTACTTGCTGACCGGCAATATCCAGTATTGGAACGCAGCCTCGGCTACAATTAACGCCTTAACCCTGGGTGACATCTCCTCCACGAACTATTGGGATATGAGCCCAATGTCCATGGCCGAGTTCTATCCGGCTGCCGATGCTGCGACACAATCTCATATTCACAGTCTGTTAAAAGGACAAGCGGATTTCTTCCTCTCCACATCAGATGATACACCGTATGGTGTACTGAACCAGTTCAAAAACTTCGGTGTAAACGAACCTCATGCTTCTTATTTAGGGGACCTGCTGCGGTACTATGAATTATTCGGTGACCCGTCAGCACTGGAGGCGGTGGTGAAGGGCATGTATTGGCTGTTCGGAGAAAATCCGTGGAATATCAGCTGGGTCTCCGGCATCGGCACCCATCATGTGATGTTCCCGCATACCCGTTACAATGAGGATTCCAATACTGCGGGTGATACCGGAATTATCTTTCCCGGCGCCATGGTCAGCGGACCGAATATGAAGGATCCTAAGAATCGAAACAGTATAAGCCCCTGGTACGAGGACCGGTCGCTCTATCTGGATGATACGAATCAGTGGCGGTATAACGAGTTCAGCATCAGTATTCAGGCAGGACTCCTATATACGGTAATGGGGCTGAGTGCAGCTCCGGGAACAGGTGC
Source organism: Paenibacillus sp. FSL R7-0297 (assembly GCF_038009025.1). Lineage (NCBI taxonomy): Bacteria > Bacillati > Bacillota > Bacilli > Caryophanales > Paenibacillaceae > Paenibacillus > Paenibacillus sp. FSL R7-0297. The sequence goes on from NZ_JBBPAQ010000001.1 coordinate 4,825,213, forward strand.
GGACAACACGGCGAAGCCGCCCGCCCTGCCGGTACTCTCTCCGGTGATTGGAGAATGGGTCCGCGGAAATGTAACTGTTTTCGCTGAGGCTGGAGATGGTCTGAGCCAGGTAGAGTATGCGGCAGCCGGATTGCCTTATCAGCCGATGACGGTTTCCGGTAATGTATATTCGACTGTAAACGATGCGGTGTACGCTGCGGTTATCGATGAGAGCCAATCCTTGCCCTACGTAAGCCGGAGAGTAGATGTTCGTGCGAAGGACTCTTCCGGCGGATACACCTACAGCTCGACTCATTACACTGTTGCTCCGGCGTTGCCGGACCCCTCCACTCCGCTGTTATATGATGATTTTGGAGGCGGCGGCTTCTGGGGTGGCTCTGCGGCCAACACGACCTGGGTCAACTGGTATAATCAGAATGGCGGCACGGGAACGTTTACCAAGCTTACAGCAGACGGACGTTCAGCCGGCAAATTCGCCCAAACTCCGGCAAGTGTGGCTTCAGCAGCTAAGTTCCAGCCGTGGAATGATGTGGTCGATCTGAGCGGCTACCGGTATTTGAATCTTACGCTTAAGAATCCGGCCTCTCCTGACCTCAGAACCCGGATTGAAATCAATGACGGCAAAAGAACGTACAATCTGACCGGAGGCTGGGCACTGGTTCCATCGGAATGGAGCGATCTGCAATTCGATCTGAATGCACTTAGTCCGGCTATTGATAAAAAGGCACTGAAGATGTCCATTTGGTTGAAACAAAATACAGTCACTGCCGGAGAAATGCTGATCGATGAAATTAAGGCGACCAATCAGGTCAGCGGAAGTGCGCCAACGTTAACTTCAGGAGGCGTAAATCATACAGAAGGCACGCCGCAAACCGAGTTTACTTTCACAGTCACTTATACCGATGCGGACAATCAGGCCCCATTTGCCATGGAGCTGGTCGTGGACGGCGTTGTCCGGACCATGCAGCCTGCTAATCCGGGTGACACTAGCTATGTTGACGGCAGAGTCTATCAATACACGACCAAGCTGCCTCCCGGCCAGCATTCCTACTACTTCCACACTACTGATACTTTTACCGATGCTATAAGTACAGAGGTTCAGAGTGGCCCTGAGGTTAGTTGGGGTAGCTAATAATCCCTTTTTTTGGCGTAGAATCATCGTGTGTACTTGAGTGGACGCTGCGCGAACGGACCTCTGTTTAAGCGGGAATTGTATCAACAATCTTAAAAAACAAATTAAGAAACCTCTCTTTTAGTCAAATGGAGTTTCCACACAACCATTTCAAAGGAGAGGTTTCTTTTTACATTCAATAGTGCCTGGAGCCACTCTGCTTGCTGTCCAAGTGGCCTGAGCAGAGCCATTAATTCGAATAGGCCGTTACCCCCGCTGTATATAGGTTGTCCACTAACCTGTGGAATTCTTCAGGCGGTAAATCCTTTTCCCGCTGAAGCCATAGTCGAAGCAGAGAAAGTGAGGTTGAGATCTGAAACTCAATCAGGTATGGCTTTAAGGAATCGTTGTGCGGAACGTTTAATTCCAATCTATCCAGGATCATTTCTCTTTTCAAGCGTTCAATAAAACGAATACTGCCATAATCACCAAGGAGGGCCTTGAGGACCGAGAGATATTCCTGGTTTTCCAGACAATGAAGCGCATCCTGAACAGTATAGGCAGCCAGCTTTTTATTCGCCAACTCTTCTTTGATGTAATTCAACAAATCATTCTCAACAGAGTCCAACAATTCGTAAATATCAGTGAAGTATTGATAAAAGGTGCTGCGGTTATATCCTGACTTCTTCGCAATCTCTTGCACCGAGATTTTTTCAATCGGCTTTTGGCTATACAGCTCACAAAAAACATCTATGAAATTTTGTCTCGTTTTTTCCGTGATTTCGGGCTGTTTTTTCATTCCATACTCCTTTGCAGACAAGATTATCATCCGACACATCCTGAAATACTGATGGTTGATGAGGGAAGACTAAAGATTTATGATCACATCATACAACACGTTGTTGGATAGTCAATACCGGAATGTTAAAAAAATAGGGGGATTATTATGCCAGTAAAACAAAATAGAATTTTGATTTTTGGTGCAGGTGTTATAGGGAGCGCGTATGCAATCAAATTCTTGGAAGCAGGGGTGGATGTTACTCTGTTTGCGCGTTCTAGCCGGTTTATAGCCTTGAAAGAGAAAGGCCTGCAATATAATGAGAAAGGTGCTGTTAAAGCGGTACAGGTAAAAGTCATCGATATGCTTGAGAATGATGATGTATATGATTTTATTTTGGTAACCGTTCGTTACGATCAAGCCGAATCCGCGTTGCTGGCACTCAAAGACAATCAAAGCAAAAATATTGTTACCATGACTAATAATTCGATTGGATTTGCTTCGTGGCTGGATATTGTGGGAGACAGACTTTTACCGGCTTTTCCCGGGGCTGGCGGACAGATTAAAGAGGGGATTTTGTATGCCCGGTTCCCGCCAAAGATTCTGATAGCTACTATGTTTGGCGAAATACACGGTGCAGTGACAGAACGTGTAGAAAACCTCGCACAATTATTTAAAGCAGCAAAGCTTCCCTACGCAATCAATAAGGATATGAGAGCTTATCTAATTACACATTCCGTATCGGACATTGCACTGCTTAGTGTTTTACACTCTGACCATAAGATCATTGACGAACAAACAATCAGAACCAGACAAACGGCACACCAAATAACAGTCACCTTAAAAACGTATTTAAGGGCCATCCAAAAAGCTGGTGTTGCTATTCATCCATCTGTATTTAAATTTGTGCTTTTATGCCCAAACCTGATATTAGATTTTTTCTTTATGCTATGGCTGCGGAGTAAGATGGTGAAGGATATGCTGCTTCCGGATTACGCGGATAGTGCAAACAGGGAAATTGTGCAGCTGAGGAACGATTTATTGAAGCTCTTAAGCCAAAATGTTAGCTCTTCAGCTTAATATAGGGACGAAGCAGATAACTTGCTATCTTTAAAGGATTAAGGTTTGGGCTTGTTAGCAATTTTATTCCCTAGCAGCTGTCGAGATTACGGATAATTAGATCCAGGGTCTCATCCGAGAGATGCTCCATCGTCCTGCGCAGAACAATCGAGTTCTCATAACTCGCTCTGATCGGCTTGGTAAGCTCCTCATAATTACCCAAACCGCATAAATCCCAGGCGGCATAAATTCCTATCATCCAGGAGGCATGATGCCCGAAGCCCATGAACGGCATCATTGCCCCGAAGCAATTACCGACATAAAATGTATTGCCGATCCTGCCGGAGCGACATACCCCTAGGGGATAACCGGTGAATTGGAATTGGTCCGTGATGGGCAGCGCTAATTCTTATGTCTTCCACGAATAGCACTTCGGCATTCACAAACCGGTCTCCATTCATACTGCGGCTCTCAAAAATTACGGGTTCTATTCCATGCTTTTCAAGATGATTGCAACTTTCATCAAGCGCTCACTCCTTCCAGACATTCTCTTGCATACATTCTTCCCGTAACAGCAGAGTGAGTATTCATTTAGGTTTGAGCGATTTTACACAGAAATACCCAATTTAATAGTTTATCTGTAATTAATTTCATCGTCAATCTGCTAACTCATAGGTCTGATGGTATTTTATAGCATATAATCTCTTTAATTAGCTAAAGGAGGTGAATTTACATGAAAAAGGAAGAAAAAGAGCTGCTTGCAGCTATTTTGGAAGTCACCGAAGCATCTGATAACGATGTTACACGGCAGAACAACGTCAATAACATTCACTAGTAGCTCTCCGCAGCCCATCCTCCTCATTAAATCTTCCAATGAGGAGGTATTCTCTTCATGATGGAGGTTTTGGAATGGTAAAAACTGCGCTAATATACCCTCCGGTCAGCGATCCTACTTCAGGTTATCACAGCCTATGTTGCTTGGCGGGCTATGCGCGGCAATTCGGCTTTGAAGATATTGATATTATTGATAGTAATATAGACTCCTGGCTGTATACCGTAACGCCTGAGCAAATCGGAAGAACAATGCAATATATAAATGACCGGACTGCGCAGCTTCAAGCACTGGAACAACCTACGCCCATTGAACAGATGGAGCTTTATTACGCGCTCAAAGTACAAGGCATGAATTTTGCCGGGGCGCTGCCAGCCGCGCTGCATACTTTCCGTGATGAAACAGAATTCTTTGACTACAGGCTGTATACCAGCGCCGTTGAGACCGTAATGCTCTGGATGGATGCCTTATCTCTAAAGGGCTTCCCGGGGCAATTCAGAGGGTTCAGCTTAGCCACTAGCGGATTTTTCAATGTATTTAACTCCATGGATATGCGCGATACCCGAATTACCGGAGTGATCTCTGCACCTTTCACCGATTATTTCAGGAACGAATTGATTCCCGGCATCATCACTGGCGGTTATTCTCTCGTCGGGATCAGCATCACCTATGTCGCCCAGCTTCCTTTCGCGCTCAGCATGGCGCAGCACATCCGGGAGAGCTGCCCGGAAATCCGGATTATATTTGGCGGGACTGCCGTCTCAGATTACTGGAAATATATTTTGATCAAAAGCGATTTCTATGCTGTATTTGACTCTGCAGATGCCTGCATTATCGGCGAAGGTGAAAGTGCACTGGTCTCTATCCTCCAGGCATTGAAGCACCATAAGCCGCTGCCTGCGTCACCGAACATTGCACTACATCCCCGGTACCAGGCGGTGCATGGTGCCTCCGTTCTGGAAATCAAATACGAAGATATCTGCTCCTTTCCGGTGCCGGAGTACAGCAAGCTGCCCTGGGAGAAATACTTATCCCCCTTTCCGTTCATTTACTATTCTCCTTCGCGGGGATGTTATTGGAACCGGTGCACCTTTTGTGATTACGGTTTAAATACCGATTCGCCTACCAGTCCCTGGCGGCAATACCCGCTGGATAAGATTATGGAAGATTTGAGGACGCTCGCCGTCACCTACAAATATATCTATTTCTCAGTGGACGTGTTATCTCCGGCCCTGCTGCTTAAGCTGGCGGCAGCGATTATGGAAGAAGGCCTTGACATCCGCTGGGGAGCGGAGATCCGGTTAGAGGAATACTGGACACCTGAACGCTGCGCTTTGCTTCAGCAAAGCGGATGTACCGCCATCTCGGTCGGATTTGAATCCGGCAACCAGCGGATATTGAATCTGATTAATAAAGGAACCAAGGTGGACCGGCTTCAGGAAACGATCCAAATGTTCAGCGAAGCCCGCATCGGCGTACAAATTATGGGATTCACCGGATTTCCTACGGAAACGGTTGACGATGCCCTGAGTTCAGTTGATTTTTTGCAGCATAACAGCAGGCACTGGACTTTTGGCGGGCTTGGCCAGTTCGTCTTAACCAAAGGTGCCATTATAGCCAAAGAACCGGAGCGCTTCGGCATTCAGGATCTCCGGCCTTTTGAGGGCGAAGATATCGCCTGGAGGCTATATTACAGTGAGCAAACGCACTTGCTTGCAAACACTTCCCGTTGGGGACCGAAGGAGCTGACAGAGGCCAAAGCATCCCTCAGAAGCAACCTGTTTGACCGTCCCTGGGTGGGGGGAGTGGATACTGCGCATTCGATGTTCTATCACGACCGGTTTGGGAACAAGGTCCTCCAGGTCATCAGAGGGACAACCCAGACGGCAGCTAACGAGAACTCAATTTTGGAATTAAACGGACACCTTCTAGAGGGACATTATTACCTTCCGGTCCACAAGCTTTTTAACAGAAAGAACCTGGATAAGATCCTGGACATCTCCGAATGCGATGGAAAGGCAGTCACCGCGCAAAACATTACTGAACTTCTAAGTCAATGGACACCGGATTGCTCCAATTACCCGCAGCCCAAAGAGCAGCAGCTGTTCGTCCGGCGGGATGGCACTCTTTTTCCGTTTCCTGTACCCATGATCGAGTTTTTGCGGAATTTCGTGCCTGGCTTAAGTTTGACAGAGCTGCTGCAGCAATCGGCGCAGCATGAGTTCCATACTGAGCTATGGCAACACTGTATCTCGAACCGGCTTCTGCGGCTGAAACGGTTACCGGCAGCAGAAGCTTGAAGATCGCTATATGAAGGAGGTGTGCTATTCCTTGAACCCCGCAATCAGCAAACCTAATTACAGACTCCTGTTAAAACATAATGCCGATTTCCGCTATCTATGGCTGGCCCGTGCCAGCTCCGTCTTCGGGGATTCCTTATACAATCTGGCTATCAGCTGGCTCGTGTACTCGATGACCGGCTCCTCGCTCCAGGTGGGGCTGGTCATTGTCGCCAAGTTCCTGCCAGAAATGATATTCGGTTTATTCATTGGCGCCTGGGTAGACCGCTTGAACAAAAAGATTCTGATGCAGATCGCTGATGCCGCTCAGGCCCTGCTCACCGGAATCCTTGCAGTACTCATGCTCACCGGGCAGCTTCAGCTGCTGCATATCTATCTGATCACAGTCGGCTTATCGATTATGGGCAACCTGTTTGCTACCTCGCAGAGCTCCTTTCTGCCTGAGCTCATCGCGGATAAAACCTATCTCATCTCAGCCAATTCACTGTTGTCCGTTTCCCTGCAAATCACCCGTATTCTCGGAACGGTTGCGGGTGGAATATTGGTGGCCTCCATTGGGAATTCAGGGGCTGTGATTGTGGATGCGGTAACCTTTATCGTCTCACTTGCTCTGATTCAGCAAATTAAGCAACGCGGCAAGGCCGGGAAGAATTCCCGCGCCTCCACCGGCTTATCGATCTTCGCGGAAATCCGCGAGGGCTGGCAATGGCTGCGGGGACAAACGGCCATGCTCGTGCTTATCCTTCTCGGTACGCTCAGCAATATTGCCTTAGGGCCAAGCAATGTGCTCCCCCCCATGCTGGTCGGTGAGCTGCTAGAAGGCGGTTCCAGTGAGCTCGGTATTTTCAATGCAGCTATAGCTGCGGGGTTACTTCTGGGCGGTCTGTTCGTCGGCAGCAGGTCTCCCCGGAGAATTGGTCTCTGGTTTTCCTGCGGCCTGGGAGTTCAAGGCCTTGGTATGTGTGTGATCGCCTTATCTTCCGCTCTCTGGCCGGCTTGCTTCGGCAACTTGATCCTGGGCTTTGGCGTAACAGTCACGGTGATCCCGATGAGCACCTTGTTCCAGCTGCTGGTTCCGTCTCCGCTTCGGGGGCGTGTCAATAGCATCAGCTCCATGGCCTTTAACATCTCCATCCCGTTAACCTATGGCGGAGTAGGTATTCTGGCCGACAGAATCGGCGTGGAGGTATGCTTCGGTCTTGCCGCTGCCTTGTTTGCCGTTTGTCTGATCATCGGGCTCACCAATCATCATCTGCGCAGCCTTGACATCCAGGCTCCACAGTTGTCCCCATCACCTCAGACCGGTCAATCGCTATAAGTAATATTAATTACTGGCTGGACTCAGCAGTTATTTTCCCCACACTTATTGGGCAGTTAGAATCAACGGACCGTCCGCCGTGATTGCGATCGTATGCTCATATTGCGCCGACAGCTTGCCGTCTGCTGTTCTTGCCGTCCACTCATCATCGTCAATCGTGATGCGGTACGTACCTTCGTTGATCATGGGTTCAATGGTAAATACCATGCCTTCCTTTAACCGGATGCCTTTGCCGGCTATGCCGATATGCTCGTAGCTCGGCTCTTCATGCAGGCTCCGCCCGATCCCGTGAGCCAGCAGATCACGCACAACGGAATAGCCGCTGGCTTCTGCGTGTTGTTGAATCGCCGATGTGATGTCGCCGAGCCGGCCTCCGGGAACCGCCTGGGCGATCCCCAGGTCCAGACATTCCTTCGTCACCTTCATTAAATGCTGCGCCTCCGGCCGGACGTTGCCCACCGCATAGCTCACACACGAATCGCCGAACCATCCGTCGTATTCCGCGACGATGTCGAGCTTCAGCAAGTCACCATCCATAACCGCCCGATTCGAAGGAATGCCGTGTGCCACCACATCGTTAATCGAAATACAGGTTTCAGCGGGGAACCCGTTATAACCTTTCGTAAACTGCTTGCCGCCCAGCCTGGTGATGTGCCTGGCTACAAAGTCATTGATTTCTTGGGTGGTAATCCCAGGTTCGATCAGTTTGGCCACCTCGCGGTAGCAATCCGCCACGATTTGACCCGCCTGTTTCATCTCATCGATTTCTCGGGGTGATTTTAGAATAATCATTTTTGATTTATTCGCTCCTTATCCATGCTAGAATTTCAGAAGCCGGATGATATCCCCGGCCTCCTCGTGCAGCTTCCCACGGCGAAGCGAAAGTGAAGCGCAGCCAGTCATGGCGGCCAGTAGCATTTCCGCTCGCTGCAGCTTACCCGGTGATTCCGCTGCGTTTCCGCCGGAAGCAGCAGCCCCCTCCACCGCGCTCCCGGTTTCCAGCAGTGCAGCAAATGGCATGAGCACCTCCTGGCAGAAAGCGTTCAAGAGCAGGGATGAACGCCCTTCAGGCAGCGAAGTAAAGCCCTCCCCCGCCAGCTTATAAAGCAGGAATACGGAGTGGTCCTCCGCCCAAAGCTGTAGCAGCCGGACGCTGGCGGTGGCGGGTTCAAACTCTACGGCTGCGGCCGTTTCACCGCTGCCGCTTAAGGAATCCGGGGCTCCCGTGCTCATGGTGTCTGTCACAGCAGCCAACCCCATATGTCTACCCGCCGTTGCCTCCATTGAAGTTGAATCGCGTAGAACCTCCAATGGGATTTTCCCCGGAGCCTCCCGCTGGGCACCCATCCATCCCCCGGCCCGGTCCAGCGCGTCCCATAGCAGATCGTTGAGCAAATCGCCTTTATTGCTGTAATAGTGATATACCGTACCATACCCGAGTCCCGCCTGAGCGGCCACATCGCGGATTTCCAGCAATGGCCCTTTATCCAAAAACACATCGGCTGCGGCTTTGCGGATCTGTGCCAGCCGACGCAGCCGGATATCCTCATTTTGTTCCTTCGTACGTGGAGTCATCTCGTCCATCCACCTCTTTTGTTTTTGACCTGCTGATATGTCAATATAAAACATCGGCACGGGAATAACAAGTATCTTTTTGAAGTTGGCTACATATGAAGTATGATTAGTGAAGGAGTCCGTTGCGATATACCTATGAACGGGAGGCATACTAATCATGAGTGATGAGAAGAACATAGCTTACATTCCAGAGGACCATTCGCTGGGTATTTCGGTAATTACAGCGATTCATACCGGCGATATCCCGATGCTGAAACTGCTGCTTGATGAGAATTCCGGGTTAGCCGCCTCAAGAATGGTAAGGAACGGGGAATTGCGTTCAATGCTGCATATTGCAACTGATTGGCCCGGCCATTTCCCTAACAATACAGCTACAGTTGCAGCACTGATAGAGGCCGGTGCGGATGTGAATGCCCCGTTTACTGGCCCGCACAGCGAGACCCCGCTTCATTGGGCTGCGAGCTGCGATGATGTCGAAGTACTTGATCTCCTCCTCGATGCCGGTGCTGACATCGAGGCTTCCGGTGCCGTCATAGCCGGCGGAACGCCGCTGGACGACGCAGTGGCATTCGCGCAATGGCGGGCAGCACATAGATTAATTGAGCGTGGAGCCAAAGCTGCTCTTTGGCATGCAGCTGCGTTGGGTCTGGTAGATGCTATGGAAGCTCACTTTGCCGGAGACCCGCTCTCACAGCAATACCCTTGGGGAGCGGGACACTCATCGCCTCCGGACGAGGTGAACGTCGCTTTCTGGTGCGCTTGCCACGGCGGACAACGAGATGCTGCCGAATACCTGCTCGACCGTAAGGCTGATATTAACTGGATTTCAGTGTGGGACGGCCTCACTCCCTTAGACGCTGCTCAGCGCAATGCTGCTACTGAGTTGGTACAATGGCTGCAGGGTCTGGGTGCTAAATCTGCTACCGGACTTCTTTGAGGTTTTTCATCCATGCCTCGGTATTCAGCTCATTATTCATGACTGCAGCCACAAATGAGCCCGCCGAAGCCGAAGCTATAGCCTGATGCATCATGGATGCTGCATCCCCGGCGCTATAAATGCCCGGAATGTTTGTTTTTCCGTATTCATTAACGGCGAGTACTCCTGTTTCCGTACATTCACATCCGATAGAGCGCGGAAGATCAGAGCCCATCACCAGCTCGGGTTTGAAAAAGATTCCCCTGCACGGAATCGCCGTTCCGTCTTCCAGCACAACCTGGTGAACGATGCCATCATTCGAGTCGATGTGCCGGATCGGTGAGTCGTACAAGGGAATATCATTGTGCTGGAACTCCTGGCGCTGAGCCTCCGTCAATTCATCCGGACCATTCGTACAAACCGTAAGCTGGTTTGTCCATCCGGAAATAACCGGAGCGAAATGCATGAGGACTGTCCCCTTCGAGATGACGACAAGCGGCTGATCCCTTAATTCCCAGCCGTCGCAATACGGGCAGACGAAGGCGCTTTTTCCGTATACATCCTTAAGACCCGAAATAGAAAGCGGCTGATCCTTCATGCCGACAGCAAATAATATTTTTTGGCTTGATATCATTTGTCCTTCCACCGTGCTCAATTCAAACTGACCGTTGGTTCCTGCGATCGATATCACTGTATCCGCTACGAATGATGCCGAAGGATAAGCCAGGATCTCTTCTTGTGCAATTCTCCGGAACTCCCCCGGAGGGATCCCATCGCGGGTAATAAACCCGTGAACCGCGCCAGTTACAGCATTGCGTGGACGCCCCTCATCAATTACAACTACCTTTTTCTTTGCCCTTGCCAGCACCAAAGCAGCATTCAGACCAGCCGGTCCGCCGCCGATAATTGCCACATCAGCATATTGTTTCTCCATAATGAATAACCTCCTTCATAGATTCTAGATGTCTATAATTAGACCGCAAGAAGCCTGGGACTTCTTGTTTGATTCGATAAAACAGATATCAAAGAGCTTCTTTATCCACAATAGATGGTTTATTACTATTTTGCAATGATTATTTTTAAATTAATAGTAGCTTTCAGTGGTGGCATCAGCTCCGATTGGCCGCTTGGATCAGTCCGGCAAGGTATTGCTTCTGCTCTCCCTCAGCTTTGTCAGCAAGCTTCTGCAGCTTGCTCTTTCCGCCCCAGATCAGGTAGACAAGATGTTCCACCTGGTAGTAATGCAGGCCGTGTACCTGATCGAGCAGCAGTCTAAGCAGCCCTACATTCTCCAACTCTCGCGTCATCTTCAGCTTTAATGAATCTGTACAGTACAGCATACACGGCAACAGCACGGGAAGCATCTCTCTGTTAATGCCGTATTGTTCGATTAACGCAGCTGTGAATCTATTCTGGACAGACTGATGTTCAACATCTACCTTCTCCATATATTGAAGGGCCAGCGGGAAATAGGCCTGATCTGTGAGACCCAGTCCAAAGACCGCATAGCTGCCCGGCATACAGCACTTCTCCCCTTCCGTGTCCGTATACCATTCGAAGGTTTCCATCGCAGCTATGGCGTACTCTTCAAGCAATGGATATAACTCCGGATATTCAAGCGCATTCGCAAAGAAACGGTGCGTGCCCGTTTTGGCGAGTCCTTTGAGCGGCAGCCAGTGCTTAACTGAGGAGGTTAGCTTGATCTGATAGCTTTTTGGAAAGCCCGACTTCAGCAGATTCGTCAGAAACCGGAGCGCAAACGCATAACTCTCCTCTGTCTCCTGATTAATACGAATGCGTACCTCGGCAAATACATCATTAGCGCTACATTCCACCTGATCATAGCGTAATCTCGTAACCTCTTCAGCAAAGGCACCGCTGCCATGATTAATTAGCCGTGCAGCCTGGACACTGCCGAGTTCGAGCGCACATTGCAGGAAGGCAAGCCCCGCACTTCTGCTGTAGGAAGGCTCATATTTGAGGATGCAAACTGCAGCATAAATCACGAGCGCAACCGTTTCTTGCCCGGCATTTTCCAGTACAGCATCTTTCTTCTTCGTAAATCCCGTTTGCCACTGGGTTCCTGTGTTCTCGAAATAACGCGGCAGCCAATGATCCTCTACCCAGTTCCTAAGTGCTACGGTGATAGTATTGCGATGCTCAGCCAGCTGCTTGTTCCCCTTGTTCAGCTCTTGTATCTTGTCATACACAGCGATGATTCTGCCGGAATCCAAGACGGGATACAGTCCTTCATCCAGGAGATGCCGGGCCAGGAAAAAAGTTTCTAGCGGCTTGGTCGGATATTTGCCAGATTCGAGCTTATTTATGATATAGAGGCTGATGCGTTCCAGAAGCTGTTGCCTCTTCGCCTCATCTACATATTCAAGAATGCGCACATGGACAACACCTTCGTTCACCTTGAATTTCCCGTCAAACCTGAACCGGTAATCCAGGACTGCCGGCGGCAATGCATTTAATTTGTTCTGCATATACGAAGCAAGCTCAGGAATGATTTGCTCCCGCACTTGTACCTCTGTCAACTGCTCAGGGGTAGTCTGCTTCCTTTTACCCGGTTCGTTTAAACCAAGCAAATTATCTGTCACATCCACTCTGCCATCCGTATATTCGAGGAGAGCATACCCGTGAATGCCTGCCTGCAGCGTGGTCCGTTTTACAATTTTCTCCGCTTCTTTATCACTGATATAGATGAGCCACTTGTCTATTTCCATCTTCATTTCTTCAAGAATTGCTTCCAGCGTATAATCCATGTCTATTACATGCTCCTTTACACTGCGATATCGGCAGTGAAGTTGTTCATGTCCACTCAAAAATTAGGTACATTAAATATTACCGTATCTTGATTTACCGTTCAAATCGGTTGGGGGTATCTGTCTGATGATCAATCATGAATTGATGCCGGAATCGTTAGCGGCTTAGGCCGAAATGATCCTGTTTATTAAAAGGATATCTGTAATTTTCAAGGTGAAACCTTTAATTTCCATACTTCCATATAAAGTTAATTATGATAATATCATCTATAGCCCTTTCGGCCGAGAGCTCAATTCTTATGAAGGGTTTGAGAAAAGTGAAAAAAATAAAATTGAGATCGCTTTCAGTATTTTTTTGTTCGATTATCTCTGCTTCACTTTTTACAGCAAGTGTATACGGCGCTTCTGGCCTTAGCATTCATGCCGTATCCGGTATGGCAGGACAATAATTCTATCTATACTTGGGTCAATACAGTAAACAATATAAAAGTGAATTAACTGTAAAATAATCACTATCCATTAAGGAGGTTTTTTTTTGAAAATTCGCGCCATTATATTAACTGTTTTATTTGCTCTATTCACATTGGGAAATGCTGTGTATGCAGATTCAAGTCTGGAGACAGCTGGGGCAGATATCAAAGGGGCGATCGCTAGGGAATATACAGAGTATTATGCTGATACTCTTGAAGCCCAGAGGACTAGCTTTCACGGCAGCGACAAAGCAAGCTTTCATGAAGCAACTTTGGGAGAAGGAGTTGCCTATTATCAAGTGAATGTCCACGGAGATTCACTTTCACATGAATTGACTGGTTATAAATTCCCGCTTTATTTAGAGGGAACTCAGGTTGCGGTGGTCGATGCCACTTTTGAATCAGGTGCCTGGAAAATTTTCAACATCAGTAACCATGATGATTTTGACAGTGCAATTAAACGGGTAGAAGCTGAGTATGCTGGAAACGGTAAATTCGAGCTTATTGATGATAAACGTTATAACCTAAATTATGTCTATACTAATAGTACGATTAATGAGGAATATATCAATTTAACAAATGATGAGAGTATAAGTCCTGCAGAGATCCTGAATGTTATCAGCGAGTCTGTGGATTCTCTTAATAATTTGAATCGAAATTCAAATGACGGAGTGATTTTAGTCGGTGGCGGCCCCAATGTCTCTCCTTCTGACAATCAGACCTCTTTGCTTCTGCCAATTATTTTATTCGGATTATCTCTTGCCTTTGCTGTTCCACTAATAGCCATAGCGACTCAAAGAAGAAGAGCCTCAGGCACATTGGAATGAGAATGGTCCGAATATAATGAGACGAAAAGGATGGGTATTCCCTCTTATGCCTTGTGCTGATAACAATGATAGGATGCAACAATGAAGATTCCGCGGCGGGAAAGACCGACGAACAAATCGCCGCCGATTATCTTCAAGCTCTTGGTTATACAATTGTTGCGGATGAAGGAGAGGTCGCAAAATATACCTTGGAGCAGAATATGCTTGAAAACTTGGATTATATGCTGCTCTGGGCAGTTCAGGAGAAAGAACCTTCTGCCTATTTCGGGAAAGAAATCGTCTCTTATGATTTTCTTGTAAAGAATCATCCGCTGGAAAAGTTGTTTAGCCCGGAAGATTACTTTATTTCTGTGGCTGTCATGCTTGTAGACGGTGATGTTATAGGCGGAACCTCCGGTCCAAGAAGTAAAATCAAAAACCTAATCATGGCGGGCGGAGAGTATTCAATAGATGGAAAAACACTGAACGAGATAAAAGGAACCGATTATCCGCAATGGCTGGACTATTGGAAGAAAACGTACGGTAAGCGAACGGAGTGAGCTGAAAGATCTGAAAGACCGCCGCTTCAATTGTAAGCGGCGGTCTTTTGTTTATCATTTTTTTTTTGAAAACTGTTCTTTAAAAAGGACTGCAAAGCCGTTTCTACTTGCGTGTCTTAAATCTCTTCGAGAGCACGAAACCAAGGATGATCAGACCCATTCCGGCTAGGTACATGCCTATCGGACTTTCTTCACCGGTCTGAGGCAGCTTACCCGGCAGACCGCTTTGATTCGTTGGTTCATTTTGTGAAGGTTCATCAATTGTTCCTTTAGGCACTTCATCTACCACTACTTCGATCTCAATCTCCTGGTCCTCTCCATTATCGCTAACGATAATAGTGAACTTGTCTTTTCCGGTGTAGCCAGGGTCAGGTGTATACTTCCATTTCCCGTCTGGTGTAATCACGACGGTTCCATGCTCAGGATCTTCACCCAGGCTAGGTATTCCTCCAAGCGGAATTTCACCCTCGACCGGAATATCCTCAATTGTGTTGACAGCTGTTGGTTGAGGACTAGGCGGACTGCTAATTACAGGTGTTGATGTCGGTGCATTTGTCGGTTCACTTGTAGTTTCTGGTGAAGCCGATGGTGAAACTGATGGTGTCACCGTGGGAACTACAGTTGGACCCGGTGTGACGATGACTCCTGGTATTGAAGGAGTTGTTGGCGTTGATGACGGTGTTGACGGCACATATGGTGTTGCTGTTGGCGCCGTTGGTTCCGTCGGAGCTGGCGTTGCTGTTGGTGCAACTGTTGGTGTTGCCGTTGGTACTGGTGTTGGCGCAACAGTCGGTGTTGCTGTTGGTACTGGTGTTGGCGCTACTGTTGGTGTTGCTGTTGGTACTGGTGTTGGCACAACAGTCGGTGTTGCCGTTGGTACTGGTGTTGGTGCAACTGTTGGTGTTGCCGTTGGTTTCACCGTCGGCGATGGTGTTGCCGTTGGTTTCACTGTCGGCGATGGTGTCGGTGCTACAGTCGGCGATTGCGTCGGCGCTACTGTTGGTGTTGCTGTCGGAGCTGGCGTTGCCGTCGGCGAAGGTGTTGGCGTCGCTGATGTTTTGTTTGTGATTTTCAGCTCAATACCTGTATTTGAATTAATTTTAACTGCATGAGGTGTCGTATCCAACAGATAACCTGCAGGTGCAGTTTTTTCAACTATTGCATAATCTCCACCCAGAAGCTTGGTGAATTCAAGCTTGCCTGCGTCATCGGTTACTCCCTCATTAATCCAAATCTGCTCATTGCCGATGACGCGGAATAAGTCAAAGGATGCTCCTTTGAGAGTATTGCTGTGATTGTCCGCATCAATCTTTTCAATGCTGAGCGTACCTCTTACACCACTGCCTGTGCCTGAACCGCTGGAGAGCTTAACCGTGACTTCAGAATTGGTATCTTTGATAACCTCTTTCACATTCGTACCTGTGAGACCTACCTCGTTGCTGACTGTTTCATTATTTTGTGCAGTGATTACAGATTGGTATTGAAGAATGTAAGCTTCCGAGATTTCTTTGGTAAACTTCAGTTCGAAGCTTTCTTTGCCTTCACTGTCTTTCAAGAAGTTCAGTGTATAATCTGTGCCGCGTATCAATTCCTCGCTTGCGGGTGTTATTGTCCCGTTTTCTGCAACATTTGTCTTATAGAGGTGATAAGTGTTAGTAAGCAGAATTTGATTCTCACTCGGAGTATCTGTTACCAGAGCGTCCTTCACAACAGATTGATTACGGTTGATATAGACCGTCCAGTCAATCTTATTGTTGTTTTGTGCGCCTGTCTTGGCGATATATTCGCCTCCGTTAGGAATGTTCACCGAAGCATTCAGGTCAGCGGATTCCTTGGTTGTGCCGTCATACAGCAATGCAGTATTATCGACAGTCTTTACGTCAATAACCTTATCCGCGAAAGTAGTCTTAAAGGTAACGTAAAAGGCATAATTGATCGTTTTGTTAAAGCTTACCTCAAGCTTCCCGTCGTTCAGAGTTACCTTGTAATCATCTTCATCGACGTTTACGTCCACCGAAGGGTCTCCATTGGCACCGTAGATCCATTTGAATACCTTAACGGAATCCGGAACCACAACTTGACCGCTGCTGATCGTGTCCACCAATTTAGCATTAGTCAGGGTTTTCATATTATAGTTGGCCCCAACATTCCAGGAAATCTGTTTGGTGAAGGCATTGTACGAACCGTTCTTGAGACCGTTATTCTTCACTTCTGCTCTTGGATCGAATGTCGATGTTCTTGTAATGGTCTTAGACTCTCCATTCTCCACCCATTCCAGCAATGCCTGATTGACAAACTGGTTTTTCCCCCCTGCCAACCAATCAAAGTTAAACTTAGTGAGGTATGTTATGGTATACGGTTCAGAGATTGGAGCTTTAAAAGTAATCGTGAACCCATCGTTAGCCTCTACAGGATCATGTTCGGTATAAACAACCTCAGTAACGACAGCGGGACCTCCAGCGACCGGTTTAATGGTAAGGCTTCCCGGTACCAGCTTGAGTCCAGCGTTAACGAAGTTATCCGTTACTTTCAGATTTTCCATCGTCTTTGAATCTTTGTTGATCGTAATTGTCCAACGTACTGTCTTGTTCAGATAATCTTTTTCGCTGTTACCCTTGACCAATATTTGTTGGGTGATATTCTGGGAAGCTGAGTCCGAATGTTCACCGTAAGTCACTGTATTAGTGACCTTGCCATTTTCAAAAACACGTTCCGGCGCTTTAGTTTTGTATTCGATGCGGTATGCCGAATCAATAGCATCTTTGAATTTGAGTTCAAATTGATTTTTACCATCTACCACTGATTTTGTGATCGTGTATTTACTCTCCGGAAGTGGCTCAGTATCCTTAACCCCTGTACCATCGGCCTTAATAGTCACTGGGTATACGTTCAGTGAACCTTCGATGAGCTTATGATTGAGGTCAATTGTATCCTTCAGGATCGCGTCGTTTGCAGAGATGTTTTTTTCATTGTAATTGAATTCAATCGCCCAAGTCGTAGTCTGGCTTGCATCATCATGATGAACGACTACCTTGTTAAGCGGCTTGCCCCGTCCTACGGTTACGGTAGTCTTCGATTCTTTTGATAAACCGTTGTCTCCTGTAAAAATAGCTGTATTCTCATAGCTGACTGCATCCTCACCGCTGGCTGTAATATCGGTGGTGAATTCTACACGATACGCCTTGGTGATTGGGCTCTGTTTAAATTTTAAATCCAGCTTCGCCGGGGTGGACCCGGTGGCATCATAACTGCTACCCGGAACAATGTCACCTGCTATAACTGTACCGTCCAGCTTTACCTCAAGTTCACGGACAACAATGGTGCTTGTGTCAAGCGTCAACCCGTCCGGAATCTCATCGGTAACGACAGCGTTGCCCACACTTTCCAAGACCTTGTTGACATCGACGGTCCAGCCGATTTGCGTTGGATTGTAGAATTGAGGCAATGGAGTACCTTTCTTCTCTACAGTTGAACTGACGTTAGGCTTGAAATGAAGTTTAATTACCTGGGTGCCGCCATTGATCGGGAACTCCACAAGCTGTGTGGTCGACCCTTTTATTTTTTTAGAACTAAGCAGTGAACTGACAGTAAAGGTCCCCTGCACATGATCATATTGTTCAATAAATTCATTAAACGTAAAGACAACATGATTATTACCTTTATCGACATGATAGGTACCTACTGTATCCCCACCAAATAGAAGATCCCCATCCAAATCATTATAAAGCTCAAACTGATCGGGAATATTAAATTCAAAAGTGGAGCCTGCTTCATAACCATGCCCATCTGCTAATGCCCACGTGTAGTTCAGCTCAGAATAGGAATCAAGCTGATATACATTGCCGGTGACTGTCTCTGAGTAGTGCTCATCCGTATACACGGCCAGAGAAACGCTGGTGATCAGATTTTCCGTAATGTTACTGGGTTCTGCATGAGCACGTTCAGTGAAAGAGCCAAAGCTTGTTGTCCATTGGGTAACCAATAGAATAAGTACGAGCCAAATGCTAATCTTTTTCATTTTCATTGATGAATACTTCCTCCTTTTTCGTCATCGATTGGTTTGAAGTCTACTGCCCATTGTCTGCGTAACCTGTATCATCCCTGCGCTGACAGCAGTTTAAGTTACTGTAAACCTGACATATGAACAATTTCTGAACAGCTTCGGGAAAACGAACATATGAGTCTCTAGAACTACGCCTATTGACCTGCTATAATTGGTAAATAATAGATTAAGAGAGAGGTGTAAGTCATGAAATGGAAATGGATTAAGCTTGTTTCTGTGATGGTATTCGCTCTCGTTATAAGCGCCCAACCCTTATCAGCAGCCGCTAAGACTCAGAAAGTCAAAGTTACATTTGTGAGCGCGAGCTTAGTAGAGAACAATCATGTGGGTAATGAGTGGTGGTCAGGCGGGTACGTAGATGGAGAAGAACTTGCAGAAGGTGAATCCGTCACAATAAATGCTAGTTCAACAGGAACTATCAAGCTGCTTGCCGAAGCACAGGAACAGGATAAAATTCCTGAGGAAGGGTCAGCAACCGCTTCCATTAAAGTGTCGACCTTGAAGGCAACACAGAATAAATCACTGTCCGTAAAAGTTGTCGAGAATCGAGGACGATATTCAGGGAATACCGCAACTTGGGAATTTGTGTTTAAGCTTGAAAAAGTGAAATCATAACCATGAGAAAACCAGCCGCGTGAGAGGCTGGTTTTCTTCATTAGGACTACCATTGGAACCCGTATGGATTATCGGAATCAGTCAGCTATAGGCTGAATGTTCCCCTATTCCCCGTTCCTCAGACCCGCCCGGTACTCGCTCGGCGGCATGCCCGTGTGCTTGCGGAATTGCTTCGAGAAATACAGCGCATCATTGAAGCCCACGGACGAAGCTACCTGCTCAATGGTCAGCGGAGCCCCGAGCAATTGTCTGGCTTTGTCCATCCGCATTTTGAGCAAAAACTGTTTGGGTGACAAGCCGGTTCGCTGCTTGAAAGCTTTGGACAGATGCACCCGGTGGTAGCCGAGTGAGGACGCCAGTTGATCAATACTGATCTGTTGGTGGAACTGCAGCGAAATCCAGCGGATGGCCTGGTCAATCTGCCGGTCAATAATCTCGGGCATTTCGGCAGGATGCAGGGGCAGCGCACTTAAATTACCCAGCCCGAATTGATGAAGCAGCAGCCGCGCCCAGCCTGAAGCCTCCAGACTCTCCAGCCGCGGGTAAGCAGACTGCGTGAAGGCATGCCGAATTCGTTCGTACAAGCTATGAAGCTCTGTGACATTACCGGAATGCATGAAGGGTTGTTCTCTTGTAATGCCGACAGCGGAGAGAAGTCCTTGAACGCCAATCCCCTGCATGGCTACCCAGGCATAATGCCAAGGGACATCCTGATCTGCCTGATAGCTGAAGAGCGCGCCGGGGAAAATAACGAAGGTGTCTCCACTCCTGCACTCGGCAGAGAACATACCGCTCTGAAACAGCCCCCCGCCTTCCAGAACAGTATGTATCAAATAAAAATCGTGAACGGAAGGTCCGATTTTATGGCCAGGAAAAGGTCTTGCCTCCCCGCTGAACAGGACAGACAGATCCTGCTCCTCCGGTGTTAGATTAATCCCTAAAGTGAAGTCATAATGGTCCAGATTCATATACAACATTCCTCCATATTTATCTTGTCTTTCTCCATAGTGGTTCCTTCTGTTCTATTCTATAGTGATTATAGAATATAAGAGCGGAAAAAGCTTCTAGAACAACGATTCTCATTCGGATTAATATTCATATTTCCAAATGACTGAAGCGTATTCCGCAAATTACAGGAGGCTAATGTATAATGTCAAAAGTTACATTTATCGGTGCAGGTAGCACGGTTTTCGCCAAGAACGTCCTAGGGGATATCATGGCGACAGCTGCACTTCAGGGGTTTGAGATTGCTCTATATGATATTGATCTTCAGCGGCTCAAAGACTCCGAGAATATGCTTACGAACCTGAAGAACAGTGGCGGCAGCACATGTACCATCATCGCCTATACCGACCGCAAAGAAGCGCTGCGCGGCGCCAAATATGTAATCAATGCCATTCAGGTCGGTGGTTATGATCCATGCACCATTACAGATTTTGAAATTCCGAAGAAGTACGGCTTGCGTCAGACCATTGCGGACACTGTAGGCATTGGCGGATTATTCCGTAATTTACGCACGATTCCGGTCATGCTTGATTTCGCAGCGGATATTCGTGAGGTCTGTCCGGATGCGCTGTTCCTGAATTACACGAATCCGATGGCCGTTCTAACGAATGTGATGAACACTTACGGCGGCGTGAATACGGTGGGATTATGCCACAGCGTGCAGCAATGTATCCCCGGATTATTCAGTCACCTCGGGATAGAACAGGAAGGTGTACAGGCGACGATTGCCGGTATCAACCATATGGCTTGGCTGCTTAAGGTTACCAAGGACGGCAAGGATTTGTATCCGGAGATCAAACGCCTCGCTGCAGAGAAGCAGCTTGAGCCTCACGGTGATATGGTCCGCTATGAGATGATGCTGAAATTCGGCTATTATATTACAGAATCCTCCGAGCATAATGCGGAATACCATCCGTATTTCATCAAAAGAAATTATCCTGAGCTGATCGAGCGGTTCCAGATCCCTCTTGACGAATATCCGCGCCGTTGCGTAGAACAGATTGGACGCTGGGAACAGATGCGTGATGAGCTGGTGAATAATCAGGAGCTTACGCATGAACGTTCACATGAATACGCCTCTTATATACTGGAAGCGATGGAGACCAATGTGCCGTTTAAGATCGGAGGCAACGTTATGAACACAGGACTGATTCCTAATCTGCCCAAAGAAGCCTGTGTCGAGGTCCCTTGTCTGGTTGACCGCAGTGGAGTAACTCCGACCTACGTAGGCGATCTGCCTCCGCAATGTGCCGCACTGAACCGTACGAATATCAATACACAACTGCTTACGATTGAAGCCGCCATGACACGCAAGAAAGAGCATATCTACCACGCAGCTATGCTGGACCCGCATACAGCAGCAGAGCTATCGATGGATGATATCATTAATATGTGTGACGACCTGATCGATGCCCACGGTGACTGGCTGCCTGACTATCAATAAAGATGAAAGTTGTTTTATCGCCATAAGCAAAGAAGCCTCCTATAGGAGGCTTCTTTGCTTAGTATAAATTTTAGTTCAATGGCTCCATTCACTCATACTATATACTCTCTCTCCGGCGGACTTTCCAGGCTTTTACCCGTAAGTACAAGCTGGTTCCCTCCTTCAATGGGATAATTCCTGAACTATAATCCTGAACCGGTATCCTCAAAAGAATATTTGTTCAAATCACTCCAATCGAGTGTGGCGCCCTTTTCCGATAAACCCCTTAATTCATTCATTGAAATATAGCTGTCTGGCCCTCCCTCCTGGTTGTTTTGGCATGCAGAACCAATCACAAGAACGAATAATATTATTATTGATAACTTCAAATATTTAGCTAGTCTCATATATTACGCTCTCCAAAATATCATAATATAGAAGTCGACACTAAGTCTGCAATAAGAGTCTCCTAGTTATTAATAATCTCAATAATCTTCCGCTGGGCGTCTAATGCTTCGGGGATAGGCATGATCACAAACACATGATTCATTTTGGGGTATACAAAGGTATTGATTTCAATTCCTTGTCCGGTCAGCATATCATCGAGCTTCATGGCATCGGGATATAGACCTTCGTGCGTTCCGATGAAGTGAGTGATTCTTCCGAGGTCTTCAAAGTCACCGTAGATGGGACTGATTATAGGGTCGTTTAAGCTTTTATCATCCGCCCAGATCCTTGTAATGACTTCCATTCCACCCACCGACAGCATCGGGTCCTTCTTTTCATATTCAGGAATAAGCGGGTTCGTAAGGGCCATATCCACACAGGCAGAGAATAGAATGATGTCCTTGGGCTGGGGAATCTCATTCATCTTGAGCAGATGGGCCAGGCCTAGAGATAGGTTTCCGCCTGCAGAATCGCCCATAATCGTCAATTGTTCAGAACTTTTAACGGTTCCCAGAATATCTTTATACAGGTTTAGGAGCTTCGGATAGGTGTTTTTATAATTATAGTTAGGAATTTTAAGATAAATAGGGGCTATTATTTTCGCATTAAGCGACTGTGCCATTCTATCCATGAACGTCCAGTGGAAGCTTAAAGGCTGGTTAACCCAAGCGCCGCCATGGATATAGAGAATTACTTTTTGCGTCATGGATTGTTGGTCATTTATTGTAAAAACCTTAATCCCCTCAAACGCTTCCTCCTTAATTCTGCTGATGAATTTAACAACACCCATCCTATAGGGCTTACTGTTTTCTAGGCCTGCCCGTTTTACAAACTGTGTCGTATTTTCAATACTGGAAAAGCCTTTTTTAGTATTTCGTAAAGCTAAATACTTCTCAAATAGAAAACTCTTTGTTGAACGTCTTTTGGTATAAACTTGTATACTCATCCTTACCCCTCCTGCATGATTACTGTATATATAATATTTCAACATACCCTTCGGTTCCATGCACGCGGATGCGTTGCCCGTCCTGGATGAGTCTGGTGGCATTCTCCACTCCGACAACTGCCGGTAAACCGTATTCCCGTGCGATTACTGCACCATGGGTCATTAGTCCGCCGACTTCAGTAATTAGGCCTTTGATGGAGACAAACAACGGGGTCCAGCTGGGGTCGGTAAACAAGGTGACCAAGATATCACCCTCCTCCAAATTAGCCTCTTCCATGTTGAGGATCACACGTGCCCTGCCTTCAACCACTCCCGAGGAAACAGGCAGACCTGCCATAGCGCCAGCCGGGAGTTGATCCCGTTTGTACTGGCCTGACAGGATTTCTCCATCAGAGGTAATCACACGCGGGGGAGTGAGCTTGACATATAAATTATAATCATCTTTACGTTTATTGATGAGCTGATAATCGGTTGTATTCGTGCGGACGACTTCGTGAAGCTCTTCAAAGCTGAGGTAGTAGATATCTTCTGTATCGCGGATAACGCCTGCTTGAACGAGCCGTCCGGCTTCCTTCAGTAACGCCTGCTTATAAACCAGGTAACGGCTAACCATGCCGTATTTAGGATATTCCCGGTAACCGATGAAATTCCGGACCAGGTCAATCTTCACTTTGGCTTCTTCGGCTTTGTGTACTCCATCCGGTAACTGCTTCAAGCGGTCTAACAGCTCCTGTTCTTTATCCCAAGCTTCCTGCCGTCCCTGCTCAAATTTCTGTCTGCTTGCACCCGGTGCGAAGTTCCTGATGTTGCTAAGAATCATGGGGATCAGTATCGCCGGTTTCTCGCTCCAACGGGTTCTGGTAATATCTATTTCTCCGGTACACCGCATTCCGTATTTGCTGAGATAATTATTTAGTGCGTCATATGTTTCTTGCCCGCCCTGTAAGCTATTCAGTCCCTCCAGGAAGTCCTCCTCTTGTGTACTCTGTAAATAATCAATGACCTGCGGGTAAGGACGAATCTTATCTGCGACGTCCATCAGTTCCAGACCCATTTCCGAAGTAATATTGTTCTGCACCGATTGTGAAAGGGTATCAGCCGCGTTAATTTCACCTAACCACTCGTTCATTTTTTCGTTAATCCATGCGGAAGCATCCATTGCGGCCATGAACACTGCCGTACTTTGCGGGTTGAATAGAACCCTCTTCAGTTCCTCGATATCTTCAAGGATGAACTCGAATAGAGCCGAGCCTGATTTCGTCTTGATGTTGTGTTTCAGCTCTTCTACCGATGCTTCATTACTCTTGATCAGCTCCGCAACGATGGCCGGATCGCTGCCGGCAGGTGTTTGATCGCCTGCCGGCAGCTTACCCGGATTGCTTTTTCCGGACTGCGCCGCCGCTTCAACTTGCGGTGAGATTTGTATGAAATCTCCCCGCTCCACGATCGTCATAAGCGCGTCTTTGACGAGCGGATCAGATTTCCCCAAGGTATCAATGATCATCATTCTGGCGGGCGAAGCCAAATAGGAGGTGACATCGACAAACAGTCTTCCGCCGGCTATACGCATGGGAGCAGGAGTAATTAACAGGTGAAAAGACAGTCCCAGCGGCTTCATAGCATCTGTCATCATTTGCCCATGACCTACAGATACATAAGCGCGGTTCTCTTGATCAATGGCTTCAGGGATCGGGAATAACGTGGTGATGGGCCGGCTCTGCACAATATAGAAGGTATCATCAGCCAGACACCATTCAATATCCTGGGGTGAGCCCAAATAAGCCTCGATTTGTCTTCCAATACGTTCCAGCTGTAGAATTTGCTGTTCCGTAAGCGTCTGCGCCTGTTGCTGTCCGGAATCAAGCTGCCGGGTTTCGGTCCCCCCTTCCGGCAGTCCGTAGATAGCCAATTTTTTGGCTGCAATCCGCTTATCGGTGATCTCGCCTTCCTTCACCTTATAGCAATCGGGAGACACCAGGCCTGAGACCAATGCTTCTCCAAGTCCAAAGCTGGCGTCAATGGACAGCAGCTTGCGGTTATTCGTAACCGGATCGGCGGTAAACAGAATGCCTGAAGCCTGCGGGAAGACCATCCTTTGAACGATAACCGATAAATAGACCTGACTGTGGTCAAAACCATTCTGCATCCGGTAGATTACCGCGCGCTCCGTGAACAGCGATGTCCAGCATTTGCTGATATGCTGTAGGATGGCATCAACGCCGATAATATTCAAATAGGTGTCTTGCTGGCCGGCAAAAGAGGCATACGGCAGATCCTCAGCAGTCGCGCTGGAACGTACCGCGTAAGCCTGTTCACTACCCAGCCGGGAGAGAACCTGTGTAACTGCTGTTACAACCCCGGACGGAATTTCTGCTTCCGTAATAATCCGGCGGATCTCCCTGCTGATTTCACTAATCTGCTCCCGGTTGTCCGCCCGCAGCGTGGTTAGCCGGTTCAGTAAAACATGATAGGTTTCGTTATGCAAGATTGCCTCCTGATAAGCGGCGGTTGTAACACAGAAGCCTTCGGGGACTTGGATGCCATCTATTCCTGATAGCATCCCCAGATTTAACCCCTTTCCGCCAACCAGCAGCAGCTGCGTACTATCCGTTTCCTCAAAACCCAGAACCAATGCATCCATTCCGTATCTCCCCTAACTATTGACTTGAAAAAATATTTGACAAGAAATTTCCGGCATGTTATATTTAATATATAAGATGCATTAACTACGTTTACAGAAACTAGTATAGTTGTGAAATGATTATATCATCGTGTATGTATATATGCAATATGAAGAACCTGAGCTGCAGCTCAGGTTCTTTTTTTGACGAATGGCAAGTTATATTGAAGCGGACTGAGGATCTGCGAATAACGCCTGATTAACACAAATAAAGGAATCTGAGTCCTCCTCTATTCGTCTATTCGTTACGCCCGTAATAGAGCTTGAGGTTCGTCACATCCACCAGATATAGGACATCGATACCCTTGGGACTGCGTTCTACCGCCAGCCGCTCGACCGGGATACCCGGCGCAAGCGATGTTTCGGTCCAGCCTGTGCCCGTATTTACGGCCATCAATGCACGATCGCTGCCGCTGCTTTTCACGTAATAGATTCTTGCGGCATTGCCTGCCCAGGTCACATCAATCGCGGCTGTAGTCGGAGCTGCATTATAGACCGTCTGCAGCGCCCAGCCTCCTGTGCCATACGTTGCCTGCTTAACCGAGAAGCTCGTGGCTCCTTCTTCACGATAGCGGTAGGCGATAACCGGGCGGCCAAGAGTATCAAGCGTCATCTTTGCGCTCTGAACGCCCGGTCCGCCGGGATCGCTGCCACTCTGTACATAGGCTTCAGCAGGAGCCATAGGCTGCACAATATCCGCGGTAGTCAGTGAGACCGGAGCTGACACAGGCGTTCCGTCTGCTTTGGAGAATACCCCCGTGGAAGGACTATATTTCAGATAAGACAGCTGGTGGCGCAGAGGACTGGCTGCGAAATACGCCCACTCGAACAAGATATGAAGATCTCCGCTCGCATCAAAGACCAGTTCGTCAGGGTAGACAGACCGGTTAAGGTGCGCAGCAATCACCTTGACCTGGCTCCACACAGATTCGGCATTATTCCAGCGGAACAGAACAGCCTCTCTTTTGCCTGCCGGATCTTTATCAACACGCACCATTAAATACAAATCACCGTTCGGAGCCGTCGCCAATACCGGATAGGTTACCGTCATGCCTTGAGGCAGCTCATCGGAGTGATTCTGCGGAATCCCTCCTACCGTATCCGAGCGGAAGTACTGCCACGGATTACTGTGCATGGAGGCGAATACGTGGAACCGGCCGCTCCCGTCTCTGGCCATGGACGGCTGATTATGCCCCAGATCATCCGTATATTCTGCAGGCACGGCACCATTCATGAGCGGCAGCTTGCTCCAAATCCCATCGTTATCCCGTCTGGCAATGGCTACGGTATGTTTACCGGCAATAGTTCCCGGTGCATTATAGGCCATGTACGCATACTCATAACCCAGTCCATACGTGGCAAGGGGAGACCACCATCCAGCCTGATTGCTGGAATCCATCGGAAAAGGCACCTCTTCCAGCACAGTGGCTGCGCTTCCGGTTCCCGCCGGTATCAGCAGCATCAGCACCGTCATCATGAGTCCGAGCTTCCATTGTTTTATTTTCTTCAACCCTTCCGCCTCCCTCAGATAAATGCTTCTTACAAAGCGCAATATTAACTATCCATGTAAACGTATTCAATTTTGTCGGACGTACCTCCTTCCTTAGGCTTTTTCAAGTATTTCTGGCCCAAGAATAGCACGCGGAAGCGGGAAATGTTACTGTACTTTTGCAAGATTACTGTATAGAGGGATTGCAAATCTAAATAAAAAAGGAAAGTCCGGGTCGCAGACTTTCCTGAATTTGAAGCTTAAACATCTGCCAGTCTATCAGCCTGACCAGTCTATTTCCGTACCGTGACGATCATCTTCGGCGTTCTGGTTTCACCCGCCGGGTTGCGTAACACCACCTCGTATTCATAGGTCCCGGGTGCTTTGCCGGAAATTGCAGTGACTGCCGATTGTGCACCTGGTGTCTGTGCCCGCAGGGTTTGGGTATCTACCAGAATTCCATTCTCATAGAGATCATATCCGGTAGCATTCGTCCCCCACCACAGATTCATACTTACATTATAGCTGCCGTCCCCGTCCCAGTTGTCGTTAGACAATACGGCTTGCCCTGGAGAGGCATCCGAGACTGTTACACTCAGCGGGGCGCTCTTCGTTGTACCGAGTGAATTGCTCAGTTCGCCTGTATAGACATACGTACCATTCCGTTTGCCGGCAATATCGATCTGTACAGACTGGGCGGCAGGTGACTGGTCTGCCAGAGATACTTCATGGATCAACTCACCGTTCTCATACAGCTTGAACTTTGCGCCGTTGTTACCCCACCAGAGATTCATGGTGATGGCGTAATCTCCGTCTCTCAGCCCTGTATCATGGCCGTTGTTGTCAGACAATACAGGAGTACCGGGAGCACTGTCCGCTAGTGGCGTTCCCTGGCTGATCCATGCTGCCCACTTACTCAGTACATCTGCCTGTTCCGCTGTAAATACCGTATTTCTGCCGGTATTGACATCATTGCCATAGGCTGCTAGCAGGTGGCGTGCTCTCGCACCTTCATGTGCACCCGCTGCAAGTTCTGCCTGCTGCAGCTTGCCGCTAAGCTCTTCGGCAAGTGCCCCTGCATCCGGATCATCCGAAGCAGCTGCGAAGGTACGTGTCAGTTCAGCCAAACTTGCAAAGGTAGCCGAAATACCGAAACTGAAATCCACACTCGTTTCCCGGCCCGCCAAGTCAAAGACCGTAGCTGTTACCTCATGCAAGCCAGGCTCCAGCGTATAACCAGGAGCGTTCAACAGCACACCGCTTGGTTCTGCCACACCGGACACGGTATCGGAAGCTGTATAAATAATCTCTACCTGCTGGTCAATCGTGTATTCCGGCTGTCCCTGAATATCGATGTCCGGAGGGGCGAGATCCACAGGTACTGCAAGTGTCTGTTCAGCCTCCTTATTGCCGTCCAGGTCAACGCTCCAGTAAGTGACGGTGTGCTTGCCCTCATCACTTATCGTCAGTTTCGTGCCGGTCTGGATCTCCCCGCCGTCGATTTGATAGTAAGTCGAATCGACTCCAGAATCTTCATCCGTTGCGGTAAACGTTACTTCTACCGCTGAAGTATACCACCCGTTCTGCAATTCTCCTGCCATAGCCGCTGTAGTCTGCGGCGCTGTCTGATCCGAAGGCTCTTCTTCAAGGGTAACCATACTAGAGAGCGGAATGTCCAGCTTTTGCACAAGCTTTGCGACCATCCCGGATACCTTTACCGCACCGTTCATCTGAAGATGTGTGTTGTCCTCGGTTGTACCTACCCACATAAATATGGATTTGGTACCTTCCGGCCCAAGCTCCTGGAAAGATTCCCAGCTGGCTTGATTCAGATCG
Source organism: Paenibacillus sp. FSL R7-0297 (assembly GCF_038009025.1). Lineage (NCBI taxonomy): Bacteria > Bacillati > Bacillota > Bacilli > Caryophanales > Paenibacillaceae > Paenibacillus > Paenibacillus sp. FSL R7-0297. Next base: position 4,854,210 of record NZ_JBBPAQ010000001.1, read on the forward strand.
ATCAGAAGGGCTCCAGTCTCCTGTGCCGTTTCTTTCATCGCCTGCACATATTCCGGGAAGCTCTTGTTCAATACTTCTCCGGTGAAATCGCGCCGGTTCACCGGTGTGACCAGCACCGGAATTGCGCCTCTCTGCACAGTACCGTTAATGTAATCTTTCAGATACACCTTGAACTGCTCCGGTGTAAGATAACGTTCCGGCCGGGACGGTGTGGAATCATTATGCGACCACTGCATGAACAGATAGTCACCTTCATGAATACCCAACAGAATATCGTTAAGATATCCGCCAACCAGGAAGGTCTTACTGCTTAAACCGCTGACAGCACGGTTATCAATACGAATCTGTTCCAGATCGAAATAACCGCCTAGCGTCTCACCCCATCCAGCCTGCGGGCGATAGCTTTCGGCATAATTGGCGACCGTGGAATCGCTTGCCAGATAGAGAGTCGGCTGGTCAGCCGCACCGGTCTCCGGCAGCCGCTCAATCTTCAGCGCATTGATCTTCGGCGAATTGCCGGAGAACGTAAAGTCAAAGACTCCGTCAATCAGGGCAATGTCATACGTAAATTCCTTGAATTCACCCTTCGGCACGGATGTAACCGGCACCTTGGTCATCTGTTCGACAACCACAGCAGCGTTAGTCGCTTCCTGTGCATCGCCAATGGTCATGGTTACACGGTAATTAGCCGGCTTCATTTCAACCAGGAGGCTGCTGCCGTTCATGCGGATGAAATCCTCTGTCAGCGCATTTCCGGTTTCGCGGTTCTCATCCTGTACCAGCGCGGTATCCGTAAAGCCATAGCCATTCCCTTCAATATAAGCCCTTTTGGAATCTACTCTGGTGTATCCTTGGGCAGCGCTTCCGGAGCCGAAATCAAATTTGTATACGCTGATATCACCAGCCGGGCTACTGGTCAGTGATTCCCTAGCGACTGTCAGCAGGTTCACTGCATGGTCGACTTGAGCCTGTGTAGCAGCTGTACCCAGCACTGCTTCCACAACTGCCAAAGCTTTATTCAGCACAGCTATGGATGTGTCCGTATAGGTTGACAGATCCAAAGCTTTCACTTCTTGATGCAGCGTAATCAATGCCGCCTGATCGCCTGCAACCGGTGGAAGCATCTTGCCTTCGAGCTTCACATTATCGATCTGCGTGGTCCAGCTCAGCGTGCCGCCGCCTCCCTTTCTCGTTCCCAGGAACCGGAATCCCCTTACGTTATTGGCATAAACGCCGGGGCTCATCGGGATATCCTTGATCGTCTGAGTGACAGTGGGCTCAGCCAGACTCGTCAATGTCAGATCAATCTTCTTCTCGGCAAAATTAATCTTCACATTGGCATTGACCCACTGGTTCTTCAGAATGTCCGTTGCAATTCCGCCATCTGGAACAGCTGTGGTGCCCGTTCCGTAGTCAGGTGTGTATGGGCCTACAAAATAATGAATTTTTGTACCAGGACTGGTTGTTCCTGTTTTTGTTAACAGTGTGAGAAGGATATTCTCGTTTGCATCCTGCAAGGTCAGATGTCCCTCTGACGGGGTAGCACCTACGTTGCCGGAATGCCAGTTGAAATTAACATTAACGATGTCCCCGTTCACCGCATCGAACAACCGGAACACTTTCGCGCGATTCCCGGAACCGGAACCGGTGACTGACATTACCTTGTTTCCGCTTAGCTCGGTGACCGTGCCTGTCATTGTCCCGGCTATACCCGTGGCATTCACCATTGAATATTGAGCGGCAGCCGGATCACCCTCAAAGTTCTCCTCATAGACCTGAACCTCCGGTTCTGGCTCCGGTTCCGTAATGTCCGGATCGATTACTAACGGTGATATGGTTAATCCCATGTCTTTCACCGCACCGGCTACCAGACCGGCAATAACCTGCGCACCGTAGCTGCTGAAATGCGTATTATCCCCTACGCCGTTCGGGTACTTCGGATATTCGCCGGGATTAGCGTACAGGAAGATTTTCTCCGTAGCCGCCAGGCCGATACGATTGTAATCCGCAATGCTTAACTGGCTCAAATCGATCAGCGGTACATTCAGTTCAGCCGCTACTTCTTTGGCCGCCTTCACATATTCGGGGAAGCTTACGTTAAATTCCTGAGTGACTGTATTGAAGTCTCTTCGTCCTACCGGCGTAAGCAGGACAGGGGTTGCACCGCGCTGCTTGGCTCCGTTCACGTAACGGGTCAGGTAAGTTTTATAATCCGCCGGGGACGCATAGCGGTCAGGAATTCCTATGCTGGCATCGTTATGGCCGAAGGAAATGAAGAAGAAATCTCCCGGTTTGATCCGCTGCAATATCGTATCGAGACGGCCGTCAACCATGAATGATTTGCTGCTTCTGCCGCCGATCGAATCGTTCTGGACCACCGCACCATTCGCAAAATATCGTCCGAATTGCTGGCCCCACCCTTCCTGAGGAGCCTGCGCACTGCTATAAGACTGCATCGTGGAATCGCCGGCCATATAGATCGTCTTTGCAGCTCCCGGCGTCTTCTCCGGGTACCTCTCGATGATGATTTCCTGCACGTCGATGGCTGTGCCAGTGAAAATGAGCTCCAGCTGACCGTCTACCACCGCAATATCATACGAGTAGACCAGAGGTGCTCCCGCGCTTACACCAGTGACGGCCAGCTTTTGAACAAATTCAGATTTGACGCCGATATTGGAATCCCGGGCATCAGCACCAAGCTTCAGTGTTACCTTGTAATTGGCACTCGGCAGGTCAACAGCAAACTTCGTGTTGTCCGGAAGCGAAACATGATTTGCGCGCAGTGTAATTCCGCTTGTACTCTCAAAGCCGTATCCGGTTGCCTCTGTGTAAGGTGTATCCTGAACTGCTGTTGCTCCGGCAGCCGGGTCCGTACCGAAGTCAAAGTGATAGACCTGCTGAGGTGTTCCTTGTGCTCCGGTTAGAGTGACATTCGCTTTAGGGAATTCGGTCGCTTCCGTTCCGAGATAAAATCCGGTGTGCGGCGGCTGGTTATAGGCGACATTCTGCCAGGCTATCCCTAAACGGTATACGGGATCTTGCATCAGCGCAGGAATCCTGTAATTCGTAGGAATGGTTGTCGTATAGAGTCTATACTCCGAGCTGTCTTCGCTGCGCAGCAGCAGCTCCTCACGCCAATCACCCAGGATATCCGCCTGAAGGGCAGGGTTTCCTTTGGTATGATTATTGGTCAAGGTACCGGTTGCCCGAAAAATCTCCTTCAGCTGCTTATTCTCATAATCCCACTTGTAAACGAGCGGAATGCCTTTCGCTGTAGTGTTATTCCATTCATGGTCGAACAGCTCCCGCTGAAGATCCCCGTCCCACCAGACCGCAAAGTTGGCGCTTCGCGGCACTTCATTCTGTTCATAAATAACCTCTCCATTAGCCGCATATCCGCGGGATAAAGGGTCCATCTGACCCTCAACAATCGTGGCTGCCCATGATTCATATCCCGGGTAGTTCGGATCAATATCCGCGGACATTCCGCGTCCGGTATCCTTACCGGTATACTGGCCCCAGATAATCTCACCCGTTGCAGCATCACGCATCTCCAGCCCGTATTCAGCGTTCGTATGCTCATGCACACTCACGATCTGGTAACCTTCCCGGCCCGGATCGAGCTTGCCGGCATGCATCGCATCGCCATGGCCGAGTCCGGTACTGTAGATCAGGGTTCCATCATCATCAATCGCCAGGGATCCGTACATGATTTCGTCTTTACCGTCACTGTCAACATCAAGCACGCTTAGATTGTGATTTCCTTGTCCTTCATACTGCGATCCGGCTTCATTGGTATCAAAGTTCCAGCGCTTTACCAGTTGACCGCCAATATAGTCATATGCGGTAAGCGTGGTGCGTGTATAGTAGCCGCGGGCCATGACTACGCTTGGCTTCACGCCATCCAGATAGGCAATCCCCGCCAGGAAGCGGTCTACGCGGTTGCCGTATCCGTCCCCCCACGCACTTACATCCCCTCTTGGGGGGTCGTAATTCACGGTGGATACGGCTGCTCCGGTCTGACCGTCAAACAGCGTCAGATATTCTGCTCCGGAGAGGATATATCCGCTCTCATTGCGGTAATCCTTCGTACCGTCACCGATAACTGTGCCTTGGCCGTCCTTCGTGCCGTCCGCTGTTTTGACGACGACTTCAGCTTTGCCGTTGCCGTCCAGATCATACACCATCAGTTGTGTATAATGGGCTCCGGCGCGGATGTTAACACCCAGGTCTATTCGCCATAACTTCGTGCCATCCATTTCAATGGCATCGATATAGACGTTGCCGGTATACCCGGCCTGTGAATTGTCCTTGGAATTGCTCGGACTCCACAAGTAAACGATTTCATAATCACCGTCGCCATCCAAATCTCCTACAGAAGCATCTCCGGCGTAGTAGGAATACGTGCCGCCGTCTTTGGTGCGGCCGTCAGCCGGTTTATCCAGCGGAATGGGCATATAGCCGTTGTGCAGCACAGATACGGTCTCCGCCTGCATCTCTTCCTTACCAGCAATGACGGTGGAAATCTGATACTGGGAACTGTCTGCGCCTGTCGCGTCCACGTAATTGGTGGAGCCGCTGATCGGAGCTGAGTTTACTTTATAGCCGTTTTTATATATATTGAAAGCGATTTCATCTGAATCCGTATTCAAGTACCTCCAGCTTAAGTAGACACCGTTATCAACCAGGACCGCTACTAATCCCCGGTTCAGATATTCAGCCTGACGTGCGGGAAGACTGCCCGTTGATTCTGCATGTACCGGAGATGCCGGAATGGCAAGCGGGATAACCAGTAGTAATGATAATAAGAATGCGAACAGTGATTTTTTGACGAAAATTATTTTTTTGCCCATGTACTTAACTCCTCCTATTATTCTAAACTCATTTAGAAATCGGGGGAAACTTGTACGTTCACATCATAGTTGTCATTTAACATACCTGCTGCAGTCCTCTTAACTTAAATATGCTATACCCGCTCAGCCAGAGGTTATCATCCCCTTTCATTATGTCCCACCAAATATGCACAAGTGTATCAAATAATGGGATTCAATTCTGCTCAAAAAAACGCACTTTCAACCCAGAATCGACTATTTTAAAATATAAGGATTTATATAGTTCACGTTATAAATCATTCTTACAGGCACAAAAAAAAGAAATCCTGAGAGGCAAACTACCTGTCAGGATTTCCAGTGGAATTATACCTGTACGCTTACTATACTCCTGCTGTTCTTACTTCATATACAACTCGACCAGCTTATAGCACCGGTCCCGGGTAACCCCGGCCAGCGTGGCGGCATACTCCAGCCCCTCCGCTGTCCCGCCTTCGTATTTGGCTGCGGCTTTGGCCGCTGTCTCATCGCGGAGTGTAATCCAGTTACGCTGTTCCTCTTTCAGCTTAGACATTTCTGCTTGGGGGAGCTGCTGCTTGAGCACCTGATAAATCTCATTCAGTGCTTTGTCCCACCGTTCGTTCTCCTGAACGGCCGCTGCTGTCATTGCAAGCGTTGTACCTTCATCCGACAGAGCCTTCAGGTCTGACAACCCCTCTTCAATCTTATCCAGTTTGTCAAAATAGGCCTGACGCGTGGACTCCTCCGGCTCCGGGGTAGATTCAGCGGTTGTCTCCGGCGAGGGAGCTGCCGTCGTTGTGGCTTCGGGAGCGGGCTGCACAGTGGCAACGGCTGTCGCTGCTGGTGTTATCTCCGGTGCTGCAGAAGTTTCCACCCCGGTCTGCTCAGGAGCCGCTGCATTGCCGTTGCCGGCCTCATTATTGCCGCAGCCGCCTATCAGCAGACTGGAGATCAAAAGTGTGGTTATTATTGCTTTTTTCATAAGTCCTCATCCTGTCGGTTTGGTATAGTAGTTAGCATACTTCACAGATCCGGCTGGAATCAACAGCCTCTAGACTTATTACCTGTAACTGCCGCTTACTAATCATTACCGACCCTGGGATAATAAAAAGAAGAGCCCAAAAGGCTTAACGCCTATCAGGATCCTCTTCATTCAAATCTAATTATGTACGGGTCCTGCAATCTACATTCTGAATAAATTCACAGATTTCCCCGTTGTTTTTGCCGAAGCTATGCTTCACTAATAATATTGTACCGTCAGAATCTACAATCACTGCTGCTCCGGTTAATCCGGGCACCATCATTCAACCTTCTCGCTCACAAATCAAAACGTCCCGATGATCTGCACAAGCATCATCCGGGACGTTCAAATTACACGCTATCTTTTTATAAGGACGGACTGTATTCCTCATAGGACAGCACAATGTGCTCTCGTGTTAAGGGGCTATGCTCTATAATTGCCTTCCGTTTTGGCTTTCAGCACAATCTGTTCAATATCTGCAAAGCTGCATCCGGCAAGGCGCCCACATACCTCTTCAGTCAACCCTGCTTCACCATCAAATCCGTTAATCAATTGTTCAATATATTGACGTCTGCTGGATTCATCCGGCAGGGAATAGGTCATTTTCGTATCAAATCTTCTCCAGATCGCCCGGTCCAGTTCATTCTCCAAATTCGTTGCCGCTACAAAAATACTGCTATCGCCGAAGTCATCCAGACATTGCAGCAGGGTATTTACTGCGCGTGCCATCTCTTTGACCTCATCATTGCTCTCCCGTGTTCTGGCAATCGCATCAAATTCATCGAGGAAAAGGACGCAAGGTGTTGCTTTGGCATATTCGAATATTTTGCGGATATTACTGCCGGTTTCCCCCAAATGACTGTGAATAACCGCGTCCAGCCGAACCAGAATAAGCGGAAGCTCTAACATCTGGGCCAAATAGAATGCGGTCAATGTTTTCCCCGTACCTGGCGGACCATACATGACCACTTTATTGGGAATGGGTACGTTGTGTTCTTCGAAAGTTGCCCTCATCCCGAGTATAGTAATGAACTCCTCAACAATCTTCCGGTTCATCTGGGGCAGTACAAGTTGCTTTACTTTTCTGGCACATTCTTTTGGTGTGAAATACGTCCCCATATCTATACCCTTCGCTCTAGGAAGACGCTGATTACTGCTGTTTTTATTCATTATTGTGTTGAAGCTCCTTAACTGGATTATGAGTATTTATTCGTAATTTTTACGTTTAAATCAATATACCTGCTTACTCCCCGTATTGTCAACCGGGGGCACTCAGAGCGTCTAATCCTCCTAAATGGAGCTTCAGGATGAATTGAGCGGGAAAAATTATGCTGCGGGAGTCTTGACAGCTACTCAAGTCAGGAGTAGTATTTTGGAATACTTCTAATGTTCCTGGAAAATCATTGAATCCAAAGGAGGCCCCCTATGATTGATGCTCTACGGAAACTCGGATTGTCCGATCTCGAAGCCCGCTGTTATCTGGCGCTGCACGGTCAGCCCCCTTCTTCCGGCTACGAAGTCTCTAAGCAGGTGTCAGTTTCACGTTCGAATGTCTATGCTGCGCTGCGCGGCCTTGTAGAGAAAGGTGTCTGTCGTGCTGAGGAAGGTGATCCGATTACCTTCGCGGCGATTCCAATCGGACAGGTTGTTAAGCTGCTGCAATCGGAGTTCGAACGAACTGCACGCCTACTGGAGAGTGAGCTGACTACCCTGCCGGATACGCCGCCCTTCTTCAGTAACTGGAAAGGAGATCAGCAGGTAGATCTGGCGATCCGCCGCCTCGCCGCCAATGCCAGGGAGGAGATTCTGGTCGATCTTTGGGCAGAGGATCTGCACTGGGTCGAGGAATCGCTGCTCTCAGCCGAGCACCGGGGTACCGCCGTTCATCTGATGGTTATCGGTGAAATGCCGACGGAGCTTGAACATGTCATCGTACATAGTGTGCCGCCGGGGGGACCGCATCGGTCACGCAATTTCTCCATGCTGCTGGATAAGGAAACGGCGCTGCTCGGCAGCTTCAGCCGGCACGCGCCGGTATCGGCGCTGGAGAGCAACCACCCGGCGGTGCTGAATGTACTGCAGACCTCGTACTTCCACGATGTTGTGATGATGCGGATCGAGAAAGATTTTGCCGGGGAGCTGGAGGACCGGTACGGGAAGGATTATGCACTGATCCGGCGGGAGCATCCCGAGATGCATGCGAAGAACTCCGGCATGTAATGAGTTTAATGTATACCTGTGAATTAGAAAGGATGACATGTTTTGAATTCAAAAGGCTCGTCCGTACTACATAACCGCTCGTACCTGCGCCTGTGGATCGCACGGATATTCTCGACCAGCGCTTTTCAGATGCTGTCTGTCGCTATTGGCTGGCAGATGTACGCGCTGACTGACAGCGCCTTCCAGCTGGGTCTTGTCGGCCTGGCGCAATTCCTGCCGATGCTCCTGCTGACACTGCCGGCCGGACAGACCGCTGACCGGTACGACCGCCGGACCATCGTCTATCTCTGCCAGCTGATGGAGAGCGTAGTTGTCCTGCTGCTTGTTCTCGGCAGTGTGCAGGGCTGGCTGGGCTCGCTTCATCTGCTGGTCGCCGCCGCCATTCTCGGCGCCTGCCGTACCTTCGAAGGCCCAGCCTCTGCTGCGCTTGTGCCGGACATCGTGGACCGGGAACAGCTGCCGAAGGCCGCAGCCTGGTCTGCCTCCGCAATGCAGACCGCGATGATCGTCGGCCCGTCACTTGGAGGAGTGCTTGTCGTTTGGGGGACTGCCGCTGCCTACATCGCCTCACTTGCAGCGCTGCTGATCTCGACCGTGCTCATCTTCTTCGTCAAGACCGTTCACTTCGTGAAGAAGCTGGACGCCGTCAATATGGACACGTTCCTTAGCGGCCTGAAGTTTGTCTTTGCCCGCAAAATCATTCTTGGCACTATCTCGCTAGACCTGTTCGCTGTGCTGCTTGGCGGTGCGACTGCCTTGCTTCCGATCTTCGCCGAGGATATCCTGAAGACCGGCTCACTCGGTCTTGGTCTGCTGCGTTCTGCACCAGCGGTCGGGGCGATCCTTGTCTCGCTGATTCTAACCCGATATTCGGTGGAGAAAGCAATCGGCAAGACATTGTTCGCCTCCCTCGTTGTATTCGCCTTGGCGACGATTCTGTTCGGGATGTCCCGCAGCTTCTGGCTCTCGCTCTTCGCGCTGTTCCTCATCGGAGCCTCCGACGTCGTAAGCGTTGTAATCCGTTCCACGCTGGTTCAGGTCAACACACCGCAAGAGATGCAGGGCCGGGTCAACGCCGTCAACTCCCTGTTCATCGGCACCTCGAACCAGCTGGGCGAATTCGAGTCCGGTACGATGGCCGGTCTGGTCGGTGCCGTACCAGCGACAGTTATTGGCGGGCTTGGTACACTCGTCATTACCGTGATGTGGATGTATTGGCTCTTCCCGGTCCTCCGGACGCAGAAGACCTATATGGCGGAGAAAGGTTAATAGAGAACGGTTCTTGGAAATTATTCACCCTGTAGATAAAAATAATGGTCTAAATAAAAAAGTTAAGGCTGCCAATGGGCAGCCTTATTTGTGTACCTATAAACACTCTCTATGCTTCAATACAGTTGGGCAGCCGCCTCAGGAGTAAAGGCTTGAATCTCCTCCACCCTGCCCTCGCGGATTTTCTTTGCCCATGCCGGATCACCCAGCAGCGCGCGTCCTACGGCTACCAGATCGAACTCCTGATTGTCCAGCCGCTTCAGCAGTTCATCCATCCCTTGATGATCCGCTTCCCCGCCTTCAGCGGGATCATTGTCCATGCCTACGGAACCAACAGCAATCGTTGTCTTCCCGGTGAGCTTCTTCACCCATCCGGCGAGACCCAGCTCCGAGCCCGCGAATTCAGGGTCCCAGAACCGGCGGGTCGAGATATGGAAAATATCTACGCCGGTCTGTACCAGCACATCCAGGAATTGCTTCAGCTGCTCCGGTGTATCTACTAGCTTCGCCGTGTAATCAGTCATTTTCCACTGGGATAACCGGATGGAAATCGGATAATCCGGTCCGACTGCAGCGCGGACGGCAGCGACAACTTCGGCTGCGAATGTGGTGCGCTTCAGGAAATCGCCGCCATAGCGGTCCGTCCGCTGATTGGTTTGTTCCCAGAAGAATTGGTCAATCAATAAGCCGTGACCGCCGGAAAGCTCTATCCCGTCGAAGCCAGCCTGCTGCGCATTCACTGCTGCATCGGCATAAGCCTGAATGACGCCGGAAATCTCTTCTTCTGTCATCGGCTCGCTAATCTTGTTTCCTTGCATATCGAGACCTGATGGCCCGATCGATGGTGCATCCGGGTAAGGCTGGGAACCCATTGGACGAATCATTCCCATATGTGACAATTGGGGAAAAATAATCCCGCCGGCCTCATGAACCTGTCTGACGACTTCACGCCAGCCGCTCAGAGCGGCTTCGCCAAACAGATTAGCGAGTCCCGGATCACTGCTCGCCGCCGGATGGTCAATCATACCAACGGTGATGATCAGCCCCACCCCATTCTCAGCGCGGCGGCGGTAATACGCTGCCATATCCTCCCCTGGAATACCCTCAGGTGCAAAAGCACGCGCCATTGGTGACATTACGATCCGGTTGGGTATATTTAATTGTTGAACCGTATAAGGTTCAAATAAGGTCTCCAGTGAATGAATTTGCTCCTGCTGTTTAGCCATGGTTAACGCCTCCTCTAGACTATATGATTATTCTCAAAGCGGGGTATGAATGCAATAGTAACAAGCTCCAGCCCCCCCATCAACCAACAATCTGCCCAAGTTGTTGCTTAAGCTAGAAGCCGGAAAAACTGTCGTATTGGCAGATCCTATTTGTTGTCTGTCAATAAGGTGATTATAATAAAGGGATTCTACTCACTACTGAAAGGGGTGTTCCTTGGATGGCTGGCATACTCCCCCCCAATCCTAACGACCCGCGGGTGATTCGGACCCGTCAATTAATTCTGGATGCCTTCATCCGACAATTGAATATCATGGACTTCAACTCGATTACCGTCGGCGATATTACCAAAGCTGCCACTATTAACCGGACCACCTTTTATGCACATTTCCAGGATAAATATGCGCTGTTCGAAGCCTTTTTGTTAGACGCCTTTACGAATATGGTCCTCCATAAAGTCGATGCAACGGGACCGTTGACCGAAAAGACCCTTCAGGAGCTAATCGTAGCCTTATGTAACTATCATGAAACCAGCCACCGCTGCTTCAAAAGATATGATTCTGTCGCTCTCCTGCTTGAGGAGAATATCAAGCTGCATCTTGAGAAGCTTATCCTGCAGCTTATTAGCGAATCAGACTCAGCTGCAGATTCGAAGCCGCTTGCCACTGCGGCCACCCTGCTAAGCTGGTCCTTATACGGCGTAACCTACCGATGGAATGTGGAAGGAAGAGCGGAGTCTCCCTCCGAACTTGCGGAGCGGGTCATGCCGCTGATCACGGGCGGATTCCCCATGTTCAATCCGCAAGTTTCCTAATCAGACTTGCCCAGGTGTAAAATCAGCGGTAGCCTCGGACGTGAAAATCGTGTCCAGGGCTGCCGCTGTTTATATTGAGCCAACGTTGTGGGACAATATCGAGATACATAAGCGCTGAATGGTGAAGGTTGTCGCGCACACGGTAGATAGATCATCTTGATTTACGTTTGTTATCCGGATGTGGGGCAAATAATCAGTCTTCAAGTCCGGAAAAGATTGATGGAAATGCGTCAACACCAGCTACACCAATTCCCAATACACTACTATCCGAGACTTCAGATAAGAAAATTGCTATTTTATGGTGTTCACGAAAAAGCACAAAAAGACATATTTTCGTCATTAGATGTTGTAATAAATGGAGAAACGAAAACATTCAATTGGATCAATGTAACGAACCCCTCCTTCTATCCTCAAATATCGGTCATTGATTTAGATGCAGATGGAGAAGATGAAATTGTCATTGTTCTGACAAAAGGCGCTCAGTGAGAGCGATTCAAACGATTGGTTTGAGCAACCGAAGCCTCCCCCCCGACCTCACATTATAATGGATCAGCAAAAAGATGCCCCGCGCGCCGGAATCCTCCAGCGCCGCGGGGCATCTTTTATCAAAACAACTATTCTAATTCAACCGTCTTGTTCAGATCCGACTTCTCTGTATCCTGATTGGTGATTCGTTTGAACATATAAGTCGCCATCTCCGCCAGATTACCGCTCTTCCAGTATTCAGCAGCTTCGGCATGAACCTGAATCAGGATCACGTTCGGGTCATCATAGGTGGTCTTCAGGAACGTGTTATAGCCTGCACTCCAGAATTCCTTCTTCTTCTCCAGGTCCTCCACGATCTTCGCGGTTCCGCGGATGGAGACATAGGATTTGTCTGCGTACACAACGTTAACCCTCGAATCATGCAGGATCTCATCGAACTTGCTGGTATCCTTCTTCGTCAGGAACCACAGGTCTCCGTCAAACTCAACCTCCTGCGTTTTCATGGGACGGGATACCAGGCCTTCGGGTGAGATCGTCGTGAACATCGCTGTATCTATACCTTTGATAAGGTCTCTGACCGTCTCGACAGCCTCCTGATGATTTTTATCCAATGTCGACATGCTTATCGCCTCGTTTCTTCCGGGTTATGGAATAGGATATCCAAATGCGTATCTATTATTAACCCGATTAGGCGGAAACCTATCTCTAACGGTTCAGTCACAGCTTCACCACCAGGTTCAGTATTCGCCTTTGATGACGAAGAACGAGCCCCTGATCGTTCCGGCCAGCTTAGACTTCTGTCTGGCGAATTTGAACTTTGTCTCCAGCTCTTTGGGAATCTCCATGCCCTCAGAGAGCTTGAATCCGACAGCCCGCTTCTTGGGATCATCCACGGTATACATCACGTTAAGCGCCAGTCCGTCCTCATAAAAGACGTAAGCAAACCGGATATTCTCTACCTGAAACCGCGAGGTCTCCAAAGGCTTGGCCGAAAATTCAAGATCACGTTCTTTTTTCAGAATTCCATTCACATAATCCAGAGTCTCCTGGCTTTCGCTGGCCGGAACAACCGTGAACTCATGCTTGTATTTATTCATGAAGTAACGCGCTTCATTCGCACGCAATCCTGCAAGGGCATCCACTACAGGTGACGACTCCAAACCAGCCGTAGACACCTCTTTGAAATTAACGATATAAGACATTGCACTTCCTCCTCGGCTAACCCGTTATTTACTTACAACAGGAATCCACATTTCACCTACAACCTGTCCGTCCTGCTGCCCCATCTCAACCGATGTATTGGGCCCGCCCACATAGGCGACATCCTTCGCTTCCGGCAGAGCTTGACCAAAAGCAACTCCGGCGAGCTTATTATTCAGTTCTTCAGCCGTTGCCGCTTCCCCTCTAACCACCAGGTATTTACCCTTAGGAAACTGGATAACTCTGGCCTCTTCCGGCGCAGCTGATTCGGTCATGACACCCGCATAATACATCATTTTGTTGTTCACCGCTTCACTCACGGCAAAAATATATTCGTTCACGGCCATCGCCTTCAACTTATCGAGCCTTCCATCTACACTGACGGCCTGCCAGAAGTCTGACTTTTCTTTGTTAATACCGGCATAGTCCGTGTAATCGCTCTTAAGCTCCGTGCCCAGACCTATGACGATGAAGCTGTCTTTTTCTTCTAACGTGTAATTTGCCATGATCGCAACCATCCTTTGTAGTTGAAATTTGTCTTCCTGTCTTGATATGTATATGATAGCCTTAAATCATGTCATAAAATGAAACTGTTTAGGAGTCGCGATGAAAAAAGTTGAACGGGTTAATGTCATCATGCGATATATCAACAACCGTGCCCACTTTACCATTACTGAAATCATGCAGGAATTTAACATCTCCCGTTCGACTGCGATTCGGGATATCCGGGAAATCGAGGCGCTAGGGATGCCGCTTGTCGCTGAAGTTGGACGGGATGGCGGGTATTCTGTGATGCGCAATTCTGTCCTTCCCGTGGTCCGATTTACAGATAATGAGCTCAAAGCCCTGTTCATTGCCTTCATGGCCACAAGAAACGGGCAGCTCCCTTATCTCAAGAGCCGTCAGTCTCTAACGGAAAAATTACTCGGACTCGTCTCGGAGAACCAGCAGGAGGACCTGTTTCTTCTGAATCAAATCCTGCTGTTTGAAGGGACCAACCCGAACAATCCTGACCTGCTTGATCTGTCTGATCTCCCCCACCCCATGCTTGAGAAGCTGATCCAGATCCTCCTGGTTGACCGCTATTTGCTGATTACCAGCGAAGAAGCGAAGCTCCTCCAGGTTTATCCCGTTTATCTCTTACGCCTCTATCGTGAGAAAAGCTTTTGGCTGATTGAGGCCTTCGACTTAAACGATGAAAGGAAGCGGATTATTCCTGTTGACCAAGTCACCGATGTTGTCCTAAATCCGGATAAAAAAAGATTAAGCAGGAAAAAGATTCTGGAAAAACTGAGCAGTCAGGAAGAAGAAGTCAACCTCGTTCTTGAACTCGGCCCCAAGGCGATTGCCCAATTCAAAAAATATCATCCACTGAAGGTATCGCTCTCCTATACGAATCCTTACCAGAGCACAGCCATTCTCAAGACGTATATCCATGCGGATATGCCCGACGAACTGGCGGAAATCATAAACTGGCTGCTTTTCCTGGGCGGGGATATCAGACTTAAGGAAGCGCCGGAGGAAATCTGGGAAGGGTTAAAAGAGAGACTGCGTTTATTATGCCTATAATCAGTGTGCCACTAAGTGTACCGGATATTCAGATTACTATGGACTCTATACAACCTGTCCAAAAGAGTTTAATATTTTCAAGTAGTGTAATGACAATATCTGATTTGGCAGCAGGGAACTTATCCGGTAAAGGAGACTTTAGAAATCATGCTAAATTCAAACACAACCAGCCTATTGAAAAAAACATTGCGAGCCAGTATCGGTAACCAGGAAATCGCAGGTGCGAACCTGATGGTCATCAAGGACGGCCGCGAGGTGTTCTATCACGAAGACGGCTTAGCCGATGTCGAAGCGGGACGTCCTATCGCCCGGGATTCGATCTTCCGTTTATACTCCATGACGAAACCGGTTACATCCGCCGCTATCATGCTGCTGCTAGAGCGCGGAGAGATCGATTTGTTCGATCCGGTAAGCCGTTATATTCCAGGGTTCAAGAACCAGCTGGTCGAAAAGAACGGAGAACTGGTGCCTGTCAGCCGGGAGGTTGTCATTCATGATCTGCTGAATATGACCTCGGGTCTGGTATACGGAGGCGGATCAGACCAAGCCGCTCTGCATACGGAGGCTTTATTCCAGGAGCTGGACAGCCGCTTGCACGGCGATAACCGGATGAGCACCATGGAATTCGCCACCCGTCTGGGTGAAGGCCCGCTTTCGTTCGAACCGGGATCGTTCTGGCAGTACGGGACATCGGCGGATGTTCTGGGAGCCATTGTGGAAGCGGTTAGCGGGATGCGGTACGGCGAATTTTTGCAGAAGGAAATATTCAGCCCGCTGCAAATGCAGGATACCGGCTTCTGGCTGCCTGAAGACAAAAGAAACCGCCTGGCCAGAGTCTACCAGGAGGACGGCGAAGGCGGCTTGAAGCTGTATGCGGAGAGCCATCTGGGTATCTATCATCACATGGATCGGGAACCGGCCTACGAGTCAGGCGGAGCGGGCCTAGTCTCTACGATTGACGATGCCGCCAAGTTCACCACCATGCTGATGAACCAGGGCAGCTTGAACGGCGTTCAGCTGCTCAAGCCTAGAACCGTTCAATATATGACTACAGCTGTTCTAAGCGATTGGCAGCAAAAAGGCTTCGATACCTGGCATTCCCTGCAGGGGTATAGCTATGGCAACCAGATGCGTATCCTGAAAGACACCGGAAAAGCCGGAGTGATCGGCGGCCAGGGTGAATATGGCTGGGATGGCTGGCTGGGAGCTTATTTCACCAACAGTCCGCAGGACGGCCTGACCTTCCTGTTCATGATCCAGAAAAAAGATGCCGGCACACTGCCAGTTACTCGCAAGCTGCGTAATATTGTGTTTAGTTCGTTGTAAGTAACCTGCTCTTCTTGTCGAATATACATACAGGGTCCAACTCTTGTCCTTCGTAAAGAACTAGAATTGGACCCTGTGCTATGAAATAAATCCGCATTTTCTCTACGCTTTCTCCAAACGCTCTGCTAAGTTACCAGTTTGCGTTTTTCCTGTTCGTCTCAATGACT
The DNA here is from genome assembly GCF_038009025.1 of Paenibacillus sp. FSL R7-0297. Lineage (NCBI taxonomy): Bacteria > Bacillati > Bacillota > Bacilli > Caryophanales > Paenibacillaceae > Paenibacillus > Paenibacillus sp. FSL R7-0297. The sequence goes on from NZ_JBBPAQ010000001.1 coordinate 4,870,356, forward strand.
TCATGGAAACGGTCAGGAAAATTCGTATAGACTCCATCCACACCCCAGGAATAGGCTTTATCCATATTGAGCTGATAATTAATGGTATAAGGCATGACCTTAAGTCCCGCCCGCTTTATCTGCGCCACATAGGACGCGCTGGTCCCCTGGAAATTCGGGCTGATACCAACAGCATAGGACTTCACATCCGCCAGATAAGCTTCGGTAAGTCTTACCGAGGAATAATCATTCCATACAAGCTGGTACAACGGGATATCCGGGTTGATGGAATGGAACTTCCGCAGACTGGCTGCGCTGAAGGAGTGTATGGCCACTACTTTTTCCAGATCATATTTCTTAATGTATTCATTCAAGAGGACTTCAATATTAATCTTCGGCGTTGATTCCTTGATTTCAAGGACATAGCTGATCTCTTTGCCAAAGGTTTCGAATACCTCATCAAGTGTGGGGATGGTGGTCCCTACATATATTTCTCTGGCAAACATCGGATACGCCTTATTGAACCACGACCCGGCATCCAGCTGTTTGATCTGCTCCAACGTCATGTTCCTTACATACCCTTTGCTATTGGTCGTGCGGTTGACTGTATCATCGTGGATAACAACAGGTATCTGATCCTTGGTCAGGTGGATATCCAGCTCAATCGAGTCGGAATCCATTTCACGCGCCAGCTCGAAGGCCGGTATCGTGTTCTCCGGAGCATATCCGGACGCACCACGGTGGGCGATCGTATATACTTTTTCCGCCGGATCAATGATTTCTTTCACTTTAACCCGGATGGTCGGGAAGGAAGCGTACAGTGTTGTAAATAAGAGTATACATATTAGTACATGCATTCCGATAAAATAAGCTTTATGGCTGACAATCTTCTTCATTCCGTCGTCCTCATTTTCCTGTAACCTTTACTTTTGCAAATATTATTATATTAACAGTTAGGGTGATTGAAATCCACATTTTTAATTAACGCTTCTCCGGATGCTTCTATAATATGTTCCTACCAGGCCGGGCGCTCTTGAATTAACTCTAACTGATACCGGGTATTCAAAAGCGGCATCTCCCCATTATCTAATGGTAGAAATGCCGCTTTTAGTATGATTCAACTTCCCATATACTTCTCCACACCGGCCGGATCCATGAGCACCAGCTGCTTGTTACCAATCAGCTTGATTAGACCCGAATCTTCAAACCTGGAGAACTTCCTGCTAATGGTCTCGCGGGTCACCCCGACATAACTAGCCAGCTCTTCGCGGGACAGCGGAAGATCAATATGAATGCGGCTACCTTGCCGCTTGCCGTATTTGTCACTGAGTTCCATGATCATGCAGGCAATCCGGATCTCCGGATCTTTGGTCGCCAGGCTCTGCGCCAGATTCTCCGTGTGGGCGAGTCTTTTGGTTACACTCTTCAGCAGCCGTAGAGAGATATCCGGATTCTCTGTCATTAACTGCTCCATATCCTTCCGGGTAAGCATACAAATATTAGTGTCTTTCAAGGCATATGCGTTAAAATTGCTAAGCTCATCACTGTTAAAAATACTGAGCTCCCCGAAGAAATCCCCATTCGTCAGTATGTGCAGGATTTGTTCCTTGCCTTCAGGAGTCATCTTGGATAGCTTCACATGCCCCTGTTGAATAATGTACAGCGTATCTGACGGCGCCCCCTCGAGAATTAACGGCTGGCCTTTAGTATATTTGCGGTGCTTAATCATAGCGCTAATTCTGGTGAGATCATCGTCCGTCAATGCAGCAAAAATCGGCACCTTGCGTGTACAAGGTTCTGCGGCGTGCTGGCAGGAGTGCTCTTTCATACCTTTCCCCCTGAAATGTAGTATTTAGAAGCTGCTTACTCTAATGAGTAACAGATTTCTTATCTTCAACCGCTACGAAATGACTTGTATCCTCTCCGCAGACCGGACATACCCAGTCTTCAGGCAAATCTTCAAACGCGGTGCCGGCGGTTACGTCCTCATCAGGATCGCCTATTGCCGGGTCATAGATATAGCCGCAGGGTGTACAGATGTATTTCTTCATTCTTCTCAGCTCCTAATAGGTTGTTTTTTAGTTCAATCGGGATTGTACTTCAGCCATAATGGCTTCTATGTTATTGCCGGCAAGATGAATTCCGGTCAGGCTGATCCCCTGTTCAACAGCCGACTTATAGGTCAGGGAGGCAGCGGCTCCTTGCCAGGATAACGCACCGGTAATTGTATTATCTTTCACATAGATCCGCGTATAGGCGCCATTCTCTTCTCCGCTGACCGCCACATCGCATTGCCGTTCATCTGTGTTGCCAATAGAGAACAGAGAGATCCCAAAAGCATTAAACAAAGTAACCGGAACCGCCCTGCGGTAAACGGTCAGACTGTCAGCCATGTTGCTGCCGGCAATCCTTCCCTGTTCTATTGCGCCGCCCCATAGTCCTTCAACATGCCCGTTAATTTCAGCAACATCACCGGCAGCAAAGATGTTCGGATCACTGGTTTGCAATTGTTCGTTTACAATAATGCCGTTCCGGACTTGAATAGCCGACCCGCTTACAATCGCCGTGTTAGGGACAATTCCGATAGAGTATACAACATGGTCACACGGGAAGTTAGAACCATCTTCCAGCGTAATCCCGGTAACATAGTCTGTACCCGTAATAGAGTTTACCCCTGCTTGCAAGATCACCTTCACTCCGGATTGTTCCAGAGTCTCCTTAAGCAGGCTGGAGGAGTGCCCGTCCAGCTGTCTGCCCATCAGGGACGGGGCTGCTTCGATCACGGTTACCTCGTAACCTCCTTCGAACAAGGCCCAAGCCGTCTCGATGCCCTGCACGCCTCCGCCAATTACCGCTATGCGGCTGCCATTCTGCAGACTATCTTTTAACCGGTCCGCGTCGTGCATGTCTCTGATAGTATGGACATTCTGAAGTCCGGCACCTTCAATAGAGAGTGCACGGTTCCTCGCGCCCATACACAACAGCAGCTTGTAATATTCCACACGCTGACCGTCCTCTGTCTCTACCATCCGGCAATCCGGCTGGATCGAGGTGATCCGGGTTGAGGTCTTGACGTTTATACGGTTATCACGATACCATTTCTCTTTCTTGATCAGTACTTTCTCGCTGTGCAGGTCGGTGAACAGGCCTTTGGTCAGCTTAATCCGGTTATACGGAAGCCCGCTTTCCTCTCCGAGAATCGAAATTTCCGCTTCCGCGTCCTGATCGCGTATTGCTTTGGCCGCATGGACGGCGGAGACGCCGCCGCCGACGATTACATAATGCTTTGTCATGAGTTGTTCCTCCTCCCTAGATTGAGCTCAGCAGCAGATCCGATACAAATTCAGCCGCATTTTTAATTTTCTGGACCTTCTCTGGCTCTTTAGGGGAGAATCTTACTCTTACTGGGAACTCAACATGTGTCATGCCGGTGGTTTTGATGACCTCCGAAGTGCTTTGCACGGTCATATTCGTTCCGTTCAAATAGTCCTGTATGACCTCGATGGCTTCTCCGCTCCAGCCGTACGAGCCAAAGGATGCCGCAAGCTTGCCTTCCAGATTCATATGCTGCAGCTCCTTCAGCACATCCTCCAGGTTCCCGATCATGTCCGCATATTTAGTAGAGCTGCCGATAAAGACCGCGTCTGCAGAAGCAATGCTATTCAGAATATCCGCAGTGCTGCTTTTATCCGCATCCCAGACTTCTGTTCCGATATTATTCTCCTGCAGGCAATCCTGGATGATTTTGGCCATTTTCTTCGTGCTGTTCTTGATGGTGGTATATACGATGACTGCTTTTTTACCCTGAGTCGTTTCGCGGCTCATCGTGGCGTACAGATCAATGAATTTACGAATATCCTCCCGGATCAGGAATCCATGGGATGGGGCAATCATGCGGATATCCAGATCCTTGACCGCTTCCAGCAGTGTTCTTACATATCTTCTGTGCGGATGAATAATGGCGGCATAATACCCCTTGTAATCTTCGGTGATATCAAATCCAGCTTCATCACTGAACAGATTCTCCACAGCTACATGTGTACTGAAGATATCGCAGGGGAACAGGATCTGATCCTCGATACAATACGTGATCATCGTCTCGGCAGTATGAAGGTACGGCGTTTCTTTGAACAGCAGGGTTTTCCCGCCGATATCCAGCGTATCGCCATCTTTAACGACCAGGAAGTTCCGGCTGTGCAGCTTATACATTTCCTGCAGTTCCGGCACAGCGATTTCGGTGCACACGATCGTGGCGTTTAGAGCCTGGGATGCAAGGGCTGCCAAGCCGCCGGAATGGTCGGGCTCCGTATGGTTAATTACGATGTAATGAATATCCATGAGGTCAATCATTCCGGCGAGACACTCGGCATATTCACGGCCGAACTCCATATCTACTGTATCAATCACGGTCGGCTTGCCCGTTTTTAACAGATAGGAATTATAGGTTGTTCCTTTAGCCAGAATCAGGCGGTGGAACGGAACCTGACGGTTATCTATTTTGCCTACCCAGTAAGTATCCCCGGCGATTTGTTTGAATTGTGTACTCATATTGTGAACCTCCAATGTTTGATTGATAATCCTTATCAGCAACCTCATTCTATTACGGCTGCCACACAAAAAGGAGGATTCAAATCAAATTCCGGAAGTTTATGAAACAGCTTAACGGTATACTTTTAATTTAGCCGAATGAACAGAAAGGATGGTGCGTAGGGTCACAGTTGGACAGAAATAATGAAATTACTCTTGTCTGTCAGCGGTCAAAATAAAAAGCCGATCCCCATGAGATCAGCTCTTCTTAGCAACAAACGTTATACAATCCGAAGTCAGCCTGACAGGTTCACCCTTTCTGCTGATTTCATATTCCAGCAGTTTTACGAAGCGTTGCTCAACTTTCCAGCCGGCATACTGCTGGTCCAGCAGCTCGAACATTCTTGCCGTACCATCCCTATATTTCAAAGATTCAGCGATAGGCATGCTGTTACGGCCAATCCCTGATCCTAAATCCAGTACACTTAAGTATTCCCGCTCCTTATATTCCTCTAAAAGGCTGATCACCGTCTTAACGGGCCTGTGAAGCCAGGACCCTGGCTTGAATAAGTCGTATGTATCGTAACAGTCATCATGATATTTCTTTTCTTCGGATCTGATATTGGCTATTCTGTCCATTGGTTCACCTCAAGTTTCTCTCAGATTGTGCTCTTACGAAATTACATTATAATAGTTATCGCAGAAATAGTATGTTATAAAAAGAGCCTGTTGAGAGTTCTCAACAGGCCGTACACTGCCGTAGGGCAGTTAAATATAACGATCTTCTATCAGGCTATTTCTGTGCCGCAGTAACAGCTGCCAATTCCGCCGGAACCGGCTGTGGAACTGACCCTTCCTGAGCTGGCGCGAGGACATTGTCAGCGGGACCTGGCACAACTTCCGGAACCGGCTGTGGAACTGACCCTTCCTGAGCTGGCGCGGTGACACTTTCAGCGGGAACAGGAACAAGTTCCGGGGCAGGCTGTGCTACTGGTTCTTCCTGCGCGGCTACGGTGTAGCTTTCAGCGGGGACAGTAACTGCTTCCGGGGCAGGCTGTGAGGTTCCCTCTTCCTGGGCCGCTGCCGAGGCACTTTCGGAAGCCACTGTGCTGGATGCTGTATCCGGTTGGATTAAGCTTCCGCCAGCTCCCGCAAATTCCTCGGCTTCAGAAGGATAATGCTCTGAACCGGCTACTACCTGCGGCGTGATCTTCGAAGCCCATGCTGCAGCTGAGGTACTGATTCCTGCGATTAATAATACTGCTGTTACGGATAAGAAAATAGTTTGCTTTTTCAGCTTCTTCGCATTAAGCATATGAGTTAATCTCCTTTTTAATTGTTTGCCGTCACCGGACAACGGGGCATAGAACTGTTCGGGTAGACCTTTTGAGCCGGCCATTACGTTCAAAAGGGTCACGCCATAGCGCTTCCGCTCGGCATGGGACATCTCCTCTACAACCTCTTGATCACAGGTCAGCTCGCTCCAGGTATGAAGCTCTTTACGAACCGAGTGAACCAGCGGATTGAACCAGTGCAGAGCACTGACTCCCAGCATTAAGGCCTTGATCCACAGGTCCCTCCGCTTCAGATGAATCAATTCATGGCGGAGCACCATGTCCATGTCCAGGCTTGCACCATTCTCTGCCGGCAGATAAATATAGGGTTTCCATAGACCGGTAAGAAAGGGACTGCGTGCTATGGGACTGTACACAAGCCCAACGTTACTTTTCAGGCCAAGCTTCTCCTTGATGCTCCTCAGCAGGATAGCAGTCTCACTATCCGCCGGTGCAAGGGTACGCGTACGTTCGAGTTTTATCATAAATCTGCGGTAACCGTATAATTGCCAGGCGGCATAACTGATCCCCCCTGCTGCCCAAATGCCCAAGATTATATAGGCAGCAGGGGCTGAGAGGATCACAGCAGGCCGGAACGGCTCAGATAAGAACCCGGCAAACTTGGCCGGCTGTGAATCCTGTACACTTGTTGCTATGCGTGATGCGCTTAGCTGTGATAACCACGGAAATATAAGGGCTATAGGGAACAAATACAATGCCACTGCCAGCTTAATGAGTCCGTAACGCCATTTTGCAGGAAAAAGCTCGGTAGATAACCAGCCCAAAGCATGAATACTGGCAGAAACTATACTTCCGGCAACAGTCAGGGAGAACAGAATTTCAAGTATGGTGTTCATTATCATCACCTACTTTTCCGAGAACCATTGCTTCAGCTCATCAATATCCTGGTCCGAGAGCTTGTCGCCGTCATACATAGCGGAGATCAGGTTCTTAACGGAGCCCTGATACAACCCGTCCAGAACATGCTGCGCTTCGACCAGCTTATACTGCTCAGGCGAAATCCCGGGAACATATTTGTTTAACCGGCCGTGCCTGGTGGCAATCAGAAACCCTTTATCCACTAACCGCGACAGAAAGGTGGATATGGTCTGCGCTTTCCAGTCCTTCCCCTTTTGCGCAAACCTGTTCAGCAGCTCAGTCGATGTTACAGGGGGTGTACCTGCCCAAATGGCTTCCATTAGCTCTAATTCCGTATCCGATAACTTTGAAACTTTGTTCAATGTGAACACCTCTTAGCTTCGTTATGCGTCCATAACGTTTATTACTACACTACGTAGTAGTTTTAATCTACTACATATTGTAGTGGATAGTCAAATGTACGCTCTGCTTTTATAAAAAAAAGAACCCGCATTAGATGCGGATTCCAGCATTTCAAACGACGATTACGCCAAATATCTTCCCGTAATTGAATGCTCCGCAAGAACAATCTGCGAAGGTGTGCCCTCGAATACGACCTCACCGCCTTTGCTGCCTCCGTCCGGTCCCATATCAATGATCCAGTCTGCCTGGCTAATCACATCGAGATTATGCTCGATGACGATCACCGTATTGCCGGCATCCACCAGCCGGTTCATGATCTCCAGGAGGTGCCCGATGTCGGACATATGCAGGCCAGTCGTCGGCTCATCCATCACATAGATGCTGCCCTTCTTATGCAGCTCGCTGGCCAGCTTAATGCGCTGGCATTCTCCGCCCGAGAGTGTGCTGAGCGGCTGGCCAAGTGTAATATAGTTCAGCCCCACATCACTCATAGCCTGAAGCTTGCGCACCACCTCTTTGAGCTGGAAGAACTCAAGAGCTTGTTCAACAGTCATCTCCAGCACCTCGGCAATGGATTTGCCGTTCAGCTTGTAGGCAAGCACTTCCTCCTTGAACCGTCTGCCTCCGCATACTTCACAGGGCAGCTTCACGCTGTCGAGGAAACCAAGGTCTGTGTACACGACACCAAGTCCCTGGCAATTCTCGCAGGCCCCCTTGGAGTTGAAGCTGAACAGCCCTTGATTCACCTTATTGGCCGCAGCAAAAGCCTTGCGGACATCATCCATAATCCCCGTGTAGGTAGCGGGATTGGAGCGTGTTGAGACGCCAATCGCCGATTGGTCAATAACGATCGTATCCGGATGCTGATTAAGAAAGACGTCATTAATCAGCGTGCTTTTGCCAGAACCTGCGACACCTGTTACCACTGTAAGTACTCCGGTGGGAATATCCACACTTACATTCTGCAGGTTGTGCAGAGAGGCATTCTGGATGGACAGCCTGCCGGAAGACGGTCTGCAATCCTGCTTCAGCTGAAGCGGCCGCTTCATATGGGTGCCTGTCAGTGTACCTGACTCCAGCAAGCCCTGGAAGCATCCTTCATAGACAATGTTACCGCCCCGGCTGCCGGCGTGAGGCCCGACATCGACAATATGATCCGCAAGCTTGATGACATCGGGATCATGTTCAACGACAATAACGGTATTCCCTTTGTCGCGGAGCTTCTCCAGCAGCTCATTTAGCCGGTGGACATCCCGCGGGTGCAGCCCGACGCTGGGCTCATCGAAGATGTAGGTCACATCCACCAGGCTGCCGCTTAGATGCTTCACCATCTTGACGCGCTGTGATTCTCCGCCGGACAGCGTATCGGTCTCACGGTCCAGCGTCAGGTAATCCAGCCCGATATCGACCAGATGCTGCAGCCGCTCCGCCAGCGACTTGACGACCGGAGCTGCGGCAGGTTCCTCTATCTCCCGGATGGTGCGGATGAGCTGACCGACTTCCATAGCGGACAGCTCCGCAATGTTCCTTCCATTGATCCGGCAGCTGAGCGCAGCCTGGCTAAGTCTTGCCCCGTGGCAGCTGGAGCAGGTGCCTTCGGTGATGAACGGGGCAACCATTTTTTGCGTACGCTCAGATTTGGTCTTCACATCCTGCTTGATGTACTTGCCCGTAAACTTCTCTATAACACCTTCTACCGTAATGTTGGTTGCCTTCCCGGCAAAATCCATCTTCACTTTCCTGGCCTTGCCGTGCAGCAGCTGTTCCAGCTCCGCCTCTGAATATTCGCTCAGCTTCTTGTCCAGATCGAAGTCACCGGCCTGCACAATCATGTTCCAATCCCAGCCGCCGACCGAATAGTCCGGCAGCATAAGGGCTCCATCATTCAACGATTTCGACATGTCTACTGCCCGGCTCATATCGACACCGAGCTTGCGGCCGATCCCGTTACATTCGGGACACATCCCCTGCGGATCGTTGAACGAGAACATGTTCACTCCGCCTACATGAGGCTGACCCACTCTGGAGTACAGCAGACGGAGAATTGGCGAGATGTCAGTGATTGTGCCCATCGTGGAATGAGAACCGCCGCCCAGCCGCTTCTGATCTACGATAACAGCCATGCTCAGGTTCTCGATCCCGTCTGTATCCGGCTGCGGATAACGCGGAAGGAAGGTTCGCACGAACATGCTGAAGTTCTCATTGAGCAGCCGCGTCGATTCAGCAGCGATCGTATCGAAGACGATAGATGACTTGCCTGAGCCGGATACTCCGGTGAAGATGGTGATTTTCCGTTTCGGGATCCGCAAGGACACGTTCTTAAGGTTGTTCTCCCTTGCACCAGATATCACGATATACTCCTGATTCATTTCGTTCATGCTTAGTATTCCTCCAGACGAGATCGTTTTGTTTGTTTTGTTTCTATTGTCTTTAGCTTTTGTTTACATCTTTGCCCCATGATTTTAAGAAGATATATGATAGTTATATTGTTGCTGTAGCTGTTACACTAAAGGAGAGAGAGTCTGATATCTATTGAACGGTATAAAATGAGGGTTCTGACTGGGAACGGGGTTCGGATCAGGGTTATTTGTGGTTGCTCATTGCGTATTGGCGGGAGCAGTTTGATTGGCGCGCCAGAGAAGCCGAGGTGAACCGCTTGTCACATTTTCGCTGTACCATCGATGGAATGGATGTGCATTTCGTGCACGAGCGGGGCAAAGGTCCTAACCCGCAGCCGATTATTCTTACACACGGATGGCCGGACAGCTTTGTGCGATACGAGAAAATTATCCCTATGCTTTCGGACCCTGCCCGTTATGGAGGGAATCCCGAGGATTCCTTCGATGTCATTGTCCCTTCCGTACCCGGCTTCGGCTTCTCAAATGGCCTGAAACGCGCTGGTGTAAATAATGCCTATGTTGCTGAGCTGTGGGCCAGACTAATGACTGAACAGCTGGGCTACGCGAAATTCGCTGCGGCAGGCGGGGATGTCGGCTCTGGTGTTACACGGTATCTGGCATTCAACCATCCTGAGCTTCTGAACGGCATACATCTTACCGATATCGGTATCATCCGGAATCTCCTGGCTGTGCAGGATAAGTCAGGGCTTACTGAAGTAGAGCTCCTGTATATCAAGAATACTTCGCAATGGATAGCTGATGAGGGCGGGTACATGTCGATTCAATCGATGAAATCACAGACGCTTGCTTACGGACTGAACGACTCACCTGTGGGATTGGCAGCTTATTGAGAAATTCCATGCATGGAGTGATTGCAAGGGTGACCTAAGGAACAGCTTTAGCGAGGATGAACTGCTTACGAATATTATGATCTATTGGGTTACCAATACAGCAGGTTCAACTGCGGATATCTATTACGAGAACACGCATTCACTGCCGCCTCTCGGGCGTATTGAGGTGCCCACCGGAATAGCTATTTTCCCGGGAGATATCGCCTTGCCTCCCCGGGAATGGGCTGACCGCAATCTGAATATTACCCGCTGGACAACCATGCCCAGCGGCGGACATTTCACAGCTATGGAAGATCCCGCGCCTCTGGCGGAAGACATCCGTGAATTCTTCAGAGCATTAAGAGGATAAAAGATTTCACTGCTTCACCAGCACAGACAGCTCGCCCTCAAAAACCTGATCGTCTGAGCTGGTGAACGTTGATAATAACACCGTAACCAGGCCTGTTCCATTCCGCTTCTCTTCTACCCCGGTCACTTCAACCATGGTATACAATTCATCACCCGGATAGACGGGGCGTATGAATTTAATGTTGTTCATCGCAGTTCCGGCAATAACCTCATCCCCATAGCTGCCTGTCTCCACCCACAGCTTAAACGACACAGCCAAGGTCTGTATTCCTGAAGCAATGATTCCGTTGAATCGGCCTTGTGCTGCCTTCTCTTCATCCAGATGCATATATTGCGGATCAAATTCGCCGGCAAATCTGATGATATCCTCCTTGGTTATGCGCTGAGATTGGGTTCTAAACACTTGTCCGATATAAAATTCATGAAACCGCATGATTGCACCTCTTGAAGTAATTTTGCTCAGTTATTTTAGAGTAGGATTATATCACAGATCCGGAATTTTGGTTAGACAGGGGCAAACTAATCATCGTCCGGTCTAATAATGCCCATATCTGTTCGGCCATCACTGAAGCCGCTGCTGCGCTTACGGTAGCCTTGACGGCCTGGCAGGCACTTTTTGAGCACGGCAAGCTTCAGCCAGGTCAGCGTGTTCTCATTCATGGAGGTGCTGGTGGTGTTGGACATGAAGCCATTCAATTAGCCAAGCATTCTGGCGCTTATGTAATTACGACAGCAACCGGACTACGTGACAAGAATATCCGCACCTGTAGATAGGGTTCTGGATACAGCTATGCTGGGGAGAAAACAGAAATAATCATCTCTCCATGCTATTTCAACGAAAATTCTATTGAAAATTAACTTCCTGGTCCGGGCTAATCTCCAGTCGTTACACCGGATCATCGTACCTAAAGGATATTCAAAATCACATTCGCCCATAAATGTGAAGCCAAGCTTACGGCAAATGGCTTTAGAAACTTCAGGCAAGTTTCTTCTATAATAAACCGCACTTTAGACTGAATCAGCCAATCAAAGTTGTACGGATCACAACTTTGATTGGCTGATAGCAGGGTGCATTGGAGAATTGCTGCATTTCATACAACAATCACCCCTTACCAAGGCAGCGTAGTACCCGCATAGTCAATCAGAGTGAGCTCTTGCTGCCCGTAATCCGGCTTCAGGCGATTCTCCATTCGTTGCAGAATAGACCCGGCTGATTCATCAGCGGTGAGGCTCCCGGTTGTATCCAGCTTCCCTTGCATATAAGTCTGGACATGCCCGGGATGGACAACCATTACCTTGCCGCCCTGCGCCGCTATCTGATTCTGAATTAACTGAGACTGCATATTAAGCGCCGCCTTGGACATGCAGTAAGCGTACCAGCTGGTGCGCCAGCAGGTTCCAATACTGCCAGCTTCTGATGAAATGTTGACGATCAGCTTGCTGTCACTCCGGAGAATAGAATCAATTAAGCTATTCGACATCCGCAGCGAGCCTAGCGTGTTCACCCGGAAGACCTGCTCCATTTCACCAAAATCCAGCGTATCCTGAATCGTCTTGCTCATATCTCCCAGGATCGCCCCGTTGTTAATCAGTATATCCACCCGGTCCGTGCAAGCTGCAATAGCCTCGACCGCTTGTTGTACACTTTTTGCGTTGCTTATATCCAGGTTCAGCACCTGCAGCTGCTCTTCATAGCTTGCCTTCAGCTGTTCCAAAGCTTCATTGGTCTCCTGCAGATACTGCCCGGCAAACACATGATACCCCTGCTCCAGTAGTGCCTTAACCAGACTCAGTCCAACGCCCCGGTCGGCCCCCGTAACTATAGCCCATCGATTCTCCAACAGGCTCACCTCCTGTCCAATTTCTCTTAAGTGAAATGCTGTACACCCGTTGATTATACGAGACTAGGCGTGGCATATCCATAAAAACAAAAAAAGAGTGTTCCAAGAAGCGGATTTCGCCTTTTGGACACTCTTCATGTACATTTACCTTCATTTATCAGGTGACAGTCCTTCGATGACCTTGTCAATATTCCATTGAATCATCTTAATGTAGGTGTCGCCGTCTTCCCCTTTTTTAGCTAAAGAATCAGTGAAGATCTTAGAATGTATAGGAACTCCTGTCTCATTAGAGATGGTTTCCATCGTCTTGGGATTCACGCTCGTCTCCAGGAATAACGCTGGCACCTGATTCTCTTCAATAATACTGATGATCCGTTTCATTTGCTCCGGCGTCCCTTGGCTGTCCGTATTAATCTCCCAGATGAACGCCGATTCGAAGCCGTAAGCCTTCGAGAAGTACTTAAAAGCCCCTTCGCTGGTAACAAGAATCCGTTGTTCCTGCGGGATCTTATTTACTTCCTCTTTGGCGTATTGGTCCAGCTCATTCAGTTCCTTCACGTAGGCTGTCTGATTGTTAAGATAATACTCCTTGTTGTCCGGGTCCTGTTCAATTACACGTTTGGTGATCACATCCACATACTTAATGGAATTCTGGATATCCAGCCAGGCATGGGGGTCCACTTGCGTTTCCTTGCCTTTCTCAGTCAGATACATCGGGGTCACTTCATCAGAGACAGCAAAGGCAACCTCGTTCTTGTTCGTGACCTTCAGCAGGTCCTGGAACCATCCTTTTCCCGTCTCCAGATTCAGGCCGTTATAGAAAATCAAATCTGCGCTGGACACCTTGCCCGTATCTGCGGGTAATGGATCGTACATATGCGGGTCCGTTCCGATGGGAACCATACTGTATACTTCAGCTTTGTCCCCGACAATATTCTCGGTCATATCCGCGATGATGGAGTACGTGGCAACAATCTGCAGCTTATCCTCACCCGCTTCCCCCTCATTAGCGTTAGAACAAGCAGCGAGCAGTGAGATCAGAACGATAGAGGATAGCCATTTGAGTTGTTTCATCCTTGCTTCAGCCCTTTCCTTAAGAAATTATTTTTGGGTGACAGTATGAAGGAGACTGCGAACAGGCTCACACCCACCAGTACTATCGTGGCACTTGTCGGGAGATTAAAGCCAAAACTGAGATACACACCTACAATTCCCGATACCGCACCCACCGCAGAGGCTAATACAATCATGTGGATCAGCGTGTGGGTCCATAAATAGGAGGTGGCTGCCGGGATTACCAGCATTGCAATGACCAGCACAATCCCCACTTGCGATAACGAGGATACCGTAACTACAGACAGCAGCATCATCAGCAGATAATGGTAGAAGCCTGTTTTTAAACCATAAGCCTTGGCTACTACCGGATCGAACGAACTGATCAGCAGCTCTTTATACAGCAATACAATAATGGCAATCACAACGAGCATGATGATGAAAGATTGCGTTAACTCAGACTGCGGAACGGCGAGGATATTCCCGAACAGAATATGAGTCAGATCCAGACCGCTTTTGGCAAAAGTAATAAGAACTATCCCCAGGGCGAAAAATGAACTGAGTATAATGCCGATGGAGGTGTCGCTTTTGATCGTACTGCGGCTTGTAATGAATTGAATGAGGATGGCGGCTAACAGGCCAAACAGGGATGCGCCCAGCAGGATGTTGATCCCCAGTATGTAGGACAACGCTACACCAGGCAGTACAGCATGAGATAAAGCATCGCCCATCAGCGACATCTTCCGGAGAACAATGAAGCTGCCCAGCGCTCCCGATACAATGCCCAGGATGATGGCGGATAAGCCGGCGTTAAGCGCGTAGACCGGGATGTTGAACAAATCTGACATAACATTAATCATGTTCGGCCCCTCCTGCCCCTTTGATGATCACATTGCCCAAGGAGGCACCATAGGCCGCGCGGATATTCTCGGTAGTGAAGGTATCTTTCACATCTCCAAAGGCGATCAGTTTTTTATTCAGGATAATAATTTTGTCAAAATACTCTTCCACCTCATGCAGATCATGGTGAACAACGAGAATGGTTTTGCCCTCTTCGCGAAGATGCTTAAGCAGATTCACGATAATCTTCTCACTGACCATGTCGATCCCGACAAACGGTTCATCCAGGAAAAAGACGTTTGCCCCCTGGGCGAGTGCCCTGGCAATAAAGACCCTTTGCAGCTGTCCGCCGGATAAATTGCTGATTTGTTTATTCGCAAGATCGCTTATATCCACCATCGCCATACATTCCTCGGCCCGTTCCCGTTCTTTTTTGCCGGGGCGCTGGAAGATTCTCAGGTTCGGGTACGTTCCAGTCAACACTGTATCCTTCACCGTGATCGGAAACGTGAGATCAATATCGTTTTTTTGCGGCACATAGGCAATCTTCCGTTTGTACTCCGAAATATCCCTTCCCTCAACCCTGACCGAGCCAGTTCTCTTCTTAATCACTTCTAATAATGCCTTAATCAGTGTTGATTTCCCTGCGCCATTCGGTCCGATGATACCCACCGTATGCCCCAAAGGGATCTCGAGATTCACATTCTCCAGTGCTGAACTGCCGAAATAATCAACGTTTAGGTCTTTAATCTCGATCATATGCTAACTCCTTATCTGCTAATAGCTGTCTGAAATCTGATGAAATTATGAGTCTGAATACTTATTGTTTCCTGAATGAAACAATAAGTTGTGAATACATAATAGTTTCCTTAGGGAAACATTTATTCTTATGAACAATATATTTAACTGCAGGCAAATTGTCAATAATAATTTAAATTTGTGTTACAATTTCAGCAGAAAGGGTGGTTGCATGTTGAGAATCGCAGATTTGAACCTGGAGCAGAACAATCAGGAAATATCGGGATTACTGGAGGAGCACAGCAGGCGGATGGATGATACTATCCCGCCCTATGAGCGCGAAATCCTCTCGCTGGCAGCTTATGAAGGAGATACATATGTTGGAGGTATTACCGGAGATATGGTCTGGAAGATTCTAAATGTTCATCTGCTGGCCGTCGATCCCGCCTATAGAGGCAACGGGCTAGGCGGAAGACTGCTTAAGGAGCTGGAAGACAGAGCCCGGTTGCGCGGCTGTAAAGTGAGTGAATTAACCACCATGAGCTGGCAGGCTCCGCGCTTTTATCAGAAGCAGGGGTACGAGATTTTCGGTGAGATCCATGATTGTCCCCAGGAAGGCCAAACGAAATATTATTTGAAGAAAATTCTCGAATAGCACGCAAAAATGCTCCCACACTGCCTGGGAGCATTTCTTTTATCTGAGTAGAATATGAGTTCATTTCTTTACCCGTTCCTCCAATTCCGCCGATATCGAAATGAAACTCGTAGTGGGTGTGCATGGACCGCTGAGAGCTACCTATGTGCTTATTTAGTAATCCGTAACATCAAATTCTCTATCCTTATAATAATATTTACGGTCTTCCTCTGTGATCTCACGGATAATTCTGCATGGGCTGCCTACTGCTATGACGTTATCGGGAATATCCTTGGTCACCACGCTGCCAGCTCCGATCACTACATTGTTACCTATGGTTACACCGGGATTCACTATAACATTGCCGCCTATCCAGACATTATTGCCGATCGTTATAGCAATACCGTACTCATATCCTGAATTTCTGGAATCCGGATGGATGGGATGTCCTGCGGTATAGAGCGATACATTCGGAGCAAACATGACATTATCACCGATGACGACTCTGCCGACATCAAGAATAGTACAGTTGAAATTAGCATAGAAATTATTCCCTACGGAGATATTTGTCCCATAGTCACAGTGGAAGGGCGCTTCGATATGAACTACCTCTCCTGTCTTGCCGATAATCTTCCGGATCAGCGCTGCTCTCTCCTCTTCTTCATCGGGACGGAGCAGATTGAACTGATGGACCTTCAGTCTGGCTGCTGTTCTTTCTTCCGTTAATCCATCCAGCCAAGCTTTATATGGGAGACCTGCAAGCATTCTTTCTTTCTGGTTCAATGATTGTTCCTGCCTTTTCTTGTAGAGTTATCAGCCAAAATGCACCTCAATCACATCTTATTAAAACTCTTGTAATAAGTTATACCATAATTATATGGGAAGAACAAGCAGCCCCGCCAATCGGCGGGGCTGCAAGACATTTTACACTGTCACATGCGTTCTCTTGTATAGAACCGGTATAGCCGCTGCGATTAGGATCATCCCCATAACAGCGGGCGCGGCATGTCCAAGCGATACATAGATTTGCCCCCCAATGAGAGGCCCGATCATCCTGGCCAACGCCTGAATCGATTGGCTGCCGCCTTGAATCCTCCCTTGTTCGCTCGAATCGGCAGACTTGGAGAGCATCCCGTTGAACGAAGGTCCAAAGATCGAATCACCAAAGCCGAAGATGAACATTCCAGCAATGAAAAGCGGATAGAACGTAAAGAGAGACGAAACGGCAATGAACCCATAGCCTATAATCTCCGAGACCATTCCCAGAATGGCTATCTGTTTATCATTTAATTTCTTCAGAAGCTTGGGCATAATGAAGCCCTGTGACAGGATATCCTGGAAGCCCATAATGGAGAACATCAGTCCGATGATTGCCGGCTTCCAGCTGAAGGTATCCATTGTAAATTGTGAGAACACAGCCTGCAGGGATCCATTGGGTATCCATAGCAGGAACGCTGAGATAAGCAGTCTGTTTAGATTCTTCATGGAGAGCAGACTGGCCAGCTGTGAGAATGGATTCAGTCTTACCAAGGTAATCTCTTGCAGTCTGTTATTCTTGTCCAGGCTCTCCGGCATGAACACAAGTCCATATACAACATTCAACAAAGTAACAACCGCTCCAAAATACATCGGCACAGCATAGCCAAACTTGGCAAGTAATCCGCCTACACTTGGGCCAATGATGGTGCCTGCACCTACTACCGCACTCACCCAGCCAAAGTACTTCGTTCTCTGCTCCGGAGGAATAATGTCTGCAAAATAGGCAAAAATCGTGCTGATGCTCCCGCCTGTTATACCTTCTATGATCCGTCCGGCGAACAGTACCCATAGAGCTCCTCCTAAGCCAAAGATAAAGTACCCGATTGCAGAACCTAACAGGCATAGTAAGAGCAACGGACGGCGGCCGTATTTGTCGCTTAGTGCTCCAAGCACCGGAGCCGCAAAAAACACGCAAAAAGCATAAACGGAGGTCAGCAGTGTAACCATTATCGCTTGTTCTCCCGGACTGCTGGTATAAGGCTGCACTAAGAATGGTACGACAGGTGCGATGATGCTGAAGCCTATTCCGCACAGAAATACAGAGATGAGACCGAAGATTAAAGCATGTCTGTCTACGGTTTGTTCTGTGTTCTGTATAGGGTGTGATCTGGATTTGAACATGTACTTCTCCCTTCAAACGTCATGATTATGTTTCCTAGGAAACATAATCATCCTACTGCATTTTTGTTTCCTCGTCAACAAAAAATGCAATATCAAAATCTCCAGGGGCGCCCCTCAGTCCGCTTCACCCGCAGCTTTCTATGCAATAAAAAGACAACCGTTCTCGAAAGAGTCCGGCTGCCTGAGGTTTCATTATCAGTATTCAATTCATTCCGATTTCAAATCTGCACCGAGTTTTGTGATTTCTGTATCCAAATGCCTGCTATACTTCTCAATGAAGCCAAGCATGTTGTCATATTGCTCCTCGGTTACCTGCTCGAATACAGCTTTATCCCGCTCGCGGAACTCCTGATGCAGCTCCTCATGGACTTTGCTGACCGCTTCCCCTTGCTTCGTAAGCCTGAAATAGATTTCTTTCTTATTATCCGGCTTCTGGTAGCTTTCGATATAGCCCTTTTCCATGAGCTTCTTGGTTATTTTACTTATGGCACTTCTAGTCATATAAAAATGCTCCGCAAGTATGGTCACGTTGGAATCCGCATTTTGCCCGATATATTCGATGCAATGTACCTCAGAGGGCTTGTACCCCTTAAGACTCTCTTCCATCTTGGATTTATTCAGCCAGCTCAGCTTGTTAAATAAATCCCTGAAATTCATCAGGACCTGTTCTTCTTTGTTCATGGCCTGCCCTCCCGACGCCTTAGTGCATTAACATTATAATTTTATTGTAGCACTTATACCCGGTAGGTCCAAAAGGATTCCCGTCCGAAGCGGATTTGAATCTCCTCCGCGGTCAGCTCCCGGCTTCCCACAAGCTCCGCCGCTTGATATTGCGAACGGTGGGACTGAATCGAGGCCATTTTCTTCGCTAGGAATGCAGCTACGTCTACGTTCACATCCGCCGGGCCGATCATCTGCTCATGGTTGCTGGAGAACGCAATGCAGTGCACTATTGGCCGCTGCGCAGCCGGGAGCCTGCTGAACGCCCGGATGACAGCGGCTCCGGTGGCATCGTGATCGGGATGGACACTATAACCGGGATAGAAAGTAATTACGAGCGATGGGGTCAATTCCTCGAGAAGTGCCAGCAGTGTATTATCCAGCAGCTGCGGGTCTTCGAATTCAATCATTTTATCGTGGAAACCAAGCATCCTTAAATCTTGTATGCCAATCGCACGGCAGGAGGCTATCAATTCTTCCTTGCGGATCTCCGGCAAAGTCACCCGATTCGCGAATGGCGGGATTCCCATGTTCCGTCCCATCTCTCCTAAGGTCAGACAGGCATAGGTCACCTTCGAACCGCTGTCTATGTACTTCGCCAGGGTTCCTGCAGCAGCAAAGGCTTCATCATCGGGATGCGGAAATACAACTAGAACGCGCTTATGCTCATTTTGATTCGTATCCATGGGTCACAGCCTCCTTCATTCTTCATTGTTTCCATTAAAATATTCAATAACAACGTCACGGAATATCCGTCCAGCCTGTGAAATGTAGCGGCTTTTAAGCCATAACAAGGCGATTTCCCTGACCAGTCCCTGATCCTCAACAGGGATCAACACTATATTATCCTGGGCATTCTTGGCCGTGCCGGGTATGAAGGCTAAGCCGATTCCGGCTTCCACCAGGGCGACGAGCCTTGCCGGTTCATCCCCTTCATACACATACTGTGGGGTAAATCCTGCGGATTGGCATACGGAGTCCACCAAATCACGAATCCCGTAGCCTCTTGTGACACCGGCAAACCATTCATCCTTGAGCTCTATTAGCGATAAGCTCTGGCGGCCTGCCAAACGGTGCCCCGCTGGAACGGCAACATAGATAGGGTCGGTGCAGACGATTTGACACTCCATATCTTCTCCCCATACCGGAGGTGAAGACAAGCAGAAATCGACCTCTCCCCTTCGAAGAAGGGTAATCATCTCCTGCATGGACAGCATTTGTACGTGAAAATGGACAGCCGGCAGCTTTTTGCGGAATTCCCGGAGAATATTAGGCAATGTGCTTGCGGTGGTGACGGCTAATTCAAGTGTATCCGGCTCCAGGCTGGACAGATCTCTAAGCTCCTGCCTCCCCTGCTCCAATTCAAACAAGGCCTTCTCCGCACGCTGAAGGAATCTGCTGCCGGACTCATTTAAGCGCAGCTTCCTCCCGGTCCGGTCAAACAAGGGAACCCCAAGATCCTCTTCCAGGCGCTGAATGGTCTTGCTGAGCGAGGACTGAGTCACATGCAACGTAAGTGCAGCCTCGGTCATATGCTCTAAACGGGCCACTGCGATGAAATATTGCAATTGAAGAAGTTCCATATCCCGCCTCCATTCATTCCCTCAAGTCTATGAAATCATAACATAAAATGCGTTGGAGTAAATAACCCATTTCAAGTACGATATCCCTAACGCAATGATAGGGGGAAATTACAATGAATACCCGCAGCTGGTGGTTAATGATATCCGTCGGGCTGGGAATCCTGCTAAACCCGCTCAACTCTTCAATGGTTTCTGTGGCTATACCACGATTACAGCATCAGTTCCAGCTTGATTACACCGTAGTTTCCTGGATTATCTTCTCATTCTATATTGCCAGCGCGGTTGCTCAACCTGTCATGGGCAAAGCCAGTGATCTATTCGGACGCAGGACCATCTTTCTTACCGGGCTGGTTATCGTCTTCGTTGCTTCAATATTAGCTCCTTTGGCCCCGGGCTTCGGGTGGCTGATCGTATTCCGGATTGTACAATCCATTGGAACGAGTATGGTGGTTGCGGTAGGAATGGCTATTGTGCGGGTGCATATTACGGAGAAGCAAGCAACCGCGCTGTCTGTTCTGTCGATGTTCACCTCGGGAGCCGCAGCCATTGGACCTTTTATCGGAGGGGTACTGATTCACTTATGGGGCTGGTCATCCATCTTCTTCATCAATGTTCCCTTTGTGACGGCAAGCTTTGTGTTAGCCTGGAGGACTATTCCGAAGGACCAGCCGCTGGCGGCCGCTGCCAATAAGCTGTCTGTACGCCAATGGATGAACCGTATGGATGTAACTGGTATTCTGCTATTCTCTGTAGGTCTGGTTGCCCTGCTAGCTCAACTGCTGTCTGCCAAATCCTCCGGACATGTCTCTTTATTCAATGGTATAGCCGGACTTGCCGGACTCGTTCTCCTTGTATTCTTCGTGCGGCATGAGCTCAGCGCCAAGTCGCCCTTTATTCCGCTGCGGACTTTCGCGAGCTATCCGGCGCTGACTTGGGTCAATCTCCAGTTCATGCTGGTTAATCTTCTGTTTTATTCTGTCTTTTTCGGCTTGCCGTCCTACCTGCAGCTGGTTCGTCATGTCAGCGAGTTCCACACGGGAATTCTTATGTTAAGTCTGGGTTTATGCTCACTGGTTGTCTCTCCGCTGGCAGGAAAATGGATCGATGTGTCCGGTCCAAGGCCCGCCATGGTAGTATCCGCAATCCTTATGACAGTCGGGTCAGTATGGATCGTGATGTTGAATCCGTCATCCCCGGTGATCAGCATATGCCTGGCTCTGGCGGCCTTCGGAATCAGTAACGGACTGAACAATGTCGCGATGCAAGCCGCCTTGTTCAATAGTTCTCCCAAAGACATCATCGGCGTATCCTCCGGATTATTCAGTACGTCCAGATACTTCGGGACCATCCTCTCTTCGTTGCTGATCGGCATCGTGATGGGTAATCAGTTCAGCTTCGAAGGATTCCGGGTATTGGGGATCATCCTCACCGTTGTTGCTCTGTCTCTGGTGTACATGGGCTGGCGGCGTATGGATTCAGTGCAGCAACTATAGAATCTTATAAAAAGGCTCCTCCGCAGTCCTTGTCACTGTCGGAGGAGCCTTGATAAGTTCATATTAAGTATCTGCAAACGTCTAGGCTTCTGCCATAAGCCCCTTTAGTCTTCCTGAAACAGATTCACTATCAGGGAAGATTGCGGCGGCACAGGTAAGAACGCGGATAGCTTCTTCACGGTGGCCCCTCCAGCTTAAAGTATCGGAGACGCGCACAAATTCAAAATCAACATAATAATATTTATCTTGCTCCAAACTATTGATACGCTGGTATTCATCAAGTGCCTTATCGACTCCATTGGTTACAGCAACCTTGGCAACGCGATGTGCCATCGACTGCTTGAGCTGACTAATATCTGAACCCAGCAGCAGATCAAGGATTGGGTAGGTTACGCTGCCCAGCCATACATAGTCACAGTTGGTCATTATAGAGATGCCGATATGATCATCCGGGAACAGAATCAGGTCACTCAGAAAGCCGGTATCCCATCCGGAATGCGAGAGAATCCGGGAGCCCTTATACTCACCCAGGAACCAGCCCAGCCCGACATGCCCATGTTCAGGGTCCCAGCCTGTAGCCATAGTAGGATTCCACATCTGATCATAGCTGCCGGGCTGTAAAGCGTTATACCGGTCCTTAGCCTTCCCCTGACCCAGCTGCATCAGCATATATTGGCTCATATCTTGGGCGTTGGTATACAGCGTGGAACTGGGAGCATGCGCCCTGTTGTATGGAAACACCTCACTTACGCCGGGGCCGTACCCTGTTGAATTCCTCAGCACATGAGGAGCAGCTAGAGCCGCTTCCACCTCCTGCTTCAGAAATGAACTGGATGTCATCCCCGCCGGTTCAAGAATATGCTCATACATATACTGCTCAAAGCTCAGCCCACTGACCTTGGCGATCAAATCCCCCAGAATCTCATAAGCGATATTACTATAAGCAAATTGAGTGCCGGGTTCGCTCAGCAGCTTGTGACGGCTGACGCTTTTCACGTACCGTTCGAGACTCTCTTCATCGTATTCAGGCCGGTCCCAGGCATAATCCTCTTCATCCGGCATGCCGGAGGTATGGTTGAGCAGCTGCCCTACAGTAATCTGAAGATAACGTTCATCCTCCATTTTGAAATAAGGAAGATAGTTCTTGACGGGCGAATCCAGCTCTACCTGTCCACGTTCCACCAGTCGCATAACCGCTGTAACTACGAATGTTTTGGAGACGGAGGCTTGATGAAATAAAGTGCTGCTATCCACTGGCTCACCTGTCGCCACATTGGCTGCTCCATACTCACCTGTGAAGATAACCTCGTTATCTTTAACAATGCCTATAGCTAATCCCGTAAACGGTCCATTCTCAACAAAATCGCTTAACATCGCGTGCAACGCACTTTCGATCGTCCGATAGATATTCATTCCATTGCCCCCTAAATGTGCCATACTCATTGGACAAATATAACATCACCAGGTGTTACTTAATGTGTAATAAACAGATTAACCTGAACTTTCCCTCAGCTACCCTTCAACCACGTCAGCCCGCAGGGCGGTGGCAACCTCAAGCATTACAGGAACGATGGCTTCTGTTGAAAGGGCTACGTACAAATCCCCCATGTACAACCGGAAAGGGAATTCCATCCCCTCATAGCTCCACATGAAAAATTCACCTTCAATGGACATCGTGCTCTCGGGTCCTTTTACGGTTAAGACGTGTGAGTACGAGAAATCGGGTTTGTCTGCAAAATACTGTGTGCACTCTTCCAAAGTAATGGCTTGCTCTGCATTACCTTCCTGCATCGAACGGGTGATACGCAAACGCTGACTCATTAATGAACCTCCGAAATTAAGAATATGAATGCTATGACTGCATTGCTTCTGTTAGATAAGATCTGACGGATTGAGAATCGCCAGAATCTGATGATCCTCCCATACTCCCCTGATTTTCACGTTGCGCTGGGCAATTCCTTCCTTGTGGAACCCGGCATTCTCCAGGACACGGATTGATCCGGGATTTGCGGGGGAAGCTTCCCCTGTGATCCGGTGGAACTTCAGCTCCTCGAAGGCATAGTGTACTACTTGCTTCACAGCTTCCGTCATGTAGCCTTTTCCGTTATAATCCTTATCCAGGCTGTACCCGATCATGCAGCTCTGCAGCGGTCCCCGCACAACAAAAGACAACCCTACGGTGCCGATAATCCGGTCATCTGCCTTATGACATACCAGGAAATCGTATCTTTCGTCCTCTGCCCTGTCTTCCTTATACTGTGCAATCTTGTCGCGCTGGTATTCTTCTGTATAGAACTCATCAGGAACATCAGGCGAATGTTTCTCAAAAAACTCCCGGTTGCGCTTGTACATCGCTGTAAGCTCACCGGCATCTGTATCCTCAGGGAACCGGACGTACACTTGTTGTTCCGTCATCTGTAACACTCCTATCGAGCTAAATTCATCACATAATTCATTGCATCTTCGAGAGTAGCTGCAATATAGTCCAGCTTGGTACCGGAGCATTGTTCTCTGTACTTAGCACTTATGTCTGCGCACACAGCATTTCTCCTCTCGGTTTTGCTGCAATGATATCCCCGAACTGGTAGGTCCAGAAGCGTTCGGTGCCGAACTTGCTGCGGATTACAGCATCTGTTATTTCACGGCCGCCAAGAAGCTTGTCCTCCTGGAACTGGGAGCTATGCGATAGAATAGACTTAATCTTCACAGCGAGGAATGAGGTCACATCTATATTTACATCTGCCTTACCGATCATCTTCTCATGATTGTTAGAGAAAGCGGAGCAATGTACAACTGGCCTTTCTGTCAGAGGTAACCGGGCAATGGTGCGAATAACAGCAGCTCCGGTGGCATCATGATCAGGATGAACGCTGTACCCCGGATAAAAGGTAATGACGAGCGACGGAGCCAGTTCCTGAATCAGCTTCATAATCTGACTGTCCAGCAGATTCGGGTCTTCGAACTCGATCATTTTATCATGGAAGCCGAGCATTCTTAAGTCTTGAATACCTATTGCCTGACAGGACGCAGCGAGCTCCTCCTTACGGATCACAGGCAGGGTAACCCGGTTCGCGATTAACGGAACCCCCATGTTGCGGCCCATCTCGCCGAGTGTCAGACAAGCATAAGTAACCTCAGCACCTTCTTCAATGTACCTAGCCAAGGTTCCGGATACAAAGTACGCCTCATCATCGGGATGGGGAAATACAACTAAGATCTTCTTATTGTCCATAGGTCTGCTATTCACGGTTGCTTGATCCTCCATTTGCATTAAAAAGGGTTCCGGCTAAGCTGCAGCGCCACAATCAGCTTGCCTTGACTATCATGTCCGGCCAGGATCAGCCGCTCGGTTTCGTTCTCATCCACATGGGTAAGTCCTTCCGCATAAATCCAGCCCTGCTCTGTCTTCAGGCCAACCCGGTAAGGACCCGTTCCCGAAATCGAACCGTGCGTGTAGCGGATAAGTGCATTACTGATGAACGCCGATCCCGGCGGACGCGAACTGTCAATGTGACTCGCGTAAGCGCCTGTTGTGAGCTCCAGGTGTATATAAAGATCCTGACCGGTGAAACGGTCGATTTGAGTTTGGATGTCTTTGGGGTGAATTAGCTGCATATTGTCCTCCTACAGTGTACGATTATGAATATTTTCAATAGCTTGTCCAGAGCCAGTGAATTCATTATACAAGAAAATTATTGAGCATGAAACGAAATAGTCCTTGTAATCACTGTCACCAACATCCCTCCTTGTGCATATGCTAAAGCCATATTGCTTACAGGAAGGAAGCTGAATGAATTGCTACGTACGGACCCGGTATATCAGATTCTGAAGTTGCTTGAAGAAGAGAAGGAACCCCGCTTCAATCAAATAGGGATGAACGAAAGAGATTTCAATATTACCCTGACCCATATTCACGAAGCCGGTTATGCTAATTCAGGTGAGTTAACTCACTCAGGCCTCAACTATATTCATGGGTATGAACAAAGGTTGAAATTTAAAATTAACCAGTCCCTGCAGAATTCTTAGTATTGTATTCCAAAAGAAAAAGCCTCAACGGTGAGGCTTTTTCAGTGAAGTACCATTTACAAATGACTTAGGCACAATCATCTACAGTTCATAATAATATTTCAGCTTGTTATTAACGAAATACAGATATTGATGGCCGTATACGATATATCCCAAATCTTCGTTATAGCTGTCGGGCTCTCCCCATGACAGATAGACCTGTTCAAACGTCATGTCGGTAATGATCCGCTCATCGCGGATAGCAGCCCATACGGCATCACTGCTGGGATAAGCTGTTCTAGGATTCTTAAAGTAGAATAGCTCCTTAAGGTAATCAACAGGGTTAACGGTCGTGTCTAGACTGATATAGATTTCCTGACCGTTCGCCCGGCGGATCTGTACCTCTAAACCGCCATCACCGGGACTGGAACGGAAATCTTTGACCGTAACCTTCTCCATGTTCTTAAAAGGACTTTCCGGAATCTTTGCATTTACAGCCCATGCCGAATCACCGTTGAAATTCTCTTTGAAAGCAAAGAGATTCTCTTCCGTGTACAACGTGTCGGTCTCACTGTCGTCCAGATCTAGCGTCCAGGTTATTCCAGCTTCGCTCAGCATGGTGAAAGTAGAAGTATTAGTATCATCCGCGTATTGAACATCGGTCACCCAGTGGCTGCCGGGATGTGCATATAGATAGACCTTCTTGCCCACAGCCTGGCCCATTGTTCCTGGAAGCTTGCTGATGGCGTAGAGCATACTGTTGCTCTTTATTTTGCCTTCTTCCGTACTCCAGATGAACAGTGTATACGAGCTGGTGGCATACTTGCCGTCTATGGCTCCAAGCTTAAGCAGTGTTTTGAACGCGACATAGTTGGAGTTTTTATACAGTATGGAATTGTCCTTGTTCAACTTCGCGCTTCCCTTACTTCCGGTGATTGTCACAACAGAGGCTGCGGTAGCAACGGTAAAGCCGGGAATCTGATTCAGCAGCTTCACAGGGACATAAGCCGAACCATTGACGAGTACAGACTTGGATGCCGAGATCATAAGTGTCCCGTCCACAAATGTGGAAATCTCCGTGTACTTCGATGCTGCGGCTGCCGCTGCCTGTCCGGTGCCTCCCGGATACCCCAGTCCGATCATGAGCAACAGTGTAGTGAGCAGTAATACAATCTTTTTCATAGTTGTTCTAGTTCCTTCCCCCAATGGATATAAGCTGCCCCTGGCTGTACGCTGGATTAGCTCAAATCAGATAATTCGACAATAAGTTAATTATTTCCTGCTTGTTCCTTGATTCATCAACTTTCTGTAGCACAGAATACAACATTTCCCTCGTAATATCGGCGCAAATCCAAAATTGTTGTCTACAGCCATAAAACAGCTGGCACCTGTGGAACGTATTCCGGGGTACCTGCTGTTTTATCTGCTTCGTTAGTTGAATCCACTTCTCCATTACACTCTGCCTTGAAGAGTTCTCTGCTGATGAGATTTCCGGTGACATTCCTCTGAAAAGATAAACAAAAGAACAGAGCTTCCCCCCCAACCGGAAGAAGCCCTACTCTTTATTATCCGCGGTCTGATCCAAATACAAGCCCGGCGCTGGCCTTCGCCTGCTCAATAACCCGCATCACCCGCTCACTGTGTGCGAGCATTTCCGCGGCCGTCTTTCTGTCTTGCTCTCGGATGAATCGTTCGAAGTGAAGGAATTCGTCATACATCCGGTGGGGGTGATCCTTGTGATCCACGCGGACGGGCTTCTCCCGGTTAAGGACATAATCGTAGGAGTCGCATCCACTGGCAGAACCATTGATCTGAATGTACCCTTCCGTCCCCTGAATGTTCACTGCACCTGGAGCTGAGCTGTCTTTGGCACCAATGCAGACGCATTTGAAATCTCCATAGTCCAGCAGCAGCATCCCCGACGTATCGATTCCCCGTTCCATGTTCGCCCGGTATTCCACGTACTGTGGACTTCCGAAGAAGCCGACAACCAGATGGATATTGTAGATATTAATGTCCATCAAGGCGCCGCCGGACATCTCCGGATTGAATGCAGGCAGTATCTCACCGCGTTTGAAAGCATCATAACGGGAAGAATACTGCGAATAATTGCACGTCACCATTTTAATGGAACCGAGACCAGCCAGCTGCTCCTTCACCGCCGTAACATTGTTCAAATATTGATTCGAGATGGCTTCAACCAGGATAAGCTCCCTGTGTTCAGCGATCTCTTTCAGCTCCAGAAACTCCGCCAGATTAGACGTGAACGGCTTCTCGCAGATGACATGCTTGCCGCTAAGCAGCGCCTCCTTCGTGAAGGCATAATGCAGATGATTCGGCAGTGCTACATAGATGGTATCCACGTCTGTATCCTGAAGCATAGCGCTGTAATCAGTATAGAGCTTGGCTATCCCGTACTGGTCCTGCAGCTCCTGCAGAGCGCCTTCCCTGCCGGGTCTGGCGAACACGGCTGTCAGTGATATTCCCGGAATCTCTCCGATGAAGCTGAGCAGATCCTTGACAATCATTCCGGCTCCGGCTATTCCTAGGTTCATTTAGCGGCACCCCTTCATTCCCTGCTCCAGAATCTGCATAACGCCTATGGTCTCTTCATCCTTAATCAATTTATCCGTGCCGAGGACGATGGCATCATAGATCCCGTCATACACCCTGGCATAATCGCCTTTGGCTGAGGAGACCTTCTCTTCATGGTACTTGCCCTCATCATCGAGATACGTTAGAATACCATAATGCTCCGGCAGGTCAATACCGAAGTCACTGTGACCCTCAGGCAGGTGAAATAACTTTAGATGCTCCTCCTGACGGTCCTTCGTCTGCTTGACGAACACACCTTTTTTACCATAAAGTACGAAGCTTGGCCGCTCTTTGAGCCGGAAGTAGCTGGATTTAACCGATACTTTTAGCGAAGGGTAGAAGAAATCCAGATCGAAGTAATCGTTCATCTGCTGCGGTCCCAGCAATTGGCGGACGTCGTAATGAATGGTATCCGGTTTGCCGAAGTATGACAGCACCTGATCAATGGTATGACATCCATGTCCATACAAGTAACTGTAGTACACAGAGAATGGAGTTGAAGCCGGAACCTCGGGACGATAGTAATCAAAGTGCATTTCCACTTCCAGCAGATCTCCAAGCTTACCGGATTCTATAACCTGCTGTGCGGTGAGGAAATCTGAGTCATAACGTCTGTTCTGGTAGCACTGAATGACAAGATTCCGCTCTTTGGCATACTGAAAGATAGAGACTGCTTCTTCTTCCGTCAGCATAAAAGGCTTCTCCACCAAAACATGCTTGCCGTGATCCAGCGCCATTCTGGCATAATGATAGTGGGAATCGGTGTTGGTGCACACTACAATCAGCCGGATCTCCGGGTCGTTCATTATGGATTCAAGATCGTCCGTGTATTCAATCCCGGGCACTCTGGGCCATTCCGCTTTCGTAAGCGTACGGGCATAGATCGTCTTGACCTTTAAGTGATCGCGGTTCATGGAAAATGGAAGGTGGTAGCGGTTGGTGCTTTTGCCGTTGCCGATATAGCCGAGTGTTAACATCATAATTCCTCCTCTTCTCTTTCATTAATTATAGAAAAAAAAGACCCGCCGTGAAGACTTAGCAGGCATAACGGTACAATTATCCGTTCATATGTAATTACCGGTATAAATCCTTGAACATTATGTTCAGAGCCGGGTCTGTTATAGCTTAGAAATTCAATTCTTGAGGTGAGCCTTAGTCATGAAGCTGCTGCTGCAATTAAAGGAAATGAACCATTTTACCCCCAACGAACGAAGCATTGCTGCGCATATCCTGACCCATAAGGAAAGTATACTGCCGATGTCCATACAGGAGCTCGCCAAAGCTACCTATACCTCGCATTCGGCGATTAACCGCCTGACGCATAAACTCGGACTTGCGGGCTATAAGGAATTCATTCTAAAGCTGGCCCGGGAGTTCCAAATGGATGTCCATAGCATTTCTAATGTGGATGTTAACTATCCGTTTGAGCATGGTGAAACTCCCATCCAGGTAGCCAAAGAAATTGCGGAAGTAATGAAGGCAACCATTGAGAAGAATTTTGCCTTCCTGGAGGACGCCCAGCTTGCTAAGGCCGCAGAAATTCTGGACCGGTCCGGCAAGATCTTCATCTATGCGCTGGGCGATTCCGAGATCCGGGCGAAGAGCTTCCAGAATAAATTAATCAAAATCAATAAATACGCCGTGATTGCGACGGAGCTGTCGGAGTGGGAATATCATACGGTTAATCTTACGCAGCAGGACTGTGCCATTTTCTTAACCTATCACGGGTTATCGGCAAATAATTTGCAGGCGGCAAAGTACTTCACGCGCAACAGCATTCCCTTTATCACCATCACCGCTGCTCATGGTACGGAATTGGCCAAGCTCAGCACACTGTGTATCCAAGTGCCTGAGGATGAAGTGAAGCATGCCAAGATCGGCACCTTTTCCTCGCAGATTGCCTTTGAATATGTCCTAAATGTCATCTATTCCTGCATCTATAGAATTAACTACTCGAAGAATAAACTGGCTGCCCGGCAGGTCGTGAAGGATTTCTACACCGATGACGTGAAAACAGAGCTATAAGTTGGGAAAAGCGAGCTTATCAACCTTAATATTCACGATTGGCGGAGTCAGACCCAGCATATGCTCAACAGCCTGATGGACGTTATCTTTAAGAATCTGGCATACCTCAGGAATCTTGTATCCGTAGTTAATAATGATATCCAGCTGAATCGCCACGGCTTCATCCGTAACATCCACTGATAATCCATTGGTGCCAATCTTACCGCTTAGGCGCCGGGCCAGATTCCCGCTGACCGGGTTGCCGGACATTCCGGCAATGCCCGGTGTTTCGGTAACTGCATAGCGGATTATACTTGAAATCACCCGGTCAGAAATCTCCACGAGCCCCTTGAACGTATCCTGCTTCATTATTATTCCTCCTGAAAGTTATTTATCTGGGAATCCGGATCATGAACACCGTCGGCTCCCCTTCCCGGCTCTCCAGGATCAGAGAACCGCCCATCTTCTCAACGTTCTTCTTGGCTATGGATAACCCTAGACCTGTCCCCCCGCTTGCTGTCGTCCGGGCTTCATCTCCCCGTACAAACGGATCAAAGATCGTGGACCAGAGCTCCTTGGGAATGCCCACTCCATTATCAGCAATCTCGATCCGGACATCTGTATCCTCCGGAATAACCGTCACACGGATGCGTGTCCCTTCAGGATTATAGGCAAGCGCATTGGAGATCAGATTGTTGATCACGCTTGCGAACAGCTCCGGATCATAATGGGCATACACCTGTTCTTCAGGCACCTGCAGCTGCAGCTCGAACTCTTTTTGCTCAATTTCACCGTAGGTATCGGCGATAATCTCCCGCAGCTGATCCCCCAGCTCCAGCCGCTCCACGCGAAGAATGAAGTCCGGTGATTCCAGCTTGAGCAGGTCCAGCATATGCTGAATCAGCTTCGTCACCTGTACGGATTTGGTATAAATATAATTCAGGTATTTGGTCTGCCGTTCAGGGTCCGTAACCCGTCCTTCGATCAGCGCCTGTGCATAACCCTGAATACTGGTAATCGGTGTCTTCAGATCATGTGACAGATCGACCATCAGCCGCTGCTTGCTCTTCTCGGCCTGCCGCTTCTCCTCCGTAGTCCGCTCAATGACATCCGCCATATAGTTGAAGCTATTGCCAATCCGCAGAAATTCCGTCTCCGCATAGAGGGCAATCCGTGTATTGTAGTGCCCTTCCATCATACGGTTCATCCCCAGATTTAGAACCCGCAGCGGCTTCTTGATCCTTCTGGAGACCCAGTAGCTATATACAAAAATCAGCATTAGAATCAGACCGCTGACCACAAACACATAAAAGAACACCGAATGGTTCAGATAGGCCATCAGCATTTCGTTGTTAATGGATACGCTGACCACATGGCGGGGAATCTTGAGCAGCAGCCAAGCCACTCCGCTGTCACTATCCACTTGAGAAATGGAGTAGTAATAGGGCTGATCGCTGCGGTTCTCCAGCCCCTGGAACAGACTGTTCTCATCATAGCCCATAGTCTGATCCTGCTTATCTCCAATAACGCGGATAACCTGCTTGCCCGAATCGAGCAGCTCCAGCCACCCTCCGCTTTGCAGCAACCGGTCGCTCTCCGGTCCCTGGCCCAGCTCGTTACGGTAATCTCCGGCTTCGACCGACAGATCCGGATCGGGGATCAGTTTCTCCATGATGACGTGGGTGATATCCTTCTGGATGAACAGATAGACCACCAGTACAAGCATCACCAGCATACAGTTGAACAGCAGAAAGTCGATCGTCAGCGACGTTTGCAGCGGGCGGTTATCTCTACTTTTCCACGGGTGCTTCAATTTTGTACCCCAATCCCCTGATCGTCTTCAGGTATTCCGGTTTCTTGGAATCACGCTCGATCTTATCGCGGATATTGCTGATATGCACCATAATGCTGTTGTCCTCATAGACATAGAAGTCTTCCCAGACGGCCTCATAAATCTTCTTGCGCGTAAATACCCGGCCCGGCTGCTCCATCAGCAGTTCGAGGATTTTGTATTCGGTAGAAGTCAGCGCTACCGGTTCGCCGGATACCTCAACCTGACAGCTGCTCCGGTCAAGCGTTAACCGTCCGAGCACAATCTGTTCTTTCGTCTGTTCTTCTTCTATAGCCTTGGCATCGAACTGATGCACCCGCCGCAGCAGAGCCCCGACACGGGCAACGATCTCCAGCGGATTGAAGGGCTTCGAGATATAATCGTCTGCTCCCAGCTCAAGACCTAAGATTTTATCATGATGCTGGCTCTTGGCTGACAGGAACAGCACCGGGAAATGCTCATGCTCACGAATCCGCTTCAGCAGCTGCAGCCCGTCCATCCCCGGCATCATAATATCGAGAATAGCCAGATCTATCTTGTTATTCTGCATCTGCTTCAGCGCCTCGATTCCGTTCTGTGCTTGCAGAATGTTGTATTCCTTCTCAAGATACAGCTGCAGAAGCTCTACAATCTCCGATTCATCATCAGCTATGAGAATGGTATACATGGTGAAATCCCCCTCTATCTAGTTGTGCAAGCTGCGCTAACTGTAACTATAGCCTGCCATTCTTAATCCAGTCTAAACCAAATCTAAAGAATAGCTAAAGATTAATGCTGCTTTTCTTAAGAAATGATATCCCGAATAAGACAAAAAGAACAGCCTGGAGCAGCCATTAAGCCGCTTCCCGGTCTGTTCTTTATCTTTTAGCGCAGATTTGCTCCTGCTTGCCAGTGAAAGTGAAAGTACGTCTGATGCTTATACCGTAGGCACGGTTCCTCCGTCTATCACATATTCAGCACCTGTAATGGATGCTGCGCGGTCGGAGGCCAGGAAAGCTACCAGCTCGCCTACTTCCTCGGGGAAGCCGGGACGGCCCAGCGGAATCCCGCCCAGCGCATCCATTACAGACTGCAGCGCGCTTTCAGCACTGCCCGTAACCTTGGCGATATTCTCCATCATGGCATCTGCCGCTGTCGTTTGAATGAATCCAGGGGCAACACGGTTTACACGTATACCTTGTGGAGAGAATTCTTTGGAGAGGCTTTTACTGTAATTGCTTAGCGCTGCCTTAGCGGCTGCATAAGGAATAGTGGATTCGACCAGCGGCAGCACTCTTTGAATTGAAGAGATATGAATAATCACACCTTTTCCCTGTTCCAGCATTAAGGGGATCAGGCCCCGGTCCAGCCGGACCGACGCAAGCAGGTTGAGATTCAGCGCATCCATCCAGTGCTCGTCGCTTGCCGCAAGAAACCCGCCGGGAGGTGTAGAGCTGCCTCCGATGTTATTCACTACGATATCGATGCTGCCGAAACGTTCCTTAACCGCAGCAATCACTTTCTCCACGCCTTCTTTGGCAGACAGATCTGCTTGTACGAACAAGTCAGCATCCGCCAATCCAGACGGGAGTGTGCGGGCAGTAGTCATCACTTCAGCACCGGCTGCTTTAAACCGGTTAACGATGGCCTCCCCCATACCCTTGGTGCCACCTGTCACCAGTATTTTTTTGCCCTCGTATTCTGTCAGCGGGTTTGCATAAGTTATAGTCATTGTTGCAGCCTCATTTCATTAGTGATTCCTCGTTCAAGCTGCCGGGTGCAGTCCTTCAAGGTCTATAATAATTTTAAGCTTGATTAAGTTATGCGTCTAATTTATTATTTTCATTAAATCTATTATTAATATTAATGTAATGAGGAGACCCGTCTGAAATGGAGCTTACCCAATTAGAATATTTCCTGACCGTGGCTCGGCTTGAGCATATGACCTCCGCATCCAAGGCGCTTAGAATTACCCAGCCCGCGCTGAGTCATGCTATCTCCAAGCTGGAGAGTGAGCTGGGCGTTCCTCTGTTTGAGCGGAAAGGACGCAATGTCCAGTTGAATAGGTATGGGGTTATGTTCAGCAAATGGGTAGAAGAAGCGATGAACAATATCGGCAACGGTATACGTGAAATCGGAGAATGGTCGAATGCGGAGAGCGGTGTCATCCACATTTCGTATCTGAATATTCTCGGTGTTGACCTGGTGCCTTCACTGATCAGGGATTATCAGGCGGACAACCCCAAGGTACGGTTTAATTTGTATCAGGGAAATCATGGGGATATCGATGAAGCTCTGGAGACTGGCACTTCGGATATGCTGATCACTTCCAGAGAAACCACAATGAACGATGACGAATGGATGATTATCCGGCGAATGCCGATCTTTATTGTGGTCTCCACTCAGCACCGGTTTGCTTCACGCTCCAGTCTGAGTTTGTTTGAGCTGTCCGGTGAACCCTTTGTCGGCTTGAAAACGAACTGTGGACTCAAAGCTACGATTAGCTCGCTATTCAAAAACACCCATTTCGAGCTGGCCTCGACTTATGAAGCAGAGGACCTGATTACGGTAGCCGGCTTCATCAAAGCCGGGCTTGGAGTCTCTGTACTGCCGCAGACGCTGGGCTTAATGCTGGACGGCCTGGTCTGGATTCCGATTGAGGAAGAGGGCTGGGAATGGGAGGTCGGCTTGAAATGGCGTCATGACCGTTACCTGTCTCCTGCCTCCAGACGGTTTCTGGATTATATTCAGCAGGTTCGACTGAAGTCTGAATAGATGAGGGCTTATAATCTTGAAAAAGACACAAAGGAGCGACTCTCCCGGAATGGAGAATCGCTCCTTTGTGTTATTATTTCGTTCCTGCTATTGAATCAGCGCCTGAAGCTCGGCAACAGTTGCCTCATATTGCGGTTTGAATTCAGCAGATTTCATATAATTAGCCACGCTGGTCAAGAACTGTCTGCCTTCAGGGGTCTCGCTCACCTTACCTGCATCCAGTGCACATACCAGCAGATTACCGTTGCCTACACGGCATTCCGTAAGGAAGCTAAGCTTATGATTACGTTCGAAATTATCAATGGTCTGCACAACGGGATTCCAGCTGCGGTCAACATCATCCATAATCAGCGATTTCGAATTCTCCACAATGCTCCACCATGGATAGGTCGAATGCTCCTCACCCGGGAACTCATGAAGTACCGGGTGGCTGTTATCAATCAGCAGACCCATTGTACCGACAGGTACAGGCCGGTTCATGCTCTCCGATATCGAACGGAACATCGGATAACACCAGAAATCGGTGCAGTAATACCCTTCTACAGCATTCTGGAGAGAGTCCGGCTCTGGCATCAGCAGCACATTCCCACC
This sequence comes from Paenibacillus sp. FSL R7-0297, assembly GCF_038009025.1. Lineage (NCBI taxonomy): Bacteria > Bacillati > Bacillota > Bacilli > Caryophanales > Paenibacillaceae > Paenibacillus > Paenibacillus sp. FSL R7-0297. The sequence continues at coordinate 4,905,917 of NZ_JBBPAQ010000001.1, forward strand.
CTTCTCCAGCAGTGCAAGCGCCTCTTCGGACAACTCCGTGAATACGTGAATGTCCTCAAGCGGGTTGCTGCTCTGCTCAGGGTATACCCACAGGTCGTAGCTCTTGCGGATATCCGTTCCCTGGATGGAAAGGGATAATACGATCTTATTCATCCGTTTTACGGTAGGAAGAGTTACCGCCAAATCGCAGATATCGATATAATGGCTTCCGGCCGGAATCGCCACTAAGGTTGATCCTTCGGCTATTACGCTACCTTCTCCTGCAAGCTGCCATAGCAGCTGAGCGGAATCCGGCATACCGCTACGGAAGCAGCTAAGCTCCACATGGGCAGTGAACAATTCACCCGCAGTATAATTATACTTAGGGAATCGTGCCATCAGCACCGCATCATTGCAGAACGTACGCCATTCCTCGGCACTGATCAGTCCCTTGGAATCCATGAAGGCATCAAGCACGCCAACCAGCGCAGTTCCCTGACCGCTGAAATCCTGCAGGTCCAGCAGCTGGAAGCCGGCCAGCCGCCGCGAGCGGAAGGCAGCCTCAAGCTCTTCCTTATAACAGGCTACCGCAAGCTGGCCGGAGGCTTCAAAGTATTTCGATGCCAGATGTCCCAGTCCCTTGCTCTCCAGCCGTTCACGGAAAATTACAAAGTTCTCAGCTTTGAGCGAACCTGTGTATTTCGCGATTTCTTCGAAATTAGGGAACGTAGCGTATTGTCCGATCTCATGCGAGACTACCGGAACCTGCGGAATCCATTCGCCGGATTCTCCGCCAGCCTTCACCGTTTTGGCTTCGGTGCCATACTGGATCTGGATCTCACCGCCTGCAGCAGCAGCTTGTCCTCCTCCATTCAGGAAATCCGGAGGAACGATCTGGTCGTCATAATCCTTCATCGTGCCGGGCACAGCGGTCTGGACATGTCCCAGCGGAGCATCGCACATCGCATAGGAGCCTCTGAACAACCGGTCACGGGTGAAGCGAACCCCGCTGAAGAAGTCGTCATGCTCCAGAACCTCCGGTACCCATTGGTGGTTATTGGAGCCTTGGGTGTATAAAGGCCGGTCATCGAACGCTTTGTAGTCCTTCAGGAAGGAATCAATCTTCTCTTTGCTGCCCCACAGCTCGTTGCCGAGAGACATCATTACGAAGGATGGATGATTGCCAAACTCCCTTAGAATGGCATAGCCTTCACTGATCAGGTAATCCTGCTCTGCCTGATTATGCCCTTCGTCCGTTTCTACCGTAATCGTACCCCAGAACGGAAGCTCCGGCTGCATGTAGATCCCAAGCATATCTGCAGCGGTAAAAGCAGCCTCCGGCGGACAGCAGGTATGGAAACGGTAATGATTGATCCCGTAAGACTTGGCGATGCCAAGAATTCTAACCCATTCTTCAACATCTGTCGGAGCATAGCCGGTCAGCGGGAAGATCAGACCGTCATGTTTGCCGCGGAGGAAGGTCTTCTCCCCGTTAATCGTGAACTTGTCACCTTCTGCCCGGAATTCCTTCAGTCCGAAGATAACCTCCTGCCTGTCTATGACATTGCCTTCGCCATCCTTCAGAACCAGGAGGATGTTATACAGATTGGGAGCGGATTCACTCCATAGCAGCGCCTCATGACCGAGCGCATAGTCTACTGAGAACTTACCTGGTGCTACTATGTACTCCTGCTCTTCTACCGTGTGTGAATCCTCACAATTGAAGCTCTTGGCAGATACCACAAGAGTAGTCTCGCTCTTACTCTCCAGAGTTGCTGTGATGCGGACGGAACGTGCAGCCAGCTCCGAATCCAGGCGGATGCCGCTAAGCTGTGACTCTCCGTAGAATTGCAGCTCCATACGGCCGGTAATTCCGTTCCAGTTCGTCTGGGTATCCGGCGAAGTCAGATGTCCGCCTTTGGTCGGGTAACCCGTGTTGTCTACCCGGATCGTGATTGTATGCGTTCCCGGCAACAGCTGCGGCAGCTTATATACATGGGCAGTGTTCAGACTGTCACGGCTGCCAATCTCCTGCCCGTCCACCCACAGCGTTGTAAGCCGTGTACGTTCCAAATATAGATAACTGCTCTTGCCGGCCAGCTCCTCTGGAATGTTAATCTCCCTGGAGTACCAGACGGGTCCTTCGAACATATATTCATCCGTAAGAGCGCTTACCAAAAACTCCTCATTCTTCGGTCCTTTGCGTGCATGGGAGGTTGTTCCCGGCAGTGTGATTACATCTGTGTAAGGTAATACAAGTCCCTGCTTACTCTCGTCTAACTGCAACTTCCATTCGCCTTCGAGGCTGATCTTTGTCTGCAAAATCCTCACTCCTAGTAATGGTAATCTCTGAACTCCTGCGGTGTGGTACCGGTAGTTTTCTTGAACAGGAAGGTGAAATAAGCCGCGGTCTGGAATCCCACCTGCTCTGCAACCTCATAGACCTTAACATTCGGGTCCCGGAGCAGCTCCTTGGCCTTGTTCATTCTTGCTTCCTGCGTGAAATCAGAAATCGTCCGGCCCATTTCTTTCTTGAACAGAACACTTAAATAACTGTGATTCAGGTGAAACTGCTCGGCCAGCTGCTTCACTGTTATATTCTCCTGGAGACGTTCCTCCAGCTGGCGGGCAACCCGCTGAATCAGGTTATGCTGCTGGGCGACTTGTTCTCCCTGACTAAGCTTAGCATATTGCGCCAAATATTCCAGTAATACCTTCCTGACGTCATTCACTCCGGTGCAGTCGATCAACCGCTGCCACATGAGAATATTCATCTCTGTATCCGTCTCTTGAAGCCGCTTCGTCTTACGCGCCAGCTCACTGAGCAAGCCCATACCGAAAGCCTGCACATAAGAAAAGGATACGGGCTCACGCGCTAGCAGCCTTTCAAATGCATGATTGAAATACACAGCTGCCTTCTCGCCCTCTCCGCTGTCCAGCAGCTTCACGATCTCCGGAATATATTCCTCACGTAGCCGGAAGTCCTGATATTCGTTCATCAGGCTCTGGTCAAAATATAGGATTTGCCCGTACCCGGCCAGTCTGGCACCGGACATCATATGCCTTACTTCCTTGTACAGCAGCGGTATTTCCGTCCAGGTATGGCACTCCCTGCTGATTCCGACTGTAACGGAAGCAGTGTACTGCTCCTTTAGAATATCTTGGATGAACGTGAGCTGCTTCTCAAGTCTTGCCCGGACCAAGGGTGTTGCATTCAGTACAATGACCGCCAGCTCATCCGCCCCAGTCTTGCCGATATAAACAGTAGAGAATCCCGCAAGCCCAAGCTTCACACAATTCAAGAGCCCTTCGCTATGCATAATCCGCTCCTTGGCATCATGCGGATTGTCCCGGAACAGACGGTCATAGCCGAAGAGGAATAACGAAGTCTGCCATTCCCCATCCGGCAGTTCCAGCAGCCGCCGCCAGGATTCAAGCAGTTCTTCATTATGAATCCAGCCTTCGATCATATCCTTGACGAACCGCTCCTGCAATACCTCATAGCTCTCTGTAACCTTCTCCTTAAGCAAGGCGGTTTCCTGTTCGATCTGTTTTTTCTTCTCATACACTTCCCTGAACGCCGCAAGCTTCAACTCCAGCTCTTCTGTCCGGACAGGCTTCAGAACGTAGGCTTTAGCCCCCAGATGTATAGCTTCCTGCACAAATTCAAATTCGTCATATCCGCTTATCATCACTGTCTGCATAGACTGCAGTGCCGGATAATCCGCTTTGCATATGGCCAATAGCTCAATTCCGGTCATACCGGGCATGGAGACATCCGTAATCATTACATCTACCGGAGTTTCCCGCAGGATCGCCAGTGCCTCCTCACCAGACTGCGCGGTTAGCGGCTCCTCGTATCCCAGGGCCTTCCAGCTGATATGCCGGACAAGCCCCTGAATCTGCATAGGTTCATCGTCAACAATTATTGCCCGCATAAAAGCACCCCCTATTTAATCTCAGGACTATCCGTGCAGACAGGGATAGATATGGTTACCTTGGTCCATTCGTCTTCTGTGCTGTCAATTTCAAAACGGCCCTCCGGACCGAAATACAGCGCCAGGCGCTCCCGGATATTGTTCATGCCGAATCCGTTTCGGGTTCCCCTGTAGCTGCCGGAACGAATCTGTTCCAGCTTCTCCCGGCTGATCCCCTGGCCATTATCAAAAATCTGGAACTGAATTCGATTCCCAACCCTCCTGATCGTGATCTGTATAAAAGCATGCGCCCTGGTCGGAATCCAGCCGTGCAGATAACAATTCTCTACCGTGGGCTGGAGGATCAGCTTAATGCTGTAAAGATCCAATACCTCAGGCTCCACCTGCCATTCTACCGACACCTGACCGGGATACCGCAGCTGCTGGATTTCAATATACGCCTTCAGATGCTCAATTTCATCACGGATTAGGGTCACATTAACCCGGTTGTTGAGCGCAAGCCGGTAGAAGGTGGTCAAGGCATCTATCGTCCGGATTTGGATATCATCCTGCTGATCCATAGCCCGCCAACGGATCAGGCTAAGGGAATTATAAATGAAATGAGGGTTGATCTGTGCCTGCAGCGCCCGGAATGATTGCTCACGTTCCTTGAGCATGGCCTCTGTATGCTCCTCTACCAGCTTTCTCAAACGGCCGGACATGGAGTTGAACAGTACCTCAAGCTCACCGAGTTCATCATTGTCACGGTTCCTGACGGTCGCTTCGAAATACCCTTCCGAGATATCGGTCATCCGGATCCCCAGCTTGCGTATCCGCCAGATGACATTTTTGAGGACAATCATGATCAGAAAAATGGATATCAGCAGGAAGAAGGCAATGCCTATTGCAATATAGTACATAATACGCGTAGACTGCTCTTCGAGCCGGTCGAGATGTACAAGCGCAGCAACGGTCCAGCCGGACTTAATCTCTTCTGTGATCAGCATCATTCCGTTCCGGGTGACCGTGGACGGCTCAGAACCGTTCCAATACTGCCCTAAGGAGGAGGAATCCAGGCGGCTGCCTATCTTCGCAGGCTCGGAGGAGGCAATAATCTGCCGGTTGTCGTCTACGATATACATTTGCCCGGCCCCGTCAAAGGGATGGTCGAAGGATTCCATGAACACACCGTTATAGTCCAGCAGCAGATAGACTATTCCGTAGACATCGCCGTACGCATTCAGAATCTTGTGGGACACCACCAGCTTTGTTTTGTCATCGGCGGCATTCCTCCATACCAGATTGTCCGGGGTATTCAGCATCTGCGTATACCAGTCCTTCTCACGTACGCCGGAGAGCAGCCGGTCCTCCGGCTTCCATAGAAGGCCACCATCCTGCACAAGGGTGTCGTTGGTATGATAGATCCGGAAGTTCTCAATGCCCGGCAGGTATTTGCTCGTAAGCAGGAACGAACGGTCCACATAATTTACGGTCGCCAGCTGCTCTTCGATATTTCCGTAATCCCTGGACAGCCTGGAGATCAGCTCCCCGTCCGTAGCTGTCCTGGTGGCCAGAAGATCATAGCTCTGCTTGCGGAACTCGATGCTCTGCGCACTTTGCCGCACCGCCTCGCGGATGGTAAGCAGGTAATTTGCCCGTACCGTATGCAGCATCATATAACCCGCGCCTGCCGCGAGCATTACGGTAGGGATGAATACAATCAGACTATAGAATAAGACGATCTTGCTCCTCAGATTCATGGAACGGGTCATACGGATGATCCATTTCTCTATATGTTGTTTAATCATATGTCCCCCCATGAAGTGCAAAGGGAGCCCCCTCTTAACGAGAGGTGCTCCGTACTTAATATCTTATTGGGCTGGTACTTCTTCCTTGTAGGTATCCAGCCATTCCTGTCTGACTTCACTCCAGTGTCCGCGTTTCTCCAACGCTGCCTGGAAGTCCTTCCAGTTGCTCTCGAACTGGTCCGCATCCTTGGACATCAGCAGCTTGGCACGGTATTCCTTGCGGATATTCTCGATTTCCGGGGCGTATTTCTCCCATGAGCCGCCTTCCTTCATCGGGAACAGATCGTAAGGCTCAGCTACGCGTATAGTACCCATTTTACCAATGGCTTCGGTGAACTCTATTGTCTTAGCGGCTCCGGCTTTACCGCCATCCTCCGTGTTCCACCAAGGGTACCATGCGTTACTGTATGAGGAAGCCATGTAGAGCTCAGGTGTAACCTTTGCCTTTTGTGCAGCATCTCCTGAATTACGGCCTGTTTCGTATGTTTCGTCGATAAATTTCCATTTGCCCAGCGGCTGATCGCTCCAGTCCCAATACAGACCCGCCGGTCCTTCATTGATAATCTGCTGCATTTCCGGTTTAGGCTGCAGCGTATAATCGAAGAATTTCAGAATGGCATCCAGGTTTTTAGTTTTTTCACTGATATACACATCATAACCCGGATTCGGATTAGTAACCTGATTAATACCCAGCTTCTCTACACCATCCACTTTAGGGAATGGGATCGTTTCATAGAACCAGCCCGGTTCGGTTGGTCCGTCCAGCGTCTCCCAAGCGGAGGAAGGAATGTTCCAGAAGCTGCCTGCATTCATGGCAACACGGCCTGACTTATTTTTCTCCCCGTACTGCTCCTTCTTGCTGGTTACTACCTCAGGATCAATCAGCTTCTCCTGATACATCTTATTCATCCATTGATAGGCGGCTTTGTAGTTAGGATCATCGTAAGCGAATACAAATTCATCGCCGCGTTTGTCGACCCCCTTACCTGCGGTGCTCACACCGAAGGCGGTCAGAATGGCGTTCTCGTCACTCCAGCCTATGGAATCGCTGGTATCCATCAGGAAGGACAGCGGAATCAGCGGTTTGCCCGAAGCGTCCTTCTGCTCGGCAGCTTTTTTAAGGAAGGTCTCAACCCCGGCAAGCGTAGACAGATCCTCTTTGGTCATCCCTGTCTTCTCCAGGACATCACTTCTCACAATCCAAGCCTGTGAAGCCCAACCCGGCCACGGCTCTTCAGGGTTCTGGTCAAACCAGGTCGGAATGGACCAGATATGTCCTTCATCATCCTTCATCAGGTCCAGATACTGCTTAGGGATGGAGGCCAGTCCCGGATATTTGTCGGGCATGTCGAAATACTGCTCAAGCGGCATCAGCTGTTTGGAACGCTGCATCGCACTTTTCACCGTTTCATTCCGGCTGAAGATGGCAGCATCCTCGAACCCGCCGGTATTGATTTTGAGATTAAGCGCTGTCATAGCATCACCTTGTGTAGTCTCAAGCTTAACATCCACTTTCGGCTCCTGCTCACGCCAATACTTCTGAACCAGGCTGTCGTTGTTAAGAGTTGCGGTCCAGCCCAGCCAGAGATTGAAGGAGGTTGAACCGCTCGCTGGCGTATTGCCTGCGGTTTTGTTGCCTGAAGCAGCATTGTTAGGTGTATCCTTGCTGTTTCCGGAACATGCCGTAATGGTTGTCAGTAAGACTGCGGCTGCCAGGACCGTTAGTCCTGATCTCTTGATCTTCATTAAATAACTCCCCCTGTGTTCTTATTGTACCTCATCCTTTCACTGAACCTACAAGTACCCCCTTTACGAAGTATTTCTGCAGAAACGGATACACGCATAGAATCGGAAGAGCGCTTACCATAACGACTGCCATTTTAATCGACATTAGCGTTATGTTCGCCATCTGTGAGCTTCTGGCCAGCGCTTCCTGGTTTGTATTTGATCCGAGGACAGCGGATAGATCCTGAGCCGCCAGCAACTGCTGCAGGAAGGTCTGTACAGGAATTAAATCTTGCCTTGTGACATAGAAGGCACCGGCGAACCAGTCATTCCAGTGACCTACTGCGGTGAACAGCCCAAGAGCGGCTAACATCGGCTGAGAGAGCGGAACCACAATCTGTATCAGAGTGCGGAAGGGGCCTGCCCCGTCCAGCTCCGCGGACTCGATCAGCGCTTCCGGAATTCCCTGGATGAACTTCAGCATGACGAACATATTCCAGACCGAGAACAGGCCGGGGAAAATATAAACCCAGAACGTGTTGATAAGCCCGAGATTGTTCAGCTGAATATAAAAGGGAACCAGCCCACCGCTAAATAACATGGTCAAGAGAATGTAGCCAAGAATGGTGCTTCTTAAAGGCAGTCCCCGGTAGGACAAGCCAAATGCTACCAAGAGCGTAACAATAAGTCCCGCAAACGTGCCTATTACGGTTCTGCCAATCGTGATCAGATATGACTGGCGGATGACCTGATTGCCGAGTACGATTTCATAGTTAATCCAAGTAAAATCCTTTGGCCATAAATACACGCCGCCTTTGGCTGCACTTGCCCCATCATTTAAAGAAATGGCCAGCATATACAGGAACGGGTACAGGACAGACAAGCATAGCCCGCCCAAAATGATGACGATGATAAGCTGGGCTATTTTTTCACCTCTGCTGAGCTTCATGAATCTTCACCATAATCCTTCCCCGTTTATTCTTCTGGACAGCTGATTGGTTGAGACAACCAGTATTAGGCTGAGTACTGAAGATAACAGCCCTACGGCGGTAGCCATCCCGAAGTATCCCTGCTGCAATCCGTTACGGATAATATAAGTATCCAGTACATCCGCTACGCCTTGGTTAGCCGAATTCATCAGCGGATAAATCTGATCCATCCCTACGGTAATCAGGCTCGGAATGCTCAGGATCAGGACAATTGAGATTGTCGGCAGCATACCCGGAATGGTGATATGCCGGATCTGGGCCAGCTTGCCTGCACCCTCAACCTTGGCAGATTCATAGAGCTGCGGATCAATCGTTGTGATGGCGGCCAGATAGAGAATCGTGTTCCAACCGGTCTCCTTCCACAAACTGCTAAAGATAACCATAGGCCGGAACCAGTCTGTCGAACCCAGGAAGAATATGGGGTCTCCACCTGCTTTGCCGATCAGCTCATTGACCAGGCCCCCGTCCAGTGTCATAAACGACTGTAGAATGTAAGCGACTACAATCCATGAGAAAAAGTGTGGCAGATAGCTGACGGATTGAACGAAACGCTTAAAGACCGGCCGTGTGACTTCATTAATCAGCAGCGCCAGCAGAATTGGTGCCGGGAATCCGAAGATGAACTTAAGCACCGATATATATAGCGTGTTTTTGACCACGGTCAAAAATTGGGGGTCCTGCAGGAAGGAGAAGTTATTCAGCCCTACCCATGAGCTGTTCCAGATTGAAGTGCCTATCTGGAAGTCCCGGAAGGCCACTTGAATCCCTGCCATCGGTATGTAGTTGAACAACAGCAGCAGGACTACTCCCGGTAGAATCATTAAATATTGCCAGCGGTACTTGTAAAACTTTGCGTACAATGTGCATCCCCTCCTTGATAGTTCTATCATAAATTAACGGGGGATCACTTCATATATAACAGCGGTTGGATATCTATTGCTCTGATTGGATATTTAAAGCGCTTACCCATCATTGTGGATCGCCTTCATCCGCGTACCAAAAAGCACCTGCCTATTTAGTAACGGCAGATGCTTTTTTTGAAATTCAAACCCTGGTATCGGCCAGGCTCAATCCAGATAAACCTGTTTCGTTGCGATATTCGTGCAGAATTCCCGGTCATGCTCCACGAACAGAATAGTTGGGGCAAACTCCATCAGCAGCTCTTCAATCTGCATCCGGGAGACCACGTCAATGAAGTTAAGCGGCTCATCCCAGATATGCAGATGCACCTTCTCGCTGAGGCTCCGGGCAATTAATACTTTCTTCTTTTGGCCGCCGCTGAAGGTGGAGAGCTCCTTCTCGAACTGGATCCGCGAGAAATCAAGCTTGCGCAGAATCGATTTGAACAGGCTCTCATCGATCCCGTGCTCGCTGGCATATTCGGTCAGACTGCCCTGCAGATGCGAGGTGTCCTGTGATACATAAGAAATGGCAAGCTGGCTGTCCTTCCGTATGACACCTGTATGATGAATGTCCTCCCCGCAGATCAATTTGAGAATACTCGATTTCCCTGAGCCGTTGCTGCCGGAGAGCGCTATCCGGTCCCCCTGCTCAATCGTGAAGCTCACCTCTGAACATACGCTTTTCTCCCCGTAATAGATCGAAACTTCATCCAGCTGGACCAGCTGTTGCTTATGATACGGAAGCTGTGATATTTCCAGACTGTCCGAGCTTTCAATGTTCCGCAGCAGCTTGGACTTCTCGGTGATCGCAGATTCCTGGCGCTGCTGGATCGATTTCGAGCGTTTCATCATTTTTGCAGCCTTGTGGCCGACATAGCCCTTATCTAATTTGGAGCCGGAGTTCCGGGTGCCGTTCTTGGACTTCTCGACCTCATGGGCCCAGCCGCCCGTCCGTTTGGAAGAAGCCGATAACCGCTTAATGTCCCGCCGCAGCTTCTCGTCTTCCGCCAGCTCGAAGTTATCCTGCCTCGTCTTATTCTCCCACCAGCTGCTGAAGTTCCCCTTCTGGATCTCAATGTTGGTCTTGTTGATCGACAGAATATGGTCTACACAATTGTCTAAGAAGGCTCTGTCATGGGAGACCAGAATATAGCCGCTCTTCGTGCTGAGATAGTCACTGACCAGCTTACGCGCCTTCATGTCCAGATGGTTGGTGGGTTCATCGATGAGCAGGAAGCTGTTCTCCTTGATAAAAAGGGCCGCCAGCAGTACCTTCGTCTGTTCCCCGTTCGACAACGAATTGAAAGGCCGGTACAGCACATCCTCTGCTACCTTCAGCAGGTTCAGCTCCCGCATCAATTTCCAGTGTACATAATCCGGGTCAATTTCACTGACTACATCTAGGGTCTGACTTGTGGAGTCCGCAACCGGAAACGGGAAGTATTCAAAGCTTACTTGTGCGGATATCGTTCCGCTGTATTCATATTTGCCGAGCAGCAGGTTCAGGAAGGTGGTTTTGCCCCGGCCGTTGCGCCCGGTGAAGCCCAGTTTCCAATCGGTATCCAGCTGAAAATTCACATGCTCAAAAATATTATCGTAAGTGCCCTCATAGGCAAACGTCAGATTGCTCACATTAATTAATGACATATAATATCCTCCAGTACAAATAATAAAAGCTGCAAGAAGGTTATCTTCTTACAGCTCAAATAAATACAGCAAATTCAGCCCGGACGGACTTGAATAAGGATATATGGATTGAGTGAAAAGATGCAGACCCTTCTTGCATATAAAGAATAAAACTATAAAGCTGTTTTATTGTTTAATACCGCAAGAGAATCCTACACTATACTATTCAACTCCAATCGTTTAATTAAGTGCATTTTACCATGTGCTTTATGGGATATCAACCCGGGCCGTATGCACACAGTGTCTCTTCAAGCAGAGATCAGACCGTATTTCAGGAAACAGTTATATAGTCCATCTTCCTCAATGTGGTCGGTGATATCATCGGCAATCTCTTTGAGCTGCTCTCTGGCATTGCCCATAGCAACACCTACCTGGACATATTCCAGCATCTCCAGATCATTAAGCCCATCACCGAGCGCCATGCTGTCTTCACGCGGAATGTTCAAGTGCTTCAGTACATCGGCAATAGCCGAAGCCTTGTGGACACCCGGAATCATCAGCTCCCCGCTGTTCTCTCCAAACAGGGGGATAGAACTCTGGAGTGCTGTGAACCTCCCTTCTAATGCCTCCTGGATCTGATGAAAGGGCAGACTGCTCTCCAGAAAGCAGATTTTGTTGACATCATCCAAATATAATTCTTCGTTTCCATATGTCAGTGTAGCGATATAAGGATGCGGGGACAGCCGTTTGCGCTCCTGTGCTGCAGGATCATTCAGCAGATCACCATAAATTCTGCGTTCCAGATGCGGCTGAAAATTCCGGCTTCCGTATAAGGCGGTGTTGGATTCCAGAATGAAATCCACCTCATTGGCGTGGAAATAATCGATCAGATGTTTGGCGTCTTCCGGGGTTACTTTTTTGTGATAAAGCATTTCATTGCCGCTCTCTACATACCCGCCTGCCGCTCCGATCAGGCCGTCGAAGCCGATATTCCAGATCGAGTCATAGATTTCAGCCTTCGAGCGGCCGGTACACAGGTAGAGCAAATGCCCGTTCTCCCGCGCCTGTCTGCACGCCTGCTGCGCCGATTCCGGTATGATTCCATTCTCTGTGAGAAGTGTTCCGTCAATGTCGATGAAGACTATTTTTCTGCTGCTCTGACTCATGAATCCCCAGCCCCCTTGTGTAATGTTCCTCTGAACTATAATTTATGTAATGCGTTCCAGGTCAAGGATTATTTTCAGCAATGAACGTGAAAAAGGACTGACCCAAAACCATGAAATGGTTAAACGGGACAGTCCTAGCATGCTGAGCACGATCAATTTGTCTGGATCAGATCTGATTCCTGCGCCCCGGTAACCACCGAGATGATGCTCTTCCGCAGCTGATCTGCATTCTGTGCCTGATAGGGATCGGCAGCAAAGATTACCGCATCCGCAATATAGCCCTCGGCAATCTGCCCCAGCTCATGACCGCTTCCAAAGATCTCTGCGGCGTCTTGTGTAGCGGACTTCCATGCTTCTGCCCGGTTCAGGCCGTAATCGAACAGCGTATCGAATTCCTGCAGGTTGTAGCCATGCAGTGAAGGAGTTGCGTAATCCGTACCGAATCCAAGACGTATTCCCGCCCGCTTGGCATATCCAATGGCCGTGGCATGAGCATCGGCGGCACGGGCAGCCCGTTCACAAATGACCGGACTCAGCGCCAGTACACCTTTGGGATCGGCAGCGATCCGGTAGATCGAAGTTGTAGGCACGAAGGCTACGCCGGACTCGGCCAGTCGGCCTGCCTGATCCCAGGTCAGGAACATCCCATGCTCTATGGATTCCACTCCGGTCTGGATGGACCAGTCAATCGTCACGCCGCCCCAGGTATGTACCAGAACCTTCTTCCGGTTCGCGTGTGCATGATGGACGATGAAGGCGAACTCTTCCTCAGAGAAGTTCGGCTCCGTTACCTTCTCGGTAGGTGCGCCAAGACCGCCTGTTGCCATGATTTTGATCCAGCCTGCTCCGGTAGCGTAGATATCTGCCAGGCGGCCCTCCAGATGCTTAACCCCCTTGGCATCCGCTGCGCCCAGCATTTCACTGCTGGTCTGCACCCGTAACGGCTGCTGATAATACTTCACGAGATGACGGATGGTGCTTGGCAGAATGCCGCCGGCATCACGCGCAGTAGTTACGCCAGTGCGTAAAGTGGCTGCGAAGGCTTCTGCCTGCATCACTTCAACCTCCCGGCTGTCCCGGTTCAGCTGGTCAGCATGATCGAAGTCGGTCCAGGCCAGATGCGTATGCAGATCAATGATCCCCGGACTGATCCATAGCTTCTGCTGAGGTTGTTCCGCCTGTACATGTTGCGGTTCTGCTTCCTTAACCGAAGTGAACCGGCCATTCTGAATTTCAATATCGAACGGTTTGCCTTCGATACCTGCAATGTGGATACCGCTGTACGCCTGGAATTGCGGATGCTTAAGGATCATAGGGCTTCACCCCAAACCTGACGGACAGCTTGTACTGCCTGCTCCGCATCCTGCTTCAGTAATCCGGCAAGCGTCTGCACTCCGCCTTCAACACCTTCCCTGCTGGCATTGGCGCCGAAATGGTTGATTCGCAGCAGCTGACCGGATAATTCCCCGTCTCCGGGAGCCACGATGCCGATAGGCTGCTTGATCAGCAGCTTCTGCTCCCCGTTCACTCGAACAGTCGTGGTCAATGTGGAATAATGCCGGCTGTTCTTCTGCCAGGGTTCAAGACCCAGAGCTGTGATCCCCGCTATAGCAGAAGCTGCTGCAAGTTCATGGCGCTTGATCACTTGCACCAGCCCCTCTTCGGCAACAGCTGTCAATGCCTGGATCAACGCTCTGGCTTCAAGTACCGGAATATTCGGCGGGACACGAAGCGGCGGCGTGCCATCCGGTGCCGGCTTCAGATCGAGCAAGGATAGAATGGAATTGCGAGGCGCTCTTTCATTCGACTCCAGGAAGGCCCAGCCGCGTGGTGAAATGCTGACTGCGCTGACACCGTTAGGTCCGGCGAGCGCTTTTTGCGCACCCATTACGGCAAAGTCCACGGACCACTCATCGACTAGCAGAGCCTCTCCGCCTACTGCTGATACAGAATCCGTCACCGTAAGGAGATTATGCTGGCGTGCAAGCCCGAAGATTTCCTTCGCAGGGTTAGAGCCGCCTGTAACTACTTCTGCCTGTACGAAAGAAATAGCAACCGGATGATACCGCTCAACTGCAGACGCAACCTCTTCCACAGTAATGACTTCATCAAAGGAAACTTTCACTTCGATCACCGTCGCTCCGCCGCGCTCCAGCCATTGTCCAAACAAACTGCCGTAAGGGCCAGTCACTACATTTAGTATGGTCCGGCCGGGTGCAGCAATTCCTGCAGCTACCGCTTCAATGCCTAAAATGGCTTCCCCCGGAATGATCACTGGAGGGTACTGGGTGGATAAGAGATTAGAGAGCTGTCCTGTTAATGTATTGAACTCTGACAGGGTCAGCGGGACAAATCCTTGTGCTTCTCGGTTCATATAGACCTCCTGATGGTATTGTGTCATTGTGGCATCTTCGGAACCGCCGATAACAGCTCGCGGCTATATTCATGCTCCGGACGGATGAAGAACAGATCCTTGGTATTGATCTCTACCAGCTTCCCCTGCCGCATGACGGCAACGGTATCGCTGACCGCATGAATAACCCCGAGATCGTGAGAAATGAATAACACGGTAAGATTAAGCTCAGCCTTGAGCGTGTGGAACAGTTCCAATACGCTCCGCTGCACGGATACATCGAGTGCACTTGTCGGCTCATCGGCGATCAGCAGGCTCGGCTCCACACTTAGAGCGCGTGCAATGGCAATCCGCTGGCGCTGGCCGCCGGAGAATTCATGCGGATATTTGTCCAGGGACCTGGCTTCCAGCTGCACCCGGCTAAGAAGCTCTTTACTTCTTGTCTCCACTTGGGAACGGTCGACAATCCGGTGAAACAGCAGGGCTTCAGACAGAATCTGCCGGATAGAATGCTTGGGATTCAGCGAGGCATCCGGATTCTGAAAGATCATCTGAATCTTCTTATGCTGCTCTCTGCTTCTCTTCTTGCGCAATTCCTGGGAACCCAGCAGAATCTGCCCCTCATCCGGAGCGATCAGCCCGGCAATGACCCGCGCCAGCGTAGACTTTCCTGAACCGGACTCTCCTACAAGTCCAAGCGTCGTATGCTGCTCCAAATCCAGCTGAATATGGTCGAGCGCGGTAAATCCGCCGTAACGGACCGTTACATCCCGCACCTGCAAAGCTAAATCCATTATTGTCCGCTCCCTTCAAGCTCAAGCTCCGGCAACGGAAGCACCGAATCGATCAGCATCTGCGTATAGGGATCAGCCGGATGCTGCAATAGACTAAGCGTCTCGCCGTGCTCGACAATCTGCCCCTGCTTCATGACATACAATCTGGAGCAGAGGTTAGCGGCAATTGCCAGATTGTGTGTAACGAAGACCATGGCGAAGCCCAGCTCACGCTGCAGACTGGTGATCGTCTCGATGATCTGCCGCTGAACGGTGACGTCCAGGGCGGTTGTCGGCTCATCGCAGAGCAGAATGCCGGGCTTACAGGCAAGAGCCAATGCGATAACAACACGCTGACACTGGCCGCCTGACAGCTGGCTGGGGTAGCGGTCCTTTTTTCTCAAAGAATCCGGAAGACCCAGTCTTTCAAGCAGCTCCAGCGCAATCGTCCGTGCAGCTCTCCGGCTGACTTGTTGTCTGTAATACACAACTTCTGCCAGCTGCTTCACAACCGGACAGAGCGGGTCCAGTGCCCCTCTCGGGTCCTGGAATACCATCGCACTGCTTACCTTACTCCGGACGCTCCCTCCAGTCTGCTCCACCCCTCGTGGAAGGAGACCGAGTATTGCACGCAGTGTCAGCGACTTGCCCGAGCCTGATTCCCCTACCAGCCCGAGACTCTCCCCGCGCCCAAGTGAGAAGCTGATATTATTGACGAGGATCTCTTTCGACTTGGCTGCAAGTGTCAGTGATTCTATTTCGAGCACAGGTTCAGTTGACATTATTTTTTCCTCCAAATATCGGCCAGGCCATCCCCTAACAGAGACAACGCTATCCCCGTATATACCACGGCGAATCCCGGAACTGCTGACAGCCACCAGGCGGTGGTAATAAAGGGTTGTCCGTCTGAGATCATTGTCCCCCAGTCCGGTGTAGGCGGTGCGATACCGATACCCAGATAACCCAGTGTAACAATGGCTACAAGCAGCCCGACCATATCCGTCATCAGCACGACAACGGCTTGCGGCAATACATTAGGCAGGAGATGGCGCAGAATAATGCGGCTGCCGGGCAGTCCCAGGGTCTGGGCAGAAGCCACCCATTCCTGTTCCCGGAAAGATGCGCTAAGACCTCTGACCACACGGGCGAATACAATCCAGCCCACGAGAATGAAAGTGATATAAATCCCCCGCTCCCCGGCACCGCTGGCGAAGGCCACGATAATTACGATCAGATAGAACGGGAAAGCGATAAATGTATCTGTAATCAGTGCAATAATTCTATCGGTCCATTTGCCGTAATACCCTGACAGCATTCCCAATAATACACCGGTACAGAAAGGAATGATCTCGGCCAGAACCATGATAGTCAGATCCGTCCGCGCTGCATAGATCAGTCTGGTAAACAAATCACGCCCCAGCTGATCGGTACCCAGCCAGTGGGTGGAAGACGGCGGCTGCAGGAAGGCGCTCAAGTTCTGCTCCGTCGGATGATACGGACTTAAGTAAGGGATGAACAGAGCCAGCAGGATAAGCACGGCAAACATAATAATTCCGATCAGCAGGGATGGGGTATTCCATATCCGTCTTAGACCGTTTACTTGCTTCTTGCCCTCTGGCAATTGTATATCTGGCGTTGTAGTTGTCATTGTTTCCCCTTCGTTCTGGGATCCAGCCACCAGGAGATGATTTCAATCAGCAGACTGATGATCACTACAGATAGCGCACAATATAGGGCTATTCCTTGGATGACAGGGAAATCCCGATTCGAAATTGAAGTGAACAGCAGGCTGCCGATCCCTTTGATACCGAATACCTGCTCGACGACGAGCGTACCTCCGATGAGATAAGAGATGTTGACTCCCAGCAGCATCAGTGTCGGTAACGCAGAGTTGCGCAGGACATGCTTAAACAGAATAACTCTGGAGGGTATACCCGCTGCTCTCAGCGTGACCACAAAGTCGGATTCGAGTACCTCCAGCATTTGCGCCCTGAGCGAGCGGACCAGCGTAGGAATCTGTGAAAAAGCAACCGTTATCGCCGGCAGCGCCAGGCTACGCAGCGTCCCTGTGAAGCCTTCGCCTATTCCCCCGACAGGGAACCAGCCCAGCCGGACACTAAAGAGCAGAATCAAAAGGATGCCAACCCAGAAGATTGGCATACCGAGAGTGATCGCAGGAAAGATGCGGATCAGATGATCCAGCAGTTTATCCTTATGTGTGGCTGCAGCAGTAGCAAGAAGAAGTGCAGTAATAATTGCCAGCACACAGGCAATCAGGATAAGCAGCAAAGTCACAGGAGCCCGTTGCATAATCAGCTCTCGTGCCGAGGTGCCCATAATAATGGAGTTGCCGGTATCCCCTTGCGTAAACAAGGTCTTCATAAACCGGATGAATTGTTCCCATAGCGGGAGATCCAGCCCCAGGGTGTGATGCATATTCTTAAGCGCTTCGGGCGTACTGTATTCTCCGAGAATCATCTTGGCAGGATCGCCGGGTACAATACGTATGAGGAAAAAGACTGCCGTCATCACGCAGAGGATAACAATTAAGGCTCTTACAAGTGCTATCCCCAGCCACTTGTAAGAACCATTGTTTCCTTGCGCACCGGTTAAGGTTTGCCTGGAATTCATCATTTGCTTATGCGCACTTCTTCCAGACGGATACTGCCGTTAGGCAGAACAACCAGTCCATCCACCGAAGAACGGGCACCAATCAGGATATCCGGGTAGTAGAGCGGAATGTAAGGCACTTCATCGGCAAGCGTCTGCAGCAGTTCGGTGTAGATGGCTGCGCGGGCATCGCCGTCTGCTGTTTTTTGACCCTCATACAGCAGCTTGGTTACATTACCATTCGTGTAATGCGTCCAGTACGATTTGCTGAAGCCTTCCGGATCGGTCTGGAACGCCAGGATCGAATTCGCTTCCGGAGAGTCGGCTTGACCGCTGTTCAGCATCGCCGCGAAATCATAGGCGAAGAAGCGTTCACGGAAGGTAGCCAGTTCAACGGATTCGATCTCAATCTTGATTCCGATGGTCTGACCTGCTGCCTGAATAATCTGTGCTTCCTGGGCTCTTGTGCTGTTGCCGGAAGCGATAAGCAGCTTGGTTGAGAATCCGTTAGGGAATGCAGATTTGGCAAGCTCTTCCTTGGCTGCGGCGGCATCGAAGTTCAATGACTTAAGGGTATCATTGGCGTTGTATGGAATTGTTGTCGGCAGCAAAGAATTGGCGGTCTGTGCATATCCGAAGGTTAATGCTTTGGTCAGACCGTCACGGTCTAGCGCCAGCGCCAGTGCACGGCGCACATGCACATCGGAGAAATGCTCATCCAGCGTGTTGAAGAACAATTGCTCCGTTACCCAGCTGCCGTTCGTTACGACAGTAGTGTCTGTGCCGTTCTTAATCTCCCCTGCATTCTGAAGGGACAGAGCTTCTACTGCATCCACTTCTCCTGCCTTCAGCTGGTTGATCGCCTGGCTGTCGTCTTCAATCAGTTTATAGACAAGCTTATCGATATAAGGCTTGCCTTCCTGCCAGTAGTTTGTGTTCTTGGTGAAGGTAACATCACCAGCAGGGTCCCAGGTTTCAACTACGAAAGGTCCCGTGCCTACCGGCTTCTTGAAGAACTCTTCTTCGCTGACGCCGCCGAAGTTATTCGGGATGATACCGTTGGAGAAGTTCGACAGCTCAGAGATGAACGGTGTGTACGGTTCTTTCAGCTTAATTACCAGCGTCTTGTCATCCTGTGCCTTGAAGGATTCGACCGTCGCCGAGATCGCCAGCGGACCTTCTACCGTCAAATGACGGTTCAGAGAGAACACGGCGTCCTCTGCTGTGACTGGCGTTCCGTTCGAGAACTTCAGACCGTCACGCAATACGAAGGTATACGTCAAGCCATCTTCACTGATCGTGTGCGCCTCTGCAAGAAAGTCCTTAATTTCACCCTTGCTGTCAAAAGCGACCAGTGATTCAAACACTTTATCAATTGCAAACGCATTATTGGAGGTGATCTGGTTATGCAGATCAAACGAGGTTACTGAAGCCGGCCGGCCATAGGTAAAAGTACCTCCTTCAGCAGGTTCTGCTGTGCTTGTGCTTTCCGTTGCGGCTGGACTCGCACTTGCCTGAGCGCCATTACGGGTGTCCGCATTGTTGTTGGAACCGGAGCAGCCTGCCAGTAGCATTACAAACATTACTGTCAGTGTCCCCATTCCAATCGTTTTTCTAAATTTTGCATTTAACTTGGTCACGTGTGATCCACCCTTCCTATTAAATCATATATGTTTAGTATGGATTGTATTATGGATTACACATCTTCTCCTGTCAAACAAAAGTTCATTTGAGCGTCAGAAGTGAATCTAATCCTTCCATTGCAGGAAATGAATTCGTAATCATCTGCTCTCCATCGCTGCTTGAAGGTCATAAGCGCTAATATCCATATCGGTCTCTCTGCCTAATGCCAGCTTCGCCAGCTGGCTGCCAATAAACGGGCCCATCGTGAGTCCGGAAGCTCCCAGTCCATTGGCTGCGAGCAGCCCCTTCCATCCAGGGACAGTACCTAAGACCGGGAGGAAGCCTGGTGTAAACGGGCGGAACCCTACCCTCACTTCTCCCAAAGTGCTGTTTGCCAGCTCAGGTGCCACGTCCAGCCCTTTATTCAGAATCTCCTGCATGCCGCCAGCGGTTACTCTGGTATTATATCCTTCTACATTATTCTCATGAGTTGCCCCAATTACAATATGCTGCTGGTCAAAAGCGAGCAGATATTGATCACTCGGCGGGATGACTACCGGCCATGCTTCCGTCACCTGATGACCGGAAACCTGCAAGTGTAGGATTTGCCCTTTTTGGTAACTGACTTTGAAATCAATGCCAAGCGGCTGGAGCAGCGGGTTCGCCCAGGCGCCTGCGCATACAATAACTTCATCCGCCGGGTAATACTCCGCATCTACTGTAATCCCGGTCACCCGGTCTGGCCCATATTGAAGCGCCGCATCTCCGGTAATTCTGGTGGCACCCTGCTGCTGCGCAGCGTGAAGTAACGCATCCCGCAGGGCACGTCCATCTACCCGGGCAGCCCCGCTGATATGAACAGAGGCATACCCTTCAGCAAGCAACGGGAACCGTTCACGGGTTTCTTCAGCCGTAAGCCGCGTAATTTCTCCGATTTCCGGTGCATCTGCCCGCCGCAGACGCGCCCGCTCTTCTATTTTATCCAGCTTGCCTGCATCCGTATGAATACTTAGCGCACCTACCCGGGCATAGCCCGTATGGGTTTCGCCTCCATGCTCAAGTTCGGCGATCAGCTGAGGATAGAATCGTGCACCAGCCTTTGCCAGCCGGTACCAGATCTGATTGCGCCGCTGGGATAGCCAGGGACAGATGATGCCTGCGGCCGCATCCGTGGCTTGTCCTTGATCTTTACGGTCGACAATCAGCACCTCTGCCCCCATTTTTGTCAGCTGGTAAGCTGTAGAAGCCCCGAGAATCCCTGCTCCAATTACGATGACTTTCTTCATAAGCTATGTACAGCCCTTTCACTTGAGGTTAGAATTCTGTGCGAGAAATCCAAGGATCGTATCGTTCACCAGCACCGGCTGTTCTCTTCCCATATGCGGCCGGTGGCCGGCACCAGGGACGATCAGGCATTGTGATCCTTTGATCAGCGAGACTAGCTGAATGATCTTATCCGCTGCAGCGTATGTATCGTGCTCTCCTGCAATGATTAGAACCGGACAGCTGATACTGCTTAACTGTGCTACGCTCAGGTCCGGGTATCTACGCCAGTCATTAGCAGATTGACGCATGAATTCCTGCCAGTTCCCTTGATGCGCTTCTTCATGCCTCTCTTTCATCTGACGGATGATGCCATGTTGCCCAAGCTCCAGCAGACGCTCCGGCTCAAATTCCTCCGCTCCGGCAGGATCGCAGAATCCTCCCGTTCCTATTGTCGTCAGTGTAGCAACTCTTGCCGGATTATTCACCGCGAGGTATAGCCCGACATTTGCA
The DNA here is from genome assembly GCF_038009025.1 of Paenibacillus sp. FSL R7-0297. NCBI lineage: Bacteria > Bacillati > Bacillota > Bacilli > Caryophanales > Paenibacillaceae > Paenibacillus > Paenibacillus sp. FSL R7-0297. The sequence continues at coordinate 4,927,164 of NZ_JBBPAQ010000001.1, forward strand.
CCCATGCTGTAACCGATCAGATGCGCTTTTTCAATATTCATGCAATCCATGAAGGCTATGATATCATCTGCCAGCTGAGGTGTAGACCATTCGAGACTTTCACACCTGGTTCTGCCATGACCGCGGAAATCAATGAAATAACAGGTGTACTTATTTTGGAAATCCAGAATTTGACTAGAAAAGGCCAATAACCCGCGCGAATAACTGCTGTGCAGAAAAATAATCGGCTCTCCGGTACCCATTTTTTCATAAAACAATTCCAGATCTTTAACTTTCACATGAGGCATGATGCTTACCCTCCATCTGTAGGAAATTATTATATTTCGGCAAGTATGACCCTTAATAGCTTAGCACAGGTTGCCTCATCAAGCATCAGGCGGGAGTAAACCCTGGCCCCAACCCATTTCACGCAAAAACAAAAAGAACAGCGATCCCCCGGTTAGAGGAGGATCACTGTTCTTAGTTTCACAAGGATAAAAGTACTTCCGAAGAGAAGTGTTGTGTCCGGCTATCCAGCTCCGGGGAGGCATACCAGTCATTGTCCTCTGATATGCCGTATTTAATCGTATGGATGACTGCCTCGGAGGACAAATAAATATTATGATGCACGAAAGGCGCAAACGAGACTGTCTCTCCTTCCCGTAATACGCGAAGCTTGAAATCTTCTTCTTTCAGTTCCGCATACACCATCCAGCCGGACTGTACGACGTAGATCTCAGAGACGGACCTATGATAATGACTGCTCTGCCAGGCACCTTTCTCAGAGGCTACCGTCCGGCAATAGGAGCTTCCGTCTGCTGAGCAGATTAATCTGAATCTGCGCTCACCGCTATCCATAAGATCATGTCTGGTTTCAATGCCATACTTATAAGCATCTTCGTCAGAGATTCTGTGCATCGTTTACGCCTCCGCCAAATCTAGTTCTCTAATCCGCTCTTCCAGCTTAGGGAACACGCGGAGCGCATTATTATAGAATACATCCTCCCAGTGTGCTTCCGGGATCAGATGCTTCACGAATGTAATGTAGGCATCCAGCGGAACCAGCGGCCAGTCGGTACCGAAGACGAGCCGGTCATATTTCTCGGCGAATACAATCGCCCGGCGGAAATGATCGGTGTAGGTCTGCTCGGTCAGCAGACGGTCCACCTTCGCCTGATCTCCGACGATCCAGCCCGACAGGTCGGTATAGAGATTCGGATTCTTCTCCAAAAGCGCCGCTGTGTCCATAACCCAGGGATCGCCCAGATGGCAGAGCATAAAGGTAATGTCCCGGTGCTTCAGGAACGTCTCTTCCATAGACAGCGGATGCGAATATTTGAGCAGTCCCCGGTCAGAGTAAGTAAGCCCTCCATGAATAACGACCGGCAGTCTGTAAGCAGAGGCCAGCTTGTAGACCGGATCATAGATCTCATCCCCCACATTGAAGTGGTAATAGCCGGCATAGAGCTTGATTCCAACGACATCCTTCTGTTGCAGCGATTGTTCCAGCGCCTCCAGCTGCCCGTCCAGATGGAGAGTCAGCGGATTAATTCCGGCACAGGTAAACAAATTGTCAGGAAGTGTCCCGCTAAGATCAAGCAGCATGGGATTAAGCGCTTCGGAATCCGGAAAGCTACCTGCGGCCGTCTCCGTTACGCCCATACCGACTCCGGCGACAACACCGGAGCGGCGGAACTCCTCCAGGAGTCCTTTGCCGGTATAATCGATATGCGCTAAAGTCCGGGCTGTCTCGTGAAAGGTATCAATATTCGAATAATGCACATGTGCGTCAATGATTTTCATGGGTGCTTCCTTTCTTCAGCTCATTTGTTGAACCGGATTGTCAGCAGATCGGCGTAGGCCTGCTCAGGAACCTTCAGATCCGAGATAAGATAGAATTGAGGCTTGCTGAACCGCTCTTCCCCGTCTTGAAGATACAGCGGGTCTATGGCATAAGACAGTGCCGCATGAGTGTTGGCCATGAAGGCTGTAGAAGTAAGATCCTTTGCAGTAACTAGAGTCAGGCGCTGTTTACGTTCTGTGGAGCCCACCTGAAGGATTCCGTTAGTACTTCTAACCCCCAGCTGGACTCTTCCTGCCTTATACACAAGCTCTTCACCACTGCTGTTCTTCAGATACCCTCTGCTGTCCTTAAGATCGGCGGCCGCACGGTAATGGGACGAGGTGTCAAGCTCGAGCGGATATAACGGCGTCCCTGTATTCTGTTCAATGTGTACAGTAGAGGCAAGCACAGGTACACCCGGAAGCAGCATGAAATACTGATGAAGGGTTAGCCCTTTATATTTATCATTCTGCTTAATGGTAACGCTCATGCGTATGCCCGACCAGCGGTTACCTTTGTTGTCCGTGAGCTCAGCGAACTCAGCGGTCCGCGGATCCTCCATGAAGCTGCGTAAGGACATGTCATTGATCGAAGTTAAAATCCCACCCACCCAGGGATTCCACCAGGATTTAGCTATGGGCTGTGGAAAAGAGGAATCCAGCCACTCCTGGCCATGATACTCCAGCGAGAATAATCCCGGAGCAAAATGGCTGCTGGCCTGTATCCGCAGAATTCCGTTGTCTACGGCAAGCACCTGAGACTGCTCAATCTCCAGAGTCTGACGGCGGATAACCTGATCCGACACAGGAAAGACAAGGAAAGCTCTTGAGCTCTCATAAATATCCATATCCAGCTGCAGCGTAAGGAGATCAGGCTCAGAGCCTAATGAACGGGTCAGCGGAAGGCTGATTTCCGAGAGCTTGTGTTCACCTTGTACCGTAACCGAGGTCTCCTCAATGCTGCCTGCACAAGAAGAAACAGTGATCTCGCCGTCCAAATAACTCTTCTTCTGCTCCAGAATGGAGAGTGTAAGCGGACCGCTGATGAACGGGTTACCCTGATTAAGCTTCACTTCCAGCTGTTGTGCAGCATTCAGATCGCGTGTGTTGCTGCATTGCAGTGCGAATGAACGGAAATCCTGCCAGGTGTTCCAGGTCCCCAATGCAATCCGCAGCGGACTTGTCTCCAGCTTGCCTCCAGCCGGAATCCGGCCCAGCGAATGCTCAACGGCGTGCAGCCAAGACTCCTGGATGAGCTCTAATTCTGCCGGCCAGCTGATCCCCCGCGTGATTGCTCCATGGGAAGCGAACATCCAGTTCTCTGTAAACTTTTGCACATCCCAGTAGTCCGGGCTGGAAGCTTCTGCGCCTGATTTCAAATCCAGATACTTGCCGTTATAAGGAATAACGCCTCCCCTAAGACTGAACTCGAAGCTGTCCTTCAAGATCAATTCTTCCTCCTGATCCGTTTCCAGCGGGTTATGAATCCTAAAATGCCGCGAGATGAGCCCATTGCTGTTCAGTTTCACCACCATGGTCAGCAGCATGCCCTTTCTTGCTGTCAGTTCATAGACGGCTTCAAGCACAATGGCTCCAGCATCTGTATCATACTGCACTTCAACAGGCGATACCTTCTTGAACTCATTGGTATAAGGCAGACCGAACTTCGGATAGGGCAGGCTAACGACATTCTTACGTCCGTCATATAGCTTCAGCGTATTGCCGGATTTCTCCAGGACTGCCGAATATCTTCCGCTGCTGATGATCCATTCCTTCTCCGTTTTGCCGCCAAAGGCAGCATCTGCCCCAGGGAAGACCAGGCTCATCTCCTGCTGGAGAATTAATGAAGCGGCCTTCGCAGGACTGCTGCCCCAATTAAGGATCTTCACATGATGATGCCAAATACCGTAGGCTTGCAGCCGCGCTTGTACAGTCACCGTTCTCCGGCCCTTTGCCGGAACTTCGACTTTAAGTGCAGACTGCCGGAAAGAGAGTATAGCATCATCAGGCAGGTCGAAGGCGAACACCGTATCTGCGTTGTATTCATTTTCGACAATCACATCAATCTCAAGCTCTTCGCCTATATAAGCTATTCTGTCCGGCAGCTGCAGCTGGACTTTGACCGGGAACTTGGGTTCAACCCCGAGTTTGAATACGGCGGGCAGGCCATTAATGAGCAGTTCAGCCTCAACAACCGGATGAGTCTGATAGATACTCTGTTCCTCTTCTGCCGGATGGATGAAGAAGCTGCCTTCGATCCGTGCCTCGGATTCAATTTCCTGCGCTTCGTTCAGCTCAAAGCTGATTTGCGGATTGCTTATGCCCTTAATCTCCAGAGCCAACGGCTTTCCGCTTTTATTCACAGCTTCATAGACAATGGGGTATCGGGCTCCGAAAGGCAGCTCATGCCGTTCAGGAATCGTTGCCTGTATCCGGTAATCCTCCGTCTCAATCAGGCGCAGGCCGCGGCCGCTCCGCTCAAACTGCATTGTCAGCCGCAGGCCGTCTTTCAGCCATTCATATGTAAAATAGTCAAATCCGTTGTCTCCCTGCCCGTCAGGCTGAACGTTGATTTCGCGGATGCTGTCGTTATACCAGTCGATCTTCCCGAAATAAGACTTCACCGCTCCGGTCTGCAGCACTGAAGGGATGAAGTTCATCAGGTGGGTGGTATCGTCCCGTTTCTCCCAGAAAAAGCCGCTTTTCTTATAGGTAGGAACCGCTTTGACGTTGCCCGGCCAGGTGTACAAATCCAGCCGCGCCCAGCCAAGCCGAATCGTCTCCTCGACAGCATGTCTCACCAGTCTCTTGCCAACCTTACGTCCATGGAAATCCGGTCTGACATTAAGCAGTGGTATATAAAGCGCGCCTGTATCCTCTTTGTAGTGGGAGAAGCTGCAATATCCGATAACCTCTCCGCCCGCAACGGCCAGAAATACCTTGAGCAGCGTGCTGTTCTCGTGTTCACGGAGCACACTTTCCTCTGTCCGGTAAGTATTATCCCCGCCCCAGCTCTCAAAGCTCCGATTCCACATCTCGGCAATGGATGCGGCATGTTTGGCAGGCACGTATTCTTCAATGACGATGTCTTGTGTTTCCGGCATTACGATATTCCCTCCTCAGATCACTATAGCTTCTCACCTAATGCAATGTACACACACGGCAAAAAGTGGATGTTTTTTACAGTATATAATAGAAGGTTTAACCATAGTAATATCTTCTTTGATTATAAAAGATTATTACCTATAGCTATCATCATACCGTGCCCGCTCCGGTCATTGCAAAACTATGAACAAGCTATGCAAAGGATAACCTTGCACCCACCAGATACCCGATAGAGACAAACAGAAGCGACCAGATAAATGCACCGGCAACGGTGACAACCAGATATTTCCTGAAAGACATTGCGCTGATCCCGGAGATATAGCTCGTAACATGTCTGAGGCCCGGGACGAAATAAGCGATGAAGACCGTCCAGTTTCCGAACCGGAAGAACCATCGTTTCACACTCGCGAACCGCTTCGGCGTAAGTCCTATCCACTTCCCGTATTTATCCACCACCGGTTGCCCGAGTCTCAGACCGATCGTATAGCTGATCAGCATACCTGTTATGGAGCCGATGAAGCACACCAGCACCGAAACTGAGAAATCAAGCACCATTGTCGAAGACAGATAGCCCACGAACAGCATCAGCAGCTCGTCGGGAACCGGGAGTCCAAGAAGTCCCAGCGCGAGCAGTGCAAATATAGCTATATATCCGTATTGCGAGATCATCTCCATGATCCAGGGCATAAGGCATCACTTCCTGTTGACGTATTTTTTGAACGACGGGAATGGAATCCGGCTTACCATGAGCAGTGACAGCAGTCCCATTACGGCGATGACCAGCTCCGGCTTCATCCGTTCATCCACCAATGTAATCATCGATAAAATAACGCCTGCAGCTGTAATCGGCATCCCAGTGAACCCCTTCGAAGGTGCAGACAGATTAAATCTGGCCAGGCGCAGCGCCCCGCAGATCAGGAAGGTAATCGCAGCAACAGGTCCAAGCCACTGCATATTCTCCAGTCTGTACAACAATATGAGGAAGGTTGGAGCAAGCCCAAAGGAAATAATATCTGCCAGGGAATCCAGTTGTTTGCCGAAATCGCTGGTACAATGGAGCATTCTTGCCAGCAATCCGTCCATGACATCACATATTGCCGCGAGCAGTATCATTAATAAGGCGAGATTATAACGTTCTTGAATGGTGAAAAGCAAGGAAACTGATCCAAGTCCCAGGTTTCCCAGTGTGCACATTGAAGGCAGCCAGTTCCATTTCATGCTGTTTCACTCCTTTCTCAAAATATAAGAATTCTTGACAGGTTGTAAGGAGTCCGTTCAGCCTTCAAAGGTCACACTAAAACAGACGCCGTCCGTTGTGTTTATCACTGCATACCGGCAGCCGTGCATATCGAGTATCTGCTTCGTAATCGAAAGCCCGAGTCCGGTTCCTCCTGTCAGACGGCTGCGTGAAGCCTCCGCCCGGTAGAAGCGCTCCCAGATCTGCTCCAGCTGATCTTCGGGGATGTTCTCACCCTTATTGTGTATGTTGAATGAGAGTGATTTCTCATGACCCTCCACAGCTACTGTTATTGTACTATCATGCTCCGCATGTCTGATCGCATTGGTCAGCAGGTTGCTGATTACCTGCTCAATCCATGACACATCTGCATAAAGCGGCCGCTCATTCGCCGGAATAATAACCACATTCAGCTGCTTGTCACCGAGTGAATGGATCAGCTTGTCCGTCACCTTCTCCGTCATTTCACTCAGCATAAAGGAGCTTTTGCGGAGTTTGATGGTCCCGGACTCCAGCTTGGCTAAATCGAGCATATCTTTGACGAGAAACTCCATCTTGTCGGCTTCCTCGATAATGACCTTGATATAATGATCCTGTTTGCCGGCGCTTACCCCATCCTCCAGACCTTCGGCGAATCCCTTGATAATACTGAGCGGAGTCTTCAATTCGTGAGAGGCGCTCGCAAAAAAGTCCTGCTGCATCTGCTCCATTTTCTTCTTCTGCTCCATGTCTTCAACCAGTTGCTGATTCGCCTCACGAAGGTCACCCAGTGCAGCATCCAGACTTTGCGACAAAGTGAACATACTTTTGGACAAGCTGCCCAGCTCATCCTTTTGACGGATCGAAGAATGACCTGTGAAATCCAGCGATACCATCCGTTTCGCGATATTATTGAGCTTAATCAGCGGACGGGTAACCATCTTGGAATAGAACAGTGACAGGACCAGTATCAGAACAAACCCGCCGATCCCCAGATATAAAAAGAACCAGCGCAGCGCTACATTCGAATCCTTAACATCCTGCAGGGAGGTGACCGTAAATAAGAGTTCAATCTCCCCGTCCGCCTGCTTGACCGGAAGAATGATGACTGAATTCCGGATGCCGCTCCAGGGAGCGGTCCACTCCTCTTTCAGTATGTTCAGATTACGGAGCTCTTCATTCTGCTCAAGAGTCAGAGGAAACCAGTCCTCCAAGGCCTCGAAGAGGATGCCCTGCCGCGGATTCCAGACCTTCAGATCCGGTAATACAAGTTCAGTGATTGTCCCGGAAATAGTGCTCATCCCGTCGTCGGGCTCCTCGCCTATCTGCGGTCCGCCTTGCTTTGTAATTGTGAGCGGATAGATCAGATTCCCAGAGTCATTGTCTTCCTCAAGACGTTCTCCCTGGACAGTGACTTGATCATTTTCCTTCAGATTGGCTGCCCTAAGCGTATCCCCGTACTCGTTCATGAACAGGGACATCGGAATTACCTGAATCTTGCCCGCCTCATCCGTCAGCTTCATCCGGAACGGGTCCTCTGACTTCATTCGGCCATCCAGCTTCAGAATGACCATTTGAGTCTTATTGCGCAGCATGAAGCGGACCAGTTCGCGGGACGTACGGCTACGCCCCCAGGATTCTTCCGTATAGCCCGTCCCGAAGCTCTTAAGATGCTTCTCCACCCTGTTCTCCTTCTGGCTCTGGTAGAAGCTGTCGAAGAACAGCAGCTGGCTCAAGATCACCATCCCGTAAAAACATACAAAAAAGATTACAGTCATCACAAACAGCTTAAAGGTAATTCCGCGTCTTCTCATTCCTCAACCTCGAACCTGTACCCTGTACCGATGACCGTACGGATAAACCGGGATTCATAACCCAGCTTGCTGCGCAGTTTCTTGATATGGCTATCCACGACACGGGAGTCTCCCTCAAATTCAATTCCCCAGACCCGGCTGAGGATCGTATCCCGGGAAATCACCATCCCTTTGTTCCGGATCAGCAGCGTTAATAGATCATATTCCTTCGGGGTAAGCTCGACTTCTGCACCCTCTAACTCCAGACGGTGGGCCGGCGTATTGAAGATCGCCGACCCAAACTTCACAATGCCCGAATCCGGCAGATGTGTGCCTTGGGCCCGTTTCATAAGCGCATTTGCCCGGGCCACCAGTACCTTGGGACTGAAGGGCTTGGTTACATAATCATCTGCACCTAATTCAAAGCCGTATATTTTGTCGTCATCTGCAGACTTGGCGGTCAGCAGAATAATGGGGATCGCTGATTGCTTGCGGATTTCCCGGCAGACTTCAAAACCATTCATCTTGGGCATCATGATATCCAGAATCAGCAGATCCGGCAGAAGTGAATCGAACCAGAGGAGCGCATCCTGTCCGTTGTCGGCTTCGCGCACTTCCCAGCCGTTCTGGATGAAATAATCCGATACCAGTTCACGGATACGCAGCTCATCCTCGACGAGCAGCAATTTCTTCTTCAATGTAGTCCCCGCTTTCCCCCCGTTTATACCACTCAGCATAGTCGAGTTGTATGTCCTTTATGTGCCCTGATTCAAATTTTCTAAGAAAAAGAAGCAGCGCATTGCGCTGCCCTCCTGAAATGTAACTATTCAAATGTACTGTTGCTGCCTTAGCCTGCCTGAACCGCATGCTTGAACTGGCTGCTATACAGCTCATGGTACACACCTTTTAGAGCAAGCAGCTGCTCGTGGCTGCCCTGCTCGGCGATCTGACCGCCCTGGATGACGAGAATCCTGTCCGCATCCTGGATCGTGCTTAGCCTATGGGCAATCACAAAGCTGGTCCGGCCCTGCATCAGGGTCCGCATCGCCTGCTGGATATGCATTTCAGTCCGGGTATCCACGCTGCTGGTTGCCTCATCGAGAATAAGGATAGCCGGATCGGCAAGGATGGCACGGGCAATCGTCAACAGCTGGCGCTGGCCGTGGCTGAGCGATGTTCCGTCCGTGCCAAGCATCGTATCGTATCCATGCGGCAATCTTGCGATGAACCCGCTGACGTTAGCCAGGCTTGCGGCCTCTTCAACCTCACTGTCAGTAGCGTCCAGGCGGCCGAACCGGATATTCTCACGAATTGTTCCAGAGAATACATGCGCGTCCTGCAGTACCATACCTAACTGGCTGCGCAGCTCATTTTTGTTCAGTTCGCGGATATCTCTTCCGTCGATCAGCAGCTCTCCGCTGTTCATTTCGTAGAAGCGGGTCAGCAGGTTAACAATAGTAGTCTTCCCTGCCCCGGTCGGGCCGACGAGTGCGATCTTCTCGCCAGGCTTAGCTACGAAGCTTACACCGCTCAGGATCGGAGCATCCGCCTGATAGCCGAAGACGACATCACGGAATATCACTTCCCCGTGCACCCGGGGCAGCTCTTGCGGCTGCTCGCCGATGTACTCCGAAGGCATATCCATCACTTCGAATACACGCTCCGCTCCGGCAATTGCCGACTGGATCAGATTGTATTGGTTCGCAAGCTCGGATATCGGCCGGCTGAACTGCTTGGCGTAGTTCAGCATACTGACAATTACTCCGACTGTAGCCAGGCCTTTGAATGCCATCCATCCGCCCACACTGGCAATCAGCGCGAAATCCAGGTTGTTAATCAGGTTCATGACCGGACCGACCAGCCCGGATACAATCTGCGCCTTAATGCTGACCTTATTAAGTTCACCGCTCATTCCGCGGAACCTTGCCGTTTCAGCTTCTTCTCTGCGGTACTGCTTGATCACCTTCTGGCCGCTGATCGCTTCTTCAATGAAGCCGTTGAGTTCACCCAGATGCTGCTGCTGGTTCTTGAAATAGATCCGGCTGAGGCCAGTAATCTTACGGCTGGCCAGCAGGACCAGCGGGATCGTCACCAAAGCGATAACCGTCAGAGGAACATTCAGCATCAGCATTATGACCAGCGAACCGCTTAATGTGATGAGACTGTTCAGCAGCTGGGTCACACTTTGATTCAATGAGTTCGACACGTTGTCGATGTCATTGGTTGCCCGGCTCATCAGCTCACCATTGGCACGCGTATCGAAGAAGCCTATAGGTAGCTCCTGATATTTAGCGAACAGATCACGCCGCAGCTCGTACACCGTTCTCTGGGACACGGAAGTCATTACGTAGGCCTGCACCCAGGAGACGGCGCTGCCAAGCAGGTAAACACCGCCCAGCATGATACAGAACCGGACGAGCCGCCCATAATCATGGGGAATGATTGCCGAGTCTATCGCTTTTCCGAGCAGATAAGGCCCGATCAGTGCTACTACGGCGTTAAGTATTGTAAATACATAGACCATAATAAGTCCCGTACGCTGACGGTTCAGATAAGACCAGATGCGCTTGATCGTAGCCATGCGGTTCTTCGCGCGAACCTTCGGCACCACAGCTCCTCGTCCGCCGGGAGGCCCCCCGCCGAACCCGCCTGGGCGGACGGGTGCCTGTGTCTGATTAGGATGACTGGACATAAGGTTCCTCCTCTCCCTTCAGCTGCGACTCCCGGATATCCCGGTAAATCTCGCTGCCTGCCATCAGTTGTTTATGGGTGCCCTGGGCAGCAATCCGGCCATTCTCCAGGATCAGGATCCGGTCCGCATCGATGATCGACGATACACGCTGAGCTATCATAACTATGGTGCAGTTCCGCAGCTGAGTCTTCAAAAGCAGACGAATCCGCGCATCCGTTACCGCATCCAGCGCACTGGTGCTGTCGTCCATAATCAGAACTACGGGCTGAATCAGCAGCGCACGCGCGATGGACAGCCGCTGCTTCTGTCCGCCGGACAGATTAACCCCACGCTGCCCGAGCAAGGTGTCATAACCATCCGGCAGTGTATTAATAAACCCATGTGCTTCGGCGGCTATAGCTGCCTGCTCTACCTCTGCATTTGTGGCTTCCGGACGGCCGTAGCGGATATTGTCCCTAATGCTGCCGCTGAACAGCAGCGACTGCTGCATAACGAAGCCGATCCGGCTGCGCAGATGATCAATGCCAATCTGCCGGATGTCTGTTCCGTCAATGGCAATAGCTCCGGACAACACCTCGTAGAACCGTGGAATCAGGCTGACCAGCGTGGATTTGCCGGCACCGGTAGCCCCCAGAATAGCAACTGTCTCGCCGGGGTTCGCAACAAAGCTGATATCTTCCAGCACAAGATTCTCATCTGCCCGGTTATAGGCGAACGAGACTTGGTTGAATTCGATCCGTCCATACGTAATTACATCACTATTCGCCGAAGGTGCTTCTGTAATCTCGCTTGTGGTTGCGAACACTTCATTCACCCGGTCTCCTGACACCTTAGCCCGTGATACAAACGCGAGCATGTTGCTCAGCATCATCATGGACATCAGCAGCTGGGTTACATAGTTAATGAATGCGATCAGTTCACCCACCGGCAGCTTGCCGCTCCAGTTCTGCAGCCCGCCGAACCAGAGGACGGCAATAATACTTGCGTTCAGGATAGCCATCATCAGAGGCATGTTGAGCGCCATTAGGCGAATGGCTCTAATTCCGGTATTGGTATAGTCTGTGTTAGCGGTATCGAACCGCTTCTGCTCATGTCCCGCGCGGACAAAAGCTTTGATCACGCGGATGCCGGATAGGTTCTCCTGCAGCACATTGCTTACCCCATCCAGCTTCTCCTGCATTCTAGCAAACAAAGGAAAAGATAGACGGATCAGCACGTATAGCAGAATGAACAGCAGCGGGACCGCAGCCAGCAGGATTAGCGCCAGCGACGGACTGATCCGGATCGCCATCACCAGACTGCCGATCAGCAGCAGTGGAGATCGAACAAACATCCGTAATATCATCTGCATGAAAGTCTGCAGCTGTACCACATCATTCGTTAAACGGGTGATCAGTGATCCGGTCTTGAGCCGGTCCAGATTCCGGTTAGAGAAGGTCTGGATATGCTCAAATAGCTTGATCCGCAGATCATTCCCGAAATTCTGTGAAGCGATACTTGAAAAAACAGTACAGCCTACACCGCCGACCATACCTATGATTGCAACCCCAAGCATGATCCCGCCTGTCGAAATAATATGCGGCAGATCATTCATCATCAGGCCCTTGTCCACGATGCTGGCCATCAGTGCCGGCTGCAGCAGGTCCATAACTACCTCAACTACCATTAACAGCGGGGCGAGCACGCACCAGAGTACATACGGCTTCATGAACCCCCTGAGTTTCCACATTCAGGTCACCTTCATCTCATCAGTCGTCCGTTTACGGCAAGTATGTGATTTTATCAGCGATTGGCGTTCTCTGCTTGGCAGCAGGGATTTCCGCCGGATAGCCCACAGCGAGTACAGCTATCACATCATGCTCCTGCGGAACGCCAAGAATCTCACGGCCCCGGACTGAAGCGCCCAGGGACGACCAGAACACACCTGCACCTGCTTCATGGGCAGCCAACATGAAATTCTGGATATAGCAGGAGACGGCCATAACGTTCTCATCGCGTTCCATCTGGCTGGCGGCAGGCTTGGAGAGAATGCCAATTAACAATGGAGCTCCGCCGAAATCTGTCTTATGGTTCAGCGCTGCTCTTGTCTCCGGTCCAATAAACAGCAGCTCCCAGGGCTCGTTCATCCGGTGATTCGGGGCATAGCTTGCCGCCTCCAGCCAAGAGTTCACATCGTTCTCCTGGATTGGCTCCGGTTTGAAGACTTTAATTGTTCTGCGGGTCTGGATGGTATCAATGATTGTCATGGTTTATGTTCACTCCTTCAGTTGTATACATTTGTATACCCTTATTCAGGGAATTGTCAAGCCGCATAACAAAACAACTCATAAAGCTCCGCAGCAGCGGTCTCTTCATGAGTTGTTTCTGGTTAGTTTGTCATTTCTGCTCCAGGGCATATTTCGTGAACGTTTGCTGCTTGAAATCATCCCAGGCCGGAGTAGGCAGACCCGCTTGCTGTTTAAGCGGTTCAAACGCTTGATAAAGTGCGGAAATCTCGCTGAAGGAGCCGTCCACCAGCTTCATGAATGGCAGCTTGTGGACCATTTTCATTCCTTGATAGACCAGCCGTGGATGCCGCTTAACCCCTTTCACGAGTGCTGCCGGATTCGTCTTAATGCCAAGCTTGTCAAGCACACTGAATCCTTCATCTATCAACGCAACGGCTTGTTTCCAGCGGGCGTTATCCTTTGTTGCTTTTGCCAAATCGCCGTTATGAAGATAACTGACTGAAGTGATAGCTACAATTGGAACAATATGGCTCAGCAACCATGCGGTAATATCCTCCGGATAATCAAGCTTGTATTTCGTCTGCCGGAAGGCCTGCGCAAGCTCGGACTTGAAGGGAACCTCCCCTTCCAGGCTGCCCAGCACCATTTGAACACCCATACGAATGCTGATCACACGGCCGTTCTTCTCCCGGATCCCTCCGCTAAGCTGAAACCCGAACACGATATTCTGTGGAATTCGGCTGTTCTCCTTGAAGAACCGCTGCATGCCGTGAGTATCTCCGTTATTGCCGACCAGAACAATATTGGTACTCTGGTTGTCCGCCAGAAGCGGCAGCACCGCCGGGAAGTCATTGTACTTCATCACCACGAAGATCAGATCATAGACATCCTCCGTCCGGAGTCCGGTAATAACCTTCACCTGGTCTACAGTCGTTTTACGCTGAAAATAATGCCGGATCACCAGCCCGTCCTGCTGCAGCTGGGCCGCTCTCTTCGCCCGGGCGAGCACCGTTACGTCATTCCCGCCACGCACCAGCACATGTGCCAAATAACTGCCGAGTACACCTGCTCCAATAACTAATATCCGCATCATTAATCCCCTCTCATCTTCAAACATTTGTTCTTTTCTGAACATCTGTTCATTAGATTATCAGCAGAGGGGATGATGCGCAATTGCCAATGCGGGCATGTCTGTACATTTATGAACATAGTGCAGGTGATTGTCTATTAATAAGCTTGGGCCCAGGCCCAGCGGATCTTCTTCATTCCACAACGCACGCCATAGAGGTGTGCGCGACTGGCCGATGATTGCTTCTCCTACAGGGGCTTTTCTGCGAATGGACCATGACTATCCGTGTGCATTCTTCTGAATTATGAGCGGTAAATTTCCTCACCCAGCTCCTGATTGACCGCCTGGATAAAAGCCCGATGTCCTCCGTCCGGTTCCATTCTGCGGGGCAACGCCCGGGCAAGAATCTGTTCCGGCCCCTTTAGATCGAACTCGAAGCTGTCAACGAGAATCGCCCTGACCTCCTCTGGAGACGCTCCATTAGCGAACCGGTCCGCTGCTTTATATACATCACAGTTCTCATAGCAGCCTTCCTGCTGCAGACCGATCCAGTCGTATCTCTTTTTGATCAGAACCAGTAATGTTGTTATGACCGTGAGCAGACCAATATTTCTAAACATCAGATCCATTTACATTGCCTTCCTTCTTCTGTGTATCACTTCCGCTTCAGCGTACCACTCATGCCATTAATTCAGGGTTAGGGTTTGCTTCAGCGAATTAAGATTTCGTTAAAATGCCGGTAGCACAACCGCTCCAGTTAGCGCCTCCATAGCTGGAACGACAAATAACCATGTCTGTTAAGGACATGGTTAAGAATGTTATTGGGGACCGCAGCTGTGCGAATTCCGCCAGCCGGTTCAGATCACCTTGCTGTCGTCTCCTGCCTGAAGCATCCGGTAACCGACACCAATATGCGTCTGGATAATCTTCGGCTGTGAGGGTGTACTCTCGATCTTCTTCCGGAGTGTAGCCATAAATACACGCAGTGCCGGAATATCATACGTAGGGCTGCCCCAGATTTCATGCAGGATGTAATTATGGGTTAATACCTTACCCACATTCTTGGCCAGCAGGCACAGCAGCTTATATTCTATCGGCGTCAGATGGATTTCTTCATCCTCCATCCAGACACAGCCTGCCGAGTAATCGATTCGCAAATTCCCGTTGGTAAAAACAGACGAATCCTTCATCAGCTTCTCGCTGTCTCCCCGGATCCGGCGTAGACTAACCCGCAGCCTGGCCAGCAGCTCCTCCACGCTAAACGGCTTAGTCAGATAATCATCAGCCCCCGCATCGAGCGCTTCAATTTTGTCCCGGTCTTCACTGCGCGCACTGACCACAATAATCGGAATATTGGACCAGGCCCGGACCTTTCGGATAATATCAACACCATCCATATCGGGCAGCCCCAAATCCAGAATCATGATATCCGGCTGACTGGACACGGCCTCTAGAATCGAAGCTTCCCCTGTCTCTGCGGTATGATATTTATAGCCTTGGGTCTCCAGTGTTGTCGTAATCAGCTTGCGGATAGGTTTGTCATCCTCTACCACAAGTATCAAAGGTTTATTCATGGACATTCACCTCTTCTGCCTGCAGGGTGAAGCTGAATACCGTCCCCTGCGGTGCATGATCTCGTAATTCAATATTACCGCCATGGGCGTGGATAATCGACTTGCAGAGTGCCAGTCCTAGGCCTAATCCGCGCCTGCCGTCTCCGCGCACGTTGTCTGCCGTGTAGAACATCTCGAACACCTTGGCTTTGGCTTCAGGTGAAATGCCGGGGCCATCATCAGCGACCTCCACTACCACCCAGCCCGCCTCGCGTCTGGCGGATACCGTTATCTGTGACGCGGGCGGAGTATATTTAATCGCGTTATCCACCAGATTGATGATGACCTGAATAATCAGCCGTGAATCCATTCTGGCCATGAGCAGCTCATCCTCCAGCCGGATCTCAATATGATGCTCATCCTTATTGCGGTTTACATGCAGCAGCGCCTCGGCAATCACTTCCTCCAGCAGCTCCGCCTGAAAATTCAGGTGAAGAGCGCCGTTATCGATCCGGGTAATGGACAGCAGATTCTCCACCAGATTGATCAGCCACATGGAATCATCGTAGATATCGTTATACAGTTCCTTCTTCTGCTCTTCATTCAGGACCATCGAGTTGCCGATCAGTATGCCCGCATTGCCGGAAATACTCGTAAGCGGTGTGCGCAGATCATGTGAAATGCCCCGCAGCAGATTGGTACGCAGCTGTTCCTGCTGGATTTGCAGAGAGATTTCCTTTTGCTTCTCATTCAGCTTATCTTTCTCCAGGGCAAGGGCACATTCACCCAGCATGGCAATCATCAGGCTTTTCTCAAAAACCTCCAGCGGTTCTTCCTGCTCCATTACGATGCCCGCCACCGCAAAGACCGTATCCCCTCCGCGCACCGCATGATACAGACAATGAGCGGCTGAGAAAGTATCTGTTGAAGCTCCTGCCCGTTTGTTATTTTGCAGCACCCACTCCGCAACTCTGCGTTCATCATCGAAGATACAGCTCTGCGGATCAACTGCGGCTTCCTCCTTGGCAAAAATCAGTGGTTCGGCAAGCTCACCCTCCACTACCCCATAAATAATAATGCTCCGGTCCAGCAGCTTGAGCATTTGCAATGCCGTTTCGTTGATAATCGCCGGGGTATCCTTGGCCTGCTGCAGCTTCCGGCTGGTCTCCAGCAGAACCTCAGTCCGGTAAGCCTTTTGTGCGGATTCCCTGGCTTGTTCCTTCACCCGCAAGGTCAGTGTGCTCGTGATAAACGAGGCTGACAGCATGACCAGAAAAGTCACTGGGTAACCGGAATCATAGGCTTGCAGAGAGAATAAAGGCTCAGTAAACAAATAATTAAATACAAGCACACTCAAAATCGAAGTAGCTGCGCTGTACAGCCGCCCTTTCGTAACCATCGCATCCAGCAGAACACCCAGGATATACACGTTGATAATATTCGCTTCACTGAAGCCGAGATACTTGAACCATAACCCGATCAATGTACAGACCAGCAGGATGCCTATCGTTTTACCGGTATCAGCCAGCGTCAGAAGCGGAGATTTGGCATATTGCGGGAACTTTTTGTACAAGGAAGGCCCATTATCCGGAATAATGTAAATATCAATATTCGGAGCGGACGCCGACAGCTTGTCGACAATGGTATATTTGGCCGGCCAGCGGGTTTTGTGCTGAGAACGCCCCAGAACGATCTTGGAGACCCGGCTTGTTTTGGCGTATTCGGCAATTTGTCCGGGAACATCCTCCCCATAGACTGTCGCGACCTGTGCTCCAAGCTGTTCTGCCAATCTCAGATTCTCTCGCAGCTCTGCCTTGTTCTTGACTGTTAATTCTTTCGTCCTAGACGTTTCCACATACAGTGCCGTGAACGTTCCATGCAGGGCATCGGCCATTCTGGCTGCAGTGCGGATCACCTTCTTGCTGGAGATTGCCGAGGACAGGCAGACCAGTATATGATCCTTCGTATAAAAGGTAGCACTGACCGCCTTCTCCCCAAGCTGTACGGCGATCCTGTTCAGCTGGTCAGCTGTATAGCGCAGTGCAATTTCCCGCAGGGCAAGCAGTTTTTCGGGGATGAACAAACCTGCATGTCTCTGCTGCAGCTCTTCATCCGGGTATATCCGGCCTTTCTGGAAACGTTCAATCAGCTCGCCGGGTCCGACATCCACAAACTCCACCAGATCTGCACGGTCAAATACGCTGTCCGGAATACGCTCCAGCACAGGAATACCTGTAATGGAGGTCACGACATCAGTCAGACTCTCTATATGCTCAACATTTACCGTGGTGTATACGTGAATTCCAGCCCGCAGCAGCTCCTCCACATCCTGATATCTTCTTTTGTGGCGGCCTCCCGGAGCATTGGTGTGGGCGAGATCATCGACCAGGATCAGCTGCGGCCTTCTGCGGATCGCGAGGTCAATGTCAAACTCCCGGACCCTTTCCCCGTGAATAGATATGTCCAGCGGTGGCAGAAGCTCCAGCCCGTTCAGCAGCTCCTGCGTATCTGCTCTGTTATGAGATTCAATAAAGCCTGCGGCCACCTGAAGACCTTCCTTTTGTTCTTCATGCGCGGCATAGAGCATAGCACATGTCTTGCCTGCACCGGGTGCGTAGCCGAAGAATATTTTCAGCCTGCCCCGCTGATTCTCAGCCGGTGTGTATCCTGCCATTCGAATGGTTCCTTCCTATATAAGCATCATGCCGTGCGTTCGTACTCTTTATGATAGCGTCAGTATATCATGTGCACAATCAGCATGACATTATGGAATTGGCTGTGGCATTAAGATTGCATTAAGATGAGGTGATGGATGGCATCATTTAGGAGGTGATCCGCAGGGCGGTGCAGAATATTGTAGAGTAAATAATTCAACATACCGATTCTAAGGAGATCTGAGATGACCAACGAACAGCAATCTGGACAAGGGACGATGGAGATGATTTTGGCTGGAGCAGTGAAGCTTCCCGGGGTACAGGTTGACCGGAGTGAATTCCTTGCACAGCAGTTTGCCAAATATGATACTTATGGAAATATGAGTACCATACTGGAGCGGGGACCGCTTGAAGCCGGGATCAGCCTATCGGTCATTGACAAACTAGCCAAGACGCTAATTGAAAAGCGTACTATCTTGAGTACAGCAGCTTCCACAGCAGCAGGCCTTCCGGGCGGATTAGCCATGGCAGCGACCATTCCGGCAGACACCCTGCAGTTTTTTGGCGTAGCCATGCGCTTGTCCCAGGAATTAGCCTACCTTTATGGGGGCGCAGCTCTGTGGCAAGGCAACAACCCGGATTCGGAGCAGGTTAGCCGTGAGCTTACATTATATCTGGGAGTTATGTTTGGAGTGGCCGGCTCTGCTCCGATGCTGCGCATTCTGAACGCACCTAATTCCCGGCAGCTACTGAATGAGCAGACCCGGCAAGACTTCGCCCAAACGATGTATTACCCGCTGCTGAAGAAAATCTCTTCTTATATCGGGATTAAAATTACCAAGAAAACCTTCGCCCAAGGCGCATCCAAGTTCATACCTGTTCTGGGCGGACTTCTCTCCGGTGGGATGACCTATTTCTCCATGAAACCTATGGGACACCGCCTGCGGGAAGCTTTGTACGATGCTTGCGATCATTATTCAGAAGCTCAGCTGGCGCAGGATAGGGATAAGGTGCAGCGTGCGGTTGCAGATTCGGAGATTAATGTAATTGAAGGCGAATTCTTTGACTTAGGGTTTGATTCCAAACCAGAACCGGCAACAACAGCTGCTGCGAAACCGGAGAAATTTAGTGCCGCGGATGAACTGCTGAAGTTCAAACAGCTGCTGGATATGGGCGTAATTTCGCAAGAGGAATTCGACCGCAAGAAATCTGAGCTGCTGAACAGCTGATTTCTTGCGTGAGTCTTGAAGAGCTATGACCTCTGCTATTGCAGGAGGCATAGCTCTTTTTTAATTGTGCTATTGAAGTAGCCTCAGCCAAGTCAGCGTATCCAACGCACCCCCATTTTCCGTGAATGAATATAATTATACTCATTCATTGTTTAGCATTCTTAGCCATTCTTCGACCGATCAGATCAAATAGGCGTCCGGCCAGTCTTTTGAAGGGCCCCAGCGGAACTTTAACATAATAAGCCGACTCAAACCAGCCGTTGTCCTTGTAATGCCGGTAATCTTTGGACTTGTCATCCAGCATATTATGAATACTGGTCCGGGACAAGCGGAACAGCATCAGTCTAAATAACGTGGGCGCTGGAGGTGACGGACGCATAAGCCCTTTGTGGAATCTGGCGGCGGCCTTGCGGATTTGCTGTGAATTTTTCTCTTGGGCAGCTTGTGTTATCGGCTCCATCGTATGAAGCACACAGCCCGGGGTCACCTGAAAGCCCAGATTCTCTCCCATACTGCTAAGATATTTGACGATACCCTTGCCGCCGTAAATGCCCTGGTTGACGACCGCTATATAAGTCTTGCCGAAGAACTGCGGCCGATGGAATACATAAGCCAGCCGGTCCAGCAGATTCTTCATCGTTGCCGATACATGGAATGCATAATTCGGAGTGGCCATAATAACACCATCGGAGCGCTCCATCTTCCTGATCAGTACATCCCGGTCATCTTTGAGCGGGCACAATTCTTCGCCTTTACTGAAGCAGACCTTGCAGCCCCGGCAGAACTCTAGCCTGTAATCCTTCAGGAAAATGTACTCAAACTCAATCTCCCCGTATGTCCTTAGCTGAGCTTCAAATTCGCAGACTGCTCTGTACGTCGCATGCTTTTGCTGATTACCAATGATTGCGGTGACTTTCTTCATGACTGTCCCTCCAGAGTAGTGATGAGATCATAATTATATTTTGGACTTGTTTTTGTGAATGAATATAAATATATTCATTCATTGCATATAATAACATAGTTATGCTTCGTTGTCTGGCCGGATACAGCTTGATCTTGAACGATTAGTGAAGACCTGCAAAAAGGCCACAAGCGTTATCCGCTTATGACCTCACCCTCCCCGTATAATAAAAGCTTGAACAATACCGAGCACATCATCAGACCAGAAGTCCGGGCCGCCATGATCGGCTCCCTCTATTTTGTAGAACTCAACATCCTTACCTTTTTGCTTCAGGTCGTTATACAGCAGCACACTTTGCTCAAAAGGGACCAGACGATCCTTATTGCCATGGATGATTAGGATGGGCGGAATGTCCACTTCCTGCGAAATATGATTCATAATAATGGTTGGTTCCGCCTGCTCCGGATTCACCAGTACATTCAGACCTCCGATCAGCAGGCCTTCGGGAGAATCTGCTCCGGCATGGTCCATCGTTGAGTGCGCCTCATTCATCCGGGTAATATCTGCAGGACCGTAGTAGTCGATGATTCCCTTCACTTCGCAGGAAAATCCGTTGTACACATCCGTATCGAGCGTCTTGTCCTGCGGAGTTATCCCCGTCATCACTGCCGTATGACCGCCGGAGGAGTCTCCCCAAATTACGATTTGCTCCGGATCAATATTAAACTGCCCGGCATTCTTCCGGAGATACCGTATAGCTGTCTTAGCATCCTGGATCTGCGCGGGGAACGGCGCTAGGTCTGACGGGCGGTATTCCACGATTGCAACTGCATAGCCTTGTCTGGATATCCATGACAGCGGTGCGAGATTCGCATCCAGCTGCTGCTGTCTCCATGCCGAACCTTGCACGAACACCAGCAGCGGCCAGGTTGCATCCGGACGTTCATGCTGTGACGGTAATATCAGATGCATATGCAGGGGCCGGCCGTCTCTCTCGCAATAGGTATGATTGTGCAGCACCTTGCAATAGACCGCGTCAGGATTCATAGGCAGGACTTTCATCCCCACCGCTGTCGCTTCCGATGCAGGGAATGCTTTGTAGCTGAGCTCTCTGGGTTCAATCCGCATCATCTTTTGCCTCCTGTGAAATCAGTTGAGTAAATTTTACCACTTCTATTCATACCTTGTCTTGCGATGCGTTTAGGTGCAAAAAAGGAGCTGCGGTAAGATACCGAGCTCCTGTATAGATTCACATCCAAAACCCTCTTGTAAACGCTATAGACCCGTCATAGTCAACGTGTACATTTTGGATTGAAGGATTATGCAGTACACCGGAAACACAATAAAACAGCGGGAGAATTACCATTTGGTCGATAAGCATTTTTTCGGCTTTCGTATAGATTTGCATGCGTATAACAGGATCTGCCGTTTGCCGGGCTTCCTTTAGATAAGCGTCATACCCTTCATCGCTCCAGCCTGTATCATTATCCGGACTCCATGAGGTGAACAGCTCCAGCATAGATGCCGGATCATTGAAATCTGCTCCCCAACCTGCTCTAGCCACCGAGAAATTCTGATTCGCCCGGTTATCCATCAGCTCCGGCCAGCTCTGCACCTCAAGACTTGCCTGAATGCCAAGCTTCTCTTTCCAATCCGAAATGACAGATTCTGCGATGGAATCATGGTTGCCCTCATCATTCATAATAATTGTAAATTCTGGAAGAGTGGTCAATCCTTCTTCACGCAGCCCTTCCTCCAGCAGCACCTTCGCCATTGCAGCGTCTTCTTTTAAGTAGGCTTTGTCGGAGACCTCTAACCTGAAATTCAGCTTCGCTCCATGAATGCTTGGGGGAACAACTCCAAATGCAGGAGTACCGTAACGCAGACCTTCGCGGTCAACGGCCATAGCCAATGCCTTACGTATTTTCAGATTCTTGAATGGAGCCTTATTCAGATTGAATTGATAGTAATAATTAGTTGCATATGGCGCTCCATAAGTAAGCTTGGATGTTCTGTAATCTAAAGAAGATGAATCCAGAAGCTCTTGTCCTCCGCCTCCAACCCAATCCACCTCTTTATTGACGAAAGCAGCCGTCGGATTTGCTGTTCCGGCTTTTGGCAGAAGCAAGCGTACCTCAGACAGCTTGATTTCTTTGGCCGCATAATAATCCGGATTCTTGCCTAGAACAATTTCTTTATAGGACCACTGCTTCAGCTTAAAGGGACCATTGGTTACCATAGATTTAATATCTGATGCCCATTGGCTGTTGGCTTTTGCGTTCTTCGGGTACACCGGCAGATAGATGCTCTCCGCAAGCAACTGAATGAAATAGGAGGTCTTCTCCTTTAATGTGACCTGAAGAGTGGTTGTATCCAACGCCTTTACGCCGATTTTGGCAGCATCCTTGAGAATTCCCTCGTTGTAGTTCTGCGCATTATTAATCATATACATATTAAAAGCGTAGACATGCTTTGCTTCCGGAGCGAGCGCCCGCTTCCAGGCATACTCGAAGTCCGAGGCCAGCACCTGCTGCCCATTGCTCCATTTCGCATTCGAACGAAGGGTGAAGGTATAGATTAGGCCATCATTCGATAGGGTCCATGATTTTGCGATTGCCGGAACAGCCTGGCCGGCAGCATTCAGGCGGAACAGTCCTTCAAACAACCCCTTAACAACCGTAACTGAACTGTCATCTGCAATTACTGCCGGGTCAAGTACCTCTGGAAGACTTCCCAGACCAATACGCAATACAGTATTAGCTTGTGCAGCAGATGAATTGCCCGTCCCTCCCGTGAGCGTTACACTCAACATTAAACCTATTGCCAAAATGACATGAAGCAACCTTTTCATCAACGTTTCCCCTTTGTAAAGCCATTATGTATTAGGAATAGGATAGCATGGGGGGCAGATATTACGCTGTCGGAATTTATCGAAGATCAATATTAATATTCCATGTAAAATAAGAGGAGCCCGCTTGAGCCCCTCCCCTTACTATTCTGTCTACTGTATCAGCAGCCCAAAGCCGGTCTGGATATAATACAGGCTTGGATAAGCAATATTGCTGGTAGTCAGGTTGTTGAATGTAGCCGAGCCGTTGCCGGTATACGTATAGATCGCAGCTCCCTTATGGGCGCCGGAGAAGCGTGAGGTGGTTACTCCATCGAGTCCTGTGCCGTTAATATTGATGTTGTTGAATACGATATTGGAGAATCCGCCCCCGTATCCGAACTGAATCGCATCACGCTGGGTGTTGATGATATCGATGTTAGTGAACGTTACGTTCTTGATCGGGTCACTCGAAGCTTCGAGGTCAATCGCGCCGCGTTCCCCGTCATACAAGTCACGGCTGGTGCCGCTGTTAATAATCGTGGTATCCGAGAAAAGAATGCCCGTGTTGTTGTTGAAATGCGCACCCGGGAAGGTCGTGTTCAGTCGGATGCCGGAACCGCCTACCGTGTCGATAATGTAGTTATGATCCGCTTTGTGGCCGCTGCCTCCGAAGAAGGCAATCCCGCCGGCACGCCAGTTATTCTCGATTGTATTGTACGAGAAGGTATTATTCACCCCATCCGGAGCACCGAAAGTGTTGCTCGGCCATACGGCCAGACCATCGTCTCCGTTATTGCGCACATTGGTGTTACGGACGGTCGAGTTGCTGGTACCCTGGGAGTAGTTGATGCCGTCAGCCAGGTTGTTGCGGATACGGCTGTTCTCCACTAGCAGATTGTTAGCGAAGATTGCCGGAGTCCGTGCATAATCGCCTACCCACATGCCGCATTCAAAATGCTCAATCCAGACATCATGAATGACTGAATTGTTGCCGAAATTATCCATCATTCCCTTGTAGATGGCATTCTGGTTATAACGTGATCTGAGATTGGAATTCATGTAGACATTGCTGAAATCCAGTTTACCCAGGATGCGGAGCGAGATCCCGCCGCCCGCAGCATTAGGATTGGTGAATTGCAGGTTAGTATGCCAGTAACCAGCCCCTGTAACCGTAAAGTTATTGATCATATTGCTGACGGAGCCAATCACCCACATGCTGCTGAGATTGAAGGTTCCGGCTGGAATATAGAGTGATTTGTTGCCGGCCACGGCTGCTGTAACCGCGCTGTTGAAGGCTGCAAGATCATCCTGGCCGTCACCCGCAACTGCACCGTAATCGGTTACCGATACCGAGTTGGCCGGGCGGGCAATCGCTGCCGGGACAGGCTCGATTTCCAGGAAATCCACACCATATTCCAGACTGTCCCCGTTATTCTTCTGAATACGGATCGTATCACCGGGCTGGAGCGGTGTATCCATCTTCCAGTGTACTTCATCGAAGCGGAACAATGGGCGTCCGGCACCTGGTGCATCACCAGGCTGGTCGCCGGAGAAATATTGCCAGGAGTAATAGGAAGTAAGCGGGATGGTTTTGGCTTTGGTGCCGTTTACGTATACATCCAGCGCTCCGGTAAGACCCATTCCGTCTGCCGAATCCGGCATTGTGAATCGCATTGTGACCCCGGCACCGCCTTGACCTGAACGGACGGTCCACTGGGCATAAGAGCCATTCGAAGGCAGGGCTACGTAACTCTGGCCCGATGCTTCTGAAGCAATCAGCATCTGGTCGAAGTTTGGAGCCGATTTCAGTGTAGCAGATCCGCCACGGGTTGCATCCTGTGTATCATACCGGCTGTATGGGACGCTGGCCCCGCGCAGGGCATATACAACTAGATTAACGGTATTTACATTATTAACCTGCTTGGTCGTTACTTCATTCGCATCTGCAGCAATTGTTGTGGTGACGGTATAATTGCCGTTGACTGCGCTCCATGTTCCCGGGATGGAGACATTCACAGAAGCCCCTGCAGCAATCGCTCCGCTGTAGGAGCCGTTGAATGTCTGTACGGTGGAACCAGCTGAGTTCTTCAATACTACGGTGATTCCATGAGCACCTCCTGCGGAAGCAGTTGTTCCTTGATTCTTGAGATTGACTGCAAAGGATACGCTATTACCTGCTACCGGATTGCCCGGTGTCCAGGATGTCGTACCTACAAGGTCGGAGCTTGATACAGGAGCAACAACAAGTGATGAAGGACTGCTGTAGCTGTTGTTGCTGTCATTCTGTTCAATGATCAGATTAGTCTCATCTACCTTCGCACTGAGCGGGTAGGTGGCAGCTGTTCGGGTACCGGCATTCAATGACACGGTTGCCGAAGCACCCGCTGCCAGAGCTGCTACCGGGGCCGAGCCTGCCAGCTCGTTGTTCAGATAGAAATTAACTGTTGAGGCCGCTGCTGCGGCACTGCCGCTATTCTTCACGATGGCATTCAATGTAATCTCATTCGTTTCAACGGGAGAAGCCGGAGTCCATGACATGCCTGTAATCGTCAGGTCCGGGTTCGGTGCAGGTGTTCCATAGACCTGGAACTCGGCTATCTGTCCCGCAGGGGCACCTGAATTGGAAGCAATATTGATCTGGACACGCTTGACGGTTGCCGTAACGGGAATCGTCACCGTATTTCCGCTGGCTGGGTCGAACGTATACGCCTGAGCGGAGACCAGATTGCTGAAGGTTGAGGTGCTCTGATTATGTCCTAGTACTTGAATATTCTGAGTCCGTGTCCCCCATTCCGTGGCCGGGTTCAGCTTCAGTACAATCGAAGTGATGTTATGATTGGCACCGAGATCAAGCGTGAGCGAGCTTGGATTACCGCTTCCTTCCCAGTAAGTAGCCGTATTGTTGTCGTTGGCATTACCGGCAACGAAATTCTGTGTGCTGGAGGATGCGCTGATTGCCTTACCAATGGCGATGTTCCCTCCAGGGGAAGCCGTTGGCGTTGGAACCGGTGTGGCGGTCGGCGTTGGAGATGCCGTCGGAACTGGGGTTGCGGTTGGCGCAGGTGTAGTTGTGGAAGTAGGCGCCACCGTAGCCGTAGGCACCGGTGTTTGTGATGGAGCCGTTGTAGGTGCCGTTGTAGGTGCCGTTGTAGGTGAAGGTGTCGGCGTAGCGGTCACTGCTGCCGCTACAACAATCTGATCCAGATTAACGTTCCCCGTATCACCTGCATCATATTTATAAGCGATGGTATTACTGCCGGAGTTCAGCGTCAGGAGCTCGGCCTTCGTGCTCCAGGTATCCCAGTTCGCCAGATTAGGTAAGCTGGACTGGCGAATTTTGTTTCCATTAACATAGATGCTGAGGGTCTTATCGCTTCCGCTCGCATTGGCGTACTTCAGCGTAACATTCCGCGAACCCGCTGCGGCTACGTTCACCGTGAAGGTGGATGCCGGTCCTTGGGTCAGATAACCGTCAACAAATCCCGTGCCGGAGTAACCCGCATGATCTGTATTCACTTTCGCCCCGCCGGAGAGTGCGGCAGATTCTGCTTCATAGGTACCTGCTGGAACCGGTGTTGCAGTAGGAGTGACTGCAGGGGTGGCCGTTGGAGTGCTGGAACCGTAAATTTCAAGCTCAGAGAACTGGGCTGCCGGCCATCCGGTGTTCGCGGTTACGAGCAGGCGCACATAACGCGTACTGGTTGCTGCAAAGTTTATCGTAACACTGTTGCCCGCAGCCGATGGATTAAACACATAAGCTGCCGAAGCCACGATATCTGTAAAGGTGGAACCGTTCGTACTCCCTTGTACCGCCAGCGTCTGCGTGCGTGTTTCCCAGCCTGCAGGTATCTTCAGCACGAGCTGATCAATACTGGTGAGTCCACCCAGATCAACCTGAATCCATTGGGGAAAAGCATCATTTGTGCTTTCCCAATAGGTGCTCTGGTTGCTGTCCTTGACGTTGTCAGGCGTATACGTCTGAGATTGGCCGCTGGAGGTGATGGTTTTGTTAAGCGTCAGATTCTGTCCCCCGGCAGCTGATGAATGTGTCAGCGGTCCAGCGGCCATAAACAGAGTTGAGATTAGCAGCGTGGCTACAAGTGACCATAAGACATACTTGTTGCGCATTATATTCCTCCTCATTTCGATTGTGAGAGCGGTTACAACAAATGCAGAACCCATGAGCCAATCTTCTTACAACCTGTCTATGCCACCCTTCTGGTCTAATCTTTTTACGTAACAATCTATAATATCTTCATCGCCTCCCTTCACTTCGCTGCAATACACACTAATTATAAAGATAATGCAGCAAGATCTTTAATAGCTAATTCTACTTAAAAGATAGGCGATTCAATGATCGTGATCAAAAAAAAGCACTTCCGCCCGGGAAGTGCTCAAGGATCATGCCTGCATCATATTAATCACCCGTATATTCGTACCCGTATAATACGAAACCATCGTATTCTACATCAATAGAATAATTGTATTGTTCCAGGATTTCGAGGGGAATAGACACAGAGACACTGCTGCTGCCTGAACCATACCCGTAACCGAAGGATTCAACAGCAAGCGGCTCGTTGCGGGAATAGAATTTCAGCACAGGGGTTATCCCATGCTGCGCTCCATCTTTATCAATCATATAATCGTACAAAAAAGCACCGCTCCGCACTACAGTATGATGCTCCAGCGACAGTGCCAAAGTTACGTCACCCCGGCTCAGGTAGGCTTTCTCCAGCGTAACGACGGTATCGCCTATCTTGCGGATCACCTGCTGAATATCAATCACATGCTCTTCATCCTCAGGAATCCACTGCTTCTGGAAACTGATACGGAACGGCTCTGTCAGGCTGAGTATCGACTTGGTGTACTCCCTTCGGGCTGCGATAGTATCCACATCAACAGCTTCCGTTGCATAGCTCTCATAACGCTTTTCTTTGGCAACCTTGCCGGAATAGTCAAGGGCTAGGATCAAAAAGGCTACAAGAAACAGCGCTCTGATGATTCTGTAAACAAGCTTCTTCAAAATCCACCTTCCTTGCGATTACTGGGTGCTTACACCCGAGTATTATAATCCCGGTGGTTTATTCTGGAATGTGACAAAAATCCTCCCTGAATCTTCAAGGAGGATTAGATGACCTACTATTCCATTCTAAGACAATTCTTTGATATACCAGGCATCACAGGCATAATGCTCTGAGCCGGCAAGCGGAGCATCCAGCAGCCCGAAACCGTGTTTGACATAAAAACGGCCTGCGGCCTGCATGGTCTGCAGCGTCTCCAGATAACATCTGCCGTAATGCTGCCTGGCGAATGCCAGCGCCGTCCCTAATAGATCTGCAGCAACTCCTTGGCCGCGGATGGCGGATGACAGATACATTTTCTGCAACTCACAGATCCCGTTCTCCTCATCAAAAGGTGCAATTCCGCAGCCGCCAAGCACCTCTCCATCTTCTTCAACAATCCAGTAAGCCCTGTTCGCAGCACTATTGTAATAGGTGTATAGGTCATGCATGCTGTCATCAGCCCAGGCGAGACCCTCACGGTTGCCCCCGAATTCAATCAGACATTCCCGTATAATCCCTTCAATGGCCGCATTATCTCTTCGCTCTATGTATCTGATATTCATCATTCTGTTAAGCCTCCCGCCATTCTTCCGGGCTATGTCCCGCTATCCTATACACTTTATCATAACAGCAGACTTCCTAATCCATCAACTCGCAAAAAAGCTACGAAATTAATATGATAGCCCCATCCATCCAGAACAAGTACCGGTACGGATTTCACTCCAACCCGCATGAAAAAACACCGCTTTTGCCATTGTAATTGCTCTATTCTAGGTTTTGTTGTTTCTGACAATTCTTATTTTAGAGATTGGCAGGTGCTTTTTCTATTCAGAATAGGCTATCATTATCATAGCTTCAGCCAATCCAAATCCGTTGGAGAGCTGCCTGATCTCTCCTGCGGTTATCCGGTTCCATAAGGAGTATCCGAGAATTCTGCACATTTCAAGGAGTGAGTCTAATGAACAAACTTGTATTTTTCCTCGGTCCGGGCGGGACCGGCAAAACAACACTAGCCAAAACCATAGCAGCCCGGCGCCCGGCCTCTGTATTCGATATGGATATTCTGCTGCGTCCGGCAGCTACAGCGATCATGACTATGCATGGACTGGACCCCGATGACAGGGATTCGGATGAATATAAAAGCTTATGCCGAGACCTGGGGTACCGGATTACGATGGACGCTGCACTGGACAATATCGGACTACAAAGCGATATATTCGTCGTAGGTCCCTTCACCAAAGAAGCGGCCGACCCGGAGTGGATCGTGCGTGAACTGTCGCGCATCGGACGTACACTGGAGGAGGTCGAGGTCAAAGTTGTGATGGTCAGTCTTCCGGATGCGGCAGCGTTTCGTGAACGGCTTGAGGGCAGACAATCCCCTCTGGACGCCTGGAAGTTCGCACACTGGGATGAGTTCAGCGCTTCCCTGGGCAGCCGCACCGTGGCATGGCCGCTTCCGGCTTCGCAGGTGGCACAGATTGATAATTCCCATCCGGACAGGAACGTTGCTGCTGCGGCTGTGGAAGCTTTTATTTACGGAGCAGGTGCAGGGACTGCCTAGTCCCCTTTTATAATTCCATAATAGATTCTGTCATCATATTCTCCGGTTTCCCTGTAATAAAAGCTCTGCCTGAGCGTGCCTTCGTACGTCATTTGCGCCTTACGCAGCACGCCTCCGGAAGCACTATTCCTCCCGCGGTGAAAAGCCTGCAGCCGGTGCAGGCCCGTCTCCGCAAAAGTATATCTAATCACAGCGGACAAAGCTTCACTGGCATATCCCTGCCGCTGGTAAGCTTGTCCGATGCAGTATTCAATATCCGCAATCCGGTGTTCGTGATCTATACTGCAGAAGGCAATTTGCCCGATGCATTCTCCGTCCTCCTGAAGCACTATGGCCCATCTATAAATGTCCTTATTGCCGTAAGCGGCGGTCCAGCGCGTAAGCAGCTCATTCACATCATTAACAGTATCGCAGGCCTGCTCTCCATATTCAGATTGAACTGCCGGATCGCCAATCCAGTTGCCGTACATGCTGGCTGCATCCTGCAATAGGAATGGCCTTAAACTGAGACGCTCCGTAACAATCAGTTGGGTCCCTGTATGTACACATTCTTCACCTTTGCTCTGCATAGGTTATCATCCTCCACATTTCTTGAAAAGCCCCCCAATCAATAATATTAGATTGGGAGGCGGATTTGTGATTAGACGTTATTTCTTGATTGCATGAAGATAATGAATCGTCTCAAAGGCGGTCAAAGCATCACTCCGGTTGCTGAAAAACCTGTCATTGATCTCCGCCGGGGATAAGTGCTCATAAATAAGCAGACCCGCTTGCTCCAGCAGCTGCTCCATTTCATGATAAGCGAAACAGGATTTCATCGGCTCACCGCTGGCGGCAGCCATCTGCACCATCTTTTCCACCCGGCCCGACAGCCCCTTCTCTTCAAAAAGCCGCTCATCCGCATAATCCAGTACAATAGAACTGCCTGCAGGGAGACCGTTGAACAATTCAGTAATCAGGCTGGCGTTCTCCTCTTTCGTCAGGTAGTAGGATACACCCAGCAGGCTGAAGAAGGTCTTGGCTTGTGGATCAAACCCCCGCCCAATCAGATTGGAAGAAGAGAATTCCCTGGTGAAATCCATAGGTACAAAGTGAAGATTGACCGGAACTTCCAACCCGGCGTCACTGAGCCTCTGCTTCTTGAACTCCTGTGTAGCCGGATAGTCCACTTCAAAGATCTCCAGCCGGTCTTTCAATTCAGGATGACGGTAGCCAAAGCTATCAAGTCCGGCTCCAAGGATGACATACTGCTTCAATCCTAAGATCAGCTCATGCAGTAATATGGCCTCACAGTATGCAGCACGCGCGAGCGGTGTCGGGGACAGCTGTACATGTGTAATCCATTTCAGAATGGCGTCCGGATCATCCTGATGTTGATTTGCAATGTCTGTGTTGAAAAAAGGGATGCCCTGCACCATATTCTTGCTGATGTCTGAAAACTCCTGCGGTGAAATCAAGTCTTGGGCCAAATAATCATCAAAAATTTTGGGTGTGTCATATTTACTGTGATAGGCTCGGCCAAACGCTGCTACTTTGGAAGTTAAACTGGACTCTTTCTGCTTCAAACGTATATCCTCCCATAAAAAAAATAAGATTCCCCCGGCCGGGAGAATCTTATTATATACACAAAACATTAATATGTAAATTATAGCATATTTAATATATTTTGTCAATGACAAACATCCCTAAGAAAAGCACCAGCAGCCTTGAAACTGGAGATCACCCCGCTGCCCACACCGGCACAGAGAGCCGCCCCTACCGCAGCTTCTTCCATTTGCGCACCAGCTGTGAGCGGTACTCCGAATGCTGCTTCAGCCTTGGCACACAGCACCGGATTACTCCGCAATGCATTACCGGAACCTATGAGGCGGGTGAACCCCTTCGCCCCCTGCTGCTCAAGATCCTTCAGGAAGCCGTATAATTCATCAATCATACCTTGGAGAAAAGCATGGGACAGTCCGGCAGGTGTGAAGTTATCCAGAGTGATTCCCTCGATGCTGCCGCGCTTGCCCGGATCTGCTCTTGTACCCAGAAACTGTGTATTCACCTTTAGTCCGGCGGTCATACCATCTGCTGGCTCTTCCGCAAGCAACTGGGCCAGCAGAGAATAGATATCTGCAGGTGCTTCTCCTGTGTAAGCAGTGATCAGCTGCCGGAAGAAGCCTTCCAGCAGAGCATACGACCTGCCGCCGCTAAGCGCAGCCCCTACCATGAGTACTCCACCGCCCGGATAAGGACGCACCTCCATTGCTGATGGAGCAGGGTTGTATTCAGGAAGCCAGGCCGACAGCTGGCTTCCTGTGCCGATGTTCAGCAGCAATGAACCGGCGGGCTGCGGTACGCTGCCCAGGAAGCTGGCCTGATTGTCACCGAGCGAAGTATACACCGGTATTCCCTGTAGTGTTGTACCGATTGCGGTTCCGGAAGGGACAACCGGCGGCAATATCGTCACATCAATTCCGGCCTGCATAAGCGCAGTGATATCAAAAGCACCTGTCTGCAAGCTGTAGCCCCCGATGCCAGCCGCCTGTGTGTTGCATCAATTAGAGGTACCACGCTGTTCGCCAGCCTCATCGCGATGTAATCCGCAATCGTGCAGAATTGGACTGCATGCTCAGGCACCAGCTGATGCTGCAAATTATAATAGTGAGTGGCTAGTCCGTAGCCGGGAGCTATATGATATCCGGTTAGCCTGCTAAGCTGCTGCGCATAAGTGAGGCTGTTATCCGCCCCGGAAGGCAGATTTCCTCTGCCATCCTGCCACGTATAGAGCGGGCCCAGAGGATTGCCGTTCTGGTCTATATATACAATCCCGTGCATCTGCCCGGTCAGGCCGATTCGTGCTGCTTCCGGCCCCCTTGACAGCAGGAGACCAAGGATACGTTCAGCCTGCTGCAGAATAATCCCCGGCTCTTGCAGACGTTCCCATTCATGATTCGGGCTGAAGGGTTTACTTACCTGTTCCTCTGTCGTCGAATGCAGGACGGTTCGTATCTCCAGATCGTAGAGCAATCCGGAAATTGAGGTGGTTCCGATATCCAGTCCGATCATGATCATATACTTCATCCTCTTCCCGTTCATATAGCCTCTATGGTAAGCCTTCATGAAGTACAGCGTCAACCAGGCAGCAAGGAGTGATTATTAACGTAGCATCCGCTGCAATGCGATTGCTCCGGGCGGGGTGGAGAGTAATATCGGATCTACCATGACGCATATTAATGAATTCGGGAAGGGACATACCCAGCCGGGGGTGGCTCTCAATCCGCGCACAGGCAAACCGGAGGAAATCGCGCAGCTTGCCCTGTTCCTCGGCTCAGACGAAGCAAGCTTTATTAATGAAGCTGTAGTGACAGCCGATGGCGGATGGACTGCTTATGAATAGTCTGCCCTGCTTCAAAAGAAAGGCCATCTCCCGTTATTCACGGTGGATGGCCTTATTACATACCGTTGTTAGTTGCGTGCATCCTGCACCCTGATATTACTGCCGAACAAAGTAGAATCGCTTGTCAGTTTGTAGGCCGGGTAGCCTTCCTCTGCTTCCAGTCGCATGATCTCATCGAATAGGGATTCCTGCTGCCGGTCACACAGAAAGGTGAAGGGTTCGGTTTGAAATACGATATCCGTCGGGGAAGGACCGCTTACAATCCGGATGACCAGAACGCCATTACAGCCGCAATCCTCCGTATCATAGAACATTTTGAATTGCCCGGGCTGGCCGGCAAGACTCTGCGTAAGACGTTCTTCAGTAAGCGGGTTTAGTTGTATTTGCATCAGATATTTCTCTCCTTTGTAGGGCAAAATGCCTGAGAATTCGATCAGGTGACAAGTATAGTGTGTATTTTGCCTGGACTCCTGTGACAGCAGTCACTTTGGGTTTGACATTAATATAACATATAATCAGGCGTTGACGTGCCCCGGCCGCCGCCGGGTCATGTCAACGCCTGATTAGGGATTATACTATATCTTAGCCGATCTGTGAGCGCACTGCCTTTTCCAGGCTGAGCAGTTCCTCTCTTACCTTAACCACTTCGCCAATAATGATGATGGCAGGATTGCTGATTCTCATCGCCGCTGCCAGTTTGCCAATACTGCAGAGCGTTCCGGTCGCCGTCCGTTCGCGCACTGTTGTCCCGTTCTCAATCAGTGCAATAGGTGTCAGCGGATCTTTCCCGTGCTTAAGCAGCTGATCACAAATCTCGCCCAGTTTGCTGACTCCCATATAGATGACAAGAGTGTCCACGCTATGGGCTAGGGCATCCCATCGTACCGGAGAGTCCTGATCATGGCAGCGGCTGCCGGTCACGATAGCGAATGAGGCTGCCAAACCGCGATGGGTCAGCGGGATGCCGGCAGAAGCTGCTGCACCGATCGCCGAGGTGATCCCTGGAATTACTTCGTATGGGATTCCTGCAGCGGCGGCTTCCAGCGCTTCCTCCCCGCCCCGTCCGAAGACAAACGGGTCTCCGCCTTTCAGGCGTACCACATGACATCCGGCTGCAGCATAGTTGATCATCAGCTGCTGGGTGGATTCCTGCGGCATCGAGTGAAGTCCGGGTGCTTTGCCGCAGTAGATGCGCAGAACATCGCTTTTGGCATAGCCCAGCAGCTCTTCATTCACCAGGCGGTCATACAGAATCACATCTGCACTCTGAATACGCCGCAGTGCCTTGACTGTAATCAGCTCGGGATCACCGGGGCCTGCACCGACAATGGATATGCTGCCCTGCTTCATAGGCTTTTCTCCAGGGCGGCTGTGGCTGAGATTACTGTATCGCGTCCCGGCGTCAACCCGGCTTCAGAAGAGGCTCCGGGTTTGAAGCTTTTTTGCGACAGATATAGAAGAATGCCTGTGAATAGCAGGCCTCCGGCGAAATTGCCGATTAGTACGGGAATGCCGTTCCAGATCCACCAGTCCGCGAAGCTGACATTGGCGCCAAGCATCATTCCGGCAGGAATAACGAAGAAGTTGACTACCGTATGCTCGAAGCCTTGCCCGAAGAAGGTAAGGATCGGCAGCCACATGGCGAAGATTTTGCCGGATGTGGATTTGGAGGTCATGGCCAGAACCGCACCCAGCGTAACCATCCAGTTGCAGAGTATGGCTTTGATGAAGGCGAGTGTCATCCCCTCTGCCCCCATACTCTTGTAGGCCGTTGTCTTGCCTTCACTGGCCGTAATCAGTGTCTGGATCAGCGGATTCGACATATCCGTCCCCATCTTCGTAATTGTGAGTCCATAGAGAGCTGCGTATACTGCGCATCCAATCAGATGTCCGATAATAACCCAGAAGAAATTACCCAGCATCCGTTTTATTGTTGTCCGCTTCTCCAGCACAGCCAGCGGGACCAGGGCAAAGCTGCCGGTGACGAGTTCAAGCCCAAGTAGAATGATCATCACAAAGCCTACAGGAAACAGAAGTGCACCAACCATCGGGATCTTGGTCTGGGCGGTTGCGGTAAAGGCCAGCGTTGTGGCACAGGCCAGTATGGCACCGCCAAGGCTGCCGCGGACAATCAGCTGTATAATGCCCAGTTCCGCTTTGGTCTTACCGGCTTCAATCATTGAGGTCAATACTTCACTTGGTTTGACATAGTCCATTAGGAATCCCCCTTATATGCTCGGATGAATTATATCGTTAGGTACAAGCTGCCGCTGGTGTGATCAATCTCCACCTCATAAGTTGTCACATGCCCTGTATCAGGTGCCTGCACGTCACCGCTATGGAGATCGATCCGCCAGTCATGGAGCGGACAATGCACTTTAGAACCGCAGACCATCCCTTCGGATAAGACTCCGCCTTTATGCGGGCATTTATTCTCCACCGCCAGCACCTCACCGCTGCTTAACCGGAACAAGGCAATCTCGGTATTTCCCACCCGTAACTTGCGCGAGCCCTTAATGTCAATATCGTTCAAGTTACCTATGAGCATCTTGGTCATTGTCATTTGTAAGCCCCCTTAGACTGTCTCCGGCAAGGAGATCGGTTCGAAATTTTTGCGCAGCTCCGGTGTATTCACAATTTGCTTCCATGGATCAGTGGTGAGACTAAGCGTCTTCTGAATTCTCTCCTGCAGCGCCAATCGTGCCTCTCGGGACTCCAGCGCCTGCTTGATGCTGTCAAGGCCCACGCGTTCCACCCACTGAGCGGTCCGTTCATTCCATCCGGCATTCTCACGGTAATATTGCAGGAACGCACTAGCCCACTCCATCACCTCATCATCGGTCTTCACCACGCAGAGCAGCTCCGTGGCCCGGACATGAACGCCGCCGTTGCCGCCGATATGCAGCTCCCAGCCGCCGTCTATGGCTACAACTCCGAAATCCTTAATTGTCGCTTCTGCGCAGTTGCGCGGGCAACCGGATACCGCCAGCTTCACTTTAGCCGGAGCGTTCAGCCGTTCAAAAGCCTGTTCCAGCCGAATCCCCATTCCGAGAGCATCCTGTGTTCCGAACCGGCAGTAGGTGGAGCCGACGCAGGTCTTCACTGTACGGAGTGTCTTGCCGTAGGCATGGCCGGAGGGCATATCCAGCTCCTCCCACATCTTCGGCAGGTCTTCTTTCTTGACACCAAGCAGATCGAGCCGTTGTCCGCCCGTGAACTTGACCAGCGGAACATCGAACTTCACCGCAACCTGTGCAATCTTGATCAGTTCAGCCGGGGAAGTGACCCCGCCGTAGATTCTTGGTACTACGGAGTAAGTACCGTCCTTCTGGATATTGGCATGGTAGCGCTCATTGGTGAATCTGGATTCATTCTCATCAATATATTCTTCAGGATAGAGCATCCCCAGATAGTAGTTAAGGGAAGGCCGGCATTTGGCGCAGCCTTCTTCATTGCTCCACTCCAGGACATTCATGACCTCCTTGACGGTCATCAGCTTCATCCGCTTGATTTCGGCGACAATCTCATCCCGCCCGAGCGTGGTGCAGCCGCATATCCCTTCTTTGACCGTCACGGCATCCTCGCCGGCATATAGCTGAAGCAGTCCTTCCACCAGCGGCTTGCAGCCGCCGCAAGAAGCCGAGGCTTTGGTGCAGGCTTTGATCTGCCCTACACTGGTACAGCCGCCGGAGGTAATCGCCTCAGCAATCGCCCCTTTCGAGACTCCATTGCAGCCGCAGATGATCTCATCATCTGCCATTCCTTCAAGCCGGTTCCCTTTGGGCGCCAGCGCATCAGCAGATATTCCGAGCAGCAGCTCTTTTTCTCTCCCCTTAATATTCTCGCCCTTCTTGATCATCGAGAACAGCTGCGCTCCGTCACCTGTATCTCCGAACAGCACGGCTCCAATCAGTTTATCACCGTGAATGACCAGCTTTTTATACACACCATCGGTCTCATCCTGGAACCGCAGCGCCTTGGTGCCGGACTGTTCGGTGAATTGTCCTGCCGAGAACACATCAACGCCGGATACCTTCAGCTTGGTAGAGGTAACCGAACCGGCGTAGCCTTCTGTTGGTACACCTGCCAGCCTTTTAGCCAGGACGGCTCCCTGTTCATATAGCGGGGCGACAAGCCCGTAGGCAATACCCCGGTGTTCCGCGCACTCCCCGACGGCATAGATGCCGGGCAGGTTGCTCTCCATATAATCGTTCACAATAATCCCGCGGTTGACTTCAATCCCGCTGCTGCGGGCAAGCTCTACATTCGGCTTGATGCCGACAGCCATCACAATCAGATCCGCGTCTTCTATGCTGCCATCTGCGAACAAAAGGCCCTTGACCCGCTTTTTGCCAAGAACTGCTTCGGACTGCTTCTTCAGCAGGAACTTCATTCCCTGGCCTTCCAGTTCCTTGCGCAGCATTACGGAGGCGGACTCGTCCAGCTGGCGCTCCATAATATATTCATGGATGTGGACTACCGATACCTCCATCCCCAGATGCAGCAGCCCTCTTGCCGCCTCCAGTCCGAGCAGACCGCCGCCGATCACCAGCGCTTTGCCATATTTTTGCGATACCTCCTGCATGATTTGTGTATCCTTGATGTCCCGGAAGGCAATAACGCCCTCCTTATCTGCACCTGGGATCGGCAGCATGAAGGGGTTGGAGCCGGTTGCCAGAATCAGCTCATCATAACTGGCAGTAATTCCTTTATCCGTATGGACTTTGCGCTCTACAGGATCAATGGAGGTTACGGTGTGTCCTGTATACAGCTGAATATTGAAGCTCCGGTACCACTCCAGATCGTTGATTACGATCTCATCAAGACTTGCACCGCCTGCAAGAACAGAAGACAACATGATCCGGTTATAATTCGGATGCGGCTCCGAACCAAAGATTGTAATGTCATAAGCCTCCGGCGCTAATTTGAGCAGATGCTCAATCACCCGTACCCCCGCCATCCCGTTGCCGACTAGTATCAGTTTTTTGCGAATTGCTGACATGTCTCTCTCTCCTCTCCAGGTAAACAACAGAAATAGCCCGCTTCACTCCGCCCGGAAACATACTTCTTCCCTTGCGATTTAAGTGAAAGCAGGCGCCATTGCCGCTTCAACCGAATACATCGTTGTATTCGAAGAATTGATGAATTTGTTAAAACGACTATACTACAGCCATCCTGATTACGTCAATAATTATGACATATAAAATTTTATTATTTTAATTCATCGACAAAATTACCTGAACTGTGTTATATAATATTACATCATCTTTATTCCGACTGTACTTGTTCTCCACTGATGTGCAGACTTAACCCCTTATTATATGTAAAAGGAGCGTCGTCAACTATGCATTCCCTGTTAGTTATAGATCCGGGCAGAACAGAGAATTCCGCAGAAGAACGCTCCTCACCAAGTCCTGACAGTATTCTCAGTTCCTGCGGTTATGTAACCGGGACGGCTGCTTCGGAAGATCAGGTCTTTCCGCTGATCAGTGATACGGATGCCTTCATTCTCCATCTCCCCGTTACTGAGATCAGTTATTGGAGAAGTATTCTGGTTCAGCACAAGGTTGCCCCGGTACTCTGGTGGTGTACCCCGCGAACCGCAACGTTATCCGTCTCTGCCTGTGGAGATGATATTATGGTGGATGGAATATTGTCTCCGGCGATGCAGCCTCAGGAGATCCACTGGATCCTCCACTTCAGCTCCAGACAATGCTTCGAGCGCCAGCAATGGCTCAAGGAACGGGAACAGCTGTTATCCCGGCTTGAGGAGCGTAAATGGATCGACATGGCCAAAGGTATTCTCTCCAAAGCCAGGAACATCAGCGAATCCGAAGCTTACGACCTGCTGCGCAAGCAGGCCATGAATGAACGGAAACGGATGGTCGATGTCGCTACTTCCATTGTCAAGGTGTACCAGATGCTGCAGGATCAAACTTAAGGAGACTTCCATATGATTAATATTCTGAAAGAAGTGGCCCGCGGCAAGCGCGGTGCCAAGGATTTAAGCTACGGGGAAGCGGAATATGCGGCGGAAGCCATTCTCGGACAGACTGCTTCTCCGGTGCAGATTGGCGCGTTCCTGATCGCCGAACGCATGAAGCTGGAGAGCCTGGAAGAGCTGGAAGCCTTCGTCGCGGTCTGCCGCAAATATGCCTCACGGGAACCTGTCCAACAGGGGATCGATTGTGCCGGCCCCTATGACGGCAGGGTTCATTCTTTCATCGCCACATTCCCGGCAGCCTTCCTGCTGTCTGCCGCCGGTCTGCCGGTTACCCTGCATGGCTCCGCAGGCTTGCCTCCGAAGTGGGGAATTACGCTGCAGGATATCATTCATGCATCCGGAATTGATATTGCCGGTCTGAGCCGCAGTGCCGCCATTGAGGCGGCGGAGGCCAGCGGTGTGCTGTTCGCAAATTCTGAGCAGTGGTGCCCGCCGCTGGGTGCATTGCGCGGCCTGCGTGAAGACATTGGGCTGCGCACGATTTTCAACACAGCCGAGAAGCTGAATGATTATTCCTGTTCACCTTATATCGTCTTCGGCATTTTTCATAATACGGTATTCGACCGGATCTCCCGGCTGATTGTGAAGCTCGGTTATCAGCGGGGATTGGTTGTTCAAGGCGTGGAAGGCTCAGAGGATCTGTATATCGACCGGCCGAACCGCGTATACCGCATTCAGAATGGAGCGGCGGAGCTGGATATTATTGATCCGGAGTCGCTCGGACTGGACGTGCCCGTTCCGGAGTTCAGTTGGACAGCCGAAAGACAGCTGCGTACCGCCGAGGAAGTGCTGCAGGGCGGCGGACATCTGGCATTCTACAATCAGACACTGCTCAATGGCGCAGCCCGACTCCATGCCGCCGGCAGGGTCAACTCTATTGAGGAAGGCGTCTATACCTGCAAGCATCTGCTGGATAACGGTCAGGCCTGGAATACGTATGCGAAATGGAAAAGCACGATGTTAGCAAGCAGGGCAGCCTCCCTTGGGCAGGTGTAGCCTCTTTGCAGGCGTATAAAGGGGCGGCAGACCGTATTTGCGGTCTGCTTTTTGCGCGCGGTTAAGCACCGGGCTGCTGCCTGGTGTTGCTTTCCTTTGCGGGAGTACTGGCGATCAGGCACTTTTTCTGCGGGAGCATACCGGGTTCTACACAACTAACACACTATTATGAGGACTGAGATTCCGTTATTTCAGCAGTTTTGGCGAAATCGCTTGACAAGCGGACTCAGATTCCG
The DNA here is from genome assembly GCF_038009025.1 of Paenibacillus sp. FSL R7-0297. Lineage (NCBI taxonomy): Bacteria > Bacillati > Bacillota > Bacilli > Caryophanales > Paenibacillaceae > Paenibacillus > Paenibacillus sp. FSL R7-0297. The sequence goes on from NZ_JBBPAQ010000001.1 coordinate 4,967,497, forward strand.
TTAAGTGTCCGAAACACGCTCATTTTTTGTCCGAATGTACAGGATAACGGAATGTCAGTCCGCGTACGCTGCAATAGAGTTTTTTACATGAAATAGAGGAATATCAGTCCGCTTCTTCACTTAGTCGAACAGTTCCAGTACCACAAGCATCTCCAGTACCACAAGCACCTCCAACACACCAGTATTTCCAATTCCCCAACTCCACCAGTACGCTACCAGCACTACCAGCTCCACCAGTACCTTCATCCCCACCAGTACCCGTTCTTAGCAAGCCCTCACATATCAGCATCTCTCCTGTAACGGCAGCTTACCCGTCCCTATAAGGAAAGCATCTTTTCAGCAAGGAATAGAAGGATAAATTTATGGTGGATGCCAATAAATTCTTGTATATTGAAAAAAAAGCACGCAGTCCGTATTTGAACGGTGCGCGCCTCACATTTAATCCGTATGCAGCGCATTGCGGCGCTCGATGGCTCCGGCGGATTCTTTAGAATCGCTTTTGCCTCCTAATTTGAACACCAGAATTCCCCCGACGATGATGAGCACACCGATCAGCTGATTGAACGAGAACGGAACCTTCTCCAGGCCCAGCCAGCCCAAGGAATCCCAGAGTAAGGCGAAGCCGAGCTGAGCGGTCAGGACAATGGAGATGGCATAAGTTGCGCCAAGAATTCGGGTGGCCTGGACCAGACAGATGACGACACCCACACCGATCATACCGCTGAACCAGTACCAGGGCTGCATATGCTGCAGCGTGAACATGTTCTTCCCTTCCATAATCAGCCCCATAATCAGTGAAGCTGCGAATCCCATGCCCAGCACCAGTGTGGTGGTTGTCCAGGAGCCTGTATGCTCATTGACCTTGGCATTGAAAATATTCTGAAGACTAACCAGTGCACCCGCGATTAGCGCGAGTAATATTCCTGCTAACATATCTGTTGCTCCCTTATATACTAATTTGTATTGCCTTGTTGCCTGCTGGATATATTCTACATTGCTTGACCTAATCATCAGAACTTCAGCACGACCACACCCAGGATCATCATCCCGATCCCGATAAACTGCGGCAGCTTCATCTTCTGCTTGGCTACCCCGAACCAGCCCTTGATGTCGATGACAAAAGTCAGGCACAGCTGGGCAATCAGCAAAGCGGAGATGGTTAAGGTGACACCGATGCTCTGAATCGCCGTAACCTCACTGAAAATAACGAATGCGGCAAATCCGCCACCGATCAGATACAACGGATTAACCTTGCGGAAGCCGTGTTTCTTCCCGTCCCGTACGATCAGCGCAATGACCAGCGCCATCAGGAATCCGGTGAACTGTGTGATCGTTGCTGCCTGCCATGTACCAATATCCTGGCTGATTCTTGCATTCGCTACCCCTTGCAGCGTAATGCATGCCCCGCCTATAAATGCGAAAATTATCCCCTTCATCTGTCTCTCTCCTCTATATACTGTCTGCTTTAATTAAAAGCCAGTTTGCCGGATTCGGGAAGGACATATGTCCTGAGTTGTAAAAAGTGTCTGCGAACAGCTGCCCGAAAGCGGCCGGTAAAGAGATAAAAAGCCCATTCCAAACCGGATTTCCGGCTCGAAACGGGCTTATAACTGTATGGTTTAGGAGAGTAGCTTCATTTCCCGCAGCTTGTCCATAATCAACACACTGACAGCTGATACACGGGCTTTATCCTCATAGGTTAACCAGGCCAATTCCTCGATTTCGGAAGCCGGACTCAGTTCACCCGTGAAATCTGCCGTGAGGCAGGTCATCCGGACTGAAATGCCCTCTGCTTTGCCATGCGCTGGAGCTTCAAAGCTTCCGAATTCCGCAATAGTCTCCGGTATGATCTGAACAGATAATTCCTCAAGGATCTCCCGGATCAATGTCTGTGCATCACTCTCACCATGCTCCCGTTTGCCTCCCGGGAAATAATAAGTGTCCTTTCCTTTGGAACGCGCACCAAGCACCTTGCCGTCCACAATATATATCCAGGCAATTTTATCAATTACTTCTGTCATTGTCCGTCTGCACCTTTCTTCATCGAACTTTAATATGCATTTGCTGCTCCGCTTCATCCCAGGGTACCGGATACGCCTGGCCTTTGGCGCAGAAGATCGAGGTAGAGGAGTAAGCCGGATCGGCATTTTTATTATAATTCCGCTGCTGAATTACTGTCCCGGTCTGATGGCACGGCTGATAACCCGCGACTCTAAGCGACAGCGAACCCTTGCCCTGGGTCATGGAAGCCAGTCTCACCCCATAATTCATGAAGCTTGCCACTGGAACCGTACCGGTAATGACAGCGTTGGACTCCGTAATCTCAGGTGGGCTGAAGCTGCCGCTGGCCTGCTGGATATCACTCATTACTTTGCCCACGTAGTCTGAATCTATCCGGAGCTTCAGGTCATAGACTGGCTCCAGCAGCAGATTCACGGCCTGCTCCAGCCCCTGGCGTAAGGCACGGTAAGCCGCTTCACGGAAATCTCCACCGTTCGTATGCTTATTATGTGCTCTGCCGCTAAGCAGGGTGATCTTCAGGTCGGTCAGCGGTGAACCGGTCAGCAGGCCGTGATGGCCGCTCTCCAGCAAATGCTGCTCAATCTGATGCTGATAGCCCACGGCCAGGTCATCCGGATGACAATTGTTAATGTAGGTAATACCGCTGCCGCGTTCCCCAGCCTCCAGCTTCAGATGAACCTCGGCGTAGTGGCCCAGCGGTTCGAAATGTCCGTAGCCATAGACGGTGCCAGTGATCGTCTCCTTGTAGAGAATCTCCGGCGGACCAAAAGTGATCCGGATCTGAAACCGTTCAGCCATGATCTGCTCCAGAATCTCCAGCTGAATTCCTCCCATGACATGGATATGCAGCTCCTGCAGCTCTTCATCCCAGCTTACATTGAGCGAAGGATCTTCCGCACCCAACTGTCCAAAGGCATTCATCAGTTCTTTCAGGTGTACCGGCGGCTCAAAAAGGACTTTGGATTTCAGCGTAGATATCAGGCCGCTTTCCTGTGAGTCCATCAGTTCACCAACGCCCTCACCGGGCAGGGCCTCAGTAAGCCCTACAACCGCGAACAGTTCCCCTGCGGCAGCCCAATCGGCGGAAATATATTTGGTGCTATTATATTTCCGGATTCCGGTGACCCGCGCCGATAAACGTTCCGGTCCATGTCCGTACATTATGCTGTCCCTATTCTTCAGAACTCCCTGTAGAGCCTTGATGTAGGTGATACGCGTGCCTTTTTCGTCGTGGCGGATCTTGTAGACTCTCCCCGCAAAAGGCAGCTCATGATCGTACTCCGTGAAGGTTAACGCGTTAAGAACCTCCAGGAACCCGTCCACCCCTTGATCAAGCAATGCAGAGCCCTGCATACATGGAAATATCTCTCCGCGCTTCAACATGTCTGGCAGAGCACTATGGCAGACGTTGTCAGACAGTGTTCCTTCCAGATACACTTCCAACAGCTCGTCATCACGCTCGGCTATAAATGCTCTCTGCTCATCAGTCAACGCTTCCCCCGGCTGCTGCGGCAGCAGGAAGGCATTGCCGCTGAGCTGCTGCCGGATCTCTTCGAGTACACGCTGCGTATCCGCACCAGCACGGTCGGTTTTGTTAATGAAGAACAGGGTGGGAATGTTATGCTGGCGCAGCAGCTGCCATACGGTTTCCGTATGACTCTCCACGCCTTCCACCGCACTGAGGATGACCACCGCATAATCCAGCACCTGCAGACAGCGCTCCATCTCTGGAGAGAAATCAACATGGCCCGGAGTATCCAGCAGGAAATACCGCGAATCCTTATACACAAATTCCGCCTGATCGGCAAAAACAGTGATTCCGCGCGCTTTTTCAATCTCGTGGGTATCCATGAAGGTATCCTGATGATCCACTCTGCCACGGCTGCGGATCGCTTCGGTATGGTAGAGCAGCTGCTCAGCGAAGGTCGTCTTGCCGGCATCTACATGTGCGAGCAGTCCGACAGTTATATTGTTCATACGGTGCGCTTACACACCTCCACGGATATGCGGAGCTACTTCGGACTGATAAAATTCGCTAAGACGCTCCATTTCAGCTGAACTATAGGAAGGAACATCCAGTGTAGCAAGATTGTCTGCGATCTGAGCCTCGTTCTTGAAGCCAGGAATGACACAGCTGACGGCCGGATGATCCAGAATCCAGCGCATAGATGCTCTGGCCATATTCCCGCGTCCTTCTGCGATCCAGTCGAGCTTGCGGGCCAATGCAACACCGGTGACAAACGGCAGTCCGGCGAAGGTCTCCCCGACATTGAAGTGCTCCCCGTTCGCATTGAAGCTGCGGTGGTCGTTCTCCTGGAATGTGCTGGATTCCTTGAATTTACCAGTCAGCAGTCCGCTGGCCAGCGGCAAACGCACCAGAATACCCGCTCCGTGCGCGGCAGCACGCGGCAGCAGTTCAAGTGCAGGCTGCTGGCGAAACAGATTGAAGATCACCTGCAGCGCCTCCACACCTGGATATTCAAGGCATAGCAGACCTTCCTCGATCGTTTCAACACTCACGCCGTAATGGCGGATTTTGCCTTCAGCTTTCAATTGGTTAAGCGCTTCGAAGACACTGCCGTCCCGTAGAATCTCAATCGGAGGACAGTGGATCTGATACAGATCAATGGCCTCTCTCTCCAGCCGGCGCAGGCTCTGTTCACAATATTCACTAATTCTGCGTACGGAGTAGTTCTGCGGATCATGAATATCTCCACCACGGCAGAACTTAGTGGCAATATGTATCTCATCCTGCTTGCCTTTGGTTGCCTTGGCGAGTAGCTCTTCCGCATGCCCGGAGCCGTATACATCGGCAGTATCAAAGAAATTAACGCCCTGCTCCATAGCCAGCTGCAATCCCTTGAGTCCGTCTTCATCCCTGCTGCTGCCCCAGTCCCCGCCGATTGCCCAAGTGCCAAAGCTGACTTCACTTACTGATAAACCTGTATTTCCCAGCTTGCGGTATTTCATCGTAGAACCTCCGTTTTGAGTTTAGTTTGTATAATGAATCCTATGGAACCGTTAACAACTGACCTTATTATTATGAATGGTTTGCACGGTAAGGTCCAGTCTCTGTATAGTTATACCGCCCCATACTTAATCGCAGATTGCATACTAGTCCGTTCTTGCGGGAGATTTCAAGTCCATCCACCTCTGACGCGGACTGAGATTCCCTTAATTGAGCTTATCAGGGTGATTTGCTGAACAATCGGACTCAGAATCGCTTAAATTACTCAATACTGTTCATTTCAGACACGATTTAACTAGATAACGGAATCTCTAACTGCACTCAGTCCGCATCCTACAACACTGGATTTCTTACCCAAATGCAACATAAAATTGTTTACATTAAAAAAGACCGCCTCCATTCTAACGGAGCACAGCCGGTGACTGAAGTTTAAGCTCCTAGCTCTCCATGACATAAGCAAACACCGGATAGCTCTCCACATGCTCGAATCCCAGCTTCAGTGCCAACCTATGTGACGCGGTATTCTCATGTGTGGTTTCCCACAAGGGTAGCTGGCCTCTCTCCAGGTAATAACTAATCAGTGACCGGGCGGCTAGCGTCCCGTATCCTTTACCGCGCTCAGCTTCTGAGTATGTAACCACATCAATGAAATAACTGTTGTTCACGGTCCTCTTCATGAGCCTCCAGAACAGTAAATTCCCTGTAGTCAACGGTCACGCCATATTCAACCTCCAATACAATCATGAAGATCAGCGCCAGAAACCAGTTTGAAGGTACTGTAGTGTCGATTGAAGAGGGACAAGTCAATGCGAAGGTTGTGGTGGACACCGGAGGCCAGAAGCTCACTTCTATTATCTCAGTAGAAGCGCTACGCGATTTGGAACTGAAGGAAGGCTCTGCTGTTACGGCAATTATCAAAGCTTCCTCCGTATTGCTGATGGCATAATCGGCTTACGGCTTGCGCCGGGTAAGCTCATAGCCTATACAAGCCCGCACGCCAAAAGACCTGATCCGGCGATCCGCCGCCACTCAGGTCTTTTGGGTTCAGTACCGCAGCACCAGCACAAACCGCATGCCCCGCTCCAGCGGCTCCGCGAAGATATCGCCGCCCATCTTCACCAGCAGCTGCTTGCAGATGAATAGGCCGAGGCCGTTACCAGGCTTCCCGTCCGCATTGGAGCCGCGCCAGAAGCTGGCGAAGATATAGGGCAGCTCGCCCAGCAATAGCGGTTCGCCTGAATTCTCAATGACGATGAGCTGGCGGTAGTCCTCTTCCCGGAAGGTCATGCTGACCGTACCGCCATCGCCGTATTTTATCGCATTCTCGATAAGATTATTAAGTACTTCAAGCAGCTTATCCAGATCACCCAACAGCAGCTTGTCCTGATAAGGACCCACCTTCAGCTCTATCTTCAGCAACTCCAACCGTTCTTTATGACCCAGGACCACCTTCTTGATTAACTCACTGATATAGAACTCCCCCGGCACGACCTCCATTTCCTGCAGTGAGGAGACTGAAGCCGTGATAATATCGCCGATCAGCTGTTCAATATCCTCTGCTTTCTGACCAATCAGCCTTGCAGCAGCTTTGCGTTTCTCTTCACTGTCATAGAGGCTTCCGTCCAGCGCACTGGCGTATAGCCTGATCGAGGCGACCGGTGTTTTGAGCTCATGCGATAGAGAAGCGACCAGCGTCTGGCGGTCTTTTTCCAGGCGGAGATTGGTCTGCTTCTGGGTGTCCAGCGTTTGCCGCAGCAGGTCGAGCCCCCATACGAAACGGCCGAAGAACCGGCTCCGGTGCTCCTTCATCCCTGTATTCACATGACCCCTGGACAGCTCATAAGGCAACTCTTGTAGGGTGTGAAACGGCTGCAGAATCTGCTTACGGATATAGAACAGCAGGGCTATCATTGCCCCAAGCACCGCCAGCAGGAACACATTCAGGACCAGGAATACGCTGCGGTCCGCACCGGGCAACCGGTATGAGAACCTTAAATACCCTGTCAGCTGCTGCTCCAGATAGACAGGTTTGACCGTGAATTCGTATGAATCCGCTACACCTATTCCGGCAAAAAACCGCTCAACTGCCTGTGCTTCCGCCCCCTGATCTATCCAGCTTAAGCCGTTAACGTATGTATAATCTCCCGGAGTAAGTATAATCTCTTCCGGCCGCACCCCGCGCTGCACCTGCTCAATAATCCGGTTGATCTCCACCCGGTAAGCTTTGCCGGGCTCCCTTATTTCCCGGTAGGATACATATGTATTCAGAATGGCAATCACGATGAACCCGCCGAGTATTGTCCAGAGAATCAGTCTGTTAAATGCCTTCATACTTGTATCCTACCCCCCAGACGGTTACAATCCGCCTTGGCTCTTTGGGGTTCAGTTCGATTTTGTCCCGCAGCTTATTCATATGTACCGTCAGCGTCGAAGGCTCACTGAAGCTGTCTGCCCCCCATACCTGCTGGAACAGCCACTCTTTACGCAGAGCCTTTCCCTTGTTATTCATCAGCAGCACCAGCAGCTCATATTCCTTGGCCGTCATCCCGAGCTGCTGCCCGCCTCTATATACCATCATCGAGGTCCGGTTAACTGTAAGATCTCCATCGGCCAGCAGCTGCTTATCATCGTTCATCTCATAGCTGCGACGCAGATGTGCTTTGACCTTGGCTGTCAGCAGGTTGACCGAAAAAGGCTTCTCCAGATAATCATCTGCGCCCAGCGTAAGGCCGATAATCTTATTGTCATCCCCATGGCGTGCACTCATAATCAGAATCGGCAAATTGAACTTCTCCCTGGCGATTCTGCAGACGGCGAAGCCGTCAAGCTCCGGCAGCATAATATCGAGCAGCAGCAGCCTGACCGGATGCATCTCCAAATATGCCAACCCCTCTTCCCCGGAAGCCGCAATGAATACAGAATACCCCTCCAACTGCAAAAAATCCTTGATCACCTCCGCCAGCTCCGCATTGTCTTCAATGATCAGAATATCCGCCACGGCTATCTCCTCCTGCTGCTTGTTACCAGCCCATCTCCATCAGCCAGCCCGCCAGGCTGCGCTCACGTTCCCTCGAACCCTGCTCCGGTGAATATTTGCCCAGGACATGCTTGCCCTGAATATTGCCGTCCACCATATATAATACCTTATCACTCTGTGCGGCTACCTTCACATCATGGGTCACAATCATAACGGTTGTTCCCTCACGGTTGATCCGGCACAGCTCATTCATGACTTCCTGCGCAGCTTTCGAATGGAGTGCACCCGTCGGTTCATCGGCAAACAGCATCGCCGGCTCATTAATCAGTGCCCGGCAAATACAGGCCCGCTGCAGCTGTCCGCCGGATACCTCTGTAATGTCATGTCCGGCCGTTTCAATAATATTCAGCTTCCGCATCAACGCATCTGCGTACTGATTGACATCGCTGCGGCTGCGCCTGCTTCCCTTCCCGGATATCGCCTGATAGCCCGATAGAATGATATTATCATAAACCGACAGATTGCTCAGCATATGCATCTGTTGAAAGATGAATCCCATCTTGTGCAGCCTCAGGTCAGCCATTCCTTTCTCGGAGAGCTGCGAGAGACTCTGCCCGTCAAACACCACTTCACCCGCCGTGAGCCGGTCCATCCCGCTGACGGTGTAGAGCAGTGTTGATTTACCTGAGCCGGACGGCCCCATCACGGACACGAATTCTCCTTCATGAAGCGTAAGATTAATATTCCGCAGGACATTATTCTGTCCTTTATTTACAATATAGGTTTTGCATAGATTGGTCACTTCAAGTACAGCTGCCATTCAATATTCCTCCTTGGGTAAATGATTTCTGTTCGCTGAAGCTCACTCTTTATTCATATTCCAGATCTGCACACGTTTGATCTGACCGCAGCTGGTGTATACCGCCAGCATGACGACAGCAAGGATGAGCAGCGGATAGAACACATAGACCTGAAGCGGGACAATCGTGAGCTCCAGCTTCGTCAGACCGAATATCCGGAAGAGGATGCCGAGTAAACGTCCTCCAAGGGTGTTTGCAGCGATTACACCCAGGATTAATGAGGCTGCCATAATAATCAGAATGCGCAGCACCTGCCACAGCCGGATGGCTGAATTCGTGAAGCCGATGCTCTTCATCACCGCAATCCCGTGCACTTCCTTCGTAATCATCAGCCTGACAAACAGGCTAGTGATGAAGAATGTAATGATGCAGATAATTGCCGTGAGCAGCGAATTGATGCTTTTTAACTGGCCCATGAAGCCTCCAGTGATTTCGCCCAGCATTTCCAGCGCCGTCTTGATATTCAGGTCACTGTACTGACTCTGGATTTCCTTAATCATCTCTGCCTTTTGGTCAGCCGGGGCATTGATTGTTCCGGAGAACAGATAAGCACCTATCACCTGCGGGTTGTAATCCTGTGCAATCCAGACTGCATAGCCCTCGTTAGAGATACTTTGGAACAATCCGGTAATGATAAAAGTGCTTTGTACGCCATCAATCTCAAATATCATATTGTCGCCAACCTGCTTGCCGTATTTCTCGCTCATAATGGTTGTAACAGCAATTTCATTCTTAAGAATAGGCGCAGTGCCCTCCAGGAATGGAACGGATTCAGCGAAGTCATTCTTCTGTCCGTTAATTCTCCGGTTCTCTTGCCCGTCATCAGAAATGTACTTGGTCATCAATGCGTAATTCGCCGCAAGTGACACGTCAAACCCTTGCTCCTTCATACTCCGGCTGATTTCTGCCTTCTCCTGCTGAATCTCTTGAGTGGTCTTATCCCCGACCACAGTCTTGGTATAGAAATCCGCTCCAATCGTACCAAAATAATCCAGAAACGTAGGAGAAACAATTGTATTGGTCAAATTCACCGGAATCAGAATGATGGCTGTACTTAAGATTAGAGTTAGAATAAGCGAGGTATAGCTTTTCAGCCGGTTCAGCACATCGCTCAGCGCCAGGAAGAATGCGGTATGCAGGAACCGGCTTTTATGTAAATGAATGCTGCGGGAAGCCTTGAAGCGTTCTCCTGTCTGGCCTTGGCGGATAGCGTCAATGGCCGAAGCCTTGTTAATCTTGCGCATACAGAGTAAACAGAACAACAGAATGAAACCTATAATGGCCACAGTGCTGCACGCTGAAATAATGATGCTGATGCTGCCGCCGGGTAAGATCAGATACTGCGAGGTCCTGCGGGACATTAGCTCTGTCAGCGGAAGGCTGATTCCAAGTCCGATGGCGCCGCCAAGAAAGGCGAGACCCATATATTTTGTTAAATAGAGCTGCTTGATCCCCCGGCTCCTGAACCCGATCGCTTTCATCACGCCGATCTCCTTGTACTCATCCTGCAGCGTAGAGACAATCGTGAACCGCAGGGTGAGAAATGCAATGAAGATCAGAAACAGGCTGATCGCAAACATCATCACGGAGATGATCTGGTCTGTTAAATAAGACGTGGAGACTAGCGACTTGTCGGCATCGAAGTTAATAGGCAGATTCGTTGTGGCGAATGAGCCCGACAATTCCGTGGGAGATATACCCGGGACCGCGATTAAGCTCCACAGATTCACCAGAGAATCGTCTGGCAGGCTCTGCTCTATTTCTGCAAAATCTTCATCCGCCAGTATAATCCGTTTGAAGCCCATCAAATCCGACCCCATAAAGGCATCCTTGAAGAAACCGTGCACCTTGAAGGTTTTCGTTATATTGTCAAAGGTAAGCGTGATTGGTTCTCCTGACTTAATGCCACTGGCTAGTATTAGGCTTGTCGGCAGTCCTATTTCCCCTGGCTGAAGGCTATAAGGCTCATTGTCTTCTCCAAAGATAAGATTGACCTGCTCCGGCACGGTAGACAGCATAAGACTCATATTCCCGGAAAAGCTGGCACGCCCGTCAGGCATTTCTATCTGATTCAGCGTTATTGAGATAAATTTCTCCATGTACGAAGTCTCTACTCTCTTCTCATTCCGAATCCATTCCTGGATGACCTTGTTATATTCCGGATGATCGGCCAGCGCAATATTAAGATCTGCCACCCGGCTCTTGTCAATAAAACTGTCGAGGGCGCTGGAGGTGGAATACATCAGGCTGGAGCTGCTCGCTACGAGCGTTGAAGCCAGAATAATGAGTACCAATAGAACGGTATTCATCACTTTTTTACGCCGCAGATCTTTTTTAAGTATTTTCAGGAACACGATGTTGTTCTCCTTTCGTCAAGCTCTGTCCTGATTATAGCGGGGCAAATATTAAATAATCCTTAAGTCGCTGCAAAAGAAATCCGCGCAAAAAAAGAGCTACAGAATGATCCATAGCTCTCTAATTACTTCTAACCTAAACGTCCTGCTCCGAGATGCCCGATTCCGGGTCAAAGGTAAGCATCTTCGTCGCTATTTTATCAATAAAGAACCGGTCATGGCTGACGGTAACAACCGCCCCGGGAAAATGAATGAGTGCCTGCTCCATCACTTGAATACTGGTCAGATCCAGATGATTGGTAGGCTCATCCAGGATGATCACAGCAGCACCGGAGAGAAGGCATTTCGCTAACGCTACTCTGGCCTGCTGGCCGCCGGATAGATGTCCGATCCTTTTGCTCAAATCTATTTCCGAGAATTGCAGCATAGACAGGAATTTGTTCACTTTTTTCCGCGGCGCATCGAGACCCAGACCATACACATTAACCGCATGGCTTACTGTATCTTTAGGATCAAGCTCGTCCCACATACGATTGAAATACGCGTAGCTGACACCTCGCTCCCAGGTCACAACCCCGGAATCCGGCTCCTCCTGACCCGTCAACACCTTGATTAGCGTCGATTTCCCGCTTCCGTTAGGGCCGACGATGACCAGCCGGTCTTCTTTTTGAATGTCGAAGCTAATGTTCTGGAAGATGGTCCGGTCATCATACGTCTGGCCAATTCCCTTCACTTCAGCAAGCTTGTCCGGAAAACGCAAATTGCTATAAATATCGGTAATCAGGACATTCACAGGATGCGGCTCCACCCGCTTTTTGATCTCCGTCAGCTTGCGCGACAGGCGGTCTTTGGGAGACTTTTTACGGCCCCGGTTATCCATGGCTTCAGACTCCATAAGCAGAAGTTCTTCCTCCCATTCAAACTGACGGTCGAGTACCTTTTTGCGCATCTTCTTTTTTTGAACATAATCGGTATAATTGCCTTCGTACTCCTGGAAATGATAATTCTCGATTTCTATGGTCCGTGTTACTACCCTGTCAATAAACTGCCGGTCATGTGAGACCAGAAGCATCGCCCCGGTGAAACGGTGCAGCCACTGCTCGAGCCATACGATGCCATCCATGTCCAGAAAGTTGGTAGGTTCATCGAGCAATACGACATCGGGCACCTCAATTAAGACCTTGGCCAGTGCCGCGCGGTTCCGCCACCCTCCTGATAACTCGTCTACAGGCTGATGCCGTGATCTCTCATCAAACCCCAGTTTAGTGAGCACCGTATTAATCTCCACCGAGACATTCCAGCCATCCAAATGATCCATCTGTTCAAAAAGCTCCGCTTGCCGTTCTAACAGGGTATTCATCTGGTTATCATCCGTTACTTGCCCAAGCTGTTCCCCAATTTGCTGAAGCTCCTGTTCGATAAGCGTCACCTGCCCGAAGCACAGCTCCAGCTCCTGTTGCACAGACAAGGACCCGGATAGCTCCGAGAATTGGGAGAAATAACTGATCTTAACCTTCGGGTCCAGCTCCACGTTCCCGGCCGTAGGCTGTTCTTGTCCCATGATCAGCTTGAATACAGTCGATTTACCTGCACCATTGCGTCCGATTAGACCTATTCGTTCACCTTTGCTTACGCGGAAATAGATATCTCTGAAGATCAATGTATCCTCATATTTCTTTGTCACATTCTCCATACGTATTACGCTCAAACCTATCGCCCCTCTGGTTCATAACCTCAAAATTCATCTATCCACACTCAGGGGTGATTATAACACTAAATCCGCATAACCGTTGTCACATTACACAAAAGGCCGCGATCCGCGGCCTTTTCACTTGAAACTAGAATTGTTTTTGGGCAAAATCATAAAAGGCCACGGCTGATTCCCATACCGGGAAGCCGGCCTGGGCCAGCTTGTCGCTGCCTCCGCCTTTGCCCTGATATTCGCCAAGATGGGCTTTGAAGAAGGCTCCGCAGGACAGATCCGCAGCACCGCTGTGGGCGAGCACCGCTTTATTCTCCGCCGCGCTCAGCAGCAGAACAGGCAGGTCCGTTAATGCTGTAAGCTTCGCCGCCAGAATCTGCAAATCCTTAAGCGCTCGGGTATCAGAAATATGTGTAATCAGTCCGCTGCCGGGTTCCAGTGCGGATAATAGCTCCCGGGCCAGATAAATATCATTCTGTTCCTTAAGCGAAGCCAGTTCAGTCTGCACCAGCTTCTGCTCATGCTCCCATTTCTCAATCCGGTCGATAATTTCGTCCTTACCGGTATTGAACTTGGCTGACAGCTGCCCCAGAATACGTACATTGTCATTGAATTCATCCAGTGCCCGGCTTCCGCATTTGAAGGTAATCCGGGTGTTGCCCTTCTGCTTCTCGGAACGCAGCAGCTTGATCATGCCGATGGCACCTGTTGAAGCTACATGCGTCCCCCCGCAGGCGTTATGTTCAACACCTTCAATCTCCACAATCCGGATATCCTCTGTCACCTTAGGCAGCTTCACAAGCGGCAGCTTGGCCATTTCTTCTGCCGTTACGAAGTAGCTGATAATGCTCCGGTTCAGGTATATCTGCCGGTTGACCTCCTGTTCAGCCTCCGCCATCTGTGCTGCAGACAGCTCCGGCAACCCGATGTCAATCGTGGCATAGTCATTGCCGAGATGGAAGCTGAGTGTCATGGCCTGGTATAAATCACGGAAGACCGCCGACAGTAAATGCTGTCCGCTATGCTGCTGCATATGGTCAAATCTCCGGTTCCAGTCGAGCCTGCAATTGATCTCTGTATGTGCAGGAAGCTGCGCTACTTTGTGCAGCACCTCATCATTCTCCAGCACAACATCCAGCACTGGAAGTTCACCTATGTACCCTGTATCACAAGGCTGTCCGCCCCCGTGGGGATAGAAGGCTGTCTCCGCAAGTGTCACATAGATCCCGTCTTCACGTTCAACTGTACCACTTATGGTTGTACTCCATTCATTCAAGTAGGCTGAATCATAATACAGCTTCTTAGTCATGCGTAGACTCCTTTCCGTTACCGTCTTCAGCGGGCGTGAAGAACCTTTCCATTACGACATAGTCCTTGCCGCCCTTGCTGAATACCTCATCTGTTGCCTGCATACCAAATTTCTTGTAGAAGCCTGCTTTGTAGGTTCGTGCGTTGCAATAGATCCTTTGTACCCCTGCCTGCTCTGCCTCTTTCAGCACCGTCTGCAGCAGTCTGCTGCCGTAGCCCAGACCCTGCTCCAGCTCCAGCGTAGCAAACTTGCGGAACTGTGCTTCTGTACCATTAATAAACAGAGATAACACCGACACCAGCTGTTCTCCCAGATACAGCCCGTAATGTACACCCCGCTCATCATCCTCCAGCTTGATGTAATCTGGCTCACGCTCGGGCCACATCACTTCATGCCTAAGTTTCCATGCTTCTTCCTTCTGTATGATCCTGATCTCCATCTCATCCACTCCAATATATGTACTTAATGCATCGTATCCCATATCTGTTTGCCGATCAATATGACAGTGACTGTTATGAATAGCGGGCGGATATACGCCGCGCCTTTGCGGATGGCAATTCTGGAGCCCACAATAGCTCCGATCACCATCGGAATGCCCAGAATCAGCCCATGGGTATAGCTGACAGAGCCAAGGGCTATAAACGTAAGCAGACTCGTGATATTGCTGGCGAAATTCAGCATTTTGGCATTGCCTGCGGCCGTAACAAATTCGAAGCCCATCATCAGAAAAGCAAAGATCAGAAAAGATCCGGTTCCCGGTCCGAAGAAGCCATCGTAGAAGCCTATGACCAGTGCCGCGATAATCCCGATCAGCCGTGTTCTGCCATTGCTGCCGGAGAAGGTGGATACATCTCCCCAGGCTTTTTTGAACAACGTATAGACCGTTATCACTACCAGCATGACAATGACCAGCGGCTTCAGAAACTCTGAAGGTACCTGACGGACGGTAAGTGTACCGGCTACCGCACCTATAATGGACAACGGAATCAGTGTCCGGACCAGCTTGAAATTGATTTTGCCGGACCGCACGAAAGAAGCCGTACTGGTCAGGGAGCACATTGACCCGGCCAATTTGCTGCTGCCCAGCAGCAGAGGGAGAGGAATCCCTACGGACAGCAGTGCAGGAATTGCAATCAGTCCTCCCCCGCCTACCACAGAGTCAATTAATCCGGCCAAAAAACCGCAAAGCACCAATACTGCGACCATGCCAATCGTCCAATCTTCCATCCTGCGAAAATCCTCCTGCTATGTACTTTACATTTGTTTTCAGTAAACTTCATTCAGCATACACAATTTTCGCAGGATGCACCATAGATTTGTGAAAATGCGTACGGCTCCGGTTACTCCTGTCACGCCCAGCCATGTGAAGCAAACCAGACACCATCCCTGAACTTGCTCCAGGCCTCCTGCACAAAAGGGATTACATTCTCCGGAAGATCATCCAGCGGGAACCAGCGCAGATCATCGCATTTATCCGGCTCGGTGTTGCAAATCTCACCGCTCCAATGCTCCGCTTTGAAGAAGAAATCAATCCGTTCATTTCCGGGAGTCCGGATATGCATCGCTCCGAGCATTTCAAGGTCTGATGGCGCGATGACAGCACCGCATTCTTCCCGGACTTCACGGATGGCGGCGGAGAACAACTCCTCACCTCCATCCAGCTTGCCCGCAGGCAGACCGTAATCCCCGTCATGATGTCCTGTGTTCAAGCGCCTCAGCAGCAATATTTGCCCATCTTTGATCAGAAATACATGGACTACACTCAACAACCGGAAAGGTTCCATTTGTTAATCCCTCCTGTATGATCAGCTAACCAATTAAAGAGAACATTAGTTTGCCTTTTTACAATCGACTATAGCATACCAGGCTGTACTTTGTCAGACGGAAAGGGTTACTGTCTTCTTCATTGAATGCCAAAAAGCGGTAAGGTTGCCCTCACCGCCCGCATGGCCCCTGCTACATTTACAGGAGTAAATCATTTATACGTATTCTGCTCATTTTTCTTATAGGTCGTTTTGTCATCTCTCAGGGATTCCTTGCGGATGTCACTCTTCTTCTGTTCCATCTGCTGCGCTTCCTGGCTGGTGACCGGGTCCTGATCAAGCTCCTTGACGGTATTAACCAGGTTCTTATCCGGTGCTGTATATTCTTCCACTGTATTGCCTCCTCTAAGTAGTGTGCTACTCGGTTCGGTTTATTTTGGCAAAGATCGGTACAGAATATACACAGCATGGCAGAAGTAAAAAAGCGGACAAGCCTGAGAATGGGCTTGTCCGCTTAGCAAAGCAGCTTATTCTATTCTTCCGAATCCACGTTATGGTAGACCTGCTGCACATCGTCCAGTTCTTCAAGAGCGTCAATCAGCTTCTCGAACTGCGCCTGTGCATCTTCAGGCAGGGCCACATAATTCTGTGGAAGCAGAGTCAGCTCGGCTACGGTAAATTCCGTAATGCCTGCGCCGCGGAAAGCTTCCTGTACAGCGTGGAACTGGTCGGGTTCGGCATATACAATCACTGCTTCATCCTCTTCCAGCACATCACGGACATCCAGGTCTGCTTCAATCAGCAGCTCCATCACTTCATCCGCCGATTTGCCTTCTACACCGATTACAGCTGTCGGATCGAACATATACGTTACCGAACCGCTGACACCCATATTCCCGCCGTTCTTACTGAAGGTGGAGCGTACCAGCGGAGCTGTACGGTTGACGTTATTCGTCAGCGCATCGACCACGATCATCGAACCGCTTGGACCGAAGCCTTCATAACGGAGCTCCACGTAATTTTCGTCGCCGCTGCCTTTTGCTTTTTCGAGTGCACGGTCGATAATCGCCTTCGGCACATTATAGGTTTTGGCCCGTTCCAGAACAACCTTCAGTGCCCGGTTGGATTCCGGATCAGGTTCGCCCTTCTTAGCGACAACATAGATTTCTACACCGAACTTGGCGTAGACCTTACTTGTATTGGCATCCTTGGATGCTTTCTTTTCCTTAATATTATTCCACTTACGACCCATATCGTTACCGCTCGCTTTCCAACATTTGATTAAAAACAGTCCTGTATATTATACCTCTGTTCGATATATCCCGTAAAGGGCCGTCCGGCGCTCATTCATAAATCCAGTAAAGCCAGCATCCGGTCCGTCCCCGCAGCCTGAATAAGCATTGGCAGACGCGGGCCTTCATCCGCACTCAGAACCAGCTGATAGATGATGGTGAACAGCCTTTTTTGCTGAGTCCGCATTGTTTTTTTGTCTTCATGATGACAGATCGCGTAGATTTGAGTCATTCTCTGCGTTTCGTCCAGCTCACAGTTTCTTAGCAGGCCGCAGAGGGTGCGCAGCCATTTCAGTTCTGCCGCGTCCAGTGAATGATAATAGGCTAAGTTCGGCGAAGAATTGACCGTAATCAGCTTGTGCGGCATCCAGTTTCTGATCCAGTGCTCCGCCCGGTCCGCCGTCAGCAGCAGCTGATACTCATCTGCCTTCTCCCCATTCTTGGTGAGAATATCCCGGAGCAGTTCCCGGTCGAAGTTGATTAATGGCAGCAGACTGGACACCTGATTGAAGCTCGGGGACGTTCCGGTAGAGCCGCTTAGCAGCGATAACTCCAGCGCATCCGCAAGATCACCAGTTAATGCTCCGGTATGAACTCCAGCAGTATACCGCTCGAACTCCGCATAATTGCGCAGCACATCCTCATCCAGTCCAATATGAAAAGCAGCATTCGGCTGGTATTTGGCGAACAGGAACAGGATATTCTCCGGGGCATATATGTTCAGCAGATCATCGGGTGTGTAATTATGCCCGGAAGAGCTGGACATTTTGGAGTAACTGCCTTTAATGCTGATAAATTCATAGGGCTCATACATAGGCGGAGGGTTGCCGAAGATCCGCTCCGAGATTACTGCGGCCACATTATAGCTGCCGGTTTCAGACGAATGATCACGCCCTCCAGGCTCAAACACCACCTGCTCCATGTTCCAGCGCATCGGCCAGTCGATTTTCCAGTGCAGCTTCAGGTTGTCAGCCTCAGGAACACGAATGGTATCGGCATGACCGCACTTACAGCTATACACCACGGTCTCTGCGCTGTCGTCGAAGCTGTGAATCGTTGTCGCATCTTTTCCGCATCGTCTGCAGTATACACTTACCGGATAAAAAGCTGCCCGGTCTTCCGCAGAGCTCTCCCCTGTTTTGAACGACATCAGAATATCGTAGATCTCTTCCCGGTGGCGCAGGGCATGCAGGATTGCCGGATTATAGCGGTGTGACTGGTATTCCCGGCTCTGGTAGATGAATTCAGGCTCGATCTCAAACGCCTGCAGCGCCTGCTCAAACTCCGCCTCGAAATGTGCCGCGTACGAAGTATGGCAGCCATAGGGACAGGGAACCTGCGAATACGGCAGCCCTATATATTGTCCGAACGAAGGGTCCACAAGCTTCGGCACCTTCCGGAACCGGTCAAAGTCATCCCACGAGAAAATGAACCGTACCTCCTTCCCCGCCCGCCGCAGCGCTTTGGCTACAAACGAAGTGGTCACAATCTCGCGGAAATTTCCGATATGGACCGATCCGGACGGACTGATCCCCGATGCACATACAAAAGTCTGCCGCTCCGGATGGTTCACGATTAACTGGCTTGCTATTCTCTCTGCCCAATGCATGACAATCACCTCTACTGTTAGTATGGAGCTCATGTGGAGCCTGTTAAATTTGGCACGACGCCCGGCCGCCCGGGAACACAAAAAAGCTCCCGCCCTCAAGATTGTTATCTTGAGGACGAGAGCTTGAATAAGCTTCGTGGTACCACCTCTGTTCGCGGACCTATTGCTAATCTTCCGCCTCTTCGGGTACGGCCTTTACGCTTATACCCTATCTCTGTAACGGGAGATCCCGGCATAGCATCCTTGGGGCTGTGCCCAATTCCGTATGCAGCTCAGAGACTTTTTTCAGATCAGACGCTTCGCTGCCCCCTTTCACCACTCTGGAGCTCTCTGTGAACGCTGCCGCCTGCCTACTCTTCTCTTCATCGCTTGTGTGTATGTAAGTAATTATTTGCAAGTGTACTTCGGGAGGGAGGGATCTGTCAATAACAAAGCATTAACCGGGAACGGTCCACCCTTTGGAGATGACAGCGTGGAAGCTGTGAGGGTACCGCCTCGCACGATAAGCAAGTGGATTAAATCCAACTAACTCCGGGTCCTCATCCCGGCGCGCGGTGCTTGGCCCAAGGTGGTGGTCAACCCTCCATCCCATCAGGTCCTGGAGAAGTATATATCTTATATATCCCCTCAAAAAGAGAGCAGGTCACCCCTTCGGGCAAACCCGCCCTCTATGCAGCATATACCTTCTACTCCCAAACCTCATCCGCCGTCTCAATCACCAGCCGCAGCTTGTCCCACTGCTCTTCTTCCGTCAGGATATTCCCTTCCTCAGAGGAGGCGAAGCCGCATTGGGTGCTGAGACAGAGCTGATTAATATCCACGTATTGTGACGCTTCTGCGATCCGGGCTTTGAGCTGCTCTTTGCTCTCCAGGCCGCCATGCTTCGTGGTCACCAGCCCCAGCACTACAAATTGGTTACGAATAAAGCGCAGCGGTTCGAAATCACCGGAACGTTCATTGTCATACTCCAGGAAGAACGCATCCACTTCGGCGCCAGCGAACAGCTCTTCGGCAACCGGCCCGTAGCCCCCGGCAGCAAACCAGGTCGAGCGGAGATTACCTCTGCACACATGCAGCGCAATCGTCATATCCGCAGGGCGGGCAGCGATGCTCTCATTAATCAGCCGGACATAGTCCTTCGCCAGCTGGTCGGGATCGACGCCTCTGCTGCGCAGATGCGCCCGGTGTTTGCCGCTGCAAAGTGTGCCCCACGTGGTATCATCGAGCTGCAGATACCGGCAGCCAGCATCGTAGAAGGCCTGTATCGCATCCCGGTACACCTGGATGATATCTCCATACAGCGTTGCGGAATCCGAGTAGACCTCGTTTCCGTTATAATCCTGCACGAAATGAAACAGCGCCGGTGAAGGAATGGTCATTTTGGCAAGCGTGACTCCGGCCATCTGCTGCAGACTGCTGAAGTCTGCCACCATAGGATGGTCGCCGAATGCGATTTTCCCGGTAATCTTGAAGCTCTCTGCCCGGTTCACCGGTTCCTTGGAGCTGCCGGCCGGCCCGAGCGTGATCTTCTGCGTCCCCTGGACCCCGAAGAAGAAATCAAGATGCCACCAGGAGCGGCGGAACTCGCCATCGGTTACGGCATGTAGCCCCAGGGTCTTCTGCTGCTGCAGCAGCTTGGCAATCTCTATGTTCTCAACCTCACGCAGTTCCCCGGCAGTCATGATACCTTGGGCATACAGGCTGCGCGCTGCTTTGAGCGCCTCTGGCCGCAGGAAGCTTCCGACAATGTCATAGCGAAAGGGCGGTGCATTTCTTGTCGATCCGATAACTGGACTACTCATACGTCCCTCCTGCTGTTAAAGTAAGAATGACTCAAGCTCGAAATAATTATCCGACACCAGATCATTCAGAATGTTAATATACCCCGACATAATCTCGCTCGGTTTACGGTCCTTGTGGGCAATCCAGCCGACAGAGAACACCTCTTTGCTGTCAAAAGGAATAGTGACCAGTCCCGCATCATTCAGCTCAGAGGCCATTATCCCTGTGCCTACCGTATACGAATCACTTCCGAGCAGCAGATGAGTCAGTGTGGCGCGGTCGGTAACTTTAATATTCTTCTCAATCTGCGTGAAGCTAAGCATTTCCTCCGAGAAGTGCAGTGAGTTGTTATCCCCCTGCTCAAAAGTAATATAAGGAAACGCAAGAATATCATCAATAGTGATTCTCTCTTTGCCGGCCAGCACATGTCCTGCCCGCACATACACATGCGGATTCGTATTGAATAGCGGTGTAAACTTCAGGTTACCGTCGCTGAACAGCTTGTTCATTACCTTATAGTTACTCTCATTGATATACAGAATACCAATATCGCTGCGCAGGGTACGCACATCCTCAATAATCTCATAGGTCTGCGTCTCCCGCAGGCTGAAATTGTATTCCGCTATCTTACTCTCCTTCATCAGCTTCACAAATGCGTCCGTAACAAAAGCATAGTGCTGCGTGGATACCGAAAAGTAGATCGGACTGCGTTTCTTGCCGGTATAGCGGTTCTCCATAAACTCCGTTTGTTCAATAATCTGCCGGGCATAGCCCAGAAACTCCATGCCTTCCGCCGAGATGCTGATCCCCCGGTTGTTGCGTTCGAAGATTGTAATGCCAAGCTCGCTCTCCAGCTCCTTGATAGCATTCGAGAGGCTGGGCTGTGACACAAATAGCCTTTTGGCCGCTTCGTTCATAGAGCCGCTGTTCGCAATCTCAATTGCGTAGCGGAGCTGCTGCAATGTCAAACCTGTTCCCCCTCTGATCAAGGAATTCACCTATACTACAAATAAGAATTTAATAGTTATCCTATCACACCTTACCGCACCCAATCTACTAGGGATTATGCAGCGTGAAAAGCTGAAGTTATTGGGTCCGCTTCTTGCCCGCATCGATTTTGGACGGATCAAGTCCTTCCCAGATGTTCCTGATATCCGCCTGTCCGGGATCTTCAAACACCAGGAATGCCGTAGGCAGATAACGCTCCCCGTATTGTGAAGAAGGCTTGTTAAGAATCTCGTTGTCCTTCACCAGTACAGTGGATGAACCCCCGTCCAGATTGGCTGCGATTACCGCACCCTGCTTCAACATAATCTGCTGCACATCATACAGATTCGCCCCGATGCTGTAGCCCGGCTGCCGCCCGTCGATGACCACGAAGATCAGCGCACCGTCCGCCCGTTGGCCCATAGCCGTTCTTGGGGCGATCCCCCAGCCTTCAGCGGCATTCTTGATCTGGCCTTTGCCGTTCACAATAATCCGCGGCTGAAAAGTCACCGCCTCCTGTACTCCCATCTTGCTCAGCTCATCTAACGTGTAGTTTCCGGCGATCATTTTGCCTTCTTTATCAAGACCCACAATCTGTGTAGACTTCTTGCCGCCAAGTCCGTTATAGTACAGCTTCCCTTGTGAGACGACCAGCCCGATCGGCTTGAAGCCATTGCCCTTCCAGTTCGGATCGGCGAAGCCCCCGCCGTTCACCCCGGCGATTGCCCCTGTCCGCGCCACCATACTGGATACCTTTTCCCCTGAACCAACCTTATCGGGTACACCCAGACGGACCTTCTTCGGATCATTCACAATCATCACATAACCGGCATACCCGCTGCCAGTAACCTTTTCAATTTCGACCAGCGGTTTATCCTCCGGGACCACGGGCTCCGGTTCAATCACATGGGTGTCTACCTCATTGCCCATCTCCTGAAACCGCTCTGTATATTCGCTGACGCGGTTCTTAAGCTCATCTTCGCCAATTATATATTTGGCCATATACCGGTGTTGGGTCGTAATCAGTGTATCGGCGATCAGATATCGGGTGTTCTGGGCAGACGGTGCAAGGTAGAGCCAGCCTCCGGCTATAATCAGCAGGATGAGGCAGAACATAAATACTCTGAAGACTGTACGGAAAAAGCCCCTTTTCTTGCGCTTACGGGCCGGTTTTTTCTTCTTGCGGACAGTGGAACGTTGCGGTAATGATGAAGAATTCACTTCTAGATATCCTCCCTAAACAAGCCTTTTGTTGTATACTTCTATACACTCACATATCTCATAATAGAGCAATATAGAAGTTTAAAAGTTTCAGTTTGGTCAATTTCCTGTCCATTATCTGTTATTTTCTGCTCAAGGATAGGAATCAATCAGAATACAGCAAATAGAAATGTAGAAACTATCATACGTTATTTTGAAACCACGAAAGATATGATCAAGGGTTGAATTCTAAGCAAGGGAGTGCAGCTTCAATTGAATAAAACAGAGCGTCTTTTATCGATTGTGATGGAACTACAGCGAAGTAAATTGCAGACAGCTGATGAATTAGCAGCGGTCTTAGGGGTTAGCGTAAGAACGATCTATCGTGATATGCAGGCTCTGAGTGAAGCGGGAGTTCCCATCATCGGTGAGACTGGATTAGGATACTCCTTAATGGAAGGCTATTTTCTTCCACCCATCAGTTTTACCACAGAAGAGGCAGTATCACTTCTTCTTGGAGCTGAATTCATAGAGAAACGTTTTGATCCGACTTATCGCAATAGTGCCCGTTCTTCCCGCAGAAAAATAGAAGCCATTCTTTCCCGGCCCATGCGTGAAGAGACAACCCGAATCCAAGGGAGCATCCGGTTGCTTCAAAGGGATGAAAAGGTCATAATGGCCCGGGAGAAAGTAAACTTGGGAATCATTCGTGAAGCCATGCTGGAGGGCAAGAAACTTCGTTTAACCTATCACAAGCGGGTGGCTGAAGCTGATGGGAACCGGGTAAATGTGCGAATTGTATCGCCATACGGATTAGCACATGATGAGCAGAATGGCTGGCTGTTACTTGCTTTCTGTGACCTAAGGGAGGATATTCGCCATTTCCGGGTCTCCCGGATCAGTGACCTTACCATGACTGAGGATACGTTTCAGACTCCCGATAACTTCAACCTTGAGTCCTACCGGCCGAAGGATACCCGTAGCGTACGGGTCTGCGCAATTTTTAATCCAAACGTCACAGATAGAGTTGAAGAAGCCAATAACTATTATATGGAGACTGCCGAATCTAAAGAGGACGGTTACCATGTCACTTTTCGTGTCCACGAGCCGGAAGAATTGCTGAGCTGGATGCTTGGATGGGGGGCAGATGTAGTAGTCACTGAACCTGAATCCTTCAAAAACCGGATAAGAGAAGAAATCGAAAAAATGAAAGAACGCTACTGACATGCTGTTGGCAGTAGGGGGCTTGTATAATCAAGATATACGAATAGTGCATTGAAGATTTGCAAATGCTGATTTTGAGGCGATGGCGAGTCAGATGATTATTCTAATAACATAAACAGGAGGACATTATTATGTCAGCAATTGGACCCGACTTCATTTCACTACAAGTAAGCAATCTTGAAGGCTCTGCGGAATTCTATCAGAACTATCTCGGACTGGTCCGCTCCCAGGCGGGCCCACCTCATGCTGTGGTCTTTGATACCAAGCCCATTGCATTTGCCCTTCGTGATCTAATGCCTGGAATAGAACTCGGTACAGGCACTCAACCTGGACTTGGTGTCGCTCTATGGCTTCATGCCCCTGATACGCAAGAAATCCACGACAAGCTTATTGCAGCAGGCGTAAAGATTACATCCGCACCCATAGACGGCCCCTTCGGACGAACCTTTACATTTGCCGACCCGGACGGTTATCAGGTTACTCTTCATAGTAAAGGCTAATACGCAAAAGTATTCAGCTTAATAACTAGGGATAGGCTCCCCATATGGTAGACAGGTGAGATCATACAACCTGTCTACAGTATGGGGAGTTTTTTCATGTCGGCGAATTGTCAGGCTAAGTGGAACACCTTGTACGGCAAGGCTATTTCTCCAACTCATAGCGGGCCGCGATAATGCCCGACTTGAGCGTTCGGCTGGATAGCAGCTTGAGCCTGATTTTCTCACCGTCATCGTGGAATGCTGATTTCCCACTGCCCAAGATGACCGGACAAATCGAGTTTTCTCATGTTTGCTTCTCCTCCGATTTCGAATTTTCTTCAAAGACAACAATATTGTGCAAATCTGTTCGTTCGGAGCATCTCACGCCTTCCGGACAGCGGGGGAGTACAACACGTCAGCATGCATATGCTGAATTTCGGCCCAGTTGCGGGGATTGGTCGTATCTGGTATACCATGCTCCAGAATGTCCTGATATAGGGCAGTTTTTTGTTCCAGATGGGCTATATGCCGTTTGGCTTCTTCAAGCTTAATGAGCGCTGCTTCTTTATGCTTCATCATGAGTTCACTGCGTTGCGGAAGGGTCGAATCACCTTCGAGACAGAGATCAATGTATATTTTGATAACTTCAATCGGCATCCCGGATTGCTTGAGACATCTGACGCCATGCAGCCAGTTGATCGATTCTTCATCGAACAGCCGGATATTATTCTGGTTTCGCTGTACGCTGGGCACCAGCCCTTTATCCGTGTAATAGCGTACAGCGTGCTCAGTGAGTCCTGTAATCAGGGCGGCTTCTTTGACCGTATGCATGTGTGATCCTCCTTGAAAAAAATGATAAGACCGCTTGACTTCGTGTTACACGAAGGCGATAGGCTTATTGTAATGCAACTCGGATGGAAGTGGAATCCCCGCTTCAGTATCCTACTTGGGGATACGCACCGTTTGCTGTTGTACATCTGAATACTGGGAGGAATTATAATGCTAAACGTAACCTTAAACAATGGTGTGAAAATGCCGATCATCGGTTTTGGTGTCTACCAAATCCCGGATGCTGGAGAATGCGAGAACGCCGTATATGAAGCACTAATAGCTGGATACCGCCTCATTGACACAGCGGCCGGTTACCTCAACGAGGAAGCGGTTGGACGCGCAATTAAGCGTAGCGGCGTGAAGCGTGAGGAACTATTCATCACGACCAAGCTTTGGGTTCAGGATGCCGGCTATGAGAGTGCCAAGCTGGCGTTCGCCAAATCCTTGAATAAGCTGCAGCTCGACTATCTCGATCTATACCTTATTCACCAGCCGTTCGGGGATTACTACGGCGCTTGGCGTGCTATGGAAGAATTGTACCGCGATAACAAGATCAGGGCGATCGGTGTCAGCAACTTCCTGCCCGACCGTCTGATGGACCTCATTGTGCATAACGAAATCGTACCCGCTGTCAATCAGATCGAAACGCACCCGTTCTACCAGCAGGCCGAGAGCGCTGCTTTTATGAAAGATCAGGGCGTGCAGCACCAGTCGTGGGCGCCGTTTGCTGAAGGACTGGGCAACATGTTCGGCAACGAAGTCCTGGCCTCGATTGCAGAACAACACAACAAGTCCGTCGCCCAGGTCGTGCTGCGCTGGCTTGTTCAGCGTGGAATCGTTGTGATTCCAAAATCAGTGAGAAAAGAGCGGATCGCGGAGAACTTCAATATTTTCGATTTTGAGTTGAGCGCGGATGATATCGGACAAATTACCTCCCTCGATACGCGGGACAGTCTTTTCTTATCCTACCACGATCCGAAGTTCGTCAAGATGCTGGGCACCTTGAGGGTTGATCTGTAAACCTTGATCAAACCGTAAGCTCGTCACATCTTTATCTTTATCTTTATCAATGAAAAAGGGACAGGGCGGTCACACGGCCACTGTCCTTTTTTACAATACTTTATTTGCATAGTCTACAGCTCCAGCCTATCACCGGTGTCTGCCTACACCGCCTCCGCTGCTTGCACTGCCGCCTCCGCCGGCATTATTATCATCATCGTCATCATTGGAAGAATAACGCCCCGCTCCACCCCCATTGGTAGAACTGCCATCCCCCTCATTTTCATCCTGGTAAGAGGAATGGCGTCCTACTCCGCCACCGCTTGATGAACCGCCACCTCCCTCATTGCTACCCCAGAAGCTGCTCTGCGAACTGCTGTGATTCAAGGCTTCGTTACGATGCCGCTCATGCCGGCGGTGCCGCCGCTGCCGCATAGTAGAACCTGAGCCGAACCTGGTAACTAGACGGTTAATATTCTGCTGATTGAACGGATTAAGCCGTGATCCAAAACGGGCAATTAAACGGTTGCGGCCGGAAGCAGCAAGACTGAATATAGCAATGATTATCAGATACACTCCCATAATCTTTAATCCTGTAGATGCGCTGACGGGTTTCGGTTTGTCGTTAATATGCGATTTTACGGGTGATTGGGTTCCTGCTGCAGCGGTAGATTTGGAGCCCGCCGCCGCAGCCTCCAGGCTGGCATCTGCTCTGGCCAGGAAGAAGCTGTAGAAAGCATTCGCCGTCCCGGTTGCCCCGCCTGCGTAATCCTTTGTAGCAAATTCCGGTTCAAGTACCGTGTCCAGTATTCCGCCAATGCGTTCATTGGTCAAAATTCCATCGATTGCCTTACCCTGAAGGACATGATAATTATCTCCGCCGATATCCAGCACCAGCATTACATCTTTAGGCCCTGCGGCTACGCCGGCGAACTTCGCATACGTATAATCCTGCAGGCTTTTATCACCGGAATTCTTGATTGTCACTACATAGATCCCGCTTCCGGTCGTTGCCGCATAACGGTTGCTGGACTGGTTCAGATAATCCTTCGTAACTTGTTTGAAGACCCCGGCATTATCCGATACATAGTTTTTGGTGCCGACAGTCTCCGAATAGATTCCGCCAAGCTCCTGAATTAATGAACCATAGGTTTTGCGCGCACCAGCGCTATAGTTCTTCGCCGCGAAATCCGGCTCCAGTGACTCCGATAGAATCCGGGATAACACCTTGTCGTTCAGCGTATCCTCCAGACCTTTGCCCGGAACCGCCCAGTAATCATCATCCTGGGTGGAGAGCAGCAGCAGAACTCCGTTATTCTTATCTGCCGAACCGACTCCCCATGCATTGAACAGCGAGGTCGCATACTCTTCCATCGATGTTCCGTTCGTAGTATTCACCGTCACCAGCACAACTTGAGCACCAGTCTGCTGATGCAGCTTCACGCCGTAATTGACCATATAATTCTCTGTCTTCTGATCGATTACGCCCGCGAAGTCATTCACATAAAAGGACTCCGAATGGGCGGGAACAGCTGCCTCCGTCCGGCTTGGCGCCAGCGGCAGCAGAAGCAGGATCATCAGAATAGTGATAAGCGCAGTTTTTAAAGTTTTCTCATACATTAATACCCCTCCGGCTACTTATATCTCTACTATACTATATCGGTTAAGCTCACAATGGGATATAGTTCCATTCCCCTTATACTTATGTCCGAATCTAGTACATATTCAAAAGAGACTGCCCGGAGGTTACTCGTTATTAAATCTGTCCGGATGCGATCCAAAGCGCTGGTTGTTGTTCAGCGCATTAATACGGCTGATTTCATCCTCTGACAGTTCGAAATCAAAGATATCGGCATTCGCGATAATCCGCTCTTCTTTGACCGACTTTGGAATCGTCACAATACCGTTCTGCAGATCCCAGCGCAGGATGACCTGAGGCAGCGTTTTGTTATGGCGTGCCGCAATGTCAGCAATCACCTCATTGTCCAGCAGATGGCCTTGGGCCAGCGGAGCCCATGCTTCAATCTGAATGTCCTGCGCCCGGCAAAACTCACGAAGCTCAAGCTGGCTAAGCAGCGGATGCAGTTCCACCTGGTTAACCATCGGCTTCACCTTGGCTTCAGTTAAAAGATCTTCCAAATGATCTATCTGGAAGTTCGAGACACCGATCGCACGGACTTTTCCGTCTGCATACAGCTTCTCAAGTGCGCGCCAGGTGTCTTTATATTTGGCTCTAATCGGCCAGTGCACCAGATACAGATCCACATAATCCAATCCCAGTTTGCTGAGACTCAGGTCAAATGCCGCCAGCGTAGAATCGTACCCCTGATCGTTATTCCATACCTTGGTGGTGATGAACAGCTCTTCGCGGGCAATCCCGGATTCACGGATCGCCTGACCGACTCCCTCTTCATTACCATACACAGTTGCTGTATCAATGCTTCTGTATCCGGCCTTAATTGCTGCTTTGACAGAATCCACAACCTCTTGGCCTTCCTGGACCTTGAACACTCCCAGACCAAACCAAGGCATTTCTACACCGTTAGCTAACTTCGTTGCCGACTTTAGGTTCATCATTATCAGAGTACCACCCATCTATATGATTTGGATTGTTGCTAGAACAATGAGGCAGGGACCAGCTTGCGTCCGCCCTTAATCAGGGTTGAATCCAGTGCATCTCCTTTATCCCCGCCAAAATACAGCTGCCAGTACACACCGAAACGGATGCTGACGTCATTCTTCACCAGCTCCGGCGGCGTAACGATCAGCCACTGGAACTTCAGCGCCTTGGAAATCTCGAATACCGGATCAAGCACGTTATTGGAGACCATTTCACCGAACGGATTATCGTACAGGAAGACCGTCCAGCCTTTATTCTCCCGGTTGACGCGCTTGTGGGTCATAATCATCATCGCCACCAGCAGCTGAACCGACTGGCGTTGACCGCCGCTGCCGACGGCCTCATCCAGCGCCCCGCGGTTAATGACCTCCCAATCCGAGTAATGGTACTCTTCCGGTGCTGCGTAGAGGAAATAATTCTCGGTCACCGGTTTATATACCTGGAGCACCGGGAAGCGGTTCTGCAGCGCGGCATACACCATCCGCCCGTCATTAATCAGCTCTCTGACTACGGAAGCCGGAACCTGCTCGATCTTCGGGAACTTCTCTAGCAGGCTGCTGATGCAGCGGTTGAAATACTCACTGACCAGCGGTTCGATGTCATCTGTCGTTCTCGGAACGGTAATATTCTTGTAATTCAGCCGGACCAGGGGGAAGGCATGCCCGTTCTCATTATGAATGATCATCCGGCGTTCCATCCGCTTGAGAATGTCGGTAATCTGCACGACCCGCTTCGCGGCACGTCCTACCCACAGCTTACGCGACAGCTCCATATCTTCCTTGTCACTGCGGATACTCTCAATCTGATCACGTGAGCTCTGGAGCATCGAGTCCAGCACCTGCAGTGCAATCGAGAAATCATCCCAGTGAACTGTGTTCAGCCGGTCCTGAATTTTGGTCTCCAGCTCAACGTTCCATCCGGATTTGGCCAGTCTGCCGCTGAGCGTTGTCTTCTCTTCCTTGACCTTGCGCGAGATTTCCGCACGCTGACTGCGGCTCTCCTTGCTGCGCAGCAGCCAGTCTGCAACCAACTGCTCACAGTTCTCCCGCACATCCAGCTGCACGTCCTCGGGCACATCCCGCAGCGGCATGCGGCTCTCCACATGGGTATCCATGACCTTGCTCTGATTGGAGAGAGTCTGCAGCCAAATATCCATTGAGGCAAGCGCCTGCTTGCTTGTATTCAGCAAATACTCATTCTCCCGGAAGCGCGCACTTAGCTCTTCTTCCTTCTGTACCAGCGGCTCATGCCAGAGCTCTACTGCACGCTCGTGCTTCTCCTTGATGGCCTTCTCGGCTTTGCCCAGCTCCTTCTGCAGGTTGTCCAGCTCTGCCATACAGCGGATGTAGGAATCGCGGATATGCTGATAATCCTCGTCCAGAATCGCCGTGTCACTCTTCTGCCGTGTTCTGGCCGACTGAATAACCTCCGGTGATTCATCCGGTTCGGGCGCAGACTGCCATCCGTCATCGACCTGATGTACTGCAGCTTCCAGTTCAACCAGCTGTTGTCCCGCCGCTTTGATCTGGGCAGCCCGTGTGCGGATTTCCAGCTCATTCTGGCTGAGGGACTGCTGCAGACTTTCCACGGTACTCAGCAGCTGCAGCAGCTTATCCTGTAATGCTTCATCCGGCACAGCAGTTTCTTGCTCTGTATCACTACTAGCGACATTGACATGTTCGCTGGGGAAGTGAATTTCCGGGAACCAATTCTGCAGCCGCGGGAACAAGGAATACTTAGCTTCTCCCAGCCACTTCTCCCGCTGCAGGGCGAGGCTGTCTATGTCCGCCTTCAGAAGTGCCAGCTGCTGTTCCTTGACGGCAATCTCTTTGCTTAAGGCTGTCTTCAATTCAACTGACTTTTGTTTGTCTTTGTAATCCTGCTCCTGCTTCCTGCTCCGCTCCGCCCACTCACGCAGCGCCGCTGCCCTGGTCTCATGCTCGGTTTTCTCCGCCTCACTGACAGCCAGATCTCTGGCTATTCCGGATATATTCTCTTCATTAAGGGACATTTCAGCATTCAATTCATTTAGACTCTTGCCAAGCTCCTGCTGCCGGGTCTCTAATACCTGCTGTCTGGCCCGCAGACTTACGGTGTGTTCACCCTGGAGCAGACGGTCATACTCCTGTCTGGCTGATTTCAGCTTCGCCAGATACCCTTCCGCATCCTGCAGCTCTTCTTCCCGCTCTTTGAGCCGGGAGGCGATCCCTTGCTTCCAGTCCAGGAAACGCTCCGGCTGCAGCACCATCTGCGGCCCTTGATGGGTGAGCAGCAGGAATGAAGCTCCTGTGGCATCCGCCATTTCCTCACGCACGAAGACCGGGACAGGCGACTTGAGCAAAAGCTCCTGAAGCAACTCAGGCTGAAGCTTAGCCGATTCACGCTTCGTTACAATCAGCCCGTAAGGCAGCAGCGGGTGACGTTCCAGCTCCTCTTCACGGACCAGGTAAGACTGGTCGTTCAGATATGCACTGCCGATCATGGAGCTGATCTTCAGGGCATCCAGGGCATCCTTCACTGTCAGGATATCATTATTAGGCAGCCAATAGGCTTCCTGCTGCAGCTCTACATCCAGCAATTGATTATAGTATTCCCGTCTGAGCCGCTTCGTCTGCTGCTCGGCATCCTCCAGTCTGCGGATGAACCGTTCCTGAATAAGTGATTTGGCCTCGAACAATGCTGTCGTCCCGAGCTGCTGATGTTCTTCATACATTTCCAGCAGAACTACAAGCTGTGACCAGAGCTGTGATTCCTTGCCCATCTGAGCTTCAATCCGGTCCGTAAGCTCCTCCGCCTGGCTTGCAGCCCCCAGCAGCTTCTCAGTCAGCCGTGTATGTCTGGTATGCAGAGCAAGCTTCTCTTCTTCTGCGGATTTGCGCTGCTCGTTCAGGGCAACGATATTCTCGGTTATGCTTCTGGCTGCAATCAGCGTGCGCTGAAGTGCGGCTGCCGGGGAATGGGCAGCCTCCTGCCCGTGGCGGGAAGCGAACACCCCTAGATCTTCGGTATACTGGCGGATGAGCGCCGTTAATTCATGAATCTTGCCCTCCAGTCCGCCGAGTTCAAGCAGGAATGCCTCCCGGCCTTTGCGCAGAACGCCCTCTTCTGCACCCAGAGCCTGCTGGCGGCCGCTGAAGAACAGAATTCGCGCTTGCCACAGCCGGTAGACCTCATCCCACTGCAGGCGAAGCTCCTGCTTGGCCGCTTGAATGACCTCTTGGCGCTCCTTCATCGCAAGGGAGCCTTCGATGGCTTCAATTTCCTTCTGCCACTGCTCCATCTGGCGGATCTGCAGTCTGCGTCTGGCTAGATAATGGGCAACCTCAAGAGCCTTTTCCTTGATCTTCGATTCCTCCAACCGCTGCTTAGCCCGTGCCTGATTATCCGAGACCGCTTTGAAATCATCCTGTTTGCGGTCACGCTCTTCCTTAAGCTTCAGATACTTCAGATTATCCGTCTCAAATTTCAGCTGCTTCGCTTCCTGATAATGCCCGGCCAGCTCATCCGCAGTTTTGCGGCGCTTGTCCTCGGCATTCTTCAGCTCATCATAGATCACCGTGTACAGCTGCCGCCCGAACAATTCGGTCTCCTGAAAGCTGCGGTCAGCCTCAGTCCCCTGCTTGATGGCCTCATAGAGCGGGGCGGCAAGTGAAGTGAATTCAGCAAAAGCCCGCTCTCTCTGCTCCAGCATCGGCAGCCTCTGTGCAACCGTAGCGGAATCTATGAACATCCGCTGAAGCGAGCCTTCATCCTCGCGCATGCTGCCGTTCAGACTCGACCCGATTTCCGGAATAATCAGCTTCTCGAACAGATTGTGGTTGGTAAAGGCGTCATTCTTCTGGAAATAGCCTTTAATTCCGCCCTCTTCACCGTTGATTCTCCGCATATTCCGCCATTCATCAATATGGATATCCCGGTCTGCCAGAAAAGCATAATATTTCTTAAGGTCCGAGCTGTGGCTGCCATACGCAACGATCTCATTACGCCGCTCACGGACAAATTGCTGAATCGCTTCAAAGCTGGCCGGAGTGTTCAGCTCGTGATCATAGAGCGGCAGAGTAGACAACGTAAGCTCCGCATTCTCATCATAATTGAGCAGCGCATAGAGCAGATAATCTACTTTGATCTCCAGCTGATCCATGGAGTTCTGGGCAGTCATTGCGATTCCGGTGGTTATGTATTCCGTCCGTTCCGGCTCGTCCAGCCGCCATTCGATGGCAACGTGGAACGTATAGGGCTTCAGCTGTTTTTTGTGATTATGGAAGAAGGCTTCTACCTGGTTCTCATTATCTTTACCCCAGGCAGCCTTGGGCATCAGCAGCTGGAATATCGACTGCAGCAGTACGCCCTTTCCCCCGCCGTTCATCAGCGTAATCAGCGTGTTGGACGGGCCTTCCTCATTGCACAGGTCGAGGATCATATCCTCATATTTCTTCAGCATCTTCTCATATTTAAGTCCGGCGATGCGGATTCGCTCAATGCGCGGCATGGGCTTCCTCCTCCTTCTCGCTGAGTGTCCGGCCAATCAGGGCCTTCAGCTCCTTATAGCGGTCCACATCATGATAGAGATAACGCATCCGCTCATACAGCTCTTCCCGGGGGAAAATCCGCTTCTCGTTCTCGGAGATGAACACCAGATGCTCTTCCTCCAGCAGCTTCATCCCCTCATGGATCAGGCCGATCCGTGAGCCGGCGCCGCGGGTCAGCGAATCGCCCTCCTCCTGGCTTTTGGTCTGCATATACAGGCTGCTCCATACTTTGTACATCGCCTGAATATCCAGCCGCCACTGCTTGCTGAAGCTGCCGTCTTCGTCCATGTCCATCCATGTCTGGAACAGGACGGATACCTGATCCGAGAGCTGTATGTAGGACATGCTGTCCTGACCCGGCTTGAAATGCTGTTCATCCTGATCCATCTCAGCCAGGAACACCAGAATAATTACGTTGATGATATGCAGATGCGTCTTGCGTTCGATGCGCGAATATTTATTGCGCAGCTGTGTGAAGTTGCTGGCAAAGCCGGAACCCATTGGACTCACGAGCAGGTGCAGACGATGCCCGGAGTTCATAATCCGGCAGCCGGCTTCTTTGGCTACATATTGTAAGGCATCATAAGCGACGGTATCCTGCAGGCATTCGGCCGCAGCGGGATCATCAAGTGATATCACCTTGCGGCGAAGCAGGTCGAAGAACAGCCGTGAAGCCTGTTGTACTTGCTCTAACGAATAACTCATGCTGAATCATCTCACTTCTCTACTATAGTAATGGTATAAGGACTGATCTCCAGACCGGGCCAGCGGATGCTGCCTTGCTGCCCGTTAGCAATCCTGGTCTGCAGCACTTTGCCCCGCAAGGTCTCAAGCTCCGGGTGGTCCGCAATCAGCCGCCCAATCAGCTTCTGACATTCATCGGCCCCGCCGTGACCTTCCACTTCCTGCTCCTGCACCTTCATTTCGGTATGGAAAAATTGAACCCACAGGTCCACCGCATTGGGGGTATCCGCCCAGCGCCGCTGTTCATCCTCAGAGAAAGCCTCTGCCGAGAATGTAAAGCTTCCCTGTTCTGCCAGTCCGGCGAAGACCGGCAGCCAAAGCTCAGATACCTCGGTCCACGGTATGCTTTTGGGGACATAGTGGAGTTCTTCCTCCTCCCCGGCTTCATCCGGGTCTTCCGGCAATTCGTCCGGCAGGAAGCCGACATCCTGCTCTTCCCAGGCCCAGGCCAGCGGATAAATGAAGTCTTGGCTGGGAGAGAATAGCCCGCTGATCAGAGTTTCCATGCTGTCTCCATCCGGCAACCCTTCCGGCTTCACCCATTCCTCCCAGACGTGGGTACGGAAGTTGAAGCCGGCGGCACCCCAGAACAGCTCGGGGAAGTTGAGCCTGAGATTGGTTTCCGCTTCAAAAATGCTAAGTACCACTTCGGCAAGCTCATCATGCACCCGACGGGAGAGTTCGACCCGCTCGGAGAGCAGGCGCAGCTCATTGAAGTCGATGACATCCTTCTCATCATTGGCCAGCCGGGCCAGCGAGCGGTGAATATTATCGAAATGCTTGCGTTCTTCGTCAAATTGCTGATGAATCTCCTCCAGCCGCTGGTGCCGCTGAGCGCCATATTCGCTGAAGATATGCTTCGGATTACGGCGTAGCGCATTGCGGTATTCCTGCTGCTGCTGGGTCATCTTCCGCACCCGGGAGATCAGCTCGTTCACATCCTGCATCGCCCGGGTTACCCGTCCATGCTTGATATGCATCTGAATCTCGAGCAGCTTGATGCTGATTTGAAATTCGTCAATGATCTCATGGCTCATGAAGATCAGCTCCATCGCATATTCGGAGAGCCGATAGATTGTGGTCCCGTTCTCTTCCCAGCTGGTACGGGTGGCATCTTCATCCACTGAGAAATATTTGTATTTCTGCACCGCCATCTGACGGGACTGATCATCATAATAGTTCGCCTCGAAATCCCCGCCGCCTCCGCTCCACAGTAGCCCGTCCACCAGCCGTTCCACCGATTCCGGACTGCCAAGCTTCGCGATGCCGAAGCGTTCAAGCGAGCTCCAGGTCAGCTGGACCAGATCCTCCCTGGATCTCTGTTCATTCGATTCCAGCTCCAGATAATAGATCTGCAGCAGCACGCTTAGAGCAATCATTTCCTTATAAGGCTGAAGCTCGCCGAGATTCATGCCTGCCCCCAGACTCCATAGGGGATTCAGCCGTTTATTCCGTTCTCCAAAATCATTCCAGTTCATGCTCCAGCCAACCTCGCCATCACTTCATAATTTACCTCACAACATAACATAAACCCACATCTGCCCCGAAGGGTGAAGTATGGGCTAGGATCACGATAAACGATATATTGGGGAATGTATGTTTCTATCCTCAGTTCTTTCTATTATATCAATGTTTCTCAGATATGGCTATTTGCAAAAAAATAATAGAGGGGCCCGCAATGGGACCCCTCTAAGCTTCGCTTGGGCACCCGGATGGATGCAGCTACTTATACTTCACATTCAACAAATAATCAAGATTAGCCTTCACCGCCGGCCACTCGTCATCAATGATACTGTACAGCGCATTGTCCATAACCATGCCGTCAGAAGTGAGGCGGTGCTTGCGCAGCACGCCTTCCCGGACAACACCAATCCGTTCAACCGCCCGCTGTGACCGAAGGTTGCTACTGACAATAGAGAAGTTAACACGGATTAATCCGAGCGCCTCGAAGCAGTATTGCAGAAGCAGCGACTTCGACTCCGTGTTCACTGCGGTTCTCCAGTAATCCGGCGAAATCCAGGTGCAGCCGATCTCAGCATTGCGGTGTGTCCGGTCCAGATGCATGATCCGCGTAGTGCCGGCAATTCGGCCGGAAGCCTGCTCAATGATGACAAAAGGCATATCCGTACCTTTAGCCTTGTTCACCAATGCCGCGTCAATCAATTGCCCTACCTGCTCTTCTGTACTGATTCTTCTCCAGGTGTATTCCCAGATCAGCGGATCGTTCAGCACCTTAACCAGCTCCGGCTTATGCTCTTCCATGAGGGGCACAAGCCTGATCACGCTGCCCTCCAGTTGCTCAGCATTCTTCGAAATCATATCAGCCCTCCTGAACTTTGACTACCTATTCTTCGACTACCTATTAATGAAGCAATTTATTTCCGATCAGCGATTTGGCCGGCCAGCAGCTGAATGAATTCCTGCACGCTGAGCGGTATTTGTGTACTCTCCGCACGGCCCCGAACGGAAACAGTACCGTTGTTCTGTTCTTGATCTCCAAGTACGAGCATATAAGGCACTTTCTCCAGCTGTGCTTCACGGATTTTGTAGCCCAGCTTCTCATCCCGCACATCCATCTCAACCCGCAGTCCGGCAGCCTGCAGCTGCTCTTTAACCTCGAAGGCATAATCAGCATGAACCCCGGATACAGGCAGCAGCTTGACTTGCACGGGAGACAGCCATAGAGGAAAAGCTCCGCTGAAGTGCTCTGTAAGAATGCCCATGAACCGGTCAATGGAGCCGAATACAGCACGGTGAATGACTACCGGACGGTGTTTTACGTTATCTTCACCAATATAAGTCAGATCGAACTTCTCCGGCATTTGGAAATCCAGCTGGATTGTACCGCATTGCCAGCTTCTTTTCAAGGCATCAAGGACATGGAAATCGATCTTAGGCCCGTAAAAAGCGCCATCCCCCTCGTTCACCCGATACAGGGTCCCGTTATTCTTCAGCACGCGTTCGAGCGACAGCTCCGCCTGATCCCAGAGTTCTTCAGCCCCCATATAATCATCCGGACGTGTGGACAGCTCCACCTTGTACTCGAAACCGAATACTTTGTACATCTGATCAATGAGCTCCAGCACCCGGCTAATTTCATCCTCAATCTGTTCCGGCAGGACAAACAGGTGGGCATCATCCTGGCAAAACGTGCGGACACGCATCATACCATTCAGCGCCCCTGAGAATTCATGGCGGTGGACCTGGCCATATTCAGCAATCCGGATCGGCAGCTCACGGTAGGAACGAAGGCTGTTCTTGTAGATCAGCATATGTCCGGGGCAGTTCATCGGTTTGAGCGCAAAATCTGTTTCATCTACTTTTGTGAAATACATCTCGTCTTTATAATGATCCCAGTGTCCGGACTGCTCCCATAGCCGTTTATTCATCATCAACGGTGAACGGACCTCATCGTAGCCGCTGGACCTCTGTAATTCACGCGAGAAGTTCTCCAGCTCTGTACGGATAAGCATCCCTTTCGGCAGATAGAACGGCATACCCGGCGCTTCTTCGGAGAACATGAACAACCCAAGTTCTTTACCCAGCTTGCGGTGATCACGCTTCTTCGCTTCCTCCAGCATGTGGAGATGCTCCTCCAGCTGGGATTTCTTGAAGAATGAAGTTCCGTAGATCCGCTGGAGCACCTGATTATCTGAATCCCCGCGCCAATAGGCTCCCGCTACGCTAAGCAGCTTGTAGGCCTTGATCCGGCCAGTAGACGGCAAATGCGGCCCCCGGCACAGATCAGTGAATTCACCTTGCTCATACAAGCTGATCACTGCATCCTCCGGCAGGTCACGGAGCAGT
Organism: Paenibacillus sp. FSL R7-0297; assembly: GCF_038009025.1. NCBI lineage: Bacteria > Bacillati > Bacillota > Bacilli > Caryophanales > Paenibacillaceae > Paenibacillus > Paenibacillus sp. FSL R7-0297. The sequence continues at coordinate 5,005,555 of NZ_JBBPAQ010000001.1, forward strand.
TCAAGCTTAAGGGGCTCCTCCAGCTGCCGGAACCGTTCCATCGCTTCACTTCTGCTGACAACCCGGCGCAGAATCGGCAGATTTTCTCCGATTATCTTCTCCATTTCCCGCTCAATCGCACTCAAATCCTCCACGGACAACGGACGTGCTATATCAATATCGTAATAGAATCCATCCTCTATGACCGGACCGATACCCAATTTAACATTCTGATCCCCGTAGATCCGTTTGACAGCCTGGGCCATCAGATGAGCAGTACTATGTCTGTGGATCATTAGACCGTCACTGCTGTCCGCCATTATAATTTCAACGAGGCTATCCTGTTCAACCGGGTGATCAAGGTCAACGAGCCTGCCGTCGATCTTACCTGCTACCGCATTCTTCTTCAGATTTGCACTGATTGACTCCGCAACCTGCGCAACTGTGGTGTTACGCGAATACCTCCTAATTGTTCCATCCGGCAGTTTCACTTGAATCTCCATGATTGTGGCCTCCATTTCTTCAGGTTTCTGTTAGTGTGATTTGAACGCAAAAAAACGCATCTCATCCCGGAAAGGGACGAGTGCGTCTACGCTCGTGGTTCCACCCTAATTCGACTATGTATTCACGGACCCCCGGCTGTTCGGCGGAAACGTGATAAGCACAATCCTCATGGCATCCGTTAACGGGGATGGGTCGGTGGCATTTACAGCCTCACTAACAGCAGGAGGGTTCAGTGTCACGGCTGCAAAGGGGTAACATCCGGCTGGTCTCTGTAAGAAGCTCTCACCTTGCACTTCTCTCTCTGGTCAGTCCTGGGAGGATATCCTGTCTCTGGTCATTGCCTTAGATATGGTGTTGCTGGTTACATAATACTGAATGCCTTTGCTATAAGTCAATACCTCAATGTAAAAATAGTTGTATGCCGCTGCCCCCCCGGCAATCTATCCGTTACTATCATTCACTTGAAATCCGTGAAATAATCTTACCCGTTTCTTCAACCGTAGGAGCAATATAATCCGCTCCGGCAGCTGATAATTCCTCCTCCGAACCGTAGCCGAATAACACGCCAATGGAGGGCACACCGCAGGCCTTCGCCCCGATAATATCATGCTCCCGGTCCCCGATCATCACCGCCTGTGCGGCAGGAATATCATTCTGGTCCAGCACATACTGGATCACCTCGCGCTTCTTCGAGCGTGTCCCGTCCAGATTGCTGCCAGCGGTGAACCTGAAGAAGTGATCCAGCTTGTAATGGCGGAGAATTTCCTCAGCAAAGACCGTGGGCTTGGATGTCGCCACATACAGGCTGAACCCCTGATTCCGCAGGTTCTCCAGTAACTCCGGAACCCCTGGGATCACATTGTTCTCGAACATGCCTAGCGTCCGGTAACGCTCCCGGTAGAAGTCCACGCCCTGCAGGGCAGCTTCATGTGTCAGACCCTGGATGTGAACAAAAGAATCGTAGAGCGGCGGCCCGATATACGGGATTAGCAGGTCGGGATGCTCCACCCCGATCCCTAACTTATGCAGTGCATATTCCACGCATTTGGTGATGCCTTCTTTGGGGTCGGTTAATGTGCCGTCCAGATCAAATAAAATATGATGCAACGCGTCCTTCACTTCCGTTCGTGCTCCCTTCCTGTTTAACTTTTATCCATCATACCTTCCTTTCTTCATACTTTCCACACACTTATCTACTAACATCACTATGTAAGCTATATTTGAATTTGGAGGATGTAACATGAACATGACGCATTATATGTCCCTGCTGGCGGACAATCAGCCATGGAATCTGATTCTTTTTATGGCGATTCCCGTGATTTTTGCCGAGACGATTACGGTTACGGAGTTTATTATTCTGTTCACCAAGAAGCTGAACGGGCCGCTCCGAGCGTTCAACCGGGTATGTAGTATTCTTGCCGGACTCTATTTCACCGGAGTTTTCCTGTACTTGTTCCCTACCGCCTTCATTCCGCTCACCGCAAATGGTGAATGGCACACCTGGGTGGATGTGGTTGCGGTAAGCTTTTATCTGAGCGGAGTCATCTTCCTGCTGCCTCTGGCCCTGCTGGATCTCGGTCTCATCGCCCGCAAACGCAGTGAAGAGAGCAAGCTTAAGCTGCATTTCCTGCTGATCAGCGGCTTCCTCGTTGTTGCCCACATCGCTATGATCTTCGGGATGGTGAATCCGGAAATTATGGGCGGAATGGCTGGCATGAGCCACTAAGAGTTGAGTCACCTAAGTTTATAAAAGATTGACAGGTGTCCGGGGAGACTATAGAAATAGCTGCCCGGGCGCCTTTTGGTTTTCATTACGCACAAACCCCTCAGAATGAAATCGCCTCTCAGCTATCCGAAGCATGTGTACCGCTGAATTTTGTCTCATCCGTCCAATCAATCCCGGAGCATCTCGTATATGATTTACTAACGATGAAGTCTGGATAGAGATGGGTGAATTCATGAAACTACAAGACGTCAAAAAGGACTATGGACTGATCGTCAGCTTAGGTTCATCTTGTGCGCCAGCAATTAACCTGAAGAGATACGGTCTACGTAAATTCTCAATGCCTCTAGACTGGATGATTTCGTATTCACTGGCAGACGTCAACCGGCTTCTAAAGAATGAGTTCAAGAACTTTATGGATTTCAGAAATCTGCATCCGTTGGATGAGACTCATTTTTTGCTGGATGATGGAGATCCCGTATATTTGGATCATTCCAGGAACAATCTGTCACCATCCTATTTCATACGGGACTCTCTGTATAACATCATCTCTGCCCACGATTTCCCGATTATTCCAGGTCAGGGCTGGAGCGCTTCCTATCCCGCCTACAGACTGAAGCTGGAATACCGGGTCGGCCGGTTCTGGAACAGTCTGCTCAGCAGCGACAATAGTTTATTTATCAGATGGTTTGCAAGCGCTGAACAGGTACTGGAGCTGCATAGGATATTATCAAAACTTTTAGACAACAAGAAATTCACAATACTCATCCTAAATCCCATACCCGGCCTTACCCTAACAAGAGAAGCGGAATGGGGTATCGGCAATGTCTGCGTTCTGGAAGTGCCCGGCGATATGAATGATTATGCGAATTGGGATTACATCCTCCAAGGGATAAGTCTAAATCATTCTTAGTTATCTCTTAAAAGTAACCTCACAGCGTGTTCCTACGCCGACCTTACTTGTAAATACAATCGTACCGCCGAGCAGCTCGACCAGCTTGTTCACAATTGAAAGCCCGAGGCCGGAGCCTCCGTATTGCCGCGAGCGGGATTTCTCTACCCGGTAAAAACGGTCAAAAATAAAGGGAAGCTCCGCCTCCGGAATTCCGATTCCCGTATCCTCTACAACAAATATTGCTGAGTCCGGAGTGAATCTTAGATTCACCTTGATCTGTCCCTTTTCGGTATAGCGGACAGCATTCTCCAGCAGATTCATCACAATTTGCTCCATCCGTTTGCCATCGCCTAATACCCTCACGTCCTGCCCGCCATCGTACGACGCTGTCAGCAGCAGACCTTTCTCCTTCGCCGGTAATTCCACCCTGCGGACCGCCTGATCCACGATCTGTCTGAGATCGACCTGTTCCAGGTTCAGTGGAATTCTGCCCTCTTCCATCTTGGCCAGCTCGAACAAGTCGTCGACCAGATGCTGCAGCCGGTGCGCTTCCTGATCGATGATGTCGAGATACAGTCCCTTCTCTTCCTCCGTCTCATACAACCCGCTCTTCAATACCTTGGCATATCCCTGCAGGTAAGTAATCGGTGTCCGCAGTTCATGTGAAATGTTAGCGAGGAATTCCTGTCGGGTATCCCTGTAACGCTGCAGATCAACGGCCAGATCGTTAATGGCTCCTGCGAGGAAACCAATCTCATCCTTACCGCGGATGGTAAGGCGTGTCTCCAGTTCACCGGCGGCGATCTTGCGGGTGGCTCTCTGCATCTGCAGAAGCGGACGGGACAGGACCACGGCAATAATCCAGGTGATGCCGAGCGCCAGAAGGAATGCGCCGATCCCGGCAAGCAGCAGTATATTACGTACTGAGGCCAGCGATTCTTCCATATTCGTGGTGGAGGACATCACATATAGCGCCGAACTGACACCTTCACTGCCCGAGATAGGCTGACCAGTAACGAAATAACGGTGCCCCTCTGGATCTTTGTACAGGAAGCTGACCGTTTTGCCGTTGAAAATATCAGTTAGATCCCCGGTTCGGATAAACGCCCTGTCCGAAGAATCGTGAACGCCTGAATGGAGATTCGTATGGCCGTCGGGAAGTATGTTAAATATACTGACATTAGAGAATTCAGCAAACGTCGTCATCATCTGGCTGGTCGTGGATTCCTTGGACTGGGCCATGACCGTGAAATGGGAGGCGAGCTCCTCCGTTTCCGTCTGCATTTCGTTGTAATAGAAGCTGGTGAACATCCTGTCGATCACCATGCCCAGCGACAGCAGCACGATCAGGAATACGGACATGATGACCAGCCCAAGCTTGGAGCCGATGATATTATGTTTCATCCGGACTACCCGTGACCTGGAATTTATAACCGAGGCCCCATACCGTTTGCACCGGATTATACGCCAGTCCCGCTCTCTGCATCTTTTCGCGGATATTCTTGATGTGGGTGTCGATGACCCGGGTTTCACCGCCGTAATCGTTGCCCCATAACCGTTCGACCAGCTCATCGCGGGTGAATACCCGTTGTCCGCTGCGCGCAAGCAAGGCCAGGAGATCGAACTCTTTTAACGTAAAATCAACATTCTTTCCCTGTACACGCACCTCGCGTGCCTCCGGGTAAATCCGCAAATCGGGGTACTCCAGTACTTCTTCCTGGGGTGCCAGTGACTGCGTCAGTGCAGAGCGGCGGAGCAGCGAATGTATCCGGGCCAGCAGCTCCTCCGGCTCAAACGGCTTAGTCAGATAATCATCCGCGCCGATGCCAAGACCCTGCACCTTATCCTTAATCTCCGAACGCGCGGTGAGCATCAGGATGGGGATATGGCTCTGCTCCCGGATCACACGGCAGACCTGCCAGCCATCCATGTCAGGCATCATCACATCGAGCAGTATCAGATCAAACGCGTGCTGCCCCGCCATGCGGATGGCTTCCTGCCCCGTGGCCGCTTCCTTGGTGGTGAAGCCCTCGTTCAGCAGATATATACGCAGCAAATTCCGCATATTCCATTCATCGTCTACTATAAGTATTTGAGATTTGGACAAGCCGTTCACCCTTTTTTGTGGAATGGTTAATCGTTCGTGCATTCATTATACCCAAGTGGGAACGGTTATGCCGTTCTTTTGGGGTGAGGTCCGTTTCCGCGAAAAAAGAGCAAGCCGACAGCGGGTCCCGCTGCCGGCTTGCTCTGTCTAATGCCCCGAGTGCGGATTGTCACCGGAGGCGGAGGAAATTTCCAGCATGTCATCGATCTCACTCTGCGCCGCGGCGCTGATCGTTGCTGCATCGCCAGTCAGCCAAGCGTGATTATACGGGCCTTCCGCCGGTGAATCCTTGAATTTGGGCTGCAGCTCCATCGTATAATTCATCAGAGAATCCGGCAATCCGTCCTGCTTCATGAAGACCAGCGGCGCGTGTTTGCCCAGATGGGAGAAGGGGGCTGCGGCAATCGCAAGCATCGTTGAATCCGTAGTCAACAAGGACAGATTATGTCCGGGAGCAGTGATTCCCCAGCCGAAGCCGTTCGCCGTATCCTTGAATTTGGCAAAGGCAATGGCATTCTCATAAGGATCCTCTCCCGCTATACGCGTAACCGTTCCGTATTGCTTAAGCTGCTCTTCCACATCAGCTGAAATGACAGATTGGGGACCGAGAATGTAGATTGCTGCACTGCCGCCGCGTTCCTTGAGCGCGTCTGTTGTTGCAGCCGGGATTTCGCTACTTCTCACATATAGTAAAGGTTCTGGCATATGGGCGATCCAGTTCACAGCCGGGAGGGTATATTCAGGACTATCCACCGATCCGATAATTACACTCTGCGGCAGCTCGCCTGACACTTTCGCATAGTAAGCATCAATAGCGCCTGCCACTGCGGCTGGATCATCCCCTTCAATCTTGTCCAGCTTCAGATTAAGCGAGCTGAGCTGCGACTCGACAGCTTCAGACGAAGGACCGACAATTACAACCTGAATGCCGTCATTGCCGTCCGCACCAAGCGGCTTCAGCCGCTTCAATTCAGTAAGAGTCTCATCCGGCACACCATCTTGGGTGAAAAAGAGCACCGGACCGTTGTTCGGATGGTGGATCAGGTCCGTGCTTACCGCCGCAATCTGCCAGTTATCCACACTTGTCAGGACTACAGACGATGGCCGGTTGCCCTTCGTTTCAGCCGTCCATAAGGTCCGGGAGACCAGTACAGCCGCCTGAACAGGGTCAGAGGAGTTAATCCGTGTTGTATTCTTGGTAGCGATCCATGGCGTGGTTACCGCTGTTTGTGCAGGGATAGCGCTTGATTCTTCCTTGTTATCCGCGCCCGGGCTGCAACCCGCCAGTATAGCTCCAAGCAGCAGGATAAAGGTAGCCGTCAGTAGTCTTTTCTTCATCATTGTCCCTCCATTCAAGTTGCTCTAGCGAATACCTAGAAGTGTAGAGGACAAATGTGTAGAAAGAATGAAGCTGCTTACCAGGCCACGCGGATAATCAGGCCTTTGGGATCGCCGACTTCGAGATAGGCCGCCTGGCCGTTGACATCATCATAAGGGAAGCCGTAAGCCAGCCCGCTAATGCTGTGATCATGCCAGAACTTCGCATAGTAATTGGCTGGAGCCGCTTTGTAATAGTCCGCGACATTGTTCCAGTTGCCGGAGGTGTAGACATGGCGGTTAATGGCAGCGCTGGTGGCAGCATCAATGAGCGAGCCATCGTTGCGGAGAATATCCTGGGTGCTGTAGCTGGAATAACCTGCGAAATAATTGCTGTTGGCCCCGCCGGCTTTAAACGATCCATGGACAGGAGCGATAATACGGTAAGGTGCCTGATCCGTAGCAAGTGATTTAAAGGCGGATGGCACTTCATTCTGGTATTTGCTGAAGATTCCGGCACGTGTCTCCGATTCCAGCTCGCCTACGGTTTTATCATAGCCTCCAGACAGGCCAACCAGCCGGTGCTGGATCGGGAAACCGAAGGCATCTACGCGCGTCGTGTTGCCGTGATAGCCTGTAGCATCCACCGTGAATTCAACGAAGTCGAAATAGAGATTACGGTTAGGGTCGGTTGGATTATCAATATCCGGTCCGGCAAAGCCGTCATCATAAGTCTTGATGTACAGCGGCGTGCCTACGCTGAGGAACATGCGGCCGGAGGTGATTTTGGGCATCGTTACCCAGGAAGCCTGACTTACGGTATGGTAGATATTCGCGTAATTCACGCCGTTTTTGGTCAGATGGCCGGAGGCATCATTCAGCGCATTAGAGATTGGCAGCAGATTGCCGCTCAGATCCAGATAACTCCATTTGCCGTTGGCCGGATTGATGCCGATCACACCCCAATATATCTGGTTGTCAGGATAGGCCCCGCCCGTGCCGTTCATGACCTTCACCGACACGGAACCTCCCGGCGGGGTGGGAATGGAAGAGGCGGCTATGGAATAGATCGAAGCAGAGGAACCCCCAGGCGGGGTGGTCGGCGCCGTTCCGGCGGTATACGTAAACCAGCCGGTATCATATGCCGGTGTTCCATTGTTGTACGTGAAGAAATAGGATAGAACGGTTCCGCTGGCAACGCCTGTGACCACCTGCTCATATCGGGCTTTGCTGCTGTTGTAGGTTGTACGGTAATTCAGCTGCGTTCCGGAATTGACCTTGTAATGTACATCCACCCAACTGGTGCTTACTGTAGATTTGAACCAGATTGTCGCTGTAGTTCCCGACAAATCTACTCCCTGTGTATAATCAGCGGCGGCAGCTTTGGAACCAAAGAAAGGCAGGCAAGAGAGCAGAAGCACGAACGCAAGCATGGACATTAGCCATTTTTTAGGCATCGTAATATTCCTCCTTAATTATATTGGCATTGCTATAATCATTACCTTTGGCAACCGGAAGCTACAGACAGATCATTCAGCATTTCAGAAAGCCTCCACCCTCCTCCATTCCCCGGATCAAAGCCAGAATCATGTATAATTGTATGCGTTTACAAATATGATTATAGTAGGGCAAATCTTCATTTAGTAGGCTCAAAATTTCGGATTTAGGTTCCCATTTTTTGGTTTTATGACTTAATTTCTTCCGTTTCACCTCTAGAGCGCTGCAAAAATAGCAAAAAGCCCTCAATCCCCAGATGCCAGGTGATTAAAGGCTTTTCTAACCTTATTTCATTTTCCGCTTTTACCAGTGCTGCGAAATAAAGGTATCCCGTCCGGATTGCTCACGGTCCTCTTTATAATGCTTCGGATTCTTCTTGTGATAGTCCTGATGATAGTCCTCAGCCGGATAGAAATGGGGTGCAGGCAGAATCTCCGTCACCACAGGAAGCTCAAATCTGCCGCTGACCGCCACTTGCTCCCGGGAGGCCAAAGCCGCCAGCCGCTGCTCTTCATTATAGTAGAATACCGCTGTCCGGTACTGTGTTCCGCGATCCTGAAACTGTCCGCCGTCATCCGTCGGATCAATCTGCGGCCAGAACAGCTCCAGCAGTCTCTCGTAGGGGAAAAGTGCCGGATCAAACGTAATCTGAACCACCTCATAGTGACCGGTTGTCCCTGTCTTGACCTGTTCGTATGTAGGATTCTCTACCGTGCCTCCGGCGTACCCCGATACAATTCCGTGAATTCCGGGAAGCTCTTCAAACGGTGTAACCATGCACCAGAAGCAGCCTCCGGCAAACATTGCCTGTTCCATAAGCTTAATCCCTCTCCCTGTCTCTCATCTGCAATTCATATATTAACACATGTACTGAAGATAAGGCCTGCTGGTCATAAAGTCAATTTGAGAGATTAGACCTGCAAGCTTTTAACCATAATGACGTGGGGGATTCCATCTTCCATAAAGACAGCCGAGGAAGTCTCATAGCCCAGCTTATGATAAAAGCCTTCGGCCTGCTTCTGGCCATGCAGCTTGGCTTGCCGGAGTCCTTGCTCTACAGCCATTGCCTCCAGTGTGCCGATAATTACGGACCCTAGCCCGCTTCGGCGGTACGGGGCCAGCAGACAAATCCGCTCCAGCTTGGCCCATCCGTCCACAACCCGCAATCTGGCTGTCCCTACTGGAGCCTCCTCCGCCTCATGAAACACCAATATATGCTCTGCCTGGCTCTCATAATGATCAAATTCATCAGCCAGCGGTACGCCCTGCTCCTCCACAAACACTTCACGTCTGATCCGGAATGCCTCTTGTAATCCTGCTTCATTCGTAACCTTGTCTACACGCATATCATCCTGCCTCCCTTTCCGGTTAAGATTGCTTAATGCCCGCCCAGAAAATCCCCCAGATATCCTCCAGGCGCTGTTCAAATTCCTCTTGCTTGTAAAAAAACATCTGCATGGCGATCCCGTCAAGCAAACAGTAATAAGCCGAGAGCAGACTATCTGCCCGCTGCTGCCGTATGATCCCCGTGTTCATGCCTTCCTCAAAAATCGCCCGGTACAATACAGCGGAACGCTGCTCCATCCCCGCAATCTGCGCCTCCAGCAAGTCCTGGAAGAAAGGAGGCGGAAATTGCACGGCCATTTTATAGAATGCGGTCAATACCGGGTGCTCCACTTTGTAATAATAGTTCTTATACATAATCTCACGCAGCTTCATCTCTATAGGTGTATCCCTGAGGCCCTTATACAGCTGTTCAAGAAATTCATAGTAATGCCGGGCCATTTCGCCGAAGGCGGCCATGAACAAATCTTCTTTTTTCGGAAAATAGGTGGCAATGGATTGCTTCTTAATCCCTACCGCCTGGGCTATGCCGGCCAATGATGCTCCTTCAAAGCCCTTCTCGGCAAATTGTGCACATGCAGCCTGCAGAATCGCGTTAGCAGTCATCTCTCAAGCCCCCCTGACGATCGTCAGGTAATTATCACATGCAGATTATAATTTGTCAATTGGGTGGTTACCTGCCTTGTATTCCCGTTACAGCACGCAAAAAAAAGGATCACAGCACGTGATCCTTTCTCCCTGGCTATCAAGAATGTATGATCTCACACATGTCCAGTACTACACATACTGTCCTGCCGTCAGACCCGTTCTGCCCGCCGAGGACTTGTAGATTCCATCGATCAGCTCCAGCGCCTTAATGCCCTCTGCTGCGTCAATCCAGAACTTTCGGCTATCACGGATGTGGGCATAGAAATCATGAATTAACCGTGAATGTCCGGTCCCCCAATACGATTTACCTCCGGTGCTGCCAGTTGCCGGTTCGCTGAGCAGCGTCTCTTGCCCGTCCTTCAACAGATACAGGCAATCCCTACGCTGCAGCAGCGTTCCCTGCTCGAAGACCAGCTCCAGTTCAACGGGAGAATTCACCCCATAAGCATTGGTTCCGTAAAAGAGTCCGCGCACCTTATTCTTGAAGCTGATGCAGGCATGTGCACTATCTTCCACCTCAATAACATCATTCAGCACATCAGTGGTAACACTTCCCTTCACGGAAGAGATTTCACCGCCGAACCATTGCAGCAGATCCAGAGTATGAATAGTCTGGTTGATGAGCACACCTCCGCCTTCAGTAGCCCAGCGGCCTCTCCAGCTGCTATTCTTGTAATAATCTTCACTCCGGGTCCAGGTAACCACCCCTTTCATACAAATGAGGGCTCCCAGTTCGCCGGAATCTATCATCGTCTTGATCCGGACCGAAGGGTCATTGTAACGGTTCTGGAAGACTACACCGAGTTGCCCCTCCGCTTGATCCGCTGCTGCCTGCATTAACCGGGCTGAAGGTACATCCAGCGCCATCGGCTTCTCGGTTAATACATGTTTGCCGGCCTTCAGCAGTTCCACCGCCATCCCGGCATGCAGATGATGGGGCGTGCACAAATGGACAATTCCGATATCTGCCCGCTCCAGAAGCTGCTTGTAATCCGTCAAGCCCTCACATCCGTAATCCTGGGCGGATTGCGCTGCCTGAACGGGATCACTGTCCACCACGGCCAGCAGCCGCGCATAATCTATAGAAGCAATGGCCCTGGCATGCAGCGGAGCAATCGCACCACAGCCGATAATCGCTGCTCCAATTGGATTCATCTTATACACCTTCCGTTCTTCTGATAGCTGTGATGCAACTATTTGAGAGTATCCGGGGTCAGATTGAGCGCTTGCCGCTGCGCCTCCAGGCATAGTTCGGCCGCTTTGAAGGCATGCTCCTGGGTCATGGCATTTTCTGTACGCTGCAGGCAGTCCATGATCAGCTCACCGAAGAACGGGAAGCCGATTTTGCCGGCCACATGCTCATAATGTTCCCCCCCACGGTCCACATAGTAGACATGGTCAGGCGTGCTGGAGCGGCCAATATCGCTGTATTTGCGCAGCTCGATATACCCTTCGGTGCCCATAATAATCGTCCGGCCATCGCCCCAGGTCCCTAATCCTTCCGGAGTGAACCAGTCCACGCGGAAATATTGGGTTGCCCCGTTATCGCCCACCAGCGTGGCATCACCGAAATCCTCCAGCTCCGGGTAAGCCGGATTGTTATAATTGGCTACCTTACTGTGCAATATCTTGGCATCGCGGCAGCCGGCGTAGAACAGGAACTGTTCAATCTGGTGGCTGCCAATATCACAGAGAATGCCGCCGTATTTATCGCGCTGGAAGAACCAGTCCGGACGGCTCGGCGCATTTAACCGGTGAGGCCCCATTCCAATTACCTGAAGTACACGCCCGATCGCACCCTGTTGCACAAGCTGACCTGCATACACAGCACTCTCCACATGCAGTCTCTCACTGAAATAAGTCATGTATTTCTGCTTCGTCTGTTCCGCCTGAGTCCGTGCTGCCGCCAGCTGATCGAGTGAGGTGAACGGTGTTTTGTCCGTGAAATAATCCTTGCCGTGTGCCATGACGCGCAGACCCAGCGGACCACGCTCTGACGGAATAGCCGCCGCCGCTACGAGCCGGACTTCAGGATCTTCGAGAATCTCTTCAGCCGAGCGTGCGGCCCGGACGCCGGGATAGGTGTTCTGGAACACTTTTACCTTCTCCGGGTCAGGATCGTATACCCATTTCAGCTGTGCTCCTGCTTCCACAAGCCCGTTGCACATCCCGTAAATATGCCCATGATCCAGCGCCAGTGCGGCAATTACGAATTCACCCGGCCCCACCACAGGCTTGGCCTCATGCACAGGGGCATACATCATCCCATCCTTGCGGCTCATGCCTCAACCTCCAGCTTGGCGTGCAGATAGTTCAGACTAATCTCCAGGCTCTCAAACGGATCACGCTGGCACACATCCTGCTCCACGATATGCCATTCCACACCTGTCTTGCGGCAGGCTTCAATAATCGCTCCGTAATTCATGTTCCCCTGGCCGATTTCGGCAAAAATCGGTTTACGCGACAGAACCGTCATATCTTTGAAATGCACGGCCTGCATTCTGCCTTCCACTTTATGAATCCACTCTACAGGATCGCCGCCGCCTGCCTGAACCCAGTACAGATCCAGCTCAAAGCCGAACACCTCCGGATCACTTTCCTGCAGCAGAATTTCCATACCAGTCATACCTTCGAAACGTTCAAATTCAAAATCATGATTATGATAGACAAATTGCAGGCCATACTGCTCCTTCAGGGTACGCGCAATACCGGATGCCAGCTTGGCAAAGGTGCGGTATCCTTCCTGGCTGGTCTGATACTCTGCCGGCAGTGCGCCAAGGCCGATGTACTTGCAGTTCCACAGCTTATGTTCAGCCGCGAGCGCATCCAGATCATTCACCAGCCGGTTCCAGGGGACATGCGTTGCACATATTTTCAAGCCGTATTCATCCGCATACTCCTTCACCAGCTGGGAGTCAATGGGTCCAATCCCCGAGATCTGCACGGCCTGGTAGCCAATTTCACTCACCTTCCGCAGACTTTCTCTTAACCCATCCGGGCTCTGGTTAAATTCACGTAAGGTATACATTTGTGCGGCAATCGTTGAACGCTCCATTTCATTCATCCACTCCTAGATTAGTTTGAATTGGTTAGATGATGCTATACCTGCAGATTAAAGAGTGATGCTAGTGGGTTCCCGATACATCCAGGGCTTTCTGGCTGACAGGCGCCTTTTGAAAAGTAGAGTTCTGCACCTGCACCATCAGCTTCTCGTGGAACAAGTCGCTGTCGAGCGGCAGGTCTACCCAGTTATCGGTCCATGCTGACAGGTACATCGCATTGGACAGTGTCAGTCCGTGAATCCCCTCTTCTCCAGGCGCCAGGAGAGGCTCGTCATGAAGAATGGCATTGGTGAAATTACGCAGAATGCCTTTATGCTGATCTCCTTCACCAGGGGCAACCGGAATCTCGCATTTCCAGCACTCGGGTGCTCCGAATCCTCCTGTAAATTCAGCATTGAACTGCGGCTCCGGTGTGCGCAGGCGGAAGAACGTAAGCTTCCCGTCTTCGATTATGATTTTACCGTTGTCGCCTGTGATCTCGAACCGGTTAGTGCCCGGCGCTTCCCCTGTGGTGGTGATGAACAGCCCCGTTGCGCCGTTCTCATATTCCACATAGGCAGTCACATCATCCTCCACTTCAATATTGCGGTACTTCCCGAAGTGGCAAAAAGCCCGTACCCGCTTCGGCATCATTCCGGTCGTCCACTGCCAGAGATCCAGCTGATGCGGGTCCTGGTTAAGCAGTACGCCGCCCCCTTCTCCGCCCCAGGTCGCCCGCCAGCCGCCGGAGTCATAGTAACTCTGAGAGCGGTACCAATTGGTGATAATCCAGTTCGTCCGCCGGATCTCTCCAAGCTCTCCTGACTTGATCAGCTCTCTCAGCTTCTGGTAGAGCGGGTTCGTCCGCTGGTTGTACATAATGCCGAACTTGCGGTCAGACTTCGCAGCAGCGTCGTTCATCTCCTGAACAGCTTTGGTATACACACCTGCGGGCTTCTCTATCAGAACATGCAGCCCGTATCCCAGTGCCTCAATCGCCAGCGGCGGATGATCATAATGCGGTGTAGCAATCAGCACGGCATCGATGGTCCCCGACTTGAACAATTCTTCCGGCGACAGGAACCGCTGCACGCTATCCGGCAAATGCTCTTCCGCCCAGTCCAGCCTTTCCGGGTTGCTGTCACAAACGGCTGCCAGCTCGGCCCCCTTAATATCACTCAGCAGGCTTTGCGCATGCGCTCGCCCCATATTGCCCACTCCGATAATGCCAAATCGTACCTTTTCCATCTCCCAATCACTTCCTATTACAGTTTATGATATGAGGATAACCTTAATCGCCCCCGCTGAACATGACTGTAATTAAGGTGTTTTTGTATAATAATAAGATGTATTAGATAAATGAAAGCGGTATAATGAATGTATGAGCGTTGTAAAGGAGCTAAACCTATGAATATGAATGCCAACGGAAACCTGACCGGACGCCTGCTGCAGAATCTGACCGTTACCGTTACGCATGCCCAGTTAACCAGCAGATACCCCGGATGGAATAGGACAAACGAGACCCCTTCCTTCAACCGGCTGTACTATATTGATTCCGGCGAAGGCAAAGTGATCATCAACGGCGTGGCGTATTATCCCAAGCCCGGACAATTAATGATCATGCCGGCCGGCTCTACCCAGACCACGGACACCTCGCCGAATGATCCTTATACGCGCTACTATTGCCATTTCGATGCGCAGATCGGGGAATGGCCGCTGTTTCATTCTGCGAATAAGCTCTACATCAGCGATGTGCCGGATCCGGATGCGGTAAGGGCGATTTTCACGGAAATGATTGATTTGTTTCAGGATACCGGTTTTCTGGCGACTCTGCGGACTCAGGCTTCGCTGCTCACGCTATTGGCGCTGTGTCTGGAATCGGGAGGCTACAGCAATTTCCTGGATGACCTGACACATACCAGCGATCAGGGGAAGCTGGCGAATGTGCTGACTTACATTGACCAGCGCCTGATGCGTCCGCTTGATGTGGAAGAGCTGGCGGAGCTCGTTCATCTGCATCCGAACTATTTCATTCCCTATTTCAAGAAATTCATCGGCGTTCCCCCGATGCAGTACGTTCAGCTGAAACGGATGGAGCTCGCTAAAAGACAGCTCTCCTACACCGATTTCAGCATCTCCAATATCGCTGAGCAGGTCGGCATGGAGCTTGCCCATTTCTCCAAGGTATTCAAGAAGACTACTGGCGTTTCTCCTTCTGCTTACCGGAGCAGTACGAAGTAGGGGGGCTTGGGGTACGATAATCATATGCGCCTTGGGTGAATGCTCTGCTCCATTCCAGCTAAGACTGCGATAGCTGATATAAGATCCAGCAGTTCAGAACGTGCGGCGTTACTTCGCTGGACCCGACTTTTAGGCAAAAAACCGCTTCCGAGGAATGCTAGTTGGATTTTCGGCACTTAATTATCCCGTTTCCCCATTCAAAGGCGAGTAAGTGGATTTTCAGCATTTAATTCTGCGAATATTCTAACTTTTCCTATTTTCAGTAGAAGTAAGTGTTGTTTTTCCAACTAGATTAGCCGAATTAGTTATTCCTGCAGAATTAGATGTCATTTATCCAACTGCTTCCGGCAGAGTCTCTGAACACAACTTAATAGGCTACCTGGAGGGGTCCATATATAAGCACAAAAAACAGCAAGACTCCAAAGGTTATTCCAAATGAAAAAAAGGAACAATCCCAAGCCATATGATGGCTGATAGGACTGTTCCTTTTTGTAGCTACATACTATTTAATCCCGAAATATGCCTCGGCATTGTTGTAACAGATGTTCTCGATCGTCCGGCCCACAAAAGCATAATCACGCGGCAGATCGCCCTCTTCAATCCATGTGCCGAACAGGTTGCAGAGAATCCGGCGGAAATATTCATGTCGCGTGAAGGAGAGGAAGCTTCTGGAGTCGGTCAGCATGCCGACGAATGGACTGATCAGCCCGATGCTGGAGAGCGCCTTCAATTGCTGCAGCATGCCTTCCTTCTGATCATGGAACCACCAGCCTGAGCCCATCTGCACTTTGCCTTTGATCCCAGAGCCCTGGAAATTACCGATCGATGTGGCAATCATCTCGTATTGTGACGGATTCAGCGTATACACAATGGTCTTCGGAAGCTGTCCGCTGGCATCCAGATCATTCAGCAAGGCGTTCAAGCTGCGTGCCATATTGAAGTCCAGAATCGAATCGAAGCCGCTGTCCTTGCCAAGTGCATCGAACATCCGTGAGTTGTTATTGCGGAGCGCCCCGATATGCAGCTGCATGCTCCAGCCCCGCTCGTGGTAGAGCCGGCCTAATTTGAGCAGTGTGTAGCTCTGGAACTTCTGTTCCTCCTGGGCGCTGATCTCCTCGCCTTTGAAGGCACGGGCAAATATGTAAGCTGCTTCATGTTCGGTTGAATGGGCGTGCGGAAGCTCACCGAAGGCCTGATCCGACAGACGGCAGCCATGCTTGTGGAAATAATCGATCCGCGAAGTCACAGCCTTCATGAATTCGGAATAACAGTGAATTTCCAGTCCGCTGGCTTCACTTAACGTGGCAACATAGCCGGCAAACCCTTCATCGCGGATATTCAGCACCCGGTCCGGTCTGAAGGTTGGAGCAACCACGGTCTCCAGTGCACTGTCATTCTTAATAAGAATGTGATGCTCCAGTGAATCGGCCGGATCATCCGTTGTGCAGACGACGTCAACATTCTGCTTCTTAAGGATGCCCTGTGTAGTCATGCCGTCTCCTTGCAGCTGTTCATTACAGCGGTGCCAGACACTCTCCGCGTTATCGGCCGAGAGCAGCTCATCGATGCCGAAGTAGCGCTTCAGCTCCAGATGTGTCCAATGGTACAGCGGATTGCCCAGCATCTCGGGTACGGAACGTGCCCAGACCATAAATTTGTCTTTGTCCGGAGCGTTCCCAGTAATCAGCTGTTCATCAATACCGAGCCAGCGCAGCGCACGCCACTTGTAATGGTCCCCCGATAACGCCAAATCGGCAATATTGCGGAACTTGCGGTTGCTGCTGATCTCCTGAGGATTCAGATGACTGTGGAAATCGTAGATCGGCATTTTTTGGGCATAGTCATGGTACAGGGTTTGCGCACTTTTGTTGAGGAGCAGCCAATCTTCATGAATAAAAGGTGAGGTACTCAATGTGTTCTCCAGCCTTTCGTCATACCGTATTTTAGAAGATAAGAATGTATAAGCTACACGCAATATAACGTTCTTATCTTTCCCGCAGAAGAGGATTCCTGTCCTGGTGAGGACGGTATTAGCCGTTTCTGCCTGTTTGCACTACCATACTACCATACTTGTATGGTAGTATGGTAGTGCTTCTGAACAACTTAACAGGAGGGCTACGCGATGGAATACATTATCGGTACACAAGCGGTTTCCACACGGGACATCGTGTATCGTTCTTTGAAGAATCAGATTTTGCTGTTGGAGCTGCCTCCCGGCACCAGCATCTCGGAGAAAGAAATTTCACTTAAATTCAATGTTAGCCGCACTCCCGTCAGAGAGAGCTTCGTCCGGCTGGCCCAAGAGGGCCTGCTCGATGTCTATCCCCAGCGCGGAACGGTTGTCTCTCTTATTGATTCCGGACTCGTCGAAGAAGCCCGCTTCATGCGCGAGCATCTGGAGCGGGCGGTTATGCGCGAGGCCTGCAGCTCTTTTCAGGCCAAACATCTTATAGATATAAAGGCGAATCTGGATAAACAGAGACTCTGCATTGAAGATCAGGACTATAAAGAAATGTTCATGCTGGATGAAGAATTCCATCATCTGATCTTTACAGGCTGCAGCAAGAAGAACACCTGGGAAGTCGTCCAGCAGATCAAGGTCCATCTGAACCGCAGCCGGATGCTTAAGCTTACGGCAGATCATAATTGGGAGCATCTGTATCAGCAGCATTATTGCCTCTATGAAGCGATTCAGACACATGATGTTTCGCAGGGTGATCATATGATGCAGGAGCATATGGCCTTAACCATTGCCGATCAGGAGATGCTGATGGAGAAATACCCGCAGTACTACAAGTAGAAACGGCTCTGCCGTCCATTTAAAAAGGAATCCGAGGAACTGAATAGAAGCCCCGCCCGGCGGGTAATGATGCCCGATAGTAAACAGACTTCGTCCTATTTAGGATCATACTTACATTAGAGAAGGGTTGGATACCTATGTCTGAGTTGGCATTTCAGCCTCAACTGGCAGGCAAAATCACCGTGATTACCGGAGGAGCCGGCGCACTATGCAGCGTGATGGCCCTTGAATTAGCCCGTCAAGGCGCCAAGGTCGCCATTCTGAACCGCACTGCGGACAAAGGGGCGACTCTGGCCGCGCAGATAACTGCAGCCGGAGGCCAAGCACTTTCCCTGGCCTGTGATGTTATGGATTCCAGCAATGTGCAGCAGGCAGCCGATGAACTTCTGAAGCACTGGGGGCCTTGTGATTTATTAATTAACGGAGCCGGCGGTAATCAGCCTTCGGCAATTACGACCCATGAGACCTTCACAGACGGAGACCTGGAGAATCCGGATATCGTCTCCTTCTTCGATCTGTCTGTGAGCGGGTTCCGCAATGTCCTTGACTTAAATATGACCGGAACGTTAATTCCGACCCAGATCTTCGCCAAGCAGATGCTCGGGCGCACCGGAACATCCGTCATCAACATTTCCTCAATGAGTGCCGCTTCGCCGATGACCAAAGTTCCGGCATACAGTGCTGCCAAGGCGGGGATTAACAACTTCACGCAATGGCTGGCCGTCCATCTGGCAGAAGCGGGAATACGGGTTAACGCTATAGCCCCGGGCTTCTTCGTAACCGCTCAGAATGAACAGCTGCTTGTGGACACTAATGGAGAGCTGACAGAACGTTCCCGCAAAATCATCTCCCAAACCCCGATGCGCCGTTTCGGTACGCCCAAGGATCTGCTCGGCACCCTGCTCTGGCTGGCAGATGAGCAAATGTCGGGGTTCGTCACCGGAATCACCGTGCCTGTGGACGGCGGATTCATGGCTTACTCCGGGGTTTGAGCGTGATCTATACAGCGGTTCCATCGGATCAAGATAATCCCAACCCATGTACAAGTCCAAATCCAAGCAGCGACATGAATACCGAACCTATGAAGCCGGCGATCACCGGCTTACGCCCCATGCTGCTAAAGGTCTTGAGGTCTATGCCGAGTCCAAGTCCCGCCATCGCCATGGCCAGCAGCAGATAGGCAAGTGTGATCATGTCTGACGCAAGCTGCTGAGGGATGACTTCAAGTGTATTAATTCCGCTCATCATCAGGAAGCCTGCAATAAACCAGGGGACCGGGAGCTTCTTGCGCTCCCGGTTTCCTTCCGTTTCAGCGGTATACCCTTCTTCTGCTCCATTGGACAGTTTCATACGGCGGTCTAGTTTCCGCTCCCTGCGGCCTTCTATCAGGCCCAGAATCAGAGCGACCGGAACCAGCATCGCTACCCGCGTCAGCTTCACCAGTACTGCCAGATCGGAGCCTTGCTGCCCGGCAGGTACGGCTGCAGCGATGACATGTGCCACCTCATGCAGGGTTGCTCCTGCGAAGATTCCGTACCCCGAAGCACTTAAGCCCATATATGGATATAGAATCGTATATACTAGTGTAAAAACAGTTCCCAGAATCGCCACTGTTGCCGCTCCTACTGCCGTCTCGTTGTCGGTCGCTTTGATCTGCGGGGCAATGGCAGCTACTGCTGCTGCGCCGCAGATGGCTGTTCCGCACGCAGTCAGCAGCCCCAGTCTTCTGTCAATTTTCAGCCAACGCGCCAAACCATACACAGTGAACAGCGTGAACACCAGGTTAATAGCTGCAATCCCGGCCACCTTTGGACCCGCCTGTACGATATCCCCCAGATTTAATCTCATCCCCAGCAGAATGATTCCTGCTCTGAGCAGTCTTTTGCCCGAGAACCGTACGCCTGCCATAGCCTGCTCCGGAACACCGGCTACTGCTCTGAGGCCAATCCCCAGCAGAATGGCCAGCACCAGCTGGCCCATAATGCCAAGGACCGGCAGCAAGGCTAAATATTTCGCCGCAACCGCCAGTGTGAGTGTAACAACAATCCCGCCGGCAAAGTAGACATATTTGTGATTACTCCGCTGCAATCTGTAACTTCCGCTTCCATTCATCCGTACCCGCGCCCCATTCACTACTTCGTTATAACGCCGCTTTTATAGCTTTACTATATAAGCATGCTTACGGAATGTGAAATACAGGTTTGCTATTTCAATCATTACAAATACTTATGCTTAGGCGAATTCACTATGTTAAAATAGTAAAAAATCGCAATTACCGTTACATCCATCATCAATAAATGAGGGATTATTATGATTACTGATGCGCTCCGCGTTTTCGTTACCGTAGTAGAGCAGCAGCATTTCTCTAAGGCGGGTGAGCTGCTCAACCTCTCCCAGCCCGGAGTCAGCCTGCATATCCGCAATCTGGAGAACGAATTCGCAGTGAAGCTGCTGCACCGTTCCCCCAAGCAAGTACGTCTTACGGAAGCCGGAGCCATTCTCTATAAGCATGCGAAACAGATGCTCATGCATTATGAAGAGGCAGGCCGGGAGATCCGGCTGCTGCAGGACGAAGTGACCGGCACCTTGCAGATCGGAGCCAGCTTCACGATTGGAGAATATGTGCTCCCGGCCCGCCTGGCCGATTTCGCCCGGCAATACCCGCTCGTCATTCTCCAGGTCACTATAGGCAATACGGAAGAGATTATTGCGGCGGTCCGGTCTAACCGGCTGGATATCGGCTTCATCGAAGGTGAAACGTCGGGCTCCGATCTGATCATCATCCCGTATATGAAGGACGAGATGATTCTGGTTGCCCCTTCCGGTCATCCGCTGAGCGGAGAAATCGCTGTAGAAGACCAGATGCTGCATAATGAAGTCTGGGTGCTGCGGGAACCGGGTTCCGGTACCCGGGCCTTCAGCGACCGCTTCTTGCAGGAGTCTGGTATTCCGGTAAAACGCTCCTATGTATTCAACAGCAGCCAGGGTGTCAAGGAAGCCGTCAGTGCCGGACTTGGATTGTCCCTGCTGTCCAGATGGATAGTACGCAAAGAGCTGGCCAGCGGCGAATTAAGTGAACTAAGAATCAGGCATACACTGACTGAACGGGATTTCCGGATCATCCGGCAGAAGAATGCTCCAGATACACTGGCTATGCGGGTCTTTATCGGGAAGCTGCTGGATTGATATACTATGACTGCTTACAGACGGCCGGTCCTCCACTGGAATACATGTGGGGGACCGGCCGTATTGTAAGAACAATTATTCAGCTATTCGGGGCAGGCCGAATCATGATTATCCCTGCCGGCGGAACCTCCAGTGCATGCACACCTTTCTTCCACACCAGCCTGTGGTCCGCAATAACAGTTCCGCGGCAGTCGCGGATATTCACGAGCAGCAGACCCGGATCGCGGTCCAGCTCCAGTACCAGGCGCGGGTTCAGCGTCCCGTTGATTACCAGAACCAGCCCGGGCAAATCCCCTGCTAAAGGGATCACTGTATCATGATAAGCGGCAAACACCCACTTCTGCGCGGTGCGGGCGATGACAAGCGGATACAGCAGCTCGGGACTCACCGGCTCCAATCTGCCGTCCAGCAATACATCCCGGTGCTCGCGCCAGAAGCTTAGCCAGAAGCCCAGCATAGCCTTATGCGGCTCAGGCAGAGTATCCAGCCGTACAGATATCTGCGGCACAGCGAACAGAATGTTAATGAACTGCAATGCCGCTGCCTCGACCGGTTCCTCCGGATTCCACATCAGCATATCGGCATGTGCCGCGGTATCCCCGCAGATCAGCCGGATATCGATTGTATGCATCCGGTTCTGCAGGGCATCGTTCGGACAATCTGCTGCCCGGAACATATTGCCGTATTTGCGCATCAGCGGTCCGGTATAATTCTGGCGGAATTCGATCAGAATATCTGGCTTCAGCTGCCGCAAGCGGGAGAGGATTCCGCTTAACAACAGATCGACGCCTTCCGGAACCGAGCCTGTATCCCGGCTGCCCCCGTCGTCATCCTTCTGGTCCGCCGCCTCCCGGGCCGTGTAGAAGCTATCCACGAAGTCGAGCTTGAAGCCGTCCAGATCCCAATCCAGTAATGCCTGCTCATATAAGGAAATTATATATTCCCGGACTTCCGGATAACGGGGATCGGCCACGCCTGCTCCGAAGCTCTCACTATAGTATAGTAACTTATCCTTGAAGCGATGCCAGGCTTCACTATGCTTGCCGATGAACGGCACGGCATACCACAGCAGGTATTTCATGCCAAGGTCATGGACACGGGCTACATGAGCCTGCATATCCGCGATTTTGTCCGGGCTGGCCTTCCAGTCTCCGCAATACGCATACCCCCGGGCTTCATCTGACGTCTGCCAGCCGTCATCCACAATTACCGCGCCGCAGCCCAGTTCAGCTGCGAGTCTGCACTCCAGCTCTACGGTCTCCGGCTTCAGCTGCTGATGGAAGCTGTACCAGGTGGAATACACCGGCTCCCTTGCAGTATCAGGAACCGGGGACGGCTCAATCCCTTTCAAGCCTGCCCACCATTTCCCCGCTGCGCCCAGTGCTTCATAGTAAGGAACGCTGCGGGAATCCAGCCGCAGGATGAGCTCATAATGAGTTAAGGGAGAGACATCGCCTGCGAACAACGTTACAGCACATTGAAAGCTGGACGTTTCTTCATTCAGTCCCGCACGCAGCTCCAGCGGATTCAAGACATCGGAGCAGGCAAAGGTCAGAGCATTGTTCCCCCTGAGGCCATATAGGCTGACAACCGGTGCAGAGAAAGTGGATCTGGACAGGAATCCCTCCCGCCAATCGGGAACCAGTCCCCTGTTTCGTTCCGCTGCCGGATGCCACATTCCTTGAATATCAATGGCCTGGCAGCACCAGCGAAGGGTTAGCTTGGGGGGAGCTGCCGGAACAGGAGCACTGAGTGTCAGGACAGTATAGGTAACGCCATCTACTCCGTGCTCCACATGAAGCTGAGATTGAAAGTCCGGACTGCTTCCTTCAAGAAGAATCTCGTAATCTCCCGTGCGAATGGTCTTCATTACGGTCCAAGCTCCTTCATAGCCAATTATCCGCTTATACGGTTATAACCGGCAGGGAATCGAAATCTGCACACAGGTGCCAATTCCGGAACGGCTGGCGATTAGCACTCCGTATTCGCTGCCGCCATGCAGCTTAATCCGGGAATCTACATTACGGATGCCGTAGCCGATCCGGGTCCCCTCTGGGGCCAGAATCTGCCGGATGGTATCCGCATTCATGCCTACCCCATTGTCTATAATCTTGAAGATGATGCTGTCCTCCCTCTTCTCCGCTACCAGCCGGATTCCGATGGTGCTGCCGAACCAGGCATGCTCCAGCACATTCTCAATCATCGGCTGCAGAATCAGCTTCACCGTCGCATACTCCAGCACCCCGGGGTCAATATCGTAATATACCGACATCCGCTCCCCGTATTTGATGCCCTGAATGGCAATATAAGCCTTGGCATGCTCAATTTCATTGCCCACGGTTGTGATAATTCCGCCCCGGTTCAAAGACAGCCGGTAGAACTTGGCCAGCTCCTGAACGAGGGTGTGCAGCTTCTGAATATCTCCGAACTGGGCCAGACGATTGATCGAGGAGAGTGTATTGTAGAGGAAATGCGGATTGATCTGCGCCTGCAGTGATTCCAGCTCCGCTTCTTTTTTCTGAAGATTGGCAACATAATTCTTATGAATCAGCTCTTCGATATTGCTGCCCATCCGGTTGAAGGCTACCGCAATCTGTGCCAGTTCGTCATTGCCCTTATACTTAATTCTCTTGTGAAAGTCTCCATCGTGAAAAGCGTTCAGCGATCCGACGATCTTCTGAATCCGCCGGGTGAAATAGCTGGATACTCCGATGCCGAGACAGGCCAGGACCAGCGCGCTGGCCAGACAGACCAGCAGAGTCATTCTCCGCACTTCGTTTGCACTCTCATCGAACTGGCTGTTCGGAATATAGGCCTGCAGCACCCATCCCACACCGTTCAGCGGTTCACTCAGCTGTAGCCGGTTACCGCTGGAATATAAGGTGCCGGAATCAGCAGTCTCCGGCGAAGATTCCAGCACCATTCTGCCGCTGCGGTCGGTCACCACAAGAGTGGCATATTCGCCGATCTTGCGGTAATCCACCGAATCCAGCAGATCCTGCATCTGAACGGTCACCCGGATTAGACCCATGCTCCGCTGCTTCTGAATATCATCCAGCCGCTGGATCAGCGAGATATTGCCATTCGCCTCATCGCGCAGAACCTGCCGCCATTGTCCGGTACCGGCCTTAGCTTCCGGCATCACAAGAGCCTGGTACCATTTCTCTTTCCGTATTCTTTGTACATGAAAAATTTCGTAACGTTTGGTCGAAAGCAGCGGATTGGGTCCAATCTCGCTGTAGTATAGTTCAGGAATGGAGTCATTCTCCAGATATAGCGACAGTCCGACATTACCTGCCGTGTAATTGAGCAGATTCTCAAGCGTAGGCATCAGGGTCTTCGTCATGGTCTCATAGCTGTACCAGCCTTGATCATAGTGCCGCAGGGCACTTTGCAGATTGAAATTATAGTATAAAGTGCTGGATATACGTTCAATATTATCCGTACGGTAGGTGATGTTATCCCGCATTTGCTGCAGTGTGCCTTGTATGTTCTCCCTCGTCTTCTGTTTGAGCGAGTTCACGGAATGACTGTAGGCGAACATGCCTACCGTACCCACAGCTACCAGCAGGCAGAACACATAAGGCAGAATCAGCTTGTATCCGTAGGGCATGCTTAGCCTGCGCCACATCTTACAGATGTCTCCTGTAGTCGCCCGGGCTGACTCCGTAATAATCCTTGAATTGCTTGCTGAAATGGGACAGATTCTTATAGCCGACCCGCTGGGCAGCTTCATAAACCTTAAGCTTCGGGTCACCAAGCAGCAGCTTCACCCGTTCCAGCCGTCTTAAGGAGACATAGTCGGAGAAATAGACTCCCTTCTCTTCAAAGAAAATCTGTCCCAGATGATTGGGCGAGAAGGAGAAATGATTGGCAGCATCCCGCAGCATCACGTTGTGCTCCAGACGTTCCTCTATATAAGCTTCAATCTCCTGTACGAGCTTGCGTTTCTTGCCCTGCCGTTTACGCTGCAAATGCTCCGACAGCTCGAACATACGGCGGCGCAGCCAGGATTT
Organism: Paenibacillus sp. FSL R7-0297; assembly: GCF_038009025.1. Classification (NCBI taxonomy): domain Bacteria; kingdom Bacillati; phylum Bacillota; class Bacilli; order Caryophanales; family Paenibacillaceae; genus Paenibacillus; species Paenibacillus sp. FSL R7-0297. The sequence goes on from NZ_JBBPAQ010000001.1 coordinate 5,030,853, forward strand.
CATATCCTGGGTAGTCTCGAAATGGTAGAGAATGCTCAGATGCTTCCGGTCCAGTCCGAGCACCCCGTAGAAGTCCTCATTAATCGTATGCAAATAAGCATCGAGCTTCGACACCACATGCAGAAACAGCTGATAGATCTCCAGCTTGGTCTCCATATGCCCTACCCACACGAACAGCTCCTCATTACAATCGTCGATGGCAACCAGCCGGTAAGAGGACATGGCCTGAAACAAGGCCTGGAGAATATCATCAAGATCCTTAGCTTCAGCCGTAACCGGCCCTCTGGCATCCGTGTGCAGTATCAGCTTGCCTTTGCCCATGAACAGCTTCAATCCTAGGGCTTCCTTGGCCCGCTGGAAGGAGAAATGCAGCTCCTTCAGACTGTTCACCAGCGGTCCGGCTCCTATGGTCACTGTCAGCGGAGTTCCGCTGACCGCATGATGAATGAATTCCCTTAGCCGTCCATGCTCTACACGTTCTTCAAGGATTAGAGCAAAATGGAACTGATCCAGTCTGCAGACCTGAATCCGTTCCATCGCACAGAACTGTTCAACCGACAGGCTCAGCTGCTGCTCTATTGCCGCTTGGGCCTCCTCACTATATCCGTTCAGCTTCCAGGCCAGGTCATCTGGTTCCAGCAGAGCGGTGTACAGGCGGGATCTTTGCCATGCAATCCCCATGCGTTGAAGCAGCGGCAATACCCGGTCCTCATCCGGTGTTCCATCGAGAAGCTGCATGAACAGCTCACGCTTCAGCAGTGGTTCCGACTCCGAGAAATAATGCTCCAGATGGCTATGCGCCCGTTCCTTGTTCAGGGCCTCCTTCACATCAATCAACGTCCGCCGCATATCCTCATCGTCCACAGGCTTCAGAATATAACCGCAGGCACTCATGGAAATGGCCTGCTTGGCATACTGGAAATCCTCATAACCGCTGACAAAAACAATCTTCAGCATCGGATTCAGCTCAAGTGCTCTGCGGGCAAGCTCCATCCCGGTCATAATCGGCATCTTGATATCCGTAACGACAATATCCACCTGCTGCGCTTCCAGCACTTCAAGCGCCTCGAAGCCGCTGCTTGCGGCTGCACACACTTCCATGTCCATATCTTCCCAGTTCATGAAGTATTGCAGACCCTTCAGATCCAGCAGCTCATCGTCAACCAGCAGCACCTTATACATTCCATCCCCTCCTTCAGACCGCTTGCTGCCAAGGCGCAAGAGCGGAGGTTATCCCCTTAAGGCGGAAGGCAGCCCCTTCCCAAATAATGGGGTATACTTGGCTTCAGTATACCCCACGCCCCAGGCAGACTCTATTGTTATTTCATCCTGCTGAGGTTGTTCTGCCATCTTTCCGTCTGGTACGCCAGCAGCTTACCGTAACCCGCTTTTGAGGCGTCTTCATTCGCTTGGTTAATCAGGTTCAGCACCTCTTCATCACTCTTGGCATACAGCGTCTTGGCAAAAGCCTCCTGATAGATATCGTTAACGGCAGTGGCAATGGTTCCTTCTTCCGAATCCGGAAGCGGATCAAGGTTCACGAATTCCGTAAAGTTTCGGGAAGTCTTCCAGGTCACTTTCTGCTGGGCCAGCGTCGTCCAATTCTGCTTGTCAGCCGGCAGCTGCGCATCCATCTTGGCTTTGGTCTGATCGATGAATGTCGTATTGCCTACCCAGTTGAAGCGGCCGATTCTTTCCTTGTCTTTTCCTGCCTGCTCTGTGCTAAGACCCCCGGCATTCAGAATCGGTACTCCATCTGCGTCAGTCTCATCCCAGTAGAGCCCCTTACGTCCGAAGTTGATAATACGCTGGCCCTCCTCTCCGGTTAACCAGTCCAGATAGGAGAAGATCGCTTCAGGGTCCTTGGCATTCTTCGTAATAACAAGCACATTCCAGCCGAGGGAATTGTAATTATTCGGAGTGATTTTGGTGGCATCCAGGCCAGCTTTATGGATCGGCCAGATGATCTCATAGCCCGCTTCCGGATCGGTAGCCTTCAGGGCACCGTCCGCTCCCCGGCCCGGATTGACCACATCGCCATCCACGTATACTGCGACGCGGCCTGTTTTCAGCTTTTCGTTAATCTGGTCGCCGGTCTGCGTGAATACATCCTGTGAAATCAGCTTGTCGCGGAACAGCTTGCTGGCATACTGCATGTTCTCAATGAAAATCGGGTCTTCAAAGATCGACTTCAGTTCATTGCCCACAGGATTAGCTCTCGTCAGATAAGGTTTGTTCTCCGCCCATCCGCCATACATGGTATCAATGCCCCGGCCTTTGGCTCCAACCTCCAGCGGAACAACATCACTGTATTTCTCCTTCACCAGCTTCAGATAGGCATACAGATCATCGAAGGTTTCCAGCTTCGGCGAGCCCAGCTCTTTATAAATTTTCTTGTTGATGATCCAACCGCCGTTGCCGTTGGGGCTTGAGGTATACCAGTTCGGGAACTGGTACAGCTTGCCGTCGTCTGAGCGGAGCATACCGAGTGTGGCTTCCCCGGCGTTATTCTTAAGATTCGGATATTTGTCGAGATAATCATCCAGTGCCACCAGCATTCCGCCTTGCCGCAGACGCTCGACACTCGCACCGCGGTCCGTCATAATGACATCCGGCAGACTGCCTGAAGCAATCATGGTGCTGAACTTCGTCTCGGCAGCGCCGCTTGACTGAACGGGAGTCATATTGACCTTAAGGGTATCGGCAATCCAGCGCGTGGTTGAGTCGGCGCCCCACTGCTCCGTAGTATCCCAGTCATAATTGCTGTAATAGCTGAAGGTTACCGGCTTCACTGTGCTTACTGCGTCTGTGGAAGGCTCCGTAGTTGCGGGTACCGCCGTTTCCGCTGCAGCAGTGGCTGCCGCCGGTTCTTTAACGGGTTCTGCCGTACCCTGAACTGCCGCGTTATTCCCTCCGCCACACCCGGCCATCAGCAGCACCGTGCATAATGCAACCGTCATTTGTGTCCATCGTTTGGTCGTCCGTTTCAAATTAAGTAACCCCTCTCTACATGTGAGTTCAAGAAATCTGCGCTACTCTTTCAAGGAACCGATGAGTACCCCTTTGACAAAATATTTTTGCAGAAACGGATACACCATAATGATCGGCAGCGTTGCCACCATAGTGGTAGCCATAATCAGCGACTTGGTGGTGACAGACTGCACCAGAGCCAGACGGTCCTGGGCTGCCGCATTGCCGACGGACTGAAGCTGATCGGTCACAATATTGGAGCTCAGGATCTGCTTCAGCAGCGTCTGGATCGGAATCAGGCTGGGATCGTTAATATAAATGCTGGCTGAGAACCAGTCATTCCAGTGATAGACGGCGGTAAAAAGGGACAGGGTTGCCACGACGGGACCCGATATGGGAAGGACGATGCGGATCAGCACACCGATATGGTTGCAGCCGTCAATCCGTGCCGATTCCGCCAGTCCCGCCGGCAGGCCAAGAAAGAAGGTCCGGAAAATAATCATATTATATACACTGATTAAGCCGGGAATAACGAGAACCCAAAAGGTGTCCATCATGCCAAACTCCCGCAGCAGCAGAAAGGTAGGAATTAAGCCGCCGCTGAAATACATTGTAATGATGCAGAAGACCATATAGAACCTGCGCCCGATCAGCTCATGACGTGATAGCCCGTAAGCCAGGATAGCCGTGAACAGCACGGACAGGATCGTTCCGGTTAGCGTTCTCAGAATGGATATCATGAACGCCTGCCCGATCCGGCTGTCCTGGAAGACGACCTCATAGTTATCAAACGTTGGGACCCGGGGCCAGAACGTGATGCCGCCCAGCGATGTATCCGAGCCCATATTGAAAGAGATAACCAGGGAATTCCAGAAGGGATACAGGGTGACGAAGCCCAGCAGGATCAGAATGATATAAATGAACAGCTGCAGCACTTTATCCCCCGTTGACAGCTTCATCATAACCTGTAACCCCTTTCCCCGCAGCGTCTGATTTCATGAACATTTCTGCATCTATACCGCTTTGATGCTGCTTCGCTCACCATAGGCTGGAGCCCATTTTTCTGGCTGCCTTATTGGCCAGCGCCAGCAGTGTTACACTGACAACTGCCTTGAACAACCCTGCTGCTGCCGCGTATGAGAAGCGGTTATTCAGAATCCCCATCCGGTACACATAGGTATCGATTACATCCGACACATCACGGAGAATCGGATTCGTGGCCAGAATGAGAATATCTTCAAACCCGGCGTTAAGAATATTACCCACCGCCAGAATCATGAAGATGATAATGACGGGCCGGATACATGGCAGTGTGATCAGCTGGATCTGCTTGAATCTCCCTGCCCCGTCGATGGAAGCGGCTTCATACAGATGCGGATCAATTCCGGCAATGGCAGCCAGATAGACAATGGCGGCAAACCCCATCTCTTTCCACATCCCCGTCCCAACGAGAATACTCCAGAAATACTCCGGCACAGACAGAAAGCTGATCGGCTCAGAGGTTAGATTCAGGCTCATCAGCAGCATGTTAACGCTTCCATTATCAGTCGACAGCATCGAGCCTACGAAACCGCCGACGATCACCCACGAGAGAAAATGCGGCAGATAGCTTACGGTCTGCACGACCCGCTTGAACATCATACTCCGGACTTCATTCAGCATCAGCGCCAGCAGTATCGGTGCCGGGAAGCCGAAGCAGAGCTTCAGCAGACTGATCACCATCGTGTTGCGCATGACTCTCCAGAAGTCCGGGGAATTGAAGAAAGCCTCGAAATGCTTCAGTCCCACCCATGGGCTGTGTAAAAATCCGCCGAACAGCTGATAATCCTTGAAAGCCATTAGAACTCCGTACATAGGCAGGTAACTGAAAATAAAAATGAAGATCAAAGCAGGCACTACCATCAGCTGAAGATCCCATTGTCTGATCCAGTTATTGCACCAATATACTGATTTTCCTTTCTTCCGGACAGGCAATCTCCGCTCGATTTCCACATTGGTCATCCTTCCTGTTTCTTTGCTTTACACCTTCATTCTATGATCTCCAGGAAGGAGCTACCAGTAGCGCAGCCAACGAAAACTGTGGTCCAGCAACGGAGATTTTTTCCGGATCACTCCGGCTGGTTGAGTTAGTTACAGTGGGCTTATTCTTCCTCCACGGGCAGTTTGATAGCTTTTACATCGTCTATATACAGTGTTCCGCTTCCCTGTGTCCCGCTGCCTTGGGCAATATAGAAGGCGAACTCTTTAATGGAACCCAGATCAATGACGCCGTTGCCGCCGGTAGACCAGCCGGGCCGCAGGAATTCGGTAAAGGGAATACTTACAAGCACTGGCGATGTGCCTTGGACCGGAATACTCGCTTCCCATACCTCACCGTTCGTCTCATGAAACTGAACTGCAAGCTGCCGGTTCGAGCCATCCGGCTGCAGCCAGAAGGAAATGGCTTCCATCCCCGGCCATTCCTTGCCCATGCTGCGGTAGACTCCCGCATAGCCGGGATTGCCAACCGTATAGTCCAGCTTAAGCCCGTAGATGCCGCTGTTCAGATGGTAAGTGTCCAGCGTCACCGTCGCCAGGTTGCCGGAGACATTCCGCTGCCATTTGGCACGCAGGCTGCTGTTCGAGCTGCCGTACTGCTCGAAATCATCAATGAGATAACTGTCCGCAGGCGGCGGAACATACGGGCCATTGCCTGTTTCGCCGTTATGGAGCGCACGCGGATTGCTATAGAGTGCTTGAATGGCACTGAGTGAATTTTTGTCGGTCAAATATTGCGACCAGGTCATGAAATACGCATACCGGGGCTGCTTCTCCATCAGCATATCCATGTCCGGGAGCTCCCCGTTCTCCCCGATAGCAATCGGTCTGCCGCCGCTAAGCTGCACAAGCTTGTTGTAATACGTATCCCGGTAATCGTTGTTATAGATATCCATCGCCAGCACATCAACGGCATCATGACCGGGATAATAAGGAGCAGAATCATAGGCCCATGAGCTCTCAGCATTCGGGCTCCATACCCAGATCAGATTATCCAGACCATGCAGATGGGTGTAACGGTCGTACAAATTGTCCCACAGCTGCCTGAACAGCTCCGGCCGCGCGCCCCACCAGAAGAATTCGGCATTCATCTCATGATACGGCCGCCACAGCACCGGAATGCCTTCGTCTCTCAGCTGGGCAAGATATCCTGCAACTTCATCCACTTGAGCAGCCCACTGATTGTAGAGTGCAGTCCCCGGAGTAACAATCTCCGCCATCTGAGCTGCTGTTACATCTCCTGTGACACTTTCCCATCCGGCGGTGGCAGAATCCATAGGACGGGGCTCATGATACGTCAGGGTAATAATGCTGCCCGTATGACCTTTGTTGATAGCCTCGTCAATCATGGCCTGGCGCAGGGCGCTGAAATCCCCGCTGGTATAATAGGCGAAATCCGAACCCCAGATTGCCGGATAATATCCGGTCAATTCTGCTGCCGTATCATACCAAAGGGATGGCGCTTCGTAATAGTTATGCTGCCCCGTGTACACAGCATTGCCGACCGTGGCATAGAGCCGGTCCAGAAGGGCCACCGCTTCCTCCGATGCTCCCGGATTCACCGGGAACATCTTGCCGGTAGTGAGCTCAAGTGAACTCGCCGCTGACACTGCCGTCCCTTCGCTGACTGCTGTCACCTTCACCTCATAAAGACTCTCAGGTGACAGACCTTCCAGCTTATAGGCATACAAGGATTGGCCAGGAACATAAGGCACCGTTATATTGCTCCATTCAGTATCCGCCGCCTTTTTGAAGGTAATGCTATAATTCTTCACACCAAAAGGACCCGTAGCTGCCAGCCACTCCAGATCAGCGGATACACCATCTGTACGGTTCACGGTAAACCCTGCGGGCGCCCCAGGTGTAAGGTCCTCTGGAAGCTCCGGCAGCTTGCCGATATATACCTGATCCAGGAACTGATCCGTCCCCGTCTGATTCTTTGCTGTCAGCTGCATATATTCGGTGGAACCTGTTGTCCGCAGCTGATTCTCCGAGCGTGCCCATACCATAGCAGTATTTGTGATCAGCGGATGCTCAGATTCAGAGGATTCCTGATAGACACTAAGGCTTACGGTAGATGCTAGCGGGGGTACAGCTGCTGACCTGGTCCAGTAGGAAACCAGATAAGAGTCTTCCCCGTATACAGGAATCTCCTCGCTTCTGATTGCCGAATTGTCCGTCAACCGCGCCGCATATTGTCCAGCGTATGTTCCGTAGGTTGTTGTCTGCACTGTTCCCGTTTCGGTCCACGGGCTGATCGAAGCCGTTTCGAAACCGCCATTAGTTAGCAGATTCACGCCCGGCGTTGCCTCCATGCCCATCACAGCACCGGATGTATTGCCGGCCGTATCTCTGGAACGCAGCATGATAGCGTATACAGAGAACGGATCAAGGTTCTGCAAAGTATAGGTGTACGAGGTAACGGTCTCCTGATGCGGAACCGATAAGGTATTCCAGCCGGAGTCTTCTGTTTTTTTGTAAGACAGCTGGTAAGATTCGACCGCCATATCATCTGTAGAGCCCGCCCAGGTCAGCTTAAGTGAATCCGGCTCATGCTCGGCTAGCCAGGTTCCTGGCGTTGACGGCCGTTCAATATCTACATTCTCCCGGATCACCGCGTCGTCAATGTAATAATCTTTGCTGGTGCTGTTCCAGAACGAGAAGCGGATATACTGCACCCCGGGAGCCGGTGTGTACAGCAGCTGCTTGTACTCCCACTGGGTCGAACCGGAGAAATAGAGATATTGCTTCGTCTGCTGATTGCCGAAGGCATCCAGATCGATCGCCGCACTCGTCACTCCCGTTCCTGCGAATTTGACCCACAAGCCCACCCTGTAGGTTTTACCTTCCTGCACTGCTACGGATGCAGATGCCCCGCCTGTATTCCGCTTCACCTGAAGACTCTTCGCGCCACCATGCTTCTCGGCGGTTGTCACCACCGGACTCCCCCATTTCTCCCACGACACATCTCCCGCTTCGAAGCCGGGATTTCCAAGAAGATTCTCCCCTGCCGAATATGATACCGTTGGCGGCAGGAGAATTGATGCAACAAACAGAGCGAGGGCCAGGCAACCATGCAACCATTTTTTGCTCGTTCGTGCAGCCACTTTATTCAGTCCTCCATTTGAATAGAGCCGGATTATATTCGATGATTACATCGTCCGGCTCATCAAATGTAAGCGTTTTCCTTAAGACTCAACAAGAACCCGCAGCAACGAAAACTGTGTTTCAGCAATGACAACGCAGTTAAAAGCAGCTATTCCCGCTACTGGCTGATTGTCCCGCGGAAAGCACCATTGCCGCAAGTGACGGCAAGCACTTGTCTGACCTCACAATCAAGCGCAATCCCCTTCCAGCGGACAGCTCCAAGCCGGGCATGCTCCCACTCCTCCCAGGTGTCTCCCCCGTCCCGGCTCCAGGACATTTCAGATTCTGTGGAGGTCCGGACCATCGGTTCGCTGGCCGAAATCAGCACATCCTCTCCGTGTTCACCCCGCCCAACACAGAGTGCTGATACATTGAAGAGCTTGCCTGCCATAACCGGAAACAGCTTGTGCCAGCTCTGTCCGCCGTCACTGCTGCGCCATAGCCCTTCCGAAATAAACCCCGCATAGATTGTCCCCGGATTGGAGGGAGAGTACGCCACTGCGCTCAGTATTGAAGCGGGTCCGCCAAGCTGAAAAGGAAGCCCCTCTCCTATGAAATCCCAGGTGTCACCATGGTCTGAGGATTGCCAAATCCCCTCTGTGGCTTCTCCGGCAATTAGCTGTCCTGCCTGATGCGGATTCGTATCCATGAGCTGGTTGGACCCGCAGGCATTCTTGACCTGATAGACTACAACGGACAGCAGCTCGGCTTCAATCCAGCGCTTCTGATGCGGAAGTGTCTCCACATAAGCCGGAGGCCGATAAGCTGTGCGGTCCCATGAAGTGCCGCCGTCCCGTGAGCGGTAGATTCCTGCCCCTGCGCTTATCTCCCCGTCCACATAGGCATAATAGCTTCCCGGCTGATTGCCGTCCTCACGCAAAGCCTGCACGAATAACCCGGGACCCAGTGTTAGAGCTGCTCGGGCACGGTCATCACCATCGCGGTATACAGCGATACAGGCTGTACGGCCGTGGCCGATGAGGCCGTACAGATACAATCCCGGATCTGCTGCAGAAATAACAGCCGCAGAGCTTCCAGAATAGCCGGACAGTCCGGGCAGATTGCGGAACGAGAGACCGCCATCCTCAGTCACCTTCGGGGAATGATCCGCCATGGTGACACAGAACTTGCCGGGCTGCAGCTTATCTGCCACAACCGCTTCCATGCAGGTGGTCTCAAGCCCCTGGAACTGCCCGGCCCGCCAGGTCATTCCGCCATCCCCGCTGTAGGCTACCCCATACCAGTTGCAGAGATAGAGGCGGCCTGGTGTGAAGCGGTCTACGATAATCTTGGAGATCGCCCAGCCGGCAGCTGAAGCCCGTGAACCTCCGTTAAAGCTGTCCATGTATGCCGGAAAGCCGCTTAAATCATTATCGTTGTGATGATGCAGCAGCTTCCACCGCTCCGCGCCATCGTCTGAAACATATAGCGGTATCGGCGGGATGTCCTGCATCTGCGGGCGCAGATCAGGTGCAGTATACCAGCGCTCCGGGATGTGCCAATCCTGGACAAGGGTCCCGTACCGCTGCGCTCCCTTCAGCAGACCTACTCCGGCAGACTGCCAGGTCTGCCCTCCGTCTGCACTGCTCTTGATGCCGCCCCAGATGCAGGCGGCCAGCAGCCGCTGCGGGTCCCGGCTGTCGAATGACAGCCCGGCAAAGCTGGGACCTTCAACCAGCAGCTCCCACGATTGTCCCGAGTCACGGCTGAGATACAGCCTGCCCGCCTTCCCCCGCGGGCGGTCCTGCAGCAGCCCTAATATGCCGTACTCCCCCGGATCGGCATAATCCATATTCAGCTCCTCATCGCTGATCGTTCCGGCATATAACATGCCCGGCTGATCCGGGTGAAAAGCGACACACCCGAAACGCTCCCCCGGGAGGCTGCTCTGCTCCCAGCTCTCTCCTTCATCCCTGCTGATCCAGAGTCCGCCGGTATACCCGCCGGCCGCTACAATACTGGGATGAAAGGGATCTACGGCAATGACCTCCCCGTACATCCGGGTCGGCCCGTTGCCGTAGAAGCCCATCCCGCCGCAGACCTCATACCAGTTGTTCCCTCCATCTGCTGATTTATGCACCGCGCCGTAGAAGGTCCGGCTCCTCACTTCGCCGCAGCAGCGGAACATCACCTCCGGATGATGACAGCTAATGGCAAAGCTCTGCACCTGGTGATGGTAAGCCTGGGTCAGCCCCCTGTTCAAGGTCTCCCAGCTCTCCCCGCCATCACTGCTGCGGAAGACGCCGGCCACATCACAGCGGGCATATAATACACGGTTGTCCGCCGGATGCTGCAGCAAGCCGGTAATATATCCGCCTCCACCCAGCGCTGCCGGCAGCAAGACACCCGGCAGATTCAATGAATTTCCCATGTCAGCTTCTTCCCCCTCGCTTCAGTTCCTTTAAGCATAACTTGGAGCTGACCAGAGCGGCATCCCCGGCAGCAACGAAATCTACCGCTGAACAAAGAATGTGAATGGCAGTACAAAGCTGCGGCTTCTTTTCTAAATTCATAATTGCCTAAATCAGGACAAAGTGGCCGTACTGTATTCAAGAATAAAGTATTCGTCTGACCGGGTTTCATCAAGCTAACGGGCAGTATACTTTCGTAAGCAGGCAGGCTATATGCCTCAATGAGAATCTAAAATAGGAAATAAGCACAGATTAAATTCTCTTTTACAAAAGGTTTTTTACCATTATCATTTCATAAAAAGATAAAGTAGGGGGATTTGAAATGACTATAATAAAACCTGTTCGCGGTATATTTTTTGACCTTGGTTGGACAATTTTCCGTCCAGCAACAGGTGATTGGAGAATAACAGTAAAAGCTTTGGAATATATAAATCCACAAATTCTATGGTCAATACCACAAGATAAACTTAATACTGTAATTTCAAAAGCAAATGAATACGTTAAAAATGAAATTTACAAAACTGAAAATGAGGAGCTTGAAAGGTATATTAATTACTATAAAACGATTGCAGAAATGTTACCAGAAATCGATATTACATACGAACAAGCTGAAATTATTGCATATGATAGAGTGTATAACGATTCTAATTACGTTTTTTTTGATAATACAAAGAAGACAATTCGAGGTCTGAAAGAAAAGTATAAGATTGGAGTTATTTCAGATACTGACCCATCAATTAAAAGGGTCTTAAAAAATGCAGGTATATATGATTATTTTGATACTATGACACTTAGTTTTGAACTTGGAGAAACTAAGCCAAGTCTTGGCATGTTTAGACACGCACTTGAGGCTATGAATTTGCCAGCAATAGAAACAGTATTTATCGATGATTATGAAAAGAACTTAGATAGTGCATCAACCTTGGGTATTCAATCAATTTTAATCCTTTCAAGACCAAACTCTGATGAAACTACAAAACATCTAAACATTAAGAAGTTTTCCGATTTGTTGTTATATTTATAAAATTAGAAATTGATTTAACATTGTATTATATGCACACGTACATTGATCTTATGTAATTCCGCTGACGGGAACGATAGCGCTATGACAATAGGCAGGCGAAATCATTAGATGCCTATTAAGCTAACGGGCAGTTTCGTTTAAGGAGCCGATACATTATTAATACAAAGCAGAAGGATCCGCCGCAGCGGATCCTTCTTACTTCTGTTGCCAAGAACAGCTCAAATCTCTTTTAGTAGTGGAAAATGAAACTAGTGCCCGCAATTGGATAACAAAAGCCGAATGAGTGGGAAACTTCACGTTCTGATCTTTTCTGTTAGAGATTGGGGGAGTCCCCCGGTCTAAACAACTTTTTCACTCCATAAATGAGCGCTCGTTCGAGACGTCGTATTTTAGAATGTCCATTGTCATCTTGTTCCCCCACTTTTTCAAAAACGGCGCTGACTCATGTCTTTCAACATGGGCCGTCAGCGATTCTTGATCTTGCCACCGCTGGACAGTCAGCATACGTCCGGTGCGTGCATCTTCCAAAGTAAAGGCATAAAACAGGCATCCCTTTTCAGCTCTCGTGCTGGAAACAACGGCCTGAACTTCTGCAGTGAACTCATTCACATCAGATGGATCTAGGTGAGCGTAACCCATGAGTATCATCATTGCTGTTCATCCTTTTCTTAAGTGAGTAAATTGCTTCAGAACTAATTCTAATTCTGCTAGGAGAGTGATAATCGTTCGAGCTGCCGTCCTTACACGATCGTGAGCACGATTTTGCCTTGAATGTGTCCACCGGATACCCGCTCATGCGCCTTGCGAGCATCGGAGAGTGGGAATGTACTATCAATGGCGACGCGAACCGTCCCCGCGTCGAGTAAGCGTCCTAATTCCGCCAGTTGCGGACCATTGGAGCGCACCTGGGTCATTGATACCGTGATGCCCAGTTTCGCGGCTTCCTCAGCGTCAGAGAAGCCTATGAATACCGGGAACAAAGCTCCGCCTCGCTTGAGCGTGCGCAAGAATCGACCGGTTGTTGGACCACCAAGGGTATCGAGGACGAGATCAACGTCTTTGGCGATATCCTCAGGAGAGTTTTTGGTATAATCAATGAATTCGTCAGCACCAAGCCCGCGCAGGAATGACTCATGTTTACCCGATGCGACCGCGATGACATGCGCGCCCTGCCATTTAGCCAGTTGTACCGCTATATGCCCCACGCCGCCCGCAGCGCCATTGATGAGTACCGTCTTGCCCTTAAGCGGCACCGGACGATGCGGCTCCGGTTGAAACGGATTAACTTCACTATGCCCCAGCTCAATCAGGAACTGCCATCCGGTGAGACCTGCCATTGGCGCTCCTGCAGCAAGCACGTGATCGATGCCAGCCGGTTTCAGCGCAAGATCTGATGCTGGTGCGGTGACGTACTCGGCATAAGCAGTGCTCTCCCCCATACTAGGAAAACGAACCATACCGAAAACTTCATCGCCGACGGAGAAGCCATGCACATCCGTAGCTACCGCCTCGACGACGCCCGACACGTCCGACCCCAGAATCAAGGGAAAGGACACCGCTGGCTGCCACTCAGGAGGAAGATCCTTATACCCTTCGCGCAAATACCAGTCAGGCGGATTGATGCCAACCGCGTGAACGCGGACCAGCACCTCACCTGGTTTCAGCTCGGGAAAAGGCGCCTCCTCGTAACGCAGTACCTCTGGGCCGCCGAATTCATACTGACGAATTGCTTTCATTGTATCTTTAGACATCTGGCTTTCTCCCTTCATGCAAATGAGTTATACTTACCAGAGCAGCGCTCCGTTTAAACGGATCACCGTTCCGCTTATGATTATACGGAGCACTGCTCCTATTGTCAAGGGGGATAACTATGCGATCCGATGCAAAGAAAAACTATGAGCACATACTGACAATCGCGAACGTCGTTGTAACTGAGCACGGCGCCGATGCCTCGCTGCGCGATATCGCACGCAGAGCTGGTGTCGGGCTCGGCACACTATATCGTCATTTTCCGACCAGAGAGGCGCTACTTGATACATTGCTCCGTGCAGGTTTCGACGAGTTGACCGTAAAGGCATGTGAGCTCGAGACTGCGGATTCACCCGGTGATGCACTTGTGTCTTGGCTACGTGAGGTCGTTACATTCACTGGGATCTATCAGGGTGTTGTGACAGTTATGGTTGAGGCTATGGAGGACACGGAGTCCGCACTCCACGCTTCGTGCGTCACGTTACGAGAGGCAGGTGCACGGCTTCTCGTTCGCGCTCAGTCCAGGGGACTTGCGCGTACCGACATGAACGGTGATGACCTGTTCGCGCTAGCTGCTGCACTTGCGTGGCTCGGCGACCAGCCCTCGTCAGTGCCACGAGCTGAGCATGTTTTTAGTATTATTGTGAGCGCAATTCTAACGAATGGAGCGAGCAGCGATTTCAAGGCATAGCTGCGAACTTAGGGCAGGTTGGACCCATAGTGGAGGTTAGTTAAACAACAACAGCGGCAGAAGAAGACTTTATCTATGCAGTCTTCTTCTACCGCTGCTTCATTTTATGGATCGTCTAAAACTTATTTGTCCACAACTGATGTACATCATCTTCCTAACTAACAAAAAAACTGAACCCCGTCCCCGGGATTCAGTCTCACTATCCACTCAAATCATAACCTAGGCTTGAACCAGCACGCCATCCTCCAGATGAAGCACACGGTCGCACCACTCCAGCATGCGGTCATCGTGGGTTACCATGACAGCTGCCTTGCCTTCGCTCCGCACCTCATCGGCGATCATCCGCACTACTTCTCTGCCGCGGCTGTAATCCAGACTCGCTGTCGGCTCATCTGCGAACAGGATAGCCGGTTTGTTCATCCACGCCCGGGCAATGGCCACACGCTGCTTCTCACCGCCGGACAACTGCTCGGGATACTGATTGCGCCGCTCCCAGATTTCCAGACGCTTCAGCAGATAGGTTGCCCGAACCTTGGCTTCCTTCGTGGTGAGCTTGGCCAGCTTGGCAACATAGAGCAGCTGTTCCTCCACCTTCAGGAAAGGCAGCAGCTGTGCGCTCTGGAACATGAACCCGATCTTTTGCAGCCTCAGCTCCGTCAAAGCCCCTTTGTCTTTGTCACGCAGTGATTCACCATCGATGAAGATTTCCCCGCTTGTTGGGGTGAGCAGAGCACCGGCGGCAGAGAGAAAAGTGCTTTTGCCGGACCCTGAAGGACCCAGTACCGCTACGAATTCACCTTCGTTTACCGTAAAATCCAGGTTATTCAGAACAGTCATTGCCCCGTCTCCGTCCCCGTAGGTTTTGGTCACTTGCTTCATGATTAATTTGGCGCTCATGCTCCAGTCCTCCCTATCGCTTCCAAGGCATCCACCTTGGCTACTCTTGCTACAGATATCAGTGAACCCAGCAGTGACATTCCGATGAACAGCAGGCTGGTCAGAATCATCGTCTGCCCGTCCAGCTGGAACGGCATCGCATCCGGCAGCCCCATATTCATTCCGAACGTAAGCAGCAGGCTCAGTGCCAGACTGGCTACAGACAGAATCAGGACTTGGCCGACCACGCTCCAGGCTAAATAGGACATTTTGGTACCCATTGCCTTAAGAATACCGAACTGGCTGGTCTTCTGGATTGTGATGACGTAGAAGAATACGGCAAGTACAACTGCAGCAATAATGAACAGGAAGGCTATCATCATAAGCAGAGAATTCTGTTCAGCCGCATATCCGGGGACACTGGAAATCGCCTGTTTCTGGGTAATCACCTCTACCGCCTGCTGCTGTCCGGCAATTTCAGATGCCTGTGCAGAAGATACTTTTAGCGCAATAACGTTGTAAGGAGCATCACTTGAATTACTTGAACTGCTGCCGCTCTGGACCGCCCCTTGCTTCATGGCCTGCCAATCCAGCTGGTTAATATATACCACCGGCGTATGGCTGTAAGAGCTGTCTTTCACAAAACCGCTAACCGTCCAGCTCATGCCCGTTGCCTGATCACTGATTGTACTGCCGATCGTGACACCGGACTCTTCCAGCTTCGAATCTACCACGGCACTCCCTTGAACTTCATTGGTGATTCCAGCACCATCCTTCACTTCAGGAGCCAGCATCCCCGCCATATCTACGGCAAAAAAAGTAATGTCCGCCTTCACATCCGCATCGGCAGCAGTAATAGTACTGGTCTGCACGCCAAGCGGAGTTGCCTTCGCCTCCCCGGCTACCGCACGGGCTGCTGCAAGCTCCGAATCGCCTAATTGTGAACGTCTAAACGTATGGTCAGCGTCGCTCTGCACGACAAAATAATTCGCAGGCATATTCTCCAGTGCCGAGATATTTGCATAGGCAAGTCCTCTGGCCAGGCCCGTTACGAACAGGACCAGAAACGAAACCAGCAGCATAATCACCATTATGAGGCTGTAGCGTGCTTTGGAATGCCTCATCTCCCGTAAAGCCAAAAACATATAACCACTCCTTCTAATCTGTATATCCACAGTTTAGAGGATGAAAATGAACGGAGTATGAATAAAGAATTACATTATACAGATTGAACAATAGTTCATCTGTTACTATACGTCTGCTCACTCTGAATAGTGGCTGGGCAAAGTGACAGTAAAAGTGGTGCCCTCTCCAACTGTACTTGCCACCTCGATTGTACCGTTATGCGCCTGGATAATCTTCTGTGCAATGGCCAGCCCCAGCCCGCTGCTGTTGCTGTCACGGGTGCGCGCCTGATCCACTTTGTAGAACCGGTCGAAGATCATCGGCAGCTGCTCCGCAGGAATCCCTTCACCGTTATCCGTCACCGTTACAGTACACGTATGATCGTCTGCACGTGCTGCAATGCTGATTGTGCCGCCCGCCGGAGTGTACTTCACGGCATTCGAGACCAGGTTCATCCATACCTGATAGAGCAGGTTAGGGTCGCCTTCCAGTGTGATTTCAGCTACGTGCAGCCGGACCGCAAGCTCCTTCTCAGTAAGATGCCATTCCATAATCTGCATGACCTGGCGGAGCTGGGCACGGAGGTCGAAGCTTCGCTTCTGCAGCGCATGTTCTTCATAGTCAAGTGAAGATAACGTGAGCAGCTGCTTGCTGAGCACGGATAGCCGGCGGCTCTCTTCATCAATGATCGACAGGTACTCCAGCCTCTGGGGTTCGGGCAGCGCACCGTCTTTGAGCGCATGGGCAAAACCCTGGATGGAAGTCAGCGGAGATTCAATTTCATGTGAGACATTGGCGACAAATTCCTGACGCGCCCGGTTTGTCCGTTCCAGCTCCCGGCTCATCGTCATGAAATGGGAAGCCAGCTGGCCGATTTCATCGCGCCGGGCGGTATATAACTTGATGTCGTACCTGCCTTTGGATATTTTGAGCGTAGCCTCGGTTAGCCGCGTTATGGGCTTCACCACATGAAATACTGTAATGAGCATGAACCACAGGCTGAATAAGATAATGACACCAATCAGCACGGCAAAAAAGATCCGCAGCTCGCCAAACTGCACCTCAGCATCCGGACGCATGAACAATGCATAGGTCTGTCCGGCGATCTGAACAGGTACACCAATCGAATTACTGAGCTGATTATCGAAGAAGCCGGTGATAAATGCTGAGCTGGGGAAATTACCGACTCCGTGGTAAATGTCCCCAGCCAGTACCTTTTGCAGCGCTCCCTCCTGCAGGTCATTTTTGCGGAAAGGCAGGCCGTAGAATTGTTCATTGCCGTTGTCATTGGACAGATACATCTTGTAGCCTAACGAGGCGGTACTCAGCAGATACTCTTCCGCCGCATCCGGGTGGTCCTGAATGAACTGCTGCAAGCCGATGGCCATTTTGGTCAGCTTGGCATCGTTCTGCGGTTTGATTTTGGCCTGATAATAGAGATTGGAAACGAGGAACCCCAATACACTGCTGATCACTATAACCGAGCAGAACACAATACTCATTCTTACATACAGCGACCTCATGTGTTCACCATGTCAACTTTGTAGCCAATCCCGCGTACGGTGCGGATCGTGAAATCATTCTGGTAGTCACTGAACCGCTGGCGCAGCCGTTTGATATGCACATCCACCGTCCGCTCATCCCCTTCATAATCCGCTCCCCAGACCCGTTCGATCAGCTCACTGCGCGAGAATAGCCGTCCGGGATATTGCGCCAGCTGGGCCAGCAGCTCGAATTCCTTCACCGGCAGCAAAAGCACCTCATTCCCGTCACTGATCTCATAATTCTTTCGGTCAATCACCAGTGAGTTCAGGCGGATTTTATCGTCAGAGGCAATCGAATAGCGGCGGAACAGTGCCTTAATGCGGAACAGCAGCTCCTCCGGTTCAAAAGGCTTGGTCACATAATCATCCGTCCCGCGCAGATACCCCTGCTCCTTGTCGCTGAGCTGCTGGCGGGCCGTCAGGAGGATCACCGGAATATCGTAAGTTTCCCTTATGTACGAGCATAGCTCCAGACCATCCATGTGCGGCATCATCACATCAACCACCGCAAGATCCACTGTCTGCTCCTGCATCAGGGTTACCGCTTCCCGGCCGTCGCCGGCCTCCAGGACATGATACCCCTCTCTCGTCAAGACATGCCGCAGCAGCGTGCGGATATGGACATCATCGTCGGCTACTATAATTTTTTTCAACTGTAAGCTCTCCCTCCGGGCTTGCCGAATTCAATGACATCATACTAGCAACAAACCATTCTTAAGACAAGCCTATGAGCCTTCAGCCGTTCTTGTGAGAAAAGGCATAATGCTCTCCTTCAGCGGTGTGACAGGACGCCCCATTAGCCGTTCCAAGTCTCCTGAAGTGGATGAGGTATCCAGCTTGCTCATAAAAGCATAGATCCAGTGCTGAGCTGCGGCATCCTGACGGTGTACCACGGGCTTCCCGGCAACCCCGGTTAATACTTCAGTCAGATCAACAAAATCCCAGGTATGTGCAGCGGCCAGCTCATAAATAGGATTGCCTGGTTCTCCTTCAAGAAGCACAGCCGCAGCTGCCAGCGCAAGATCTCCACGGGTTACCGAATTGAACTTCCATTCACCCGGAGCGGTAATCAATTCCCCGCTGGACAGAGCTTCCTTCAGCCCCAGCACTCCTACGAAATCAATGTATAAGGCATTGCGCAAAAAGGTATATTCCAGTCCGGAGTCTATAATCGCCTGCTCGGTTAGCGTGTGCACATTGTCCGGCTTGCTCTGCTCAGATCTCTGCCGGGGAAAAGCAAAACCCGTATAGAGAATATGCCCGACACCGCTTCGCTTAGCAGCATCAATGACCCGCTTGTGCTGGATCAGACGTATGCCGTCATCCGTATTCGAGCTGGAGATTAGCAGCAGCCGGGATATCCCGCGAAAAGCTTCGTCCAGCGATTCCGTCACATCGTAATCGGCATAACGGACTTCTACGCCTTGCTCCCGTAGATACGCCGCCTGCTCCAGCTTCCGCACTCCGGCTACAATCTGTTCTGCGGGGATACGGCTGCGCAAATTTTCTATGATCAGACTTCCCAATTGTCCGGTAGCGCCAGTAATCATTATCTTCATTCTTATCTCTCCCTTGTATGTTCGCTCAATTTGTTCAGCAGACCCAGCAGCTGGTGCAGCTCCGTTTCATCCAGACGCTTCATCACGCTGGCAACAGCTTCCCGGTTTCCAGGCAACTGTTCAGACAGCAGGACGCGGCCAGCTTCGGTAATCGAAATCACCGTCTTGCGTCCATCCTTCGCATGATCCGCACGGGAGATATAACCGTCTTTCTCCAGCGGAGTGAGCAGGAGGCTGATATTGGCTTTGGTTACACCGATTCTCTCAGCGAGCAGTGAAGGCAGTATCGCTCCCCCTTGCTTCGCAATCTCTACCAGTACGCGAATTCTTGCCCCGTTCAGCCCTTGAGCCTGCCAGTATTTCTCGGATACGGCTACTGCATGGGCTGTCGCTCCCACCATAGCGAAGAAAACCTCATTGTGGAGCGGCAGCTCCAGCACATACTTTTGCAGTGCATCCATCCGTGCATCCAGCCGATCATTCATTCTTTCACTCATAAGTCCATTCATAGAATCATCCATCAGTCCGTTCAATTGTTCGTCGGCTGGTTTATTCATCCGCTCACCCATTTGATCACCCATTCTATCATTCAAAGTTTTGTCCATATCGCCCTTTATTGAGACATAACGCCTCTTAACGAGACATAACGCCTCTTAACGCTTCTTAAGGTCCCTTAACGATGCAAACTAATTATAGTTAATAGCTTAACTATATTTAAATAGAGAATAACTCAACCAGCTCTTATTGTCAAAATGTTGCATCAGTGCCCCCCGGTAGATGTGGGTTTAAACTAAAAGCCATTTTAATGACACATAGTTTGGGTTTTGATCATACGATTTCAGTACTCGGCTGGTTTAGGCATTCGGTTGGGTATTCATTCGGATCTTGCGCAGGATTACTGGTGATTTCTCCACAGCCCCCTAAAGAAGTTGGAGTCCTCCCCCACAAAAATGTAGACTAGATACAGGAGGAGGATGAACGGAATGGGACACTTAACAGGAACAAGAGAGAAGGCAGCGCAAGAGGTGTTGTCTGGCATTAAGGCGGCGGTGGTTGCTCGAAAGTATGGGGTGACTCCATCAACGGTGAATCAGTGGGTGAGGGATTACCGGGAAGCCCATGGGGAGCAAGATCATCCGTATCCCCAGGACCAGGTGGAGGAACGGAAGCGCCTGCTGGACGTCGAGCAGAAATATGAGAAGGCCGTCAAGATGCTCGGTGAAAAGGAGTTAGAGATTGAGATTCTGCGTGAACTGCTAAAAAAGCCAACCCCTGCTTATCCGAAAAAATCGAGGTAGCCGATATGTTCATTAAGCAGGGGAATACCGCAGCCTTGGTGCTCCGTCTCGTGGGGCTAGCAGAGTCTACGTACTACGACCGTAAGAAACGCAAGAAGCAGGAGGCGCAGGCCGTCCCCCAGGGGCGTGGAAGACCCCTACCCGGCTACTCCCTGACCGAGTCGGGAGAGAAGATTAGCGACGAGCAGATCCAGGAAATGCTCCTGGAACTGGTCGCTGGAGAAGAGCACGTGTACGGGTACAAACTGCTGGCCAAGTGCTTGTGGAACCAGCACGGGCTGAGGCTCAACCACAAGAAAAGCTACCGGCTGTGTCAGGCGCTGGAGATCCTGCAGCCCCAGCGTCAGAAGCGCTTTAAGCATCCCCGGAAGCTGCCGGAGAACCGAGTCATTACCGGAGCGGGCCAGCTCTGGCAGATGGACATTAAATACGGGTATGTGGCGGGCCGGGACCGGCATTTCTTCGTCCTGAGCATTATCGATGTGTTTACCCGGGTTATCGTCGGGTATCACCGAGGATCGTCGTGTGAGGCCAAGCACGCCTGCCAGACGCTGGGACGCGCCATGGAGCAACACTGCGCCCCTGGCAGCGCGCGCCCGGTGATCCGCACCGACAACGGCCCCCAGTTCATCAGCCATCTGTTTGGCGACATGTGTGAAAGCTGGGAGATGACCCATGAACGCATTCCGCCTCGAACGCCGGATTTAAATGCTTTTATTGAATCGTTCCACAGCAATATCGATCGGGATTTGTTCCGCAAAGAGGCCTTCGACACGTTCGAAGAGGCCTATGAAGCCGTGGACCGGTACATGGACTTTTACAATAACCGCAGAATGCATACGAGTCTTCGCAACATGCCGCCAGCTACCTTTGCGGAGTGGGTGCTGACCCTAGAAGACCAGTCCTGCTTCTTCTGGCCGAGAGAAAAAGCGAAATAAAGAGCAAGGCTACGACAAGTACCGATTTTATACGGAGGACTCCGGGATAAGGGGGTCGCACCGATTTAACCGGACTAAGCCCGGATTGTTGTATTAAATGCAAGATTTTTTCTTAATTCACTTGTAAACGGTTCGGCCCCTTAATTATGGAGTCATTCTCTTGAAATCTCTGGTTCTTGCAGTTTCTTAAAGTGAGATGTTTACCTCTGCCACTTGGCCTGCTCTCCATGCCGCATGGTATTGGTTAGGACTCAATCGGTTTAAACTGCCGTGAAAGCGGCGTTCGTTGTAAAATTCAATGTACTCCGTGACAGTCTCGTAGGCTTCTTCAAAGGTTTCAAAGTACATTTTGCTGTAGAGATCTCGTTCTAAAATGCTGTGGAAGGACTCAATATATGCATTCATATTCGGCGTTTTAGGCGGAATCCGTTCATGAATCAAAGGTTCATCCGGGTCCATACACATCTCTGCAAAAGCATGACTGAGAAATTGAGGACCATTGTCTGAGCGAAGAATAGGCCTAGCCCCTCCAGGCTGTATACGGGCCTTCAACGCCTGCTTAATGGTCGTGCAGATCTCCTTTGCACTGCAACTTGCACCCAAGTGGTAGCCGACAATACAGCGGTCAAACACATCAATCATGTCAAAGATAAAAAAGAAGCGGTCGTAGCCATGAATGTATCCGTACTTAATATCTATTTGCCAAAGTTGGTTGGCTCCGGTAACCACGCGGTTTTGGGCAAGCCGTCTTGGATATCTCACTTTCTTGTCAGGTTTCTTTTGGAGCAGCCCTAGCTTTTTACAAAGCCGGTAGGCCTTCTTGTGGTTCAGAATTAAGTCATGCTGGATGTAGAGGGCATGCGCTAAGTTACGGTAACCGTAGCCGTGTTCCTCGCCTGCAACGAGTTCGCTAAGCCATTCTTCGATCTGCTCGTCGCTGACCTTCTGGCCGTCTTTCGTCAACGAATACGCTGGGATCGGTCTTCCGGCTGTCCCTAAGCTTACCGTAGATTTGGTGTTCTCCTTTTGACGCTGTTTGCGGGCATAGTAGGTCGATTCCAGCACACCCACCAGCCGAAGTACCACCGATACCGCATAGCCCCGCTTAATGCTTTCATCGGCTATTTCAAGTCTGTCTTGTAAGCGGGGTTGGTCTTTTTTAGCAGTTCACGCAGGAGTTCGATCTCCAAATCCTTTTCGCCCAGCAGTTTAATCGCAGTGTCCATTTTGGTCTCTAACTCTTGGACACGTTTGGCATCTTCAATACGTTCGTTAACTGAAGGTGTCGCTTGCTCACCAAATCGTTCTTTGTAGAACTTCACCCAGTTCGTAATCGTGCTGGGAGAAACTGAATATTTACGGGCGAGGAAAGAGAGCTTCGTCCCATTAATCGCTTCCTGGGCAACTTTAATCCGTTGTTCATCGTACAACTTGTTACTTTTCATGTCCTCATCCCCTTCTCTATTAGTGTACCTTATGCATCTTTAGGACTCCAATTCGATTAGGGGGCTTAAGAGTAAAAATGGTTATTCTTGTACTTTTCACAACGATTCTTACGATTCAGCCGGTTATCGGACTGAATTGTTGTAGTTTGTGCAAGATTCCCGGTAAATTAGCGAGATCGAATTCGAATTGTTGTACTTTCTGCATGATTTCTCCCTCGTTTGATCGGATCAGGCCTGCTATGTTCCACTTTTCGCATAAATAAAACCCCCTATCCTTCAGTCGAAGGTAGGGGGCAAGGCGGAAGGCACACGAAGGACGTCAAAAGGTACAAGTTACGGTAGATGGTACACTTCCGATAGATGGTACAGTTACCGTAGATGGGTCAGTTCCAGTAGATGGTTCAAATCCGACAGATGGGTCAGTTCCAGTAGATGGTACAGTCACGGTGGATGGTACAGAACACAGTAGCTGGCTCACGTACAATTATGTCGCCTCCACTAGAGGATCTTTTAGATCAATACCGCCTTAGCCGTTGAAGTTACTGGTTCATCGTTGTAGCTCATACTACCCTCCAGAACAACCTCCAGCTTGATCAGCTCAGAGCGGCTGGCCAGACGGATCGGCGGTCCCCAGGTTCCGTAACCGGAGGAGACAATGACATGCAGCTTGTCTTTGAGCAGATAACCCCAGTCCAGCTCGAACAGGCGTCTCGTAATCCAGTGATTCGGAGCAATCTGCCCGCGGTGGGTATGTCCCGACAGCAGTACATCCACGCCAGCCCGCGCAGCAAGCTCGAAGCCGGTCGGCTGATGATCCATCATAATAATCGGCTTCGTGCGGTCAAGTCCGTCCAGCAGAGCGTCTACACTGAGCCGTCCACCCGCTTCCATCGCCTCCGCCGTCTTGTCTTTGCGGCCCACAACGTATACTCCCGAGGTTTCCACAACCTCATCCTGCAGAACTTTAATGCCTATGTTCTTCATCACTTCGGTGTACTGCGCAATCGAACCGCCATAATACTCATGATTCCCCAGCACAGCATAGACCCCGTAACGTGCCTTAAGCTGCTTCAACTGCTGGTCCATTCCATTGCGGATAAAAGGTTCGATGCTGTCATCCAGCACATCTCCGGCCAGAAGCACGATATCGGGATTCATCGCATTAATCTCCGAGACCATCCGGCGTAAATGCCGGTTCCCGACAATGTTGCCCAAATGCAGGTCAGAGGCTACAGCTACCGTCAGCGGAACGCTGGTTCCGATAGACTTATCGACTTTCAGTCTGTGGCTCCGCACCACTGTACTCCAGGCATTACGTGAACCCCATAGCAGGAATACGGCAAGCAGTGCCAGCACGGTAGCTCCAGCTTCGGTCACAAACGCCGAGAGGCCCACACCAGTGAGCGCCAGCACTCCATATACCAGATCGGTCAACGGCAGCAGAAGCACGGCAAACTCCATACAGGCCAAATAATAGGAGCCGACCACCTTGAACAACCGGCCAACCGGCTTAAGCGCCTTCGGCAACGGAACTCTGCCAATAATATAAGAGAAGGCAATCACAAGAAAGACAGGCCAGTACGCAGCAGCATGAATACCCGGCAGCCATTCCTGGAGCAGAACCCACAGATGCCATCCAATGTAGAAATTAACAAGTCCAAGCACAAGAAGCATGATAATTCCCGAAGCCAGCATGCGCATGTTTTTCACCCTATCCACTCCCTTAAGGTAAGTTTCTATAATATCTACTTCAGATCATATCACAAAGTATTCGAGAGGTATAAATTGTGCTCTGCCACTATGAAAAATCTTAGACACATCAGGAACTTTGCAGAATAAAAACGAATCCGTTCTATGTAACAGTTGAGTAACTATTTACGTTAAGCGGGAGAAAGGTGAGGATTTCCTTGGATCATACTTTTATGAAAAACATTGATCCTTACTTCATGAGGTTTGATTACTCTGATACACAAAAGGTGGCAACTAGTGAACATAAGCTAGACGATGATGGACTTGGATTGTTGATTGATTCAATCGAGCATACCAAACAAGATCCATCAGCATTTGCTGCAAACTTCTGCCTGAAGATAAAAAATTACTGCTGGAAGATTATTAAGCTGTGTATGCACAGTAAAAAAGAGCCCAGCAGGCTCCATTTATACTTCACTTAATGCTTTCAGAATTTTCCCTTTAGTCTCGTTTAACCGTGTCTCTGCACCATCCGGGTGCAAGGGCTCACTCCAGGCCATCCCATCACCCTCGTACCTTGGAACAACATGCATATGGTAATGGGTCAGATCGGTGAACTACACACCACCTAAGAGGTGGGTGCTTCTTGGTCAATAGAGCTACTGCTCCAAGTTTACCCAAGCTTATAGGCTAGTTCCTAACCCGCTAATGGCCATTTACATGGCTAGTTGTAGAAGATTCAGTGCCGCATTCCGGTCTCTGTCATGCTCTGTATGACAGGCAGGACAGGACCACTCCCGTACGGCTAGGTTCTTGACTTCTGCATTTTTGTAGCCACAGCAGGAACACAATTGACTGCTTGCAAAGTGTTTGGGGGCAATGATTAATTCTCTGCCGTACCATTTCGCTTTGTAGGTCAGCATGTCTCTGAACAGGCTCCAAGACACTTCGGATATGGCTTTGGCTAACTTATGATTCTGCATCATGTTCTTTACACGCAAGTCCTCCATCACGATCACTTGGTTTTCGTTTATCATTTGGGTGGACGTTTTGTGCAAAAAGTCTTTCCGTTGATTCGCTATTTTTTCATGCAGTCTGGCGACCTTCAGCCTTGCTTTATACCGGTTACGGCTCCCTTTCTTCTTTCGTGACAAGTCCTTTTGCAGCTTGGCTAATCGTTGTTCAGACTTCCGCAAGTACTTCGGATTCGGTATGATTTCGCCATGTGAAGGAATCGCAAAGTCTTTCAACCCCAGATCCACACCGATCTTCGTCTCGAGTGGGGGCAATGGGATGATATCCGTTTCCACCAATACGGAAGCGTAATATTTTCCCGTGGGTGTTTTGGAAATGGTGCATGATTTAATACGTCCCTCGAATGGACGGTGCAGCTTGATTTTGATTTTCGTTTTTAGTTTAGGAATTTTGATCCTTCCATCTGTAATGGAAATGGTTCCCTTCTGGTTATTGGTTGTGAAGCTATGGCTATTCCTCTTCTTGCTCTTGAATTTTGGAAATCCCACGTTCGGTTCACGGAAGAAATTCTGATATGCCTTGTCCAAGTGAAGCTGGGCATTGGCTAAGGCTAGACTATCCACTTCTTTCAGCCAGGCAAAATCCTTTTTGTAGGGCGCAGGTGTCGTTTTGAGCATCGTTTCCGTTTGCTTGTAATGTTCAATCTTATCTGCAAGCATTCGATTGTAGATGAAGCGAACTGCGCCGAATACTTTAGTGAAGTACTGCTCTTGCTTATAGGTGGGATGGATTCGATACTTATAAGCCTTTAACACCTGTCCACCTCATTTCTGACCTTGAGATTCGATGTACTTCCGGATGACTTCAATCGGCGCACCGCCAGTCGTCAGTAGACAATAACTTCTGGACCAGAAATATTCCTTCCACAGCTGTTGACGAATTACAGGAAATTCTTTCTTAATTAGACGGGAGGATGCACTCTTATAAGCGTTCAGAAATTTAGAAATATCGCTATTGGGGTGAGCTTTCATTAGAATGTGAACATGATCCTTGTCATGCTTCCATTCCTGCAGGGTGATATTGTAATTAGGCTGAATAGACTCAAATATCTCTTGTAACCGATTCGAAATGTCATCGTCTATTACTTTTCTGCGGTACTTCACGACTAGCACAAGATGATAATGAAGAGAGAATACTGAATGATTATTTGTGTCCAATTCCACGGATATCACAACCTATTTCATAATACTACTGAATACTTTTATTGTAATATTTTAGGTTGTATTTGTCTATGAGAAAGACCGCTGACATTCATCCCGCCACTTAGAGAAGTGGGGGAATTCTGACAGCTAACTGTTAAATTTACCGCCGTCAGCACAAATTCTAATCCCATCCGGTTTGTACAAGCTTTTGAGCAGCGCAGTAACCTTCTGCGAAGCATCCATAACCGCATGCGCGGTTTCCGGGTCCAGCTCGTCAGTATCCAGGTAATGCTTTTTAGGAAGAATCAGGGTATGCCCTTCATTGAACGGAGCGATATCAAGGACACAAGTGATAAGTTCATTTTCCAGTATAATATTCAGGTCTGGTTCAATACCCTTAGCGATTCTGCATCCCAGGCAATCCATATTGCGCCTCTCTCCCCTCTAAAAAAAGAAAATGCCCTGCGGCATCTTCGTGTTCCGGATTATGTAGTTAAACGGCTTTTTTACCTTTTGCAGCGATACAGTCCCCGATCAGCTTGTCACATTTGTGAATATGATTAATCAGCCAGTCAGTCAAAGTTCGGTTAAGCTTGATTGTTGACAATACGGATACCCCTTTGGTCTTAATGCTCTCTTCCAGATCCAGAACGGTCTGTACGAATTCAGCATGCGTCTTCTGGTGTTCTGTCAGTTCAGGGAAGTCGATGTCCTTCATCAATTGCTCTTCACTGCCGAAATGCTCCACGGTGTAGTCCTTGAGGAATTTCAGTGTTTCTTCGATCTTCTCTTTGCCCTGCTGATTGGTACATGCTTCAAAAAAGTCATTCAGCTTCACAAGCAGCTGTCTGTGCTGGCAGTCAATCTTCTCTACTCCGATGTCATATGAATCCTTCCAGGTAATCAATGACTCACCTACCCTTTACAATAAATTACATAATGAAAAGCATAATTTATTGTCCACTTTTCCGCATAAAACCTCTATAAACAACATCACACGTCATGCTAATTGTCGAATAAGGTGGACTGAGCCACGATAATCCGTAAGGTCTCTGGAGTCGGCTGGATGTTAATTCCGCTGAGTCTGTAACATAGGTTGTACTGGTCTTCTAGCAGGCTGTTAACCTATATTTCGCATCCTCAAGTTAGATTCCACTCTAGATTGTATCTGTACAGCTTCGATGGGCGGTGTCCGGCATCGCGGGTACTCTCATCCGTCTCAATCACCCGCTCAGCAATCTTGCGGCGGAATGCGGCGGCGAGCAGCTCTTTGCCAAGGATGATTTCATACACACGCTGAAGCTCGGACAAGGTGAACAGCGGCGGCATCAGATTGAATACAATATCGGTATACTCAGCTTTGCCGCGCAAGCGTTCGATTGCAGCCTGCACCATCATTAGATGGTCAAAAGAAAACCCCGAGCTCCGGACAATCTCACGGTCCATATGGCGGACATGCCCCCGGATGGTTTCGGTAAGCCTGACCACACCACTGAGCTTCGCCTGTTCATTCTGCAGAATAATCTCCACAAATGTCTCCAGCCGGATGCCCTGCTCCAGCTCCTCGCGGCGTGTCTCCAGGATATTATAAGAAACCTCAAACCAGGCTGCTGCGGCCGCATCATCCCCTGCCTGTACAGTCAACGCTTTGCGGTCCACGAGTGCCATGTAAGAACAACTGATCACCCGCATACGCGGATCACGCTGAACATCGCCCCAGGTATATAACTGTTCCATATAAATATTATCAATATTAGTCTCACTGTACAGCTCCCGGCGGGCTGCCTCCTCTACGCTTTCGTGGATCCCCACGAATCCTCCAGGCAACGCCCATTGTCCCAGAAAAGGATGTTCACCGCGCTGTATCAGCAGAAGCTGCAGTGATTTCTCGGCCAGCTTGCGGTAATTATCCTGCTGCTCCTCCATTACAGTGAAGATCAGCATATCCACAGCAACAGACGGACGTTCATAGTTCCCGGCGTCATAAGTCTTCAGGAACTGCTCTTCGGTTAGACCGTTGTGATCAGTGACGGGTTGGTTAGGCATGGGTGCACTCCTTTTTCTCATAATTATACCTCTTGTTAATAACATAGTGTTATTATATATCGCTTCCTGGAATGCATGCCAAGCACAAGTATAGCTGGAAAAATGACAAAATTCCGTTATAGTATCCTTTTATTACTTCAAAAAATGGTAATACCTCTATTCTGATTTGGCATCCCGCATATCGCCCATAAGACCTTTGAAGAAAAATTGAATAAAGCGTTCTTCGGAAATAACAGGATGATCGGAAGGTCCAGTCTCTTGGAACTGAATCATCGCTTTCTGGTACATATTGAAATAAAAGAACAGTTCGTCTTCCTTCAAATCCTCTGCCACATACTGCTCCTCCTTCCCGCGCTGAACGAGCTTCAGCAGAAATGGAACGAACCTCATCGCCAGAAACCGGTCCACTCTCCCTTGCATCGCAAGACTATCAGCAGATTGATTCATGCAGTCATGAATGACCTTGACGTATTTCATTTCCTCCGTCATTACCGTATACATGAGCTTTGGATAAGACATATGGCCTTCTATTAACTGCTCATATCTCTTCAATTGTTCCTCCATCATTTCACTGATAGCTTCAAATAACAGATCGTCCTTGCTCCCGAATAAATTGTAGATGGATACTTGAGATACTTCCTTTGAATGGATGGGACATTGTATTTTCCGTCATTTATGGAAACAAAAACCAGAGCATAAAGGAAAACTGTATACAGGCGGCTACTTCCGCTATTCCGTCCATATTAACTATTTCGGAGATGTATTGTGGGTGCTTGCGATGGCGCTCACCGCATGGAACGCATGGGCGCTGCTCGTACCACTATGGTTGGTCTGTTTCTTCGCATTCTACAACATCCCGATGCTCGATAAGTACCTTGCCGAGAAGTATGACAATGATTTCGAACATTACCGTAAAAAAACAAAAACATTTATTTCTTTTATCTTTTAACTGAGCGTTTTGCATCATTCGTTTTCCAGAAAAAAATAAGGATAGCATATATGCTATCCGTTTGTCTGCCAATGGTTCGAAGCAACTATATATGAATCACAAGGGTTCAATATGGACAAGCACCGTAGCTACTTGATGGCGGTCTTTCAACTGGTCCTCAATCTCTTCCGTAATATCATGGCTCTGCACCACATTCAGTCTGGAATCCACAAGTACCGTAGTATCCACTAGTACATTGTTTCCGTGAATGCGGGCTTTGATATCCTTAATTAACTCTACGCCTTCAATCTCCGATACCGTCTGCTTCATTAACTCCAGCTCACTTGCATCGAATCCGTCTGTCAGGTCATGAGTGGCTTTGCGGAAGATATCCCAAGCGGTTTTGCAGATCAGCAGACCGACAATGGTAGCAGTAAGCGGATCAAGCCAGGGAATGCCGAACTGTGAGCCGATAATACCAATGAAGGCACCCACGCTTACGAGCGCATCCGAACGGTTATCCTGGGCAACGGCATGCATCGCATTGCTGTTCAATTTACGGGCAAGCTTGATGTTATACCTAAACACAGCGATCATAATCACAGCACAAGCAGCTGCCGTCCACGCGGCAATTAGATCAGGGGTTTCCAGCGAAGGCTGAATGAACTTGTTGACACCCTGATACAGCACTTGAAAGCCTACAGCAATCATAATGAAGGAGGCGATCAGTGCAGCAACTGTCTCTGCTCTGAAATGACCATAGCTGTGATTGGAATCCGGGGGTCTGCGGGAAATCTTCAGGCCTGTCAAAATGGCTATGGAAGCAATAATATCGGTGCTGTTATTCAGTCCGTCGGCAAGTAGTGCCTGCGAGCCTGAAACGGAGCCGATAAACAATTTGACGGCAGATAGCAAGATGTAGGCTAGTAGACTGAGCCAAGCCCCTTTTTCACTTTGTTTAATATCGCTGTAATTATCCAAGAAAAAGGACCTCCAAATATTAGTATTGTTCCATACTACACGCTGACTGGCGGGTGGGTCTAGAGAAACAGTGTTGCCGGACGGCGCAAGAGTTAACCCCGCCAAATAGAGTTGCGGAGCCGGAAGTATGTTGCCTTGCGCAACATTGTTTGCCCCGGTTCAACATGGAGCACGAATCCCTGTCGCAGAACCCTGTAACTTTTCATTGCAAACATCGTCTAACTAATAAGAAGCCGTCACGGCAGCCGCATAAAAAGCGGATACCTCCTTATATAGGAGGTATCCGCTGTAAAAGCAAACGAAAGGGACAAGTCCGGAATTATTTTATTCCGCCGGAGGTGTAAAGGAACGGGCGGCGAACTCGGCATCCAGCATATAGAAAGCATTACTGTCCGTTTCAATCCGTTTGAGCTTGGCGATAATATTGTTGAAGAGCGCTTCTTCTTCCACCTGCTCGTCAATGAACCATTTGAGGAAATAGATTGTAGCATGCTCGCGTTCATCCAGGGCCAAATCAGCCAGATGATAGAATTTCTTCGTATTCTGCTGCTCATGGGCGAAGGCATGCTCGAACGCATCCAGCATAGATGAATATTCATTGTTCGGCTCCGGCAGGGCGGCAA
Source organism: Paenibacillus sp. FSL R7-0297 (assembly GCF_038009025.1). Taxonomy (NCBI): domain Bacteria; kingdom Bacillati; phylum Bacillota; class Bacilli; order Caryophanales; family Paenibacillaceae; genus Paenibacillus; species Paenibacillus sp. FSL R7-0297. The sequence goes on from NZ_JBBPAQ010000001.1 coordinate 5,062,111, forward strand.
GGGTGGCACGATAGTCACGGTCGTTGAGGAATTTGTAGATTTTCATCGCATGGAACCGCTCTTCTTCAGCCTGCACCAGGAAAAAGTTGGCAAATCCATCCAGACTTTCACCGGAACAATACGCGGCCATCGCCAGGTATACATGAGCGGAGTAGAACTCGAAATTCATCTGTTCATTTAGCGTGTTCATTAATTGTTCTTTCATTGACAGGTCACCTCATCCTTCTCATTTGTGTACACAGTAAGCAGTTCTTATGTAAAATCTACTTCATCTTAACATTCCTACCCGCCAATCAGCAACCGAAAGGACGAATTCCAACAATGAAATGGTTCAGCCCACGGCAATATAAATCGTCCCTGCATCAGCGCCCTCTCTTCCTAGTGACAACCGTTGTTTGTCTTCTGCTGGCAAGTGGTTGTGGAGGAAACGGAAGCTCTGCACAGGCAGGAACGGGTCCTTCCCGGGCACCGGCGTCAGCTTCTCCCTCTGCTCCGGTAACTACACCGGCAGCAGCAGCAGAAACACCTGCAGCCAGTGTCCAGCCCTCCGCTACTCCTGCTTCGGCAGCAAACAGTACAGACACTAGTGACGTTATCTCCCGGAAGCTAGCCGGAATGACTCTGGAGGACAAGATCGGGCAGATGCTGCTGGTCGGAATCGATGGAACTACGGCAGAGTCAGCGGCACAGAAGATGATTGCCGAAGACAAGGTTGGCGGAATCATCCTCTATTCCGATAATATCAGCAGCCTGAAGCAATTGGTCAGTCTGACCAATGCCTTGAAGAAAAGCAATAACGGCAACCCTGCCCCGCTGTTCATGAGTGTGGACCAGGAAGGCGGCAAGGTGAGCAGGCTTCCTGCTGAATACGCAGTGTTCCCTTCAAATGCAGCGGTAGGAAAAGGGAATACTGCCACCGATGCCGGAACAATGGGCGAACTTATCGCCCGGGCCGTGAAGTCCTCCGGCTTCAACATGGATTTCGCACCTGTCCTTGATATTAACAGCAATCCGGATAACCCGGTTATTGGTGACCGGTCCTTCGGCAGCACTGCAGATCTGGTAGTCCGACTCGGCATCGCCGAAATGAAGGGCTTGGAGTCTGAAGGGATTGTGCCTGTAGTGAAGCATTATCCCGGCCATGGGGATACTTCCGTGGATTCCCATCTGGAGCTGCCGGTAATTAACAAAACCGAGGCGCAGCTCGCCAAGCTGGAATGGCTACCTTTCCAGGCGGCTATTAAGGAGAAGGCAGATGCAGTTATGGTAGCCCATATCCTGTATCCGAAGCTGGACCCTGAGAAACCCGCTTCCCTGTCCAAAGTAATCATCGGCGAGCAGCTGCGCGGAGAGATGGGCTTCAAGGGAGTCGTCATTACCGATGATCTTACGATGGGCGCTATCGTCAAGAACTACAGCCTCGCTGCGGCTGCAGTCGATACTGTACGGGCCGGCAGCGATATTCTGCTGGTCGCCCACGAGTACAAGAATGAGCAGGCGGTGCGTGCCGCTCTGCTTAGCAGCGTGAAGGACGGTACGATCACAGAATCACGGATTGATGAAAGTGTCTACCGCATTCTTGCACTGAAAGCCAAATATGAGCTGACCGATCAGGCGGTCCCCGTCCCGGATCTTACCGGGCTGAACAACGGGATCAAAGCTTGGCGTAAGCCATTTCATCAGAACAAGTAGTTAACAAGCGGAATCGGTACCACTCTCAACAATTTATACGCTCTGGGGAAGTGAAGCTTACTCCTTATACAGTAGCGAGAGGTGTGAACCAGCAGAGTTGGAAAAAAGGCACTTAATTCTGCCGAAACCATGCGCTTCAGGGAAGCAGTTGGAAAAAGTACAATTAATCCACTGAGCCCCAAGGATTTTAGCAGAATTCGGTCTGATTAAGTGTTGTTTATCCAACTGTTTCCAGGAATTGTGCCCGTGACATCAAATTAGATGTACTAATTCCACTTAGATCATCCGCCGCGCTCCGCCTGTGATTTGTATTTAAAAATAGCCCCAAACCCGGCAATCAACCCGGTTGGGGCTATTCATTGTTGCTATACTACTGCAGAACCACGGTGTCTCCTGCCTTCAGTCCTGACAGCACTTCCGTTTTGTCTGTTGTTTCCATTCCGACCTTAATCTCTTTCCGTTCATACTGCCCGTTCCCTTTGTCCAGCATCACAAAGGCCAATTCACCTTCACGGATAACAGCGATATTGGATACAACCACTGCTTTCTCTTTGCGCGAGGTTTCGATGTCTCCGCTCAGGCTGAGTCCGCCGATCAAATGCTCGTCCGGCTGGAGGGAGATGACGACTTCAAATTGCGGAATTTGTCCGGCTGTGTTCTGGCCTGTGGTGGTGGTGGCAAATTTAGCTACTTCTGTTACCTCACCGTTCAGGATCAGGTCCTTCATCGCGGTCATCTTCACCTTAACCTTCATGCCTTTTTTGATGCGGAAGATATCCTGCTCTCCGACCTGGGCAATGAACTCCACCTTCTTCATGTCCACAATCTTGCCGATGTATTGATTGTCGGTTACCGTCTGCGGCCGTTCAGTGCTGCTGTCAAACAGGAAGATGCCGTTCTCCGGTGCATGATACACGGCAGTGCCCAGCTTCGCCTTCTTCTCCGAAAGCTCCTTGGCTTGAATCTCGGCAGTCACCTGATTCAGCTCGTCGTTCAGTCGCGCCGTTTCCTGGGCGGCCAATGCTTTCAGCCGTTCCGCTTCCGTACCGGCCGGAGCCGCAGTATCGTCCTCCTGCTGGCTGACAAAAGCGTTCAGCTCTCCCTCCAGCTTCGCCTTGCGGTTGGCAGCCTCTGCTGTCGCAATCTCATTGCGGAGCGTAGTCTGATCCAGAGTGAAGAGCACATCGCCCTTCTTCACCTGCGCCCCATTCTCGACCTTCCAAGCCGTAACCTTGGAGGCGAAAGGTGCGTATACCAGCGTCTCCTGCTGGTATTGCGATCTGCCCTTGATCTGTATCGAGGTGGTTAGCGTTTCCTCTGTTACCGGGAAGCTGATCACCTGCATCGTTTCCGGTGGAAGCTCTGCAACCTCCTTGCCCTTGAAGAATTTGGTATACCCCAGATAACCTGCGGTACTGATGATACCTAAGATTATGATCCACTTCAGGCTCTTCTTTAGAGTCCTCTTCATCATTTCGGCTTCCTTTCTAGCTTAGGGTTAGTCTCGTTTAATGGCAGTTAATGCATCGGTTCTGGAGGCGCTGATCGCCGGATAAATCCCCGACAATACGCCGGTCATAATGGCAAAGGACATCCCGATCGGCAAATTCATCGGCGGGATGAAGAAATTCATTCCATCGCCTGCCGAACCGACTAGCTTATTCAGCCCCATGACAATCAAGTAAGAGAACAAGACACCAAGCATTCCGCCCAGCAGTCCCAGAAGCGCAGCTTCTGTAATGAACATATTGCGGATCTGCCCCATGTTCGCTCCCAGCACCTTCATAATTCCAATCTGCCGGCGCCGCTGATGAGTCGACATGGTCATAGCCACAATGATGGAGATCGAAGCGATCACCAGGATGAATACCCCGATTCCGAGTGCAGCCATCTTAATCATGTCGAATTGTTCTTTCAGCATCTCCTGCTGGAATAGATTGTCTTGAGCGTTCAGTGTCAGCTTCTGAATCATCTGCTCCACCGACTTGATGTTCGCCACATCGTCCACTTTGACCGTAAGCGAGTTATACGTCCCCTCCGGCGGAAGCGTGAGCACACTGGTGGTGGAATTATCGAAGGTCAGCTCCTTGGAGAGCTGCAAGGCCGTTTCGGGCGACATGTACATAATCTTCTCATACGATGCCCGCAGGTCATCCATTCCCTTGGGAGTTGCCAGAATTCCGTCTACCTGAAGCGGCGAGCTAAGCTTGATAACCGGTGTTGTAGAGCTGTAATCCTGAGCCTGAATCTGGATCTGCTTCCGATACATTTCGGTGGGCACTGTGGCTAATTTGTCATATTGCTGGTACAGGTCCTGATTGAACGGTTCCGCATTCATCTGGTCAAACAGCTTCTGACGGGTCTCCAGATCAATCAAGCCAAGAGTGGCCCCGTAATTCAGCACAATTGACCCAACCTGACCACCGGCCCCCCCTTGCTTGAACTTGTGATCATAGGCCGTCAGCATATGCAAATCGGCAATGATGATACGGATATCGGCGATTTTGTTATCTACGGTCACCATCTGCAAGTATCCGGCTTCCTGGAACGGGGAAGCGGCCTTTACATGATTCAGCCCCTGGATGATCTTCAGCTTCTGATCGGTCAGCTTACCCGGGTCGAGGTTCTCATTCACCTCTCCAGAACCGCCGCCTCCGCTGCCGCCCTTGCCGGTTGATGGAATCCCACCGCCCGGAGAGACCATGATTTCATCCATTTTGAAATTCTGATTCACCTGTTCAGTCACATAGACCTGAGCAGATTGGCCCACACTCAAGGCCACGATAATAGCTGCGCAGCCGATGGAAATCCCGGTCATACATAGACCTGTGACCACCTTGCGCCGTTTGACCTGTTCCCAGGCCATCCGTGAAATATCTCTGATCTTCACGGCTTCCCTCCCTCTGCAGGCTTAGCTTCCACAGCGGTCTGGTGTTCAGGTTCTTCAGCGGTCTGAAGTTCATCCGCTGCTGCTGTCAGGTGTTCTGTCTCTACAGCTTCCTGCTCAGCTTCTGCAGCTAATTGCTCTTCAACCTCAACCACTACCACTGCTTCCTGTTCAGCTTCCTCGGCTATTTGCTCTTCAACCTGTACTTCTCTCTGCGATTCTGTAATCAGGAAGCCATCCCTGAGCGTAAAAATCCGCTGCATTTGTTCAGCCACCTTGTATTCATGGGTAACCACAATAAACGTGGTCTTCATCGTACGGTTCAGATTCAGCAGAATGCTGATAATCTCCTCTTCGGTCTTGGAATCCAGGTTCCCCGTCGGCTCATCGGCGAAGATGACCGACGGCTCTGTGATCAGCGACCGGGCAATACTGACCCGCTGCTGCTGTCCACCGGAGAGCTGGGAAGGAAATAAATCCGCCTTGTCGGGAATCCCCACCTGCTCCAGCAGCGCAAGCGCCTTTGCCTTGCGGGCCTTGGGAGAGACCGACTGGAAGACCAGCGGCAGCTCCACATTCTCACGGACCGTGAGGCTTGAAATCAGCTCATATGCCTGAAAGATAAAGCCGATATTCTTGCGCCGGAACTCGGCAAGCTTATTCTCGCCCATCTTCACAATGTCCTGGTCGGCAATGTAGATATGACCTTCCGTAGGCTTCATCAAGCCGGCCATCAGATTAAGGAGCGTCGACTTGCCGGACCCCGAGCTGCCCAGTAGTGCAACCATCTCCCCCTGATTGATCGAAAAATTGATTTTATGAAGAACGGATGTCCATTCATTACCGCTTTTGTACGAATGCGTAATATCTTCAACACGCAACATGGAAGCTGCTCCTTTTTAGGCTGATGTGAATTTCAATTACTATGATTTAGGCGGAAGCTCTTCTTTGACGATATAGACCTGGCCGCCGAGCATCAGCCGTTCGCCCTGGAATTCATCATACAAGGTTAATTTATAAGTACCACCGCCGAGAGTTTTGTACAGGCTTCTGTTGATGGCGAGCGAATAGACGTTGTTCGTTCCCTCAATCAGGTCGGTACCTATGATGAGCGTCTTTTCCTGCGAGATTCCGAAAGGATCGGTAATTTGTAAAATAAGCTTATGCTCCAAGGCTCCTGCATCGTATTGATAATCTCGCTTCAAATTGTAGTTAATTGAAATATTGATAGTATCCGTGGATATCATATGTCTGCCTTCTGAGCTCAGGAAGGAAATGGTATAAGGATATAGAACCGTATTCAGTAGTGTGGTTGCCGGTACATTGGCCTGCGGATTCAGCTGGAGCGCAGCCACATCTACAAATCCGGTCGCTTCCTCCTTACTCTCAATCAGCTTGCCTCCGTTGATACCGGCACCCAGATAGAGGGAGATGTCACTGATGTCCGTGGTTTTGGGCAGCTTGGTCCAGAAGACCACGAGCTGTTTCGCACCGGGAGCAGCGCTGTTATCTGATTGGCTAGGCGTTGCCTCAAAATATTGTCCATCTTTGGTTCTGTAATACGCCTGCAGCCGGGCCATCTTGCTCTGTCGCTTTTCTTCACTGCTCATGAGCAGCTCGGTATAGACCAGATTGTAATTTTCCCCTTCATAGACGGTCGTTCTGTTTTCCTGCACAGTGGCTGTTTTGCCTTTTCCATTGACGGTGTAGTTCTTGCCCTGCGGAATGATGGCGATACTGTTAATCGAGTTGTTAATGCTCAGATCCAGGAATGGAACGGTTTCTGTATTCTCTGTGCCGTATAAGGCGATTCGGATATCCCGGAACTCAGCCGTATAGGCAATTTTGCCGAGTACATACAGTACCACTGACATGCCGGGGGCCAGAACCGAAGATTCTTTATTCTCCATGAACAGATCCGTAGTCACAAGCAGACTGTCATTATCGAGCTTGATGGAACCTTTAAGTTCCGGCAGGGTCAGCGACACGGATTGTGTATTGGTAATTTTCAGTCTGGCGGCTACAATATCATCATCTCTCCAAGGGTAACGCTGCACAGATTGAATACTGTAAGAGAAGGAGCCGTATGAATTCGTCGTCATGTACTCCTGCCCCGTCTGCACATCCGCACGAAGCGCGTAAGGAATGACGAAATAGGCAACCGGGAAAATCATTTTGGATGTCGTTGCTCCACTGCCGGCATTCCCTGCACCAGGCGTTCCTTCTGTACCTTCTGTACCTGCCGTACCAGATCCAATTGCTGTATCCGCGCCAACCGCTTCGATCATCATGAGCTGCAGCCCGGATTGCTCCACTTCAAGCGGTACGCGGACCGTCAGCGGAATGATTTTGGTCTCTAGCGGCTTGAGCGTAACTCCGCTTAACCCCTTCGCACTCACCGGGAAGGTTGTGCCTTTCTGGGATTTGACCGCCAGCTCATAGCTTGGCAGCGTGACTGCTTTGTTGCCGGTATTCTTGATCTGCATCTGAAAAGTCCATACCGCATCAGCATCCTGTGAATATACATTGGCATTGCGTATCAGCGTTTCTATGGTATTGCTGTTCACGATGATTTTTTTGACTACGCCGCTGCCGACGACCAGATTAGGCGATGTGGCCGCTGGAAGCTTATAGGCCGATTTCGGCAGCTCCAGCTTCGTAGTTTCATCCTTTTGCGTAAATTGAAGCTTCATATTATCCGTCTTGAGGTAAGCTGGTATTTCGGCCAGATAATAGATGCTCCGCTTCTCTTGCGGCTGAATCTTGTAATCCGCCTGCGTGCTGCTTAATGCAAGCTCAAAGGAAGTCCCGCTGGCGGATACCAGGTACGCGGAATACCCCGGATCACCCAGCACCTTGTTTCCTTTATTGGTCAGATTGAGCCCTACCTTGGCATAGACTTTGCCGCCGTATTTGTAGAGCTGCAGTGAATCCGCACTGACTGTAACAGGAATGTCGTTCATGGTGATATTCAGGCTTGTACCGGCTGCAGCAGCTGTGGAGTAATTCGCCGGAACTGCGTAAGAACCCGTCTGCTTCAAGTACCCCTTCGCCTTGGCGTCCCAGACCAGCATAGAGATCTTAAGGCCCTGCAAGGATGAAGTTTGTCCCACATTTACATAGTAGGTAACGCTCAGACTTTCTTTCGCTCCGACCTTTTTCTTCAGTGCATCCGTACCTACCGGATTTCCCGGAAGCACTGAACCTCCAGGTGTTACAACCCGTGAGAAATATTTCAGCAGACTCGCGCTTGAATTACCGGAATTGGTATATTTCAGCGTATAAGATACGATATTTCCGCCGGTCTGACTCCAGATGTTCACGTTCTCAAGGACTGCTGTCACCCCGGCTCCCAGCGTAACGGGATTGAATTTGAATGCTGGTGCAGCGGCAGATGCCGCCGCATTCTTAGTTGTTGCGGCTGCGGCGGCAACGGGGGCAGCGATGCTGCCGGCCAGCTGACCGGCTACAAGCGTACTCACGAGCAGAGCAGCATATGTAACTCTATACTTTCTCATTTATTTCCCTCCAGATGTATTTACTAGCAATATTATAGTTGCAGATCGCGTGGAAATTGTATCCACTTTGTAACCCTTCGCTTCCGTTTGTAACCTTCTCAATCAAAAACATGTCAAGTACAGCACAAAAAGCGCTGATAATGTAACAAAGTTTGTTAATATTGTTTCGGCTACACAATGATTCTATGAGCTGAACAACCGTCTGTACTGGTTGGGCGGCATGCCTTCCAGCTGTCTGAAGACCTTAATGAAGTAACTGGACTGGTGAAAACCGCTCTGCAGTGCAATTTGCGCGACAGACAGCTCAGTCGAGACCAGCAGCAGCTTGGCACGGGCCATCCGGCAGTCACTTAAATAACGGTTCGGCGTCTTGCCCATTATGCTCCGGAACAGCCGCAGAAAATGATAGCTGCTGTAACCGGCAAGCCTAGCCATCGCTTCCAGTGTCCAGGGCCGCTCGCATTCGCTGTGTATCCTGTCGGCCGTGAGCCGGATGGAATGTCTGATCTCCAGCGGCACCGACCCGTGCAGCGGCTCAGAATTCTGCATCAGGGTCACAAGAATCTCATAGAGCAGAGTAGACAGACGCGGTTCACTCCGGGTCTCATAAGCCGCACTTAGCCTGTACATCTCCTCGAAGACCGGTTCATAGCCCGTTCCGGGATCGAAGGTGAAAAAATAACCGCGGGAGTGATCCGCCTCCTCCAGCATCGGCAGAGATAAAGCTGTGGCGAAATGGACCCAGCGCACATTCCAGGCCTGGCCCGGCTCAGAACCGTATTGCTGGTAAGCCCCCCGCGGAAACAGAAACCCGCTCCCCCGCTTCATGGATATCCGTTCCCCTTCCTGGAACACATACCCTTCTCCGCCAAAGACCATATGTAGATTATAGCTGTTCAGGAGCCCTTCGCTTCTACGCTCTGCATGCTGGGGGAAGTCGCTGTAATGGCCCAGCATCTCCGGATAGCACACATAGTTCGTATATGCAGGCTGCGGCAGAACCCAATGTTTTTTCATATTAACTCTCACCTCCACCTGCCGTATATCAAGCACGCAATATAGTAATACAATAGCAATATTATGTTATATAAGTGTATACACTGCTGATAATACAATAGATTGGTATCAACTATAAAGCATATATTTACACTTGGAGGTTACTATGAAGAAACCTGTTGCTGCAGAACGATTCGAGCTTGGCGTCTGTTATTATCCCGAACACTGGCCTGAATCCATGTGGGCGGATGATTACCGCCGTATGGTTGAAACCGGATTCACTATTGTTCGTCTGGGCGAGTTCGCCTGGTCGGTCTTTGAGCCGGAAGAAGGTCAATTTCAATTCGGCCTGTTTGACCGTGCTATTGATTTGGCGCACAGCTACGGGCTGAAGGTCATTATGGGAACACCTACTGCCACTCCGCCTGCCTGGCTTACCGAACAATATCCTGAGGTATTAAATGTGACTTATGAAGGTGTGACGATGCAGCACGGCATGCGCCGTCATTATAATTACAGCAGTCCCAAATACCGCGAGCTCTGCGCCAGAATTGTGACTAAGCTTGCCGCGCATTACGGAAGCCACCCTGGTGTGTCCGGATGGCAGATTGACAACGAATTGAACTGTGAAGTCAATGTATTCTACTCGGAGAGTGACCATCTTGCCTTTCGGGCATGGCTTCAGGACAAATATGTAACACTGGATAAGCTGAACGAAGCCTGGGGCACTGTGTTCTGGAATCAGACCTATACACGCTGGTCACAGGTCTATCTGACCCGGCCAACCCCCTCGCCGAACCAGCCCAATCCGCATCAGGCACTGGATGAGAAGCGCTTCATCTCTTATAACACGATTTATTTTGCCAAGATCCAGGCGGATATCCTCCGTGAACTGGCTCCTGACCAGTGGGTGACTACGAATGGCTTATTCGGACATCTGGACAGCCATGAACTGAATGACGAGCTGCTGGACTTCTTCAGCTATGATTCATATCCGCAGTTCTCCACCATTTACTTTGATCCGGCAGAGGTGAACCCGCTGCGTGACCGCGGCTGGGGGCTGTCACTCTCTGCGGTCCGCTCGGTAAGCAGCAACTTCTGTGTGATGGAACAGCAGTCGGGACCCGGCGGTTGGGTAAACCGGATGGATATGCCTTCTCCGAAGCCCGGGCAGATGCGGCTGTGGACTTACCAGTCTATCGCCCATGGTGCGGATATGCTGCTCTACTTCCGCTGGCGGACAGCTACTATGGGGAACGAAATCTATTGGCACGGCTTGAACGACTATCATAACCAGCCGAACCGGCGCGTGAAGGAAGCCGAGCAGATCGGCAAGGAGCTGGCAAAGATCGGCAAAGCCTTCATCGGCAGCCGGACTCAGGCTAATATCGCCATCGTGCGGGATTATGATAATGAGTGGGACGGGGAATATGACGTCTGGCACGGGCCATTCATGTGGCAGAGCAACAAGGAATGGTTCAAGGCACTGCAGCGGATGCATATCCCCAATGATGTTCTGTATATGCGCAGCAATACAACGCTTGCAGAGCTTGTGCGTTACGAGGTGCTGGTCTACCCGCATCCGGCCATTCTGAGCGACGACACAGCGGCCCTGCTGGATCAATATGTACAGCAAGGCGGGAAGCTGATCTTCGGCTGCCGCACCGGATACAAGGATACCACCGGACAATGTTATATGCGGCCTTTTCCCGGAGCAGCCCAGGAGATGTGCGGTGTAACCGTGGAAGAGTTCACTATGGTCAAAGGAACACGTCAGCCTACCTCGATCCGTTGGACGAATAATCCAGAGACGCTCACGGGTGCGGATGCTTTCAACGATATTCTTCATGTGGAAGAGAACAGTGTCGAGGTTATGGGAACCTACGCTACCGATTATTATGCCGGCAAACCGGCGGTAACCCGCAACAAGCGCGGCAAGGGGGAAGTCTGGTACTACGGGACTGTATTTAATGAGCAGGCCGTGCTGCAATTGATCGGAAGTTTGGGACTGAATTCACCAGCTGCTGAATGGCTGGAATTGCCGCCGGAGATTGAGCTGCAGATCCGCGCTTCTGAGGAGAATACCACTGCAGGACTCACCTTCCTGCTTAACTATAGTGAAGAACCGGCAGAGATCGTGCTTAAGAAATCCAGAACGGATCTGCTGAGCGGACAAACCCTCAGAGGAAATTATACGCTGGATGGATATGGCGTTCTGGTGCTGGAATAACAATTGCTATGAAGTCTAGGGCATGACTATATCAAAATAATAGGGTTCCGCCGCCGCAGATTGCTCTGCGGATAGCGGAACCCTTTTGCTGCTGCAAGCTGCCCGGCACCGAAACTGGCGAAGGCATTGCAGCATATAAAATATAGAATTTCCTTGCAATACGCTGTGAATTATTAGATATTAAAAACTGAAATTCATATTCAGTTTCAACGTGGAAGTTAGTTATAGTTGTATTATGTGCAATTATAAACAGAGAAAAAGCATGTTTGCCTCTTATAACTGTAGTCTGTACAACTAAATTTGCCCGAATGGGCGAGCCCCCCTCTACATAGGGCAGTTTAATTGCACGATATACAACTAAACGCTTAAACACTAGTAAAACAGATGGTTTAGTTGTACAAAGTACAATTAAGCTTACCTGATATACCGTAGCCAGTCACTGTCAAACCTTCAGCAAGCGGTTTACCAAAGTAGGTATTACAAGTTTATATGTGATGCTATACATAGCTTGGAGATGAATAGTTTGGACTATAGAGGAGCGAGTGAATCCGTGAAGCCAGAATTCATACAACAGGAGTCTCCGGCGAATGGCCGCCTGCAGCAGGATGCCCTTGAGGTACCGGAGGGGAATGACACCTTCCTGCAAGGGGTAAAAGACTGCCTCCCTACTCTGCTCGGCTATCTAAGCATTGGCTTTGCAGCAGGTGTTGTGGAGAAAACGGCCGGCCTCTCCATTGCCGAAATCGCCATGATCTCCATTATTCTTTATGCCGGATCAGCACAGTTTATCGCCGCAGGAATGATTGCGGCCGGAAGCAGCGCCTCCAGCATCATTATCACAATTCTGCTGGTCAATCTGCGTCATCTGCTGCTGAGCGCGGCGATATCGCCGTACTTCCGCCATTTGAATCCGCTGCGCAATCTGCTGATTGGATCACTGCTTACCGATGAGACCTTCGGGGTAGCCATCCAGAAGAGCGCCTCCAGGAAGCGGATCAGCGAGAAATGGATGCACGGGCTTAATATTACAGCCTATTTGAACTGGTTCCTGGCCAATATCGCCGGCGCCTTCCTCGGACAGTGGATATCCAGTCCGGAGAAGTGGGGGCTGGATTTCGCTCTGCCCGCCATGTTCATCGGACTGCTGGTGCTGACGGTCATGGCACGGCGCAAATATCTGCTGGACATTACCGTCGGCTTCATAGCTGTCATTGTTGCCGTTCTGGTCTCTATTCTGTGGTCGCCCAGCATGGGCGTGATTGCGGCAGCTCTTGTAGCCTCTACGATTGGAATGGTGATTGAACAATGGAAATAAGACTGGACATCTTCTTCATTATCCTGGGTGCTGCACTTGTTACCTTCCTTCCCCGCGTTCTTCCGCTTATGCTGCTTAGCCGGATCTCCATTCCGGACTGGGGGATGCGCTGGTTAAGCTTTGTGCCGATTGCGGTAATGGCTGCATTGGTCGCCCAGGAACTATTCGTAACAGACGGCAAGTTCGCGGGGCTTTCCACGAATATGGAGCTGATCGCGGCATTCCCCTCCTTCTGGATAGCCGTCAAAACCCGCAGCCTGCTCGGGACCGTAGTTACCGGTATCCTGGCGCTGATGCTGCTGCGTCTGCTGTTTTAAGCTCTTATACTTCAGCTTCCAGCTTCAGCGTCTCTTTTACATAATTGCCAATATGATGAATCGCCTGCTGCGCTTCAGGCAGCAGCGCAGCCAGCATCTGAAACACACTCCACATGTTCTCCCACACTTCCAGCGTGGCGGGTGTCCCATCCATCAGTGCCTTACCGGCCAGCCGCTCGGCATCGCTCAGCAGAACCTCGTGATCACCTACTTGAATGAACAGAGGCGGCAATCCAGTGAGGTCTTGTCTCAGCGGTGATAATAGTGCAGGAGCTTCCCCGGCATACTCTCCAAGATAATCTTCCAGAATACGCTGATTAGTCTCCCTGCTTCCTGTGGGATCTCTATCTGCCCGGCTCGTATAAGACTCTCCGTCCAAATGAACAAGATCTCCATGAGGCGAGAGCAGGAATGCGCCGCCAGGAAGCGCCTTCTCTTCATCCCGCAGAGAGATCAGCGTCATAAGGGCCAGCGTGGCACCTACAGAATCTCCGCCAAATATGATGTGCCCGGGCTTGAAGCCCTGGTCCAGCAGCCACTGGTACGCAGACAGGCAATCTTCACCTGCAGCCGGATAACGAAATTCCGGAGCCAGCCGGTATTCCACAGTAAGCACAGCAATTCCGCTGGCGGCCGAGAGCCTAGCGGCCAGATCCCGGTAAACTGCACAGCTGCCGGCCACAAACCCTCCGCCGTGGAAATACAGAATTACCTTAGTCTCCCTATTTGCATCCGTTTTTTCATCAGCCCTGACCCACTCCCCACTGAACCTCTCTGTCCTTACCTGCTCAACCTGCACACCGTTTAACGCAGGCAGTTGTCCGGTGGATTCCGCAAGGGCGGCGCGGATCTCTTGGGCAGGTTGTCCCGGATACGGTTTATTGTACTTCAACTGGTTGGAAATGGCCTGCAGCAGTCCGGCCGGAGTTACACTAGGGCATATCATAACGATTCATTCCTCCTCTTAATCGTTCATAGACACAATATAAACCCTGTACCGGAGTACAGGGTCAAGTGGCTATCTCAGATTAAATTCCCGCCGATTCAGCCTTTCATGTTCAAGATATCAAGAGTCTCCTGAATACCTGGATGTATGTCCTGTGTAAGGAGGCTGCTCTTCAATTCTTCCAGCTTTGTGCGGGTCTTGTGCCGTTTGGCAATCTCCAGATCTACAGCGGCCATTTTACTTTCAATGACTGTAATAAAGTCCGGTATTCCGATACTGCCGTCTGCAGATTTGACCAAAGCTTTCTTGATCTCACGCAGAGTGAAGCCGCAAGCTTTCGCATTCTGAATGAAAGCGATCCGTCCCAGTGCTTCCTCCGGATACATCCGGTATCCGCTGGACGTGCGCTGCGGCTGCGGAATCAACCCGTATTTCTCATAAAATCTTAGCGTTTCTATGTTTACTCCGGCCTCTTTGGCCAGCTCGCCTCGTAAATATGGGGTCATCCCTATTTCTCCTTCCTGCAGGATTAGCTAGAGCTTCAACTGTTCTTTAAGTGCGGTAATCTCTTCAGCAGAGAGCTCAGTGAGGTCTGAGTGTTCATCTGCATATCTGGCTTTATTATAAAGGGCAAGCAGACGGCTATAGGCTTGCCCTTCGCTGCCCGGATTTTTGCGCTGCCGCTTCTGTCCTTCCGACCACGCTGCCACATCGGCACCCGTCTCCTGAGGGGTCAGATATGCCTTCACCTCATATCCGTCGATATGCTTGGCGCGAAGCCAATGCCGATAGAGCCAGCGGATGCGTGCCCGGCTTCCGTCCATCGTCTCCCACCGGTCCCGGCGGCTGGATGGTGTAAGCTTGGTACGCAAGTAATCTCTGAAACCCTGAACGGTCTGCTCCCAAGTGAATAGGCTGGTCTCTTCATCCTGATAACCGGCAGCAGCTGCAGGCGATTCTCTACGCAGTAGTGTCAACAGCCAGTCCATTGCTCTGCGGAGTAGTCCACCGGTATTTCTGTATAGCCAGCGTACACCGTAATACAGCACCACAACTATTGCAGCCGCCCCTATAATATAGAAGCCAATGTTAAGAATTGCGGCCAGAATGCCAGGTTCGCCGGCTTCCGCTGCCGGGAATTCCTGAATGGCTTGTGGAGGAGCCTCCTCAGGCGGAGGTTCTTCTGCACCGGAAGACAGCCGGCTGAGCCAGGTGAAGAAGAGCCTCGCCGCATTCCACAGCAGCATACCCACCGCTTTGCCTCCGCCCGCCGCCAGGATTGCCGCCAGGACAATGAAGCCCGCCAGATACAGGTGGTTATGCCGCCGCAGGCCTTCGGGCAGACGTGCTGAATCACTGTTTAAGGAGCTGTAGCGCAGATGGCTGCTGCTCGAGTCAATCAGTGCCAGCACCAGACATAAGCTTCCGCTCCAGGTTAGAATAGTCACATTATCCTGCAGCTCCGGAATCCGGGAGAAGGCTATTGAAGCAATGAAATAGATTGTGATTCCGGCCAGATAGATTCTGAACCGGTTCATCCGTGAAGCAGTAGTCATGCCAAGATAGGCACAGACTGCGGCACCCGCTACCAGCGGGATGCCCGGAAGTGTCAGTATGCTGCTTATCAGTCCGGCTAAGAGACCCATCAGCAGCGCTGCCAGCAGCTGCTGCCATAACCGGCTGCACTTATAGCGCAGCAGTACACCTCCTGCAACCAGCAGCGGTAATAGGTAAATCCACCGGACCACTGCTTCACCGGATTGCAGATAAGCCTGAAGAACCAGCCAGACAGGCAGAAGCAGCAGCCAGTCTATGAATGCAGTAATCCATAGCGCAAGGTTAGCCTGGAAGGAAGACGAGAAACGGAGCTTCATCGCGCTGCACCGCCTTCTTCCGGAATATCCAGCCATTCTACGCCATTCCCCATGAAACTTAATGCAGCAGCAGCAGCCTGCAGCTCCGCCCCCCGGTGACAGGTAATGATCAGATAATCTGCATCACCCTCCCCCTTCTCTGCTTCAATCTCCATCAGCCTGCTCATTGGCAATGTTCTGTCCAGATTCAGTCTGGCCAGCATGCCCAGGAATTCTTCAGCATGTGATATTGGCCAGGTATCCACCGGCTCTCTTGCCCCGCCGCCGTCCAGCCTTCCGTTGCTGAGCAGCCGGGTCTCAATGCCATGGCTGATGGCATATTCAGCCACGGTCGCCGCATACCGGATGCCTAGCTCAATCCGCTCCACATCGGTTACGGTCCGCCACATGGAATCGCTAATCTCCACGTTCAGGCAGATTACAAGCCTTGAATCGGCCGTGTAATCCTTCTGATGCACCTGCATGCTTCCTGTCCGGGCTGTCGCTTTCCAGTTAATCGAAGCCAGGGAATCCCCTGCACTGTACTCACGGGTACCTGCGGTCAGGAACGGATCTTCTACAATCCAGCGCTTGACGGGCAGCTCGCCAAGCCAGCTGTGCACCGGCAGCGGAAGCTCATGAAATTGAAGCAGCCCCGGGTAGACAAGGAGCTCCAGCTGCAGCGGGAAGGTCTTCGATCTGCGGCTCATGCCGAAGAGATCCCCCGTGGTCATGGTTGCGGTCTCCAGAAGAAACAATCCGCGCTCCCGGCAAATCACATTATGCCGGCGTTTGATGTGGCGGTAAGACCTTAGAAAGAACAGGCTGACGTGATTCTGTGAGATCTCGCCGCTGCTGATGCCCAGATTCTCCTGGGAACCGAACTCAAGCCCCCGGGCGATACTGGATTCCAGACGCAGCCAAGGCAGCGGAAGCAGCTTCTTATTCATGATCTCCTCGACCATCTCCACCTGCTCTCCTGCATATACGGCCTTGGAAGAGAAATAGCGGGTATATGTAACCTTCTTAAGTGCGTTACGGTCGTATACAGCAGAGACGAACAACAACAGGAACAGCGTGCTTGCAATGAACCACGGCAGCGACATGGCTCATTCCACCCTTCCGCCTCTGGACAGGACAGCAGCCTCCGCCGGAACCTCCACCTCGCGCAGCACCTGTAGCACGACCTCTGCCGATTGCCCCTCGCGGACTCCGGGTCCGCGCTGAAGGATGAGCCGGTGTGCAAGCACCGGAACGGCCACGGACTTAATATCATCCGGAAGTACATAATTCCGCCCTTGAATCAGAGCATACCCCTGCGAAGCACGCAGGAGGGCGAAGCTTGCCCGGGGGCTCGCACCCAGCCGGACAGCAGGAGATTTACGTGTAGCTTCGACCACACTGATCATATACGCCAGCAGTTCATCACTTACATTAATACCGGCGGTAAGCCGCTGCATCTCTTGAATTTCCTCTGCACCTGCAACCGCACCGGTATCCTCCAGCGGGTTGTTCTGGCGGAACCGCTGCAGAATATGAACCCCTTCATCGAATGTAGGGTACCCTGTTGTAATCCGCATTAAGAACCGGTCGAGCTGTGCCTCCGGCAACGGGAACGTCCCCTGGCTGTCAATCGGATTCTGCGTGGCGATGACCAGAAACGGCCGCTGCAGCTCATGAGTCACACCGTCGATGGTAATCTGCCGCTCCTCCATACATTCCAGCAGGCTTGACTGGGTACGCGGAGTGGCCCGGTTAATCTCATCAGCGAGCAGAATACTGGCGAATACCGGACCTGGACGGAATTGAAATTCCCCGCTTTTCTGGTTGTAGTAGTTGATGCCGCTTAAGTCAGAAGGCAGCAGGTCGGGCGTGAATTGAATCCGCTTGAATGTGCAGTCCAGCGAGCGGGCGAGTGTTTTGGCAAGCAGCGTTTTGCCTGTTCCGGGCACATCCTCCAGGAGGACATGACCATTTGCGAGCAAAGCGGTCAGCAGCAGGTTTACACCATCTTCTTTTCCGACAATAACCTTAGCCAAATTTCCCCGGATCGATTCAATTCGAGCAGATGCTTCTTGAAGATTCATGTATAATGACACCATCCTATTCCAAAAAAAGGTATGTACTATAGCTTCATCATACCAGAAAGCGTCTACATTATATAATTGGGAGAATCAACAGTCATTTCAGCTGCTTGCCGGACTTCGAGCGTACCCATGCCACGATAAAATAGTACACCGGTATAAACTCCACAATCAGCCAAAAAATAGTCGTATTGAAAGAATAATAATTGTGGTAATATACGGCCACATTCATCGAGTATACAAATGCAATGGTAATGGAACAGACCGTCAGGAGCGGAATCATAACTTTTTTTGCTTTTTGTCTGGTAAGATACAAGGCGCATTTATAAGCAACATAGATCATAAAAGAGCTGTGAATAAACATTGAGGACGACCATATGCCAATCAGAATCGGATCAGAGTTTCCCAGGAGATCATCATTCGAG
Organism: Paenibacillus sp. FSL R7-0297; assembly: GCF_038009025.1. Classification (NCBI taxonomy): domain Bacteria; kingdom Bacillati; phylum Bacillota; class Bacilli; order Caryophanales; family Paenibacillaceae; genus Paenibacillus; species Paenibacillus sp. FSL R7-0297. The sequence goes on from NZ_JBBPAQ010000001.1 coordinate 5,080,374, forward strand.
GAACTGCGGATCATCTGCAGGAAGGGAAACTGCAGTTCCTTCCCGAGATACGGGCCGAAATTCAGCATAGTCATAAGCCATACGATCAGAACAATCAGTATCACAGTGATCCCCCCAAGACTCAGTGGCTTCATGATCTTATTGCTGATCTTAAGCTCCGGGGCAACAAAAAGAAACACAACCCATTCGCCAAACCAGGACATCACCGTAATCGAATCCTTAATGACGATACGCGGGTCATGATAATGGAGAAATGCCGGAAGCATAGCATATTCTGCATGCTGGATGAATAAATACGTACTTAGAATAGCGAAGACAATGCAGATCAGAGCAATGCCTTCCGACATATACACCATAGAGGCCAAACCCAGATGAGCGGTGTACATAATGACCAGACCCACAACAAGTATAATAAAAAGCGGGGGAGTTCCGCGCAAATAATTGCCTCCGAAGAACAGTGCGAAATTTTGTATATCATATGATACGTAATAAATACACCAGCACAAGAGCAGAATCACTATGATTCCATGCAGCCACTTCCCCATGATCTCTGCCCCGAACTCTACCCAGCCTATTTCCGGCTTGAGCTTTCCCACCAGGATCGTGAAATATAACAGAATCAGGCCGAGGAAACCGCCTAGAATCAGGCTTATCCAGCCTTGGTAGGATGAGGTTTCAATGAGACCGGGAATCAGAAACATCGTGCTTTGAGAGCCCAGGTATACAATCGAGAACCGAGTCATTTGCCATTTCGATGTCCGCATATTTTCTCCTTCGCCCCCTTATTTCTCCGAACCAAAATCTGCAATTTTAAAATCAGCTGTCACCTTGATCCGGGCCTCCCTGCTGTAATAATCCTCCCAGTGATCACGCAGACGTTTCCATTCTTCCGGATAATTCCATTCCAGCAGCATACCGAGCTGAAGTACATCTACTCCCGCCTTCTGCACATTTTCCAGCGTCTCCGAAACTTCCTTTACCACTTTCTCCTGAAGTTTGGTCTTAAGCAGATGGCTGAGCTGGTCCGCTTTACGTTGATTGGAGTCCTTGAAGGAGGTTATACTCGCCCTGCCTTTTAGCTTCACATGGAATTCTGGCCCTCCAGGAGTCATCTTGACAGAGGAGGAGGCCTTGTCATTCAGAAAATACGCAGTGGCAGTCCCCTTTCCGTCATCCTCCCAAGCAAACGAATTTACAGATTGAACGTAATGATCTGCCGCCCAAGCCAAGGCTCTACCCTCTTTCACCTTCAGTATGGCCTTCATCTTCTTATCCTGAAACAGCATCACACCGTCTACCCCGCACCAATATTCTTTCTTCCCCTGCTCAGAAGTTTCACTTTTTTTGCCGAAAGACAAATAATTCATGGCATAGCCCATATGGTAGGATTCCGACAGTATGCAGTCTCTGATTGTAGTGCTGAACAGAACCTTTTGCCGGGCCATATTATTGAGTACCTGATCGGGCAATTGCTCGAAGACCGGTGTCAGCAACGGGATCTCCTTAGCCTTGCCCGGAGCAGCCATAATATAGGTTCCGAGAGAATTCTCAGGCTGCCGCTGGAACCATTCCAGCATATCTCCTATCCCCTGCTTGGCATATTGTTTGCCCAGTACAATTATCTTGAGATGTGAAGCCTCCATTTTGCGTGACAAATCCTTCTGAATCAGCAGGATAGCTTCCGGAATGGTCGGTGCAGTCTTGGATACCATAGAATAGCTCTTTCCGTCTCCGGAACCGCCCTCTTGTGCGCCTGAACCCAGACGGTTCGGAAGCGGTGAACTGATCGTCACCTCAACCGTTCCGGGTTCCTCACCAACGTCAATAAACAAGCCATAGACAAAGGTCAATTCGTCCAGTTCCAGCTTGGACCAGCAGCCGGTCAGATTCATAAGCAGCACTAACACAAGGATCAGCTTGAGTGGTTTCATTGCTTCTGTCTCCTTTTATTCTTCCTGTCGGTATAAGAAGAGCTGCGCTCCGTCATATACTGGGACGGAACACGGACCACGGTATCCTTCCAGTCTTCAAGAACCAGCGGAGCCACCGGCTGGAGAAAGGGAGTGCCGAACGATTTTAGATTAGCCAGATGGCCATATATGATAAAAACGGCGATGAAGACACCAATCAGTCCCATCGTCCCCCCCAGAATCAGGAGCACGAAACGCAGCAGCCTGAAGGTCAATCCAAGCTCAAGATGGGGGATGATGTAGGAGGCGATACCCGTAATAGAAACTACAATGACCATGGGTGCTGAGACAATTCCCGCCTGTACCGCTGCCTGCCCTATGACAATACCGCCGATAATAGAGACAGTCTGGCCAACCGGCTTCGGAATGCGGGTCCCTGCTTCTCTCAGTGCTTCGAAAGTAAGTTCCATGATCAAAGCTTCCGTCAGTGCGGAGAAAGGGATATTCTCACGGGCGGCAGCAATGGTAATCAGCAGGTTGGACGGAATAATCTGTGCGTGGAAGGTTGTGATCGCCACATATAAAGAAGGCAGAATCATCGATATCAGCGAGAAAAAGAAGCGGACCAGCCGGATCCAGCTGCCGGCATAGAAGTTCTGGTAATAATCCTCAGAGGATTGCAGGAGCGCAAAGAAAGTTACAGGTGCCAGTAATGCCGACGGGGTACCGTCCTGCAATATGCTGATTCTGCCCTCCATCAATGATGCCGCTACAGAGTCGGGACGTTCTGTATATTGATAGATTGGAAAAGGTGAAAAATTCCCCTGGCGCATATGCTCAGCCAAATAGCTGATGCCCAGAATTCCGTCGACTGAAAGATTATTTAGTTTCTCTTCCATTTCATCCAGGATTTCCGGCTTACAGAGCCCTTCGATATAAACCAGATATACATCGGTTTTGGTGTATCTGCCAATCGAGAAATGTTTGGTCTTCAGATCAGCATGTTTGATTTTGTGCCGCAGCAAGGACAGATTCGTCTGAACATCCTCGATAAAAGCCTCCTGGGGTCCAATGACCACCAGCTCGTTCTGTGATTCGGACACTGCCCTCTTCTGATATTGGGTAATTTCGAAATAATAGACATAAGGCAGCCCTTCAATACATAGAACCGGATTCCCGCTGACAATCAGCTCCACGGCCCTGTCCGGATGAAAAGCCTTCATATATGGAATCACAAAGGCTGAGCCGCGGTCCAGACGCTCCATGAATTGCGGCCAGTCCGGTTCACTGTTAGCCTCTGATTTCAGCGGACTGGCAACAAATTCCTGCAAGCTGAGCATGTCCACGATGGCAGGTATATAGATCAGCATGCAGGCGTGTCCGTACACATGTATCGACTGGTATACAGCATCACTGCAATCTGTGAGCTGTTCTTGGATGAGCTCAAGTATATTCTTGTCCGGCACCCTGCCTGCCTCCTTCCGGCTATAGAGAATCTTCCTTAGTGTGCCAGAACACCCTCAATTTATGCCTCTAAGCGCAAATAGCCCCACTATGCGGGGGCCCGAAACCTATAAATTCTATTAAAAAAGGAGCCGGATCATCCCGGCTCCTCCATTAAACGGTGCATTATCGTTGCTGTATCTGTCCTTAGAAGCCCATCACAGGATGAGGAATATAAGGCTCCTCCAAACGGAGTACATCTTCCGGACTGAGCGTGACCGACACCGCTGCAGCGGCATCCTCCAGATGGCTCATGCTGGTCGCTCCGACAATTGGTGCTGTGACCGGCTTCTTCTGCAGGACCCAGGCTAGTGCAACCTGGGCACGCGGAAGACCCCGTTCTTCAGCAATCTCCTTCACGCTCAGCGCCACAAGGCGGTCGGCTTCCTCCGTCCGGGAGTACAGCAGCTTAGCAAATTGGTCACTTTCCGACCGGGTACTCGTCTCCTGCCAGTCCCGGGTCAGCCTCCCGCGGGCCAGCGGACTCCAGGGAATCACTCCGATCCCTTCCGCTTCGCACAGCGGCAGCATTTCCCGTTCTTCCTCACGATACAGCAGATTCACATAATTCTGCATCGATACGAACCGGGTCCAGCCGTGCCGCTCCGCCACATGCAGCGCCTTCAGAAACTGCCAGGCAGACATCGAGGATGCTCCGATGTAGCGAGCTTTGCCCGCCTTCACCACATCATGCAGCGCTTCCATCGTCTCTTCAACCGGGGTCGACGGGTCCCAGCGGTGAATCTGGTACAAGTCCACATAATCCGTCCCCAGCCGCTTCAGGCTATGGTCGATCTCGCTCATAATAGCCTTGCGCGACAAACCTCCGCCATTGGGACCGGGACGCATTTTACCATGCACCTTCGTAGCAATGACCACTTCATCCCGGGAGGTGAAATCCTTGAGCGCACGTCCGACAATCTCTTCGCTGGTACCGTCAGAATAAATGTTGGCCGTATCGAAGAAGTTGATGCCCAACTCCAGCGCTTTGCGGATAAACGGCCGGCTCTCTTGCTCATTCAGTGACCAGGGATGGGTCCCGCGCTCCGGCACCCCGTAGCTCATACACCCCAAGCAAATCCGTGATACATCCAGTCCCGTTGTTCCCAGCTTCACATATTCCATAATCGGCAGATCCTCCTTCTAGCTAAATAGATCTTATGAAATCGATTATAGTATACCGCTGCCGGTTAGCTTCAACCAATATTTTGTGTCAATTTTGGATAAAAGGCTTCAGTCTCTTCAGCAAGGTCTGCAGCTGTTCTGAGCAATTTTCGTACATCTGCTTGGCTTCTTTATGCTTCGTAGACAAGCTGAACAGCTCCAGATCGGCTTCGCATTTCTTCAGCAGCGCATACAGCTGGGGCTTGTCCTGCGGCTGCTGAACCTCCACACTATCCGTGTACAAATCTACGGTAAGCTCACCGTAAGAGTCTACCTGGCCCAGGAATACATTTTCCGCGCTCAGATTCAGCTTCTCCAGTTCTCCCTGCAGCCAGCCGCGCGACAGATTCAGGGCATCGAGTGGTTCATCCATAATTTCGCCGTCCATTATCACCGCCTGAGTCTCTCTCTCTGGAGCAACCTTAATTCCAAGATGCTTAGGTGTAAGCGGCTGATTCTCACGGGTGAGCAGCACATTGATTGCACCGTCCGACTCCATAATGGCAAATTCAACATCGGCCACTTTGAAGACATCCTTCTTGCGCAGCTCCTCCAGCAGCTCGTCCGTCGACAGACGCTCCTTCTTCATATTGTCTTCCAGGATCTTACCGTCTTTGATCAGTACGGTCGATTTGAAATCAATGAAATCCCGTGCTTTCTTGCTCTTGATCTGCAGGAACTCAATCCCGAATGAGAAAGCAACCCAGACAAGTAGGGCGATCATGCCTAGATGCCAGGTTTTGTCTGTATCCAGCGAGATATATGCTGCAATACTGCCTATAGTAATTCCCGTAATGTATTCGAAAAAAGACAGCTGTGATACCTGTCGCTTCCCCAGCATTTTGGTAAGGAAGAAAAGCACTACTACAGCAAAAATTGTCCGAAGAATGACCTCCAGTGCTTCCGGCATTCGTAAAACCTCCTGTGAAGTTATTCATGTTCCGCATATGTATCTTCATTATTTGTCACAACAGGCGGAAAATAACCAAGAGAATAAATTCCTGCTGCCAAACGGCGCACTGGCCTTCTGCTCAATGGGATTTATTACCTGTATTTCATACTGCCGGATGCGGATACTACGCTGTGAGATTTTGTTCCAACCCAGACCCGAGGAGGTAATGATCCAATGACTGTTGCATCACAGGTCAAAACCTGCGTAGCTTCGCTGAAGAGCGCCCAAGCCAGTCTTGAGCAGTTTGCCATGGAAACCCAGAACGAGGAAGCCAAGACCCTGTTCACCAGTGCTGCAGAGCAGACGCTGCAAATTGTCCAGCAAGTGGAAGGCCGCGTAACCGAAATCGAGAAAGAAGAGCCGCAGTATAAAGGGTTCTAACTTGCATTAGTTATCAAGAACGGTAAATAGGCTGATCCATACGCAGATTTCCCTGCAACCGGATCAGCCTATTTGTTACTTTTGAATACAAGTCTCACAGTTTAACTGCATCGGCAATTAATGAAATAAAACCTAACTTCCCCTCCGCATTACGGTGATCAAAAACGCTTCGACCGGTAGATGAAACCGCCGCGCTCATCCCAGGGAAATTCATGAAATTGGCCGGATTCATCACAGTATTCCAGCAGTTTAACCTGATACCCTGCGGCAGTGAACATCTTCTGCAGAGTAATATAAGTATGTACGATCCGGTGGGAGGCAGCAGGATGGTCCAGCGGTCCCGGCCCGCCGATCTGCACAATGTTCTGATAAGCTTCATCAGGGAAGAACCCGTCCGGAACAGCACAGCGGATATATCCGCCAAGAGCCACCTCCGCTTCCAATCACTACTTTTAACGGTTCATTCAACCGGACCACTCCTTGGTTAGCATTCACTACCCTGGTATCCATTGTAATCTCATTTGTAGAGATCAGGAATACAGCTTTGTCAGCTTTCCATGGATTTATGTGACTTGTTTTGCAACCTCTGGTGAAGCGGACTGACATTCCTCTATTTGCTCAGATTGGGCGAATTTACTGCGCAAGCGGACTCAGATTCCGTTCCTGTCTGACTGAATGAAGAGGGGGCAGCCAATCGGCTGCCCCCTCTTCCACTCAATTTATTTATCAGGCACATTCCGCTCGGCATTCCGGATAAATTCCGCAATGTTCAGCTTGCTGCCTGTCCGCGTACTCTCCAAAGCGCCAAGCACCATCGCCATACTGTAGCGGTTGTCGCGACAGTCAGTCTCGGCGGGACGCTGCTCCGCTAGTGAGCGGAACATCTCTTCAAGACAGCCCTGATGGAAGGTCTCCTTCATCTGCACAGCCGGCCCTTCTACCCGCTCATATTCATTGAGGAACTGTCCGGAAGCTTCACCGCCACCGATAATCTCGGCATACGGCATATCCCGGCCATCCCAGATCGCTGCCCCCCGTTCCCCCTGGACCCGCCATGACGCTTCCCAGGACGTAGGCGCGCCTTCCGCACACCACGAGCCCTGATAACAGAATACGGAGCCGTCTGACATTTCGAAGATACAGATGGCTGCCGCATTCCCTTCATACCATGATCCGGGAGGGTTAAATTCCTGGCAGTACACACTTACAGGATCGGCGCCGCTGATAAAGCGGGCCTGATCGAAGGTATGGATGGCCATGTCCAGGAGCAGCGGGCTGTCCATCGCTTCCCGGAATCCGCCGAAATGCGGGGCCAGAAAGAAGCTTGCGCTTATGGAACCCGTTCTCCCTATTGCTCCCGAGGTGATTAACCCGCGCAAAGAGCGGATATGCGGATCATACCTGCGGTTCTGCATTACGGCATGGCTCAGCCCGGTACGTCCGGCCATGTTAACGATTTCATTACATTGCTCCATCGTTTCTGCCAGCGGCTTCTCGGTGAAGACATGACATCCGGCTTCCAGTGCCTTACTGGCAATACTGAAATGGCTCGAAGGCACGGTGATATCGAACACCAGATTAGCCGCTGTAGCTTCAATTGCCTGTGATATATCTGTAAATACCGGGCAGGTCAGTCCATGCTTCTCACCCATGGTCTGCGCGGATTCCACCCGGATGTCTACGAGTCCGACGATTTCAATTTCAGTATGCTTCACCGCATAACTGATCCATTCATTAGCCATGGCTCCACAGCCCGCTACAACTACACGATACTCTGCTGTCATAGGTGTTCCCCGCTTTCTGGATTAGACCGGATTCGGCACGAAGCTTCCGCCCCGGCATTTTTTCAAATAATGGAGCGCATGAACCTGGCCTGTCATTTCCAGGTCATCACGATAAACGGGATCATGCCAGCCTTCGATATCAATCGTTCCTGTGTACCCGGCCTGCCGCAGTATTGAGATTACATCAGTCCAGTTCGTATCTCCAAAGCCCGGTGTCCGGTGCCACACATACGGCTTAGGTCCGTGAATTCCGTATTCCTTGATAATATCCCAGGCAATCGTAGCGTCCTTGCCGTGCACGTGAAAAATTTTGTCCGTCCATTTGCGCAGCTGCGGAATCGGATCAATTAGCTGCACCATCTGGTGGCAGGGCTCCCATTCCAGACCCAGGTTATCGGCATCCACCGCATTGAACATTTTCTCCCAAGCTGTAGGGTTATGGGCAATATTCCAGTCCCCGGATTGCCAGTTTCCATCCATGGAACAGTTCTCAAAGGCGATTCTGACACCGCGGTCCGCAGCTCTTTTGGAGAGCTCACCGAACACCTCTGCGAATTTCGGAATGGATTCGTCGATTGAAACCCCAGGCAGACGTCCGGTAAAGCCGGAGACCATATCGCTTCCAAACAAATGGGCATGATCGATCAGCCGTTCCCAGCTAGCCAGAGCATCGGAGTTATCCCCAGTACCTGTAAGCGGATTCCCGAATATCCCTACAGAAGAGATCACGAAATCATGCTCCGCGGCCAATTCACGCACCCGTGCAGCAGTTTCTGTCAGATCCGTATTTCCCGTCGTCTGCCAGAAGGTCAGGCTGAATGATTCGAATCCGTGTCCTATAATTTGCGGAATCACTCTTAGTGCATCTCCGCCTCCCACCAGTGTCCCGATTCTCATTGTATCCTGCATCTTGTATACCACTCCAATATTGGTTTATAGTTAGTTCAATAACCCAAGTATATCCCTCATTTCGGGCAAAATCTCTTCTTATCTTGCGTTAAACTAGCTGAATCTTGTGGGAGTTGAAGCCATTATGACATATCCGAAAGAACTGAAAGAATATCCTGCGCTCGAGGAGAAGACCTATCCATTCCGCTTATTCTTCAACCATTGCAGGGATGCCAAGCCCGAACAGAATATCCTGTTCCTGCACTGGCATGAGCATTTCGAGATTATCGTCATGCGTGAAGGCCGGGCGATCTTTCATGTGGACAGCAAACCTTATGAGGCCGGCCCCGGAGACGTGATCATGGTACCTTCCGGCGGGCTGCATGTCGGCTATAGCCTGGATAGCGGGGATGTTTCCTATGTCTCAATTGTTTTTCATGCCTCATTGTTCAAGGACCGCAATCAGGATTCCCAGCATGAGCAATATGTGGCCCCTTATCTTAGCAACCGGTATCAGTTTCCTGTCATGCCAGTGGTCCACAACCCGGAATGCGCCTCGTATTATCCCTTGCTTGAGCGGATTATTGAGGAAGTGCAGGCTAAACAACCGGCTTTTCAGCTTGTGGTGAAGAACCAGCTCCACTTATTCTTCACACACCTGTCCCGTACATTTCCCGCGCAGCAGAGCGAACGCCATTCTATCAACCGCGAACGCTTCAAGCCGCTGCTGGAATATCTGGAAACACATGTCGATCAGAAAATGTCGGTCGAGCGTGCTGCCCGCTTTGTCAATCTGAACGCTTTCCATTTCTGCAAAACCTTCAAGAAGCTGACAGGACGCACCTTCATCGACTATGTGAACCTGTGCCGGATGGATGAAGCCGAGCGGCTGCTTAAGGAGACCGGCTTCAGCATTACAGAGATTTCCGGCAGAGTCGGCTGTGACAATCCCAATTATTTCACGAAGCTCTATAAGCAGTACAAAGGCCTGACACCCTCTATGGTACGTAAATAGCCCTCTGTTTTTAAAATTGAAGCAAGCAGCAATACGCCCATAACAGAAAACAGCGATTCTCCAGTAACGGGAGAATCACTGCTTTTTGACGTTTGAAGCTTTTGAGAAATATGAGAATCTGACTTGTCAGTAGAATGTCTACTTTTGGGATAGCCCCTTATACATTGTAGTATCTACATTTCAGATATCGGAACCCAGCGCCGCTCTTCAATCGAACGTTCCACAGCTTCCAGTACAGCCTGGCATTTCACACCGTCACGGAAATTCGGCTCAGGCTGACGGCCTTCGGCAATCGCATTCGACAGCTCCAGCATCTCGTGAATGAATGTGTGCTCAAATCCAATGGTATGGCCCGGCGGCCACCAGGCTTCAGCATAGTCATGTGCAGGATCGGTGGCGAGCACTCTCCGGAAGCCCTGCACATCTTCGTCATCCGAGGTCAGATAGACCTCCAGTTCGTTCATCCGCTCGAAGTCGAATTTCACACTGCCCAGACTGCCATTGATCTCAAAAGAATTGGTCGAACGATGCCCGGCAGCGAACCGTGTCGCCTCAAAGCTGCCCAATGCGCCGTTTGCAAAACGGGCCAGGAACAAAGTAGCATCATCCACCGTTACTGCGCCGCGCGGTGCATCTTTGCTGGCCCGGGCGCTAAGACCTGTCATCTCCGTTGCCAGCGGCCGTTCCTTGACGAATGTCTCACTCATGCCAATGACCTCCTGCACATCGCCTACCAGGAAATGGGCCAGATCAATCAGATGCGCCCCCAGATCCCCATGCGATCCTGAGCCGGCAATCTCCTTCTGCAGACGCCAGACCAGCGGGAATTCAGGATCGAGAATCCAGTCCTGCAGGAACCAGGCACGGAAATGATAGACCTTTCCGAGCCGCCCGCTCTCAATCAGCCGTTTCGCCAGCCTGACCGCCGGGGAGAAACGGTAATTGAAGCCAACCATATGAACAATGCCGGCCGCCTCTGCAGCCTGGAGCATTTCTCGCGAATCTGCCAGATTCAGCGCCAGCGGCTTCTCGCAGAAAATATGCTTGCCAGCAGCAGCCGCCGCCAGCGCAATCTCCTTATGGGCATTGCTCGGCGCATTGATGTCGATTAGATCAATATCGCTGCGGGAGACCAGCTCCTTCCAGTCCGTCACACCTTCCGACCAGCCCAGCTGGCCGGCGGCCTCCTGCAGCGCTTCTTCATTCCGTCCGCAAATGACAGACATTTGCGGTTTGAGTGCCTGGGGGAAGAACATGGGCAGACTGCGGTAGGCATTACTGTGGGCTTTGCCCATGAACTTATAACCTATCATTCCGATCCGTAGCTGTTTCATTTGAAGCCTCCTCTACTAAATTCACTACTCCATGTACACGCATACATTTTCTCATCCAAGCGGCGCTCCGTCAAATTGCTTCTTGCGCAGATGACCAGCTCTGCACAGATTGGATGAATCGCTTCCGTTGCCTCGAAACGTATTTCATCGAATGGACAGTGAATCCTAATATATCAAAAAGAACGTCCCTTCTGCCAACCTGCAGCATGGGACGTTCTTCGTCATTTTTCACAAGTATGAAATTATGCTTTGTAGAGCTTAGCAAGCCCGCCCTCTGAAGTTTCACGGTACCTGCTGTTCATATCCAGGCCTGTCTCATACATGGTCTGTACAACCAGATCAAAGGATATCTTACGGGTACCAGACAAGAATTTGGCCAGGCTCAGCGCATTGATCGCCCGCATCGCACCGACAGCGTTCCGCTCAATGCAAGGGATTTGAACCAGTCCGTTAATCGGATCACAGGTTAACCCCAAGTGGTGTTCCATAGCAACCTCCGCCGCATACTCAATCTGGTCGATCTCCATACCAGACAATTCAGCCAGTGCAGCCGCTGCCATAGAGCAAGCCGTGCCGACCTCCGCCTGGCAGCCGCACTGAGCGCCGCTGATGGACGCGTTCTGCTTGACCAGATTGCCAATGAGCCCGCCGACCGCTAGAGCCCGGAGGATCTGTTCATCCGGAACCTGCATCTTCTCCTGCATATAACGTAGCGAGGCGGGCACGACACCGCTGGCCCCGCAGGTCGGGGCCGTTACGACAGTGCCGGCGGCGGCATTCTGTTCGTTGACGGCGAAAGCGTATGCGCTGACGATCCTGTTCTCCCTCGTCTCCGGGCTCTCATCCATATCCCGCTGATGATACAGATATTTCGCCTTGCGTTCGACTTCAAGACCGCCCTCCAGAATACCTGTGACAGACAGCCCTTCGTCGATCGAACGCTTCATCGCTTCCCAGATTCCTTGGAGGAAATCCCAGATCTGTTCGCCTTCACGCTGCTCAACGTAATCGCTTAGGGAGATATGATTCGCTTTACACAAGGTACTGATTGCTGCAAAGGAGTTCTCCGGGTAGACATCGGGCGTTTGCATCTCCTCCCGCCCCTCAATAACGATGTCCCCGCCGCCAATACTGACAACACGCATAGATGAGGTTTGCCGCCCGTCTTTGTAAGCGAACAAGTCCATGGTATTGGGATGTGGCAGAACAAAATCTGCCTGTGGAACAAATTCAACCTCCGCCGGAACGGGTGAAAGTGCTCTAAGAATAGCCTTGTCCGTCAAATTGCCTTTGCCTGTTTTGGCAAGGGAACCATAAATTAACGCCTTGAATTGGTCTGCGTCTTCATTCTCTGATTTGAAGATCCTGGCCGCCTTCTCCGGCCCCATAGTATGGGAGCTGGACGGTCCACTGCCAATCTTAAATAGCTCAGTCAACGATCTCATAGCACCCTTATCCCTTCTCAGTTGTCTTTGGCTTAAGCTCTTCATCCTGCGGCTTGAGGCTCATTGACCCTTCCCCTGAAAACGTTCCTTGAGCTTCATCAGGCGCTCATGAATCCCCTCTTCATCAATGGCCATGTCAACCAATTGGTGAGTAATCTGTAGACCCTGATCATTTGCAAGAGCTTTTTTCCACGGGTGCGACACAATCGAATGAGTAAGATGTCTGACAGAGCGGGGTGCCTGCATGATTCTTTCTGCCAGCTGCCACGCGCGTGGAAGAAGCTGTTCACGAGGCAGCACCTCATTGACCAGACCGAGGTCTAGTGCCTCTTGAGCATCAATGTTCATCCCCGTGTATGCGTGAATTGCCGCTTTCTTGGTTCCCAGCAGTTGTTGAAGTGCCAAGACGATTCCATCCCCGGGCGGTACTCCTCCCAGGTAATGGGCATCGAAGAACACAGTGTCTTCTGCACAAATGGTAATATCACACAGCGTCCCCAGCTGCCAGTGTGAGCCTGTGCCATTGATCACCCCAATGGTGGGGATATCAAGGCAATGAACCATATTCTCAATCATTCTGAGCGATTCATGGTACATCTCCAGCTTCCGGCGATTCGGCCAATCCATGAATTTGGTGTTCCAGACTTCAGGATTGCCTGTCTGCCACAGCTCTCCTGTGCCTGTAAGGATCATCACCTCATTCTCAGGATCGCGGCCCACATCTGACCATACATTACCGTAGGCAGTCTGTACCGACCAGTCAAATTGAAGCGGTTCCCCGCCGGTGTGCATACGCACTTCGAGTATGCCGCCGCGGCGGGTCATGATGAACAAGTCCTTGTACTTCTTCGAATATTCTTCGAATCGTGTAGGTCCCGTCATCTCTCTATTGAACATCTTTGCCCATAAGGCGCCCTTGCATTTTCTTCAGGCGCTCCAGAGCACCTTCTTCATCAATGGCCATGTCGTACATTTGATGGGCAAGCTGGAATCCCTGATCGGCGACCATAGCCTGCTTCCATGGACGGGAGATGATAGAGTGCGACAGATGTCTCGTTGAACGCGGTGCCTGCATAATCATCTCGGCAAGCTCCCATGCGCGGGGCAGAAGCTGTTCCCGGGGCAGAACTTCACTAACAATGCCCAGGTCCAATGCGGTTTGACCATTGATATTCTTGCCGGTGTATGCGTAGTAGGCTGCTTTTTTGAAACCGATCATGTTCTGCAGTGTGAGCAGCATTCCATCTCCGGGAGGTGTGCCTCCCAGATAATGCGGATCAAAGAAGTCGGCGTCTTCGGTACAAATGGTAATGTCACAGAGAGTCGCGAGTTCACAGTGCGTTCCCGGACCATTGATTGCCCCGATGGTCGGGATGTCAATGCAGAAGATCAGGTTCTCAAGCAGTCTCAGCGATTCATGATACTGTTCGAGCTTCTTTTGCTTCGGCCAATCCATAAATTTAGTATTCCAGACCTCTGGGTCGCCAATCAACCATTTATCCCCAGTTCCCGTAATAATCATGACTTCGTTCTCAGGGTCACGGCCGATATCTGACCAGGCATGAGACCAGGCGGTATGAGCTTCCCAATTGTGCGTGTACGAACCTCCGCCCGTGTGAAGACGCACTTCAATGATTCCGTCACGGCGGGTCATTAACAGGAATTCCTTGTATTTCTCCGAGTACTCTTCGAATTTGGTGGGTCCAATCATACGTCTCTCTGTCATTGTAATTCCTCCTAAGTTTGGTTTAGAGCTTAACCGTTATTTTCAAGCCAGTCTCTGGCAAATGCTGCATAAGCCGCAGCCCCTCTATGAAGCACCTCATCCGAGAACATCGTCTTCGGATGGTGTACAGGGTAACTATAACCATCTTCGATATTGCCTGCGTTAAGAAACACTGTGGTACTTGGCACCGCCTGTGAGACAAAGGCGAAGTCTTCTGATCCCATTAATTTACCGCCGGGTACCAGCTCAGTTATACCAATGTAGGAACCGTCACCAAAGGTATTTTCAATCGAAATCCTCATTTGCTCATTAAGCCCGCCATCCGTTTTCACTTCAGGACAACCCCTCGAATAGATCACATCCAGCTTTGCCTGAAAAGTTTCTCCGATACCTGCTGTAATTTCGCGGATACGGATCTCCATTTTATCCCGCAGTGCGGCGTTAAATGTGCGTACACTGCCTTTCAATCTGGCCGTATCGGGAATCACATTGTTTGTACTTCCGCCTTCCATCACGCCGATGGTAAGGACTGCATGTTCAATTGGCGAAATTTCACGGCTAAGTATACCCTGCAGCGCCAGATGAAGATGAGCAGCCACATTTAAGGGGTCCACTGCGGCCTCGGGCATTGCGCCATGTGAACCCCTTCCGCGGATGATGATTTCGAACCAATCCGAAGAAGCAGAAATCGCTCCACCTTCCTCAGGCACTACAAATTGTCCGATAGGAAGTGGCATTCCGGTCAACACGTGAAGCATCATAGCTGCATCCACTTTAGGAGTGTCGAGAATCCCGCTCTCAAGCATCATTTTTGCCCCATGCAGCGTCTCTTCACCCGGCTGAAACATAAGCTTGACCGTCCCGCGAAGCTGCTCTTCGTTAGCCTTCAGGATCTCCGCCGCTCCCAGCAGCATGGAAGTATGCATGTCATGACCACAAGCATGCATGTTCCCGTTCAACGACGCGTAAGAAAGCTCCGTTTCCTCTGCAATAGGCAAAGCGTCCATATCTGCACGGATAAGAACCACCTTCCCGTCATGCTGCCCGCCAATCGTAACCGTTAGACCTGATTCCCCTACTGGAGCGGGCTTAAGACCCATCGACTCCAACACCTCTTTTACATAAGCAGTTGTCCTGGGCAAACTTAAATCAAGCTCCGGAATCGCATGAAGATGATGCCTGAACATGACCAATTTGTCCTGCAGCTGATGAGCCATACTCAAATAGTCTCCAGCTTCTTCAATCACAATGAACATCTCCCGCAACATAAATTGAATGAATGTAAGTACAGAGTTTAAATGTCCTCCTTCACATTTTAAGACTTTTTAAGAACATAATCATCGTACTTTTAAATTCCTTCGCTGTCAAGATATTTATAGACATTTTAAGAACATTATTTTAAAGGCTGCCGGAACATTGTAATATCACATTTATTGTGATATAACTCTTTTGATTGAACTGTTTATGAAAGGAATCTACTATGAAAATCAAGCTGGGTATTATCACGCCAGAGACCCATATGGATTATTTCCGCGCTATTGAAGAAGAAATGCGGCCCTTATGCCAGTTCCGGTTCCTTACTGTCAGCAACTTCAGGGAAACAACAGACCTATATCTGCAGAACTTAGGTTCAGTGGATGGATTTGTGGTCAGCGGCAGGATGCTTTATGAGTCAATAGATAAGGATTGCCTGGATGAGAAGGTCCCTATTCACATTTTGCAGGATAATGAGAATCTTCTGTATAGAGAACTTTTCCGGCTGCTGGTCACAGAACCAGGGCTTGATATATCGAGGATCTATGTGGATTATGCGTATATCATTGATTCTTTCAGTGAATTCCAACAATACCTGACTCATGATGGAAAGCCCATTGACGGCGAAGATCTGCTCGAACGGGTGGAGACCATGCTGGAGAACCATATCACGCTGTGGGAAGACAAGAAGATTGACCTGTCCATTACGGCGTTCGGCCACTTCGTTCCAGAGCTCCAAAAGCACGGAGTCAGATATATCTTGATCCGGCCCACTTTGGAAGATGTTAAAGAAACCCTAAGAGAGATCATCAACGAAATTACCATCCTCAAACTTAAGAGCCAGAGGGCAGTTGTAGCATGTGTATCGACCAAAACGGCACAGCCGCCATCCGAAGAGCAGCTTCATGAGCTGAAAATTCTTGTCGGCAGGTTTCTGCGCAGCGTGAATCTTGCCGACACAGCCCAAATTTCGGAAGGCTTTGTCAGACTATACACCACCTACGGAAATTTCATGAAAATTACCTCTGGCGCGCAGAACTGCTCCCTGCTGGAGTATCTGGAAGAGTACGTAAGCTACAAGGTGAAGATCGGGTGGGGCTCAGGACATGAGTATTTTCAAGCTAACGAGAACGCCACCAAAGCTTACAGACAGGCCAAAGCCTTTACGGGCAGTTGCAGCTTTTTTATTAACGAGGATCAGCAGGTTATCGGCCCAATGCGGAGCATGAATGTCATTCAGTTCTCTGAACAGGGGGACCCGGAAATCATCGCATTGGCCAAAAATATTGGAATAAACAACATCAATTTGCAGAAAATCATGTCCTACGCAGAAATTATGAGAACCAATAAATTATCCTCTGAGGATGTTGCTGGGTGCCTGTCCATGACCGTCAAAGGTGCAAACCGTATCCTTAACAAAATTGAAGAAAAAAAATACGTCCAAACGGTATTTGAGAAACGTGACAACAGTAAAGGCCGGCCGAAAAAATACTACGAGCTGTTGTTTCTCGACAAAGAAGGGCGCCAATTAAGCAAAACCAAGTAGAGGCTGTCCCAATAGTAGATATTCTACTGACAAGTTAGGTTCTCAAATTTCTCAAAAGCTTCGAACGTTAAAAAAGCAGCGATTCCCGTTATTGGAGAATCGCTGCTTTTACTTCCCCGTCAAATCCCTTCTTGGCCAGGCGACCAATTCTGCACATGCTGCAGGAACCGCTTCGTTGCAGGAGAAGCATATTTCATTGAGCTGACCGCAATGCCCAGAGAACGGAAGCTGCACTCCTCCAGCTCCAGCATCGCCACATGCTCTTGCTGGAAGCGGGTAACCAGCTCCGGGAGGATGCTGATACCCAGGCCTTTTTCCACCATAGCTATAATCGCATAATCATCTCCGGCCGAGAATTTGATGTTCGGCTTAATCCCCGCTTTCTCCAGCACCCGCTGCACATCATAGTCCGAGCCGGGCCTCGGAATGATGAAATCCTCGTAGGCGATCTGGGCCAGCGGCATATACGGGGCTTTGCTCAGAGGGTGGTCTAACGGAAGAATGGCCAGCATCCGGTCCTGCTTGAGCGGAAACACCTCGAATTTCTCCCTGGTAGGCAGTGAAAGGAAGCCACAATCGACCACCCCGGCCTCAATCCACTGCTCAATCTCCAGATACCCGCCCTCCATCAGCTTGAATTCAATGTAAGGGTACTCTCTCCGGAATTGTTTGATCATGTCCGGCAGCCAATGAACGGATACACTTGTGAAGGTGCCTATTGTTATGGTCCCTGTCTCCAGACCATGAATATCGGCCACCTGCTGCTTCAGCTGCTCATTCCATTTGAGGATTTCGCGGATAGGCGGAATAACCTGCTCCCCATTGACTGTCAGCTTGACACCGGAACGGCTCCTCACAAGCAGCGGGAATCCGAATTCGCTCTCCAGACTGCTGATGGTATGGCTTATACCGGATTGGGTGAAGCCCAGCACCTCGGCGGCTTTGGTCAGACTGCCCAGTTCAACGACTTTGAGGAACACTTCGTATTTGACTATGCTCATCGCTGTCCTCCAAGTTTGCATGAGATTTCCTCATGTTTCATATGATAAACATTCAGTTACCTTATGTATTTGAGCGTATTATACTATAATCACTTGGAATAAAGAAGGATGATGATGGAATGAAGCCGCTAAAGGCCGAGCTGATGCTCATAGTAGTAACGATGTTCTGGGGTTCCTCCTACCTGTTCATGAAAATGGGACTCGGCACACTGGGAGAATTCAATCTGATTGCACTGCGTTTCGGGCTGGCCTTCATTCTGGCGGCTCTGCTGTTCCACAAACGGCTGCGCGGTGTGGACGCCAGAACATTGAAATATGGAGCTCTGCTTGGCTTCCTTCTACTCGGCGTGTTCACCTGTATCACCTTCGGACTGAAGACCACTACGACCTCAAACGCCGGCTTCCTCGTCGCCTTGACCGTTGTGTTTGTACCGCTGCTGGATGTGCTAATCTTCAAAAAGAAAGTCGCACCTCCTCAGATCTTCGGAGCCATTCTGGCCATCGCCGGTATCGGGCTGCTCACCCTGAACGGCTCGCTGCATATCCGGCCCGGTGATCTGCTCTGTATTCTGGCTGCTGTATTCTACGCCGTACAGATCCTAGTCACCAGCAGGGCTGTACAATCCAGCGATTCGCTGAATATCGGCATTCTCCAGTTGGGCTTCGCCGGGGGATATGCCCTGATTCTGTCAGCTGTCTTCGAGACTCCCGCACTGCCTTCGACTCTTCCCGGCTGGATCGCCATCCTCGCACTCGGAATTTTCTGCAGCGCCTGCGGCTTCATCCTGCAGCCCGTTGCCCAGAAATACACAACGCCGACCCGCACCGGATTAATCTTCGCCCTGGAACCGGTCTTTGCCGCTTTCTTCGGCTACTGGTTCGCACATGAGCAGCTTTCGCTGCAAGGTTACACCGGCGCTGCCCTTGTCCTGCTGGGCATTATAGCTTCCGAGCTGCTCGGCAGATTGCACTTTGCCCCTTTCCCGGCAAGAACGCTTAAGAAACGGCGGGCTAATCTATAGCCTCCCGATGATGGCTCTGATCTGCTCTCTCTGTCTTCGATTCCAGGAAGAAGAACAGCATACCTCTAATTCCTCCTTTCGCCCTTCTGTATAGCCGTACTATAAGATGACAGCAATTGAATTACTTAAGTTCTTGCTGTAAGGACATAAATGTTGTACGTAGTACAACTCTGATACCGAGATACCCGTAGGGTTGGGAGAAATGTTGTATTTTGTTCAGGATTTCGAATCGTAATCGCAACAACGGGGGTGAAATCAGAAAAAACCGCCGCAGCGATATGCTGCGACGGTCGTAAACCCAAGATATGAATTAATGTCCCATCATTACAGCAGCGTCCGCTTGCTGGCCTTCCGGAGTTCCGGCGGAACCGGCTGTCTTCGGTTTGCGCAGAATCAGACTGATGACCACTCCGGCCAGCGCGATGCAGGCGGAGAGGAAGAATACATCATTGAAACCCTGAACAGCGGCGACAAGCGGGTTGCTTCCGGCAGCCATCTCACCCATATGAACGGTAATCTGGCTGGTTAAGTATCCGGTCATACCGGCAACCGCGAAGGATACAACAACCTGCTGGGCTGCGGCGGTAAGCGGAGTCACCCGGCCAACCCATTCACGCGGCGCGGAGTTCAGAACATGGGTGTTGACCGGCATCATCGACAAGCCCATTCCCAGACCCATCATAGCAAGACAGCCCATGATAACGGGAAGACTGGTGTCTACTGTAACACCGGACAACAGGAACAGTGCAGTGGAAATGATACTGAGTCCGACAAAGAGCAATGGGCGTGCACCAATCTTATCGAATAAGCGGCCCCCCACCGGCATACCGATACCGGATGCCAGCGCCTGCGGAAGTAGAATGAGACCTGTCTCAAGCGGTGTGTAGTTCCGGATCTGCTGCAGATACAGCGGAACGAACAGCATGGAACCGAATAAGGCAGCCTGGGTCACCCAGGATAGGATAATGCCGCGTGTGAAGTCCGATGAACGGAAGACACGCAGCTCCAGCAACGGATGCTTCTGCAGCAGCTCAGCGATGACGAACAGCACCAGCGCCACACCACCGACAGACAAACCTACAAGAGCCCCCGTCGAGGTCCAGCTTTCACCTCCGCCTTGATTCACGCCATAAGCAAGCATGGAGAACGCAAGCGGAGCCAGAATGATACCGAAGATATCCAGATGCGCTTTGCCCTTCTTCTCGGTAACAGGCAGATATTTAACTCCCAGAATGATACCAACGATACCGATAGGCAGGTTGATCAGGAAGATCCAGTGCCAGCTCACGTATTCTACCAGCCAGCCGGAGAGGATCGGACCAAGTGCCGGAGCCAGCAGCATGGGAACACCGAGCATCCCCATAATAGAACCTCTGCGCTCTGCCGGAGCCAGTCTGAAGACCATTGCCATACCGATTGGAGCTACCATCCCGCCGCCAAGACCTTGTATGACACGGAAGATGACCAGCTGCGTCGAGGTCTGGGCAACCGAACAAAGAACGGACCCCAATACAAACATAACAATAGTCGTTAGAAAGACTTGCTTGGACCCGAAGCGGTCAGTCATGTAGCCAGCCAGCGGAATTACAGCAGCCAGCGCCAGTGTATACCCCGTAATGGCCCACTGAACGGTCTTAAGATCTGTTGCGAAATACTGCACCAGATTCGGTACCGCAACGTTTACAGCAGTGCTGTCCAAGATAACCATAATCATGCCGACGATAATAGCCATTAACGGCGGAATAATGGCTTTCAGCGAGAACGGTACTTCCACTGCTGCACTGTTTCCTTTATTTGAGGCGTTTGTCATTCTCTTCTCCACTCTTTTCTCTGTTTATAATTAGTTATACTTATGAAAATAAAGTTCAAATAACCCATCAATCTGCTCCTCAAGCGGCGAAAGCCTGAAGAACTCCTTGAGATCCTCCCGGTCCTTCGGCAGGCTGGAGACCATAATTACCGGAAAAACAATGGCCCCATAGACTTGCATCATCATCATCATGAGCTTGTCGCGGTCCTGCTCCCCTGTGATCTCACTGAGCACTTCCTTAATGCGTTCAAGCCTCATCAATTTGGAGTACTTCGCATATTCATCCTGTGAGCCCATAATATGATGTCTTTGATCAAGCATCTGCCGGGCCATTCCCGGGTAACGGCTGAGATTCATAATATATCGCATGAAAAATAGCTTCATCCGCTCCTTCGGCGGCAGGCTGTCATCTTCCAGTGTTTTGAAGGCATCATCAAATGTAGACACTAGCTTCTTCACTGCGTCGCCAAATAGCTTTTCCTTGGAGCCGTAATAATAATTCACCAGTGCAAGATTCGTCTCTGCCCTTGCTGCGATACTCCGAAGGGTGATACAACTGAACCCCTCCTCGCGGATCAAATCCACGGTAGCATCGAGTATAATCTGCTTCGTATCTTTATCTGAAGGATCAGCCTTGTTGTCGGATTTAACCATAATGCAGGTTGTCGCCCTCCTTCACCACAATTTCTAATCAATGATTTAAACAGCGTTTAATCAGAATCTAAAGTTACTCTCTTTGGAGTGATCTGTCAATAGAAGTTTTCAGAAATTTTCAAAAGTGTTGGTCATTAATAAAAAAGAAGCATCTCCGGCAGCGGTTTACAGCTGTGAGATGCTCCTGCTATGAATGATCCGTTATTTGTTATTTCGACGGGTTGGCCAGCACTTCCGCTGCCTGCAGCGCCGCCAGACCCAGCTTCACGATTTTGCCCGATGTATTCAGCTCCAGTGTCAGTAGCGCCTCGGATTTGGAGAAGGAGAGCACGCTTGTTATTGTCATATTCCCTTCATGCTGCCGGCTCTCCGTAGATTTCACTCCGAAGTACTGGCCTGCCGGAGCACTTACACCCTCCCAGCTCTGCTGAATGACGGGCAGCGAGGGCTGCTCTGCTTCCACAGCGAAGTAACGCTCGCGGAGTCCCGTATAGTTGCCTGCGGCCAGCAATCCGGCTACCGCTCCGGCAGCTACCTCCGGTGAGTAGATCTCAACTTGAGCTTTTGCCGGATCATAGGATGTAACCAGCCCTATCGCTCTAAAAAAAGACAATGGTGCATAGGCCCGCTGCTGCTTCAGTTCAATGCTATCTGTAAAAGCCACCCGATCCTTGCCGTTCAGAAGGATCTCTTTCCCGCCCAGCCTGAATTCAATCGTTTCCTGGAACCGGTTCAGCTTAAACTGCCCTGTAGCTCCTATAAAGGTAGTCTTGTACTTAAGGATTTCCGAAGTCTCCCGGAGCGGGAGCATTGGGGTTGTTCCACTAGTATAGGTTTGCGGTCCATCCAGCTGCAAGGCTTGTCCGTTCACTATAATATTTACACCCGGGGCTGCGTGGACACTATTACCGGTTAATACTCCCGATCCTGCTGCCAATAACAGTACACTTAGGAAAACGGCTACGATTCTGTTCTTCAAATCGATCCCACCTCTCCTGTAATATAATTATTATGCACGCAAACTTCAGGCACTAAACTTACATTAATCATTAACCGTTCTGCGCAGCTTTGGAACAGCCTCACTCCACATTAAAGTTAAAATACTGCCGCGGATACGGCTCCTTGATCAGTGTGAAATGCCACCATTCCTTGGTATAGGGCTTGAAGCCCTGCTTCGACATGGCATCCTTAAGAACTTTACGGTTGGCATGCTGGGTACTGTTGACCAGAGTAGTATTATAGTAAGAAATCTCACCGAAGAAATCATACGGGCTGCCCATGTCAACCAGCGCCCCCGTTTTTTTATCAGCCAGTGTCAGATCGATGGTGCTGCCCCGCGAGTGCCCTGATTTCTTGGAGATGAAGCCCAGCTTGAACAGATTACGCTTGTCCAGCTTGGGATAATACTGCTGCTTCATCTTAATATCCGCGGCATCCTGTGACCAGCGTACGAAGTGATTAACGGCTTTTTGCGGACGGTAGGCATCATAGATTCTCAGGATATAACCTTTGCCGTCCAGATCATCGCTGACTTTCTTCAGCGCATTGGCTGCAGTCCGCGAGAAAATCGCCAGCGGAGCCTTATACCCGTCCACCCTTGTTCCGGTGAAATTATTCTCACTGTAGTAGCGTATCTCATATTGCGCCTTAGGAATCACTTCATCCAGATACACAAAACCGCCGGGCAGGTTGTGTTTCTTCTCCACCCTACTTTGCGCCGGGGCTGCGGCTGTATTCTGTATCTTAGGAGCAGCAGCTGTGGCTGCTGTTGCCGTTAGAAGGGCAGCTCCGCCTAGGATAATCGCACATGAGATCAGCCCCAACCTTCTGCCTGTAATTCGCAGCTTCATCACAATGCTAACCCCTCTCCTGCCTCGTCCGTATTTTTCACCCTACCAGTATACGTGCAGCAGCACTAGGCGTCCATAGTTAAGTCCAGACTTGTATCCGCAGGAAGCATATCCTTCCGCCGGTAGACACCCATCAGCAGCCCGACAGCGGCGAATTCAATGAAGACATGCTGTCCGTAGCTGAGGAATGGGAACGGTATAGCTGTGATTGGCATTCTTCCGCTGAGGATCGATAGACCATAAACTAAGCGGATGGCTAACATGAGAGCCAGAGCAAGGATAAGCATCCGCCCGTAGGTATCGCGTACAGCGCGGGTATAGGAGATCATTTTGAGAACGAACCAGCCCACTGCCGCAATGAAGAGCAAGCCCCCGGCCCTGCCGAAGCATTGAACCAGAAATACCGGAAAAAGATCCGAATACGCATACGGCAGTCCTTCTTCCCCACCTCCGAAGCCATACCCTCTCCAGCCTGCGGATGTAATGGTCTCGTGAATTCTGCGGTTGAGGTAACCCGGGCCATTAAGCATATAATTATGATTTATCGCTCCGATGACCCTGTCACGCAAGTTCAAATTATTCCAAACATAGATGGCTCCGCCCGACACAAATGTTATAACCATTAATCCGGCTGTAATCCAGCGCCGTGTTATCCATACATATAGCGTCAGCGATACTGCCAAATAAACCACCAGCTCCGGTAAAGACCGGAGCGCCGCATAGATCGCCGCAGGCAGCAGCAGTAAGGCTAACTCCGCTAATTCCCTGGTCCGTCTGCTCCATTTCAGCATAAAGCTGCGGCTGGTCCATATCCCTGCCAGAGCGATAACAAATAGATAAGGACTGTATCCAACCAGATCAAAATATAAGCCCAAAAAACCAACATAGCGTCTGTTCCCATTGATTAATTCAGGTCCCAGCCATAGGCTGG
This sequence comes from Paenibacillus sp. FSL R7-0297, assembly GCF_038009025.1. Taxonomy (NCBI): domain Bacteria; kingdom Bacillati; phylum Bacillota; class Bacilli; order Caryophanales; family Paenibacillaceae; genus Paenibacillus; species Paenibacillus sp. FSL R7-0297. The sequence continues at coordinate 5,104,544 of NZ_JBBPAQ010000001.1, forward strand.
CAACTATAGCCATTAATGCTGCAGCATAGATGAATCCTGATGCTCTCTGAAGCAGCTTGAAATTGACGAAGTACATTCCTGTCATAACGGCGATCCCAAGGCTGATATACACCGTCTGGCGCATCGTCAGATCAGATAAGGCCGGGTTGAAGGAGGTTCCGGCTTCTATCGCCCCCATCCCCAGCAGACTTACAGCTGACAACATCATTACTGCTGTGAGCAGTCCCCACGGAATCCGCGGTTTATGGATTTTGTGCAGATCCCGGCCGACCCCCTGCGGATCACCCATTTGCGCGATAGCATATTGCTGTGCTTCTTCTTCAGTTGCACCAAGCTGCTGCCGCTCCAGCATCAAGTCCTGGAAGTGCCCGCTGAGTTCCTCCCTTATCTCCCTGTGCATCCCTTTGGCTCTAACCTCTGCACACACCCTGTCCAGATAGTTGTCCAGCTTCTTCCGCTGCTCCATCATGCTCCGCCCTCCCCCAACACAGAATCCACCGCGCCTTTGAAAAGATTCCATTCCGCTCTCTTCTCCTGCAGCTTCGCCTTGCCTTCATCCAGCAGCCGGTAATATTTGCGTTTGCGCCCTTCTACCTCAAGCCAATACGCCTCCACCCAGCGTTCGCTCTCCATCGCATGAAGTATCGGGTAGAGCGTGCCCTCCTTCAGGGAAAATACCCCCTGCGAGCGCTGCTCCAGCTCTTTAATCAGTTCGTAGCCATATAACGGCTTATCGAGTAGCAGCGTGAGAATTAAGGTCCCCGTGCTGCCCTTCAGCATTTCTTTGCTGACTTTCATTGACGTCCCCTCCCGTTCGTATGGCAATTCACTAATACATCGTTAATCTATGCTTAATATACTTTAATTCCCAGTTGATGTCCAATCATCGTCTTAAACCCATGAATCCTTTTTTACAACAATTATGAATTAGGAGCGTTATCATGAGAGAAATGTTATATTTAGGGCAGGATTTTTTACAATCAATGCTCTGTGAGCTCCATATTGCACATAACAAAAACAGCACACCCGTAATCCGGATGTGCTGTTTGCTGTATAAGAAGATTAGTTTAGTGCATGGAAGCCTGTGTCTTGTGCGAGACAATAACACGTTTGAGGAAGAAAGCAACAACCAGACCGACAATGGCCATCACCATGCCGAAGATGAACGCATTCTGTACCCCATGGGTAAATGCAGCGCCAATATTCAGCGGATCACCAGGGTCAGTTACAGTCTTCATGTAGCTCTTGGTACCGGAGGTCATAATGCTTACTGCCAGAGCCGTACCAATCGCCCCTGCAACCTGCTGCAGAGTATTCATGATCGCTGTACCGTCAGGATAGTATTCCAGCGGAAGCTGATTGATCCCGTTAGTCTGGGCAGGCATCATAATCATCGAGATTCCGATCATGAGCACGCTGTGAAGTACAATTACGAAGATAACGGTAGAAGTTGCTGTAATACTGGAGAAGAACCACAGCGAGACAGCTACGAGCACGAGTCCTGGAATAACCAGCCATTTCGGACCGTATTTATCGAACAGGCGTCCCATCACCGGCGACATCAGTCCGTTGATAATTCCGCCTGGCAGCAGCAGTAAGCCTGCTTTGAACGCAGTATAGCCTTGTCCCTGCTGCAGGTACATCGGAAGAATCAGCATCGAGGACAGAATCACCATCATACAGATGAAGACCATCAGAACACCGACCACGAACATCGGGAATTTGAAGGCACGCAGATTAATCATCGGCTGCTTCATCGTCAACTGCCGGATGCAGAATAGAACGAGCGCAATTACACCAATAGCAATGGCGATAATCACCTTCGGACTTCCCCAGCCTTCCGCTTCACCGGCGCTGCTGAATCCATACACAACGCCGCCGAAACCGAGTGACGATAATACGATCGAGAGGATATCAATCTTCGGCTTGGTCACTTCTGTGACGTTCTGCATGAAGAAAATTCCGCTGAACAGCGCGATCACAAGGAACGGCAGGGACAGCCAGAAGATCCAGTGCCAGCTGAGACTCTCAATCAGCAGACCCGCAATGGTTGGGCCGATCGCTGGAGCTACCATGATGACGAGTCCGATGAGACCCATCGCTGCGCCTCTTTTCTCCGCAGGGATAATAATCAGGATCGTATTGAACATCAGCGGCAAAAGGAGTGCAGTTCCCATCGCCTGAACCACACGCGCTGTAAGCAGGAATTCGAAACTCGGCGCCATTGCAGCCAGGAATGTTCCCGCAATCGAGAAGCAGAGTGCAGCAATGAACAGCTGTCTGGTCGTGAACCACTGCAGCAGCAGCCCGGAGATCGGAACCAGAATACCCAGCGTCAGCAGGTAAGCAGTAGTCAGCCATTGCGCTGTGGTCGGAGTAATTTGTAATACATTCATAAGATCACTTAAGGCTACATTTAATGCGGTCTCACTGAACATGCCGATAAATCCGGCAAGCAATAAGGAGACGAGAATTGGAAGGGTCTTAAATTTGCGGGGCTCTGTGTGCCCCTTACCAGTCATAGTTGCGTTCACTCTCATATCCTCCTGATAATCTGTTTGTTCTCTCTCTATTTATTGCTGTATTGCAGTATTGCGTTGGTACGATGGTTCTCTGAAACCTTAAGCCAGTATTGCCGGAATACTCTCTGCTGCTGCAACCAGCGGCTGGACATTTCGGCAGGTCAACGCCAGCAGCAGCGCACCTTCAAACAAGGAGACCACAACAGTCGCCTTGCGCACAGCAGCTTCCTCCTGCATGCCTTCCTTCATCAGACGCTGGGCGATCACATCCTGCCAATCCTTGAACACACATTGACAAGCAGTCCTCAGCTCATTGCTGACACAGGAAGTCTCAACGGCTACCCAGAAGCTGAACGGCACCAAGCCTTCGAAAGAAGATTCCTCCGCTTCCCTGGCTATAGACAGAATGAAATTCTGCACCGCCTGGGCAGGTGAGGCTTCACTCTCTACATAATGCCGCAAATTTTGGGAGACCATTTCACTTGTCCGGTTAATGCAGGTCAACACCAGCTCTTCTTTGCCGTGAGGAAAATAATAATACAATGATCCCTTGGGCGAATCGCTGTCCTTGATGATCTGATTTAGCCCGGTTGCATGATAGCCCTGTGTGAAAAACAATCTTGAAGCCGTATCCAGAATAGCTTCACGTGCATTATGCTTGTTTGACAAGCCGGACACTTCCTTTATAGATGTTTCTGCACTTTTATAACAATTGGTCTACATAATAAAACCACGAGTGGGCTCCGGCTGTCAATGGATAATAATTTCAAATTTTAATGTTTACGCTTACCGATTGCCACATTGCAGATCATTGGTTATAATTTAATTATTCCAATGCGAAAGGTGTGGTTTTAATGAGTGAGCCTTCAATCATTAAGGGAATTCCCCGGCCGTTAGTCAGAACTAATCAGGCTTTTATCGTAATTTCTGTATTATTGTCACTATTTACGGGAGCTTACTGGATTCTTGCCCTGCCGCTTGCCGCAGGACTGTCTGGCCTAATCTTCGGATATAATCCGGTGATCAAGGTTGCGGCGAAATTCCTGACTAAGGAGCGCTCCGCCTATGTACTGGAAGACTGGGAACAGCAGCAGTTCAACCAGAGCATTGCCGTCTTCTGCCTGACTGCAGGGCTGGTCAGCTTCCTTGCCGGCTGGACCGTAGCCGCTTATATCTTCTCGATCATGGTTGCGGTAGCAGCCACAGTAGCTATCCTCGGCTTCTGCATCGGGTGCTTCATCCACTACCAGTGGAGAATGTATACCTATAGACGCAAACAGGCAGCCCTCCACAAATAAGCAGGAGTCCGTGCTGCCCGTGCGGTGAATCTTAAAGGGCCAGTAAGCCGCAGCAGCAGTATGCTGCCGGACCTACACTGGCCCTCCAAGCTCCCCTCCTTAACCTCCCCGCTTATTCCACAATATAATCCGCCAGAATTCGCTCCACCGAAGAAGCGAAGCTTTTGCCGGCGCCCCAATCGAGCTTAAGGATCAACCCGTTGGAGCCTCCCGCCGGAATAAGCCGGACATTACTTCTGCCCTTCAGATTATCGACTAGGATCACCAGCGCAGCCTGATTACCGGACCGAAAATAATACCGCTCATAGACCAGCGTCCCGATCATCTTGCCTTCACCGAGATCATTCAGCTCCTCGTACAGCAGCTCCGACTCCTGCGGCATTCCCTCTTTGATCAGCGCAAGCGTCTCATTGGGCTGCAATTTAACATTGAGTTGATAGGCCTCATTCATGCTCATCGCCCTCCCACGGGTATAGGGTATACAACTATTTACCTAATTGCCTTCGCCAGCCACATCCCAGCGATGACGGAATTTCTCCAGCCGCGGATGTAGTTGTGCCGGCGCTTCTGATACCAGCAAACGCAGCTTGACGATCCATTCCTCGAAGGAGGAATAAGACGCGAACAGATTTGCCATCTCCGGAGTCAGATAGAGAAAGTAAGGAGCGGAATAGACCTCACTGATATGGCGCAGCGCAGAATCGAGCGGGGTGTATTTCTTGCGTTTCCCCTCCAGACTTTCCACCGTAATGAAAGACCGGCCCTGATCTCTTTTCCACTCATGCAGCCGGTCCTCCCGTTTATGAAAAGCCTGCACCGGCTCCTTCGTCATCCGTCTAACGGTTTCTTCATGCAGCGGATACAGCACCAGCTTGGTGAATTTTCGCTCTATCGCTGTCTCAGCCGCCTTCAGCAAATCCATATCCGAGATATGCTCGAATGAATCATAGAAGATCAAGGTTCCTTTGCGTTCACCGGCTGGCGGTTCATAACCATAAGGCACATGTTGAATGTCTCGTTTCATCATTACCCTCCTGTGAGCTTCAATATCTACAGCATATCATGCTACTCCGGATCGCGTACAATTCTGAGACTTAGAACTTATGCACTGAATGGAAATACTAGCCAAAAAAGCAGCGGTGCCATGCTGGCAATCGCTGCTGTATGTAAGTGTAGCGCCGTGCAAGGATATACTGCGTCCAGTAAAACTTATGCCGGCTGTCGGGTACCCTCTTCCCTACAAGACGGTGAGTCCGTCAGGTTCTGGAGCAGATTGCTCCGCCTGCAGCCGGCAGCGCCGCAGAAACACTTCGACGAGATCCTTAGCCCGGACCACCAAATACTGATCAGGAAAGCGGAAATCTGTTGAACAAGCGGTCAGCACGTAGCCCGGATCTACCGGATATTGCCTGAACGCATGATCGGGCAGCCGGTCGCTAAGCACAGACTGCTCATACTTCAAAGCGTACTGCTCGGACAATACAGAACGGATTGGAATCGTCAGGCCAATGCCCTCCATCTTCAGATAACTCTCCTTCCGCGTCCACAAGTCATAGAAATAGCGTATTTGAGCCTCTGATTTCAAGCTCTGGTATCGCTCCATTTCTTCAGGGGACAGGCTGTACCGGGCTAGTACCGGATTTATGGCTGCCATCTTCTGAATGTCGATTCCTACCCGCTGTCCCTTGCGGCTGACGATACCTGCCACCCACTTCCCCGAATGTGAGAGGTTAAAGTCCCACGGTACGCGCATAGCAGACAGCCGGGGTTTGCCAAACACCCCTTGGTCAAAACAGATCTCATCATTCCGCATCCCCTCCATATCCATAGCGAACATCCGGGCAAGGATGTCTCCGATAAGAGACCTGCGAACATCGTCTTCACGTTTCAGCCGGCTGCTGCTCATCCGGCGTTCTGGTGACACATAGGGCAGCAACTCAGGAACCGAAAAAGCGGTCCCGAGTGATACGGCAATGATATGCATGAACGGCTAAGCCTCCTATTGGTTCTCCTGTCTATTCCTGCTGCTCCCGGAACCAGCCCAAGGTTTCTTTGACTGCATCCTTGTAGGCGGTTGGAGAATATTCCGGGAACCGCTTCATGAATTTGTTCTCGCTCAGCACCAGCGGATACTGGAATTCGTATAGCAGCTCATGGAATTCTTTAGCTTCTTTATCGAATATACCTGCCAAACCAACGGCCCAGCCCGGGAGTGTCCGGCATTTCCTTGGACTGTCTGCTTCATCCTGGATGATATTCAGGAACTGACGGCCCTCAATCGCCCCGGAGCCCGACACATGCCACTCCCCTCCTTCCCCGCTTTCCGCCAGTAGCACTGCTGCCTTAGCCGCATCGCGGATATAGATCAGATCATGGGGAACATCCAGCCTGACCGGCCAGGCGATGGTTTTGGCCTGCAGCGCTCCGTTAAATATGGGTCCGAATACCCTGTTCGTAACGTTGGGGCCATAGTAGTCGGGATAACGCGGAATGACATTGCGGAAGCCGTTCTCCGCTGCCTGCTTCTTCAGCAGCTCTTCCATTTGGTTACGAAGCTTCCCTTTACGGGTAAGAGCCGCCTTGGGATGGCTTTCATCAGCGGGAAGGTATTGGAATCTGCCGTATCCGTAGACATTCCCGGGAAATACCAGCGTCTGCCCGGAATGCAGCTTCGCGGTTACCCGTTCCAACGCTTTGGGCATGATCGTGTACCAGTCCTGGTAAGGCACATTAAGACAGAAGTAGACCGTTCTCACTCCTGTCAGCAGAGAAGCAAGTGCCCTCTCATCTTGTATATCCAGTGAAACCATAGTCAGCAGCGGTCCTCTCAATCTGCTTAGTGCCTCATTAGAACGATGATAGGTCGCTGTTACCAGCTTACCTCGCCACAGTAATTCTTGGGTGATGGAATGGCCCAAACCGCCATTGCCTCCGATTACGAGATTCATAACATTACCTCGCTCCTTATCGAGCGGATGAATACCTTCAGCCACCAGCTTCACGGTTTATTCAGTCTGCCCGGGATGATGTTTAGCAGTTATGAAGAACCGTTACATGCCGCTTCCACAGAAACTGCGGATAAAGAACTGCTGCCGAATTCTTAACCTGTTATTAGTATACAGCCAAGAATATGCTGTCATCATTGGGATAATTTGACGATTATTGTCGGTTGAGGTCCTTAATATGTAGATATGGTGAATTATTGTAATTCAATAGTTTTGCATCACTCATAGTTAGTCTTCGCCGATCAATTTCAGGAGATCATTGTCCCGGTCAATCATCATTTTAGAGCATTCAGTCTCTGGTCCGCATATACCGCCGCGCCAAGTGTGCCCGCTCTGGCGCCCAATTCGGCTTGAACGATCCTGCATTTGCTTCCTGAGAGCTTCAGCGCATGAGCATTTACAGTGCCGCGGACGCTGCCAAGCAGCCGTTCTCCTGCGGCAGCCATGCCGCCTCCAACAATGATCAGCTCCGGGTTCAGCAGATTAATTACATTTGCCAGACCGTACCCCAGCAGCTCTCCGGTTTCATGCATGACTTCGACCGCCAGCGGGTCCCCGAGATCATAAGCCTCCGAGATCATCTTTGCGGTAATTTGGCCGTCATCCTGATTCGTCCAGGCCAGGATCTGACTGCTCCTTCCTTCCCGGAGCTTCTCCTTGAATGTATGGACCATGCCTACAGCAGATACATACCTCCCGAGGCAGCCGGAGCTCCCGCAGCGGCAGGGCCTGCCCTGCCTGTACATATTCATGTGTCCGATTTCACCAGCGCTGAAAGTTGTTCCGTACAACACCTTGCCGTCATGGACAATGCCTGAGCCCAGTCCGGTTCCAAGTGTGAGCAGCACCAGGTTACGGCATCCTTGTCCGGCTCCCTGCTGCCATTCCCCATATAAGTTAACCCGTACATCATTATCGATGTAGACCGGAAAATTATAAAAGGGCTTCATTGCATTCACTATATGTATTTGTTCCCATCCGGGAAAGTTAGGCGAAAAGATGGACAGGCCTTCCTCCGGGTCCAGCAGACCGGGAATTCCCATCCCCATACAGGTGATCTGCTGCTGATCTATCCCTTTGCCCTCTGTCAGCTGTGTAACGGCCAGCCTGATCCTGGCGAGCACATGCGCCGGCCCTGCCGCCGCTTCCGTTGGCAGAGACAGCTCACCGACTGCTCTGTAATCCCCATCGAACAATCCAGCTTTGATATTCGTTCCGCCCAAATCGATACCTATCGTATATTTTTCCATCGCTTCTGCTCCTTTACATTATTTGTCCTGGCTTCACTCTCCCTCCTTATTATGGCTTTCATTTATTGGGCAGGTAGGATTTTTTGAGCATCATTATAGTATTTTCTACACGAAAAGGGCCGTCCGTGCCATCCTATAGATAGCTGCTCGGACGACCCTGTATGATTTTCTTAGCGGAATCCCTTAAGAACCCGCACCTTTATACCGCTTAACGCCATAGCTCCAGGCCATCAGCCCAATGCCGAGGAACACAGCACCCACTAGGGGGGTCAACAGCGCCATCCCCTTCATCTCATCACGGTGGAGGAACAGAGCTGCCGGATAGATCCCGACAAATGCAAACGGAATAATCCAGGTGAGCAGCACCTGAATCGCCCGGTTGTAGATCGTAACCGGATAACGGCCGTAGGTCTGGATATTATACATCAGCGGCAGAATACCCGTCGGCGCATCTGAATAGAAAGACAGTGAAGTCAATGTCGTATAGATGCCGGTATAGATTGCTACCGCACTGAGTGTCAGGATAATCAGCATCGGAAGCGTCCACCATTCGAACGGCAAGCCCAGATTGCTGCCGCTGATTGCCATAATAATCAGTCCGATGAAGGAGCCCATAAGTGATGGCGGGTCCACATTCTCCAGGAAAATCTGGAACAGATTATGCGCCGGTCGGGTCAGAATGCGGTCCATCTCACCTTTGACGATATATCGCTCACTGAAGCCCCACATATTCACGAAACAGCTGAACACGCCGAACGGCACCATAAAGAACCCGTAGACGAACACCACTTCGTTCTGATTCCAGCCGCCCAGGCTGTCGGTATGCATGAAAATGACCATAATGAAGATAAAGTTCGTTGCCTGGAAGAGAAGATCGGAAACAACCTCCACCCAGAAATCAGCACGATAGGTTAACCTTGTCTTCATATAATTTTTCAGATATTCAATTAACAAACCTAAATAGTACATTCCGGCTCAACCTCCCTGCACGAACAGCCGCTGGCGCGCTGCGTGATATAGCCAGACAATCGGAATCAGCAGGACCAGGAACCAGATGACCTGGATGCCCAGCACATTCCAAATGCCCACTCCCTGCACCCGGCCCGTGAATACGGAACCCGGCAGGTACGTGATGGCCTGAAAGGGCAGAATCTTGAGAATGGACGATAACCAGCCCGGAAAAAGCGTAATCGGGACGATCAGGCCAGAGAAGAGGTCAACGATAACACGCTTCATGCGCATCATCCCCTCGTTATTCTCGACGAAGAATGCAGAGAGCCCCGTTATGATATTAATCTGTGAGCTGATCAGGAAACTGAAGAAGAGCATTACCAGGAAACCGATCCAGGCGGATGGTTCTGTCGGCAGTTGCACCGGAAACAGCAGAATGGCAATCACCATGCCCGGAATCATCAGCATCATGAAGCGGAACAGGCCTTCGCCAAGTCCCTGCATCATTTTGACCAGCACATAGTTATAAGGTCGGATGAACTGAATCGCGATGCTGCCGTCACGGATATCCGTAGAAATCTCCCTGTCCAGGTTATTGAAATAGAACGCCCGAGCCATCCACGAGACGGCCACATACGTAGTCATCTGTGCCCCGGTAAAGCCGCCTAGTGATTCTCCGCCTCCATAAATAGCTTTCCAGGTGAAATAGTTGACCCCGATATTCAGCGTGTAGATCAGAATTCCTGAATAGTAATTGATCCGGTAAGCCAGCATCGTCAGGAAGCGGATGCGGATGAAATCGAAATAAGCGCCGAGCAGCAGCCTTCGTCCGTTCTCCCGGGAGCCGCCCGGTGTTCTGCTGCCGGAGGAGGAAGCTGCCGTTGCCAGCTGCTTAGACATGGAGTGCCTCTTTCTCATCACTCAGTGCCGCGATCCGCTCTTCCGGCTTCTCTGCCGAGCCTGACTGATAAATACTGCGGACGATGTCATCCGTATTGGTTTCGATGATTTTGATATCTGTAATATCTGCCTGTCCGACCACCCGGCCCAGCACATCCGATACATTCAGCTCGAGCGGAATCCATACCTTGGCACCCAGCTCATTCTCGGCTGTCCAGGTAACCGGCATCCCCTCTGTCCACTGCACCAGCTGCTGCAGCTTCGTAGCGGTACCGAACTGGAACTGCACTTCACGTCCCGTTCCCCACCGCTGCTTGAGATCCTCAAGACCCCCGTCATAGATAATCCGACCGTCATCCAGCATGATTACCCGCGAGCAGAGAGCTTCAATATCCTGCAGATCATGCGTCGTCAGCAGGATGGTCGTGCCATGCTCACGGTTCATATCCTTGAGGAACTCTCGAATCTCTGACTTCACGACAATATCAAGGCCAATCGTCGGCTCATCCAGAAACAGAATCGACGGATTGTGCAGCAGCGCAGCGACCAGCTCACAGCGCATCCGCTGTCCGAGACTGAGCTTACGTACCGGACGGTTCAGCAGCTCCTGCAGCTCCAGCCGCTCAACGAGCTCATCCAGCCGTTTTTTGAAATCCTGCTCGGAGACCCGGTACACCTTACGCAGCAGTTGGAAGGATTCGATGACACCGATATCCCACCAGAGCTGGCTGCGCTGTCCGAATACAACTCCGATATTCTGTACGAACTTCTCACGTTCCGCATACGGCACGAAGCCGCCTACAGAAAGACTGCCGGCGGTAGGTACGAGAATACCAGTGAGCATCTTAATCGTGGTCGATTTGCCGGCCCCGTTCTCCCCGATGTATCCGCATATTTCGCCTTCCGGAATACTGAACGAAATGTCCTTCACTGCGGTCACTTCGGAATATTGCCGTTTAAACAAATCAGCGAAGGCTCCTTTGAGGCCCTCGCGGTTTTTTTGGACTTTAAATGTCTTGCGCAAGTCCTGCACTTGAATAGCATTCATAGGTTACCTCACTAAGCTAAGTATTGGGTTCAGTACCCCATTATAATAGAATGAATCCAAAAGTACTACCTATTTCCCTTACCATTCTGCTCTGCCAGAGTACGGCCGGCTTATTTAGCTACTCTGCCCTCAAAAAAATCCGCGCTCTGCACAGCCTCCAGATGTCCGGAACGGGTTACTTTGGTCCGCAGATACTTTTCGTTGAAGACCGAGACATCGCCCCATAGCGGCACTCTTTTGACCGTGTTCATTCCGGCAGCTCTCAGAGCTTCCATCTTCTTCGGATTATTGGTGATCAGGGTCACCGGTTTGCTGCGCAGGTGCTGAAGCACACTGATCGCGTCTGTGTAATCTCTGGAATCATCGGCAAAGCCCAGCTCCAGATTAGCTTCTACAGTATCATATCCTTCTTCCTGCAGAATATAAGCCATGGCTTTGCTGAACAGGCCGATGCCTCGTCCCTCATGATTAGCCAGGTAAAAGAGTGCTCCGGAACCATGCTGGGCAATCATCTTCATCGATGTGTGCAGCTGGAAGCCGCAATCGCAGCGCTTACTGCCAAAAATATCACCGGTGTGGCAAATGCTGTGCATCCGGATCAGCGCTTCGTCAGAGTTCTCGAAATCCCCATAGACAAGAACGCTCGACTGTTGTCCATCCGCAAGGTTCATCGAAGATAACCGGCTAATAAGCAGTTCAGTAGCCTCTTTACCTTCCGCTTGCTGAAGCTCTTCATCCGTCACTTTCAGCCAGCTGTACCATTTGAAGGTAACGGTCTCTCCGTCCAGGTTCACCGGCAAGGTAATGGGACCAACCAGTATATTCGTGGAATCATCCATGGAGATCCGTTTGATTTTGTTCTGTAATATGGAAAGGATATCGGGTTTGATCATGAGTACACCGTCCTAAAAGTTTTATAGCATAGACTTCTTCGATTCCGTTTCGCAAAACTTGCTTCGGAAGCATACACTTAGTTTTGATAGCATAGCCTAAGCAACTTTTCTCCCAAAAATGCGTAATAGCCTATGCCGGGTTCGTAAAATTTTAATATTCATTATTTGCTCTAGTAACTATTTGTAAGTTAGTTTATCATTGTAATATAAGTTCGTCAAGTTATAAAATATATTTAAATATTAATGATTACTTATTGTAAGTTTATGATATAATGAATGTCGAGGTGATGCTAATGAACAATTTCGAGATGTGTCCACGCTTCGAAAAAGCGGTCGATGTGCTTAGTAAACGGTGGGTTGCACTGATCGTATTCGTCCTGATGGATGGTCCGCGGCGATTCGGGGAAATCGAGCATTGCTTATCCAATCTAAGCGGCAAAGTATTATCCGACCGGCTGAAGGAAATGGAGAACGAAGGCATCATTCAGCGCACGGTGTATCCTGAAATGCCTGTGCGTATTGAGTATTCGTTGACCGACAAAGGCACGGCACTGGCTCCCATTCTTGGTGAAATCGGTAACTGGTCTACGGATTGGATTGAGATTGGCGTGACCAAATGATTGCCGGCCTGCATGCGAAGCAGCGCCCCTGAAGTTCCTTAACCAGGAAACTTTGAGGGCGCTGTTTATTTGTCTTATAAATCCTTGCGCTGAAAATGCAGAATTCCTATTACAAATACAATTACGGTATAACACACAGCATATACGATGAATGACACTGACGGGTACGCGCTGATATTAATGATGCTAAGTCCGCCATTACTTAGGGAAACCAGACCGCTGATATCCTTCAGACTGAACAGCTCGGCGGTCATTCTGCGCTGCAAGGCATCTGCCGGCATCAGCATCGACATGATCCCGGTCAGATTATGCAGCACATTCAGCGCGTCGTTCTCCAGCCGCAGCGAACCGCTTAGCTTATCAAGCATTCCTCCCAGAAACCCTGCCCCATAGAGCATCGTCATGAACACACCGTTACCCAGCGCCGAGAAAATCCCTGAGCCCAGCATGGATACGGAGATTAACAATGGAACCACAGAAGCAAACAGCAAAAATGACTTCACTAGTGCTGCCGGATCTCTGGGAACGCTCGCATGGACATTTGTGATCAGCAGGATAGCCAGAAATAGAATGAAGGCATAAACTACACCCAGTGTTACGAAACCGAGCCAGCGTCCGGCATACCATTTCCAGCGCGGCAGCGGCCGGGGCAGCAATGCCTGCATGACTCCCTGTTCCGCTTCCCCGGCAATTACCGAGAACGAGCTGAAGATCGCCAGAAAGGCGATTACAAAGGCGCCGAAGAAGTATCCCAGACTAAGAATAAAGGCGCCGTTCGTAAATCGTGTGAACAACTCACTCCCGTTATGTATAGACCCTGCCCCAGGCTCATTCTTTCCAACCGTATCGGCCACAAACCAGAAGGCGATCAGAAAGACAAACGTGAGCAGCAGAGTTAGCAGCATCACCTTTTTACGCAGCATTTCCTTCCATGTCATTTCAAGTATGGTATTCATTCGCTCTCTCCCCTATGGCTAAGTCCGGATACAGCATCCATGAACCACTCTTCCAGCCGTTCTTGTTTGCGGGTTACTTCATATAGAGTCATCCCCTGCTCCACAATCAGCCCGTTCAGCCAGCCCGCCTGCTCCTCGTTGTCCAGCTCTGCTTCCAGCCATACGACACTGCTGCCTAATTCCGGCTCTTGTCCGATTCCCTGCCTGGTTTTTCCGGATCCAGCGGTCGTCTGCCGGATGGTAAGCCCTGTATGTTCCTTCAGCCAGGACAGCAAAAAAGGCGTATACCCGCCCACTTTGAAATGCCAGCTGGTCCGCTGGCTCAGGATCTCTGATACTTTGCCGTGCCGCAGGACCGTCCCGTTATTAAGCATGGCCATCCGGTCGCACAGCACTTCAACATCCTCAAGCAAATGGGAGTTGAGAAATATCGTGATCCCTCTCTCCTTGAGCCGCTCCAGAATCATCCGTACTTCCATTCTCCCGATTGGATCAAGCGCAGAGGAGGGCTCATCGAGAAAAATAATTTCCGGCTCGTTGACCAGCGCACAAGCCAGTCCCAGCCGCTGCTGCATTCCCTTGGAATAATGCTTGACCCGGTCCTTCCCCCGCTGACCAATGCCTACTTCCTGCAGAAGCTGTGGGATCCTTATGTCCGCCACACTTTTCCGGGTCCGGCTTAGCTTAGCATGCAGTCTGACTACCTCTTCTCCGGTCAGCCACTCCTGATAGCGGTATAGCTCAGGCAAGTACCCAATCTTGGCTTTGGCTTCAAGAGAACCGAGCGGATGACCCAGGATGGAAGCTTTCCCGCCCGTTGGCGAGATGAGTCCCACCAGCATTTTGACGAAGGTGCTCTTGCCGGCACCGTTGGGGCCGAGGAAGCCGAAGGCTTCCCCTTTCCCCACAGTGATGGTAACATCCCGGCAACCGCGTCCATTAGGATACTCTTTGGTCAGGGCGTTAGCATCAATTGCAGGTGCGCTACTCATTGTGTAATCAACTCCTGTACCTTCTGAATGAACTTATCCCTATCCGGATAGACATCTCCGCCTGTAAGCTGGAGCATCTGACCATCCTGGACCCAGACTGCGGAATAGCTATAGCCTTCGCTGAACTTCATTTCGGTAAGAATAACAGGGGTGTCAGCCACTGTAATCTGTTCATCATTGCTGCCCTTTATCAGCGGCATCGGAATATCACCAGACAGAATCCGGCTCTTCTGCAGGTCGCTTCTCAGATAATCGGGAATTAGCGGAAAGTTAACTACGGCATCCAACGCTTCATCCATATCTATAGAAGGATCAACGGTAATTACAGGTGTATTCATCTGTGACAGAGTAGCCCAATGCTCCTGATCTGTAGACAGGTCATAATTCACAATTTCGGGCAAATGCAGTGTAATCGGTTTTCCGTCCACAGACTCCGGCAGCAGATCGTTCGAGCCTACACGCTTCAATGCCTGATTCACTTCATCCACGTTCAGCGTAAGGGTAATATCACGGGACGCGCTTACCTCTACAGTCTTCATATTAGTAATATCTTGGCCCTTCAGGTGTTCATATCCCAGCACCCCTTGTATTTCCCCAACCGGGAGCTTGCCCTCGACAGATCCGTTAGCGAATGTGAAGGTGCCGAAGGAATTCATAGTTTGGTTGAAATTGCCTTCCCCGCTCACCTGATAGAACATATCCCGAAGATCGCTCTCTTCGACTACGGCTACATCCTGCATCCGGAATTGGTTCAGGATAGCCGCCATGGCGGTATTGCCTACTGGAGTAGCCAGGATAGCGGCGAAGATGGCAACCCCTGCAGCTGCAGCAGCCCATTTACGGCTGCGGCTTAGTCCCGGTCTGCGTGATTTACGGACGGAATTCTGCGAAAGCCCTGAATCTGTATTCTCCCTTGCTCTTATTGAAGATATAGAATGGATTCCGCTTGCCGCAGAATCCGTTTTAACGGTTTCCTCTGTTGTAGCCGCTAGGACTGCCTCCCGCTTGCCCCAATCTGCCCATACCGGATTCACCGGTTCTTGCCCGAGCTTCTCCTGCAGTTTAGCCCAAGCCTCGTCTGTTCCCGCAGGCTGGGAATTCCCATGTGCTCTATTATTCATTGCTTCATTCCTCCCGGATGATCTTATTCTTGCGGAAGCGACTTCACCGCATGCTGTTTCAATTTGGCGGTAGCCCGGCTTAACAGCGTGCCTACCACCGGCGGGTTCACACCGAGCTCTCCGGCGATCTCCGCATAGCTGTAACCCGAGTACTTAAGCAGCAGAGCCTGCCGGTCCCGCTCAGGTAGCCCGTCCAGCCAGTTCCTCACATCTTCCTGGTCCAGCTTGCCCAGCACTATTTCTTCCCCCGTAGGGGCTGAGGCATCTGTGTCGTACATTAACTCCTGCTTATTAATCAGTCTGCGCTCCCGTACTTGCTTGTTCAGGTAATCGTAACCGATCCGTGTAAGCACTCTATGCAGCCAGGCTCCCAGAGCTTCGGGATCATCCGGCGGATTTCTGTACAGTCTCAGAAAGACCTCCTGCGCCAAATCATCGGCTGCACTCTCATCCCTTACAAGCGCAGCCAGCTTTCGGCGCACGATTGGATAATGTGTATAAAAAATCGATTTAAAGTTGTCTGATTCCGGAATGTCCATCAGGTAATCCTCCTTATCCGCTGCAGCTATAAGTAAGACGAAGGCTGAGGCAGATTTGTATCATTCCCATTCCAAATGGTCCATCTAATTCTTACCATAAGAGCTGACGGTACGCAAAATAACCCACAAATTGGGGTATACGGATCTTATTTCTCAGCTATCCACAATCAGTTTGTGTAAAAAAAAAGCAGACATCCAAGATGTCCGCTTCGGATTAAACTATTGTGCTGCAGAGTTACATCAGCTTTTTAATATCATCCTTAATCTGCTCGGACTGCGGTCCGAATACAATCTGTACGGCCCCTTGCCCCAGTCTCATTACACCGGAAGCGCCAAGCTGCTTAAGGGCGGAATCCTTAACCGCCTTTTCATCGTTAACGTTAAGACGCAGACGGGTGATGCAGGCATCGATGCTGCGGATGTTCGCAGGGCCACCGATGTTCTCCAGAATCTTAGCAGCACGGGAAGAAGCCGACACGGTTGTTGTGCCTTTGCCCAAGTCAATCATCTCATCATCTGTATCATCTTCACGGCCAGGTGTTTTGAGATTGAACTTCGCGATAACAAAGCGGAACAATACATAATAGAGTACGAAGAAAGCCAGCCCTACAGGAATTAGAACCCATGCATTGGTTGAGAGCTTCAAGTTGGTCAGGTAGTCAATGAGACCTGCGGAGAAACTGAAACCTAGCCGTACATCTAGAATGTACATCACTGCCATGGACACACCTGTCAGAATCGCATGAACTAGATACAGAAGCGGTGCCACAAACATAAATGAGAATTCCAGTGGTTCGGTAATACCTGTAAGTATAGAGGCAATAGCAGAACCAATGAATATTGATGCTACCATCTTTTTCTTTTCCGGTTTTGCGGTATGGATGAAGGCAAGCGCCGCACCAGGCAAAGCAAACATCATAATCGGGAAGAACCCTGTGGTGAACATCCCTGCACTTTTATCTCCGGCCAGGAAGCGCCAAACATCACCATGGATTACCTCACCGGCTGCGTTCGTATAATCACCAAGCTGGAACCAAGCAATAGTGTTAATGACATGATGAAGGCCAATCGGAACAAGCAGACGGTTTGCGGTTCCGAATACAAATGCGCCAATTGCGCCAAGGCCTACTACCCAGTTCCCGAAATCACTGATGACATCCTGTACCGGGCTCCAGATCATACCGATGAAGACCGCCAGTACCATAGTCGAAGCAGCTGTAACAATTGGAACAAAACGTTTACCGGCGAAGAAGCCCAGCCAATCCGGCATTTTGATATTATGATATTTCTTATACAGGAACGCTGCCCAGGCTCCGGCGAATATACCACCAAGCACACCCATATCCAGCACTACATCATCACCAATGAAACCAAAGGTTGCCGGTACGATTAACAATACTTTGGTAAGAACCATATAAGCAATTAGTGCGGATAAAGCAGCTACGGCATCCCCGGCGAATCCAATGGCGACACCAATTGCAAAAATTAAGGCCAGGTTGCCGAATACCGCACCAGCACCTGCGTTTAAGAATGGAGCAACGTATTGGTTCAAGAATCCACCTATTGTGCTACCCAGATGCAAATCCTTTTCATAATCGAGAAGTCCAAGCCCTTGCAGAATCGCTGCTGCCGGCAATGTTGCGACTGGAAGCATCAGAGACTTCCCTAACTTCTGTAAAAAAGCTAACATAATGAAATCATCTCCCGGTTTCATATTAGTACGTATATGTTTTTATAGCTTTGAAGCCACTGTAAGAATACTGCTCTGTCCCGCAGATATTGCGCCGTAATGGCATTTGACTTCCGGGGTATACTCCTCGCTGCTGGTCACAATGACCGGTGTAATGGTTCGGTACCCCGCTGTCCGTATCGCCTCGAGATCGAACTCAATCAGCGTCTGGCCTGCTTTTACTTCATCACCATTTACAATATGGCTAGTGAATCCGCTTCCTTTTAAGCTGACGGTGTCAATTCCTATATGCATCAGCAGTTGCAGACCGGAGGAATGCTCCAGGATAAGTGCGTGATTGGTTTTGACCACATGAGCGATTTTGCCGTCAAAGGGGGCGATTAATTTCCCTTCGGAAGGTTCTATAGCAATCCCCTTGCCCATATGTCCGCCAGCAAAGGTCTCATCCGGCACTTCGGATAACGGCACGGCTTGCCCGCTGACCGGCGCAGATATCTCAATGCTGGTCTCAGCATGTTTCTCTTCTTTTTTAGATTTCCATCTGGAAAACATAAATTCCACTCCCTGCCTCTGCTATTTGTTTTTCTCTAAGGTCTGGAATAAGCGGTGCAGATGCATGGCGAGAAAGCATATCTCTTCTTCCGGTACGTCTACACCAAGCTTGCCTTGCATGATCTTTCCCATTTTATGAGCGAGCTTATATTCATCCTTGTATTCTTTCTTGATGTGCTTCACGAATGGATTATCTATGAGCGAACCCTGCAGAATCCGTTCAATAGAGAATCTCAAATGAACCATCAGCCGGACATGATTCATACTACCCTGTTCAAAAATAATATTGCGTTCGTTGCGGATCATATCCATCAGATCACTGACGATGTTAGAGGCCTTGACTAGCTGACCAACCGGCACATTGCTGACCGCAGAATATACGTGATAGGTGAGGAATCCGACTTCATCTTCAGGGATCCGCACCTCGAATTCTGTGCTGATCTTCTCCGCTGCCTTGTAAGCGATCTCAAATTCCCTGGGAAAGGTCATCCGGGTTTCCTCAAGGAACGGATTGACAATGTCCATCCCGCTCCGCAAGCGGAAAATGGTGAACTGGATATGGCTGGGGAGCGCCAAGTAGATCTTGTCGTTTAACTTGCCGGGAAACTCACGGGCGATATCCGAAATAATCTCATCCGTAATCCTCATGACCTTAGGATCTATATCTTCCAGCAGAATCTGATACTGGCTCCATTCCTCACGGTCCTCCAGCCGAAACAGCTTCTCAATCCGGGGATCATCCGCATCAATCACACCTGCGTCTTTAAGCGCAAAACCGATGCCCTTGCCGATAATCACGTATTCCTTGCTTTTCTTACCTCCTTGAACCATCACGACATTATTTCCGATCACCCGCAAAACCTGAAATTGTTCATTTTCCCTCGCCAAGTTCTCCCTCCTTTCCGTCCATTGCCTGATTTTTCGCACAAAAAAGAGCCAAGACTGACTCAAATGAATGAGATCAGATCTTGGCTCATGCCCTATAAAGGTAACACGCCACTTGCATATAAATGATCATTTATGATCTCATAATAAATCATACCTTGTATTCCGTCAATGGGTTTTTCGAAAAGTCAAGTTTTGCCCCTGCCAGTCTGCCTGTATCGTTGTAGTCTGCACCATTATTCAGTATTTATGCATAATAATCCCTTAATTCCGCATGAAAAAAGAGTCAGACAAAACTCTCTAGAGGAGTTCTTGCCTGACTCTTCAGTTGTAGACTTATTAAGCCCGTTCCTGTATCCACCGGCACATCCGGCTGACTACATCTATCATTACTACAGGTTTGCTTATGAAATCTGATGCTCCTGCGGTCAGACACCGTTCACGGTCTTCCTTCATAGTCTTGGCTGAAATCGCAATGATCGGAAGCTCTGTGAGTAATAGTTCTTCCCGGATAATAGACAAGGTATCGTAGCCATCGAGATTCGGCATCATGATGTCGAGCAATACAATATCCACATCAGGCTGTTCTCTGACAATCTGCAGACACTCGTAACCTGTCTGGGCAGTGAGGATATTCATTTCATAAGGCTCCAGGCCCTTCTGCAGTGCAAAAATATTACGCGTATCATCATCTACAATCAGAACAGTTCTGCCTTGAAGCTTCTGGAACTCCTTATCAAACAGTAAATCTCTGCTGTTGGCCACCGTCCCGCGCAGGGCAGCCTCTGCCTGTTCAGAAGCTGCTGCAGCCTGAGTCTGCCCCGGAAGGCTATCTGGCTCTTCCCCGCTGTCCAGCTCACGGCATGGAAGATAGAGCGTGAACGTGCTGCCTGCACCCTCTTCACTCTCCAGGCTGATATGTCCGCCCAGCAGCTTGGCTAACTGAAGCGAAATGGACAGCCCCAATCCGGTTCCTCCGAATCGGCGGGCAGTCGTCCCATCAGCTTGACGGAAGGCCTCAAAGATCAGTTCGCGGTTCTCCGCCGAAATGCCGATACCCGTATCTTTTACCGCAAAGGACAGTAAGGAATCATTCATGGCGTAATTCATATTCGAGTAGGAATCCAGCTTATGGACATCCACAGAAACTGAACCATGCTGTGTGAATTTAAACGCATTGGATAACAGATTACGCAGGATCTGGTGCATCCTCATTTCATCGGTGAAGAACAGATCGGGAACCTCTGCGCCAATGGTCACCTCAAATTCTAAATGCCTTCCCTCAGCGAGCTTACCGAAATAACCTTGCAGCAGGGACGGCAGCTCTGTAAGATTAACGGCATCCATTTCCACCAGCATTTTGCCGGCCTCTACCTTGGAGAGATCAAGAATATCATTAATCATACTCAGCAAATCACTGCCGGAATTGTAAATTACAGAGGCATACCCCTGTTCTTCTTCTGTCAATGTGTGATTACGGTTCTCCGTAAGCAGCTGTGAGAGAATCAGCATGCTATTGAGCGGAGTGCGCAGTTCATGTGACATATTGGCCAGAAATTCCGATTTATAGCGGGAGCTTAGCTCAAGCTGTTCATTGTACCGCTCCAGCTCTATTGCTGCGTTCTCTGCCACAGACTTCTGATCCTCAAGCTCCTTGTTCACGGTCAGCAATTCACTGGTCTGGTCCTGCAGCTCCTCAGTCTGTACCTGAAGCTCCTCCGACTGCACCTGCAGCTCTTCGGATTGCACCTGCAGCTCTTCATTCATAACCTGTGATTCATGCAGGAGCTTCTGAATCTCCATTCGGGTCATTACGGAATTGACGGTCACGCCCATCATTTGCAGCAATTCATCCAGCAGCTCGAAATGATATGGCGCCCACCGCGTAAGCGCAGCAACCTCCAGCACTGCTACCGTCTTGTTCTCAAAAACAATCGGAGCGATGACCGCAAACCGCGGAGCAGTCCTGCCCAAACCAGAGGAGATATAAATATAATCCTCCGGTAGATGCTCAATAATGTTAACCCGCTGATCCAATGCGCACTGGCCGATCAGGCCCGCTCCAGGCTGAATCACATCTGCACTTAGACGGGCTTCCTTGTTCTCGGCTCCCGCATAGGAGTACCTCCGCTCAAAGAGCTCATCCCGGTTAAGCACAAAGATAGTGGCGTACTGCATTTCCAGCATCAGCGACAGTCGATTGATAAAGATCCGGCACAAAACAGCCATATCCGTCGTTTCCTGCAGTGCAATGGACATCGAAGTAAGCTGTTCGCTGTTCCACTGATCCCGCTGCACAGTGTCCAGCAGGCCATTGGTCGCTTCTCCCAATTCATAGATCTCATCAAACGTCTTCACTTTGATTCGCTCTGACCTATTCCCTCCGCTGGCTATTTCGTTAATGGCCCCGATTACACTGTGCAAAGGATTCACAATGCTGGCTGAGAGCAGATAGGTAATGAGTGAGGCTAATACGGCTACGAGACCCCAAAGAATGTACATCGTAATGAGCAGCTTATGGTTACTGTCTTTGAGATTGTTAATGCGCTCTTTGGTAAGCGTGCGTTCAATATCGCGAAAGTAATCGGATTGCGTACGAATCGCATCGATCACTATTTTACCTGCGTCATTGCGAAAAAAAGCACTTACAGTCTCATTCTGGCCATTCCGCTTCAGATCAACTACATATTGACCGGCCTCATCGATCCATTTCTCAATATTCTCTGAAATGTTATTCAGGTTCCCGACTTGCTCCGGGTTATCTGTAATCAGACCGTGTAGCTTCGCGAAATTAATCCGCCATTCTACAAGTCCGTTACTATATGGCTCCAGGTAAGACTCGTCCCCGGTAAGGGCGTACCCCCTTTGCCCGGTCTCCATATCCAGTACATTTTTTTCAATTTGATATGTAAGTTCATGAACCTCGATATCATGGTCACTCAGGAACACGGTTTCTTTCTCCAGGCTGGTAATCCTGTTGGAGACGATAACCAGAAACAGCCCCAGCATTAATAAAATGATGACATATCCAAGTGCGATTTTGCCACGGATCTTCAAGCTCCACGCATGCTTCTCCGGCAATGGTCCAACCCCCATTTTGCGTTATAATATACTTTATTCCCTATAATTGTAAAGTCTGGTGCAAGGGGTAACAGGTAGACCGGTTTCCAGGTGTAAAGTCCTACAAATATCCTTCTGTACGCGGTAATCTGTCCTTGAGCTGCCGTACATTAGCTTCAAGCTTAATAATAATTTCTTCCAAATCCAGCGGGTCGATCCCTTTGATAACCGGAGCAGGCGCTGTTGCTGCCTTGGTCTCGGCCTTCAACTCCTTCATTTCAATCTGCTGCTCCTGCCACTTGTCCATCAGATCGGCAATGGTAGCATAGAACCGCTCATAATCCTTAATTACACTATCCAGAAACGTATCCACTTCCTCGGCATCGTAACCGCGAAGCTTCATGCTGAATTCCTTCTCATGAATAGTAAGTGCATCCAGAGTAATACCTAGCTGGCTGAACAGCTTTCTTTGCTTGTCCAACCGGCGTTTCATATGTTCGTCCATTTAAGTAACCTCCAAAGTTATGCTGCTTTCATCCGGCAGTAATTATTATAACAGGGTGAAAGCAACCTGAAAACATCACTAAAGTTGCATTTAAGCAGAAGTGAGCCTGCTGATTGCACTCTGGGACAATAGGGTAAGGAAAGATTACAACAGTATAACCACTACACACATCCGAAAGGAAGATGACCCGATGAGCCACTTAACAAAATCAGAGTTGACTAAGCTCCAGCAGCTACTTGAGGAGCGCAGAACAGAACTGGAACAGCATTTCTCCAGCAACGGGGCGGAAGACAGCCTACTGGGCGATTCACTTACACTCTCTACGGGAGAACTCTCTTCTGTCGATAACCACCCTGCCGATACAGGAACCGAAACCTTTGAACGCAGCCGTGACCTGTCCATCAACACTTCACTATCCGAAGAATTAACCGATATCGAAGCTGCCCTTCAGCGGATTAAAGACGGTACTTATGGAATCTGTGAAATCAGCAAGCAGGAAATTCCTTATGAACGTCTTGAAGCCATCCCCCACACCCGTTACGCTGTTGAATATGCCCCGTCCAGCCGGAATTCAGACGTGCGTCCCGTGGAAGAAGAAGTCATGACTCCACCGCCTTCCGGCGCAGGCCAGGGACGGCAGGAGCATAGCGGGAGATTCGATGACGCCGGTGCCTGGGAAGCAGTCGAGGATTACGGCAGTGCGAGCTCACCTGTTCCCCCTCCGGGCCAGGATACCGAATAAGAGGATTCCTGCGCTACGGGCAGAATGGCGGGTCAATAGATTAGCTTCAAAAGTTGTCTGCGACCGCCTTATTCAATATCCCCAGACAGCGGTCCAGATCAGTCTTCACCTGCTTTTTGTACAGCTTGGCCTTCTCCTCCCCGTCGGCAGTGAAATGATATAGGACAATCTCCTGAAAATCGACTTTGGGATCACTGCCCTTTAGCTGCTTCGTGCGGAAAAGTATCCCCTGCTGCACTAATTCATGCAGCGCACGGTAAATTTCACTTTGGGGAGGGGAATACCCATACGCTTTGAAATCTCTCCGCAAATCCTCCAACATCTGATAACCGTATCCTTTGTGCTGTTCCACCATAGTAATCAGATATACCTTTATAAACGCCCGCTGTGCAATCATGAACGCCATAGGTCACCTCCTGGGTGTTTTTTTGATTTGGATTCTTTGATATGGTTTTTGATATGGCTTTTTTATGGTTTGTTTTGGCTTCCTTATTACCCTAGTATAAACCCTATTTCCCATCTTTCACAACAAGTTATGCCCAAGTTAAATTCAGGACATCGGGAGGGTTTGAATACTAGCCCCCTTTTTCCGGTTTGAAAAATTTGATAGATACATGTTGAGTTTGATTTAAGGTGTATGAGTGTGTAGGCACGTGGTGGTATTTTTATATATTTCTATTGTGAATTTTTCATATAATGAATTTGCAGAATAATAGGAATCAGTGGGGCGAAGTGGCCTTGCTTGCTCAAGCGGACTGATTAGTCGGAAGAACCCTCCAATTTCATGGTGTCGAAATATACTATCGGTCGATTCCATTTTGATCCCTCGTTGAGCTGGAGTTTTCTTTGTTTCTTGGCAGCTGTATACCTGTACTGACCGGACTTATCTATATTTATTTATTAATTGGGAGTTTATTTATAGTGAGTTTGTTTAATGCTATCAACCTATTATGAATTTTTCACATAGTGATATTATATCAACAATTTTTTCGGGGTTTGTTCTTTGAACTCTGTTGTCTCTTTTGGTCTTTTGTTGGTCTCCAGTTGGTCTATATTTATTTTATCGATCTATTTAATCTTTCCTTTTACTTCATTTGTTTTGTTTGTGTGCGTGTTCTTGGTCGGTTTTTGTTTTTCTATTTTCCTTTGTCTGTTTGTATCCTTTGTTTATTTCTTCATAATGCTTGAGTTACTATTGTGAATTTTTCACGTATTGAAATTTCAATTCTTGCTACATATTTATTGTTGTAAATGCAACATAAATCATGTACTATTTTTTTACCTCCATGTGACAAAATTATTACGGGCTGCAGAAGTCACGGTAAAATCACCCGAGCGAACAGTCCTAAATGTTGTACAAATTGCAACTTGTATGTATTGATCCAAGTTGATTCGTAAGGATTTTTAGTTAGTGCCGTTAGTCTCTGAAGTTCAGCTTATACAGGGTAGTTGTAATAACGGGAGCTTGATTGGAATAAGGAGGAGTCATACATGAGTATAACTATAACAAAATGCTCGGCCGGCGATTTGTGCTTGCTTCAAGAAATTAGTGTTGAGACCTTCAGGGGTACCTTTGAGCATCAAAATTCAGCGGAGGTTATGCAAACCTATTTAGAGAAAGCTTTTAACCTGGAGCAATTAAATATCGAGTTATCTAATACCGCTTCTGAATTCTATTTCATCTACTCCAAAGGCGAGCCTGCCGGGTATTTGAAAGTAAACACGAATGAGGCCCAATCTGAAAATATGGGTAACCATTCGCTTGAAATCGAGCGGATCTATATCAGGAGGCCTTTTCACAATCAGGGACTTGGAAAATATCTGATAAATAAAGCCATAGCAATTGCGGTTGAGCGGAACATCGATAAAATTTGGCTGGGCGTGTGGGAACAAAACGGGGGTGCGATTGCTTTTTATACAAAAATGGGGTTTGTCCAGACCGGTACGCATTGTTTCTATATGGGCGACGAGGAACAGACTGATTATATAATGACCAAAATGCTTAACAGCACCGCAGCAGAGGGAACAATAATCACTTCAGAAAAGCATTCATAGACCCTACGGACTCTTAGACGATACCTGCTCGATATCCCTCCCAAAGCAAAGACTGCCCCAGGCCGAATGCTCCTATGAGGCAGTCCTTGTTATCCTTTATATCATTTTGAAATGAATCTGCTGATTTACATTTTGTCGCGGTTATAGAGGTCCGGATCTCTGTCGGCGTTCATCGCACCTCTATTACCCAGCGTGTTGCCGACCCTTGTATCCTCCGGAATAATATCGGGATTCGTAGGTCCACGGTCTGCCAGTGTGCTGTTTACGGTATCGTCTGCATAGAGGCTGTCGTAACGGCTTGCATTGAGGGAACGGTTCCCCCGGAAAATATTATGGATATCCCTGCCGCGGCCGTTGTCATCAACGAGGACGAGGATTTTGCCGCTGTCCACGTATCCTTCGTAATCACGGGCTTCATCCTCCGGAATGCCGAGTCCGATTAATCCGCCCACCAGTCCGCCTGCACCTGCGCCAATTGCAGCGCCTGTCAAAGTGGCTACAATGGGACCTGCTGCGAGGATCGGTCCTATCCCCGGGATAGCGAGTGCGCCGATTCCTGCTAGTAATCCGGTGATTCCGCCGACTACGCCCCCGGTTGCCGCTCCTGTTGCTACGCCTTCCGGCGCCATCGTTCCTGTATCCTTGGAAATGCTTTTTAAATCATCACGATCCCGTGTAATTACTGAAATATCGTCGTTAGTGAACCCTTGACTCTGTAAACTTTCAATTGCTCTGGTCGCTTCTTGTTCTGTGTCGAATACACCTACGATTTTATCTGTCACTTGAAGCCCTCCTTCGAAATTGTCGTTCGCTATTGTATTACCCATTCACAGGTGTGCCAAACAGCGATTCCAATTCTTTGCGGGCTAATTTGCGTTAATATGCAAAAATGTTTATTTGGACGGGCGGGTGCGGTTGGTTGGAATAGCCTCCAGCGGGTCATCCGGCCAGTAGTGCTTAGGATAGCGGCCTTTCAAATCTTTTTTGACCTCAAAATATGTGCCCTGCCAAAAGCTGGCCAGGTCTGAGGTCACCTGCATCGGCCTTCTGGCCGGAGACAACAGATGCAGCAGTACCGGAATCTTCCCTCCGCCAATCCTCGGCGTATCGGTCTGCCCGAACATTTCCTGCAGCCTCACGGCCAATACTGGAGATCCCGGATTGCTGTAATCCAGTGGAATACGCGACCCGCTAGGCACGGTAATATGTGTGGGCGCCTCTTTGTTCAACGTCTGCCTGCTGTTCCAGTCCAGCATACTCTCCAAAGCCTGGGTCAGATTCACACGCTGCAGATCGCGCAGATTACGCATTCCGTGGATATACGGGGCCAGCCATTCGTCCAGGGTACCGCACAGCGCAGCATCGGACATATCCGGAAAGTCCGCCCGCAGGGCATGCAGGAAGCCCATCCGCTGGCGCAGCTGGATGGTTCCCTTTTCCCACGGCAGCCGTTCCAGCCCTTCTGCGGCAATCACTTTCAGCAGTACGCGTTCCGTCTCCTCTGGGGTTGCGCGTTCATGCGTCGTCTCCTTCAGGATGAGCGCGCCCAGCCGGGTTACTCTGCGCGCCTTCACGCTTCCGCTCTCGCTGTCCCAGTAGACTTCGCGCTCTTCAAGAAGGCTGTCCGCATGATGCTTCAGCAGATCCTGCTCGGAGAGCTCTGCGGCAAGCATGATCCGGCTCTGCCCGGCACGGTCATCCACGCCGGGCGCCACAATATAGGGCGAGCGCGCCAGCGGCTGGCCCTCACGCATCGCCGCCCCCCGACCTCCGGAGAGCAGAAACGCGCCATCGCCGCGTTTTTGCCCGATGCGGTCGGGATAGGCGAACGACAACAGCAGCCCGCTGAGGCTGATGTTGTCAGGCGGTCCGCCCGGCGCTGCCTGCAGCTGCGCCAGGAAGTTCCGGCTCTCGCGCTGCACCGCGCGAAGGGCCGCCGGGTCCGCTCCGCCGCCGGCAGCGGAGCGCCCGGACCCGAGCAGCGCCTCCACGCGCAGCGTGAGGTCGCTGCTTAGTGCCGCGGGACCCTTGAAGAGGTCCCGCTCCTGCAGCAGCGCCGCGAGCAGTGCCGCGAGCGGCGCTGCTGCAAGGTCTGCCGCGCGCAGCAGCATGTGCGCGATGCGCGGGTGCGCGCCTAGCGCGGCCATGCTGCGGCCGTGCGGCGTGATGGCGCCGCCGGCGTCCAGCGCGCCGAGCTGGCGCAGCAGCGCCGTGGCCTGCGCGTAAGGCGCGGCAGGCGGCGCGTCGAGCCAGGCGAGCGCTCCGGGCCCGCGCACGCCCCACAGCGCCAGCTCCAGGGCGAGCTGCGCCAGGTCGGTCTCCATAATCTCCGGCACGTTATCGTCCGGAAGGCGGTCATGCTCTTCCCGGCTCCACAGCCTGTAGCATACGCCCGGCGCCGTGCGGCCGGCCCGGCCGCGCCGCTGATCCGCCGAGGCCTTCGAGACCGGCACTGTGGTCAGCCGCGGCATGCCGGTGCGCGGAGAGAACACCTGGGTCCGTCTTAGTCCCGTGTCAATCACCGTGCGCACACCTTGAATCGTCAGACTGGTCTCGGCGATGGATGTCGCCAGGACGACCTTGCGTTCTCCCGGTACAGCCGCTGCGACCGCTGCATCCTGCATCTGCTGCGGCAGCTGGCCATATAGCGGACGCAGCACAGTTCCCTCCGGAAGACCACAGGAGGCCAGTTCCTGCTCCGTCCGCCGGATCTCCCGTTCGCCCGGCAGGAAGACCAGTACATCCCCCGGCTGCTCGGCAAGTGCCCGGCGCACGGCAGCCGCTGCCGCTATCTCTGGATAGATCTTTTCGGGGCCCGGTACATACACCGTTTCAACCGGATAAGTCCGTCCCGGACAATGGACTACCGGCGCCCCGCCAAGCAGAGCCGATACCCGCTCACCATCCAGTGTCGCCGACATCACCAGAATGCGCAGATCCTCCCGCAGTACACTCTGCGCTTCGAGCGTCAGCGCCAGCCCCAGATCAGCATGCAGGCTCCGCTCATGATATTCATCGAAGATCACGAGTCCGACATCACCGAGCGAAGGATCGCTTTGCAGCATTCTAGTTAACACGCCTTCTGTAACTACAACGATACGCGTATTCCTGCCGACCCTGGTATCCATCCGCATCCGGTATCCGACCGTCTGGCCGACCGTTTCACCGAGACAGGAAGCCATATAAGCCGCCGCCGAACGGGCTGCTAGACGTCTGGGCTCCAGCATGAGAATGGTTTTACCGGCGAGCCAAGGCTCGTCCAAAAAAGCCGGAGGGGTCCCTGTTGTCTTACCCGCTCCCGGCTCGGCGATCAGTATTGCCGCAGTAGTATCTGTAAGTATTCTTTTCAGGTCAGGGAGCACCTGCATAATTGGAAGCTGCTTCATTTCATCTCTCCATCATCTGCTACAAATTAGGTGTAATTTGAATTAACATACTTTAATCAGGTATATCCATTTCATTATCATGGGCGAAACCGGCCTGGATATCAAGGAGTTCAGCTCAAATTAAGATTATACAACTATAACGAGCCATTTCTGCCTGGGAGCCGGTTTAATTGCACTCTCTACACTTATTAAATTCTCTTATGCCGTAAAAGAATAATTCTCCTATTTTTAGTTGTACAGAATGCAGTTATCCCGGATCATCCGTTTCATCCCCGTCTTTTAACTGCAGGATATCAATTATCCGCTAACGCTCTGTATTATTGTCTGCACTATAAGAGCTCACGGTACAACCCGCTGTTGTACAGACTACGTATATTTTCGCTCCAGCTATATACACAGAGAAGCAGCCCCCAGTTCTTCGAACTGGAGGCTGCTCCTACATATTCCTTACTCGTCCATTCCTTCAAGCCGCTGCCGGATCTTATCTCCGTAATCCATATAAGCCGCACTGCCGTCCAGTCCGCGCTCCTGCAGCAGTGCCTGCAGACGCAGGCGCTTCAGGGACAGCTTAGATTCCAGCTCCTTGCGTTCACCGCTATCGCTGTTCCCGCTGCGATGGCAGGCAGCCAGCAATTCTTCCAGGGTTACACACTCCGCACGCAGCGAGACTTCTTCGGGCAGCAGCCCTGCATTCTTCATGATCTTGAAGGACATCCGCAGATCCTCAGGCACTCCCGAGAGATCCTCCAGTTCCAGCGGCTTGCCATGCCCAGGCAGATTAGTGAACTCTCCGCTGCGCATGGCCTCCTGAATTCTCTGTTCTGCAAGCCAAGATAATATAGCCATTCACACCGCTCCATTCGCCAGCGCCTGCTGTTTGCCCTTATTTTAGCACAGGCGCTGATGAAATTCATTCCCGGTTTACTTTCTGCTTATGATAACCCCGCTCCCCGTATGGAGATAGCTGCTCCAGCCATTTGTTCTCCAGCTCCGGCAGCATTTTGCGGTATTTCTTCAATTCCTGTACATCTGCCACGAAATCTTCTTCTGGCTTAATCTGCTCCAACACCTCAAAACGGAACCCGGCCTCACCATATTTATTCCAATCGGCCTGCAGCTCCTTGTTGTCATGGTTGTTGATATCCAGCATGAACTTATGCTTGTTCCAGACCCCATCGAGATTCAAGCTGCTTCCTACATACGCTTTGTCGTTGCCGGTATTTACAATTCTGTATACCCCCATCGGCCGGTGCGAGTGCGCATAATTATATCCCAGCTCTTTGCGTCTTGATTTGTCCATTCTCTTGTCTCTCCTTCATATCTGCGCTAGTCTGTGTTCTCCCTTAAACTGCGCTATAATTTCACCCAGTAGCTGCTTCCGTCATCTTCGCGGTCCAGCAGTCCGTAATCGATCAGGTAGCGCCGCAGCGTCACATAATCAGGATAAGCCGATTCCAGCACGGCGTTAATTTCTTTCTCACTGTACTCGCGTCCCGTCTCAAAACGCTGGATCAAATGCCGCAGAATTGCCGCTTTGCGTTTCTGTTTCTTCGGGAACTCTGATAAGGGACCGTCCAGGCCCTGTTTGAAATATGCACCCAAGATCTCGGTATTCTCCTGTTCAGTAATGGCGAACCGTTCATCAACCATCACAGCCGTACGCGGAATACTAACAAAAGGGGATGAAGCCCCAGGCTTCTCTTCGGCCAGCTCCATTACAGCCAGGAATAGCCTGGCCTGCTTCACCTTCTCCCGAAGGGTGAACCGGTGATTGCGGACTGTAGACGTGCTGCCGATTCCCAGCTCTTTGGCGGCCTCAGCGTCACTGAGACTTTGACGGAAGGCCTGCAGCAGACCCTTCTGCAGCTCCGTTAATCCGGTCAGCTTCTTATCCAGCGTAAGCAGCCAAGCGAACATTCCACCGTGCATGGTATCTACATGCTGAGCTGCGAACCTCTCAGCTTCATAGAAGCTGTCCCCATCCTTATAAATAATCCCCTTCTCGAATGGCTCTCCGCAGACCAGACAATGGAACACAGCCAGGTGCCCGTCACCTTCACAGGTATAGCCCTGCTTCAATTCTGCAATGGAGGCATTCCAGAATTTCTCTGAAATCCGCATCGCTTCATTTCCTTCCGACAACTGGATCACCACATTCTTTGTTTGTTTTTATATAGACATAATATCATTTCGTTTGTTATTTTACAACTATCTAATTAGATTGTTTGTTTAAAAAATAAAAACACCGCCAATTAAGGCAGTGTCTCAGTTCCCCGCTGTGGTTATTTGATTAATCGTTCTATAATGAAGCCGTGGCTTGTTTCAGCAAGGAGGACAGCAGCTCATAATCAACAGTCTTGCCCTCCGGCAGCTTGGTTGTCAGACGGTCCCCGCTTCCCGCTTCGAATTGGCCTTCAGGCACCTCCAGCGCTGCTGCATTGAATATGGAGAAGCTCACCCAGCCTTTGGCGGTGGAGATTACAGCTGCATATTTTCCGTTTTTGAGAAAATGCGGTTTGCCGTATTGAATCCGTTCCGTCACGTCAGGAATAGTTTCGTGAATCACTTGACGTAACTTAGAGCATATCTCCAATTGCCAGGGTACTTTGATTTGAGCAATGAAATTTGTAACCTCTTCATTCATGGAATCACCTTTTTCTGGAGGATGTGATGCAGGCTCTTACGGTTTGGCTATAGCAGCAATATCCCGGTTCTCCACAATATCACGGTCATGGCCCCGGCCCACAATGTGAATCATGGCCAGTCCAATTTCCTGCAGAGTCACGGCATACCCCGGTGATAAGGCGTGCAGCACGGGGTACATCCATCCAATAGCATAATAATATTTATGTGTGCGGGTCAAGCCCGGAGTAGGCCGGATAAACCCCGGACGAAAGAAGTAGGTTCCCCGGAACGGCAGTTTGCGCAGATCATTCTCCGTCTTCCCCTTCACTCTGGCCCACATACTGCGCCATTGTTCTGTGCTGTCCGTACCTGATCCGGTCACATAAAAAACAACCCTGTCCTGATCACGCGGATCTTCGGACAAGGTTATTTTCTACAGCCTATTTATACAAGCTACTCAAGATAACAATGACTCCGCTCCATCAATAACAATCTGCGCACCGGTAATATGGATCGACTCATCTGAGGCCAGGAACGCCACCAGATCAGCCACATTCTCAGGTTTACCTGGACCGTCAGCGAGGGGCTGTGCACCTTCGGGGAATTCAATCGGAATCACAATCGATTCTACATCCTCATTGAACTCTGTGCTTTCATCGATATTCGTGGATATTGCTCCCGGGCAAATGACATTCACACGGATTTTGAACTTGGCCAGCTCCAGCGCGGCCATCTTCGCAAACGCCACTTGGCCTGCCTTGGTTGTACTGTATGGTGACCAGCCGAAGCTGGCGAATCTGCTGTTGCCGTTAATCGAGCTGGTGATAATGATGCTGCCTTTGCCCTTCTCCTTCAGGTGGGGAATGCTGTATTTCAGCGTCAGGAAGGTACCCGTCAGATTGACTGAAATGGTTTTCTCCCAATCACTCAGGCTCAGCTCCTCAATCGGACCGACTGCTCCGTTAATGCCGGCATTCGCGAAGACAATATCAAGCCCTCCGAAATGCTCCACGGTCCTGCGCACCGCTTCTTCCATTCGCACGGCATCCGAAGTATCTACATCAATGGCTAATGCGCAGTCTTTGCGCTGCTTGTTCAGCTTCTGCTCCAGGATCGAGGTACGTTCATTCACCAGATCGAATAAGGCCACATTCGCACCTTCACGCGCCATCTGAATCGCGGCCGCTCTGCCGATCCCCGAGCCCGCACCTGTAATTATGGCCGTTTTCCCGAGAAAACGCTGCTTTTTAGCTATATTTGGGCTCATATGTACTCTCTCCCTCCGTATCGTCCATCTTCATGAGAATGGCTCTGTTTCAAGATTACCCATTTGAGCCTGGATTATAATCATTTTATGCAAAAATTGCACAAAGTTTGTGCAACTTGCACAGTATTATCACACGTTCACAATAAGAAAGGACCCCACCGTTGTGAGGTCCTGCCTGTTGTCTTTAATTATCCAGCCGACGGACATCCACTTTAACAGTAAGGGTGCCCGCTACCCCGCGGTAGACGCCTTTGACCGGAACAATATCCTTGTAATCCCGTCCATGTCCAAGCTTGATATACCGCCAGCTGACTTCAACATTATTAGTCGGATCGAAGCCCAGCCAGCCCGTTCCCGGAATATGGGTCTCTACCCAGGCATGTGAGGCCTGCTCGAAATTGGCATTGCCTCCCTGCAGATCGCCGACAAAATGATACCCGCTCACATAACGCGACGGCAGCCCTACACTGCGGCAGACGGCAATCATCAGATGCGCATAATCCTGACAGACCCCGCGTTTGAGCTTCAGCGCTTTTTTGACCGTTGTGTTTACGCTGGTCGCTTCAGGGTCATACGTGAACTGTTCATAGATCGTTGAAGAGAGCTTCTTGGTCCACTCATACATATCCTCGGCTTCCTCAAAAGGATGCTGTGAAGCAAACTCCACCAGCTCAGGCGTCACCTCGGTATACCTTGTCGGCAGAATAAACTCCACATAACGGTTCTGGAACTTCTCATCATTAAGCAGCTTTACCTGCTCCTCCAGCGGGATATGCGGCAGGTCCGCACCCTGGGCTTTGTCGAGCGTCACTACCGTCGCTTTGGTATGGATCACCATCTCTGTATGCGGCTTGTTCACTGAGTAGGCATGGACGCGGTTGCCGAAGAAGTCTTCATAGGTCAACAGATTGGCCGGCGGGTGCACCTCCACCTCATGATGGTAACAGGATTGGCGGTAATTGGTGCGCGGCGTCAGCCTGATCTCATTGACACTGTCCGTCACCGGCTCGGAGTAAGTGTAGGTTGTCGTGTGATTGATTTGGATCTTCATACCGAGACTCCTTCACGGCGAAAAAATGCACCCTCCATTGTTTTGCCGAGCTTCTGGCAGGATAACATTAGAGCCTGCAGTACATCCTCAACCAAGTCACCGGACATTTCCTCCTTCTCCATATAGTCCAGCTCGGCTTTGATCTTCCCCGCCTGACGGATGACCTTCTCATGCCCCGAGCCCTTCTCGGAGCTATCCAGCTCCAGCTTAGCCAGATGCTCCTCCAGCTTATGGAAGGAGAATCTTATGGAACGCGGGAATTGCGGATTCACAATCAGGAATTCCAAAATGCATTCGGGGGACATATCATCCGCGTAATACCGGCGGAATGACTGATAACCGCTCACCGATTTCAGCACCGCTTGCAATTGCGTATAGATTGAATTGATATCCTTCGATTTACAGGATACCGTTACTGCCTGAAGAATACGCGTTGTATTCTCGGCCCGTTCCAGGAACCGGCCACTTTCAATGAAATGCCATTCGTTGCCGCGAAGCATCACCGACTGTTCTGCTCCGAGGAACATGGCGGCGCGTTCTTTGATCTGCTGATAGAACTGGTGGGGACTGCTCATAATATCTGCTACCGACTGCTCGCCAAGCCACAGATTGAAGCTGTTGGCTATATCCCACAGCTCACTGGGCAAATGCTGGCGCAGGGTGCGCAGATTGTTCCTGGCCTGATGCACACAGGAGAACAATGAATTTGTATTACCGAGATCCAGTGTGATGAAGGACAGTACATCCTGCTCGGCGAAGCTCTCGAACTGCTGCAGATATTCATTCCGGACACCAAGCGCATCAATCAGCCTCGACCACTTATGGCCTTCCGCCTGGAAATCCTCTTCCTGTTGAATATGATAATGCACATCGATCAGCCTTGCATGATTCTCGGCCCGTTCTATATACCGGCCAATCCAGAATAAAGCCTCCGCATTGCGATTCAGCATCGTAGCCACCCCTTCACCTTACATATTGATGCTGCATTATTGGTGAATCCATATCACGCTAGGCCATTACCCAAGTGTCCTTCACTCCGCCGCCTTGTGATGAGTTCACGACCAGCGAGCCTTCGCGCATCGCCACCCGGGTAAGACCGCCGGGAATCACATGGGGCTTGCGGTCAGCCCCCATTAGCACGAACGCTCTAAGATCAATATGGCGCGGCGCCATGGAAGCTCCCGACAATACCGGTGCACGGGACAGCGACATTATGGGCTGGGCGATATACCGCTCCGGTTCCGCCAGAATTTTGAGCCGGAAATCCACCAGATCCTGCTTGGTCGCCTCGCTTCCGATCAGCATACCGTATCCGCCGGAGAGTGAGGTCTCCTTCACCACCATTTCGGACAGATTATCCAGCACGTACTGTCGCTCTTGCGGCCGGGATAGCAGGTATGTCGGAACATTGCCCAGAATCGGTTCTTCATTGAGATAATAACGGATCATATCCGGCACATACACATACATGGCCTTGTCATCTGCGACGCCGGTTCCTGGTGCATTGGCAATTGCGATATTCCCGGCACGGTAGGCATTCATTAAGCCGGCAACCCCAAGCAGTGAGCTGGGCTGAAAAGCCAAAGGATCGATGAAATCATCATCCAAACGGCGGTACAGTACATCCACGCGGCGCAAGCCATTCATTTCCTTCAGGTAGATCTTGTGGTCCTGGGCTACCAGATCCCGTCCTTCTACCAGGTGGATGCCCATTTGCTGAGCGAGAAAAGCATGCTCGTAATACGCGGAGTTATATTCGCCAGGGGTCAGCAAAGCGATCACCGGATCTTTGGTGCGCGAAGGGGAAAGGCTGCGAAGTACCGACAGGAACCGGTTCAGGCTGTGATCCACATCGCGGATAGAGCTGGCGAACGATAATTCGGGAAAGAGCTGGTTCATAAGGGATCTGCCTTTGAATAAATAGGAAAATCCGGAAGGCGTACGCAAGTTATCTTCAAGCACATAATACTCACCGTCATGATGGCGGATCAGGTCGATCCCCGAGGTAGTAACGTAAGCACCGCCAGGGACCCGAAGTCCAGTCATTTCCGGCCGGAAATAGCAGTTGGATATAATCATCCGCCGGGGGACAACCCCATCCTTCACGATATATTGCTCATGGTAAATATCATGAATGAACAGGTTAAGTGCTGTAATCCGCTGCACAATGCCAGCTTCAAGCCGCTCCCATTCTGCCTTTGGAATAATCCGTGGAATCATGTCGAAGGGAATTGTCCGCTCCATCGGTTGATCCTGTGCCGGGTTGTAGAGTGTAAAAGTAATGCCTTCTTCCATCATCCGACGCTGCATCAGCTTCTGCTTGCCTTGCAGCTCTTCGGGGCTCATCCCGGAAAACATGCGGTTCACATGCTTGTAATGAGGCCGGATACTCCGTTCATCGGCATACATTTCATCGTAAAAATGCTGCAATGAATACGGAGCTACACCGGGCAAAGGATCTAGTTTGGACATGAGCCCGACTCCTCTCGGATCAGTGTAATGTGTAAAGTTTATTGACAAATTAGCTTACTTTTTAGAAATATATCATGAAAATATTAAATACTAACTTCATAATACGTAAATGATAATGTTCATGTCAATATATATAACAGCAAAATGGAGTTTATGAACCATCCCGCATGATTGGAATCGCTTCCTTTCTCTTAAAGGTGCTTTGGAGGCGTGCTAATGGGAATCGTACATCAAATTGTATGCAGGAGCGTTGACAAGCAGTACTATTATGAATTTTTCATATAATGTTTTTTTATATTGATTTCGGTAAAACAACAGCCGTTCCTTCTATTTAAATGTGGGCGGGCTGCTTCACGACTTAAAAAAGTGGGTTCGACCGCTTCATGCCTTAAAGAAGTGAGTGGGGCTAATTCATGCCCATCACCTATGATGCGGACTGAAATTCTGCTAATCGCGCAAAATCTTGTGATTTGCGGAGCATTCGGACTGAGAATCCCTTATATGACTTCTGACACCTCATTTTCAGCTCCAATGAACAGGATAACGGAATCTCTGCACTATCAAAAAGCGGTTTTTTCAGGAAATAAGTCCGTTCCCCGTACTGTCTGCAGCTACAGCTTCCTCTTACCTTCCTCTTGCCCTCCTCATACCTTCCACTTCCACTTCCACTTCCACTTCCACTTCCACTTCCACTTCCACTTCCACTTCTACTTCTACTTCTACTTCTACTTCTACTTCTACTATGAAGCCTGGTTCCTCACATGTTATACTTGGGGATTTCCGGATTTCCGGATTCAACAACGCCTTTTTCACAAAACATGTAGTCTATAGTTTCCCATACCAAAAAAGCCTCCAGGGCATTTTCGCTCACTGGAGGCCTTATAGATTACGTTCATACTGGTGCAGCAGGAGTTGAGACCCGGATATTACGCTTGGCCTTCGGTCTCTTCCTCTTCAGAGATCATGCCTGCGAACAGGGCATGCACGAACTGGTCGGAATCAAACGGCTGGAGGTCTTCCATCTTCTCGCCCAGCCCCACCAGCTTCACCGGCAGATTCATCTCCTGGCGGATGGCTACTACAATTCCGCCCTTTGCGGTGCCGTCCAGCTTGGTCAGCACCAGCCCGGTCACACCGCTCTTCTCTCCAAACAGCTTGGCCTGGCTGAGTGCATTCTGGCCGGTCGTTGCATCCAGTACCATCAATACCTCATGCGGGGCACTCGGTATTTCGCGCTGAATCACCCGGAAGATTTTGTTCAGCTCTTCCATCAGATTGCTCTTGTTCTGCAGTCTACCGGCAGTATCGCAGATCAGTACATCTACGTTACGCTGCTTGGCAGCCTGTACCGCATCGAACATAACAGCTGCCGGGTCAGAACCTGCCTGCTGCTTAATCACATCCACGCCCGCGCGCTGACCCCAGACCTCGAGCTGTTCAATTGCTCCCGCGCGGAAAGTATCGCCTGCCGCCAGCAACACCTTCTTGCCTTCCTGCTTATAACGGTGCGCCAGCTTGCCGATCGTCGTAGTCTTACCGACCCCGTTCACGCCTACGAACAGAATGACTGTAATGCCGTCCGGATTCTCGTTCAGACTGTTATCGTCATCGCCGCGCAGCAGCTCCATCAGCTTGCGGGAGAGAATCGGCTGCAGCTCTGAAGCATCCTCGATCCGCTTCTGCTTCACTTCGACGCGCAGCTCTTCCACCAAATTCATTACTGTATTGACGCCAACATCGGCACCGATCAGAATCTCTTCCAGCTCTTCATAGAATTCTTCATCTATCTTTTTGCGGCGGATGATCAGATCAGAGACCTTCTCAACGAAGCCCTTGCGGGTCTTCTCCAGGCCGTCGCGGAATTGTTTCGTTACGCTTTCCGTTTTGCCGGAGATGCTTTCTTTCAGTTTCTTAAAAAAGCTCATATTGTTCCTCCTAAAAGTTTTATGAAGCGATACTGCATAGAATTACTCCGCAATAAAACTCACTTCGTAAGCATCAGCCTATCAGGCAATTTCCGCCTCTTCATCCTCCAGCCGCACCGATACGAGCTTGGACACGCCGCCTTCCTCCATGGTCACGCCATAGAGTACATCCGCTTCCTCCATCGTTCCTTTGCGGTGGGTGACTACGATAAACTGCGTCTGTTCCGAGAACTCGCGAAGATATTGGGCGAAGCGCACGACATTGGCTTCATCCAGCGCCGCTTCCACTTCATCCAGTACGCAGAACGGCACCGGCTTGACCTGAAGGATCGCGAACAGCAAGGCCATAGCGGTCAAAGCGCGTTCACCGCCGGACAGAAGCTGCAGGTTCTGCAGTTTTTTGCCCGGAGGCTGGGCGACAATATCAATCCCCGTATCCAGCATATGCTCCGGATCAAGCAGCATCAGGTCTGCCCGCCCACCCCCGAACAGCTTTGAGAATACCGTGCCGAATTCACGGCGGATAGCATCAAAGGTCTGCTTGAAGCGTTTGGACATTTCCTCTTCCATCTCATGAATGACATGATACAGCGTAGTTTTGGCTTCGACCAGATCGTCTTTCTGTCCGCTGAGGAAGGTATAGCGTTCATGCACCCGCTGATACTCTTCAATGGCGCCAAGGTTCACCTCACCCAGTCCGGAGATGCTGCGCTTCAGACGCTGTACTTCCATCTGCGCTGCTGGCACATCCTCGGGAACCGGATAACGCTGCTTAGCCAGCTCATAGCTTAGTTCATAATCATCGCTCAGCTTGCGCAATATATTATCCAGCTCAACATCCAGCCGCCCGACGGCAACCTCCGTTGAACGGAGCTTGTCTTCAACCCCTTTAAGCGCCTGCCGCTGGTCTTTGGTCTCTCCTTCAGCCAGTTCCAGCTTGCGAGAGATCGCGGTACGGTCGGCACGGGCCAGGTCGAGCTTCGCTGAGGTATCTTCCTTCTTGAGGCGTAAGCTGTTCACATCTTCCTTCTGCTTCACAGCTTCGCGTGTATTCTCTTCCAGATCCTGCTCGATGGTCATCAGCAGGCTGCGGCTCTGCCGCAGCTCTTTCTCCTGCGAGCCGGCATCCTGTCGCATACGCCGCAGCTGCTCCTCCAGGGAGAAAATCTCCTGGTCCAGCTTCCCTTCCGTAACCTTCATGCCTGTCAGCTTACCCTGCAGCTCTTCCTTGGCGGTTTCATTTGCCTTACGGTCGGATTCGGCGTTCCGGATGGCCTCGTGGGCTTCCTTCTCTTCCTTCTCCAGCCGGGCAAGCTCCGCCTCCGCCTGCTTGCGGGTCTCTTCGAAGCCGCGGACCTCATTCTCGAATCCGCTGCGCTCTGCGCCAGCACCCTCAACCTGCTCCTTGACGTGGCGAAGCTCCTGCTCCAGCTGCTTCAGATCACCGGAGACCCGCTGCTCCTCCAGACGTTTCTCGTCACCGTCATGCCGCAGCTCTTCCAGCTTCTGCGCTGCTTTGTCCTGCTCGGCGCGCAGACGGAGGATTCCCTGCTTCAGCTTGGCGATCTGCTGCTCGCTCTCTTCAATCTCGCCGAACAATTGGTCCAGCTGCCGTTTGCGGCTGAGCAGACTGTTGTTCTTCTTATGCTGGCTGCCCCCGGTCATCGAACCGCCGGCATTAACTACATCCCCTTCGAGCGTTACGACTCTGTACCGGTATTGGCATTTGGCAGCAATGCGGTTTGCCTGCTCCAGACTCTCAGCGATGACGACATTCCCAAGCAAACTTCCTACGATGCTAGAATACTTCTCCTCAAAGCCGACCAGTTCAGATCCGATTCCTACAAACCCTTCGGCACCTTCTACCATACTGCGGTCACTGCCGGTAATCTGCCGGGGGCGGATAACATCCAGCGGCAGGAAGGTCGCCCGTCCCAGCTGGCGCTGCTTTAGGAAAGCAATCGCTTGCCGGGACACAGCTTCGTTCTCCATAACAACATGCTGCAGTGAAGCGCCCATGGCCGTCTCAATAGCCATTTCGAGCTTCTCCGGAACCGAGATTAGTTCAGCAACCGCGCCGTGTACGCCAGTTAACTGTCCTTTGCGTGCACCTTTCAGCACTTCCTTAACCCCAAGCATGAATCCGTCAAAATCATCCTGCATTTCCTTCATCGTCTCATGCCGGGAGACCTGGGCTTCGCGTTTCTGCTCCCATTTGCGCAGGCCGCTTTGCGTTTCCTCCAGCAGCTTCTGCCGCTTACTGGTCTGCTCGCTCTCCGTAATGTATGCGCCGCGCAAAGTGCCGATTTCCTTGCCGAGTCCGGCAATCTTATCCTTAAGCCCACTCTGGGCAGAGGTCAGTTCCTCCAGCCGGGCAGTCCACTTACCGCTCTCTTCCTGGCTGCGGCTCATCCTCTTCTCCAGGCT
The DNA here is from genome assembly GCF_038009025.1 of Paenibacillus sp. FSL R7-0297. NCBI lineage: Bacteria > Bacillati > Bacillota > Bacilli > Caryophanales > Paenibacillaceae > Paenibacillus > Paenibacillus sp. FSL R7-0297. The sequence goes on from NZ_JBBPAQ010000001.1 coordinate 5,145,281, forward strand.
CTCCTTCTGCTGATCCGCATAGCGGATCTCATTGCGCGCCTGAGCCATCAGGTTCATCAGCTCGAGCAGCGCGCTCTTCAGCTTCTCTTCCTTGCTCTGGCTGATGCCCCCGGCAACACCCTGCAGCCGGGATTCTTCATCGGCCAGTTGCAGACGCAGTTCCTCCAGTGCCTGGCGGGACTGCTTCAGCTTATGCTCAAGCTCCGCCAGCTCACGCTGCCGTCCCTCAGAACGCTCGCCTACAGAACCCAGTGTCTGCATCAGCTGTTCGCGGTTGTTCTCCAGGTTGCGGCGGCGTTCTTTGAGCAACTCTCCGTAGCCTTCACTTTTCTCATTCGCTTCACTGTAATGCAGCAGCTGCTCCTGCAGCTTCTCCACTTCCTGCTCCAGGCTCCGCAGCTCAGCACGGCCGCTCTCCAGCTTGGCGTCATGGGCGGAGACTACTGTCGACAGCTCCAGCTGTTCATCCTTCAGCAGCTCAAGCCGGGCATTCCCCTCCTGCCAGGCCGTATGTATGCCTTCAATCTGATGCACATATACGGAGATCTCCAAATGCTTCAGCTGCTCACGCAGTTCCTTGTAACGGATGGCCTTCTCGGACTGATCCTTCAGCGGCCCCACCTGATCCTCAAGCTCACTGATCAGGTCATGAATCCGCAGCAAATTCTGCTCGGTCTCGTCCAATTTGCGTCCGGCGTCTTTTTTGCGCGATTTATATTTAACAATCCCCGAAGCCTCTTCAAAAATCCCCCTCCGGTCTTCGGAACGGGTACTAAGTATCTCTTCAATCCGGCCTTGTCCAATAATCGAATAAGCCTCACGACCGATCCCGGTATCCATAAACAGCTCTGTGATATCCTTCAGCCGGCAGGCTTGCTTATTGATTAAATATTCACTTTCTCCGCTGCGGTGCACACGGCGGGTAACCGTAACCTCGCTGAAATCCAGCGGCAGTACATGATCCTCATTATCCAGCGTAAGAGAGACCTCGCCGTAATTGACCGCTTTGCGGGCGTCACTTCCGGCAAAGATAATATCTTCCATTTTACCGCCGCGCAGTGATTTGGCACTCTGTTCGCCAAGCACCCAGCGTATACCGTCGGAAATATTACTTTTGCCGCTTCCGTTCGGGCCGACTACGGCCGTAATTCCGCGCACAAACTCCATTTCCGTTTTGTCGGCAAATGATTTGAAGCCAGCTAATTCAATCCGTTTCAGAAACATAACTCGCCTATCACCTCTAACCCATTATACCATAGCGTTTCCTTGCCTAAACACCCCCACAAAGTGGTGCACTCGCTTCGACGTTTACTCAAGTACTTTGCGGGGACCCCAAAACATTTTATTTCTGATATCTCGAAAAAGAGCAGCAAAAGTCTGACTTCCGCCTAAACGCCGGCATTCAGACCATTGCTGCTCTACTCCGCTTGCCCAGCTTTGCTGTTCAAGTCTACTTCAGGCACCGTCTTCCTTCAAATGCAATAACGCCGCTGCTGCGGCCTGCTGTTCCGCTTCCTTCTTGGAACGGCCGCTGCCGCTGCCCAGCGAACGGCTGGCCATGAACACTTCAGATACGAATTCGCGCTCGTGCGCCGGTCCGCGCTCTTCAATAATCCGATATTCCAGCGTACCCATGCCATGATGCTGTATCAGTTCCTGAAGCTCTGTTTTGAAATCGCTCATCTGCATTTGCAGCTTACCATCGGTTTCGACCAGCGGGAAAACGTGATTATCCAGAAACTTCCGGGCCGTTTCCAGTCCCTGATCGAGATAAAGCGCTCCCACGAAGGCTTCAAACACATCGGCCAGCAGAGCCGGGCGGGTACGCCCGCCCGTAAGTTCTTCCCCCTTACCCAGCAGCACAAACCGTCCGAAGCCGAGCGTCTCGGCAAACCGGACCAGCGACGGCTCGCATACAATAGCGGCACGCAGCTTGGTCAGTTCACCTTCAGGCCTGTCCGGGAGCAGATTGTACAAATATTCGGACACCGTAAGCTCCAGTACAGCGTCACCCAAAAATTCCAGGCGCTCATTGTCCTGATGCTGATTGAAACGGTGTTCGTTCACATAAGATGCATGGGTAAAAGCCTGCTTCAGAAGTACAGGATCGTGAAATTGGATTTGAAGTTGGCTTTGTAACTGCTTCAGGTCTCCTTTCACTGCACTGTCCCCCTACTTATTATATTTTTTGAGTATAACAGTCGCGTTATGTCCTCCGAATCCGAATGAATTCGACATTGCGATATTCAGATCCGCCTTACGGGGCACATTCGGAACATAATCCAGATCACAATCCGGATCAGGATTGTCCAAATTAATCGTAGGAGCAATCATGCCCTTCTGCAGCGAAAGACCGCAGATAATCGCTTCCACACCTCCGGCAGCGCCAAGCAAGTGGCCTGTCATTGATTTGGTGGAACTGATCGCTACCTTGTACGCGTGCTCACCCAGAGCTTTCTTGACAGCCGCTGTTTCCGATTTGTCGCCTACCGGTGTAGAGGTGCCATGCGCATTGATGTAATCGATATCCTCCGGATTAATTCCGGCATCGCGGATCGCCATCTTCATGCAGCGTGCTGCACCGTCAGGATCAGGCTCGGTCATATGATGGGCATCGGCACTCAGGCCATAACCAATCACTTCGGCGTAAATGTTGGCTCCGCGTTTCTCTGCATGTTCCAGAGATTCGAGAATCAGGATTCCTGCGCCTTCACCCATAACGAAACCGTCACGGTCAACATCGAACGGGCGGCTTGCCTTCTGCGGCTCGTCATTGCGGGTGGACATGGCTCTCATCGCACAAAAGCCTGCCATACCTGTAGGACGGATGGTTGCTTCTGCACCGCCACAGATCATCGCATCCGCATCACCGCGCTGTATCAGCCGGAAGGATTCACCAATGGAATGGCTGCCTGTCGCACAAGCGGTTACCGTCGTTGTATTCGGACCTTTGGCACCGAGATTGATCGACAGCTGGCCGGAGCCCATGTTGGCAATCATCATTGGAATGAAGAACGGGCTGACCCGTTTCGGGCCTTTTTCCAGCAGCAGATTGTGATTGTCTTCCCAAGTACCCAGACCGCCGATACCGGAGCCGACAGAAACGCCGATACGCTCAGCATCGATATCTTCGCCAATCTTCAGTCCGCTGTCCTTCAGGGCTTCTTCGCCGGCAGCAACCGCAAATTGCACGAAACGGTCCATTTTGCGGGCTTCCTTACGGCCGAAATGTTCCTCAGCATTGAAATCCTTAACCGAAGCCGCAATTCGCGTAGTATATTCACTGACATCAAAAGCTTCAACAAGAGATACTCCGGATGTACCGCTCATCAGGCTGTCCCAGAACGTTTCCAGATCCTTGCCCAGCGACGTCATCACTCCCATACCTGTAACAACCACTCTTTGACTCAAACGCGCTCACCCCATCTGTAGGCTGTAATACTTCTACAACATGTAATTGTATTCCGGCCAGAAGTCTATATAAACTGCAGTCGCCGCAAGATTAACCCATCTGCGGTTCTGTTATTTTCCCCATAAAGATGCTCATGCACCCTTTGCTGCTGCCCTTAAATCACCTCAAAATGAGGAGAAGTCCCGCCCTGGCAGGAACGGGACCCTCAATCATATGACTCTAGGTATGAGATTGTATGTACTTCACAACTTCACCCACGGTCGTAATACTCTCTGCATCTTCATCAGAGATTTCCATATCGAATTCATCTTCCAATTCCATAACCAATTCTACTACATCAAGAGAATCAGCACCTAAATCATCTTTGAAAGACGCTTCTAATGTTACCTCAGCTTCATCGGCACCTAAGCGGTCGATGACAATGCGTTTTACACGCTCCAATACATCGGACATCCGGTTCACCTCCTCTTTTGGTATTATACGAGATATGAAGTCAAAATACCATAGAGCATAAAAAACGCTTTCTGGCCGCCTCTGCTCTCTTCCCCCGTAATGATCTGACGCTTAGAAGCCTTACATGTACATTCCGCCATCCACATGAAGTGTCTGACCTGTCATGTAGGCTGCCCCTTCCGAGGCCAGGAATACCGCCGCGTTAGCAATGTCCTCCGCCCGCCCAAGCTTCGCAAGGGGAATCCCCTTGATCAGCTCACTGCGGACTTCATCGGACAGCTCGCGGGTCATATCGGTATCGATGAACCCTGGCGCAATGCAGTTCACGGTAATTCCCCGTGAAGCCAGCTCGCGTGCCGCGGATTTCGTCATCCCGATAACCCCTGCCTTGGCAGCCGTATAGTTCACCTGACCGGGATTACCCGTCACACCCACGACAGAGGAAATATTGATGATCCGGCCGTAACGCTGCTTCATCATCGGACGTGTCGCTGCCTTCAGACAATTGAACACACCCTTCAGATTCGTCTCGATGACCTGGTCGAATTCTTCCTCTTTCATGCGCATAATCAGATTATCCCGGGTAATGCCGGCATTATTCACAAGAATATCAATTTTTCCCCAAGTGTTAATAACCTCTTTCATGAGGTTCTCCGCCTGTTCGCTGTTACCGACATTCCCTTGCAGAGCAATTCCTTCCGAGCCCAGCTCCTGAATCCGGGCTACAGTTTCCTCTGCCGACTGAAGGCTACCCGAGTAGTTCACGGCAACCTTCACGCCCTGCTCCGCCAGTGCCAGTGCAATAGCACGGCCAATCCCCCGGGAACCGCCGGTAACCAGGGCGGTCTGACCTTTGAGTGCTGCAAACATTTCCAGTTGTCCCCCTTCAATAATCATGCCGCTATTCTCATGTCAAGCGGATTACCAGCCAGTCTGAGCGCTCTCAAGGCTGTTGATATTCACGAGCTTAACATTTTTGTCAATTTTGCGGATCAGGCCTGCCAGCACGCTGCCGGAGCCGATCTCTACAAAAGTGTCCACGCCGTCTGCAATAAGCCATTCCACGCTGTCCTGCCAGAGTACAGGAGAGAATACCTGCGCTACCAGCAGATTACGGATCTCTTCCGGATCCGTTACCGGGGCAGCTGTGACATTGACGATTACCGGCATAACAGGAACGTTAAAGGTTACTTTCTGCAGCTCTGCAGCCAGCTGTTCAGCGGCTTCCTTCATTAATGAGGAGTGGAACGGGCCGCTGACCTCCAGCGGAATTGCCCGTTTGCCGCCTGCTTCCTTAACGCGCTGCACCACTTCATTCACGCCAGCCACGGTGCCGGAAACCACGATCTGTCCCGGGCAGTTGACGTTAGCCAGCTCAACGGAATTGCCAGCCTCTGAAATACTGCGGCAAAGTTCCGTGAGGGCCGCACGGTCTGCGCCAAGTGTAGCAGCCATAGCCCCTTGTCCTCCTGGTACAGCTTCTTCCATGAATTGTCCGCGCAGACGGACCAGCCGCACTGCATCCTCATAAGAGAGGACCCCGGCGGCTACAAGAGCGCTATATTCACCAAGACTGTGACCTGCTACATAATCAGGCGTTACCCCTAAATCCCGCAGTGCTTCCAGATAAGCCACACTGGCTGTAACCAATGCCGGCTGTGTATTGACAGTCTGCTTAAGCTCGCTCTCAGGTCCTTCAAATATAAGCTTACTTAGCGGAAATCCAAGTACTTCGTCACCCTTTTCAAATACTGCACGGCTCTGCGGCAGGGCTTCATATACATCCTTACCCATACCAACTGCCTGTGCACCCTGACCGGGAAAGACAAATGCGATTTTACCCATGATGCTTAAAAGCTCCCTTCCCGTTAACAGCGGCTCCTCCCGCCTTACGCCCGGATAGAACCGCTTCGTTCTGTTAGTATTGCCCTGTTCTTTACCAGATCAGTACGGAAGCTCCCCAGGTGAGTCCGCCGCCGAAGCCGACCATAAGCACCGTGTCGCCTTCCTTCATCCGGCCTTCCTCTGCTGCTTCCACAAGTGCCAGCGGAATGGACGCCGCTGAAGTATTCGCATATTTATCAACGTTGATAACACATTTCTCAGGCGGCAGATCCAGACGCTGCATCGCCGATTGAATAATCCGGATGTTAGCCTGGTGAGGCACGAACAAGTCGATATTCTCCTTGGTCAATCCCGCTTTGGTTAGCACACGTTCCGTAGCCGTCCCCATTACACGCACCGCAAATTTGAATACTTCACGGCCGTTCATATAGATGAAATGCTTCTTGTCTTCTACCGTCTGCTGGGAAGCCGGCAGACGTGAACCGCCTGCTTCCATCTTGAGCAGGCTGCCGCCGGAACCTTCAGCGCCAAGATCGAAGGACTGGAAGCCGCGGCCTTCCGGAACTTCACCTACAATGACTGCGCCGGCACCATCACCGAACAGTACACAAGTGTTGCGGTCTGTATAATCCGTGATGCGCGACAATGTGTCAGCACCAATAACAAGCGCATTGTTATACATTCCGTTCTGGATAAAGCCGGTTGCCGTAGCCAGACTGTAGACGAAACCGGAGCAGGCTGCCGACAGGTCAAAGGCCGCAGCCCCCTTAGCGCCCAGCTTGTCCTGAAGAATACAGGCTGTGGATGGGAAAGTGCTGTCCGGTGTAACTGTGGCTACAATAATAAGATCAAGCTCTTCCGCCTTCATGCCAGCGGATTCCAGTGCCTTCAGCGCTGCTTCATAAGCAAGATCGGATGTGGCTTGTTCCGGAGCTGCAATATGCCGTTCCCGGATTCCTGTACGGCTGACAATCCATTCATCGTTTGTGTCGACGATCTTCTCCAGATCGCTGTTGGTCAATATTCTCTCGGGTACATATTTCCCTGTACCAATGATTCCTACCGGACGTAATTGTTTCATATCGTCACTCACTTCCCGCTAATTTCTCTGGATATACTGGCTACCAGATCCGCCTGCAGTGCAATCCGGGCCTGCCTTACCGCATTCTTCACCGCGTTGCCGTCGGAGGAGCCATGCCCCTTCACTACGAGACCGCTAAGACCGAGCAGCGGCGCTCCGCCGTGCTCCTTATAATCCATTTTGCCCTTCAGACTTCTAAGCTCCGGCATCAGTATGGCTGCGCCCAGCTTGGTCTTAAGCGACTTGCTGAATTGCTCCTTCAGCAGAGAGAACATGGCTCCTGCCGTTCCTTCCAGCGTCTTCAGAAGGATATTGCCGGCAAACCCGTCACAGACCAGCACATCGCAGGCTCCCGTGAGCACATCCCGCGCCTCCACATTGCCGACAAAATGAATGCCAGTCAAAGCTTCAAGCAGCGGATAAGCTTCTTTGGTCAGCTCATTCCCCTTGCCAGGCTCAGTCCCTACGTTCAGCAGGCCTACCCGGGGCTTCGCAATGCCATGGACCTTATTACGGTATATGCTGCCCATCAGGGCATATTGGGCCAGATGCTGCGGTTTGGCATCCATATTGGCACCCAGGTCTAGGGCTAATACGCCGACATCATCCAGCGTTGGTATCATCGGTGCCAGGGCAGGACGTTCTATACCCTGCATTCTTCCCACAACCAGCAGCCCCGTAGTCATAAGTGCTCCGGTATTGCCGGACGAGATCATGGCATCGGCCTCACCTTCGCGCACCATCCGTCCGGCGACTACCATGGACGAATCCTTTTTACGGCGGACTGCCTTCACCGGCTCCTCATCGGAACCGATCACATCCCCTGCATGACGCACCGTCACATTGGACGGCTTGTTCTTGAGCAGCGGCGCAAGTCTGGCTTCATCACCGACCAGCACGATCTGCGTATCACTCCACTCCGCAGCTGCGGCCAGGGCCCCTTCTACATTACACTCAGGAGCATTATCCCCGCCCATGGCATCAATGGCGATCAGCACTCCGGTTTCCCCCTTCGCTGTACTCTTCAATTGCAGAACGGTACACTACAAAATGGCCTTGAAATACCAGTTCTTCTCCAACATATGTAAACACGTCCACCTCAGCTTTGCCGTTCCGGCCCGCAAGCGAGCGTACCTGCGCTTTGGCGATACATTTCTCACCCAGCCGGACCATGCGCACGAACCGGATATCGGCTGAAGCGGTCAGGGCAATTTCATCATTGATAACAGCAACTGCCAGCGAATTCGCCTGGCCGAAGACATAATGGCCGCGGGCAATCCCGTTTCTGGAGAAAACATGCTCTTCACGGATCTCAAAAATAGAAATCCCGCTCCGGTCCAGCTGCAAATCGACTATGTCACCAACCACTTCATCAACAGGCAGGGAACGGACCTGATCATAGGAGTGCTCTGCCATTTGCTTCATCCGTTCACGCAGCTCCGGAATCCCCAGCTCCATCCGATCCAGCCGGATCGTCTGAATGCTCACCTTCAGCTGGCGGGTCAATTCCCGGTCCGTTACAAAAGGATTACCTTCAATGATTGAGAGCAGCTGCTGCTGCCGTTCTTTCTTGGACAACCGTTCGATGGCGACTCACCTCCTGGCACATGCCTCTACTGAAAAGCATCCGGCCGCAAGAGTGGCCGCTTGTAGTTATAATTCTCTGTTCTTAATTAACAATTAGAACCAGGTACTAATATGTAGTATAAAGCATGACGCCGCAAAAATAAAGCTTTGACTTGAAAACCGGCGCAAACCCGCAGCGGACTTGGGGAAACAGTACGGGAAACAGAAGGATGAACTATCATGTGAAGCATATAAATTCATATATCCCCAAAAAAATAGCACTTCACCGGCAGATGAAGTGCTACTCTTATATGCAAATATGCAAACTATTGTTTGATGATCTCTCTTGCTTTGTATGTTCCGCAAACTTTGCATACGTGGTGAGCCAGTTTCAGCTCTCCGCATTGTTCACATTTCACCATACCTGGAACTACCAGTTTAAAGTGAGTACGACGCTTGTCACGGCGTGTCTTGGACGTTCTGCGTTGTGGTACTGCCATGTTAATCAACCTCCTGATTTTGGTTTTGACCCGTTATAGCCCGGGATTTGTTCTTAGTTATCTTGCTTGGTAAAGAATCCTTTCAACCCAGCGAGTCTTGGATCGATCACTGTGTTGTCGCAACTGCAGGTGCCTTCGTTCAAGTTCTGTCCGCATTTCTGACAAAGACCAAGACAGTCTGCCTTGCACAATACCGAATCCGGTAAGTGCAGTACGAAATTTTCTTCCACATAGGGGATAAGATCCACAATCTCATCCTTGATGTAAATGAGTTCCTCACCTTCATCTTCCGGAAGAATTGGCTGTTTAAGCCACTTGAAAGTCTCAGCGAAAGGAATGTTCAGCTTACTGTTAACCTCCGTGAGACAACGTGAACATAACATGTCCACTTCTCCACTCAGTGTTCCCACCACGTTCACACTATCGGTTCCCGCGGGCAGCGCTTTAAGGTCTACTGAGAGTGGTGCAACAGCAAGAATATCCTTGCGCCCTTTGACAACCTCACTGACATCCACAACATCGTGGAGGACCAGGGGCTCGTCGGCATTCGCTAATTTGCGAAAGTGAATGTTCATAGTTATCACTCCAAACAAACAAAATTTATTATACCTATTATTACCGAACTTTGTCAACCATTTTTCCTTTATATTGTTTCAGGCACAGAGACAATTTATGATATAGATAAGTTTAATGCAAGAAATCTGCAAAAAACGGGAAGGAATGAGTCTGAATCCGGAACCCGAATCGTCAGATATCCCAGAATAGGGCGTGAAGCAAACGTGACAACTGTAGGCATTATAGCCGAATATAACCCTTTACATAACGGGCATGTCCACCATTTCAGCGAGGCCAAAAGAATCTCCGGAGCCGAAAGCTCCATCGTCATCATGAGCGGCCCGTTCACCCAGCGCGGCGAGCCGGCGGCGGTCAGCAAGCGTGCCCGCACCGAGATGGCGCTGCATATGGGCGCCGACCTCGTGATTGAGCTGCCGGTGGCTTATGCCGTACAGCCGGCGGAATGGTTCGCCTTCGGAGCGGTATTCCTGCTGGAGGCTACCGGCGTCGTGGACAGCCTGTGCTTTGGCTCCGAAGCCGGCACTTTGGGCGCGCTGCTGCCCTTGGCCGGATTCCTGGCCGAGGAGAGCAGCGCGCTTAAGGACGAGATCCGCGCGCGCATGGCACAAGGTGCGGGATTCCCCGCCGCATACAGCGCAGCTGCGGCGGCAGCCTGGGGGGAGACTCCCGCCGGGAACGGGAGTCCCCTTGATGCCGAGGCGCTGCTGCGGCAGCCGAACAACAGCCTCGGCCTGCACTACCTGATCGCGCTGCAGCGGCTCGGCAGCGCGATCAGGCCCTTCACCGTGCCGCGGACCGGCGCGGGCTTCCACGACCCGCTGCAGGGCGGGTCGTCCATTGCCAGTGCGACAGCAATCCGCAGGCTGCTGCGGGAAGGCGGCTCTCCGGCGGCATACATGCCGGAGTATAGCGTGTCCATCCTGGAGAGAGAGCATGCAGCGGGCCGGGGGCCGGTTACGCTCGAGGACTTCCAGACTCCGCTGCGCCACGTGCTCTCCACACACTCAGCCGCTGAGCTGCGAACGGTGCAGGATATGAATGAAGGGCTGGAGAACCGGATACTCCGCATCCTTCCCCAGCTCGGCAGGTTCACGGTCGCCGGTCTTCTGCAGGAGCTGAAGAGCAGACGTTACACCCATACACGGCTGCAGCGTCTGCTGCTTCATACCTTGCTGAATCACAGCAAAGAAGAAATGACCCCGGCCGCACTGGCCCAGGGTCCGGGTTATATCCGGGTTCTTGGCTTCCGGGAGAGCGGCCGCAGGCTGCTGAAGCAAATGAAGCAGCGCGCGGCACTTCCGGTGGTCACAAGCCCTGCCCGCTTCTCCCATCCTATGCTGGAGCGGGATCTGCAGGCGGCAGCTGTGTTCGCCGCTGCTTATGCCGATCCCGCACGAAATGATCTGTACAGCGATTATCTGGAGCCGCCGGTCAGGATTTGATGACCGGCTGTTCTTCCATATATTTCAGCGCATCAGACAGAGTCGATACCGGAATCAGCTTCATGTCCGTGCCGATCTGGTCAGCTTTTGCCTTGGCTTCCTCATAGTTTTTGACTGGAACGAAGAAGAATTCGGCACCTTTGCGGTCAGCAGCCACAATCTTATGCTTCACTCCGCCGATCGCTCCCACATTTCCCTCAGCATCAATTGTACCTGTACCCGCTACCCGGTGGCCCTTGGTCAAATCTCCCGGAGTGAGCCGGTTATAGATTTCCATGGTGAACATCAATCCTGCGGAAGGTCCTCCTACATTCGTATCCACAAAACTGACGCCTTTCCCCTCTTCTTTAGGCTGTACCTTCTGAACAGCTCCGATAACAACCCCGAAGCCAGGCCGTCCGGCCGAGGTTTCTTTATCCTTAACCTCCACCAGCTTCACCTGCTCGGAAATTTCCTTGCCTCCACGCTGCAGGACTACCTCAACGGTATCGCCGATTTTGTATGCAGACAGCAAGGCAGACAGAGCCGCCGGATCAGCTGCGTGCTGTCCTTTTACACTGATAATCTTGTCGCCCGGCTTAAATTGGCCCTGATTGGTTGCGTCCGGCACTGAGAACACGTACAAATAATCCACAACATCCTCATACGGCACTTTGGCAGCATGATAAGCGGCCTGTACAGCATAAGACTGTGAACTGTTCATATAAAAGACCTGCTCAGCCGCGTATTCCTGCTCCGTCTTATCCTGCAGGCGGGTCTCTTTCAGGACAACCTCCGCATTCGAGTTAAATACGGAGGCGACCAGAAGCGCCACATTGGCATAACTGGCAGATACGGTAGTCATCATGAACATGCCCTGCTCCGCGGGATCAGCATTCTCCACCTTGATCATCGGGGCTACCTCGGAGGCGCTTCCCGGCTGATACACAATATACGGAGTATTCATAAAGACAGCAACATAGAGAATGACCACAAATGTAAATAAGTAGGCTGTGGCGCGGATACCCACACGGCGTTTCTGTTGCCTCAAGTCTCTTCCCCTTCTTTCCCGCGGCATGCAGCCCCGGCATTGGAATGTGCTGCCAGGAGCCGGGAGCTTCTCTCCGGCTGTGGCATGATGGTTGTCTCCCCTGCATAAATTGATAACAAGCTCTGCCCATGTCCTAAGCTATGAAGAGGTGATGCTACTAATGATTAACTTTACAATACGGCGGTTCTTCCGGGGTTCGGCTCCATTCCTATCAGGGGCGGCTGCGATCCTGCTCGCAATAGCGATCGTCTTGGCACCGGAATCCTCATTTAAGGCTTCCCTTGCGGGACTGAAGCTCTGGTGGTCCCTTGTCTTCCCGGCACTGCTGCCATTCCTGATCCTGTCAGAGATGCTGACCGCTTCAGGGTTCGTGCATGGCATTGGCGTCCTGCTGGAGCCGCTGATGAAACGCCTGTTCCGGCTTCCCGGAGCAGGCGGCTGGACGCTTGTGCTCGGAATCACCGCCGGCTTCCCGGCCGGAGCCGGAGCGGTGATGCAGCTGCATAAGCAGGGGGACATCACGGACAAGGATGCCGGACGGCTGGCCTCCATGGTCCATTATGCCAGCCCGGTTACACTGCTTATAGTCGTCGGCACCGCTTTTCTGCACAGTCCGGCAGCCGGATACGCCCTGCTTGCCATTCACTGGCTCTCAGGCCTTGCCGCCGGATGGCTATCCGCTCTCTTCAGCGGAACGCGGAAGAGTAGCGGGGCCGCCGCCACTGTCAGCAGACTGCCAGGCAGCGGCCCGCACGCCAAAAAAGCATCCTTGCCCGGGCGAATCCATCAGGCGGCACTGGATGCCCGCGCGAGAGACGGACGGGGCTTCGGCAAAGTGCTGGGCGAATCTGTATCCGCCGCTGTCCAGAATCTGATGATCGTAGGCGGCTATATGATCATGTTCGCAGTAGTTATTAACATCATCACCAGGCTGCTGCCGCAGCTCCCGTCTCCGCTGGCTGCCGGAGTGCTAGAGATTCACCTAGGTGCCCATGCGGTAACCTCAGATTCGGCCAGCCCTGGAGGGTTCTTGTCCGGCAGTCTTCTCGGTCCCGCTTTGCTGTCAGCTCTGCTTGCCTGGAGCGGAATCTGCGCCCAGCTTCAGGCGCTGACTTTGCTTAAACCGGCGAATGTCCGCTTTCTCCCGTTTGCTGCAGTTCGGTTATTGCATGGACTAACCGCCTTTGCCTTAACCCTACTGCTCTGGAAGCCGCTCGTAAATATCCGCGCCGCTGTACTTCCGGTCTTCACCAGTACCGGTTCAGACAGTCTGGAAACCGGTTTAGGCTCTGCAACCGGAATATGGGGCTTGTTCCCTCAGATTCTTAGTCTGCAGGGACTAATACTCCTGCTCCTGCTAAGCTTATCAGTAGCTCTAAAGCTTTTTACTTGGCGCCGCCATCCATCCGTTTGAACTTAAGCTTCATGGCCTGTTCCACTTCAGGCGTTACAAAATCCGAGACGTTCCCGCCAAAGTGGGCAATTTCCTTAACCACACTTGAGCTAAGATAGGAATATCTCGGATTGGTCATCATAAATATCGTTTCTGCTTCGGGATCCAGATTATGATTAATCGATGCATTCTGCAGCTCATACTCAAAGTCGGTGACCGTACGGATACCCCGTACAATCACCTGTGCATCCTTTTGCCGGACATAATTAACGAGCAGATCACGGAAGCTGTCGATCTCTACATTCGGGATGTCCGCTGTAGCCTGGCGCAGAAGCTCTGTACGCTCCTCGACTGAAAATAACGGATTCTTGCTTAAATTGTTCAGCACCGCCACAATCAGCCTGTCGAACTGTTTCGCTGCACGGTGAATAATATCCATATGTCCCAGGGTTACCGGATCAAAGGTTCCGGGATAGATTGCCACACGCTCTTTTCTAATTTGCAGACTCATCATTAACCTCCTCGCCACTGACGGCAACTTCCGGCAGAGCAGCTTCATACTGATAGATTGAGATCGTAGTCTCTCCATATACGGATTGCCGTGTCCTGCTGAATCCCGGTATATTCTCCGGATATTCATAACCCGATTCATGCTCAAGCACAATTACGGCATCAGGCTTCAGCAGATTCTTGGCTGCCATCGTCATCATAAGCTCATCCCCGTGCTTCAGACGATACGGTGGGTCCAGAAAAACAAGATCAAACGCTCTCCCCCGCTTCTCCAGCGCAGCCAGTGCCCTTCCGGCATCATTGCGGTAGACTTCGGCCTGCGACTCCACCTTGGCTGCCTTTAGATTCGCCCGCACAGTGTCGAGCGCCTTCTGCTCCATATCCACAAATACGGCGGCTTCCATCCCTCTGCTCAAGGCCTCAATCCCAAGCCCTCCGGTACCGGCATACAGATCCAGTGCCGTTCCGCCTTCAAAATAAGGCCCGATCATACTGAATAAGGCTTCCTTCACTTTATCGGTTGTAGGCCGGGTGCCATTGCCTGGAACACTCTTAAGCGGCCTGCCCTTTGCAGTGCCCGATATTACTCTCACCGATCATCCACCTGCTTTTATGTCTCTATTTATTATGCCGTTTCAGGGCACAAGTCCAAGCCTATAGTACCACAATTATTCCGTGAAATAAAAAGATTGTCCGACTTTGTCACAATGCGCAGTTCAGAAGTTTTGGAGAATGGATGTATAAAAGTCCGGCAACCGGGCCATCATGTAACTATCGACATCGCAAAATGTCGTAGACAACCGCGGAGCAGGCTTACGTTTCCCCATAAGCTCTTCGTCCGGTTTCTCCTCTCCCATGAAAGAGGCTCCCGAAAGGGAGCCTCGATTTTTTGTGTTGGGAAACCTATAAGAAAAGCCCGGCACCATGCAGTGCCGGACTAAGCAATTTATTTAATTCGTTTAATGAGAGCCTCTTGCTCAATCGAGCGTGCCGACAGCAGTTCGATGATCCGATGCTGATTCTCCAGAATGGACTCCATCCGGATCACCCGTTCATTGGTATCCAATACCGCACGTTTAATCAATTCCTGATCCTGCTTCAATATTTGCACATCTTGCTTCAGCGTCTGTTGATCCTGCTTCACTAATTGAACTTCCTGCTTCAAGCCGGTCTGTTCAGTCTCAATCCGTTCCAAGCGCTCATTCACAGGCTCTAATTCTTCACGAATGACGGATCTTAACAACATTGCCAGATCATTATCCATGCATCCCGCTCCTTAAAACTTAATAAATAGATTGTACCAGAACCAAGCTTCTTATTCTACCTGCTCTGCTTCAAAATCCATCGCCCCATATCTTTAATCACCTGGGCATCGACCATACCGGGGACATTGTATTCATCCGGTGTTCCTGCCCCCGCTCCGTCATAATCAACGAAGAAATGATTCAGGCCCGGATACAGCTTGAACTCTGCCAAGCTATTATTCTTCAGAACATCCTTCCAGAGCGGATAATCCACGTCCGCATAGACCTGGAAATCATCGCTTCCCTGCAACACAAGCACAGGTTTCGTAAGCTTCCGGCCCAGCTCGGCGGTACTGTGCTGATCCATTTCCTTGAAGTAATACGCCGCTGCACCAAACACAGCCGGAGCAGCTTTGGCCTGCTCTTCTGTCAGTGCCGACAGCGCCTTGGCTTTGGCCAGCTCCGCATTCACGCCGGCAGCGGCTTCTGCCTTAGCAGGAATAGCATCATCCAGCCTGGAGATCACTCTCATATTCTGGTCGTAGATAATCTCCCACAAGCTTCGCGGTGAGCCGGCAAGCAGGATTAACCCGGCGAAGTTGCCGCCATCCGCATCAATTCTCGGGCCCAGCATCCCGCCCAGGCTGTGCCCGGCAAGATATACCTGCACAGCATCCATACGCTTGTCCTGCTTAAGCAGAGCTGCCGCTGCAATGGCATCTTCAACCGTTTCTTCCTTAACGGTAACCGATGCGGCGGCACTTCCCATGAATTCCTGCGGATAGCTGTAGCCCCGCTTGTCATAACGCAGAACTGCAATTCCCTGTTCTGCAAGACCATACGCTATATCACGGAAGGGCTTGTACGCATATGCTGCTTCATTAAGATCAGAAATACCTGAACCGTGCACCAGTACTACAGAAGGCAAAGGCTTCCCGGTTGCTTTGGGGAGAGTCAGAATGCCCTTAAGCGGATGTGAGGTCCCTGCTCCTACTGTAACTGCTTCTTCGGTAACACCTGCCGGCAGAGCCAGCTCCGGCGCTGCTTGCGGATCTTCGTACGGAGTAAACCACAGCCCCTGAATCTGGCCGCTGCTGTTGACTGTAAACTTCACCGTGAGCTTTCCATGTGCAAATACAGCGATACCGGACAGAGAATACCGCCCATTGTCACGGCTGCTTTTCAGCGAATCGACCTTACCATACTCTCCATAAGCAGCAGTAAAGCTCTCCCAGACCTGTTGAAGTTTAAGACTCGACAAGTTTTTCCTCACCTCTGTGCTGAAGAACCGGTCTGATAATGCTTCATACTGGCCGGAAGCAAGCAGCTTCATTACTGACTCGGTGTAATTCTGCGGTGTGCTTATTTCTGCCTGGCCAGAGCCCGGACCGGGCTTAGTAATATAGCCGATCTCGTCCAGTAGCGGCAACGGTACATAAATTCGATTGTTCTTCAGAACAGCTGACCTTCAATGGTAAGTGTATCCTTTCCATTTAAGATAAACTGACCGCCTTCCAGCTTCATCAAGAGCTCTGTACCGCTGAGCTTGATTTGCAGACTGGAGCTCTCTTTTATGTAAGCCGTCTCAAACCCCAAAGCTTCCCCTGCCTGACGGACAGGCACCATGATCATTGTACCCTCCAGATATGGCGCCTCGGCTGCGGGGAACTTCAATACTTCACCGTTCACACTCAGAGTTACTTTGTTATCCGCTGCCTGCGCTACCCGCGGTGTGACAAAGCCCGCTGATAACAGCAGAGAGCAGGCCAGCATGGACAACAAGAATCGTTTGGGTCTTCTCATGGATTACAACTCCCTTCAATACTCACATCCTTTTGTTTATACGGAGCATTTGGCAGATAGTTACATAATCCCAAATTTATTTCCCGCCATTCAAGTCCTGTGATAACCGCACCATATCCCTGCAATGTATGCCATTTTCGTATATAATCTCCGCGTAATGTCTGGTGAAAAAATCAAAATCTACGCCAACGATCCGAAAGCCGCATTTTTGATATAACGCCAGCTGCCCCAAGCTTGAATTCCCCGTTCCCAGTTCAATAGTTGTATAGCCCGTTTGCCTCGCTGTCTCAATGGCGCGCTGCACCAACATCTTGCCGATCCCTTGACCCTGATGCTCTTCAGCAACCGCCACATTCACCAGCTCGGCTGTATCCGGCCGGGTAGGCAGCAGCACATACACACCCAATAACTCCTCATCCTGGACGGCAATATAGCAGTCTCCTCTTTTGAGGTAGTCCTTCACCAATGATTCGGACGGATCGGCGGACAGCAGCAAATCCATCGGCGGCAATTCGCCGGGCAGCAATTTTCTGATATCCATACAAGCCCCCTTGTGCTGAAACATCAAATTCTGTATCTCAGTCAGCGTAAATTCAAATTCTGCCCGATTCTTTCAGTAGAATAAAATCATGGCCGCGGCGGGTCAGCTTCATTCCGGTAGTCCGGACAGTTACAGTACCATTGCCGGCTCTCGGGAAGCTCACATTCTCCACCATCCGGCTGTCCACAAGCTCCTCCATAATATCGGCATACTCTGCGGCCTCCAGCCCCATTTCATCCTGACCGACCGGCTTGCCCAATTCAATCCGCTTAAGTATGGCATAGACCAATTCCTTCTCTTCCATGAAGCACCTCTTTCATCACTGCATTGATTGCCATGAAGACAATGACTACTATTATCGCATATTCCTGCCAGACATAGCTAATCAGAAAAAAAGCGCAGTCCCAAGGCCTTTGCCCAGGACTGCGCTGATTGACGTTAAGGTCTAGTAGAAGCAGGCACTCAGAATAATAACCAGCAGGATATAAAGTACCAGAATCGCACCGGTTGAAGTCCAAGGACTTACCGGAACCACATTAACGCCGCCTACATTACCACCGTATCCGCAATCTGCACCCATGAGATTACCTCCTTCAAAATGATGACTACAGAACAGAATATGAGCAGAATGCCTTAACAGATTGGGCGAAACGGTCAAAATTTGGGGGTATGTACAAGGGCATCCTGCCCGGTCAACCGAACCGGACAGGATGCATGAATCTAAGGATTAATCGGAAACCAGAATTCCGTCAAAGCTCTCAGGACCTACACGAACCGTACCGAGAAGGCTAGAGGAGATAAATGCAGTATAAGTCAGCTGCGGAGTAATCGGCGGAATGAAGTCATCCGCAGAGAAGGTGATAACCTGTGGAGCCAGCACACTAAGGCTGAAAGTAGAGGTAGCGGAGTACACTAAAGGATCCGTGGGCAACGTTCCTCTAACGATTGAAATAGTAATCCCAACGAGTGCAAGCGGAAGCTGTACACTTACAGTACCCTTCATTATGACTCGTGGGTTAGTGGTTACACCCTCTGTGATAATACCAATCTGCCCGAACAGCTGCGGAGTATCAACCACCAGAATCGGTATTGCAATAGAGTTGGCAGTACTGGCATTCTGCGAAGTTCTTCCATCAACATAAGTTCCCATATCAAGCACCTCCTTTCTTCATATATGTGTATTAACAAGTCCCCAGAATTGCTTGGATATAACGCCAACGCACATCTCCCCATAGTACGAGCAGCCTGCTTAATCTTCCTTGGTGGTCCCTCCACGCTTGTTAAAGGCCAGTTCAAACAATCCAGTTGCCGACAATCCCGCAAGCCCGCCTGCCCATAAACGCAGAATAAGGTTCATGTCTGTAAAAGGATAGGCTACAGCTCCGACCAGCAGACCAATTCCCAGTCCCACTGCGGGAACAACGTTGCGCGGAAGGTTCACACTGTTCTTCACCAGTTGAACCAGCGCCATCACAAAGACGGCCAACAGCGACGCAAACGCCAGCACATTGTTAAGCGCATCGTTATACATAAGGTCTACACCTCCTTCCTGGTAACCAGCAGTCCGGCCCTGTTCAACACCGTCAATATCCGGTAGAAATCATAGCTTCCTCCTGTAGGGGAATCGAGCAGTCCCGCTGCTACCGCTACCTGAACCGCCGGCTCTGCCCAGGCAGGTGTGCTTACTGCAGCACGGCCTTCTATTGCGGTAAGCCGTTCTGCTACTCCTTTAATTGACTGTCCCTGTTCCAGAACACCCGTTTTGAGCGTATCCCGGCTTACGGTAAGTCCTGCCAGCAATCCCCGCATCTCCTGAAGCTCCGTTTCCAAAGCCGCAAGCCTTTGTTTATCTTCAATCGACATCTCCTCATCCTCCTTCAGCTCATCATATTGATACAAGTTATATGCATCCATAATCTGAATCAGCTTTGACGCGTAGTTCGGATCGGTCGCGTACCCAGCAGCGGCGATCTCCCTGGAAGCCGTTCTGCCGTCCGCTCCAATCACCTTGCTGTATAAGGCCCGGTTCCAGGATACGCCCTGGGCAATCAGGGCAGAGTGGTCAGCCACAGATTCGCCCCAGTTATTGTAGGCCCTGAAAAGCGCAGATACCTGCACAGCTTGGCCGTTCCTATATTCCGTAGTCCGGATTGACAAGCTTCCGGCGGGGCCGCTGCCTTTGATGCCAAACAGGTTATTCGCCTTTACAGTCAGACTGCTGTTCCCCCAGCCGGATTCCAGCGCGGCCTGGGCAATTGTCAGGGAAGCCGCAATATGACTGCGGTGCATATCAGCCACGGCAAAGGAGACCATTCGGTTGATAAACTCAGAATCCGTCATTTCATCACATCCCTTCCTACTATATTAAATGCTCGTTCAGTTATGCTGCCTGTGCTTATCCCTGATACTTCAGGGTCATTTATGCAAAAAGCGCCAGAGCTCCCGCTCCGGCGCTTCTTTAAGTTATTCGTCTAGTTAGCATCAGCTAAAATACGCTGAGGATAATAACCAGCAAGATAAACAGTACCAAAATGGTAGCAGCAGACGTTCCAATACAGCCATAGCCGTAACCAGCCACATTCTCTCCCATTGCAATTCCTCCCTCAGCCTGTGCCGTCGTTTATGTCTTTCCTTAGCATCATATGCCTGAGGTCCTGAAAAAACCGGGCTAATGCATAATATGGTAATTATAAGCAAAAAAAGTATTGTGAAATCTTCCATCGTAGCGTAAACTAGTAATAATTAACTATATCGGAGGGACTAATTTACTATGCCGTCATATTATTTTAAGGAGTTCTGGACACCGCTTAGTTGGATAGGTATTAAGTTTTTCCGTGATGACGAAGGATTTCTGTGGATTAAATGGTGGTCTAAGCCACGCAAGAGATTACGCTGAATTCGTTAGATACATATTTGCATATAGTTCTCTATAACTAGAATGCCGAATAACCTCTCTCCGTCATTTGACGGAGAGAGGTTATTCGCTGCGTATATGAACTTGCGCTGGATCACTTAAGAAGCCGCTTCGAAGGTAATCCGGTTCTTTCCGCTCCGCTTGGAAATGTATAACGCTTCATCCGCCAGCCGCAGGGTTTCAACGATGTCGCTGCCCCCGTCCGGTGTCCATACTGCCGCGCCTACACTACAGCCGACATGCAGATTCTCACCTCTGATCACAATAGGCAAATTGATTTTACTGATAATCCGTGAAGCCACAATTTCTGCCTCCTTCATAGGTTTACCGGCAGAAGTATTAAGAATAATGACGAACTCATCGCCGCCCAGCCGGACTACGATTTCATTATCACGTGTACAATCCACCAGTCTGAAGGCTACCTCCTGCAGCAAAGCGTCGCCGATTGCATGGCCGCAGGTATCATTTATTTTTTTGAAGCCGTCCAGATCAAGGTATAAGAAACTAAGCGTTGTGCGGCTCTGCTTGGTTTTGCTGACCGCATGGGCCAGAAATTCATCCAGTGCTGCCCGGTTGGGCAAGCCCGTAAGCTTGTCATGCAGCGCCATATCCGACATATAGCTCAGCTTGTTCTCTGTCTTGGTCAGATTATTCACCAGGTTGCGCAGTGACGCAGACAGAATCGCCACATCTTTGAACCGGGTCGAAGATGGAATCTCCACATCAGCGCCGGAGCTGAGCAGGTCGGCTGTACGGGTAATGTTCCTCAGTGGACGGCTGATCCATCCGGCCAGCAGCCATCCGATAACCGCGAAGACAACTGCGGTGATCAGTCCGCTGATCAGAATGAAGCGCTCAAGCTGATGCACCGAGGCAAAAGCAATATCCGCAGGCTGGCGGATAATAACCGACCAGCCCAGCCCGGGGTAATTCAGATAGCCGTCTCCGTATGCGTAGCCGGTCAGATAGGAGTCCTGATTCCGCTCCTGTTCAATAATCCATGAGCTATTTCCGCTACGGGCTTTTTGCAGCACTTCTTGCGGCATTCTTTTGCCGACAAGCGCTTCAGGACCCAGAAGGATTGTGTCATCTTTCCTGCTGACTACAAACACTTCCACGCCCTTCAGGCGCTCCTTAAGCGGAGTCACAATGGAAGCCTCGACTTCACGCGACCACTCCCAGCTGAGGTGTGCGGCCAGTACACCGCTTGTCCGGCCTTGCTTGTCAATAACCGGCACGCTAACATCCACAAACTGTAAGGCTTCGCCGGTAGGATTGGGAAGCAGCTTGGAGAGCAGCACCGCATCATGGACATCACCGGTAAAGGTCCCCTTCAGGCCTTCCTGAAACACCGGCCTCTGGCTAACATTCGTACCCTGGAGAATATGATCTGTGGAAGAAAGGACATTCCCTTTTTTATCGAGGAAACCCACCCAGGTGAACACCGGCAGACTCTTCTTCAGCTGATGTAGCAATCCGCTGATCTCTGAGGAGTCAACCGGCTCCTGAAACGCATTAAGCTTGCTGAGTACCTCGACTTCTCCGGAACGTGACCACATGAAATGATCAAGCTTCTCAGACATTTGGTAGGCTTCTTCTGCCAGAGAGCTGCCAATGCTGATCTCTACGGACTGAGTAGACCGGTGGCCGATAACATAGCTGAGCAACGCCGTTAATAGGATAATAATGACCGCAAAAGCCGTTGCAAATAACGTACGCAGATTTAAAGACATTCACATTCTCCTCTTCGGAAGACCTTTTCGTAGCACCGACCGCCGAGGTTGCCTGGAAGCACACTCAATGTCGAAAAGCGTCGATAATTATTTATCGGAAGGAATCAGGGGAAATATAATACAGCTACCGGCAGACTTTCCGATTTCCTTAATTTAGCTCATATGTTGTATCAATATTGTGCGGAGTTGGGCGGATGATAGTGTTTACTTTGTGGCATTATAGTATAATCTGCTCTGTAGCACATGCCACCTTAAGGAGTGATTGATGATGACAGAACAATTTGAAATGTATGATGATCCGTTCAAGATGCTTATTCTGCTGGCAACGCTTATATCGGAGAAACAGGGGACCGAGCTGAAATTTGAGCATGTCCCTTCTTATGAGAATGAGGTTTTTGCCATTGAACACCAGAGATTCCTCTATAAAAAAGACGGCACGGAAATTACCTGGTTTGAGTTCCTTGGCAGAGATATTGCCTCTTCCAGCGATCTGACCCGTTCCCAGTACAACAAAATGTTCGTAGATTGCATGGCTTCACTCTATAGCCTCTAATTCTTCACCAGGTTACATAAAGCAGCCCCAACAAAAACTGCAGCCCTGCCGTCCCGTTCCGGGGCGGCAGTTCCTTTGTTGCTTCACCTATGCAGGTGTATAGGGAATAACCGGCCAGCCCCTCCGGTTATCCGACCTTGGCTCCCATCGAGCGCGCCAGCAGCACAGCCTGCTCCACATCCAGCCGTACCCCTTTAAGATCAAGACTCTTCAGGTCTATCCCCTCAAGCTTGGCACCCTGCAGATCCGCCCCTGCAAGCTGGCACTGCGCAAGCTGTACACGGCTTAAGTCGGCACCGCGCAGGTCCGCTTTTTGCAAATTGCAGCCCTGCATATCCGCCTCGGCGAACCGGATGCCCCGCAGATCCTGCCTGCTGAGATTCAGATGGCGCAGATTCGTATAAGCCCAGTCCCCTCCGGTGAGAGTAATCCCATCCATATAGGCATTCGCAAAATCGGAACCAATCATCTTGCAATTCTCAAACTTCGACACAAACAGATTCGCCCCGGTAAACTTGCAATTGGTAAAAGCCCCGTCTCGATGCAGTGAAGCATTAAGCAGCGCACCAGTAAAATCACAGTCCACAAAACGGCAGCCGGTGGAGGTCATTTCTTCCATGGAAGCCCCTCTGAACGAGCAGTGTTCAAAGGTACAACCATTTATTTCTCCATCCTGCATATTGGCATAATCAAAGTTATGATTCTGAAAGGTTTCATTGTGGTATTGATACATAATGTTTTGACCCCTCTTCCTATGGGTATTGATTCTAAAGTTCTGAATACCGGATAATAATTTATTTTTAAATATACTACTTTAGGAGATTGTCCAAGTGTAGCCGTTTCGATATAATAGCAAATAAACTCGCGGAGGTAAATGATGGATGACTCCAGCAGAAAAGAACCGTTCCGTTATGTTATGAACCAGCCCATCGATTGCTGGCTTGAAATCCCGGCCAGTAATAACGGGCCCGGAGCCGGTAAATTGACGGAAGGCATCCTGCTAGACCTTAGCCGTTCCGGCTGTAAGGTACGTACTTCTCTGAACCTCCGTTTTACTGCAGGTGATACGAAGCTGATTATACATTTCCAGCTGGCGGAAGAGAAGCTTCAGTATGAAGGAAGTGTCCGCTGGGGCTGGATGTTCGGCCTTGGACAATTCCAGTACGGGGTAAGGCTTGATCTGCAGGAAGCCGAAGAAGAACAACTGCTGCGGGAGCTGGAGATCTGGACCCACGGCAGAAGGGCTCAAGGATTGTAACTGTAATTTGCACAAAAACGAAAGCAAGGCTGACATCGTCAGCCTTGCTTTCTTGTTGAATGGACATATGCTCAGGGCAGCCCCCTACACGATCACACTTCAATTCTTTTCTTCACCATTACAACCATTGAATAGATCAGAATAAAGGCAACTACAAATTCGAGCACAAGCGGCCATTGATTGGTAGAAAGGTATCTAATCGTTACTCCGCTTTCTGGCCGCAGATTACTCTCGTAAATCTCAAAATTAAAGGTATTGTCCAGACCGATGAAATAGCTGTTAAACATAAGTTTTTCAAGATAGGCTATACCATTCTGCAGAAGTGTGAGGATCACAATCCCTACCCATATTCTCCACTTGAACCTTAAGCTTAATGCTACAGTAATAGAGAACATGACCATAATCATCATGAAACCAGCTGACCACATAAACTGCAGTAAACATCTTAAGCCAACTGACACTATATTGTCCGGCAGGAAGTCTAGCGGGTAGATAAGCTGGTAAATGCTAAAATGCACCAGGCCCAGAGCGATCACCGTCAAGATTAGCAGCAGCGCAAACAGCAACGGTGACATGACCGTCTGCAGGGCAGTAACCGGGATAAGCCGCCGCTGGTAAGACTTCAGATTCCGGAAATAACTGAATACAGCTATAAATACAAGCGCCAATGCAAGTATAAAGTAGATAACCAGATTCAGCGAAACTAGTTGTTCATTAACCTTAGTGCTGGATATCCAAATCGCAGGCTGAACCAGCAGAGCAATTACAATAAAGACAAGGATCCGTTCCCTTCTGCGTCTCAGATCATATTTTAGCAGCTTCAGCATTCGGCAAACACCTCTCTGAACAGCTCATCTATACTTTTCCCGCGCTCCAGTCTGAGCTCTTCCACTTCGCGCTGGAGAACGATCTCCCCGTTTTTCAAGAAAATAACCTCGTCAAAAATTCGTTCGATATCGTTCACCAGGTGTGTAGAGATCAGAATGCTGCTGTCTTCCTCATAGAACTCCATCAGCGCATTCAGAATCTTGGTCCGTGCTACAGGGTCGACACCGCCGATTGGTTCATCCAGCATGTAGAGTCTGGCCCGGCGCGACAGCGCAAGCGTGAGCTGGAGACGTTCGTTCATCCCTTTGGATAACGTCCGGACCTTATCCTGCCCTCTGAGGTTCATGAAATCGAGCATCCGATGTGCTTTGGCCTGATCGAAGTCCGGGTAGAAATCCCGCTGGAACTTCAGCGCATCCCCCACATTCATCCAAGACTCCGTAACGGGGACATCAGGCATGAAGGATACAAGCTTCCGGCTCTCCACCCCAATGGGAACACCGAGGACTGATATCCGGCCTGAGCCCGGCTGTGCCAATCCTGCGATCAGCTTCATGAGGGTGCTTTTGCCGCTGCCGTTGCTGCCGAGCAGTCCGGTAATTCTGCCTGCGCCCAGTCTAAAGGAGACATTGCGCAGCGCTTGTTTGGAGCCGAACTTCTTGGTCACACCCTGTACTTCAAGTAACTCATCCACTCTTGGTAATCCCCCTATTCTTGGTCGCGCTGATGTATATTCTCCGCTACGGCCGCCAGAATATCTTCACCCTGGAAGCCGAGCTCCTGCATGCCGCGGATAAAACGGTCCAGCACATCCTGTGCCATTTCCTTCTTGATGGTCAGAATCGTCTCTTCTCTTCCGGTAACATATCTGCCCATGCCGCGGCGGGTCTCCACGATTGTCTCACGCTCCAGTTCCTGAAAGGTTCTTTGTACCGTATTCGGGTTAATCTGCAGTTCTGCCGCCAATTCACGTACTGAGGGGATTTTGTCACCGGGCTTCAGCTTGCCTGTAATGATCTCCCCTTTGATGTAATTCATGATCTGAAGATAAATCGGCTGGTTGTTATCAAATTCGATAACCATCAAGCAACATCCCTGCGTCTGAAGACCGCAAATCCAGCGAACAGGAACAACGCCAGATATATGCACAGCAGCACAATGGAGAAGTTCAACGTCATTCCAGGCATCGGCGCACCCCCATCTTTATACGCTGCGAGATTTAGGTTCGGGAACAGGAAGTATTTATAGAAATCACGGTTGATGATGATTTTATCTATGGTAGTGGCAAAGATAGTCGCACCGATCGTTACCCCTGTTGAGCGGGTCAGGATTCCGAGCATAAATCCGAGCGTGGCATACACGATGCAGTATACGGAGGAGTACAACAGTGAGGTAAGGATATCGCTGAGTCCTGAATCCCCTCCGCTGAGTCCAAAGAAGATCATTCCTGAGACAAACAGCGCGATCGTTGCAATCAGCAGCATACTCAATGAATAGAGCAGTACGGTTACATATTTAGAGGCCAGTATCGCAGTCCGGCTGCGGGCCCGGATCAGCAGAAACTTGATGGTCCCCTGGCTGTATTCTTTGGACACAATCCCCGATATCCCTACAATGACGAGGATCACCAGCACCTGGCCGATTCCTGTAGGCAGCAGTGAGTCTGCTGTGAATTCCGCCGCAGAGGTATACGTATCCGCCCCTGCCACCGTGTGCACAATATAACCTATTACAAATACCATCAGCACCAGAAGGGCATATGGAACAGTAAAGCTGCGTTTCTTCGAGATTTTGAGCCATTCATTCAGTACGAGCTGATTAAATTTACGCAATGCGGTTCCCCCCTGTCCATTTCAGGAAATCATCTTCCAGACTCTGTTTATTCTCGGTAATCCGGTATACCCCAACCTTGGCTTCACTGAGTGCAGCCACAAGCACCGGAACATTCCCGTCGGGCAGGCTTACATGCAGCTCGGAGTGAGCTTCATCTGTCCCGGTCACCTCCACACCTTGCAATGCTTCGGCAACAGTACGCGCGTTCCCGGTATTATCCACCCGGATGGTGAGGGCTACTTCACTGCGCGCTTCCGGCGCCTCAGCAATCTGCGTAACCGTCACAAGCTTCCCGTTCTGAATGACAACTGCGCGGTGGCAGATCTGTTCAATCTCGGCCAGCATATGGCTGGAGATTAGTATTGCAATGCCTTCCACCTCGGCAATCGTGCGCATATAATCGCGCATTTCCCGGATTCCAGCGGGGTCCAGCCCGTTGGTCGGTTCATCCAGAATGAGCAGCTTCGGCGAATGCAGCAAGGCCTGGGCGATGCCCAGACGTTGGCGCATGCCCAGCGAATACGCTTTTACCTTCTTCTCCATCGCTTCCTGCAGTCCAACCAGCGCCACAACTTCATCAATCCGCGATTCTCCGGCCCCGTCGCTCATCCGCAGATACTGCTTCAGATTGTCATAACCGGTCATATGGGGATAAAACTCCGGATTCTCAATGATCGCTCCGATCTGCGAGATGGCCCGCTTGAAATCCTTTTGTATGCTGTGCCCATGAATGAGGACATCTCCTCCGCTCATACGGATGAGTCCGGTCATCATGCGGATGGTGGTCGTTTTGCCCGCACCGTTTGGACCCAGCAGTCCGATAATCTCCCCTCTGCGGATGTCGAAGCTAAGGTTGTCTACGATTGCCTTCCCTTTTATCACCTTGCTGACGCCTTGCATTTCCAATACGGTTTCTTTCTTCACCGGGCCTGACAGCCCTTGATTACGAGTGGATGTATTCATGACAGCCTCCTTGTGTAGTACGGGATTGTTATTGTTTTCAACTGTGCTTTTAAATTGTTGTATTGGTGTGTTAGTTAAATAGTACACTAGACATTTCAATCTGTAAAGCCCGTTTGTGAATTTTTTCCTTATCCTCACCTGAAACAGGCTATTCATGCGTGGGGTTTAACCATACCAGTCTTCCAAAGCAATCATAGAATAGTATTGCAACTGGCAGTATCGCACTGCATTTGCCATTCCAGCTTCGAGGAGGAGTTCGCATGGACAAAGAGGTTCATATCTCACAGACTTATCCGCGGCTGACCGTGTACAGCGAGGAAAACTACCGGGGAAGAAGCAGAATTTACAGGGGCAATCTGGGTATCCGTAATACAGACAATATCCTGGACGGAATCGAAAGTCTCCGTTTCTTCTCCACCAGCAGCAATGCTACGCTCGTCCTGTTCAGCAGAACCCGGTTCAGAGGCAGCTTCCGTGTACTTCGCGGGAACCACAGTATTCGTGATCTGGATGACTATATCTCAGGCAACGATGTAGAGTCGATTATCTCAACTAACCAAAGGCTGACCCTGGCACAAATCCGCAGCATCCGCAGCAGCGGAAATCTGCCTTCGGGTTACCGGCTGATCTAGTAGCATCCACAAGACCAATAGGGCACGCTCCGGTATCGCCCAGCCGGAGTGTGCCCTATTTGGTTGTTCAAATGAGTTGAAGGACTGATAATCAAGGAAGATAATACCGAAGGGCTGGCAGTAAACAAAAAATATCCACTGACTGAACGATATGATATGTTAGAAATGTCAATAGTATCCGGCAACGGCATAAGGAGGATTAGGATAAGCATGCTCCAGCTAGAATTATATCCACCTGAATTAAGCGGATGGGTTCTATCCGCCATTGGCCCCTTTCAAGTCATAGCTAATTTAAGATTGAATAGCGTAAGGACAGGAGTCTGGAAGCTTAGCTCAGACACCGGTAACAAATGTTATTACTTAAAAACCTATACCAGAAAACAAAGATGGCATCCGGAAGTTTTTGCTTATACTCATTGGACAGATCACTTGAAGCCGTATGTACCAGAGCTGATCGGTTCCTGTGAGGGCGATGGATGGCAAGCGATATTGATAACTGCGATTAACGGCACAATCCTGAGAGAGGCGGAAATAAGTCCCGCAGCTAATGAAGCTGCTTACCGTAAAGCTGGTGAACTTACAAGGGTCTTACATAGATCACAAAATGGCCGTTGGTTTGGCCGCCCCGATAAGAATGGAAATCCAATTGAGTTATACCATGATGCAGACCCAGTTAAATATATAACCAATTCAATTACTGATATTAGTAAGCGGTGTACTCAGGAAGGGTTGCTGCAATCTTCAGAGATCGAGTTAACCCAATGGGCTCTTCAGAACACTCAAGCTTTTGAGCCTGCTAAACCAGTCCCCATAAGCTGGGATTCTACACCAGGGAATTGGCTGGTTGATAATAACGGTATTTTCACCGGAATGATTGATTTTGAAAATATGTTATGGGGTATTGATGTGGATAACTTCTCCATTCTATTCGGGCGGTATTTCAAAGATAATAAACCTGCTATGAAAGCATATTTTGAAGGCTATGGAGCCGGAGTACTTAAGGAGAGGAAAATAGAATTGCAAATCTGCTGCATAAAGATGGCAATTGGCGATATATATTGGGGCACCCTCAACAAACAGCCTAACGTCATCCATTATGGCAGGGAACTTTTACATAGAATTTATGATAATAATTTATTATAAGATTGAACACAGCCAAAAGACCTGTAAGTAAAAGCTCTCTTTCAGCTAAGCTTCTACTTACAGGTCTTATTTGTTATGCGCTCGCTTTTAAGCAAATAGAATTCCAGCTACAGCTTCCCGCCTGACATCTGTATCACCTCTGCCGCGAGCACTGCGATCTGCTCCTGCAGCACTTGCACTTCATCAATGCCTTTCCAGTAACGGGTGACAAAATGAAGAAAGACGTCGACCTTACGCAGCAGGATCAGCGTGGGAATCGCCATGAATTCTTCTGCGGTAAGCATGATCTTGCGGCTGAAGCCCCGCCAGAAATCACGGATAATCCGCTCTTCCTCTTCGTGGCACAGCATTCCGGACAGAATGACCGCAGCCTCCATGGCCCGTACATCCCAGGTACAGAACTCAAAATCAAGCAGTGCCGTCACCTGCGCAGCATCCTCCGCATCCACCAGCAGGTTGGAGGCATTCAGATCGCCATGCACCAGCTGGTGGGGTAATTCCTCCAGTTGCTCCAGTGAGTCTGTCACACCTTCATAAGCCTCAACCAGCACTTTCAGTTCGGGCAGTAAACCCTGGAGTGGTTCAGGCGGATTCAACAACAGGCCGCGGAGCGCTTGCCGGGTACACAGCGGGTACGACCGCGCCAGCTCATAGTAGGGCCTGTATACTGGAGGGCTCTCAGGCTTCACATCAGCGAGCACAGCAGATAATGTTCCGGCCGCCTCACCGAACGACTCATAGAAGCCCAAATCCTGTTCAGCGGGAGATTCACCATCGATATAGCCGAACAGGCAAGCGAGCTTTCCTCCCCCCTCTTCAAGCTGAACCATCGTTTCCCCTGTGGAGGTAAGAATGGGAACAGGGGTTTTAAACGGCAAATCCAGGATGGCCAGCTTCTGCAGCACGGCATGCTCGAACTCTATTTTATTCCGGTCCCGATGTGTATCATAGATCCGCAGTACAGCGCGGCGGGAGTCCTTGTCGATGAAGTAGGTGGTATTATTCCAGCCTCCGCTCCGCTTCCTTAACGTCCCATTCCACTCCGGCCAGGCCTGGCTTACAATGTTATTCATAGGCTTGTGCCCCTTTCTCTTTTTTTGTAATGAGATGTAACGAATCTTCCGCAGCCGGGTCTTATCTATGTAAGGTGGTGAACATGTGGCCGAGGTAGAGC
Organism: Paenibacillus sp. FSL R7-0297; assembly: GCF_038009025.1. Taxonomy (NCBI): domain Bacteria; kingdom Bacillati; phylum Bacillota; class Bacilli; order Caryophanales; family Paenibacillaceae; genus Paenibacillus; species Paenibacillus sp. FSL R7-0297. Next base: position 5,175,708 of record NZ_JBBPAQ010000001.1, read on the forward strand.
AGATCTACGAGCAATATTTTCAAGATGTGTACTTATTTGCGTTGTCCTTAAGCCGGAATACACAAATTGCTGAGGAAATTACGCAAGAAACGTTTGTCAAAGCCGTGAAACATATTAACCAGTTCAAAGGCAATTGTAAAATCAGTGTCTGGCTCTGTCAAATCGCTAAAAATACCTACTTCACTTATATGGAGAGGCAAAAAGGCCGGGAACCTGCTGAGCCGCAGGAAAAGCTGCAGGCAAGCAGCCTTAATCTTGAACAAAAGCTGATCGACAAGACAGAGGCCCTGCGTATCCATAAGCTGCTGCACAGTCTGAAGGAGCCTTACAAGGAAGTCTTCACACTGAGGGTATTTGGAGAATTATCTTTTGACCATATCAGTCAGGTCTTCGGCAGGACGGAAAGCTGGGCCAGGGTTACATATCACCGCGCCAGAAACATCATACAAGACTTATTAATGGAGGAAGACCGATGAACAAATTGACCTGTGAGGTCGTTGAGGATTTACTGCCGTTATATCACGACGAGGTATGCAGTGCTGCTACAAATGAAGCCATTGAGGCCCATTTAGCCACCTGTGGACGTTGCTCCGCCGCCTTACGCAAGCTTCAGCAGAATAGCAGTCTGCCTTTTGAGGTAATCGCCAGAAACAAGCAGGAGAGCGCCGGTCTCTCCAGCTTTCAAGGCTACTGGCACCGTGCAAGAGTGCTTTCCTTTGTTAAGGGTCTGCTCCTGGCTACAGCCGTATGTGCTGTTCTCATTCTCGGCTATGCCGGTCTATTCCGCTGGAACATTACCAAAGTGCCTTCCAGTTCGATCGAGATTACCGATGTAAGCCGGCTAAATAACGGAAAAATTGCTTATCATGTAAAAATAACCGACGGCTATGAGGTGAATCAGATCAATGGCAGAATGAGCAATGACGGGATTTTCTATATTACGCCAGTACGGCCTGTAATTAAATCGCGAAAGTTCGCGGAGCTTGGGCTTGGCAACAGATATGACACCATAGATCTCGAATTATTAAACGCAAACCGGACCACCCCCTCCACTCAAATCAAGGCCATCTACTATGGCCCTAAGGATAATAATCCGATCCTGATCTGGAAGCAAGGCATGGATCTGCCTCCCGCAACTGCCGCCGTTGAAGCTCAATTCGCAGAACAGAATTAACTGACAGGAAGCATATCCTGCCAAGCCTATGATTTTTCCGCTATAATGTATTTCATATTGAAATATGCAAAGGATGGGATACTTATGGACGCAACTATTACCAAACGCTGGCTGCTGGCAAGGCTCTATGAGCCGGAGCAGACCATCATCGACTGCCGTTTCACCCTGGGCAAACCCGAAGCAGGCCGGGAAAGCTATGAACAAGAACATATTCCAGGCGCTGTCTATCTTGATTTGGAGCTGGATCTGTCCAGTCCGGTTACCGAACACGGCGGACGCCACCCGCTTCCCGATCCGGAGGTGCTTGCGGCCCGTCTCGCGAAGCTCGGAATTGGCAATGACTCCCGTATTGTCGCTTATGACGATGAGAGCGGTATGAACGCCGCCCGGCTGTGGTGGCTGCTTCGCTACCTCGGACACGAGCAGGTATTCATCCTGGAAGGCGGCTTCAGCCAGTGGAAAGCCGAGAAATACCCGGTGACGGGTCATCAGCCGGTGCGGGTGCCGAGTACATTTACGGCAAATATGCAGCCGCATATGCTCGTGGAAGTTGAAGAGGTTCGCCGCGTGTCGGAGAAGACGGCTGGTGACGGTGCTAGTATCGGGATTGAAGTTGGAGCCGATGCTGGTGTGGATACCGGGACTACCGCTGCCGTTGCCGCTTCGCTCTCGGCTCACCCTATTCTGATTGATTCCCGAGCCAATGACCGCTATCACGGCCGTAATGAGACCCTGGACCCGGTCGGGGGGCATATCCCGGGTGCGGTCAACTACTTCTGGAAAGACACGCAGAACGCAGACGGCAGCTTCAAGAGCGCCGATGAGCTTGCGGAGCATTTTGCCGGACTTAACAAGAACGCGGAGATTATCGTCTACTGCGGCTCCGGCGTAACCGCCTGCCCGAATGTGCTGGCTCTCGAGAAGGCCGGGTATAAGAATGTGCGGCTGTATGCGGGGAGCTGGAGTGACTGGATTTCGTACGAAGTGAACCGGGTAGCTACCGGGGAAGCGTAAGGCAAAAGTCCTGCGCTAACTCGTCAAACTGGTCATATCCTTGTCAAGTAGACAGATAAAAAAGCATCGGAGCCTTGGACAGAATAGAACAGCGATTCCAAGTATGGCTGATTGGTGGCCTCTTCACCCGTACTAGTCTTCGCTGATTCTGTCCCTGGGTTACCGCATGACCGAACAGCGGTCATCCGAAATACTGTGAATTATGAATACGCATTGAATTCGACTTGTTTCAGAATTATCATTCCCCCCCTCTCTCGCGTACGAAATCCGGACAATGTACAACGTGGACTATTGTTACGTACATTAAAAGTAATTACACGGCTTTTACTTCAAGCTGCAATCCAAAGAGGGTGAAGGGTGTGCCTGTCAAGACTGGTAATCAGTACATCGAACGTATCGACCGGCAAAACATCAATATTTTTTACAAAGGAAAGCGTATTGAAGGCCCCTTATCCAAGCACCCTGCATTTCAAGGCCTCATACAAACACAAGCCGAAATGTACAATATGCAAGGTGATGAGCGTTATTTAACGTTGATGACCTATCCTTCGCCCGCTACCGGTGAGCCTGTGGGTCTATCCTTTCTCCCGCCAAGAAATGCTGAGGATTTACAACGCCGGAGAAAAATGATTGAACTCTGGTCCAACAGGCACCATGGGTTTTTAGGCCGTTCCCCCGATTATATGAATACCGCTATCATGTCTTTGTTCACTGCTGCCGATATTCTTGAGGACCTTAATCCTAAATATGCCGAGAACCTCAGGAATTACTATGCCTACTGCCGGGATCATGACATTACTCTATCCCATGCATTCATCCAGCCACAAGCAAGCAAAATATCGGGCCTGATTGATGGTACTGAGGATTCCATTGCGGCTAAGGTGGTAGAAATTAATGAGGAAGGGATGTTTGTTACCGGTGCTTTTATGATGGCAACACAAGGGGCCACATGCGATGAAATGCTTGTATTCCCGACTCCCTCTCCATCATTTTTATATGATGATAATCCCTTTGCATTTGCCTTTGCAGTCCCTAATAATCTGCCTGGAATGACATTTTTTTGCCGCGAGAGCTGCGCCGCCTCGTCTGCCTACGACTATCCGTTAAGTTCAAGATATGAAGAAATGGATATCCTTGTAATATTCGACCGGGTGCTTATCCCTCATGATCGTATATTTTATTACGGAGATGAAAAATACTGCACCTTATTGTTCGGCGAAAGTCACTTCCATACCCATATGGCCCACCAAATTATTACCCGCTATATAGCAAAAACAGAGTTTTTTCTTGGTGTGCTGGAAAATTTGGCTGAAGAACAAAATGCTTCCCTTGAGTCATACACAATCCTGCCTATTTCCAAAGTAATCTCCTATCTGGAGACATTCAAGGCGCTAAGGCTTGCTTCCGAAATTGGTGCTTCCTCCGATAGAGCAGGCTATCTCGTTCCGGACAGAGGGCCGCTAATGGCTTCAACCATTCACTTCTCAGAGTTTTATCCGGAGATGGTTGAAATGATCCAGAATCTCAGTTCAAGCAGTCTGATCATGACCCCCTCCGAAACCGACTTTACTTCAAGCGCCGGTCAGTACCTCAGCAAATATTTGAAGGGAAATGTCTTGGATGCACGGAATCGAAATGCTTTATTCCGTCTCGCCTGGGAATTGGGAGCGGGTGCTTTTGGTGGCCGGCAAACCCAGTTTGAACGGCTGTTTTTCGGCAACTCCCAAACGTTAGCCCTGCGTATGTACAATAGCTATGATAATCACGAATACTTCCGTCAAATCATTCAGGAATTTATCGCACCAGAAGATACTCGGCCTATTCTAACAAACGAATAATTCAGATAAGCATTGGGTGGACTGGACCGGATGACGGGTATGCAGCACGGTTCAGTTCATTTTGAGCACAATTTGTATATAGCTCAAGAAATGCCTGCCATAAACACAGTTTCCAGCTCCTCCCTGCAATTTTCAGTATTCAGCCAAAGATTATAGTAATTAATTGTTTGTCTAATGACATAATCTATGGTATCAATTGTAAGACGAAGAACAAAATGCTAACAAGGAAAGAGGTTTTTTGATGTGGGATCGTAAAGAAATAAAGGGGAGGGCTAAAAATGTCCTCCGCGCCTCGTATTGGAAGGCTTTTGTAGTAAGTCTACTGCTGGTCTTTCTCGGAGAAGGCTCAGGTCTTCCAAGCTTTAATCGGAACTGGGGTTCCTCGGCCCGATCTGAGATTTCCAGCTCCGGTGTGGATTTGGATTGGAACGTGTTAGGATCTTTTCTTGTAATCGCCTTATTCATAATTGGCATCATCGCAGTAATTGGAATAGCGTTTTATATCCTGATCGCTTCGCCTCTTACCGTAGGTTCACTGCGTTACTTCAAACGAGCTGCCGAGGGAGAAGTCCGGATGGGTAATGTCGGCTATGCGTTTAACAGAGAGCGGTATTGGGCTATAGTACTAACTATGCTGTGGAGAGGTTTTTTGAATTTCTTATGGTTCCTGCTGCTGATCATTCCTGGCATTGTAAAATCCTATGCATACAGCCAGGTGCCTTACATACTTGCGGACAATCCACACATCGGGTATAACCGCGCAGTAGAATTAAGTAAGCAAATGACACGCGGTCATAAATTCAGCATGTTTGTGCTTGATTTGAGCTTCATTGGCTGGATTCTTCTGGGCCTGCTGGCGCTCGGCATCGGCGTCTTATTTGTCCAGCCCTATATCAATGCCACGAAGGCAGAGCTGTACCTGGAGTTGCGCCACAATGCGCTTTCGTATAATTTGACAACAGCCCATGAACTCCGGTTAACACAGACCCCCTTTTACTAGAAACATATCTGTTATTCTTTTATGCCAGGATGGAGCTGCTGAAAGCGGTAATCATCAAACTGCAGCATCTGTCAGCATCCCGGAGCATCTGTCCGCACTTCTGCGAAGCGTTCCGCTGAGGCCCCCTGTTCCGGCCTGAGAGCCGCTCACCCAATCTGAGGGCAGTTGATCCACGTTGGGTACATTCCTGGCTTCCTGTATAATGAGAAACATTACGCCGGATGTGATGTCAAACATACTCACCAACAGGTAAACTAAGTCCATCCGGCGTCTGAAACCGCAAACCGGAAAGGATGAAGTCAATTGAGTTATACGGAATTACTGGAACGGAAAAGCGAAATCCTGAAGAAAACAGTCGAGAACTGGGTTTTGAAAGAAAATCGCGACGGACTTGACCGTCAGGAGGCCCATATATACCGGAATATGCTCAAGGAGCTTCACCAAAACGAACATGATTTGAATGGGGTGCGGGACGAGGAAGCAGTTAAGCGCCAGGACTCTGAGTCCACGGAATAGGAAGACATCGTAACCGCTCGCGAACCCGCTGCGCAAATGTTGTAATTTCAGGAAACACTTACGAATACGAAAGAAAATACAACGGGCTGTCCGGACTTTGCTGCTTGCGAAGACCGGACGGCTTTTTGCCGCGTAATCAGTTCACTGCCGGTATAAGTACGTTCAGACTTACCCGGTCCCAATATTTGAACTCGCCAAGATTCCTTATTATCTGCACATATGAGAATTATTCTGCACAGTTGATGTTCCGGGCCGTTTGCTGGACTACGGGAATTCCTGCGCAAGCCGCTTGGACAAAACCGCCCCTACTGTGGTATTCATTTCCGATGATTATGACTCCATGCCTCTGAGGTCAGTGCAATGGGAGAAATTCTAAATCGGACGGCTAACCAGCTAGCAGACAATACTCCCGTAAGGTTATATATCAGCCTCTATCTGCCTCTGCAGACAGTATCACAAAACTAGCCTGTTCCTACGTTCATTCCGCAGGAACAGGCTTATTGCAGATTGTTTATATGTTTCAATACAACAGGCTCAGCTATTAATCCATTGCATATATTGCAGCAGCCGCCTAATCATTACTGCACTCTCTGCACGGGTTGCCGGCTCCTTGGGCTTGAAGTCTCCTGAGGGAACTCCCTGGATAAGCCCGGCTTGCGACAGTATAGCCACAGACTCAGACGCCCATCCTGAAATGCTGTTCTGGTCGGAGAACACTTCTATTCCGGACGACTGCGGCAGCTTGCCTGAGAAGTTCAGCACCCGGGCCATAACTACAGCCATTTGCTCCCGTGTAATATAATCCTCCGGTCTGAATAAGCTCTTCCCGAAGCCGTCCATGATCCCTGCGGCCTGGGTCATGCCGATGGATTCAGCATACCTTGCTTCTGCCGGGATATCTGCAAACGGGCTTGCCGATGTATTGTCATGAAGTCCAAGTGAACGCACAAGCAGTGCTGCAAACTCACCGCGGGTAACCTGTTGGTCAGGCGCAAAGGAAGTGTCGCTTACCCCATCAACAATCAGCTTATTGGCAAGCAGCTCAATGTCAGCCTTCGCCCAATGTCCAGCCAAATCCGCGAAGAAATGTTCAGACGTGACGATCGTATATGCACGGTTAAGCGGCGTGTAGACTATAGCCTGGACCGCTTGACCGTCAGCGGCAAACACTGCTGGTACAAAATGAAGCTCATGGTTGTTGTCCATCCATACCACTGTTGTTGTCCCCGGGTCGGCTGGTGAAGCAAGAGGAAGTACATGTTTGGTGTACAGGGTACTATAGCTCTCTGCCTGAACACCATCTATATCGAGCGAGAAGTCTACAGGACTGCCAAGAAGCTTATAGCCCTTCTTCATAGAAGCTGTGTTGAAGCTGTCGCTGGTTGCAGGTGCGACTGTACCCATTCCGACTGTAATAATCTTGCTGCCTGTCCTAAGAATTAACGGGTCAAGAAGCAGTTCGAACCCGATTCCATTTACTTCAATAGTTAACGAAGCACCCGGCCGTTGCTTCAATACCTCCCTCAGAACTGAAAGGGATAAATCAACAAATGCGATATCCCTACTGTTCTCGAACTTGATCACGGCTTCCTTGTCTGAAGCGAACGCCTGGACAATAAAAGCATCATCAGGCTTGACCCGGATCGCCGATCGGCCATCATCCATAGCTTCAAGCGTTGCTTTCGCCAGAAGCTCCTGATTGTTAGCTGTAAGCCTGATCAGAACAACGCCAGGATCAGGCGGACTCTGAACGACAGTTGCTTCCTGCACAAACGGGGACGCTGGAGCTGTCGTTGGCGTTGCTGCCGGAGCTGCTGTCGGTGTTGGTGTTGGCGTTGCTGTTGCTGTCGGTGACGGTGTTGCCGTTGGCGTTGCTGTCGGTGACGGTGTTGGCGTTGGCGTTGGTGTTGGTGTTGGTGTTGGTGTTGGTGTTGGTGTTGGTGTTGGTGTTGGTGTTGGTGTTGGTGTTGGCGTTGCTGTCGGTGTCGGTGTTGGTGTTGCTGTCGGTGTTGGCGTTGCCGTCGGTGACGGTGTTTGTGTTGGCGTTGGTGTTGCTGTTGGTGTCGGTGTTGGCGTTGGTGTTGCTGTTGCTGTTGGTGTTGGCGCCGGTGACGGCGTCGCCAGCAAGGTTAGAGAAGTGCGGCCTGCATCTGCCGTTTGCCCGGCATACACATTCACGAGCTGCTCCATTGGAGTATAACCCTGTGCTGACAAATGGAGCGTGTATACACCGGCAGGAATCTCTTCCAGCTTGAAAACACCCTCGCTGTCGGTAACGGCACTGAAGCTGCTTAGAGATACATTGGCTCCCGCCAGAGGCGTATTCCCCGAACCGTAGACTGAACCGGTAACCGTTCCTGTCTGGACAGGGGCGGGAAGTACCGTGATGTCTGTCTGTGCCGTCAAGCCGCCTTGCACAGAAATAATGTTAACCGTTGCTTCGCCGGCAGCAACAGGCTCCACCCGCCCGTTCTGGTCAACAGTGACAACCTCCGTGTTGCTGGAGCTCCAGATGATAGCAGGATTCGTTGCGTCTTCAGGCATAACGATTGCCTGCAGCTTGACGGAGGGCTCACCGACTCTAAGAGTTAGCCGGGAGGCGCTCAGGTTAACGCCGCTGACTGGAATGACCTTACGAATATGACCGTCTTCAAGCTTGAACTGCTGCCATGCCTGAATCAGCCGGTGTTCATTTACCTCATACAGCTCCAGATATTGTCCGGCAAGGACAGCCGGGATATCCGTGTCCGGAATATAATCCACCGCGTCCATCGGCAGCGCACTGTCAAGCAGCGGCGGTAAAGTCTCCGTATTTCCCAGAACATAATCAAAGCTGCCGCCGGACTGGTTCGGTTCAACCGTTATTGCTGTGGAGCCTACCGCCTGGCCCGGATGAATCGCAAGTATGCCGATTTCTGGAGCGTATTGACTGACAACAAGCTGAAGATCCTGTGAAGCGGCGGCGAAGCCCGCATCCGTTACCTGAAGACGAATATTGAAGGTGCCGGCCTCTTCCGGCGTACCCTGCAGTTCTCCATTGGTACTTACACTCAATCCTTCCGGAAGCCCTGAGGCACTCCAATTCAGTCCGGCATGGGCACCATCGAAGGCGGACAGGTCTACGGAATAAGGCTGACCCTTATGTGCCCCGGGAAGCTCCTCCGTCAATACGGCCGGACGCAGGTAGGGATAACCGTTATTTATATTGGCATGAATGTTCCATGTATTGTTGAAATCCCATCCTGTATAGTTACTCTTCTTCTTCATCTCCCCGGTGGTGAGGGCCTTAATATCTATTGTGCTGTCTGTGAATAATTCCCATTCAGTAGTCCTGATTCCACTTTCAGGTATTCCTGTTGCCGTCGTGTCAAAAACAGAACTCACTACAGTAGTCCCATAACCATAAGCTCCGATTCCGCCTCTTGATGTATAGCTTCCAGCATTCGAAGTGGAGATGCGTCCTGCAGCATAGGTATTTTTTATAGTATTCAGATATTGATAGCTTGTAATCCCGCTTGTGAAAACAAAGTAATCGGGAGGCTCGTTGCTTATCTCGCCCGTCGAATAAGAATCTTCTACAGATCCGTAACCCTGGGAACCCACAAGACCGCTGGCGTACATGTTAGGAGAATACGCGACTGTGACAGAGGCACTGGAGGATGACATTTTCACACTGGTATTCATAATAACACCAGCTATTCCCCCGCTTGAAGTTACTCCACCATGGGTTCCGCTTCTGACGCTTCCTTCCGTATAGACCCGTTCGATACTCCCCCCGCTTTGATGCCCTACCAGACCACCTGTCATAGAGCCGCCGTTTATACTGACCTTCAGACTGATGTTTCGGATCGCACCGGTAGATTGGCCAAAAAAGCCTGCATAAGTACCATAGGCAGCGGTTACTTCCACACCTCTGATCGTATGACCTTGTCCATCAAACACCCCGCTGAAGGCAGAATAAGCATTCCCTCCGAGCGGAACCCAATGGAACCCGGATAAGTCAATATTCTTCATCAGGCGGATATGCGCGCTCAAATAATCCCCCTGGTTCTGATTGAGATACACAAGCTGCTCTCTGGTGGACACCTCTACCCATCCGTCTACAACAAGCGGGATGACATTGGATTCATTGGAATCGGGGGCTGCATTGACCCTTAAGGAATAAAGTCCAAGTTGTCCCACGAGCATCACAATAACCAGCAAGGCTGCCGGTATAGTCAGTCGTTTTTTCATTACAGTCTCCCCTTTGGTTACGAAAATAATGGTTCAAATATCTGCGAAATCTGCCGAAGTAGCGGATCAAAGAATAGTATAATATATGAATGGAATAGAAAGGTCCCGTTTTTGTTTCAAATTTTAATAGAAAGTGGTGTAGCATGAACCTCTCTTCGGCTAACAGCAAAACCACAGCTCAGCGAATCGTCGGCTTCAGCCGGGAAAAGGATGCCTTATCCCGGTGGCTTGCTGCCCCCGGTGCCGGTTCGCACATCTTCTCGGTAACGGGTATTGGCGGTATCGGCAAAACCACCCTGCTCACAGAAATGAACGCCGAAGCCCGCCGTTCCTCCACACTTACAATATGGATGGACGGACAGATATGCCTGCAGACTCCAGGTGCTTTTCTGGCCTGTCTGGAGATGAGCCTGGAGATGGAATACGGCCTGACACGGGCAACAGGCGAGACGATGCTGGCCCATGCTGTACGGGAGTTAACCCGCCAGCGGACCGTTTTGATTATAGATAACTGTGAGCACTTGGATTCTATTGAAAGCTGGCTCCTGGCCAGTCTGCTACCCAAGCTGGCAGCATCTGAATGCCTGCTCATTCTGGCCTCCCGGAGCGGTCTCCCGATCAAATGGCATTCGAACCCCATCTGGTCCAAGCGAATTCATTCTTATCCCCTGGAGCTGTTCTCCCGGGAAGAAATCTATGAATATTTGCAAGACAGCGGACTATCCCGGCTGTTCAGCTTGATATCGTTCATAAGACAGAAGGCCATCCCCTGCTGCTCGCGCTTACGCTTGATGTGCTGCTCCGTCAGGAACCGGAGAGGCAGGAACGCGAATACCAGCTTCCGGGGATACTCAGTGCAGAAATGCTGAAGGAAGCCGCTTCCCCCTTTATGTATGAGGCTCTACAGCTTCTATCTCTCCTTCCGGCAGCAGATCAGACGATCCTGAACCAATTGCTGGTCACCCCCCTGTCCGCCTCTGACTATGCGAAGCTGAGCAGATTGTCTTGCGTACGTACTGGCTTGAACGGACTATGCCTGCACCAGCTCGTATCGCGGATGCTGCGGGAGGACTACCAGCGCCGGGACCCGGGACAATATCGCCTGATGCGGTCCAGATCGCTTGAACTGCTCATAGAAAGGTTCCCTGCGTCCAATACACTGCAGCAAATGCAGATTGCCGCCCATGTGCTGGAGCTTTACCGTGAACAGCTGCCTGCTGTCAGCACCTACACAGATTTCACAGGACTAAGGAGCAAGGAACGGCAGCGGGGTTATGAGCCGGAGGATCTTCCTTATCTGCACCGTTTTCTTGAGGCATCGCTGGCACGATCGGACTGGCAGTCCGAGCTGATTGCGGCCGGGGAACATCACCCGTTGCTGGATGATATTGCAGCGCATGATCCGGACAGCATTGTTGTCCTCTGTGACAGCAGCGGGATTCCGCTGGGTTTCTCGGCCGGCTTGCGGCTGCATGCACTAACGCTGCCCTTGCTCGACCGTTACGCACCATCCCACAGGGAACTGCTGGGAGCATTGGCCGAACCTCTGTATACCCTGCCTTCAGAAGCTGCTGATACATTGTCCATTCTGCTGTCTGCGGTAGATATAGAGCAGCCCTTTTACCGGCCGGAAGAGCTGGGTGCAATGCTGCTCCAGTCATGGCTGGTGTATACTTCCGGCGGCTTGCGTACCATTGTAGCGACAGCGGATAACCAGTTGAACCTGCTATTGCCGCTTCTGGGCTTTCAGGAACAGATTCTGTCTAGACCTGAACAGAATGATTCCGCGAAGCTGACCGTGTGGGACCTGGATTTCCGCCAGGTGAAGTTTGAGGAGTGGGTACAACGGGTGTTTCAACTGACTGTGCAAGCCCCAGAAGCAGACATTCAGCAAGAGCCGCAGCCCGACTGGAGAGATGTTAAGCAGATTGTTCAGCATTTGTATAATGATGCCCTGCTGGAGGACATGCCCTTAGTGAAGCGGCTCGGGCTTGCCGGAGGGGCGGTACGTCAGCAGGTGCAGCAGTTCTTGACGGATAAACAGCCGCCTTACCCGCTCACAGAGCTGGAGCAAAGTATATTAAGAGAGAGTTATTTGCAAAAGAACTACCGGAAATCACAGCTTGCCGAAGCTTTTCATATGAGCCGCACCACATTCTACCGTCACTCCAGGCTGGCATTTATCCATCTGGGGCATGTGCTCACACGGGTGCTGAGGAAAGAAGCGGAGGAATAAGCAGAGGGGTACGCCTCTTGATTTCGGAGATTTGTAAGACCTGCATATTGAACCATAATGGAAGGTGGTACGAAGAATGGACAGCATAGCTGGTGTTCCCCCTTCGGGAAGATTCGGACAATTGGATCAGATGTGGTTCAGGCTTAGAAGCATCACACAGAACCACAGTCCTGCGGAAGAGTGGTCGCTGCGGCTGCAATTTCTTGAATGTCATATGCTCCTGATTCCCATATTAGGCCGGGGCTCCATAACGGTTGATGGCAAGTATTGCGAACTTAGAGCGGGATTTGTATTTGTCTGCCTGCCAGGGCAACTGGTCGAAGCCTATTTTGAAGGTACAGGAGCCCACAAATTATATGTTCTGCGGTTTGATGTATTTGGTCAGCGTAGTCAGCCTGAAGCTATGCAACTGCCAAGCTCATCTGAGCTCCAGCTTCCCTTCCCTTTGTGCGGAGAAGCAGCGGTTAGTTCGTCGATCATTTACAGCAAACACTGCGAGGCCATTACCGCTTCCATGGGAAGCAATAACCGCTTAGAGCGGCTGCATGCCCAGAGCGGATTCTATGAGCTGTTGTATAGTCTGCTAAGCGATGCCGGCCAATCTCAGCTGAACGATACTGACGCTGTTATGGAGCGGATAAAGGCATACATAGAACTGCACTACCGCGAAGATCTCTCCATCTCTCTGCTGGCTGGCGAGGCAGGCATTAGCACAAGACATTTCATCAGACTGTTCAAGCAGAAATACGGCCTCAGCGCGATTGAATACCTGACTGAATACCGGATCAGACAAGCCAGGAGTCTTATGCTGCCGCAAACAGATTATGAATTGAAGGATATTGCCGCTTATGTCGGTTATAAGGACATTCCTTATTTCCGGCGCAAATTCAAGCAAATTACCGGTGTAGCTCCGGCAACCTTCATGCGAAATGCCAAGCTGAAGATTGTCGCCTACCACGGCAGCCTGATCGGGGCACTGCTTACTCTGAATATTATTCCCAGTGCAGCGCCGGCTGACCATCCGTGGACTGAATATTACCGCCGTAAATATGAGCCCGGTGCAGTGCTGCCGCTTGCCCAAGATGACAATAACAGAATGCAGCAGCTTGCTTCCCTCCGTCCTGATTATATTCTGGGGCTGGAGCAATCGCTAAGTCAGGATATGCTGCTGCAGCTTCAAGAGCTTGCCCCCACTTATCTTGTGCCCTGGCTCCAAATGGACTGGAGGGCGCAATTAAGCTTCATCGGAGAATGCCTGGGCAAGTCAAAGGAAACCACGGCATGGCTCAGCAAATATGACTGCAAAGCCAAGGCTATCCGGGCAGACTTAGATCCGGAGCTTGCCAAGGATAAGCTTCTAATTGCCCGGATATCCGGTCAGACGATTACCGCCTTGTCTAATCGGAGCTTGGGTGAGGTGCTCTATGATGATCTGCATCTGATTCCGGCGACGGTTGTAAACCGCAAGCTTAGCCATCAGACATTGACGCTGGAAGAGCTGCGGTCTGTAGATGCGGACAGGGTCCTATTGATTGTGGATGAGGATGTCCACTCGCAGGCCGTCTGGTCTGAGCTCCAGAACAAGGAGTCATGGAAGCAACCTGATTCCACCGGATATTCGCGTATTGAACACCTCCCTCCCTTCCCCTGGACAGAGTATACATCGTTCACACAGGAGCTGATTCTTGATCTGGTGCCGTCTCTGTGGCGTAATCAGACATGAAATATTGGCGTGATCGTCAATAGTCGAATTGAAAAGATTGTTTTATACTCCTAACAGTGATATTGATTCTCACTCTCAGGTGAGACTAAAGGTATCGAAACTCAGGAGGTTACAGAATAAATGAGACAGATGAGACAAGGAATGGCGTTCTGTATGGCTATTGTAATGATATTTGTGATGGCAGCTTGCTCAAATAACAATGGACAGGCCAAGGTTGCTGCCACAGCTGAAGCGGAATTTCGTGTAGTGAATAGTGAAAAAGGCGAGATCAAGATACCAGCCAATCCAGTCAGAGTCATCGGTCTCTCCGTTGTCTATCCGGAGTTTCTGCAAGCCTTAGGTGTTACACCCATAGCTGTGCAGAACTACCAAGAAGATTTTCCCACCTATCTGCAAGAACCGTTCCAGGATACGCTGAAAATGGGTATTGCAGAAACCCCGAATTTTGAAATGATACTGGCCTCCGATCCTGATCTTATCATTGCTCCCGTATGGTGGTCTGAAAAGGACTATGATCAGTTATCCGAGATTGCTCCGACGGTTCTGTTACCCGAGCGCGATGACTGGCGTGATGAACTGACGGATATAGCCGAGGTGCTGGGCAAGAATGAAGTTGCAGAGAAGGTCATACAGGAGCTGGAAGCACAGGAAGCGGAAGCGAAGCAGAAGCTTGATGAGCTGGTTGGCAACGAAACCGTAATGTATATGATGGTTATGCCTAACAGCCTTATCCTCTACGGGGATCAGATTGATCGCGGAAAGTTTATTCATACCACGCTTGGACTGGAGATGATTCCGAACTTCCCCGGTACAGATCGGTCATTATCCATATCCTTAGAGAAGCTGCCTGAGTATAATCCAGACCATCTCATTCTTCAGCTGAATAATGAGGACAATGCTGAGGTTAAGCAGACCTATGAAGATATGCTGGATAGCCCATTGTGGAAGAATATGAATGCGGTCAAGAAGAATCAGGTGTATACGATGGCGGGCAAGGATTGGTTTAATCTGGGCATGTCTCCGCTGGCGAACCGCTATGCGATTGATGCCGTTCTCCAAGCCTTTGAAGGCAACTCGAAATGATGGGGACTTAAGGATGTGCCAAACCGACGAGATACAATGGGCAGAACGTTTTTTCATCCATCCTGAAGCTGTAGAGAATGTAGTGATTACTTTATCGCTTACCGAATTAAGCCAGCCTGCAAAAGCTGAGCATCTGCTCAGAACTTATGCTTCCATGCTCGGAACAGAGGACAAACGTTTGGCAGCTGCCATCTTTTGCAGTTGGATCGCCGGGATTTGCGGAGCCAAATATGCACTGCTCACGGCTGCACACCCGATGGCTCATGTCTTGTGCCTGAGCAACATGTCTGTACAGCTCATCCGCACTGAGGGGTTCCCCGAATTCTCCTTCCTTGTCCATGATAATTGGGACAGTAGCGGAAACAAGCATGGTATTGGAGAATTATTAGATGAGCTAGGCATGTTCTACAAGAATGATGTCAGACCGATTATTCTTGCTCTTGCCGAAGCTGCACAGACCAGAGCAGTAATGTTATGGAAGCATGTTTATAATCAGCTGTATGCCTTTATGGAAGAGGATGTGCAGGATGAAGCAGATGACAGCCTCCGCAGCCATATCATCAGGCAGTTCAAATCCATAACCTGGGACCTCGAACCGGAGGTATTCGGACTTCGCAGCAACCCGTTCCGTATCAAGACCAAATTCCGAATAGACCCCTGCTCTCCACATGAAACTATATCTATTAAGGCAACCTGCTGTCTGGCCTATCAGCTCAGAGCAGATCAGGGATACTGCAGCAGCTGTCCTATACTGCCTCCGGAGTAACCGGAGAGCAACGAATCAATCCATCGGAGGCCGCTTTGGAATCCGGCAGGTCTTCCCAGAAAAGAACGCCATCTTTTCGCTCGCGACCACAGGAGTATACCTCGCCAGTCCTTAGCAGCTTTGGATTTCTTCATGTTTGGGTGACTCATCCGACTGGCACAGCCTCAAATCAAGTTCGTGTAACTTGCCCATGCTTTTGCCTCCGGCTTGCTTAAGAATCCACTTCGCAGTGGACACCCTTGCCCTTGGCTAACGGTTGGCGCCCGCCCAGATATGAAGCGCTCTTCTCAAAACAGTTGCAAAAAAGCTGCAAAAGTTATGGCGGGAACATGCCAGTTCATACATAATAATTATATAAACTGGTAATCCAAGCGGACAAGCCATACATATTTATTCAGTCAATCTACGCTGCGCTAAGGACGGCAATCTTCAACAAACGTCACAAGAGGAGGTGTTGATTTCATGGACTTGGAAGAACAAAGGGTTTGGAGTGAGAATCTTAAGGCTTTAAATGAAATGATTTTGAATCCCGAAGAACATGCACAGTCCGTTCAATCATTTCTTTCTCTGCATGCTTGGTTACATTCTTCATCCGTTGGGAATTTAACCGAACTAACATTACATGATGCCGCAATAACAAGTTTGGACGAACAAACCTTCAGAAAGTACCCAGTGAACCTTTCGGATACGAAAAACTCGATTGCATGGCATCTTTGGCATAGTGCCCGACTTGAGGATATGACCATGAGTATTCTAGTTGCTGATCAACAACAAGCTCTTTATTCTGGAAATTGGTTCGAAAAAATGAACACTAGATTTACTCACTCTGGTAATGAGATGAGTGAAGAAGAAATTGCCGAGTTAAGTTTAAGTATAAATTTCAAATCATTATTGGCTTACAAAACTGTCGTTGGCAAGCAAACAAGACAAATCATATCGATGTTGAAGCCAGGACAGTTTGTAGACAAGGTTGAACAAAGCAGAATCAAACGATTGTTCGATGAAAATGCTGTTACTCAAAAGGCAAGTAGTCTAGCCGATTACTGGAGTAAAAGAAATATAGCTTGGCTGGTACTGATGCCTGCAACAGAACATATCTTTATACACTTGAAAAAATGCATTCATATAAAAAGTCAGACTATCATATTATAGTGCCTAACGATCTTTATCTATATCATACAATTGGGTCATCCCTTGATATGTAACTTCAACATGCAAGTCTTCCTGTTTCAAAAAGGTCACTTTCCCTGATGGATCCACCTGTCCAACCTCGGGATTAAGCACCTTGTATACGGCTTCGGAGGAGACAGAGTAGTCCATTCCATTGTACATGGTTGCTACCGGATTGATGCGGAGATAAGATTCTCCCATCCCTGAAGTTGCCCAATAGTCGCTTACTTCCAGATTAACTGCTTGACCGGGTGCTTCCCCGGCGAACATGATCAGTGGACTATGTACTCGTCTGGACCAGGAAATCTCGTTATGCTCACCAATAGGATCCATCTGAAAAAATAAATCCTGCCCATATTTAAACCCCTTCAATAAAAGTATATCTACCAGTGGATCGATTACCATTTCTTCCTTAGCTCCCATGTCCAGCCAAATCTTCACATCCGGCTTTCCGGTTTCTTGCACCCAATCTTCAAACGCTGGTCCGTTAGCTACCCATGTGGAGGCGGACAGCGCACCGATCATCGAGAAAGTCTCGGGATGGTGGTAGCCCATCCAGAACGCCTGCACTCCGCCAAATGACGATCCTATGATCATCCGGTGGTCCCTGTCCGGGATCGTTCTGTATGTTGAATCCACAAAGGGAATGACGGTTTCAACAAAATAGCGGGTAAATTTCTCCGCCCCGGTCCCATCCGTAGGAATAGAATCATTAGGGAAAGGGACGTACTCATTCCCCCGTTCTGAGCCTTCGCCTGCATCAACTGCAATTACAATGACCTTCTCCATCTTGCCATCCTTAACAAGTTGGTCTACCTTCTTGTCAACCAGCCACTCTTTATTAAAAGAACTGGTGCCGGTATTAAACACACTCCGCCCGTCGTTCATATACACTACAGGATAACGGTCTTCGCCGGTTTCATACCCAGGCGGCAGGTAAACAAAGATTCTCCGTTCCCCGAGCTTCTCTATGCTCACTGTACCTATGGTTTCATCAGGAGCAGCCTTCCCCTCCTGGGTTGGCGAAGGCTGAACAGCGGTTGGCTCCTGTTCTTTCACACAACCTGTGAGCGTTATCATTAATAATGTTATAAGTCCCCAACAACTGCACTTGTAAATCCAATTTTTGATCATCTAATTCCCTCCTCTAAATAATTTAAACGCTTTCATCAATAACTGAGTCTTCTAATTCCTCCCGCAACGCTTCCGCATCCATGAACCTGATATTCCTTTGCCCATATTTCTTATTCTAGCGCAAACGATTCCATCTGCCTATTGTTTATCCAGTTGCAGCAATGTAACATACAGCTTGTCATCTTTATATTCCTCCCGCTTCAAGAGCGCAGGGGAGCTAGCATACAAGAATCGAAGGATTTAGATAAGCATTTTGGCGGACTGGACCGGGTGATGGGTATGCAGCACGGTTCATTATATTTTAAATACGGAGAACGGAGCGGCGAGAAATATAATAATTGTCTATATCCCTCTGAGCTTCTCATGTTGCCACGTCCCTCCTATGGAAATAATCATACTGATGAGATGGAGATGCATGGATTGACGAACTAATTTCAAGTGCTCTGAGAGTAGTTATTATTCTCGTCTAGACCACCTTAATGCGGATGAACCCGTGGCTCTCTCTGGTCCAGTAGTTTCCCGCACAATTTGGACACTGGATCGGAACACCTATAGCATTTGCATACCCTCTTATGTTTCTGTATTTTGTGGGATGGATCATTGCGGATATTAGGGATATGGTTTCAACAACCCTTGAACTCCGGTTAGCACAGACCTCCTTTTACTCATACCACTATTTAGGACAGATTGCACTCATTGAAAAAGCAGCAGCAACCCCGTAGACCGAGGTTGCTGCTGCTTTTGTATGTAAGACCGCGTCTTTCTGGCAATTTTGCCTAGGAGGAAATAAATAGAAACTTTGGGCAGGCTTTTACGTAGTAATACGAAGTTTATGAGCTTGAAGCCAGGCAAAGCATTCCATGTTATGGAGCGATTGGACTTCATTCTACTACCGAGAGGAGATCATATTCCTATGAATATAGCCGTCAAGCTGATGCATCGGTTCAAAGACTACGATAACCGGATTAAGCTGAAGGCCTATCAGGACCAAACGGAGCTCATCAGGAACCGGAATCTGCAAGCATGGGAGGATGGCCAGCTTCAAGCGGAATCCCTACGGCTGCAAAAAGAAGCTCGGTCGGGTACGCCATTGGACGAGCTGCTTGTTGATGCTTATGCGCTTGTCTGTGAGGCAGCGAAAAGAACGCTCGGACTGCAGCCTTACGATGTTCAGATCATGGCTGCGATCGCACTGCATGAGAGATTCTTAATCGAGCAGCATACCGGTGAAGGCAAAACGCTATCTGCAGTTATGCCTGCTTATCTTAATGCACTGACCGGCGAAGGTGTTCATGTGCTGACTTTTAACGATTATTTGGCCAAGCGCGATGCCGGGTGGATGGGTCCGGTGTATTGTTTCCTCGGATTAACGGTTCAGCCTGTGCAGGCGGGCATGAGCCTGTCCCGGAAACGGGAAGCATACGCCGCCGATATAACCTACGTTACGGCGAAAGAGGCGGGCTTCGATTACTTGCGCGACACGATAGCACTAAGCGAAGCCGATACCGTACATCGTCCGTTCCACTATGTCATCGTCGATGAAGCGGATTCACTGCTTCTTGACGAAGCGCGGGTGCCGCTAGTCATCAGCGGGGAGTCGGACTCTTCCATCAGTGACGGCATTCTGTTCGCAGAAGTGGCCCGGCAGCTACAGCCCGTGGAGCATTACGACTTCGATGAGTTCCAGCGGAATGTATACTTGAATGAAGCCGGCGCTGCGAAAGCGGAATCCCTGCTGGGATGCGGTAATTTGTACGATAGCCATAATTCTCACTTATTAACGTCATTAAATTGCGCGCTGCATGTGGAATCGTTATTAAACAAAGACATTGATTATATCGTCCGGGACGGTAAAATCGAGCAGATCGAAGAATATACCGGCCGTGTGGCCGAGAACAGGTATTTACCGGACGGGCTGCAAGCCGCGCTTGCGGTCAAAGAGGGGCTGCAGTGGACCGCCAGCGGGAGAATTCTCGGCACAATTACCCTCCAGCATTTCATTAGCCTGTATCCGGGAATTTGCGGAATGACGGCGACCGCGCACGCGTCCGCAATGGAATTCAAAGCGGTTTATATGCTGCAGGTCGTGCAAATTCCGCCGAACCGGACAAACATACGAATCGACCATCCACACATGATTTATACCCATAAAGAAGCCAAATTTAAAGCGCTTGTACAAGAAATCTCGTCCGTTCACAAGGCGGGACGTCCTATTCTCATTGGAACGTCCAGCGTCCAGGAGTCTGATATGCTGGCGGAGGCATTAGCAGCTGCGGGTGTACCCTGTCAGGTTCTGAATGCAAAAAACGATGCAGAAGAAGCCGGGATCATCGCCAAAGCCGGAGCAGCCGGCGCCGTCACGGTGTCTACGAATATGGCGGGACGCGGCGTCGACATCCGGCTCGGTGGAGGTGACCCCGTGCAAGCAGAGGTAATAGCCAAGCTGGGCGGGTTGTACGTGATAGGCACTCATGTGAATGAAAGCGTACGAATCGACGACCAGCTGCGCGGTCGTTCCGGCCGCCAAGGTGACCCGGGGGCCTCGGTATTCTACGTAAGCTTAGAGGATGAGCTGATGCTGCGGTTCGGATTCGATAAAGCGGTTCGCGTTCCCAGGCAGGATGAGGCACTCGATGATCCGGTGCTCCGCAGCAAAATCGCGCATACCCAGCGCGTTATTATGAGCCAAAACTTCGATATCCACCAGGAACTGAACGGTTATTCGGATATGGTGGAGGATCAGAGGCGGATTCTATACGCGGAGCGGCTCGGAATTCTGCAAGGCACGAAACCGATGAGCCCTGCGGAGCAGCGGGTACGGCTTTTTTATATCGACGGGTTCTGGGCGGACCATCTGGCATACGTCTCTTACCTTCGTGAAAGCATCCACCTGGAGAGCCTGGCCAGCCGCAGTCCGATCGATGAATTTCATATGCAAATTTCCCAGGCCTACGAACAGATTCCCGCTAAAATAGACCATGAAACAGCAAATATGCTTAAAAGGCTCAATGGCTCGAATGATCCGGCAAAATGGGATGAGCTCGGTCTCAAGAGTCCCCCTTCTACCCGGACTTATATTATCAACGATCAATACCTGCAGAATAAGCGCAGCTCATGGACCGGAACGACTGTATTGGCTTATTGGCTTCGTCCGGTATTGAGGAAGCTATTATGGCCGGTACTCAAGCTGCCTAAATATTGATTGATGCACCGCAGCTGATTAAGCAGGAACACACAAAAATACATCGCCGGTGCGCTTACGTCACTTGGCGATGTATTCAGTAATGACGAACAATTGGAAAATCAGCTTAGGAAAATTCAATTCGTCAGGCGTTATTTGCGGTGTAATCCCCCTGTTTAACTATATAACTGCCAGAATATAAGCAACCACACCAGAATAATCATCATGACAGTAGGAAGAATTGCTGACCATTTGCCACGGGCAGTTGAAGCAGAGCGGTTCTTCCTCCAGGACAGCAGCAGCGCGGCCAAGAACAACACCGCCAGTCCAGTCAGACCATAGTTAATCAGAATCTGCGGATGCACTTCGGCATAGGCACGTTCATTGTTGCTGAGCATTCTCAAGGCCAGAACCAGGTTGTTCACCACAATGCCGCTGCCTGTCAAGGTGAGGCCAGCTGCCAGCATGCGGCTGACGGCACGGGGTGCAGGACGTGTTCCGGCTCTTCGCTTGTTCAATATTGCCTGTATCAGCAACACAAACGGGGCGATAACGAAATAGAGGACGGCCAGTGCCGCAAGCACGGCATTCAAGAGAAGCACCGGCATTGACTTACCAGCAGGCAGCGGCAAATAATCTGTCGTATATACCGAGATGGCCTCCACCTTACCCTCTCTGACCGTGGCATGCAGCATGGGCCAGGCATCCAGCGCCGAGTCTCCGCTTACTTTCTCATAGAGATAGGGCTGAACCTGCTTATAGCTTCCGGTCATCCCGGCAAGTGATACCCGGAGTTGATCTTCCCCCTGCGGCTCAAGCTTCATCAGGGTTAGATAGGGGAATAGATTCATGAAGCCGTGTCCGGGGCGCCGCGCAGCCATGAACTCGCCTTGAACCTCTGACGAATCCGGCAGATCAACAACATCTGCCTGCTGACGTGTGCCCAGTATTACTTTGGTCAGACCATGTACAATATTGGATTCGCTAGCCTGATTGGTCATAATTATGATCGCGAACCGGTCTTCAGGCACAATCTGCAGATTGGTGGCAAATGCAATCGTATTTCCGCCATGTCCGAGCGTACGCTTCATTCCGGGATATTCCCAGAACCCATGGGCAATACCCGGCATTCCTTCAGCAGAGGTATAACTCTGAGTCAGCATCGTGCCCAGTGTCTCCGGCTTCTCGAACAGAGGGGATGCTTCTCCGGCTGCAGGCATGAATGCCATCGCGAACTTAGCCAGATCTTCTGCAGTGCCGTTATTGCCTCCGTTAGGGTACATGGACATATAATTCCATGATCCTTGCGTAAAGCTCCCTTCTCCCTCGAAGAAATAACCTTTAGCTTTATGCTTCAGCAGCTCCGGACGGTCCTCTACAACAGAATAGGCAATCGAATCCTTCATCCCGAGAGGATCAAAAATATGCTGCTGAACGTATTCATGATATGGCTGGCCGCTGATTCTCTCCACAATATAGGCAGCCAGTGAGTTCCCATAGTTAGAGTAAGCTATAACCTCACCCGGTCTGTAAATCTGTGCCGGCTGGGCCAGCTGCAGCCCCTCTTCCAAAGAGCGTACTTCCTCAGGGGACTGATAGGCCATGTCGAACATATACTCCTCGAATCCGGCATTGTGGTTCATCAGATGAAGCATCGTTATGGGATCATCATATTTCAGCCTGGTCAGGAAATTGTCCGGCAAAAGCTTGCGGATATCTTCATTCAGATCGAGCTTTCCTTGCTCAACCAGCTGCATTACGGAGGTCCATACGGTAAGCTTGCTGATCGAGCCCCATTCCATTACCGTATCCTTCGAAACAGGGATCTGCTGCTCCAAGTCGGCGTATCCGTAACCCTTGGACAGTACCACCCGGCCGTCCTTTACCATAACAACAGACGCCCCTACGGATTGTTGTCCTATGTACTCTTTTACATAATCGTCGACAAAAGCTTCCAAACCGGTCAGCGGAATCCCTGATGGGGTTGCTCCCTCTGCTCCCCCGCTGCCTTTCCCGGAAGCAAATGCCGTGAAACTGCCGGATAATAGCAATAGTATTGAGAACATAACTGTGAATCCTTTTCTTAACAATTAAACCTCTCCTTTAGTCGAGTAAATTCCTGCAGTTCCCCCATTCTAACAAATATCATCCCGCATAACATTACAAACAGCTTACATTTATGCCGGATGGACTGGTATTAACTTAATTGGAGACAGCATTATAACCACTCAGGAAGAAGGCATCTCATGAATAACTTTTATAATACGTTAGCTTATATAACTGATGCGTTGTATGCACCGGCCCGCTTCACTGTTGATTCAGTGCAGGAAGAACCGCAGAATGCCGGATGCGGCGCAGAATGGCAATGCGCGTGTATCCGGACTGGGATACCGTGACTAATAAGCAGGCTTCTGCTGCGCAGAAATGGCAGCTGCCTTATTTTTCTAGAGTAGCTCCCATGAACGATCTGCATATGCACGCCTTAACCCGGTTGTATGAACCAAAAGAATTACAGCTATGATTCTGTTCATTCACCGGTAGGATCTGCGGACGGATGATCTTCCGGCTTTTGACGCCACCCTGTTCTGCGCAGGAAAATTCCCTGCATGTATTGAATCTGGAGCCTTTTTTGTTACGGAATGAACGTTATCTTGAGCATAGCGGTCTAAATTTCCACCAGCATGTATCCAGCCTGCAGCAGGAATATGCGCATTAAGGTAAGCTTCTCCATATTCTTTACGGGGAGCCGGATGCTATCTTAGGCGGTCACAGGCGCTGGCTATAGAACTCTACAAGGAAATATTGAGCAGCAAAGGAGCTCCGTCTCAAGAGTAGCTGCCGGAACCCTTGGCAGACGCGGATTCCGCTGGCTGTGCGGAGCAGTCTATTTCCACAAGATCAGAGTGGCTTAGTACAAGAAGGGTCCATCCGAATATCCGGATGAACCCTTCTTGCACTATCGCTCTGAATTATTAAAATTCACATGAATGGATACTACCTCCGACCGCGATCCGATACGGATCGGCGGACCCCAGAATCCATATCCGGAAGATACTATGGAATGGAGCTGCCCTTTCTGCAGATATCCCCAGTCATTCTCGAACACTCTGGAAGTGATCAGATTGGCAGGCGCGATCTGCCCGCGGTGGGTATGGCCGGAGACCATCAGATCAATCCCCTGCTCCTCTGCTGTGTCGAAGCCGACCGGTTGATGCTCCAGCATAAATACCGGCTTCGAGCCATCTACGTTCTCCATCAGAACAGACAGCTCAGCTCTATCCTTATCACTATAATCCTTCCGCCCGATAAGCGTCAGCCAGTCTCCTACCTCAATGGCTTCATCATAGAGGACCTGAATCCCGCTCTCCTCCAGAAGACTGATGATCTCCTCCGTCCCGCCTTTGAAGCGGTCATGATTGCCCAGAGAAGCATACACACCAAGCGGTGCTTCAATCTCCGCTAATATCGCACCGATGCCCTTGTCCTTATACGGTACAATATCATCATCCACAATATCACCGGGGAATAATACAATATCCGGCTTCAGCGCATTGATCCTCTCTACCATCCGCAGCGCATGGCCTTTACCCGATAAATAGCCAAAATGCATATCTGAGGCCATCACAATATGAAGTTCACCATTCGCCGGCCCGGTCTTGCCGATCTTCAATTCATAGGAACGGACAACCGGACTGTAAGCGCTGAAGCTCCCGAATCCAAGCAGACCGGCCAGCAGCAGCATAGTAAGAATTCCCGACCACTTCTGAACGGCATGACGCGGCAGCCTGCTCAGCTTCGTTAGCCAAACCGATAGATGAACAAGCGGCAGCAGCATAATCAACAAGCTGAACAATGCCAGCCAGTAGCTGCCGATAATACTTAAAATGGCCGATCCTGCGACCACTCTGGACAGAATCAGCGAGCTGGCCAGAAAAACAAGCGCAAGGATATAGAATAGCCGGAACCTGCCCGACACTACCGGCTTGATCCAGCCCCAGCCGCTCCAGCCGATGTAGAATACAATTAAGGCATATACAATGATAAATACGATTCCGATAAGGATATGCATGTTAACCACCTTATGTAAATTTCATCCGAGTACAACAGCTTTTCTAACCAGTCTACAGTAACTTCAGGCACCGCTGCAACTTAGCTGCGTTTTGTTGTTGACATTGTCCTGTAATTATCATTTAATGGTCTGGACCTTTCCTTACTTTACAGACAACCCTGGAGGATTTAATCATGGCCAAACCTTTATTTCCGCGGCTGCAGGGAAACAGCCGGGGCTGCTTAACCTTTGAACCTTTTTTCCTGATTCCCTACAGCATGTTCTCCACCTATGCCACGCTTTATATGTACGAGCTGGGACTGTCGGAGCTGAACATCGGCTGGATTACCACGATCGGACTGATCGTACAGGTATTCTCTTCATTAATCAGCGGATATTTGACGGACCGTCTGGGACGCAAGCGGGCTATTTTATACTTTGACCTGCTTAGCTGGAGCCTGGCAACTCTATTATGGGCGTTTTCACACAATCTGTGGTTTTTTGTAGCTGCTGCGGTCATAAACGGCTTCCAGCGTGTCCCGCATATTGCCTTTTACTGCCTGATTGTCGAGGACACCCGGCCCTCTGACCGGACGTATGTCTTCACGCTGCTGCAGATTATCGGTGTCATCGGAGGGCTGTTTGCACCGCTGGGCGGTCTGCTTGTACACCAGTACGGCATGATTCAGGGGATGCGGATGATGTATGTGCTCGCGTTTCTGTTCATGACCTTCCAGTTCGTCGGCCGTCAGCTAACGACCCGTGAAACCGAAGCCGGAATAAGGAAACGTCAGGAAACACGTGAACTTGGACTGCGGGAAATTATGGTCGAATATGGCGGAGCATTCCGTGAGCTGTGGGTGGAACGCAATCTGCTGCTGATCTTCGGCGTATACATCCTGTTCAATTTCCAGGCCACGCTGAAGAGCACCTATCTGTCACTGTACCTGGCTGATTATCTGCATATGGATAGCGGTATCCTCTCCCTGTTTCCCGCAGTCTCCTCTATAATCATGCTGCTGACCTTATGGCTTCTTATGCCCAAAATCCCGGACCAGAGCGCCAACCGCTCCATGATGGCCGGCTTCGGACTATCTGCGCTGTCCAATGCTATGCTGGTGTTATATCCTTCGTCCAGCCTCTTGTGGATCGGACTCAGCACCATACTGGCAGCCGTGGGACTGATGATCAGTTCACCTTATCTGGAGGCTGCCGTACAGAACGCCATCGATGACGATAAACGGGCCAAAGTCTTTTCCACACTGTCCGTGCTGATCCTGCTGTTCACTGCACCTGCGGGCATCATCGGCGGCTGGGCGTACAAGCTCGATCCGCGAATCCCTCTATGGCTGGTTACAGCTGCGTTCGTCCTCTCATACGCACTGCTGCATCTGTACCGCAGACGGACTGCACAGAATCACAATTCTCCGCAGCAGCTTTCACAATAAACCAGGGCAGGGATGTCCCTCAGACCATTTATGGCCTGGAGGACATCCCTGTTTACACCTTACGGCTATGACGTTGAAGAATCCGACTTGATCCGTTCCTTCTCCAGCACCTCTTTGAGGTCATCCTGGATACGGCGGTTCCACAGCGGAATACCGGAGCGGTAGGCCGCCCGGCCGGTCAGGTGGGCTGACAACGGTGAAGTCATAAATACGAAGACAATCCCCAGCAGCAGCTTTGCACTGACGTAATCGAGAAAAAAAGCAAAGTAGAGAAACGCCCCGCTGAGCACACACAATACACCAAGCGTAGCGCTTTTGGCAGCAGCATGTGATCTTAAGTAGACATCCGGCAGACGGATCAGCCCCACAGAGCTGACAGCACTGAGGAGTGCACCTGTCAGGATAAGCAATACGAACAGCAATTCAACGGCCGTCTTGATCATTTCCATATTCAAACACCACTCCCCTTTCGATATATCTGGCCAGCGCCATAGTTCCGATGAAAGAGAGAATGCCGATCAGCAGAATGTATTCAATGAAGGCCTCAGTCTTGAACAGGATCGAGAGAACCGCCACCATCGCCAGCAGGTTGATTCCGATTGTATCGAGTGCTGCGACCCGGTCAGGCAGCGAGGGTCCTTTGACCAGCCTCCAGGCGCAAATTGCAATCGAAATGACCATGATCGAAAGCGACAGCATGAGTATAAAATGAATCATGAACGGGTCACCTCCAGAATCGCTCGTTCGAACGTATTGCGGATATTCGCGCCGAACTGTTCCACATCCTGTATATCCATCGCATGAATGTATAACGTCCGGTTATCTTTGGATACTTCCAGCACCACGGACCCCGGAGTCAAGCAGAGCAGTGTAATCAGCACGGCAACCTCCCAGTCCGACTCCAGCTCCGTGTGGTACATTAGGATGGCCGGGCGGATGTTGAGGTTCGGCCGAAGCACCGCCTTGACCACGATATAGCTGGATACAACCAGTTCCCGCAGCAGCAGGCCAGCCAGCTTCACAATAGCCCATACCTTGCCAAGATACAGCCGCCCGTCGAAGAAACGCCGCATAGCCATAAGAACGGCAATACCCAGCACATACCCGACAATGAAGCCGGAGGCCGTCCAGTCATTATTCAGGAACATCCACAAGAACGCTATCATGAGATTTAATAATATTTGAAAGGCCATCTTCATCTACTCCTTCATGACAGCGTTAATGTACACAGCGTTAATGTACTCTGCCGGATCAGCCAGCACGGCCCCGGCTTGGGCCACAAGCCCGTTCACCGTTTCGGCGCCGACCCCCATCAGGATGATGAGGACAAACAGCATGGCAGCCGGTGCCATCATTGCTTTGTAGCGCAGCGGGTGGACTTCTTCCTCGCTTCTTTCACCACCCCAGAACACTTCCTGGAACACTTTGATCAGCGAATAGAGCACAACGAAACTTGACGCCAGTGCAATAAGTGCAAGAGCGACGTGCTGCTCCCCGAAGCCGCTGCGGACCATCATCACTTTCCCCGCGAAACCGCTAAGCGGCGGAACGCCCACCAGCGCCAGAGTCAGGATGAAAAACATCCAGCCCGTCCATGGATACCGGCGGATCAGGCCGCCCATTTGCCGTAGCTGCTCCGTTCCTGACGCTGCAATAATCATACCGCCCAGGAAGAACAGCAGCGCCTTGGCAATCATGTCGTGCATCAGATAGAACACTACCCCGTTGAATGAATCCTGGGTTGCCACCGATATGCCAAAGGCAATAAAGCCTACGCTAATCACAATATTGTAATTAAAAATCCGGCTCAGATCATTGTAAGCCAGCGCGCCGACAGCTCCAAGAATCATTGTTGCTCCGGCCATCCAGCCGATCAGCGTATGTGTCAGCCCCGGATCATGAACAAAAATCAGGGAGAATGTACGTGTGATGGCATACAGCCCAACTTTGGTCAGCAAGGCTCCGAACAGCGCCCTTACAGCCAGGGGAGGAGCACTGTATGAATCCGGCAGCCAGAAGAACAGTAGCAGACCGGCTTTGAGCGAGAAGACCAGCAGCAGCAGTACAGCAATTACATTCATGACACCGCCCTGCCCCGCCTCCGCTACACGGACCGCCAGATGCGCCATGTTAAGCGTACCTGTCGCAGCGTACAGATAAGCAATTGCCGCTACGAACAAGCTGGAGGAGATCACATTGACAAGAATATATTTCAGTGTCTCCCGCAGCTGAACCCGGGTTCCGCCCAGTACAATCATCGCATAGGAGGCAACCAGCAATACCTCGAAGCATACGAACAGATTAAACAGGTCTCCCGTAAGGAAGGAGCCGAACACACCGGTCAGCAGGAAGTGGAAGAAGGTATAGTAGTAGAACCGCTCCCGCTGTTCCCCAATGCTTGCGAAGGAAAAGAACAGGCAGGCCGCGCCTACAACCGCCGTGGTTAATACCAGCAATGCCGCAAACATATCAGCAACAAAGACGATGCCGTAGGGCGGCAGCCACCCTCCCATGTACAGCGTTTGAATCCCGTTTGTATTCACCTGATACACAATAATTATCGCAACAGCAATATTGACAAATACACTGATTGCACTGATTATACGCTGCAGGTTAATTCTTTCCTTCAGAAAAATCAGGATGACCGCCGTAAAGGCCGGAATCAGCAAAGGCAGTACCAGCAGATTGTTCATGGTCTCTCCCCCTTGCTTCCTTCCACATCATCCATGCCTGCCGAGCGGTATGCCCGGTAAGCCAGCACGATGAAGAACGCGGATACCCCAAAGCTGATTACAATCGAAGTAAGGATAAGCGCCTGCGGCAGCGGATCGACATAACTCTCCGCTTTCTCGCCAAGCAGCGGTGAAGCGCCAGTCTTAAGTCCCGCCATGGTCAGCAGCAGCAGATGAACACCGTGAGTCAGCAGTGTTGTCCCCAGAAGGATGCGGAGCAGGCTTTTGGATAAGACCAGATATACACCTACGGTAAACAATACGCCGATCGCCAGGGCAATAAGGATCTCCATCAGTTATCCCTCCCGATCGTAAAGATGATATTCATGGTAACACCGATCACTGACAGGTATACGCCCAGATCGAACAGTGTTGCTGTAGTAAGTTCAGTCTTGCCCATCACCGGCAGCTCGAAATAGCCGAAGGTCTGGGTCAGGAACGGAACATCGAATACAAAGGAACCTATCCCTGTGAGAAAAGCTATAGAAATTCCGGCCGCAATTAACTTACGGTAATCGACAGGCAGCACCTTCTCTACAAACTCTGTACCGAACGCAATCGAGAGCAGCACGAGCCCGGCTGCAGCCATCAATGCGCCGATAAATCCGCCGCCCGGATGGTTATGACCGGCAAAGAACAAATACAGCGAGAAGGTAATAATAATCACGAAGGCCACTTTGGCCACAGACTGCAGCAGCACATCGTTACTGCGCGCATAACGCGGCTTGTTATCGTCCGGCACATCTCTGACCAGATCAGGCTTACTACCCGGTTCAAGCTGCAGCTTAATCATTGAATAGATAGCCAGCGAGGCCAGACCAAGCACCGTAATCTCAAACATGGTATCAAAGCCGCGGAAATCCACCAGCAGCACGTTGACTATATTTTTGCCGCCGCCGAGGGTATAGCTGTTCTCCACGTAGTAGCTTGAGATGGACTCGAACGGACTGCTCCCAAGCGCTGCCAGTGCGACAAGTGTCATCGTTGCCCCGAATCCTACGGCGATAATCAGCTTCGGGATCTTTACCCGGAATTTGACCTTCTCCCGTTTCAGTCGGGGCAAATGCCGGAAGCAGAGCAGGAACAGCGTCACCGACACCACTTCGACGATCATCTGCGTAAGCGCCAGATCGGGTGCACGGAACAGGATGAAGAGCAATGTCACCATATACCCTACCATTCCCGTTAACAGAATTGCCGCAATCCTGGACCTGGCGAACGGAATCGCGAGCGCACCTGTCAGCATGACCAGCACTGCCACGACTTCAAAGAAGGTGACCGGAGCATACTGCCCTTGGCCAAACGTAATTCCGTCTGCGTACAGCAATGAACCGCCAACTACAACAATAATCAAGGTGAAAATATACATCAGATAATGGCGCATGGAGCCTGTCATATATAGCCCTGTCACCGAACGGGACACCCGCTCCACCAGCCGGATACTGCCGTCGTAGACCTGGTTGAGTGTATACCCGCTGCGCCATTCCTTATCGACCAGACTTAACCGGCCATACACACGGTATACGACAATTCCCAGCAGGATCACCCCCAGAGTCATCCACACTTCAGCTGTGAAGCCATGCCAGAAATAAATGTTCACATAAAAGGGCGAGCTTGCCGCAAGCTGCGGATGAATAGCATTCATTCCCGGTACAATCAATGTCTTGGACAGGATGTTCGGGAACAGGCCGGTGATAACGGCCAGCAGTGCCAGGAGAATCGGAGGAAGCAGCAGCCCAAACGGTGCTTCATGCGGCTTCTTATCCAGCTTCTCGGGCTGGTATTTGCCGAAAAAGGTATGGAAAACCATAATCATGCTGTATGCAAAGGTAAATATGCTTGCAATCCAGGCCAGCACCGGAAAGATCGTGAAGAAGGATTGCGGGCTGAGGATATCCAGCTGTCTGATATTCAGTACAGCCGTGAAGAACATTTCCTTACTCAGGAATCCCGCAAACGGCGGGAGCCCTGCCATGGAGAAGCTGCCGATCAGTGCTACCGTGAAGGTCACCGGCATCAGCGACACCAATCCCCCCAGCTTGCGCAGATCACGGGTGTTCGTCTCATGGTCGACAATCCCGACCACCATGAACAGCGAACCCTTGAATATGGCATGATTAATCAAATGAAAAAGGGCAGCCGTTGTTGCGGCGGTAAAGAACACAGCCTCTTCACCCGTATAGAATGAAGCTGCCGATCCCATTCCCAGTAATCCCATAATCAGCCCCAGCTGGCTGATTGTAGAATAGGCTAACAGAGCCTTCAGGTCCGTCTGCTTCATCGCCTGGATCGATCCATAGATCAAGGTGATCAGGCCGACGCCCGACACAATCCAAAACCACTCATGTTGCCCCGCAAACACCGGGCTGAAACGCGCGACCAGATACAGTCCTGCTTTGACCATCGTTGCCGAGTGCAGATATGCGCTGACCGGGGTCGGTGCTTCCATCGCATCCGGCAGCCAGATATGAAACGGAAACTGGGCCGATTTGGTGAAAGCCCCCAGCAGAATCAGGATCATCGACGGTATGAACAGCGTTTGTCCGCTGATGTCCCCGGCCTGGCTCCAGATTTCACGGATACTGAAGGTCCCTGTCATGCCATACAGCATCAGGAAGCCGGCGAACATTGCCAGACCGCCGAAGACCGTGATCAGCATCGACTTCAGTGCGCCGTAGCGTGACTTCTGTCTACGGTGCCAATAGGCAATCAGGAGGAAGGAGGATACACTTGTCAGCTCCCAGAAGCCGTACAGAACCATCAGGTTATCGGACATTACCACCCCGAGCATCGCGCCCATAAAGATTAGGAGATATACATAAAACGGGGTCAGTTCTTCTTTGCGTTTGTCCAGATAATAAATCGAGTAGAAGATGACCAGCATCCCCATTCCCGTAATTAACAATGCAAACAGCAAACTTAATCCATCCAGATGAAATACCAGATTAATGCCAAGGGACGGAATCCAGGATACAGTCTCATATCCGGAGTCCCCTCCCTTAATGACAGGAATCCGGGTCAAGAAATAAATGAACAACGCCAGCGGTCCGGCAAGTACAAGCCAACCCCGGTGGAGCCAGGCCATCCGCCCGCGTAGAAGCGCTATCATTAGGGCCAGCAGAAACGGAACAAGTACGGTTATATGCAGCAAAGGCAAGCCTCCTTTTCCACTCTACAAATTAAGTTGTGAACAATAGTACATACTACTGGAAGTAAAAACGATTATAAGGGATCGCTAAGTGTCCCCTCGCAGATATGCAAATATCTCGCTTTACCATCTTGCTCAATTCTGAATAAGCCATTCTCAAATTCCGTGTGCAATTCGTGAAAAAATTTCCCTTTGATGAAATCCTGACCTTCCGGCTCATCGCTGAGCTGATAAACGCCCTCATTCTTCACCAGATAGGAGATTACACCTTCTTCATGCGTCTCTTCAAGACCGGCGCGCATCCGCTGTACTGCCACAACATGCAGATCCATCATCTTCATTTTACTGATCAGCTCATTGACAAAATTGCGCTTGGTCAGCTCCTGCCACAGTGTCTGGGCGGATTGTCCGATAATAATCTGCGTGACATCCTTCTCTTCTGCCGCTTCAACGATTACATCCGTTGTCTTGCGGCCCCGGCGTTTGCGGACCATAAACTCTGCTCCGGCCTCCTCGGCGAGACGCTTCCAGACCGCCATGAACATTTCTTTGCTCTGATTGTATTCATCACTATCCGAGCTATCCACATTGAGCACATAAAGCGGTGCCCCCAGCATCTCAGACAGCTCGACTCCACGCCGGATCAAACGCTCCCCGTGCGGACCATAATGAACGCATACCATAATTTTTTCCTTGTGAATGACCTTCGCCCTCCTGTAACATGGGCAAGAAATACAAAAGGAGCCTACTGGCGTTAGGCCCCTTTCTGTTGTTTCAAACCCTAAAAATTATACTTAAATTATATCTATTCCGATACTGTTTGTAAAGTTTACGGACAAGGATATGACAACATTGAAACATAATTACCATTATATTGAAGCCCAAATCAGTCCTTTCACAAGCTATATCTGGCATCGCATGTAAGGTTCATAGAATTTCTTAATGACCACACCAAAAATAATTGATTGGTAAATTGATGTAAGGTTTTATAGAATTCTTTTAAATTAAAAATAAATCCGGGGCTGCCCGAATCCACTATCAGACAGGGAGTGCTAGCTAAAGTGTCCACCGTTCATTCCGTTTCTTCAGAAATTACTAACCAGGCTGTACAATATGTTCATCAGATATACGCGGAGGTCCAGCAGCGCGACCCGCAAGAAGCCGAATTTCATCAGGCGGTCAAGGAGTTCCTCGATTGCCTAGTGCCCGTCCTGGCCCGTCATCCGCAATATATGAAGCATGGCATACTCGAACGGCTGGTAGAACCCGAGCGCAGCATATCCTTCCGTGTGCCCTGGGTCGACGATGCCGGCAAGGTCCGGGTCAACCGCGGTTACCGCGTTCAATACAGCAGCGCCATCGGCCCTTACAAAGGCGGACTCCGCTTCCACCCTTCGGTTTATCTTGGCATTATTAAGTTCCTGGGCTTCGAGCAGATATTCAAAAATGCCCTGACCGGCCTGCCCATGGGCGGCGGCAAAGGCGGCAGCGATTTCGATCCCAAGGATAAATCCGATCAGGAGGTTATGCGCTTTACCCAGAGCTTCATGACGGAATTGCACCGCCACATCGGCCAGGATACGGATGTTCCCGCTGGTGATATCGGTGTAGGCGCACGCGAGATAGGCTATATGTTCGGACAATATAAACGGATTCACGGAGGACATGCGGCCGGGGTGCTCACCGGAAAAGGGCTGCTGTACGGGGGCAGTCTGGCACGCAAGGAGGCTACCGGCTACGGCTGCGTATACTTCGTGCAGGAAATGCTGTCGTCCACGCGGGGAACCAGCTTCGAGGGCAGCCGGGTAGTTATCTCGGGGTCAGGAAACGTCTCCATTTATGCTATCGAGAAGGCTCAGCAGCTGGGAGCTCTTGTCATCGCGTGCAGTGATTCAAACGGATACATTCATGACCCGCAAGGCATCAATCTCGCTACTGTCAAAAGACTGAAGGAAACCGAACGCCTGCGTATCAGCGAATACGTGAAGGAGCATCCGCACGCACAGTATGTGGATGGCTGCAACGGAATCTGGAGCCTGCCTTGCGACATCGCCCTGCCTTGCGCCACCCAGAATGAGCTTGATCTGGCATCTGCCCGGACGCTGATTCTGAATGGAGTTCAAGCCATCGGCGAAGGGGCTAATATGCCGACAACGATTGAAGCGGTTGAACTGTTCCTTGAGAATAATGTGTTGTTCGCTCCGGCCAAAGCGGCGAATGCGGGCGGTGTAGCGGTCTCCGGACTTGAAATGAGCCAGAACAGCATGCGGCTGGCCTGGAGCTTCGAAGAGGTCGATGCGAGGCTGCAGGAGATTATGAAGAATATCTACCGCAGAACCGTGCAGGCGGCAGAGGAATACGGGGTAGCCGGTAATCTGGTGGCCGGGGCTAACATCGCCGGTTTCCTGAAGGTTGCGGACACTATGCTGGCGCAGGGGATTGTGTAACTAAACAAGCAGCAGATCAATGGCGGGCGGAACAAGCCTTGGTTATTACGGCGAGCAGTATGGACTGCCCGGAATGATGCTGTTGCTATACGTTGCTATATGTATAAAGCTTATCTGTAGAGCTAGGCCTGAATCTATCGTTGTACATATTGTTGTACGTAGTGCAACATAGATTCACTGATACTGGGGAATTTGTAAGGATTGGTGTATGAAATACAACAATTGTCCCTTTTGCCGCGTGAATACGTGGGAAATGCTGCTTTTTATACAACAATTCTTGATTAGGCCCGATATTATGAGGGAAATGTTGTATTTCGTGCAGGATTTCAGTATGAAGATTAAGTCCAGCTTATTTAGTTACCGCATTTGTCCGGTTACTTCCACTCACTATGAATCAGAGGTATTTCTACCTCTGATTTTTTTTGATTCCATCAGAACCTGCAGAAAGGGTGTCTCAAAGGCCATGAACTGGCTGCGTGAGACACCCCTCGTTATTTGGAATATGCGATACTTAAGCTTTCGGGAGAACGCTCCACGAATGGACCGTTGTTCCAATTGCTGTGCTGATCTTCGCCAGCCTACAGCAGCTCGCGCCGCAGCGTCTCTGCCGATTTAGGGGACAGATGGCCGAGCGGAATATCGAATACCGTCTTGGCCCCCTTATGGCCTTCATGCTTCAGGCGGACAGCTGCACGGGCATAGGCTACCAGCACGCTGGCCGTAAATTCAGGATTACTGTCCAGCTTCAGGCCGAATTCGGCAATCTGCTTGCTTCCGCCGCCGGTTATACCGCTACGGATAACGAAGCCGCCATGCGGCATGCCGGAATGCTTCGCAGCAAGCTCATTCTCCGAAATGAAGTTGACCGTTGTATCATAATCGGCGAAATAATTCGGCATCTCCACAATGCTCCGGGTAATTGCCTCACGGTCTGCCCCATCTTCCGCCACCACGAAACATTCGCGGCGGTGCTTCTCGCGGGTAGTCAGCTGCGGGGTCTCTCCGCCCCGGATGCTGTCAATGACCTCCTGGACAGGAACGGTATATTGCACGCCTGCCTTCACACCGGGAACACGGCGGATCGCATCCGAATGCCCTTGGCTGACCCCGGTGCCCCAGAAGGTATAATCCTCACCTTCCGGCAGGATGGACTGCATCAGCAGACGGTTCATGGAGAACATTCCCGGGTCCCAGCCCGTTGAGATCACACTGACTGTCCCGCCGCCTTGGGCTGCCTTATCCACGGCAGTGAAGAAGTCAGGAATTTTGGCATGGGTGTCAAAGCTGTCCACTGTATTGAACAATCGGGCCAGCTGCGGGGTTTGCTCCGGCAGGTCTGTCGCTGATCCGCCGCACAGAATCATTACGTCGATTTTGCCTATGTATTGCTCGGCTGCGGATATATGCTCTGTGACTGCTCCTGTGATTTCCCCCAGCTGCTGCGGGTCTCTGCGGGTAAAAATAGCTGCAAGCTCCATATCCGGATTTTGTTCAATCGCCTGCTGTACCCCTTTGCCCAAATTCCCGTATCCTACAATCCCAACTTTGATAATTGAAGTCATGTCTAATATAGTCCTCCCTTGCCGGTTATCCCGGAGATATCAACCCTTTAAATTATAAGTATATATACATTACACGAAATGTAAACAATTAAGAGTATATAAATTGAATTTCCCCGGACTTGTCCTTTCCCCGTTCTTCACTTACAATGAGTCCAATTGATAATCATTCTTAATGGATGGGGTGGAAAATGAAGCTGCCAGCTGTGATCTCTCATACGTATGGAGACAGTCATTACATAAAAACACAGGACGGGCGTCAGCTCCATTACATGGAGAACGGAGCCGGTCCGGTAACTGTGGTATTCGAATCGGGCATGGGCATGTCCCGCTCTGCCTGGGGGCTGGTGCAGCCGGTAGCCGCCGGGTACGCGCGGGCCGTCGTCTACGACCGGGCGGGCAGCGGAAAGAGCGACGCGGACCAGGCACCAAGGACCCTGAGCAGAATGGCTGATGATCTCATGTGCTTATTGAGCCACTTGGGAGCGGGCCCCTTCATTCTCGTCGGACACAGCTGGGGCGGCCCTGTTGTCCGCACAGCAGCTTCCCGGAACCCTGCCATCATCCGGGGACTTATTCTGGTCGATCCGACAGACGAGCATTGCGGGCTCTATTTCGAAGAAGCTTCCGTGAAGCATTTTGCTAAGATGAACACTCTTCTTCCGCTGCTTGCAGGAACCGGCATATACAAGCTGATGGGAAGCAAGCCGGGTAAGGTGCTGCCAGCGGATGTCTACAAGGAACAGCGGCAGGAGGATTTCACTATGCGGGCAGCTCATACCATGGTTGCTGAGGGAGCAACCTTCCTCGAGGATTTAAGGGCACTTCTGGCGCGTCCGCTGAGGCTGGAGGGCATGGAGGTGTCCGTCCTCTCCGGAACGCTAATCACCCGGATGGAACGGAATTTCCGGCCGGCGCTTCATGCAGCGCATAAGCAGACGGCCGCAGGATTGGCACACGGCCGCCTGGTCGAAGCCAGGCAATCCGGTCATATGATCATGTACAGCGAGCCCGGACTGGTCTCAGATGAGATCAGACGAATGATCGATTAGTCTGGGTTTACCGCTCCCTGTTCACCACATAATTCATTAAATGCTTCAGGAAGGTGATATTACGCGGGATTCCGCGCAATGCCTCATTGGCTTTGCAATAGTGATCCCACATCTCTTTACTGGCCCCTTCTTGGCCAAGAATCGAGACAAAATTCGAATTATTGTTAACAGCATCGTTGCCGACAGGCTTACCAAGTACATACATATCCCCTTCCACATCAAGCAAATCATCCTTAATCTGAAAAGCAATGCCCATATGGTAAGCGATTTTTTTGAGCGCACTGATCTCCGCATCGCTAACCTCAGCCAGCATGGCCGGCATGACCAGACATGCCTCAAAGGCCACTCCTGTTTTGTAAAAGCACACATTATTCAGCTGCTCCAGCGTCAATGTTCTGCCTTTTGCATCCAAATCCATCGCCTGGCCCATACACATCTCCTCTGCCTTCCGGGCCGAATAACGGATCAAGGCAAGCACAGTTTCCGCCTTAAACCGGTCAAGCGAGGCTTGCTCCCCAATTGCCTTCTGGATCAGATACAAACCGGTTAACTCTGCTACTGCACTGCTGTGAATCTCATGCAAGGTCGTGCGCCCTCTGCGTGTAGAGGCATTATCCTGGGAAGGCAGATCATCGAAGATCAGGGAGGCGGTATGCATGTATTCAAGCGAGCGGAGAAGCGGAATTATGGCTGCTGGCTCCAAGCCGTATTCCTTCACACCCATCACCCAGGTTAGAATCGGGCGCACCCGCTTGCCGTCACCCTCCAGACTGTAATTGGCCGCATCGATCAGCCGCTCCTTCATGGCCGGTAGATCCTGCGGCTTGGTAAAGAGCAGTTCGTCATTGATCAGACTGCGGACATTTTTAAACGTAGCGAAGAACTCCATTTGCTCCCTGGCATCCTTCTTCAAGTGCTCAATCATCCGGTCCCGCAGCAGCTTATCAAAAAAGTCCACATCATCCGCCTTGTCTACCATGATCTGAATGAGCCTGTTAAAATCCGAGTTTCCTGCTGCAAAAATCCTCATCGTCTCATTATACTTATCTGATCCCACACGTACTTTATAACGTTTGAGCCCGTTAATCGCCCGGTCCAGTATTACCTCACGGGCTTTGGCATTGGAGTGGTATACATTGTGGATCAGATTGGAGATCACCGCCCAGTATAATTCAAAAGGATTTATCAGATCCGGCCTTTGCTCATGATATTTCAAATAATAGGTGTACGGCGTTACGGCTCCATCACTCATATCCTCGGTCATATCCGCGAAATCATCGGCAAGCTGATTGTAGAGGCCAAAAAAGAAGGTCCGCTCTTCAAATCCATCATCCGCAGGCGCACTAATCACCGAACGCGCAATGAGCCGGGACGATGATGACTTCAAGATAACGGGGATGTACAGATCATCGTTAGTGTAATTCCCCCTGGTGAGCACCTTGACTCGGTCCATATCCTGAGCCTGAAAAAAAACAAAGGACTGGCCGAAAAAGATATGCTGTGTCTCCGGATGCTGCTGCTGCTTAATATACCCGAATGCCTCAGAAAGCTCCGAATGAATATACTCGATAAGTTCTATGTTCTCTCCGGACCACTCCCCAAGTACCGGCACAACTCCTGTGAGCAGCGCTGAACGAATCAGCTCAGAGTATTGCTCTTTCTCTTGAACCGTCAGTAGCTGTGAATCCAGCAGATCATCGACGAAAGGATACGTCAGTCCATAGGAATAGCCAAGCCTGATCGCTTCATCCAATCTCCGGGACCGTTCCTCAAGCACAGTATCATCGTCCATCTCTTCGATAACATGCAGAATAACGCCAACGATAATCTTGATTAGCTTGCGCTGGGCATGCTCTGCGTTCATTCCCTCCGGTATATGGGCTGCTACAGCTCTTAATTTGGCAAAAACCCAGATCACTGCAGCTTCTATCCCTTCCTTCTGGGCCCAGCGGTATACCCCGTCCAGATTCATGAAATCCGGCACTTCTCCACTGCCTGAGCGGGCAGACTTCAGCAGATGCCGGTTCAGATCAGCGATGGTTCTCCTGATCCGTTTCTGTGTATCTGGAGAATCCGGTGCCTTACCCAGATCCCTCATATAAATGTACGAGACGCTCCGGTCCAGATAATCATCCAGCTTTTTCGTGTAATTCAGCCATTGGATGTAGCGGTAATAATCTTGGGTGTCCGGCTTTTTCTTTCCGGGTGACCACAAGGACAACACGGAGAAACGCCGGATATGCTTCTTTTTCCACTCATGGATATCCGCCGTCAACACAGTCACATAAGTTTGGCTCTTCAGCTGATCATGGAGTGAGCTTAAGTAGCGGGCGGCCTTCTGCTCAGCCAGTTGATAACCTGTATGGGGATGAACTCTGACAATTTCATTCATAGGATCGCACAACCTTAGCTTCATATTGGTTTTATCTTGCTGTATTTCGGCCTTTGAACAAATGGGGACCCTGCTTTTTATCCTAATACGAACAACTGGCACCATGGTTACGAAATCAAGTTAAGGATTGACAAACGGCCTATAACCATTTAAAGTTTTAACAGTCATATGATTGATAATGATTATCAATTTCATAAAACATTATGGAAAGGGAGATTACCAGAAATGAAGAAATTGTTGTTACCTTTACTCATCCTTACCCTCCTGCTACTAAGTGCCTGCGGCAATAATGCAAGCAACAGTACAGACAGCAATACGGCTGCTGCCACAACTACACCGGCACCCGAAGCCAGCGCAACTGCGAGTGCTGACAACAGCAGCGCGGATACCATTACTTATGAGTCCGAAACCGGACCTGTCGAAGTTCCCGCTAATCCCCAGCGTGTTGTAGTTCTTGCGGGATACACAGGCAACCTGCTCGCTCTGGATGTCCCCCTCGCCGGAGTGGATTCCTACATCAAAGCAAATCCGAATTTCCAGGATCAGTTGAAGGATATCGCCGAAGTCTCCGAGGAGAATGTGGAGAGTATTCTGAATCTCAAGCCAGACTTAATCATTGCTTCGTCAGACACCAAAAACCTGGACAAGATGAAACAAATTGCACCGGTAGTTACCTATACATACAACAAAGTGGATTATCTGACGCAGATCCTGGAGATCGGCAAAGCGGTTAACCAGGAGCAGAAAGCCTCTGACTGGATTGCTGATTTCACGGCACGTGCCCAGGCAGCCGGTGAAGAAATCAAAGCCAAAATCGGTGCTGATAGCACGATCTCGGTTATTGAAGGAGATTCCAAAAATCTGTACACCTTCGGCAGCGCCTGGGGACGCGGTACAGAAATCATCTATCAGGCCATGGGGCTGAAGATGCCGGATAAAGTGAAGGAAATGACAGCCAAAGACGGATACTTCAATTTGTCACTGGAAATCCTGCCGGATTATATGGGAGATTACGTGATCTACAGCAAAGACCCTGCCGGCGATGCTTCCTTCCAGGAGACTTCCACTTACAAGGATATCCCTGCCGTCAAAAATAATCATGTCTACGAAATAGATGCTACATCTTTCTATTTCAACGATGCCCTGTCGCTAGACTATCAGCTTGATTTCATTTCCAGGTCATTGCTGGGGAATTAATTATTATTTAAGAGTCCAGCCAGGTTGAAACCGAAAAAAAGGAGCGCAATCGCGTTCTTTTTTTTCGCAAATTGATAAGGAACGGATGGTCGAAATGGAGAAAAAGTCTCCTCAAAAGCCGATAAACTCTGCTTTTGTGCTTAAGCTGCTCGTCAGCATGATTATATTTGTGGCCGTATTTGCCCTGGCGGTCAGGCTCGGTGCCAAAAATGTTTCACTGGCGGATATTTGGAGCGCCATCAGCAACCCGAAGGCTACGGGTGGTGATATCTCTATCATCCGTGAACTGCGGCTCCCCCGCGAAGTCGGCGGGATTCTGGTAGGCGCCGCCCTTGCTGTTGCCGGGGCAATCATGCAGGGACTAACCCGAAATCCGCTTGCCGACCCGGGGCTGCTTGGTTTGACCGCAGGTGCCAATGCTGCACTTGCGGTATCCTTTGCCTTCATCCCTTCCATCGGATACTACGGAATCATGATCGCCTGTTTCATCGGCGCAGCCTGTGGCGTGATGCTGGTGTTCGGTATCGCTGCACTCCGGAGGCAGAATATGTCGCCTCTGCGGATGGTACTGGCCGGTTCTGCCGTATCAGCCCTACTGACGGCAGTGGCCGAAGGAATCAGCCTTCAATTCAAAATCTCCAAAAATGTATCGATGTGGACATCCGGCGGGCTGATCGGCACCACCTGGGGTCAGATTACAGCAATAGCCCCTATTATTATCCTATGCCTCATCGTCTCCATCCTGCTGTCCCGTCAGCTGACAATCCTTAGTCTGAACGAAGGAACGGCTGTAAGTCTTGGGCTCAAGACGACTCAGGTTAAGATTGCGTTGTACATATTAATCACACTGCTCGCAGGCGCTGCTGTTGCGCTTGTCGGCAACATCGCCTTCGTCGGCCTGATGATCCCCCACCTCGTGCGGGTATTTGCCGGTACGGATTACCGCGCCATTCTGCCGCTGTCCGCCATTGCCGGCGCCACCTTTATGGTGTTCGCAGACACACTGGGACGGATGATTGACGTCCCGTTCGAAACGCCTGTCGCCGCGATCGTGGCTGTGCTGGGCCTGCCGTTCTTCCTGTTCATTGTCCGTAAAGGAGTGCGATCCTTCTCATGAAACCAGCCCGGCTGTATCGTAAGCAACCGCTTGTCGTGTCGCTGCTCATGCTTCTTATCCTGGCCACCATCGTTATCGGAATAGGGATCGGATCTTCCCCTGTGTCATACGGGAGACTGATTCCGACAATCCTCGGGCACGGTTCTTTCGAGGATAATTTTGTATTGTTCTCCATCCGCCTTCCCCGGATACTGATTACGCTGCTCGCAGGTATGGCGCTAGCTTTATCCGGTGCTATTCTGCAGGGCATTACCCGCAATGAGCTGGCTGATCCGGGAATTATAGGCATTAATGCCGGGGCAG
The DNA here is from genome assembly GCF_038009025.1 of Paenibacillus sp. FSL R7-0297. Classification (NCBI taxonomy): domain Bacteria; kingdom Bacillati; phylum Bacillota; class Bacilli; order Caryophanales; family Paenibacillaceae; genus Paenibacillus; species Paenibacillus sp. FSL R7-0297. The sequence goes on from NZ_JBBPAQ010000001.1 coordinate 5,218,219, forward strand.
GGGTCGGTGTTACCGTCTTTTTCATCTTTGCATCCATCGACGCCGGGTCCTTCATATACATGATTCCGCTTGCGGCATTCGCCGGAGCCCTGGTAACAGCTGTACTCATCTATGCCTTCTCATACACCCGTACCGATGGCGTTCAGCCGATCAGGCTGGTCATCACCGGAGTCGGGTTCTCTATGGCGCTCTCCGGCGTGATGATCGTACTCATCTCTTCCGTGGACCGGACCAAGGTGGACTTCATCTCCAAATGGCTGGCCGGCAATGTGTGGGGGACAGACTGGCCTTTCGTTCTCGCCCTGCTGCCCTGGCTGATCATTCTGGTCCCTTATGTGCTGTACAAATCCAGAACACTGAATTTGCTTGCTATGAACGAGCCTACTGCTATCGGGGCAGGTGTGGCGGTCTCCAGAGACCGGGTCCTCCTTATGCTGGCGGCGGTTGCGCTGGCGGCGTCGGCTGTTTCGATGACCGGCGGCATCGCCTTTGTCGGCCTGATGGCTCCGCATATTGCCAGAGCCCTGGTAGGAGCACGGCATCAGCAATTCGTGCCGGTATCCATATTAATCGGCGGCTGGCTGCTGCTGCTGGCAGACACAATTGGCCGTAACCTGATACAGCCTGACGGTATCGCTGCCGGAATCATGGTTGCGTTTATCGGCGCTCCTTATTTTCTATATCTTCTATTAAAGAAAGAGAGATAAACAGGGCAACCGTAATCTGCTGTTCACTGATTTGCCTATAGTGTTGCCTATTATTACCTTCTCAAAGTACAAATCATGTTACTATTATACTTCGGGAGAATTATTTTATATTGGAGGGTAATTTATGTATTTGTGGGCAAAAGCACTAATCGTATTACTTATAGGTTTTCCGCTATGTTATTCCGGACAATCTTACGCTAACGGAACTTCTATAGAGGACCCTTCACCGCCTGAATATAAATATGTTCTGGATTGGACATTGCCCATGTATGAACAGGGACTGTCGCCGGTTTATTTCGTTTCCCATCCCATCTTTGTCAATAGCCGGTCAGATGTGTACTACAGTGTTCCTATTACAGTTGCCTCGGGGGATACATATTTTATCGGACACGCTAATAAAGACATGGATACCCGCAGTATATTCGTAGTAGATCATAACGGTAAGGTGAAGTGGCGCTATACTCCTCCCGGTAAACTAAGCGCCACGATTCACCCGTTCGTTGACCCCGAAGGTAATGTATATCTGCTGGTTCCTCCAGCCATGGGGAATGAGAGAAACTACAAGGCAATCAGCCTTAGCAATACAGGGAAAATCCGCTGGTCTACTGCTATTGATGCACTTGTGGCGTATGACTTTATGCTTACCAGCAGCAACAAAGAGCTTATTTTTGCCTCTCTTGATAAAAATCTCAGCTTATCCGCCGCCACTGGCAAAATTCAGCCGCTTCCTAAAGAGCTGGCGGTTCCTAAATATTTTGCCACTGAAAGCAAAAGCTATTATCTGTTCCTGGACAACAGGAATAAACAAACTGTATATGAGGTGTACAATACACAACGTAAGCTGCTGTATAAGGTGAAGGCAGATTATAAAGATCCGAATCCTACAAGAGCAAAAACTTCATTACGAATAATGGATGATGGCTCGCTTCTTATTTTCTCTCATTATTATGACGATACCACGTTAAAGAAATACGACCAAAAAGGCAATCTGCTCTGGAAGAATACGTATCCTAAACAAGTACTAGAAACCCCAAAATTAATGACCAGAGCTGGATATATCTATCTGCAATACGAGGACAAGGCTTCCCGGACAGACTACCTCGTAACCTTGAACCCTGCAAACGGAAAAGAAATGTCTAAACTGAGTTTTACAGGCTACCTGGAGCAAATGCACATCGGCTCTCTTGAGGCAGCCAATATGCCTGCTTCCAGACTGGAGACAAGGGGAAGTAATAATATGGCTGCCCCCGCTGATCTTAATCTCTATGTTAGAGGCAAGGAAACAGGAGAAGTTCGATATGACATGCTAAAGCTGGATGCTGAATTGAAAGAGGTTGACCATTATGCGCTGCGCGAGAATTCTTATCTCGATAACTCCTTAGAAAGCACTATTACACAAGCGTATCCCGGGACAGTATCCGGCAATTTTAATGTCCTTTCCTCCAATAATGACTCCTTTTATGTATATGTCCATGGTAAAAAGACTGCGGATAGATATCTAATCAAAGCTCACAGGGAGCTGGTAAAGACCCTCAATTAGTTCTTCAGATGGGAAGTGCGCTGGGCGTTTTCCGTTACCACTCCTACGGCTGCAACAAGGCAGTTCCTCGTTTTTGAGGACTGCCTTGTTTGTGTATTTATAGATTTCGTCTTACTGCCTAATGTTAAATATGGATTAATTTCGTTTAAAACCATGTTTCTGATTAGCCCACTCCATAGACTAACGCCCTACATACTATATTGGGACCTGACTGCATACATGCAGTTAAATTGTTAGCTCAAAAGGAGCTGGAATCAGTGAAATCAGGAACAAAACTTACCGGGCGGGTTATCTATAAAGGTGATCCGGGCTATGAAACGGCACGCAAAAATTGGGATCCGCATACTGACAGATTTCCGAAGGTATTTGTCTTCGCACAGAAAACGCAAGATGTAGCCCACGCCATCCGATGGGCCAACGAGAATAACATCCCTATCCGGCCAAGAAGCGGCAGACACTCGCTGGAGGTCAATCTGTCCCAGGTCAACGGTGGCATTGTCATCGATGTAAGTGAACTGAGGAGCATCAAGCTCAATAAAAAATCGGGAACTGCAGTTGTGGGGACCGGAAATACGGTGGGAAGAATCGCCCATACGCTTGCACGGCAGGGATACATGGCCCCTTTCGGGGATAGCCCTACTGTCGGAATCGGAGGCATTACACTAGGCGGGGGAATTGGGCCGCTTCAGCGGACCGTAGGCCTTGTCAGCGATAATCTGATTGAGCTCGAGATGGTGGATGCCAAAGGCAGGATTATTGTCGCCAATAAGAACAGCAACGCCGATCTCCTTTGGGCTTCCCGCGGGGGTGGCGGGGGTAATTTTGGAGTCTGCACCCGTTATAAGTTCAAAGTGCGTCCCGCACCGGCCACAGCGACCGTATTCCGCATCACCTGGCCCTGGAACCAGTTCGAGAAGGTACTCAAAACCTGGCAGCGCTGGGCTCCTTCCGTCAACACCAGACTGGGCAGCGAGCTATCCATTGGTCCCAAAAAGGGCGGTAATGTCAGCATGCTGGGCCTGTTCCTCGGATCAAAAGCGGAGGCGGTCCGCCTGCTAAAGCCCATTACGGACGTAGGGACGCCCACGAATCAATTGATCCGCTCATTACCTTATCCCAAAGTAGTGAGTTTCCTGCTGGCTCCCGATCCGGTGCAGACTCAAAGAGTCAGCAACCAGTTCTCCAGCGGTTTCGGAAGAAAACCTTTCCCGGACACAGCGATTAAGTCTATGCGTGAGTTCCTGGAGAATGTGGAGGGCGAGTTCGCAGGGTTCTATTTCCTCAACTGGGGCGGGGCTGTAAGCCGTAAATCACCCAGAGCTACCGCCTTCTACTGGCGTAAAGCGAAATTCTATGTAGAGTGGAACAGTTCATGGGTCAAGAAATCGGATGCTGCCAGAAATATTGCCATCGTGCGGAATACACGCCGGAAGCTGCAGCCGTTCATCGTCGGAAGCTATATTAATGTTCCGGACCAGGGGATCAAACATTCCGGACCGGTTTATTATGGAGCAAACTATCCCCGGTTACGGAGAGTCAAAGCCAAATATGACCCCGGAAATGTATTCAATAATCCGCAAAGCATTCCCCCGGCCTGTAAGGTATAAGAATAAGATTACGCTGAACATAAAGAGGCCCGCATGTATCCACGCGGGCCTTCTTATGCTTCCAGCCTTTTACTGGCCGGAATTAGCCAGGAATTCATCAATCTGCCGCTGAACTTCTGCGATGATGGTATCAATTCCAGCTTCTTTCACCTGTGCCTGAAGCTTGGCCAGTCCGCCGTCCACATCCTTCACTGAACCGTATTCCAGCGGAATGCCGTATTGCAGCATCACATTACCGACATTAGCTACCTCCGTCTTCACTTTGCTGTTATCGAAGACAAAGGTCTCCAGCGGATAGTGGTAAACCTCACCTTCCCATTTGTCGGTCAGCGCATTGCCTTCGTCAGGGAAGGAGGCGTTGTCCCGGTTCAATGGAGAGTTAAAGCCCCAGTTGGAGAATCCGGTATAGTTAGCATTTTTCTCAGCATTCGTATATTTATCGTCCCCAACCGGATTATAATGCACAGCCGTAATGCCGTTCATCATCAGATCATGCAGTTCCTTGTCATTCTGCAGCAGATCAATCACCATCAGTGAACGTTCAGGGTTCTTGGTCGTAGCGTGAATGGAGACCCCGTTCTGGGTGGAGACAGCAACAGACTTCTTCTTGTCCGGTGTAATATCAGCCAGAGCCAGCTCATACGGTGAATTTTTCTCGCGCATATCGGTCATTAAAGCCCCAAGTGTGCCAAGATTGTGTGTGATCGATGCTGTCTTACCTGCACGGAACTCCTGCTGGTGATCCAGCTTGCTGTTGAGTGCACTCTTCGACCAGGCGTTGTGATCCGCAAGATCTTTATAATAATATACAAGCTCTTTGAATTCCGGAGTTTCGTATACATTGAATACCTTACCGGCCGGATCTGTCAGCTTGAAGCCAATCGGCAGATCAAAGTCGAACATGTTCCATTCATTCTGCTGCTTCAGCAGGACCCGGTCCAGATTGTGCAGCTTCCAGTCCCCTGTCTCCGGTACGAACGGAGTGACACCCTGCTCCTTCTCGGAGACCGTCTTGAGATAAGTAGCATACGCCTCGGGACTGTTGATCTCCGGCAGGTTATATTTCTTGCGCAGGTCCTCCCGGTACAGAATCAGCTTCTCAATCGTTTCCCCGCGGTTCTGAGGCACCATATAGAGCTTGCCGTTCACCTTCGCCTGACCCCAGCCCACCTCCGGCATCGCTTCCCAGGTCATCGGCGCGTACTTCTGCAGCAATTCGTCGGTTAGCTCAAGAAACCCGCCTTTGAGAGCCTGATCATTATAGCCTGCCCAGTTGGCAGAATAGATGAGGTCAAAATTCTCATTCGCCGCCAGCTTGAGCGGATATTTCTGTGCCCAATCCGACCAGTCCAGGAACTCGGCTTCCAGCGTAGCGTTAACTTTCTCCTTCAGCTTCTTGTTGATCTCTCCAAATACCAGGTCATAGTCGACCGGCTTAGGTCCTACAAAAATCATCTTCAGTGTTACGGGCTGGGACGTATCCACTGTGCCGGAATCTCCGGCTGGGCTGGCATTCGTCCCTGCAGCTTCTGTCGCGGCTGCCGAAGCCTGCGGCTCCGCCGTGCTGCCTCCGGCATTACCGTTGTTATTGCCGCATGCAGCAAGCAGAGAGATCATCAGTATACCGGACAGCAGTGTTAATCTTTTTTTCTTGTTCAATTGAATTTCCCCCCAGCGTATGTGTAATCGCTTACAATTACAGTATAATAAAAAATCCAAGCCCGTCTAATGTAGGCAGTCAACGATTATACATACTTTTGCAACGACTTTTTGGGCGGAAGTACAATAAATGATGAATATTGCCGCTCTGTTTATTTAAATAACCCAAAGAGACGGCATTATCTTTAGCAGCCCTTATAAGGCTGTTAAGACAATGCCGTCTCAAACCATATGGTGCTATATCAGGATCAGCTGTTTATTTCTCAAGAAATCCTGTAGAGGGATTCGTAATGAAGAAGCCTTCCTGGGGAACATAGAAATACTGAATCCAAACACCGTCGAGCAACGGTTGACGTGTATCCAGCACAATCTCGATACCTTTATCCGTGGCAACCACTTCATCATGCTCAGTTGGTGTATCAAGAGCAACATCATAGTGCCCGTGATTGCCGTGATCCTGAGTAATAATGACGCGGATCTTCTTGCCTTCCGCTTCAGGAGTATTCAGCATATCCTTCAGAACCTTTGCAGCATTGCGGTTAACTTTAACTTTCATCCTCTAGCGACCTCTATTCTTTGTAATTTACAATAAGAAATTCATTATAACATAATATAAGGTGCTATATATAATTCAGCAATGAATTGCGCCAGCTCTTGGTGCAGCAAAAAGAGAGCCGGCCTGGGCTCTCTCCTATTCTTCCATTGGTTTCAACTGGCTGGAGTTAATCTTACTTCCCTGTGTACAGTTTGGTCTTCATCAGGGCTTCAAGGAAGGAGAACTTGCTGAATGCAGTCCCGCCCTGTGCCAGCGGATCCACCAGATTGACAAATACATTGCCGCCCTTCACAGCTTTCAGGCTCTTCCAGATGGCGTTCTTCTTCAGCTCTTGCAGAGCCTTGGGATTGTCTTTGTTCTCGTCCGCCGAGAACTGTACAAAGATGTAATCCGGGTTGATTGCGGCAAAGGATTCCAGGGAAATATTCTGCTGGGCTTTGACCTGCTGTACTTCCTTCGGTACAGTTGCCCCCAGATCGGCATACAGGGAGCGGTTAAAGAATACGTCCTGCGGATAGAGGAACAGGCTGCCTGAGCGGATGCGCAGAGCAATGACCTTCTTGTCCTTGAGCTTCGGCGCAAGCTTCACTTTGGCTTCCTTCAGCTCCTTCTGGTATTTCAGAATCGCAGTGGTCGCTTCCTTCTGTTTGCCCGTAAGTGCGGCGAGCAGCTTCAGGTTGTCCATCCAATCGGTCGCGATATGCGATACTGGAATCGTAGTCGCGATCTTCGCCAGCTTCTCATTGGTCTCCGCCGGGAATTTCGTGCTGCTGAGGATAATATCCGGTTTGAGCTTCAGGATCGCTTCCAGGTCAGGTTCTGCCTTTTCCCCGATCGCTGTTACACCGCTTGTTATTTTGGAAAAGATTGAAGGGAACTCACCACCGACAGTCAGTGCTCCCTTGGGTTTGAAATTGAGTACCAGTGCGTCTTCCAGCGCCTCTACTGCACCGGTAATAACAATATTACTGGTTTTGACAGGAACGGTGTATACCTTGCCTTTATAGGTAATCTTTTGCGTTGCCTGTGCGGCTTCCGCAACGCCCACAGGTGCGACATTTACACCTGCGGCAGAAACGATACCCAGCGCCATAACACCAGCAAGTACCAAACCTGTTATTCTCTTAATCATAGCCTGCTACCACTCTCCATCATTTATTAATAATGATAATCATTATCACCATTACTAATATAATAGATTCATCTCCCCATTTTGAACATGGATTATTGTCGTTAAAACCATGGACGATCTGCGTAAAGTGAATATCCCCTTAACTATTCTTTACGAATGAGTCAGCCCCTTCAGATTAAACGATAAACCTAATCCGGCTATGGCTACTACGGTCAGGCACCAAAAAGCGGCATGGAATCCCTGCATCATATTCACCGGGAATGTGAAAGAACTGTAATTCATCGTAATCGTCATTATGGCTATCAGCAGAACCCCTCCCATAGAGCTGGCTAACGAGCGGATCGAAATCGTCATTGGAGAGGCATGTGCAATCATCTGAGGAGGTACACTTGCCATCGCATAGGCGGTAACAGGGGTCATAATAAACCCGATTCCCACCATTAGAAATACATAGAGCACAGCGAGTATAAGTATGGATGAATCCTGGGATAACATAAGCGAGATTAGCAAAGATACCCCGGCAATGAGGGTAAACCCGCCGCGAAGCACTATCTTCACTCCATAGCGGTCATATATTTTTCCAGAGATTACACTGGTACACCCCAGCAGCAGCGCACCCGGCAGCAGCATCAGACCTGACTCACTTGGCGTCAGCCCCCGGACATTCTGCACATATAACGGAATCAGCAGCTCAGCACCCACCATTACAATGAACATCAGCACTCCAATGATTGAGGCAAGGCTAAAGCTCCTGCTCTTGAACAGCCTGAAATCCAGCAATGGAACGGTAAGCTTCAGCTGACGCCTGATAAATAGAATTATGAACAATATCCCGCTTAGGATAACGGCCCCTGCCCATACCCGCGGGGCACTTTGATCCCCTGCCAGATTAACACCATATAACAGACCGGCAAATCCGGTTGTTGATAATAGAATAGATATGTAGTCCAGCTTCTCCCGGTGTCTCTCCCCCACATTCTGCAGACTGAACGCAGCGAGCAGCAGATTGGCTATCACTACAGGCAGCAATGCATAGAAGAGAATCCGCCAGGAGTGATCCTGAACGACTAATCCTGACAGGGTCGGACCCAGCGCCGGAGCCAGGCCCATTACCAGTCCGATTAACCCCATAGCCGAGCCTATCTTCCCCTTCGGGAACACCCTTAGAATCGTTGTCTGGAACAGAGGCATCAGCAGTCCTGCGCCCAAACCCTGAATAATACGCCCGCCCAGAATAAGGATAAAGTCCGGGGATATTCCCGCGATCAGTGTGCCTGCTGCAAAGACACTTGCCGAAGTGAAGAATAAACCTCTTGTCGTGAATCTTCCGATTAAAAATCCGGCAACAGGCACCGTTATGCCTGCAGTCAGATAGTATACTGTAATCAGCCACTGGGCCCTGCCTTCATTAATCCCCAAATCCAGCATCATTCTGGGCAATGCCGTATTCAGCATCGTCTGCATCAGCTGCCCGAGGAAATTCGCGATGACCAGCGAAGATATAATTAATCCGGGTCTGCTTTTCATTCCGTCTCCACCTGTCTCTCTTGTTATAAAATATATTAAAGATATATTAAGTCCTTAATAAAAGCGGACTACGCCCTCCACTTTAACTTCTACAGATTGTTCTGGTTAATTGGACCGGAAGTAAACACCTTAAATCAAAGACTTAATGTATCTACAATATATCCAAAAGTACAGATTGTCAATCTGTACTTACAGGAGTCCGCATGCTTTTACCACTGATTCTTCCACCACTGCTTCTCATAATCTGCCTTCAGCAATTCAAACTGGTTCCGTGTAAACCGGATCAGTCCATCCTGTGCCATCCGCTGCAACTCTCTGGATAAGGCACTCCGGTCCACAGTCAGGTAATCCGCCAGATCATTCCGGCTGAATGGAATTTCAAAGACGGGCGAATTATTTTTTTGGGCCTGCAGGCTGAAGAAGTGGATAATCCGTTCCCGCAGTGATTTGTGTGAGACCAGGTCAAGCTTCTGATACATCGACCGGTTATTCTCAAGCAGCAAGGTCAGCATATTCTCAATAATCCGGCTTCTCAAATGGCAGGTCGCCTGGCCCGGACGTACAATTTTGTTAATCTTGATGAACAGCACCCGGCACGCCGAGCCTGCAACCGCTTCGTAGCCGCTGGGCTCCTGCTCCAGACGAAGGGCGGTCTCCCCGATAATCTCCCCGCTCTCAAGCTCCGAGAATATGAAGCGCATGCCCGAACTATTCTCTTTGCACAGCAATACATTTCCCTGGAGAATAATACCCGCCGAAACCAGATATTCCTCCTGTTTGAAGATGACATCCTTCTTGGCGAAATCCTTGATGGTACCCTGAAGACAGCCCAGTGCCTGCTGCACCTCACTGATCATAAATCCTTTAAATAAGACCGTGCTTTGGATTTTGTTCATATATTGCTGCACATTTATCCGCCTCCTGTTGCCATGGCAACAGAGTCATTGTACAAACTCTGCTACAATTTAATAAATGAGAACGATTCTCACCTCATCTCATTATACCAAATGTTAAGAATCATTCAATATATACAGGAGGACGGCATGAGCGGAATGACTGCAGGCACAGTATTTTATTTCAATGACATGATTAGCATCCGGCCCTATCAGATATCGAGCAGAACACTGAATATCACAGAAGGTTCGGGCCAAGCCGCTGAAGCACCTGAATGGGTACTATACGGCATGGATAAGGATGAGACCATCAGCTCGGAGACCTCGCCCAGATCCAAGCTCATTCACGTACTGGAGGGAGAGCTTCACATGCTCATAGGAGAGCAGCCCTGTCCATTAACCGCCGGGGCAGCGGTAATCGTCCAGGCCGGTACCTGGCATGAATTCGCTGCGCAGAGCAGCTGCAAATTTCTGCAAATCAGCATATAACCTGGAGGTAGATCGTATGGAGCAAGAACACTATATTAAAAGATTGCCGCAAGCCGAAGTCATGGATTTACGGAAGATCATTACGGTGGAAGAGCAGCAGGTATCGAGCCTGACCCTGGTACAACGCTCCAGTCTCGCCATGACACTGATCTCCCTGGATAAGGGCTCGTCGATTGGCGGCCACTCCTCCCCGGGTGATGCCATGGTGAATATGCTGTCGGGCGAAGCTCAGATCACCATTGCGGATAAACCATACACGGTGCATGCCGGGGAAACGATCATATTACCTGCTAATATTCCGCATGCGCTGTATGCAACAGAAGCCTTCCAAATGCTGCTGATTGTGGTCAAACCGGAGAAGAAGGAGCTGAGACACGTTGAAAAAGGAAGTCGGGCATAATTTCCTGGCCAAACTGGGCAAAAAGCGGCTGCGTCCCGGCGGTGTGGCTGCTACGGACTGGTTGATCCGGCATGCAAAGCTGTGTAAAGACAGCCGTGTGCTGGAAGTGGCCTGCAACATGTGTACCACCTCTATCCAGCTTGCGCGGGAGTATAAGTGCCAGATTACCGGGATTGATATGGACCCCAGGGCACTTGAGAAGGCTGAGAAGAATATTAGAGATGCCAATCTGGAGGGGTACATTCAGGTCAGACAGGCCAATGCGATGAAGCTGCCTTTTGAGGATAACAGCTTCGACGTCGTGATTAACGAAGCGATGCTGACCATGCTGAATCAGGCGGCGAAGCAGAAGGCTGTAGCTGAATATTACCGCGTGCTGAAGCCCGGAGGGGTTCTGCTAACGCATGACATCACTTTTGCGAAGGACAATATGACCGGGGAGCTGGCGGAGCTGCGCCGGACAATTCATATTAATGTAGAGCCGCTGCCTGTTGCAGAGTGGGAAGGACTGTTCAACTCCACCGGATTCACCAAGATCGAACATGCTACAGGCACCATGTCGCTAATGAGCGTTAAAGGCATGCTCCGTGATGAAGGTGTCCTAGGTACGCTGCGTATTTTCAAGAATGCACTTAAAAAAGAAAACCGAGCCCAGTTCAAGAAGATGTATAGCTTCTTCAATACAACCGGCAAGGACCTGAATTATATTGCCGTATGCAGCAGCAAGGACTGATGAAATATATTCCCTGTGCCGCCCGGACTAAAGAGCTCATACACAACAAAAAGGAGCTGACCCAAAAGCCATGAACTGGCTGCTTGGGATAGCTCCTGCTTGGGGGACAGCCTTCTTTGGCTGCTATTCTTATGAAGTCATTGCTGATAGCCTGATTAATCCAGCTGTGTTCCGCTGCTGGCGATTACATTTTTGTACCAGTAAAAGCTGTCTTTGCGGGATCTGGCCAGTGTGCCCTTCCCTTCATTGTCCTTGTCGACATAGATGAATCCGTAGCGTTTCTTCATTTCGCCTGTTCCTGCGCTGACCAGATCAATGCAGCCCCAAGGAGTATAGCCGATCAATTCTACCCCGTCCTCCAGCGCTTCTCCCATTGTCTTGACATGTTCCCGCAAATATTCGATCCGGTAGATGTCTTTGATCGAACCGTCCGCTTCAACGGTATCTACAGCTCCAAGTCCATTCTCCACTACCATCATAGGAATGCCATATCGGTTGTAAATATGGTTCAGGGACCATCTGAGCCCTTGCGGGTCTATCTGCCATTCCCATGCGCTTGCCTGCAAATATGGATTCTTCAGCCCCATCGACAGGTTGCCTCCGATTGCCTGCTGATCCGGTGCTGCGCTTACACAGGTGGATGAATAGTAGCTGAAGGTGTAGAAATCTACACAGCCTTCCCGCAGCGTCTGCCCATCCTCCCCCTCCACCTGGAGCTTAATATTCTTCTCCTTGAAGTATCTTGTAGCGAAGCCCGGATATGCGCCTCTGACCTGTACATCCGAGCAGAGGAAATTGCTCAGATTATCCTTTTGCTGCGCCAGCAGAACGTCTTCCGGATTACAGGTCAACGGGTAAGAACACATGTAGGCAATCATGCAGCCGATCTGGAACTTCTCATTGATCTCATGCCCCAGCTTCACGGCTTTGGCACTTGCTAGGAATTGGTGATGCAGCGCCTGATAACGCATTTGCTCATTGTCGCCGATTGCGGAAGTACCGAGTTCTGCATTGCCCTGTGGCATGATCGCTCCCGCCATGAATGTTCCGAACGGCATCGTCAGAATATTAATCTCATTGAAGGTCAGCCAGTATTTCACACTGTCCTTGTACCTATTGAAGATCACTTCACAGTAACGGACATAGAAGTCAATCGTTCTGCGGTCTGCCCACCCGTTATAGGCTTCAGCCAGATGAAACGGGGTTTCATAGTGGGAGATCGTCACCAGCGGTTCGATCTGATGCTTTTTGAGTTCGGCAAAGACCTGATCGTAGAATTGAAGGCCCTCCTCATTCGGCTGCGCATCATCCCCATTCGGGAAAATCCGTGACCAGGCGATGGACAAGCGGAATACTTTGAAGCCCATTTCGGCAAACAAAGCGATATCCTCCTTGTAGCGGTGATAGAAATCCACTGCCTCATGGCTAGGATAGTTAGAACCGGCTTCAAGAACAGGTGTGATTCTTCTGGATAACGTATGCGTTCCGGCAGTAATCACATCGGCAGTGCTTAGTCCCTTGCCTCCAGCATCGAATCCGCCCTCCAGCTGATTGGCAGCGGTTGCACCGCCCCACAGGAAATCCTCCGGAAAACTTTTGTACATTATGCTCATTCTAGTTCCTCCTCGTTTGGGGTTTCATTGAACAGATCAGATCATGACCGTCAGCAGATTCTCCCTGTAATCAATGCTCTTCAGGTCCGTCTCAATCACATCGAGATACTCTGCGGAATTCGAAATAATGACCGGTGTGGTCAGGGTATAGCCAGCCTCTCTGATCGCCGCTACATCAAACTCCATCAGCAGCTGTCCTTTTTTGACCAGATCACCTTGCTTGGCCTTAGGAGTGAAGTATTTGCCCTTTAATTTGACGGTATCCTTGCCCACATGAATCAGGATATCGACCCCGTTATCACTGGTGATCCCTATGGCATGCCCGGATGCGAACAATGTGGTCAGTACCCCGTCTACCGGTGAGTATACCTTGCCTTCCAGAGGCTCAATCGCGATGCCCTTGCCCATGGCTCCTGTAGAGAAGGCTTCGTCTGTCAGCTCGGACAGCGCTCTGATCTGGCCCTTCAGCGGACTTCCCACAGTCTCCTGCTTCACCAGCGTATTGCGCGGGGTGCCTGTGCTCTTGCTCTCAGCAGCCTCTTCATCCTTAAAACCGGAGAAGAATACAAGAATGAAGCCTAGAATGAAGCTGATTATAATCGCCGCAATTGCACCGTAGAAGCCTTTATCCATACCGTCCGGGCTGATATAACTTGGAATCCCGAAGATGCCCAGCCCCCCGAGAATGTAGCCCTTGGTCCCCATCAGACCGACAATACCGCCACCGACTGCTGCAGCGATACAGCTTAAGACAAACGGCTTCTTGCGCGGCAGCGTAATCCCGTAAATGGCGGGTTCGGTTACACCGAAGATCCCTGAAATGACTGCCGGAATAGACAAAGACTTAAGCTTGACGTTCTTGGTCCGCAGCAGAATAGCCAGCACCGCACCGGTCTGAGCAAAGGAAGCCCCGAAGGAAGCCGCCAGAATCGGATCATATTTCAACACAGCCATGTTGTTGAGCGCAATCGGCACCAGACCCCAGTGCAAGCCGAAGATGACAAATACCTGCCAGAACGCGCCAACCAGCAAGCCTTCAATAACCGGGCTGAGATTGTAGAGGAACAGGGTTCCCTCTCCCAGCAGTTGTCCTGCCCACGTGGAGATTGGACCAATCGCAATCAGTGCCAGCGGAACGATGATCAGCAGAGTGAAGAACGGAACCAGGAAGGTGCGCACTACACTTGGAATCACTTTCTTGAAGAAGCCTTCCAGCTTGGAGCCTACAAAGGTTGAGATGATGATCGGAATAACGCTGGAGGTATACGACATCAGGATGACCGGGATACCCAGGAACGTAATGTAGACCGGTGATTCAAACAGCGTTCCGCTAAAAAGGGTATACAGCGGCTCGCCGGCAGCTGTTATATTGCCGAAGGCCGGATATACCAGCGTTGCACCAATTGCCATCCCGATAAAGATATTGGCGCCAAACTTCTTCGCCGATGTATACCCGAGGAAAATCGGGAAGAAATAGAACAGGCAATCCCCGAGCGCATTAAGAATCTGGTAGGTACCCGAAGTATTCGTAATCAGTCCAAGCGTCACAAACAGGGCAGTGAACCCCTTAATCATGCCCGTTGCGCACAGCACACCGAGCGTCGGAGAGAATACCCCGGAGATCATATCGATAAACCTGTTGAACAGGCTTGTTTTACCGGCCGTGGCTGCCTCTGGCCCGCCCTCCTGGAATCCGCCAGCAGCCATAACCTGGGCATAGACCTCAGATACATGATTGCCGATGACAACCTGATATTGGCCGCCGCTCTGAATGACTGTAACGATTCCATCCATATTTTTCAGCACATCTGTGTTCGCCAGTGTGTCGTTCTTAAGTTTGAAGCGCAGACGGGTCACACAGTGGGTTAATCCGTTAACATTTTCTTTGCCGCCGACATTCCTGATAATCTCTTTTGCGAGTGTATCGTATTTCATAATGAGCCCTCCCAAATCATGGTTAACAAACGAAAGGCGAAACCATCACAGCAATATTCTGCCTGATTTGGTTTCGCCTGCATGACCAGTAACAATCCAAAGGTTTTATTCAGTTTGTCTTTGTGTTACCCGCTGAATGTGAATCGTCAAGTACAGCCTTTCCTCATCCAGAAGCCGGGTGTCCAGGTACTGCTCAATTTTGAGTACACAGCTATGCGCCTTCTTGTATTTGGTCCGTACCTGCTTCAGCAGAAAATCATCAACCGACTCCACCGCTTCCTTCTTACGTGTCCGCTGGAAAAAATACCGCAGATGGGTAATAAACCGTTCATAGCTGACCGAACTCTCATCAATCTCGTTGTTATACGAATACTTAACAATATTGAGAATGTCATCAATCTGTTGCGTCTGTCTGGTGACATCTGCAATCTTATGACCGGAGCTGTTCATTTGTGCATTGATCAGATGCAGGGCAATATTACCGGCTTCATCATCCGGCAGGCGGATGCGGGTATAATTCTCAATGATCTGCAAGGCTTGCAGTGCGATACCATATTCTTTGGGATAACAGCGCTGTATCTCCCAAATAAGCGGATTGGTATTGCGGATTCCCTGATTCCAGAGCCTAAGTGCATGGGTCAGATGATCCGTCAATGTAACATAGATATAATCGCTTAGGCGCACCTTCAGGGATTGCTTGGCATATTCGATAATATCGTAGCTTAAGGCTACATATTCGGCAGGCGCATCTGCCATGAGTGCCTTGAATTTCTCCGAAGCATCATTCTGTTTCAGTACAAACGTCTTCTCAATCAGGGATACATCCACCGGATCGCCGGCGTTCTTCTTGAATCCGATGCCGCGTCCCATGACGACCAATTCATCTTTGCCTGAATCCTTGGCAATAATGGCATTGTTATTGAAAATTTTTTCGATAATCAACCCTCTGCCCTCCTTTATCCCGAATTTCATTCATCAATGCAGGATGTAGACGGATTAATCAAGGATTCCCGCGGCGTCCCGCAGGCCTTAACATAAAGAAAGGCAAAACCCAAAACACGTGACCATGTTTTGGGTTTTGCCTTTTCAGTAACAATCCCAAATACAGAATAGCACTCTATTTCACTTTTGGCAACAAAAATGTTTGCGCTTTCAATAAATGTCATTCCGCCGGATGACCGGACATTCTGCGTATGCAAATAAGCAGAGGATTGATTTCCGGGTAATACGGAAATTATTCCTCTGCTTCATGTTAATGTTGAGTAAGACTTAAACGGATGTTGAAGTTACCGACCGGGAATTCCCCCAGCGCAGCTTATACAGCTCCGGCAGTACGACTCCGATCAGCACCAGAATCACTCCGGCCCACTGTAGGCCGCTCACATGCTCATGCAGTACGAACGAGGACAGCAGCACGGCAACCGGCAGTTCAGCGGCACCTAGAATACCAGCCATTCCTCCCCCAATATGCGGGACACCGATGGCGAACAGGACTGGAGGGATAAAGGCGCCGAACAATCCCAGCAGGAAGCCGAACAACAGCAGCTGACTCCACAGCAAACCGTTAAACAGGAAGTATGGCGGGAACAGGATGAACAGCAGCAGCAGGCCGCCGGTAACCATCCAGGCGCTCCGGTAGGCCGGATGTGCAGCCGGAACGGCTTTGCCGCTGAAGATAATAAACATGGAGTAGCTTACCGCAGATAACAGCCCGAGCATAAGCCCAAGTGCGTTAAACTCGGCAGCTCCCTGATTCAGAATTCCGGCTGCCAGCAGCGTTCCCCCGAACAGCAGAATCAAGGTCAGCACAGTGATTTTATCCGGGCGCTGACGTTTGCTTACGGCCTGGATCAGCACGCTGATCCAGGTGAACTGGAACAGAAGAATAATCGCGAGCGACGCCGGAATATACCGGAGGGACTGGTAGTACAGCAGACCGGTAACCACTGTTGGCGCGCCGGCGAGCATCAGCAGCAATCTGTGCTTCCAGGCCAGCTTCATGGCCGGAGCCTTGCTGACAGCAACCGCTGCCGCAGTATTGGTGCGGCTGCGCTGTTTGCGGTTCTCTCTAACCTTAGTATATAAAGCCAGCAGCCAGGCAAGAATGCAGCCGGTCAGCAGCTGCGTACCAACGACTTCGCCCAGCTTATAGCCTTCTCCGTATGCTAATACGACGATTGTGGATAAAATGCCGTAGCTCATTGCGCCTATGAGCACGGAGATTAAATATTTCATATCTTTCATTTCAATTATGCCCCCTGAATCTCTGTTGTATTGGCCGCAACACGTAAATAATCCTAACTCCGGGATAGGGACCTGTGTAACAAAGTCCTTATCATCGTAGTTAGGAAGAGTAGGCTTCCTGTAGAAACCCTCGCCCTGATTGTACCTGATGGCTGCGAGGTTATACGAGAACAATATGTAATTATCGGGTTGACGACTGTTCATATGTTACACGTCAAGTGAGCTGGCGTCAACCCTTAATTCTTAAAATTTGTGGAGTTACGGAACATAAACCTCTGTGACGGTATTAACCGTGTTATTGCTTACCGTAATCATACAAGGAGGTGCGAAGCCGGTAAACTGCTCATAATACGCAATAAACTCCGCTTTGCTGACGCTTTGGAGCGAGCCGGGATTCTCTCGGTCTATCAGCTTATACTCTGTTTCCGCCGTGACAGTGTAGGGATCGTTAATCTTATATTTGTTGAGGATATAGAATCCTCCCGGCAGATCCTCCTCCGTGATACCCAGGGCGGCAAACCGGTCAGAATCTTCAAGCGTCAGCCACTCCACCTGATCCAAATTTAATGTGTCGCTGTCCATGGCAAGACCTGTAACGTAACCAAGGAAGCTGCTCACAGGTGCAATTGCAAAATCTGCGGCAGTTGCCTCATAATCTACTACAAGATTGTCTCTGGATACCGGCTGGCCCAGTTCAGTTCTGATATATTGAACCGCCACCTGAAGCGGGTCAAGCCATACCTGTTCTGTCCCCGCATCAGCTCCCGCCTGCAGGCCCGCATAGTATGCAGCCAGAGTCACTTCCGTCTCCGGTGTTTCGTAATACTCATTGCCGCGCGTATCCATCCATCGTTCGACGGTCCAGATACCTTGCTCTCCCTGCTTCACCGGCTGGGATAATAATAGCTGGCTGGTCTCACCAGTGGTCAAAATAAATTTGACCAGAATATGATTGCCGCTGAACGTCTCATGCAGAAGCATGCCTTTGCCTTCGAAGAACTTGCGGAGAGCTATCTCCTGACCGGCTGGCCGGGACATGTCGTTCTCACCGCTCCTAATCTCCCCCAGATACTTCGGAATAGAATCCTGATAAGAGAATACAAGTATCGGCTTGCCCATACTCCCGTCTTCGGTAAGCATGCCGTCTTCGATATTTATATTTCCCAGCTGCATTAATTTGTCTGCATTATCCGGCTTAAGCCTGTATTCCAAAGCCCATAGCTGTACAGGTATATCAAGCAGGTGATCGAATTGACCGAGTTTCGCAAATTTAGTGAGGGTACTGCCCTCAAACTGAAGATCCGGTACCGTTCTTTGATAGGAGGCTATATTCGCCTCAATGTATTGTTCCGCATAATCTCTTTCTGTCATTTCTGCCTGCTGTCTGGGGTTGCCAAGCAGCCCCACACCTACAGCGGCGATTCCAACAATACAGAGCAGAGCCACCCAGAATGCAGGTTTGCGGTAATGTAAAATATTGCGGATACGCCCTTTCGTACCGCTCTCTCCAAAAGCAAGCGGGGAGCCGCCTGTAAACCGTCTGCCGGTTGATAACGCTAACAGGGACAGCGAATAATCCTGCTTGATCCCGCTGCCCAGCTGCCGGATCACACTCTCATCACAGGATTTCTCCATATCCTCGCTCATCAGGAAGAAGGCCAGCCAGACCAGCGGATTGAACCAGTGGATGCAGAGTACAGCATAAGCTACCGGCTTGATGATAGGGTCAAACCTGCGGATATGCACCTGCTCATGCTTGATGATGTAAGCCTGCTCCTGATCATGCAGACCGGAAGGAAGATAAATCCGCGGTCTCAGCATGCCGAAGACAAAGGGGGTGGCTAGCTCTTTTGTCTCATACACATTGTCATATAAGTGCCGGGCATTGCCCAGGCTGCGTTTCAGGCGGATCGTAGCCATCAGGCTGTGAACAAGCATAACGCCAATCCCGGTAAGCCAAATATACAGCGCCAGCTCAAACCATGGATTAGCGGAAGCCATGCTGTCTGCAGGTTGAGCAGAAGCAGCTGACTGTGGTACCGCATTCTCCGGGTGCAGGCTGACGTCTGCGGCATAACCCTCCTCCGGTGTCTTCATGGCTGGAGCGGGCTGGGACTCTGGCAGGATTACCTCTGCAGCTGCTTGGTAACCCGTCAATTTCATTGAGATCTGTTGCGCCTCCGCCGGAATAAGACTGATGGTGCTCTCGAAGGAGAACGGGCAGACGAGCCGGAATAAGACTATGGACCATAGAGCATAGGAATAAATTGTGGAAACCCTGCTGAGCAGCAGCCGCACCAGTATCACAATTACAATACAGTAGCTGCCCGTAATACTCATCTTAATCAGGTGTGCAAACAGCTGATCCACGGCTATTCCTCCTTATGCTCCTTGATTAGCTTCACAAAGGCATCTACTTCGCTTTCACTAAGCTTCCGGCTCCGGGTGAACGCAGCCAGAAACCTGGGCAAGGAGCCCTCGAAGGTCTCCTCCACGAACTGCTTGCTCTGTTCGGCGTAGAAATCCTCTTTATTCAATATTGCCGTGACTATACCATTCCGGTTCTCACATATGCCTTTGTTCTCCAAACGCTTCAACATCGTATACGTTGTTGATTTCTTCCAGTTCAGTTCAGTCTCGCACAGCTTCACGAGATCGCCTGAAGGAATAGGCTCACGGCTCCAGATTAAATCTGCGAATTTGGACTCCATATCCGTTAATGCATTTTTCCTCAAGTTATTCAGTCCTTTCGGTCTACAAGTTGTAGACTAAACTGAGTTCAGTTTACAACTTGTAGACCGGAATGTCCAGAGTTGAAGCGTAACCGCTTCAAAGTGTCCGCGGCACTCATTTTATCGGGCTGCTGCAGTTCCCAGCTTCACTTCACCTGTGATTGTATTCCATTGCAGGCCGATCCCGAGAATCCCGCAGATATTCTCCAGCGGGAACATTGTGCTGTCGGGCAAGCTGCCCATTGTAAACTCGCGGGCGGATTTCTTGCCGTTGATATACAATTCGAGCGGATCGCTGACCTTAGCCTGAATCGTCGAATTCCCGTAAACAAAGTTCCAGACAGTGAAATGATAATTGCCGAGCTTCGAATCCTGATTGGATATCCCCCTGCTGACCTGTACACCAAGCGCCTTAAACACACTGGTTAACGGAACATACAGTTTGCTGTCAATCACTGCTGCGGTTCCATAAAAAGAGAACGGCTTCCCGTTCACGGCGAAAGTTAGAGGATGCTGGACCGGCGCCAGGACATAACCCTCTTCATCCCTGGTTGACGTACCGCTGCCAGTCGCAAGTCCCGAGTCAAAACCGTCCCCCCAACCAAGAAAAGCTCCCTCTTTGCGCTGGGCAAATCCGAAGTTCCCGCTGCTTCCCCAAATGTTGGTGATGCCGGCTCCGTCTTTTACCTGAAACGGTTTAACCTGCGCTCCTGAGTTGTAATTCCATTGCCAGACTGTCCCATTCTTCTTCAGCACATAGAGCCGGTAGAATCCCGCCTGCAGCTGATAGACGCCGTTAAGACCGGCAACGGGTGACGTCGCTTGAAGCTCCTTGTTCCAGCGCAGGATCTGGCCGTCGCTCCGGAGCAGGAACACCTCACCTTGCGATGCTGCCATACTTGTTATAGAAGATGAAGCCAGCGTACCTACATTGACCGGATCACTCCCAAGGCGCATCCGGTTCAGGACACTGTTATAGAGGCTCACCTTCTTCACACTGCCAGCCCCGGTAAGAAACAACGCATCGTTACCATTAATCACAGCGGATTTAATTCCTGAAACGCCTTCAAGCTCTAGATACCGGATCTGCACCAAGCTGCTGTCAGCCTGATCATAGGACGGATACCATAGCATTGCGGTCCCGTCTTTTTTCACAGCAATTCCCTTGGAGCCGTCCGTTGTCAGGAAAGACACGTCCTGAAGACCTTCGAGCTTAACCGGACCTCCCCTTCTTTGATCGGGCAGAATGGGGTCATTCGGAATGAAGCTGCTGTAGGCTTGACCCCAGCCCCATACCTCACCGCCCCCGCTTAGCGCGAAGGATGTATTCCCGCCTGCCGCCACCTGCACGATACCGCTTAGACCCTCCACTCTTCTGGGAACGTACTGATTAATGCTGGTACCGTCGCCGACCTGGCCTTGTTTGTTGTATCCCCAGCCGGTCACAGTCCCGTCGCTCCAGGCCGCAATTCCATGCGCAGAACCGCCCGATGCGCTTACCACTTTAAACACAGGCGCCGCAGCTGCTTCCTTGCCGTAAGGCATACATAAGGACACCGCCAGTATACATACTATGAGCTGAATAACTGTTTTACGTAAAAGCAAAGTCAGTTCCCCCTCTTAATATTTTCCCAAAAATATTCTGTGTACTATATAAACAGCGCTTTAGATAGCCCCCGCACTTAATTCGTTACCAGCAAAATAGAGACTTCTTAGGAAGCACTGTATACATAAATGTTGTACGTTTTGCAACTCTGATTCATTGGAAACCGGTTGTTTGACAAGATTGTTGTATAAAATACAAGAATAATCCTGCTAATCCACTCGAGAAAGGAAAATTCATGCCTTTTATACAACAATTTTGGATTTGAGCCGATAAGAGGATGGAATCATTGTATTATGTGCATGATTTTGCAATAATCCACCAGATATCTTCCAACCTATATAGACTAGTATACTTCCAATTATTAGTACAGCACAGCGGACAAATGTAAATGATCCTCTGCTAAAATATGATGGAATATAGCTCAAATCAACAGATCCCCCGGAAGGAGCAATACATAGGATGCAGACGAATACTCAAGTAACTTTCATTAATCCCGAAACCATGCCGAAGTCTAATGGATACAGTCATGTGGCAGAGGTTAGAAATGCCCGGACCATTTATGTTTCCGGCCAGATTGCCCTGAATCCGGAAGGCAAGTGATTGGAGCAGGCGATTTGGCTATGCAGACCAGGCAGGTGTTGAGAATATCCGGACCGCCCTGGAAGCTGCCGGTGCCGGGTTTGATGATGTGGTGAAACTGACCTTCTACATGACTGATATTTCGCAAATGCACATCGTCCGTGAAATCCGCGATCAGTATGTCAATACAGCGGATCCTCCGGCAAGCTCTGCCGTAGAGGCCCGCAAGCTGATCCGCGACGAGTTCCTGATTGAGATTGAGGCAACCGCTGCCGCGCAGCTGTAAAGGGTTAGCATAGACGGGTGAAGCTTATAGGAAGAGTCCGCAGCGGATGCGGGCTCTTCTTTTTTTCTATGCGCTGCCCTCTTTACCGCCATTATTTACAGTCCCTGCACAGTATTTCTCTCCATTTACGAATCAAAAGGAGCAGTAGCTAAATATACTCTTGGAGGGGGTGTTAATCCTGAATAGTTCCGGACCTGTTAAGCTGCTGGGCGTTATTGCCGGAGTCGTCATTCTGAACATTGCTATCTTATCGCCAGGCTTGCTTGGAGTAGCCATCAGCGGGTCCAGTGCTCTTGAAACTGCAACAGGGGTAACCTTGCTGGTTGTCAGCCTGCTGATTGTGCTCTACGGGAGTTATATCCCGCTCTTCAAACGGGCAATTGTTCCCGCTGTCCCCTCTCTCGATTCACGGGAAGACTATATAGCTGAACTTAACCGCTACCGTAATGTGAGGGTGTTGAAAGAGGATGTCGCCCTGGCCCTGGAACAGCTGGAGCGGATGGATAAGAAGAAGCTGACGCTGTTGAATGTCCTTGCCGTGCGTTTCGAGCGGACAGAGCTCAGTTTCCGGAAATTCCACACGGTGATTCAAGACGTTGAGAAGCTCCTATACCTGAATATCCGCAGTATCTTGAACAAGCTAAGCGTATTCGATGCCGCAGAGTTCTCCCAGTTTACGGGTACAATCAACTCCGGCAGATTCACAAGTACATTCATCCAGAAGAAGAACGCCTTGTTCAACGAATATTTCACCCATGTCAAAGGCTGTCTGGCAGCAAATGAAGAGATTCTGCTGAAGCTGGACCAGCTGCTGCTGGAGATCTCCCAGCTCGGAAGTGCTGATTATGACGCCGCTCTGGAAATGCCCTGCATGCAGGAGCTGACCGCTCTGATCGGGCAGACGAAACTCTATCAATAGTGAATCAGTAGTGAAAGGAAGATGATTATGGCCAGGAAAAGCAAAACATTCATCGTTCTGGGCCTCATTGCCGTGTCTGTCTTTGCGCTTGTCTACTTCGGAATCAGTCTGACGGCGAACTTGGGTAAATCCAAAACTGAGATCTCTGCAGAAGATGCTGATAAAAGGCTGAACAGAATCTATAAAGATATTAACGTGAGCAGTGCCGCACCTGTAAAAGGGCAAATCGATCTTGATCCGGCAGCAGTCGGCGATTCATTGCCCGATATCTCCAAATTCCCGCTTTCTGTGAACAGCACAACGGACAGCTACGCCGAAATTTTCTCCTCGACCGAGAAATCCGGCACCGGCAACGACGGCTGGCTGAATGAAGTGGCCAATGACTTCAACGCTGCGGGTATCCTCGTGGATGGCAAGCCCGTCTCTGTCAGCATCCGTAATATCGCTTCGGGTACAGCCGCGGATTATATCCGGTCCGGCAAATATGTGCCAGACGCCTACACTCCGTCCAATGAGCTATGGGGTGAAATGGTCAAGGCAAGCGGCGTCTCTGCAGAACTTGTATCTGAGCGGCTGGCCGGCAATGTAGCCGGGGTGGTCATGAGCAAGCAGAAATATGATCAGCTGGTCGGCAAATACGGCTCGATTAATGTGAAGACGATCACCGATGCCATTGCAGCGAATGAGCTCGCGATGGGCTACACTGATCCTTTTGCCAGCTCCACGGGATTGAATTTCCTCGTGACTGCACTGGGCTCGTTCGACAGTACGGATCTGCTGGGGGACAAGGCGGTTCAAGGCTTTGAGAAGTTCCAGGCGAATGTGCCTTTCATTGCCTCCACTACCCTGCAGATGCGGGATGCGGCGAAGTCGGGCATGCTGGATGCCTTTGTGCTGGAATATCAGACATATGTCAATGCGGCGGATCTGACAAGCGGGTATGTGTTTACCCCCTTCGGGGTACGGCATGACAGTCCGCTCTATGCACTGGGTGATTTGCCAGAAGAGAAGCTGGAGATTATACGCAAGTTCGCCGAATTTGCCGTGCAGGACAAAACCCAGACAGCAGCCTCGGACAGAGGCTTTAACGGTCTGAATGATTACAAGTCCGAGCTGGCTCCGGTGAACGGCTCCCTCCTCTCCTCAGCCCAGAAGCTATGGAAGGAGAAAAAAGACGGCAGCAAACCGATTGCCGCAGTATTCGTAGCTGATGTATCGGGCAGCATGGCCGGGGAACCGCTGAACCGGCTCAAGGAATCGCTGCTGAAGGGCCAGAAGTTTCTGGGCAAGGACAACAGCATCGGATTTGTCTCCTACTCCAGTGATGTGACGATTAATCTGCCGATCGGCAAATACGACACCAATCAGCAGTCCATGTTCGTTGGGGCGATCAATAGCCTGCAGGCTGCCGGAGGAACGGCTACTTTTGACGGAATGGTCGTTGCCATGAAGATGCTGAAAGAGGAACTCACGCTGCATCCGGAGATGAAACCGCTGATCTTCGTGCTTAGTGACGGGGAAACGAATGAAGGACATTCATTGGATGAGATCAGAGGATTGATTGAGAGCTACAAAATCCCCGTATATACAATTGGATATAACGCCAACATCAAGGCACTCGAGAGCATTTCAAGCATCAACGAGGCGGCAAATATCAATGCAGATACTGAAGATGTGGTCTACAAAATCGGCAATCTGCTCAATGTACAAATGTAAGTCCCATATTCCCGAAGGAGGGTTCCCATGTCATTCTCAATGGAAATTCCCAGCCCTGAGAAGCTGAAAGAGGCCGTCGAAGAGCAGGTTCAGCCGGAGCCGGAGGAAGTTACGCAGCTGAAGGAACAGGCGGTCAATAATGTATCCAATATTCTTGCACTGGATTTCGATTCACTGGAGAAACGCAAATCAGTGTTGCAGTCGATTGACAGCTTCGGGATGGGCACCATGCGCTCCTCTTCTGAGAAGAATTCACTCCTTCAGGTATCTGTAGGTAATCTATCCAAGACCGGTGATGAAGGCGGCCAGGTCGCCAGGGGATTAACAGAGCTGCATCTGCAGCTGAAGGATCTGGACCCGAGTGCAGTTGATTTCGCCAAAAACGGCTTCCTGGGCAAGTTCTTCCATCCCCTGCGCAATTACTTCGCCAAATACCAGAAGGCGGATAGTGTCATCTCCGATATCATTCTGTCTCTGGATAAAGGCAAAAGCGTGCTGAAAAATGACAATACCACCTTAGAGATTGAGCAGCAGACTCTGCGGGAGCTGACTAAACGGCTTAAAAAGGAAATTCAGCTCGGCATCCTCATGGATCAGGAGATCGAGACGCAGATTGAGGCGGCTAAGCAGCGCAGTGAAGACGAGGATAAAATCCGGTTCATCACCGAAGAAGTACTCTTCCCTCTGCGCCAGCGGGTTATGGACCTGCAGCAGATGCTGGTGGTGAATCAACAGGGGATCATGGCCATTGAAGTCGTAATACGTAACAACAAAGAGCTGATCCGCGGTGTGGACAGAGCACGGAATGTTACGGTATCTGCGCTCAAAATATCGGTTACGGTCGCAAGTGCCTTATACAATCAGAAGATCGTGCTCAAAAAGATCGAGCTGCTGAACCAGACCACCAACAACCTGATCAGCGGCACCTCCAAAATGTTGAAGGACCAAGGCGCGGCCATTCACAAGCAATCGCTCGAAACCAGTATTTCCGCTGACACCTTGAAGCAAGCGTTCACGGATGTCCTGTCTGCACTCGATTCTATCAGCACCTACAAGCAGGAAGCCCTCCCCAAGATGCGGGAGACGATCAACCAGTTCCGGGAACTGGCGGATAACGGAGAACAGCAGATCCGGCGGCTGGAAAAAGGCAGTACGCTGGGGTTATAGCACTACTGAGCACTACTGTTGTCAGCATAAAGTAATGGATTGGACTGAGCTCTAAAATCAAAACAGCGGCAGCTTAGGACAGAAAAATAGCGTCCTTGACTGTCGCTGTTTCCATAGATAACGTTATATCCTAGTGTTCACAGACATACGGAATACCGTTATTACGTGTTACCTCAGAAGCCGGCTTCGTTTAGTTTAACAGGGATGCCAAATTCCATTTTCCACTGTCCTGCCTTATGGTCAAGCGAGTTGGATAAGAAAATTTCCAGGGCTGGTCGTGAGACGTCCCATACATACGGGCTTAGAGGAAGCCACTCGGTGGAGACTAAGTGGAGCAAATCTTTCACCTTATCGGGTCTGTCTCTCAGCTGCACTAGGGCGTACTTGCCTCCCGGGATCGTCCGGACGCCTAGATCGCCAGTCGGTGTCATCCGGTGCTCCGTTGTAATGCAAGCATCGTACCTGTGTCTGCCATCCGGTGTAATGTAAGGGTCATCC
This sequence comes from Paenibacillus sp. FSL R7-0297, assembly GCF_038009025.1. Lineage (NCBI taxonomy): Bacteria > Bacillati > Bacillota > Bacilli > Caryophanales > Paenibacillaceae > Paenibacillus > Paenibacillus sp. FSL R7-0297. Next base: position 5,244,757 of record NZ_JBBPAQ010000001.1, read on the forward strand.
AGGATGAGTCCGACAGTTAAGCTGTCTTTAGTCAAGGCTTCTCTCGCGGCCAACCACGAGGTTACATGCTCAAAGAGCCCTGTAATATCCGAATTAATCCTTCCTTCATTGATAGTCCCCCTATATCGGGCATAGATCGTATTCATCGGAGCGAGGCTCCGAATCTCGATCGGGAGCTCTGCCAGCTTGCAGGACAGATCGGTGGACTTTTCCAAGGTGACTTTAGCCCTAAACCGTTCGGCGATCGTCCGCAGGCGAAATCTGTCCCGGTATTCAGAAGCGCTGAGCCCGGTATGCTTGCGGAATACTCTGCAAAAATGGGCCTGAGTTTGCAGACCACAATCCAAAGCGATCTCAGTGATGCTTCTACCTGGATGAAACAATAACAGCTTGATTGCCTTCTCGATGCGGATCCGCTGGATAAACCCGTGCACGTTCTCATCCATCACCGTTTTGAACACCCGATGAAAGTGATAGGGGGAGTAGGCACTCACGTCCGATAATTCTTCAAGGGTTAATGACTCCGTAAGATGCTCTTCCATGTAGTTGACGACATGGTTGATCCTGTACCGGTATTCCAATTCCAAGGCTTTTGCCGCCACTATCCGTTTCCCACCTTTCCTTTATCCCATTCATAGGTTCAGCCTTATTTTTTATTATAGCAAGATTTGTTAATTCGTTAGCAAGAAATTGGAAGACGATACGCGCCCATTACACTACCATAAGGGAGTTCGACTTATAAACTTAAGGGGTGTGTTACGCTGTGAACAAATTATTCAGCTTTGCTAAGCTGGCCATGGTGGCTGGGGCAGTTTGTCTGATCCTTACCACTTCCGCTTGCTCTTCCGAAAAGTCCTCAACCTCTGTGCCATCCCTCAACAGCTCCAAGGTGATTAGCTTGCCTAATGGGGAGTGGCCGATCGGCACTCCAGAGCAGGTAGGGATGGATTCCAAGGAAATCGAGGCAGTGATGCAACAAGCCAAGGAATCGGCGGTTCTCTCCATGCTTGTTGTTAGAGACGGCACAATCGTCTCCGAGTATTACAAGGATGGCATGCCGGATTCTATGCTGGCTGTAAACTCCATCACTAAGAGCGTGACTTCGCTCTTAATCGGGATAGCTATCGACAAAGGCTATCTGAAAGGAATTGATGAGCCGATCGAGGCTTTTTTTCCCGAATATAAGGATTCGTTCGATTCATCAGCTAAGAAATCTATTACCATAGAGCATCTGCTCAGTATGACAAGTGGCTTGCATTTCCCGGAATGGACCGAGTGGAATTATATGCTCAAACCTATGACGGAGACCAAGGACTGGAACCAATTTATACTTAGCCAATCAATGAATGACGCTCCAGGTAGTATTTGGAATTATAATACTGGCGGTTCCCAATTGCTGGCGGCGATTATCAGAAAAACGACTGGAAAATCCGAACTCGATTTTGCCAAGGAATATCTGTTGGGTCCTCTCGACATTAATAGCGTAGAGTGGCCTAGTTCACCTGATGATTCGAATTCAGGTGGTTTCGGACTGAAGATGATGCCAAGGGATCTGGCGAAGATTGGCCAATTGGTGCTTAACCTTGGCATATGGAATGGTGAACGTATTGTATCGGAGGCATGGATCCAGGAATCGACCTCTCCGCATTCGGAGGGAAATGCGAATTTCGGTAATTATGGCTACCATTGGTGGATGAATCAGTACAGCGGGCACAAGGCCATTTTCGGTATGGGTTATGCCGGCCAATATTTGACCCTCGTACCCGACCTTGATCTGGTAATTGTCGTAAACTCGGCTTTCTCCAAGAGTCCCCAGGATACCCTCCTCCCCATTCAGTTTATCGAGCGCTTGGTCAAAGCCGTGAGAACAGATTGAGGAAAAAGCACCGGGATGGAACAGCCAACCAAGAGGAAAATAATCAAGAATGTTATCCAAGGTCATTTTTTCAAGTGATAGTCAATACTGTCATGAGTTATTTGTACAGACTGCTCTTCGATACATATTATTCTATATAACATTCCATTATCCTGGCGATTCCCCCCAGCGCTTCAGAGGTAATAAGAAGACAAAGGGGGCTGAGCTATGTGTTGTCGTAACATGAAACCGCGGACTTCCGTACAACTTTCCATCTGGTTATTGTCTCTCTTCTTCCTGCTCTTAAGCTGCGCTACCTGGTCTCCCCGGTCCTATGCAGCCGGCTTCGCCGCTTCCTGGCCCTACAAGGCAGATGTTATACATAGCCAGCAGATGGTTGTTGTCGAAGCGAAGTCCTTCCATTCCCAGACCGGCCAGCTGTCTCTTCAGCAGAACATCGGCGGGCAATGGCAATCCGTCCTCTCAGGAATTCCCGTCACCTTGGGCAGCAAGGGCATCGGCAAAACCAAGGAAGGCGACGGGCGGACCCCCTCCGGCATCTATCGCCTCGGCTCAGGCTTCGGATCAGCAGCAGATCCCGGCGGACTTCGTATCTCCTATACAAGAACGTCTAATCAGGATTACTGGGTCGATGATCCGTTCTCCAGCCAGTACAATCAATGGGTCAATTATGCCGGCAATCCGGATCAGCGCTGGCGGTCTTATGAGCGGCTGCAGCAGACCCTGTATAAATACGCTATCATTCTGAAATACAACGATGATCCCGTTGTGTCAGGCAAAGGCAGCGCTATCTTCCTGCATATCTGGCGAGCCGCTGGCAAACCTACTGCCGGCTGCATTGCCATGTCGGAGTCTAATCTGCTTCAGCTGATGAGGCTGCTTGACCCTGAACTTTCTCCGGCCATTGCTATTGGCATATCCGGCTGATACAAATCCGGTAACCTTTTTAAACAAATATTGGATTGTATATCCCTCCACACTATTGTATATTTATACAGTTACTGTAATGAATATACCTTTGCCAGGGAGGGATACCACGATGCATTTTCTGGATATAAGCCAGCTCACAGCTGAGCAGATCCTTGATATATTTGAATTAACCGATCAGCTTCGTTACAGAAGCCCGGAGCCTTTACTTACAGGCAAAACCATGATTCTGTTCTTCCCTGACACCAGTCTGCGGACACGGATCAGCTTCGAGAAAGGCATCCGGGACCTGGGTGGAGCGTATATCACATTTCCGCCGGAAGCCCTGGACAAGAAAGAGTCTCCCGGCGATATGATCCGCTATCTGGAGAATTGGGGTGACGGGATTATCGCCAGGCATCCGGACTTGTCCAAGCTGGAAGAGCTGTCGGCGCACGCCTCGATTCCAGTGATTAATGCCATGACAGCGCACAATCACCCCTGTGAGATTCTGGCTGACCTGTACGCCCTGCGCTCCATCAGAGATAACTACCGGGAACTGGCCTACACCTTCGTAGGTCCGGCAGGGAATATATCCAGAAGCTGGATGGAAGCCGCCAAGGCCCTGAACCTCTCTTTCAATCATGTATGCACGGCTGGAAAAGAGATGGGAACAGATACCCCTAACTATAAATATCACACCAGTCTGGACAGCATCCTGCCGGAGAGCGACGTTATTCTTACGGATTCTTTGCCAGTGACATGCCTGACGCAGGAGTATCTTGACGCGTATCAAATTACCCTTGAGCGGATGAGATGTGCCAAACCGGAGGCGATCTTAAATCCTTGCCCTCCCTTCTTCCGCAATGAGGAAGTAAGTGAAGATGCGATTGCTTCGCCTTATTTTGCCGGATTCGGATTCAAGAAAAGCCTGATCTATCTGCAACAGGCCATTCTTATCTATTGTTTATCACACTAACTGCAGGATCGGATTGAATCTGTTCATTTAATAAATTCCTTCAGGGCCGTCTTCAGATAGCTTTCAATTTGAGGTGTGAAGCGGTCATCCGAGGCATTAAGTGCAGGGTCAATAGCTTCGCCCTCATAATCATAAGCCGGAGTGTTGCCCATCCCGTAGAACGTTCGCAATACTGCGTATCCAAGCTCTGTTTGGACTGCGCTGACCCGGTTAGACTTCGGATATTTCCGGACAAAATCCTCCATGATTACCGCTCTGGCAATAATCTCATCCCACATAATGACGATTCCGGCATCGTAGGTTGCCGGGCGGTTGGTCTCTGTAGCCATGAGATCAATATAGGCTGCAATATCTTTTGCAATATTGGCCTCCTGAACCGAGCCTAGCAATCCGCTGTACGTTAGCCCGCTCTTGGCTGCAGCTCTGTCAATCACTTGCTGGACTTGCTCCGGGTGGGTTCGTTTCATCTGTTAACCTCCCCGAAAGAATGGATGTCTCTGTAATAATTAAACATTAGTTCAACCATATTCATTACCCAATCAGACGCCTGGATGACCGGATCTGAAATATTTGCGCAAAAAGTGAGAAGGATCAGACCGCCCGCGCGTCTTATAAGTAAATACGTCCATTTGGAGGCAATAGATGAAGGAACAAGACCATGCCGAAATCATAATTGCCGAGGTGCTGGCCGGAAATCGTGAGGCATTTGCTATCCTGGTAGACCAGTATAAATCCGGTTTATACAGTCTGCTGCTGGGCCTCGGAGCGAGCCATCAGGATGCGCAGGATCTGGCGCAGGAGACTTTCATTCAGGCCTATCAGAAGCTGCGCAGCCATAATGAACAATCGAGCTTCGCAGCCTGGCTCTACGCCATTGCCATCAACCGGTTCAGATCACAGAAGCGGCGCAAGGCATTCTCTTTCTCGGGAGGCTCCATTCTGGAGGAGAGGGATCAGGCCCCGACACCTGAAGAGCGTTATATGATCAAGGAAAACAAGCTGGAGCTGCAAAAAAAGATGGCCCGGCTTCCGGAACGCTACCGGATCGTGCTGTTGTTGCGTTATACCAATGAATTGACCTACGAGGAGATTTCGGCCATCACAGGTATGACCTTGCATCAGGTAAAGAACCGTCTGCACCGCGCCCGCTTGAAGCTCAAAAAACAATGGCAGAAACCGAAGGAGGATCGCAATGAAAAAATCGGATTACCGCGCACACGATAATGTGGCCGATGAGGAAATGCTGATGTCTCTGTCCGGTTATGATGATCATCAGATGGATGAGGATTTCACGGGGCATGTTATGGAGCAAATCCGCCAGACGGAGATTCTGCCAGCATCAAGAGGGTCCATGGCTGGCAATACCCGAAATCCCGGCCGCAGAAGGTTCCGGCATACTGTACTATGGGCAGGCTTGGGTATAGCTGCTATTGCGCTTGCGTTCCTGCTGTTCCTGCTCCCGGACTTATCTGCTCTACAGCAGATACAATCCGCCAAATCCCAGCGGCTGCTCATTCTGCCTTCCGAGTGGAGTGACCATCACCTGCTGGAAGCCAAGAAAGCCGGGGTAGTGAAGCTGCCTGATATTGAGGTCACGGATCAGGGCTATACGCTAACGCTTCAAGAGGTTGTTGCCGACCCAAACCGGATGATTCTAAATCTGAGAATCACCGATGCCAAAGGGCAGCCAGATGAAGAAATGATGAGTATGTTTGATATCACCCAGCTGCAGCTCCGTAACGAGGAAGGGCTTGAAATTGGAGACCTGCAGGGTATCAATCATATGAGTACTAAGCTCGGCCCCGATAAGTTCAGGATTGAATATCTGTTATTAACCTATCATTTCAAAGGAGAACAGCCCGGGGATACCGTATTTATTGAAGGAAAGGTTCATGAGCTGATGCTGGACTACAAGTCCAATAATATAATTTCGGGAAATTGGAGCTTCAGTTATGCTGCAGACATGACAACCGCCAATGCTCTGACAGTGAACACTGATTTGAGTAAATACAGCTACACCACACCTCAAGGGCTGGAAATTCTGATGAAAGGCATCACGCATTCTCCTGCAGGTGCCAAAATTGAATTCAGTACCCTGCTGAAGGATGAGCTGGCCTCCCAGGTTCCGGAGAACCGCAGGGTTAATCTGGGTGTCAGGTATCATTTCGAGAATGCCAACGGTCAAATTGTGGGATCACTCATTAATAATAAATATGGAGGAAATTCTGAGATGTACAGAGTCGGTCATGATCTCCAATTGAACTGGAGTTATTACTTAACAGAACTTCCATATCTCAGCGAGCCTATTTATTTCGTACTTGACGGCTTCTCCATCCCTGTTGAATCGGATGATTCATTAACGTTCAATCCGGCGCTGCTGAAGACGCAGCCTGCTGTCTTTGCAGCAGAGGGCGATATCTTGAATGTGAATAATATAAAGATCACTGAGACTCAGACCTTACCGGGTCTGTCGGCCTGGATGTCTGTCAGCGGCAAATTCAGCAATGAATTCGATATGGACAAATGGATGGCACGGGACGGCAATGGCACGGAGTATGATGTAATCCGCTGGGTTTCCTACCGGGAGGGGAATCTCATTACCTTTGGCGGGAGTAGTGAGGACGCTGATCCTGTGTACCTGATTGTTGACGGTATGAAATCCATCCCGAAGGAGCTGACGCTAATCCGTACAGTCACAGACAAACTCTTCAATGACGTCGACTGGAGCTTCGAGTTGCCTCGCCCGGCTGCAACTTCACATTGATTTCCGCGTCTATCCCTAATAATAGGGATTCCTTATCCCATTAATAGGAAATGGATGTGAATCTATGACCCGCAGTATTAGGCTATTCTTGCTATTGCTTGTATCGATTGCCGCACTCGGCGGATGCAGTTCAGAGCAGGCAGGTTCATCTGCGCCTTCTTCCTCATCCGCTGCTGCGGCTGTGCCGGATCCGGCAGATTCCTTCCGGGGTGTCCGGCTTGTCAGCAAACAGGGAGAGGTTATAAAAGAATGGGCTTCAGCAGCCATTAACTTGTTTCAACCGGTAAGGACCGGGCTGAACGAACAGCAGCTGCTGGAGGCCTATATAGGAGCAGATTCTTTATAACATGCAGTTTCTAGCATAATTTTCGATACCGTACCTACCACACGCATTAAAAGCGGGGATCAGCCTATGCGCCGGTCCCCGCTTCCCTGTATTAATTCCCCATTATTAAGGAAGTCTTGTATCTTTCCTTCTCAGATATTCTTAATCAGGCCTGAACTAAGGCCGTACGGATACAGAGTAGTATGAGAAATGTGCGTTGAATTAGCCCGGTTTAGGAGCGTTTCCCGTAAGCCTTGCCCTCTTTTACCGTCTGTACATGATACATATTTACTGTAGTGCTAATGATATAAGCAGGCTTCTCCTGCCCTCTGCTGTTCTTGTGGCCCTGGAGATGCGCATCACTCTTCTCCCAGTTCTTCCAGGCTTCCTCCGATTCCCAGCGGATCAGCAGGAGAACCTCTTCATGCTCCTTACTCTTCTTATTGACCATCACACTGACATCGATCAGCCCGTCCATCTCCTCCAGTGCCCCCGGTTTACTGAAGCGTTCTACTACGGCGCTACTGTTGCCTTTTTCTACAACGATGGATCTGGTTTGCACGTACATATTGATCTATTCCTCCTGAAAAAGTTGCTGCACCGGGCTTAAATATTGATGCAGTCAGCTCAAAAATTTAATACTCTCATTCTAATTGATAATCGTTATCATTTCCAGCCAAGCTGCAGCACAATAGATAAAGTTTATTTTATAACAGAGATCTCACTAGAAAGAATAGAACTTCCGGTATAAAGTTTTAATAGTTGTTGTTACCCAATACGCATAGAAAGCAGGCAGAATATCAGATGAACATCGAAGTTAAGCTTACCGGGCTTAATGAAGCCTATATTATCAAAAATATGTACCCGCTCTATCTGCATGACTTGTCGGGACATTACGGACTTGTGGAAGGACATACCCCTAACCGGCACGGTATATTTGAGGATGATGACGAATGCCGCACACTGGCGGACCAGTATGAAGTGCAGAATATCTGGTGGGAGAAACCCGGGATTCTCTACCCTTTTCTGATCATGGTGAATTCACTGCCGGCCGGGTTCGCACTGATTGCCACTCCGCCGCACTGCGCGCAGGGGGTTAATTATTTCGTGAATGACTTTTTTCTGCAGCAGCCCTTCAGGGGGAATGGTATCGCGGAGCAAGCTGCGGCGGAGGTATTTGAACGGTTCCGGGGCGAATGGGAGCTGTTCACCAATCCGGCGGCAAGGAATATAACCGGACAGAAATTCTGGCGGAAGACGGTCTCCCGCTATACGCAGGGTCAATATACAGAGCGCACCGGAGAGACCTTCGATGGGAATATGCTTGCCTTCCGGTTTAATAACCGGATTGAATGAGTGTTAACATAGACACTTCACAAGTCATACAGCACAAAGGCTGACGCGCTGAAAAGACAGCGGTCAGCCTTTTCTCTCCATATTTCACGGCAGAATGGGCAGGTTAATTTCCTTGACATTCTTACCTGTGCCCGCCTTCAGAATCAAATTCAGGGACTCGGGCTGATCCAGCAGATTGCTTCCGAAGCTCCGTTCAAAGCCCTCATAAGTTCCGGAACCCAGCGTCATTCCTAGGTGGACAGTTCCATATTTTGTAATGGACTGTATTTCATTCCCGTATACAACCTCAAATATGTTTTGCCTGTTCTGCCAGGTAACATCTGACTCATTCTTAATTTTAATCATCGTCCGGATCAGAAGTGGTGAGATTTCAACCTTCTCCAGTGTCACTTCGATCCCGTCCAGGAAGAAGTCTTCGTCCGGCTGAACAATAACGGTTTGCTGCTCTTTGAATTTCGGGTCCAGCTTGAAGCTGACCTTGAGTCTGGGGGAATAATGCATGTCGGCTACAATCGTCCCTGTCTTCGGCTGACCAAGCTTGCCGGTGTCTACAGAGGCGATCTGGAAATCCGCTTCCAGCTGATCCGGGAACGGCTTGTTCCGGTCCAGATTAATAATGCTTCGGCCGTAGTAAATACGGTTATTGAGCAGGCCAGAAGCCGCCCTATTGCCCCCGATTCCGCCACCGTGCTCCAAATATTGTCCTGTTGATATATCCTTCATTCGAGCACTGCTGGTACCATAGACCTCCTGGCCTTCAGCCACTTCTGCGGTATACAAAAAGATAATGCGGTTCTCATCCGCTGTAACGGCATTTAATGTAATCTTGTAATCTCCGCTAGCGGCACTTTGATTAATCATCTGGATATAATCATGCCGGATTGCTGAATCCAGAGTCGCCGCCTCCATATCAAAAGAATATAGCCGTTTAAACTTTTCCAGCTCTCCCCAATTCACTACTCCAGGTGGTGCGGCAGGATGCGATGCAGAATCGTGGATTACTGGAATGAAAAATAGGATCATTGCGGCAACCGCAGCGGCAGCCAGACCGATAAAGGAACCTCTGGTGAATCTGCCCTGCCAGCTTCTCCTGCGTCCGCTCTCCATTCCCGCCTGAACTGCCATTCTGACCGCATTGCCTCCGGCGTCCGCTTCAGCTGCCTCGTGCATACGGACCGCATCAGACAACATCGCCTGTTCTTCCATGCTACTGTTCATTCCATTCACCCCGGTTCTTCATAATTATTCTAAGCTGCTTCAGTCCTTTGTGCTGCCAGGTTTTGACTGTCCCTTCCGGCTTCTTAAGCAGGACGGCGATTTCAGCCAAGGTCATATCATTGTAGTATTTGAGCAGCAGCACATGACGGTATTTCAGCTTCACCTGCGAGAGCGCCCACTGCATCTCCATTGTATGAGTGCTGTTATGAATGACCGGCTCCATCATATTCTCCGCTGCGGTTGGGACTGCCCTCTTCCTTCTCCGCTGTTCGTCAATGCAGGCATAGATTAATATCCGTATCAGCCAGGATTTGAAGGCCTGGGGGTCTTTTAGGGTTCTTCGTTTCATCCAGGCCCGGCAGGTTGTTTCCTGCAGGGCTTCCAGCGCATCGTTGCGGTTGCCCAGATAACTGTATGCAATATGATACAGCTGATCACTGTGCTCCATAACCGCCTTAACAAAATCCGTCTCTTCATGCGGCACAGCGGCAGTAACCCGTTTCATCTCTGCCCCGGACATCGTCATCTCTCCCTCTCCTCTCCATCACTTTTACATGAATTAGACGGAGAGGTATCACAAACAGTTTTATCCTGCGGCATTTATTATCACAAAAAAAGCCGCATTCCCCGCTGAGCGGGAAAAGTTGCGGCCTTTCTTGTGATATGCAGCAGACGTGCAGCCGGTTGTTCTACAGCTACAGTACCCAATTGCCTTGGCGGAACACCGGTTCAATGGTTCCGTCGGCCAGCTCCCCGTCAATATCAAGCTCCGCCGAGCCAATCATGAAATCGACATGTGTAAGGCTGACATTGGCTCCCCTGGCAATCAATTCTTCGCTTGTCATGGAAGTCCCGCCTTCAATGTTAACCGGATACGCACTGCCTAGAGCGAAATGACAGGAAGCATTCTCATCGATCCCGGTATTATAGAACACTCTGTTCAGCCGGGAGATCGGAGAGTTATGCGGCACCAGTGCCACCTCCCCAAGATAAGAGGCCCCTTCATCCGTGTCCAGCAGCGAGGTCAGATGCTCACGCCCGGACTTGGCATCATAGGCTGTAACCTTGCCGTCCGTAAAGGTAACCGTAATTCCGTCCACCAGCCGTCCGTTCAGGTTCAGCGGAAGGGTGCTTTTGACAGTACCATTGACTCCGGTTCGATGCGGCATCGTGTAGATCTCTTCCGTAGGCATATTCGCTACAAAATATACACCGCCGGCATTCTCGCCTCCGCCGCCGCGCCACAGATGACCTTCAGGCAGTTCTACGCGCAGATCCGTGCCCGGTGCACGGTAATGCAGGCTCTTGTAACGCTTGGCATTCATCCGCTCCTGGCTCTGCTTCAGATCACCGATATGACTGCGCCATGCAGCAACCGGGTCCTCACTGCCCACGCGGTTCATCTGGAATACTGCTTCCCACATTGCCTCAATCCGGCCTTCTTCAGGAAGATCAGCGAATACCTTGTCCGCCCAGGCGCGAGTTGGTGCCTTGACCAGCGACCAGCTGATTCTGTTGTTGCGGGTATAGTTCTGATATTTCTTGCGTGCTACCGCAGCAGCCTTAACTGCTGTTGAGACTTTGGCGGAATCAATTCCGCGGAACAGCTCAGGGTCCGGCACCTTAATATGTAATATAGCCCCGCCTTCTTCAGCGAATCCCTCCAGCATGTCCGCGTGCCACTGCGGATAATATCCGAAGGAATCCTCAGAAGCCTTCTCATAACGGATGCGGGTTACAGCTTCATCATCCCAGTCCACAAGCACATATTTAGCCCCTGCCTCATAAGCTTTGCCCACGATAAGCCGGGTAAGCTCCACGGTCTCAAGCGGTGCATGCACCATCAGCACTTGCCCTGGCTGCACGTTTACGCCAACCTTTACCACAAGCTCTGCATATTTCTCCAGCATCAGATCAAAATCCTTCATATCTTCTCTTCCTCCGTATCTATTCCGTCTGTAAATGATTCTTGCCTTGCTTGAACAAACCCACTTGTTATTTTAACGCAAAAAAGGGCATGTGGCGATCAGTTAATCCCCCTCTGCCCATTTTCCTGTATAGACACCGCTCTCATCACTCCGGATAATAAACCGGGCTTCGCTGAACACCGAGTTATGCCGGTAAGCAGACATTGTCAGCTCACTCTCTGTAATCGTCTCTGATGATTCTCCGGTTAACGGAGTCCAATAGATCGTCTCACCCGGCGCTATAGTAATCTCCTTACCAACCTGGTTCACCTTATAATCCGGCGCATTCCAGCGTATAAAGCTGCCCGTACTTGCACTCAGCCTGATCTCATCCGCATCTTCAGCATTTACAATCAGCGTATATCCGGGTGCCTTGCTGTCGGTTACACGGTAGCTTCCATAAGAAGCCTCACGATCCGGCTGCGCCAGCTCCGGTGTTCCGTCTGCAGCATGAACCGTTAGATTGAATACCTTCTGCCATGCCTGAAGCTTCTCCGGTCCGGAAGAAATCTCCCTGTAAAAAAAGGCAAGCAATCCTAGAGCGATAATGAGCAGCACTCCTGCAACGAGGCGAAACCGGGCCTTCTTCATTCCGGTCCTTGTCCTGTTCATTTCCATCCCCCTCCAATCATATTAATCTCCAGGACCTGCTGCGCCGGAGACGGAAAGTGCTTTCCCCCTCCGCCTCCGGTACCGCAGAATCTACTGTTTATCCACCTGCAGCAGCGTAATTGTCTTCAAGTCATACGTATGCGAAATCTTCTCTTCGTCAATCACTTTCAATTTCGTGAGACTCGCTACTTTGGACGGATCTGCCTTGGAGAGCAGCCTCCATAGTTCAGGATCTGACAATGTCTGGAAAAGCTTATCATCATCATATTCCTTCCGGTTCTGCGTGACAAGCTTCACTTTGTAGCTGCCGATAACCGACTCCGCCTTGCCCTGTTCAGCAAAATAGGCCAGAATATCCTGCCTCAGCCCGGCCAGCTCCTTTTCCAGCTCCTTCTGCCTGGTCTTCAGTTTATAATACTGCTGTACCTTCTTCTCCATCTTGTCTCACGCTCCTCTCCTCATATGTATGCAGGAAAGAACGGATAGAATGATTAATTCCATGGATTAAGGCCAGGTTTAATTCTATACTGAAGTCGGTTCAAGCAAGTTATAATAGGGGAATAGTCTGCAACGTTAAGTACCGGGGTCTCATACATAATGTTTAGCATCCTATCGAGAAATCGTTCAGACAAAAACTAAAGGCAGCAGGTGAACCATGTTTCAATCCTATCTTTTTCCGATCTCTTATGCATTTATGGCTTTTCCGTTAGCGGCACTGCTCTTCACTTTGCCGTTCCTGATCGTTCAATACCGCCGGCACGGTTATATCAACAAGATTCGGGCACTGATCCTCTATTTGCTGCTCCTATACTTGCTGAACGCCTTTTTCCTGGTGCTGCTGCCCATGCCTGACTCACGCCATAATGCTGCGCCTACCGGGCATATGCTCCAGCCTGTGCCGCTGCAGTTCATTCAGGACATCTTGCGCAATACGCATCTCTCGCGTAATGACCCGTCAAGCTATCTTAACGTACTGCGTGAAACGGATTTCCTGCTGGCTGCCTTCAATGTTGTACTGACTCTACCTTTCGGGCTGTTTCTGGGCTACTATTTCCGGACCCGATGGGTCGTGTGCATCATGCTATCTTTCGGGCTGTCGCTATTGTTTGAGATTACACAGATTACCGGAATTTACGGTTTCTTCGACCATCCTTACCGGATCTTTGATGTCGATGACCTGATCACCAATACGTTCGGCGGAATAGCCGGATTCCGGATCGCCTTATGGATCTCCAGACTGCTGCCGCGGATTGAACAGCTGGACAGCCAGGAGGATTTATCCGCCAAAAAGGTTACCTACACCCGCAGAGGCCTCGCTTGCCTGCTGGATGCAGTCCTATGGATGTCAGCGGCACTTCTGCTCAATCAGCTATCTCTGAATATTTCATTCTGGGCAGTCAGTGTGGTGTATTTCCTGATTGTCCCTCTCTTTACCGGAGGGCGGACGCTCGGCAAATGGGTGGTGCGAATCCGGCTGGGCAGTGCGGATGGCGGTCCGCTCAAATTATGGATGGTGTGGGTGAGGTATGGACTACTCTATGGATTGCTTGGAGGAATAAACTTCCTGTCCCTTGATTCTGCCTTAATGCTTAATTTCGGCACTGCCAGTTCTACGGTTATACGAATTACAGCCGCGCTTGCCGATCTGATCTTCTTCATTCATCTGATTCTGCGGATGTTTAAGCGTGACCGGCCGCTATTCTATGAAGAGTGGAGCCGGACCCGCAATGTGATTACCTGGCCGGACCCGCAGCCGGCTGCTGCCGCTGAGACGCTAGCCAACTAAAATTCTATGTATAGAGAGAAGAAAACAGCCATGAAAAATAATGATGCAGACCTTAGCAGCAACCCCCTCAGCAACATTCAATCCCCCGCCCGGGAATGGCAGGAATGGATAATTGAAGCGGATATAACAGCCATGCAGCAGGAAATGGAGCAGGGAAAATTATCTTCCGAGCGGTTAACAGCGCTGTATTTAGAGCGGATTGACCGGTATGACAGCCTGCTGAAATCTGTACTGGAGATTAATCCGGATGCACTAGAGATTGCCCGGGGGCTGGATCAGGAACGCCGGGACAAGGGAGTGCGTAGTCCGCTGCACGGAATCCCAGTACTTGTTAAGGATAATATCGCTACTTCGGACAAGCTGCACACCAGTGCGGGAGCGCTGGCATTGGCAGATTACAGGGCTGCTGAAGATGCCGTAGTAATTAATAAGCTGCGCGCTGCAGGCGCAGTGATTCTGGGAAAAGCAAATATGACGGAGTGGGCCAACTTCATGTCGCCCACCATGTGGGCGGGATACAGCTCACGCGGCGGACTGGTGCTGAATCCTTACGGGCCCGGCGAGCTGTTCATTGGCGGCTCCAGTTCGGGAAGTGCTGCGGCCGTTGCCGCTAACCTGGCAGCTGCCGCTCTGGGCACGGAAACTTCGGGTTCCATCATTTGTCCGGCTGCCCAGAACTCGCTTACCGGCATCAAACCTACGTGGGGGCTGGTAAGCAATGCGGGGATTATACCAGGGATCGGCAGCCAGGATACCGCCGGTCCGATGGCCAGAACCGTATCGGATGCCGCACTCCTCCTCAGTATCATTGCCGGTACCGGAGAGCATCCCCACGGGACTTTATCGGATGGGACAGCAGGCAGACAGGATTATACTGCCTCTCTGGATATTGAATACGTGAAATCCAAACGGATTGGTATCCCGAGATTCTATTATCGGGATTTGGATGAGGAGGCTCTGCTCCTGATGGAATCTGCCATAGCTGTTCTTAAAGAACTTGGCGCTGAAGTCATTGATCCCATTGAGCTTCCTTGCCAGAATGCCGAGTGGAATGCAGTTATTCTGCAATATGAATTCAAAAAAGGCTTAAACCGTTATTTAAGCGGCCTGCCTGCTTCTATCCCGGTGCATTCCCTGCAGGAGTTAATCGAATTCAACAACCAGCACAGCGCACAGGCGCTGAAATATGGTCAGGGAACGCTTGAATGGCTGGATACTTCCGGAGACGACATTACGGAGCAGGAATATCTGGAGCAGCTGCAATTCTCCCGGTCCATGGCTGGCAGACAAGGCATCGATTATGCACTGGAGCATTACGGTCTGGATGCCATCATGTTTGCCGGATTTCACGGCACTGACCTGGCAGCCAGAGCCGGCTATCCGCTCATTACAGTCCCGGCCGGATATACCACTACCGGGATAACTGCACCGGGAGGCTATATCACCAACGGTCCACAGGGGGTCACCTTCTCCGCCTCAGCCTTCAGCGAAGCCGTGCTGATCGGCATTGCTTACAGCTTCGAGCAGGCCACGAAACACCGGCGCCCTCCGCTTCTTGACACGGCCGGAGAAGCTGATTGATGTTACAAATAGAGGCGGTACCCCGCAACCCGGGATACCGCCTCTATGCTTTATGTTCTTTTGTACAACAAATATAAATCTACACTCCCGCCGCATCGGCAAGATGAAGGACTACCGGACAATGATCACTGCCAAGAATATTACACTCTATCCCTGCATCCAGGAGGCGCGGGGCCAGCCGCGAGGAAGCGAGGAAATAGTCGATCCGCCAGCCTACATTCTTCTCTCTTACCTTCGGCATATAGGACCACCAGCTGTAGGCACCTTCAAGCTCAGGATAGAAATACCGGAAAGTATCAACGAACCCGGCCTCCAGCAGCTCTGTCATCTTTCCGCGTTCTTCATCGGTGAATCCTGAATTGCCGCGGTTTGATTTGGCATTCTTGAGATCAATATCCTGATGCGCCACATTCAAATCCCCGCAGACGAGAACCGGCTTATGCGCATCCAGCTTCTGCAGATAATTGCGGAATTCATCCTCCCATTCCATCCGGTAATCCAGTCTCGACAGATCCCGTTTGGCATTCGGAGTGTATACATTCACCAGATAGAAGTCTGCAAATTCCAGGGTAATAATCCTTCCCTCGTCTTCGGTCTCCTTGTCCAGACCATATCTGACAGACAGCGGCTTAATCCGGGTGAAGACGGCTGTGCCTGAATATCCTTTTTTGAGGGCATAATTCCAGTACTGCGAATACTCCTCACCGTGGTCAAGAACAATCTGACCCTCCTGAAGCTTCGTTTCCTGTACACAGAAGATGTCTGCGGCGCTTTCCCGGAAATATTCGTTAAACCCTTTATTCACACAAGCTCTTAGACCGTTTACATTCCAGGACACCAGCTTCATCGTTGTCATTCTCCTTACCATTCACTAGAATTAGCTCCAGTGTACCATACTATTCGCACCCGGTAAGCCTTGACTTAAGTCCGGCACGGATGGACGACACCTTTATCGGGGTCTATCTTCTGGAGCTGGGAGGCAAATCTGCACTGGTAGGCCAGTCCTTTTTCATAGCCGCAATCAGCGAGATTGTAGTCTTCCCCTTAATCTTCTGGTGACTGCGCAAGGGCAAGGAGCTGAGTGTCCGGCATGCTGGCCTCCTATGCGGAGGCGCAATCTATCAGGCTTACGGCGGCAGAGTGCTCTACTTCAGCATAGCTGCCATGTCT
The DNA here is from genome assembly GCF_038009025.1 of Paenibacillus sp. FSL R7-0297. Lineage (NCBI taxonomy): Bacteria > Bacillati > Bacillota > Bacilli > Caryophanales > Paenibacillaceae > Paenibacillus > Paenibacillus sp. FSL R7-0297. The sequence continues at coordinate 5,261,297 of NZ_JBBPAQ010000001.1, forward strand.
TTTGCCGGAATGCTCTTCGGGCGTAAAATGCTCCAGCTTCGGTCATAGACCAAATCCATAGAGTAATCGAACCGCAAAGAGCCTCCGCCCGCCATGGGTAGAGGCTCTTCTTCTATTTCATTCTAACTCTCATCACCCTATTAAAATGTGCTAATCTCCCAAGACATTCGTTGCAGCAATCATAGTTTCGGCGAATATGATATCCTATCAAACGAAAAGGAGGTCATTACCATGGCAATCTTGTTACCGCAACAATTCTTCAACCTGGCTGCAGGCGTTGGTAAATCATATTATGAGAATCTGGCTGGAGGCATCAACGCGGCTGTAACTGTAAATAACAACTCCGGTTTCCCTGTGGACCTTGTTCTTTACAGAGTCAATGCTCCAGTCGTCACTTATACTATTCCTGCGCTGAACAGTCTCACAATTTCTGTAAACCTGCTGCTTGTTGCCGCACTTCTCAGCTCAGCTGCAGGCGCAGTCTTCGGCACCATCGAAGTTGCAACCTCTGATTTCTAATCTAATGTCAGAGTATCCCCCTCATACTCTCTCATTAACATTCCCTTGTTTAACATCTCCGGCTGTTTAACGGCCGGGGATGTTTTTGTGCTGCTATGACACAACCTCTGATTCAGGCATCGGTCCGATATACGTAGATTGCGGGCGGAAAATCCGGTTATTGGCCGCTTGCTCCAGTATATGGGCCGTCCAGCCGACAATTCTACCAGCCGTAAACGTTGGAGTAAATATCTCCGGTGAGAGCTGCAGCGCCTTCAGAATGGCTGCGGCATAAAACTCGACGTTAGTGAACAGCCGCCGGCCCGGTTTGTATTCCTCCAGCAGTGCAATTGCAGTGGCTTCTACATGCAGAGCAAGGTCAAAGGATGCATCCTTGCCGATCATCTCCAGCGTGGCAATCTGCAGTGCTTCCGCACGGGGGTCCTTGGTCTTATAGATGCGGTGTCCAAAGCCCATCAGCTTCGTCCCGTTATCCAGCGCATTGCGCAGCCAAGGCTCTGCCCGCTCTACCGTCCCGATATCCTCCAACATTGAGATTACTTCATAAGGTGCACCGCCATGCAGCGGTCCTTTCATCGCCCCGATAGCTCCGCATACCGCTGCGCACATATCGGATTCAGTCGAGAGCACTACCCGCCCGGCAAAAGTCGAAGCATTCATGCCATGCTCCATACAGAGAATCAGATAGGCGCTGAGCGCCTTGACATGGGCTTCCTCCGGCAGCTTTCCTGTCAGCAGATACAGATAATTCGCAGCATGACCAAGCTCAGGAAGCGAATCCAGCGGTGCCAGGCCCTGCAGGCTGCGGGCTCTGTATGCGATGATCGCCGGTAGAACGGCTGTCAGCCGTACCGCTTGCTTCAGCGTTGGCGGCCAGGTCGTATTCTCTTTATCGCCTAGCGCGGCAACTGCACTCTGCAGCACCAGCATAAGCGGTACCGACGCCGGAAACAGATCCAACATTTTGCAAAGATATTCTGGAATAACTCTTTCCTCTGCCATCTGTGCCTTGAGCAGCGCCAGTTCCTCTGCATCCGGCAGACGCCCGTTCCAGAGCAAATAAGCCACTTCCTCGTAACTTTTGCTTACCGCAAGCTCTTTGGCCCAATATCCGCGGTATACCAAATGTCCTTTCTCCCCATCAACCAATCCAATTTCAGTTTCTCCGGCAACTACGCCTTCCAATCCGGTTACTTTAGCCATTGACCTTTGCTCCTTTTACGATCCCGCAGGAATTAATTCATCATATAAGGAGTATAAACGTCAAAATTGATATTGTATATTTATAGTTTTTTATGATTCCATAAATAATATCTATCACCCTATGATTCAGGCTCCATCAGCTGCTTCAGCTTGGATTCGGTATTGGAATCTCCGGCGGGGGTGTAGATGCTGCAGCGCAGATCGGTGCCGCCCTGCACCTGAAGTGAGGTTAAATGGAACAGCATTTTTCCGGCTTTGGCATGCCGGAACTCCAGTACTACGTCCGGAGCGGAGCTTACCCGGCTCTCCTCCCATAGCTGATGGAACTCCGGATGCTGATCTTTCATCTCCATAATGAAATCATCATACCAGCGGTCCTCCAGATATTGTCCGTAATAGGCGCGGAAAATCGACAGGTACCCTCGGACAAACTGCTCCCAGTTCACGGCCAGCCGTCTGAATTCCTTGCGTACAAATAGCAGGGAGATCATATTGCGCTGCTCCGGCGGCAGCTTGGCGAAATCGAGAAACACATGTGCGGCCGCCTCATTCCAGCCGACAATACCGCAGTGCCGGTCCGAGATAATTGTCGGACAGCTCTTCAGCTCCTGCAGGATCTTCTGCAGGGACGGATGAATCACTGAGCTCTCCTCTTGAGGATAAATCATACTTCCCGGCCCGTTATCCAGGGCCAGGGCAAATAAGTAACTCCGCTCATCCTTGGTCAGCCGCAGTGCTGCGGCAATACAATCCAGAACGGATGGAGATACTTTGATGTCACGCCCCTGCTCAAGCCACGTGTACCAGGTATTGCTGACTCCGGCCAGCTGTGCCACCTCTTCGCGTCTTAGCCCCGGCGTTCTTCTGCGCGATCCTTCCGGCAGTCCTGCCGCTGCCGGCGAGATGGCCGCACGTCTGGATTTCAGGAAATCGGATAATGCTTGCAGCCTGTTCTGATTGGACATTGAATCTCCCTGCCTTCCGGTTGGTCTGCCTATTAGTGTGGTAGTAATTATACTAGTATAAACTACAACTTGTAATAGGATAAGTTAAATGGAAAAATAGATCTATAAAGAAGCTTGAACAGGAGGATTATCGTATGGAACGCGTAGTGATCACAGGGATGGGCGTAATTTCGCCGCTTGGCAATACCGTCGAACAGTTCTGGAGCCGCTTGGCTGCTGGTGAATCGGGGATCACTCCGATTACTACTTTTGATACTGCACATTTTAAGACCAGAATTGCCGGCTCTGTACAAGAGTTCGATCCTGACGCCAGATTCGGCCGCAAGGAAGCGCGGCGCATGGACCGGTTCAGCCAGTTCGCACTTGCCGCCGCCGAGGAGGCCTGGGCCCATTCCGGCCTGCAGCTGGACAGGATTGACCGCGAACGGCTCGGTGTCTATGTAGGCTCCGGAGTAGGCGGCATCCAGACCCTGATGGAGCAGGGTGATCTGCTGCGCTCGCGTGGCCCGGAGCGGGTAAGTCCAACCCTGATCCCGATGCTGATCTCCAATATGGCAGCAGCAATGATCAGCATTAAGCTTGGAGCCTTAGGGCCGACCCTCTCGCCGGTCACTGCCTGCTCGATTGGTAACACGGCCATCGGCGAGGCCTTCCGCCTGATCCGTTACGGCGGAGCCGATGTGATCATCGCCGGGGGTGCCGAAGCGGCGGTGACCGAAATTGCCCTGGCCAGCTTCGGCAATGCAACCGCCCTATCCACCCGCAATGAGGAGCCGCAGAAGGCCAGCCGGCCTTTTGACCAGAGCCGTGACGGCTTTGTTATCGGGGAAGGCGGCGCAATTGTGATTCTGGAGTCGCTCTCCCATGCCTTGCAGAGAAATGCTGTAATCTATGGCGAAGTAACCGGTTATGGTGCCAGCTCTGATGCTTATCACATGGTAGCCACTCATCCTGAAGGCATAGGTGCCTACCAGGCGATGAAGCTGGCGCTGAGAGAGGCCGGAATCACTCCGGCGGAGGTGGATGTAATTAGTGCCCACGCGACCAGTACGATCGTCGGAGACCGTTCTGAGACCATGGCAATCAAGAAGCTGTTCGGCGATGACGCCTACCGGATTCCGGTTACAGCGAACAAATCTATGACCGGACATGCACTCGGAGCCGCTGGCGGCCTGGAAGCGATCGCTCTGCTTAAAAGCATGCAGGAGGGCCTGATTCCGCCGACAATCAATCTGGAGCAGCCTGACGAATTGTGCGACCTGGATTATGTTCCTAACCATGCCCGTCAGGCGGATCTGAAGATCGGGATCTCCAATTCCTTTGGCTTCGGCGGACATAATGCGGTCATCGTACTGCGCAGGTATGAGGAGTAAGTCAAGGTAAGCTTACGGTATTCAGTGGTGTGGGAATAGAATGTTGCTACCTGAGCAGCGGATCTCCGGATGGAGACCCGCTGTTTGTCATACAAGTTACCGGTCACGCAGCGGGACTGGAACACAGGCGACAATATCTGACATTGGATTCGTTACTGGGAGAATGGAGTCTTTTAGGAAGCACTCTAGACCTAAATGTTGTACGTTCTGCAACTCTGACCGATTAGTAGCCGGGTGTTCGGCAGGATCAGAGAAATGTTGTATTATAGGATGATTTTATAAGAAGTTACCCTATCAAGATCTGCATATAAATCAATTGAAATACGCAATAGTTTTCTCAATAAATGCCTTGGCCGATTGAGTCAGAAACCGGTCTGACCGGTGAATGATCTCAAAGTGACGGTATGGCGGATCATCTGTAATTCGGATGCAGCGCAGTGTCGGTTCATTCATCGCTTGGATCAGAGGATACGGCAGCAGGGTTCCTCCGACATTGGCTTTTACCAGGCTAATAATGGAAGTGGCCGAACTGATCTCCATGATCGTATTTAAGCTGAAGCCATATTTACGGCAATAGTTATCCACCAGTTCTCGGCCTGTAAATCCTTCGGGGAACATCACCGTTTGGATATCACGCAGCTCCCGGATACCAATTGAACTTCGCTTCGCCCAATCATGATTCTCGGAAACGACGAGCACATATTCTTCACTGCACAAAGAAATGCGTATAAGCCGGTCATCAGGAGCAGACAAGACGTCGATGCCGATGTCTACTTCATTCTCCAGCACTTGATTCAAGACGAAGACCGAAGAGACAACCTTCAGCTGCACCTTCGGGAACCGGGTATGAAAATCTGCCAGCAAAGGAGTAATCCGGTAGTCCAGATCGGAAGGGAGAACCCCGATTACCAGTCGGCCCCGCTGATCATTGCGGAATTCAGCTAATGCATCCCTGGTATTCTGTAAATGACGGATCATCTGTACACAGTGCTCCAGAAACAGATTTCCTGCCTGTGTCATCACAATCCTTTTGCCGACCCGGTCGAATAAGGGAACGCCGAGTTCATCCTCCAGCGCACGTATTTGTTGACTCAGGGTAGGTTGGGATATGCCAAGCTTCTCAGCTGCCCGTGTGAAATGAAGCGCCTCGCACACCGCAATGAAGTTTTCCATCTGACGAATCTCCATATCAGCCACCTCCAATCATTGGTTTTAGTAATCATTTTAATAGAAACAATAGTATTGTTCAATCATTCTAATGATTCTATACTTAACCGTGCATCCCCCAATGCTCTGTCACGGGCTCATGCTCACGGGTGAAAGCCACAATACTACCATGAGGAGATTCAGAATGAAACTTTTTTACATCGTCTTGGCGCTTATCCTGGCTTCACTGAATTTACGGCCGCCTATAACATCCATTTCTCCTCTAATGAGCACCATACAAAATGATCTGGGTATAAGAGGGATTACCGCCAGTCTCTTAACCACACTTCCGGTATTGTGTATGGGCCTATTTGCTCCGTTCTCCGTTAGATTAAGCAGAAGGTGGGGAAATGAAGGGGCCATTGTTCTGGCTCTAATCCTCATCGGGCTGGGTACGGGATTACGCTGGTTTGTGGGTACTACTCCATTGATAATGTTCACTTCTTTTCTGTCGGGTGTAGGGATTGCATTGGCAGGACCGCTGTTGTCCAGCTTCATTAAACAGCATTTCCCTGACCGGGTGGCAGCCATGGTAGGGATCTACTCTTCAGCGATGGTGGCGGGGGCGAGCATTAGTGTGGGACTATCGGTTCCGCTTCAGCATCTGCTGGGGGGATCATGGAGGAGTTCACTGGCTGTATGGGCATTCCCCGCAGCCGTTGCATTGCCTGTCTGGTTGCGGTTAGCCTGGTCTGCGCACACAGACCGACAATCCGGTATAAATAAGAGTGTACTTCATGCACCTCTTCCGGTGAAAAACAGGCGTGCCTGGGTGCTGACCCTATTCTTCGGGCTGATGGCAGCGATCTTCTATTCCTTAACCGCCTGGCTCGCACCAGCCATCCAAAGCCAGGGGTACAGCCAGGAGACGGCCGGAAACATCCAAACCTTATTCACATTGATATCGCTGCCCGCTACGTTGTTCATTCCCATGCTTGTACACCGCTACCAAAGACGTGTATTCTGGCTTGTCGGGTGTGCGTTAATGGAGTTGACCGGTGTCCTGATGCTGAACCTATGCGTTAGCCCTTGGCTCGCAGCGGTCCCGCTCGGTATTGGTGCGGGCGGACTGTTCCCGATTGCATTAATGTTGCCCATTGATGAAACAAGCAACGCCCAGGAAGCCAGTAGCTGGTCTGCAATGACTCAATCCGGCGGTTATATTCTCGGAGCGCTTGGGCCGCTGGCCATGGGCTGGTACTACGATGCTACGGGCAGCTTCGTACAAGCATTCTATGGTTTGGCTGGCATCATCGTGCTTCAGATTATCGTTCAATTGGCAATTGGGAACAAAAAAGTTCTCTAGAATAAAAAACAGCGGCAGCCAGGGACTATAGTTCGTCCTTTGCTGTCGCTGTTTTTTATAACAGGTGATCCCTTTACTTTATATTTCTGCTTACAATAGCTTTGACCGGGATAAATTCACTTGTTCTGCGGGGATACATGGCTTCCCCAGACTGAGATGCCTTCCGCCGACAATGCCGTGAATGTCATTACGTTGCTGGCGGTTGCTTCATTCCATTCACGCAGGAACACGCCGCTATACTCCGTCCCGTCTATAGTCAGCTTTGCATTATGCTCATCACCCAGGCTCCATGTGCCTGTTACTGCACCGCTTATCGTCCCGTCTGTGTTCAGCTTAAGAAGCTGCGACTCTACAATCTCAGCGGAAATATCTTTGCCGTGATTGATATATTTGTACTCGCCGGCCACATCCTTACCGGAATACTTGCCGATCTTCTCCCCGCTGTAGCGGTGGGGCGCCACTACCGGCCAGCCCGCTTCGTTCAGGAACATCTGGTGCACCCGCACTTCATGCTGCTCGCCAAGATACGGGAACCGGGTATGAAATATTAGATAATACTGCCCGCTCTTCTCATCGTAATATGCCGAGTTATGTCCGGGAGAGACATACCCTGCACCGCTGGCTGAGAGTTCCTGATCTGTATTCAGGAACTCATAATTCCCCATCAGCTTCACCCCGTAAGGGGCATACGCCGGATCATCAAACAGAACACCAGGTGTCCCCTGCGCGTCAATCATAGCTTTGCCTTCAGAATCCTCAAACGGTCCATCCGGTTGCTTGGAGCGGGCAACACGGATATTATAGCCGCCATTCGCATCTAGCCCTCCGTAAGACAGGAACAAGTAGTAGTAATCCGTCTCCGGACTGTACAGCATATAAGGCCCTTCTATCCGGGCATGATTCGACCCCAGCAGCTTCTTCCCATACCCTTGGTCTGCCAGCGGAAATCCCGTAGCCGGGTCCAGTTCCAGAATGAAGATGCCTCCGGAATACGAGCCATAGACCATCCACAGCTTGCCTTCCTTATCAAAAAACACATCAGGGTCTACTACATTCGGCTTCTCTGTGGCATCATAGACCTCACCGTCATCCCCGATGCCGGCCATTCCCGACTTAAGAATAATTCCCTTATTCTTATAAGCACCATCGACCTTGTCAGCGACTGCGATGCCAAGTGCCGACAACGGTGAATCTCCCCGGCAGGCATCGTAATACATATAGAATTTCCCGTCCGCCAGCTGAATGACATCAGGCGCCCACAGGGTGTCCGATTGTGCCCAGTTGAGAGTCTCACTGAGTTCCTCCGTTACATTGGGGATAAGCACGTTGCCATCCGTTACCCCGGAGGAAACCTGAGTCCACGACATCAGATCTTTAGATTTGGCCGATGCCAAATGCGAACCAAACACATAATAAGCATCGTCAGCCTTGATCACGGATGGATCGTGTACCGATACATTCTCAAACTCAGGTGTGCTTACAGCATTCCCGCCGCTGCAGGCAGACAGCAAAGCTAAGGATATCAAAGCGGTTAGCGTTCTTGTTATCAAGTTATACCCCCCCTTATGTATACCCTTACATTTTGCTGCGCACAGACCAAATAGTCAAGATTTTTATTTATACTTATTAATATTGTTTTAGATTTATTTAAACTATAAAGTCTGGAAAACCCGTCATGCATGTTCTAGGTGTGGTCCTGAAAGGCAAAAAAGCGCCAAGCCGCAATCGGCCTGACGCTAATCTTAATAGTATGTGCTATAGCCCTGTTCTTAATACTCGCTGCTGTTCTGCACTAAAACCGGCTCCGGATAGGTGTTGCTCAAAACGCGGCGCTGCTTCTTCACGACAGCCGGCGGTTCTACCGCGGGTGCCATCGGATGCATCAGCCAGGACTTCACAAGATGAGTATCGGAAACCTTGTACATTGGCGGTTCTTTCTCCATGTCAATCGCCATAGCATATGTGCTCCGCAGTGCGAAGGCATCACCCTTAGGCGGCTTAATCAGATCTGGAGGTGTGCCCGGAATCGCTGTCAGCAGAGATCCCTTGCTCTCAAGACTTGGCATGGAAGCCAGCAAGCCCCAAGTATACGGGTGTCTCGGGTCATAGAAGATCTCTTCCGCTGTACCCATTTCCACAATTTGTCCGGCATACATAACTGCTACGCGGTCAGCCATTCTCGCCACAACCCCAAGGTCATGGGTGATGAAAATGATCGCTGTATCAATCTTCTTCTGCAGGTCCTTCATCAGATCCAGAATCTGGGCCTGAATGGTTACATCGAGCGCGGTTGTCGGCTCATCGGCAATCAGAAGCTTAGGGTTAGCGGCAAGAGCCATAGCGATTACGACACGTTGACGCATCCCGCCGCTGAACTCATGCGGGTACTGCTGGAAACGGCGTTCAGGAGAAGGAATTCCCACCAGATTAAGCAGCTCAATGCCGCGTTTGTAGGCAGCATCCTTAGAAATTTTCTCATGCTTGAACAAAACTTCGGTAATCTGTCTGCCGACCTTCATCATCGGATTCAGCGAGGTCATCGGATCCTGGAAGATCATTCCGATTTCCTTGCCGCGGATTTTTTGCATTTGCTTCTCATTCTTGCCGATCAGATCTTGTCCATCGAACAGAATCTGTCCACGCTTATATTCGCCCGCAGGCTGAGGAACCAGCTTCATGACTGCTTGTGAGGTTACGCTCTTACCGGAACCGGATTCACCTACAATCGCCAGAGTCTCCCCTTTATTTACATGAAAGCTGACACCACGGATTGCTTGGACTTCTCCTCCGCGTGTTCTGAATGATATAGCTAGGTCTTTTACCTCTAAAAGGCGCTCCATCCTGTCACCCTCTCTGCTTCTTTTCAAATTATGATAATAATTCTCAGTAGTCAAAAAACACGCAATAATATTATTTTATCTATCACTAGGGGGTCACGTCAAGATTTTTCTGAAAACGTCACCGTAACAAATCATCATTCTCAGGTGCGGTTATGTCTTGTCCCGTACTACATCAAGCCCCATACAAGCAGTGGTGTCAGGATCAGCATGAGCAGCACCGACCACCCTATGTTAGCTTCGCTGACAATATTCTCATACTGCAGGCGGTTAAAAGCATTTATAGCGTGCGGCAATGCTACGAGCACGGCTGTCACTACACCCGGGGGATACAGCCTAGAACAATACTTGTGCCAAATGTGTGAAGGTTACCCCCACTATCAGAATATACACGAAGAGCACATCCATAGCAAAATTCCTGGTGGCATGCCATCATAGGCGCCAGGCGCTTCCGCAATGACGGAGAGGGCGACGCTGATATAGCTGGACGATTGTTTGTTCCCCCATGCCTCAACCTCAAGCAAATTGCCACTGGCCCCTTCCAGTTGGCCGTCGTCCCTGTCTTACTTGCGGGAATAACATTCAATGAAGTAAATTAGATCAATATAGCAATCATACAGCTTGATCTGGCAGCTCAGATGTTTCTTCACTTCATTATAACGATCCCCTGAGAGGTTCACCATGAGAAAATACTCACTCTGAATCAGGCAGATCCTCTCCATTCTACAATCCCTGCAACCATCGATGAAAGCGAGGTAAATATTATAATGATCATAAAACCCAGAACGCGCGGTTTCATCTGTACGACTGCCCACCCCGCAGGCTGTGCACATCAGGTACAGCAGCAAGTGAACTATGTACAAAATCAGGGTAGATTTACCGGCCCCCGCAATGTACTCGTTATCGGGGCTTCAACCGGGTATGGACTTGCAGTCAGGATTGCAGCAGCCTTCGGTGCAGGAGCAGCAACTGTAGGTGTATACAGACCCAGCACAGCCAGCGAGACGCGGACGGCCTCCGCAGGCTGGTATAATTCCGCAGCTTTTGAGGAAATGGCCTATACGGCCGGCCTGCGCTCCTACAGCGTATGCGGTGACGCTTTTACCGCAGAAACGAAAGAACGGACCATAGAGTTGATCCGCAGTGAGCTCGGACAGGTTGATCTTGTCATCTACAGCGTAGCCTCGGCACGCAGAACAGACCCGCAGACCGGAGCAGTACATCATTCTGTATTGAAGCCGATCGGCAGCACCTATATCAATACAACGGTCAATTTCCATACCGGAGAACTAAGCACTGTACAGATTGAACCTGCCACCGAAGCTGAAATCGATGACACGGTTCATGTGATGGGCGGAGAAGACTGGCAGCTCTGGATTGAAGCGCTTCGGAATTCCGGTGCTCTGGCGGCAGATGCGGTCACTCTCGCCTTCTCCTATATAGGTTCGGAGCTTACACAGGCCGTCTACCGCGACGGCACCATCGGCCGGGCTAAGGATCATCTGGAAGCCACAGCCTTAGAACTGAATGCCCAATTATCACCAGGCGGAGGCCGCGCTTATATAGCAGTCAGCAAGGGCCTGGTCACCCAGTCCAGCTCGGCGATCCCTGTAGTTCCGCTCTACATCTCCGTTCTCTACAAGGTTATGAAAGAACAGGGACTGCATGAAGGCTGCATCGAACAAGCATACCGGCTGTATACCGGTTTCCTGTACAACCCGGAAGGGACTCCGGTAGACGGACAAGGGCGCATCCGGATTGATGATCATGAGATGAGCCCCGCAGTGCAGACAGAAGTGGACCGCATCTGGCCCAAGCTAAGCACGGAGAATGTCTATGAATGTACCGACCTGCAAGGCTACAGACGCGAATTCTTCCAGCTGTTCGGATTTGAGGCCGAAGGCGTCGATTATGAAGCCGATATTGATCCTGTCGTACCTGTCCGTAACAGGTACTGCGGCTAACCGGAGTATCTCCGGAAATACAAATGCAGGAGGCCGGATTCTCATAAGAGAACCGGCCTCCTGTGTGTATTAACGTCACCGCTTCCTGTGCACGCTTTCGCACCAGACACGTTTATGCAAGAAACCGTTGTATTCTTTAGGACTTAAGCTTATTCTGCAGCCGAGAACAGCTTCCAGGTCTCCGCCAGATTATCACGCGTCCAGTTCACATGATTCTCATCCTTATATTGGCGCGAATAACACTCAATAACCATAATAAGATCCAGATACAGGTCGTACAGCCGCTTCCGCAGCACTTCATTCGGACTGTTGAGTGCTGTCCCATAACCCTCAAAAAACGCTTCCGAGTTCTCGAAATGCCGGAAATAATACTCCTGAAGCACATCACCCCAAAGCGCCCGCTCCCAGTCAATAATGGATACGATCATGCCATCCTGCACAAAAATGTTGCCGTTCCATAAATCCCAGTGAACAAGACGCGGCTGTGTCACCTCATCCAGCGCAGGCAGATAACGCTCCAGCGCCTGCTCAATCTCAGCTTCAGATACAGGTAACACTGCATTCAGTCTCCGGGCATCCTGGAGAACATTCCCCATCATCGTTCTGAAGGTCTCCCGCCAGGATGCTCCGGCACTAGCAGCACCCCCGCTGAACAGACCGAAGGCCGACCCTTTGATTTCATTGATCAGCCGCTGATACCGTCCGAGCTCGTACTCAATAGAAGCTCTTTGCTCAGCGGACAGGCTCTCCTTCACATCACTGTAAGGTTCGCCTGCTACTTTCTCCATGAAGAAATAGGGGCATGGAATCAGCTGCAGGCTCTCATCATAACTGTAGACTTCAGGCACAGGAATTCCGCCTGCAGCACGGACCAGGCGGAGAGCTTCCACCTCAGCACGCATAATATCCTTCTCATAGCTGAGCACCGCTGTCTCCGGCCCTGGAGCAACCTTAAGGATGACCGACCGTCCATCGCTTAGCTCCAGATCATATCCTGTATTAAAGAAACCTCCGGTCAGCTCTTTGCTGCCGACAACTGCTGAATCTGCACCGAAGGCGCTTGCTGCCAAAAGACTCAGCTGCTGGTCATTCAGCTTGACCTTGGTGAAGCTCTCCACCACGTTAAACCCACCACATCTCGGAAAGAGGCTCTTCAATGAGTACCTGGCGGAGATTGTCTACAGCCTTGGAGAACCCTTCCTCAATGGACATCAGGCCGTCTTCGTGTTCAATGCTGACCACATAGTCGTATCCTACAAGGCGGAGCGCGCTCATCATGTCCGCCCACACCTTGACATCATGTCCGTAGCCTACGGAACGGAACTGCCACGCGCGGTCAAGCATATTCGTATAGGACTGCATATCGGTCAGACCATGCTTGTTGACATTAACCGGATCGATCACTGTATCCTTCGCATGGAAGTGATGAATTGCACCTTCACGGCCCAGAATATGAATCGCCTGCACCGGATCAATCCCCTGCCACCACATATGGCTCGGGTCCAGGTTCGCGCCAATGGCTTCCCCTGCAGCTTCTCTTAGTCTCAGCAGCGTAGCTGGCGTATGCACCGAGAATCCTCCGTGCAGTTCAAGGCCAATCTTCACATCATGCTCAGTTGCAAAAGCAGCCTGCTCCGTCCAATAAGGGATCACTTTGTTCTCCCACTGCCAGGTCAGAATCTCCTGGTAATCATTCGGCCATGGCGCAACCGGCCAGTTCGGATATTTCGCGCCTTCATGATCGCCGGGACAGCCGGAGAAGGTATTCACAACCTTAACACCCAGCTTCTGTGCCAGCTTAACCGTGTTTACGAAATCCTCATGGTCCTTGGCTGCCAGCTCCTTCTGCGGATGCAGCGGATTGCCGTGGCAGCTAAGCGCACTGATCATCAGACCGCGGGATTCTACTGCATGCTTGAATTCCTTAAGCGCTGCTTCATTCTCAAGCAGCAGCTTCGGATCGCAATGGCTGTTACCGGGGTAACCTCCGGTGCCGATCTCAACGGCCTTCAGACCTTTGGATGCCACATAATCCAGTGCTTCCTCCAGCTTGCGGCCGCCGAACAATACCATAAATACTCCAAGTTTCATTGATGTTGCCACCTCTCCCTGATCTCTTCTCGTATCTTGTTATGCTCCGTATATATCGAAATTCTTAATGGTCTCATTCTTCTCTGCCGCTTCAAAGATGGCTTCAATCAGAACAAGCACACGCAGCACCTCAGCGTTCTTGACAATCGGTTCTGCTGTTCCTTCGATTACTGCAGCCAGATTGTCATAGAAGCTGGAGGACAGCTCAGACGCCGCCGGCAGGTCTTCGGTAATTGTCGAGCCTTCTGAAGGCGGAGCCATCGTCTTGGTCAAGCCAACACCTGCACGGATCGGTGTCGGTTCTATTTTCTCAGATGCGTGGTTACGGGTGATCATTCTTCCTCTCAGAGACCAGTCCTCAATAATAGCTGTCCCCTCAAGCCCCTTCACATACCATCTTGGCAGCGTGATGAAGTTGGTGGTTCCAACCTCAACGATAGCCTTGATCCCGTTCTCAAACTGCAGGCTGGCCTCGAAACCGTCATCTACATCATTGCCGAGAATAAAGCTCAGACTGCTGCTGACGCTTGTGACTTTGCTGTCAATCATGAACAGCAGCTGATCCAGCAGATGAACGCCCCAGTCCAGCAGCATCCCTCCGCCCTGCGCCTTCACATGACGCCAGTCGCCGGGAATTCCGTTAGCACCATGCACCCGGGACTCAAGCTGGAAGAGTGATCCAATCGTCTCCTTCTCATACATCTCCTTGATTACGCGGAAATCCTCATCCCAGCGTCTGTTCTGGTGTACCATCAGCACACGTCCGGCCGCATCTGCCGCTGCCTGCATCTCGGTAAATTCGGCCGAAGACATGGCCACCGGCTTCTCACAGACCACATGCTTACCCGCCTGAAATGCACGAACAGCAATGTCCTTGTGGACATCATTCGGTGTAGCGATCAGAATAATGTCCACCTCCGGATCTGCCAGTACTTCCTCATAGCTGGAATAAGCGGTGTAACCTGCTTCGGCAGCCAGAGCGCGCCGGTCTTCCAGCAGATCGAAGGCTCCGCTCACTATCACGCGGTCACTTTCTTTGATTAATTGCGTGTGATAGCTTCCCATTCCGCCGTAACCAACGATAACTACAGTATGTTTGATTGAACTCATGGATTCCACTCCTGTTTTCTCTAATAGTCGCGTGAACCGGAGGTGCTCTTAGTTGTCAGAACTTCCGTCAAAATAAACGGCACGTCCGGTACGTGCTGATTCATACACTGCTTCAAGGATCTGGGTAACAACAAAAGCCTGCTCCGGCAATACAACCGGATCTTTATCTTCCCTTACCGCTTCCAGCCACAGACGCGCTTCACGGTCAGCTTCAGTCTCAGCAGCACCGGAGTAGAACGCTACTCCGCCTGATCCAAGATCAACCTTGGTTTCGTACAGGCGTCCGGCACGTTCGCCGTTCAGACGCAGGCCGTCCTTCATGTCTGCTCCGCCCTCCGTGCCGGCGAGCATTGTCTTGGCTTCACCAAATTCTGACACATTCAGCGCCCAGCTGGCTTCAAGCACAATTGTAGCACCGTTCTCCATTGTAATGAAGCCAAATGCGGAATCTTCAACCTTGAATTGTTCCGGATCCCATGGACCGAAGGCATTCGCCGCATTCTTCTTCTGGCCCAGCTTATGGAAGGTGGAGCCTACAACCATACGCGGTTTGTAGTTATCCATCAGCCAGAGCGTCAGATCCAGTGCATGTGTACCGATATCGATCAGCGGTCCGCCGCCCTGCTTCTCTTCATCCAGGAATACGCCCCAAGTCGGCACGGCACGGCGGCGAAGCGCAATAGCCTTACCGTAATAGATATCGCCGAGTTCTCCGCTCTCGCACAGCCCCTTCAGATAATCGCTGTCTGCGCGGAAACGGTTCTGATAGGCAATGGACAATTTCTTCCCTGTACGCTTGGCGGCATCCAGCATCTCCTTCGCCTGCGCAGTGGTCTTTGCCATCGGCTTCTCGCACAGCACGTGATTGCCGGCTTCGAGGGCGGCCACAGTGATCTCGGAGTGGCTGTCGTTTGGTGTGCATACATGCACGATGTCGAATCCGCCAGCGGCCAGCATCTCACGGAAATCGGTGAATACAGCAGCGCCTTCAGCGCCATAAGTCTTGGCAGCCTCTTGGGCACGTTCTTCTACGATGTCACAGAATGCCACCATTTCGGCATCCGCCTGACGGGAAAGACTTGGCATATGTTTGCCGTTTGCGATACCACCGCAACCGATAATAGCAATTTTGAGTTTGTTAGACATGAATATTTCCTCCTTGATTACCATATGATTTGATCCAATTCAAACTGTCAGCTACACTGGCAAGCGGTGAACGGCTGCAATAATCCTGTTCAACCACTGCCCATTCCACACCAGCCGCAGCAGCCGCTTCAATGATAGCAGCCAGATTGACTTCGCCTTCACCCAGTACAACAGTCTCCGGAGATCCGTCTTCGCGTTTCTTCAGGTCCTTGAGGTGGATGATCGGCAGCCGTCCTGCGTATTTATTGATGTATTCTACCGGATCATATCCGCCAAAATACACCCAGCATGTATCCATTTCCACTTGAAGCTGTTCAGCAGGCACCTGTTCGAACAGATAGTCAAAAGCAGTAAGGCCGCCCACCTTCTCAGTAAATTCAAAATCATGATTATGATAAGAAAGAACCGCCCCGCCTGCCCGGCATTTGTCGCCGATCAGATGCAGGTTCTTAGCCACTTCAGGCCAATTGCGCTGTTCTTCCGTCAGAAAAGGCACGATCAGATTACGGTTGCCAATCTCCAGATTGAAGCTGATTTCCTGTTCCGTATTGTTCAGCATAACATCATACGGGCGATGTGCTCCGAGAGCAGCGAGTCCTGTTTCCTCAAGCAGTGCCTTCACCTGCCCGGCCGTCCGGCCGAAATAGTGGAAGAATTCCACACCGCTATAGCCCAGTTCGGCAACCTTGCGTATTGTCCCTTCGAAATCCTGTTCCAGTTCGTCTCTCAGCGTATACAGCTGAAGTCCTACCTTCAACATTATTGCTCTCACTCCTAAGTTTGATCCGAGAGTCAGACTGATCTTGCCGCCACCGCCCTTTGCCCGCACCTATGCCAGGCATTCCACCTGAACAAACGGGCTGTAAACATAGGATGGAATATAGCTGTCTATCTGCCATCCGCTGCGTCCAGTGTTTGCCTATGTAGCGATCAGAGCCGCAATACAGCCTCCCCCACATCATTTGTATGTTTTTTTGCTTAGGTACATGGTAATATGAAAGCGTATATAATAAAATGAATAATATGATTAAAACATGAACAATCTGCTTATCATTTAACAACCAGGAGGACTCATGACACCTAACGCAGCCTGCCACATCCTATCCGCCGGATTCTCCTTCCACCGCAAGCCGTTTCATATGTCCCGCAGCGAAGGCGTCCAGTATTATCTGCTGCGCCTCCAGACCGAAGGACGCAGCCGGACGATGGAAGGCGGAGTCATCACTACTGTCGAGAGCGGCAATCTGATGCTGTTCGCACCGACTGATCCCTACTATTTAAGTATCGACAAGGAAGTCTACCCTGTCGGCAAGCCGCGG
The DNA here is from genome assembly GCF_038009025.1 of Paenibacillus sp. FSL R7-0297. Lineage (NCBI taxonomy): Bacteria > Bacillati > Bacillota > Bacilli > Caryophanales > Paenibacillaceae > Paenibacillus > Paenibacillus sp. FSL R7-0297. Next base: position 5,278,336 of record NZ_JBBPAQ010000001.1, read on the forward strand.
ATTGAGAGCGGCGACTATCATATTTTCTGCAGCGGTCCCTGGATTGAAGAATGGTGGGGACGCAAGCATCGTCCGGCCGTACTCCGTCTGCCGCTCAGCGATCATATTCTTGGCCTGTTCCGCCAGCTTGTACTGGAGCAGCGCCGTTTATCGGATTCTTCACCGGATATCTCCGCGTGTTATCTGCAGATTCTATGTATGGAAATTGACAGGCTAATGTCCGAGCAGCCGGCAATTTCACCCAAGGCCTATCTTGCTTACCGGATGAAGCAATATGTCGAGGAGCATGCCGCGTACGCCTTCCGTCTGGAGGATGTGGCCGGCCATGTCGATATTTCCGTCTCCCGCGCGGTTCATCTGTTCAAAGAGGCGTTCGGCACTACGATTGTAAAATATGTAAATGACGTCCGGCTGGATATGGCGAGGGAGAAGATCACCTTCAGTCCGATGCCGCTGGAGCATGTCTCTGAAACTTGCGGGTTTGCCAATTATACGTACTTCCACCGTGTCTTCCGCAGCCGGTTCGGAATGTCACCCAAGCAGTACCGTATCCATAGCAGGGCGCAGGCGTAAGGTCAGGAGACCAGGAGGCATGCAAAAGGAGCGCCATCATTATAGATCCGCTCCTTGTGTTTAACTTTATTCAATTGCTGGCGCTTGCCGGGTGTCATTCGTACATGCTGGGAGATGGTGCCGTAATCCTGATTCATCCTGCGGTTTCTTTCGGCACACCAGGTGCCGGAGCGTCCTGCCTTCAGCAGAGCTTTTTGCGTGCGTGTACGTGCCATATGCGGTAACACTCCTTGCCATAATCTTATTCAGTACATGCGGTACTGTTATTTTAATATTAACATAATCACCACACTACTGCCCGGTATAATTAACTATAATAGTCGATTACCCTATGGCGAGCTTACGCGGCCTTGTCCCCGGCTTGCAGCGGAGCAGCTTGTTACAGTATTCTTGATGGGCAAGGTACATGCATCTGGTACAAGAATGTCATGCATCATACCCGGAATTGAATAGGCAGAATCAGGAGGAGAAATCAATGAAATACGATGTGCTGTATGACGGCGCTTTTGCCATGCTGAAGGTAGTCCTGGAGTCAGGAGAAAGTGTGAAGGCGGAGATGGGGGCGATGGTCGCCATGTCGCCGAATGTGGAGCTGAGAGGAACGGTAGACGGCGGTCTCATGCGGGGCCTCGGCCGGATGCTGAGCGGGGAGAAATTCTTCTTCCAGGAGCTGACCGCCACCCGCGGACAGAGTGAAGTGCTGCTCTCACCAGGGGCAATTGGGGATATTCAAGCCATTGAGCTGGACGGCTCGTACAAGCTGATGGTGCAGAAGGATGGTTTCCTGGCTGGAACCCACGGCATTCAAGTAAACACCAAAATGCAGAATCTGACCCGCGGTTTATTCTCCGGCGAAGGCTTCTTCATTGTAGAAATCAGCGGCAAAGGTACCGTCTTCCTCTCCTCCTTCGGAGCCATTCACGCCATTAACCTCGGCCCTGGCGAGGAAATGATCATTGATAACGGTCACCTCGTGGCCTGGCCGGATTATATGGAGTATAAAGTGGAAAAGGCAGCCTCCGGCTGGCTGAACAGCTTAACCAGCGGGGAAGCCCTGGTCTGCCGGTTCCGCGGCGAAGGCGTCGTTCTGGTACAAACCCGCAATCCCGGAAGCTTCGGGACGTGGATCAAGTCCTTTGTGCCGAACCGGCCGTAGCAGCGGCGGGCTGCCGATTCCGAAATTTAAAAAAGATTGAACCTGTTAATAGAAGAATCACAGGTTCAATCTTTTTTGGAAATTCATCCGCGTTTGACCGGGTACTTAAGCCATCAGCTTGTCGAAATGACTGGAAATGAGCATAATCATATCTTCCGGTGTTACCATTTCGGGATAGATTACACTATGGACGACCAATCCGTCTACTAATGCATGCAGCGTCTTAATTTCCCGGTCCAGATCCAGGTCCTGTCTTAACAGATTCACGGCATCCAGGTACTCCATCATCTGGCAGAAGCCGCTATACAGCCCGTTATGTACTTCCTGTTTCAGCGCCTGTATGGCGGGGTCCGCTGCTGCCCGTCCGACAAAAGCCAACCAGACCTCCGCTTCCGCTCTCCTCTCTTCATCAATGGGCATTAATTCATGAATCAGCCTCTCCACATCCTCCCGGGGATTCCCCGAGTATTGAAAGACCTCAACTCTCTGATAACTTCGTTCACTCACCAGTCTCATGGAGAAGGCAAGCAGCTCGGATTGGCTGGCAAAATAATGCCGCAGCGATCCCAGCGACATGCCTGCCTCCTTGGCAACATTCCGCACGGATACAGCTTCCAGACCATCACGCCGGATGATCCGCCAAGCCGCCTCCGCCAGATGATTACGGCGTTCATCATGGTCCACTTTTTTTGGCATAACGTCATTATAGCATGTGCACCAGCGTCATATCCCTGCCCCATAAGTCGCAAATGCGCTGATTCTCCGCTGCAGTCAAACAAAAAGACGCCGGCTGTTAAATCAGCCATGCGTCTTTGAATGTGCCCCAGCTGCGGCTCAGGATACAGCCCGGCATTCTTTATCGCCCTTGCAGCCGTTTCCCTTGCAGGTATTATAGGTGCCTTTGAAATCAAGCCGGTGATCGGTCACACTGAAGCCGTACTCACGGGCCAGCCGCGCTTCAAGGTCCAGCAGCCAGTCATCCTTGATCTCCTCCAGCTTGCCGCATACACTGCAGATCAGGTGGTGGTGCATATGAACATGATCGTCACCGCGCAGGTCATAGCGGGCAACGCCATCGCCGAAATTCATCTTTTCTACAATATGAAGTTCACACAGCAGCTCTAAGGTACGGTATACGGTCGCAAGTCCCAAATGCGGATAACTGCGCTTGACCAGCATATAGACCTCTTCCACACTTAAGTGATCCTTCTCGTTGTCCAGTAATACTCTTACTATAGCTTCGCGCTGAGGCGTAAGCTTATAATTCTGCGCCGCAAACTGCTGGCTGATATTTGCTACTCGGTTCACCCGGGTTCCCACCTTTCCGGAAGTTGAACAATTCCCGACAATAATTAGTAATCTTTACGATATAAGCATAACAAACTTGTCCGTCAAAGAAAAGGCCTGACACCAGTATAACATCACTTTTCCCCAAAAACGTATAAATAGGTTCTGCGGATTATGATTATATTATCGCCGGCTAGTCATACGCCCAATCCGAAGTGCGCCCTCCCTCCATACCTTATATAGACTAAATCTCTTATAAGTGAGGATGATCCGGATGGTGAAAATAAAACCTAAGCAGACCCAGCGGCTTGTAACAGCCCGTGTACTGCGCAGAGTAGCCACGGCCATGCTGCCGTTCTACCGGAAAATTGCCGGCAACAGCAGTTATGCCGCTGATTGGACAACCGCTGTTGTCTCCGCAGATCTTGATCTGATGGGCAGCCTGCTGGCCAGAATTCCCACCCTTTCCAGAGTAGAGAATTATGGGACGAACGGCATCGGCTATTTCATCTCGTTTCCTTTTCCGCTGCCGGTTGCGTTCTACACGAATGGAACAACGATTCCGCCGGGCACGGTCCAGTTCACCTTCAGTACAGCAGCCCACCGGAGCATCGCACGGGCCGTTATTCCGCTCTACCGGGAGCTCTCTGTAAATAACTGCTTCGCGGAGAGTCTGGCTGCAGCCATCCGGCGCAGAGACCGCGGTGCGGTAACAGCGATGGTACGCAGCCTCGTCACAGCAGATTCGCTGAAATCCGTAACCATTGAAGACAGCGGGATCGCGCTGCTGTTCAGAACCCGGTTCAGTAAATACCCTTACCGCAACCTGCTGTTCCAGGAAATGATGTAAAACGTCTGCAACCTTTTCTATTGTCATTGCGTCATTAGAGTCAAGTTGAAACGGTTACGCCGTGCTGTAACGGACAATCACCGGATCAGCGTGAAATCTAGTGGTACAACCTACAATAGAGGTGGAATTCAGATGAGTATCAAAAAAAACACGATCGCAGCTTTTACAGCCGTAACGCTTCTTACCTTCTCTTTCGGCGGACAAATTTTTGCAGCCGGCAGCAGCTTTAAGGATATTGACAGTGTAACCGGTAAGAACAAAATCAACTCTCTGAAGCAGCAGGGCCTGATCAAAGGGATATCGGATACCCAGTTTCTGCCCGCATCCACTGTAACTACAGCACAAGGCGTTCAGTTTATCACGGGCGGACTCCAGCTTAGCCTGGCCGCAATCAGTTTCAACAAGGCTCCCGTAGCCAGTGCGATCTTCTCCAAAGTAAAAGACAACGCCTGGTACGCAGAAGCCTTCATCAATGCACACTATAATGACGTGGATATTCCCGCTGATATTGATCCATCCAAACCGATTACCAAAGAGCTGTTCACCAGCCTGCTGATTCAGGGCGTTGAGAAGGCAGGCAACCTGCCGATGATCAACATCGTGCCGGTGGACATCGCCGATGCAGATGCGCTTGAGCCATCCTACCAGGGCACTATCCAGCGGTCCCTGAAATACAACATCAATACACTGGATGCTAACGGCAAGTTCAACCCGAAGAGCCAGCTCACCCGCGCCGAAGCGGCAATTATGCTCTACAACGCACTGGACTATTTGAACTCACGCAGTGATGGAGCAACACAGAACTAACTAATGGCTGAGTAAATTCACAAGCGGAAAAGGCAGTCCAGGATTCCCCTCCCGGACTGCCTTTTTGCGTTATTGCTTAAACAAGCTTAGACTTCTCCGCTGAGCCGGTTCAGGAACTGCAGGGCGCGCGGATTCTTCGTCTGCTCCAGCACCTGCTGCGGAGTTCCCTGCTCCAGAATGACCCCGTTATCCATTAAGATGATCCGGTCGGCCACATCGGCCGCGAATTTCATCTCATGGGTAACAATGACCATCGTCATTCCTTCCCGGGCCAGCTGCTTGATGACCTTCAGCACCTCACCGACCAGCTCCGGATCGAGCGCCGAGGTTGGCTCATCGAACAGCAGCACCTCCGGCTCGACCGCCATCGCCCGGGCAATCGCCACACGCTGCTGCTGGCCGCCGGACAGCTGATGCGGATAGGTATCCGCCTTGTCGGCCAGCCCTACCTTGTCCAGCAGGGCAAGCGCCTTCGTTCTGGCTTCCTCCCTGGAACGCTTCTGAACGGTCACCTGGCCCTCCATTACATTACCGAGCGCCGTCATATGCGGGAACAGATTGTAGGACTGGAAGACCATTCCCGTCTGCTGGCGAAGAGACAGCACGGTACGCTGTGGAATTTTGCCGCCGGGAGTGAAATCCAGCTTAATATTATTCAGAGCCAGGCTGCCCTTGTCGGGAGTCTCCAGCAGGTTGAAGCAGCGCAGCAGGGTGGTTTTGCCGGAGCCGGAAGGTCCGATAATGACCATCACCTGGCCATGCTCAACGGTAAGATCAACCCCCTTCAAGACCTGCAGCGGACCGAAGGATTTATGTAAATCACGTATTTCAATCATGGGTATGCCTCCTTAACTGGCCGAATACCGGTCCAGCCGCTTCTCCAGGTATTTCTGCAGCACCGATAATACTGAGCAAAATAACAGATAGAATAAACCCGCTTCGCAATACAACAGCAGCGGTTCATAGGTGGTGGCTGTAATTTGCTGAGCTTTTCTGAACATTTCTACATATGTGATGCTTGCTGCAAGTGATGTATCCTTCACCAGACTAATAAATGAATTGGATAATGGCGGAACCGATACCCGGGCAGCTTGAGGCAGAATCACCCGCCGCAAAGCCTGTCCACGGCTCATACCGACGGAGAAGGCAGCCTCCCATTGCCCTTTATGTATGGAGAGAATAGCCGCCCGGACAATTTCCGAGGAGTATGCCCCGACACTAAGGGTGAAGCCAATCACAGCTGCGATGAACGGATCAAGCACAATACCTACCGTAGGCAGCCCGTAGAAAATAATAAACAGCTGAAGCAGCAGCGGTGTTCCGCGGATGACCCAGACGTAGAAGCCGGCAATCAGCTTCGGAATTCTCCAGGAAGAGAGCCGCACAAGCGCAGTAATTACAGCAAGTGTAAGCCCAAGTGCAAAGGAGACCAAGGTCAGCGGAATGGTAAAAGCCACCCCGGCTTTGAACAGAGGCAGCAGTGAATCGAGAAATATTTGTATTTTGCGGTCATCCATCGTTCTGACATCCTTCTTGGAACGGCAAGGCGGAAGCAACCAGCTCCGCCCTGTGTCCATAAGTTATTTGAGACTGCCGTCAAGCAGGCAAGCTTATTTCGATACATTAGCTCCGAAGTACTTCTCGGAAATCTTCAGATATGTGCCATCATCATGCATGGCAGTCAGCGCTTCATTCACTGCCTGCACAAGCTCATCGTTACCCTTCAGGAAGACCGCTGCACTATACGAGCCTTCTGCAATCTCATCAACCTTCTTGATCTTGATATCAGGCTTCTGCTTCTTCAGATCCAGGAAGGACAAGCCGTCATTGACGGTTGCATCAATCCGGCCGGAGGTCAGCAGATCAATTGCCTGATTGAAGCCTTCGGTGGATACAATCTCTGCACCGTTATCCGTTGCAATCTGTCCGAGGTTACTTGTCAGGGACTGGCCGGCTTTCTTGCCCTTGAGGTCCGCGAATGATTTGATATCTTCATTATCTTCACTGACGATCAGCACAGCCTTGGATACGATATACGGGTCGGAGAAATCATATTTCACTTTGCGCTCATCCGTAATGGAAACTTCGTTGAAGATCGTATCGAACCGCTTGGCATCCATGCCGGCAAAAATACCGTCCCACTGAGTCTCGATAAACTCGGCTTCCACGCCCAGACGTTTAGTTACTTCTTCAGCAATTTCCACATCGAAACCGGTCAGCTTGCCGTCGGCATCATGATATGTGAACGGGGCATAGGTGCCTTCTGTTCCGATACGCAGCTTGCCGCTGGCTTTGACAGCTTCCAGACTATTCTGCTCAGCAGGTGCTGCACTATCAGTAGCCGCCGCAGTCGGTTCAGCCGCCGCATTGCCGCCTGTTGCTGAATTATTGTTATTGTTGTTGCCGCATGCCGCAACCACGGCCATGGTCAGGAGCAGCATAATTGTCAGACTAAGTTTTTTCATAAGATTAATCCCCTCTCATCTCTCTTTATGTTCCGGACTTGCCAGCAAAATGAATCGTAACACTGAGCTGTTACATCCGTCAATAACTTTTTCCGATAATAAACATCGGATTTATGTTATATAGGTTTTTGATAGTTTAGCTTGCCCCGAAATTGCATTTCTACATCAGTGGAAGACAAACTAAATGATCCACAACGCAAAACAGCGACCCTCCAGTAACGGAGAATCGCCGCCTTACTTCTTATGAATGTGAATGCACCTATTAACCGTGCATGATTTCAGGCAACGCTTTCTCCCTGGAGCCTCCGCTTTCTGGTTTGCGGCCCCTGCGCAGCAGCAGTCCAAGGACGGCGCCGCCTAAAGCTACAAAAATCATAATGTGGAAGGTGTCGGCAAAGCCTTGGGCCAATACAGTCTGCTTGGCCAGCTGCAGGGCTTCCTTCGAGACTCCGTCCACCGTCTGCCCGGCAGCGGCTGCCGCCTCCTGCATTTCAAGACCACGCGCGGAGGTTCTGGCCGTCAGAATCGTAACCAGTGTTGACACTGCAAGTGAGTTAATGACCTGCTGCATGGAGTTGGTGAGTGAGGTTACCCGGTTGACCAGATTGCCTGGCGCCTTGTTCAGCAGATGCGTATTCATCGGCATCATCATCATCCCCATCCCTGCACCGCACATGATTAGCGGAAGAATGAGATCACGGCTCTGGGTGGTCAGATCGACATGGGAATACTGAAACAATGCGCCAGAGACCAGACTGAGTCCGCAAACCACCAGCCAGCGCACCCCGATCCGGTCGAACAGAATTCCGGCAATCGGCATCATCAGCCCGGAAGCAATGGCCTGCGGCAGCAGGGTCAATCCGGTATCAAATGCGCCGAAGCCGCGGGCCTGCTGCAGAAACTGCGGCAGTAGAAATAAAGCACCATATAAGCCGAACTGGGCGATCCACTGCACGATAATTCCGGTGGTGAAATCCACGGATTTCAGAATCCGCAGCTCCAGTAAAGGGGTCCTGGAACGCAGCTCGGCAATGACAAAGGCAATCAGTGCAACAGCTCCCAGAGATAACCCGATTAGCGTTTTGTCCGAGGTCCAGCTCTGCGCACCCTGACTTACACCGTAAGTGAGTGAAGCAAAAGCCAGCGGTCCGAGCACCATTCCGAATTTATCCATGCCGGGAACGGTGTTCTTCGCCGCATTCGGCAGCTTTCGCAGCCCGATCAGCACACAGATAATACCGATGGGGATATTAATCAGGAAGATCCAGCGCCAGGAGTGGTATTCCACCAGCCAGCCTGACAATACAGGACCAATCGCGGGTGCGAACAGCACGGGAATCCCCATAATTCCCATAACAACGCCGACTTTACTCTTGGGAGCCAGTCTGTACACATAAGCCATCCCGACCGGGAGCACACAGCCCCCTCCGAGACCCTGCAATACCCGGAATACGACCAGCCATTCTGCACTGCTTGGCGTTGCACACAGAATGGAGCCGATCGTAAACACAATAACAGCTGTCAAAAAGACGTTCTTAGCCCCGAACCGGTCAGACAGCCAGCCTGACAGCGGAATGACCGAAGCCTGCGCCAGCATATACCCGGTTACAACCCACTGCAGCGTATGCAGGTCTGTATTGAAATCCACCACTAGTCTGGACAATGCCACATTCATTGCGGTACTGTCCAGCACAACCATAAATACGCCGGCAATAATAGCCAGCAGCGGAACTAGAATGCCGGATAACCGGAAATCGGCATCCTGCTTCAAGGTCTGATTCATACTCCTTCTCCTCCTGAATTGTCCGCAGTCAGCTACGTTGACCTGCGGGCAGGTTTGTCTATATAATTAGTGAACGGACAATTGTCCGTTATCGCATTTCATAGTCTACGGACAATTGTCCGATGTGTCAATTGTTTTACATAATTTCCTGTAAACAACACACAAGTTACCAGTGAATTACTTCGGGCTAGCGGAATACGTCAATTCCCCCTCACTTGATTCGTTACCGGCAGTATAGAGATTTATTAGAACTCACTGTAGGCATAAATGTTGTTTATTTTGCAGCTTTGATTCATGGATAGCCGGGTATCCGGATGGATTGTTGTATGACTGAAAGGGGATATTATGAAAAAAACAGAAACGGAAGTTGAACCTGTAACATCAGCAGCTCCCGAGAACACAGGGCACGCAGATAACGCTGCAAAAGAACCCGCCGATCCTTATATGCAGCGGATACTCGAAGCGGCCCGCCAGCTGTTCACCGAGAGCGGCCTCGAAGCTGTCAGTATGTACGGCATCGCCAAACGGGCCGGCATAGGACAGGGATCGCTGTACCGCCGCTTCACCGATAAGGGCGAAATCTGTTCGGCTCTGCTGCTGGACAGCACCGAGCAGTTTCTGTCGGGGATGGAACAGCAGCTTGCTGCCAGCGCCGGTGAAACGGCTGCCCTCGCGCATCTGCAGAGCAGCATTGAGCAGGTCGTTGGTTTCATTGAGCAATATGCGGAGCTCTTGAATATGATCAAATCTGAATTCACAGGCAAGAAGCAGCTTACCCAGTTCGAACATCCTTTTTTCCAGCGGCTCGGGAGGATTATGAGTGAACTTCTGCACCGCGCATCCGCGAATGGAGAGATTATCGGGATTGATCCCCGCTTCGCTGCCACAGCACTTATCTCTGTACTTAGTCCCGATCTTTACCTGTATGAACAGAAACGGAACGGATCCTCCAAAGAGGAAATCTCGCAGGGAATTGTTGCATTGTTCATAACCGGCCTCTCCAAGCGCTGAGTACAGGCTCTTTACAAGCGGAGGAATTATGGTATATTAAGTAGCAATTACGAATTCAATAGCACCTGTTATTTCACTAGGGGAGTCGGCCGACTGAGACGGAGCTTAAGCTCCGGACCCTTGGAACCTGATCTGGATCATACCAGCGGAGGGAAGTGGAGCAGAATGTATCAGCGGTTCCGCGTCTTTGCAAACTGACTGTACCTTCAGACCCATTCATTTCCTCCGGAAATGGATGGGTCTTTCTTGTTTTCGTAGCGTAATCACTTTTCCCTAAGGAGGCTTGCTTCTCCATCCTATGATCAACATCGCGAACCTGTCCTATTCTTTCGGCGCAGCTTCAAGGGCTCCGGTCTTCTCCGAAATCTCCATGAAGGTCCGCCGCGGGGAGTTCATCTCCGTCGTGGGGGCCAGCGGCTGCGGCAAAAGCACGCTGTTCAAGATTATCGCCGGCCTGCTGGAACCCGGCAGCGGCGAGGTTGCACTGCACGGGCAACCGTCCAAAAACACCTCGGAGCGGCTCGGCCAGGTCGGATATATGCCGCAGCGGGATCTCCTGCTGCCGTGGAGAACCGTGCTGGACAATTGCCTGCTGCCCTGGGAACTGAAGCGGAGCGGCTCCAAAGAGGAAGCCGTTATCCAGATTCGCAGCATGCTGCAGCAGTTCGGCCTTGGTGAGACCGGGGCTGCGTATCCGCATGAGCTGTCGGGCGGCATGCGCCAGCGGGTTGCGGTGCTCCGCACCCTTGCCGCCGGGAATGAGCTGCTCCTGCTGGACGAGCCGTTCGGGGCGTTGGACGCCATAACCAAGCGGGAGCTTCACCGCTGGCTGCTGGAATTATGGTCGGGACTGGAGAAGACTGTGCTGTTCATTACCCATGACCTTGAAGAAGCGCTTCTGCTTAGCGACCGCATCTATCTGATGACCGGCGGTGCCGGGGGCGGTATGCAGGAGTTCATCACCGGTCTCCCCCGTCCCAGACATCACAGTCTGAATTACGAACCGCAGTTTGTTGCCCTGCGGAAGGAGTTGGAGCTGAAGCTGTATGACAACCGTCTTTTATAGAAGATTGCTGCGGGAATACAGCCCGGCTATTCTGCTCGTGCTGCTGATCCTTGCAGTCTGGGAAACGGTGTCCCGGCTGGGGCTGATTCCTCCGTTCATCCTGCCGGCCCCCACTGCCATCTGGAGCGCTCTGATGGAGGAGCGGCGTCTGCTCTTCGGTGTGCACCTGCCCGCAACGCTGCTTGAGGTACTAACAGGCTTCGCTCTGTCCGTCTTCTGCGGCAGTCTGCTGGGAACGGGCATGCATCTATTCAGGCCGATGGCCAAGGCGCTGTATCCGCTGCTGATTATCAGCCAGACGATTCCGCTGGTTGCCCTCTCTCCCCTGTTTATCATGTGGTTCGGCTACACCTTGTGGAGTAAGGTCGCCGTAGTGTTCCTGACCGCCTTCTTCCCGGTGGTTGTCGGCACCTACGACGGGCTGGGCAAGAATACGGAGCAGTACCGCGAGCTGTTGTTGACGCTTGGCGCGAACCGCTGGCAGATTCTCCGCAAGGCTGCTGTTCCGCTGGCCCTGCCGTCCTTTTTCTCCGGACTGAAGCTGTCGGTAGTGTACTGTGTCATAGGCGCTACCATCGGCGAATGGCTGGGTGGCAGCCAGGGGCTCGGTTACTTCAGCCGGAGAATGGCCGGCAATCTGCAGAGTGCCGAGATGTTTGCCGCTGTTGTGCTGCTGTCCGCTCTTGGGATCACTCTGTTTCTTTGTATTGCTACGCTTGAGAAGTTATTTTTGAAGAAAAGAGGACGTTATTCATGACTCCAATCCGCTATACCCGTTATCTCTACCCCCGTAGTGCTCAACCTTATAAGTTGCTGCCTTATGTACTGCTACTGTCTGTTCTTTTGGTTCTGCCCGGCTGCGCCGGCAATAACGGGCCGACTGGCTCCGGCTCATCATTGGCATCATCCGCTCCGGCGGCAGCCGCAGACGGTACAGCCCATAAGCTGACGATCATGCTCGACTGGTATCCGAATGCCGTTCATTCCTTTTTGTATGCAGCTCAGAGTGAGGGGTATTTTGCCGAAGAGGGGCTTGATGTTGAGATACAGATGCCTGCCGACAGCAACGACGCGCTGAAGCTGGTAGCTGCCGGACAAGTCGATCTGGCCCTCAGCTACCAGCCGCAGGTGCTGATGGCCCGGGGAGAGCAGATTCCGGTCAAATCCGTCGCCGCTCTGGTACGGCATCCCCTGAACCATCTCATGGTTTCCGCAGACAGCGGAATAACCCGCCCCGGAGAGCTCTCAGGCAAGCAAGCCGGTTACTCCTCCATTCCGCTGTATGAAGCCATGCTGCACACTATGATCCAAACCGATGGCGGCGATCCCGCCTCCCTGAAGCTGATTGACGTTGGCTTTGAGCTTATCCCTGCCCTCTCCACCGGGCGTGTGGATGGAATTATGGGCGGCTTCATCAACCATGAGCAGCTGATATTAGAACAGGAAGGCCATCCTGTGCGTTCGTTCAATCCGGTAGACTACGGGGTTCCTGATTATTATGAGCTGGTGCTGGTCGCAAGTGACCAGGGTCTACAGGATTCCTCGGCATATTTCCAAAAGTTCATGAATGCTGCGCGCAAGGGTCAGCAATTCGTCACTAAGCAGCCGGAGCAGGCGCTGAAGCTTCTGCTGGAGCATCAGGATGCCACCGCACCGCTTGATGAAGCCATCGAGAAGCGCAGCCTGGAAATTCTGCTGCCGCTTATGGACGCCGGGTCACAGCCCTTCGGATATCAGGATACCGCTTCCTGGGAGAATGTCCGTAAATGGCTGAGCGAGGGCGGTCTGCTGGCAGAGGAAGTTGACAGTGCAGATGCTTTTATTAATTTATAGAACATGCTTTCGAAGTTAGTTTTGCGAAATGATCTCAAGCATGCGTATGCTATCAAACTTTCAGGAGGAATAATCATGTCTTTTGTATCTAAGGTACGGCAGGCAAATCCGCTCGTACATAACATTACCAATATTGTTGTGGCTAATTTCACCGCTAACGGACTGCTGGCGCTGGGGGCTTCCCCGTTCATGGCCGACGCACTGGAAGAGGTGGCGGATGTTGCCGCGATGTCCGGGGCGGTCGTGCTGAACATCGGTACACTGAATGAAGCCGCCATCGCTTCAATGGTGAAGGCCGGACAAGCCGCGAACCGGCATGGTGTCCCGCTCGTGCTCGATCCCGTTGGAGCAGGCGCTACACCGTACCGCACTGACGTTACCGCGAAGCTGCTCGGTGAGCTGCAGCTGACCGCTCTGCGCGGCAATGTGGCCGAAGTTGCCAATGTCGCCGGAGAGAGTTGGGCGAGCAAAGGCGTCGACGCCGGAGCAGGTGACGGCGATGTGATTGCCTTGGCGAACAAGGCTGCGCGGAAGCTGGACTGCGTGGTGATCATCACCGGCAAGGAGGATATCATTACCGACGGCACGCGCACCTACATCGCCAGCAACGGCCATTCCATCCTGACCCAAGTGACGGGAACCGGCTGTCTGCTCAGTGCCGTAGTAGGCGCATTTCTTGCAGTAAGCGGCGGGAATGCGCTTGAGGCAGCTGCCGAAGCAATCTCGTTCTACGGCGTGGCAGCCGAGATTGCCGCTGAAGCCGCGGAAGGACAAGGACCCGGCAGCTTCCAGATGGAGTTCCTGAATCAATTGTCCCTGGTCACACCAGATATCTACAGCAGCCGGTCACGCCTGCAGCTGCTTGAACAATAAACCGCACCTTATAGAGGAGAATATCCGATGACCCTTATACGTAAAGCGTTAACGATTGCCGGCTCTGACAGCGGCGGCGGTGCCGGTATCCAGGCTGATCTGAAGACCTTCCAGGAGCTTGGAGTCTACGGAATGTCCGCGCTCACTGCGGTCACGGCACAGAATACCTTAGGCGTTCAAGGTGTATATCCGCTGGAGCCGGAAGCCGTTGCTGCACAGCTGGATTCTATTGGGAGCGACTTGGCGCCAGATGCCATTAAGACCGGTATGCTGTTCAGCAGTAAGATTATCGGTGTTGTCGCGGATAAGGTGACAGCGTACGGCTGGCAGCAGCGGCTTGTGATCGACCCGGTAATGATTGCCAAGGGCGGGTCCGCTCTGCTGCTGCAGGAAGCCGTGCAGGCACTGATTAACGGATTGCTGCCTCTGGCACTTGTGGTTACTCCTAATCTTCCCGAAGCAGAGATTCTCACCGGGATGAAGATTAATGGAATAGCAGACAGAGAACAGGCTGCAAGACTCCTGCATCAGATGGGGCCGCAGTACATTGTTCTTAAGGGTGGACATGATCCGTCAGGCGATCAGCTGGTGGACCTGCTCTATGACGGCCGGGAATTCCAATATATGACCAGTCCGCGGATCGAGACCAGGCATACGCATGGGACCGGCTGTACTTACTCGGCGGCAGTGACGGCAGGACTTGCGCTCGGCCACTCCATTGATGAAGCGGTTCATACAGCCAAAGCCTTCATTCAGGCAGCTATTGAGGACAGTCTGAACCTCGGGGCAGGACACGGGCCGACCAATCATTTTGCTTACGGGAACCGTATCAGATCAAGGGGGCAGCAGCTATGAAACGAATGGACCGTGAGGATATACGCAAGCTCCTTAAGGTATATTTCATTATGGGCAGCGTGAACTGCCGCATCTCTCCAGCCGAGACTTTATCTGCCGCAGCAGACGGGGGAATCACCTTATTCCAGTTCCGTGAAAAGGGTCCCGGTGCTCTGACCGGCGCTGCTCTGCTAGAGCTTGGCCAGCAGCTCCGGGCAATCTGCCGGGACCGGCAGATTCCGTTCATCGTCAATGACGACCTGGAGCTGGCGGTAGCACTTGATGCAGACGGGGTCCATGCCGGCCAGGATGATCTGCCGGCCCGGACGATCCGCCAGCGGCTCGGCGAGCACAAGATCATCGGCGTTTCCGCCCATAATCTCGCGGAAGCGCAGCAGGCTATTGCGGACGGAGCCGATTATCTCGGGGTCGGTCCGGTCTACCCCACCTCCTCCAAAGACGATGCCGAAGCCGTTCAAGGGACGGCTGTCATTGAAACGCTCCGCCGCAGCGGACTTAATGTTCCCCTGGTAGGGATCGGCGGTATTAGCCTGGATAACGCCCTGCCGGTAATCCGGGCCGGTGCAGACGGAATCTCCGTCATCTCGGCCATTGCCGGAGCGGAGGATATCCGGGAGACCGCGAGGGCATTCGGGCGGATTATACAATGCGGAATGCTTCCGGAATGAGCTTATATAAATGAGCGTATTTCAATTACAAATACACCCGCTGCTGCCTTCACACAGGCGCTGCGGGTGTTTCTTATGTATTCCGGCATAATCTGTTTACCGCTATTTCAGCGTAACATTTACTTTTGGAATATTCAGGCGTATAATCAGTTTACATTGTTAACTGTTAACAAAAGAAACTATTATCAGATCAGAGGAGGTTGCCCCATGACAGATCCGGCGCAGACGATAGAGGTGTATCATTCCTTGCTTGCCGTTGCCCGCCAGCTCCGTAAGCTGGCCCATCAGAGCGCTGCGGATCTCGGTTTAACCGTGCATCAGATCGGTATACTGAATTCTCTCCTCAAGCATCCGGGTCAATCGCAGAAGGAAATAACGGAGCGTCTGGTATTTGCCAAGAGCCGCGTAAGCCTGCATATTGATGTGTTGGCCGAGAAGGAACTGGTGACCCGGACCGCCTCCGAGGCAGACCGCAGGGAAACGAGGCTGAATCTCACACCGGCAGGTGAAGCGCTGTGCAGGCAATATAACGAAGACGCCTACTCATACCAAATGCTGGGCGCGGCTCTGGATCATTTTTCCGGAGAAGAAGTCCAGTCGCTCATTCAAATGCACTCACAGCTGCTCGAACAGCTGACCCGGAATCAGGATAACTTAAATACACACAAAGCTGGTGATGAATAATGGGAAGAGGCTTCGGTCCAATGGGATTCGGCGGGCCCGGGCATGGCAAATTAAAGTTCGACGATGATGAGGCGAAGCCGGATATATCCAAGACGCTGCTGCTCCGCATCGTGAAATATTTCCTGCCTTACTGGAAGCCGACCCTGCTGGTGATGATTGTGCTGTGCATTACCGCAGTGCTCGGGCTGCTCCCTCCGATCCTGATTCAGCATATTATTGACCGCGCGCTTCCGGATAAAAACCTGAGGCTGCTGGTTCTGCTCGTTTTTGCCTCACTCGGAACAACTGTAGTGTCCGGTCTGCTGGGAGTGCTGCAGAATTACCTTAACTCTTTTATCTCGCAAAATATTGTCCATGATATGAAAAATCAGATGTACCGCCATTTGCAGGGCATGCCGCTGCAGTTCTTCTCAGGGGTCAAGCAAGGCGAAGTCATCACCCGGATGACCAGTGATATTGCCGGAATTCAGGGCGTGTTCAACAGCACCATCGTTAATTTTGCCAGCAATCTGTTCATTCTGACTACGACAGCGGCAACTCTGTTTATTATGAACTGGAAGCTGGCGCTGCTGGGCATACTGGTCGTCCCCCTGTTCATTATGCCAACCCGCAAAATGGGCAATGTACGCTGGAAGCTGGCCAAGGAAACCCAGGAGAAGATCTCCGAGCAAAACCAGATCATCCAGGAAACGCTCAGTCTCAGTGGATATATGCTCATGAAGCTATTCACCAAGGAAGACACCGAGCTGGCAAGCTTCAGAACCGTTAATGCCCAGGCGACTCGCCTGCAGATCAGAGAATCGATGGCCGGCCGCTGGTTTATGCTGGTCCTCACCACCTTCACCAGTATCGGGCCCATGCTGATATATCTGTACGGGGGTTATTTATTTATTCAAGGAGAGCTGACGGTGGGTGCGATTATCACCTTTGTGGCGCTGCTGGGCAGATTATACGGGCCGGTCTTGCAAATGACTAATCTGTATGTGGATGTGAACCGGTCGGTGGCGCTGTTTGAACGGATTTTTGACTATTTCGATATGGACCCGCTGATTGTGGATTCGCCGCTGGCCCTGCCAAGCAGTGCTGACGGCCAGGATATCGTCTTCGACAAGGTGAATTTCGCCTATCAGCCGGGCAAACCGGCCCTGAAGGAGATTTCCTTCACGGCTGCCGCCGGGTCACTGACTGCGCTGGTCGGCCCCAGCGGAGCGGGTAAAACGACCATTACCAACCTCATCCCCAGACTCTATGAACTGGATTCGGGTGTGATCCGCATCGGCGGCAAAGATATCCGTGAATTCACGCTGCACTCCCTGCGTTCTCAGATCGGGCTGGTTACGCAGGATACGTATCTGTTCAACGGAACCATCCAAGAGAATCTGCTCTATGCAAGCGCCAGTGCCACTGAAGCTGAGATGATTGCTGCCTGTGAAGCCGCTTATATTCATGATTTCATTATGCAGCTCCCTGAAGGCTACAATACGGTAGTCGGTAACCGGGGAATCAAGCTGTCCGGCGGAGAGAAGCAGCGGATCTCGATCGCCCGCGTGCTGCTCAAGAATCCGCCCATTATTATCATGGATGAAGCCACCTCGTCACTGGATACAGTGTCGGAGTTCTATATCCAACAGGCGATGCATCAGCTGCTGCTGGGCAAGACCAGCATCGTTATCGCTCACAGGCTTTCCACCATTATGGCTGCCGATACGATTCTCGTCGTTCAGGACGGCGCTATTGTGGAGTATGGACAACATGCTTCTCTGCTGGCGGACAACGGGGTCTACAGGGATTTGTATAACAAGCAGTTTCAGGCATCAGAGTCCGCCACTTGATGTTGTACGGAATTGAAAAAAGGGATTCACGGAGGCCATTAACCGCTGCCTCCGGAATCCCTTTTTAGAATTGAACAGACAAGTCCAGGTTTATCTCTCTGTACGCAATGGCTCCAGCTTGTCCATCCATCCGCTGAAGTATTCCCGCGTCTCGTTCTTCTTCAAGCGGTCATAATATTCGTCCACAAAACCGCCGTCTCCGGCACGCTGTCCTGCCCACTCATAGAATTCTTCAAACCGCGACAACGCAAAACTACGCTGCTCCAGAATCAGATAAGCACTGAGCAGGCTGTCCAATGTCAGGTCTGTGGGGTTATTTTTGTACTCCTGCTCATTTAGCCGCAGCTGGTCTTCCGCATATTGCTTGGTGAGGGTCTTATCCGGTACATACCGTGTTCCCTGAAGCTCATACACGCCTACCAGCGCTGGACCAAGCGGCAATTGCCCGGAAAAGGGACTTGCAAGCAAATCCTCATCTCCGTCCTGATCCGTATCCTCATAGTTCACCGAGACATTATCGTTAACAGTCACCTGCATGACTCCGTCGATTTCCTCCACGACAATATAGGATGATTCAGGACGGTTATCCATCAGACTGAACAAAAAGGTGGCATGGTTATTCTGCACAAGCGCTTCCGCCCAGAGATCATCCTCCTCACTCCAGATATTGCCGCCTTCAATCTTAATTCCGGCCTGCTTGCTGTCAAAGACAATCTTCCCGTCCTTCACAATCGCAAACTGCTTATACGTAAACTCCCCTTTGTTCCAGTAATACACCTCGTAGATCTGCCCGTTCAGCTGAACGGCATCCATATGTAAGAAGCCTGAATATTTATCCGAAATCTCCGGGGAGATTTCCGGTACTTCCCCCGTAAAATCAGCGGTTGCATCCGCCGGAGAGGCTTGTGGTGCAGTTGACTGTGCTGCTGCTTCTGAAGTCACAGATGCTTCCGGCGGCTCCGCAGATTCATTACTGCCGGTTCCCGAGCAACCGGCTATAACCATTAGCGCTAATAGCAAACTTATTATTCTCATTTGATCCTCCTGAAGGTTTGTCAGTATGTCAGCAAACGCTTAAATGCTGTGAATCCCTATTTCTCTGCGTCCAGTCTGGAGTGGAGTTCAGCCAGCTCTTCTGCGGTCAGATGCCTCCACTGCCCCCGCTCAAGGCCGCTGAGTGTAATGTGCATGATCCGGATGCGCTCCAGGCGGAGCACCCGGTATCCCAGCTCCTTGCACATCCGGCGGATCTGCAGATTCAGCCCCTGGGTTAAAACAATCGCGAACTCGTTGTCCGTGATCCTGCGGGTGAGGCAAGGCTTGGTCCGGGTCCCGAGAATATCCACACCGGCTGACATCTCCTGAAGGAATGCTTCAGTCACCGGCTTGTCCACCGTAACGTTATATTCCTTCTCATGCCCATGCTCGGAGCGCATCATCCGGTTAACCACGGCTCCGTCATTGGTCATGAGTATCAGTCCTTCGGACTGTTTGTCCAGCCTGCCGACGGCAAAGATCCGGGAAGGATAACCGACATAATCAATGATATTCCCTTCCACCTGCCGGGCAGCTGTACAGGTAATCCCAACTGGCTTGTTAAGAGCCAGATAGACCCGTTCTTCCCGGTCCGGGCTCAGCGTAACGCCGTCAACGGCCACCGTATCTCCAGGCTCAACACTAGCCCCCGCTGCACAGGCTATACCGTTAATGGTTATCCGTCCCGCCGCAATCAGCCGGTCCGTCTCTCTGCGCGGATATACGCCTGTCTCACTTATATATTTATTAATTCTCACTCCAGTACCCGCTTTCCTGCCCTACATATTAAAGAACACCTGATTCACTTACAAATCAGATGTTGCATATGGGCACATGGCCGCCTTATTTACTGCCTCCGGTTTTGTTGCCTCCGCCGCCGCCCTTGGCTGCGCTTGCTCCCTTAGTTCCCGGTTTGGTACCCGGGCTTCCGGGAGGTCCGCTTTTTGCCGGCTTCACGGGTTTCGCCGTCTTATTCCAGCGGGTCCAGCCCTTGCTCCCTGTCCCTCTGCCTGTGCCGCCGCCTTTACTTTTTGCCACAATATCACTCCGTCAGTATTCAGTTTTCGTCATGCATTCCTCTATCTTACCATTATTCCGGGGGTAATGTCAGGTAAAACCGCAAACAACCTGCGCGGAGAAGCTCCGGCAGGCTGCAATACGAATTGAAATGGAGTTGTTCCTGCTGCTTATTTCGGCTGAATATAACCTTCGGCCTTCAGCAGCTCAGCGATCAGGACAGCACCGCCGGCAGCACCTCTTACAGTGTTGTGGGACAGGCTGACAAATTTATAGTCATAGAGTGAATCTTCACGGAGTCTGCCTGCTGAAATTCCCATTCCGTTCTCAATATCACGGTCCAGACGGGTCTGCGGACGGTTCTCTTCTTCGAAATAGGTAATGAACTGTTTAGGTGCGCTTGGCAGCCCCAGCTGCTGCGGACGTCCCTGGAAGCTGTTCCAGCGTTCCAGAATATCTTCCCTGCTAGGCTTCTGCTCAAAGGAGGCGAATACTGCAGCCATATGGCCATCAGCAACCGGTACACGAATACACTGTGTCGTGATCACTGGCTGTTCGCTTTTGACAATCCCCTCTTCAGTTACCTTCCCCCAGATCCGCAATGGCTCCTGCTCGCTCTTCTCTTCTTCGCCGCCGATGAATGGAATCACGTTGTCCACCATGTCCGGCCAGTCGGCAAAGGTTTTACCGGCTCCGGAAATCGCCTGATACGTCGTCACAACAACCTTCGAAGGCTTGAAATCATGAAGCGCATGCAGTGTAGGCATGTAGCTCTGAATGGAACAGTTAGGCTTGACAGCGATAAATCCGGTTTCGGTACCCAGACGTTTGCGCTGCTGGGCAATCACCTCAAGATGCTCAGGATTGATTTCAGGAATCACCATCGGAACATCCGGCGTCCAGCGGTGCGCGGAATTGTTGGAAATAACCGGAGTGCCGGTGCGTGCGTAGGCTTCTTCCAGTGCCTTGATTTCTTCTTTCTTCATATCTACAGCGCAGAAGATCAGATCCACATCCGCAGACACTTCCTCCACCTTGGAGGCGTCCTGAACCATAATGCTCTTAACGGCCTCCGGCATGGGTGTGGACAGCTTCCATCTGCCTTTGACGGACTCCTCGTACGTCTTGCCGGCCGAATTCGCACTCGCGGCAATAGCCGTTACCTGAAACCATGGATGATTCTCAAGAAGTGCAATGAAACGCTGGCCGACCATACCGGTACCGCCAACAATACCCGCTCTCAACTTACTTGACATAAGAAATTCATTTCCTTTCAAGCAGCGCCTAGCGATAGGTGCTTTTTAATAACCGATTATAAATGATATATGCATGTTACACAATATGTGATTATAAAGTAAGTGTTTCCTGTTGCAAAAAATTATCGCGCCATCCCCAGACGCTTGGACAATTCACCGAGATCCTGGCCCTTGAGCGCTCCCTCCACCAAAACAGGCAGTAACGCCGGAGTACAAGCAAAGCAAGGGGTTCCGTCACGGGTGAGCTGGGCGGCAAGGCGCTCGTCGTAGGAAGGCTTCCCTTCATCCGACAGGGCCAGCAGTGTCATCGTCCGCACACCGGATTCGCGCAGCTCACGCATCCGCCGGACCAATCCGGCCTGGTTGCCGTTCTCATACAGATCGGAAACAATGATGAACAGCGTCTTCTTCGGCTCCTCAATGAACTGCTCACAATATTTCACGGACTTATGGATATCTGTGCCGCCGCCAAGCTGAATGCCGAAGAGCATGTCTACAGGATCATTGGCACATTGCTCAGTCAAATCTACGACCTCAGTGTCAAAAGCAACCACGCGCGTGTTAAGCGCCGGAATGCTGGCGAAGATCGAGCCGATCACCGAAGCCCAGATAACAGAGCTGGCCATCGATCCGCTCTGGTCAATGTCCACGATCACGGTCCATTCCTTGCTGCGGCGGGCCCGGTCGAAATAAAAGAACCGCTCGGGGATAATCATCCGCCGCTCTGCATCATAATGCTTCAGATTGCGCTCAATCGTCCGCTTCCAGTCCAGCCCGCTCAGGGACGGCAGCGGAGAATGCTGGCGCTTGTTCAGCGCACCGGTGACCGCACGGCGGATATCCGTCTCCAGCAGCTTGACCAGCTCGTCAACCAGTGCCTGGACTAGCATTCTTGCGGTGTCCTTTGTTTTCTCAGGAATTTTGCCTTTGAGTGCCAGAAGCGTACCCACCAGCTGGATATCCGGCTTCACTGCCGCCAGCAGCTCCGGCTCGAACAGCAGCTGCTTCCAGCCTTTGCGCTCCATGGCATCACTCTGGATAATCGAGACAACATCCTCCGGGAAGAAGGTGCGCACGTCCCCAAGCCATTTGGACAGGTTAATGGCGGCATGCCCTGATCCCGCCCCCCTGCCCTTTGAACCCGCTTGAGAGGTCCCGTAAGCACCTGCCTCATTATAGATGGCAGCTAGCGCCGCATCCATAATCCGCTCTTCCTCGGTCAGAGTAGGCCCGCCGCCTGCCCCATAGCCGGATAAAGCTTCCTCTGCTTCCTGGCCCAGAATCAGCCTCCAGCGCGACACAGCCCCGTTCCGCCCGTTATCCTTAATATCCTCCGCCATCTATAGGTCACCGAAGTCAAAATCGTTCAGCTCATCCAGCATTTTGGCTTCCTCCTCCTTCAGCTCGCCTGTAAGTATCTCAGCAGCCTGTTCTGTGTTAACCCCCCACAGCTCACCCAGAAGCTCGGAGATCATCGTCTTCTCCCGGGGAGAGAAAGTGCTGAATGCCCGGCGCAGAAAGACCAGGGCACGTTTGAATTCCTCATCGTCCAGGGCATTAATGTAATCATTCAGCTGCTCCCACAGGCTCATCCGTGACAGCAGGCCGTAGCGGTTACGCATCGACAGCCCTTCGAACCAGCCCGCCCCCAGATCAGCGGGGATACCCGGAGACAGCCGGCGCGACACCTCTGCGGCCACATCTTCCGCAGAGACCGCAGCCCGCTCCATCAGGATCGCGCAGGCGAAGCCGGACAGCCGGGGGTTACGGTCATCCCGCTGTGACAGCTGCTGCAGCTCCTGAAGCCACAGGACAGAATCCAGAGTCCCGCTATGTTCCAGCGAGATGCCGTTCAGCTCATTCATGGCGCTGATCATTAGCGCCGCTGCTTCGTCGTTGCAGCCGCTCGCATCCAGCAGGAACAGGCAGCCGCGCCGGAACAGCTCCTCCAGCAGCGGCACGAGCGGAGCGGTATCCACCTTGCGGATATCGCCGAAGCCGATAATTGTCGCCAGCTCCCGGGCAGCGGCGGCAATAGCAACTACATCGCGGCTGTCCACCGCCAGGCTCTGCAGCACCCGGCTGCTCTCCTCCATCTGCGAGGTCATCGCGCACTGGCAGGCGATGCGGATCAGCGCAGACGCATCAGTAATGGAGCGGCATTCCAGCAGCTTCTCCCTCAGCACATAAGCTGCAGCGACTTCAATGGTCTCGCCCAGGAGAGTCGATTCAACTACCTGAATCTCCACTTCCGGTGACCACTGGATAATCCAGTGCTCTGCCCAGGTTGCCCCGGACTGTCCGCTTGGCATATTCCGCACGAAGGATATGCCCAGCAGCTCCAGCCTGTGAAACAGCACGGAACGGTGCAGATCCAGGTAGGCCGCTTCCGCGCTTGACACCCGGCGGTTCTCCCGCAGATCGAGCGCCAGGTCACTGGCTACAGTGGACTTATATTTTTCCAGCTTATACCGCTTCAGCAGCCGGTTCAGGTCATCCTGAATCGGTGTCTGGCTGACACCTTCGGCCAGGCTGCCGATCGCCGTACCGACATCCACGCGAGCCAGTGATTCGGCAACAACCGCGAGGTCGCCATGGCCGAGCAGCGTCTGGGCGGCATCGCGCAGATCACGCAATGTAGGCGCGCTCCCGCCGTGCAGAGCTGCAAGCGACTCTGCCAGCCGGACCGCTTCAATGACTTCTGCCGTGGAGCGGTGCGTCCCGGAACCGCGTACCTGCCTAGCCACGGAGGACAGGTAGAGATGCGGCAGCTCCTCAGCCCTGCCGGACTCCATCAGCTCCCACATCAGCTCAAAGTAATGCGGAGCCCCGTTGCCTGCACCATAACCCGACATCGTAGAGAGCTTGTAATACGAATACGGCATCAACGTCAGCTTCGTGCTGCGTGTAGGCAGTGACGACAGCTCGCTGTCGGTCATCCCGTCTGCAAGGTCTGAGAGGGCCGCAGCATGGTAAGCGCCGCAGATCACTACTATCTTATCCGGCGGATGGCCGGCTTCAATCTTCCTCCGGATCTGACGCCGCATATAAGCTTCGCGCAGCGCGTTATAAGCATATTCGCGGGGCTGCTCTATCAGCTCCCGGGACTCTGACAGCTCACGCATCCGGGCAGAGAACGCCAGTATCGCCGCACGGTACGCTCCGCTGCTGGCGTTATGCTCGTAATTGCGTTCCCAATACATATCATAATCAGACTCACCGGCGAGCCGGGCAATCTGGCTGTATACCGATTGCTGCTCCTGCAACTCATCATCCGTAGGCTCACCTTGTTCATCCGCCGCAGGCTTAAGCAACGGCCTGCTCCCGGATTCAAGCCGCAGGGCATCCTGCAGACCCAGGGTTACGGAAGAGGGAAGATCGATGAATTCCGCTTCTGCCCCATGCTCCTTCGCCCATCGCATCCCCTGGTATTCCGGGGAGTAGACAGCGAACGGCCACAGCACCGTCCGCACAGGCAAATCCTCGGTGAAGGCCAGAATCGCAACCGGAGGTTTCGTTACGTTGTGAGTCAAATGGCGGATCTCATCAGTGGCATCGCCGGGTCCTTCGATCAGGACAGCGGTCGGCTGAAGCTCATCCAAGTATTCCAGCAGATGCTTCGCACCGCCCGGAGACAGATGGCGCACCCCGAAAATATTCACACC
This sequence comes from Paenibacillus sp. FSL R7-0297, assembly GCF_038009025.1. Classification (NCBI taxonomy): domain Bacteria; kingdom Bacillati; phylum Bacillota; class Bacilli; order Caryophanales; family Paenibacillaceae; genus Paenibacillus; species Paenibacillus sp. FSL R7-0297. The sequence goes on from NZ_JBBPAQ010000001.1 coordinate 5,303,052, forward strand.
GGCAGCAACAGTCGCCCCACTCACTCGTTCATCTCCTTGCAGGCTTGATACAATCCGCGCCAGTCCGCTCCTTTTTTCTTCATTACATTATCGAGGTATTCCTTCCAGACCAGCTTATCCTTGTCGTCATCCTTGACGATAGCCCCCTGCAGGCCGGCAGCCAGATCCCCGTCGGTCAATTCTCCGCTGCCGAAGCTGGCTGCCAGGGCCATGCTGTTCGTCAGCAGGGAGATGGCTTCCGCCGTGGAGATTACACCGGCCGGTGTCTTCACCTTCTCTTTCTTGTCGAGCGTCATGCCGCTGCGCAGCTCGCGGAAGATCGTCACTACCTTGAGCAGTGCTTCATCAGCCGGAACGGAAGCCTGAAGCTCATACGAAGAAGCAATCTCTGCAACCCGCTTCTTCACGATAGACAGCTCAGTCTCCAGATCAGACGGTGCCGGCAGCACGATGATGTTGAACCGGCGCTTGAGCGCCGCTGACATTTCGTTCACGCCGCGGTCACGCGTGTTGGCGGTGGCAATAATGGAGAAGCCCTTGCGGGCACTGGTCTCCTTGCCCAGCTCTGGCACAGAGATCGTCTTCTCAGAGAGGATGGAGATCAGCGCATCCTGCACTTCGGAAGCGCAGCGGGAGATCTCCTCAAACCGGGCTATGCCGCCATCCTCCATTGCCCGCATGATCGGACTCTTGACCAGCGCCTCCGGCGTTGGCCCGTTCGCCAGGAGCATGGCATAGTTCCAGGAATAACGTACATGCTCCTCACTGGTTCCGGCAGTCCCTTGCACAACCAGGCCCGAGTTGCCGTAGATCGCAGCCGCCAGATTCTCGGACAGCCAGGACTTCGCCGTTCCCGGCTCACCGATCAGGAGCAGCGCCCGGTCTGTTACCAGCGTGGCCACCGCCATCTCGATCAGCCGCGTGTTACCGATATATTTCGGGGTAATCACGGTCTTGCCCGCCTTGCCTCCGGCAATGAACGTTAACACCGAACGCGGCGACATCTGCCACCCGGCAGGGATACGGCCTGTATCTTCCCTGCGTAAGGCCTCCAGTTCCTCACGGTATAGAACCTCGGCTGGCAGACGCATGTAATCCTGAAGCTGACTTTGTTCCGTCGACATGAACACCTCTCCTTTATAAGAACTCTTCAATTAGATTTCTTAAGCTACTTCCGCCCTGGATTATTGCGCACTCTTCAAGCTGTTCAGCACATACTCCAGCTGCTGCTTGCATTCATATCTATATTTAGGGACAATCGCTTCCAGACGTCCTGCATAGCTGGCCGGGAAGCGCTCCATCAGTTTAAATAAGTAGAGCTCAAAGGTGTAAGCTGTATGAACATTTTTATTCTCCAGGGCTGTCATCAGCAGCTCAAGACGCTCCGGCTCCGGCACCCCCGCCCTCTCCAGACCCTTGAAAATATTAGCAAGGAGATCATACGTCGTGCGTTTAAATGGCTCCTGCAGCTTGCCAAGCAGGTAGTCCCGCACGCCCTTATGACCCGGCCGGGCAAAAGCGCTTGCCAGGTTCACCGCATCATGCTGAATGAACCAGTCCAGCCAGCGGGAATCCCAGTCTGCCGCAATCTCCTCGGCTGACAGCATCTCCCTGCTGTAAGGCTGCCTAATACCTGCAGCATCCCACTCTACCTCATACGCCCTCCGGCGGATATCCACGATCTGCTCCTCAATCGTATTTATCAGCAGCTGGGCGCGCTGAGCCGCATCTTTGGCATCTTTGCCCACTAGCGCTTTCAATTTGTCCATAAAGGTTCCGCCGAACCTGCTGTACAGCTCCTTGGGCGTCATCACCCGCTGGGCAGCATGGAAGTAATTCGGCAGGAAACGCACACTCCGCTTATCCAGTGCCTCCAGCTCTGCCAGTGCAGCTCCGCCCGGAGTATTCTCTTTATACCAGGCTGCCTGGTCAATGAGCGGAATCCAGCCGAGCGGGGAGAACCGGGCGTACTCCTGAAGGATATAGCTGTAGACTTCATCCAGCTGCGGGCTCCGCTCATGGCGCAGAGCGGTTAAGAATGGAAGAAGGCTATTCCATGCGGACTCTGTCAGCTTCTTGTCTGCATTATTCTGCGGCGCCTTCTGCAGTTCTTCCATGAACAATGCCGCCAGCTTATCAGACACCTCTGCGGAAGCTCTGCCCGCCAGTACACCGGCGACCATCTCACGGTCCTTTTTCGCCGTGAAAGCCTCCACAAGCCGTTCAGCGCCCTGCTGCGAACCGCCTGCTGCCAGCGCCGAGAAGGCAGCTTCACGGATGGCCTTCTTCTTATCTGTTGTCCACTCCAAGAGTGCGTCCACATACGGCTCATGACCGGCGAGCCATTTCATAGCGGCTACCCGGATGTCTTCACTGCCGCTTCCGGCGATGCGGAACATCTCCTCCAGATACCGCTCTCCTCCCACCTTGCCGATCACTTCAAGCTTGCGGACCTCGCTCCTGCCACCGGCTGGATCCAAGCTTTCGAACAGGAATCCGGCAATGTCTGGTCCATACGACGGAAGAATATCGGTCATCGCAAAGTCTGCAAGTTCCGAATAAGGATCGTTCAGCGCCGAGACTGCCGGAGGCAGCAGCCGCAAATCCTGAAAAACACCTTCCTTAAAAGCATCAATTACAATTTCATATCTTCCGCTTCCTGTTGTGCTGAGCGCCTGCTGAACGGCACCAATCTTGCGGTAGGGCTGGTTCGTCTTAAGTTCAAAGCTCAAGGCTGGCAAAGGTCCGGGGGTTCCGTCAACTGCTGTTGTCCCCTGGGTATACAGCACCGACTCCAGCAGCAGCGTAAGCTCCTGCAGTTGAACACCGGGAGCGATCTCTTCAGCACCGTCAGGCTCTAGTAATGAAGCCACGCCCTCGCCCAGCTTCTTAAAGACTGGTGCGCGTTCCCCCAGCTGCTGAAACTGCGGAAGCAGGCGTTTCAGGCGGAAGTCTCCAGCCGCCAGCCCGCTTCCGGCAATATACAGTCTTCTAATCTCCTGATGCAGCTCCTGTAATAACGCTGTGCTCATGGACTGTCCTCCTATATGAATGAACTTGAGTTATCTTAGAATTCAGATGCTCGGCAGTGTCCTTCCTAGATACAATCTTAACTAATACAGCAACCGGATGATTTCTTCACCCTTAATGACTGTCAGCGGCTGGGCAGTCAACCTTCCCTCGTCCAGATTATGCTCGAACATCACCAGCAGGTAGCAATCCGTATGCGCGGCAGCCGGCACAAACGGCAGCATATGCACGGTTCCCTGCGGCAGGGACGGAATATCCTCCAGAGCCAGCCTGCTGCCGGATTCATCCGTTATGACATATTGGCCGCTCTCCGTAATGCCCAGACTGGCGGCATGCAGCAGCAGCACCGGCAGCTTGTCGCTGAGCGGATTCTTGATCTGATTCTTCACTGTCTTGACAGCTTCCGCATAGGAGCGGTGAGCCTGGGTGGTAGCCCGTTCTATATCCGGACCTTGCACTGTCCTTGGAGACATGGCTTCAAAACGGACCCGTGCATTCATATCCCCCGGATAAGTATATAGCTGGGGGACCACGGCAATCTCGAAGAAGCTGTCTTCCTCCCGCATCAGCTTAGCTGCCTTGTACGGCCGGTAATTAACCGTCCGGTGGATCTTACCGCCTTCCGCAGTGAGGTCCATCCAATACCCGAGATCCACATATTCCAGCCGGGCCATATCATTGAAGCTGTAGAAGGCCAGCTGCAGCAGCTCAGCCCCTTCCTTCACCAGCCCGTATTCCTTCAGTTCGCTCAGCTGCCAGGCATGCCCCAGCCATTCATCGATGGTCGATTCATGATCGAGTGCAAGCTCCGGGTCCTCGCTCCGGGCCAACAGATACGCCCGCCCCTTCTTAATAAATGCATGAAGACGTGACAGCTGCTCCATCGCATATGTATAGTTCTGTTCCTGGTCCTTGCCGCCGAACATTAGAATCGTGAACCGGCGCAGCTCAATCTGTGCTCCTGACAGATAATAGTTGCCAAGCTGCTTCACCTGCTCCTGAATCGTCTTCATGCTCAAACGGTCAATGGTAGACAGTCCACCGCGGACGAACCCCAGCACCAGCTTCTCAAGCATATCGAGCCCTTCAAGCTGGGCGGTAATTTTTTTCTTGAGCGCGGATTTGTTAACCTTTTTTGGCTTAGGCTCTGCCCCTTCGGCCGCCTGCTTCACCTTATTCTCTTCCCGCTTCTCGGCCTTCTCACGCTTGGAAGCTATGTCTTCAGGGACGGGAGCGGGGCTGAACGTCTGGCCTTCGGCCATGGCATAGAGCAGGCCTAACGCATGCTTACAGGGAAACTGGCGGCTGGGACAGCTGCAGCGGAAGACCGGATTGTCCGGCACGATGAAATCCACAGAACATTCATAGGGAGTCTTGCCACTCCCTGCACATTTTCCAAACAGCAGCTCTCCGTCCTCCGACTGATGAAGCTCTATGAAGCTCTTTTTGCGGACCAGACCTTGACCGTTCTTGATGGCTGCAGCATTGGGTGCAAGTGAATCAACGTATGATGAAGTAAGTTCAGGCAAATCAGATTCCTCCCGGCTGAAATAAGATGTACGCGGCATAAAAAGGAGTGCGGTTATGACACATGCAAGTTATTACCCAACTTCAACGGATAAGATCACATGTTTGCATTTATCTTAGCAAAAATATTCCAACGATCCAATCCCGGAGGGCTTTTCGTGGAGAAAATAGTAAATATGAACTAGCTATATAAACTTATCTAGGGAGCGGATGCAGGGAATAAGTGTATTTCGTACAGTTAAAAAATAGGATTTCCAGCGGATTTGTTCCATTAATTGTATTCTGTACAACTAAAATTACGAAAATTGATCATTCAACGAAAGGCAGTCTATATAAGTGCATAAAATACAGTTATCCAGCTTATCTCGTACTGTCAGGAGATTTCAGTTGCATTAAATGCAGTTAGAGCCAGGCTGATTTCTCTACTTCAATCAAAGTCCGCCTCTGCTCCGCCCCTTACGTCGGCCCGTCGGCCCGTCTTCCCTACCACTAGAATAAGCCTTGTCTCTGTCTGCAAAATAAAAGAAACGGCCCACTGCCACAGAAGACAGTTGCCGTTTCAATATTCCAAGCAAGTTATTTTATTTAAACCAGCCTTTTTCCTTAAAGCGCGTGATCGCTTCAATCCGGTTGCCGACATCCAGCTTGTCCAGGATCACAGAGATATAGTTGCGGACCGTTCCGGTTGTAATATACAGCTGGCTGGCGATCTCCTTCGTATTCTTGCCGTCCGCGATCAGCCCCAGCACTTCCTTCTCACGCTGCGTCAGCGGATTAGCTTCGCTGCTGTAAGCCTCATCCATCAGCTCCGGCGCGTATATCCGTCTGCCGTCCATCACATTGCGGATCGACAAGGCCAGCTCTTCGCTTGGACTGTCTTTGAGCAGATAGGCATCAACTCCGGCCTTAACTGCACGTTCGAAATAACCGGTCCGTGCAAACGTGGTCAGTATCATGATTTTGCAGCCCGATCCCTTCAGTGCTTCCGCTGCTTCGAGACCGGTCATGGCCGGCATTTCAATATCCATGATACAGATATCCGGCTGATGCTGCTTCACCAGCTTCACGGCCTCTTCCCCGTTGCCTGCCCGGCCCACAACCTTCATATCCTCCTCCAGATCCAGGAGGGCGGCGAGCGCTCCCAGCAGCATCCGCTGATCTTCGGCAATCACTATCGTAATCATTACACGTTTACCTCCATTTCCGGCCGCTGTGCAACATTAGGCACCTTAATAACTATCGTTGTTCCTTCGTCAAGCACCACATCCATACTTCCGTTGACGAATTCAAGCCTTTCTCTCATCCCCTGCAGCCCATGACCTTTATGATAGTGATTAGTCCCTTCAATTCCCGCGCCGTTATCCTTCACCCTGATGACCAGATCGGTCCGGGAAGGTTCAATCTGAATCAGGCAGAGCGAGGCACCGCTATGTTTGACCACATTGTTCACGGCCTCCTTCATACACATGCTCAGCACATTCTCGGTAATCAGTGAAGTGTTGGTCAGGTTAGGGTCACCCTCCAGCATGTAGCCAATCTCTGCGGCCTGGAGTAATTGCCGGATACGGATCAGCTCATCTTCAAGCCGGATGCCCCGCATCTGGGTAATCATTTCCCGGACTTCCTTGAGGGCGCTGCGGGCCGTCATCCGGACATCATTAATTTCGATCTGGGCCTGCGCCGGATTCTTAGTGATCAGCTTGCCTGCCAGGTCACTCTTCAGTCCGATCAGCGACAGCCGCTGCCCCAGCGTATCATGAAGATCACGGGAGATCCGCTGACGCTCCTCCATAACGACCAGCTCGGAGATCCGTTTGTTGGCATCCTCCAGCTGTCCCTGCAGCTTATCCTGATTGTTGCGGTTATATGTCGTGGCCGGAAGCAGCACCACAGCAATGATACTAACCAGCACGAACGGCAGCTGTGAGAGAAACACAGGATCACGTGTAATCAGCTCATAGTTGATGGCAACAATCGTCGTCAGCATATGAATGGAATACAGTGTGAAGAAGGCGGCCCGTTTCTGGATATTCCCGATAAAAAAAGCCAGGAACAGCGCAAAGTACATGTAACCGAACAGCAGCGTCATCGTAATCGAGACCACCATCTGTACACTGGTCCAGAAATAGACCACCCAGCCCTTAGACTTGAACGACAGCACATAGCAGGCAAAGAAGATAATAATCATCAGTATTCCGTAAACCCAGCGGTCCGGAGAGGCTGAACGGAAGATGGAGTAGAACGGGAGAATGTAAAAAATGACCCACACATAAGGACTTAGTCCCGTACTTTTATGAAAAATATGATGCCACTTCTGCATGTTTGCCATCCTTTTTGCCAGCAAGATTATACCCCCATTTTAGCATAAACCATCACATAAACGGCAATTCCGATCAACATTTCGGACAAAAAGAAAGACCAGCTCCGGCATCCTGCACGCCGGAACTGTCTTTCCCTTCTGTGACGGCTTCTATTTATTCTGGAATCCCGGTTTGATTACCTTCAGCACCTCGGCTGCCGCAGGCTTCTTTTGCTGCAGCCGCTGCTTCATTTCCTTGAAGCTGACGAACGTTTTGTGCTCCTCATCCCACAGACGGTACTTCAAGGCCTGCAGACTGGTGCTGAGCGTAATGGTTGTCGCTTTTTGCAGCGGCGGGGTGGCATTATGGGCCAGCTCCAGATTATAATTGGGCACCTTCGGGCTCAAATGATGAACATGGTGAAAACCGATGTTGCCGGTAATCCACTGCAGCAGCTTCGGCAGCTTATAATAGGAGCTTCCTTCTACTGCGGCGTTGACATAGCTCCATTCCTCATCATGCTCGAAGTAGGTATCTTCAAACTGATGCTGCACATAGAACAGCCAAATCCCGAGAAAACCGGAGAAGAACACAACCGGCAGCTGCACCAGCAGGAATGCCTGCCAACCGACAAGCATAATCATCGTACCGTACAGAGCCACTATCGAGACATTCGTCAAATACGTATTCATGCGTTCCTTGCGTCTGGCACCTTTGGCGTTGAAACGGTACTGGATCACGAAGACGGCAATGGGTCCGAGTACAAACAAAACCAGAGGGTTACGATAGATCCGGTAGTATAGTCGCTGCAGCGGTTTCGCGGCTGCATATTCATCCACCGTCATAATCCAGATGTCGCCGATGCCTCTTTTGTCGAGGTTGCTGCTTCCCGCATGATGTATCGAATGGCTGTGCTTCCACTGGCGGTAAGGGACCAGAGTGAGCACACCGGTTATTGTTCCGAAAATATCGTTCGCTTTGCGGTTCTTGAAGAATGAGCCGTGACAGCAGTCATGACAAATAATAAAGGTGCGGATGACAAAACCTGCAGCCGGAACGGCGAACAGCAGCGTCAGCCAGTAGGAAACGGATAAGCTGAAATAAGCAGCAGTCCATAGGAGCACTAGTGGTCCAAGTGTATTAATGAGCTGGTAGATGCTCGCTTTACGGTCTGTTTTTTCGTAAGGGGCTACGCTTTTCTTCAAGCTGGAGAGCTGGGATGTCTGGTTTGTAGTCATCGGGATCGTTTCCTCCTCGGATGCATCCATTCAAGGATACTTATCTCTCTACATTATAGAGAAGAAAGTGTCACCCCTGTAAGTCACAAACATCAACCCCGGTGTATGACATATGTCATAGTCACCCCTGAAGAGATTGCCGCCCAGACTCCTTCGCCCTGACCATCGGCAGCAGAATCAGCATCGCCATCAGGAACAGTATGCCACTTCCGGTGAATACTGTGAACAGCGAGAAGGCTTCCTTCAAATAACCTGCCGCAGACATTCCGATCACCATGAAGCCCATGAACATCGGCCCCATTATACCGCCAACCCTGCCCATGTAGCCGGCCTCGGTATTCCGCAGAATCAGTGTGTTGATGCCGATATGGATACACGGGTAAAAGAATCCGGTCAGCGTCTGTAGTAGGATCGTCAATGCTGCATGATGCGACCAGCCCACGCCGACCGTTCCAGCCGCACTGACCAGCAGACCGAATGCCAGCATCGTCTGTGGCTTCACGGCTTTGCCTTTGCTCATAATGAGCATTCCGCCGAGCAGCATCGCCGCCCCGTTCGCCATCATGATCCACTGCAGGAACCCTCTGTCCCTGCCCAGATTCTCAATGATTACGAATACCCCCAGCGGCTGGATCAGTCCTGCGGCAAGCCCCGCAAACGCAAAGGCTGCGCCCAGATTCTTCAGCACCTGGCTCGAACGAACATAATCCAGTCCGGATTTCATTTCAGCCATGATCCCGTTCCGGAGCTTTCCGGCCTGCTGCGGCGCGTCTTTGGGCAGCAGGCCCAGAATAAGCGCAGAGCCGGTGAACATACCGATCATCACAGCCAGCGATACCTCAATTCCGTAATGGTTATAGATGAAAGCGCCGATTACCGGACCAATCACCATAAAGAAAGCAGACAGCGACTGGAACATGGCCATCACACTCTGTAACTGATCTTCAGGCACATGCTGTTTGAACAGCTTCATCGCAGAAGGCTGCGAGAACTGTGACAATATAGCTGATACCAGGGTAGCCAGCAGCAGTGCCCTCCACGATCCGGACATGACAACCAGCAGCACCACAAAGACGGAACATGCCGATAACGCATCACTGATCATCATCGTCCGCTTGGGCAGCCACCTGTCCGCGAAGGTACCGCCTATAATAGCAAACAGAAAAATTGGAGCATATTCGGCCACCGAAATGAGCGAGACATAGAATGGATCATTCTGCGTAATATCCGTCACGTACAGCAGAATCGCAAAGTTCCTCACCCATACTCCGAGCTGCAGAAATACTCTTGACATAATAATCGTTCTTACATATTTGTTCCTTAACACGACGCTATCCCCCATACATTAATATAGACTAAATAGATATATATCTAATCTGTTTATTAATATATAGATATTAAGTTATTTTGTCTAGTCATAAAATAGATTATTATTTCATTAATCTATTTTATAACTGTGAATATGGCTCGAATCCTATAACATCACAGATGGACACTGTTCCATAAAAAAAGTAACCGCTCAAGTGAATGATGTTGGAGCTTATGCGGCTTATGCGCTTATAAGATATTAAGTGCCACCGCATATTACTTCATTTAGATTACTTCTGGGGCGCCTCCAGCAAACAAGCGTACTTGCGCTCCTCATTTCTTCCGTGGTAGCACATTGCATTGTATTCGGTTTTTCTGTGAAAATACTTCTGGCACAACCTGCGATAAACGCACGGCCTACGTGGCACGTCCAGTCCAATTGTGTTCGGTTTTCCGATTACATTCGGCCTACGTGGCGCTCACAGTTCAATTGTGTTCGGTTTTTCGATTACATTCGGCTTACGTGGTGCTCCCAGTCCAATTGTGTTCGGTTTTTCGATTACATTCGGCTTACGTGGCGCTCCCAGTCCAATTGTGTTCGGTTTTTCGATTACATTTGGCTTACGCTACCCACCCGGTCTAATTGTGTTCAGTTTTCCGTTAAAATTTGTTGAATAGATGAACAGACGACGTTCTGTTTTTAGGCGCGCTGCTCATTTTCATGCTGGAGTTGTGCCTTGAAAGACATGTTTGTTTTCGCATACATTGGCTCTCCCTTGGCTCGCGACCGGTGAAATTAGAGGGGTTACTGACGATTATCATCTCTATAACCATAAAAAAAGCACCCGAAGGTGCTCAAAGTGCTCGTACTCATCCTCATACTTATATTCTTATGTCCTATGTTCCTATTTCCCAATGTTCCTATGTTCCTACATTCTTATGGCCTATATGCTATGCTATATGTTCTTATCTGGTCTTTACGGTTAGCGCCACCCCGATGCATCAATCCTGCTTCACATGCTCCTCACGATACTCCGTCGGCGTCTTGCCGGTAGCCTTTTTGAACACCTGAGTGAAGTACCTCGGGTCCTGATAGCCCACAAGCGGCGCTACCTGGTAGACCTTCACATTGCTGCTTCGCAGAATGTACTTGGCATTCTCCATCCGGCAGTGGGTGACGAATTCCAGGAAGGTGTAGCCCGAGATTTGTTTGAACAGTGTGCAGAAATGGCTGATGCTGAGATCGGCCACCTCGGACACTTCCTCAATGCTGAGATCCTTGTGGTAATTGGATTCAATGTACCGTTTAACCTTCTCAATGATGCTGCGCCCATCTTCGCGGGCTGCTGTGCTGTGACTCTGAAGCAGCCATTCACGGAATTCCGACTTGAGTGCTTCGATCATGCCTGACAGCGTTCCCAGGCCATGCAGCTTGCTTAGCAGACTTTCTATCGACCATTCGCTATGGGTGTTCAAATGCTCGAACTGCCGGTACAGCACCACGCTCATCTCAATAATCAGACGCTCCGCGAGCGGCTGCGGAAGGGCCTGGGATTCAATGAAGACAGACATCTCGTCAAAAAGGGCAAGCATACGCTCCAGGTTCAGGGTGCGGATACTTTCAATCAGCGAGAGCTCCAGCTCCTTCGGATACTTCACCTCACGGCTGCCAGCTGCTGCAGTCTCCTCTTCAATGAATACACCGGCTTGTCCGGAATAGAACCGCTGATATAAGGCCTGGGAAGCTAACGGATAGACCGTGCTTAACTGATCAATTCCCTGGGTGGACCGGCTGATGCCAACAGAACAGTTCAGCTTAGAGTAACGTTTGATGCCGGCAATCAGCTGTTCACCGAGCTCTCTTTTGCCGGCACTAATGCCTGCCGGGAAGAGCAAGATCCATTCCCCGTTGTAGAACGGGAAGATGGACAACGCCCCATTCTCCAGGGACCATTCCTCCAGGATATTGCGGACCGCGAACAGCCAGAGATGCTTCTCTTCCGCACTCCACTTGGCTGTCAGCCCGGCATAATCGTCCAGACGGACAACCGCCATGAAATATTCATCTTCCAGCTCGCTATTCTCCAGCCACTTCAGATGCTGCAGCGGACGCGGGTTGCCCAGCGTGAACTCGGCCAGCATGCGCTCGCGGGCAAGCATTGACAAGGTCTGCACTGACAGCATCAGCTGTTCATTTTCCTTCTGGCGGTCAAGCCGCTCTCTGGCCCGGGTGAGCATCTCCGCCAGTTCCTCATGGTCAATCGGCTTCAGCAGATAATCAAACGCACCGAGCCGCAGCGCCTCCCTGGCATATGTAAACTCCCCGTAGCCGCTGATGAAGATAAAAATCAGCTTGGCGCTGCGCGGAAGCACCTCCTTCATTAAAGCGATCCCGTCAATCACCGGCATGCGGATATCGCTGATAATAATATGCGGCGTGGTCTCCTGAATCAGCTGCAATGCAGCTTCCCCGTTCTTTGCTTCACCGACTATCGTCAGGCCAAGCTCTTCCCAGGAAACCGCAACCTTCAGGCTGCGGAGAATAATCGGCTCATCATCCACCAGCAGCACTTTATATTTATCCTTATGTTCACTCATCTCTTGCACCCCCCCAGGCTTATTGACCGGCCGAACTCCGGATCAGATTCCAGTATTGCTTGGATGCATCTTGCAGCTGCTGTAAAGCCTGATCCGTATGCATCCCTCCATCAATCATCTCTTCAATTACACTCAGAAATGTCGTTTTCACTTCAGGGGACAACAGATTGTCATATGGCACAAAGCTCTGATTGTTCTCCTCCATCATATCCATGACCTGGGCAAACACCGGGCCGGTCTTATCCGGGTCGAAGGCAATGCGCATCGACGGAATTCTCAGTCCTTCGTATACTATCCGGGTCTGAATCTCCTTCGTATAGAAAGCTTTCATCAGTTCCAGGGCAGCTTCCCGCTTCGCTCCGCTGAGGCTCGAAGAGAGTCCGATTCCTATAGTGTAGCCGCCGGCGATCGACGTCTCTGCCCCCTTGATCAGCGCGGGAAACGGAATTACACCAACCTGGTTCTGGAAATCTGCCGGTGCTGCCGCGCCTGAGAACAAATTGATGTCCCAGTTTCCGTTAAGATACATGGCTGCTTTCCCTTCCGTGAACAGACCCACAGCATTCTCGGTGGATACATTATTGGAATCACCACTGAAAGCACCTTCATCTATCCATTTATCCAGATGGCGGAACGCATCCGAGTAGCTGCTGTTCTGAAAGCTCGCCCCATCCTCCCCGGTAACCAGCTTCTGTATAAGCTCGGGTCCGGCATAGCGGTCCATTAGATAATGGGCGAAGACCCCTGCGGGCCAGAGGTCTTCGTTGCCCAGCGCAAACGGGATATATCCTGCCGCTTTCAGCTTCGTAATGACTCTATCGAGCTCCGCAACCGTTACGGGAATATCCAGTCCGAGCTCAGCGAAGATACTCTTGTTATAATAAAGCGGTTCAGCATTGCCCTCAATGGGCAGCCCATAGATACGCTTATTGAAAGTCCACAGATGTAAATCCTTAAATTGATCGCCCAGTCCGTTCACTTCGGTGAAATCCGTTAGATCCATCAGCCGGTTCGAACGCACATAAGGCTCGATCTCCGCTCCGCCGAAGAGGACGAACATATCAGGCGGTGTTCCAGTGACCATTTCACTCTTCAGCTTCTGCTCCCGGTGAATGGTCTGGTCCAGACCCTCGAAGTTCACCTTCACATTCGGATGGCTCACCTGATAGTTCTTCACAACTTCCTCAAAGATGGCCAGAAGCGGACGGTCATGCTCCTTGATCCAGAAGTGCCGGAAGGTCAGCGTGATTTTCTCGGGAGAGTTATCTTCGATCTGCCCGCTGTCTTCCTGCATAATGAACCATACCGCACCGGACATTAGTACAGTATAGAGCAGAATCCATCCCCAATTGGTCAACCATCTAGCAATACTCCGCTCCTCTTTCATTTGGTTTCTCCTTCTCATGACGGCTGAATCTTCGGAATCCGGATACAAATTGTTGATCCAAAGCCGGGAGATGAGCAGACCAGAATGCCATAGGGATTGCCGAACCGGATGTTCAGGCGCTCATGCACATTCTTCAGGCCCACCCCGCTGTCACTGTATTTCTTGGCATTGGCCCTTTCCTTGTTCCATTGGCTCATTAGCACCTCAAGGTCAAAGCCCGGTCCGTTATCCTTGACGATAATGATAACATCATTGCCGTTCTCCTGTGCCTTGACCGTAATGGTGCCATGCTCCTCCATCTGTTCAACTGCATGATATAAAGCGTTTTCGACGATCGGCTGGACAATCAGCTTCTGGGTCATCACGTACCTCAGCGGTTCAGGCAGCTCCAGCTCATACGAGAACTTCTCTCCGAAACGGAACTTCTGAATATCGAGATAATGGCGGACATGCTCGAATTCCATTTGCAGCGGAATCAGCTCCTGGTTCTGGCTGATGCTGATCCGCAGCAGCCTGCCGAGCGAAATAACCATTTTACTGATATCCCTGTTACCTGCCAGCACGGCCATCGAATTAATCGATTCCAGTGAATTATAGATGAAGTGCGGGTTAATCTGCGCCATCAGCGCCTTCATTTCCGCTTCCTTCTTGCGCCCCTGTTCCGTCTGCACCTGCTCAATCAATTCATTGATTTGCGAGCTCATCCGGTTGAAGCCGTCAATGAGGGAATCACTCTCATCATTGGCACGGAGCGGTACGGGGATCGGGATGAATATCCCCTGCTTGACCCGCTTCATTCCATTCACCGCACTGTTAATGCTGCGGACAAGCCTGCGGATGAAATAATGGTCGAACAGAAAAGCAGACAGCAGCGACACAATCCCGAGGATAACCGCAATATTACGGATAGATACCGATTCTGATGAAATCAGATTCATCGGTGTAATAGCAGCCAGATACCAGTCTGAATTATGTGAGGGCAGGAAAGTGATCAGAGACCGCTCCTCCTGATAATTGTCAATGTAATAGTCCTGCTCCTGCGTATAATCCTCCTGCAAAAATGGAAAATCCGTCCGCTCACCAATATGCTCCCCCGACTTGTTAAAGACGATATTGCCCTGCTTGTTCACCAGCAGAATATCCCCTTTCTTCAAGGTGGCAGCCTCCCAGAAGATTTGATCGAGCAAATCCGGCTTCACGTAAACGACCAGGTAGCCAATATCCTCCAGAGAATAGAAATCCTTAATCACTCTTGCCTGCACAAGCACAGGTTTACCCGCGCTTGCCGAGCCGTTCTCTCCGGGACCGGACCAGACAGGACGCCCCTCGGCACTATTCATCGCTCCGAACCAGACCTGATTTTGCATTTCGGCAAAAGACATCGGCGCGTTATATTGATAGATCAGCCGGTCTTTGCCGTATAGGCTGAAGGAGGTGATCATTGGATGAATTAACAGCAGATTGTTGATCAACTGCTTGTTGTCATAGGTGAGGACAAAGTTCTGCTGCTTGAGCGCCTGCTGAATTGGCGGCTGCGTAATGGCTGAATTGGTGGTCGATGAAATCTCACTGAGCGCGAACTTCAGCTTGCGGTCCGTCTCCTGCAGGGAGATCCAGTAGAAATTGCTTGATTTCTTCTCCATAGCATTAGAGAAATTGACATACGTAACAATCCCCATGACGATCACGGGAATGAAGACGAGAAGAATAATAGCGAACAAGATCTTACGACGGAGCTTCATGTATGTTCCCTTCCTCCAGCTGACTCTGTCTATTATTATTCTTCATAGCATTCTTTATTTCCTGTCGCAGTCATTTATAGATTGGTTAACCGGGTGGAGCAAGCGTTTTCGCCTGCTTCACTGCATAGTTCCATTCTTTGGCCGGATCGGCTTTCTTTTCCGACACGTTTCTCAGCGCATTCTTGAAGAAGGTATCCGCCTTGTCATGCAGCGGTCCGTAGTATACCCATTTAACACGGTTAGCCGCTTTACCGAATTCAACAGCAGTCTGCTGGCCGCCGAAGAACTCATCCTTGAAATCTGCGAATGCAGGATCTTCATACAGAGCAGGGGTCGAGGGGATCAACCCTTTGGTCTTGAAGGACTCCAGCTGATTCTCCTTGTTAACGAGCCACTGGATGAATTCATAGGCTTCCTTCGGATGCTTCCCTTCCTTAGGCAGGGTAATGAACGAACCGCCCCAGTTGCCGACGCCTTCAGAAAGCTGAGCAATTCTCCATTTTCCGGAAGAATCAGGTGCACTGCTTTTGATTTTGCCGGCAAGCCATGCCGGTCCTATCACAACTGCGAATGAACCGTCATTCATGCCTTGTTCCCATTCAGGCGACCAGATCTCCGAATTGCTGATCCAGCCTTCCTGAATGCCTTTAACAGTAAAGTCATACGCTCTCTTCACATACGGATTGGTGTCGCCGAAGAATGTTCCATCTGTTCTGCTGAAATAGATTTCATCTACAGACTGGTCTCGAAGTGCATTAAACGTAAGATCCGTCAGGTCGGAAAAGTACTTCCCGGTTATTTCTTTGAAATCTTTGGCGACAGCAGCGAATTTATCCCATGTATCGATCGCTGCGCTGAACCCTTCAGGGTCGCCGGGCAGGCCGGCTGCTTCAGCCAGATCGGTGCGGTAATAGACCACAGTTGGTCCGATATCAGCCGGAAGTCCAAGCTGGAAGCTGCCGTCCACGGATGAGGCTTGTTTCCACTTCCATTTTAGAAAGTCCGTCTGGATATCTTTGGCTCCAAGGTCGTTCAGATTATAGAATTTGTCCTGAACACCCAGGTAATGTTCCATGAAACCGGCCTCAAGCTGGAAAATATCAGGTGTACCCGAACCTGCCGAGAATGCTGCCGCCAGTTTGTTATGGTGTGCATTCGTGTCACCGGTGTTCTGCACCTTAATGGTTACATTCGGGTGTTCCTTCATGTATGTATTGGCCAGCTCTTCATAGTTCATGTCGCCCATTGTCCAGAAAGTAAGCTTTACCTTCGCTTCGGGCTCTGTATTCTTCTCCCCGGAGGTTGGTGCATTCGCGCTTGCTGTATTGTTACCCGTATATTTATCCGCAGCAATGTTGCCGCTGTTGTTGTTAGCTCCGAATGCCGCGGGCGAACCTATGAGTATGATGGAAACCAGCGTCAGCGCCAAGTACTTTGCTTTTTTCATTCCTCTGTACCCCTCTCAAAGGTTTCTCTTACAAGATTTAGTGTACAGTAGGCGAGTGTTTTTTTTTGAGGAGGCAAACCGCCGATTTATGGTGGAAATATTTCCGATTCGGCAGCTTTACCAAACGCGAGGCTTCAATACAGAAGAAACCAGACTGCTATTCAGTCCAGAACGCACAACGGGGCTTTCCCAAAAGTAGGTTTTCTACCGCGGAAGACAGTTCTCTTCATTCTTAATACTACAAAAAGTGAGCAGAGCAGCGATTCTCCCGTTATTGGAGGATCGCTGCTCTGCGTTTTTGGTCATTGGTGGCTTGCTTCAGCAGATTATGAGCAAGGGAAAGCCATCCGACCTCAAGCGTCACTTTCTCCAAGCCGCGAAGCAGAAATCACCGGAACCCACGGTTGTTCTTCAGTTGTCCAAACACACTTTCTGGCTCCGTCATTCGGCGTACGGCCAAGGCGTAACCTTCCTCACTCCGTAGAATTTCCCGAGCCTGTTTCTGGTATCGTAGTCGTTCCAAACTGACGACCACCTCCCGATTTCCTGCCGCTTTCGTGCAATGCTCCTTTAGGGGGCAGCCGTCACAGGAGCCGCTTCGGTAATGACGTCTACAAATTTTATAGCCGCTCTCTAAGGTCTCTTTGCTTTCCCTATGAAAATGCAGCATTTTCCCGGCTGGGCACGTCCAGTTATCCTCGGCTGTATGGTGTATCCAGTTCTCAATTTTACCAACATTCGCTTTCCAGGCTTAGCTCTTTTCCTTGTGGTAGCTGCCGTACTTTACTACCGCCTGAATCTCTTCCCTTTCCAGATAGGCGTAGTTTTCTTCGCTGCCATAACCTGCATCCGCAATGACTGTCTTTGGCAATATCCCGAGGATCTGATTCCAGCCGGTTGACGGCTGCATTCACGAACGCGATCGAGGTGGTTCGAAGGAATATCTTCTTCGAGATCCATGGGCAAGCAAAGTTGGTCCATGGACTATTAAATGTACAAAGAAATCGCTCCTTTGGGAATGGTTGGGTGGTACCTCCATTTTACCAAAACGAGCGATTTCTTTTTGTGATTTTTGAAAGACCTTTTAGAAACGCCCCCCGCTTTAACAGCGGAGAGGACGGACTGATTGTGGAAAAGCGGTAGCGGTCGCCTTGCTCTCCGGATTTTTACCGCTAAGGGAAATAAATAAAATCTGGAGATCACAGCGATTGTAGCAACGGTCCGTTCGCGCAGCGTCCACACCACGTTCACAAGTTAATCCAACTCAAAAAAGAGGGGCCGTCCCAAGCAGCCATTTCATGGCTTTTGGGACAGCCTCGTAAAATGTGGATAAGCGATTTATTCGCGCTTCAATTGCTTGGTGTTGGCTAGATACAGCGTGATCACCAGTACAAGTATGGCACCGGAATACAATATAGTGTCCAGCGGACTCTCATGATCGATGATGATCAGCCGGATGATCGCCGTAATGCCGATATAGATGAAATAACGGAGCGGGAAATGATAATGGGCCTCGAAATACTTGATAATCAGCGCAATGAATTCGAAATACAGGAAATACACCAGTATCCCTTCGAGCAGCTCCAGCTTGGATAATTCACTGGCATCATTAATGTGGCTGAAGATGTATACTGTTTCCTTGCCCAGGAAAATGACCAGAATCAAAGCGAGTACAACAAGGGACAGGTTCAATACCCATTGCAGAACCAGCGGCACAACAGCGAATTTGTTAAGAATTTTCATCGTATCAGCTCCTGCTCCAGGTTAACCCACAGTATAGAAGTGATTACGTTTCCAGTGCAAGTACTGCTTAACCGGGATGAGCGAAGTGGATTTATGGCCTGCTCGCGGGTATACTGTTTGTATTTACTGAACTTCTTTCATCCCTATAAAAAGGAGATTTATCCCATGCCCATCAACCGTCCTTTGCTGACCGACAGCGATCTCCAGGAAGCGATTGACCGCAAGCTGCCCGTCCGTGTATTCCAGGATGACCATCTAGTGAATTCCGGTGCAACTGTGGTCCGCTTCACAGATTCAGATGTTGTGATCCAGTCCCGGGTCAGCGATTTGACCTATTATTCGCGCAGCCGATGCGAATTCTTCGAAGTCCGGCCGTAGCACATGAAAGAACAAGCCTTGGGCAAGTGTGAGCTATGCGGCCGTTCCCCTCTCGCAACCACCGTCCATCATCTGATTCCCCGTGAGAAAGGCGGAGCCCTGCTGCCTACCGCTCTTCTCTGCAAGGCTTGCCACCGGCAGATTCATGCCCTGTATACCAACAGCGATCTGGTCATTCTTGGCCTGACAACGCTAGACAACCTTAGACACGACCCCAGGATCGCCGCATATCTCCAATGGATCATCAGGCAGCCGCCAGGTTCTGAGCCTAAGCTCCGCAAATCCAAGCGTGTGCGGGGTGGATATTAAGCCGCTTGACCGAAAATATGAATAGATTGCCTGATATAGAGACACTATAGAGCGGAGAATGGCCGGCAGGCCAACAATACTCTATAGTGAGGCAGGTGCGTTTATGTTCAAGCGCTTTGACGAAATTGCCATTGAGATTCCTGAAGTGGAGCGTCCCGATCCAAATGCCGCAGCAGCAGTTCAAGAGCTGCTTGGCGGTAAATTCGGCGAGATGTCGACACTGAATAACTATCTGTTCCAGTCGTTTAATTTCCGCAGCAAAAAAAAGCTCAAGCCCTTCTACGATCTCGTTACAAGTATCACTGCAGAAGAACTTGGTCATGTAGAACTGGTATCGCATGCGGTCAATAAATGCCTGTGCGGATCAACAGCCTATAAGGAACCGGATCAGACTCCGCTTAATCCGTTCAAAGATGCGCGAAATACATATTTCGCCCTCGGCGGAGCCCAATCCGCTATGCCCTTCGACTCTATGGGCCGTCCCTGGAGCGGTGAATATGTCTTCAACAGCGGGAATCTGATTCTCGATCTGCTGCATAACTTCTTCCTGGAGTGCGGTGCCCGTACACACAAGATGAAGGTGTATGAATTGACCGACCATCCGGCTGCGCGTGAGGTTATAGGTTATCTGCTGGTCCGCGGGGGAGTCCATGTAGTGGCTTATGCCAAAGCGCTGGAGGTGGCTACCGGTGTTGATGTCAGCAAGCTAATTCCAATCCCTTCCCTCAGCAACAAGGCTTTTAATGAGACCCGGAAATACGAGTCCAGAGGCGTTCATACGAAGCTGTATACGAACAGCGATGGTGACTTCACAGCGATCAGGCAGATCTGGAAGGGGCTGCATCCGGAGGATGGACAGCCGCTCGAAGTAATCGAAGGTATACCTAAGGGCTTCCCGGTTCCCGAGGCGCCAGAGGTGCCTGAAGAATTCGCTCCGGGCATCTCCGAGGACGATTTCCTCGCCATTGCTGCCCGCCTGCAGTCGGCAGCCAATATAAGCTCTTCCGGAAATACGAATTAAACGCTAAGCTGCACCAGGTAAGTAGAGTGAAATAACCAGATATACAAAGAAGCAGGTGCCCCCCATCCGGGAAAGCACCTGCTTCTTCTGGTTCTATAGTTTGCTGCGATATATTCTGCATCTGGCGGTTCCTATTTGAGATTCATTTCTTCCTATCGCCATAAGCGCTCAGCTTCTCATTGAGAACTTCCTGAAAGCTCTGGACTTTGTCTTCTGACTTCTGCGGCTTAGGATTAAGAACGGGCTGAGGTCTAAAAAACTGATGATTAAAAGCCATAAGATTATGTACGCTCATACTCATTGAAGTTCAACCTCCTTCTGTAATCTTCACCTTAGTTTGCGTGAGTGCGAAATATCTTATCCCTTATATAACCTGCTCTTTCCAGTCTTAAACAGTTATTTATTAATTTAAGCAAAAAAATAACCTCCAGGCCGCTAACCCGGCCGGAGGCTATGTACAAACACAATTACCGCTTATCTCTTCAGTGCTGCCCAGGATGCTTCATCCAGCAGTCCCAGCTCCTCCTGGTTTAGCCGGAAGGCCATGGCACCGATATTCTCCCGGGCATGGCGGGCTTTGGATGCTCCCGGGATGGCAACTACGGTGTCGCCATGATAATGAATGAGCCAGTTAAGGGCTACCTGGCCCGGTGTCACCTCATATTTCTCTGCCAGCTTACCCAGAGAATCAATCAGCGGCTTACTGCGGGTCAGACCGGCATCGTCCAGACCCGATTGCATCCGCCGTATCCGGGAGACTGCAGCAATCTGCGACGGATCATTGTGGAAGCGACCGGTCAGGATGCCTTGCTGCAATGGAGAGTAGGCGATAATGGAAATCCCCAGCTCCTTGGCAGCGGCCAGAGTCCCATTCTGATCGATATTGCGGTGCAGCAGATTGTATTTGACCTGATTGGATACCAGCGGGAGCCCGAAGGTTTTCAACAGCCGGTGTGCCTCCACCATCTGCTTGGCGGAATAATTGCTTACGCCCACATAACGGATTTTGCCTGCCCCCACAAGTCCAGCCATAGCTTTCATCTCACTGGCAATGGAGGATAAGGAGAACGGCTGATGAATCTGATACAGATCAATTCCTCTTCCTCCCAGACAGGCGATGCGCTGGTCAATCGTTGCGGTAATGGAGCCGGCTGTCCGCAGCAACGGCCACCACTTGGTAGCGATCAGCGGTGCGGCATGCGGGTTGCCTTCCTTCCGGAGCTGATCCAGCACATGAGCCAGCGCCTCTTCCGATTTGCCCCCTCCATAGATTTCTGCCGTATCGACCCAGTTCATGCCGCCTTCCAGGCTGACCCGTACAATATCCAGAATATCCGCATCAGTGAGATTACTCCAGTAGCGGCCCACGATGCCGCTTCCCCGGCTGAACTGCCAGCAGCCGAGTCCAAGCGGCGATACGGATAAATCCGACTGCCCCAGCAGGCGTAAATTGACCTTGCTTGTCAGTGTCTCCATAGTTCATCCTTCTCTCAGAGAATTAATTGAATCCAATATGTAAGAGCATATATAGCTATGAGACAATATCATTGTACACAAAGCTTAAGTCTTACCCTACGGGCTGTCAATTGTAGTGCCATTAACACTGCATAATAAGGCCATGGCCTTAAAAAAGGAGGATATGGTATAATTGCCCTGCCATACTGCTCTAATTCTTGCAGGAAGCTTACATAAACACAACCATAACGGAGGGAATTCATTATCCATGATTAAATTTCTAGGTTTCCTGCTGCTGTACCGTCTGCTCGGCAATCCATTTCTGGCCCTGATCATTCTGCTCGTCGTTCTATATTTTGTAGACCGCCGTTATGTAGGCATTCTGCCCAGCTTCTCCAAGCCTTTCCGCCGCAGCCGCCAGATTTCCAAACTGCGCTTGACCATTGCACAGAACCCGAACGATGTAACCGCCAAATTCGATCTGGCCCGGCTGATGACAGAGCGCAAACGCTACAGCGAGTCCAAGGAGCTTCTGACAGCAATTGTTGACCGTTACGAAACATCGGCTGAGTATTGGGTGGAGCTGGGATATGCTAACCTCAAGCTGGGCCAGCTTCCCGAAGGAGAAGCCCAGATGCTCAAGGGACTGGAGATCAACCGCAGGGCGCAATACGGGCAGCCCTACCTTCGACTTGCCGAAACCTTCCGGCATGTAGACCATGACAAGGCACTCCACTATGTGAGCCAATTCCAGGAGATTCAGACCTCCTCCAGCGAAGCTTATTATCTGGCGGGTTCCATGTACAAGGCTTTGGGGCGCGGGGAAGATGCCAAGCGTGCTTTTGCCGAATCGCTTGCCGTCTACCGCACCTTGCCCAAATACAAGAAACGCCAGGAACGCGGCTGGGCGCTGCGCAGCTATTTCGCCAAGCTGCGCTGAGCGGCTTATTATTAATGATACAGGACCTTTACCGCAAACAACCTCCGGCTGCTGCACGTTACCGTGCCCCGGAGGTTGTTTGTGTTATTTTACAGGAACCGTTATCTCAAGTTCAGGGATTTAGAGCTCCTTAGAGATTCAGGGATTTGGGTTGTTCCTCTGCAGCTGCCGTACTGAACGGCCACCAGTTGGCCCGGCCGAACATCCGCACCATTACCGGCACGAAGAACGGAAGGAACAGCAATGCGTACAGGGCCAGACCAGATAGCACCACGGTGGCAATCTGCATCATCGACAGCACCCCTGAAGGATACATCGAGGCGAAGGTTCCGCCAAGAATAACAACGGCTGACAGAATTACCGTTCCCATATTCCGCATGGCATGCAGAATGGCTTCACGCACATCCCATGTTTTATTCTCATTGAACCGGGCCATCAGGAAGATACTATAATCTACCCCGAGGGCAATCAGCATGACGAAGCTGAAGAATGGAGTCGTCCAGGTGATCCCGGAATAGTTCAGCAGATGGACGAAGATCGCCTCCGTTACGCCCAGTGCTGTAAAGTAGGTAATCAGCAGTGAGATAATCAGATACAGTGGCATAATGATTGACCGGAGCAGCAGCACCAATATAATGAAAATACCGCCCAGCATCAGAATCACGGTCCGCGTGTAATCCTCATTAGAGATTTTCTGCAAATCGCTGTAGGTGCTGGTCACGCCGCTCATGGCTGTCTCCGCATTTTCCAGCTTCGTACCGGCCACAGCACGGTCCACTGCAGCCTGGATATCTCCGACACTGTCAATGGCTTCAGCACTGTATGGATTCTCAGCGAATACAACATCCAGTGTCATGACCTTACGGTCTCCGGACAGATAGGTATCAAATACCTGCTGAATACCGTCAGCTTCAAGCGCCTCTGCCGGTACGAAGAACCCGCTCAGCTCGTCATCCTTGGCATCCTGAATCTGCTTAAGATAATCCTGCGCGGAACTCAGGCCGCCAGTAATTTGTCCCAGGCCATCCGCACTTTGGGTAAGTCCGCCCTGCAGCTGGCCAAGCTGGCCTGTAAGCTCACCGAAACCGTCCGCGAGCTGCTGCTGTCCGCCTTGCAGCTGATCCAGCCCGCTGGTGATGGACGGAAGCTTGCCGACAATCTGCTCCTGTCCGTCTGCCGCCTGATTCAGGCCGGATTGCAGTTGGCCGATACCGGCCACCAGCTGATCCAGCCCCTTCGCCAGCGCGGATTGGCCTGCTGCCGCTTTGACATAACCGGCATTGGCTTCGCTCAGCCCTGCTGCCGCCCCTTTGAGCTGGGCTGAAATCTGGCCCAGCCCTCCGGCCAGCCCTGCAGCTCCAGCGCCGCTCTGCGTCACTGTACCTTTGATCGTCTGGTAATTGATATCCTGCAGCAGCTCCGGATGCGCGGACTCAAGTCCGGTGAAGGAGCCTTGCAGGCCTGTCAGTGCATCGGCAACACCCTGAAGCTGTGTCTGCAGGCCGGCAAGCCCTCCATCCAGCGCCGTCAGGCCGCTTCCGATCTTCTTGTAGCCTTCGAGCAGTGCCGTATTGGCCGCTGCCAGCTGTTTCGCGCTTGCCGCCGCCTGCGAGAGGCCGGTCTTAATCTCTCCGGCTCCGGCTGATCCGCTGCGGATTCCGTTCTCAATACGTGACAGGCCGTCACCCAGCGCATCGATGCCTGCCTTGAGCTCAGCTGTACCTTCCGTCAGCTTGGCGCTCCCGGATACGGCCTCTGTAAGTTTCGGCCCATTCTCTTTCAGCTGCTCGCTTGCTTCAGCAAGCCCGCTCTGAATTTTGGTTAAGCCTTCATTGCTCTGATCCAGCCCGTCGGCGAGCGTAGCGACCTGGGTAGGGATCAGGAAGTCATTAATTTGCTCCCCGGTTGGACGGGACATGCTGCGCACAGCCTTGACTCCGTCCACCTTTTCCAGCTCACGGCTGATTTTCTCGGCCAGGCCCATATATTCAGCCGTATCCATCCGGTCATCATTCTTAATGACAATCTTGCCCGGCATCGACTCACCCGGACCGAAGCTCTCCGAGATCATGTTGAAGCCTTTGACCGACGCGTAATCCGAGCCGATTTCATCCATGCTGTTGAAGCTCAGCTTCCCGCTGTATGTAAGCAGGAACGGTACAACGATGACTGCCACAATCAGCAGCGCAGCCCAGGGTCTCTTCAGGGAGAAGGAGCCTGCCGCCCCCCAAATCCGGCTCTCGCTGTGCTCCAGCTTGCCGCGTGACGGCCAGAACAGCTTTTGGCCCAGCACCGCCATGAAGAACGGTACAATCGTCACGAGCGCCAGCAGCATCACGGCAATCCCGACAGCTACCGCGACCGCTGAACGGTACAGCATGAATTTGGACAGGCCGATCGCCAGGAATCCGACGAACACCGCCAGCCCTGAATAGAATACGGTACCGCCCGCTTTACGGTAAGTAGAGATAATGGCACTTGTCGTATCCTCGGAATGGGCAAGCTCTTCCTTGAACCGGCTGATCAGCAGAATGCAGTAATCCGTCCCGATCCCGAACATAACAGCGACCATGAAAATCTGTGTGAACGTGGACAGGGGGAAATCAAACCGGTCCACCAGAAAAGCCACAACCGACTGTGACACAATATAACTCAGCCCCACGGTTAACAGCGGCACAAACGGCGCTACGAACGAGCGGAACACAACGAACAGAATGAGCAGAATAAAGACAACTGTAATGTATTCCGACTTCTTCAGCCCGGCTTCAGAGCTGGCAATCGTATCTTCTGTAATCAGCCCTTCACTGGTCATATAATGATCAGCGGTGACGTCCCCCAGCAATGCCCCGGCCTTGGCCGGCAGCTCTTTAACCTCTTCTTCTCCGCCCTGCACCGACAAAGCAACCATGATTGTATTGCCGTCTTTGGCAATAAGGGTATCCTTAAGTTCAGGCTGTGTAAAAGGATCGGTGATCGCACTGAGATTCAGGGAAGCCTTATTCGCCGCCAGCTTCTCAACGCCTTGCTTAATACTCTCGGTGTCCGCAGCCTGCAGGCCCTCCGGCTTGTTGAACACAAGCGCAACCTGATGTACGGTTTCCCCGCCTTTGGCTTCTGCCACTTCCTTCATGATTTCGGCGGCTTTTGACGAAGTGTATCCTGCCGGGACCGAGATCTGCCCCTTCTCCCGTACCAGATCAGACATAGCCGGGGCGGTCAGGAATAGCACTACTGCCACCGCCAGCCAAATAGCGATAATTGCCCATCTTGCTTTTAAAATAGTTCTCAATTTTGTCTACCTCCTGGTTCCTGCATCAAAAATGCCAGCTTCTCAAACATCGTAATAAACCGCTCGATATCGTGATCCTCGAAGTGGAACAAGTAGGGGGAGATAACCTCCTGCATCTGCTTCTCAGAAGTGCTGTAGACACTTTTGCCATGCTCGGTCATCGTCAGATACACCTGCCGGCGGTCATTCTCATCACGGGTCCGCTCAATCATTCCCGCTTCGTCCAGCCGGTTGATAATAGCCGTAATTGAGCTTTTGCCCACCGCTACAGCCTCAGCCAGATAGGTGGAAGTACATTTCTCCTGTCCGGCAATCAGCCGGAGGATCAGGAACTGGTCATTCGTCAGCCCTTCGCCAAAAATATCCCTGAGCCTGGCGTTAATCTGCCTGGTAACCACCATATATGCGTCCACGTAACGGTTGATCCATTCCTCTGCATCTTTTTTCATGCGGGTTCCTCCTTTACGAAATAATAGTTCACGTGTAGAACAGTTTCACAGTAAAACTATATTGTCCTAATCTTAAAAAGTCAACCGCTCATCATGAATTTTACATTCCATCGCAAAAACAGCCACCCTGCACCGTAAAGTGCTGAATGGCTGTTCTCTTCCGGTATGTTCTGTCTGTGATGTTCTGTTACGTTGATGCCAGCCTTTCCGCTCTACTCCTCGTCCTCGGTCTCTTCAACCTCGTACACACAGCGGAATATTTCGATTCCGGCTGCATTCTCGCCCAGGCTGTATACCATAAATCCAAGGCTGCGATAGAAATCCGCGGCAATCTCATCTTCGGTCTCCGCCACCAGATAACGCGGCTGACGGGTCGTCACCAGTTCCAGAATCATCCCCCGCGCATAGCCCTTGCCCCGGTTCTCCGGCAGCACTGCAATATGGCGGATATCCAGCGAACCGTCTTCAGTCTCTTCAAAGCCGGTGAGGCCGAGCAGCAGCCCTTCCTCCTCCCAGCCGCATAGCTGCAGCGCCGCTTGCTCCCGGTATTCTGCCGACGTGCGCTCCAGCGCATCCGGATCATCTATAACCGCATAAGCCAGCAGTTCGTTCACCTCAGGTGTTCCGACAAGTGGCTTCAAATCAATCAACATTATGTGACCTCCTAAAAGTTTGTTTAACACGCAGCAGTGCATATCCCGCCCATACCCCCAGCAGATTAAGCAGCAGGTCATCAATATCCAGGCTGCCCGCCCGCAGCAGCATTTGCATCAGCTCAAGCACTATTATACATAGAACGGATACTAGCGTTAACCGCAGCAATGAGCGGTAGGCGGTGCTAACCAGAGGCAGCAGGATGCCAAAAGGCACAAACACAGCAACATTACCCAACAGGTTGACCACCCGCCCTGAGTAAGACACTCCGTTACTCATATCAAAATACAAACGCATTGTGCGCAGCGGCTCCAGATTGTAGCGCAGCGGCCCCTCCGTCTGAACCGTCCGTCCAAAGCCGAGAAACATCCAGTAGATCAGCACTGCACTGTATATGAGTAGCAGCAGCCAGGCCAGTATCCGCCGCCCCGGGGGCAGCTTCTGTCTGTTTGCCGCCGGTTTTCCTTTCCGCCGGTGTTTACGCGTGTTAGAGATTGCTCTCACCTTCAATGATTTCAATGGTGCCGTCATTCTTGCCGATCACTGCCATATCGGCAATACCGATGAACAGCCCGTGCTCCACGACTCCTGGAATACGCTGGAGGGCAAGCGCCAGATCAGCAGCAGAGTCAATAGCCTCGAAGCGGCAGTCAGCAATGTAGTTGCCGTTATCCGTCTTATACAGCTCACCGCCGCTGCGGCGCAGCTCCGGCTTACAGCCAAGCTTGGCCAGGTCAGCGACAGTCCATTCCCAGGCAAACGGCACGATCTCAACGGGCAGAGGGAATTTGCCAAGTGTGGTCACTGCCTTGCTCTCATCTGCTACCACAATCATACGGGTGCTGCCCATCGCAACAATCTTCTCGCGGAGAAGCGCTCCGCCTCCCCCTTTGATCAGCTGCAGTGCACCATCAAGCTCATCCGCGCCGTCAATGGTCAGATCCAGAGAATCCACTTCGCCAAAAGCAACCAGCGGAATCCCCAGCTCACGGGCCTGATCCTCCGAAGCCTGCGAGGTTGCCACTGCCGTGATGTTTAAGCCTTCGCTAACACGTTCACCCAGCTTGCGGATGGCCCAGTAAGCCGTAGAACCCGTACCCAGCCCTACCTTCATTCCGTCCTGCACGTACTCGACGGCTTTCTCTGCTGCCAGCTGCTTAACATTGATACTCATTTTATTACCCCCATGTTATCCGTTATAATGAACCAAGTACAATAATGCACACCAGGAGGATTCCGGATGAGAACCGAAAATCAGATTCAATCCAAAATCAACGAATTGACGCTTCAGCGCAGATCTCTGGAGTCGCGGCTGGCACCCTTGTCTGCCGGTGATCCGCAGCGGGCAGCGCTGAATGTCCAGCTAACCCGGCTGGAAGATATGATGATGATGCTCGAATGGGTACTGAACGCACCCACGGGTAAATATCACGCCTAACGGATAGTTAAGGACAATATGTAAGCCCGAACAGATCAGCGGGCAGGCCTACACTGTCAGCTCAGATATAATCGTTGAGCATGGCCTCATACAATATGGCATTGTCATGTTCAAAGCAGATAAATTCAATCCGCTGCAGCGGGAGCTCCGCTGATGTCCGTTCACGCACATAAGTGACGGCTGAATCCAGCGCCGTCTTGCAGGCCAGCTCTTTGGGAAAGTTAAATATTCCGGTACTGATGTTCGGAAAGGCCACACTCCGTGCTCCGTAGGAGCATGCCAGACTGAGGCTGCTGCTATAACATTGGGATAAAATAGCCGTCTCGCCTGCAGTGCCCCCTTTCCAAATCGGTCCTACAGTATGAATGATTCCCCGGAACGGGAGAAGACCTGCTGTGGTTACCGCGGCTTGTCCCGGGAGTATTCCGCCTTGCTTCTGCCGGATTACAGCGCATTCTTCCGCAATGCGGGGTCCGCCTGCCCGGTGAATCGCCCCGTCCACTCCCCCGCCCCCGTAGAGACCTGAGTTGGATGCATTCACAATCATCTCACCCTGCCAGGCGGTAATATCGCCTTCACTTACTGAAATCACTACATTGTTAACGGTGATTTGCATGTTCGGCCTCCTGTTTCGCCGCAGTCTCCAGCGCTTTAATCAATTCCTTCTCCCCCCTGCGGGCAGCCTTGCCCGGAAAAGATAAATGTTCAAACCGGACTCCCTGCAGCGCGGCCTGGCGGAGATTGCTGAGCATATAATTCTGCGCGTCGGATAACACCATCTCGCCCCGTCCGGCAGCAACCCTGCACAGCGCATGCGTGATGAAGGACTCTTCGTCCGCCCCGTCAAACAGTGTGAATTGAAACAAAGGGACTGCTTCCGGCAACTCCTCATTTGGAGAGAAAGTCTGATGATATACAGAATACATCAAATGGCCGGTGTAGGCTCTGGATGAATCATTCTCCCGTTCAGCAAGCATTCTGCTGTTCTGAAAGGCAATAATTCCGGCGGCGAACAGCAGAAACAGCACCACACTTCCAATCAAAGTAAATATTCCCTTCACCGCCAATCGCATGAAATGGACAATACCGTTTCTATATTATCATGTAGAGAAGTCTGCCGTGAATGGCCCAGACGCAAGAAATGTTTATTTAAGCGTTTCATCTATAAAGTTATTTTGAGATATTCAAATTAACAGTTGAAACTTCCCGTGGCATGTCTCATAATGAAGTGGAGCAAACTGATTTGTCAATCCATACGAAATCAAGGGAGGATACCTGGAAATGAAATTTTTCTTGGATACCGGAAATATTGAGGAAATCAAACGTATTACCCGCCTCGGATTAGTGGATGGCGTAACGACGAACCCGTCGCTGATCGCCAAGGAAGGCAGATTGTTTAAAGATGTAATCAAGGAGATCGTGGCGATTGTTCCCGGTCCGGTCAGTGCTGAAGTTATCGGTCTCACAGCGGAAGAGATGCTTAAGGAAGCTTACGAAATCGCTGAATGGGCTCCGAATGTCGTAATCAAGCTGCCAATGACTGAAGATGGTCTTGAAGCTTGTTATGAACTGACTAAGAAAGGCATCAAAACTAACGTTACGCTCGTATTCTCTGCTGCTCAGGGCCTCATGGCAGCCAAAGCAGGTGCTACTTATATCAGCCCGTTCGTCGGACGTCTGGACGATATCGGCGTTGACGGCATGAAGCT
Organism: Paenibacillus sp. FSL R7-0297; assembly: GCF_038009025.1. Classification (NCBI taxonomy): domain Bacteria; kingdom Bacillati; phylum Bacillota; class Bacilli; order Caryophanales; family Paenibacillaceae; genus Paenibacillus; species Paenibacillus sp. FSL R7-0297. The sequence continues at coordinate 5,333,014 of NZ_JBBPAQ010000001.1, forward strand.
GATCAAGGATCTGAAGACCATTCTTACCAACTATGGCCTGAAATCCGAAATTATTGCAGCCAGCATCCGCAATATCGCCCATGTAGAGCAAGCAGCTATTGCCGGCGCTCATATTGCGACCATCCCGGGTTCACTCTTACCTTCCCTCTGGAAGCACCCGCTGACAGACAACGGAATTGAGCGTTTCCTGAAGGATTGGGAGAAAGTGCCGCAAGTTTAAACTCATAACGGTTTTTTAGTTCGAGCCCCTTTCCGCGAACACGGAGCGGGGCTTTTTGTTGTTTGCTGTCCCGCAAATGCCTTGACCAATTTGATTGTTGTAATTATAATTGTCATGACAACTATATTCGAAGGAGCAAATTTATGCCGCATTCTTCTCCGCAGCAATTTCTCGGTTTCCTGCTGGGCTCCACCCACCGCAGGATTACCACCGGATTTGCCAGGGCTCTGAAGCCTTATGATATTACTCCCGAGCAATGGTCGGTCCTGCTCATGATCTGTGACCGCAGCGGAATCAGCCAGAAGGAGGTTGCCGCTGCTGCCGCCAAGGACCAGCCGACCACTGCACGGATCGTTGAGCTCCTTCTCAAGAAAGGGTTCATCAGCAAGTCAATGAATCCCGGTGACCGCAGGGCTTTTCAGCTCTACGCCACAGAAGAAGGGCAGTCGCTTATCGGAAATACGCTCGAACTCGAGCAGCAGACCATTAATACTGCCGTGGCCGGACTGAATCCGCATCAGCTTGAAGAGCTCCGCAGCATGCTGGAGCTGATCTACCACAACACCAACCATCAAGAATAGGAGCATACACCTTTGAGCAATTCAACAGAACGTCTTTGGACCAAGTCCTTCATTACTCTCACCCTATGCAATCTGCTGCTGTTCACGGGCCTGCAGATGACCTTATCCACCCTTCCGGCGTATGCGGAAGGTACACTGCATGCAACTTCCGTGCAGGTCAGCCTCGTAACCAGCCTATTTGCACTCAGCGCTATCGCTTCCCGTCTATTCTCGGCCAAAGCCATGGAGAAGGGCGGCCGTAATCTGCTGATCTTCCTCGGACTGTCCGTTTCACTCGCGGCCGTGGCCGGCTACTACTTCGCAGGCAGTATCGCCGCCCTGCTGCTGCTCCGGATGTTATTCGGCGTTGGCTTCGGAATGGCCAGTACTGCCTTTCCGACTATGGCCTCGGATGTGATCCCTGTCCGCCGGATGGGTGAAGGCATGGGTTATTTCGGGTTGTCCACCAGTCTGGCGATGTCCGCCGGTCCGCTGATCGGGCTCAGCCTGCTGCAGGGACCCGGCTTTGGCTCCCTGCTCCTCGGCGCGGGAGCTGCGCTGGCCATCATCTTCCCGCTGGGCTACCGCCTGGCCAAAACCTTGCCCCCGCAGCACAAAGAGCCCGCAGGAGTACCCGCTTCAGCCTCCGGGGGCGGGGCGTACCGCAGGCTGTTTCTTCCCTGCCTGCTTAACTTCCTGTTATCCATCTCCTATGGCGGGCTGATTGGCTTCCTGGCGCTCTTCGGAGCTGAGAAAAACCTGTCCCATGTAGCCTACTTCTTCCTGTTCAATGCCGTTTCGATTGTGATTATCCGTCCGCTGTCCGGCAGGATTTATGACCGCTTTGGCCCGGCAGCCCTGCTCATCCCGGGAAGCCTGTTTATCGCCGGCGGTTTGCTGCTGCTCTCTTTTGCATCAACGACAGCTGCACTGTTCCCAGCCGCCCTATGTTACGGCTTCGGCTTCGGGTCGATGCAGCCTGCACTCCAGACCTGGATGATCCAATCCGTAGAACCGCGCCAGCGCGGACTGGCTAACGGCATGTTCTTTAACTCCCTTGATCTCGGAGTCGCCATCGGCACCTTGCTGCTTGGAGCAATTGCCTTATATACAAGTTATGCCGTTATGTACAGATACTCCATAATCGCACCTGTCCTGCTGCTCGTAATCTACCTCTTCGTCTATGCATCACAGCGCAGCCGAGGACGCCACTCTCATGCACACGAAGTAATCAGCCATACCTAACCCCGCTACAGTTCAAATACCTTCCAATGCCCCCTTGACATCAGCAGCAGCGAACCATCGGCGGTCCAAGTGCCACTCCGCTGAACCGAATGCTGCTGTACAGGGCGGCGCTCATCGTTCACAAACTGGAGTCTGATATTCGCCAACGGCAAAAAAACCGCCCGGCGTATACACGCGTAGACGGTTCTGCAGACAATCGGTTGCTCTCAGTCCTGTAAAGCTCCTACCGATACAGTCTCACGCACCGCAGCCGGAAGGAACGGATTAGGCTGCCCCAGGCTGTAGATATGAAGCAGATGCATCGCCCGGGTACAGGCTGTATAGAAAAGCTTGCGTTCATGCTCACGGCCATATTTCTCTGCCGAGCCATCGTAGATAATTACCGCATCGAACTCCACGCCTTTTGCCAGATAGGCGGGCAGCACCAGAGTACCCTTTTGGAAATTAGGCGTTTCCTTGGTAACCAGCCTTACCGGCAGCCTGCTCTGCAGTTCATTATGCACCCGTGCACTTTCTTCCGCTGTTTTGCAGATAACAGCTACATAATGATAGCCCTGTGCATGCAGATTCAGCACATCCTGCTCCACCGAGGCCAGCAGGTCGTCTTCACTGTCCACGACCGTCAGCAAAGGCTCCTCGCCGCGCCGGTTAAACGGTACGATTTTCTCCCCTCCGGGAATCATCGCCCGTGTAAACTCGACAATCTCATAGGTGGAGCGGTAGCTGCGGGTCAATGAGATTACTTCCGTGTTCTCTTCGCCATAGATGCTGACCAGCCCGGCCAAATCCCCCAGCACCTCACCTTGCGCGTAGATTGCCTGGTTGAGATCGCCCAGTACAGTCATTTTGGCCCGCGGAAAGAGCCGGCGCATGAATTCCAGCTGGAACGGCGAATAATCCTGCACTTCATCGACAATCACATGACGGATCAGTGTATTGGTACGGAAGCCCTGACTGAGCTCCTTCAAATATAGAAATGGTGTCGCGTCTTCATAGGCCAGTTCGTTCCCGGCAAGGGTAGTCAGCGTGAAGCTGCAGATATCATCCCATACACCAGGCAGAACCTGGCTGCTGTTCAAGCTGTCCATTAACTCCCGGTCGGTAAACAGCCGGCTGTACAGCCCCTTCACATCAACGAACCGTCCGCGTTTAGTCCAGCCGCGCAGCGGCTTGAGGCGCTGGCTGACGATATAACGGGCGAGCATGATTTTCTCCGTTTCAAAATCATCAAAGCTCTCATTATGCCCTCCGCCCTTGCGGCGCATCATATTATAAGCACGCTGATAGTCGCTGTTGTCCATAAGCTCAATCTGGTCCTCGACCCATGATGCACTGCGTTCCTCAATGCTAAACGCGGCTATTCTTTTGAGCAGCCAGCCCGTCATCAGTTCGATCCGGTTAGCCAGCTTGATATTCGGATCATAGCTATAGAACTGGCGCTCCATCTCTTCCTTGCCGACGACCGCACGCCCCTGGAACATCAACGGCTTGAACATCATGCCTTCGTGCTCCAGCAGGTTTACATACCGCCGGATGACATCCAGGAACGATACGGAGGATTTATAGGTAATCCCGGCTCTGCGTATGGAGGCTTCCGGCCCATCCGGCGCATTCAGCAGGCTCTCCGTCTGATTGAACACATCCTCCAGCTGAAACTCCTGTCCAAGCCGGTGCTCCAGATACATCTGGAAGGTGGTCTGCTGCATATTCTCTTCACCGAGTTCAGGCAGGACGGTCGATACATAGCTGTTAAACAGCGGGTTCGGTGAAAAGAGCAGCATCTGGTCTGCCTGCAGCACCTCGCGGTATTTGTAGAGCAGGTAGGCTACCCGCTGCAGCGCCGCTGAGGTCTTGCCGCTTCCGGCCGCACCCTGCACAACCAGCATCCGGCTTCTGTCGTTGCGGATCACCGCATTCTGCTCCTTCTGGATGGTCGCTACGATGCTCTTCATCCGGTCATCGGCGCTGTGGCTCAGCACCTGCTGAAGCAGCTCATCGCCGATCGTTACGCCGGTATCGAACATCACTTCGATCTCTCCATTATCGATTACAAACTGGCGTTTGAGCTCCATGTTCCCCGTAATTAATCCGCCCGGTGTGTCATAGGCAGCCGGACCCGGCGCACCGTCATAATACAGGCTCGATATCGGGGCCCGCCAGTCATAGATCAGGAAGGTTCCGTTATCCTCCATCAGTGAACCGATGCCCAGATAGATTTTATCTGCCGCAGTATCCGTGGATTCCGAGAAATCAATCCGGCCAAAGTAGGGGGATACGACCAGCTTTTTATATTTTTTGAGCGCTTTACTGGATTGGAGATGATGGCGTTCGCGTTCGTTCAGGATCTGTGCCTGCTGCCGCAGGCTGGTTGAGGTCTCGCCCAGATCGTCAGGGCTGCTGAAGTTCACGGTAACTTCTTCCCAGAAGTCCTTACGCATATCCACGACATCTGTACGGTGGAGTCCAAGCTCCTCCGACAGCAGCCGGATGTGTGTAGATAACTGCCTGGTAATTCCGGTGACCCGCTCCTGCTCCTCTTGCCACTCGTGATCATGTTTATCCAAATCATTTCATCCCCTTCAGAAGGTTGACATTCATAATTCTTCATGTTATAATTAAATTGAATAACTATGTTTTTTTAGTTAGACTTTATTTGATATCTTTTTATATTACCAACTCTTTAGCGCTTTTACAAGTTTCCGGCACAATTTATTCAATAAGTTAAGAATTTATATGCTTCACGCAATACATAACCTTATGATGTATATCTTCATCCGGTCCCTCTGGGACCGGATTTTTTGTTCTTTATATTTCCCCCGTCATATCGGCAGAGTCCTTCTCGTCCGTGTTCATCCGGTTAATCTGATCAGCCACCCTATCCAGACGATCCAGCTGATAGCCGTAATCATATATTGCCGCTGCCACCACGGACAACCGCAGCTGCCCCGATTTCTCAGAATCATATCCGTGGATAGCCGCCTCCAGAAAACGGTCGTTGTCTTCTGCCAGAAGTTCAGAATCATGCGCACCCGGCTTCAGCTTATTCTCGAATTTCAGCAGGATGTACTCATGATATTTGATCAGCTGCTCCAGATGCCGGTCAAACAGCTTATCGGTACGTTCTGTTCGCTCGGCCTGGAAGTAATGCCGGTCTATAGCCTCCAGCACCTGAAACCCCTTCTGCAGAGAATTTAGCAGATTCTTATACACCACCATCTGCCTTGTCTGGCTGTATTTCGCCCTTCTTAGCTGCTTCTGCTCCTCTTCGAACAATGCATACTTGTCAGCCAGCGCCTTAATGGAACCCTCTAGAGCGTTCTTCTCATCCCGGAATACACTTTCCTTCATTTCATGCGATACCGCAGTCCTTAACAGCAGTGATAGGCTGGTGAATACATTCTCAATCTGCTGAATGTACTGCTTGCGCGGCTTCGGCGGAAAGACAGCGATATTAATAATGAATGCCGACAGAATACCGGTCAGCGTCAGCAGAAAACGGGTGAGCGCAAATTGCCACTGCCCGGAAGCCTCCATTACGGAGATTACGGTAACAAGCGTCAGGCCGATCGTATCGGCGCGGTTCATTTTCATGCTGATCATAATCACCAGAATACATACCAGCCCGACCGCAATCGGTTCATTGGACAGCAGCATTCCGCCCAGCAGTGCTATCACAGCTCCCATGGTGCTGGTCTGAATCTGATCGAGGAAATACCTCCATGATCTGTATATGGATGGCTGCATTGCAAAAATAGCCGCTATAGCCGCACCGACAGGGGAGGCGAAATTAAGTAGAACGGACAGATAAAGTGCGAGCGTGACTGCCATTCCTGTTTTGAGTATGCGGGCACCAAAAGCCAAATCCATCCCTCCTAAAGAGCTTAATCTATTTCAATATAGATGCTGTGATTAAAAATTTATGTATATCCTGAAGGTATTCGGTAAATCTCTAATAATTGCACACACATTATTACCCATGAAGCACGCTGGCGAATTTTAGTATGGCTTAAGCCAGGTTTAAGGATTCTTTCAGCTTTCAGGGAATAATGGGTACATGTCAGCCAACTCACAACTCAGAAGAGGTGAATCATGAACAACCCTATCCAAAGAATCACTGCATTCACTGCAGCCGTAATGCTCACTATGGCACCGGCTGCCGCTTTTGCAGAGAATCCATCTGCCGTAACGCCTACTTCCGCACCGGATTCCATACACGCCGGCAAGGAGCATGGGCATCCTCACGGCGGGAATAAGAACTTTCGGGCCGGAGGCCATTTCATCATCAATGAAACGGCTAAGCTGCTTGAGATGGACCGTTCAGAGCTGATAGACAGCCTCAAGGCAGGCAAGACACTCTCCGCCCTCGCCCAGGAGAAAAAGGGCTGGAGCGAAGATCAGTACATCCAGAAGCTGAGTGAAGCCGCCAGCCTCAAGGTGGACGAGTCCGTCAAGGACGGCCGGATTACGAAAGAGGATGCCGACAAGCTGAAGACCGGGCTGCCCGTAATGATCAAGCTGAGCCTTAGCCGTGCGGCCCAGTTTCACCAGGCCAAGCCTTCACAGCAGCCTGCTGCGCCGAAGACGCGCTAAAGCTACAGTCAATAATGCGGATGCCCAGCAGATTACTTGCGGGCATCCTTTTTGCCGTGCGGTCCTGACCCCTGGCGTTCCCTGAAGTTCCGGTAAGCCTCGAAGCAGGCGGCAGACAGCATCAGCCATGCGCCGCTGGCTGCGTATCCGCCGATCACATCACTGGGATAATGCACTCCCAGATAAATCCGGCTCCAGCCGATCCCACCGGTCATCAGTACGGTGAACAGAATCAGGATGAACCGCTCGCGTCTGTTGTGCATATGCCTCCAGAGAAGATAGGCAATCACCCCGTATAATGAGAAGGCAGCCATAGAATGTCCGCTTGGAAAGCTATACCCGGCCTGTTCAATGAGTCTGTGTACAGTGGGACGTTCGCGGTGAAACCACAGCTTCAGCAGTGTATTCAGCAATTGGGAGCCTAAGCCTACCCACAGAAACAAAGCCAGTTCCATCCGGTGCTTCAAGGCGAAGAATAATATAGTCATAGTCAGCAGCGAAATCCCGATAGCCAGTCTCGAAGAGCCGACGAGCGATAGGCTTTTGGCCAGCGCAGTGAGCGGCGGCGATTCCATAGATTGCACGATATGTATAACAGCACGGTCAAAGCCTGCAGCTCCGCCCTGTTTAACTAATACAGCGATCAGGATAAATCCCAGCAAAAACCATATAAAACGGCGAAATCCGCCGGACCAGTAATGATAATAAAGCATAACTACCCCCTTGTCTATTTCCGCGCCCGATGACAGATTTCCTGGGAGCATCTCTCCCGTGTTATAATTGCCTAAGAAGTTAATTCATATAAAAATGGAGTGCTGCCAAAGTGGAAAGTCTAAAATTGCAGGAACGTTTGTTGAACCAGTGTATCTCAACAAAAGTGCCCGTGACCATTTTTACAACTAACGGAGTCAAAATGCAGGGACTCGTAACCTCTTATGACGCTTATACTATCACCTTGCAGGGTCAAGGTGACGGCAGACAGAACGTACTCTTCAAATCGGCAGTCTCCACGGTAGTGCCGTTGAAGCCCGTCTCACTCAAATAAGCAGTCCCGCCCGGCGCAACATCTCTGGGCCTAACACCTACAAATTAACCGTCCTGAATTCAAAAGGAACACCGGAGCAAGCCATTCCGGTGTTCCTTTTGCCATAGTTGCCTGGCAGGACAAGCATTACACGTAGCAGCTACTAACCGGTCCGAAATAACTATCCGGCAAATACGGCAGGCATGACACAGACTGGCTTGGACAATTCCGCCGTATTTCCTGTGAAGGTTAATCGTCCACCATTAGCATCCAGTGAGAAGACCACCAGATTATTGCCGTCCCGGTTGGCAACAATCAGATAGCCTCCGTCCGGCGTTACCGAGAAGTGGCGCGGATGCCCCCCTCTTGTGGATACATGCTCCACCAATGTAAGCTCAGCCGATGCCGTATTTACACTGTAGACAACGATACTGTCGTGGCCGCGGTTTGAACCGTACAGATATCTCCCATCCTTGGAAAATGCAATTTCAGCACAGCTGTTATTGTCTGACGGGTAACCTTCAGGAAGTGTCGATACCGTAAATGCCGTCTGCAGAGTCCCTGCAGCAGCATCATATAGGAAAGAAGTTACGGTGGAATCCAGCTCATTGATCACATAAGCGGATTTGCCATCCGGATGGAACACGAAATGGCGTGGTCCCGCTCCTTCATGCAGTGCAGTATCTCCAAGCGCTTCAAGCTTATTCGCTTCTCTGTTAATCCGGTAGGTCCGGATCAGATCCAGCCCGAGATCAGACACAAACAGGAAACGCTCATCCGGACTGAAGATGGCCGAATGCGGATGCGGCCGGTCGTGGCCAGGAAGATCACTATGACCGGTATGTACTGCAATATCCGTCAGGGCTTGGGGTATTCCGTCTGCATCCAGGGTGAGCAGTCCTACCGTTCCCCCGTGATAGCTGCATACTACAATATGTTCGCTTTCAGCATCTCTATTGATATTACAGGTCGTGGTTTGACCTGTGCCTGCGGCAGGCATCGTCGGAGTCCGCTTCAATTCACTCAGCTTACCGGTCTTAGGCTCAATCGCGAAGGTTACAATCTCTCCCTCTTTGCCGCCCTCCCCACTTGGCTTCTCGCCAATCGCATACAGCTTCAGCCCGGAAGGGTCCACATTTACGAACGTCGGGTTCGTTATGCCATCAGCTGTATCCAGCCGCTCAAGTGTACCTCCGGCTTCACCGTCAAAAGCAAACACCTGAACCCCGCTCTCCTCAACCGTTGCATAAGAGCCGGTAAACAACAGCAGCTTCGTATTCTCATTCATCTGGGTAATCCTCCTCCAACTTGTGGTTATGGATGCATATCAGCCATCTATATAATTTACAGTTTTTCGTGAGGTATGACAAATGCAACGGAAAAAATGACAAAAAACATTTCAAAAATAAGACTTCTCAAAGCAAAAAGAGTATGTTATAATGAAAGCGCTAACATCGATGTTAATTAAGTATAAAGGGGGAACACGAATGAGCAGCCTGCTGGAAGCCAGAAATGTATATGAGGACTTCGAGGTGGAGACAGACATTCTGTTCTTTAAGGTCGGGGACCATGACCTGGTCATTTTTCACGGCAGAAACTACAACATTAAAAAGAGAATGACTGCCGAGCAATTGAACCGCTTATTGTCAAGCAACAGCTATTATCATGTGTACGGGGGCTGCTACGTTAACCTGAACAAGATCAGTTCCATCGAAGATGACTGTATCTACTTCGGTGAAATGGGCTTGTATGCCAAGTCTGTGCGTGTTCCCAGACGCAAACAGGAAAGCATCCGCCATCTGCTGAGAGGACTTAGCTCCTAAGGCGGATACATATCCGCTGCCCGCTAATCCGTAGAATACAGCATGGAATCATTTTTATGCATTCAATGTCTCTCTCATCTGGCCGGAGCGTGCATGGGGAAACCTATTGCTGCTCCGGCTTTTTCCTGTTTCTTAATGGAATCTTAAAAAGTTATTATGCTTTTTTATACTTTCTTAAGGTTTGGAATTCTGTTTTCTGGTAAAGTTGTAGAAAGACAGGCACCACCTATATTGAAGGGAGTCATTAATTATAATGGACAAAAAAGATTTCAACGAAAATGGACAGCTTGAAAACGGCGGAACGCCGGAAGAGAACGACACTTCTGTAGTTACCCCGGAAGATGGAATTGAACCTGCGGAGGCCGTATCTGACCCTCAGGAGGAAGTAATGATTCCGGCAGAACCTGTACAAGCTGCAACAGAAAGCTCCAGCAGCGTGCATTCTCCGAAAATTGAAGAAAGCGTTCCCGTAATGAACAAGGTAGGCGACGGTACTCCTCCTTCCAAGCCGGCCGCACCTGCGGGCGGTAAAGGCTGGATGATCGCCTCCATCATATTGGCAGCGGCATTAATTGTAGTCCTGATTGTGCAGCCTTTCAAGAAAGACGACAGCAAGATCGCTGTTGCTACCGTTAACGGAACGGATATCACGAAAGCACAGCTTTACGATAAATTGGTTGAAGCAGGCGGGGAATCCACGCTGCAGAACCTGATTACTACCACTCTCGTGGATCAGGAAGCGAAGAAAGCCAACATTACCGTAACCGATGAAGACATTAACCAGGAGATCGCAGACCTGATCACCCAGTTCGGCGGTGAGGAAGCCCTGAATTCTGCTCTGCAGCAGAGCTCCATGACTCTGGAAGACCTGAAGAAGCAAATGCCTTTGCAGGTTGAAATCCGCAAGCTGGTTGAACCGAAGGTAACCATTACGGATGAGGATATCTCCAAATACTATGATGAGAACAAAGCTACCTTCAATCAGGAAGAAGAAGTTCGCGCTTCCCACATCCTCGTTGAAACCAAAGAAGAAGCCGATGCCATCGTCAAACAGCTGAAAGACGGAGCAGACTTCGCCACAATCGCTAAAGAGAAATCTGCAGATACCGGTTCCAAAGACAAAGGCGGAGACCTCGACTTCTTCAAACGTGCCGATATGGTTGCTGAATTCTCCGATGCAGCCTTCAACATGAAGGTTGGCGAAACCAGCGGTGCTGTGAAGACGGATTACGGTTATCACATTATCAAGGTTACTGACCGTAAAGAAGCACATGAATACACGCTTGCTGAGAAAAAAGAGGAAATCACCAAGACTCTGAAAGCGCAGAAAGTCTCGGAAATGTCTTCTACCTGGCTGGCTGATTTGACCAAGAATGCCACCATCACCAATACTTTGACCGATACTCCAGATGCATCCGCTACTCCGGCAGCATCTGCCGCACCAGATGCCAGTGCAGACCCTGCTGCTGCAACAGAAGCTCCAGCCAAGTAATCTATTCATTCCTGCATAATATGCACATACCTAAAGAGGACAGGCGGATTCCCGCCTGTCCTCTTTGCTGTCCGGCCTTAGGCCCGGGCACAGTGGTCAATGATTCTTTTTACGGATCTGTTTGTCATGATTCTCGCCCCACTCCTTGGCCTGCGCGGTTGCAATGGCAATCGCCTGCCCCTCCTCATAGCCATCCTCAAGCAGCGCATTGGCAATTTCCACAGCCTTGTTGCGCACTGGTGCAGTGAAGTTCTTCAGAGAATCCGGATAGTCTCCTTTATTCCATGGCATAACAAAAACCTCCTTGATCTGACTATACTCATACTTAGCCGGATCAGGGAGGTTCTAAACCACTTATTGTTATGTTTCCTTATTTAATGACTTTCACACGCTCTTCGATCGGCTGGAATTCCTTCTCTCCCGGAGGGGTTACAGTTGTACCGAATGGCAGCTGCGCAATCAGCTTCCACTCTGCCGGAATACCGAATGTTTCTTTGACTTCATCGTCAATCAGCGGGTTATAATGCTGAAGCGAAGCGCCCAGACCCTGTTCTGCGAAAGCTGTCCACACTACGAACTGCAGAATCCCTGAGGACTGATTGGCCCAGATCGGGAAATTCTCTGCATACAGTGCAAAGTTCTCTTGAAGATGCTTCACTACCGCCTGGTCTTCGAAGAAGAGCACGGAGCCGTAACCGGCTTTGAAGGAGGCTAACTTCTGTGCTGTCCCTTCGAATTGTTCAGTGGGAACGATTTTGCGCAAAGTCTCTGCAGTGATATCCCACAGTTTATCATGTTGTTCACCCAGCAGAACCACGGCTCTGGAGCTCTGGGAGTTGAAGGAAGTCGGGCTATGTAATACTGCCTCTTCAACGATCTTCTGGATCTGTTCATCAGAGATTGGCGATTCTTTACTGATGGCATATACGGAACGTCTACCTTTTACCGCTTCGAAAAAGCTCTTAGACATAAAATAACTACCTCCATTTAATTAAGTAACTTACTTTTATAAATCTTAACACTTTTCCTACCGGAATACAACTCTTATTCACAACTTTCTCCTGTCTGCTTGCTTATGCTTATATATCAGCTCTTAGTGTCGCAGTATTCGCAGTAATTATACGCCTTCCACTATTTTCTATAAGCTGATCTTTACGTTTAGAAACATGGCACTAACTTTTCGTATATACAACCTGTCAATAAATACGCTACAATGATTCAGCAAAAGTGCAGAAAGAAGGTCAATTCATGAGCTCCCCTGTTAAGGATGGAACTAAAAGAACAATGAAATTCACATTATTAATGCTGCTAAGTTCTGCCTTGATTTTAAGCGGCTGCAAAGAAAGAGCTTCGACATCTTTAAATGCAGCGGCCGCGGTTACAGAACCTGAGACAGCTATAGATTCCACTGCGCCTGTGTCCTTCTGGGTCGCTACCGATACACATTATCTGGATAAAGCGCTTGAGGATGGCGGCCAAGCCTTCCAGACCTATGTCACGGGCGGAGACGGTAAGATGCTTCCCTACAGTGATGAATTGACTGAAGCCCTTGTCTATGATGTGGAACAGAAGGAGCCTGAATTCCTCATTCTCAGTGGCGATCTCACCAACAATGGTGAAGCAAGCAGCCATAAAGAATTAGCCGCGAAGCTGCACCGGATTGAGGCAATGGGTACCAGCGTATATGTTATTCCCGGTAACCACGATATTAATAACCCTTGGGCCAGATCCTTTGACGGTGACAAGCAGGTGGTTGCAGATCATATTAACGCGGAGGATTTCCTCGCGACCTATGAGGATTTCGGTTACCATGAGGCGCTATCCCGGGATGCTGACAGCCTAAGCTATGTGGTTAAGGCCGCTCCAGGCCTCTGGCTTCTGATGATTGACAGCGCCCAGTATGCACATAATGAAGAGTACAATTTCCCGCAGACAGACGGGCGGCTCTTACCTTCAACCTTGTCCTGAATGGATGAAAATGTGAAGCTGGCCGCACAGGAGCATGCCTCGATCATTACCGTAATGCATCATAATCTGTTAAGCCACACCTCCATGGCGGTATCCGGCTTCAAGCTTAACAACAGCCAGGAAACCATGAAGACACTCCGCAAGGATGGCCTCAATCTGGTCTTATCCGGACATATCCATATGCAGGATATCCGCCGGGACCCTTCTGCAGATTCTATTGATCCGGCCATGCCTGTATACGATATTGCTACTAGCGCAATGGCAGTTAATCCCCATCAGTACGGCGCGATGACGTTTGATCCGGTCTCCCGTGCTTTCACTTATAATACGGCCGCAGTAGACGTGGAGGGCTGGGCTCAAGCGAAGGATATTACCGACCCTCATCTGCTGAACTTCAAATCATATGCTGAAGAGACCTTTGCAAGTGAATCTTATGAGAAGGCAATGACCAGACTGAAGGATAGCACCTTTACAGCGGCTCAGAAGCAGTCGATGGCCGAAGTCATGTCCAGGCTGAACGTGAAATATTTCGCTGGCAGCGCAGCTGACTCACTGGATGAGATCCAAGCCATGCCGGGATACAAGCTGTGGGAGAGTATGGAGGGCGGATTCATGTCCGGGTATATCCGCAGTATGGCCGAACACTCCGGTCAGAGCAATGTATCGCTGGAGATGGTTCTGACTACACAGTAACCGACATTATTTGAGAGGAGCATGCTTAGTGACAGATACTCATGAATCCCCGCCAGGCAGCAGCCTGCCAGAGATAATCTCCAAGCCGGCGCACCGGGCGCTGGCCGGAGCCGGTATTGTAAGCCTGGAGCAGCTAAACACAATTACAGAAGCAGAGCTGTTGAAGCTGCACGGCATGGGTCCCAAGGGCATCCGTATTCTCCGCCAGGCACTTGCAGACAAAGGGCTTGATTTTGCTAAGTAAGCTGGTTTAGTGTGACGCTCAACGGGATACATCAAACAGCGGCAGCCATGGACGGGATGAAGTCCTGAGCTGCCGCTGTTATGTTGTACTGGCTTAGCCAGAGACATGGGCAAGCTTTAACTGTATTTTGTACAACTAAAGCGAGCCAATATGCCTAAGAAAGAGATTTAATTGCACTCTGTACTCTTATATAATTCTTTTTTGCCGAAGAAGAATACTTTGCTCAATTTTAATTGTACAGAATACAGCTATGTGCCAGGCGCTCTTACTGCCTGCTTATAAGGAAAAAGGAATTCTTCATTTCCTTATAAGCGCTACCGCAGAGAAAACCGCCAGAGAGAAAATCAGCCAGAGCGCTTCAATTTCTTGTGTAATATAATAAATGGCTCCGACAACCACAAGCCCTGTTGCATTAGAGATAACAAGCCGCTTTACCAGCGATTCCCCGGCTAATCTGATGACAGCAAATTGAAGCATACTAAGCAGGATATGCAGAGGGTACAGAATTAAAAAGAACAGCACAAACACAACGAATCCGCCGGGGCCACTGATATATGAGGTCTCAGATACTAATGAATTATCGATGCCCGTGATCATTATGCCGTATAACACACTTAACACTAGCGAGAATAGGCAGATGTTCATTAAATGTTCTCTTTTAGCTTTGTCCATGTTCTAAACTCCTAACAGAAGTCTCTCATCCACATCGTGGAGAGAGACCTTCTTTCTGAAGTCCGCAATATTTTTTATTTCGCGGTTACATCTTTGATTCCCCTCAAGATTCTATAAACTGCAAAGCACGTCTGGTATGATAATCAGTAATTCCCTTTGCTGTCTGCTGATCCGGATAACCTCTATGAACCAGCTTTAAGCCCGCCGAGATCAACGAAAGATGATGATGATATTGATAGAACAGCTTCCTGTTTACATCGAGATTATCATTCTTCAGATACCGGTAGAAATCGCCAAAACGGAATTCCATAAAACTGTGCTCGTGCTCAATATCGTAGAATCCGGCTCCTTCAATATCAATCAAACAGGGTTCAAGCTGATCCGTAACCAGCACATGGTTAGGACCAAGCTCTCCGTGAATATATCCATAACGGCTTCTGGGTTCTATTTTGGACTCAAGGTTGTACAGCATATCGAGCAGCTTACCCTGATTCCTGCGGATAACATCAATATATTCAGAGGCATATGACAACTGAATTATAGCATTTTGCAACTGGATAAGATGACATTGTCCCGTGTCGGGCTCGGTCTGATCCGGTTTTCCGTAAATTTCGCTTTCCCCCGCATGCATGCCCGTAATCATGTCTCCCAGGCGTTGAAAGATAGTATCCTTAACCCTGGAATCAGAATGATTGAAATAGGCCTCGGCTGCTTGCCCGGCTACATCCTCAACAAGCGCATAATCAAAATCATAAGGATTCCCTTCCTTATTCATATCATAGAGAGCAGGCGTCCGGATAGAATGTTCGAGTAAATATCTGTTGTTTATCTCAAATTGTTCACTGCCGTAGGATTGCTCATTCGTATTCTGATTCACAATTTCTTCTTGAAAATAATTCATGGTAATATCCCACACATACAGAACGCAAGAAAATCCATTAGTGCATTCTATCTTATAGACCACCTTTTGCGCGCCACCATGCAGCTTCGTAACCATTGCAACAGAATAACTTGTGCCAAAGACCTTCCCCAAATACGCCTGTAAGACAGCAGCATCGAGATGACAATAAATTTCCAAGGAACAACACTCCGCTTCTTCATTTATTGCCGGCTACCCCACTGTATTATATTTCCCGGAAAAAATATAGACTGTTTCTTTCCGTTCTGTTATTATGTTGAATTAGGTCTTGAATAAAATCGGCATACAAAACAGTCCTTGGAATCCTTCCAAGGACTGTTTTGTATTTGCCGAAATCCCCCGTATACAGCCCCTGCTCTCTTACTCCGTTTGGACTGCCAGCAGCTCCAGAATATCCAGGTTATTGTTCACGGAAATCAGCTTATCCTTATACTCACAGTTCTCAATAAACCGGGGAAGCTTCACGTGATTATAATCCCTGTTCCACTCTATAAACTCCCGGACACTTTCAGGAGTCTCACGCTTGTTACTTACGGCCACTCCGGATACACGCTCCTCATGCCTCTTCCATATTCGCTCTTCTTGTACGGATAACGGCGGCATAAGCACGATGATCTTGTCTGCAGCCAGTAAACTTGGCCCTACCCACGCACGGTATACACCTTCGATGATCCATGATTCACGACTGACGATTTCTTTTAGCTTACGGTCCCGCTCTTCCTCCGGCGCTTTTACTCCATATACATCCGCTTCATTATCCCAGAAAATATCATCTAACTCGTAATGGGGGATATTCAGCTTCCGGCTCATTAATGCGGATATGTAGGATTTCCCGCTCCCCCCGCCGCCTATAATATGTAATTTCATTTCCAGTCCCCTCGCTGATTAAAATACTCCAAGTAACATTCCGCCCGCTGAACCAGCTACAACGACTACCCAAGGCGGAAGCTTCCAGAAAACCAGCATAATAAATAGAATGGCGGCCAGCGCGAAATCCATCGGCTCCACAATAGCTGAAGTCCACAGGGGATCATACAAGGCAGCAAGTAAAATCCCAACAACAGCTGCATTAATCCCGGCCAAGACTCCCTGAATTTTCAGGCTTTTTCTTAAGCTGTTCCAAAAAGGAAGTGTGCCGACTACAAGAAGAAAGGCCGGCAGGAAGATAGCGGACGTGGCAACGATTGCTCCGGTAACACCTCCGGTCAGGGCCCCAAGGTAACTTGCAAAAGTGAACAACGGGCCCGGAACTGCTTGCGTGGCTCCGTACCCCGCCAGGAAATCTGCTTGGCTAACCCAGCCTGTAGGAACTACTTCTCTTTCCAGAAGCGGAAGCACGACATGTCCGCCGCCGAATACCAAAGAACCGGAACGATAAAAGCTGTCAAATATCGCTAACCCTCCGGTCTCTGCTGTTCCTCTTAATAAAGGGAGAGCTACTAAGAGACCAAAAAATAATAGTAAACAGAGAATAGCAAAGGTTCGGCTGATTGAAACGTGAAGGTCTGCTGTGCCTTCCGCAGTTTTTTTGCGATAAAGCCAAACCCCAACTATGCCAGCTGCAGCAATTGTAAGTACCTGGCTGTAGGCTGTCTGCCAGGACAATGTAACAGCTGCTCCAATAACAGCGATGGTTACTCTTTCCCGGTCAGGCGTCAGCTTTTGCCCCATGCCAAGAATAGCATGGGCAACAACCGCCACAGCAACGATCTTCAGTCCATGAATCCAGCCTGCACTGCCTATATCATAGCCTTGAAGCAAAAAGGCAAACGCAACCAGCGCAATGACAGAAGGTAAAGTAAAGCCTAGCCACGCAACAACCCCTCCCAGCAAACCTGCTCTTACAACACCGATACCGATACCAACCTGGCTGCTCGCCGGACCAGGGAGAAACTGGCAAAGAGCTACCAGATCAGCGTAGCTCCGTTCATCCATCCACTTCCGGCGGCGTATATACTCATTGTGAAAGTAACCCAGGTGAGCGATCGGTCCTCCAAACGAAGTAAAACCCAGTTTAGCAGATACAAGCAGCACTTCAAGAAGGGCCCCCCCTCTCCCCTTCTGAATATCTTCCGGTACCTTCTGCTCATCCGTCTGCATTTACATTGCCCCCTTGATTTTGAACTGCACAGCCTAGACTCTACTGATTTAATGTATCCAGCATTTCCTCGCATCTGCTTAACTTCCTGTACGATCCGCTTCATACAGCTTCTTCATATGCTCAATATGAGAAACTCCCCAATCATTCAATACCTGCAGCACAGAACTTAATCCTTTCCCATATTCCGAGATTGAATATTCAACCTTTGGCGGGATCTGATTGTACACTTCACGGTGCACGATATCGTTATACTCTAGCTCCCTTAACTGCTGGGTGAGCATCTTCTTGTTAATATCAGGAATGGATTTCTGCAGTTCTCCGAATCGCATGGTGCCTTTGTTAATTAGCTGAAGCAGAATAACAGGCTTCCATTTCCCGATCAGAATGTCCAGTGCCGATTCAAACTTACAATAC
Source organism: Paenibacillus sp. FSL R7-0297 (assembly GCF_038009025.1). NCBI lineage: Bacteria > Bacillati > Bacillota > Bacilli > Caryophanales > Paenibacillaceae > Paenibacillus > Paenibacillus sp. FSL R7-0297. Next base: position 5,350,979 of record NZ_JBBPAQ010000001.1, read on the forward strand.
GATTCCATAGCCTCCAGCTCCTTATCCTGCGTATGGTTACTTATTCTTAACTATGTTTATTAAAAGTGCCTACTATCGCGTATTGCTTCATTGGGGCTATTATACAGTAACAGACAGCTAAAACGTATCAGGAGGAGTCATTTATGAATATTGCATTATGGATTGTACAGGGAATTGCAGCAGCAGGTTTTGTATATTCGGGCTGGCTTAAGGCCTTTCGGTACGGGCAGGCGAAAAAATCCTGGGGATGGGTATCAGATGTTCCCAAGGCATTTGTGGTCTTTATAGGGGTAGCCGAACTATTGGGCGCACTTGGATTGATACTTCCTTATGCGCTGAATAGTGTACCTGTGTTAACGCCGGTTGCCGCAGCAGCCCTTGCAGTGACTGTCCTAAGCGGCGCCCTTTTCCATATCAAACGCAAGGAATACCGGGAGATCGGTGTGAACATCTTCTTCATCGTGTTGGCTCTAATTGTCGCGGTTGGCCGGTTCTGAACGAGAATGTCAAGGTAGTCCTACTCAGCTGGCGGAAGGCCCGTCCAGATAGTCCAGGACAGAAAAATGCAAACCGCCGCCATTACTAAAAAAACAGCAGAAACCCGGGTGTTTGAACGGAAATTAACGCCATAGGCTGTAAAAAAGATTGCTGCTGCTAATTTAGAAGTAAGCTGATAATAACCATTTTGTGGTAAAGAGGAACTGCTGAATATGACGGCCGCAAGCAAAGTGGTAATAATAAGAATCTTAAACCACAGAGGTTCTGTTAAGAATTGTTTGTAGATTAGAAAAATCCGCTGCATCCTCGCCGCCCTTTCATTTATCTGAAATTTTATCCTTCTCTTTAATTTCACTATACCTGAATATAAAAAAAACCGGAACCACCTAATTTCTTAGGGGTTCCGGCTTCATGCTTACCTCTTTAAACCTTACGGACGGTCAATCCAGATATATCCGTCTTCATCCACTTCAACGGAAGCATGTAGACCTTGTGCCAGAACGCGCAGCGGCACATAAGCATCTCCGTATTCATCCACGAATACAGGCTGTGGAAGCTTCACGGTAGCGCCGGCAATCTGTGCCTGTGCGGAGCCGATTTTGAATACCAGCAGATCGCCGTAGACATCATCGGTTACATTAATCGCGCGATTAGCCGCATCCCACTCAACAGAAGCTTCCAGGTCCTCTGCAATATAGCGCAGCGGAACATAGGTTGTGCCATTGTCCACGATAGGATAATAGTAATCATCATCCGGTGCGATCATCAGGCTCTTGGACGTAATTCCCATATCATCCTTGAGCAGGTTATAGACCGCAGAGCCTTGTTCAAAGCTTCTCAATGTCTCACCCGGAGTAAGCTCCGCTGAGGAGAAATCAATGCCGCCGGTTGTGCTGATCGGATCAGCAGTTACAGGGCCATTCACGTTCCAGGTCTCTGAAACCAGCTTCACATTGATACTCTGCAGCGGCAGATCTTCACTGGCCGGAAGAGCAACCTTGAGATCAATGTTCTGTTTACGGACATGGAAACCGCTATCCACGAACAGGTCCACGGTCAGCTTCGTATCTTTGCCAAGAACAGTCTTCAGTTCAGGTGTGCTCTCATAGAGACTCTCAAGCTGCTTGTCGTAGACCAGCAGGAGAGCATCCACTGCCAGCTTGGCAGCATCATGCGCTACAGTGACTACGCCTTCTTTGTCATCCAGTGGGATCTCTCCGAAGCCAAGACTATTCAGATCTTCACCTGAAGCCTCCAGAAGCGGATACAGATAATCATAGAGGCCGCTGATCAGGGCAGTGAAGCCTTCAGTGTCTTTGGAGATCGATCTCAGGAAGCTCTTCAGCAGCACTGGAAGCTCTTCACCGGTAATTTCCGTATGTAGCTTCGTTAAGCTCGTCTGCTGGCCATATACAGATTCCGATACTGAGGCAACCGTAATTGCTCCAGGATTCGGCAGGTTCTTCACCACGAACTGGGAGATCAGCTTAGAAAGCTCCAGTGTCTTCGTCTGATCCAGACCTTCTATGCCGAGTGTGTCTTCATATCCCTGAATCGGGAAGTAGAACGGCTGCTTGGCTCCTTCAGCGGTAAAGACAATATTCGCCTGATCCATGAAGAAGGAGAACGGAATTTTGGATTGCTTATACCCTACAATTCCCGATGCCGAGACATTGCCGTTGTCCTGCAGCTTCACACTTCCAAGCGTAAGGGATAATGAATTAATAAGATCGACAATCTCCTGATCCTCCGCACGGATGCCTACTGCAGGAACAGCGCTTAAGCTAAGCGTCGTACTTGATTCTGAGGATTTCACATCGAGATCCCCAAGCAATGCCTTGTTGACATCAAATCCGCCGACGGTTTGGCAGCCTGCCAGGATCAGCAGCAGTGCAAGAAACGGCACCAGCCATTTAGTTCTTGCTTTCATTTTCTTCATAGCATGTCTCCTCTAGCTCATAATGTGGTAACGTATCCATCATCTCAAAGGAGGAAGGATTTGTAAATGTAGAGGACAGAATCTATTATTCCTTCAAAAGGTAAATAAACTCCGCCACTCTATAGATACCCAATCTTGGAAAAAGAGAATCTTTACCAACGCAAGTACCGCTAAATGTGCGGGATAAAATGACCACCAGACCCAGCGTGGCAGCCGTCTGCGCTCCAGTAATATCCAGAAGCCCGGAGTCAGCGCAATGAGAAGGGTAGGCACAATACTGGCCATCTGCACCAGCCAATTATAATAGAACAAATAGAATCCATTCAGCGCAAAATGTGCCAGCACAAGCCAATACGAGCGGGTATAACGGAAAATCAGCACCAGAAGCAGCCCGTATGCATTATAGTCCAGCGGCAGAAGATCCATGAGCAGCACCGCAACGATAACTACCGGAACCCCATACCACAACTTCGGCAGCTTATCTAGCAGCGTAAGCACGGCAGCAGACAGCAGGAGGGTGAACACCACATTCCATCCACCGGGGTCCAGCGCCAAATTGTACGGAATCTGGGCAAGCAGGGCGATCATCAGCAGCCGCCGCAGGTAGCGGGGTCTCGATGAAGTATGTATATGCCCTTGCACCAGCGCGTAGCAGTAAATTGGAAAAGCAATTCGCCCCACATATCTCCAGGCCAGCTCGCCCGGGAAAAAAATATAGCCGATGTGGTCAATCAGCATGGTCAGCATGGCAATAATCTGCATCTGTGGCCTCCTGTCACAGCTATGAATTAGTATACGCCTTAGATGCTATTATCCATGGCCGGGCGGGATGCTGCAAGTGTTGCACGGAATCTTTATGTCAAAAAACCAGAAATGCCCCCTGTCAGGGAGCATTTCTGGCGGTATTTCAAGCCTAAGCCGTCTTCGACTTATTATAAATATCAAAGCCTACTGCCAGCAGCAGCACCAGACCCTTGATGCCCTGCTGCCAATCTACGCCGAGGCCGACGAGCGACATCCCGTTATTCATAACACCCATGACGAGACCGCCGATGATCGCACCAACCACTGTCCCGATCCCGCCGGAAGCGGAGGCTCCACCGATGAAGCAGGCCGCGATGGCATCCAGCTCGAAGTTGGTTCCGGCTTTTGGTGTCGCAGAGTTAAGCCGTGCAGCGAATACCAAGCCGGACAGTGCAGCGAGTACGCCCATGTTGACGAATACCCAGAAGGTAACCCGTTTGGTTTTGACGCCGGAGAGGCTCGCAGCCTTCTCATTGCCGCCCAGTGCATAGATATGCCGGCCCATCGTCATATGGTTCATCACGAATGAATAGATAACGATCAGCACCATCAGGATCACTAGAATGTTCGGAATCCCGTTATATTGAGCCAGTACATAAGTGAACAGGTTGATCACAATCACCAGCGCCGCTGCCTTGGCAATCGAAATCCAGGCGGGAGCTTGTTCAAAACCGTATTTCACGGTAATTTTACGGCTGCGGTATTCCTGATAAATAACCAAGACAGACAGGACCACTCCAATGACCAGTGTCAGCACATTCGTAGAGCTGCCGCTGAAGATATCGGGGATGAACCCCGAGCTGATCTTCTGAAAAGTCTTAGGAAAAGGCGCTATCGACTGTCCGTTCAGCACGATCATCGTTAAGCCCCGGAACAGCAGCATACCTGCCAGGGTGACGATAAACGCCGGGATTTTGATATATGCGACCCAGAAGCCCTGCCATGCCCCAACGAGTGCTCCCATTAGGAGCGAGAGAACCACGGCAAGCACAGGATTCATGTTCATATCCACCATCATAATGGCGGACAGTGCGCCGATGAAGGCGGCTACCGAACCAACGGACAAGTCGATATGCCCGGTAATAATGACAAGCACCATTCCGATGGCCAGCACCAGAATATAGCTGTTCTGCAGAATTAGATTGGTTACGTTCAGCGGCTTCAGCAGAATGCCGTCGGTCATAATTTGAAAGAAGATAGAGATAAAGATCAAGGCGATGATCATGCCGTATTGGCGGATATTCTTTTTGAAAAGTTCAGTAATGGCTCCCATGCGGTATTACCCCCTGCTTCGTGTCATAAATTTCATCAACAGCTCCTGCGATGCATCCTTGCGTTCCACTTCTCCACTGATGCGCCCTTCGCACATGGTGTAGATCCGGTCGCACATCCCGATGATTTCCGGCAGCTCGGAGGAGATAACCAGCACTCCCTTGCCCTCTGCGGCCAGGCTGTTAATGATCGAGTAGATTTCGTATTTGGCACCCACATCAATTCCCCGGGTGGGCTCATCCAGGATCAGAATATCCGGCTGGGCATAAATCCATTTGCTGAGTACCACCTTCTGCTGATTGCCGCCGCTGAGATTCACTGTCTTTTGCAGAATGCTCGGAGACTTAATATTCAGCTTCTTCCGGTATTCCTCGGCGACCAGCACTTCCTCATTCTCATTAATCACTCCACGGCGGGACAGCTTCTTCAGACTGCTGAGCGAGATGTTCCGCTTGATATCGTCGATCAGGATGAGCCCGTACTGCTTGCGGTCCTCGGTAACGTAGGCCAGTCCGCTCTCAATGGCCTGAGTGATGTTATTCAGCTGGACCTCTTTGCCGTGCATAAAGGTCTGGCCACTGATCCGCTTGCCGTATGACTTGCCGAACACGCTCATGGCCAACTCCGTACGTCCCGCACCCATCAGTCCGGCAATGCCGACAACCTCGCCGCGCCGGATATGCAGATTAATCTGATCCAGCATTTTGCGGTCCTGCTGCGTCGGATGATATACCTCCCAGTTACGGATCTCGAAGATGGTCTCTCCCAGCTCCGGTGTACGCTCTGGATAACGGTTCGTCAGATCGCGTCCGACCATGCCTTTAATAATGACATCTTCAGTGACCGCATCGCGTTTCATATCCAGTGTCTTAATGGTCTGTCCATCCCGCAGAATCGTTACGGAATCCGCTATCTTCTCGATTTCGTTCAATTTGTGGGAAATGATAATCGAGGAAATCCCGCGCTTCTTCAGCTCCAAAATGAGCATCAGCAGGTTCTCGCTATCATCCTCGTTCAGCGCCGCAGTCGGTTCGTCGAGAATGAGCAGCTTCACTTCCTTGGAGAGTGCCTTGGCAATCTCTACAAGCTGCTGCTTGCCGACGCCGATCGTTGATACTCCGGTAAACGGCGATTCCTTGAGGCCGACGGTCGTTAGCAGTTCCTTGGTCTTCACCGTCGTTTCGTTCCAGTTGATCACCCCGCGCCGCGCTTGCTCATTGCCGAGGAAGATGTTCTCCGAAATAGACAAATACGGAATCAGCGCCAGCTCCTGGTGGATAATGACGATGCCCAGACTTTCACTGTCCTTGATATCCTTGAACTGGCATACCTCTCCCTGATACAGAATATCCCCTTCGTAAGTTCCATGCGGGTACACTCCGCTTAGCACCTTCATCAGCGTGGATTTGCCGGCTCCATTCTCCCCGCAGAGGGCGTGGATTTCACCGGCCTTGACCTGCAGGTTGACATTCGAGAGCGCCTTGACGCCGGGGAATGTCTTTGTAATGCTTTTCATCTCCAAGATATATTCACTCAAGTGTCTCACCCAGCTTTCCTTGTGACTGTAGCAGCGGGTACCGGCGGCTCCTCCTGACTCAGAGATGCCGCCGGTTGCTGCTAAATGGTATTCAGCAGGTTATTCTCCCAGCTGATCTTTGGTATAGTAGCCACCGTCTACCAGTACCTTGTCTACGTTGCTTGCATCTACTGAAACTGGCTCCAGCAGGTAGGACGGAACGATTTTGGCGCCATTGTCATAGGTTGTGGTATCGTTGACTTCGGCTTCTGTACCTTTCAGCACACTTTCGGTCATTTCTACAGCTTTCTTGGCTAATTCACGGGTATCCTTGAATACCGTCTGTGTCTGCTCTCCAGCCAGAATGGATTTCACGGAAGCCAGCTCAGCGTCCTGTCCGGTAACAACCGGAAGCTTCTTGTCGCCTGAACCGTAGCCTACACCCTTCAGGGAAGAGAGAATCCCGATGCTGATGCCATCGTAAGGAGAGAGAACAGCGTCAAGATTATCGCTTGCATAATTGGCGCTCAGCAGGTTATCCATGCGCGCCTGGGCGGCAGCACCGTCCCAGCGCAGCGTAGCTACCTGATCCATAGTAACCTGCTTGCTGCGGACAACCAGCTTGCCGGAATCAATATAAGGCTTGAGGATTGACATCGCGCCATCGAAGAAGAAGTAGGCGTTATTGTCATCCGGGGATCCGCCGAACAGCTCAATGTTGAAAGGTCCTTTGCCGTCCTTAAGGCCAAGCTTTTCCTCAATGTAAGAGCCCTGCAGTACGCCAACCTTGAAATTATCGAAGGTCGCATAGTAGTCTACATATTCACTTTTTTTGATCAGACGGTCATAGGCAATGACTTTGACATTCGCATCATGTGCCTTCTGCAGCACATCCGTCAGGGCCTCGCCGTCAATTGAAGCGATTACAATTGCTTTCACGCCTTTAGTGATCATATTCTCAATCTGGGATACCTGGTTCTCCACGACATCTTCTGCATATTGCAGATCCGTACCGTAGCCCAGCTTCTCGAACTCCTTCACCATGTTGTTGCCGTCATTCACCCAGCGTTCCGAGGATTTCGTCGGCATTGCGATCCCTACTTTGCCTTGGGACGAGTCTCCGCCGCTTGATGAGTTGCCGTTGTTGCCGCATGCGGACAAGATGAGTACGAGTGTTAGTAGCAATGAGACCAATGAATATCTTTTCATTCTGCACTACCCCCTGGACTATTCTGTTGTCTTCCACGGGTACTCCCGTGTGACAAGTTGAGTATAGCAACAGAAGCCATAGGGCGTATTTACACTCAGACTACTGTTTTTATAAAAATCAAACTTATGTGCAGCACAACAAAAAAACCGCATGCAGCCCGGAGGCGCACACGGTCGGTACCTATTCCAATTCGCTTATTGCCTGCTTGATCTCATCCAGTTCCTGCTTCAGTCGGGTGAAGAGGAGGCGGTTACTCTCCGCAGCCTTTACCTTAAAATTGGTTTTACTTAAAAAGGCCATATAAACATCCGAGATTCTTCGGGTAATATTCTCTGCTTCCACCGGACCCGTTTGCCCGAAAAATTGATTCATCTGCTGTCTGGTAAGCTCTGAGAACGACAGCTTCTCCAGACAGGATTCCAGAACTCCAATGCTGCCCAGTGCAGCTTGTCTGTATTCTCCGGCAGTTCCGCCAGTATTGTTCTTGTATTCAACTTCCTCCACGCAGTGCACCCCTTGCCGCTTGAATATATGGTTTCCCTATTCTTTATTCGTTCTTACTGTCTCCAGCTCCCGGTAATACCCCTTTGCGGAACTGTAACGGCGATACACCTGTATGCTTCTTGAACGCCGTGCTGAAATAATGCTGGGTCTCATAACCCGATTGCTCAGCGACTTCATTGATACTTAGCTCCGTAGAATGCAGAAGCTGTGCAGCTCTGCGGATCCGGATCTGAGTCAGGTAAGTGCCGAAGGATTCTCCAAGCTCCTGCTTGAACAGGCGGCTGAGATACACCGGTGATGCCTGAAGCTGGCCGGCCATCGCCTCCAGCGTAAGTCCATATTCGTTGTAGTGCTCCTGCATATACTGCTTCGCCCTGCGGACGAGCGGCGATAGCGGCTGCTCCTTGGCCAGCGCTACCCGGCAGCCCCGGTATGCCGATGCCAGCTCGGTAATCTCCCCCTGCACATTCTGGGTACCGACTTCAACCGCGATCTTGAGATTGCTGCGCACTGCGCCTTCCGCCCCGGCCAGCACCCGCTCACCTGCAGCATCCCAGAGCAGAATGACGATCAGTCCGGCGGAATCCCGGAAGATCACCTTGGAATATGGCTCAAGCAGCTCCGTGATGATATTCTCAATGGCGAACAGATACAGCTGGCGTTCGTTCTCTTTCATTCCCGGATGCTGGCCTTCCCATCTCCAGCGGATAATCCCGATCAGTTCCGGCCGCTCCGGCGGCAGCTGCAGGAACTGCAGCTGCTCCCGGATCTCCGCCTGGCTCAGATTCCCATCCAGCCATTCCTGGCAGAAGCGTTCACGCAGCAGCGGGAAATTCTTCTGCAGTTGCCGGGAGGCCTGCTGCAGATGCTGGCTCTGCTGCTTCACCGACTCCAGTTCATCGCGGACGCCGCGGAGCACCTGCATCAGCTGCTTCGGATCGGCGGGCTTGAGAATGTAATCATTCACCTGCAGACGAATCGATTCCTGGGCATACGAGAATTCATCGTGTCCGGTAATGACGATGATTTTGCAGCCGGGAAGCTGCTCCCGCAGCCGCTTCATCAGCTCCATGCCGTGCATAATCGGCATATTGAGATCTACCAGTGCAATATCAATGGAATGATGAAGCGCCAGCTCCAGGGCCTCCTCACCGTCTTCTGCCTCCGCCATCACACTCATCCCCAGGCTATCCCAGTCCACACACTGCCGGATACCATCGCGGATGATCCCCTCATCATCAGCAATCATTACTTTCCACTTGTCTATCATCCTCATAGATCCTCCTGTTCCTTATTCCTTCGCTGGGTAGCTATCGCGGACAACCGGGTGCCGGAGTGTTACAACCGTTCCCGTTCCAGGTTCACTCTCAATCATAATTCCGTAAGGCTCACCATAAGTCAGCCTGATCCGGGCCTGCACGTTCAGAATTCCGTATCCGCTGCCTGCGCTATCCGGCAGGGGCGTATCTGCATGCTCACGATCCTGTTTCCCGACAGCTTCAAGCCGCTGCTTAAGCATGCTTAGCCGTTCCGGAGGAATCCCGGCACCGTCATCACGAACGGTAAGATACAGCTCATTCTCCCGCTCCACCACCTCAATGGAGAGATGACCGGGACCACGGCGTTCCTTAATGCCATGATAGATAGCGTTCTCCACCATCGGCTGGAGCAGCAGCTTAAGCACGTACAGCTCCTGTAGCTGCGGCTCAACCTCAATCGAGTAGGTCAGCTTGCTGCTGTAGCGGACTTGCTGGATCTTCAGATAGCTGACGATATGCTCGAGTTCATCGGAGAGGGGAATAATATCACTCCCTTTGCTCAGCCCTAGCCGGAACAGCTTGGACAAGGACTGGACCACCTCGGCAATATCCTCCGCACCCTTGCTGCGGGCCATCCAGTGGATCGTATCGAGTGTATTGTAGAGGAAATGCGGTTTGATATGCGCCTGCAGGCTGCGCAGCTCTGCTTCCCGCTTTTGCCGGGCCTGCAGCTCCGTCAGTGACAGCAGCCGCCCAATCTGGGCCAGCATCGTATTGAAGCTGCGGCCCAGCAGCCCGATCTCGTCGGAACGGTTCCCCCAGTAGCGAATCGTCAGATCACCGGACTGTGCTTTGCTCATGAAAGAAGCCAGCTGTCCAATCGGACGGGAGATGGAATACGCCAGATAGAAGGAAGCCGTCATCCCCAGCATACAGACTACAAACACGAAGGTTACGACATTGAAGGTAATCTCGCGCACCCCAAAGGCTGACTCATCCATCGGAAACACGCCCATCGTAGTCCAGCCTGTAAAGGGAGAGGTCCGGTAGATCAGTTGCAAATGGCGGCCGTCCACGGTCTCCGAGGTGATTCCAGAGGACTCGGTGAATAGACCTGCCGGAATCTTTTGCATAATAGGGTGCTGCGGCGCATAGATCATCTCCCCATTGTTGTCCACCACCGTTAGATAGCCCGTCTTGCCCAGTGTGACATCCCTGGCCGTCTCGGCAATCACCCGCAACTTCAGATCGACCAGCACCACTCCCTGCACGACCTGCGTTTCCGGATCGACTATCGCCCTGACGGCAGAGACCACCTCGCTCTCCTGATAATCCACATGGGACATTACAGCGCGGCCGTATGGATGACCTACAATCTTGAAGATCCCTTTGTTCTCCGCTGCCTGCTTGTACCAGGCCTCCTCCGTCAGCTGAGTACCAGAACGGGTATACATCTCATTGCTGATGAAATCGCCTTCACTATTGACCAGCATTATCCCGGCAATCTCGGAGCTGAGCGTAGTGAAGCCCTGCAGAAACTTGCGGATGTTGTATTCAGCCGACTCCCCGTTGCCAGCTGCATTGTTAGACTGCCCCGTATTTACTGTATCCCCCTTCAGGAACTTCTGTACTCCCGGATCAAACGACATCAGGTAGGTTATCTTCTGCAGATTCTCAACATCGTTCTCAATCGCTGTATTCACTTTGCCGATCAGCTGCATAGTGTTCTCGTTGCTCTGTTCTTCCACAATCCGGTCGACGGTCCAGCCAATCAGCAGCCCCAACCCGATGGCAGGCAGGATGCTGATCAGCAAAAAGTGAATAATCAGCTTATAGCGGATTGGCAGATTATTCAGCTTCAGCTTCTCCATGTTCAGGCCGCTTCTCCGCATCACAGGCTCCTCCTCTGCTGCAGCCTATTTGGCATAATAGTTATCAACGTTCACCCGTGTGACCACGTCTATCCCTGTATCGACCGTATCCGGTACGGGCACGGGCTTATGGTTCGCATACGCTTCAGGGTCCGCTTCCAGATCACGGTGCAGATGAAACAGCTCCGTAAGCGACCAATAGCCCATATTCCAGGTACCCTGGGCCATCGTAGCGGCTATTTTTCCTTCCTTCACCAAATCAAGCGTCCCTTTATCGGTATCGAAGCTGATGATCTGCGGAACCAAGCCGTTGCCGTGAGCCGCATCCACCGCTTCCGCTACACCGATACCGCCATTGGACTCCGTAGCAAAGATCCCCGCAAGCTGCGGATATTCTCCCAGCAATAGCTCGGCAGCTTCCCGCGAGGCGACCTGGTCTCCCCGTCCGTTCTTGATCCCCACCAGCTTCATCTCCGGGTATTCACTGCGGATGGTATCGCTGAAGCCGTCTGTCCGTTCCTGATGATTGTGCTGGTCAGGCGTGGTGATTATAGCCACTTCACCTTTGCTGCCGGTCAGCTCCGCCATTTTGTGTGCGGCCTGGGTGCCGGCATTGTAATTATCTGTTCCCAGAAAAGAATAGGCCTTACTGTCCGGCGCTCCCGAATCAAACAGGACCACCGGAATACCGGCCTCCACCGCCTTGTTGATCGTCGCCGTGAGCAGCTTGGAATTCACCGCCGAAATCGCAATCCCCGCCGGCTTCTTGGCGATAGTCTGCTCCAATACGGTCATCTGTTCATTGGCATTATGCTGGGTCGAGCCGTGGTATTCCACGGACACATTAAGCTCCTCTGCAGCATCCTCGAAGCCCTTCAGCACGCTTTTCCAGTAGTCGATTCCGATCTGGAACGTGACCATCACATATTTATCTTCAATATTCCCGCGCAGTCCGGCTGTCTCCCACGGGTCCGCCGAATCCCCCTGCTGCTTGTAGTTCAGCACGTAGATCAGGAAGATGCCGATCAGCAGCACGTAGACAAGCCAGAGCTTTTTCACGTATGTAACCCCTTTCAAATCAAGAAATAAATGACGCCGTCCAGATTGTCCGGTCTTCGTCCAGTCTAGTCTAAAGGCTTGGCAGGCTTTCCGTCAATTACGATCCGCTGGATTGAACTGTTACAGCTAGAGCATCCGTTATGCGGACCAGAGACCTTGCTCTTAGAATTATGAATTTGATGCGACATTTTATGTCGTACCAGCTGTTTTATACTGGACAAGTAACATTCAAATTGCTGAAATGAGGACTACACAAATGGTAAAAACAAAGCGCGGACGGGTACTTTGGACCCTGCCCTCCCATGGCCGGGGCACCTGCCCGGTCTGTGGAACAACCAGAATTAAGCTGCTCTACACAAAAGTAAAGTCTGATGGGGGAACCCTGAAGGTCTGCAAGCGCTGCGACAAGGCGCCACAAGCCAAAGTAGATGCCGTAGCCAAGTAAACACAACCCGGATGTCCGCCCGGCTTCATGCTTCATGCATGGATGCCGGAGCGGCATCTTTACCTTGTTGCGGTGGAAGTTCATCAGACGCTATACTGAAATCTGACAGAAAGGAGCGGAGCCGCATGAGCCATATTCACCGTATTCAGTGGTTTGACCAGCAAATCAGAAATGCCTGTTATCCGAACAGCAATATTCTTGCGGAGCAATTCGAAATCTCCAGGCGCCAGGCGCAGCGGGATATTGAATATATGGCGGAATCTCTACGGGCTCCGCTCCGGTACGTGGCCAGCCAGCGCGGATATATGTACGAGGATAATAGCTTTGTGCTGCCTCATCTGTACATCACCGACGAAGAGCAGCAGGTACTGAAATATCTGGCTTACCGGTACAGCCATTATGATTATGAGAACGGCCAGACTATCCGGAGAGTCGGTGGCCTGCTGGAACGGTTCACAGACCAGCCCCTGCAGGCTGGAGAATACAAGCTGCCTCTGTTTGAAGTAAATGCCCGGCGTCTGCAGGTTATCGGGCTCCTGGAGCAAGCCATTCAGGCCCGTAACGTAATTCACATCCTTTGCCGGAAACAGCCGGACAAACCGCAGGAGCTATATCTCTGTCCCCTGAAACTGAGCCGCCGTCTGGATGAAGATTATGTGCTTGCAGCTGTTGAAGGGAACTGCCAGACGGAGTTCTATAACTTGTCCGAGATCCTGCAGCTGAAGCTGACGGACAGATATTTTGCAACAAGCGAAGAATTTCCATCGGCTCCGCCGGATCAGATCCGGAAGCTGAAGCCGTTCACAGCCAGAATCCGGCTGAGCGGGATGCCTGCGGATTCCTCATGGGGAGGGTATACGATCCGATCCGCTGATGGAGAAGTCTATGAAATTGAATTTATTGACACGGATGCCTTTGTGGGGCAGCTGTTCAGCTCGGAATGGTCTGAAATTCTGTCCCCCAAATGGCTGAAAGAGAAAGTAAGGATCAGATGCCAGAACGTACTGAATCTGCTGAATGAACAGGAGAGCCGGAGTGATCATTAACGGAATACAAATGAAGCGCGAATCCAAATCTTTTACCGATGCCCTCTATGCCGTCCTCACTGCCGCAGGGTTATTCCATGGACCCACATTCATGCTCTCCGGGCTCAGCGGTATGGCCTTCAAATTCTCTGTGCATGAGAAGCTCTTCCCCTTCTCCGTTACCGCTTATGGACAGTGGGGCAAAGAGCATGGACCGGCCATCGATAATCTCGGCGTCCTTACCGGACATAGCGGAGGGAGAACAAGACATGATTCGTTCGCCGTATATCAGCAGGCCGCCATTGAAGATGTGAAGCATAGTCTGGACCGCGGACTCGCCTGTGTCTACTGGATACCGGAGTTCGGCGTTATTCACGGCTATGATGAGGACGACCGGGTGTTCTATGTGCAGGATGGATCGTCCATCGAGACCCGTTATGTGCTCTATGATAACTTCGGCCTCAACATTACCCCGTTCTGGTATTGCCAGTTTTTCGGAGATAAGGTTGATATTCCGCTGCATGACGCAGTACTGGAATCACTGAGGCTCGCCCTTGAGGATTGGGAGACTCCATACAAAACACTGCCCGATCAGAGCATTGCATCAGGCAGAATGGCTTACAGTTTCCTGATCCGGGCTCTTCAGCAGGGAAAGTTCGACAGCAGCGGAGCCGTCTATATTCTCGAATCACTCCTGACAGCGCGCTCAGAGATCCGGAGTTATCTGCAGGAGGTTCAGTCCGTCTTGCCGGGGCTGAATGAGGTTCATAGCATTTATGCTGAGCTGGATGAGATGTTGTGCGGGCAGTCGAAGGCTGCTCATACGCTGATTAACGGCAGCATGACGCTGGTGCAGCAGCAGCTTCCCTCACTCTGTGCCGCCTTGCAGCAGGCGCTTGAGCTGGAGGAACGCGCTATGCAGCAGTTTAGATTAATCTCCGGGCGGTATCCGGACCGGAAACGTTCCATTCTGCCAAGATGGGGGGCGCATACGGCCAGATGATGAACAGAACAGAATTGGATTCAGTACCAGCGGCCTTGCATCCTCCGCAGTTGACTCATTCTTATGTAGATGCCATGTACCAGGTTCTGTCGGCTAACGGCTGGTTCACACTGCCCAAATATATGTTATCCGGAATGACTGCCTCCTGTTTCCGTCTGTCCTTGCATAGGCAGCTTCACCGTGACTCACCTACGGCTTATAACTGGATGGCTGAGCATACGGTAGCTGCAGATTTAATCGGAATGATTTCGACTCAGGCGGCAGGGTTTCATTTCGCTCCTACATTTCCGCTCTATCAGAAGCAGGCTATCCTGGAAATCCGCAAATCGCTTGAGCAAGGCACTCCTGTCGTCTGCTGGAAAGATAAGTTTGTGGTGATAACCCGCTCCGATGATCAGAAGCAGGTATTCTGCTACAACGAAATATCTTCAAGAGCAGAACTGGAGCTGCCTTATGATCAGCTGGGAAGAAATGCGAGCCCTTATTGGCACTGTCAGATCTTCGAAGGACAGATCCGGAAGGACATAAGGCAGGTGATCAGAGAATCCTTCCTCCAGGCTGTATACAAGGCAGAGGTACATGATCCGATGCTGCCGGAATCGCAGTATGCCTGCGGACTGCAGGCTTATGATGCCATGCTGGACGCCTTGTCAGGCAGATCATATGATGCTTCCGGTGCTTATGAAACCTTGGTGTTCTATGCTGCCTCTAAGAAAGACGCGTCCAGCTATACCAGAGCAGCCTGCGAATATTGGCCTGAGCTCGAGTCTACCGCCAGCCATTATGAGCGTCTTTCTGCTGTCTATCATGAAATTACAGCTCTATTAAGCCCGAACGCGTCTCATGCTCCAACTCTACGGCCACAAAGGCTGCTTCCTCTCATCCGCGAGGCTAAGCATACCGAGGCCGAAGCGATTCAGTCCATCCGCGTGCTGCTGCGCGAGCCGATCGAGAACCGCTTCCATGATGTGGGGCTGCGCTGAGTCATGCTATTCCGGTTAGAACATTAAGCCTTCCGCGTACTTCTCCCCTTCCAGCAGATCATATTCGATCAGGCGATAGTCATCCAGCAGCTCCTGCTGCCCGGGTGTCAATCCAGTCAGGATTCCGCTGCTGCCGGACCCGACCAGCACATTCTTGCTGAGGCCGGGGATTTCTTCCTGCACCTGCTCCAGCAGCTTGTAATAGGCAGGCAGCGGCTGGCCGGATAGTCTAAAGACGGTTGGGCCAAGGTAAGCCGGACTAAGTGTCCCCAGCGGCTCATTTCCGATATCATAGTTAGCCAGAATCAGCAGCTGCGTCTCGTGCTTCAATCTAGGCTCCTGATCCCAGCCGGCCTCTGTATAGATCCCGGCGGTCAGCGCCGGCAGATGGTCGCCCCAGAATACAGCAACGGTTGGACGTTCAATCGTCAGCAGCTCTTCCTGCAGATAAGCCAGTGCCTCGTCGGTCAGCTTAGTATCCTGCACGTAAGTCTCCAGTTCGTCCTTCTGCGCCGGCTGTCCGCCTTCTACGGTAATCGTGTTCGGTCCGTTCAGCCCTTTGGTGAACGGGAAATGATTCTGCATCGTCACCAGATGCAGGAAGGCCGGCCTCGACGCCGACTTAAGCTCGCGGACAGCCTCCTGTACAGCAGCCTTGTCGGATATATAGCCATCCGGGGTGAGGCGGTTAGCATCCGGCAGATCCTTTTCACTGATGAAGCTGTCAAAACCAAGTACCGGATAGACACGGTTGCGGTTATAGAAGGTCTCATCGAACGGATGCAGCGCCTGTGCATGGTAGCCCCGCGATTTTAGAATACTGACGATGGACGGCATTGAGGACATTTTGACAATCCGCTGTTGATAGGGAATGGTTCCGTCCCCAAGGAAATACATCGACAGCCCGGTCATGGCCTCGAATTCAACATTGGCTGTATTGCCGCCGAATTCCGGTGACAGCAAATAACCAGACGGAGTCTCATCCGCCGCCGTATGAATGAATTTCAGCGGATCTTCGCTTAAGGTATACCCCGGCAGACGCGTAGGGTCAAAGAAAGCCTCATCCATCATAAACAGTATATTCGGCTGTTCCCCGGGACTGGCTACCGCCGGTTCATCCGGCAATGCCGAATACTTAGCTGACACCGCTTCAACCGCTTCACGGCTGTACCCTTCGGGCTTCTCCAGCAGGCTCTGCCGCAAATTCCCGGCAAAAGCAAATATGAATCCGTTCTGCGAATAATTAACCTTCTGGTTCCAGAAGATGTTCTGGTAGTTCATAGCGGTAACAACAGACGAATGGCCCGACACAAGCACAAGAAAACCTGCGCTCAGCGCGACTGAGATTCCGCCCAGGCTTAAGCGTAAAGGCAGCTTGATTCTGTTCCTGGGCAACTTGCGGATCATGTACACCAGACCAACAGCCACTAATATTGCGGCTATTACCGCCAGCGGTGAGATCATTCCTTTGGTAATCTTGCTCATTTCACCGGCATTCTTGACCAGCATCAGATCCCATGGAAAAAGCGGCTCTCCTCGCGTGACAAGCTTCTGATAATCAGCTACACCCAGCATTAGACACATTAAACTGACAACTGCAGGCCCTGCATATGTATTAGGCAATATCACTGAACTTAAGAGCAGAATGAAGAAAAGGAACAGACCTCCCGCACCATACAGCCAAGGGTAACCGCGGGTCCACTGCAGAGCACCGGATATATTCATACTAAAGGATGCTGCCTGCAGGAAAAAATTCAGCACAAATCCCCCGGCCAGCAAGACTAACAGCAAATACGACAAACGTTTGGAAGGCAATAACCGCGACAAATGGATTCACTCCTAACTAGATTAAAGGAGTAGTATACGCCTTTTAGCTTAAAGCCGCCTTAAAATTCAGTATCCAAAAGAAGTACATCTTCGTATTATGCACCTCACAGCCTCCTCCATAATCCATGGATACGAGATTTCCAGCACGTTATTTCTGCAACAAAAAAGAGCAGCAAACTTCGCTGCTCTTTTTATATATTCTTCAAAACTATATAGCTTGAACTTGAAAATATACAATGAGGGTGGAGTGGCGGAAGAGAAGTTTGAACTGTAGGAGCGATAGCGTCCGCCTTTAGGTTTGTATTTCTACTGCGAACAGCAGTTTAAATCAGGAAATACAAACCCAACAGTGGCCGGAAGTCAAACATTCTCTGCAGCCTCGGCTAATCCCTACAGTGGAATTTTCCCGGTTCAATCTATTTCCCCCTACTTCACATATAGGCGGCTAGTCTCCTCCCAATACTCCCCTGGCTCCAGACCAAACAATCCGATGTCATCGGCACGAAGATCTACCTTCGGTGCATTCACCAGGTTGATTTGCGGCTCCGGACAGAAGAACCCTTCGGTAGCTCCGTTGTTCCAGATCATCCACTGCTTATAGGAGGTTCCCACATCATACACCAGGGTAACGCCGGCTTTGCTGTCGGTAAGCTCCATACGGTTGCGGCCATTCTGGGCTACAGCGGTATAGTGGTTATCCATTGGCGCATAGAACGGATACAAGCCCTCATCACGCAGTGCCACTTCATCCGCAGTCAGCTCCTGGAATTTGCCGGTCGGCAGCATCCGGTCGCTAAGCTCCCAGCGCTCGCCGATGGTCAGCTTCACACGGTAATCCTGCGGCGTGCTGCCTGGTGCGAACGGAGCATTAATGGCAGTATGGAACGCCAGCAGACAAGGCATCAGCTCTGCGCCGTCATTATGAACCAGCAGTTGCTGGGACAGGCCGCCTTCTCCCAGAGTATAACGCAGCTTGACGGTGTATTTGAACGGCAGATATTGATAAGAAGGATGATTCTCATCCACCTTGATCGCTACAGTGACGAAGCTTTCGCTTTTGCCGCTGCCGAATTCTTCGACCTCCCAGGCTGCTGTATGTAGGAACCCGTGCAGATGGTTACCCGTCTTAGCCTCATTTACCGGAAAACGGTAGGTTTGTCCATTCCACGGGAACTCTCCATCCTCATATCGGTTCGGCGGGAACAATACAGGGATGCCGTGAATCCCGGGGTTTGCCTTGAATGCTTCCATTTCCTCTGAGCCCGGCTCATGCAGGAAACGGTAACCGCTCTCAGTATCACGGAAGCAGATCAGGTTGCCTCCGATGCCCGGCAGAACTGCGGCCTCATAACGTCCAGCTTTGAGCCAGACTGCGGCCTCTCCCTCATATTGTCCTTCAAATGCAGTAATCGACATAATAACTTTAAACTCCCTTCCATAAACTCATAATGACTCTCTCATAGATAGAGTACCACATCTGCCGGATTGGCAACATGCCAATTTTACAGCTGTTCCACTTCGACACTCATCACATGTTCAATTTTCTTCACATCATAATAGATTTCCGTAGCATAATCACGGTCTGGTGCGGAGATCACCATATCAATCATTTGTCTCCCGTCTTCGAGATCCTTGATCTTCATCCGCCGGATCGTCCGGCCGGTTTTACGTGTTTTGCGCTGCTCGGCAATGATATGGCGCTGCTCAATTTTCTGGATCACATCGGTTAGAATATAGTTCGGTTCCATGATGATCTTAATCGATATCTCATGTTTGTTCAGCACCTCCGGGCCAATGGCTTTAATTAGCAGGGGCACTGCATTTACTGCGAACATAAGCAGCACAACTGCATAACCCGCTTCTACATAGAATCCCGCGCCGACCGCAATCCCGATACCGGAAGCCGTCCAGATGAGCGCCGCAGATGTGAGTCCCGATATCGCATCTCCCCCTCTGCGCAGAATGACGCCCGCCCCGAGAAAACCGATCCCGCTGACAATCTGCGCCGCCAGACGCATCGGGTCCATATTGGGATGATCTGTACCGCCGAACTTGTCATAAGCATGGATCGAGACCAGCGTTACCAGGCAGCTGGCGATGCTAATGACCATACTGGTCCGGATTCCCAGCGGTTTCTGTTTCAATTGCCGGTCAATCCCGATGAACAGCCCGAACAGCATGGCCACAAGCAGCTTCACAATCGACTCCGTGTGCAAATCAATATTCATAGTTGTCCTCCTCTCCGTGACAGATAGAATCAGTATACCTGAAAAGCACTGCAATCTTTACAGTAATTTTTCGCAAGCAGATTTAAAAGAAAAAACGGACGTCTGCACCTCTGTACCCGGTCATCAATCAGTACCTGATGAGCTCCGGCAAAGGGACAACGCCCGCTTGTAGTAAAAGGCTGTACTCCATACATTATATGAGTGGAAAGGTACGAATAGAAGAATCAGCCATGCAGCAGCGATTCTGCTCCATCACAGTAGATTTCCGTTCCTGTAATATGATCCGAATCCGCAGAAGCCAGGAACAGCGCCAGCTTGGCTACCTGATCAGGACGCCCGGGTCCCTTCTCCAGCGGCTGTCCGCCATCCGGGAATTCAACCTCGATCTGCACTTCCTTAAGATCATCCGAAGGGTACGTATTGTCATCAATATTAGTGGTGATCGCACCAGGACAGATGGCGTTCACGCGGATTTTGAACTGGGCCAGCTCCAGCGCCGCCATTTTCATAAAAGCGACCTGCCCGGCCTTCGTTGTGCTATATGCTGAGAATCCGATGTTGGAGAATACACGGTTACCGTTGATGGAGCTGTTGATCAGGATGCTGCCGCCCTGCTCCTTCAAATGGGGGATGGCATATTTGACCGTAGCGAACGTACCGCGGAGATTGATCTGTATGGTCTGGTCCCAGGACTCAATATCCATTGTCTCAATTGGTGTCATCGCTCCGTTAATCCCGGCATTCGCAAACACGATGTCAAGCTTCCCCCACTTGGCAACAACCTGCTTCACGGCGTCCTCCACCTGCTGCGGCTCAGCGATGTCGCATTCGAACACAGCGGCTTCTCCGCCTTCCTGCACCACCTGACGTGCAACCTTCTCTGCGTTCTCCACGGTCCGGTCCAGAAGAGCCACCTTAGCTCCATTTCTGGCGAACTCCAGCACCGTGGCCCGGCCGATGCCCGATCCGCCTCCGGTTACGATTGCTACTTTGCCTTCCAGCTTCTTAGTGTTCATATGTGTAGTTTCCTCCTATGGTCATTGTTGTTCAAAATCAAGTTCTTTCGTTAAATATACCTCCCATACCGCTTGGTGAATCGGCTGGCCCTGCTGTTTTGACAAAGCATATTTGGGGATATAATTTAAGAGGCTCTAATGAAATTGACTTTAGACATGCTTTTATTTTCTACACAGAGGAGATTATTACTCATGATGAATCATAATGAAGGGATCCGTGATCAGATCTGCGCTGCGGTCTCCGGCCTCTCGTCCGAGACCCTGAACCGGAAGCCTGAAGGCAAATGGTCAGCTGTGTTTCATCGGCATTTATGAAGAACGTCATCTGACTCAACTGAAGGAAGCCCTGGACGGATTTAACCGAATCCTCTTCACCATTAAAGAGTAAAGACACAACAATAAAGGCTTGAGCAGCTGTCCATTTAACAGACAGCACTCAAGCCTTCACCAGGTTCGATACCTGCTTATCCCAGCATCATCCGGTCATCCGCCAGCTTATGGCCGCTAATGGCTTCGAATTCACCAAGCAGCCGCTCTACCGTCAGATCCTTCTTGCGGGATTCATCAAAATCGAGAATGATCGACCCCTTGTCCATCATAATCAGCCGGTTGCCTAAACGGATAGCCTGATCCATGTTGTGGGTGACCATCAGTGTAGTCAGCTTCATCTCACGGACAATGGATTCCGTAAGCTTCGTGATCAGTTCAGCGCGCGAAGGGTCCAGCGCAGCTGTATGCTCATCCAGCAGCAGAATCTGCGGCTGGGTGAAGGTCGCCATCAGCAGGCTAAGCGCCTGCCGCTCGCCTCCGGAGAGCAGCCCTACCTTAGCGCGCAGCCGGTTCTCCAGGCCAATGCCCAGCTTGCTGAGCTGCTCCCGGAACAGCGTGCGTCTGGCCGCATTCACTCCGAAGGACAGCCCGCGGCTCTGACCCCGCTTATAAGCCATGGCCAGGTTCTCCTCAATGGTCATATGAGGCGCTGTACCAGCCATCGGGTCCTGGAAGACACGGCCGATCCAGCGTGCGCGCTGGTACTCGGCCAGATTGCTGATCGAGCTGCCTTCAATGCGCGCTTCACCGAGATCCGGCTTCATGACACCGGATATAATATTCATCAGTGTCGATTTACCGGCCCCGTTGCTGCCAATAATCGTCACGAAATCTCCGGCGCTCAGCTCCAGATCTATACCCAGCAGGGCAATCTTCTCGTCAGGGGAACCCGGGTTGAACAGCTTGGATACATTATCAAGCTTTAGCATCGGCTGCCCCTCCTTTCTTGCTGCTGCGGGTCAGCTCCGCAAGCTCTTCAGTCCGTCTGCGGGCCATCGTCTTCTGCTTCAGGAACCGCTGAACAGACGGGAAGACGAGGGCGATGATAACGATAATAGCCGTAATCAGCTTGAGATCCGAAGCCTTGAGCCATGGCACCCGCAGAGCCAGCGCCACAACGATCCGGTAGACGATGGAGCCGAGCACTACAGCCAATGTAGCGCGGAAGACGTTACCCGCACCGAATATCGCTTCCCCGATAATTACCGAAGCCAGCCCGATAACAATCATGCCTATACCCATGGATGAATCGGCAAATGTAGAATATTGAGCGATCAGTGCACCCGAGAGGGCCACCATTCCGTTCGCCAGACTGATACCGAGAATCGTCGTAGTATCCGTATTGACCCCGAAGCTGCGGATCATCCGGGAATTATCTCCTGTTGCACGCAGGGCAAGTCCAAGGTCTGTACGCAGGAACAGATCCATCAGGATCTTGACCAGCAGAACCACAAAGGGCATAACCAACAGAGGATTAATAGAGCTGAAAAGAGATACCTCACCCATTAAGGAAACATTCGGCCGCACGAGAATCCGCAGATTGATGGAATATAGCGCAATCATCATCAGAATCCCGGATAGCAGGCCGTTGATCTTCCCTTTAGTGTGCAGCAGTCCTGTACACATGCCTGCAGCCATCCCTCCGAGCAGGGCACATACTGTTGCCAGCAGCGGAGAATATCCGTGGGTTATCATGACCGCGGCAATCGCGCCGCCGGTGGTGAAGCTCCCGTCTACAGTTAAATCCGGAAAATCAAGAATACGAAATGTAATATACACCCCGAGTGCCATAAAAGCGTACAGCAGGCCCATTTCCAGGGCGCCGATTAATGAACTATACATAGATGACTTCCTCCCTCAAGCGGCAAAGGGCGCCCGCATTGGGAACGCCCCCTTATGATATCTGTATGTTATTGAATAATGTTATTGTCAGGATCTGCAACTTCAGCCTTCATAGCATCGGTTACTTCAATGCCCTGAGCTGCTGCCGCTTTGAGGTTAAGAATGAGATCCAGCTTCTCTTGCATCGTTACCTTCATATCACCCGGGCTTGTACCGTTCTTAAGCACTTCCACTGCCATTTCGCCAACCTGGTAGCCATGATCATAATATTTGAAGCCTACAGTTGCAAAAGCACCCTTCTCCACCGTATCACGGTCTGCAGAGAAGAACGGAAGCTTGTTGTCATTGGCAGTCTGAATGATTGTATCCACACCGCTTACAACAGAGTTATCAAGTGTAATGTAGAGGGCATCCACACGTCCAACGAGGGACTCAGCAGCCTGCTTCACTTCCGATGTATTCGTGATCGCCGCCTTGACCAGCTCAATACCGTGCTTGTCCAGCTCTTCCTTGGCAATATCCGCCATAACTACTGCGTTAGGTTCACCTTCATTAATGACAAGTCCCAGCTTCTTCACATCCGCAAACTGCGTTGCGATGAAATTCATCAGACGCGTAATCGATTCTGGATTCGTATCGGATGCGCCGGAGACATTGCCGCCGGGATGATCCAGGTCGCTTACAAGTTTGGCATCCAGCGGGTCAGTGACTGCCGCGAACAGAATTGGTGTGTCCTTGTTTACATTCTGCACGACCGATTGAGCGGAAGGAGTGGCGATGGCCAGTACCAGGTCATTTTTGTCGCCGGCAATCTTCTGGGCAATGGACAGGTTATTTGCCTGATCCGCCTGGGCATTCTCCAGGTCTACCGTCAAATTCTCGCCTTCCACGATTCCGGCGTCCTTCAGTGCCGCCAGGAAGCCTTCCCGTGTTGCATCCAGCGACGGATGTTCTACATACTGTGAGATGGCAATCGTATAGGATTTGGTCTCCGCAGAACCGGTGTCTGCCGGAGCGCTGGTTGCGTTTGCCGGAGTATTTCCTGCATTGGCTCCATTATTTACGGCTGCATTATTGTTACCGCAACCTGCTGCTACCAGCATCAAGGACATACTCAGGCCAAGCCAAATGTTCTTTCTCTTCATCAGATAACCCCTCTTCTTTTACGGATTCAGCGCGCGAACCTGGGTTAGCGGTTCAGCAGTATCGCTTTCATCTTTGAAAGCATTAAAGCAAAAGCCCGCACCATTTCCGCATCCACTGCCGCAATCTATTAAACATATATTATATGTAGGTTGATTTTCCGTCAATCATTTATCACGGCTCCATATTTTACAAAAAACGCACAATGGGCTGATGTTTCGACAAGAACAAGCCTGTTGCTCTTGACATTGATTGCTAAACCCTTATCCACATAAAAAAAGCCGCCCTGCACAAACTTTACTTAAAGTTTGAAGATGGAGCGTGCCAAATGCCAATAAACAACGCATACAAAACTGCGGCCACAGCCGCACTGCTTACTGCCGTCATTCTTGGCTCAACCGCCTGCAGCTATTCCAGCAAGGACGATACCCCGAAGGGGAATTCGGTTACGCCAACCGGAACATTTGCCGGGAGCTACTATGAGAAGAATGCCATCACGGACAAAGAAGGCAAGTATTGGATTCCGCTGAAGCCGGCCGCTGCCTCCATAGGATACAGAATGAAAGACGACACCTCAAGCGGAGGATATACCAAGCTGGGCTACAGCGATGTAATGTACATGCTCCGTCCGGATTCCAGCCAGGTTTTCTCCCTGGGGGAGAAGATCACCCTGCCGGATGTTCCTATCCGCCGCGAAGGTCAAATCTACATCACGCCTAATGCATTGTCCAAGCTGCTGCAGACCGAGGTTGGCTGGAATCCAAGCACCGGAGAGATCAATATTGCTGCCCCCTCTGACAGGGATACTACTGCCAATACTGGTGCAGGTGAAGCAGCTAAGCCGCTGCGGATCCAGAGTGTCTCCAATGTGGATACCGGTGAACTAATCGCCTATGCCAAGAAGTATCTCGGCGTACCCTACGATTTCGGTGCCGGACCTTATGAGGAGACCAAACGGTTTGACTGCTCATCCTTCACCCGTCATGTATTTAAGAAATTTGGTGTCGATCTCCCTCGGCTGGCCAAAGATCAGGATAATATCGGCAGACGCATATCAAGAAGCGAGCTGGAGCCCGGGGATTTAATTTTCTTCACGGTACCCGGCCGATTCGAGAGCGACGCCATTCCCGGTCATGTAGGCATCTACATGGGGGGCGGCAGTTTCATTCATACTTGGGGCGATCCCGGAGTACAGATCAGTGACCTGGACAGCGGGTACTGGAGTAATGTTATTCTGCACATGCAGCGGGTGTTATAATCCCCTAAATATAACAAATGCAAGGAAGGTTACGGGCTTCTGCCGAAGCGCCGTACCACCTTGCATTTTTTTATGCCACCGCCATTGTCCGGCAGTATACTATTCCCAGTTCTTACTGCGCCCGCTTAAGCGGAGAATCAGCTTCACCAGCTCCACAATCACCACTATCGCCACTGCAGCCCCGCAGACAATTCCCCACTGCAGACCGCTCAGATGCTCCACTCCGAACCATTCATTCAGCCCGGGAATGATAATAACCAGCACCAGCAGAAGTCCCGAGATGACCGAAGCCCCCAGCATGTAGCGGTTGCTGAACAAGCCGATCTGGAACAATGACTTGGTATTGGATCTGACATTGAAAGCATGGGTAAGCTGCAGCAGTCCCAACGTCGCAAAGGCCATCGTGACTGCAACACCTTCGTCGTAATGGGTATGTGCCCAGTAATACACCAGCAGGGTCAGTGCCGCCTCAAGCAGCCCTTGATAGATGATTCCAATCCCCACGCCTCCGGCAAAAATACTGCTGCTCGATTTACGCGGCTTCTTCGACATCACATCATTATCCGCTTTTTCCAGTCCGAGCGCGAGCGCCGGCAGGGTATCTGTGACCAGATTAATCCACAGGATATGAATCGGTTCAAGAATCCGCCAGCCGATCAGTGTCGCAATGAACAGGGTCACCACTTCCCCCAAATTGGCCGACAGCAGGAACTGGATCGCTTTGCGGATGTTGCTGTATACCTTGCGGCCTTCTTCGACAGCAACGACAATCGTAGTGAAATTATCATCGGCCAGTACCATGTCGGATACGCCTTTGGCCACATCTGTTCCTGTGATCCCCATACCAACGCCGATATCCGCTGATTTCAGCGCAGGCGCATCATTGACTCCGTCACCGGTCATAGCAACGATTTTGCCCATTTGTCTCCAGGCCTTGACGATCCGCACCTTATGCTCAGGCGATACACGGGCGTACACGGAATAATCTGCCACTCTTGTGGCAAAATCCGCCTCGCTGATCTGATCCAGCTCGCGCCCGGTCAGCACCGCCTTATCATCGTCGATGATTCCAAGCCGCTTAGCAATGGCGGCAGCCGTGTCCCGGTGGTCCCCGGTGATCATCACCGGACGGATGCCCGCCCGTCTGCACACGGCAACCGCATCCCGGACCTCCTCGCGCGGCGGATCGATCATCCCGGTCAGGCCGATGAACACCAGATCCTTCTCCGTCCCCTCCGGCGAAGGATCGGAGGGCTGCTCTGCATGGTCGCGGTAAGCAAACGCCAACACCCGCAGCGCTTCGTCTGCCAGACTTTTGTTGCTGGCTGTGATCCTGCTGATATGCGCCTCCGTCAAGGGCACCACGGTGCCGTTCTCTTGAATATGGCTGCATTTGGACACCAGTACATCCGGCGCTCCCTTGGTTAGCACCCGAAACTCACCGTTATCCAGCTTATGAATCGTCGTCATCAGCTTTCGGTCCGAATCAAAAGGCAGCTCATTCACCCGCGGATAACGCTGCTCCAGCTCCCGTTTGTCTGTCCCGATGCTGAGTGCGAAGTCAACCAGCGCCGTTTCGGTAGGGTCGCCGATAATGGCTTTACCGCTCCTTGTCCCGCCTGCTAAACCAGGCTTCACCTCTGCCCGGGCCCCATCCGAAGCTTTATCTGCAGCACTTTTGCCTTCGTCTATGCTGGAATCATTGCACAGGGTCATCGCCTGCAGTAGCAAATCACCGCCCGGCGTATCGTTAAGCTTCGAATCGGCCTCGACCGTCTCTCCGCCAACATACAGCTTTTCAACGGTCATCTTGTTAAGTGTTAATGTGCCCGTCTTGTCAGAGCAGATAATCTCCGTACTGCCCAGTGTCTCCACAGCAGGCAGTTTGCGGATAATTGCCTTACGCTTAGCCATCCGCTGCACGCCTAGCGCCAGAATGATGGTTACGATGGCCGGAAGACCTTCCGGAATCGCCGCTACTGCAAGTGAGATGGAGGTCAGCAGCATATCAAGCAGCTCTCTGCCCTCCAACCAGCCGACCACGAAGATAACGACACAGACACCCAGGATAATGAAGGTGAAATATTTTCCAAGCTCATCCAGCTTTTTCTGCAATGGGGTAACTTCATTCTCCGCCTCGGAGATGTATCCGGCGATCCGGCCCACTTCGGTATGCATCCCCGTAGCCGTTACCACACCCACACCCCGTCCATAGGTTACGCTGCTGCTCATATAAGCCATATTCGTCCGGTCACCGATCACAAGATCGTTGCCTTCCAGCACTCCCGATTGCTTATCCGAGGGCAGTGATTCACCGGTCAGCGCCGCCTCCTCGGTCTTCAGTGACGCCGCTTCGAGCAGACGTAGATCAGCGGGCACCACGTTGCCGGCTTCCAGCAGCACAATATCGCCAGGCACCAGCTCCTCGCTTTTGATCTCTGTGACCTGTCCGCCCCGGCGGACTCTCGCCTGCGGAGAGGACATGCTTTTGAGAGCCTCCAGCGCCTGCTCCGCTTTGTTCTCCTGGATGACGCCCAGCACCGCATTCAGGATCACCACCAGCAAAATGATAACGGTATCCGTCCACTCTCCAAGGATTCCCGAGAGTACGGCAGCCGCCAGCAGGATGAAAATCATTACATTCTTGAATTGCTCAATGAATTTGGCCAGCAGCGATTTAGACTTGGCTTCCTGCAGCATGTTCTTGCCGTAATGTTCCAGTTGCCGTGCCGCTTCTTCTGCAGTCAGCCCTGCTTCCCTGCTCTCCAGCTGCTTTAGCACCTCAGCCGTATCCAGAGTATGGAACAGTACACCTTCTTTACTTTTGCTTTTAGTAGAATCTGAGTTCAAATCATCCGCTCCTTCTATAATTTATTTAGTTCAATCAAACCCTTATATGGAGTTTTACCCAAAAATAGCAGGAGAATTCTAAAAACATATGTATATTTATCAAAGGTTGCGCCTGCTCGAACGGGCGAATCCTTTGAACCGGGTCCCCTTGCTGGTCAGCTCCCCCCTGTCTCCCTCAACGATCAGACCATACGCTTTGGCCTTCACTTCCAGCTCCCTCCGGTTCCCGTCCTGGAATTCAAAGGTTACATAGTAGCTGGTGTGAGTACCCGCATGCCCTCTGCCGCCCCACACCTCCGCGCGTTTAGTAACTGCTGTCGCCACCCTCGACTCGAGCGGGCTGGCATTGTTGGTCATCCAGATCTTCAGGGCTCTGGTAATAGTGTAAGCAACAAAAACTGCGATCAGCAGCAGCACCAGCTGTAATAAATATGGCCCTTCGGAGAAGAAGCCGCGGGAGGAACTGGCTAAAGCCGAATTGAGAAATCCGTTAAAAATGCCCTCTATATGCAAATTAAACGCTCCTTTGGTAAAAATAATTATAAAATGTTCATTTTACTAGAGAATACGCGGTGTACCGGCTCTGGTTTCGTATTTTCATGAAATTCCCCCCCCAAAAAAAGTGCCGGAAATTTGGTCCTGCCCAGAATCATATGTTATGCTTTAACTACAATATACAGTAAGGAGGTGTTCTCTTGATGACATATCTAGCGCGCTTGTCCATTTCTAAGCTGCTGAAGGCGGCCTTCATACCGGTGCTTCTCCTGACATTTCTGGCTGCTTCTTCCCAACTGCTGAACGTACAGGAGGCTTCCGAAGTGCAGCATGCCAGACTGGAGCGTTATGAGCATAAAATGGCTCAGCCGGTCCGTGTGCACAACACAACGTTCCATTACATTCCTTCCGCGCGGCTGGCCCATCCTGAGAACCTGCTGGCGCTTCATCCGGAAGCGTCCCTGCCTCTGCTCTGTGTGTCGTTTTTCCCCATCATTTACATCATTCTGAAGCGGCTGCTGCTGTATCCGCTGAAATGCACATCACACTTTATAAGGTAAAGGCTTTCCTAAATCCTTTGAGTGCACAACGCATTATCATTCAGGTTTCCTGCTGAAAGGAGGAAATCCATTGAAAATCAGATATAGAGGGGCTGCCCCCCTGCGCCCTTCCAGAATACTTCGCCTGCTCTCGGTTATAGGCGGGGGCTTGCTCGCTGCTGTAGGACTGGAACTGTTCCTGATGCCGCACAAGCTGCTGCCGGGCGGCATCGCCGGATTGTCTGCCCTGCTGTCTCATCTGACCGAAATGCGTCTTGGCTTATTTCTGTTCCTGCTCAACCTTCCGTTCATTCTAATGTCGCGCAGGCAGATTAATCTCCGGTTTGCCCTGTATACAATGCTTGGATTAATCTGTCTGACGGCGGGCTCGCTGGCCCTCCACCACTTCCCTGCCGCCACCAGCGAACCGTTGCCTGCTGCGATAGCCGGCGGACTGTGCCTGGGCTTTGGACTTGGCATCTCTGTCCGCTTCGGAGGCATTACCAGCGGAAGCGAGAAGCAGGGAGTCCGGCTGCTGAATGGCGGTCCGCCCAAATCTGCTGAAATGGTGATTATGCTGTTCAACTGTGCCATTCTGCTTTTTGGCGGTTCATTGTTTGGGTGGGATCAGGCGATGTACAGCATCATTGCTTACCTCCTGGCCTTTGAAGCCCTGCGCTTCTCGTTAAGAGACTTATCCCTCTCCCAGGCTGTCTGGATTACGAGCAGAAACTGTGAAGAGATCCGCCGCAGGCTCCAGCAGTCTCTTGACCGCGAAGTAAAACTCGTCAGGTCCACCGGTCCTGAGGGACAGCCGGGCACCGTCTTCTGCCTGGCTAGCAGGCTGGAGGAGGAGAAGCTGGCTTCCATCGTCCACGGATGCGACCAGGATAGTAAGATTGTCATTAACGCGGCCCGGAACAGCCGGATTTCTGCGCTCTTCCGTAATCACCCGCCAGGATGACCAAGGGTATTCACCGGACAGCTTCCAGCCCCTGATCAACCAAAAAGCGTTCCCGCATTTAGTTGCGGGAACGCTTTTTGGTTAGATCAGGCAAGGGCAGGCTCCGCCCTGTCAGCGGAACATTCCCCATAAGCGGATCAGGTGAAATGTGTTGCCCGGATCAATCTTCTGGGCAATCACAAATTTAACAATTTGCTCTTCCTGCGAGGACGTCAGCTTCTCATTCATCACTGCAGAAGCGTTGCGCACCAGTCTGCGCACAACGGCAGTGTCCTGCAGCTCTTGTTTGGAAATTCCGTTGATCATATTCTTGATGCGTTCCTTAACCGCCGGATTCTTCATCTTCAGCTTAATGCGATCCACCAGCGCAGGACTGATTCCGAATTGCTGATAACCCAAGCATAGCACCTCCCGTCATATCCAATCATTCACAGTATATGAGGGTTGGTCTCCGCATGTGCCTAATCAGTCAATTAAATCTCCCTGGAAAATTTGCTCCTGCTGCAGGTACCCGCGCAGCGGAGCATAATCCGCTGATGTCCAGAACGCGGCATCCCGCAGCAGCTCCGCAGCATCATCGCGCGCCAGCTCCAGCGTTTCGAAATCGGCTGTCATATCCGCCAACCTGAATTCCGGCAGCCCGCTCTGCTTCGTCCCGAAGAAATCCCCCGGTCCCCGCAGCTCCAGATCACGCCGGGACACCTCGAAGCCGTCGTCCGTATCCGTCATGGCCGTCATCCGCTCTCTGCCAATCTCAGATTTGGGATCTGCCATCAGCACGCAGTAGGAAGTATGCTCCCCTCTGCCAACCCGTCCGCGCAGCTGATGCAGCTGGGACAGGCCGAAGCGGTCGGCATCCATGATGATCATCAGCGTGGCATTCGGCACGTCCACCCCCACCTCTACGACCGTCGTAGAGACCAGCAGCTGCACTTCGTTGCTATAGAAGGCACGCATTACTTCATCCTTCTCCGCAGGTGTCATCCGCCCGTGAAGCAGCCCTACCTTGTATCCCGGGAAAGCCTGAGACATCTGAACATGCAGATCAATCGCATTCTGCACATCGAGCTTCTCCGACTCCTCAATGAGCGGACAAATCAGATAGGCCTGCCGGCCCTGGTCTATCTCGCGGCTGATCAGATTCAGCACCCGCTCCATCAGATCGGGCTTCACCCAGTAGGTCGTAATCGGTACGCGTCCCTTCGGCCGTTCCGACAGTGTAGACACATCCATGTCGCCAAAAACAGTGATCGCCAGCGTACGCGGAATCGGGGTTGCCGTCATCGTCAGCACATCCGGATTATAGCCCTTGCGCCGCAGGACGCTGCGCTGGTTCACCCCGAAGCGGTGCTGCTCATCCGTGACTACAAGCCCCAGACTGCGGAAGAAGACATCATCCTGTATTAACGCATGGGTTCCGACGACCACATCCAGCATTCCCAGCTGCAGGGAAGCCAGCAGATCCTTACGTTTGCGTCCGGTCACACTCCCGGTCAGCAGACCGACGGTTATACCAAACGGCTCAAACATCCTCGTAAGCGAGCGCATATGCTGCTCTGCCAGGATTTCAGTCGGCACCATCAGTGCCCCCTGGAACCCTGACCTTACAGTGGCATACAGTGCGATTGCCGCCAGCACGGTTTTGCCGGAGCCTACATCGCCTTGCAGTAGCCGGTTCATACAATGCCCTGAGCGCATGTCATGCAGAATCTCCAGCTCTACATGCTTCTGGGCGTCCGTCAGTTCAAACGGCAGGCTCCGCACAAACTGGCGAACTGTAGCGTTATCCACTGTATGGACCACACCGTCCATTCTGCCGCGGTTTAGTACACGGAAGGCCTGTACCTTGAGCTGGAACAAGAATAGCTCTTCATAGACCATCCTGCGCCTTCCCTGCTGACCTTCGCGTGTATCCTCCGGCTGATGGATAGTGGCAATCGCCTTTTTACGCGACATGAAATCATATTTGCGCATAATACTGTGCGGCAGTATTTCCGGAATCAGCTCTCCATACTGCTGCAGGGCCTGGCCTATGACTTTGCGGATCCATGACTGAGTGATCTTGCCGCCTACAGAGTACACCGGCTGCAAGGTTCCTGTCTTGCCTTCTCCCCGGTCCGGAAATTCATAATTGGTTACGGTAATCTGATTGCGTTTCTGGTCCCATTTCCCGGTTAATACTACTTCGCGGCCCACTGTCAGCTGCTCACGTGCATAATGCTGATTGAACCATGTTGCCGTGAACATCCACGGCTCGGCCACCATCTTGCAGCTCATACGTGATTTGCCCCCGAAGCGCTGCAGCACCGGAATGCCGATCACCTTAGCTACCAGGGTTGCTTTATCCCCATGCTTAACTTCACTAAGAGACTTAGGCCGGAAATCCTCATAACGGAACGGGTAGTATTCCAGCAAATCCTTCACTGTAAAGACGCCAAAGGCGTGAAGCTCACCTTGCTTTTGAGCGCTCACGCCAGTTATTTGTTTCACTTCAATGGATTCCAAAGCCAGCACCATGTTCATCCCCTATACTAGGCGGGCCAGATGAATACGGCTAAGGTCCCGTTGCCGACATGGCTGCCTACGACAGGTCCAATGTTGGTCAGTACCTTCTCTTCCAAGGTGAAATGCCCGGACAATTCCCTCAGGAATTCTTCGCCGGAAGCCGGTTCAGCCGTATGACCCACGGCCACATTGATTTTGTTCACACCCGGCAGATCCGCCTTGAACAGCTCGATCATGCGGGCAACTGCCTTCTTGCGGCCTCTAACCTTCTCTACCGCATAGATGATTCCTTCTGCATCGATCGACAGGATCGGCTTGATATTGAGCAGCGTACCCAGGATGGCGGACGCTTTGCCGATTCTGCCGCCCTTCTGGAGATATTCCAGCGTATCCACCAGGAAGTACAGCTTGCGCGACTTGCGCAGACTCTCTACCTGCTCCAGAATTTCCTCCGGCGCCTTACCCTGCCCGGCCAATCTAGCGGCTTCCACTACCATGAACCCGAATCCGTAGGAAGCGGACAGGGAGTCAACCACGGTGACCGACTCCCCTTCCTCTTCCAGCATGGATTTGGCCAGGACAGCAGATTGATAGGTTCCGCTAAGTCCGGAGGAGATATGGAAGGACAGGATCGGACTGCCCGGATAACGTTCCTGAATGCTGCGGTACACGTTCATATATTCGACCGGCGACGGCTGTGAGGTGGTCGGCAACTGCGGCGAGCGGGGAAGACGCTCATAGAACTGCTCCGGAGTCATATCCAGATTATCCCGGAAAGCCTCTTCGCCGAACATCAGTGTCAGCGGAACGACTTCAATGCCGTACTGATCCGCCAAGGCAGGCGGGATATCGGAAGTGCTGTCGGTAACGATTACGGTACGATTCATGGATTTCCTCCCCATACTATGATTAGCTGATCCACTCTGCTTGCTTAGGTCTAAGATGTCTATGGCTCCACTGAGAAAAGATAGTAATACAGCGGCTGGCCTCCATCATGAACTTCTACTTCAACCTGCGGATACGTTTCTTCCAGCCATGTGCTGAGGGAATCTGTAACGTCTGCTTCGGTATCTGCACCTGTCAGCACCGTTACAATCTCGTCACCGTTCACCAGCATGCTAGCCAGCAGCTGCTTGCTTACAGCAAGCAGTTCATCGGCGGCAGCAACGATCTTGGAGTTCGAGATTCCGATATACTGCCCGGCTTTGATCTCCAGCTCTTCAATGACTGTATCCCGCACGGCATTGGTAACCTGTCCCGATTTGACCTGTGCGATTGCCTCCAGCATATTGCTCGTGTTGGCATCTACCGCTTCCTCTTCCTGGAAAGCAAAGGCGGCCGAGATTCCCTGGGGAATACTCTTGCTAGGGATAACCGTGATGTCACGTTCGCCTTCCAGCAGCTCCTTGGCCTGCTGCGCAGCCAGTACTATATTGGAGTTATTCGGCAAAATGTAGATATGCTTCGCTGAAATAGAAGAAATCGCATTAACGAAATCCTCCGTGCTCGGGTTCATCGTCTGGCCGCCGGCCAGGATGGCATCCACGCCAAGGCTGCGGAAGATATCAGAGATTCCATCTCCCGAAGAGACTGCGATGAAGCCGTATGGCGCCAGATCATCCGCAGGAGGAACTGCCGGCGACTGTATGCTGGCCTTCTCTTCCGGAATATCGGCGAATACATCCGGCATTGGAGCAATATCCATTCCGGCTGTCAACAGATCGCGGTGCTGCTCACGCATATTAAGAATGTGAATCTGTGTGATCTCACCATGCAGCAGCGCCAGGTTAAGCACCTCGCCGGGAGTCTTCGAGTGCACATGCACCTTGATGGTCTCATCATCCGAAATTACGATGATGGAGTCACCGTTAACTGACAACGCTTTCCGAAAAACTTCCTCATCAAAATCTGATTTCACAGATGCGCCAAGCTGGCGGTTGATGAAAAATTCCATATCATATAAAAATTCGATGTCTTCCGTAGAAAGCTGGGATTGGGCGGAAGACTGTACGGAGGACAATACGTTCTCAGGTTTAGTCAGTACTGCTGCAGGAATTGGTGCAGGAACTGAGGCTTGTCCTTGTACAGGTGTCTGTACAGCGGCTGATCCGCTGGTCAGATACTGGTGGAAACCTTCATAGATGTAGACCAGACCCTGCCCGCCGGAATCCACAACACCGACCTGCTTGAGCACAGGCAGAAGTTCAGGTGTATTGGCTAGCGCTTCCTTGGCTTTGGCCAAAACCTCGGTCATCAGCTCAGTAACATCCGTTGTACGGCGCGCATAATACACTGCATGTCTCGCAGCTTCCTTGGCGACGGTAAGAATCGTGCCTTCAACCGGTTTAACCACTGCTTTGTAGGCTGTATCAACGCCAGTCTGCAGTGCTGCAGCGAACTGCTGCGTGTTCAATTCTTCATATTGGGCTGCATAACGTCCAAGACCTCTGAATAACTGCGACAAAATAACGCCGGAGTTCCCCCGCGCGCCCATCAAGAGTCCTTTGGAGAGTACTCCTGCACATTGGCCTACAGAGGCAGTATTATTTTTCTTCAATTCATTCGCGCCAGCGGTCATCGTCAAATTCATGTTTGTTCCCGTGTCTCCATCCGGAACCGGAAAAACATTTAAAGAATTGACATGCTCCGCATGCTGCTGCAGCTTTTCCGCACCGGCGAGTACCATTGCGGTAAAATCTGTCCCGTTTATAGAACGCTTACTCAATGAGAATTCCCCTTCCTAACTTCATGCCTAATCAATTCTATGATTAACTGGACATAATGCACTAATTTATATTGTACTATAAGAGTCTAAAGAAATAAATGTTTTTGAATCGGTTGACGTAGCAAATTTTGCTGTGATATTATATTTAAGTATTGTTTTACGCAGGTGTAAGTAACAAGGAGGTGTAATCTATGTCCCGCAAATGTACAGTAACAGGCAAGAAACCGGGCAGCGGCAACCACGTGTCTCACGCAAACAACCGCAACCGTCGCTCTTGGGGAGTTAACGTTCAGAAGGTCCGTATCCTAGTGAACGGCAAACCGAAACGCGTGTACGTCAGCACCCGTGCTTTGAAAGCCGGTAAAGTTGAACGCGTTTAGTCTTGGATTATCCTAGACCTAGCGATATCTCATATGAAGCAAAAAGCACCCTTTACATTCGTAAGGTGCTTTTTTTCATGTTTTCTGTTCTGCCTCGCTCAGCTCTTCTGAAAAGTGTTCAAAATCGCTTTAACAAAACCTCCCAAAAATCTTGGCAGCTTGAACGTGTAAAATTTCATGATTAACCCTCCCATCAATTCATGCCATGCAGTAGGAGACTATCCTGTCATGATGTGTATGCCAACGAACTGCAGACCTCCCTTATTGTACAAAAAAA
Organism: Paenibacillus sp. FSL R7-0297; assembly: GCF_038009025.1. NCBI lineage: Bacteria > Bacillati > Bacillota > Bacilli > Caryophanales > Paenibacillaceae > Paenibacillus > Paenibacillus sp. FSL R7-0297. The sequence goes on from NZ_JBBPAQ010000001.1 coordinate 5,386,746, forward strand.
GGCTACATGAGATTTCTGCTCATGTAACCATATTTATGCGGGTATAACTTGGCCTATACCTAAGCACTCCGGATTAAAGGACAGCACCATCCGCCGCCTCGCGGATCGCCCGGATTGCACCTGCACGGTCACTGCGTCCGAAGACCGCATTGCCCGCTACTAATACATCTGCCCCTGCTTGAGCCACGAGTGGCGCTGTAGCCTCGGCAATTCCTCCGTCCACCTCAATGCGCAGCCCCTTGTGATTCATCTCACCGGCCCATTCTCTTAGCTGTGTAATCTTATGCAGCGTACGCGGAATGAAGGCTTGTCCGCCAAATCCCGGATTCACTGTCATGACCAGCACCAGATCAACATCCTCGAGAACCTCACGCACAGCCGCTGCTGGAGTACCCGGATTAATCGCCACACCGGCCATCAGGCCGAGCTCCTTGATCTGATGAACCACCCGGTCCAGGTGTACACAAGCTTCGGCATGGACGGTAATTACAGCCGCCCCTGCGGCGGCAAAATCAGCAATATACCGTTCCGGATTCTCGATCATCAGATGAACATCCAGCGGCAAGGAAGTATGAGCCTTGACCGCTGCCACTATGGCAGGACCCAGGGTTATATTCGGCACAAAATGACCGTCCATCACATCTACATGAATCCAGTCTGCACCGCTGGCTTCGGCTTCCTTGACTTCTGCGCCAAGTGCGGCAAAATCTGCCGACAATATGGAAGGAGCAATAATAACCATGTGTTTAGTACCTCCGCTTTTTATCTTTCATTTCGTTGTAGAACAGCTTGTAATGCTCATAGCGGCTATCCGCAATCTCTCCAGCCTGCAATGCTTCTATCACCTTGCAGCCCGGTTCGTGAAGATGGCTGCAGCCGCGGAATTTGCAATTCTCCGCATAGGAAGCGAACTCACGGAAGCATTCGGACAATTCATCCACACCCAGCTCCAGAAAGTCCAGCTGGCTGAAACCTGGTGTATCGGCCACGAAACCGCCATTCCCGATATCCATCAATTCAACGTGACGCGTCGTATGACGCCCGCGGCCAAGCCGCATACTGATTTCACCTGTCTCCAGCTCAAGGCCAGGTACGAGGCGGTTCAGCAGGGTTGACTTTCCTACGCCGGACTGGCCTGAGAATACGCTGATGATTCCGCCCAATCGCTTCCGCAGCTCATCAGCACCTGATCCGTTTAGTGAGCTCGTAACCATTACTTCATAGCCAATTTGTTCATAGAGAGCTTTGACTGCTTCTGTAGCCTGGCCCTCATCATCCGCCAGATCCTGCTTGGTCAATACAATCAGCGTGTCCAGTCCTGAATGCTCGATGTGAACGAGAAATTTGTCCAGCAGGTTGAGGTTCATATCCGGTTCCCGTACAGAGAACAGCAGTACGGCCAGCTTCACGTTCGCTACCTGCGGACGGATCAGTTCAGAGTCACGGGGGAGCAGTTCATCCACCATCCCCTCCCCGTTCTCGGTCAGCATATAGATAATCCGGTCACCTACCAGAGGGGCTATTCCTCTTTTCTTCAGTATTCCGCGTCCCCGGCATTGTACAGCCTGTTCCTCCGTTGCGATGAGTCCATCCTTAAGCGGCTTCACATAGTAATATCCGCTCAGCGCTTTGATAATGATTCCTTCAGGCATACATATTAAGCCTTCCTCTCCTGATTTTGCGCAAATGACCCAAGATTGGATCCCCCGGGTCATTTCGCCGCTCCAGCTGTAATGGTGTTGCCACCGCCCCGCTGAAGCTTATCTCTTTTTATTTATTTTTGCCCTTGCCCTTGCCATTTCCAGGGGAAGCGGCAAGCAGTTTATTATTGTTGTCTTTACCTGGTACGAAGCCCGTCTGATCACCTGTACCTGTCTCGTTGCCCTCTCCGGTGCCCGGCGGCAGAATCTCAGGTTCGATCGTCGGCTCAACCGGAGCCTCAGTAGGTGTAACGGTCGGCTCAGGTGCCTGAGTCTGAACCGGAGGCGGTTCAGGCGTCTGCACATTATTATTCTTGACATCCACGTAAGTTATAGGATAAGTCTCGAGGAATTCCCCGTCCCGGTATACAGACACCATTCCGTCCTTGTTGGGAGCAAGCACCATGTTCACGGATAAGGTCTGACTTTTGCCAATCGTGCGTGTACCCCACTCCTGGTTCTCGCCATTATTACGCGCATCTGCAAAGACAATACGGATTTTGCTCTTCTGTCCGTCCACTGCAGGTGCAACCGGTACGTTAAAGGTATATTCCAGTGCTTCCGGAGGATAACCTGAACTGAGGTAAATGGTTATTTTCTCTCCAGGGGGAACCTGATCCCCTTCCTCATATGCCCACTGCTTCGTGACTTCGCCCTTCTCATAAGTGAAGCTTGGCTCTTCCTTAATCTCATCCAGCACAAGGCCGGCTTTCTCAATCGCTGCTCTGGCTTCCTTCTCCGTCATTCCAAGGAGGCCCGGCATATTCGTGCTCTCTTCGCCCTTGCTCACGATTAGCTTAACCGTTACAGTCTCAGGATCATACTCACTATTTGCCGCAGGCTCAGAGCTGATTACTTTGCCCTTGTCAAATTCTTCACTGAAACGTTCGTCCGGACTGCTGATTCTATCCTGTGCAATTCCCAGTGCAATTAGTTCCTTAACTGCATCGTCATAGCTCATATTAGAAACATCCTTAAGCTTAGGCAGAACCTTGGCGGTACTTACCGTAAGGATAATATGCGTTCCTTCCTTGACCATCGTGTCAGTCTTGCTCTGTTTCCAGACGATATTCTCTGCAAAATTCGGGTTGTACGCCTGCACGGGCGGCTCCTCTGCGAACAAGCCCACCTCTTCTAGGGCAGCTTTGGCTTGCTCAAATGAAATACCGGTAACAACCGGCACCGCCACTTCATCCACGGACAATTTGGAGTTGACATACCAGACGACCCCGCCCATGGCGATCAGCAGGATAAGGGTAAGACTGATCCACAGCGCCGCGCGGCCCGATTTGCGCTTGCCGGGTGGAGGAGGCGGAGCATCCTCCATACTGCGGACACGTTCCTCTCCACCGCCGCCACGGCTGCCCAGCCCCCGCTGGAGCGGTTTGATTGCAGGAATTACCCGCGTTCTGTCCTCGTCCTCTTCGTCATCGAATAAGACCTTGGACTCGCTCCGCCGTTCTGGCAGCAGACAGGTCTCCAGATCCTGCAGCATTTGCTTGGCGGACTGATACCTTTCTTCCGGATTCTTGCGCATGGATCTCAGGATTACATTCTCCACGCTTTGCGGAATCAGCGGATTCAGCAGGCGCGGCTCCTCAAATTCCTCCTGCAGATGCTTCAGCGCTACACTAATCGGGCTTTCCCCCAGAAAAGGCAGCACCCCGGTAAGCATCTGATAGAGCACGATTCCCAGAGAATAGAGGTCGCTCTTCTCTCCTGTGGTCACGCCTTTGGCATGCTCAGGCGAGAAATAATGCACGGAACCGACCACGGAACCCGTCTGGGTTATGGTAGTGGACGTAACCGCCCGGGCAATCCCGAAATCCGTTACTTTAACCCGGCCATTACGGCCGATCAGAATATTATGAGGTTTAATATCGCGGTGAATAATCTGATTCAGATGCGCATGATCAAGCGCATCACAAATTTGTGATGCAATCCGCACGGACTCGTCAACCTGCAGCGGAGCCCGCTCTTTAATGATTTCGTTAAGATTCTTGCCTTCAATATATTCCATAACAATATAATGAACTTCATCTTCCTGGCCGACATCGTAAATGCTGACTACATTTGGATGAGATAACGATGCAGCTGATTGCGCCTCCCGCCGGAACCGGCGGATGAATTCCTCATCATGCACAAACTGGTTGCGCAATACTTTGATAGCAACATTCCGGTTGAGCAGAATGTCATGGGCTCTGTAGACGAGCGCCATGCCACCTCCACCGATCCGTTCGATGACTTGGTAGCGGCCGCCCAATTCGTGACCGATCATCTATCCCACTCCTTTGTCTCGGGCACTGCGGCCTCTCCTTGGTGTTCTAACATAGCAACGCTGATATTATCGTTGCCGCCGGCAAGCAATGCCAGCTGAAGTAATCGATCCGCTCTTTCTTCCAGAGAAATCTCATGAATTCCGGCTACCTTGGCCATATGCTCGGGGCTGACGAAATTGCTGAGTCCGTCGCTGCACAGCAGCAGAAGCTCCTGAGGCGCAAGCATAACAGAAGCCAGATCTGCAGACACCACGGCATCCGTCCCCAGAGCCCGGGTCAGCACATTACGGCGCGGATGGCTGCCCAGCTCCTCCAGGCTGATCTGGCCGTTCTTGAACAGCTCATTGACCAGCGTATGGTCCTCGGTTAGTTGTATTGCAGCACCGTCCTGAATGAGATATGCCCTGCTGTCTCCGATATGGCCGATGTATCCCGCTGACCCTTTCAGTAGAGCAGCTACGATGGTAGTCCCCATGTTGTGGTATTTCTCATCGCTTTGAGCCTCTTTGTGGACCGTGTGATTGGCTTCCAATATGGCGGCTGACAGTGCCTCCTTCAGCTCTGCCTCCGGAAGATCAGGCTGAAGCTGGTCCAGAATGTTCCTGACCGTCTCCAGCGCAATTCTGCTCGCGGTATCGCCAGCCAAATGTCCACCCATCCCGTCGGCTATAATGCCGAGGGTATAACCGTGGCGCGTAGCGCCGATCCAGACCGAATCCTCATTGACGGTACGTACCCGGCCAATGTCGCTGGCTTGAACTGTTCTGATCAAATATCCTCACCCCAACTCCATATGTTTGGCACGCAGCTGACCGCATGCGGCCGCAATATCATGGCCTTGCTCACGGCGGATCGTAACGTTCACGCCATGATCGGCCAGTATACGCTGAAATTCAAAGATATCATTGCGGGAAGTCCGTACATACTTGCGCTCAGGCACATGGTTAACCGGAATCAGGTTCACATGGCAGAGCATGGTCTTAAGCACACCCGCTAATTCCTCGGCATGCTCAGGCTGATCGTTCACTCCGCCGATCAAGGCATATTCGAAGCTGATCCGGCGGCCTGTCTTGGCCTGATAGTAGCGCAATGACTCGATTACATCATCAAACGGATAGCGGCGGTTAACCGGCATCAGCTTGGAACGGAGCGTATCATTAGGCGCATGAATCGAGATCGCCAGATTGATCTGCGTATCTTCGTCAGCAAACTTGTAAATATTCGGCACAATCCCGCTGGTCGATACTGTAATATGGCGCTGGCCAATATTCAGACCCTTCTCATGGATCATGAGGCGCAGGAATCTCATGGTTGCGTCGTAGTTCTCGAAAGGTTCGCCGGTGCCCATGATAACAATGCTGCTGACGCGTTCGCCGCGGGCATCAAGAATCTGCTGGGAACGCACTACCTGGGCCACAATCTCCCCTGCGGTCAGATCACGCTTCAGACCTCCAAGCGTAGACGCGCAGAAGGTACAGCCGATCCGGCAGCCCACCTGGGTAGTTACACATACGCTGTTGCCGTAATTGTGCTTCATAATAACTGTCTCAATCGCATGATCATCATGCAGACCGAACAGGAATTTCACAGTACCGTCTTTGGATTCCAGCTTCGTAATTTCGGTCAGTGCCGAAATACTGAATTGTTCCACCAGCTTGCCGCGCAGTGCCTTGGAGAGATTGCTCATGGATTCAAATTCATTGACCCGCTTCACATACAGCCAGTCAAAAATCTGTCCGCCGCGAAAAGCCGGCTCTCCGTTATCCTTGGCCCACTGCTGCAACTCTTCTAAAGAAAAATCATATATTAAAGGTTTCATTGTTATTAGCACCTGTTCTTTCGTAAATTATATGCGTATTATTTCTCATTCTTCCTATTTTAACACAAATTCCAGAGCCGGTAAAAGAAAAGCCCGCCGCGCAAAACCTCTGCGGGGCGGGAAGCTGTAATTCCATGCAGAAATCACTATATTACGAGAGTCGCTCCAGCCGGGCAATATAGAATCCGTCGCTTCCAAAATGATGGGGAAGCAGCTGTATTCCATCGCCTGCGGCAATTGCGGTTCCCTCAAGCCGTCCCCAGACGGCGGTCTTGAAGCTGACCGGAGCGAACCCGGGATTATGCTCCAGGAACTCCCCGATAATCCGGCCGTTCTCCACCTGCTCGGTAGTGCAGGTGCTGTAGACCAATACACCGCCAGGCTTAAGGAGCCCGGCGACCGACTGCAGCAGTTCATGCTGCAGCGCAGCTACGCTGTCCACATCTCCGGGCTGCTTCCGCCACTTCAGATCCGGCTTGCGCCGGATCACTCCAAGCCCCGAGCAAGGGGCATCCAGCAGAATCCGGTCGAAGGATTCCGGCTGAAGAACGGCACCCAACTGCAGTGCGTCGCCGCTTAAGGTGGCGATGCATTCCAGACCCAGACGGGCCGCCTGATCTGCGATAAGCTTCGCCTTATGCTCATGCAGATCATTGGCCAGTATAGCTCCTTCGTCCTTCATCAACTCGCCCATATGCGCGCTTTTGCCTCCGGGAGCGGCGCAGCAGTCCAGCACCTTCATTCCTGCTTCAGGAGCTACAACCTCAGCCACCAGCATGGAGCTTTCATCCTGCACTGAGAGATACCCGTCCCTGTACCAGGAAGTCAGAGCCATATTGCCGCCGCCCTTAACAATCACCCCGAAGGGGCTAACCTTCGATTCAGAGGCCTCAAGACCCGCTTCGAGCATCTCGGCCAGCAGCGCCTCACGGCTGATCATAGTTGTATTGACGCGGACGCTGACCGCAGGCGCTTCGTTATTCGCAGCACACATGGCCTCCGCCGTGTCTGTGCCATATTCCGCAGACCAGCGCTGCACCATCCAGAGCGGATGGGAATGAACAATAGAGATCCGCTCTTCCCTGCTGAGCCCCTCCGGCAACACCGGTAGTTCCCCGGCCCGCAGCACGCTTCGAAGCACGCCGTTAACCATGCCGGAAATACCCTGATGGCCGCGTTTCTTGGCTATATTCACAGCCTCATTAACGGCTGCATGCGAAGGAACCCGGTCCAGATACATAATCTGGTACAGGCTCAGACGCAGCAAATTACGCACCCAAGGCTGAAGCTTAGCTACTCCCTTGCTCACAAAACCCTCCAGAACATAATCCAGAGTAATCATCCGTGAGATCGTGCCATACACCAGCTCCGTAGCCAGTCCGGTATCTTCACGGCTGAGAGCGCCCTTCTGCAGGCTGCTGCCGAGCAGCAGATTGCTGTAGGCCCCCTGCTGCTCTACGCGGACAAGAACATCAAGCGCAACCTCGCGTGCAGAAGCTGCCGCCGGCGGTTTGCCGCCCGGCTTCTTCTTGCCTGCTCCTCTGGCTTGACCACCCGGAGCTGAGCTCCCGGAAGCCGCTGATGTATTGCCGCCAGAAGGATTACGCGGTCCGCCGCCTTTGCCGCCCGCGCTCAACCCAGCACCGTGCCGGGCTTAAGACTTGCGCCGCGGCTGAAATCTGCCGCACTCATCGCTTTTTTGCCGGCAGGCTGTACGGTTGTCAACAGGAGAATCCCGTCGCCGGTCTTCACTTCAACCCCGCGTTCGCTTACAGACAGCACTGTACCCGGAGCAGCATTGCCGCCGGTGGAACTGCCGTTATCCGGCTTCGCCGCCGCCCATACCTTGAAGGTCTCGTCATTCCATAGGGTGAAGGCACCCGAGAATGGTACCAGCCCGCGGATACGGTTATAGGTTGCCAGTGACCCGGCCGTCCAGTCGATCCGTTCATCTTCGCGGCTTAGATTCGGCGCATAAGTTGCTTCGCTGTCATCCTGCACCGTCGCCTCTACACGTCCAGCCGCGAGGCGCGGCATTTCCGCCTTCAGTAAATCACGTCCGGCAATGCTCAGCTTCCCGAACATGGTGCCTGAGGTATCCTCGTCCTCAATCGGCACCTCTACCCGCGAGATCATATCTCCGGTATCCAGTCCTTCCGCCATATACATCAGCGTCACACCCGTTACCTTCTCACCGTTAATGATGCAGCGCTGGATCGGGGCGCCGCCGCGGTATTTCGGCAGCAGTGAGCCATGGACATTCACACATCCGTTCTTCGGCAGCTCCAGCACACTTTTCGGCAGAATCTGCCCGTAAGCCGCTGTAACAATCAGATCCGGCTCATAGGCAGCCAGTTCAGCTACCGCCTCCGGGCGCCGCATCCGTTCCGGCTGAAGAACCGGCAAGCCCAGTTCAAGTGCAGCCTCTTTCACAGGTGAAGGGGCAAGCGTCTTCTTGCGTCCTTGCGGACGGTCCGGCTGGGTAACCACTGCGACTACCTCATAGCCCTCCTCCAGCAGCATCCGCAGGGAGGGTACCGCAAAAGCCGGCGTTCCCATGAACACTATCTTCATTTCATTCACTCCTCAGTTTCACTGCGTTCTGCTGTATACTCATATACCTTCTCGGCGATATCCGTGAACAGCACACCGTTCAGGTGATCGATTTCATGCTGAAAAGCCCGTGCAAGCAATCCGCTTCCGGTAATTGTAATTTCGTTGCCTTCACGGTCCAGACCGCGTACGGTTACTGTCTCTGCACGGCGTACATCGCCGTTCAGGCCGGGGATACTCAGGCAGCCTTCAGGTCCGAACTGCTCCCCGTCCATGCTGATAATCTCAGGGTTAATCAGCTTGATCAATCCATGCTCTTCATCGGCATCGATTACGATTAGACGCTTTAGAATTCCAACCTGCGGAGCTGCGAGACCAACACCTTCCGCGTCATACATCGTATCCGCCATATCGTCGAGCAGTTTTTGCACATTCGGGGTTACGGTTGTTACGGTCTTAGCTTTCTTGTGTAATACTTCATCCGGTTCTTTCACGATCAGCCTGATTGCCATTACAAAAACACCATCCTTGTTCTGAACATGTCTATAGTATATAAAATGAAATCATTCTTTCATTTCATAGTAAAACACCTTACCCATTGTAACACGCCGGGAGATTACATCAACATCTGCGGGTCCACATCAATGCTGATCTGCAGTCCTTTGTCACGGACAGAGTCCTCCAGCTCCTCGGCCACCTGACGGGCCAGTCCGATCGCATCAATCGCACCGCGCCATTTGATAATACACTGGAATCTGTAACGGCCTTTGAGCCGCGGCAAGGGTGACGCTACCGGACCCAGCAGATCCAGTGCATCCGAGGAGAGCTTGTCCAGGCTTCCATACCAGCGCAGCTGCCTTGCTTTGCCCTGGATATTCAGGGCATAATTCTCCGCCAGCTTCAGCAGCAGCGGAAGCTGCTCATGCGATAGCGTAACCAGAATCAGCCGGCAATACGGCGGATAATGCAGCTCCTTGCGGTGCTTCAGCTCATCCCGCACGAACGACCTGTAGTCATGACCGCTGGCATGTATAATCGAATAATGCTCCGGTGTATAAGACTGCACCACCACTTCACCGGGGAGCTGATGTCTGCCCGCTCTTCCGGCAACCTGTGTGAGCAGCTGGAAGGTCTTCTCGGCCGCCCGGAAATCCGGCAGGTTCAGCGCCGAGTCCGCAGTGATTACACCGACCAGTGTAACATCGGGGAAGTCTAGTCCCTTAGCCACCATCTGCGTTCCCAGCAGGACATCGGCCTTCTTATCCCTGAACTGGTTGAGCAGCTTCTCATGTGAACCCTTCTCTGTGGTTGTATCCACATCCATGCGGATGACGCGGATACCCGGAAACAGCTTGCCCAGCTCCTCTTCAACCCGCTGGGTCCCTGTCCCGAAGAAGCGGATATGCTCGCTGCCGCATTCGGGACACAGCTTGGGTGCCGGCTCGGCATGGCCGCAGTAGTGGCAACGCAGATTGTCACTGCGGCTATGATAAGTCAGCGAGATGTCGCATTCCGGACAACCGGCGACATATCCGCAGCTCCGGCACATGACGAAGGTTGAGAACCCTCTGCGGTTCAATAGAAGCACCGTCTGCTCCCCGCGTTCCAGCCTACTCACCAGCGCAGCATGCAGCCTGCGGCTGAACATCGAGCGGTTGCCTTCCTTCAGCTCGTCCCGCATGTCGACCACCGCCACCTTGGGCAGCTCGTTGCCGAGTGCCCGGCTGGGCATCTCCAGCAGGATAGGCGAGAAATGAATGTCGCTCTGTGATCTGGCTGCGTGATAGCTCTCCAGCGAAGGCGTAGCCGAGCCCAGAATCACTACTGCCCCGCCCTGCTGTGCCCGGCGGACCGCGACATCACGGGCATGATATTTCGGATTTTCTTCCTGCTTATAAGAGCCTTCATGCTCTTCATCCATGATTATGAGGCCCAGATTGGCGAACGGAGCAAACACTGCCGAGCGTGCGCCGACAGCAACCATCGCTTTACCCTCACGGATCTTGCGCCATTCGTCGTAGCGTTCGCCGACAGACAGCCGGCTGTGCATTACCGCCACCCCGCTGCCGAACCGGCCTTTGAACCGTTCAACCATCTGTGGAGTCAGGGCAATTTCCGGCACCAGCACTACAGCCTGACGCCCTTGCTCCACACAGCGCTGAATGCACTGCAGATAAATCTCCGTCTTCCCGCTGCCCGTTACCCCATGCAACAAGAAGACTTCATGCGTTTGCTGCTCAACAGTTCCCACAATCCGCTTATAGACAACCTCTTGCTCCGCTGTCAGCGGCAAGGGTGTGCTCGGCTTGAAATCGCGTCCCTGATAGGGGTCGCGGTATACTTCAATTTCACTAATCTCAATATACCCTTTGTCCTCCAGAGCCTTAACCGTGCCGGCCGTTACCTGAAGAACCGATAGCACATCCTTGAGCGGCATGGGAAGTGTTGCCTCCATATCGATCAGGAAAGACAGAATTTCCTTCTGGCGCGCCGAACGTGCCGGGAAGCCGGACAGGGATTCGCGTGCTGCCGAGAGGCCTATGGCCAAATCAACCGCCTTCAGCTTCTTCTTGCCCATCTTGTCCTTGATCGACTGGCTCTCCGCCAGCACCCCGCGCCGCACCATGAACTTTACAGTCTCAGCAGCCTCCGGGAAGGTACGGGTCAGCAGCTTCATGGATACTTCCCCGTGACGTCTGACGAAGTCAGTAATCTCCTGCTCTTCGTTGTCTGCCTCCAGGAAAAGCGGAAACAGCTCATCTCCGGGAGTATAGGCTGCTGCCTCTGTATCACCCAGTGAGATCAGCCGCTCGGCTTTTCCCTTCAAGGCAGTCGGAAGCATAGCCTGCAGTGCGGAGATCCGTCTGCAAGCATATCTTTGACTTATCCAGTCGCCCAGCTCAACCAGCTCCGGCGACAGCGGAGGCAGCAGATCGAGCACTTCCACAATCGGCTTCATTCTTGATACACTGCCGGTCTCTCCCGACTCCAGGGATACAACAAAGCCCTGAACGGTCCGGGGTCCAAACGGAACTGCCACTCTGCTGCCTACTTCAATCCAAAGCTTCAGTGAATCGGGAATCAAATAATCAAACGGCCGGTCGGTGCTGCGCACAGGAACATCGACTATGACCTTGGCAATATCCATTATAACAAGGCTCCGGCAACACGCTCAGCAGCGAGCTGCAGCACCCGGCGCGCTACCTCATCCTTGGAGGCTAAGGGAAGATCCAGAACCAGACCGTCTGCATCATAGACTGACACAATATTGGTATCTGTGCCGAATCCGGCACCTTCCACTGCAACATCGTTGGCTACGATCAGATCAAGATTCTTGCGCACCAGCTTGTCTTTGGCGTAGTATTCCGCATTCCCGGTTTCGGCGGCAAACCCGATCAGGAACTGCTTATCCTTCATTTTGCCGAGACTCTCCAGAATATCCGTAGTCTTCACCAGTTCAAGGGTCATGGTGTCACCACTCTTTTTGATCTTGGACTCCGCGCTGTGTCTCGGGCGGTAATCTGCGACAGCAGCCGCTTTAATGAGAATGTCGCAATCGGCCCAGCGTTCCGTGACCGCTTCATACATATCCTGCGCCGATTCCACGCGGACCAGCCGGATATCGGCATCTCGCGGCGGCGCTTCATCCGTACGCGCGGCGATCAAGGTGACCTCTGCCCCCATGGCGCGTGCTGCCCGCGCCAGCGCGAAGCCCATTTTTCCGGAGGAATCATTGGAAATGTACCGGACAGGATCGATACGTTCAACCGTACCGCCAGCGGTAACAACTACCTTTTTACCAGCGAGCGGGCCGGATTTCTTGTCGTTCTGCAGCGCAAAGAAGTTCTCCACAACCTTCACGATCGCTTCCGGCTCTTCCATCCGCCCTTTGCCCACGTAACCGCAGGCCAGCAGTCCTTCGCCCGGTTCAATAAAGTGTACCCCCCGGTTGTATAGTGTATCGATATTGCTGAGTACCGCCGGATGCTGATACATGTGAACATTCATCGCAGGGGCCACCATTACAGGAGCTGTAGCGGCAAGAAGTGTAGTAGACAGCATATCATCTGCCAGCCCGTGCGCCATTTTGGCAATAATATTTGCGGTAGCCGGTGCGATCAAGACCAGATCGGCCGAATCCGCCAGATCAATATGTGAGATGGAGGACGGGTCGCGTTCCTGAAAAGTATCGCTGTATACCCTCTGCTTGGACAATGACTGCAGTGTCAGCTCCGTAATGAACTGCTTTGCCGAAGCAGTCATAATAACATGAACCTCGGCGCCTTGCTGGGTAAGCTTGCTGGTGAGGGCCGCCGCCTTATAGGCAGCAATGCCTCCTGTAATTCCGAGTATAATCGACTTTCCTTGTAAACTCTTCAAACTGATCTCCCCCCTGTACCTCAATCTGTGCCCATTGTATATGCCGCTATGAAAAGAAGAAATGAAAATCTTCATATTTACGTCAAAAGGAAGCTGTATAGATTTCATTTAGTTTTTTGAATAAAGGAACTAAATTCCCTTATAAATAGAGAAAAAAATAACAACCTTCCGGTTGTCAGGAACAGCCCGGTGCGGGCCATTATCTATTTCATTGTGCAGCTTAACTGGCTTAACTCAAGAAGAAACGGCTGCGCCATCCCTAAGCGGGATGGTTTCCGTTTCTGCTGTGAGCCTTGAGCCGGAACCTTGAGACTATTCTTCGTCGCCGCGGGTTACGATAATGCGGTCTTCATAGATCTCTTCAAGCGCAACACCAACATACTTGTGCGATCTCGGGTTCTTGATATCAGTCTTTCCGCCTTCACGGAGTGCTCTAGCCCGGCGGGCTGAAGCGACAACCAGGGAATACTTGCTGTCGACCTTGGTCACCAGTTCGTCAATGGATGGATATAGCATGTAAGACACCTCTTCATCTTTTACTGTAAATATGAACCAATCCTGTAGAGCCTGTCATCTCACCTTACAATGTTCGGCGATAATAATGCTTTCTATTCGCTTGCAGGCCAGATCGATCTCGTCATTCACTACTGCGTAATCATAATGCCGGATCAGGCCGATCTCATCCTCTGCAACAGACATGCGGTGATTAATCACATCAGGATGCTCCGTACCGCGTCCGCGGATACGGTCCTTCAACTCGTCCATCGACGGAGGAAGAAGGAAGACAAAGATGCCTTCCGGGAATTTGTCTTTGACTTTGAGAGCTCCCTGAACCTCGATTTCCAGAATAATATCTCTTCCGCTCTCGAGTGTTCTCTCCACAAAGTCACGCGGAGTACCGTAATAATTGCCTACGTACTCCGCATATTCGAGCAGCTGGTCACCTTCAATCATGTCCGCAAACTGCTCTCTGGATTTGAAAAAATAATTGACGCCGTTCTCTTCACCTGCACGCGGTGAACGCGTGGTGGCGGAAACGGAATAGACGAGTTCAGGCATCTTCGGCCGCAGCGCAGTGCATACCGTACCTTTGCCGACGCCGGAAGGGCCGGATAATATGATCAGCAATCCTTTTGACATAGTACACTCCATTTGTTGTTATTCGTCGTTATCGTCATCTTTGCTGGATAGGCGGTGAGCAACGGTCTCCGGCTGAACGGCCGAGAGAATGACGTGGTCGCTGTCTGTAATGATGACGGCCCGCGTCCGTCTTCCGTAGGTGGCGTCGATCAGCATATGCCGGTCTCTGGCCTCCTGAATAATTCGTTTGATCGGTGCAGATTCCGGGCTGACAATGGAAATAATGCGGTTGGCCGACACGATATTCCCAAAGCCGATGTTGATTAATTTGATTGCCATGTTCCGGTTGTTCCCCCCATAAGTTACATCTTTGCTTGTTTCAGGTCCTGTTATTCTAAATTCGCCGCTTGCTCGCGTATCTTCTCAAGCTCCGCTTTCATGTCAAGCGTGAGATTCACGATGTCCAGATGATTGCACTTGGACCCGATGGTGTTGGTCTCCCTGTTCATCTCCTGAATGAGAAAATCAAGTTTGCGTCCTGCAGGTTCACTGCCAAGCAGCAAAGCCCTGCATTGCCCGAAATGACTGTACAGCCGGGTAAGCTCCTCATCTATACTGCAGCGGTCGGCGAAAATAGCAATGTCCATGCCGAATTTATGCTCATCCCATGGGAAGTTCCCGTCATTCAGTCCGCTGAGCCGCTGCCGCAGCTTCTCGCGGTATTCATGCACAACCAGAGGCGCAAGCCCGGTTATCCCGGCATGCAGCTTCTCCAGTCGGTCAAGCCGGCGTGACAGATCAGCAGCCAGATACCCGCCCTCGCGGGCACGCATCTCCAGCAGGGCCTCCAGACTAAGGCGGAGCCCCTTCTCGAGGAGCTCTGCAACTTCTTCAGTAGGATCCGCAGCAGTAGTTGGAATCTCTTCATTGAATTCCATAACACCGGGCATAGAAAGTATATCACGGAGAGTCAACTCTCCCTGGAATCCATACTCCTGTCTTAAGGCCCCTGCTGCGTCCAGATAGGACTTCACCAGAGTACGGTTCAGCGCATGCGCGTCAGCCGCACCCTCAGTGAGTTCCCTATTAATGATGACATCTACCCGTCCCCGTTTGATATGGGCTTGAACCAGCCGCCGCACCATATCCTCATAACCCGTCCAATCCCGGGGCATCCGCAGCACAACTTCGCAGTAACGGTTATTCACCGATTTGACTTCGAAACTAATCTTGTGTCCACCGAATTGCAGGGATGACTGACCGTATCCGGTCATACTAAATGACAACGGAATCACATCCATTACACTATTGTAATTGATTCTTACTAGCGAAACAAGGGGGACAATCTGCGTCCCTGCTTCGCCCAGACATACTCCAGCAGCTGTACACTCATATCATAGAACATAAAGGGTGTAATCAGATAGATGCCGTTAAAATGCGCAGTCGCCGCATCCAGCAGCTCCTTGGCAATGAGCACGCCTTCCGCGCGCCCCGCTTCGCCTTCCAGTCCCTGCATGCGGCTGCGGACCTCGGGGGAGAGCTGAATTCCCGGAACCTCATTATGGAGATATTCAGCGTTCCGGCCGCTGGCCAGCGGCATGATTCCGATAAAAATCGGAATATCCAGATGCTCTGTGGCTTTGGCAATCCGGGCAATTAATTCAGGATCATAGACAGGCTGGGTCATAATGTAATCCGCACCGGATGCGATCTTCTTCTCCAGCCGCTCCACCGCCTTGTCCAAATGCTTGACATTGGGATTAAATGCAGCACCGATCACGAACTTCGCCTTCTGTTTGAGCGGCTTGCCCGAGAAGGCGACACCGTCATTCAGCTGTCTGATCATACGTATAATTTCAAAAGAGGTCAGATCATAAATCGAGCTGGACCCGGGCAGATCACCGAAACGCGCCGGATCACCGGTTACCGCCAGTACATGGTCAATGCCAAGAGCGTCAAAGCCCATTAAATGCGACTGGGTACCAATCAGATTGCGGTCCCGGCAGGCAATATGCACCAGCGGCCGCAGCCCCGTACGGGCCTGAACCAGATGTCCCAGTGCCATATTGCTCATCCGGGTAACCGCAAGCGAGTTATCTGCCAGCGTCAGCGCATCCGCCCCGGCTCTGCGCAGCGCTTCCGCTCCCCGCATGAACTTCGCGATGTCAAGATCACGCGGCGGATCAAGCTCTACGATCACTGTATGCCGTTCCTTCACCAGATCCACAAGCGTCGGCTCTGCTCCGCCCTGTCCTTCATCCTCACTCAAATGCTCATGCACAGAAATCCGTTCTGCCATTCTATGTTCATCAGGTTCCGGTAACGGAGTAATCGCATAATCCTTGAGTGCAGCGGAAATTTCTGCAATATGCCGGGGAGTAGTGCCGCAGCATCCACCGATGATCCGGCTGCCCATATCCGCGAAGACCGGAGCCATCTGGCCGAAATATTCCGGTGACGCCCCATAGCGGTACTGGCCGTCCACATAATCTGCTACCCCCGCATTGGGATAGATCGATACCGGAAGCACAAGCCGCCCCTGAAGAGTGCCCAGCGCACGCTTGATGCCGTTCGGCCCGGTGTTGCAGTTGAAGCCGATTACATCCGCCCCGTCCTGTTCCAGAATGCGGAACGCCTCAGGCAGTGTCAGCCCGTCCAGTGTGCGCGCTGAGTCATCTACAGCCAGCTGGCAGATTACAGGAAGTCCGCTGAGCTTGCGGACGGTTCGGAGCGCCAGATGAAGCTCTTCCACATCATAAAAGGTCTCCAGCATGATACCGTCCGGCTGCTCTTCCAGCAGCGCAGCAATCTGCTGCGAGAAAAACCGCTTAAGTTCAGCCGAGGATAAATTAGCCCGTTTGCCGGCTCGTATAGAACCCACAGCCCCGACTACATAGCCGGTCTCTCCGGCTGCACGGCGGGCAATACTCACCCCGGCGCGGTTGATCTCCGCAACCTTCGCTTCCAGCCCGAATTTGGAGAGCTTATCATAGTTTGCCGAATATGTGTTACTCTCCAGCAGGACTGAACCGGCTTCCATGTAGCTCCGGTGCACATCCTCAATCACCTCCGGAGAGGTCAGATTCAATTCCTCATAGGAGATGCCTACAGGAAATCCCTTTTGATATAAAAAGGTTCCCATCGCCCCGTCTCCGACCAATACGTTATTCTCCCATGCAGAGCGCAAATCCGGCTTCACCGCAAGAACCTCCCCTATACTGTCATTAGTTTCATACTAATGTAACATAAAACGGGATGGATGATAAGCTTTAGCAAGCAAAAGCTATACGTCTTAACAGACCTTAACAAGTGGAAACGGCTTTGCCGGCCTTTTATTAGGACGGTACCGTTTCAGCGAGAAATATAAGGATAAGTTATTATGTGAAACATATAAATTCTTATATTTTAAAAAAGCAAATCTCCGAGTGGGAGACTTGCTGTGAAATTAATGAAGGATTAGCTAATTTTGAATTTTCCAGCCAGTTCTAATAATTCTTCAGACATTTTTGCCAGAGCCATAGATGCACTATTGACTTCTTCTACCGTTGCCAGTGTTTCCTGCGCAGAAGCTGACACACTTTGTGTCCCATCAGAGGTTGCATTAACAATTGCAGATATCCCTTCAAAGGTTGTAACCAGATTGTTGGTATCAAGGGACATTTCTTTGGAGGCCTCAGAAACTTCACTAATCTCAGCAGTCACACCATTCATGGCCAATTCTATTTGTCCAAAAGCTTCCACCGCTTCAGTGACCGAACGGATGCCCACAAGCACCACTTCTTCTCCCTTCAATACCTTGGATACGCTGATTTCGCTCTCCGCCTGTATACTCTTGATGACCTCAGATATCTGTTTTCCTGACATAGCGGTTTGGTCAGCAAGCTTTTTCACCTCAGAAGCTACAACTGCAAATCCTCGGCCTGCTTCTCCTGCACGCGCCGCTTCGATAGAGGCATTCAAGGACAACAGATGAGTCTGTTCTGCAATCTCATTGATAAAGTTAATAATGGTACCGATTTGCTTTGATTTCTCACCCAGGGATTTAACAGATACGGCAACCTCAGTAGAGTTATCCTTGATCGATGACATTTGCAGTATAGCTAATTTAACGGCATCTGAACCCTGAACCACAATTTGCGAGGCATTAATAGCGGACTGGTTCACACTATAGGCACTTTCTTCAATAAAAAATGCCTGTTCATTCATCCTGTTTACCATCTTCATGCTTCCGGCTATACTTTCCACTTGTTTATCCGTACCTTGGGCCAGATTCTCAGTAGTGCGGGCAATATGTTCAGTGGCTTGGCTTGTTTGCTCAGCACCTGCTGTCAGTTCTTCAGCGGAAGCTGCAACCTGCTCTGCATGAGACCCGATCTCCTGAATCAGATGCCGCAGATTGCCCGACATGTGATTAAAGGAAATGGCCAAATCTCCAAGCTCATCCTTATTCTTGATATGAATCTCGTTAAGTGTCAAATCGCCGTCAGCAATCCGGACAGCTGCAGTCTGCAGCAGCTTAATGGGCTTGGATATCTGACTGCTGATCAGCACAGAGGATGCCACTGCTGCTATTAGAGATATGATACTGATTCCTATGATTGTCGCTTTCACATCTTTGGCATGTTGCTGTGCCATTGCAGTTCTATTATCAGCTTCAGCCTGTTCTGTGGTAACCAGGTTGCGGGCTACTTCAACAAACTTATCAAGCACAACGCTTTGATTAACCGCAATAGAAACAACACTCTCTACTTCACCTTTATTTTTCGCGTCAATCATCTGATCGGAGATTACAATAAATTGCAGCTGCAACAGATCTAATCCGGCCAAAATCTGCTTATTTCCGGGATCAGTTATCAGTGATTCCAGCTTCGCATGATGTTCCATGAATTCGAGGCGTGCAGCTGCATAACCATCCATTTTTTTCGGATCTGCGGAAATAATATAATCGGATACATTGGCATGTTCAGATTCGATTGTAGTGTTCAAATCTTTGAGTAAGCCAATCGTAGCCACTTGTTTTTCCAGGAGGCTGGTATAGGTTCCGTTAATTTGTGAGAGATAGATGTATCCGGTAGCTCCGAGAAACACCAGCAAAATCAAAACAATCCCAAATCCTACATACAACCGCTGTTTTATACTTTTTGCTTGAAATAACCCCTGGATTCTGTTCACTTGTTTCCCTCCCCCCTTGGCCCCAAAATCTCTTCAGCCTGTGCTCTGAACGTGCTTGCAGCCGCCTCTGGTGTAATACTGCCGGCATACAGGTTTTTTTGTATGATTTTCAGAGCATTTTGAACAACTGTATCAGACAGTGGTGCCGGCGGATCGATTGGGGTAGAGTGTTTAGCAATATAATTCATATATGTATATTGTTCTTTCCCCTGTTCGGTGGACTGACCGGATAATTCTTCAGCAATTTTAGAAGCAATCGGAACGCCTCGGTCACCCTTAAGAATGTTATTCGCTTCCTTGTTATTGGTGAGAAAATCAACGAATTTAACCGCCGCTTCTTTATGTTTAGAATAAGAAGATACCATTATGAACATGGAAGGTTTCACAAAGTTCCCTTCTGCAACAGCCCCCTCAACCGTGGGAAGGTTCATGATTTTCAGGGTTCTGCCCGCTTCGTCACCGTTCGAAACCATTTGGTTGCTTACAAGTTGTAAAAATGCGGCTTTCCCGGTTGCCAGCGCATTTTTCTCATCAGAGGATGAATTCGTACCGGGGTTCAGAAGCCCCTGATCCAGCCATGTTTTCGTCAAGGTCAGATATTCAACCAGCGTGGCATCTTTGAAACCAAGACCCGTTTTTTCTTTATTGTAAAAGGATTCGCCGTTCATTCTGAACCAGTAAGGCAAATCAAACATCGCATACAGAGGATAAAAACCCGGGGTTTCCACCTTGTCTTTAAATTGCTGCATGGTTTGTTGCAGATCCTGAATAGAATACGAATCTTGAAGCAGCTCTATGCCATACTGTTCAAACATAGCAGGGTCATATGCAATTCCGAGAGCATTCGATCCCATGGGGATGCCATACTGCTTCCCCTCATACTGTCCGGAGGCCAGATAGGATTTATCCACATCGGACAGATCAAGAATCTTGGATTTTATATATGGTTCGAGCGGCTCGATTAAGTTATGCGTGACATAATTGAAAGCAAAATTATAGTCTGTCTGCATAATATCCGGTGTTTTTTGCTCAGCGGTATCGATCGCTAACTTTTGGGCTACCTCGGCAGTTGAAGAGTAATCCTCTGTTTTTATTTTTATATTGGGATTCTCTTTCTCAAACATCTCAATAACCTTTAACGTGATCTCCTTACGGGTTGGTTTCCCCCACCACATAAAATTCAATGTGATTGGTTCATCCGACTTCTGTTCTTCTTCGTTCCCTTTCCCAGCACAGCCCACAAGTGATATGAACATCACAAAGGTTAATAAAATTGCTGAAATACGTGTTGGTTTGTGTTTTTTGTGTTTCATGAATGCCCGCCTCTCTAATACTAATCAATGTCTGGAAAGTAAATTTCTTTAATTGTAAGAAACTTATACTCTATATCGGTTGGTCCAGTTGTTTTTTCCTGCACTTATTCGACTTTATTCAACAATAAGAATGTTATCCTATAGTACATAAGTTAACTCTCTACATAAATACGAAAAAAGAGCTATTTCCAAGTGAATATTCCACTTGAGAATAGCTCTTATAGTGTTGATCTTTAATTGGGTCAGACAGATTAAATATCCACCGACCCGGTATACACCACCTGTGCAGGACCCGTCATATACACATGGTTATCTTCCTCATCCCACTCGATGAACAGGTCGCCGCCCTTCAGGCTGATCCAGGCTGAACGGTCCGTTACCCCGTTCAGTACGGAGGAGACCAGAGTGGCACAGGCTCCGGTTCCGCAGGCCAGTGTAGGTCCGGCGCCGCGCTCCCAGACACGCATATCCACATGTCCGCGGTCCACAACGGTAGCGAACTCCACATTTACTTTGCGCGGGAAGAGCGGGTGAACCTCCAGCTTCGGTCCCCATGTGCCTAGGTCGAAGGATACTGCATCGTCTACATAAATGACCGCATGCGGATTACCCATGGATACGGCAGTGAATTTGAATTCCGTTCCGTCCGCCTCGATCGGCTGATCCAGCACAGGCTCTGCATCGATAGCTACAGGAATCTGCAGTCCTGACAATACCGGCTCGCCCATATCCACTGTAACAGTCTCCACTACACCATCTTTTACCTTCAGGGACACTTTCTGTTCACCGGCACCAATCGTTTCAATCACAATCTGCTCCGATTCCACCAGTCCGTGCTCATACACATATTTGGAGACACAGCGGATGGCATTGCCGCATTGCTCGGCTTCCGAGCCGTCAGAGTTCATGATACGCATCATATAATCACCGCGCTCTGAAGGCAGAATATACACCAGACCGTCAGCGCCGATGCCGAAGAACCGGTTGCACAGCGTAATTGCCAGCTCCGAAGCATTGCCCGGCAGCTCATCCTCGCCGAATACAACTATAAAGTCATTGCCTAGTCCGTGCATCTTAGTAAATTCCATTGTATCGTCCACTCCTAAAAGTTTTGTTTGAAATATGCCAGCCGGTTCATCATAAACCAAGCTTCCCAGTGTAACCAGCATACCTTAAAGGAGTGGAGTGATGCTATTGATTTTATGCCGAAAACTTTGTACTTTTTATCATTTGCCGTCCACCGCTGCGGCTGCGGTTCTTCTTGCCGCCCCAGACGCTGCCCGCACCCATCAGGAAAGTCGGGACGCCGGCCATGACAAGCACCAGGCACCATTCGCGGAAGCTGAGCGGGACGGTTTTGAATACCGGCTGCAGGAACGGCAGGTACATTACGGCCAGCATCAGGATCACGGATGACAGAACGGCGAGCACCAGCGCTTTGTTCTGGAACGGATTCCGGTGGAATACCGACCGGGAGCTGCGGCAGTCGAAGACATGGATGAGCTGGGCCATAACCAGTGTGGCAAATGCAACCGACTGCGCCCGCACCAGCTGCTGTGCATTATCCGGAGCAATGCGCAGCGTCAGCCAGAATGCGGCCAAGGTGCAGAGACCGATCAGCAGCCCGCGGCTGACGATCTTCCAGCCCAGACGGCGGGCAAAGATATTTTCCTTGGCTCCGCGCGGCTTGTGCTCCATTAAATCCTTCTCCGGCTGATCTACCCCAAGCGCCATAGCCGGCAGCCCGTCTGTGACCAGGTTGACCCAGAGTATCTGGATCGGCACCAGCGGCAGCGGCAGCCCCAGCATCATGGCGAAGAACATCGTCAGAATCTCGCCGACATTCGAAGCCAGCAGATAGCGGATAAACTTGCGGATGTTCTCATAGATATTCCGGCCTTCTTCAATGGCTGCAACAATCGTCGAGAAATTGTCATCCCCTAAGATAAGTGATGATGCTTCTTTGGTTACATCCGTGCCGGTGATACCCATGGAGATTCCGATATCGGCCGCCTTGATTGCCGGAGCATCGTTCACACCATCCCCGGTCATCGCCACCACATGGCCCTGGCGCTGAAGCGACTTGATAATCCGCAGCTTATGCTCGGGAGATACCCGGGCGTATACATAGACGTTATCAGACACTTTGTCGAGTGCATCATCGTCCATCCGGGTAAGCTGGCTGCCGGTTAGGACAGTGCCCCCCCTCTGCAGAATGCCGAGCTGATGGGCAATGGCTTCCGCAGTCGTTCCATGGTCTCCGGTAATCATCACTGTTTTGATTCCGGCCCGGCGGGTAACTTGAATCGCATCGCGCACTTCACGGCGCGGCGGGTCAATCATTCCGGCAAGCCCTACGAAGACAAGCTGGCATTCCGCTTCTTTCTCGCTGCCGGCCACTTCTCCGGTACGCATCTCGCGGTACGCCATCCCCAGTACGCGCAGCGCACCTCCGGCCATTTCCTCATTGGCCTCCAGCACCTTCTGGCGCAAGGTTGGCGTACAAGGAACCACTCCGCCTTCCCACAGCATATAGGAGCAGCAATTCAGCAGCACATCAGGCGCGCCCTTGGTGCAGATCATCCGTCCGCCGGGATGGCTGACGATCACAGACATCAGCTTGCGTTCAGAATCAAATGGAAATTCTGTTTCCCGGGTATAGGTAACAGCAAGCGTTTGTGCGGTTAACCCCATTTTGGCAGACAAGGTCACCAGCGCGCCTTCGGTCGGATCCCCTTTAAGCTCCCACACAGACTGGGCGTCTGCAACCTTTTCGACTTCCGCGCCTTTGCCCTTCTTCTTGCCGCGTGTATCGGCGACAGTCTCAAAAATCTCCGCATTACTGCATAAAGCGCCTACCTGCAGCATCCGCCGCAGACTCTGGTCATTCTTCAGATCTACAGGCTTGCCCTTATGGAGTACATGTCCCGCAGGCGAATAACCCTCTCCGGTCACTTCCAGACTCCGTCCGCCGTTCCACACCCGCGTTACCGTCATTTTATTCTGAGTGAGCGTTCCCGTCTTATCCGAGCAGATGACCGAGGCACAGCCCAGGGTCTCGACAGACGGCAGCTTCCGGACGATGGCCTTGCGCTTGATCATCCGCTGGACACCCAGGGCAAGAGCAATGGTTACAATCGCCGGAAGACCTTCCGGAATGGCTGCTACAGCCAGACTGACACCTGCCAGGAACATCGCCGGTGCGGGCTGTCCATGCAGGATTCCTGCAAGGACAACGACAATCGTGAGGCCCAGGGAGACATAGATCAGAATCTTGCCAAGCTGCTCCAGACGGTGCTGCAGCGGCGTTTCCTGGGTTTCGGTATTCTGGATCAGGTCGGCAATCTTGCCCATCTCGGTATTCATGCCGGTGCGGACGACGACCGCCCGGCCTGTTCCCCGGGTTACCATCGTGCCCATGAAGCCGATATTCTTCTGGTCGCCAAGCGGGATCTCTTCGGCATGAATCACCTCCGCATGCTTGGAGACCGGTAAGGATTCCCCCGTCAGTGCCGATTCCTCGGCGTAGAGGGCGCTGCACTGCAGCCAGCGGACATCCGCAGGGATACGGTCTCCACTCTCCAGCAGGACGATATCACCGGGCACCAGCATTTTGGCTGCAATCACTTCCTGCTTCCCGCCGCGCAATACCTTGGCAGACGGGGCAGACAGCTGTTTCAGTGCCCTGAGCGAACGCTCAGCGCGGAACTCCTGTACGAAACCGAGTACCCCGTTAAGCAGAATAATGGCAATAATCGTAATCGCATCGAGATATTCGCCCAGTAGGCCGGATACCAGTGTCGCACCCATCAGCACCAGCACCATGAAATCCTTGAATTGATTGAGCATGAGCGTAACAGGCGATACCTTTTTGCCCTCCGACAGCTCATTGTACCCGCTCTCTTTACGTCTCTCTGCAGCAGCCTCAGCGCTCAGACCCGCTTCCGGATGAACGCCGAACATCTCCTGCAGCTCCTCTGCACCGAGGCGGTGCCAACTTTTTTGTTCCATGACTTATCTTTCCCCTCCCGGTCGTTTCTTGACTTCCGGCGGCGCACAGCTTTTCCACCTGTTCATGTCCAAGTGTATTCATGGTCGTCCCAAATTATCACCGCATCCGGTTTCTCCTTTTGCGCGAACGAGTGAAAGTATGGCATCATAGGGGGGAGTACATTATTTTTAGGCGACAGGAGAACTTTATCATGGCATTAGACGGCATCGTTACCAAAGCGATCGTGCATGAGCTTCAATCCTTCATCGGTGCACGCGTCGGCAAAATATATCAACCCAGCACACATGACCTGATCTTCACCCTGCGCGGCGCGGGCGGCGGCGGCAAGCTGCTGCTGTCAGCGAATCCGACCTACCCCCGGCTGCATCTGACCGAGAGAAGCACTATCAATCCGGCGGAAGCGCCAATGTTCTGCATGCTGATGCGCAAGCATTGTGAAGGCGGCACCATTGAGAGCATCACGCAGGTAGGCATGGAGCGGATTATTCATATTACAATCAGAACCCGGGATGAGCTGGGCGATGTCTCCGCCAAAAAGATCATCATCGAGCTGATGGGACGCCACAGCAACATCATTCTGACTGAGTTGTCCACAGGCACGATTATCGACGGGATTCATCATGTCACCCCGTCGATCAGCAGCTACCGGGTCGTTATGCCGGGAGCGGCCTATACCGAACCGCCGCAGCAGCATAAGCTGAATCCGCTCAGCACCGGTCGTGCGGATTTCATTGCCCTGATGGCTTCGGCCGAAGAAGCAGCTCTGTACGCGGCCGAGCATCCGGAAGAACCTGAAGAGGATATGATTGAAGGCGAGATCGCGGGGCTTCTGGCCTCTCTGGAAGAACCGAAAATCGACGGCTCCGGCGGCCCCGCCCCTTCAGCCGACCCCGCGGGCTGGCTGGTTCATGCTTGGAGCGGCCTGAGTCCGCTCATTGCCGGAGAGATTGTCCTCCGGTATCAGGAGCTCGGTGGCGGAGCCCTGGAGTTCAGCAGCGGGGCAAGACATCCGGAGCGGCTGTGGGAAGCCTTCGATTCCGTAATGGAGCCGGTAAGGGAGCTGCAGTTCTCGCCGATCTCCGGCTTGAATGCCAAAGGCAAACCGATCTTTTCCGCCATACCGCTGAAACTGATGGGCGGGAATGTGAAGCAGTACAGCTCCATCAGCACGTGTCTGGAGGATTATTACGGGGATAAAGCGGAGAAGGATACCGTGAAGCAGCGGGTAAGCGACCTGATCCGTTTCCTCGGCAATGAGCGAGGCAAAAACATCAAGAAGCTTGCCAATCTGCAGAAGGATCTGGACGAGGCCCAGGACGCCGACCAGTTCCGGATCTGGGGTGAGCTGCTGTTCGCATCCCTGCATACTTTGAACAAAGGGGATAAGACGGCAAAGCTAGTAAACTATTACGATGAGAATCAGGCAGAAATCACGGTTCCGCTAGATCCGCTGTTAAGTCCTACGGACAATGCGCAGCGCTATTTCAAGAAATACAACAAATATAAGAACAGCCTGCGGGTCATCGGCGAACAGTTGCTCAAGACCCATGAGGAAATTGCCTACATGGAGACGCTGCAGCAGCAGCTCGCCCACGCCTCCCTGAATGACATAGAGGAAATCCGTGAGGAGCTGGTAAGCCAGGGCTACCTGCGTGACCGCAGCAAAAAGGGCAAAAAGAAGAAGAAGGCGACCCGCCCTACCCTGCAGGTGTTCACCTCTTCCGAAGGCATAGATATCTATGTCGGCAAAAACAATCTCCAGAACGAATATGTCACCAACCGGCTGGCTTCAGCAAACGATACCTGGCTGCACACCAAAGACATTCCGGGTTCGCATGTGGTCATCCGCAGCGAGGAATTCGGCGATGCCACCCTGGAAGAAGCTGCACAGCTCGCCGCCTACTTCAGCCAGGCCAAGCAGTCGAGCAGCGTTCCGGTAGACTGCACCCTGATCCGGCATGTCCGCAAGCCCAGCGGAGCGAAACCGGGCTTCGTCATCTACGATCATCAGCGGACGCTATTCGTCACACCGGATGAAGAGCGTATCAAAGGTCTGGCAAGCGTTCTGCGAAGCTAGTCCCTGGAAACCAAACAACCTCCATTCCACTGGCATCATCGCCAATGGAATGGAGGTTGTTTGTGGTATTGCCGCCCTCAAGTTTCATAGGGCAGGTATTGTCACAGGCTGCCGGCCCTTCCTTAAGAGGATCGCTTTGTATTCAGGTTCAGGCTCAGCTTCGGGCCGCCTTCAACTGCTCCAGCACAGCTGTGGATACATGGACACTGCCAATATCCCCGTGAAAAATCACGCCTTGCCGCGCCCCATGGAAATCCGAGCCGCCGGTGACCAGCAGGCCGAATTCCTCAGCCAGCGCAAGATAACGCTCATGCTCCGACGGACCATGATCGGAATGGTAGACCTCGATTCCGCGCAGAGCACCGGTCTCCAAGATCATCCGCACCAGTTCATCATCCCCGTAAATACCGGGATGGGCCAGCACCGCTGCACCGCCCGCTTCCTGTATCCAGCGGCAGGCGGTTTCCGGCGTGATGCGTGGAGGCGATACATACGCCGCTGCACCTTCAGCCAGATATTTATCAAACGCATCCCGCATGTCCGCTGCTGCTCCCAGGCGCACCAGCTCATCGGCAATATGCGGCCGGCCGACACTCTCATCCGGCTTCAGCTCCCGGCCCATGCCCGATAACACCTGCTCCATGCTGATCTCAATCCCCAGCCCGCGAAGCTTGTCTATTATTGCCTCATTTCGCCCTAGGCGGGTATTCCGCTGCTGTTCCAGCCGGGACAGGAACAGCTCCTGCTCCGTATCGATATAATAGCCGAGCACGTGAATCTCTTTCCCTCCGGTCCTCGTGCTGATCTCTACACCTGGAACTACCGTAATACCCAGCCGCTTACCGGCTTCCACCGCTTCTGCAATACCGCTTACGGTATCATGGTCGGTAATGGCTACTGCCGCCAGCCCTTTCTCATAAGCCAGACGCACATTCTCAGCAGGAGGCTGCATACCGTCCGAAGCCTGTGTATGGCTATGCAGATCACATCTTCCCGGTGCATGCCCCTCTTCTATTCCCTGTGTATATTCACTGTTATTATTCTTCACTTCCATATGAATCCCCCTCCATTCTCCAAGTGTATATCTTGTCTGCGGCTTCCGGACCCGCCCAGGGGCAGACGCCTTAGCCGTTCTTATGAGCTATTGCCCGTCTGCATGCTGGCGCAGGAAGGTCAGGAATGTCACGGCCGAAATCGGCAGCAGTGTTGACTTCAGATGAATCGCGTAGAACTGCCGTTTGAATGAGGCATCTGTGAGATTAACAATCTTCAGCAGTCCGAGCGCTACCTCATGCTTAACCGATGATGTTGAAATAATCGTTATTCCAAGCCCTGCCTCCACAGCCGACTTCACTGCACCTGTACTGCCCAGCTCCATCACAATCCGCATGTCACCGGGATCAAGTCCCTTCGCTACCAGTTGCTCTTCCATCACCCTCCGTGTCCCTGAGCCCTGCTCACGCAGCACGAACGGATAACCGAGCGCATCACTCAGGGTAACTTCAGACAGCTCCGCCAGCGGATGACCCTGCGGA
The DNA here is from genome assembly GCF_038009025.1 of Paenibacillus sp. FSL R7-0297. Taxonomy (NCBI): domain Bacteria; kingdom Bacillati; phylum Bacillota; class Bacilli; order Caryophanales; family Paenibacillaceae; genus Paenibacillus; species Paenibacillus sp. FSL R7-0297. The sequence goes on from NZ_JBBPAQ010000001.1 coordinate 5,414,666, forward strand.
ACGATCAGCTTGAGCTCATCGCCCATGACCGGCTCGATGACCATATCCGGATGGGATACCGGCGCTTCGATCAGCCCGAAGTTCAGCTGGTGTTTGTTAATCTCCTCCATAATCTGCGTGGTATTCATCACCTTCATCATGATTGAGATGTTCGGGTATTCTCTGCCGAAGGGACCGAGCAGACGCGGAAGCACATATTCACCGATGGTCAGGCTCGCACCCAGCTGCAGCCGCCCCTCCAGCATATGGGTGAAGGCTGACATCGCCTGATCCGTCTCCCGCATTAGCTGCATACTGCGCAGCGCGAACGGCATCAGCGTTCGGCCGGCTTCGGAGAGCATTATTTTCTTAGTCGACCGGTCAAACAGCTTGGCCCCGAAATAATCCTCCAGCGCCTGAATCTGCATTGTCACTGCAGGCTGTGTCATATGCAGCGTCAGTGCCGCCGCCGAGAAGCTGCCCCGTTCGGATACGGTATAAAAAATATGTAGCTGGTGAAAGTTCATGCTTTTCTGACTCCTTTTCAAAATAACCACACAAAGTGGCGATTTGCTTCGGGTGAACGCCTATTCTTCAAAAAAAGGGCACGCAGCCTTAAGCCGCATGCCTTCCTTGACTTACATCCCTTCTATTTGCGTCTGCGGCGCTTCTTCATCAGCTTCATGCGGCGGGAGTGGCGCAGCCAGGAATAGTACTTCTTGAGATCCCGCAGCTGGGGAGTCGCCGAAATCCGGCCTAGAAACGACACTATCACCATGACGTACAGCGGCTCACCAGCGAGCGAAGTCACGCCCTCAAGCTGCCTGAAATCGACCACAATCACCGTATCACCGTCGATCAGATAGGCATTATACTCACTGAGCGAATAGGGTCTCACCCTGTTCTGCTTCAAGCATTGCCAGATCCATGCCGTCACTTCGCCGTTCCCGTCATCCTCCTCTGCGACACGGTCCGCATAGCGGCTCTTCGCATGCTGGGTAAGCACGATATCGGCAATCCCGTAGTCATTCAGCACGATATGGAAGGGCTCATACGCCCCCCACCATTCCATCCCCTTGCCATGCATTGTCATCACACTCCACGTAAAAGGGTCTTGGCATGCTCTTATTGTTGTCAATCTTACCGCATTGATGTCTGTTGTTCAAGCATACCGCCCTCTCCGTCAAGCATAGAGGCGATAGTCTTAGTATCCGTTCTTGTGAAGGCAGATATCGCTGTCATCAACATAGCTGCTGCCTTTGATCATTTTGCAGCTTTTTTTGAAGCGGGCCGCCTCTTCGGACAGGTCCTCGACCGAAGCGAATCTGCGGCTGCGGGTGGTTACAACGGCGATGGAGATCGAGACCAGCGGAATTTCCTCCATCCGTCCTGAACGGCTCTCGGTCAGCACAAACTGCTGGGCCAGATGCTCTGCATGATAGAAATCTTTTACCACCATATCGAACGCCCTGATGATGCTCCTGCAGCACTCCTCATATTGGTAATGGCTGATGAAAATAATAAAGTCATCCCCGCCGATATGTCCCAGAAAACCGTCCAGCCGCAGCGCCTCATGCTTCAGAAGCTCCGCCGTAGCCTGGATCATCCGGTCGCCTTCCTTAAACCCGTATGTATCGTTGTAAGCCTTAAAATGATCCAGATCAATGTAAAGAACACTGAACTGCTCCTGCAGCAGCGATCTAACCATCCACTCCGTAATACTGACATTGCCCGGCAGTCCTGTTAACGGGTTCAGAAAGCTGGCCGCCACCGCCTGAATTTCTGCAAAATTAAGCAGCAGATCCCGCACACTCACCGCTCCGAACAATGCGTTCCCGTGGGTGACGATCACATAGTCGTACAGATTCTCATCGTTCCTGGCCATAGCCAGCCTGCTCACATCAATGATCGGCGTCTTATAATCCACCACAAGCGGATTTTTATCCATCACCAGCTCCACGGATCTGCCCATATACAGCGTATAACCGTACAGCGTACCGATCTGCTGATAAAAACGGATTCTCATGATGAGCGCTACCGTATAGCCATTCTCAGTTACTGCGACGCCTTGGAGCTGTGGATTCTTTTTGAAAATCTGATCTACAAACTCGCATTTGTGATGAATCGTAATTTCCGGAATCTGTTCGGCGATTTCACCAATTTGAAGAAACATGCCTATACCCTCCTCTTACTGGAAACGGCTGTGCCGAAGTAGGGAATCCTCCATGTTCAGGCAGATGGGCCGGTCTTCCAAGCGCATAACCTTGACCAAACTCCACTCCCGCCTTCTGTAAAAAAAGCAGCTCCTGCGCCGTCTCGATGCCTTCGGCAATCACCCGGGTGGACGAGCGGTCCGCGTATTCCCTGACTAGCTCCAGCAGCTCCTGCTGTTCCCTGCTGCTGTGAATTCCGCGAATCAGCGACTTGTCCAGCTTAATGAACTCCGGTTTCAGGTAGACTAGCGTCTTGAGGCTATTATAACCGGAACCGGCATCGTCAACGGCAATGCGGAAGCCCTGTTCACGATAATGGGACAGCACTTTCTCGAATCCGATATAATCCTGCACCGCCTGACGTTCCGTCAGCTCAAACACCACACGCTCCGGCGCAAGTCCCAGCTCCTTCAGGAGGGTAAGAGTTTCACCGCTTTTGTGGCGGGAATCATTCAGCACTCCCGGATGCACATTAATAAATACCAGTTTATCACCCGCAGCCTCCGCCCCAGGCAGCCTCTCCATATAACGGGACAAGGACATTCTCCGGCAATACTGCTCGAATCTGAACATCTGCTCTGTCCTTCCGGCAAAATCATAGAAATGCTCGGTGCTCGGAAACTGCGGGGAGCTGGGCGGCCGGTTCAGTACTTCATGTCCGATCGTTGTCCCGCTCCGCAGATGCAGAATCGGCTGAAAGTATGTATCCAGCATTTCCTTATCCATAATATCAAGCAGCATGGATAATCTCCCCAGCTCCCTGGCTTCTTCCCTTAATCTTCCGCTCAGATGCTGGAGGTATTGCGGCAGTGCCGCCAGCTTGCGGGACAGAGTCCCTGATTTATTCATTTTATCACCTGTATGTTTTCTTCGTGAATTTTGTCACTCTCTCCAGCATAGTCCGGAAGTATTAAGCAGGTATAAACTATGGGGGGGCAGTCATCGGTTTCCGGCAGTAATTTAGAACAGGCCCGGACTGGTATAACGTTAGATTCACACTAGTGAAAAACACATGGGCAAACCGCCTGCTGAGGGTCTGGAATGACCCGGTTATGGTATATGCCTAAGAGTATCCGGTATGCATAATTGCACTTTTTACAACTAAATCTTCTGATTTTCAACCACCTCTCCGTTTAGTTGTATTTCGTGCAATTAAAGTGACTGTAGCAGAAGGCTTCCACCGATTCTCGCAGATTTAGTTGTACAGAATACAGTTATAAGATGCACGCACATCTTTTCGCTGTGTTTAACAGTACAGAATACAGCTATCACTGAATACCCATTTGAAACTGAATACACAAATTACTGCATTAAATGAACTGTTGTACTAACCGGAACATATTCAGGATATTTCCGGGTACAGCAAATAACCTCAGGCCCGCAATTGCGGAATGAGGTTAAGTTAGAAACACACAAGAGCATCAGACTTAATTAGGATGCGTTAGAATTAAAGCCTCAGTTACAGCTCCAGGCCGACTCCGCTCATTCTGAGCTCCAGCATCCTGGCAATCAGGCTGCCCAGATGGGCGCCGGCCTCTACCGGAGGAGTACCTCCCTGATGAATGTTGGACAGGACCATCCGCTGGGAATCTGTCATTCCGGAACGCGGCCTGTAGCCAAGATAAGCACTCATAGACCGGGAGGTGATCAGTCCCGGGCGTTCTCCGATCAGCATTACAATCACTTCGGGCTCCAGAATATCGCCAATAGCATTCATACAGCCGACCCTGGCCTTCCGTACAAAAAACGGCGTCCCCGCAGCCAGACCGTGAACCGACAGAGAGTCCAGCAGCGCCGGATAGATATCCCGCAGGTTGCTGTCAATGGCATCGGCACTTAGTCCGTCCGACACCACAATCTGCACCTGGGGAGCCTGGATACAGCGCTCCCGCAGCTGCCGGATACTGCTCTCCGGCAGCTGCCGGCCCAGATCCGGCCGTTTCAGGTACAGCTCCTTGTCCGTCACCTCTGAGTCAACCGCAAACAGCTCCAGCTCATCCAGCAACGTGTTGCTGACGCTGCCGTATACTGAATCGACTGCAGCCGCATGATCCAGGCGCAGCTGCAGCTGCTCACGGGTCGTCGGCCGTGTTCCTGCCCGGCCTGTGCCGATCCGCGCCGGTGTAGCCTTACGCAATCTTTCCATTCCCTCCGGATCGTAGAATGCCATGCTTGCCCCTCCTTCGCTGTTTAAATGAATAATGTGGGATCCCCGGCAAGTGCAGTCAGTCGGCCATTCTTCAGGATGCCCATTTTGTCCGCCCAAGCCGAGAACTCTGCCCCCGGCTGCAGACGCAGCAGCTCCCGTACAGTAGCAATATCATGAAAGCTGGTCGACTGGTAATTCAGCATGCAGTCATCCGCCATTGGAACTCCGATGAAGAAGTTCACACCCGCTGCTGCCAGGAGGACAGCTAAGTTATCCATGTCATTCTGGTCTGCCTTCATGTGGTTCGTATAACAGACATCCACACCCATTGGGAGTCCCTGGATCTTGCCCATGAAATGATCCTCAAGCCCGGCCCGGATTACCTGCTTGCTGTCATACAGGTACTCGGGTCCGATAAAACCGACGACGGTGTTCACCAGAAACGGCTTGAACGCTTTGGCCATTCCATAGCAGCGGGATTCCAGTGTAAGCTGGTCCACACCGTGATGACCGCCCGCTGACAGCTCAGACCCTTGCCCCGTCTCGAAATACCAGCGGTTCTCCCCGCTGGCCGTGCCGGACTCCCGGATCAGCTGATCCGCCTCCTGCAGTAACCGCAGATCAATCCCGAAGGATTGGTTGCCGCTCTGTGTACCGGCAAGACTCTGGAAGATCAGATCCGCCGGAGCCCCCTTGGATATGGCTCTCATCTGGGTGGTCACATGAGCAAGCACACTGTTCTGCGTTGGTATGCCCCATCTGTGAATGACCTCTTTGGTTTCATGGAAGAGGCGGATAATATTCTCTGTTGTATCAATGACCGGATTGATACCGATTACCGCATCCCCGATGCCGTAGCTCAATGCTTCATAGACGGAAGCCTTCATCCCCAGCGGATCATCCGCAGGATGATTGGGCTGGGCCCGGCTCCCGAGCCGCCCGCGTTCTCCCAGCGTAGTATTGCAGCGGGTAATCACTTCACACTTGGCCGCGGCCTGGATCAGATCCAGATTGGACATCAGCTTGGCAGCCGCAGCGGCCATCTCACTATTCAGGCCTCTGCCGATCCGGCGCACCTCAGTCTCAGAGGCAGCGAGCAGCTGTTCCCTCAGCTCTCCAACCGTCCAGCTGCGGATCGTTTCGTAGACCGCTTCATCCACTCCCTCTTCGATCACTCTGGACACCTCGTCAGTCTCTGGAGGCAGCAGCGGGTGGCTGCGGATATCCGCCAGCGTCAAGCCGGCCAGCACAAGCTTGGCTGCCATCCGTTCGCGGTCGTCCGCTGCAGCAATTCCGGCAAGCTGGTCCCCGGACTTTTCTTCATTTGCCTTGGCAAACAGCTCCTTCAGATCATGAAACCGGTAGCTTTGGCCAAGCAAAGAGACGGTCAGTTTCATCGCGCTTCATTCCTTTCCGCCCTAATTTGTTGGACTGAAAACCAGGGTCTTGACGGCAACCGGTATATAATTCCCGTCCACCGGGATTCCAATGTCAATATAATCGCCATGTGCCACTGTAATCTGGTCCAGACAGACGCAGGCTTGCCCGCCTTGGGATAGCAGATAGATACAATTGCCCAAAGCTTTGGCAATGTCATTCTCACAGATCAGGATGCAAAGCTTCAGCTTATACTTCCGGGAGCACCCGGTCACTGCTTCAGCAATCCGGCGTAACACAGAATAGGAGCAGGAGTTCATTTCGGGGATGGCGATTGCAAACTGCATTTCTTCCGGTTCATTTGAACCGTGCCTTATGGCTCCCGCAGCAAAAGCGGCTTGTATAGAGGCCAATATCTCATCCGGCTGCTCACCGTCCTGGACCTGTACGGGCCAGACCAGCTCTACAACGGGAATATTCCGCAGAGGCAGCAGGTTGGGGTCTGCATAAACCGCTGAGCTGCAGGGTATGAACACCGGCACCAATCACTGTAGCCCGCTGCGCGCCTGGAGCGACCTGTAGCTTCACCGGGTAGTGTTCGGACGCCTTTATAATGGCATGAGCGAGCAGTGGCCCGATATCCCCATACCTTGCAGTCTCCGCGATATTGCGGGGAGCGGCCTGCTCCATTAATGCACCCACACCCCCGGAGATCCAGAGCTCCGTAACTGTAGCATCTCTTGCAAATGCAGCCGGAAGGTCCGGGTGACCATAAATTAATGGACAGGCTTGCGGATCACTGCCCTTAAGCAGGTTCTCCAGCAGCAGTTCACTCCATCTCCGGGTGATCTCATGCAGCACAGGCCAATCCGTCTGCTCCCCCTCTTGCAGCCACAGCCCTTCCCGGTTCAGCCATTGCCGGGCTGCGGGATATATTTTCGCTACGGTTCCAGCCTTATCCAGCATAATCAGCCGGCCGCCGATATGAAAGTTCAAGGTTCCTATAATGCTTCCGCTGTTGAAATATGCCGCGTTTGCTGTGCCACCTCCGATATCCACATTGACTATCGTCCCCGCCGCTCTTCGCGAATAAGCTTCCGCTCCAGCGCCTTTGCCTGCAAGGACAGCCTCCAGATCCCCGCCCGCCTGGGCAACCACGAACTCTCCCGACTCTCCCGCCAGCTGATGGAGGATGGAATCCGCGTTCGATCTTACCGCCGTTTCTCCAGTAATAATGACAGCCCCTGTATCTACCTCCTCAGGCTTCAGTGCCGCACTGCAGTACTCTGCCGACAGAATCTGCTGTAATGCCGGAAGATCAATTTGCGATTCGCCTATCAGCGGTGTTAGATGCATTGGGCTCTCATATATAATATTCCGCTCCGTGATTTGATATTGCGGCAGCATGGACACACCATATCTCCGTCCGACCGTAAGTCTGCTGAAGACTATTTTAGTCGTACTCGTTCCAATATCAATTCCGACACTGGTAATTTCGCGCTTCGGTTCTATACCATTCCCTCCCGCCTGCCGCAGTGCCATGATATAAAAAAAGACGCCTTATCAGCCTTGCATCGCTCTGCCATGCGTACCTATTACGTCTGTGCCCTCTGTTGTACTCGTTGTGTTGTATTTATTGTGTTGTATTCATTGTATAGATCTATTGCAGATAGTCCCAGCGCGATCAGCTTGCTTTCCTTGAGGATATAGTAAGTCACCGGCGGTTAGCTGTCAATTTAATTAACATTCCCCTGCATAATGTCATCCACATCCCACTACCCATGATTGTTTTCGCATACATCCGGCTCGTCTTCCCTATCGCTGGAGCATTGTTTAAGTGATCAAGAAATACATTAAATTCAAAAAAACAGACGCCAGCGGCGCCTGTCCAATATAACTATATTTGAATTTACAAACCGTAATAACGGGACTTGTCCGGTCCATTGCTGGTGTATTCAGTCTTGAGTTCATTGCGGTAGGAACGCTCAATCTTGCGCACGTAGGAAAGTCTGCGGACATTCTTCATAACTTCCTCGGCGCGTTCCGCGTTCACATACATTACCGCATAGTGCATTTTTCGGGAAACATAGTGCAGTGTTCCGTATTTCTCCAGGTTACGCGCTGCCTTGACATCGCTAACCCAAACGATATAACCTGTCCGTTCCGCAAACATAAGCTCATCCGCCTTTCTTTCTCTATTCTCCATACGGCCAGCTTATCCGCAAGAGCATTTGCCTCCGCTGCCGCATCCGCCTTTGGGGGACGGGTCATTGCTCGGAACCTTGATGCTGTCCGATACCGAGAAGGCGATTGCTTCAGACATGGAGTGAAGAATATCATCCAGCGTCTTCTCCGCGTTCTTGAAGCGGACAACCTCTTCGAACTGTTCCATCTCCCGCTCTACTAACTCAACCTCATCCTTGGCCGAATGATAGTTCGGGTGAAAATGTCCAAACCGCTGTGTCTCCTCAAACAGCTCCTTCTTGCTCTGCAGCCGTTTGACCATGGCCTGGATTTCGGGGCTCTGATCGACCCGCCCTTTCCAGTATAAGTAATCCGACACTTCGGCGGATTGGTTAATCATATCGCCTAATTCATAGGCGTATGTCAGCACTTCGGCCATATCGACCGTATTTAATTCGGCTACGCTCATGAACTTCAACTCTTTCTGCATTAATGTTCTACCGCAAACGGTAGACTACCTTATCATAACATATCCGGCTGCTCCAGAAGAAGAGGAATTTCTCTGTTTGACCGGATGCAGCAGCTTCATTTCCTGCCAGTCTTCGGCAGCAAGCTGAATCTGCTCTACAGTCCCTGAACCTGAACGCAGCAGATTCCCACGTACTCTCCACGGGCGGCCGCTTATTTGCTCCGGAATGAAGTCTGCTGTTTGGCCCTGCACGGAAATTCTAACCTTGATTCCCCAGCCCAGCGCCTGCTCCATCACCTTCTGCGCAGTGGTCACATGGTATTGCCTCCAGTGGTTGAACCACATTTGCGGAACGGCATCTTCACCCGGAAGCAGCTCCTGATCCTGCGCTGTCCCCGCCAGCGGCAGGAGCTTCGGATACGGGGCAGCATCCATCAGTCCCCGTTCCCCGGCAGGAGAAGGAAGCTCATAACGGAGCGTTGCAGCGGACCGTTCAAAAGGTCCGAACGGGTTGTGCGGCTGCAAGGCCTGCTCCCGGCCGCCGATGATTCTGGGCGGAGCCAGCCCGGCTGCAGCCAGCTCCTTGCGCAGCTGGCCGACAGATTCCGGGCGAACGATGAAGTGGAGCGGGCCAATCCGGGTCAGACTATCCTGCAGCCGGGGATGGGCAGCAATATCTCCGCTGTCCTGTTCACCTGCACAGGACAGCAGGATAACCTCGGACAATGATGTCCGCCCGATTCCCTTAGCCCACTGCCGCAGCGACAGCTCCACTTGCTCCGGCAGCCCCCCCTGAGCATGCGCGGTAAGCCAAGCAATGGCATTCCCGGGAGGACAGCCCAGCTCCGCTGCGGACTCCAGCATTTCACGGGTCAGCCGGAAGCTCCAGAGGTCCTGATTATGCAGCAGCTCGGCGTATCCTGCCAGGGTCCAGCGGATGGCATAAGGAACTTCAGGCGGAACCAGTACCTCGAAATCCGGCTGGACAATGAACCTGCAGGCCGCAGGTACAGCGGATTCTGCGGGTAAACCCCAGTCCGCGCCAGTCTCCCCTGACTTCAATGAGCAGCCGGAGCGTATCTCCTCCTGATCCTGCTCCTCCTGATCCTGCTCCTGCTCCTCCTGCCCATGTTCTGGCCAGCCTTCTGATACAGCAACTCCGCCGCAAACTTCATCTGGTTGAGATTCCTTCGCTTTCACTATTTCTGAATCTTCTCTACTTATCTCCGGTTCTATTGTACCTGCCGAAGCTCCGTCCAGTTGCGGCTTCACTGCCTTCCACCGGAAGCAGAGCTCTCCCTTGGCTGAATAACCCAGGTCACACCATCCAAAGCCTGCCAGGCAGCGGAGCCAGGCAATGGCGGACGCATGAAGCTCCGAAGCGTCCGGCCCGGCATCAGACTGCACCTTGGTTAGGCCGCTCTGTATCATCCAATCCAGAAGAGGCGGCACGGCAAACCATTCTCCCGAGGGGAATTCAGCTGTGGAGATCAGATGCCTGAAATGCTGTTCATCAGGCTTCGGAGAGCCGTATCGGTTGATTACTATGCGGTATAGCATATCGGTCATCTCCTGCTCGGTCAGCGCCAGCCAGCACTGCAGCTTCGTTATATCTATTAAATATCCGCTGCTGCTGCGGCTGATCAGACCCAGAACAACCATCAAATCTACGATAACCGTTACCGAAAGCGGGTAAAGCTCAGGACTGTCCTGGTTCAGCTTAAGTCCAGCCAGATGCTCCTCCTGCACCGACAGCTGGCCTGCGAGCAAGCCAAGCTGCTTCTTGTGTATAAGTCCCTTGGCTGTCAGCGGCAAGCCCTCCCGCGCTGTAAATAACAGCCCCCGGAACAGCTCGGCAGCCAGCCCCGTGCAGGTAGCAAGCTGGGCCTGTACATCTGTTTCTCCAAGACTCTGCGGACGGGCAGGCCAGAAGCTACGCCCGATCCGGGGGAACCTCTGCTGCGGGATCTGATACAGCTTCTCTCCCCACATTTTCTGGCGCAGCTCCAGCATTCCTGCCGTGAGCAGCTCGTTCAGCGCGAGCTCCTGCTCAGCGCGGCACAGGAATGCCGGCCGCAGCCGTTCAATGCTATCCGCCGCACAAGGGCTGGCTGCATGTTCCGCATATATCGCCTGGAGTACTGCCTGCGCTTCCGGCGTCAGCTTCTGCACATCTGCATCAGGCTTCTGCCTCATCATAGAATAGCCTCCTCCGCGGATTCCAGCATTCTGACTGCGTAATCGTAGCCTTGCTCGGTTAAGAACATCCTGCGCCGCAAGGCGAATTCCTGCTCCCTGCTGTCCCCCGAGACCAGCGTATAGAAATACGCCTTGTTGTCGCCCGGCTTTGGCCGCAAAATACGCCCCAGCCGCTGAGCCTCCTCCTGCCGCGAGCCGAAGGCTCCGGATACTTCAATCGCCACCGAGGCATCCGGCAGATTGACGGCAAAATTAGCCACCTTCGAGACGACCAGCAGGGGCAGCCGCCCTTCGTTGAAGGCGGCATACAATGCGCTCCGTTCCTTCTGTGTAGTTTTGCCGGTAATAAGCGGCGCGCCCAGAGTCTCCGCCAGCTGCTCCAGCTGGTCCAGGTACTGGCCGATCACCAAGATCGCCGCCCCGGCATGTGCCGCAGCAATCGATGCCGCGGCTGCAGCCTTAGCCTGATTGCCGGCCGCTAGGCGGAACTGTTCTTTCGCCCCGGCATAGATATATTGCTGCCGCAGCCGCTCATCCATCGGGACAATCACTTCTGTACAATCCACTGCCGCAATCCACCCCTGTCTCTCCAGCACCTTCCAGGGCAGATCGTAACATTTGGGCCCGATCAGGGAGAACACATCACCTTCCCGGCCGTCCTCCCGGACCAGTGTTGCTGTAAGACCCAGCCGGCGCGTAGCCTGAATGTCTGCCGTAGCCCTGAAGACAGGAGCCGGGAGCAGATGGACCTCGTCATAAATGATGAGCCCCCAGTTCCGCTCATTGAACAGATTCATGTGGACAAACGGTCCTCCCTTGGCTGTACGGTGGGTCAGAATCTGATAGGTGGCGACCGTGACAGGCCGTACCTCCCGCTTCTCACCGGTATATTCCCCTACTTCACCCGCGCTCAGGGTCGTCCGCTGCAGCAGCTCACCCCGCCACTGCTCCACCGAGGTGGTGCTGGAGGTAAGAATCAGCGTTTCACACTGCAGATGCTCCAGGACTGCAATCCCTACTACCGTTTTGCCCGCTCCGCAAGGCAGAACAACAACACCGCTGCCTCCGATACCCCCAATCCCCTGGAACTGCCGGACGGCATCCCTCTGATAATCCCGGAGCCCGAAAGCCTCCCCGGTAATTCCGTCGCCCTTGCCTGCTTCCTCTATCCAGGCAAGCTTCAGTTCCTGTCCATCCCGGAAACCGGCATAATCAAGTACCGGATATCCAAGTCCTGTTAATTCCTGCTTGAGCAGCCCTCTGTTGCTCTTCGGACAATAGCTGTGCAACGGCCCTGCCCTATACCAGCCCAGTTCTTTCAGAATCTGGCTGTCCTCCAGTTCATCCAGCAGTCCGGCCTGATCAGCCGAGAGCGTCATGAGCAGCGGATCCGTTACATGCGTGCGCAGCTGCAATCTTCCGTACCGGGACATCAGCTGCCTGATTTCACCCTCAAGTCCTGAGGGAATTCCCCAGCGTGACAGCCTGCGGAGCTTAGCAATAACCGCCTCTGCCTCCTGGCCACCAGCCGCTGCATTCCACAGGGACAACGGCGTTATCCGGTAGGTATGATAGACCGGAGGGCTTTTGACAAGCTCGGCAAATTCAGCCAGGACCGCCCTGGCCTCCTCATAACCCGGATGGCCGCATTCCAGCAGAACGGTCCGGTCGTCTCTGGTAATGCACGCACCCGTTCCATCAGTGTTCATAGTATCCCTCCTTGTGATCTATAGTGTGTAAGCTTTAATTCAGCAGGAATTGGATCATCCCATAGACAGGTAGCACAAAATAACCCCACAACGTGGGGCTTTTCACATATTAATTTCAATTTTGAAAAAGCTCACCTCCGCGTAACGGACATGAGCTTTCCATAACCCTATTTAATGCAGCTGCCGCTGGGAGATTCCGCTTAACGCCTCTGCTGCCTCATCCGCATAAATCCTTTTCACCGCCAAGTCGCCAAGCGACACAATTCCGATCAGCTTCTTGTCACGGGTCACCGGAATACGGCGGATTTGCCTTGAAGCCATCAGTTCCGCAGCCTCATCAACAGAAGCCGTCTCCGAAATGGAGATAACCTCCCGGCTCATGACGGTTTCAACGGCTGTGGAACCGGGATGCTTGTCCGCATAGCCCCGGAGTACAAGATCACGGTCCGTGATTACACCCAGCAGCGTTGCCCCGTCGGCCGAATCTACTACAGGAATGAAGCCCGTCCCGTAATCTCTCATTTTGACGGCAACCTCATAGATATTATCGAGCAGCGTGACCGAAGCCGGATCGGCGGTCATTACTTCCTTGACTGTCTTCAAGAATGAACCCTCCTGTCTGCCATGTCACCATGCCATTTGTGAGTAGTTTTACCTCAAGCGTCAAATATTATACAAATACATTATTGTTCATTTAGGCAGGAATCGGCCATAGCTACCAGAAGCTTCGCCCCATAGAGCATGGCATCCTCGTCAATGTCAAATTTGCTGTGATGATGCGGATAGACAGCATCCTTGTCCGGATTGCCTGCACCCACAAAGATGAAGCAGCCGGGAATTTCCTTAACATAATACGAGAAGTCTTCTGCCGGCATAATTTTCTCCATCAGAATTACATTAGCGCCTTCACCCAGCGCTTCCGGGGCGACACGGTAAAAGCGGTTAAACTCCTCTTCATCGTTCACCAGCGGCGGGTACCCCATCAGATAATCTACAGTCGCCTCTGCCCCATACGCTGCTGCGATGGAAGCTGTCATTTCCTCGATTCTGCGGCGGATCAGATAGCGCGTCTCTTCATCGAACGCGCGCACAGTCCCGGTAATCCGGCAGCGCTCGGCAATAATATTCTGGGCAGATCCGCCTTGAATCGTTCCTACGCTGACCACTGCAGGACGCAGCGGATCTACAGTCCGGCTGACTATGCTCTGCAGCTGGGTGACAAGAGCCGCCCCTGCCACAATGCTGTCCACCGTACGGTGCGGCATGCCGCCGTGGCCGCCCTTGCCGATAATATCGATGAAAAATTCATCGGCAGAAGCCATCAGCGGGCCTGGCGCGCTGCCCACGGTTCCTAGCGGAAACGGCGTCCACAGATGCAGCCCATAGACGGCATCTGCACCTTCCAGCACCCCTTCTGCGATCATCCCCATTGCACCGCCCGGACAGACCTCTTCCGCCGGCTGGAACAGGAAACGGATCTCGCCATGGATTTCTTCACGGCGTGCGCTGTAATAGGCAGCCGCAGCCAGCAGCATAGCCGTATGCCCGTCATGACCGCAAGCATGCATAACCCCGGGATTCTGCGAAGCATACTCCCGCCCATTCTCTTCAGTAATCGCCAGGGCATCCATATCTGCGCGCAGAACAACCGTTCTGCCGGGCAATGCCCCTGTAAGTATACCTGTCAGCCCGTAGCCGGACCCGCTTCTTCTAACTTCAATCCCCAGTTCGGACAGTCTTGCCCCGACATAGGCGGATGTCTCCTTCTCCTGATAAGACAGCTCCGGATGGCGGTGTAAATGGCGGCGCCATTTCACCATCTCCGGCAGCAGGTCCTCTACCGTTAACCTCTCCATAATTCTCCATTCCCTTCTCCGGCAGCATACTTCGGACAAGCCTGCAGTCTGACTCTTCTATGTAAAGACCGGCCGCAGCATGCCATATATCTTTTATTGTAGCAGAAACACAAAAAAGTAGGTATCAATAGGCCCGCTCTACCTTGCACAACCCCGTGAAACATACTATCATGAGGAGGAACATCGCAAATTTTAATTACAAATGTTTCATTATACTTCATAACAGGGGAGTTGTGCGCTATGATATTTGAGAACACGGGCCTCGAAGGATTGAAGAGTGACCTTCTTTATCTGGACGAGAGCGCAACCAAAGCCGGGTTTATCCGCTGGCAGTGGGAATACTACCGCGCTACATACGACTGCAAGATAGAAGACCGCCAGAACGGCGGCGAGTACTTCCTGCGGATCAACACCCGCGCTGTGGAAGGGAAGCTGGAAAAGGCGGATGCCATACTGGCCATTGAAGCCGTCTACTTGGGCAAAGCCACTTTCCCCCATGGTCTGGAGTATGAATCTCCTGTGCCTCAACCGGTGCTGGATACGGCAACGAAGCATATTCATCAACTGAAAGAGCTGCTGGAAGCTTGAGTACCGCGAAGGGAAAGATAGCCTCCAAAGCCAGCCTGCCCAAAAGAGGAACGCCCGATTTCCAATTGCTCATTCTCACGTTGCTGCTTGTCGGCTTCGGACTGGTCATGGTGTTCAGCGCCAGCTCCAGCTTGACTCTGGCCAGTGAGAAATTCAGCTATGACGCTTTTTATTTCGTGAAACGCCAGCTGGTCTGGGCCGTGCTGGGAAGCTTCGTCATGTTCACGGTGATGAATATCCACTACAGCAAGTTCAAGAAATGGTACGCTCCGATCTTCGTCATCACCCTGGTGCTACTGCTGTTCGTGGCCACCACCGAGAGAATTAACGGAGCCAAGAGCTGGATGAATATTGGCGGATTAGGCATCCAGCCTACCGAGTTGGCCAAGATCTCCATCATCCTGTACCTGTCTGCACTCATAACCAAAAAAGGCGAACGCCTGCGGGATCTTCGAACCGGATATATCCCTGTAATGATCATCGTCGGCATTGTGGCCGGACTGATCATGATGCAGCCGGATCTGGGCTCCTGTCTGATTCTCGTGGCTACCAGCGGACTTGTTATCTATGCCGGCGGCGCAAGCATGAAGCATATTCTTGGTTCGATCAGCTTGCTGGTGCTGGGTGTCGCACTGGTCATGGGAGCGAAGACTGCCATCGACTCCCTGTCACCGCCGACCGAGAAGGCAGCGGCCAATCAGGATTACAGACAAGGCCGGATTGAAGCCTTTCTGGATCCCGAGAGTAACTCTGATGGCAGCGGCTATAATATTATGCAATCACTGATCGCTTTAGGTGAAGGCGGGACACATGGCTCCGGTTTCGGTCAAAGCATTCAGAAGCTGCACTATCTGCCGTACCCTTATACGGATTTTATTTTTGCCATTATCGGTGAAGAGCTCGGATTTGTAGGAACCTCTATCTTCCTGTTGCTCTATCTGTATTTCATCTGGAGAGGCATTCTGATCGCACTGCGGTGTACAGACCCCTTCGGCACACTGGTCGGCATAGGTGTGATGGGGCTGATTGCGATTCAGGCCTTTATCAATATAGGCGGTGTGACCAACACTATTCCGCTTACGGGAGTTACGTTACCCTTCATCAGCTACGGCGGCTCTTCCCTGCTGGTCACCATGCTCTGTATGGGGATTATGCTCAGCATCTCCAGGGAAACCAACCGTCCCTCCAAAGAGGAAGTCGTCAAGTCTGTCACTACCGTCAGACAGGTGCGTGCGAATAGCCGTGCCAGCACGCGTGCCCGTTAAGTGGCTGCATCCTGACCGGTTGAATAGGGTATAACAAAAGGCAGTCCGGAATGAACTCCCCGGACTGCCTTTTGTGTACCCGCTATGCTCCTTAAGCAGTTAGCGCTTACGAGATCTCATCGTTCTTGAAGGCCACGCCTTCAACCTTAACATTTACCTCTACGATATGAAGCCCTGTCATGCTCTCCACAGCCTCGCGGACATTCTGCTGCAGCATCCGGCACACTTCGTGAATCGGCGTTTCATAGAGAACAATAATGCGCAAATCCACTGCCGCTTCCAACTGGCCTACTTCAACAGTAACGCCCTTCTGCACATTCTTGCCGCTCAGGCGTTTCGCCCAGCCCTCAGACAAACCGCCAGACATGGCTGCAATTCCGGGAGTCTCCAAAGCTGCCAATCCGGCAATTTTCGAGACAACATCATTCGATATCCGTATATTTCCCATTTCAAGTTGAAGTTGTTCTGCCATGCCATATCCCCCCTACACTCATTATCAATTATTGTAATTCGAAAACAGGCTAAAAAGCAAATGACTTTCTCGCATTCCCGTTTACAGTCAGGAACAATTTGGGTATATTGATTATGAATTCAACCTACATACAGAGACTGGAGTGTGCTTTACCTTGAAAAAATGGATTTCGCCGGCGCTGCTGGTCATCACCTTCCTCCTCAGCGCCATAGGACATTATGCGGACTGGGACCATACCCTGCAGTTCGTATTGTCCGCTATCTCGGTTATCTTCGTGGCCGGTTTCCTCGGCCGGGCGACAGAGAGCGTAGCCCACTATGCCGGTCAGCGGCTGGGAGGCTTCCTTAACGCCACATTCGGCAACGCTGCCGAACTGATCATCGCCTTCTTCCTGGTCAAAGAAGGACTTTTTGACATGGTCAAAGCCAGTCTCACCGGCTCGATCATCGGTAATCTGCTGCTGGTGCTGGGACTCAGTATTTTTGCCGGCGGCATGAAGTTCAAGGTTCAGAACTTCAATGTCACGCTCGCCGGGCTGAACGGATCGCTGATGATTGTTGCCGTCATCGCCTTGTTCGTTCCCGCCATGTTCTTCAACACCCACTCTATCACAGAGAAGGATACAGATGTACTCAGCCTTGTCGTCGCCGGCCTCCTGATTGCCGCGTACATGGCCTGGCTCGTCTTCTCTATGATTACGCACAAGAAATATCTCGCGGATGTAACGGATGACAGTGCAGAAGAGCTGCCTAATGAGCATGCCCCGGTCTGGTCCAGAAACCGTTCGATCCTCTATCTGGTACTTGCTACGGTTATGGTCGCTTTCGTCAGCGAATGGCTGGTCGGCACCCTGGAGACCCTAACAGAACGCTTCGGCTTCAGTGAGCTGTTCGTCGGTGCATTCCTGGTGGCAATCATCGGTAATGCCGCCGAGCACAGTGCAGCCATTATGCTGGCTATGAAGAACAAAATCGGCGCTGCGGTAGAGATTGCCGTTGGAAGCAGTCTGCAGATTGCCCTGTTCGTTGCACCGGTGCTGATCTTTGCCAGCTACTTCATGGGCAACACCATGTCCATTGTATTCACTACCATCGAGATTGTAGCTATTGCTGTATCGGTATTTATCGCCAAGTCGATTATTCAGGACGGCTCAACCAACTGGTACGAAGGACTGCTGCTGCTCACGGTATATCTGATTCTCGGTGTATCGTTCTATCTGGTATAACAACTCTGCACAAAAAAAACGCACATGAGCGGCCTCCCGGGTCCCCGTGTGCGTTTTTATGAATGACCGGAATTACATCTCCCGCTCCTCAGCCTTCTTATTGAGTGCTTCGTACAGTACAGCCAAGTTGCGTTCCAGCTTGCTTAGAACCTGCTTGCCTGTGAATTCAGGCACCAGCCCGGCTCTGACCGCAAAATCAACCTCTCTGGAGAAACCATACATCTGGGTATCCAGCACTTCCTCATAGAGAGGGCAGTAACGAGTCGCCAAATTCTCCATCTGCACTTCGATAAGCTTCTCAATTTTATTGGCATCTTCTTGTAGAAGATTGATTGCTTTAATATTAAGCTGTTCCTGCAAATCCGATGAAGTCATGCATTATCCCCCCTATGTCCAAAAGTTACAGCTTCTACTGCTTATTATACTTAATATTAGTCGAAATCAGGACCTAATACAAGAATTCAGTTTACGTTTCGTGAAGAACGGACAAATATTACGGGTCACATAGCAAAAACGCCCTGCCGCAAGGCCGGACGTCTTCGGAAATAATGGATTACTCCGCTACAACTGTAAAGTTCAAATTGTGCTTAGCAAATACTTCGCTCATTGCTTTCTTGGCTTCCTCGGCATCTGTGCCATGTACATGAAGCTCGTAGCTTTGGCTGGATACCAGAGTAGTGAACAGACCAAGGATACTCTTAACATCAATGTACTTGTTGTCCGCTTGTAGAACGATAGATGAATTAAACTGGCTGGCTGTTTGTGCAATATCCACGATTGCCGCATTGTTACTGGACATGAGAATCCCTCCACAACTTGATTATAAACTTAAGTTCATTTGTAACCAATTCCATGATACATTGAATCCGCTTACTCACGCAAGGTGTTTCTCGAAAACAAGCTTGCAAGCTTGCATTTCAGAGCTTTGTTTTACATTTTATTTCAGATTCTCGGGATTCAGACCTTCAAGCTCCGGCAACACAAAAATTCCGTCCTTCCGGATGAGCACATCGTCAAAGTAAATCTCTCCGCCGCCGTACTCCGGACGCTGAATGAGCACGAGATCCCAGTGGATGGACGAACGGTTGCCGTTGTCAGTTACATCATAAGCCTGGCCCGGTGTAAAGTGCAGGCTGCCTGCGATCTTCTCATCGAATAGAATGTCCTTCATCGGATGCAGAATATACGGGTTGAAGCCAATGGCGAATTCGCCGATATGGCGCGCGCCGTCATCGGAATCGAGTATCTCGTTCAACCGCACCGTGTCATTGCTGGAGGCTTCGATGATTTTGCCTTTCTCAAACGTAAACTTCACATTCTCAAAAGTCACGCCGTTATAGAGCGTCGCCGCATTGTAGCTGATTGTCCCGTTCACAGAGTCACGCACCGGTGCGCTGTAGACTTCACCGTCGGGAATGTTCTTCTGGCCGGAGCATTTCTCTGCGCCGATGCCTTTGATGGAGAAGGTCAGCTCCGTTCCGGGACCGGCAATCCGCACCTTGTCCGTTCTGCGCATAAGCTCAGCCAGCGAATCCTGGGCTTTGTCCATTTTGGCATAATCCAGATTGCAGACCGCAAAGTAAAAGTCTTCAAAAGCTTCGGTTGTTGTATTGGCAAGCTGCGCCATACTGGCATTAGGGTAACGCAATACTACCCATTTGGTATGCTTGACGCGTTGTTCGCTATGTACCGGGTGGGAATAGAGTGAATTGTAGAGCTTCATGTTCTCTTCAGGCACATCAGCCAGATCATTGACATTCTCACCGGCACGGATGCCGATATAGCAGTCCATCTGCTTCATCCGGTTCAGATCGATCTCTGCCCAGGTCTGAATGCCTTCAGGTGTAGCATATTTAAGCATGCTGCGCAGAACGGTACGATCCGTCAGCTGTACAAATGCACGGCCTCCGGCTTTGCCCACTTCTTCCACTACTGCTTTGATTAAATCTCTTTCACTGCCGATCATTTCGACGAGCACATTCTCGCCGGGTTGTACGTTTACGGAATACCCTACCAGGTTCGCCGCAAGCTTCTGAATTCGTGGATCATTCATGTTTCTCTCTCTTCCTTCCTCATGCTAAAAATAAATATACCGTTATATTGTAGCATGCCCGCTAAAGAGCGCAAGCTCTTACGGTATGTGAGCTTTCATTGATAGCCATAGAAATCAACCTGTGTAATGTAGGTTTCCTCAGTAACCACTCCCGCACTGCCGGGGGAGGTTGTCGTCCGGTTGCAGGTCAGCCGCGCGGGCAGATTGCGCTTCGCGTCTACCTTGAGATAATAAACCGTTCTGATACTGGCTTGCTTCAGTCTCTGCTGCAGTTCAGCCTGCTTCTGCTCCCATAATGCTGCGCGTGCCTCCAACTCCTTAGCGGGCTCCCCAGCAGCCGTTCCAGTGGCAACCTGGCTAGCGGGCCTTATCGCTTGCATCTCCCGTTCCAGCTCCGCCGACAGCTGGCTGCGCGCTTCCTCCGGCGTCAGTTCAATGCGCAGCACGCGGGTTCCCCTGGCACTCCCCGCCTCCTCGGTTACCGTCTTCTCCCGCCCCTCCAGCTCTTCCAGCTGCCTGAGCGGGTTCAGCGCCTCCAGCGGATTACTCTCCTGCGAAGTCGGCGCTGCCTGCTGCGGCTTCCATTCACCGTCTTCCTTCACCAGTCTGGTATAGTAAGCCGGAACATCCCTTGAGCCCTGCTCAAGAGGATGCGGGGCTGATTCGGAGGCGGTACCCGGCTGGCTCCCGTCCGGCAGCAGGGAATATAAGCTGACCTTGTTATGCTCCGCCACCTTTCCTCCATAATAGAGTGAGGATTCCGGAACCGCCTTGCCGCCGACCAGCAGCGCTGCTGCCCCTTCGAAGGAAACGCCGTCACTGCCGTCCATCCCGGCCAGTACGAGACTCAGATCCTCCGCAGCCGGTCTGTCATTCATGACACCGCAGCCGCTTACAGGAATCAAACAGATCAGCAGGACAAGGGAGAGGATTCCTGGACGGGACAGCAATATTTTCATCATGGCATTCAAGACCTCCGGTCAGATTAACATTCATTCTTCCTAGGGTCTCCCTGATTGCAGGGCTTATACGCAAATCAACCCCACAAACAACCCCACAAAGTGGAGCTTAGGCTTCGATGATGACTCAAGTATCTTGCGGGAGCCTCAATAAATAAAAGAACCCTTGAGGCTTAGGCCCAAGGATTCTTAGCGGTATTCTCAACGATTTTGTTATCAATCACTACCTGGTTCCGCCCGTTGTTCTTGGCTTCATACAGCGCCATGTCCGCCCGGTAGAACAGTGATTCTACACTCACTCGCTCATCTGTCCAGCTCCACTCTGCAATACCGCAGGACACGGTTACACGCGGCTCCGTCTCCCCCATCACCCGCTTGCGGATGCGCTCGGCCACAAATATTGCCTGTTGCACCCCAAGCTGGGGCAGGTACACGGCCAGCTCTTCTCCACCCCACCTGGCGGCGATATCCCCCTGGCGGATCGAGGACTTCACAATTTCACTTACCTGCTTCAGTATCTTGTCACCCTTCTGGTGGCCGTAAGTGTCATTGACCGCCTTGAACTGATCGATGTCAACAACAATCAGCGTTCCGCAGAAATCCGTAGACTGCCGCTGTTGGATCTCCTCATCCAGATAATGCCGGGCGAAGAGCCCGGTCAGGCTGTCGCGGTTCGCCAGGCGCCGCACTTCAGCATGCAGCCGCGCATTGCCAACCGCAAGCCCGATATGCCCAGCCATAGCCTGCAGCAGCCTGTAGCTGTCATAGGAGAAGAAGTGGGCGTCCTTATGGGCGAGCATAATAGCCCCCCGAACTTCTCCCCCTACACTTAGCGGAGTGGCGATCAGCGACTGTGAGCCTGTAGCATCCAAAAGCTTAGACGTCAATCCGGCGGCGTACTTATAGTCGGATAGAAGCAGCGGCTCGCCTGAAGTATAGACCTTTCCGCCCAGTCCATGCCCGGCCTCCACCAATTCCCCCAATAGCGGGATATGATTGCAGGCAATGACTTCGAGTCCGCCTCTTTCTTCATTCATATGGAGGATGCAGCAATAATCGGCTTCGAACATCCCCAGAAGCTCCTCAAAGGCAAATTGAAAAATATCCCCAAGACGCAGGCTCTGATTGAGACGCTGCGTAAGTTCATTACTCATGCGCAGCTCCCGGATAAGCTGGTTGGAGCGTTCATACAGCTTGGCATTCTCGAATGCCGTGCCGGCCGTATCCGCAACCATGGTCAGAAAGCGCAGATCCACTTCACGGAAGGAGGACTTGTCCAGGACCATATGAAAGACACCATAGACCCCCTGCTTACCTCCGAGCGGAAGACCTACCTCGACCGTACAGCTGTCCTCACGTCCGGTATGAAGCGCAACCCGGCCATCCTTGAAGGCTCTGGCACATACGTCATTAATGGCCCAGCGTAGCGGCAACGGTTTAACCTGGGGATGCGCACTGCGGTGGTCCTGCGACATGTACAGGTCCAGCCGAGCCCCGGGATACATCGCCGCAATACTGTCAATCACCTCGGTAAGCACGGCATCCACATCAATGTTGTCATGCATCCGCTGGACAATCTGAAAGAGCAGTGAACGGCGGCTGCTCTCCCGCTCAGCATGCAGGTGCACACCTGCAAGATCTGAAACAAATACATGCTCAAATTTATGATAAAAGCAGGTCTGGTAGTGCATCGACATCGCTTCTGCCGTATGTCTTCCCCCTTCTGCATACTGCTCTGACGGCATCTCACAGCCGAGGATCGCGAATATTTCCCCGTGCCCGCGTGTGAAAATCGGCATAGCTAATAATGTTCGCGCCTGTCCAGCCTCTTGAACCTCTATGGCATGCATCCCGCCAGAGCGCAGACAGGCTTCCGCCGCCTCTTCCCATTCAGACTTCCAACGCCCCTGCCGGAATTCGAATATGGGATCAATCCATTCTGCTTCATAGTTCAGTACACACCAGTTCCAAGACTTGGCGAAGGACGGTACGGCCTGTCCAAGCCATTCATTGAAACTCTCGGCAATCAAATTGGCTGCATAAGGAAAATCATGGGACACTATGTCCGTCTCCCGCAGCCAAGCAGTGGGATCTTCATAATCTCCGCCTGATTGCTTGATGTCCTGTAACAGCATACGACTACCCTTGCGGTCGTATGCTTCCTGCTCCGACATAAAGAGGATCCCCTTTGCTATTTGATATCAAATTTTCCCGAAAACATCTAATTAGCTATATTTTACTCCCTTTTCTTAGGTATTGCATTATATTTTCCTCAAAACCGGGATTTTTTTTAGGACCAAAGAACTAACGACAAAGATAGACAAAAACTCTTTTAAGTTGCGCTTGACTTTGACTGTCATTTTCATATAATATTTATTGTTGAACAAGACTGTAACAAGTCTTAATTGGGCGTAACGTTGTGTCACCCTCTACGCATTTCGTTACTGCCAGGGCAGCGGCTGAACTTCCCTCGGCAGTGTGAAACCATCTAACGCTTTCACGGATACGATTTGCGGCGCAAATAGGCCCTACAATACATTTTCAAATTAAAAGGAGTCTACTATAATGGCACGTTACACCGGACCTAAATTCAAACTCAGCCGCCGTCTGGGCATTTCCCTAAGCGGTACAGGCAAAGACCTGAAACGCCCTTTCCCACCAGGACAGCACGGCGCTAACCAACGCAGAAAAGTAAGTAACTACGGAATGCAGCTTTTGGAAAAACAAAAACTGCGTCACATGTACGGCTTGGGCGAAAAGCAGTTTAAAACTCTTTTCACCAAAGCACAAAAGCTCCAGGGTATCGCGGGCGAAAACTTCATGTTCCTGCTCGAAAGCCGCTTGGACAACCTGGTTTACCGTCTTGGATTTGCTAACTCCCGTGCAGGCGCACGTCAGCTGGTATCCCATGGACACGTAACCGTTAACGGCAAAAAAGTCGACATCGCTTCTTACCGCGTAAGCGTGGGCGACGTTATCGGACTTCGCGAAAGAAGCCGCGCTATGGGTTCTATCAAAGAAGCTCTTGACAACCGTTCCCACCTTCCAGGTTACTTGGAATATGCTGATGGTTCATTCGAAGGCAAATACATTCGTTTGCCAGAACGTGCCGAGCTGTCCCAAGATATCGATGAGAAACAAATCGTCGAATTCTACAACCGTTAAGATTCCGCTGCAAGCAGAATCTGATCAAAGCTCCCGGATACTTTATCCGGGAGCTTTTTTTGTTCTATCCCCCTCTCGGCATAGCGATACTCCTATAGTTTGCTCCCGGAAACAACACTTAGGACTATTCCGCCCTCAGCATCTTTGGCAAAAGCAGCGTCAGAGTAAATCCCCTGCGGCAGAAGCGCATTCAAAATCGCCAAATTGTGCTATAATAGTTCCGTTAAAAGGAGGATAATCGTCGATGGTTGAGGAGAATAAGAAGAAGACCGCAAAACAGCGTCCACCGCGCAGATCCTGGCTCCGCAGGTTCGGTTCAGTCGTGAAGTGGATGTTTATACTCGGTATACTCGGCATTCTGTTTGCCGGTGGCGCTGTGGCAGGCTACGTGACTTCGATAGTGAAAGATGACCCTGTCCGCACCGAAGAATTAATTCAACAGGAAGTCAGCCAGAACGCTATTACCGGCTTTGCCTATTTCAGTGACGGGCAGCCGATCGGCCAGCTCCGGACGGAAGAAGACCGCAGACTTATTGAATTCAACGATATTCCACAGCTTGTGATTGATGCCGTTCTCGCTATAGAGGACAATAATTTCTACAATCATAAAGGGGTGGATTTCAATGGCACCCTGCGTGCAGTCAAGCAGAGGCTGCTGAACGAATCCGTTCAGACCGGGGGCAGTACGCTGACCCAGCAGTTGGCTCGCCGCGTGTTCCTGAATCTGGACCGGACAGAAGACCGCAAGGTGAAGGAGATCCTGCTGTCGCTTCGGCTGGAACGTTTTCTGTCCAAGCAGGAAATTTTAACGGCATACTTAAATAAGGTTCCTTTCGGGAACGGATCGAATGGCTATAATGTATTCGGCATCAAGGCTGCCGCCAAAGGCATCTTCGGTCTCGATGATCTGGAAAAGCTGAATGTAGCACAAGCGGCTTATCTGGCCGGCCTGCCCCAGCTCCCATCCAAATACTCCGCCTTTAGCGGCGTAGGCGAATTCAATGAGACTGCCTTTGGCCGGGCCATGGAGCGCCAGCGCCTGGTGCTGCGGCGGATGCTGGAGGAGAACAAGATTACTACATCCCAGTATGATGAAGCCCTGCTCTTTGATGTCAAGGGCTCGCTTGCTCCGCATACGAAGAAGGCTTATGCTACCTTCCCTTATCTGATGATGGAAACAGAGCGCAAAGCGGCTGAAATTATGCTGACGCTGAACGAAGACAACGCAAGTGCTGGTTCGGATTCTGCTGCTGCCACCCCCACCGACAACACGCAGCTTCTCGAGGAAGCCCGCCAGCAGCTGATGACCGGGGGCTACCGTGTATACACTACCATTGATAAGAAAGTGTACAGCGCGATGCACAGCATCTCGGAAGACAGCGATAACTTCACGAAGGACAGCAAGGCCAGAGGTAAGGAACAGACGGCCGGCATCATGATTAACAACAAGACCGGCGCGATTCTCGGGATGATTGAAGGACGTGACTTCAACATCGAGCAAATGAATTATGCTACCCAGATGATCCGCCAGCCCGGTTCCACCATGAAGCCGATTGCCGCGTATCTGCCTGCACTGGATGCCGGATTAATCCAGCCTGCCGGCATCCTGGACGATGCACCGATTATTATGAAGGACGGCGGCAAAGGCTTCCACATTCCGAAGAATGCCAACAACCGCTATCAGGGTCTGGTTACCGCCCGTTATGCCTTGAACAAATCCCTGAACCTTCCGGCCCTCAAGCTGTTCAATGACAAGGTGGGGATCGAGAAAGCCTGGGCCTTCTCCAAGAAGCTCGGGATTACTACGATTCAGGACGATGATTATAACGCACAGACCGGAGTAATCGGCGGACTGCGTTACGGGGTTTCCGTTGAAGAATTAACGAATGCCTATTCCTCAATCGGCAATCAAGGCGCATTCAATGATGCTTATATGATTGAGAAGATTGTAGACGCACAAGGCAAGATTATCTATCAGCACAAAGTGAATCCTGAGCAGGTCTTCTCCGAGCAGACCGCTTATCTGATGACGGATATGTTGCGCACAGTAATAACCGACGGTACGGCAAGTACAGTCAAAACTAAATATGAGCACTTCAAAAAAGTTCCGATTGTCGGCAAAACCGGTTCTACGCAGAACTACGGGGATGTCTGGTTCATGGGTTATACCCCGGATGTTACCCTGGGCATGTGGGTTGGATACAAAGAACAGATTAACACCCTGCAGGGAGATACGCAGAAACGGCAAGCGCAGACTTTGTGGACCAAGGTTATGAATACCGTGATCGACAAACGTCCGGAGCTGTTCGTGACGAAGGAATTTCCGAAGCCTGAGGGTATTGTCAAAGCGACGGTCTCCGCTTACAGCGGCAAGAAACCGTCGGAGCTGACAGATAAATTCACCACGGACCTGTTCAACACCAAGTTCGTACCCACAGAAAGTGATGACGGAATCTCCAAAGCCAAATATATCACCTACAACGGGGTGAATTACCTTCCGTTGGAAGGAACACCCGAGGATTTCCTGAAAGAGAAGATTGTCGTCAAACGGGAGAAGCCGATTCAGAACTTGGTCAAAGAACTGCTTGCGGCCTTCCCGGCCATGAAAGAACATGAATCTCTGTCGTATTACATGCCGGAAGATGCCAAGACTGACTTCCCGACTGAGGTGGACCCCCGGGTGGATGACGGCAGCGCGCCTAGTGCTCCGGGTGAAGTGATGGTCTCCTACAGTACCGGCAAAGCTGTAGTTACCTTCACTTCAAGCGGATCATCCGATGTTGTAGGCTACCGGTTATACCGTTCACTGAACGGCGGCTCCTTCCAAAAGCAGGCTGTACTCTCAGCAGGTGAGAGTACCGTCTTCAAGCCCGGAACGCCTGCCAGCGCCAATGCCACCTTCTATGTGGCTGCTGTAGACGTTGCAGGGCATGAGGCAGCCTCCGGCAGTGTAGCCGGGACTCAGCCTACACCAGAGCCGACGCTGCCTCCAGAGGAAGTACCGGGCTCTGGCGGCACGGAGCCAACGCCTGATCCGGGAATCATTCCGGAAAGCAGCGAGGATCCGGGTATAATCATTGTCCAGCCGCCAGGCGGCAATGAAGCAACACCGTCTGGCAGCAGCAACGAATCTGGCGGCAATACCGGTGCAACCACGCCATAAGCTACAGTCTGTGGATGGCGCTCTGAATGAAATGCAAAAGACCGTTCCCTGTATCCGAGGGAACGGTCTTTTCTATAGGCTGGCTGATAGAGTCTTCAATCCTCAATCGTAGATAAATCGCCTGCCGGAAGATGCAGCTCCCAGGCCTTCAGGACACGGCGCATAATTTTGCCGGAGCGGGTCTTCGGAAGCTTCTCCTTGAATTCAATCTCGCGCGGCGCAGCATGGGCAGACAGGCCCGCTTTGACAAAAGCAGCAATCTCGTCCTTCAGCTCTGCAGTCGGGGCGTAGCCATCCCGCAGTGAGATGAACGCTTTGATAATCTCTCCGCGCATCACATCCGGCTTGCCGATCACTCCAGCCTCAGCCACCGCCGGGTGTTCAACCAGTTTGCTCTCCACCTCGAACGGACCGATCCGCTCTCCGGAAGAATTGATTACATCATCAATCCTGCCCTGGAACCAGAAGTAACCGTCTTCGTCCATATAAGCCGAATCCCCGGAAATATACCATCCGGCAATCCGGAAGTATTCATCATATTTGGCCTGATTGTTCCATACCTTACCCATCATCGACGGCCAGGGTGTCCGGATCGCCAAATTGCCCATGGAATACGGCGGCAGAATGTTGCCGTGATCATCCAGGATCGCAGCTTCAATTCCGGGCAGCGGCCGCCCCATGGAGCCAGGCTTGATATCCATCCCCGGATAATTGCAGATCAGCTGCGCTCCTGTCTCCGTCATCCACCAGGTGTCATGGATCCGCTGATGGTAGAATTTATCACCCCAGCGCACGACTTCCGGGTTCAGCGGTTCCCCAACAGACAGGACATGGCGCAGACTGCTCAGATCAATATCCTGAAGGCTTGCTTCCCCTGCTCCCATCAGCATACGGAATGCCGTAGGCGCACTGTACCATACCGTTACCCCATAACGTTCAATGGTCTTATACCAGTCCTGCGGGCTGAAGCGGCCTCCCCGGATCACATTGGCTACTCCATTTAGCCAAGGAGCGAAGATCCCGTAAGAGGTTCCGGTCACCCAGCCGGGATCTGCCGTACACCAGTACACATCATCCGGACGCAAATCCAGTACAACCTTGCCTGTATAATAATGCTGTATCATTGCCCGCTGCACATGATAGATGCCCTTAGGCTTACCGGTGGACCCGGAGGTATAATGCATGATCAAACCATCCTCAAGACCCAGCCATTCCGGTTCCAGCTCTGCCGAAGCTGCAGCCATTTCCGCTTCATAACTCAGCAGCCCCGGATCTTCAGATGAGGAACCTCCGACCAGAATAATGTGGCGCAGCCCCGGAAGCTGGTCGCGCTTCACCCGCTGCAGCAGCTCCGGCGTAGTCACCAGCGCCACCGCTCCGCTATCCTCCAGGCGGTCCTTCACGGCTGTTTCCATGAACGCCTCGAATAGCGGGCCTGCTACGGCTCCCACCTTCAGAATGCCCAGCAGGCTGAAGTACAGCTCCGGTGTGCGCGGCATGAAGATGAATACCCGGTCCCCTTTACCAATCCCATATTTATGGAGCACATTCCCGAATTTGTTCGACCGTTCACGCAAGTCGGCAAAGGTATACCTCTCCACGCGCACAGTATCACTATAGATCAAAGCAGTAGCTGCTCCCCGCCCCTCCTGCACATGACGGTCTACGGCTTCATGAGCCATATTCACCTTACCTGTTCCATGCCAGGAGAAGCTGCTCTCGACATCCTCCCACCGGAATTCGTCAACGGCCCGGGAATAATCCTTCATATTCGCGTGCTGCACACGGCCCGGCAAAATTTCGCTGTGGACTTGCCCCATTACTCTTGCCTCCCCTACTGGTTTGATTTAAGCTTTAAGGGTAAGAATCTCTTAACTGCAATGTTGTCAACGCGCCAAATGTGAATTTTTCGTGTCGGAACCAGTATATCACAGGAAGCGGTTACATTCCATAATATAGTGAACCGGAGGGAGCCCAATCATGGAGCACTGCAAAATCCTCGTGTCCCATACCTTAGAGCGTAAAGACAGGCTTATATCCGTTGAAGGACCTTTACCTCCGGATACTCTCAAGCTCCTGGCTATGCACCGGGATCTGGATGCCTTCCGGAAGCCGCAGGAACAGCTGGAAGCGTTGATCGAGATATCAGGACTGGCGGAAGGCCGCGTCGTCGCTGCAGTGGTCTCAGGCGTTATAGTAGGGTATGTCACCTTTCATTATCCGGATGAGCTGGAGCTGTGGTCCCAGGGAGGGATGGAAGATCTCGTAGAGCTGGGGGCCATCGAAGTCGCGGATGAATACCGCGGATGCGGGCTTGCGAAGCTGCTGGTCTCCAGTGCTTTTGAAGAAGGGCAATTGGAGAACTGCATCGTATTCACTACAGAATATTATTGGCATTGGGATCTGAAGGGCAGCGGCCTCACGGTCTGGGAATACCGGCAGATGATGGAGAAGCTGATGAAGACCGTAGATATGGTGTGGTATGCCACGGATGACCCGGAAATCTGCTCCCATCCGGCCAATTGCCTGATGGTCCGCATGGGCCAGGCTGTTCCACTGTCCTCCCGCGAGACCTTCGACCGGGTCCGCTTCAGACAGCGGTTCATGTATTGATAGGAGCCAGTTGCATTGCGCCGAGCTTACATTGCCTTCAGCATATACTCCAGTATGGCGTGTGAACGTTCCGCAGCAGTCACCGTGAACTCACGGTAATTGACATGGGCCGAACCATCCGCTTTGTCAGACATGGAACGGATGATCACAAACGGCGTCCCGTTCATATTGCAGACCTGGGCGACAGCTGCCCCCTCCATCTCGGCGCAAGCTCCGTCCAGCTGTTCACGCAGCACGGCAACGGTATCCTTACTTGCAATAAACTGATCTCCGGACAATACAATACCTGTCACAGACTTCTGATTCAGCTCCCGGCACGCCTGCTCCGCCAGCTTCACCAGCCGCGGATCTGCCGGAAATGAAGAGGTCTCCTGGTAGGGAATCACCCCTCTGGCATAACCAAGCGCTGTCACATCCATATCGTGCTGGATGCACTGCGATGAAATGACAATGTCCCCGATATTCAAATCGGTATGCACTGCGCCTGCCACACCTGTGAACAGGACCCGCGAAACGCCGAAGCTGTCCAGCAGAATCTGCGTTGTAACTGCAGCATTCACCTTACCGACCCCCGATTTGCAGAGCACCGCTGGTTTGCCGAATACACTTCCCGAATGGAAGGTTATCCCTGCCTTTACGGTTGTCTCTCTATTCTTCATTTCCTCAAGCAGCAGTATAATCTCTTCATCCATTGCGCCAAGCAGACCCAGAACTTCACTCATCCAAAACCCTCCCTTTTATTACTACCCTGAAACATAAAAAGCTCCCGAAGGAGCTTTCTACGTACCTTATATTCACTTGTTAAACGGACAAATCTTATTTGTTCACATGGTTGACGGACAGGCGAAGTATGGTTTCATGCGGCAGAATAACCCGCGGGTTCTCCACCGTTTCCTTCTTCATCAGTTTCGTCAGCAGTCTCATCGCGACCGCTCCCAGATCGTACATTGGCTGTGCCACAGTAGTGAGCAAAGGACGAACCATAGATGCCATCCGGATATTGTCGACACTGATGATCGAGAAATCGTCTGGAACCTTCAAACCTTCATCTTGAATACTGTGAATTGCTCCAATGGCCATCTCATCGGTTGCTGCAAAAATAGCAGTCGGTTTCTTCTTGAGACCGAGGAAGTACTTCATGGCTTCGACACCGGATTCGTAACGATAGTTACCGATGCGGACCAGATCCTCCTGGTACTCAATGCCTGCCGCTTCCAGTGCTTTCTTGTAGCCGTGGAACCGGGCATAGCCGTTCGCGGGATCCTGCAGTGTTCCGCTGATCATTGCAATCTCACGGTGGCCGTGACGGATGAGCGTGTTCACTGCATCAAACGCAGCCGTCTCATGATCGATATCGACGGAAGGGTATGTACCCTTCTCATCACGCGTGGCGCAGAGCACAATTGGAACTGCTGAGGTCTGGAAAGCCTGAATATGCTCCTCCGTAACGGTTCCGCCCATGAAGAGCAGCCCGTCCACTTGCTTCTCAAGCAGCGTGTTAATAACACGAATTTCCTTCTCCTTGCGCTTGTCCGCATTACACAAAATGATATTGTAGTGATACATATTGGCAATATCTTCAATCCCGCGGGCAATTTCCGCAAAAATCGAGTTGGAGATATCAGGGATAACAACCCCAACGGTTGTCGTTTTCTTGCTGGCGAGACCTCTCGCCACGGCATTTGGACGATAGCCCAAACGCTCAATCGCTTCAAAAACCTTCTTCCGGGTCTGCGGTTTCACGTTCGGGTTATTATTCACAACCCGTGATACCGTAGCCATAGATACGCCTGCTTCTCGAGCTACATCGTAAATGGTTACCGTCAAATTACTCTCTCCATTGCGATAAATTTTATCGTTCGACTAATTAAAATTATGATACGACACTTTGTACAATTGTGCAATGATAACGCTTCATTTTCCTTTCAAAATTTCTTTCAAAGGTTGAAACGCCAGTCCTGGCGCGGCTTTAGAGCCTTCCGCCAATTCCTGATACTCCAATAACTCCCAGCCGTAAACCGCTTTAAATTTCAGAAACGCAAGGGCGGATAAAAGCGGATCCTGCGCTCCATCCCCAAGACAGCAGCAGCAATTCTGTAATCTCTTTCTATCGTATCAAAAAGTGCGTGAAAAATCCAACATTCGTTGAAAAATTTTCATTGATTTTGCAGAAAAATTTTTCAAAACGCCAAAAGCGCCATTTATTTAGCACTTTCTGCCGATTGAGCCGTTAATTGGGACAGTCTAAGTTCAGTTTCACCCATCCATGACCTGTCGCACATATCTACAGCTACGCGGTAAACGTCCAGCAGCAGATCTATCCGCCCCTGAATCGCACTCCGGATTGACTCCTCCAGTTCAGGCAAGCCGCCGGCAAATAAACCGGAAGCAAACGTTTCCTTCAGCACACTGGCCCACTCATTGCGCTCTGCAAACGAGAGCTGCTTCCGGCCAGGCGAAGTTGCAGCAAGCTCCCCGATGAGCTTCCCCAGATCCCGTTTGATCACGGGCAAAGGTTCATAGCGGGCACACTGCCTGCAGGTATATACCGGTACATGAGTAATTTTGATCTTTGCACTATAAATCAGCGTATGCATATGTATGGTCATGATCCCGCCGCAGCCGCATGACTTCTTCATTAAGTTATCTTTATACATCTCCCACACCTCAGAATGATCTTTTAATAAACCAAGCAAAAACAGCTACACCGTCCTGGAACAATTATTGCATGAAGTCTATCCATTATCTTATAAAAAACGCGTAAGTTTACCTGTTCAGATGCTATATTCGACCTTACTCCTGCGAATCCCTGCCGTTTTGCATATAATGATTTAATTGGCAATACGCTTAGGTTTTACCAAATGAAAAGTGACTTCAACTTTTTCTTTTGATAGAATGGCTTAGAACCGAGATGTTATTAACCGGAAGGAGCTGCATGTAATGAGACTGGCTGGCAAAAAGGTTATAGCGCTTGTAGATGATGAGTTCGAAGATTTGGAGCTCTGGTACCCTGTGTACCGCGTGCGGGAAGAAGGCGCCGAGGTTCATTTGGCCGGACTGGAAAAAAACAAGACCTATGTGGGCAAATACGGTGTACCCGCCACCGCTGAATATTCATGGGATGAACTTAACGCAGCCGATTATGACGGCATCCTGGTACCCGGAGGCTGGGCTCCCGACAAAATCCGCCGCTACAGCGCAGTACTGAAGCTGGTGCAGGATTTCAATGATGCCAAGAAGCCTATCGGGCAGATCTGCCATGCCGGCTGGGTATTGATCTCTGCCAAAATACTGGAGGGTGTGACGGTCACCTCCACTCCAGGCATCCGTGATGATATGGAGAATGCCGGAGCCATCTGGAAGGACGAGCCTGTGGTGACCGACGGACATATCATTTCCGCCCGCCGTCCCCCGGATCTGCCGCCTTACGGCAAGGCTTTCTGCGATGCGCTGGCGGGGGAATAACCTGCTCCATACTGAAGATGAGTGATGTTAATACATGAAGAGCCCTGTTCTCCGCTGTAGCGGCGAGCAGGGCTCTTTTGAATTGCATTGTATTATTTGCGAAGAGTAAGCTCTGCAGAACCTTTAATCAGATTCGGGTAACTGATGATCTTGAAAGTCAAAGGCTGCGGCAGCTCAGCCGTTCCCAGCTTGTATCCAAACTGAATCGGAGGAACCTTCTCATCAGCATGAGCAGGATCAATAGCAGGCACTGCGGAATTATACGTAGCCGTATGCAATTTGCCTACTCCGTCCTTAAATGTCCGATCCAGAATTACATTTGCGATATAGCCAGCGCTTTTATTGCTAGGTCTTTGGTATTCCATAATCAAGCTATGAGGATTAGACGCAGCGGTGATTCGCAGGCGGCCGTCAGGTCCTTTAATAATTTGCTTCTTATCGGTATCTACTATCAGCTCCTGGGCAGATTTCTCAAGACCGATGATACCGTTAATTTGCAGCTTCATGGTGCCGGGTGACAATTCACTGCCAGGGAATACGAGATACTGTTTGCCCTCAACATTAATCGATGCCTTGGAGTACAATGCAGTAAAATCATTACCACCTCCAAGCAGAATATGCGGGCTATTCAGACTGAATATTTCCATGGAATTCTGCGGACTGTATGCAGTTTCCACATAGATGCCCGTTGCAGCCACGTATACATTCCGGATCCCGATGTCCTGACCCGCCACGTTTACCGTTTTATTAAGTGTAAGAGTTTCTCCCGATTTGGCAATGGCACTCTGATCAAGTGTAATAGGCACAGAGATTTCTGTTGTAGGCTCATAACTCTGTAGGCCCTCAGCTTTCTCCCCAGACGGAGCCGGAACGATCACAGAAGCTTTCATCATTATCTGCACGGGCAGCTTCGTATAATTGCGGTTCCATTGTATGATTTGATAACCATGCTTCACCCCTGATAGGTCGTTCTGGTTACCGCTAACCCATTGTCCCTGTCCTAATACCATATCCCCGTCATTGGTCACCGAAAACGAGTAATCCAGTGCTTCCTTGTTTTTGTTCTCCAGCGAATAGAGCACGAGAATCCCCATACGATCTACTGCGATAGAATCCACTGTTAGGATATAACCGTCCTTTTCAGCTGTTGCTCCGCTTAGCTGCTTAAGTGATCCCGCCTCAAATGCTGAAATAACTGTAGAATCACTTCCGGCAAAATTGCTGTAATCCCAAAACCATTCCAAATTCTGCGCTGTTACCTGCGGAGCCTGAGATGCAGTCTGGGGCTTTAAGGCTTCACTTGCCCAGGTCAATGAGAACAGCAGCAGAATCGCCAGCACAGCCACCGAACCTAGTACATAACGCGCCCTTAAGGACAGAGTGACTTTTCGCGACCGGGCCATCCCCATACGAACGGCTGCATTCAGCTTCAGCTCAGCAATTTCATCCGCTTCAACTGACAGACTGTGATAATACTCCTTCAGCAGTGTTTCTTCACTCGTGGCCATCCTGCAGTCCTCCTCTAAGTCTCATTTTGTCGCGCAGCTGTTTCAATCCCTTGTTCAGCCAAGTCTTGACCGTTCCTTCAGGCTTCCCCAGCACCTCAGCAATTTCACTCAGCGTCATATCCCGGTAATACTTCAGTACGAGCACCTGGCGGTATTTCGGCTTGACCCCATTCAGCGCCTGCTCCATATCCAGCTTGCGGTCACTGGTCATCTCCTGTAGTCCGCCGCTAACCGGAACCGGACCAGGAGACGCCAGACGTTTCCTGCGCTTCAATTCATCCTTGCAGCAATTGATCAGAATTCTTGTCAGCCAGGGTGCAAACCGGTCCGTATCCTTCAGACTCCCACGCTTGACCCAGGCTCTGTATGTAGTTTCCTGCACTACTTCAAGCGCCTCCGCCTCACTCCGTAAGTAGCTATAGGCTATGCTGTAGAGTATTTTCTTCTGCTCTAGCACCCGGCTGATGAACAGCTGTTCCTGCTCATTTAAGACGCGCATCCGCTCGCCTTCCCAAACATTCTCCATCCTGCATCCTCCCTCTGCTTTTTTTGATTTCTGTATATACTGACTGTGCTGCGCAGCAAACGGTTTTACTTTTTTGGGACAAATAAGAAAAATAGGTAAGACATCTTCTGTTTAAGGAGCTAGTGACAGCTGTTATTCACAGCAAAAAGCCCGGCGTGTATGGGTTGACCACCACGCCGGACTTTATATTAGATAAGCTCATTATGTGTGCCCGTTAATGGTTATGACGTTTTTTCTTTGGAATCCCCGCCTGCACCCAGTGTAATTCCGCTGCGCCCGGCAAAGGCACTCAGCTGTGCCTCCGTCTCCGAGCTGGTCCGGTTACGGAAGCAGAGCTTGGCAACTTCTCTGGCTTCGGAAGCCAGCGTGTTCAGGGTACGGTGCTTCACCTTAAGCAGCGCCTGCGGCGACATGCTCAGCACACTAATTCCGAGCTCCAGCCAGAGCGGTAATGACCGTTCATCTGCGGCCATCTCACCGCACACACTGACATCGATACCCACGCTGCGGGCCGCATCTACTGTCATTTTGATCATGCGCAGCACTGCCGGATGGTAGGGATGATACATATGGGCAATCTGCTCATTCATCCGGTCCACAGCGAGTACGTACTGCACCAGATCATTGGTGCCGATACTGAAGAAATCCACTTCCTCCGCCAGCAGATCGGCAATCATGACGGCGGCTGGAACCTCAATCATAATGCCTACAGGCAGCTTGCGGTCATATGGAATCCCACGGCTGTCCAGCTCGCTTTTCACTTCCTCCAGCACCGCTTTGGCAGCCTGAACCTCTTCAACGGAGGAGATCATTGGGAACATCATCCGGACATTACCGTAATGGCTGGCCCGCAGAATGGCTGTCATCTGCGTCTTGAACATGTCCTTGCGGTCCAGACTGATGCGGATGGCGCGGTAGCCGAGGAACGGATTCTGCTCCTCCGGCAGCTGGAAGTAATCCAGATGCTTGTCTCCTCCGATATCAAGGGTGCGGATGACGACAGACTCCTTGCCGACTTTTTCAGCTACAAGCTTATAGACTTCAAACTGTTCATCTTCCGTCGGGAACGTATTACGGTCCATATACAGAAACTCCGTACGGAACAGCCCCACACCTTCGGCTCCATATTTCAGCGCCATATTAAGCTCTTTCACAGAGCTGATATTGCCGGCCAGACGCAGGTATACGCCGTCCTTGGTGAAAGCTTCAACGGTAGCGAGCAGCTCCAGCTGTTCCCGCTTCTTGAGCTGCTTGGCACGTCTGGAGGTGAAATCCCGCATGGTGGACTCATCCGGATGGAGCATCACAGCTCCGGTCTCCCCGTCGAGCACCAGCATGTCCCCGGTCTGAATCGGGGTAAGGATTTTGTTCTCCAGGCCGGCGACCAGCGGAATGCCGAGCGCCCGGGCCATGATGGAGGAATGCGAAGTCTTGCCTCCCATCATCGTGACGATCCCCAGCACATAGGCCGGGTTCAAATGCGCCAGCTGGGACGGAGAGAGCTCCTTCGCCACAAGAATATAAGGCTGTGTATCAGACGGAAGGGTAACTTCCGGCGCACCCAGCAGATGCTTCAGCAGACGGTTGCCGACATCCTTGATATCCACCGCTCGCTCCTTCATATACTCATCGTCCAGCAGATCGAACATCGCTACAAAATGGTCAATGGCTTCCTTAACCGCCACCTCAGCCGCTTTATACTGGCGTTCGATAATACCGCGGATTTCGCTCATGAACACAGGGTCGTCCAGGATCGCCAGATGGGCATCAAAAATACTCGACTCCTCCGGTCCGACGACCTCACGGAATTCTCTTTTGATAAATTCGATCTCATCCTTAGAGGTGCGGATCCCTTCGTATAAACGTTCAAACTCCTTAGCCAGATCCACCGGATTCACCTGAGTGTCCGGCAGACTCCATTCCCAGTTCGGCAAGACAAAGGCCTTCCCGATGGCAACACCTGCTGCGGCGCCTATGCCTTGTATCATGCTTCGATCCCTCCAACATTACTTTCGTGTAGAACCACAGACATGACTGACGACTGCCCCTTTTTAACATTTTTAAATGGAGCATAGCTCCAGGATTTTACGCGGTCCGGGTTGGTAATGACCATAGGTGTAGCGAGTGAAGCGGCATGCTCCTTCAAGAAAGCCAGATCAAACCTGACCAGCAGCTGCCCCGGCTCCACGCTGTCCCCCTCCTGTACAAGCGCCTCGAATGGCCCTTTAAGCTGCGAAGTATCAATCCCTATATGCATAAGCACCTCCAGCCCTTCGGGTGTAGAAATGCCCACTGCGTGCATTGTAGGATATACATGCATCACCTTGCCGAATACGGGCGAGACCAGCTCTCCTTTTTCCGGGAAAAAGGCTACTCCGTCCCCAACCAGCTTGGCGGCGAAAATATGATCCGGCACCTCTTCGATCGGCATCATCCGGCCCTGGATGGGCGAGCTGAACAGCACCTGCGGCAAATCGCGCAGCATCAGCTTATCGATCTCTTCCCGGATCAGCTCCGAGTATGTACCGAAGACGACCTGCACATTGCCGCCGCCCAGCTTGATAATGCCTGCGGAGCCAAGCCCCTTAAGTGCTCCTGTATCTATAAAACGGTCGTTATGCACTGTGAGTCTTAGCCGGGTGATGCAGGCCTGTACCTGTACGATATTCTCCTTGCCGCCCAGCGCCTCCAGAATCAGCGGAGCCTGATACGGTATATTCCCCGCCCAGTCTCCCAGCTCGGACCCTTCTTCGCGGCCCGGTGTAGGAATCTGGAAGCGGCGGATCGCCCAGCGGAACAGATTATAATAAACAATCGCGTAACCAATCCCGATCGGAATCAGCAGCCAAGCCCGCTGGGACAGATGCAGATTGAGGAAGAAATCGATCGCACCGGCCGAATAGGAGAACCCGTGATGAATACCGAGTGAGTAGGTCAGTACCATGGCAAGGCCGGACATGACTACATGCAGCGCGAATAAATACGGGGAAGCGAACAGAAACGCGAATTCAATCTGCTCCGATACCCCGGTCAGAAAGCAGACCAAAGCGGCACGCAAAAAAGTCTTCTTGATCTTTGGCTTGAGGTCCTCGCGCGCTTCCTGAATAATAGCAAAGGCAATCGCCGGCAAGGCAAACATCATGATCGGGAATAGCCCGGCCATGAAGATCCCCGCTGTAGGGTCCCCGGCAAAAAAACGCGGCAAATCCCCTTGCACGACCGCACTTCCGTCAGGCGTCGTGAAGGAGCCCAGCTGAAACCAGAATACATTATTGAGAATATGATGCAGGCCAAAGGCCGTCAGCACTCTATACAATACCCCGTAGACAAAAACTCCATATCCGCCGGTAACCTGCACTACCCTGAAGAGATCATTCAGCAGCTGCTGGAGCAGCGGGGATACGCCAAGCATCACCCAGGCGAACAGCGCGGAGAACAAACCCATAAAAAGCAGTACAAAACGCGACCCTCCAAAAAACTGGATCGCCTCCGGCAGCTTAATATTCTTAAACCGGTTATGCGCTACGCCGGCTACAATCCCAAGGATAATACCAATTAATGTTGCAGGCTGTACAGCCCCGTCTCCCATGTTGGAAACAATCCGGTCATAAGTGAACATCCCTGCGAGCGCCGCCAGTCCGGCCGGTCCGGCCTGATTGGACAATCCCCACGCTACACCGACAGCAAACAAATAAGGCATGAAATAGAATATTCCTTGCCCCGCGTATGTCGTCACTTCGGATACCGAAGAAAGTCCCCATGCAGACCACGGTAAGCTGCCCAGACTCAGCAAGATGGCCGCCGCCGGAAGCACCATGGTAGGAAGCATAATGGCTCTGCCTAACTGCTGCAAAGATCCGAGCCAATTCAAGGTGACCCTCTCCTTTCTTTCTATATTGAATGGTAAGCGCTGCAGCAGTTTTTGTCAAAAGAATACGTGTGAGAATTTAGGCAATCGTATCGTCTGAATTCAGGAACAAGTAATGGAGACGGGGACATAATTCCGAAGAACATCTGCAAAAAAGAGGTGAGAACTGCAATGGAAACATATGCAAAGTTTACAAGGATGTATTGGGAATGTGTTGAATCGTAATTGAATAGTAGGCCTAACCATTATCTTGGTCGCTCTTAAGCCGCAATTGTACTTTATACAATAGATTGACTCTATATCCGCTCAAATTAACGATCTATTGCACTTCGTACAATAGAATTCTCAAAAATCGATTATAATCCATCAAAATTCATTATTCTGCTGTACAAAGTGCAACAGAGTCTTAAAAAAGTGTTTTTTTAATGAATTCTAGTGTACAAAATACAATCAATCCAACGCAGTAGCAGTTGTAGAAGTAGTGGAGGCCGTAACAGATAACCAATATATTTGCCCTATCCCCAGCTTCACTTCCATTTCTCATCTCCCCCACCTAACGAGCTTGCCGCTTAAGCTTAACTGCTTCTCTTTACCAACTCTGATCAGGATGCATCGGCTTCAATTCATAAGATCTTGTTCCTCTTCCGCCAGGAACGGGCTGGAGCAACCCCTTATTGCTCAAAGAGTTTAACATCTTCCGGGCAGTTCGAAAGTTAATCTGGATAAAGTCGGTAACCTCCTTCGGCCGCAGCGGCCTGCCAATCTGCCACGCCAAGCGCAGCACTTCTTTTTCTGCTGATAACAGCTTCTCTCCTCCGGCAGTACTCCGGGCTAAATAAGGAGCCAACGCCAGCTGCGGCAGCATCCGGCATACCTCCGGACGCTGCTGGATATCGTCGAATGAGAAATGCAGCCTTTTCCAACCCATTCCTGTTAAGAAGGTATCCCTGTTAAATGCATAGCTGAATTTTTCACGGTCCATCTCTTTAACATGACTCTGAAAACCATCGCATTCGATTCCGAAACGGCTGCCGCTTGCAGGCAGAAAAGCAAAATCCAAAAATTGCGACTTGCGGTTCCAGTCATATACTCCGTATTCCGGATGCAGCTGCTCCAGCTACTCAAACAGCGGCCACCATACATTCTGTAAAAACAGTTTCTCCGCATAGTTGTGTCCACGCAGCATCCTCCCCCGCCGTTCACCAGCTCGTTCATTAGTATGCGTCTCCATAAACGTGCAATGTGCCTGTTCAAAGTCCATATGAATGACCTCCTGTAAAATAAAAAAACGCCCTTCCCCCATGAAATGGAGTTAAGGACGTTCTTCGTCTGTTTCAAGTACAGCAATCGCAATCAATAAAATCTATAATCTGCATGAGTAACTGATCTTCACAGATGAGCTGATCATGTATGCTAAACCCATATGCCTATTCTTTCTATACTCCCCCTGCCGTGCACGACAAGAAGACAGTTTCTGTTACAAACAAGCGGATTTAAGGCTCAGTACCGTTCCAGAATTCCGGATGATGGAAACCAGAAGCCGGGCTCCATCCGGCTCCACATGAGCTCTTTCATCCGGTTACATTCGATCATCTAGGTCCGGCTCCGGCCCTTCATCGTAATCGCTTCTTCCACCTTGATGCAGCGGTCCATGATGGCGATCATATCGTGTGCAGCGGCGATGTCAGCAGCCTCCTGGCTAATGATGCCCTGCTGCAGCCAGAGCACGCGCGCTCCGATATCTGCGGCTTCCTGCGCTACAGCTGCGCAGTATTCACTGCGGCGGAATACATTCACAATATCCACCGGCTCAGGAATTTCCGCCAGCGTGTGATAGCATTTCTCGCCCAGGACCTCTCCGTCTACCGACGGATTGACCGGAATAATCCGGTACCCCCGGCTCTGCATAGCGCCTGCGACCATATAAGAGGTGCGGTCCGTTTTGTCAGATAGGCCGACTACGGCAATATTACCTGCTCCAGCCAGAATATCTCCGATTTCTTCCCTGCTTGGATTCTCAAAGCTCATGTGTATTTCCCCTTCCTGTGGTTAGATGTTCGTTATAAATACATCATACAGCGGAGCTTACCAAGTTCCAAATTCACACGGCTCACGCGACTGCAGAACTTGTTCATTACCAGTCTGGCAAAGAAGCCGGCGCCGGGGAGACACGTTCGCATTGGTGCGGTAGAAATTTCAGCTCACCGTACACAGCCAGACCATATGGACAGAATCAGGACCCCAATAATCCTTAACTATCACATAGGGTTCTCCGAATTTCCGCAGCCACCTGGTTTGTGCGCGTCTGTAGCCGCTGTCCAGGCAGAACTGAGTGATACCCTGCTCCCGAAGAAATACCATAAGCATCGCAATTAAAGCGGACCCAACCCCTTGCCCCTGATATTCAGGCAAAACGTACAGACTACCCAGCTCGCCTACAGCATCCAGCTGATTCCCGGTACAGACCCTGATGTCCTC
The DNA here is from genome assembly GCF_038009025.1 of Paenibacillus sp. FSL R7-0297. Taxonomy (NCBI): domain Bacteria; kingdom Bacillati; phylum Bacillota; class Bacilli; order Caryophanales; family Paenibacillaceae; genus Paenibacillus; species Paenibacillus sp. FSL R7-0297. The sequence continues at coordinate 5,456,149 of NZ_JBBPAQ010000001.1, forward strand.
TCCGCAGGGTGCATAAGAAATGGTGCCTGCGACACCCCCATCTATTCGGGCAACCCAGAACCAGGTATCTGAATTCGGCGGATTCAAGGAAGCAGTAGCCATTCGTATCTTGGATTCGACCTCCTGCTGAATGTCACCCTGCAGGTGACCCAATCCTTCTCTTTCAAAGGCATCCGTGATTGCAATCTTATAAAGCTCCGATACCGGCGAAATATCGTCCTCAGTGAGCGGAACAATACTTAATGGACCTGCCGTTGTCATGGTTGTTATTCTACCCATTCCACATTCGCGCCCAGCGAACGCAGGTGATCGAAGTATTGCGGGTACGACTTCGCGACATGATGGGCATCCTTGATCCGCAGCGGCTGACGGGCTCTGAGGCCCACTACTGTTAGCGCCATAATTACGCGGTGATCATAATGCGCGTTAATGGTTACGCCGCCTTCGACACCTTCAGGCGTGCCATGGACAATGATCTCGTCACGGCGCTCTTCCACCTTCGCACCGGCACGGGTCAGCTCGGCCAGGTAATCGGTTATACGGTCACATTCCTTGTAGCGTAAGTTCTCCACGTTATAGAAGCGTGATGTCCCTTCGGCAAACACTGCCGCTGCCACCATGGCCAGCACAGCATCCGTAGCGGCATCACCATCGAATTCCACCGCCTTAAGAATACCGTTGCCCTGCACATGCACGGTACCATTCTCATGCGTGAGCGGTACCTCCATCATCCGCAGCACATCGACAATCGCCCGTTCCCCCTGCTTGCTACGCTCGGCCAGACGGTGAATCGTCACATCCGATTTGGTCACCGCTGCGGCAGCAAGTACAGCTGCTGATCCCGGATAATCTCCCTGAACCGTATAGGACTTGGCCGCATAGGCCTGACGGCCAGGCACCTTGAAGGACATATAATCCTCAGCAGCATGTACGGTAATACCGGCCTGCTCCATGACCTCAAGCGTCTGTCCGATGACCACCTTGGATTTCAGATCATCCAGGACGATAATCTCGCTGTCATCTTCAAGAAGCGGAGTAAGAAATAACAGCGCACTGAGATACTGTGAGCTAACGGCACCGGATACGGTAATCCGTCCACCCTGCGGTTTGCCGCCTCGAATAGTGATCGGCAGCCTTCCGTTATGATGCTCCACCTCTACACCAAGCTGGCTCAGCGCCTGAATCAGGTCATCATGCGGGCGTTTGCCGAGCGAATCCGGATACGTATTCACGAAAGTGACCTCCGGGCTCAGCGCGGCAACCGCCATCAGGAAACGCAGCACGGCGCCGGCATTCCCGACATTCAGCTCCTTGACATCACGCGGGTGCCGCCCGAACCCCTGAACTACAATCTTCTCCTCATCTTCGGTCAGTACAGCACCGAGATCGGCGATACATCTGCGGATGGCATCGCTGTCCTCGCTGTGCGCGGGATGATAAATCGTGCTGACTCCTTCCGACAGGGCAGCTACCAGCAGGTAGCGTGTTGTGTAATTTTTGGATGACAGAGCTCCGAATTCCCCTTGCAGTGTCGGCGTTGGCCTAACAATAACGTCCATAATTTAAGCGCTCCTTAAAGTAATATAGTTTCTGTATGTACGGCCCCGTTTGACAGGGTAATCCGCAGTTGTGTTATCATTGATACATTCTATTAGGACAGAAAAGAGGGTACAACCATGAATGAAATCCCACAGATTACACCGCAGGAACTGCGTGAGCGGCTCGCTTCAGGCGAAGAGCTTGTTCTGATCGATGTCCGCGAAGACGATGAGGTTGCCTTCGGCATGATTCCCGGTGCGCAGCATATCCCAATGGGCCAGATCCCGCAGCAGACTGATGAGCTTCCGGCTGATACCGAGATCATCTTCATTTGCCGTTCCGGCAACCGCAGCCAGCGTGTCTGCGAATATTTGCAGCAATTCGGCATTAAGGGCTCGAATCTGAGCGGCGGCATGATTGAATGGAATGAAACCGAACAAGCCTAGTCATATCACGAACGCAAACACACTTAAAAGCTCAAGCGCGGTAATGCATTAAAATATATTGTGAGACTTCGGCCACATTCAGCTCCGTTGTATCGACCGTGCAGTGCGCGAAACGGTAAGCTTCCCTGCGCTGCTCCATAATAGCGTGGACCCGTTCTGCAGCATTGCCGGCGAGGAGCGGCCGGTTCTCATCCCCGCTGACACGGGCGATAATCGCTTCCTCAGTGGCTGTAAGTGCCACAACAAGTCCCTGCTCGAGCATAACTTCCGCATTACCGGGTGCAAGCACTGCGCCTCCGCCTGTAGAGATAATTCTGCGTTCACCCTGCAGCATCCGCTTCAGTACGGCTGATTCAATCTTCCGGAAAGCCTCTTCGCCGCCCGCGGCAAAAATATCAGCAATACTCCGGCCTTCACTCTCCGTAATCACTGCATCCAGATCAACCAGTTCATATCCAAGCTCCTCAGCCAGCATAGCGCCTACCGTGGTCTTCCCCGTAGCCATCATTCCGACGAGTATGATATTTCTATGGTACATAACTACCTCCAACCGCGACATTTGTCATATCATAACACAGGGTGAAAAGTTTGCACAATGCAGCAGAGGTGTAAAAAAGCCCGAAAGCTCTCCGCAGGAAGCGAAAAGCATTTCGGGCTCTCTATAGCCTAAGCTGGGCGGTTGCTGTTACTCAGCCAGCCAGTTGTGGTGGAATACGCCTTCTTTGTCCACGCGTTTGAAGGTGTGGGCGCCGAAATAATCGCGTTGTGCCTGCAGCAGGTTCGCGGGAAGGCGTTCTGTACGGTAGCTGTCATAGTAAGCAAGCGCACTAGAGAAGCCTGGAACCGGAATACCCAGGGTTACGGCCGAAGCAATAACTTTGCGCCATGCGGATTGGTAGTTATCCATAACATCCTTGAAGAACGGATCAAGCAGCAGGTTCTTCAGGTCTGCATTATTGGCATAGGCATCCGTGATGTTCTGCAGGAACCGGGAGCGGATAATACAGCCTCCGCGCCAGATCTTGGCCAGTTCACCATATTTCAGATCCCAGCCATATTCATCAGAAGCTACACGCAGCTGCGCGAAGCCTTGTGCATACGATACGATTTTGCTGGCGAACAATGCTTTACGCACGTTCTCGATGAATTCAGCCTTGTCACCATCGAAGGCTACAGCAGCGGGACCGCTCAGCACTTTGCTGGCTTCAACACGTTCTTCCTTCATCGCAGACAGGAAGCGGGAGAATACGGATTCGGTGATCATGGATAGAGGCACGCCGAGATCCAGCGAGCTTTGGCTTGTCCATTTGCCGGTACCCTTTTGTCCGGCAGCGTCAAGAATGACATCAACCATTGGTTTGCCGGTTTCTTCGTCATACTGCGCGAAGATATCCTTAGTAATCTCGATCAGGTAGCTGTCCAACTCGCCGCTGTTCCACTCTGCGAAGGTGTTATGCAGTTCCTTGGCATCCAGGCCCAGCACATCTTTCAGCAAATGATACGCTTCGCCGATCAGCTGCATGTCGCCGTACTCAATGCCGTTATGCACCATTTTTACATAGTGTCCGGCACCGTCCGGTCCGATATATGTACAGCAAGGCTCTCCGTCCACTTTGGCAGAAATAGCCGTAAGAATAGGTTCAACCAGCTTATACGCGCTTTCCTGACCGCCAGGCATAATGGAAGGGCCCTTGAGTGCGCCTTCTTCTCCGCCGGATACGCCAGTACCTACGAAACGGAAGCCTTTGTCCTCAAGATATTTGCTGCGGCGAACGGTGTCAGGGAAATAAGCGTTACCGCCATCGATAATGATATCGCCCTGATCCAAGAATGGCAGCAGCTGTTCAATGGTAGCATCGGTTGCTTTACCCGCCTGAACCATGATCAGAATTTTGCGCGGCACTTCCAAAGATTGTACAAACTCTTCTACTGAGAAAGTACCTACCAGGTTCTTGCCTGATGCTTCTGCGACCAGATCATGTGTCTTCTCCGGGGAACGGTTAAACACGGATACGCTAAAGCCTTTGCTCTCGATGTTAAGAGCCAAATTTTTGCCCATTACCGCCAAGCCAATGACGCCGATTTGTTGTTTTGACATCTGGTTCTCCACCCTTTGCACCCTGTATTTTTGTGAAATCCATTTCTCGCAGTATAAGAATACCACCCTTTGTCAGAGACAGCAAAGTTCTGCCTGCGAAAGAGAGATCAATTTCATTGACAAAGTCCTAAGAATCAGGGAAATTGCTCACAATGACTATTTTAACGGTTTTGGGCGCAGAAGTGAACCCCTGCACGCAACTTGCATTACAAAGTTCAAGGCACCCCATAGCGGGATGCCTTGAACTGAAGATAATTCATTCAATTTCACCATTCAAGCGCGGCAAGCTCCCTCGTTAGAATGTTCAGCCTGGCCGTGCAAGCCTCCACCTCTGCAGAATCCTTATTGCGCATGGCTTCACTCAGCCGGTCCAGCTGCTCATCAACCTCCAGCCGGCGGTCACGGATCCGCTCCTCGCCTTCAATAGAGTAGAACAGCTTCGTCAGCTCCTGATCGGATAGCAGCGGACCTTTCTGGTACAGGACACGCTGCTGATATCCGGAAATCTCCACCAGGCGGATCACTTCGCCGAATAGAATATTCTCAATAATAATCTGGCGGTCGCGGAAACGTTTGACTACAGCATGACCGCGCATATCACCAATCAGCTTCTCCATCCATTCAGCCAGGCGCGCATCACGGATCATATAATCTCCCACCAGCTTGAAGCCATCCTTAATCCGCTGGAAGCGCAGCTTCACCAGCTTGCGTCCGGTGCGCACCGATATAAGAAAAACATTCTCATTCTCACTCCAGTAAAGGGAATAGCCTTCCTTTATCAGATCCTTAATCAAGTCCTGGATATGTTGTCTGTCAAACCGGAGCTCCAGATTGCAGTACTCCACTTCGTCATTTTTGTTCACGGCACTCCCCCCTAACTGCTTGGTTACAGCATAGCCAGTTTCATGGCCTAACTTAAGAAGTAGAACTGACTGCCGGACCTCCACATACGCACCATCATTTTGCATTCGTCTTACACTTATTTTATACTTCATTTTATGTAGCGGTAACTTGGTTTATTGACTATTTTTACCCGCTTTCCGCCTTTTCCAAACGCCAGACCCTACTTTTGACGTCATTCCCCGATCTATTGGCAAAATAAACTATATAAAAGCCGCAGGCAGCCGGATTTACCGGTCTGTCTGCGGCTTTTGCAATTACCGGCTGTTGTAGGAAAAACAGCACTTAATGCGCGCTTCCTTGCTTCAGCTTCGTCCGGTGGACAATCAGCAGATGCAGGCCGAAGAGCAGGACCATTACACCTGCACTGGCCAGAAAAGGCGCACTATGGCTGACGGAATCCCACAGCTTGCCGGACAACACGGGACCTGCGACCATTCCTGAGCCCTGCAGCGTCAGGAACAGGCCCCAGACCGTCCCCCGCTCTCCCTTGGGCACCTGCTTGGCCAGGAAGGCATTCCATGCCGGCAGAATAAGCGCATAGCTTATTCCGACCAGCGCCACGGCAACGAATGCGAGCGGCAGCCAGCGGACCTGCGAGAAGAATGCCAGGGAACAGGCTGCCAGCAGGAAGCCGATGTTGAGGAAGACCGATGTCCCGATCTTATCAACCAGCTTGCCCGCCGGAATCAGCGCCAGCACCGTGATGCCTCCGCCGGCAATCAGCAGCAGGCTGAACTGGTTAGGCGTCACATGCAGCTCGGAGCGGGCGAACAAAGTGACCACCGGGGTCATGAGTCCGATGGCAAAAGCCTGCAGGAACAGCGCCGGGAAGAGTAGCCGGCTTACCTTCAGCGAAGTTCTGACCTGATGCCAGGTCCGCTTCAGGCTCTGCAGCGGCCGCAGCGGCGTGTGCGGCACTGCGGCCCCTTCGGGATTCATCTCACGGACGACATGAGGCGCATGGCCGCCAATTCTAGAAGGCAGCAGCAGCGCTACAGCCACTACAGCAGCGGCGAAGCCCATCAGCACCAGAAAGACCGTACGGTAGCTCTGACCGCCATGGTCCATCATGAAATTGACGATGATCGGACCGATCCCGGTACCGGCCAGCGACGCCATCTCCACAGCGCCCATCGCCGCCCCGCTGCTGCCGCTTTCCGTAGAACCAGCAAGTTCGGTTATACCGGTCATGGTACACGGCCATAGCGGCGAGGTCCCGATGCCCAGGACTAGACAGGCAATGGACAATGTGGTTGCATCTTTAGCATAGATGATCATTCCGACAGCCACCAGAATCAGCAGCAGCGCACCTGTCATCGTCCAGCGGTAGCCTATCCGCTCCATCACCCAGCCGAACGGGCTGCGGAACAGATTATCCCCTAGATACTGCAGGGCAAAGGCGAAGCCGACCACCGTCACCGACAGGCCCAGAATATTCTCCATGTAGACTGGCAGCAAGGCTACCAGCAGCGATCCTTTGACGAATTCGACCAGAAAAATAATAACCCACATCTCCACAATGAACGGTGAGGCCAAATTGATATGCATACGCTGCGCTACTTTGCCAGACATTTCATCACATCCTAGTATTATGGTGATTGATTTGTTATACTGATGCTTGCTCAAGCAGAAATGGCTAGTCAGTCCTCTAAGGGGCGGTATCCGTTTCAACGAGAAATATAAGGATCAAGTATAGCATAAACTAGTACTTCCTTATATTTTGAAAAATCGACTCTTCGCGAAAGGTTGTGACAGCATTAAATGGATCAACATGTAACTCCCCTCTTCACAGCTCTCAAAAAGCATGCCGCCGGAAACCCAGTTCAATTTCATATTCCGGGACATAAGAAGGGGCTAGGGACCGATGCCGAATTCCGTGAGTTTATCGGCGATAACGCTCTATCCATAGATTTGATCAATATTGCACCGCTTGATGATCTTCATCAGCCCACCGGGGTTATTCTTGAAGCTCAGAAGCTGGCTGCAGAGGCCTTCGGCGCCGATTACACGTATTTCAGTGTACAAGGCACGAGCAATGCCATCATGACTATGATCCTCTCTGTCTGCTCAGAAGGAGATAAAATTATTGTGCCGCGCAATATTCACAAATCAGTGATGTCGGCCATTATTTTCTCCGGAGCCAAGCCTATTTTCGTCTCTCCTGTACAGGATGAGAATCTTGGGATAGACCACGGCATAACCACAAGCTCGCTCGAACGGGCTTTGAGGCGCCATCCGGATGCCAAAGGTGTCCTCGTTATCAATCCGACGTATTTTGGCGTGTGCGCCGACCTGCGTTCGATTGTCGACCTGGCCCACAGTTACGGGGTTCCCGTACTTGTGGACGAGGCACATGGAGTATTGATTCATTTTCATGAGGAATTACCGGTATCGGCCATGCAGGCCGGTGCGGATATGGCAGCAACCAGCGTGCATAAACTGGGTGGCTCCATGACGCAGAGCTCGGTACTCAATCTCAATGCCAAGACAGGTCTTGTTAACCCTCAGCGGGTACAAACCATTCTCAGCATGCTGACCACAACTTCAACTTCATATATTCTGCTTGCTTCTCTGGATACCTCCAGACGTAATCTGGCGCTAAACGGCCATGAGATGGCATCCAGAACCATTGCCTTATCCAACTACGCCCGGGATGCCATTAACAGCATTGAAGGCTTGTACAGCTTCGGCAAAGAAATTCTCGGTACAGAGGCTACCTTCAATCTCGATCCGACCAAGCTTAACATTCACGTCCGCCATCTGGGCATTACCGGATACGAAACCGAGAACTGGCTGCGCCAGAAGTATAACATCGAAGTAGAACTCAGCGACATGTATAATATTCTTTGCCTGATTACCCCTGGAGATACCCAGGAATCGGTAGATAAGTTATTAGCCGCGCTGCGCGTGCTCTCAGCGATTCATTACAGCAAAGGTGAGATCTATGAGATGAAGGTACAGGTGCCGAATATCCCTCAGCTGGCCCTGATTCCCCGAGATGCCTTCTACGCCGATACACAGCTGGTTCCCTTCCGGGAGTCTGCAGGCTACATTATTGCAGAATTTATCTATGTTTATCCGCCGGGCATCCCGATTCTTCTCCCTGGTGAAGTTATTACCCAAGATAACATTGACTATATCATCGACCATGTGGAAATCGGCCTGCCGGTCAAAGGCCCTGAGGACCGCAGCATCACCAACATCAAAGTAATTGTTGAGGCTGAGCCTATTTCTTAATCGGCTCAGGCCCTGCAGCAATACAAAACCCCGATACTATTACAGTATCGGGGTTTTGTATTAGGCGGTGCTGTCTTGTCCAAGACAGCAAGCCTAAGTACTTGATTCACTGAAATCTATTCTTGCTGGGCCAGCAGCTCGTTGTAAGCTTCTTCAACAGCTTTCCATTCAGCTTCATCTTCAATGTTGTAGAGTACCATTTCTTCGTCTTCTTCTTCCATACGCAGAATGATGCCGTCTGCTTCAGGGTTTTCGCGCTCGAGCAGCAGTGCGTATAACTTCTCGCCTACGTCAAACGTTTCTACCAGCACCATCTCTACATCTTCGCCCTGCTCGTTCGTCAAGGTCAGCACAAACTCCTCGTGCTCATGGTCGTGATCATGTCCGCAACCGCATGCTTCACCATGTTCATGGCCATGCTCATGTTTGTGATCGCTCATTGAAATACCTCACTTTAAATTGAATTATCCTACATTTGGTATCGTAACACGTAAGATAAGTTCAGGTCAATTTGCAGACCGCGGTTAATTCTTGGCCGAAGCCGTAACCACCTTTTCTGACACAAGAACGTAATCTCCGCTCTTGGATGACTTGATGAAGAACCCTACACTGTATTTACCGGATTCTTTGAAATCATAGGTGAATTCCGGGGTGGAGAACCAGAAGTCCTCATTCTTCGAGCCGCCGGCATCCTCCAGAATATCCTTCACATTCCCTGACGGATCGGTGATTGCCACCTTCACAGCTGAGACGCTGTCCTTCAGGCTGTCAACCTGGGTAAGGATCTTCATCTTCAGTTTGCCTGTGTTTACATTGCCGAATACCGTATCGCCCTTGAACAGCACAATATGCACATTAGGCTTGAGAATCGTCACTTTACCTGAACCGTCCCAGCTGACGACACCTCCCGCTTCTCTCGCAGGGATATAGGCCTTGCCGTCAATCAAATAGCCGCCATCGGCTATTTCCTTTCCATTGCTCCACACTTTGATTTTCTGGTTTACAGCGTCAGCGAACAAATATGAGCTTCCCATCATGGAAAACACAACCACGCATAGAGCAATTTTTCTCCATCTCATTGTAAAGCCCCTCCAAATAATTCATGCTGTTAATGTATACTACCAACCATTCGACAAGTTGCGCAGAATTCAGGGAATTATTTCTTTTTGCAGTAGAAAAGAAAAACGCACGATTATAAAACCGGTTTCGGCGTGCAATATAAGAAATATCTGGGAGACATCCCCTCCCCGCAACACAAAAAAGCCGGACATTAGCATCGAATAGACGCTTGTCCGGCCGTTTCATCCTAATATCTATACCTAGTTAAAATTGCGGAAGCTGATCCAGATTGTTGGTAGGATCTCCATCTGCATCGCCGCGAATATACATTTCTCCATCTTTTCCTTTGAATGCGTTGACTCCGGCAATACTCCCGGACTGAACCTCCTGAAGTGCCTGCTGGTAATCCAGCACACGGCCGGAAGAGGTCTGGAACTTGGTCAGATCACCATCACCGTTTCTTTGGGCTGCAATAAAGCGTTCACGTTCGTTGTTCATCACTTAGGATCTTCTCCTTCGCGCCTAGGATTAGCCAACAATCTGGCTCCCAGATAGCTTGTCCATAGAATCGAAAGAGTATGTACCCGGCCTGATTACAGCGTTTTCTGCATTCTCACGTGAAGAATACCGGCATCATAGAAGGGCTCCGGGGAAATCACTTCATAGCCCAGTTTGCTGTAAAAGGCTTCTGCATGACACTGTGCATCGAGAATTGAGGCTACCAGGCCGAGTTCACGGGCGTGCCCCTCCATAGCGAGCAGCAGGATCCGTCCGAAACCCTTGGAACGGTATTGCTCGTGAACAGCAATCCGCTGCATTTTAGCAATCTCTGCCTTGTAATAAATCAGTCTTCCTGTAGCTGCCGGCTCACCGTTGTCCTTAAGCAGGAAATGATGCGCATTGTCTCCGATCACATCGTATTCATCAATTTCCTCTTCGGCCGGCACCTTCTGTTCCTCCACAAATACCTTATGGCGGATCGCAAGCGCCATCTGGAGCTGCTCCTCTGTAGTGACATGTACGATTTCCACTGCCATTCTCCTCTAACCCCTCTCTGTAGGTCCTATCAACATTGAGCCATTATACAGAATTATTAATATCCTGTATAGAGCCTGAGGGCTCCAGGGATAGGGAGGACGGATAAGCCGCGTCCGGCAGACTATTGAATGGAATACACCTCTTCCGGAATCGAACGGTCGTACACATCCTGCATAACCGGTGATATAAGACCATCCGGTGTATCAAGTCTCCCGTCCAGTCCAGTCATCTTATGAACCCCCGTATATCCGGGAGCCTCACTGCCAGCCGCACATCCGGCCGTCCCCAGCATCACACACACTCCAATGACCCCGCTCCACACCAATGACTTGCGCATAGTTGTACCCCCCTGTTCTTCTTGGCTCTATACAGCTTTGACGAATCAGGGGCTTCATAAACGAATCCTTACAGATTTACATTGCCAACGATATGCACAAGGTACATCATGCCGCCGAGAAAGCCAGCGAGTACAAAATAAGCAATACCATATCTCCAGCGTGACGCGGCCGGCACATCATAATATTTATCATTATCAAACACCGTAAAGCTGATCTCACACTGCATCTTCAGCTGCAGCTTAGCATCCACATACAGCTGGTCCAGCTGCACGATCCGGACTTTACTGATAATAGACTGTACAGGCATAGTCGTTGTACCGTAATAGTCCAGATTATCCCAGCGGACACCAAGATATTGCTGGCGGTTCAAATCACTGTAGGTGGTAAAAGGTAGTTCTCTTTTGTGCTCAGGTCCGGGAATCAGATACCCTTGATCCTGCAAATCCTCAATCGGTATCAGGAAGCTTTTCATAACCGCATGCATCTGCTTCTTCGTGCGCCGGCTGATATATTTCTTGTACATGTCATAAGCAAATAACAGCCAGATAATACTGAACAGAATAGATTTCAGATAGATGATCACTGCCAGACCTCCAACCAGACCTACCAGCCATAACCAGCGGGTAACCGCAGTTGCAATTCTTCCCCCATCCAGCGGATGAATCGGCAGCAGGTTGATCAGGTTAAGAAAGAATCCGACATAAGCCAGTGAAAAGAGTAGCGGGCTCTGATAATAATAAGCTGCTCCGAAGACGGCGGCCGCGCCAATGCCCCCCAGAATAGGGCCTCCAAAAGCAACGTAGGCTTCCTCTCTGGCATCCAGCGGTTGTTTCTTCATCGTAATTAATGCACCCATAAAAGGAACAAACAGCGGTGCGCTCACCGGCAGCCCGATCCGCTTAGCGGCGATAACATGGCCGATCTCATGAACGAATAATAAGGCAACGAAGCCCACTGCAAATTGCCATGGTGAGATCAGAGCATAGGCCCAGATAGACACCATCATCGAAATCAGCGGTCCCGCAATCTTCCCCAGCTTGAGCAGAGACAGAATAGTTTTGCCCTTCAGCAGCAGCAGTACTCCCGCGCTACCAAGCCATCCCATTATGCCTGAGCTTTTCTTTACCTGCTTGTTTTCCGGCAAAAGTCTCATTCTCCTTTATTTCTGTATCTGGTGTTGACATAAGCCATCACCTGCATATATGATATCCAGTAATTAGGATAACCACAATAGCTATGAAGAGAAAGAGTACCTTGGCCATTCTTTCACAGAGAGCTCCAGCCGCTGAAAAGGAGCAAAGAAAACCCACGGGAATATGGTCTCAGAGCTGCGCATCGAAGCCCGCATAAACGGGACGTAGGCTGCGCCGGAACCCGCATCCGTTACCATGCTAGGGTATACCCGCAGGCTTATGCGGACGTACCTGAAGAGGTGGATGCCGCAAGGCATTGATGAATTTGGGTGGTAACACGTGAGCGCAGGCTCTCGTCCCTTTTGGGGATGAGAGTCTTTTTTGTGCGCTTAGAAACCTAAACATGTTTTCCGAAACGGGTTTTGTCCGAAGCCGTTTCAAGGAAAATCTGTCAACAAAACTTATAGGAGGACAATGACATGACAAACATTTTTATCGGAGGGGCTTGGCCGTATGCCAATGGCTCCCTGCACCTGGGCAGGCTTGCGAGTATTCTGCCGGGAGATATCCTGGCCCGCTATCACCGTGCCAAAGGCGACGCTGTGCTGTATGTCTCCGGCAGTGACTGCCACGGCACTCCAGTTGCTGTACAGGCAGCGCAGGAAGGTGTATCCCCTGGTGAATTCGCCAGCAGATATCATCAGGAGTTCGCCGATTGCTTCCGTTCGCTTGGATTCACCTATGACTTATACACCCGGACCGATCAGGAGCATCACCACAGTGTGGTGCAGGAGCTGTTCCTTAAGCTGCTGGATAACGGCCATCTGTACCAGAAGTCTACGCTCCAATGCTACTGTGAGCAGGATCAGCGCTACTTGCCGGACCGCTATGTAGAGGGAATCTGCCCGGTCTGCGGACAGCAGGCCAGGGGTGACCAATGTGATTACTGTTCTACGATACTCGACCCGGTTGACCTGCTGGAGCGTACCTGCAAAATCTGCGGAACCCCTCCGGTGCTGCGTTCCACCCTGCATTATTATTTGTCACTGTCCAGCTTCCAGGGCGCACTTTCAGAATACGTAGATTCTGCGCAAGGCTGGAGAGACAATGCTGTGCGTTTAACCCGCAGATATCTGCAGGAAGGACTGCAGGACCGCGCTGCAACGCGGGATCTGGACTGGGGGGTGGATGTTCCGGTGGACGGCTTCACGGACAAGAAAATCTATGTGTGGATCGAAGCGGTCAGCGGCTATCTGTCCGCCAGCAAGCAGTGGGCTGCCGGGACCGGCAACCGCTGGGAGGATTTCTGGCTGGAATCCACTGAGAGCAAAGACGCCGCGTACCCTCCCATTACGGCCTATTATGTGCATGGCAAGGATAATGTGCCTTTTCACAGCCTGATCTGGCCGGCTCTGCTGCTGGGTGCTGGAGACCTGCATCTGCCGGACCGCATCTTCTCCTGTGAATACATGACGCTGGAAGGGGAGAAATTCTCCACAAGCCGTAACTGGGCCGTCTGGGTGCCGGATATTCTCAGCCGCTACGACCCGGATTCCATCCGGTATTTCCTGACGGCGAACGGTCCTGAGAAACGGGATGCCGACTTCTCGTGGAGAGAATTCATCTACAGCCATAACAGCGAGCTGCTGGGCGCCTTCGGTAATTTCGTTAACCGCAGTCTGGTATTCGTGAATAAGTTCTGGAATGGCGAGGTTCCTGAGGGTACAATGGATGCCGTTTGGGCCAGCAGCATTAATACTCTGTACAGCGAGACCGGGAGACTTATTGAGGGGGGCAGCTTCAAAGAAGCGCTGGAGCATGTCTTCACCCATATCCGCCAGGCCAACAAATATTTCGATCAGCAGCAGCCGTGGCTGCAGATTAGGAATGACCCCGCCGCCTGCGGCAACACGCTGTATACCTGTGTGCAGATCACCGCTAATCTGTCTAATCTGTTGAACCCGTTCATTCCATTCTCCTGCGGCAAGATCAGGCATTTCTTTGCCTTAGAACAGCCTTTATGGCAGCCAGTGTCCGTTCCGGCACATCAGCCGGTGCTGGAGCTGGAATTATTGTTCGAACGGATTGATATCGCGCGGATTGGGGAGGAGACCGAGCGCCTCAAGAGCTTGCAACGCCGTGGCGGCGAGGGCTAGCAGCTCCGTGGCAGCTAGAGTTAGTAGCTCCGTGGCAGCTAGAGTTAGTAGCTCCGTGGCAGCTAGAGTTAGTAGCTCCGTGGCAGCTAGAGTTAGTAGCTCCGTGGCGGCGAGAGTTAGCAGTGCCGTGGCAGCTAGAGTTAGCAGTGCCGTGGCGGCGAGAGTTAGCAGTGCCGAGCTCTAAGCACTGCTCCGCCGTGCATGCACTAATTAGTCTCTAATAGGAGAATGGCTACTGTATAGCAGCGAAAACATCCTTTGTGGTTGGCGGAAACTGGCAGAGTTTCCCCAGTTTGACGAGGTATGAGCGGGAACTTGGCGGGAACTCGCGGGATCTTGCATGATCATGCGGAGTTCCCCCATTTTGACGAGGTATGAACGGGAACTTCATCTGCCCTCGTCAACTGGCTGAAGAGGCGGACTGAGATTCCGTTATTCCTGCAAATCAGGCAGATACGCCGGTCAATCGGACTCAGAATCTCTTATATGCCCGGCGGCCCCTCAGTTTGGGGCCGGATGAACAAAATAACGGAATCTCAGTCCGATTGAGCCCCAAAAAGCGCCTTTTCCGGGAAATAGGGTCCTCTCAGTCCGCTTAACATTGCGATGAACACTTGCTCCAGTACACCTGTCATCTGTTACTTGTTACCTGTCACCTGTCATCTGTCGCCTGTCACTCGTCACCTGCTACCTACTACTCGTCACCTGCTACCTACTACTCGTCACCTGCTACCTACTACTCGTCACCTGCTACCTACTACTTATTACCTGCTACCTCCTACCTTTAACCTGCTACCTGTTACTTGTTACTTGTTTCCGTTTTCGTTTTCGTTTTCGTTTTCGTTTTCGCAAGAATCCGAACATTGGCGGTATGCCGGCGCAACTTAAAAAAAGCGGCCTTATCTTACCGCTCACAAAAACAAGCGGTGCAGATAAGAACGCTTTTGGATTTCGATGCATAACCGATGCTGCTGCAGTTCTCAAACCTTCTGCCTTTAATGGCCGGGAAAGCGCCCTCCGGCTGCAACACCCTGCGGGGAGATCCGCTCGATCCGGGCCAGATCATCCGCTGACAACACCACCTGCAACGCGCCGAGATTCTCTTGGAGCCGCTCCAGCCGCTTGGTTCCCGGGATTGGCACAAGTTGATCCCCCTGCGCAAGCAGCCAGGCCAACGCAAGCTGCGAAGGAGCGCAGTCCTTCTCGGCTGCCATCTGCACGATCAGAGAGACCACTTCGAGATTTCTTGCGAAATTCTCTCCCTGGAACCGCGGGTAGTGACGGCGGTAATCGTCCAGCGGCAGGTCGTCAAAGCTTTTAATCTGACCGGTCAAAAATCCGCGGCCCAGCGGACTGTAAGGCACGAATCCAATGCCCAGCTCTTTGACCAGCGGCAGTATTTCATCCTCTACCTCCCGGCTCCAGAGCGAATATTCTGTCTGCAGTGCCGTGATGGGATGTACCGCATGTGCCCGGCGTATCAGCTCAGGTGAAGCTTCCGATAAGCCAATGTAGCGGATCTTTCCTTCCTTGACCAGTTCAGCCAGCGTGCCTATAGTCTCCTCGATAGGTGTGTTCGGATCAGGACGATGCTGATAATACAGATCAATATAATCCATACCCAGATGATATAAGCTGGCATCTATGGATTTTTTGATATAAGCCGGATCACCCTTGGGGCCCTGAGTATGCGTAATGCCAAATTTGGTCGCAACGACCGCTTTATCCCGTCTGCCTTTAAGCGCGCGACCCACGAGCCTCTCATTGCTGCCAAAACGCTGAAGCGCGAAATCTCCATAGATATCCGCTGTGTCCATCAGGGTTACTCCTAGGTCGAGTGCCCCATGGATCACTTTTACCGACTCTTCATTGTCCGGCATCATCATCGTTCCTAGTCCCAGAGCCGATACTGTCAGTACTTCGTTTCCCAGTGTTCTTGTCTGCATTCGGTTGTCTCCCTCTTTTCCCGGTGAAAGATTCTTCGGATATGTCCCTATTGTAGCCTTCCTGCCATGGAGCAGCCACAGTACGTTTATGCTAGTAAGATCATTACCAGGGAACAGCACAGAAATAGCAGCAGACCGGCCGTTCAAATGACTTAATTCGATTCTAGGCTCTCTGCCACAGGTGTATAAATACAGATATGCAGACACGGGTGGTCGGCCAGACTTGCCACAGAGTTGATGTCATAAGTCACAGACTGATTCGTGCCGAGACTTTGTATGACTACACGATTTACTTTTTTGCCTTGAATGTTGTGCAGTTTCCACATGTCAGCGAAATCCATACTGTCCTCACAAAGCTTCACTACCATGTCTTTGTACCAGGGGTCGTGCAGATGCATGTCATAATAGGTTCTGAACACAGCTACTGAGTAGAGCGCGAACTCCTCCCAATTCAGCATCCGGCGGCGCAGCCCCTGATCGAGAAACAATAGACGGAGCATAATACGCTCGGAAGCGGGCTGCTTCCCGAAATCACTAAGGACTTCACCCGCCTTATCATTCCAGGCCAGAACCTCGGACCGCTCATTCGTAATAAAAGACGGATAAGACAGCTGGCTGATAATATCCCGCCACTGCGGATTCAGATCGGGACTCACCGTATTAATAGAAGGAACTGTATCCGGCATACCTGGTTTCCACAGCTCGAACAGATGCATCCGCTCATCAGGGGTCAAGCGCAGGGCCTGGCTGAGACTCTCCATAATCTCTCTGGAAGCGGTAACTTCTCTGCCTTGCTCCAGCCACGTGTAATAGGTGCTGCTGACACCAGCCAGAATCGCCACTTCCTCCCGCCGTAGTCCGGGTGTTCTGCGCTGGCTGTTAGTTTCCTTAAGCCCAGCAGCTTCAGGCTGCAGCCGGTTCCGGCGAGATTTCAGATACTCTCCAAGCCGCTTGAACTTCGAATTCTCATCGCTCATAAACTAACCTCTTCTCACAGCAATTGGTGTCCCTATTCTACCTTATTCTCTGCCGTTCACAAACTTACACGGAACTCGGACTTGAGAAGCAATAACATGATCTCTCGCATAAAAAAGCTGCAAACCACCTTCGCATTCGCAACGCCAGCTATAGTAATAGCCCCACTGGCTTCTCCAAGCCGCCGTCGCGGTTAACATGGACGAAGCTATGGGGCTTAACTATCTCGCTTTTATCTTTCTGCTGCTTGCCTACGTTTCCATTACAGCCTCACGAATCTCAGCAGCCTGTCCAGCAATTTTCTGCAGTTCGGCTGCTATAGCTTCTACAGAGCCCTTCCACAGCTTGCGTCCTAATTCTTCGCTGGCATGAGTTGGATCACCAATGACACCCGTTGCCGAGTAGTTGGTGAAGTCGAGTCCGGGATCATCCCAATCCGGTTCACTGCTGTCGGGATTCTCAATCAGCTCCTCACGGATGCACTCGGGATGTTTGTAGAGCCCCAGTGATGTGGTGAAGCTGTCGGCATGACCACCCGGAATATTTGGATCGGCATGTGTGCACCAGACCTCATGGAACGGATGATGCGGAATATGAACTATGGCTTTTCCTGCATACTCCTGGATTGAATTTCACAGCGACCTGGTTCAGCATATGTCCGCCGCAGCCGCGCATAATCACGAGCTGCCTGAACCCCTGGCCGGCCAGTGAAACCAGAACCGCATAAATCACATCCTCATATACCTTCTGCGGGATGTCGATGTAGCCATATCCGTAATTACGGTGCTCGGGAGTAGGACCAAACGGAATCGTCGGAATTACCAGCGACTTCACACCGTAGCTCAGATTTGCCATAGTTGCTGCCTCAATAGACAGCTCGGTGGCCAACCAGATATCAAAATCCACGGTCGAATGCGGCCCCTACTGCTCCGTGCAGCCGGTTGGAATAATAGCCATATAGCCTTCGGCTGCTTTTTGCTTAATCTCCAGAAAAGTTAACTTCCCATATTCTACGTTCATCTAGAATCTCCTTATATGATACTGCATTATATCTTCCTGCTTAGACTAACTATAAATTCAGGCTTGGTCTGATAGGCCATATAAGCAACTGTACCGTCAAACGCCAGATAAGCTTCATAACGGGTGCGGATAGCGGGGCTAGTAATCATCTCAAGCACTTTATCCCGGCTGATCCAGCAGCTCTCCGATGTTTCATCCGATGTTGCTAATGCCCCGCCGATTGGCCGGCACACATAGTCCAACATCACTTTGGTCGGAACATCGGTTACACCGTCATGCCCTTTGTACATCCCCGTATTGGAATACACGCCGATCAGCCGGTCAACAACAGTGAGGATGCCACTTTCCTCCTGTATTTCACGGGTTAGCGCTTCCATAAGATTCTCACCTGCCTCCACCTGCCCGCCGGGGAACACCCAGCCGCCCTTAAACGTTCGGACCAGCAAAATTTCTCCCAGTTCATTCTTTACAATCCCTCCGACCGCGACAATATGAGTAGGCATAGACATGGCAATCGCTCCGTTCAAGGGTATGATTATTGCGCACCAAAGTACAATTGCTCAATATATCTGGTTTCATTGGCATTCTAGCTCAGCTGCTTGGTATATTCAGTTACTCTCGCGATAAGCGTGGGATATATCCCGGGATACGTAACCGCTTCCGGAATTTCTCTGAATCTGCGAATCTCCTCCATTTCATATGGGGGCAGGGGGCCGAACTTATCTACAGCTGCAAAGTACAGCATCCCGTAGCTCGCAGGTACTTCTTCACTTCTGACCGAATATACGCCTAGAGGGTATAACTTGTACGCCTCAACGCCTGTTTCCTCATACAGTTCCCTGGCGGCAGCTTCATCAGGACTCTCTCCTGCTTCAATATGTCCTCCGGCAAATTCCCATGTGGACCGCTCGCGGTGCCGCACCAGAACCCAGTCCTCCCCCTGCTTCATGACAATCACAACATATTTCAGACCCATCCCGGGCTCAGGCCACCCGGATTCATGCAAAGTTACGATCATTAGAAGAACTCCTTCGGCTTCATTATGTATAATGGAATGATTGAGAGATATTCCCAGGCAACGCCATCATTATAATATATAATCTTTTCCGTGTCGCTCAACTTTTTCGCTGCAAAAAAAGCCCCGCTCACATTCAGCGGGACCTGAGCCTTAAGTTATCATCTGCCGCCAGTAAAGGGATTAATCTCACCTGTCAAATCACGGCTGGCCCTAAGCTATTTCAACGTTATAAAAAAATCTTGCCATTCCCTCACATCGTATGGTATTATAAATCTCGTTGCAGGACGGTAGCTCAGCGGGAGAGCACTATCTTGACAGGGTAGGGGTCATGGGTTCGAACCCCATCCGTCCTATACTGCATCACCTGAAAAAACCCTTATTTTATAAGGGTTTTTTCTTTTTGTCAGCCTATTGCCTCAATGACTCAAATTGTGAATTGGTGCCGATTATGGCACCACTTATTTTTTATCTTTCCAACCCTTTGAGAAA
The DNA here is from genome assembly GCF_038009025.1 of Paenibacillus sp. FSL R7-0297. Taxonomy (NCBI): domain Bacteria; kingdom Bacillati; phylum Bacillota; class Bacilli; order Caryophanales; family Paenibacillaceae; genus Paenibacillus; species Paenibacillus sp. FSL R7-0297. The sequence goes on from NZ_JBBPAQ010000001.1 coordinate 5,475,544, forward strand.
GACATCCTTAGACACCTTTTCATTCGGCCTATTCCCCCGTCCTGGTCGTTTTTACCCTTAAGTCCTTCGCGGTATGTCTTCTAGTGTTCCTCAAAATCTTCAATACTTCATCAGTACCATCTTTTTTATTAATTTCAAAGCTGTTGTGTGAGAGATAATAGTGATAATTGCGAATATACACGTTTGTTGTATCCTCCCTTAGCGGGAGAGGAGGGATAGTCCTCTCTGTCCCTTAATGATTTGGTGCGGCTCCAGCCTGACGGCTAAGCGTACGCTGTCGGATGATGGCCTATCAGCCCATTGCATCATCTCTTCGTACTGTGCATCAATCACTATGACTATCGATGAAAAAGCTTCAATAAGCTAACTGGCAGAATAGTTTAAGATTAAACGCGGAGAACCCTATCATAAGTAGGGGCAAGTTTTGTATTATGCCGACTATAGGAGCAGTGTTTGCCATATTCCGGTTAGAAGGATACGATAATGCGCTTCTACGAATTTATTTGTGCTAAAGATTGTAATGTACCTATAAGGGATCTTTTGCCGACTCACAGCAAAAGATCCCTCCGCCGTTTGGGCAAGAGGAGATCGTTAAAAAATGGTGTTGAACTCCAGTTCAATGCTAATCATCCTTCGACGTACCGAATAGGTTCTTGAGGTTTAAGAGAAAAAAAAGCTCCCGTACCTTTGGCTAGAATTGGGAACATTCCAATCAGTTGTTGAAGTAGTGAGACTGTTCGAGGTCGGGAATCAGGGCAGGTTGCATTGGCTGCCATTCCAGAAGCTCCTGAGTTGCAACGCTTGATCTCGGGATATCGAGTGCTGCAAGCGTGCTGAGGAAACCAAAGTGGGCGTCTGCCTCTTCACGTGAAATGCTGACGACAGGCACGTTCAGATGTTTACCGATAACACTTGCGATGTCGCGAAATGGAACTCCTTCATCTGCAGTCCCGTCTAGTCTTGAACCGGCGGGTGCCTTTTCTAACGCAAGGCGGTATAAATGCGCGGCGTCAAGACGGTGGACAGCGGGCCAGCGGTTGGTCCCCTCTTCGACATAGGCTGATATGCCCTTCGTTTTGGCAATGTTTATCAGTCTCGGCACAAATCCTGTGTCACCCTCACCGTGTACCGAAGGACAAAGCTCTACGATCGAAGTCCGCACTCCACGCTCAGCCAGAGATAATACTACGTTTTCCACTGCCGCTCCATTATTGTGCGTGGTGATTACGAACGGCTTACCAGAACCCTCTAGCGCGGCCCCCATCGCTTCGACCGCAAGCAGATCTGCTGTGAGTGCCCCGGCGAAGTTCGAGAAGTCGTGATTGAATGCCAGATGAATGACCCCGTCCGCAGCTGCCGCGCCTCTACGAAGGCTGTCGAGATCGTCGATGTCGCCACGGTGTACTTCGGCCCCGACATCTTTTAGTTTCGCAGCGCTATTGTCTGAACGCACCAGACCAACGACCTGATGACCCACATCAATAAGTTCACGAACGACAGCGGAACCGATGTAACCTGTTGCTCCTGTGACAAAAACACGCATTATGAAATCCCCCTTAAGATGTTAACCACTAATGTATAAACTATAATTACCACGCGACTGGTCCAGCCTCATCTGAAAACGTTCCTGTTGGACCGTCCGCGCCAATCATCGCAAGCCGGACAGCTTCATGCGCCCCTTGTTCCACGCTACGAGTGCCGGCAAAATTATTAAGTGCAGTCGATGTAAAACCTGGACATGCCGCATTGACCTTAATATTTGTCGATTCAAGCGCAAAGGCAAAGGCAAGTGTCACAGCATGAACTGCCGATTTTGACGCCGAATAGGCCCCGAACATTGCACGATGTGAGTTACCCGGAATAGAGTTCCAGCTAAGGGATCCGCCGCTGCTGCCCATGTTGACGATACGAGCTGCGGGGGCCTCACGCAAAAGTGGTAGCATGGCCTGGGTGACAGCAATTACACCAAAAACATTAGTTTCATAAACCGCTCGAATCTCTTCGAGCGAAGCAACAGTCATAAGACCGCTCGCCGCACCGCTGCTTGGAAACTCACCCGGTCTGCCTGCATGTGAGATGCCTGCATTGTTCACGAGTACATCGAGACGACCGAATTCGTTCCGAATTCGCGCTGCTGCTGCAACGATGGAATTTTGATCTGTAACGTCAAGCTGAAGAGCGTGCGCATCTGCTCCGATGCTGTTGGCAGCAGTTTCCCCATTCTCAAAACTGCGTGATCCAACGAGTACGGTGAAGCCATGTCCCGCAAGATCCTTCGCAATTTGTAAACCTATTCCTTTATTTGCCCCGGTGATCAAGGCTACGGGTTTGATCTGCATGGTTATGTTCTCCTTCTTGGTATGGGATACCATCTATATATTTCCCGTTCGATGTGGGATAATGATATTAAATCACATAATTACGAAACTGTAAAGTTCCGGAACTAAAGAGTTTTAAAATATATTTTAAAAGGAGCTAATTCTATGAGTAAAATAAAAAAGGAAATTTCAGAGAGGGGCGAAAGTCCAGAGGCCATGGCAGACAAGCCTGCTCAAACATTGGGCCGCAAGCGAGATCACACGCGGGATGATAAAATCCTCGAGGCGGCAATAGACATCCTCGCTGATACGAGTTTTGAGGGGATGACAATGGACATGGTCGCGGCTCGGGCAAAGGCTGGGAAGGCGACAGTGTATCGCCGCTGGTCTTCCAAGGCAGAATTAGTCAGAGACGCTTTAGCATGGATGAACCGAAGTCAACTTGAGCTCGAAAGCTTACCAGATACAGGAACCTTGCGCGAAGATTTCCTCGTGCTTTTGAAGCCGCAATCGATTGCGGAAGAAGAGCGAAAATTCCGAGTCCTAGCCGGTCTGGGCTCCTTTTTGCAGCAGCCGGAATTTGCCGAAGCAGGAACAGCGGGGATTTTCGAACCATGGGTGGCTATGAACCGCGAGCTTATGAACCGTGCCGTCGTTCGTGGTGAAATTCCCGCTCACGCGGACATTGAGATGGCTTGCCAGGTCATTACTTCAATGGCTTCCTTTCGCGGACTTATCCAGCGAAAACCGTTCGACAAGCTTTTTTTTACAGCGCTAATCGATGGCATTCTGCTGCCTGCACTCAAAAACCCGCAAGCAGCCCCAAATATTATGAATTGATGATGACCAGGTCCACCTCCTCTTCCTACGCTCCGGCCTGTGTAGGTTAGTTGTTGTCGTTCAATACTGCGACTTGTAACATGGAGCCCTTCGCTAGTTTGATTGCGAACACGATCAAACATTTTATCCGACAAGACTTTCCGCATGAATATTACGGGTCGAGCATTACCTGCCACATTCTTGTTTTTGTTTTTTTGATCGGATAGCTTCTAATACCAATGTGCGATACGATCAGGAGGATAAACAGTACTCGATTTTCAAAGGTATTTATAAAAGTGTTAGCTATTATACTGTAAGCAGTATCCCCGGAAGTTTTCTGGACATGTTGGAATACAATCTTGACCATTCACTCTCTGTATCTCCTGGCTCAGTTCCCTACGTTGAATTATTATTTTTACGTATTTATGTCATAACGCTTAGTACCTATCAAAAATGGGCTCTCACCCAGCTCATTAATTAGGCGTTTGCATAGCATGAGGTATAACCATTTGGGAGGTAACAAAGTGCTGAATAATCAAATGTATCCAATGCATCAACAGATGCCACAAGCAATCATGGTCTATCCAATTGATCCCTATGTCGTTGAAACCTTAATGTCTGTAAAAGGTAAGCAGGTGGTACTTGAAACCACTCGCGGCGGGATTAGCGGCTGTGTGATGGATGTAAAGCCAGACCATGTTGTATTGGATATCAGAGGCAGAAAATTCTTTGTACGCATCTGTGAGATCGTTTGGATCATGCCGGAGTAAATTTCTAATCCCAAAATGACTGTTCATGAGAGAGTTGCGAAAGCAGCTCTTTTATTATGCCATTTCTACCTGAGCCCCCGAGTAACTTTCTTGCTGCAGCCCAAAAGCTTACTGCATCTATCCAATCAGCCCGGATACTACTAGGTTGATCCAATACACTTCTGTCCGGCTCTGTCCGGTTTCAATGATCTGCTACCGCTCCTACTGGTGCCATCCAGACAAGTACTCGTTACATATCCTTGCAGGATCAATCGCCCCTGACACCTTTCATTGCGGAAATCCACCTATTCTCGTATTGTATATTTAAAAGGAGTGATAGTTGTGCGTATAGCTTTTTGGATTGTATTTGCCTTTGTTGGTATTTTGATCTTTGGGATAGTAGGCGGCTTAATTGGCCGGAAGAAACGGAAGTAATCTATAGGGGCTATAACAACTTGACAGGGTAGGGGGATGGGGTCCGAACCCCATCATCCTTTACGCAGGAAGCCCAGATATTCAAGGCTTTTTTGCTTCTACTTCCGCACAGGTCTAATGTACTTAAAATGCCGTTCCGGATTAAAATAAAAGTAAATGATTCGACCGGGGGTAGTATCAAAGAAGTAACCCGTGTCTGCAAAATCAAAGGTTGCCATTACCCGTTCAATCTTTTCCTCTACACTACGATTCTCCTGCTCATAATCGAATGGCCCATGTTCAAATACAATATATTCGTCTTCGGGAACATCAATCATAAGCATCTGCGGGGGGACTTGGCCTTCGAATTCCATAGGAAGCCGTACACCATGACACTCTGTACGCGGTATACCCCAATCGCAGAGTCTGCCGTCCGGGTCATTAATGTACGCCATAATCTGACCGCTGCCCCCATTAGTTTCACTCCCGCCATCGTCATCCAATTTGCCTTTGATACTATCCAGTAAGCCGCAGATGGTCTCGTAGTCCTGTCCCTGAATAAGATTTTGCTTTTGCCAAAAATCCCAATACCCGTTACTCTCATAGTTTTTAATGTGTAAAAATTTGTGAGCGGGAATGGTAACAAAATAAATTTTCACATCATCTGTAGATTTAATCATCCCAATCTCTCCCAATCCTAAAAAGTAGCGGTCAAAAGGGTTTAATTTTGTACGAAGAACGACTGGCTTAGGATTTTTCCGGAAATCACTTGGAGTTACAGCATAGGTTCCCTTAAAGGCTCTGGTAAACGCTTCATGTGATGAAAAGCCATAATTAAAGGCAATATCTAAAAGGCTTTTTTCACTATCCCGAACTTCTTTTAGTGCAAAAGCTAATTTTCTATGCCGCAGATAATCCCTAAATTGCAGCCCCGATATTTCCTTGAATTTTCTCGTAGTATAAAATTCGGAATAACCCAGCCTGCAGGAAAGATTGCGTAGTGTCAAAGCTTCATCATTGTAATTTTTAATGCTTATGTCAATTTCATCAATGATGATTTGTATTTGTTTCTGCCACTCGTACATTCGTTAATTCACCCCGTTTCAATCACCCTACATTTATTTTAAAGATAATGGAAGATCCTTGCTTGATTTTACTTGCTGTTATTTCATTTCTCTCTTTTTAAAATGGATATAATCATCAGGAATTAAGTCCAATATATACTTTCGGATTAACAATATATTAACGTATACCTATGAAATGGAGTGATGATTAATGGCGACAATTATTAGTTATGGTTCAGAGGCAAAAATCCCGTTAGACCCGTTCACTACAGCTATAACGGTTGCGGGGATTCCTTGAGCAGGCGCGGCTCTAGCCACAGCGCAAGTAAATATTAGTCCAGCTAATCCTGCCTCTTTCTCCAGTAGAGTCGAGTTAAATGGCAGTTTTAGTCTTACTGCACTTGCTAATAGTCAATTTATTGTTATTATCCGGCGTGCCGGGGTCGATATTTATAGATCCTTTTATTCGTTTACTACAAATACTGATATTCAATTAAATGTTCTGTGGGTTGATGGTCCTTATCTTGGAATCCACAACTATGAATTGATAATTCAAAATGATAGCATCTTGCCTATAAATCTATTTGGACCCATAGCATTCACAGCAAATGCTATTGGAGGAGAAGGCGTAATCTAAAAAAGTAAAAAAGCCCTGCGAACCATTGGGACTGCCCCCCGTTCGTGAGACAGGGATCAAAACACCCTGCAAGTTCAAGCAGCCAGTCGCCGGAAATCCACCGGTGACTGGTTATTTAGTTTCGCCTGAATCCGAATTGAGTTATAGTAAGTGATGTAGTCTCGAACGGTCTGTTCAACGATTGCCGTCGTTGTACACATGAGATCTTCGAGGTAGAACGTTTCAGACTTTAGGGTGGAATGAAACGATTCGATGGGGGCATTATCGGCGGGCGTTCCCTTGCGGGACATGCTCATGGTAATGCCTTTTCCTTTGACTGCAGTCTGGTACATCTGAGACGTATATACACTGCCCTGGTCGCTATGAAGCAGCATATTTGCCCGTTTTGGAAGTTGATTCAGTGTATGCAACACTAAAGATGTGTCTTGCTTGTCCGCTATACTGTAAGCTACAATCTCCCCATTGTATAGGTCCAGAATGCTCGAGAGATACAACATCTTCCCTCCAAACGGTAAATAGGTAATGTCCGTGACGAGCTTTTGCAGATGCCCCTCTGCATGAAATTGCCGCTTCAGCAGATTTTCTGCTGGATGTGCTGGCTGCCCCGGGGCCTTACGTTTCTTCCTCCTTACACGGCATTGTAGCCCTTCACGCTGCATAATCTGTTGAACTCGTTTGTGGTTTATGGGTTCTTCTGCCCGAAGGAGTGCGGTGATTTTCCGGTACCCATATCGGAATTTATGCTGTACGCAAAGCTGCCTTATCTTCTCCGCTATAGACTCTGAAGGCTCGGTTTCTACTGCGGCTTTCCAGCGGTAGTATGTGGCTCTTGCAATCCCAAGCCATGCGCAAGCCTCTTTCACCGTTACTTCTTCTCGAATGGACTCGATCCAGGTAATAACGACTTGCGGTTCCACCTCCTTTCCAGTTCCCTGTACTTTTTTAGCACGTCTAGTTGCTGCTTTAAGAAACGATTCTCCGCCTTTACTCTTTCCAGCTCCGTAGAGTGTTCTGGACCTTTTCCGTAGCTGTACTGTTTGCCCACGGGCTGCTCCAGACGATGCACTTCGCCTTTTCGATACCACCTCATCCATGTCTTTAACTGTGTGTTATTCCGTATCCCTAGCTCCTCCATAACCTCTCTGACCGGAACTCCTGCCAACCTCATCTCAATGGCTTTCATTTTGATTTCTACCGGGTAACTCACTCTCGTTGCCAACGCAAAAACACCTCCAAGATTATCTCCCTATCTTACGACAGGGTTTCATTTTCTTGTAGGTGTTTTGATTTGTCTCACGTTATGGGGTCAGTCCCCATTACTGGCGGTAGGGCTTTTAACAATGCCCCGGACTGCACGCTAGCTCACTTCCACTTCTCCGCCACATTATCCTCGCCTTCATAGTAGTCTACCCGCTCTTCCGCCATATAGATTTCCTCGTACGGCAGAATGTTGATCTTTCCGGAATCCGGATATTCGCAAATATCGATCCCCAGGTTCGTACGTAGGTCCAAGTACCTGCAAGGCTCGGCGGTATGATTAAATAATTGATGCGCCCCTTCCGGCCCCGTTTCAAAAAACACCGTATCACCTTCCTGCACTTCCTGGAACCCTGCTGGCGTTCTGAGCGTAGCCCGGCCTGAAATAATTACAAATACCTCTTCAACACTTCTATGGAAATGATATGGATACGAATACTTCCCTGGATCAAGCGACCTGATCTCAAAAAGCAGTTGCTTCGCCCCAGCCGTTTCAGCCAGCTTCCTGCTTGTATGCCAGGCAAACTCAGGAACCGGGGATTGTCTTTGTTCAAACGAAACGTTCTTGTCATTGAAAATAGTAGCCATCTGAACCTCTCCTCAGCGTAGGATAATTCCAGCTTATCATATTGGTATAAATTTACTATTAAGAATATCCGACATCCCTATATAAAAAACCCTTAATCAATTTCGATCAAGGGTTTCGCAATTATTAAGTTTAAAACATCTTAGGTTCTGTAAATACCAGATCTAATGGCTTATCAAAATCAGCAACTACTGATTCAAACTGAATTTGAAGTTTTAAGACTCCTGTTATATTAACGTTTATTTCTGTAGCTAAATCACCACCACGCATACTATCCTTTCTATATAATTCCTGCCCATCTCCTAAAATAATGAAAATACCAGTATTATCAGAATTTTTAGTGTAGTCATCAACCCCAATATATCCTGTGAGCCTTTTATATTTACCATTCAAGTTATAATCTATTGAATTTTTATTATCGTTAGACATAATAGATGTACTTAAAATTGCGCCGATGCCATGTAGATATTGTTTATCAGCAATCTTAAATTTGAGCCCAGCAGGGTACGTCCAGTTCTTGAAATAAATACTATCTTTATTGGTTCCATCTATCCTAGCGTAACTAACATCGTCTAAATAAACGAATGTCCCTTCCTTCTTTCCGATCCAAGCTGTTTTTGTTTTACCGTCATATGTAAAATTTTCATTTAGCCCATCGGCTATGTTTTTAACTGGCGCATATAATTGTCCATTATATACAATCGATTGTGCAGCCTGTTTCTGTACCCCATTAAACATATACTTTACATTTTCTAATACAACACTTAGTTTTGTATTCGTACCTGCAAAAACTGTAGAACCCGTTAACATAGTGCCAATCAATACTCCAAAAATCAATCCTTTTGTTTTGTCTTTCATAACAATCCGCTCCCAATAAGTATATGTTAGGATGAAAATCCCCTTCCGTTAATTCGACAAATTCCTTTCATTTACCTTCTAAAAGATTCCAATCTAAATAAACTATAATTGTAATACACTATACTTATTCATTTAGAATAGTGAATATTGTGTCTCGAAACTCAAGTATATCTCAGAGTAATCTGCGTCTATTTTCCTGTAAACCATCTTTTTTTTATTCAAGTACCCGTTACTTATCTATAATCCAGAAAAAACTCTTTAGCAATCGAGGTTTCAATATTAGAGATCCCATTCTCTATACTGTCATCCATATTCCTCGGCACAACTATTTCAATTAAATTAATTTCTTTCACATTATCAAGTGTGTTAAAATCGTAACTCCCATTTGGGTCAGTAGATATCCCCGTAACTTCTTCAATTTCTCCTTTGACTTCTTTACAAAACATTAGATGTTTGATTTTGTGAATTCCCAATTAGCATTCAAGTATTCTTAGAGTACCGTTGATTGGATTTTCGAGATATAATCGTTTGAAATGGATCCAAATGAAATCATACATGAGATAACCTCAACTCCATTCTTTTTCCGAATTCACTGCACTTCAGCAGTATTATAGCAGTTCACTCCGAGAGGACCTATCTAATGAACATAAAAAGAAATGAAGCCATCATATATCTGATTCTAAAATATATCGAGCAAAAAGAAGAATCTAAATTCCGGGAAATAGGCACTAGTAAGAAAGTTTTCTACGCTGCCCTGGAAGAGATACATAAAGCAGACTGGGCTACAAATATTACTTTTAAACGAAGCGGTTTACTAAATCGCATAAAATCGGCCGTCGTTACCGGCAGCCGGCTAACTCAATCCAGCCGTTACTTCATCACAGACTTCGAGCGTAAAGTTGCCAGTGAGGATAGCCATCCAAATATATAATTTAATAAGAAGAGGTCTTACTGAATGACGGGTAGTGAAATGAATCCTAAAGTTGATTTTTTCTTTAATAAAGTAAGCCAATGGAAGGAAGAATACGGGAAACTCCGGGCGATCCTGCTTGGATCTCAGCTGACAGAGGAATTGAAGTGGGGGGTTCCTTGTTATACCTTTCAAGGCGGGAATATCGCTCTAATCCACGGATTCAAAGAATATTGTGCGATTATGTTCGTCAAAGGCTCCTTGCTGCCTGATCCCCAGGGCATTCTGATTCAGCAAACCAAGAATGTGCAGGCCGGGCGCCAGATCAGGTTCACTACTGTTCAAGAAATAGCCGATAGGGAAGCTACTATTAAAGACTATATCTATAATACCATAGAGGTTGAAACCGCTGGTCTGGAAGTGGACTATAAGAAGGATAGGGAGTATGAGATTCCTGAAGAGTTTCAAACAAAACTCGATGAGAATCCGGATTTGCAAGCAGCCTTTGAAGCCCTAACCCCCGGACGGAAAAGACAATATATTACTTATTTCACGGACCCCAAACAATCCCAAACCCGTATAGCACGGGTTGAGAAATATACGCCGCATATTTTGAATGGCAAGGGATTGAGTGATTAGGGGCGCCCTTTAACTTCACCGAATAAAAAAAAGAGCTACCACTCCGGTAGCTCGACAAATTTAATATTCGTTTCGGACGTTTTAACATTTTTGAGAACTTCTTTGTAACCCTTTTCTGAAAGATAACACTTTTGTTCGACCCCTTTGTGGTCTTCCCCGAAATAAGCGATATGAAATGTCTTATCCATCTGGATAATATTGGTGACTTGTATTAACGTGTTTCTATCCGCAAGAACGAAATTATATCCTGAACTTGCAAGGGTGTTAAGCCAATATTTCAGCGTACCTACTGTATAAAAGGTTTGATCGTACGTATGGACGATTATCCTATAGATAGTTCGTTCAAATTCCATATAAGTTATCTTTGCAATATCGAGTGAGAATACACCAGTGTTTCCCTCTGTGTCTCTTGTGACAGATATACTACTCAAAGGGATCAGCTCCAATATTAATTGAGTAACTCTTCAGGGACTTCCGGTTGATTTACATATAATACACTAGCGGTAACCAAAACTAGAAGAGCGGCCATTGCGGACAAACCAGAAGCAAGTTTGTAAACAGCTTTACGTTGCAGTGATTTCATCATAAGGTTTTCACCTCCTTTCTAGCGACTATCAGACTAATGGATTGTGCCATAAAACTGGCAGCAATGGCTGGTGAAGCTATAAAGATATTAGCCGTCACAAGTAGTGCAGCTACAATTTTCAACTTGGGCCAATGCGTTCTTGGAATCCGGGTCTGATGTTCGATTCCAATCGGGGCCAGCCATAGAACAACTATAAGACTGATACCATTCATAAGCAGAATCAATAAGGGGCTAATTTCAATAAAGGACAAAAGCGTAAACAACGTTGTCGTAAACAAGACGCATGCTGTTCCGGATTTGAGATGTGCCCCTCCAGATACTTGACGTAATAATGCAAAGGAGATCAGTATCTGGATTGCTTCACCTGTCCTACCGGTCAGAAGGGATACAGCCAACGTGAAACCAATAATAAATACCACATTAAGGACTACCGCAATAGCAAACTTTAAAACAGCATAGGATGCCGGGTGCTCCGGAACAATATTTTTTATCCCGGTAGCGAGCTTCGCGGACATGATATCAAGCATCTTCCTTCTCCTTTCTGGTTGAATAATATAGCAGGAATACAGACATGATCACAAAGATCACAGCATTTAACAGGATATCATTGTAGTAGAGCAGTACTGATATGCCTATCACAAAACCTAGTATCAATACAGACAGAAGAATATCTTCTAATTTCAGTCTTAGTTTATCCAGATCAAAAGTGAATCCTTTCCCTTTGCGGTAAGCATAACTGAAGATAAAGAACACCACTGCCGAAGTTAGAAGTTGCAGAAAATATCCATTCCCTACGCTAGCATAAATATCAGATATGGAGCCAAATACTAGAAGGACTATGATCGTTTGAATCACAGCAAAAATAACGTAACCTGATATTGTAGCAATGATTGATAGTATTAGAGGCATCCTGACCACAGCGGAGAAGAACAGGATGAAAATGAATATTAGAATGAGCGGCGAGATATTCGCCATCCCGAGCTCATTTCTTAACAAATAGCTTTGTAGATTATTTAGTAAGATAACGAACAATACTTGCCATAAGTACCATTTCCATTTAAATCTAAAGAGCGACATAATGAGATAATATAGAGCAAGAGTTTCTATTGTTGAGAAAAACATAAAGCCCACAGGTTCCCACGACAAACCATAACACCGCCTGACTGATTTTCGTTCATTGAATTAATTATATAACTGCTCATGCCACAACGTATACTACTTATTTACATTATTCGACACTTTTTCCCCCATTCTGCGTATTTTTTCAACAATTAGCTGTTAACCAAGTCCATTGCACAAAATTTCGTTCGTACTCTATAGCTCTCCTACGTTCTCTCCGCCTTTGTCCAGCACAAAACTCTCTACCCTGCATTCTATATAGAGAACCTTAATAGAAAGGGGTAGATTAGCTTGGCGACTCGTCAGCCGGATTTGGTGTTGATCAACTGGAGCCGGAACCCGTTAGTGCCCGGATCAGCACGCAGAATTACCGCCAGCCGGGTTATCGGAAATGCCGAACCCTGCTTGCCCAGCTTAAGAACCAACGGATTGCTTAGCACGGCCTTAGCCTGTCTGCAGGATAACGACATCGGTTTCAGAATCGTGTTCCGCAAAAAAACCTCAAGCATCAGCGGATATTTGTTACTCCAGCGTAATTGACCGGATTTCAAGGGTCTGGCTAATTGCCAGGCTCTTTTATTTTGCAACTTCTCTGAGAGGACGAACGTAACAAGTGAAGGGAATTCAGGCGTATTGCCGCCTTTCTCTGGTCCACGCGGGATTAATATCGGGGGATTGTATGGTAAAATACACTAATACAAACAAAACATCCGCCGGTCTCTCCTGACCCTACACCAACGGATGTTCATCACTAAACAGGATTATAAAATTATAATTCCGCCCATGTTACATTTAGCTCTACAGTACCTTCCTGGGAAGCCAAAGAACCGCCGATGATCGACCAGCTCTGCTTATTGTCTTTGGTGGTCCCCTGGATAATCAGGTTCTTGTCATCAAGGGTCTGCGCAGAATCGCTTCCGAGTCTTGAAGAGAAATACTCCTGATAGATCTTCGATACGGTATCCATGCTTTGCGTTGTGGTGAAGATCAGAAGAGCTGTCTTTTTACCCTCGTTCTCTTCAGAATGGGATAGCTTGATTTGAACATCCTCAGGCAGCGGGAAATCCTCCGGCAGATTCTCCGGCAGCTCTTGGGAAGCGGCAGAAGCATCCGGCTGAGCCGTAACTCTATTGTTCCCGGCGGACGGTGCAGAGGTCTGCATAGAATCAGTTGCAGGCACATCCGGCTGATTACTGCAGGCATTCACTGCCAGCATGGATAACATCAACGTTAAGGTCAAGATTAGTTTTTTGGTATACACATCTTCACTCCTTAAGCGTTCTAGGCCTAACATTGCCAGTAAGATATGCAGGCTTACCGGATAATACCCTTTATGCTATTCCGCCAATCAGCTGCTTGATTTTAATTACATCTATAGAAGGAGACATGGATATGGATAAGAAAAAAGACTCCTCCCAGCAAGGCATCGCCCTGGGCTTATGCTTTGGTATAGTGTTTTGGATGGCTTTTGATAATTTGCCTTTGGGCATAGCCTTGGGTATTGCCTTTGGAGTTGTTTTCTCTAGACCCGGCAAATCTAAGAATGATCCAAAAGATCCTCCGGCTGAGTGAACCAGAATGATATAGTCACGGCAAAGGAGTCATTAGCAAATGTTCAAATCTAATAACGGTAAGAAGCTTACCAGGTACGGCTTGATTGTATTAGCTCTTACGCTTTCGTTGGTGACAGCTGTCCTGTCGAAAGATGAACAGGACAATACCTTTGAAACACTGGACACGATTGTTCTTACATATTCTTCTCAGGCTGAAGTTCTATCTGTGACCGACGGAGATACTTTCAAAGTTAAGTTCGAAGATGGTACGGTGGACAAAATCCGGCTCCTGCTCATTGATACTCCTGAAACCAAGCGCGCCAATACACCGGTTCAGCCCTTTGGCCCTGAGGCCAGCGAATACTTAACGGAGCTTCTGAACGGGCAAACGGTTAGGGTCGAAATGGATGTGTCTGAACGTGATCCATACGGCCGGATTCTGGCTTATGTCTATCTCGGTGATGAGATGGTGAATGAAATGCTGATCGCAGAAGGTCTGGCCAGGGTTGCCATGTATCCGCCGGATGTGAAATATGTGGATCAGCTCAGAGCCACTGAGAAAAAGGCTAAGGCTGCGAAGCTGGGGATTTGGAGCATAGAGAATTATGTGACCGACCGGGGATACGACACCTCTGTCACAGCTACCCCCGCCAACAAAAAATAGACCCGAGAGACAAAAGTCTCCCGGGTTCTTCTATAGTTATTTATAATAGGAAGTAGTCAATGGAACGAACATGGATGAGCCGTCTTGTACGTCCCCGGTTACATAGATAGAGCTTACTCCGGCAATGTCCACCTCTACGGTTACGAGCCCTTCTTCAGGGGTAATGTTCAGCTTCTTAAGCACCGTATCCGTATCGCTGTCTTGCACGGTAAAGTCTTTAATATCAGTGCCGATCGCCGCTACCTGAATGTACAGCTTCTGATATTTCTTGTTCGGGTAGAGCATGAATGAGCTGCCGCGAGTGCCGCTGCCATTATCGAAATGGACATCTTTGTAGTCCTTATCTTTATAGACGGTTTTGTCAGGATCTTTGGTATGGTACGACGAGTCAAAACCGGCTGCAATGGAGACTCCTTCCGTCTGCTCGCCTAATGAAATGGTATTGGAGGCGGCATCGAATTTAACGGTAACTCCGAGCAGATCCGACACAGAACGGACTGGCAGATACGTAGTATCCTTATAAGAAATCGGAGCGATCACTGCACCGCTGCTATTCTTCAGCTGCACAGGCTGGCCATCTACCTTGAATTTAATTCCCGGGTTCAGAAAAGCTTTGATCTCCTGCAGATTGGCTCCGGCGTATACCCCCGTTCCCATTCCTCCAAGTACAGCAAAAACAGTCAGCGCAGCGGTTAATTTCTTTTTCACCCGATCAAACTCCTCTCCATGTATTTCAAATTTAAAACTTACATACTGGGAGTATAATAAATCTTACCATAATATGCAAATGACTTAGAATCTGTCGTAATACAAAAAAACACCCCGCCTTCCGGCAGGGAATCCACACATCCAATTCTAATTGGCTATGTATCAATTAGAACTCATCATTTTTGTGAACGGATTCGTAATGGTTGCGGATTTCCAGATTCTTGGCATGATTGTACAGATCTAATGCAACAATTCCTCTGCGCGCGAGCTTCACTACCAGAACGAATAAATAAATACCGAGCCCCAGACATGCCAGCCAGATTAAAAAGAAAAATATGCTGAATCCGCCGGCAAGCCATGACCCAAAACCTGTTGCCATCATTTCTCACAGCCCCTCTCCTCGTAATCGTATTAGAGTTCAGAATGTTTAAGTAAATCATAATAGCTGTGGAACTCTGCCATGATCAGCGACCGTTGTCTTTGGGCGGTACCTGATATTGTCCGGTCAATGGATCATACTGCGGACGTTCCCCGGCTATCTCTAGCTCAATGCGCTGCAAGGAATAGACAAGTTCACCGAAGCCAATAAAAAACATACCGGCTATGCAGGAAACGGCGAGGAATATAACAACTGCAAGCACACCGCCCAAATGGAATCCCACTGGAATACAAGCAAATACCCCCAGCACGATGATCGCCACGCCAAAATACTTCAGGTAAGCCCCTTTCATCAGTTGTCCTCCTTGTGATTGCTCAGTATTTAGTAAGGTTAGCATATTTCTTGTGGAACTATTTGTAAATGAGTCATGTGACAAAGCTGCCGGGCGAGATGATGGTGATCAAAGGTTCAATTAAAAGTTCAATTAACGGTTAATCAATCCGTAACTGCTACTCCTTCGCCGCTGGAATACAGAAGCATCCAAGGCAATCACTGACTCCATCGAGAAATTGATTCTGTATGATATTCTCCTGTGATCTCAATTAAATTACCATCCGGATCTTCGAGCATGAAGCAGTGATAAGGGCGCACAACATGGATATAGAAAATCTCAGATACGGCTCCGATCTCCAGTGACTTCACCCGCTCATACTCAGCATTCAAATCAGAAACGTTGAAGTTAAGGATCACATTATTCCCGTATCGAACCTCACTTTCTTGCTTATAATTTAAATACGCCTCATTAAAATGCTCCGACACATCGCTATTCGTGCGGATCAATTCCTTATCGAATTCCGGATTCCAAAGAGCGATCGTGTTCCCGCAGTGGAATTGTGCCCAGCGCTCCAGCTTCCGGGAATCTGCTTTCATATTCAGCAAAGCTTCATAAAAGGCAATGGAACCCTTCATATCACGGACGATTAGATACGTACAACCCAGCTGCATTGGGATACATCTCCTCTATAGTAAAAATATAAATTATGAAACCACTATAGCGAACATACGATCTCTTTGCAACGAGGTTTTATACTTACTGCATAAGGAATAGTTGTATTTCGTGCAGTTATAAGACGGCGAAAACCCGGTTGATTTAGGATAAGTGCACTCTGTACAACTAAAATCGAGAAAAGTGTTCGTTTGCGGCGTAGCTGTTATTTTAGTTGTATGAAGTGCAGTTATAACTCCCCCGAGTCATAAATCGCCCGCTTTAGTTGTACAAAATACAGTTAAACATGAAGCGAGCGTCTCGAAGTACGCGATCAGACGGTTTTTTAACGAATAAAAGATAACAATCTTTTTTCCTGATGCATTTATTTGTAACGCAGATCGGAGAATCCGGCAAGTGGAAACGGCTATTCCATCCTCAAGGGATGGAATTCGTTTCAGCGAGAAATTGAAGGATAAAGTTTGGCGTGAAACTAATCTTTCTTATATTTCAAGGCAAAATAGTTTGGGCGGACGATTGATTTTCGCGCCGGTTTATTTTACAATGAGTTCATAAACGCGCGTTTACAATAGAGGGGGTACACCATGCGAAGCGAAGATATTGCCAAGCTAGCCGGGGTTTCGCGAAGCACAGTATCCCGTGTAATCAACAACTATTCCAATGTCCCTGAGGAGACCCGGGCCAAGGTGCTGAAGGTCATTGAACAGCATCAGTACGAGCCTAACAGCTTCGCCCGGGCTCTGGCCGGCAAGAAGACCGATACGATCGGGCTTTTTGCAATCAGCATGAATGAGAAAGAGAACGCGACGCGGATCTATCAGAATAACTACTTCGCCCCGTTCGTCGATGCCGTTGTTGACACGGCGAATGCCCGCGGCTGTTATGTTCTGATTCACACCGTATATTCTCCCGACGACTTCCTGAAGGTGAAGCAGGCTTTCCTGCAGAAACGGATTGACGGCGGCATCATTGTCGGCACCCAGAAGGATATCGGAATTGTACGGGAAATGGTCGGTCTCGACTCGCCGCTTGTGCTGATTGATTATGACATTTCGGAGATTATGTCGGAGCATCTGGACCGCAATCATCTGGCTATAGTGAATTCTAAGGATTATGAGGGTACGGCTGAAGCCATCGAGTACCTGATCGGTCTCGGCCATGAGGAAATTGGCATGATCTGCGGACGGATGAACACATACTCCGGACGGGAACGCTACACGGCTTACGAGGATACGCTGAAGCGCCATGGGCTTACGCTGAATGAGAATTTCATCCTACAGGGTGATTTCCTTAAGGAAACCGCCTATGAAGAGGTGAAGAAGCTGCTGAATTCCGGCGGCCCGCTGCCGACTGCGTTCTTCTCCTCCAATGATGATATGGCTATTTCGGCCATGGAAGCGTTCTCCGAGCATGGCATTTCCGTGCCGGAGGATATGTCTATCGCGGGGTTTGATGATGTGCAGCTCGCTTCCCGGATTCATCCCAAGCTGACCTCCGTCCGTCTGCCGATTTACGAAATGTCCAAGGCCGCTGTCGAGAAGGTCATCGAGCTGTGCGATTCACAGCAGCCGACCTTCAGCACTATCAGTTTCCCGGCGCGTTTGGTGGTAAGAGATTCCTGCCAGCCGCCGAAGCAGTAATGTTTCAGGATACAGAAAAACCCCTTACCCCGAGGGGATTTTTTCTCAGCTTTGTAAACGCGCGTTCACAATTGAAAGGAGACTTGTCTCTAATGAAATTCGGAACTTTTGACGACACTCGCAAAGAGTATGTAATCAACACCCCAAAAACACCTTACCCATGGATCAACTACCTCGGCAACGAGCAATTTTTCGGCCTCATCTCTAATACTGCCGGAGGTTACACCTTCTACCGCGATGCGCGCATGAGAAGACTTACCCGTTACCGGTATAACAATATTCCGCTCGATACAGGCGGACGCTACTACTATCTGTACGATGACGGTGATTTCTGGACCCCGGGCTGGATGCCGGTAAAACGCGATCTGGACTTCTACGAATGCCGCCACGGTCTGGGCTACACTTCCATCACAGGCGAGCGTAACGGAATTTCCGTGAACCAGCTTGCTTTTGTACCGATGGGCCACAATGCTGAAGTACACCGCCTGATCGTTAAGAACACGGGCAACGCGAAGAAGACTGTTAAGCTGTTCTCTTTTGCCGAGTTCTGCCTGTGGAATGCCAACGATGATATGACGAACTTCCAGCGTAACCTCAGCACCGGTGAAGTTGAAGTGAAGGATTCCGTGATCTATCACAAAACTGAATACCGTGAGCGCAGAAACCACTACGCTTTCTATTCTGTAAATAAAGAAATCGCCGGCTTCGATACCGACCGCGAATCCTTCGTGGGTATGTACAATGGTCTGGACGCTCCGCAGGCAGTTGCTGCAGGTGAAGCTACCAACTCCGTGGCCAGCGGCTGGTCGCCAATCGGCTCCCATGCCCTCAACATCACGCTGGAACCAGGCGAAGAGCAAAGCTTCATCTTCGTACTCGGCTATATCGAGAACCCGGAAGATGAGAAATGGGAATCCCTGAACGTTATCAACAAAAAACCGGCGCAGGCTGTAATCGATCAGTTCGCTACAGATGCCCAGGTAGATGCTGCATTGGCTACCCTGGCTGCACACTGGGATAACCTGCTGTCCAAATATCAGATCCAGAGCGGTGACGACAAGCTGAACCGGATGGTTAACATCTGGAACCCGTACCAGTGTATGGTTACCTTCAACATGTCCCGTTCCGCTTCTTACTTCGAATCCGGAATCGGCCGCGGTATGGGCTTCCGCGACTCCAACCAGGACTTGCTTGGCTTTGTCCACCAGATTCCAGAGCGTGCCAGAGAACGTATTCTTGATATCGCCGCTACCCAGTTCCCTGACGGCAGTGCGTATCACCAGTATCAGCCGCTTACCAAGAAGGGCAATAACGAAGTCGGCTCCGGCTTCAACGATGATCCGCTATGGCTGATCTCGGGTACTGCTGCCTATATCAAGGAAACCGGCGACTATTCGATTCTCGATGAGCAGGTTCCTTTTGACAGCAATCCGGATCACACCGCTACCCTGTTCGAGCACTTGAAGCTGAGCTTCGAGCATGTAACGAATAACCTCGGACCTCACGGCCTGCCGCTGATCGGCCGCGCGGACTGGAATGACTGTCTGAACCTGAACTGCTTCTCCACTGAGCCGGGCGAATCGTTCCAGACTACTGAGAATATCGCAGGCGGCGTAGCGGAATCCGTGTTCATCGCAGGTCTGTTCGTCTTCGTTGGACCGGACTATGCTGAAATCTGCCGCATGCGCGGACTGGATGATGTCGCTGCAGATGCGGTTGCCAAGATCGAGAACATGAGTGCCATCACCCTGTCCCACGGCTTCGACGGCGACTGGTTCCTGCGCGCTTATGACCACTACGGCGACAAGATCGGCAGCAAGGAGAACGAAGAAGGCCAGATCTTCATCGAGCCGCAAGGGATGTGTGTAATGGCGGGTATCGGTGTGGAGAACGGCGAAGCAGCCCGTGCGCTGACTTCCGTTCAGGAACGTCTGGATACAGACTACGGTATCGTATTGCAGCAGCCTCCTTACTCCAAGTACTACGTGAACCTGGGTGAAATTTCTACGTACCCTCCGGGCTACAAAGAAAATGCCGGTATTTTCTGCCACAACAACCCATGGATCATGATCGCTGAAACAGTCCTTGGACACGGCGACAGAGCCTTCGATATCTACAAAAAAATTGCTCCGGCTTACCTGGAAGATATCAGCGAAGTTCACCGCATGGAACCTTACGTGTACTCGCAGATGATCGCCGGTAAAGATGCTGTACGTCACGGGGAAGCGAAAAACTCCTGGCTGACAGGTACAGCTGCATGGAACTATGTAGCGATTACACAGTCCATTCTCGGTATCCAGGCTGACTTTGCCGGTCTGAAGGTTGACCCTTGTATCCCGACGGAGTGGGACAGCTTCGAAATCACCCGCGTCTTCCGTGGAGACACTTATGTCATCTCGATCCAGAACCCGAACCATGTGTCCAAAGGCGTAGCCAGCCTGACTCTCGACGGCACTGCTGTTGAAGGTAACATCATCGCTCCTGTGGGCGACGGTGCGGTTCACCAGGTTGTAGTTACATTGGGTTAATTCGCATTACTGAAAATAGCCCCCGGTTGTTCCGCCTAAGCGGTTCAGCCGGGGGCTATCTTGTTGCAGAGAAACAAAATAGCGAAATTAAGATACATTTGTCCACTTACTGCCCAAATGGGCAGGTTGGTTTCAGCATTATATACGGTAGCTACCGATCGTAAGAGTAAACTACGGAATCCAGACCTTCATCTCGCCGCTACCGCGGTTACCCCACAGATAGTAAGGGACTGCGGTTACCTTCACTTCTTCCAGCGGCGCCTTCTCTCTGCTGTACAGCCCTCCGGTCCAGGCCGCCTGAGCTACACGGAAGCCGTCGCCTTCTACCACTACAGCACCGCCAAGCAGCAATTCATCATACGTCTCGGTGAATGGCGCTGCTTCACTCAAGGAAACCGAGCTTAGCGGTTCACTGTTATCTGCCGCTTCCAGGCAGTAGACCAGCGGTCCGCGCTGGATGGCAGTCTTCCCGGCGTCGGCACGCAGATTCGGATGGGCGTAAACGCGGTGCGCTTCCATCGGCAGAGTCAGCTCAATCACGTCGCCGGCCTTCCATTCCCTGCGGATCACGGCATAGCCCTGCTGCAAGCTTGCAGCAGAATCGACTAACGCCTCTCCGTTCACTCTGATCTCCACGTTGCCGCTCCAGGAAGGAATACGCAGCGCCATTCCGAACTCTCCGGCTTCCGCAGGATCAACCTTCAGGGTGACGGTTCCATCCCAAGGGAAACGGCTCTGCTGGCTGATTGCTACCTCTGTGCCGCCCAGCGTAGTCTTCAGCTCACTGCCGATATACAGGTTAGTGTATAGTGTATCGCCGTGCTCAGTGTAGATATACTGGTTCAGCGAGGTCAGCAGGCGCGCCACGTTCGGCGGACAGCAGGCACAGCCGAACCAGCCCTGGCGCTCCGATTTGACATGATGTTTGCCGGGGTTACAGCTGCAGGCCTGCGGCCATACTTCAAGCGGATTCACGTAGAAATAGTGTTTGCCGTCCTGTGCCATGGAGCCGAGCACATTATTATAGAGCGCACGCTCCATCACGTCGGCATACCGGGCGTCCGGGGTCAATTCCAGCATCCGCTTGGCAAAAAAGATCAGCCCGATCGAAGCGCAGGTCTCCGCATAGACCGTATCATTCGGCAGATCATAATCAAAGGTGAACGCTTCACCATGATGTGTAGAACCGATTCCGCCGGTGATATACATCTGTTTCTCCGTCATATTGTTCCACAGGCGCACGCATGCTTCGCGCAGGCCCTCATCTCCGGTAAGCCGGGCCAGATCGGCCATGGCTGTGTACATATAGACCGCACGGACCGAATGTCCCAGAGCCACGCTCTGCTCACGGACCGGGATATGGGCCTGATTATAACTGATATCCACACTGCTTGTAGCCGTACCTGTCCAGTGCGTTACCCGTCCTCTTTGTTCCCACTCCTGATGCAGGAAGTTCGGTTCCTGTCCACGCTGATCAATGAAAAAGCTGCTGAGCTTCAGATATTTCTCTTCACCGGTCAGCCGGTACAGCTTCACAAGGGCCAGCTCAATTTCCTGGTGACCATCGTAGCCCTTCAGCTTCCCCTCTTCCGGTCCGAAGATGGTTTCAATATGGTCAACGAACCGCCGTACAATGCCCAGCAGTTTGTCTTTGCCGGTCGCTTCATAATAGGCCACTGCCGCTTCAATGAAATGCCCCGCACAATATAGCTCATGGCAGTCCAGCAGGTTCGTCCAGCGTTTGCCCGGCTCTTTGAGTGTAAAATAAGTATTCAGGTATCCGTCTTCGTGCTGTGCTTCGCCGACCAGCTCTATCATCTCATCCGCCTGGCGCTCCAGCTCAGGATCACGCTTGATGCTGAGCGAATAGCCTACAGCCTCGAGCCATTTAGCTACATCACTGTCCTGAAAGACCCAGCCTTTGAATTCGCCTTCTCTCCTGCCGGCGGCAATTTCAAAGTTGGCGATGGCATGGCTTGGCTCCGCACCGGCTACCCGGTCATGCAGCGCCTCATACTGGTAAGGAATAACGGTATCCTGAACCAGCCGGATATAACGCCCCCAGAATTCATCCTGAATAGCTACCTGCCGGCTTGTGTCAGTAGCTTGCTGAATATCTGCATATTTACTCAATGTGTTATCTCCCCTTTTCATTTCATCCTCGCTATTTGCAATTATAGACGGTAAAATGAATAAAAAACAGAATCATAAGCAACTCTGTTTTTGTACTATTTCACACTCAGATTTCTAACCTTCCACGGAAATCCGGCTAATTGAAAAGAGCTTGCGAAAGGAGCAGATATGCCAGCCAGTCCTGCCTATATTCATCTGTCGGCGCCGCCGTTCCCCTATTTCCTGGAATGCGGCCATACCGTATATTTGCCCGGCGAGCAGCATCCAAACCGCAGCCGCATGGGGAAATTCGATCTTATCATTGTAGAACAAGGCTGCCTGTTCATCGGTGAGGATGATAAGGAGTGGGCGGTAACCTCCGGGCACACCCTCCTTCTGCTGCCGGACCGCTATCATTATTCAGTTAAACCCTGCGAGGAGGTCACCTCCTTCACGTGGGTTCATTTTCACACGGTCGGTGAGTGGATGGAAGCGGAAGGCGATCCTGTATATGCTGAGCGGGAGAAGCATTTCCGGCAATTCCTGATTCATCCTTATACGATCCGCATCCCCCAGTACGGACCACTCCCGGACCCCTTCGCGCGGAGCGGACAGGCAGAGCAATTGCTGCAGCTTAGTCAGGGACGGCGCTCCAGCTCTGTATGGCAACAGCAGCGCATCTTTGAGGAGATGCTGCGGATGATGGATCTGGCCCAGCAGGATACTGCGGGCAGCCAGGCGGCAGAGATCGCTGAGCAGACGGAGGCCTACCTGCGCAATCATTTTACGGAGGATCTCACGAATGCATCCCTGGCGGATGCGCTGCATTTTCACTACAATTATCTGGCCCGCTGCATGAAACGTGTCTATGGGCTAACCCCCATGGAATACTTGACGGATTACCGGCTGGAGCAGGCCAAGCTGCTGCTCCTCAAGACAGAAATCCCTATTTCCGGGATTGCAGAACGCACCGGCTTCGAGAGCACCGCCTACTTCTCCCGGCGCTTCAGCCGGAAGGTTGGCATCTCTCCGCTGCGCTTCCGCAAGCGTTACTCCCGCTGAATCAGCAGCACAAGCGCTTCTAGGCAGGGAGCGGGGAGTCTACCTAGGCTCAGCTGGAAGCATTCGGAATTCATGTGCATCCCG
This sequence comes from Paenibacillus sp. FSL R7-0297, assembly GCF_038009025.1. Taxonomy (NCBI): domain Bacteria; kingdom Bacillati; phylum Bacillota; class Bacilli; order Caryophanales; family Paenibacillaceae; genus Paenibacillus; species Paenibacillus sp. FSL R7-0297. The sequence goes on from NZ_JBBPAQ010000001.1 coordinate 5,499,236, forward strand.
GCAATACGATAATCCACGGATCCGGACAGATTTCGCTGTGTATGCTCTGATCTGTCCCCCCGGTTCCAGCACCTCCTCTGTACCCTCCTTCAGCACAACTGATACCTGAACCTCCGATAGTGCCGCAGCCAGAAGCTCCATGTCGCTCTCCAGCACTTTATAGATATAATCCATCGGGCTACACCTGCTTTACTGTGACTTTATTTAGTGCACTTGAATAACGCTGATTGCACTGGACAACCTAAACTACGTTCATAACCTATTTGTAGAGGAGTTATGTAATTATGGGAGTTCTAAACGGCAGCCCCAAAGATGAACCGCTTCACTATGGTGAGATCTTCAATCTGTGGCAGGTCTCGGCAACAGCCAAATTGTCCTTATCTACCTACCAGGCGTTTCACTTTCATGCCGGGGACCAGGATCTGAAGAAGATTATCGATGATCTTATGGATCAGGCACAGCAGGAAATTAAGGACTGTGACAAAATCCTCAAGCTGAACGGCTTCGTGCCTCCGCCTGCACTGCCGGACCGTCCCTCCGTCAAGGTCGAGGATATCCCGGCAGGTGCAAGGTTCTCCGACCCCGAGATTGCTGCGGCCCTCTCCGGTGCAGTATCGCTCAGTCTTGTGGTCTGCAGCCAGGTCATGGGCATGTCGATCCGCGAGGATATCGGCGCAATGTTCATGAAGATCCACGCGCAAATGGCCGCCTTCGGCATGGCACTGCTCAAAATGAACAAGCAGAAAGGCTGGCTGATCCCGCCTCCGCTGCAGCTAAAGAAACCAGAGCCGGTTCATGCCTGAGCAACTCACTTCTAATCCTGCGCAAGCAGGATTTTTTGTTTAATAGCTATTTTTTTCCAGACGGGCGCATATTTATTAAGACATGCCTTAAGTCTGGAGATGCTGAAGATGCGTTCATATCCCAAGTATGTCATTATTCTGCTGGCCAGCCTGCTGATTGCAGCGGGAACCAACTTTTTTCTGGTGCCCTATAAAATACTCGATGGGGGAATTATCGGCATTGCCCTCATCATTAATTACATCTCCGGCATCAAAATCGGACTGGCCATCATTGTTTGCAGTCTTCCAATCTTCCTGCTGGCCTGGTTCCGGGAGCGGGATATTTTCTATAACAGCATTCTGGGGCTGATGACTTCATCCTTTCTGATCGAACTGCTCGGGCCGCTGCAATATTACTTTCTGTATTATATCGAACTCGGTTCCATCTCCAGCGCTATTATAGGGGGCTTCCTGATGGGCAGCGGGCTCGGCCTGATGCTGCGGTTCAAAGCCAGTACGGGTGGAACAGATCTGCTGGCAAAGTTTATGAAACGTTACATTCCGCTCAATGTCGGAGTGATTATTTTCCTGACGGATTTCGTAATTATCGGCGCCGGCGGTGCACTGATCTCCAAAGAGACTTTTTTCCATTCCATATTGACTATTGTCTCCGGCGGTGTTGCCACCGGTCTATGTACGCTGGAAGACTAGACTGGACTGCAAAGAACGCGTCCTTAGGCTGTCCGGTTGCCAGACAAATATATTATTCGTCAGAATATATGGAATAAAGGTTGAAATTTTCACACATTCCGGCGACAATCGAATAGATAACATTCCCGGGGAGGATCGACGAAGTTGGATAGCACAAGCAACAATAGCAATACTACCGCGCATGATATTATAGACCTGTGCCTGCTGGCCGGCAAAATCATGCTGCAAAGCGGCGCCGAAACCTACCGCGTGGAGGATACCATGAGTCGTATGGCCGCATCGCTCGGATTCCCTGGAGCGCATAGCTACGTTACGCCGACAGTCATTATGTTCACCACCAGCCGAACCGAACCGGTGAAGCTGTTCCGGATAGCTGAACGGACGACCGATCTGCAAAAAGTGTCAGAGGTCAATGACATCTCGCGGCGGCTGAGCGAACGCCAGCTTACCGCCGCCGAAGCCCGCGAGCGTCTGGGTATTGTCGACGACGCGGCGCATGCTTATCCGGTCTGGCTGCAGACTGTAGCTGCCGCCCTGACCGGCGCCTGCTTCACCGTAATGTTCAAGGGCAGCCTGTGGGATGCCCTTCCGTCGCTGCTGATCTCCGGGGTCGGCTTCGCCGCCGTCACCTATCTGCACCGCCTGGTTCAGATCCGTTTCTTCGCGGAGTTCATCGCCTCCTTTATCATCGGCCTGCTGGCTTTCTTCTCCGTAAGGCTTGGCATCGGACAAGAGATGGACAAGATCATCATCGGCTGCGTAATGCCGCTTGTACCGGGGCTGCTCATCACGAATGCCGTCCGTGACCTTATGGCCGGCCATCTGGTGTCCGGCCTGTCTAAGGGAGCCGATGCCTTCCTGACCGCCTTTGCCATTGGAACCGGCATCGGACTCGTGCTGTCCCTTTTCTAATTACCACTTGAAAGAGGTAGTCCTACATGATTTTGCAACTCATAACCAGTTTCATCGCTGCCTCAGCCTTCTGCGTTCTGTTTAATGCGCCGGTGCGCGCACTGCTTCAATGCGGTTTCGCCGGAATGATCGGCTGGATGCTGTATCTGCAGCTGGATGACAGATGGGATACCGTTGTTGCCACCTTTGGTGCCACCGTGGTTGTCGGAGTGATCAGCCAATTTTTTGCGCGTTCCTTCAAAATGCCGGTGATTATATTCAGCGTCGGCGGAATTATCCCGCTGGTTCCGGGCGGCCTGGCTTATGACGCCATGCGCCAGTTCGTGGAGAATGACAACAACCAGGGAATTCAGTTTGCCGTACAGGCGCTGCTGCTGTCCGGGGCCATCGCCGCTGGCCTTGTGCTGAGCGAGGTACTGGGACAGATGTTCCGGAGGAAGCACGTATCCGGATAGCTGTTCCCCAGGGTTCCGCCGGCCGGCACGCCCTAACCGTACATAAAGCCCGTTTGCCTGCATGGACCTGGTCCTTGCAAGGCAAGCGGGCTTATTGCGTTGTACGGTGGCATCCACCGGTGCCTGCTTCCCTATTAGATTACATACACATGCCTAATTGTTGTACGTATTGCAACTTTGAACTACAGAAACTGGGTGATTCTTAAGGATTGTTGTATGTAATACAATAATTGCCCCGCGTAACCGCTCGGATAAGGAGCAATGCTGCATTTCCTACAACAATTCTTGATTACTCTCGATATCACGAAAAGAATGTTATATTTCGTGCAGGAATTTAGTTAGTGGCTTCTGGCAACGGGTAGCGATTAGCCGATGATTTTCTCATAGCTGACAATATCCAGCCACCGGCCGAATTTGCGGCCGATCTCTTTGAATAAGGCGCTCTGCTCGTAGCCGTGCTTCGCGAACAGGCGGCGGCTGGGCTCATTGTCTGCACATACGGTAGCTACCAGTACATGGAACCCAAGCTCGTTAGCCCGCTCTTCAATGAACCGCAGCGATTGCCCGCCCAGACCTTGTCCTCCGCTGCCGGGCTTCAGGTAAATACTGACTTCACCGGAGGTATCATAAGCTTCTTTGTTCTTGTGCCGAGTAATCAGCACGTATCCCTGCAGCTCCCCTTCCCGAAGAAGGACATATGACTTAAATCGCGGATCCCCGTTCAGCACAGACTGGCGCATTTGCGTCAAGGTCTGCGGCTCGGTATGAAACGATACGGTGGTGTTAAGTACATAATAGTTATAGATATCTAGCACACCGGCCAGATGTTCCTCAGTAATTTCTGCAAAGTGCAGCCCGCTAGCAAGCAATTCTCCCATCATTCATTAATCCTCCCATATGGATGTTTCCAGCTGATCTACGAACCGCCGCAGCTTACCCGCGATCTTGAGATTAATAGCCCCGTTCTGATACATTTCCTGTACGGTATTCCGCTGCTCCTGAATGGCCTGCAGCTTCAGTTCCAGCTTCTCGTCATCGACGACACCATCTTTACTCCAGCCTTCGCCCTGCACCAGCCGGGATTCCAGCCGCTCATACTTGTCGATGACCTTCTGCGAGGCAAGCCGGTTCTCGTCGCTTATTCCGGCGCTGACGGCTGACACGGCCGCCTGGCACATCGCAATCTTCGCTGCCCGGGCACTTTCGGCATTCTGCACTGCACGCCGGCCCTCTTCCCCATTGAAGCGGCCCGAGAACAGGCCGGAGAACAGACGCTGAATTTCAGTTACTGTGAACTTAATTTGTGTATCCAGACGTCTGCAGAGCAGCGATTCCGTATGATCGAGCAGCTCCTCCATCTTCACGGCGACTGGGGCGGGTACCGCACCGTTCTCCAGCATCCGCCGCAGTTCTGTGCGCTCTGCCTCCAGGCCGCTCAGCCGGGCTTCAACGCCCAGACGCCGGAACTGCTCCGTGGCCGGATCACTGTCCGGCTTGGCCGTGCACAGCCGGTCGATCTTGTCTGTGAACTCCAGTAAGACAGGCTGTGTCGCCCGCTCCGGGCTCTCCGTAACCAGGCTACGCAGCATCGACATCCCGGCGTCGATCACAACATTCCTGGCTGCCAGTTCCGTATTTCCGTAGCCAATGGTCTTCACCACGGTCTCCTCTTTGTCGGCCAGCAGTGGCAGGAAGATGCTGGCAATGATTAGCGACATCAGAATGACACCTGCGGCCAGCGCAATAATCAAATCCCGTTCAGGGAATGGCGTGATACCGTCCCCGAGCACAAGGGGAATGGAGAAGGCACCTGCTAATGTTACCGCTCCGCGCACCCCGGAGATTGAAGTAATGACCTGTGACTTAAGCGGCGCCTTCTCTACCCGGCGGAATCGGCTCTCCCATAAGGAATAGGCATAGACCCATAGAAAACGCAGCGCAATGAGCAGCGCGGTAATCGCCATCGCATACCCCGCAACCATAAAGTTGTTCAGCCTCTGATCGCGGTAGATGACCTCTACCACATCCGGTACGGATACTCCAAGGATCAGGAATACCAGACCGTTCAACACCAGCAGCAGCACCGACCAGGTGCTGGCTGATACAAGCTGCAGCTTATACTGCGGCGATACGGCCCTGTCCTTCTCAATAGCAAACATTACACCGCCGGCCACTACGGCCAGGATGCCGGATACGCCAATCTCTTCACTGATCAGATAAATAATAAACGGTGTTAGAATCTGCAGAAGCACATGGATCGTCACATCCTCCATGCCGAATCTGCGGATGAATACACTGAGGCGGATCAGCAGAAAAGAGAGCACCGCACCCAAAAGCAGACCCCCTGCGGCAATCATTACAAAGCTGAGCGATGCCTTAGGAAACGAGAAAACTCCCGTAACCATGGCCGCGATCGCAAATTTGAAGGCAACTAGGCCGGAGGCGTCATTCATCAGCGATTCACCTTCAAGGATACGGTGTATACTCTTCGGCAAATGCACCCGTCCGGCCAGCGCACTGACCGCTACAGCATCCGTAGGTGACAGAATCGCCGCCAGTGCAAAAGATGCCGCCAGCGGAATTGAAGGAATCATCCAGTTAATGGCATAACCTGCGACAAAAACCGTTACAAATACAAGCCCCAGCGCTAGCAGCAATATGGGTGCCCTAAGGTTCCACAGCTCATCACGCGGTGTCCGTCTCCCGTCATTGAACAGTAGAGGGGCAATGAACAACACAAAAAACAGCTCAGGCTCAAAAGACATATGTATTCCGGTCGGTACAAGTGCAGTAATGATCCCTAGTCCGATCTGAATTAGAGGAACCGGCACAAACGGAATGAAACGGTTCACGATATTCGATACCGCGATAAGCCCGAGCATCAGCAGTACAGCGAGAAAAGTCTCCAAGCCCCATCATCTCCCGAATATCTTTTTTCAATATATTATATCCTCTATTTGCATTGACTGCATAAACGCCAATAAACGGAAGACACACCGGAATTTCCGCTTGTGCCTCCCGCTATATTCTCTTTTCAGAATCCATCCGGCTGATGAGGTAGTTAGAGCCTCAAGCCAGCCGCAGAATATCGCTGATGATCTCCTTGTCAACATCCAGATCGAACTTCCGGCCCCAGAAGCAGCCTGCACCTTGCTCGCGAATCCGTTCATAATCCTCGGCCCGCAGCGTTCTGGGGAATTCCGGTCCAGTGTCCCAATCCGTATAGCGTTTGATCTCATTGATTACTTTATCCTTATATTTACTGTTCAAAATAATAGAATGGAAGAAGATCTCATCGCCGCAGAACGAATTCCTGAACAACCGGACGTATCCGGGATGCTCCGCGATGAATTCGAGGATATACTGCATGCATTCCCCGGTAAGCGACATCCAATTCGAGCCCTTATACAGCACCTCCGGCAGTTCCTTCAGGCTGCGCTTAAGCCAGGGTACCGACATCACCAGATTGATGTATCGGTTGCGGATCTCTGAGACAGCTTTGGCCCGGGAGACCAGGAACCTCGGATAATATACAGACACCCGGTACAGGCAGCCCCACATTTCCGCCTCATTTGGAAGCTGCAGATGCTTGACGAACTCCTGTCCTTCATGCTCCTTGAAGAAATCAGCAATCGTATCGTTCGAGGCAAGAGGCAAATCCTGCCCGCTGATGATATGAACATAGTTATAATTCCCGCTTGCCCGGATCAGTTCAAAGCACTTCAGGATACATTCAATCTGGCCGTAATGGCCCCACTGTACGTCTACCGGCTGCTCTACGAAATGAATATCTTCGCGATGGATAATTTGCTCTTCGATGCCGCTTTTCTTATCCACATGCATGAAAAACTCCACATGCTCATCCGTTAAACGATCAATTAGCAAATTAATCTGCTGAGGGCTCTTGTGACAGAGGACAACATAAGCCATTTTGAAATTGTGCAAAAGATTCATCCTTTCGCTCATTTATTTCCACATATTATAGGGGAATGAGCCAAAATGGACAAGCTTTCATTCCTATCAGCCTTTGACAAGCAACCGGATTCCAATATTCCACGGGTCTCTCAAGGTTGTAATGCCGCCTTCTACTTCTACAGGGTACCCCGCTTGCTTCACACGTTCCGCCACTTCCGATACATCCCCGCTGCCCGGAAGCAGCAGAGTGAAATAATCGATTCCCGCCGCATGGGCCGGAGCCGCCTTAGCACCTTGTCCCGCCCAGACATTAAGCCCCATATGGTGATGATATCCTCCCGCCGAGATGAATAGTGCAGCGTCCCCGTAATGAGCGGTTATTGCAAAACCAAGCGCATCCACATAGAATTTCTTGGCCTCCGCCAGATCGCCTACATGAAAGTGCACATGCCCGATCACCGTGCCCGCAGGCAGTCCGGTCCAGCTCAGCCCTTCGGAAGCCGCCAGTAAGCCGTCCACATCAACCGGGTCTGTAGTCATCACCACATTGCCAGTAGGCTCGTACTTCCAGGTGTCGCGCGGCCGGTCGCGGTATATTTCAATGCCGTTATTGTCAGGGTCCTCAATGTACAAGGCTTCGCTGACCAGATGATCGCCCTGGCCGATCTCGATGCCCGCATCAATCAGATTACGCAGCACCAACCCGAGACTTGGACGGTCGGGCACCAGAATCGCGAAATGATACAGTCCGGCTGCCGAATTACGGCGCAGAATCAGGGCCTGTTCAATCTCCCGCAGCACCAGAAGCACATGCACACCATCCGCGGTCATTTCCACTTCACGCCCCTGCCGGTGCAGGATCTTCAGTCCGATTACATTCTGATAAAAGGTGAGTGAACGCTCCAAATTGCTTACTCTAATCTGTACTAGTCCAATTTCCAGTTCTTGCGGCAATGCTGCTGTTGTCGTCATATAAACCCCTCCTGAATAAAAGCATATGGATCATATAAAAAAGCCAAACCCTCCGGTGCCGTTCGTGCTCAGTTCTGCTTAGTCTTGACTTTTTATAGAATCATCATTCAAGCTTGTAACTGTTTCCGTTACACATTAACTAACTTTAGTATAGTTGCGCTCTATATGTTTGTCAATTACTTTTCAAAATCAAGGAAATACAAAAACCCGGCCAATTGGCCAGGCTCCGATAGCAGTCATCCGTTGTATTTGGGTTCACTTAGCATTTCAAATGATACATCCTGCGCAGTAATTCTAAGCTCACTCAGCGGCGAATCCAGCAGAACACGTAATTCAAACCCTTGTTCCACCGCATAGATCTCGGTATACAACCAGACCATTCTGTTCAGGCGTTCAGGCAGAACCAGCCCGGTCACCCCGGTAAAGGTTAGTCTGATATCACACTGATAATGCATGGCTCCACTGCAGTCCAGAATGATCTCCACAACCTCCGCCGCCGGCACTGCATATGAAATCACCCTTGAATCATGGAGGGACTTCTCAACTAGCTGAATAGCATGTACAGGCAAGCTGTCCTTAATAGAGAGATACCCTCTATAGTATTTATCATCCAGCACCTTCATCCTGGCTTCGTATTCACTACGCCACTGCTGCGCCTTTTCTTTGAACTCAGGTTCAGGATAAGTAGAATTGATTGTTCCGTCATGAATGGAGGGATGGAAGTATTCCGGAAGGTACTTCAGCAAATCCGCTTTGAGGTATTCCAGGAAATCCCTCGTCCTGTCCCTATAGCTGACCCCCTCCGCAGCATGCCACGCAACATCCTCCAGCCAATCCTGCTCCGTCTCAGGGAACACCATAAAGCCGCGCACCTGCATTTCTTCATACCATGATTTTGTATAAAATTTCATTTGGCGCTCCCATACTCCCCTAGTCTCATCTATTGGTAATCTTCGTACCCATATAGACCCGTTGTTCAAGTGTCGCCTGCTGAACCCAGTTCTGTATTTCCAAAACGTTGAACAGGAACTTATCATCTACCTTGATATAAGGCAGCATCATTCCCTCGAAAGGCCCGTTATTGCTCAAAACTGCATTCTCCGCCTTGATTATATTAATCACCTGATCTTTACTGATCCGCAGAAGCTCCGCCGTCTCGGCAAGCGTCAGAAGCGGGTGGACCGTGCTTTGGCTCACAGATGCCTGCTCCCAGCCGGTTGTCCGGTCGTTGCTGATAAGCAGGCAGCCCGCCACATACGAAAGACCCAGAATCAGTGCGGCTCCCAGTATTGTGAATCGGTTCTTCATATACAACATCCCCTTACTTGTATGTAAATTAAGATTTAGAATTATAGGATATGAGCCAGCAGTCCCTCCATTCACCTTCATGCCACTCGTGCTCCGGCAAAAGCTTGCCGCGTACAAAACCATTCTTCTCGTACACTCTAAGCGCCCTGTGGTTCCGGCATTGCGGGTCCATGACAATGAGGTCGGCCAGCTCCGCTTCGAGCAGATGCTTCACCATCCCGCCTACCAATAGCGATCCGATACCTCTATTCCACATCTGCGGCTCGCCGATGAACTGATCCATCCCGTAGATCTTGCCAGTATAATCCGCGTAACCATACTCTTCTTTCTCTTCCCTGCCGACAGGATAGAACTGGATATAACCTATGGGCCGGTCTTTGAACTGCACAATTCCGCGGTTTATTCCATCCTCTTCATCCTCATAGAAATGTGCCTGCACCAGCGTCTGATCATGCGGACGGTCCCGGCCTTCGTAATACTCCAGCACTACGGGATCCGAGAGCCACCGTACCAGCAGGGGCGCATCTTCCCTTTCCAGCCTACGGACGCTCAGGTCCCCGCTGTGGAACAGAATCATTAGGTAATCACTCCTTAGAGATGAGTTGCCGGCAGCACCGTCCGCTACAGCCGCTTGTCAATAATATGCTTGTTCTCCTTGATCTCCTTGCGGAGCAGCCGGATTTCCTGAATCAATTCGTCCAATTTGTAGGTAGCCCTAGATCCATCAATGGCCTTTCGGATAATCAGCATAAAGACCAGCAACGACAGGAACCATATAATCAGTACTAAGAACATCATCATATTTCGCGCCTCTTCTCCATTTATTGCAGCAAACCACACCTGGTGTCAGTCTAAACCATCTGGAATAATGTGTAAAGACAGTACCAGCGATTTCTGCAGCCGCAAAAAAGGGACCCTGCCGGGAACCGGCAGGGCCAAAGTCTATTATAAGGGGGTCATGTGATTAATATACAGGCCCAACCTTAACGCCTGATGAAAAACAAATAAAGGTTTGATGAATTTATAAGTCCTAAACAAAGAGATAGACCCTGCCGAGGCACGGCGGAGTCTATCATAAATGTATCCACTGGGGGGTGGAGATCTTTAATATAATCCCCGAACCTTAAGCGTACATAAAGCTATGCTGAAAGTTTCCTTAAGTTTCTGTGGCAGTCTACAAAATCTTACATCACGGTCCGGTGCCGCTTGAGGCTACATGCCAGCCCAGCCTGCTTTTCTTCACATAGATGTAGCTTCGCTCTGTTTCTTCAGCATAGTACAGATTACCGTACCTTGGATCATCCTTAATCTGTCCTTCTGTAACCCTGCCCGCAAATGCAGCTGCAGGATCACGGATCAGCAGGCTCTTGCGTACAGCGAGCTCAGGTGTAGGAGAAGGAAAAATGAGCAGATACAATAGCCCGAGCCCGAGCAAAATCGTTATCCAGAAAGCAGCGCCTTTTCGCTTGCGCATAGAGTTTCGCATAGCACATTCCTCCTCTGCCTCACGAAACAGGAATTTGATGTACGATCTGATCCAGTGTAACCTCTTGCAGTACATTCTCCATGGCTTTCTGCGCAAGCGAGAACACGGGAATAATCGCCCCGGCAATGTTCTTGCCAACCGGGCACTCCGGGTTCGGATGCTCGTGGACAGAGAACAGTGAATCCTCTTCCACTGCATTGACCGCCTTGTAAATCTGCAGAAGCGTGATATCCGCGCTACTTCGGGTAAGCTTCGCACCGGCTACACCGGGGCGGACCTCCACCAGACCGGCCTTGTTCAGCATGCCTGTAAGACGACGGATAACAACCGGATTCGTATTGACGCTGCCGGCAATCCACTCCGAGGTGCTTTTACCGTCTTTGTTGCTGTCTATTAAAGTTAGAATATGAATAGCGACCGCAAACCGGGTGCTGATGTTCATGGGAATCTCTCCTTCATACTGACCAGAATGCTTCGCGGTAGATGTAACAATAATAGTTACATTCTAGACAATTGTCAATCCTGCAAGGAGTTCCGTGACCTCTTCGGGGTACTTCTGACTCAGCCGTTTCTTCCCCAGATTGCTCTTTACGATCCGGATCATCCGCTTATCGCCGCTCCCGGCCAGTCTGCGCAGCAAGGCAAAGCCCGCATCCGGCTGGCTGGCGACAAACAGGCTAAGCGCATATTCCATTCCTTTGGATAATACGCGGAGATGCTCAGGATCGTCTTGACTGTATTTGCCCGACAGCAGCTCATCCAGGATTTGCTCTGACAGCTCCAGACTATACGCTGCACAAGAATAATCCTTAAGCAAGGGAGGATGCGCCAGCGCGGCGACAAAAGTTCGCAGTTCCAGTATGGTCGCTTCCATTCTCCAGCTTTCAAGCACCCCGTGCAGCAGCCCGAAGCCGAACTCTCCGATCTGCTGCAACGCCATTGCCGCCGCCTCACGGACGCGCCATCTTGAATCATTCATCGCCCTGCGCAGCCTGCCTTCTATCCCGGATCTTTCTCCCTGCTCCGCATATCCGTAATAGGCACCGCAAGCCAGTAAAGCACAGAACGGAAGATATTCCTTCGGGTCATTAGCCTCCGCCTCCGCTGCAGAAATATCAGTCCAGGAAGCGAGCAGCGACAAAGACTGTGCAGAAAGTCCAGAACGGGCGTAATACCCGGCGAACTCCCCGGCAAGGCTCAGGTTCGCCCGCGGACCCGGCAGCCCGCTCCGGTTCATGAAATCCTCTGCGAGCAGCGGCCATTGCTCACTGTTCTCTATCTGCTGCTGAAACGGCAATGCGGTAAGCTTGCCACTATTCACCTTCATCCCTCCGGTTTCAATGGTTTCCTTCATTGGAGTACATTACAATACCTTGCGCGTCATACGGATAGTCGATCTGCTGCTTCACGGCAGCCATAGCCTCCCGGCCGGCAAATAAGGATACCAGATATAATCCCAGATCAATTGAGGTTGAGACCCCGCCTCCGGTAATAACATTCCCGTCCTGGACAATCCGGGCCTGAACCACTTCCCGGCAATACGGCTCAAGCAGCTCATAAGCCGATGTATGTGTTGTGGCCCTGCGTCCCTCCAGCAATCCGGCAGCACCCAGCAGCAGGGCACCGGTGCATACGGATACCAGATAGGGAACCCCGCTTGCTCCCTGAAGCCAGGAGATAAAGCTCTCGTCATGACGCAATGCCCTCGTCCCGAACCCGCCGGGTACAAATACCAGATCATACACTGATAAATCCGGCAGCACTTTACCTGTTTTGACCGTAAGACCCATTTCATCTGTGATTTCTCCGGCCGGACCGCAGATATCCCACTCCAGCCCTTCCCCTGCAGGGAACTGGCGCAGCCTGTAGATTACATCATAAAAACCCGCAAAATCCAAAAACGTAATGCCGTCAAACAGAATAAAAGCAATTTTCACGCTACCCGCTCCTTCTATATCCGTCGTTCTGCAATATTACTCGCTGTCGTAAGCCTGTAAAGCAACGGGCAAGGCCTGAATGACCACATTGCCTACAGCCGGAAGAGGCAGCAGGACTGCGCTGATAATCTCCTCACGGGTAGCGCCGAGTGATTTGGCATGCTTGACATGAAAGGCCAGCCCGCTCTCCAGCCTGACTGCTGCGAGTACGGAGATATAGGCAATTTCTTCTGTTTTGGCATCAAGCGCACTTGCTGCATCCAGCTTCTGCACGACTTCCCCCCAGGCCTTCTGCTGCTCCGGTGCTTCCTTCATAAACGTCATGAATGCATTGCTGACTTGCGGTAGATTGTCCATTCTTTGTCCCTCCATTGCTAGAATACAATAATAAAGAAGTCCACCCTCTTCAGGGCAGACCGTATCTGTTCGTTCTTAGGTGCTAAGCTCTTAGGCGCTTGTCAGAATAATCGGTTTGCCTTTGGTGACCACAATTGTATGTTCATACTGGGCAACACGGCTGTTGTCCGCCACACTGAGCGTCCATCCATCCGACTGCTGCTCTACAAAATCCGCACCCGTAGACAGGAATGGCTCTATCGTAATGACCTGACCTTCCTTCAGCACAGTCGTTACCCGCGGATTATAGAACGGCAGGATCTCGTAAGGCTTCTCATGCAACGATTTGCCGATGCCGTGGCTGCACAGATTGCGCACAACCTTGTAGCCGCGCTTGTGTGCCTCCGACTCCATGACCCGGCCGATCTCGTTCACCTTCATTCCCGCTCTGAGGTGATTAATCACACTCATCATAGTTTCCTCCGTACTCCGGCAGAGATGGACCAGCTTCTCATTATAAGGAGGCAGTTGAAAAGAGACACCGGCATCCCCGTAGTACCCGTTCAGCTCAGCCGAGACATCAATATTGATTAAATCGCCGGCCTGGATCACCCGTTGACCCGGGATTCCGTGTGCCACCTCTTCATTGACACTGATGCACGTGGTTCCGGGAAAGTTATAGGTTACCTTAGGGGCAGATTTCGCGCCAAAATGGTTCAGAATCCTCGCACCCACTTCGTCCAGCTCCGCAGTCGTCATTCCGGGAACTACACTTTTCTTCATCTCGGCGATGGTGTGGCCTACCACTTTACCGGCTGCCTTCAGTCCTTGCAAATCCTGCAGTGTCTCGCTCGTCATCCTGTTCACATTCCTCTCGTATCTGTTGATTCTCCGGTCATCCGTCCATAGCGGATCGCCACCGCATAATCAGGCCGCCCGGCCTCTTCCGCAAGGTCCGCCGCCTTGTCCCAGTCGTATTCAACCAGCCTGTGGTCAATACACCAGCCGCCCGGTGAACCATTGTCCCTGATGCACAAGCAATAGCTGGCTAAAGGCGTGCCCGACTTCATAACATAGGCATATGGAAGTTCCTCCTCATACGCGGGCAGGCCTACACTTCCGGGGTTCACCGCCTGCTTTCCTTCCGGCAGCTCCAGCAAGTGGAACACATGGCTATGCCCGCAAAAAACAATCCGCTCCTCTATCCTGTGCAGCTCCGCCGCCAATTGTTCCGCCGGCTTATAGATCGGACCGGCAGCTGGCGTAAGTTCCTCCAGCAGGTACTCGGTATTGCTCCACGGTGTTCCGTGACAGAACAATAATCCATCGTAGCTCCACGTTCCGCGGTGGCTTCGGATCCAGCTCTCTTCCTGTTCCCGGAGCAGCGGTTTAACATAACGGTAGGTGAGCGATGTACCCGTCTCCTCCAGCAGCTGCTCATCACAATTCCCCATGATGTTGATTATATCCGGGCGCTGCATCAGCAGCTCTGCAGTAGCCAGAGGGTCTAGCGGCCCGAATAGGCTGTCGCCCAGGTTGATGATAAGATCAGCCTTCAGATTGTCCAGGTCTCTAAGCACGGCTTCAAGTGCAAACCTGTTGCTATGTATATCGGAGATTACAGCGATTATATTGTACAATTGCAGGTCCTCCACTTCCTTATCTTCTCAGCCGCGGTTCAGGGGGCTACTTCCTGAAAAGCAGCTCCGTCCCAGCGGTATGAAGACTCAACCTGCCTGCCAAGAGCGTTGTCATAATGATCCGCCTGGAAACCGCCTTCGACTGCCTCCAGCTTGACCGAATACCGTTCAGGACTACTGATAAACAGCCCGGATGCCGCCCCCTTAATCTGCAGCTCCTGGATCGTATGATCCGGTCTCAATGTAAACAGCTTGAACAATGATCCATTCGAAGAACCATATTGGCCAACCGTAAAATCAGGATTACCGTCTCCGTTGTAATCAGCGAACTGAATCTGGAACAAATCGCCGAAGCTCAATTCTTCGGTGAAATGCCGGCTCAGCGCGAACGTGCCCAGTGCTGCGCCCTGTTCATCCGTAATGGCCAGCCGGAATTGCCCGCTCCAGTTCCGTCCAGCCAGCGGAGAAGGGATGGACCAATCCTCGCTGTAGCTGCCTTTCAGCAGCTGCAGGTTCAGAAATTCCTTGTTTCCTGTGACCGGGAATAAATCTTTGCGTGAGACCGTTATCGGACCTTGAGTTACCACCGATGCCTCATCCGCTTCGGACTTCGCCGCTGCTGGACTTCCGCCGCTGAAGATCAGCCTGCGCAGCTTATCGGCATTCTTGGCGGAGACTGTATAGCCTGTCCCGCTGCGCTCAGCGGACAGCAGCAGACCGGTGTTCCCCTCCTGCTCGCCCAGACCCAGAATAAATTCTTCTGTGTAGCCGTCCCCGTACACCAGCTTCATGCGGAAATCCGCATCGTAATCCAGCTCTCCCGCAATACGCTTGCTTGTATTCATGGCAGAAGCCATCGTCTTAATGAACTCGCCGTCTTTGAAAATCCTGGACTCAGAGGGAGCCGTCTCCGCTTGGCTCTCTATAGAGTTATAGGTCAAATCAATTTCAGAAATCCATCTTGAATTAATGTAGCCGAAAGCATTCTGGCAGCCGCTTAATAGCACAACCAGAAAAACAGGCAGAATCAGCTGTAGCCGCCTTATGGGTTCCACCTCCACATCCTTATGTATGATACAAGTATAACAGCCTTCTTAAGCAGAGTGAAATTCACGGATCTCCCGCTTCCGTTCAGAAGGAAACCTATCCGCCCCGGTGTATGGCAAAAACCGGTCCGCTTGATACGCAGGAACCGGTCTGAGCAGCAAATTCAATATGTAGGGAGTAGTCTGCTATATTCCGCTTTAGCTTATAGCCCCTACAGCCTTCATCCAGGCTTCTGCAATCAGCGCATGGCCGGCAGGTGAAGGATGTACGCCATCCCCGGCCCAGAAGGCAGGCTCGGCCTTAACCGACGCGGCGGCGAACAGTCCGTCCAGCGGGACCAATACAGCGCCATATTCACGGGCCAGCTCACGGACCACATGAATTTTCGGGTCCAGGTCCTTACGCCAGCCCTTACGGTCTTCCGGCACCGGCAGTACGAACGGCTCAACCAGCACCAGCTTGGCATCCAGGCTCTGCTTGGTGCGTTCAATCAGATCACGGTAGGAAGCCTCAAACTCAGCTGCTGTAGTCTCCTGCCCGGAATCGAACCAGCGCCAGGTATCATTAACACCGATATAAATCGACACCCAGGTCGGCTTAAGCTCCAGACAATCCCGGTCCCAGCGCTCCTGCAGATCCACGGCGCGGTTGCCGCTGATGCCGCGGTTGATGAAGGTAAGGTTCTTCTCCGGATACTGCAGCCCAAGACGAGCGCCCGCCATCAGCGCGTAACCTACACCAAGTGATGAAGCGTCTGCGTAATTGCGGCCGCAATCCGTGATACTATCACCCTGGAACAGGATGATATCGTTCTTTTGAAATGGCATGCCTGAAATCCTCCTATGAAAACATCTGAAATGGTATAAACATCAACATTATAACAAATAGATTTTCCTGCGAATACGTTTTCATTACATATTTACGGAGTAAATCTGTTCACGGCTCTAAGCGCTTCATTCAGGACAGTATTCAGGTTGCCTTCTGCGGCTTCTCGGTTGATTGCCAGGCCACCGAACCTGGCGGCGATCCGCTCAACTTCAGAAGCCGGAAACCCTCAGATGTAAGGAATGGATGCTCCTTGTGGCGCTGTGCGATCAAGCTAATCACCAGTACTGTGAAGGTTCTTGTGAAGACGCTGATATCAGTATTTAAGCCCGTTAGAATGAGCCTGTATCATCCCTATGATTACTTCAATGACCAGCCCGGGCTGGTCATGATGGATATAATGACCGCTACCCGGCGCAATCAGCTGTCTGCTGGCTGAAGATAATTCCAGGAACTCCGCCTGGTTCTTCTGCTCGATCTCCAGTATCGCATGTGCCGGCCAGTCTGATCCCTCCTCATCCGCAAGCCCCCTGGTTATCACCGATAGCGGAACCTGGCTTGGCATGGAACCCCGGGCAGCAGAGATCTGCTTATAGCTCTGCATCTTATCGATCTGCTCCTTATTGAGCGAAGGGTTCAGCAGGTACGCCCGGTTCGCAGCGATATGCTGCGGGGGCAGCACCCGCTCATAAGTAAGCTCCTTATATTCGCCTGCAGCATCTATCAGTACAATTCCCGCAATCCGCTCCGGATAGCAGCAGGCGAACAATCTGGCTACCAGACCGCCAAAGGAATGACCGACCAGAATATAAGGGGCTTTAATATCCAGCAGTGCCAGCAGCCGGTACAGCTCCTCCACCAGATCCTGGCAGGTGCGCGGTCCCGGCACTCCCGGGCTGGTCCCGGTACCCGCTCTGTCATAAGCGAGCGTTGAGGCATGCTGTGCAATATTCTCCTGGACACCGCTCCAGGAATCGCAACCATCCCCTAATCCGGAAATAAAGATGACAGCAGGTGCACGGTGTGCAGAATATTTATAATACAATCCGCGGCCCTGCCCGTCCGTTTGAACCTCCATCCAATTGCAGATAAATCCGTTCTGAATCATCTTCTCCTCCTAGTGCTGCGCAATAAGTTCATATATAGGATGTATGCCTCATTCAGGATAAAGAAACTTCCAGTAATTTACTATGTAATTTCACACAGCTCTCCTTGCACAGTCTGAATGCATGAAAAATCCCCTTCAACTGCCTGCTGGCGGTTGAAGGGGATGATCTGCCGCATGGAAGCGGCCTGCAATAGGTATAGATGGTTAGGAGAGAATTAATAGGCCAGACTGAATAACCCGTGAATATGGGTTAAATACCGGATATTGCTTGCTTCCTTCATCAGCGTTGCCGGCAGACCCTTCAGCGGTGTGGAATTGCCGCCGACAATCGCTACTCCGTCTCTGCGTCCCAGACTGGCAAGTGTCCCGGAATTCACCGGACTGAAGGTCTCGGAGGCTTTGTCATTCAGGTAAGCGTAAAGGTTATAGCCGATCAGTTCACCCATCTGCCAGGCAATTTGTGCCGTTGGCGGATACGGACGGCCGTCCGGTGCGAACACAACCGCACTGTCACCGGCTACAAATACATTCTGGTGTGAAGTGGATTGCAGGAACTCATTCACGGTTGCGCGGCCGCGGTTCACTTCAAGCCCGGACTCACCGATCAGCGGGTTGCCCTGCACGCCGCCGGTCCAGACGAAGGTATTCGCCACAATCTGGCGGCCGTCCTTCAGATCAATGGTATTGCCTGCTACATTCGTAACGGGAAGACCAGTCAGGAACTGAACTCCGCGTTTCTCGAGGCTGGTTGTAGCGCGCTCAATCAGATGATCCGGCAGGACCGGAAGAATCTTCGGTCCGGCTTCTACGAGCAGCAGCTGGATTTCAGCCGGGTTCGCTCCATATTTCTTAGTCAGCTTGGGCAATACATCGGCAATTTCACCTACAAGCTCAACACCTGTCAAGCCGCCCCCGCCGATCAGGATGGTTGCATCGGCCGCGTTGCCGCTTTTGGCATATTCACGAATCCGGTCTTCAATATGTCCGTGAATCCTCAGTGCATCCGCCGCCGATTTCAGCACCATGCTGTACTGTTCAAGTCCCGGAATGCCGAAATAAGCCGTCGTGCTGCCCAGACCGACAACGAGAGCATCATAAGTCAGCATTACACCATCTGAGAGGACGATCTGCTTGTTCTCTACCGAGAACGAATTAACCTTGGCAATCTTCAGATCGATATCCTTACCGGCGAACAGCTTCGCAAGTGGCATGGCAACCGCCTGTTCCGAAGCACTACCTGCTGCAAGGCGGTGTAGCTCGGTTATGATCTGGTGTGTTGGATACTGATTAACCACTGTAACTCTGGCTTCAGCTTTGCTCATGTATTTGCGCACGGTTAGCGCACTCAATAAGCCGCCATAACCTGCACCTAGAATAACTATGTGTTTTGACATCATATTTCCTCCGTCCTTACGATTAAGATTTGAACAATAATTACTTACCGGATTGGCGTTCGCCGCTGACCTGCAGGTATGCATTCATGAAACGGAGCACGTTCTGTACCTGCGGGTCCTTGATCATTTTCATCATGCCAAACAAGCTGATGGTTTCACTGCTTGCATCCGCGCGGTCTTTCGCTTCAATAACCGTAGCCGCCAGATTCTTGACAGAGCCTACCACAGGACCCGCCATCTCCTTGATTGCGCCTACCGTATCATTTTTCAATACTTCATCCGTTGCAACCGATTGTACGAAATCGACCGATTTGGTTAATACATTCACCAGTTGGGTAATCTGCGGCAGCTGCTCCACCAGAAGGATCAGGGATTCCTGAACTTCCGGTTTCAGAAGCTGATTCAGCAAATCCTCTTGGGGAAGGCCTGCTGCGGGTATTTCTTGTTCCAAAGGGGTTTGGGTAATGGTTTCTGACATATCAAAGTCTCCTTTACAATGGCATTGCTGCTTAAAAGTATTCATCCACTGAAACTATGTGACTATTATAACATTCCGGTTGTAATAAATGTCACAATGTTTTTGGCTTTATAGCCTTATTTTGTGATTAAAATCACTTCTTTTCTCACTTTTTCAAAACTTATCGACTATTTGAACTAAAATTCACAATTTAATGTTGTTTAATCATTGACGTATGCTTGTGGTCGTGATATTTTAAGTAAGTAACTTATTGTAAGTTTATTTATTAATATCAGCTATTGATTATTACTAACCAACATACATATCCCAATGGAGGTCATTATTTATGAGTACTTTTTCAGAATTAGTTCAGTCCCGCAGATCGGCTATGAATTTCGTTGAAGGGGTGAAAATCCCACAGAATGAGCTGGAGGAGATGTTCTCACTGGCCCGGCTGGCTCCATCGGCCTTCAACCTGCAGCACGCCCACTACAAAGTCATTAGCGATGATACTGTGAAGGAAGAAATCCGTAAAGGTGCGTACGGCCAATACAAAATCCACACTGCATCGGCTGTCATCGTCGTGCTGGGTGATAAAAATGCCTACCAGCAGGCTCCAGAAATCTATAGCGGACTTAAAATGCTGGGAGCCATGAGTGAAGACGATTACGACCGTACTATTCAGTCTATTAATGATTCTTACACCGGAAAAGACGCTTTCCAGCGGGATGAAGCGATCCGCAATGCTTCCTTGTCGGCTATGCAGTTCATGCTGATTGCCAAGGACAAGGGATGGGATACCTGCCCGATGATCGGTTTTGATCCGGAGGCGGTGAAAGCTACTCTCGGACTCAGCGATAACTTCGTTCCGGTAATGCTGATTACGATCGGCAAAGACAACAAGCACAAAATTAGACCGCGCGGCTACCGCAAGCCGGTTAATGAGTTTGTAGAATTTATCTGAGCCTACACCTGGTCCAGAGAAGTCCCTGTTTCATAGTTGACAGCAAAAAGGTCTTCCGGCAGCTTAACCGGAAGACCTTTTTGCTGTCACTCTATAAGATAAGGCTTCTGCCTGATGATTATTTGGCATAATGCAATATAGCCGCTGCCGCGCGTTCCCGCCGCTCCGCATCCGGACTGTGCAGGGCAGCCTTCAGAACAGCCAGCGCCTCAGCTATTGTGGCTTCATCCACACGGGCCGGGGAATGAGCAGCTTCTACATCGCCAGCCGAAGAGTCTGCAAGCCACAAATCCATTCTTGCTGCAGGCAGCACTCCTGAATAACGGGTAACTTCCTGATCCGAAGCAAGCAGTGCTTGTACTGCAGAATTCACAGCTGTACGGGGCAGACTCTTCAGCCAGGTTACTCCGCGCCGGTGCGCAGTTCCGCCCTCCACACTCTCCTGCCGGGCATCATAGAAATAATCCCCCAGATCGCCAAGGTATACCCATTCCTCATCCGCAATCAGCACATAATCCCCATCCTGCATCACGTTGATGAAGATGTCTAAACTGCCAAGTGCCTCTTCCAGCTCTTGCCCCTGATAAGCTCCGGATGCAGCAAGTCTGCTGCGGATATCCTCTCTTCCGCTAGTCTCCAGATCTCCAGCAAAGGGATCTCCCGCACATACATAATTATCCTCCAGAAAAGACTTGATTAACCCGCTGCGGGTTCCGTCAAGCCTCACTCCAAACAAACGCATCCTTTTCTTCCTCCTTCAAGTACCCGGATAGCTGAACCGCAACATAACAATCAGTAAATTATACAGCAAACGGCAAGGCTTTTGCCGTCCATTTTATAAGACGGCACTGTTCCAGGGCACCAATTTTGCCCTGCAGGTGAATCAAGCTAGAGATTGTGAAGCTTACCTGCGGACAAATCATGCTGGTGCTAAGAAGCTTAGCAATTGCACTTTTCCTCACCTGAGCTTGTCTGGAGATTGGCTGGAGCATCACGGGCTCATGAACTCATCAGCTTGTGAGGAGGACTGAGATTCCGTTATTTGCGAAGAAATGGCGAATTCGCAGGACATTCGGACTGAGATTCCGTTAATATCCTGAAACGCCTTGTTTTAGCGCTTAAAAGAACAGGATAAAGGATTCTCAGTCCGAATCCTCCGGATCATGAGGCTTTTTGGCGAAATAACGGCCTCTCAGTCCACTTCAGCAAGAAATCCGCTTCGATATACCGGCAATCAGTCCGCGGATTGACACCGCCGATTGCGGTCCAGAGTATTTATCCCTCCTTACAGCGACTGGGTTACGTTGGATCAAGTTTAGAGTGAATAACTATTGTTCTGAATCCTCCTAAAAACTAAGGATAAGGAAGCATAATAGCGCTTACATGATCTTACGGCGAAAAATAACCGCAAATTTAAAGTATTCGCCTTTTTACGGCTGCGGTGAATCCCGGTATAATACAGGTATCAACTCAAGGAACCATACACTGCGGTAAGAACGCATGCGGGGGCAGAATCTCCGGCAGTCCTCTTAAGCAGCTGTACTCCCTGAGCTTGAGACTATATCTTTGATCCTGGCGTTATAGCCTTCAATCCATCCCTACACGAAATGGTATGAGCTTCTTTAAGCTCAAAAGCCCACAATCAATCCTATCGTGGTCAGCGGATGAATTAGAGAAGATTTAACGGGCAGGATAGGCAAATTGACTGCCGCCTCGGACGATTTCTACCCGGCTGAGTACAAAGGATAGGATAAGGAGTCTGAGAAGAACATGGGTATAGTGGTTATAATATAAACCTCTATTGTTGATGAAGCTATCAATAATAGAGGTTTATATGTGTTATAGGGGATTTTTTTAGTTATAGCCGGACAAGCATAAAGCTGACCTTGGCATAGGCTGCTTTAGCGCAGCCCTTCGGCAACTTTAAGCAAAGTCTCTTTGGATACGTCCGGTGATTCTGTGCTTACTTCATGCAGAATGTTCCATTCGCTATTCTCCCCTAGCTCGATCCACTGGATATAAGCATAATAGTTGTTTTGGTTCCCATAAGCTTCTTTATTCACAATATATAAAGCATCTAAAGATCCAACCTTTATCTCCTCAACCGTAGTAGCCCCCGCAAAATTTGCTGTGAGCTGCGCTTCCAGTCCGCTAGGCGTATACTTAACTACAATTGCATCACTTTTTCCTCTTGGACCCTCATATATGAGCTGCGGGCTTACAGTCTTAGCTATTCTATTAGGAGTATTGAAGCTCTTGATCCAGGCATAATCCTCACCGGGCTTGACCCTTTTCGAGAGGACATTGGTGTATTTCTTTACCCAGGATTCGTCTATAATCCCAAGCTGACTGTCAGACCTCGCTTCGGCAAAATAATATCCTTCCGGCAGACTGCTAGGTACAGCCAGCTTTCCTGTAATTGGCTCGATGACCTCCTTCCAGCTCTCTAGATCGGAGAACAGCTGCGGACGGTTTACCTTAAGCAGGTCATATCCCCCTTCGGGCAGTGACACATACAGGAAGGCGGATTCATTCACAGCCAGTTTAGTCTGAATGTCTTCAACAAGCAGCTTCACGTGCTCACCGTGTTCAACGGATTCAGTATAGTCCGAATGAACAATCGCCTCTATTCCAGTAGAACCATATGTAACGGCCCATAACCTATCCGCACCATAAACCACGCCTCCGAACAGCATTATTCCGCAGAGAACAACCGCTATCCTTGCAGTGCCGCGAATGTGTTTTTTGGTTTTCCATTCGTTTTGGGATTTAAAGTACTGATCAAAGCTTGCGGAAATCTGTGTCTCCAGCTGTTCCGGCATTACTGTATTCTGCTTAAAGCTGGCAAACTCCCGTTTCAATTGACTTTCGACAGGCATGTATAGTCCCCCTTCATCTCATCTTCCTCTGTGAATACGGCTTGCTGCCGCAGCTTGCGCATTGCCTTGTGATGCCTGGATTTAGCGGTACCCAGCGGTATCTCCAGGGCAGAGGCAATCTCGTCAAAACTGCATTCCCCATAGTAGCGAAGGACAACAACACTGCGCAGTTTAGGGGGAAGCCCTGCCACCAGCTGAAGCAGCTCTCCCCGCTGTTCCTGCTCAAGGAGCGGTGTATCCGCCCCCGGCAGCAACAACTCTGATGCATTCTCCCTGCTGCGGATCTGGATGCGCAGCCTGCGCCAGCTTCTCCGGCTCCAGTTGCTGCATTGCCGTACAATCATTCCGTTCAGCCATGCCCCAAAGGGCCGATTCCTGTCATACTGCGGCAGACTACGGAACAATTCAATGTAGATTTCATTCACTACATCTGCCACATCGCCCTGCCGGTCAACAAGCAGACAGACTGTCCCGTACACCTGGTGCCTGATGCTGTCATGCAGCGCAGTGAAAGCATCCTTGTCTCCTTCTTTCAGCCTTTGCAGACAGCCATGCAGCTCTCCCTCAGTCATCTGTCTCTCTCCTTTCTGTATTGGTTTTCACTCTATATTGGTCCACTGCGGGACAAAGGTTCCCTTTGAGTACAATAAATTCAATCCTTACACAAAAAAAACCGGCCGCCCATGAGTTTCGTCATGAATTGCCGGATGTGGAAGTAATGTATAGTTGTCAAAAACGGTTCTTATCAGCTCTATTCTACATATGCACAGGTATCCACAGTTCCCGCTTCAAAAACTGATAGACTTGTAAGCTCGCCCCTCTCAGCGGGTAATCAGCTATTCTGCAGGCGATTCCGCAGCTCATATCAACTGCCGGCCCTGACAGTCTCCTGACCACTGTACCAGACGGAAGAGTCTGTATTGTAATCTCAGGCACAAAAGCCATCCCAATACCGTTCTCCACATAGAATTTCAAGGAGGACATACTGCCGATTTCCATGGTGTTCAGCGGGGGACCGGCTGCTTCCTGCAAAATACTCTCCAGCTTCTTACGGTAAGGACAATCCGCAGCCGTAATGAGCAGACGGTGTCCGCGAAGCAGGTCCGCAGTAATCTCCTTCTCCGTCTCCAGAGGATGACCTTCAGGCAGCAGCAGCACGAACTCCTCGGTGAAAAGCGGCTCGAAATACAGCTCCGTCCCAAGCTGCGGGGCTGAACACAGGATCATGTCGAGTTCTCCCCGAAGCAGCCGCCCGCTGAGAGCCGCTGTTCCAGCAATCTCTACTGAAAGTACGATCCGGGGAAACTGTTCCATGAATATGCGCAAAAGCTGCGGCAGCCGGTAACTCGCAGTCGGATCGGTTGCACCGATCCGGACGCTCCCAGCTCCGCCCGACTGCAGATCAGCCAGACTGCTCTGCAGCCGCTCCATGTCTTTCACAATCTGCAGGCTCTGCTCATGGAACAGCCTCCCGGCCTCCGTCAGGATCACCTGCTGTTTGCCGCGCTCCAGCAGCTGAACGCCCAGCTGAGCCTCAAGCTTCTGGATCTGCATTGTTACCGTAGACTGGGCGTAGCTAAGCTCTTCGGCTGCACGGTTAAAGCTTCCTGTTCTTACAATGGCCTGAAAGGTTTTTAAAGTTTTGAAATCCATTTGCGCTAACCTCTTTCCAGTAAGACTCCCGTTTTCCGCCGTCCTATCGTTCTTCATTGCATTTTCTACAATAGAATTTGCGTTTTCATGCGCTAAAATCAGTTCTGTTGCACTCCATACAATTGATTTTCTGATTTCTGCTCAAAGTCACTGAATTAACAGAATTCTACTGTACAGAGTGCAATAGGGAATGGCGAATGTCATTCAGCCTGCCCTGAGCTTGAGGGTGTTTCATTTCAGAGTCCATTGACCATCTGCTGTTGAAGTCCCTCTAGTTCGCTCGATTAGTTCAATATTATTGAACCAAGCATTCATTTCATTCAATTATACAAAACCAGGCAAACTGATTACAATTGTACTCAGGATATCCAATAACAATAAGTAGTCGGGAGCGGATAAGGATGGATCTGAGGGGTAAAACCGCAATAGTGACAGGCGGAGGAACAGGTATCGGTCGGGCTACCTGCCTTGAGCTTGCCGGGCAAGGCGTAAAGGTTGCCGTAAATTATTCCCGTTCGGAAGCGGAAGCCCGGGAAACGGTTGACATGATCATAGCGCAGGGTGGGCAGGCCATTGCTGTACAAGCTGATGTGTCCGCAGATGCCGAGGTACGGGCAATGGTAGAACAAGTAGTACAGACCTACGACACTGTAAATCTGCTGGTGAATAATGCCAGCATCACTCAGCATATTCCTATGGATGATCTGGAGGCAGTCACCTCCGAAGTGTGGGATGAATTATACGGCGTGAATGTCAAAGGTATGTTCTTCTGTGCCCGGGCAGCCGCCCCGTATATGAAAAGCAGCGGGCATGGGGCCATCGTCAACCTCGGAAGTATTGCCGGAAATACGGGTGCCGGTTCATCACTTCCTTATGCCGTGTCCAAAGCGGCTGTTCACGGACTGACCCGGTCACTGGCCAAGGCTCTCGCCCCTGACATAAGGGTCAACTGCGTTGCCCCAGGAGCCGTAGCGACGCGGTGGTGGGCAGGCCGGGAAGCGCAGATGCATAAGCTCGCACCGAACCTGCTGCTGCAGAGCATTGCCGCGCCGGAAGATATCGCACGTTTCATCTGCTCCGCGCTCGCTCAGGAAGCCATGACCGGGCAGATCATAACAGTCGACAGCGGACAGACTTTATAGCCTCTACAGCGCTGGCAGATTCATTCTACAAACACCAAGCAGCCCCTCCTCCGCAATAATATGGAGAGGGGCTGTCTGTTCGAAACTGTTCAAGACTCTGCTACTCTACTCACTTGAACTCCTAATCAAGAAGGTTCATTTCCCCATACCAGGCTGCCGGAGATATAGGCTGGAATATTGGCCCAATCGGTATAAGCTGTGCCCGCTGCATTAAAGGAATAATCTCCGGTCTGGGTGTAATTGCTCCAATCCGACTTGGACGCCCGCAGTTGAATGTCTATGCTCTCCCCGGCCGCAAGTGAGCCTGCAGCACTTGTAAATCCAAGCTCCAGGTAATAATCGGCCCCGGTCTTGGCAACCGGAAGCTTCACAAACGTCCCGGTCACATTTGCGCTTCCCACCTGCGACCAGTCGCAGAAGAAGCTCTGGGTCTGCTCACCGTCAATAGTGTAGAAGTATCTGAGCTTTACATCGGCCAGTGAAACTGCAGCCGTGCCGGTATTCATCAGCTTAATCTTCGGGCTCAGCGTATTGGCCGCAGCCGCTGTGCCGCTGTTGTACATCTGAACTTTAAGGCCGCCAGCGGCCGGTGCTGTTGTGTCCACTACTGCAACAGCCAAGGTCTGCGCCGCTCCGGCGCTGAAATTGAAGCTCAGCGTTGTCGTACCCACCGCCTGCGCTGCCAGATACGCCTTGCTGATCGTAACTGCCGAGCCGCTCACAGTGTAATCCGTTCCGGCGGTCAACATTGACGCACCGTTCTTAATGCTGCTTAACGTGTTCCCGTTCAGCGTCATCGTCACGGCGATATCCGCCTGATTCGCCGTCTTCTTGTCGAAGCTGGCGCTGACCGGCGTGATCGCAGAATTGCTGGCCGGCGTTGTTGTATCCACAACTGCAACAGCCAAGTTCTGCGCCGCTCCGGCGCTGAAATTGAAGCTCAGCGTTGTCGTACCCACCGCCTGCGCTGCCAGATACGCCTTGCTGATCGTAACTGCCGAGCCGCTCACAGTGTAATCCGTTCCGGCGGTCAACATTGACGCACCGTTCTTAATGCTGCTTAACGTGTTCCCGTTCAGCGTCATCGTCACGGCGATATCCGCCTGATTCGCCGTCTTCTTGTCGAAGCTGGCGCTGACCGGCGTGATCGCAGAATTACTGGCCGGTGCCGTTGTGTCCACAACTGCAACAGCCAAGGTCTGCGCCGCTCCGGCGCTGAAATTGAAGCTAAGCGTTGTCGTACCCACCGCCTGCGCTGCCAGATATGCCTTGCTGATCGTGACTGCCGAGCCGCTCACAGTGTAATCCGTTCCGGCGGTCAACGTTGACGCACCGTTCTTAATGCTGCTTAACGTGTTCCCGTTTAGCGTCATCGTCACGGCGATATCCGCCTGATTCGCCGTCTTCTTGTCGAAGCTGGCGCTGACCGGCGTGATCGTTGAGCCTGCCGCCGGAGGATTCACCGGATCGGCGTATAAGGTGCCCCGGCCATTGGTGCCCAGATATACGCGTCCGTAGATGCGCGGATCTCCGGTGATGGCCATGTTGATTTTGGCATACTGATGGGCATTGTCATTGATCCGTACCCAGCTCGCCCCGGCATTATCGGAGCGGAAGACCCCTCTCACACCGTCGATCTGAGCTACTGTATAGAGTGCCATGTAGCTCTGGCCCGGCGCTGCCTTGCCGAACCCGATGAGGTCAGCCTCATCAACATTGGCCAGCTTGGTGAAGCTTGCACCTGAATTGACAGAGTGCCATATGCCATATTTGTTCTCAACCGTATTGCCGCCGGCGAACCAGATATCGCCTTCAATGCCCGGCATGGCTTTCAGACTGATCTGGGCCTGATTAGGCTGCAGATCGCCGACATTATTGGTAGGGAAGCCTGTTGCCCCCGTAGCCGTGAAGGATGCTCCGCCATCTGTACTTACATAGAAGGTTCCCGCATAGAAGGCATAGAATTTATTCGCATTCACTCTGTCCGAAGCGATTTTGGCTCCCGCCGGAACCCCTGCGCTTGCGGTCCAAGTGTTGCCGGTAGTCTTCGAATAATATACTCCAATATCCGAGGTGCTCCAAAGGATGGAGTTTCCGCTCGCCGATACTGCCACCTGTCCCTGTCCTGCGGTAGTCTTGGTTCCGTTCGAAGGCTCGCCATTTGGCATATACCAATTGATACCCCCATCATTGGAGATTCCAATCGACTTCATGCTTGGTGTCTTCTCCTTATCCGCACCGCCAACACGTACTACATAGGCTGGACTTAACTCAGCATAATCGATGCCGGTTGTGGTTGCCCAGGAGGGACTTGTCTGGAACTTCACCGGTGCTGCAGTGACATCATCATACCGGAAGCCGGACACATCCCCGAGTGCGGTGATCAGGTGCGCTCCTGCTGGAGGGCTGATCAGCCCCAGCACTGCAGTCTCTTCTACTCCCTTCGCCATCACGGAAATATTGACTTTCCCGCCGGTATCCCAAGCGCCTACATTATTTGAACCATAGATGGTCGCACCCGTACCGTACATCATCCGGTTGGAGTTGAACGGATCAATCTCCAGATCCCCCATCATCCAGCCCAGCTTCGGCGAGGGGTCGAGTGAGGTAGAGTCGGTAATGCCATGATTCAGCCATGGCGCAGCGGTAATATCCATGGCAAATTTATAGCTCCGCTCCGGGTAAAATCCCCAATCCCAAATCCGGCTCCAGGATGCACCGCCGTCCTTGCTGCGGAAGATCACTTCATCCGGCCACCACGCATTCAGACTGGAGACCATAACCGTGTCAGGGTCTTGAGCATCCACAGCGAGACCGCCGAACCCGTACCAGTTATCCGTTCCTGTGGAGGGGCTGATATTGGTCCAGACCCCGCTTGTTGTGTTCCATTTCCAGACCTCACCTTTGCTTCCGTCATACGGCCCCACACCGTTACTGTACGTAATGTACAGATCGCCAGTAGATGACAGCACACCATGATGCGGCAGATAACCTACCGGCTGACCAGGCAGAGCAGACCAGGTTGCTCCCCCGTCCGTGCTGCGGTAGACACTGCTTGCCGTATCCGCTACTCCCACATAAATCGTCTGGGTGGCATTCCCGGAGGTGCCTGTGCTTTTATCAAAAGTAATCCAGGATAACCCCACCAGGTCATTGCCGTAATCAAGCGTCGGATTCTGAATATACGTCCCCACATTAGGGAAGGCGCTGACCTTGGACCAGGTGACCCCGGAGTCGGCGCTCTTCCACAGGCCGTTCCCGCTCCGCGCCCCGAAGAACAGGATGCTGTTCTTATTGGGGTCAATCACAAGCCGTTCCCCGGCCGAACGTCCAGGCATATTACCGCCAACCTTGAACGGCAGCGGCGTTGTCTGCCACGTATTCCCCCGGTCGCTGGAGCGCATGATTTGTCCATTTCCGTCCCATGAGTTCGTATAAGTACCGGTAGCCATATACACCTTGTCCGGATTCACCGGATCGGTAGCCAGCGCGTCTACGCCATTCTTGTTCCAGTCCACCCAGCCGACAGAATCACTGATCGATGTCCAGCTGCCGGATGCCTGATTCCAGCGGTAGGCACCGCCGATATCCGTCCGTGCATAGATCAGGTTCGGCTCAGTCTGGTTAAAAATAATGCCCGGAACAAACCCTCCGCCTGCACCGGTAACCACGCTGTTCCAGTTGTAGGCTTCACTTGCTGCGGCATGAGTTACTGCGGGAGAAACGGTAAACAAGGAGCCGGGCATTGCCGCCAGCAGGACAACCATTCCCATTCTTCGGATACGTTTTCGAATCACGGTTCTAACCTCCCAGGTTCTTTCTTTAATAACGCTTTCATTATAGAGCGTTGACAACCTGCACCGTGAGGGAAAACGGTCGAATTCATATGAAAACTGTCAGCAATCATCGTACCATTTTCACACTTTTTATTACTATTTTAACAATAAAAGGTTCTGTTGGAATGTCATCCAAAAGAACCTCGCTTACTAATGCTTCAAAACAAACTCATCCAGCTTGTTGCCGTCTGTATCATACGCCTGATAAGTCAGGGTATCCCCGCTAACCGTGATTCCCGCGAACATCGGTTTGTTATTCTGGAAATGAACCTTATGGTAGAACAAGTCTTCCTTCTTCCCGTTGAATTTGGCCCCGGAGGCGTTGGTCACCACATAGACCGTTCCGCCTGTTGTAACATTGCCACCATCACTCTCGGGTACAATTTGACCGGCGCGCAGCGGATAAGAACGGGAATACTCATGATTATGTCCCTGCAGCACAAGATCCACCTTGTATTTGTCAAAAATCGCCGTCCAGTCCTCGACCTTACTGTACATGTTCCCTCCATACGCCGGACGGTGCATCGCTACGATTGTCCACGGCTTATCCGTACCTGCCAGATCCTTCTTCAGCCAGTCAGCCTGCTTCTTCAGATTACTCTCTGTGTTCAGCACAGTCACATGGACCGGGCCGTAATCGAAGGAATAGGAAGTGCCGGCGATCGAACCCTTGGCCCAGTTATCCGGCAGATTGAAATGTGAGGTAAACAGCTCCGCCTCTTCATCAATCTCGTCATGGTTACCGGTCACCGGCATGAGGGGCACACTGGCCACCCTGTTCTGAACATAGCCAAAGAAGCTATTCCACGCCGCACTATCCTCCGAATCTTCAGTAAAATCACCATTATGCACAATAAACTCTGCTGCCGGGAAGGTCTTGAATGCCTGTTCCAAAGTGTTGCCCCAGATTGCGAAATCCGCATCTGTTACTCCCTGGGAATCCGTAACGTTGATAAAGGTCACCTGACCGCTGTCCGCTTCCGCAGTGCTGAACCCGTATTCGGGGCTCCACTCCTCTTCCTCTCCGCTGCCTACCCGGTAAGTGTAGCGTGTTCCCGGCTCCAGTCCGGTAATCTCGGCTTTGTGCACGCCTGCTGTACCCTGATCCGTCTTGACCGTGGTATTGGCTGCCTGAACCTTAATGACCCCATCTCCGGTAAAATCAGACGTCTTGCCCTTTATTACCTCAAGCCAGCCGTCTGCTCCGGGGTCCCCGGTGTACCAGGTAAAGGCGCGGCTGGTGGCCGCATCCCCCTTAAACGTACTGACCAGATCGTAGAGTGAACCTGAGAATTCAGCTCTTCCCCCTGCGGCCCGCTCCGATTTGAGCCGCTCCAGGCCAAGTGCCAGTATGATCAATACAACGACTATAATTCCGATGATAATAAATGTTTTCAAGTCGTTCATGTACTCCCTCCGCCTGCAGCTTCAAGCTTGCAATCTCTCTGAACCCGCCGGTCGATCTGTTCTGTTTCTCAAATAAGCACCTTATCATATATTAAAAATCATAAGCTACATTGAATCTTCTATTGCTTGGTATTTTTCAATTAGGATGAAGTTTTCATGTAATGCCCTTACACAACACAGCGCTTAAATCCCAAAAATCGCTATAAATCTCTTCAAATATTTTGGAAACTACGGTCTTTTCCATAAACACTGAACTTGGATGAGGTTCCCATTTAGTACGACTAATGCAAGTGACCTTAACAAGATTTGTATCCTCCTTGAATAGGAGCCGTCTCTCAATTCCCTGTTCGTAGAAATCTAATTCAAAGGAGTATATACCCGCTCTTGTTTTCCCTAATATATCAGGGACTTGTTCAATTACAGTACATAGATCCGTTCTACAATCAACAGGCCAATTATCTTGCCCAAAACCACCAACAACGAAAGATACAGATTGTGAAATTTCAAATGCTGTGCATATACACATTAGAATAGCCACTTCATCATCAAGTTCTAAATCAGGTATTAAGTATTCTGTTTCAGGTATACTTTCCAACGGCTTCTCAAATGTTAACTCCATCTTAAAGATATTATATCAGCCCTTCATATTGAGTTAATTTATATGGAATCGTATAATTATCGCCTCTCTAAGCACTCTCAATCAGAACCAGAATAAAAACTCCTTACTAAAATTGTTCACAGCTTATTTGTTCCACTTGTAAATTCTTTAAAACAGGCAAAACACGTTCCAAATACCAACTAAAATCAGTAATATCTATATCATCTTTTGCATTAATTTTCTTTCTTGCTATTGATAAACTAAACATCATTTGATTTGTATTAAAGATTAGTAACTCACATCCAACTTCAGAATCTACCCGCATTAACTCAATTCCAATAATCTCTTTTTGATCCTGCTTTTTTTTCAAGATATCGAAGAAGCTGTCTCTATTAAGTACACTAGATGTCCAATTATAATCATCATCACCCAAAGGCAGTATAGTAATCTCACCATTACTTTTTACGTATGTCCAACCTTCATTTTCAAAGTTTTGAAACAAATCCGGTAACGATAAGCTTTCACGACTATGATTGCTTAAACTTATATTTATAGAGGCTGAGATTGACATGAATCCCCTATCCTTTCCCGTTTCGTACTAGTCATCCTCTTCAACCCCACCAAAGGAAAGAATATGTATATTAAGCCCTAATCCTAAAATCGATATTTTCTTCATCATTTCAGTCGTAAGCTGCAAGCCCATTTGGCCATAACCCGATCTCAAGTAACAATCAATTCCAACATCTTTATAAAGACTTGTTAACTCATTAATTTCTTTAAAGTTGGGAGTTAGATCATTCGGTAAAAGCTGTAGTGCTTCTTCCGGTTCAACTTCTTCAGATATTATTACTTCATATCGCCAAATATCAAAGGGAGCCTGAGTCACTGCTTCTTTTCTGATGGCCTGCCCCTTTTTCAGGATTGAATTTGGTTTAAATGCTAATCTTTTAGTAATGTAATCAAAATCTAAAGCTTCATTACGTATTGTGAAAGAACAACTACCGTTCATCTTCAAAATAAGGAACTCCTTTTAAAATCCAATAATTTTCTCTAATCTCTTTAAAGATCATTTCATAGGTTCAATATCATTTTCCTGAAAAATATTGTCCATAAAGTATACTGACATTTGATATCTCCCCGCCATATAACTTCTACATCATTATGTCGTCATACTTGAATATTTCTATCCCAAACACCAGCAGCTACCCGCGTGTAACCCATAAGATCACGTTTACCTGCACCCTCCTGCGTTCCAAAAACCCATCTCACCACATTATGGCTATCAAGATACATCTTATTAAAATCCTCATCGTAGTCCACAACTACCTCGACACCTAATGCAGAAACAAGTAACTTATTCACCATTTCGGAAGATAACAGTACATTCGAAATTTCATCATAAATAGGCCGGGTAACATCATTAAGCGTATCGCTATCTAAGTATTCTATGTATTTTGTATCCAAAGACACTCTTGTTTCATAGATGGTATCAGTTTTACTTAACATCACTACAAATTTAAAAGACTGGATTTCACCAAATATCAGTAAAATTCGGCCTTTCTCAAGAAGCTCTAGGACTTCTGCAATCTCAACATCCTGCGGGTGGTTTATTAAATCGTTGAACTCCCAATTTCCGATAGATTCAATCTGATTAATATTAGCATCGTAACCTCTTCCTTGAAGGACTTTGAGTAGCCAGCTTAAATCAATTATCCTTTTGGTAAAAGTAATTACATTGAAGTTCGCAGCCATATATCCACCTCCGCAAGCGTCCACAATACATCGGGTCTTGTTAGTTATTACACTCATACCAATATCACTTACAGTATAATACATATCCAGCTATAGTAAGACTAGGCAAATTCCAAATAGTCTTAACTTTGTGGCTTACGGAGGCGAAACAATGAACACTGTACTATTAGACGAATTGGTAGCATTGGTGAACAAGCAGAATCTGCGCGTTTTGAATGTGGTGGTCAGACAGAACGGTGAGCTGATGGCCAGGCATGATTTTGAGGAGGAACAGCCGCACCTACTATACTCTGCAAGCAAAACCTTTACTTCCATGGCTGTGGGGATTGCCGTTCATGAGGGGTATTTCAAACTCAACGACCGTGTAGTAGATTTCTTCCCTGATTATTTCCATACCTGCAGTAATAACACGGAATTTCTGAAAAGGATCACGATCCATCATTTGCTGTGTATGGGGTCCGGGCATGCGGAATGTCCGGTGAATAAGGCGGATTGGAGAAGCGGGCAGAAATGGGATATTGCTGAGCTGTTTTTTGAGGAGCCGGTTGTCTTTGAGCCTGGGACTCATTTCACCTATGATAATTCCGCCACCTACATGCTCTCCAGAATCATTAGCAGCACTACTGGAGCAAACCTGGACGACTATCTGTATGAGAAAATATTCCACCCTCTTGATATTCCCAAGCCGGAGTGGGACAGATGTCCACTGGGATTCCCGCAAGGGTTCTCGGGGTTACACTTAACCGCAGAGTATTTATCCAGATTCGGACAGCTGCTCCTGAATAAAGGCGCGTGGAACGGACAACAGCTCATTCCATCCGGTTATGTGGAGCAAGCAACTTCCGTCCAGATAAAGACTGATGATTTCACTCCTGACTTTGCAACCCCAGATTATCACCAGGGTTACGGATATCAGCTGTGGATGAACTCCTATCCTAACTCCTACCGGCTCGACGGAATGTATGGCCAGTATGTAATTATGCTTCCGGATAAGAACGCAGTGGTTACCTATGTATCCAACGAACCGAATAAAATGACCGCGATTATTGAGCTGACCTGGAATACGTTAGTGGATAAGTTGTAAGGCTACATGTGGAAATTCGTGGAACACACCCGGAATAGGTGTCAGTAACTCATCCGTAAAGATTGTTCTCATGTGAACTGTCATTTAGCAGCCGCTTCGCTCGTAGAACCGCCGCACCCGGATAACAGATGGATTTATAACACTTATTGCTCCCGGCTCTGGAGCTTCAGCAAGAACAGTTGGATTTATGTCACTTAATTCTGCCCCTACACCGGGTAATTGCCTGATCCCGCAAAATTAAGTGTTGTTTTTCCAACTACGCCCGGTATGTTAGGGAATTTCCCGGAATTAAGTGTTGTTTTTCCAACTGTTGTTCCCAACCGGCGTGCGTGAGCATCCATAGATAAAGTTTGTTTACAAAATCGCTGGGCACCAGTCAGCGGGAATGCAACCGATCATCGCATAAGCACATCAGCACATCCTGCACCCTCATCCCTAGCATTCCAGCATTCCAGCATTCCAGCATTCCAGCATTCCAGCATTCCAGCATTCCAGCATCCTAGCATCCTAGCAT
The DNA here is from genome assembly GCF_038009025.1 of Paenibacillus sp. FSL R7-0297. Lineage (NCBI taxonomy): Bacteria > Bacillati > Bacillota > Bacilli > Caryophanales > Paenibacillaceae > Paenibacillus > Paenibacillus sp. FSL R7-0297. The sequence goes on from NZ_JBBPAQ010000001.1 coordinate 5,534,350, forward strand.
TCCAGCATATTACGCATTCCCACATCCCAGCATTCTCCCATTCTCACATCCCCACATCCCACATCCCCCACATCCCCCACATCCCAGCATTCCTCAAACCACAAAGAACCCCGCACCTGAGGGTGATACTCACCTCAAGCACGGGGTTTCCGATTCGCCAGAACAGTCGTTTGGCCAGTATAGCAGATATGCTTACTATATTCCTCGTACAAATACCTGCTTCAATCCTCTTACCTGAACTTCAGGCAGTAGCCCGGTTCCAGCCCTACTCCTTCTTCCCCCGCAGCAAAGCAATAGCGGCCAGCAGGAAGGACAGCAGCGAGATGCCGAGCGCAATGTACAGCATCGGTGACACGCTGGAGCTGTTCCCCTCTTCCTCCATAATCGCCTCATGCTCGTCCATGGTCATGGTGCCGTTATCCGCCATGTCCATGGAGCCGTGGGAGTGGGTGCCTTCGCCGGAAGCTTCGGCAATCGCTGTGATGGAATGCGGGGATTCCGAGCCTTCTTCGCCGGACCACTGGACCACGCTGCCGTCGGCATAATGCTGATAGGCATTCCAGGCGATATCGCCTGCGGCGGCCGGGTTCTGGACGGTGAAGTAGAAGCGCTGGAACTGTCCGGCCAGAATGCCGTCTCCGTTCGCGATCCAGCTGACCTTGTCGCCAGCCACCGTTACGTCCCAGCCGGGAGCAGCCTCATATTGCTTGAATGCAGCTCCTGCCGGGATGCGCAGATCGATCTGCACTGTAGCAATATCTTTCTCAGAGGGTACTTTGAGCGTGTAAGTCTCCCAGGCACCTGCACTCGATTGTGCTGGGCTGACGGTTACATGCGCACTAGCTACGGCTGCGAATACCATTAGTGCTGCGGCCGCAGGTACGGCCAGGGCTGCTATTTTACGGAAAAGTCTGTTCAATGGGATCTCCCCTTCTCTCTTATGTAGTCTAATCATCCTTCTGCAAAGCTCTATCTTTTCCCCGGAAAATCCCGTTCCCGCGAAGCCAGTCCCTGCTCCATGGCATACCGGGTGAGCTGCGTGCGGTTCTGGAGCTGGAGCTTCTGGAGAATGTTTTTGAGGTGGTTTTTGACGGTGTGCTCAGAGATCCCGAGGGTGGCCGCAATCTCCCTATTCGTTGACCCGGAAGATACACAGCCCAGTATTTCCTTCTCCCTCGCCGTTAATGCCTCCCGCTCTTCCTTGACGGAGGTCACGGCTAACTCTTTCAGAATCTGAAAAGCCAGCTCCCGGCTCAGCGGAACCTCCTCACTTACAATAGCCAGTAAATACTCAATCCAGGTAGACGGTGCCAGATTCTTCAGGAGATACCCCTGCGCCCCCTGCTTGAGCGCTTCGAACAGATAGGAGATCTCATCCGATACGGTGACGATGACGATTTTGACATAGGGATATTCCAGCTTAATGCGCCGCGTAGTCTCCAGGCCGTCCATTCCCGGCATCTCGATGTCAATCAGAATCAGGTCCGGCATCCATTGCCCCGTCCAGACAATCGCCTCCGCCCCGCTCGCAACAGCGCCGATCACATCGAAACGTTCATCCAGCGCCACAATCTCACTCATCGCTTCACGAGCATGCGCATGGTCATCTACGATCAGCACCCGGCAGCGTTCCATCCGTCGTCCCCCCTTTCGAAATCTCTACCACTGTTCCGGCAGAACCGGATTGTAAGTTAAGCTTCCAGCCCATGCTGCGTGCCCGTTCTCTCATAATCTGAAGACCATAACTTCCACTCACCGCAAAAGGATCGGCATGCACGAATCCGGCGCCGTTATCGGCAACATCCACGTTCCAATTCAGCCTATCGCCTTGGCCGGAGACAGATACTTTACCTGCACGCGTATGCTTGCGCACGTTAATAATGGCCTCGCGGATGCAGGACAACAGCTCAGCCTGTTCCGCTGCCGTTAGCGCCTGCTCGTCCAGATGCCAGTCCAGTGATACCTCAATCATCACTTCCCCGGCTATTCCGGCAAGCTGCTCTTGAATGGACCGCTCCAGGGAGAAGCTCTCTTTGCCGCTGACCGGCACCTTCAGATTGGCAATGGCCTGGCGCACATAGCGGTTGACTTCGTGCACTGTTTTCTTGATCTGATTCACGCTCTCTGCGCTGATCTCTCCGTCTTTGCGGTTCTGTTCCAGGCGGTCAATCCGCACGGAGAGCAGAAACAGCGACTGTGCCATCCCGTCATGCAGCTCCTTGGCCAGCAGCTCACGCGCTTCCATCGCCGTAGTTGCCGCCCGCTCCCGTTCCAGCTCCCGCTGGCTCCGTTCAAGCATCCGGAAGAGCGGCAGGAGCAGAACGATACTGAACAGAAAGACAAGCACCGGAGTTAAGTAGTTTCCCATGTCCATGGAGATGTACTGCATCAGGAACTGATGCCGCACAAACTCCCAGATGCCGACCATAAGTGTTGGAATCAGCAGAATGAGCACTTTAATTCGGGTATACGTCGCAGTCGCCTCCCTAATACTGAAGATAACTTTATCATTACCGGGACTTCCCCGGCATGACTCTTTCGGGCTATGCCCGCAAGTAAATGTTACAAAATTAAGTATTTAAAATATAAAATCATCAAAGATGGAACTCAATCTTCTTATCATAGCAGGTCGCGAAACCATATCCGATAGGGTACACTAGGATCAAAGCACAATCAAGTATGATTTCATGCTGACTATACAGGAGAGACAACGAAATGAAACGTATTACGATTCTTATCGCCGATGACGATGCGGAAATTGCTGAGCTGATCGGACTGCATCTGGAAAAAGAGGGCTATCACCCCATCAAGGTTACAAGCGGATCAGCGGCTGTGCAGGCGGTCCAATCCCAGCATATTGATCTGGCGGTATTGGATATTATGATGCCCGGCATGGACGGGTATGAGGTGACCCGGCAAATCCGGGAGAAGCACGGGCTGCCGATTATTTTTTTGAGCGCCAAGACTTCGGACCTGGATAAAATCACCGGACTTGTCATCGGCGCCGACGATTATATGACCAAGCCGTTCAACCCTATGGAGCTGGTCGCCAGAGTGAATGCGCAGCTTCGCCGGTCCACTCAGCTGAATCAGCCGGTTACGGAGCAAAAGGCAGTGCTGGAAACAGGAGGTCTGATCATTGATCCGGACCGCCGGTCGGTGACGCTGTACGGACAATCGGTTGAGCTGACGCCGAAGGAATTCGATATCCTCTATCTGCTGGCCAGCTATCCCAAGAAGGTGTTTAGTGCAGAGCATCTCTTCCGGCAGGTCTGGGGTGAAGCCTATTATGAGGGTGGGAACACGGTCATGGTTCATATCCGCACCCTGCGGAAGAAACTTGGCGAAGAACAGACCAAAAATATGTGGATCAAAACGATCTGGGGGGTAGGGTACACATTCAATGGCTAATCTGTTCCGCAGCTTCCGCTTCAAAATGATCTTTCTGTTGATGCTGAGTATGGCCTGCTCGGGCGCTGTTACTTTTGTGCTATATAAAAGCCTGCAAATGTACTATACCTCACAGGTTAAGTATGAGGACACGCTGGCCCGTTACCGCTGGATGATCGCTGAATTTGGCGACCTCAATTTCTTCCTGATCTTCTTCATCCCGCTGGCGCTGCTGTTCTTCTTCCTGTTCACCAAGCCTTATGCCCGTTATTTCAAAGAGATCTCCCAGCATATCCGCCTTCTGGCGAACGGCGATTTCAAGAGCCGCATCAGCATAACATCCAGCGATGAGTTCGAGGATATTGCCGCCGATTTGAATCTGGCCAAAGATAAGCTGCAGCAGGCTGTAGAACGCGGGGATTTCGCCGAGAACAGCAAGGACAAGCTCGTGCTCAATCTGGCTCATGATCTGCGGACACCGCTGACCTCCGTGCTGGGTTATCTGGATCTGGTGCTGAAGGACGGGCAGTTAAGCGCCGATCAGGTTAAGCATTACACAACGATTGCCTACACCAAATCGCAGCGGCTTGAGAAGCTGATTGATGAGCTGTTTGAGATTACCCGGATGAATTACGGCATGCTGACCGTCCAGAAGCTTCCGCTTGATCTAAGCGAGCTGCTCGTCCAGCTGAACGATGAGCTGTATCCTGTGCTGGAGAACAACGGGCTGACTGCCCGCCTTGCGCTGGCTCCGCAGATGAGAATATCCGGGGACGGCGAGCTGCTGGCCCGGGTGTTCGAGAACCTGTTGACCAATGCCGTACGTTATGGCAAAGACGGCCAGTATGTCGATATCCGCTGCAACCCGGAGGGAGAGAATGCGCTCGTCCAGGTGATCAACTATGGGGATAGCATCCCCGAGGAGGAGCTTCCCTTTCTCTTCGATATGTTCTACACCGGCGACCGGGCGCGGACCCATCAGGAGGGCAGTACCGGACTGGGCCTGTTCATTGCCAAAAATATCGTCGAGCAGCACCACGGCACGATCTCTGTCCAGAGTGACACGATCCGCACTCTCTTTGAGGTGCGGCTGCCGGGTCTGCTCAAGTAGAGATTTAAATTCAATTATTTTACGCGGAAATGCCTTTGCATTTTAATATTTTAAGAAAAACTTTATCTTTACCCCACTTCTTTTTAAATTCACTTCCCTATTCTTATAGACATAGAGTCCAAGGAGGAAGATGAAATGAAGAAGTGGTTTTTTTGGGTTGTTCTTGCCGGTTTGCTTGGATTGGAGTGGGTGCACCAAGGCAGAGAAGCTGTTGTCCCCGGACAGGACACCCCAATCGTTCAAGTCCTTACGGACCACGGCTCCAAGAATCTGACGGTTATCCCTAAAAGCAGGGTTCATCAGGGCAATCTGCTGCTCGTCAACAAAGAATACCCTGTACATAAACCGGGAGTCAGTAAAGATATTGTGAATCTGTCTGAGCATCAGGAGCTGACCGAAGGCTATGGTCTGCTGGACAACAAGACGATGCTCTCCGAGCAGGTAGCGGAGCAGTTCTCGATTATGATAGGAGCTGCAGCCGGGCAGGGTGTCCAGAATTTCCTGATCAGCAGCGGATACCGGAACAACTCGGAGCAGAAGCAGCTCTATGAGGAGAAGGGAGCCGAATATGCCCTTCCACCGGGCCATAGCGAGCATAACCTGGGCTTGTCACTTGATATCGGCTCCTCGCAGATGGCGATGAGCCAGGCTCCGGAAGGGCAATGGCTTCGTAACAACGCCTGGGATTACGGATTTATCCTGCGCTATCCTGAAGATAAGACGGATATTACCGGCATCCAGTATGAGCCTTGGCATTTCCGTTATGTCGGCCTGCCGCACAGCATCATTATGCGGGATAAGCATTTCACCCTGGAAGAATACCTGGATTATCTGAAGCAGCAGGAGACGATTACCGCTACCGTTAACGATACAGAATATCAGATTTCCTATATAGCGGTCTCTGGAAATACTCCGGTTCCTACCCCTGAAGGCCGGCATGTCGAGTTCTCGGGCAATAATATCGACGGCGTAATTATGACGGTATATCCATAACAGCCAGGCCATATAACAATATAACCTAGAGAAGGCGGTGATGCGGAATGAATCCGGCATACAAACTGAGAATATACGGGTTGCAGGCACTTTTCGCCGTATACATCTATGTACTATTCAAAATCATCTTATTCAAGTTTGGTTCGATTAACTTCAGCTTTCTCTGGCAGCAGCTGCAGCGCAGCCCGGATAACATTGCCGGCAGTCTGCGCACAGGAAACTTTGTTCCGCTCGCTACCCTGTCCAATACGTATCATCATCTCACACCTACTACCATGCTTAATTTCGCGGGAAATATTGCCTTGTTTATCCCTTATGGCATATTCCTTGTGCTACTGTCCCCGAATGGAAAAGGCGGCGGCTCCTTCACCGGTGTCCTGCTGCGCTCTTTGGCATTAAGTGCGGTGCTTGAATGTGCGCAGGCGGTATTCTACATCGGAACCTTTGATGTGGACGATCTCATTCTGAATACCTTCGGCGGGCTGCTGGGGTATATCCTGTTCCGGCCTGTGATGAAGGCATTTAAGCCAAGCGGAAAAGGCAGTGCCGCCAATAAGGACGACTCCGCACCAGCGGACAATAGAAGGATCATCTATGATACGAAGTCTAATCCTCCTGTTATAACCGTCAAAGGCTCCTCTGTCACCAAAAGGTGACGGGGAGCCTTTGTCATCATTAAGAATCTATATCCCGCCTTATATAGGAGAAGTGTACCGGCCGTACTGGATCTCCAGTTCTTTGAAGGCATTGCCTTGCTGCAGCAGGAAAAAGGAGTTCACACCCTCCGCTCCCCACCAGTTCAGGCCAAGCAGCAATCCGTCTGCCGACTGTGCAGCAAACAATAACGAGAACATCTCCGGCCGCATCTCCCCGCCGTCATCGACACGCCAGACCGAATATTCATCGTTCTCAATAACCGCAGGATAATCCATGAAGCTGAGCTTACCGTCTTCATTCAGGACAAGACTGAACAGCATATCCTTATCCTGCCTTGTGAATTGAATCAGATACAGCTCCCTATTCTGGGCCAGATCAGCCAGCTTCCAGGCGGACTGAATCTCCCGGTGCTTAACGGCAGCTATGCTCTTGCGCACGGGATCTCCGGCGGCAAGCTGCGGAGCAGCCGGGTCAGCCGGTTGAAGCTCCAGCAAGGCAGCCGGAGGGAAGAGGGCGGAATCAGCCAGATAATAGGTTTCATCCGGCTTCGCAGCGCCGCTCTCTATCGTGTAGACAAATCCGGCCAGATTAGCGAAATTATTCGCCAGCTCCCGGCCATTGCTGTTCTCACTCCCCGCTTGCCGCTTCTCGAACTTCACAGCCAGCACCTGGCCTCCGTTGCCGATAGCGGTATTCAGGGATTCCATCTGCTCCCCGCTTCCCTCTTCCTGCGAGGTCACAAGCATATGACTCCCGGTCTCGTCGGCGAAGCCGAATACAGGCTGCAGCTTGGCGGGATCGAGGAATGCCGCCAGGGCAGGCGACTCGGTACCCGCGGCGGCTGCAGTAGGGTCCGCCGTTTGCGGGACGGCGGTCTGCTGCGGGACAGGCGACGGACTCTGCGCCACCGGAGGTGATGGCATGGCCGAAGATTCTGCACCGCCTGAATTGTCGGTACCGCCCGGCCGCGAACAGCCGGACAAGCTTGAGATTAGCGCCGCCGTAAGAATCATCAATCCGGCAGCTTTCAGCCGGTGCCGGGAACTTCTCTTCACGCGATTCATAGGGTCCCCTCCAGTGGGTTATTCGAATATCCCCATACTAAGATATCGTTCACCAGTATCGGGAGCAATGCACAACACCCGCTTGCCGCGGCCGTGGCGCCGGGCTTCCTGCAAGGCTGTCCATACTGCTGCTCCGCCGGAAGGACCAATCAGGATCCCTTCGGTACTGGCCAACCTCCTTACCATATCCAGTGCATCTTCATCGGATACCTGCACAATCTCATTATAGATGCCGGTATTCAGAATCGCCGGCACGAATCCGGGGCTGGTGCCCACCAGCTTATGCGGTCCGGGCTTGCCGCCGGAGAGCACTGGTGAGCCTTGAGGCTCCACGACAACCACGCGGAGCTCCGGCAGCTGCTCACGCAGCGCCTCTCCTGTGCCGGTAATCGTGCCGCCTGTTCCAGATGTAGCAACGAATACGTCCAGCCGGCCTTCCATCTGCTCCAAAATTTCCGGAGCGGTGGTGATGCGGTGGATGTCCGGATTCGCCTTGTTCTCGAACTGCTGAGGGATGAAGCTCCCGGCAATTTCCTTGCCCAGCTCTACTGCCTTGGCAATTGCGCCCGGCATCCGCTCCGCCGCCGGCGTCAGCACAACCTCCGCGCCGTAGGCCTTCAGGATATTGATCCGTTCCTTCGTCATATTATCCGGCATGATCAGGATTGCCTTATATCCTTTCGCCGCCGCGTTCATCGCCAGACCGATGCCGGTATTGCCGCTCGTCGGCTCGATGATCGTACCGCCAGGCTGCAGCCGCCCGTCCAGCTCCGCCTGCAGAATCAGATTATACGCGGCCCGGTCCTTAACGCTGCCGCTGGGATTGAACATCTCCAGCTTCACATACAGCTCCGCATCCTCCGGTCCGGTAATTCGGTTCAAGCGTACCACCGGCGTTCCGCCGATCAGCTCTGTAATATTATTGACTACCAGCTTCGTCATATATATACCTCCCCTATTCCTGTCTTAATCTTCATGCACGATGTAACATCCATTGTATCGCTACAGTAGGCTATCTGTCGATTTGGCGGATGGTGCCGCTGCTGCTGGACTGACATTCTATCCATATTACCCAGCAGACTTCCGGTAAAAGCTGATGCCAAGACTTGGCGGGGACATGAACATGACAATTGTTGTAGATTATGCAGGATTTCCGGCAACCAGGCGAATTCCGATATGTGGTATTATGGTAAAAATCAGAGGAGGGAATGTATGAGAAGAGAAGACTGGATTAACGAACCCTTAGTTACGCAGAAATTAGATGATGCAATAGATTCAGTTATCTTACACATAGGAATGGAGGGTGACGATAAGGATGCTGTTCTTTGGAAGCTGCATGATTACTTGAAACAGTTCAAGGTTGGTGACGAAACCTTGGCAGTTAGCCTAACCGATAAGCAACGAGCTGATTATATTTATTTAGCTGAGAAGCTCCGGTCAAGCGGCTGGAACTATAATGTTGGATATGATACTCACTGGAATAATTTCGCATCCAAAGTAAATGGGCTCATAACTGAATCATACTATCAAGATGATGCAACAGTAGACCCATACTCTCCTTACATCAAATAACCGCCCCCCAGACACACGGGAGGCGGTTCTTGCAGCATGCTGAATATTATGCAGCTTAGCATATTGCAGCTGGGTAGTATTCAGCCATACAATAATCAGCTATACTATTCAGCCTACGGATTCACCGTAATCGTAAACGTTGACGTGGTATTTTTAATAGGCGTTACAGTGTTCAGGATCTTCAAGTTGTTGAAGACAACGTTACCTACCGCCGGGCCTTGGCCGGGTTCAGCCGATTCGTTGGCCCAGATACCGACTCCGGACTTGGAGTCGAAGGCATCGCCGCTCTTTTGCGCGCCGGATATCGTGACATTCGTAAAAATCGTGTCCGCTACAGGGAATTGCGGCGAATTGCCGACATAGTTGGTCTGGAACATAATCCCGTGATAGGTCGGATCAATGATATCCACATCACTGACGCGGATGCCCTGGAACACCTTAGAGGCGGAGAATACCCAGATAGCCGGGAAGGTCTGTGAGCCCCAGAAATGTCCGCCCGCCCGGACGACTGAGATGTTCTGGAAATTCGTAGTCGGCGATGCGCCGAAGCCGTTCATGGCATACCCGAAGTCCAGTGAGCTGATCGTAATCCCCGAATAGCAGAGTGTATCCGCAATATAGATGTTGCGGAAGGTGTTGGCGTAACCTCCATAGACGGCTACACCGGCTGCACGCCAGGTCAGGATTGAGGTCAGATTCTCGTATACATTGTCCTTCATGTCCGAGCCGCCAGAATCGATTGCCGAGAACAGCGCGAAGCTGTCATCTCCGGTAGCCCGGGCTTCGTTGTTGGACACGAGGTTGTTCGTGCTGCCGTTGGTCATATTAATGCCATCGGCGAAGGTGTTACGGATACGGGAGTTTCGGATCACCATGTAGTCGGTATTCGCCCCCCAGTACATACATACCTGATGTTCGGTCCAGATGTTGTCGATCGTAATGTTCGCTACATTGGAGAAGTCGAACACTTTGCCGGGACCGTCAATGCGTGAGGTATAGTTGCCGAAATAGGCAAAACCTGAGAAGGTTGATCCATTCGCTGAATCGGCAGCCCTGAAGCCAACATCCGTATTGGACTGGTTGACCGGCGCATAGAACCGCGTATACCAGGGTCCGGCTCCGACAATTTTAATCGCTTTGCCATAAACCTGGAACTTGTTCGAGGTTTCATACGATCCGGCCTGAAGATATACACCTGTGAGGTTACCAGTCGTATCCATACGGACCTTATCAATCGCATTCTGCACGTCCTGGTGCGTGAAACCAAGCGGAACCGTATATTTGGCCGGGTCCGGATTGGCGATCGGCGCTACCTGCTCCAGGCTGACGAAGTCAATTGCATACTGTGAAGTGTTGGCTGCGTCCTTCTGAAGTCTGATTGTGCTGCCCGCCGGAATAGTGCTGTCGAACATAATATTCGCTTCATCATAAATGTGGCGCGGAGAGCCGGCGCTTGGCGAATTGCCCGGGCTGATCTCTGAGCCATACAGCCAGGCGTATTTGGAGTTCAGCGTGATGGCTTTGTTGAATACGCCGTTCACATAGATATTAAGTGTAGCGGTTGTTCCGTCACCGCTTGCCGAGTCCGGAATCGAGAAACGGGTAACAAGCGTGTTGGTGCTGGCTTTGGTGGTGAATTCAACATAGCTGCCCGTTGTGTTCAATGTGACTGCTCTTCTGCCCGAGGCTTCACCGGCAAGATCGCCGATATTGCGGTTCGGATTCAGCTTGACCGCTCCGCCCCCGACAACCCCGTCCTCCGCTTCATACATGTCATAAGGCATATTGGCCCCGCGTCCGATGTACAGCGAATGATTCTGGATGTTGTTGGCCCGTTTCACTGCCAGTTCATTCGCGTCTGCGGCAATTTCAGTTTTTACATTATACTTCCCGTTCGCTGCGGTCCAGGTTCCAAGAGTAACCGGGGCTGTAGTGCTTCCGCTGGCAATGACACCGTTATAAGCACCGGTCAGCGTTTTGATTACCGCACCGGTGGTCGCATCAGTCAAAGTCAATGTGATGTTATGTGCACCACTGGCCGAGGCTGCCGTTCCCTGATTCTTAATAGCAACGGAGAAGCTCACCGTATTCCCGCCAGCCGGATTCCCCGGCGACCAGCTGACCGGAGAAGCGATCAGATCCGAGCTGGATACGGGATTTACGGTAAGCGATGCGGGATTCGAGTAGCTGTTATTCCCTTCATTCAGCTCAATGACGGTGTTGTTCTCGTCTACCTTTGCAGTTAATGCATAGGTTGCGGCATCTTTGGCACCGATGTTCAGCGATACTGTGGCCGAAGCACCTGCAGCCAGTGCACCGACTGATGCTGTCCCGGCAAGCGTGGTACCTAGATAGAAGCTGACGTTTGTTGTTGCCGCTGAAGCAGACCCGGTATTCTTGACGGTAGCATTCAGCGTGATGACATCGGTCTCTACCGGAGCGGAAGGGCTCCAGGACATTGCCGTTACCATCAGATCCGGATTCGCAGCCGGTGTGCCGATGATCTGAAATTCAGCTACTTGTCCGGCGCTTGAACCGGAGTTCGCGGTGAATTTCAGCTGCAGCTCGCTGGCCGTTGCTGTGACTGGAATGGTCACGGAGTTGCCGCTGGCCGGGTTAAAGGTATACACCGTGGCCGGCACCAGACTCGTGAAGGTTCCTGTAGACTGGTTATGACCCAGTACCTGAATGGTTTGGGTACGGGTAGCCCAGGCCGCAGCCGGATTGAGCTTCACAATTACCGAGGTTACATTGGCGTTCGCGCCAAGGTTCACAGTCAGTGTATTCGGATAGCTTCCGCCCGCTCCTTCCCAGTACGTAGTCACATCTCCGTCATTGGCGTTAGCGGGTACAAATGTAAAGACTGAAGATGAGGCATTAACCGCTTTGCCGATTGCCAGGTTCGAGCCAGGACCCGCGCTTGGCGAGGCCGTCGGCGAGGCAGTTGGCGAAGGCGTTGGTGTGACAGTTGGGGTTGGAGCCGGCGTGGCCGTTGGTGCTACTGTAGGAGAAGCCGTTGGTGCTACTGTTGCCGTTGGCACCGGTGTGGCAGTCGGGGCTATCGTTGGTGCCACCGTCGAAACGGGTGTAGCTGTAGCGGTCGGTGCCGCTGAGACGGTCAGGACCAGCTGATCCAGATTCACGTTGCCGGAGTCGGACGCATCGTATTTGTAGGCAATCGTGTTAATTCCGGCATTTAACGCCAGGATTTCTGCCTGTGTAGACCAGGTATCCCAGTTGGCCAGATTAGCAAGCGAGGTCTGCTTGATCTTGATACCGTTCACATAGACACTCAGCGTCCTGGTGCTGCCGGAGGCATTGGCATACCGCAGCGCTGCGCTGTAATTGCCAGCAGATGCAGCCGAAACGGTGAACGTTGTCGCTGCTCCTTGGGCAAGATAACCATCAACAAACGCCGACCCGGTATAGCCGGTGTGATCTGTGTTGGTTTTGGCCCCGCCAGACAAGGCGGCAGCTTCCGCTTCATAAGTTCCCGGTGTAGAAACCGCAGTTCCGTACACCTCGAGTTCGGATAGCTGCGCAGCAGGCCAGCCGGTGTTGGCCGTGAAGGTTATTTTAATATAACGGGCTGTTGCAGCAGTGAAATTAACTGTGACTGTGTTAGAGCCGCTGGAAGGATTGAAGCTGTAGGCCGCTGATGCAGCCAAGTTGCTGTAAGAAGCATCCTCCGTACTGCCTTGAACGGACAATGTCTGTATTCTTGCTTCCCAGGCTGACGGCAGCTTGAGTACAACCTGATTGACGCTGCTGTTGGAGCCTAGATCGACCTTGATCCATTGCGGAAAAGCATTGCTGGCACTCTCCCAATACGTCCCCTGGTTGCTGTCATTGGCGTTCGCTGCCACATACACATCACCGACCGAGCTAGCGGTAATCGTCTTGCCTTGAGCCAGATTGCCTGCCGCTGCCCCCACTGCCGGGAATAACGCCAACTGGCCCACACATAGCGCAAGAATCAGACTGTACAGCAGGAATGTCCTTTTCACAGAAGCCTTGTGTCTGGTAATCATCTGCCAACCACCTCCTATAATTTTATGATGCGGCCTTAAAGTATGCGCTTTCAAAAATATCCCCTCTCCTTATACTCCTCGCCTCCTTGATTCCCCCTGCCTTCCCTGCTGTGAAGATTAGGTTGCAATCAGCCAGATCAGCCCTCTCCGCAAGCGCAAGTGAAACGACCGAACCCGGAGAATGGCTACGAACTAGCTAATTATGGTAATAATATAAGATATCACTAGATTTAGGTCGATGGCGTATTCTATGATTAGTATGTGCATAAATACGGATTTCATATTTTTATGCAGCGAATTAAGTGAAGTTGACTTGAGTCCTTCCTCTGACCAACACCAGGAGAGATTAATCTTAATTAAAGTCGGCATACCCCCGCAGGCAAGATGCCTATACAATGAATAGACAAGGCGCGGGCCAAGGAGGAACTACACATGAATAAAGCTGACCAGCAGGAACTATTCCACAAAAATGAGAAGCTCATTAACATGGTTATTGAGCGGGCCAAGCGGGATTATCCGGAGGAGATTGCATTGATCGGGCTTACGGGCTCTTTTCGTACGGGAGATTTCCATGACAAAAGCGATCTGGATCTAATTATTATCAATAACAACCATCAGGGCTGGGGCATCTCTTCCTGCTTCATACTGGGGGATGTCGGATACGATATCTATTGCACTCCATGGGAGACCCGGATTGAAGAGCAGGCTGCGCTTGAGAGTCCGATGACCTCCAGTCTGATAGATTTACAGGTGCTCTATTGTGCCAAACCGGAATATATGGAGAAATTCAATGCGTACAGACAGCGGGCGCTGGACACTTTAGCTAAGCCTATCGGGAGCGAATGCATCGGCAGAGCGAAGAAGTGGATCGACAGTGCCAAGCAGGAGTACGCGAATGCCATGCTTGCTGAGGATCTCGGGACCGTCAGGCTGGCTTCATGCGAGGTGGTCTACAATCTGGTCTGTGCACTGACTAATTTGAATAATACGTATTTTAAAAGAGGGCTTAAGCGATATCTGGAGGAAATTGCCGCCTACCGGTATATTCCTGAGGATTTTGAAAGGATATATATGGATGTGATTCATGCCAAGACGATGGATGACATACGAAGCACAACCTATACCCTTCTAAGAAGCATCCACAATCTGTACAAAACTCTATATCAAAAATATGTAGTCCCGCCTGTACCGGCCTACGATAATCTGGCGGGCACCTATGAGGAGCTATGGTGTAATTACCGCCATAAGGTTATTGCAAGCGCCGAAATGAAGGACCAATCCTATGCCTTCTATACCGCAATGGGAGCACAGCAGTTCCTGGATGAAATGACGGAGTCGCGGGGAACCCGGAGGTTTGATTTAATGCAACACTTCGATGCCGATCAGCTTGATGGATTTAAGGAGCAATTTCTGCAGGCGATGGATGAATATCTGGAAGAATATAACCTGACAGGCCGGTCAGTCGAACGCTATGATACTTTTGAGGAGCTGTATAGACAATATATGAAGGTATAAGTAATTTCTACGGGATAATTAAATGGCCAAATGATCAGGAGGTTATTATGCTTAGTTATAAAAATACAACGACCGAAGTTGCAGCCAGCGGAATTGATACTGTTATTATATCCGTTGGTGCAACCGAACAATTCGGTCCGTTCCTTCCCATGCATTTGGATACATTAATTGCAGAATTGTATGCTGAATCCTATGGAAAGGCATTAAATACCTACGTTCTGCCTACCCTTCCATTTAACACTTCAGAAGAACATGCCAACTGTAAGGGAACGGTAACGGTCAGCCCGAATATTTTGACCGCAATGATAGAAGATATGATTACTAATTTAGCAAGACAGGGATTTACCAAGTTTGTAGTTTGCAATGGACATGGTGGAGCGTACTGGGAAGCCGCCTTTGTTAAGCATATCAATTACAAATACCCTGAGCTTCTCTTGATCGCCCCGAATCACAACACTCCTAATGCCTGGACAGAAGCAGCGACGCAAGCTGGTTTGGACGAGGTAGATGAAATGCATGCCGGGTTATTGTCGGTGTGCACCGCCATGTGGCTCTGCCCTGAACTTGTCCAGACGAAATCTATGGGCTCCAACATCCCTGCTGATAACCGGTTGTACGCAGACTATATGGGATGGGACAAGCTTACCGCAGATGGCTGCTGGGGGAAATTTGAAGAAGGCAGCTACACCGATCAAGAATTAAGTGAGAAAGGCAGGCTGTTCTGGGAAACATTCATTCATAGACGGAGTGAAGGGTTACATCAAATTCTTGAGGAAGCCTACCGGAGAAAGATGGCAAAATAGTATATTCGTCCATCGGGCAGGTATGATTATGATCGCTTCTACCCGCTGAGTGCAAAGCCCCCCGCCGTCTCTGGCAGGGGGTTAAGATCTATTCTCTGGGAGAGAATTCTTAATTATTATGCATAATCAAGCTGAAAATAAGCTGACGGCCAGTTAATCTACACGTTGAACCGTGCCACCAGGCCCTGCAGACCTTGCGCCAGCCTGTTCAGTGCGCTGGCTGAGGAGGCAATTTGCTCCACCGAAGCCATCTGCTCCTGCGATGCAGCGGATACCTGCTGCGTATTCGCCGCAGTGGTCTCCGAGATCTGCGTAACCATGCGGATGGAGTCTACGATTTCCTCCGTTGCCGCCGTGATTTCTTCCACGGCTCCGGATACCTCCTGAACCTGTCCGGCCAGCGAATCAACCGAGCTGCGGATTTCATGGAAGGAATGTCCGGCCTCTTCAATGATATTAGTTCCGCTTTGCACTTCGTTCATGCTGTTCTTCATCATCTTCACTGCATGGTCGGCATCTGACTGGATTCCGGCCGCCATCTCGGCAATCCGATTGGCGGATTCAGCTGACTGTTCGGCCAGTCTGCGCACCTGATCGGCCACTACCGCAAACCCTCTGCCCTGCTCTCCGGCCCGCGCCGCTTCGATTGTCGCATTCAGCGCCAGCATATTCGTCTCCGAAGCAATCCCCTTGATCACTCCGACAATGCTGCCAATTTCCTGTGACCGCTTCACGAAGCCTATGACCTGCTGAGAGAGGGACTGAATGGATTCGTTGATGGAATCCATCTGACGGCCGGCGGATTGCAGCGATTGATCTCCGGCAACCGCATATTCGGCAGAGCGCAGCGAGGCTTCCGAAATATCCTGCACACTGGCAGCAATCTGCTGAATCCCGGCTGACATTTCAATAATCGTATTCATGTTGGTCTGCAGATCATTCATCTGCCGGCTCGTGCCGGTGGCAACTTCGCCCATAATCCCGGCAATCTTCTCAGTCGCTTCAGCAGTCATTCCGCTATCAGCGGTCAGCTTGACCGAAGAAGCGGCGAGGCCGCTGGCAGAAGCATTCACCTGGCCGATCATCGCCGCCAGATTATCGGTCATTTTATTGAAATTCAGGGCCAGATCACCGATCTCATCCTTCGTCCGCACACTCAGCTTGCGGGTCAGATCGGCATCGCCGTCTGCAATCTCTTTGAGCTGCTTGTTCACATCACTCAGTGGCTTCAGAATCCGTGCCGACATCACGAACGCGATCAGCACAGCCAGCAGGACAGATAGTCCCGTGACTCCCATACTCGTAACCATAGACGAGCTGCGGTGGGTAGCCGCCTGACTCTGCTCCTTCGCAATTTCTTCATGCAGCATAGTCTCAAATACAAGCTGTGAATCGATAATGGTATCCAGAGAGAGCGTTGTAAACGACTTTTGTGCTTCCGGGAAATTGCCGTCTTTGGCTAAGGCAAAAGCTTCCTCCAGCACGGCCAGATAATTGCCCCATTCACTCTCCAGATTCGTAATTCCCGCAAGCTCAGCTTCGTTCAGGCCCGCATCCTTCAGTTGTTCAGCCGCCGCCGTAATCTGCGGGATCATCGCTTCATAAGCAGTCAGATTGGCCGTTCTTTCCTCATCCGTATTGCTCATGACATACCTCGCCGCCAGCCCATCTGCCGTACGGATATCATCGGTTAACCCCTGCACCAGCGACAGCTTGCTGTAGTTACGGTTGATCTGTTCTGTAAGCATGGTCACCTTACCTTGAAATAAGGTGCTGCCCGCAATTGCGATAATGAACACGATAATCACAGCGGCGAAGCCGGACATGATTTTGGCGCGTATTCCTCTAATTCTGCTGAACATAGTAATTTCCTCCACTCCATATGTAAGCTATATTGCATACCCCCTGCCCCTAGGGGCTTGTAGACTATGTATCCTACGTGTATCCACCTGCATGTGCGCTCCATACGTCTGCTGCTGGCCCGTCCCTCCTTAAGCGTGTTACTAATCTTTTCCTCTTGTCTGTATCTTACGTTCCAATCCTTAAACCAATCTGAAATGAAGCTGAGCATTCGCTGAAACATGCAGGCAAGGCTGTAAGAATGATGAATTACAGAAACATACCTCCATGGCAGCACCGCTCCGATTGTATTCGGTTTTTCGCTTACATTTGGCCCAGTTACCTCCATGGCAGCCCATTGTGTTCGGTTTTTCGCTTACATTTGCCCCGGTTACCTCCATAGCAGCCCATTGTATTCGGTTTTCCGCATACATTTGCCCCGGTTACCTCCATAGCAGCCCATTGTATTCGGTTTTCCGCATACATTTGACCCGGGTACCTTCATGGCCGCACATCGTGTTCGGTTTTTCGCATACATTTGACTCTCCTTTGGCCCGGCTTCCGGGGGATTCAGCGGGATTCCTGTATGCAAGAACATAATCTCCATATTTACATAAAAAACACAAAAAACCGCCACCCCGACCAAAGGCAGGAGATGACGGTTCTGGAAGAGTACTCTATCCGTTTAACTTCTATAGCTATGTAAGTAGGCTGCTGTCATTCACCCAGGTTTGCTCAGTCTCACTAGAGTTCACTCAGGTTCATTCATACAAATTCCCGTTCGCCAGCATGGCCAGCCTCTCTTCGTCCAGCACGATCAGCCGGCCGCGCCTGCGTTCGATGATCCCTTCTTCGATCAGGCGGCGCACCACCCGGTTCAGATGCCGATAGCTTGTACCCAGCAGATCGGCAGTCTCTGTCAGGCTGGAGGTGCGGATCTCCTCCACGCGCTGAGCGCCGGTGTTGTCCGAGAAGAGTGACATCAGGTAGCTGGCAAAGCGGTTCTCCACCGGATACAGCACATTCATGGCCGAGGTCTGGCCCAGCGTATACAGCTTATGGCTCAGCTCCCCGACGAGGAAGCGCAGCAGCACCGTATTGTCTTCGAACTCTTTTAGCAGCAGCTTCCTTCCGGCCACCAACAGCAGGCTGTCCCCCACCGATACCACCTCATTCTTGACCGGATACTGGCGCAGCAGCTCCACATCCCCGATTACCGACATCGGCCTGGCGAACCGGACCAGCATTGATTTGCCGTTAGGCAGCAGGGTGTGAATCTTCAGCTTGCCCTGCACCAGAATGAACATGCTCTCCAGCCGGTCGCCCACTGAACACACTGCGTCCCCGTCGCTGTAGCGCCGAAGCTCCATCTGGGCAATTGCGACGCTGCTGAACATTGCCGTAAGATTATTCTGCTCCGCAAGACTGCGTACCGCCTCCGGATTTACTATCGAATTCATGCAGTTCTTCCTCTCCCGCCGTGTAAAGTCAATCTTATGTTCAAACTGTACCACAGCTCCAGGGCAAAGGGCGAACCGGCGTTACTTCATATCGGCGTCGTCCAGACGGATTTCACTTACTGTAGCATCCGGAGAACACCAGAATTCCAAAGTTACTCCTTGTTTATGATCAATATATCCGATAATATCTGCGGTCTGCTCATTGCTTTTGTAATATTTGCTTCCATACAGGTCAAGCACACTTTGTTTGCTGTCTCCCAGTCCGATGCCCAAGGCCGTATGGAGCGGGTCATCTGAGCGGTTATTATCTATGGCTGTGATCTTGATCCGCTTGATCATTCCTTCATCCGGGCCGGAATGAACTGAGGCTGTGACAAGACCGTCCTTCCAGTGATAGTAATCATACAGCTCATTATCCTCTTTACTTAACGGGCTGCCTAACTGCTTAAGCAGGTGACTGTCATTAATATGGTCATGCAGGTTCACACCGCCGATCGCTTCGCGGGCAAGGTCTGTGGAAGGCGTCAGCTTTTCGGAATATGCCGAGAATTGATAGACACCGAAACCCGCAATGATCACCGCAATCAGAATAAATACTATCCGTTTTATCCCCATATTAGTGTGCAACGCCCTTCTCAAAATATTGTTCCAGTTCCTTACGCTCCTGGAATTTGGCTAGATTGAAGGATGGCCAGCTCTTCAGCGGCTCTGACCGGTCAGACAAACGGCTGTGCAGCGCTTCGTCAAGAATACCTTTCTCCTGCTTGCTGAACTCAATTAGCTCCGGAACCACATCCGCGGACAGTCCGGCCAGATAATTGGCATCCAGGGTGCCGCTTGCGGCGTACCGCTGAATATTCTGCCTGGCGATAATATGATCCATCCCGATATAGTTCATCAGCACATAAGAAAGCAAACCAAGCACGATGTAACACTTAAGCAACGGGAATTCTGCCCGGCTGATCCGCACCGCAGCCAGAACAAGCAGCAGTCCGAGGAAGATCATGAAAGCATGCACCAGAAAGCGGATATAGGTATAGCCATACGCCTCTTCATACAATGTCAGCCGGGCGTATGCAGAGTAGAGCATGACCATGGAGCACAGAACCAGAATATAGAGCAGAATCTGAATTACCCGCTTTAGCCCGCCGCCTGCTTTGCGCACCGCCAGCAAGGAGAGCAGCAGAATAGCGAAATTGATCGCTGTCACCAGAATCAGCTCAAAGAATCCGCTCCGCGCATAATCCGCATACGTCTTGCCATCCGGCAGAATGCCTTCCCAGGCTCCGAACAAATACGAGAATTGCACGCTCACAAACAGCATGTATACGGCATTGATCACCGCCAGAACCGTAGTAATGATGATCGGATCATCAACGCCGATGCTTTCCTCTTCCGGTTCGTTCACATCGCGCTCTGTCAGAGTATCCAGCCCGCCAGGCGGATAGGTCCGGATATAGGACTTACTGTCAATGAACCCCCACACAAAGCCGAACATCCCGAGGCCAAGCAGGATAATCCACAACGCCCTGCTGATCCATTCGCCAAAGGAGATATTGTCAAAGTAACCCGGGAGCTCTGACAGCAGCCGGTTGAATACCCCATCCGCCGTGGAGAGAAGCGAGGTGACGATCAGCAGCAGCGGAACGGAAATCAGCAGCCCGATCACAATACGGATAAGAACCTGCTTGCGTGCATTAGACACCCCGCCCTGGCTACGGCGTAACAGCTTCACCGCTGTGTTCCAGTGGCGCAGGCTCTGGGGGAAGAAATGCTCCAAAGCCGCTCCGATCAGCCCGAAGCCGCCCCAGGAGGGCAGGCGGTAACTGAGCATATAAGTCATATGTAATAGAATCACCGCCGGAATGACAAGAAAATTAAGTCCGAAGAAAAACCAGTTGCCAAACAGTGCGTACGTCAGCGACAAAAGGAAGACTGAACCCATCCACATATAGCTGAACCAGTTGTGCTTACGCAGCTTCTCCTTGCCGAAATAGAACATAAACGCGTAGAACAGCACTACAAAAATCGGGTAAGAGATTCCGGGCATCTTGCCGTAGAACAGGTACTGATGCACAAGCGCAAGCAGAAACGCGGCCAACATAACAACGCGCGCAAACCCCGGTTTGGATACGGTTTGATTGTCCATGGTAAATTCCTCCATCTTTTTACTTTCCTACCCTGATTCTAGCTGATAAAATAAGAAGAAAAAGAGAAATATATTATTATTAATTTCCTATTTTGTAAAAGGAGAGCTTATAGATGAAGCTGCACAGCCAATTTCTGAAGCTGCATTCGCATCATGGAGGCCCGGCAGAGGTCCTTGTTACCCTGGATGAGCTGGCCTTGACCCTCGGCTGTACCCACCGCAACGCGCTGCATGTGATCCGCAAAATGGTAGAAATGAACTGGATCACCTGGACGCCCAGCCGTGGACGGGGGCGGCGCTCCAAGCTGGTGTTCCTCGCAGCCTCCGAGGATATTGCCCTGGAATCCATGATGCAGGCCATCAGCAGCAAGGATATCAGCAGCGCTCTGGAGGGAATCCGCGGACATGCCCGCACCTCCGCCCTGCAGGATACACTACAGGGCTGGCTGCTGGCTTACTTCGGGCATCATGCCGAGATGCAGAGTGACAAACGGATTGATACGCTGCGGCTGCCGGTCACGCAGCAGTTGCACACCTTCGATCCGCTGTATATGAATCTGCTGGCAGAGTCTTTTGTTTCCAGCCATGTCTTTGACGGTCTTGTCGGCCGCAGCGGCGAACGCGGCAAAGTGATTCCCGGTCTGGCCCATGCCTGGGAGACCGACGAAGCCCGTACCGCGTGGACCTTCCATCTGCGCAAAGAAGTCCTGTTCCATCACGGCAAGGTACTGACCGCCGAGGATGTGGTCTACTCGTTTGAACGGATGATGTCTACCTCACAGCGGACGCTGTACAGCTATATTTTCAAGGAAATTCAGGAAGTTAGAGCCCTGAATGCCTCCACCGTCCGCATTCTGCTGAAGAAGCCGAACGAGCTCTTCCTCCCGTTCCTCTGCACCAGCCGGGCGGCGATCGTCCCCCGTGACCTACAGTCCATCGGTGAGAATGTATTTGGACGAAGACCTGCGGGAACGGGACCTTTCAAGGTAGTAGAGATGAGCGAGGATACTTGCGTGCTGGAGGTGTTTCCTTATTATTTTCAGGGGCGGGCCCATCTGGATCGTGTGGAAATCATCTATGTACCCTGGGGGCTTGCGCCGGGACCCTCCGAGACGGGTTCGGGCTTCCATGTCATTCCGAATCCGCAGGCAGCGGGTACCGGCTCCCTGAGCAAGATTCATTCCGAATCCTCGGTACGCAAATTCGTCACCTGCAACACCAAAAAAAAGGGACCGCTAAGCGATCCCCTTCTCCGTGCCGATATTCTGTCCTGTCTGCATGAAGCTCCCCGTGAACCTTTCAGGCATTCAGCCGGTCTTCCGGCGGCGGCACTGCAAATTGCCACCATTCCGCAGTATGCCGGGGACGCTGAATACATTGCCTCAAGGCTGAAGCAGCACGGATATTCCTGTAAGGTGGTCTCCGTATCCCCGGAGGAATTCAAAGGACCGATCCGCCTGCAATCGGATTTGATTGTCTTCTCGCTACTCCGCGATCAGGATGAACAGCTGCGGCTGTACGATCTGTATCTGACCCTCTCGCAGCATATCGAGCCGCGAACCCGCGCCGACATCGAAGGCAGACTGCAGATGATCTCCCGCGAGCCTGATACGGCTGCCCGGACAGAGGGCTTCAAGATCATAGAGGACACCTTGACCCAGGATCATCAGCTACATATCCTGTATGAAAAGCCTGCCGAAACTGCTTATCTGCCCTCCGTGCGCGGCGTTACGTTCAACAGCCAGGGCTGGGTGGATCTGCGTCACCTTTGGTTTCCGCCGGAGCTGTAAAGCTAATCTAAGCTTCGCCCGCCTTGGCGGCAGCCTTTTCAACACTCAGATTTGTATCTTGTTCATGCCTGCTGGCAGTGTAAAATCAAGTCTGAAAGGTGACTAAACGCACCCTTTATTCTCTGCCCGGCAAAATGCCCGCAAGCCCTCTGCCTACCAGATTGGCGGATACCGGCTTCCTGCCCAGCTCCCTGGACCATACAGAGAGCTGGCCGGAATGATGAATCTCATGAGCGATAATATGGCGCATAATCTCACCCCAGGTATCCTCAATTACCCGTCCATCCGCCCGCTCATCCTTCAGTATGTTCTGCTCCAGCCCCTCATGCCAGGCCAGCACGAACTGCTCCACCTCCGGCCGGAACCTTGCATCCAGCTCCCTGATCTTCTGCAGAGTGTTATATTCCGGGAAATCTGCCCGAACATCAGGCTTACCCTCCATATCCCGGATCCAGCTCAATTCCACATCGATAATATGCACAAGTGTCTTCAGAATTCCGCCCATTCCGCCTGTTCGTTCCTTCAGCAGCTCCTCTTCCGGCAGCTCCTCACACCATTTGTACCATTCCTCGCGGACCATCCAGTTATAACGGAATAATGTTTGCATAGGCTGCCTCCTGAATTGTAATGTAATTTTCAACTTCCGGCATTCAACGTTCTGTTTCCCTGCTCAGTTTGCTTTGCGTCTGACACTGTAGAATCTCATTGCTGTCGGAAACCTACCTGCACAAGCTTGTCCATAAGCTCCGTATACATTTCTTCGCACTCATCAGTGGCGGTAGAGTATCCCAGGATATTCTGGAGGAACCACTCACTCCGGGCCTTCCTTCCCTCCGGCGAGTCCAGCTGGCCCAGCGGACCTATGGCATAATTCTCCCGGAGTGTAACAAGCTTGTGCGAGTCTGTCCAGCCCAGCCCTGTCAACGCTTGCTTCATGCCTTCAGCGAAGGAATCACCGCATACGATATGCACATGCGTACAATCCGGTGAGGAGTCCCAGAATGCCCGCTTTTTGGGAGAATCCATCAGAATTGCGTAGTATCCCAGCAGGCTGGCAACCGGTGCCGCGATACGTTCATCAAGCGGTGCTTCAAGCCGCTAACAGCGTTTACGATTTCCTGCATATCTATCATCATCTGATTCCACCTTTGTTCAGGTATTTATATGGGGGAGCGGTCCAGCAGCCTCCCTTTGACAAGCAAATAAAGCGGGGGATAGGGCGATTGCTTCTGAGCGGTAACCAAGGTGAACCCGTCCTTCCCGACAGCCGGTCTTTCCCGTCTCGGCACCGGGAACTGAACCGAATCTTTAAACACCACATATGCGGCTACATCCGCTGCTCCTGCCGGAATATCATTTCCGGTTATATTCTGCGATTTAACAGTAAAGCTGCCCTTTGCCGCGTCATACGTATACGAGACAGGACGGAAAGCATTGTTGCTGATAATCGCCCCCGGCGGTGCTCCAAAGGCGCTTCTCTCCAAATCCTCTATCGCTAATTTAATAATATCCGTCTGCATCAGAGTGTCCCCTGTCAATGTATAGAGATGATTATTCTGATCCCATTTACTCACGATGCCCAAACTGCCCGCCAGAACACTGACCGGGATGAACATCGAATTTTGCTCCAATACCGGAATCGTATCCATGGAGCCGGCAACCCCGTTAACCGAAACAGACTTCGACCTTATCGTGAACTTAACCGTTACATCATCCATCCCGATTGTAGCCGTTTTACTGTTGGCATCGAAGCTGACCTTCGCCCCGAGCAGCTCGCTGATCGAGCGCAATGGAATCATCATTCGTCCCTGTGAATCCACATAAGGCGCCTTCGGTGCCGTATAGAGCACATAATACTCGTTGATCTTGAGCAGTACCGGATATTCCTTAGGCGCTGCCTGCACCTTCCCCGTACTACCCCCTATTAATAACGCCAAGCTCATTCCCGTTGTCAGCAGCAACACGAGTAACTTCTTTCTCTGCTTCATAGTAACAATCATCCTCTCATTCTGCTCCGTTTGGAATAATGCAGCGCTCCCGCTACTGCGGCTCTTGTTAAGTTAACGCATGCAACGATTAAAATAGTACCCGTATCAGGTTAAACCTAATGACAAAACCTTGGTAAATCGCCTGCTTAGGTTTGACATCACCCGATTACGGTCCATCCTCTGTTACGCTTAACTGCACTTTGTACAACTAAAACGTCTGATTTACAAACGATTCTCCGTTTAGTTGTATTTCGTACAATTAAAAAGCCCATGTAGATGGGTTCTCACCCATTCAAGCAAATTTAGTTGTACAAACTACACTTAAAAGAGGCGAGTCTACCTTTTCGCTGTTTTTAAGTGTACAGAATACAACTATTGCTGAATTCCGCTTGGGGATGAATACATCAATTGCTGCATTGTTGAACGAACACCGCTCCAGCCGCCACATTATGGATGAATGTCCGCAGTTAAGCATCTCATCTTATCCCTCTCCCCCCCTAATTTAACCCTCGTTTAGTAAAATAAGCAAGAAAAAGAGGCAAGCAGCATCCTTTCTGCTGCTTGCCTCTTTCGCGATTCTCCCCTGCCACACCCCACATAAATGAACTTAAGAATTTTACAACAGGGCTTGCGTACGGAGGGGGATTTTTGGAACTGTAGGAGCGGTAGCGTCCGCCTTTGTCTCCGGATTTCATCCGCTATAAGCGGCTAGAATCAAGAAATCTGGAGACAACAGCGGCCGGAAGTCCAAAATATCCACCCTAGCTACGCCCCGCCCCAAGTGAACTCTTCTGTTCATTTCACCGACCCGATCATCCCAGCCACAAACTGCTTCTGCATCAAAAAGAATACCAGCGCAGTCGGGATCGTGCCGATTACAATCGCGATCATAATCATGCCGTAGTCCGGGGCGTAGCCCGAACCGAGTGTCGAGATCAGGAGCGGCATCGTCTTCGTCTGCGGGGTCTGCAGCACGATCAGCGGCCAGAGATAATTGTTCCAGCTTGACATGAACGTGATGATTGCCCCCGCGGCGTAGGTCGTTTTCATGGTCGGCAGATAGATGCGCAGGAAGATGCCCAGCTCGCTGAGCCCATCCATCCGGCCGGCCTCCAGCAGCTCCTTCGGAAACATCTTCGTGCTCTGCCGGAAGAAGAAGATCAGGAAGGCCGTGGTCACCGTAGGCAGAATGACCGAAGTCATCGTATCAATGCCCATCCACGGGAACACATTCGAAATCTTGCCGAACATCCGGTACAGCGGAATCATCAGCGCGGCGAACGGAATCATCATCGACAACAGCAGGATGTTGAACACAACATCCTTCGAGCGGCTGCGGAAGACTTCGAAGCCATAACCGGCCAGCGAGGCAATCAGCAGCGCCAGCAGCGTTGTGGTTATCGAGATTTTAGCGGAATTGATCAAGGATAACTGCAGGTCTGTGGTATCCAGCAGCTTCTGGAAATTATCCAGCAGATGTGTTCCGGGCAGCAGCCGCCCGCGGGTGACGTCGACCGACTGGTTCGTGGAGCTGACCACCATCCATAAGAACGGGAAGATCGAGACAATGGCCGCGATGCTGAGGAACAGATACAAGAAGAAACGTTTACTCTTAGCCATTTTTATCACCTGCCACTTTGAACTGGATGACCGACAGCAGCGCAATCATAATCACGATGGAATACGATACGGTGGCTGCATAGCCGAAGTCCGCTGAATATTTGAACGACAAATTATAAATGTACTGGGAGATCGTCTGTGTTGCATTCCCCGGACCGCCCTTCGTAATATTCATGACCTCATCGAACAGCTGCAGGGTACCGATGGTGGATGTGATCGAGGTAAACAGGATGATCGGCTTCAGCAGCGGGACAGTAATTCCGAAGAATTGCCGCGATGCAGAAGCCCCATCAATTCTGGCGGCCTCGTAAATGGAATGATCAATATTTTGCAGAGCGGACAGGTAAAAGATCATATTGTACCCCGTCCAGCGCCAGGTGATCGCGATAATAATCGTAATTTTGGCCCAGAACGGATCGGTGATCCATTCAATCGGGGCACTGACCAGATGGAGCTTCAGCAGCATGGTATTCACCAGACCGTTACCAGCGAACAAATACTTGAACACTACAGAATAGGCAACCAGCGAGGTTACACAGGGCAGGAAGATCGCCGTCCGGAAAAACCCTTTGAACTTCAGCTTGCTGTCGTTCAGCAGCACTGAAATAAACAGTGCCAGCACAATCATCAGCGGCACTTGAACCAGCAGATAAATGAAGGTGTTTTTTACAGAAACGATAAAAGTCTTGTCAGACAGCAGCCGTGTATAGTTGTCGAATCCGGTGAAGGTAAGATTGCTGCCGGTTCCTGTCTGGAACGACAGAATCAGCGCCTGTAGCATCGGGTAGAAATAGAAGACGAAGATCAAAATGACCGCAAGCAGGACGAAGGACCATCCGGTCAATACGCTTTTGGTGCGGATACTAACGTTAGAATTTGTTTTTTTCACATCGGCCCAGCCCCTTCATGGTAAGAAATAATAAACCCCGGACGCTGCCCCGCCCTCCTGAAAGCCCGGAAGCCGCAGGCCACGCCCAAGGTTTACCTGTGTGCAAGACTCAGCTATTTAATCTGTGATTCAGCCTGGGCCTGGGCATCGCTCAGCACACTGTCAATGTCCTTGCCGTTCAGATAATTCTGCATCTCTACAATGAGGATGTCTTCAATGGCGTAGGTGTTGATGCCGTAATTGACACTTGGAATCTGCTCTGTCCAGGCGGCGAAATCCGATACAATCTTCTGGCCGCTGAAGAATTCATTGGCCTGGGTGTAAGCTTCTCCGCCTGCAGCCGCTTTGAAGGTACCGATTACACCGATGTCCGTGAGCAGCTTCTGATACATTTCCACATTAGAGCCGAAGGTCTTGGCCATGAAGTCAGCTGCTGTTTCCTTGCCGTCCACATTCA
This sequence comes from Paenibacillus sp. FSL R7-0297, assembly GCF_038009025.1. Lineage (NCBI taxonomy): Bacteria > Bacillati > Bacillota > Bacilli > Caryophanales > Paenibacillaceae > Paenibacillus > Paenibacillus sp. FSL R7-0297. The sequence goes on from NZ_JBBPAQ010000001.1 coordinate 5,561,678, forward strand.
TCACATACCATGAGCTTCCGCCAAGATTCGAGGCATGAACCGATTCATTCGCAGTCAGCTTGGGAAGCGGTGCGATCCCCCATTTGCCGGATTGTGTGGCTTCAGCTGTGATCGATGGAGTGATCCAGTTGCCTGTCGGTACCGAAGCGACGTCCCCGCTGTTCAGCGCAGCTACGAACTGGCTCCAGTCTGCATGCACCTTAGCCACATTGGATTCCATAATTTGTTTATAGATTTCAAATGCTTCCTTCAGCGGCGCATTGCCGGCAATATTCGGCGTCTTGCCGTCTTCCTTCAGATACCATTCACCGGCGGATTGAATCATCACACGGATCAGTCCAAGGTCGTTCGGGTCCAGAGTAATCAGCGCCTTGCCGGTCTTCTCTTTCACGGCTTTGCCGATTTCAATATATTTGTTCCAGTCAATATCCTGCAGATCAGACAGCTTATAGCCTGCCTGCTCCAGATAATCGGTTCTGGCATAGAGTCCGGTTACGCCGGAGTCAAAAGGAATTCCGTACTGCTTGCCGTCCAGGCTGGTCGGACCGCTTTTGTAATCCGCGAAGTCAGAGCCTTTGATCGAGCCGCTCAGGTCGTAGAAGGAATCCTTATACGATTGCAGGAAGCTCTGGGAACGGTAGTCCTCAATCAGCACGATATTCGGCAGGCCTTTGGTTGTTCCAGAGTTCAGCCCTGTGTTCAGCTTTTGGATAATATCAGCCTGTGCATATTCTACAATGTTGATTTTTACATCAGGGTTGGTTTTGGCATATTCCGCTTTGGCCACTTCCAGTGCGGCAATATTGAATGCAGGGTCCCAGGCCCAAATTGTAATTTCTTTTGCATGGGCAGGTTCTGTGGTTGCTGTGTTTCCAGATGTTCCGTTGTCCGCAGCTGCATTCCCTGTGTTCTTGGAGCCGGAGCCCGAGTTCGAATTGGAGCTGCAGGCAGTAAGCAAAAGCAGGCAAATCAGCAATAACGCAATGCCTTTTTTCATTTGTAATCCTCCCCTTTAATGCGCTTTTATGAGTCCGCTTTAATGTAAGCGCTTATTTATTACATAAGTAATCTTATCATCCGCGTAAGAGGAGCCGTTAGAACTTACTTTATAGGGATTTGTCATTTTATCGCCTTATTGTAAGCGCTACCTATCTGCAATTTGTTCTTTTTTTAGATATTTGTATTATTTTTGTCCCCTCAGGAGCGGCAAGCGTATTTTAATAGCTGTCCCCTCACCAGGGACGCTTTTAATAGTAATTCCGTACTCTTCGCCGTACATCAGCACCAGCCGGTCATGCACATTCTTGATCCCAATCCCGGTGAACAGCTGGCGCTTGCTCGCAGGCCCGGACATGTAGAGATCGGCTTCTCCGGTATCCATACCGTCTCCATTGTCGACAACCTCACAGACCAGGGAACCGGCATCCTGGGAGATGAGGATATGAATATATCCCCCGCTTTTCTTCGTAAACGCATGAAAAAAAGCATTCTCAATAAACGGCTGAATGATCAGCTTCGGCAGATGGAAGTCCATACAGTCCGGTGAGATGAAGAAATTCACTCTGATCCGTTCCCCGTAGCGCACATGGTTGATAAACACATAGGACTTCAGATTCTCCAGCTCCTGCGCTACCGTGATGCTCTCACTGACGTTACTCAGCGCATTCTGCAGCATCGAGATCAGGGCATGAATCGTGTGAACCGCCTTCTCTTGGCTGCCCTGCTGCACCAGGAAGTTGACCGAGGCCAGCGTATTATACAGAAAATGCGGGTTAATCTGATGCTGCAGGGCGGCCAGTTCGGCATTCCTCTGTTCTTTCTGTGTCTCGACCAGCTTCTCTACATAATCATTCAGCTCATCAAGCATATAGTTATAGGCATGTCCCAGCTCCTGAAATTCAAAGCTGCCGGTTACCGTGATGTAATTATGGAAGTTCCGCTGGGTAATCTTGGACATCTGCCGGGTTAGCAAGGTTAGCGACCGGGTTAGCCTTCTGAAGATCAGGAACACCACGATCAGGGCCACGATGACGATGGCTGAGCAGATCAGCACCACCATCTTACCGTTGACCATCTGGCCGAGAGCTGTCTTTTTATCAATCAGATTCACAATATAGAAGTCATAGGAAGACAGATAATCCGCAATCAGAATGGAATCTGTGCCGCGGAAATCAACATTTTTGTAATCCAGCTGCTTCTCTTCAATCTCCTTGGCAACCTGCAGTAAATCCTCCGCCTGCTGGCCCATCAGATCACTGCGGTTGCTCGAGACAATGACGCCATCCCTGTTCAGAATCGCGACATCATTCCCGGTGCTGACAAAGCTTGCATAGAAGGGGCGGAAATCCTTCTCATGAATGGTAAAATACAAGGTTCCGTAAATATCGCCCGTTGTGCGTTCCATGAGTGCTTTGCTGGCTACGATCACAGCCTCTTTCTGCGGGGAATCCTTACTGCTCTCCTCATAGAACTGGTACATCAGCCGTTTCGGCTCAGCCAGTGTATTCCTGGTCAGCTCATGCTGCTGCAGCTCCTGGTCACTCATCAGCAGATTGTTCGTATTGGTGGAATAGCTGCGTCCGTTTTTGCCCATGATTTTGATCCCGACCTGGTAGGAGTCCAGAGTAGACTGGATTTTCTTCATCTGGGTCGTCATATTGTAATAAGTCCGCAGCACCCGCAGGGAATTCGAGTCCTCTTCCGTCAGGAAGCTCTTAATGGTGCCGCTCAGCTGTGTGTTGTTGGTGGCTGTAACGATGGAATAATGAAACGATTCGAAGCTCGCCTTAATCTGGCTGATCACCTTGGTATTCGTAATGCTGAAGGTGTTCATGAACAGCTTCTCCGACATGCGGACCGTGGTCCATGAAGAAGCGATGGCTACAGCAATAATGCTGATTAGCATCACGATGAATATTTTGATGAACAGGCTGTGGAATTTGAAACGATCCCAATATCTGCGCATAGGCTCTACTCCTGTCCGTAATGCTGACGTCTGTAAGCGCTCGGGGACAAGCCGGTATATTTCTTGAACACTTTGCAAAAATAGCTGTGATCCCCATATCCGACCATGCTGCTAATCTCGGAAATCGGTGCCTCGCCTGCCCGCAGCAATTCCGCCGCCTTGCCTGTACGGATCGTATTGAGATGCTCCTTGAATCCCTCCTGGTTATAGGTCGTGAACAGACTGGACAGGTAAGAAGGGTTGAAATGAAAATGACGGGCCAGCTCCGTAAGACTCAGCGGCTCGGTGTAGTGCTCCTCCATATACTGGAGCAGCTTGGCCATATTGGCATTGCTCCCTGGTGTCAGCGCTGCCGATGAGGTCAGCTCCATGACCCGGGCAAGAAAATGTTCGAGAATCCGCACGGCCCCATCCGCTGAGCCCGCTTCATCTATGGCCCGGAACAGCCCGTATTTCCCTTCCTCCAGCTCTCCCAGATGGCTGAACTGATTCGTCACATTGAAGATCATATTGCCGAGGAAGGACTTGAACTGAAACACATCCCCGTCATATTGCCGGCTTAGCGCATCGACATGCTGATGCAGATCGCCGAACGCCTCCTCCAGCTGCTGGCGCTTCAGCTGCTCCGTGAACTGGGTCAGGTTGAATTTCGGCAGCTGGGCTTCCCGCTGCGGCAGCTCATCGTGTACCAGCAGTACCTGATCTGGCAAAAAGAAGCGGTACTGCCGCAGCTTCAGAACACTCTGCTGATAGACCGCTGCCACCTCGCTGAGCGAACCGAAGGCCCGGCTCAGGGTCAGGCGCAGCTCAGGCTCTTGTCCGGCCAAGGCGTGGGCCAGCTTATTCACAGCCTGCAAGAGCGCCGGCCACTGCTCTTCTTGCAGGTTGACCAGCAGCAGTGCCGCATTCGGCTCGCCGCCAGGGATGATGCACTGCATCAGTCCTGGAACATTCCGTTCCAGTTCCCCGGTTACAGCTGCGGTGATGGCTGTCAATGCGTCTGCGTCATTGTCTGCGTTATCGGCACCGGTAACACCGGCTGGTCCGGTTCGCCCGGTCTCCCAGCCGAAGAAGCTGAAGCAGTCCTGCGGAAGCTGCTGCTTCACGAACTCCTCCCCCTCAGGCTGCAGCCGGTAGCCTGAGATCAACCGGCTAAGCAGGGCATCCAGCCGCTGGGGTGCCGCTTCCGGCTGAACTCCAGCCGCGGTGGCACCCAGCCCCGGGATACGTTCCCGGGTCTTCTGCAGCACCTGCAGCAGCGAACCGGCTTCCAGCTTCGGCTTCAGAATATAATCGGCCACCCCATTCTGGAACGTGGAGCGCACATAATGAAATTCACTGAAGCTGCTCAGCACGATTACCTCTGTAGCCGGATAATCCCGCTTCACTAGGCGTGTTAATTCCTCGCCGTCCATTACCGGCATCACAATATCGGTAATGATGATATGCGGCTGCAGGGTCTGCAGCGAATTCAGCGCTTCCTGCCCGTTGGCCGCTTCACCTACAATCTGAAATCCTTCGTGTTCCCAGTCCAGCACATATTTAATCCCCTGCCGGACCAGAATTTCATCGTCCACAATCAGCACTTTGCATATTTGATTCACAGTTGTCCCCCGCCTTCTGTAGTCATGACCACTGGTCCGCCACTCATGAAGGGATTATAAAGCGCTGTCATCGGGATGGTCAAACGGAATATTTGGAAGGGGGAGGCGAAGAAGGAGTTATTTATGAAGGGAAGTCGGATTTTTGCAATACAAATACTATGTTAGACTATAAGATATTTACGAGGTGATTGTTGTGAAAAAACTATGGATACATGATTTCAATGACATTAAGGCCTGGATTTATCGTAATGCAAGAGCACTTGATCTGACTCTGTTTCAGTATCATTTTGAAAATGGAACTAAAGAACCTGTTCTTGCGGCCCTATCGCATTATCAGAATAACGACGGCGGTTATGGAAATGGCATTGATCCTGATAACTGGAACCCTCATTCCACCCCGTATAATGCCCAGATTGTGATCAAAATGCTGAGACAGATAGATTTCACGGATGTATCTCACCCCATATACAAGGGTATATTCCGGTATCTTGAGAACACAGAGCATATTACGGAAGAGGGCTGGATGTTTACAATTCCATCGAATAATGACTATCCTCATGGTGTCTGGTGGGATTATAATGCTGGGACAAATACTTATCAGAGTATTGGAACTACTGCAAGCCTATCCGGCTTCATTCTTCGTTATGGAGACAGCAAGTCACACTTGTATACAATGGCTTTATCCTACAGCGGAATTCTTATTGAAAAACTGAAATCAACAACGGAGTACGGAGATATGGGGGTTAGTGGTTATTGTGATTTGCTTGAGGATATTGAAGGTGCAGGATTAACAGAGCAATTTGACTATGAATTCCTGTGTAAGCAAATCCCCTGCTTGGTTGGTGAGAAAATACGTAACGAAACCGGTAATTTTATGGCGAACCCTCTTGAGTTTGTTCAGTCGCGGGCAAGCAGATTTTATGAAGCGAACAAGCAAGAGGTCCATGCGGCACTTGATACATTAATAGACCAAAAACCCGAAAGCGGCGTTTGGTCTATTCCTTGGGAATGGTACAACAACAGCAGGTACCCTGAAGCATTTGCCATCAGCGAGAACTGGTGGAAATCATGTAAAACCATTGAAAAGCTTTTGCAGCTAAGAGCTTTTGGGCGGTTGGCTGATTAGCCTAATGCGAGCTCAAATGCTTACGGTAGCCCTCCACCGGCTCTTCTTTGTAGCCCATCTTCTCATAGAAGACATGCGCTTCCTTCCGCTTCTCTCCCGACACGAAGATAATATAGTAGCAGTCCCGCTCGTGGGCGATGTCTTCGAGGGCAGTCATCAGTTTTTTGCCAATGCCCTGCCGGCGAGCTCGCGAAGAGACCACTACATTCTCAATCACCATGAACGGGCGGCAATCCCCAACGAGGTCCTGGCAGACGATCCCCATCATAGAGCCCAGCAATTCCCCGTCTACAAAAGCACCCAATAATACATACCGGCTATCCTCCCGGATGGACCGGAATGCCGTCTCCAGCTTCACCGGATCTGTCGGTCCGCCAATCAGTTCTTCGTACAGCGTGTTTAGTGCTTCCAGCGATTCAATGCCGATTTCTTCGATCGTTACCATAGTATGTATGACCCGCTTTCATATATTTGTGAATCCTTTAGTTCTTCTCATACAGATATAATTGCCCATTGCGCGGAAAAAACATCCGTTCTGCCTTATAGCCCCTACGCCGGAGTTCCCGGTCAAGCACCTTCATGAACGCTCCATGGCTGACGATCAACACACGTCCTTCCGGTGCAGCTGCTTCAGCTTCTGCCGCTAGAGAATCTATTACCATCTGGGCACGCTGCAGAACAGCCGCTTTGCTCTCCGGTTGAGAGGGATGACCGGCAGTCCAGGACAAACGTCCAAGCGCAAGCCAGCAGGATACAGGCAGGCGCAATCCGCTTAGCTTGAATTTACCTAACTGCAGGGCTGCTATATCAATTTCTCTTAGCTGCTCTGTATATACGAACTCTTGAGCATCAAAATAACTTGCCGTATGTAACGCTCTCGCCTGATCACTGCACAGACAAATATCCCATTTTTGTAAGCTGCTCATAGGTACAGGCTGCTGAATAGGCGCAGTCTCATATTCCTTAATCCATTGATTGAACTGTTCCCCGGTCAGCCAGGTCCGCTCCGGCTTGTGCTGCACTCTGAAATGCCTAACCAGCCCTAAGCTCATTCCTCCGTAACCCTCTCTTTAATCATCTTGGGCAGCCTCTCCTAATCAGTGACAACATTGCCCTACTTAGCATTTATGAGTTCAAATTCCTCACTGTGACCGTCCCATTCCACATTTACTTTAATGACGGAATCCTCCCACTCAAATGCACCGGTTCCATTCCCTCCTGAGTGCAACATGTCGAGCCTAACGGGTCCTTCCTGAGTCCGACTGCCACCGCCGCTTATCCCTTTATAGCTGTATTTGAACTGTTTGATCTCTCCGAGGTCTGACTGTTCACCTTTGTAATGAAGATCGAATGTATACCGTTTGCTGGATACGGAATCCTTCACGCGGTCATTTTTGATGATCAGCTTCTGGCTTGCTGTCTGCTCATATACAGCCGACCAGGTTTCACCCTCGCCTTTAAAAGTATAATTGAAATGAGTAGTTTCCGTATTGCAGGACGTAAGCAGCATAAGCATGACTCCGGGAAGCAGCAGCGCACGCATGATCTTCTTCATGTTTAGCCCTCTTTTCCATAGCTTATATTGTGAAAAAAAGCCTGATCCGGTCATGCCGGGAATTACCGGGACATATGGTGCAGTACAGCCGCCACCCGTTCTTCCACGGACATATCTCCTTCCAAACGCATAACATCACAATTCAGCCCGGCCATCCATTCCTCATGCAGCGCCCGGCTCCGGACCTCCGGTCCAGCCGTATCATAGAGCGCCGCCCACTCCATGAAGGTCTCGACATCCTCATATTTGCTTCCCCCAGGCAGACCCGCATCGCCATAGCGCTGATATTCCCTCGCCCGTAAGCGTTCCAGCCGGAGCTGTTCAGGTATCCACAGGAAAATCACCAGATCAAACGTATCGCGCAGCCCGTCTCCCCATCCGCAGACTGCACCCGACAGAATCCACGGCTCCTGTTGCTCCAAATCGGCCCGCAATCTGCTTAGACGCGCTGCAACCGGAGTTTGCTTACTATATTTCTGCTCCCAAAAATAATCGTCACTGTCCAGATGAACATGCGGAAGCCTTGCCGCGAGCGCCTTGCCAAGTGTGGTAGTCCCCGATCCGGAAGCTCCCATAATATGAATTTTGCGGTTCATAGCGCCTCCCGAATAATTGAATAGATGTTTTCAATTGTATATTCTACCATGCTTTAATTGGATGTGGATAGTCTGATAACACCTGATTCCTTTCTAAAATCAGATCGTAATTACAACCGCATAATAGTTGGATAATTGTATCTTAATTTGGAACTTTCAATGCATCTTAACTAATTAGTTGGATATACGTTATTTAATTCCACGTCTTTCCTCCACTTTGATCTATTTGCAGCCTAGTAAGTGCTGATTATCCAACTGTTGCCTGGCGAGGGCTCCTCCGTTCATGAGCAAGTGGAGAAAATCCAACTATTCCCTGCCTCTCGCCTCCTCCGCCAAACCCTTGGCAATTCTATTCCGTTATCTTAGTCTCTCAGCGGAGTGATACATTTTATTAATAATGCATAATTACCCAGATTGCAAAAAGCCGCAAGCCATAGTGGCCGCAGCTTCATTTGCCTTGCCAGTATTCAAGTCGCTGTCCGGGTTAGCCCTCTCCGCTCAGCTGATGTCCGGCGGAATACGCCGCGCTATGCCGGTAGCGATGGCTGCCTGGATAACAGCAAGACGTACCTGCTCCACTACCTTTTCGTTAAAAATACTCGGAATAATGTACTGCTCATTCCGCTCATCCGGATGGACAACTGCAGCGATGGCCTGTGCTGCGGCCAGCTTCATCTCCAGGTTCACGGTCTTCGCCCGGCAGTCCAGCGCTCCGCGGAAAATCCCCGGGAAACAGAGCACGTTATTAATCTGGTTCGGATAATCGCTTCTTCCGGTGGCCAGCACGCGGACAAAAGGCTCAGCCAGCTCCGGTTCAATCTCCGGAATGGGGTTAGCCATAGCAAACACAATGCTGTCCGGCGCCATGGTCTGCAGATGCTTCACTTGAAGAATCCCTCCGCCGGAGACGCCGATGAATACATCCGCCCCGCGCATCGCTTCGTCAAGACCTCCGCTCACATTCTCCGGATTCGTTGCCTTGGCCAGCCAGCTCCATTCGGAATTGGTGTAGGTTTCGTCCCGGTTCAGAATCCCTGCCCGGTCCACAGCATAGATCTGCTTCGCCCCTGCCGCCAGCAGCAGACGGCAGATCGACACGCCTGCCGCACCGATGCCGACGACAACAATTCTGCAATCGGCTATAACCTTATCCACCACGTGGAGCGCATTAAGCAGACCCGCCAACGCAACCACCGCTGTTCCGTGCTGATCATCATGGAAGACCGGAATATCCAGCTCGGCTGACAGCCGCCGCTCAATCTCGAAGCAGCGCGGAGAGCTGATATCCTCCAGATTAATTCCGCCGAAGCCCGGAACAACCGCTTTCACAATCCGGATGATTTCATCCGGGTCCTTCGTGTCCAGACACAGCGGAAAAGCATCAATATCCGCCAGCTGCTTGAACAGCATGGCCTTCCCTTCCATCACTGGCATCGCGGCCTCCGGTCCGATATCGCCAAGACCGAGCACTGCGGTGCCGTCGGTGACGACAGCTACCGTATTTCTTTTCATCGTCAGCGAATAGGCCTTTGCGGGATCTTCGGCAATCGCCATACAGACACGGGCCACACCAGGTGTGTAGACCAGGGACAGATCCTCCCGGTTCTTGATCGGCATTTTCGGAGTAATCTCAATTTTGCCGCCGAGATGGGCCAGGAAGGTCCGGTCGGAGACGTTAATGACTTTTATACCCGGCATATTTCTTAGCACACTTATAATCTCTTCATTGGCCGCATCCTGCACATTTACTGTAAGATCACGGGTTGTTACGTCCTTGCCGCCACGGATGACGTCTATCGCCACGATATCGCCGCCCGCAGACGCAAGCCTTGCTGCCACATCCCCGAAAGACGCTTCAGCCTTGCGGATCTCCAGCCGGATAATCATCGTTGTTGCAATTGACATAGAATATGCCTCCCTCATCAGACGAATCTAAGTCCAATATACTACAGTTCACAGATTGTACATAATAATTCCTACTCAATCCGGAACTTCCCAGTTCTCCGCAAGCTTTAGCAGCTTGTCTGCCGCAGCATCTCCATCTTCTCCCAGTACTTTGGCTTCAATATAGTAAGTTACAAGATCATCCTCTGCGTGCTTGCCGGGACGCTGAATACACAGCCAATAATAAATAACCTCAGGAGCAGGAAATACAGCACTCCCTCCCTGTGTGAACTTGATCAGCTGCCCTTCTCCCACCGGAATCGTGACCGGTTTCTTCCACAAGATCTCCGAATGATTATAGATACTGATGTAGCCGTCTGGTTGGCTCTGCTTGCCTAAACTAAGCTCCATTTCATCCACAATCACTACCCCGTCACCCTGCAGATATTGTACGGGTGTCCCTTCGCTAATCCGCAGTCTGCTGTGACCATGAGAGAATCCGGTGCCGTATAGCCAATACAACACTCCCCCGCCAAGAACAAGACAGACCACAGCTATAAGTACGATTTTCCGCCATTTTCTCCCCAAATGCTATCAACCTTCCCCTGTTTTCTGTATACTCCCCTCTACACACTGAGCACCTTCATAATTGCCGTGTAACAGGAATCCTTGAACACCTCATGCAGCTCGTCCTTATCGGCCATCAGCCACTGGATCAGGCAGCCGTCAATAATCGCCCGGATCACCGGGGCAGTCTTCTCTGGCGACAGCTCTTTGGAGAATATCCCTTCCTGCTGGCCCAGCGTCAGCACCTCCGTACTGATTCCCGCACAGCTGTCATAGAAACGCTGATTAATCTCCCGGTACACCGGAATACGGCTGGCCCGCGCCAGGAAATCCAGATAGACTCGGTAAAAGGCACGGTTCTGCGCCGGACCGGGAAACGCAGACCCGATGTATGCCGTCAGCTTCCCCGTTGCGGTATGCTGTTCCCCCACAGCGGACTGCTCCTTGGCAGATATTCTGCCGGTCAGCCATTCCAGAAGTTCAACCAGCACCGCTTCCTTGCTCTCGAAATAATAATGGACGACACCCTTGCTGACCTCCGCATGATCAGCGATCATCTGCAGGGTTACAGCATCGTAGCCCTGCTCGGACAATGCCCGAAATGCAGCGTGCAGGATCTGCTTGCGCTTCTCTTCAGATTTCTTGTAACGTACCATAAGACCTCCGCGAATAAAGAGTAATGTGTATTATATCACAGTCAATAAAAAGTTGACCGGTCAGAATAAATATTATATAACAGATGTACAAATAGAGTTCGGTTAAGGAGAATATAAGATATGACTAACCTTTTTCAAGCTTTAGTGGTAGATAAGACTGACACTTTCTCTGTAGAGGTCAAGCCGCTGTCACTCGAAGACCTGCCGTCCGGTGAAGTCCTAATTAAGGTAGCCTACTCCAGTGTAAACTATAAAGATGGATTAGCGGGCATCCCGAATGGCAACATTGTGCGAAATTATCCGTTTGTCCCCGGGATTGATCTGTCTGGGACTGTGGTCTCTTCTACAGACAGCCGTTTCCAGGAAGGCCAGTCCGTTATTGCCACCAGCTATGGCATCGGCGTATCGCACTTCGGCGGCTTCAGTGAATATGCACGTATTCCGGCGGATTGGGTTATTCCCTTGCCGGAGAGCTTAAATTTGCGGGAAGCGATGATCTACGGAACGGCCGGATTCACAGCTGCAATGTCTATTGAAGCACTGGAAGCTCACGGACTAACTCCGGATAATGGAAAAGTGCTCGTCACCGGTGCAACCGGAGGTGTCGGAGGTGCTGCTGTGGCCATTCTGGCTAAGCAAGGGTACCAGGTAACGGCCAGTACCGGCAGAATTGATGAAGCCAGATATCTGCAGACCTTAGGCGCAGCCGAAGTGATCTCCCGTGAGGATGTGGCCGGCAGTGCAGTTAAGCCGCTCGATAAGCAGCTCTGGCAGGCTGCTGTAGATTCCGTCGGAGGCCCCCCTCTAGCGGCTGTACTAAGCAAAATCACATACGGCGGCGCAGTTGCCGCAAGCGGATTAACAGCAGGCACCGCCGTTCCCACAACGGTATTGCCGTTCATCCTGCGCGGAGTCAGCCTGCTGGGCATCGATTCCGTCTCCTGCCCTTCCGAGAAACGGGCGAAGCTGTGGCAACGTATGGGCCTTGACATGAAGCCTGCCGTGCTGGAGGAGCTGGTGGACCGCGAGATTAGCCTGAAGGAGCTGCCTGCTGCACTCGAAGATATTTTGAAGTCGAATACACGGGGCCGCGTGCTTGTCCGCCTGTCCTAAGTCCCAAAACCCCAAAATTCCCCGGCGATGCTCCTGGTTAATTTTTCAGTTCAATCAATATACCATGACGGCAGTGAATTCTGATTTCTCAGAATTCACTACCGTCTTATTTCATTCCCTGTTCTATTATTCGATTCCCGCTTCATTTACGGCATTTCCCGCATTCGGATCGAACTGGACATACGGATGCTGGCGGTAAGGCTGGGCATACGGCTGGGTATAGTAGCCATGGACCGGCATAGGCTGGTATCCAAAAGCTTGCGGAGCCGGCTGATAACTATAAGGCGCCATATTTGCAATTGCCATCATCGGAGCCATATTGGCATGAGCCATATGGGTTCCTTTCATATTCCCGGCAGCGGCTTGCGAGGGATCGCAGCAATCTGCTGGCGGGCCAATGAAGGTCTGGGGCTTAACGGGAGCCAGCGCTTCCTTAACCAGTGCTTCATTTAAACAGTACGTATGCGCCAGGACATTGGCCGGTGTCTTGCTCAGAATATCCGAACCCAGAACGACTTCCGGCGTCGGTGCATTGAAGATAGCCAGCAGATGGGTACAATCCGTCGTTGCCACTTCATAATGCCACCAGCCTTGCGGCACATTGGCTACCTGGCCCGGTGATATGGGGAAATGCAGCAGCTCATTTGTGAACGGGTTGATCAGAGATACCACTGCACAGCCGGATATACAATACACCAGCTCTGCAGCATTTTGATGATAATGCGGTTCTACCACATTGGATTTGCTGAGAAATATATCCAGCAGCGAGGTGTTCTCCAGGGTGTTCAAGTTTTTGATACCGAGCACGTTGATATAATTGCAATCATCCTTTTTAAACAACGTGTTGCCATTCATATCAAAGGTAAACTGTGTATTAGGTGACGTGTAGTCCATATAAGAGGTCACGCGAATCCTTCCTTTCATCGGGGCCGTTTTTTATCGTTCTGAGGTAGGATATGTATCCGCCCAGGCCCAGGTGACGATTAATTTCAGCTGCAGAGAGGAACCTAAAAAGCATCCCCTGATGGAGATGCTCCTTTTCCCTATTCACGGGCAATCACAGTGCGGTTCCGGCCGGTATGCTTTGCAGTATATAAAGCTTCATCCGCTTTCCCCAGTAGCTCTTCGCGCGTGCGGCCATTCGTAGGATAATGGGCTATCCCTTGGGAAGAGGTCACTTGCATCGGCAAGGGGACCTTGCTTTTCTCAAGCGTCTGACGGATTCGTTCGGCCACATTGTAGGCATCCTCGGGTCTGGTCCGCGGGAGCAGCAGCACAAATTCCTCTCCCCCATAACGGGCACACACATCACCCGGGCGGATATTTGCGGTTAGAACATCGGCGACCTGCCTCAGCACCTCATCCCCGGCCAGATGCCCGTAGGTATCGTTAACAAACTTAAATTTATCCACATCCAGTACGATCACGGAAAAAGGCACCCGGGCGGCAATCCATTGGCTTATGCTAAGATCCAGGGCTCTCCGGTTAGTAAGACCTGTCAGCAGATCCGTCATGGCCTCCTGGGTTAACTGGTTGGTCTGCTTCTGGATATCCGTCCAGGCAATGACCACCGCTTTGGTCAGCAGATCCACCTCCCGGTTCCAGTGAGGCTTCAGATCAGGAAGCTCAACATTCTCTTTGCCGATACGGTTTACCAGATCAGCAAGCACCACAAACGGCTTCGCCAGCCGGTGCGCCAGCACAAATACGCACAGCAGCAATAATATAAATGGAATAATCGTATACGAAAGTGTTTTTCGCAGATGTACCAAAAGCTCTTTCTGAATTGCACTCACCGGGGACACGACAACAACACCCCAGCCATTGGCTGGAACCGCCGAATAGCCGGCAAGCATCGGCACTCCTCTCATATTGAGCGCTTGAACTTCGCCGCTCTTCCCTTCCATCAGCTGCTGCACAACCACATTCTCGCTGATATCCAGATTTATCCGCTCCTTATCGGGATGAAACAGTACATGACCCTCCGAGCTGACAATATAATAATACGATCCGGTCTGATCGATAACATTGCTCCCGAATATCATGTTCAAGATATTGACATCATGAAGATAGATCGTGCCTCCGAGCAGTCCAAGATACTGCTTGTGTTTGTTATAGAGCGGCTCGCTCATAAATATAAGCATCCTGCCGGTCGTAGATCCTTTATACGGTGCAGACAGGTAGGGGGTCTGCAGGGCAAGCGCTTCCTGGGCTGGTGGAGAAATAAGCTGACTCCCAACCATTCCCAACGAGGCTGGTGAGTTATTGAGCACCTTCCCCTCAGCATCCACCCGGATAATTGAATTGAAATAATTGCTGCTGTTACGCATCAACTCAAGATATTCATCTATAACTTCAGGCTGCGCAGCCTCCATGCCGGAGATTGTGTACGCATCGTAAATCAGGCTGCTGCGCATCGATCGAAAGAGTGAATCCAATGTCTTACTCATTCTGTCCGCATTGGAATAATTCAAATTAAGTGTGGTTGCCATCAGGGATTTCTTCTTAGATTGGTAAGACCCGGCAAGCAGGATCGTTGTAGTGAGCAGAAACACCATAGTCACCAGGGCCATTAAGAGCAGAGTAAGACTGATTTTCCTCTTTGGTTTATGTTCCGCTCCCTTTGATATAGGCATTTCCTAACCTCCATGTCTGCCTGAGCCCGTATTGTTTAATTATATACGATTAAGAAATGGAGCACACGCCCATTTTACATTCCATTTTTTGTCCAAAAGGTACCTGATTCCATTGCTGAAAAAACGTCCAGGTCAGCAGGGAGTAGATTTCATTAGAATACCGTATGATGCAGAGATAATGAACAACTGAAAAAGAGCAGACGGAAGGGTATGTCCCAATTTCGTCTGCTCTTGATTGAAAGAATATGATTTACCAGCTGTTACGCTGGATTAATGAAGTAATCTGGGCCAGGTGATGGCGGCTATGCCAGATATATCTTTGAATTGCGGCATCCAGCGTCAACGTGCCCAGTCCGGCACTTACGAAGCTTCGATCATAATCACCCGGTTTCAGTGAGGTAAGCAGAGTTGCGAATCTCCGGTTAAGCAGCTCCACCAGCTGAAGAGAGGACTCCGCCGGTTCATCCGTATAATCGCTCTGCTCCGCCCACAGATCCTGTCTGTAGCTCGGAACCTGCGGGGCTTCTTCTGTCAGACCCCGCTTGAACCGCAGATAGGCATACATGCCGGTATCCGCCAGATGATGCACGACCTGACTCACTGTCCAGCCGCCCGGACGGTAAGGCGTGTCTAGCTGCTCCTCCGTTAGCGGCCCTACAGCCTCCCTAAGTTCAGCCGCCAGCTGCTTCATGATCCGTATGGATTCTTGCCGTGCTTCTTCCGTGCGGTTCTCCACAGCTGTGAATTTCCCGATCGGATACTTCAGTAACTCCAGGTCCTGCTCTGTCAGTTTGTGGTTCATTTCCCTCACGGCCCCTTCACTATTAATCAATGGATATCGGACTACTCTCTTTTGATATAAATTCATAGACTTCATCCAGGGTACCCACTGTATAATCCGGCTTCACCCCATGCTTCCAGGTGAGTTGCTCCCGGTTGATCCAGCAGGACCTGATTCCTGCCCGGGCTGCTCCCAGCACATCTGATGCCGAGTCTCCGATATGGAGAATCTGCTCCGGCTCCACACCATAATGGGCTATAACCTCAGTGAACATCCGGTTATGACTGTCATTCTTATAAGACTGATACCTTTCGGAAGTGAATAAAGAGATAGGATAACTCCGGTAGAAGTCAGGAAGCATAAGCTCATCGGTATCACTGACAATGCAGACCTGATATTCCCCGCAAATCCGCTGTAAAAAGGCTTCGGTGTCCGCATACATTTCGGACAGCCGGTGCTGGGCAAACAGGTTATCTACAGCCTGCAAACAGTCATAGTCCATGCCATGCTGCAGGAACACTTGCTGAAACCCTCTGCTGTATATTTCTTTGCTGCTGATGAAGCTGCCCGCCTCCCGGGCTTTGGTTGCTGCGGCGAAATAGTGGCTAAGCAGCTGGCTGCCCAGCTCCCGGGACTTGTCTTCGCTGAAATTCTGCTTAAGGATCGGCTTCCAGACTTCTGCCCGCCTCCCCTGAATATTCACCAGAGTCTGGAACATATCCAGACTAATAACCTTAAATGTCTGCATGGACCGTCTCCTCTTCTAATCAGGAATTGAACCTTGCCGTCACGAACACCGCCGGTGAATTCCAGTAAATGGTGACCTCATTCGTCGAGTAGCTGTCTTCATGATCAACGAAACATTGGGCTGCCGGTTTGCCTTGTAAGTGCTCCTGCACATATTCATCATGCAGTCCGCGGTCAGGTCCCCCTGAGACCAGACCCGGAACGGGTTCTGCTATGTTGTCTCCCACAGATGGGCGGTGATGCGGATGCATGACCGCGTGTTCACCGAAGCCGGTCACGTAGCTGATGCCCAGGACATTGCGTCCGAGCAGATAATGCAAATGATCCAGTGCACAAGCCGCATATTCAGTCTCCCCGCTGAAATGCTCCGCAACCAGCAGCAGCATGGCATTATTCAGGACCAGCATGTTGCTGCCCCAGATATAATCCTCTTCCCGCAGCGAGATTCTGTAACCATCCTCCCGGCTCTGCCGGAGGAGGCGAGCGGCTTCAGCCACCAGCCCTTCCTTCAGCTCCGCATACAGAGAGGCCACAGCTTGCTCTTCACCGTTCAACAGGTAAGCCAATGTGCCATAGCCGCCCATATCCGCCCAGCCGAGGCCGTATTTCGGGAATGGATGCTTCACCAATTCTCTCGCTGCGCTATGGTATTGCTCACCGCCTGTAGTCCGGAACAGCTCCGCCGCTGCCCAGAAGCGCTCGTCGCGATCTTCCTCATCACCGTATTCCCCGGTCGTAATGCCCGGCGGATTAGTGAAGCCCGGCTCCGCCGGATGTGCCTCCAGCCAGTTCCAGGCCGCCGCTGCAGCTTCCAGACACCGGGCGGCATACGTTTCATCGAATGGCTTATAGATCCGTGCCGCCATCGCCATCACACCGGCGAAGTCACCTGTAGCCGCAGCGGACACCGGGGAGAAGTACAGCTCCGCCGTATCCGCTTCCGGCATCACATCAAGCCCCGGAAAGTTCTGTGTGGTCAGCTTGTGATACACAGCACCGCTGCCGCTCTCCTGCATTTTGAACAACCAGTCCAGCTCCACTTTACATTCCAGCAGTACATCCGGCATCACGCCGTCACTCTCCGGCAGCGTACGTGCACCGGCAAATGCCGCAGGATACAGCTCCCAGGCCAGCAGCAGATCGGCAACCGCCTTGGCTCCGGGCCCTGAATATTTCCCGTAATCACCTGCATCATGCCAGCCTCCACAGCTATCCAGCTTCAGCTCCGGCCGGCCGATTACGGTCCCTGCTGCCAGATGACAGGCTTCATGTCCCCAAGGACCGGCATATTCTCCGCTCAGCTCTACTCCGCAGCGGTAAAAATAGAAGGCTTTTAATAAACCCTGCTGCAGCTCCTGGTAAGGCTTGTCTGCAATCACAAACGCAGCCGAGGCCTGTCCATCCTCACCTTCAATACGGTACATCCCCGTAGCCGTTACTGCGGAGAACTCACCGGTGTGCACACGGCTTCCGCTTGGCTTATCCTCCACTCCCTCCCCTGTCTGTCCGGTGAATACAATGCTTCCAGTCTGAAGATCAATTACCCGGAAACGGGACCCCTCTCCGGTAAATAGGGCAAGCTTCTCTCCTGCACTCGAATAACCTGCCTGGTTCACTGTAATGGTACGAAGACACTGTTCACTCACCCGTCATCTCTCCCTTGTTCATAGTTTCTGCCAGAAACACTGCAACACCGTTCTCATTATTGGATGCGGTAATCCGATGTGCGACAGCTTTGAGTTCCTCATGGGCATTCTCCACCGCGACACTTGTTCCCGCTGCGGCAAACAGGCCCAGATCATTCAAATGGTCACCGAAGACAACGATATCCTCTGTATCCAGCCCCATATGCTGTGCCCATAGCTTCAGCCCCTGGCTTTTATTCGCATCCGGATGGCTGAATTCCAGGAAATAATGATCTTTTATGTATATATCCTTCATGAAATGAATATGTACCTCTGAACCGAAGCGGTCAAGCACTTTCTGATGCAGCGGGGCCAACTCCTCCAAACGTCCAATGTAAGTTATCACCAACGTCCGGTGATCTGCCGGACATTCAAGCCGCTTCACCTCACGGAAACGTACATCATTCATCCGGGACTTGTAGAATTCCACATCTCCGGTCCGGATAGGCGCTTCATACAGCACCCGCTCGCCGTCCGCTGCATCCAGCAGGAAATGAAACGGTGTAAGTTCAAATTCCCGTCCAATGTCAATGATTTCCCCGGAAATAATGGAATCCAGCCAGTAACCGGTAATCACTTTGTGCGTCATGCTGTCATAGATAAGTGCCCCATTATAAAGAATAAGCGGATATTTCCAGGAAATATCCGCTACTACGCTGTCTGCACTGATGAACCCTCTCGCAGTAGCGAAGCTGATTATCATCCCCTGTTCCATCGCTTCCGTTAGTACCCGCACTGTGTAAGCAGAGAGTTTTTGTTCCGAGTTCAGCAGGGTTCCATCCAGATCCGTAACATAGGCCTTTCTGTGCATGAGTCTATCACCCTCCATCTTCCGCTTGTCATCCGGCTATTCCCCTAATAGCTTAATGAAGTTGGCAGGCAGGTTAAACTGCTGATTATTGAGGATAATCTCCCGCAGTCCAGAGAAGGAATCCTCGTCCTCCTGGGCATCCTTGATCTCCTGAATCTCACGGTGCAGCCGCTCCATCTGCAGATCGAGTGCATTCGCTTTGTCTGCCGCATTCTTGAGTTCAAGGGTCAGATGCTCAGGGACCGCCTGACTGTATTTATAGAAAATTTTATGCTCCAGACTGGCCCAGAAGTCCATCGCAATCGTACGGATCTGTACCTCTACACAGACATGCTCCTGACAGTCAGACATAAATACCGGAACCTCTATGAGCAGATGCAGACTCTGGTAACCGTTCGGCTTCGGGTTCTTGATATAATCCTTGACCGCCAGCACCTTGAGATCGTCCTGCTTCTGCAGCATGGCACTGACATGATAGATATCTGAAATGAACGAGCAGGTGATGCGCAGCCCGGCAATATCCTTAATGCTGGCTCTAATTTGCTGGAGTGACAGCTCGCTGTTCTTGCGCAGCATTTTATTCATAATACTCTCTGGGGATTTAATCCGCGACTTGGTGTGCTCGATCGGACTGTAGTCGTGAAGCAGCTGAAATTCCTCTTTGAGAATCTCAATCTTGGTCTCCATTTCAGCGAGGGCGAATTTGTATATCATCATAAACCGGGTAAGCTCATATTTAATCTGCTTGAATTTCTCTAACTGATTGTCGGCATTCATTGTAATTTCTCCTTTATGCTGCTGCACAGAATTGCTATAGTAATCTCTCATTAATCATAGCCAATCTATTCCCGGAATACAAACCGGCAAGCTTATACCTTCTTCTAGTTGCGCAAAAAACGGATATACTATCCCGGGGGACGGTATATCCGTTCATAAGAACCGTGTGCTCTCCAGAGAGAGCCGCTTATCCGGCATATCAGTTAAAAACTTCATCCACAGACAGGCTGCGCTCACGCGACAAATCTCTGAAGCCCTCATCTACTTTAACCAGCGGCTTGAAGAGATCCAGCGGATTATTCATTACGATCATGCCCATTTCACCGTTGCTGAGCTGGACATTCTTGCCTACAAAGCTTGGCAGCAAATGTCCGGTAAGTGCCTGCACAACCGTCTCGTTCAACTTACCAAAGCCCATTTCATGCACCTTGCGCAGCACGGTAACCAGCCCCTGCTTGGGACGGTTCATAGTGGAAGTGGTCAGAGACATATAGATGTTAGCCACAGATACGATTTGAGTGAACGGGTGAATCTCATTCTTGCGCAGCCTCTTCGGATATCCTGAACCATCCTCATATTCATGATGCTGCAGTGCCACAAGCGCTGTTACCTCGTCCATATTGGAGCCGCGGATCAGATCATAGCCATAGGAAGTATGACGCGCGAGTTCATCCCGTTCGGAATCCGTCAGCAATCCGTGTTTGTTCAGAATAGACAACGGCACCTGGCTCTTGCCGATATCATGCAAATAACCTGCACGGCTGATCTGGTAACGCTCCTCCTTGGAGTAGCCCATCCAGGAAGCAATGTAATAGGACAGCAGTCCAACCTGCAAAGAATGGTGATATGTATCGATGTCATCGCGGTCCAGCAGGAGCAACAGGGAGACTACATCCTTTTGTCCGGACAGTGTTTCCAGAAGCGGCTTCAGTGTATTATCGACCATGGAGTGCGAGAACTTCCCGTCCCTCAATGCTTCCAGAAAAATCGTTTCATAATTCAGAATGGCGTGATCGAAATCATCATGCAAACCATGACTTTGCTCTTCTTCACTGCCCGTATGCAGTATACTGCGCGGCTCAATATCCACATAATGAATTTTGTGCCGGATGAGGATACTGATCTCCTCCCGTTCAACATGCGTCCCCTTGGGGAGAACATGCAGACCTACACCGTTGAAAGTGTCTGTCATAAGACAATCGCCGTGTTTGAGATCCGTGACATGTACTTTCAAGTTTCAGCACCCCTTTAGTTTATAGGAATATTCCGTTATGCTCCACTTGATCATAGTCAATAGATCCCAAAGTAACAATCCGGTGAAAGTCACAATCTGCCCTTAATCTAGTTCAAATGAATCCCTGTCTTTAGCCGCCTTTCCATTAAATATTCACATCCACTTCACAAATCTCTTATATTTCAGCTTGATTCCGTTGGCTTCCGTCCAGTTCATCAGTCTTTTCATGTCCTGCTCCCGGTCTTCTATGAACCTGAAGCACAGATTAACCGGGACAATCCTTTTGCCTTCGGGCAATATTCCTACTAACGGACCATCTATGTATATTGCCTTAATCTCCTTGCCGGAGTAACTCCGGTTGCGAACTGTAAGTGCATCTGTCCCCCACTTCAGCCTGCCGGCCTTCCGCAAAGCGTTGATTAGAATGAACAGAAAGGCCAAGAGGCTGGCACTTAACCAGAACACCCGGAAATAGTAGATATACGGATGCCTCTCTACGTTGGTTATGGGAGTTAGAGCCACGAGCAGCCCCGGGAGAAGGATGCCTATCAATGTCCGAAGGGACATTGGGGCCTTGATTTTGCTGTCGGTGGAGTATTCAGGCATTGTTTTCCCCTTTCTATTGAAAAAATTTATAGTATAATCTCGTTATGCTTACAAAACGATGCTTATGCTTCCGAAGTCAGTTTTGACGAAGTGATCTCAGGGAGCTTATGCTTACTAAACTTTTAGGAGGATCAATGATGTACGAGCATCTGGTAGCGTTCCAATTCAATGAGCATTTCAAGCCGGGCAGTGAAGAAGGCCTGATCGCAGTACTGCTGGGGCTGAAGGATCAAATTCCGGGAATTGTGGAGATTACGGCAGGAGTTAACATGACAGAGGAAACGGAGAATATCCACGGCTATACGCTGGGGCTTCGCGTAACCTTTACAGATCAGGAAGCCCTGCGTCAATACGGGCCGCATCCGGCGCACCGTGCGTTTGTTGCAAGGCTGGAGGGGATTCTGGAGAATGTCGTCGTGGTAGATTACCCGGTTCGCCCGTAGCCTTTCTCAGAAAAGGTTATTCACATCAAACAGCACTTTACCAATCAGTTTGTCTTTGTCTACAAACGGAGTACTCCATAAATGAGCGTCAAAGCTGACATTCCGGTTATCGCCAAGGAAGAAATAGTGGTCTGCGGGAACGGTGACCGGTCCGAAGGTGTAGGTCATCGCTTCCTGGAGATACGGCTCGTCAACCGCCTCATTATTACGGTACAGGGTACCGTCCTTAATCTCAATCTCATCTCCCGGCAGCCCAATCAGCCGTTTCACATATCTTTTATGCTCATCTCCGGCTACCGGGGGATAGAACACAACAATGTCCCCATGCTTCAGCGAAGAGTTCCAGAGCATTTTGTCCACAACCAGGCGGTCGTTAATCTCAATGGTCGGAATCATGGAGCCGGTGGGTACTCTCATCGCTTCAGCCACGTAAGTCCGGATAAATAGGGATAGAATAATGCCAATTGCAATACTGGGCACCCATTGTCTCAAGAATTTCTTCATAATATTGCCACCTCGAATTAGTATAATTAGGCTTCAAAACGTCCGATAATCCGTGACATTTCCAGCTCTGCATCCACAGCAGAATGTTTAGGCAGATGAATTACAAGCAAACCGCCGAAAATCTGCTCCCATCTCCCCTCGTGCTCCGTAACCCGTTCTGTGAAACTGCGGATCTCCTGCGAAGCAGCCGCTTCTTTGCTAAGCAGCCAGGCATACCTGACGAACCCGGATTTCTGCACCGTTTCTACATAATAGGCAATGCCCTCTTGTTCTCTCACCCGGATGATGTCACCAAGAGCAATCCCCGGGTTAAAAATAGGCGTTTCTTCAATCCGGTATTTGTCCCTGGCAACCGGAGTCACATCCAGAACCTCAATCTCACGGCCACGCTCATCAAAGCAAATATGTAATCCTACTGTTCCAGGCAATGCATACACCCCAGTTCTGCTTCTGCAAAGATAAGAATTACAGCTAACAATACTCCTCTAAAAGCGTTATCCACCATTGCTTGTTCACCAGATACTTATAACCGGGCGGCAGCAGAAGATAACCATGGACCGGCTTCACGGGTTCCTTAATACCATAGACCAGATCAATCCGGAGTGTGAAGGTGCTAATGCTTCTGCCTGTCTGCACCTCAAACTCGTTAATATAATTATAGATGTCCGGCGCAGCCTCCCAGAAGCGCATAGCGGTCTGGCCCCCCACCTCCATCTCCCACCATTCTATAAAAGCAGGCCAAAGTCCGGCACAAGTCTGCCGCAGTGCCAAATCGGCCACAGTCTCAAACCCCGGAGGCTGATGCAGAAGCGGATGTTTCCCCGCCAGGATGCAATCCGTTTTATAACGTACCAGCTCCAGCCACCACTGTTCATAAGCCAACTTCAGCGAATCGGAGTCCGGAAGACCCGGGTCAAAGCCGGAAGCAGGCCACACATGCTGCCCTCCAGGTCCGCGCAATGCCCCGACTGAACAGCCTACATACGATGCGAAGTTCAACCCGTAATCTCCGCCAATGCTGATATGCCATTGATTAGCTCCATTCAGCTCATGCATGACCATTCTCCTCCGTTCAAGTTCAACCTCTGATCTTCCGGACAATTCCGGCATAAGCGCCATAGCTAAACTGTAAGGGAAATTCCGGCAGAACGCAATCCTCCTCCTTGGTTTGCATCTCCCTGCCATTTCAGGCTGTCATTCATTTCATCGCGCGCAGTGACCTTGCAATTATGCCTTCCAGCACCTTCCAGGGAAGCAGCATTTTACTCAGCATGAGGACCCGCGAGCCTTTGCCGACCGGATAGCGCAGTTTGGGTGCGCGCTTCTCTGTAATCCGCCCGATCAGCTCAGCAACCTCCTGCGGATCCGGTGCTGTATCAGCGGTCCGCCGGGAGTAACGCAGTATCTCCTCCAGCCTGGCCTGGTAAGGAGAGCCTTCGCTGCTATGGATGCCGGCAATACCTTTCCCCCAGATAGGCGTGCGGAATGAGCCGGGTTCAACCAATACAACGCGGACGCCAAAAGAAAGCATCTCCTGCCGCAGGCTCTCGCTGAAGCCCTCCACAGCAAACTTGGAGGCGGCATACGGCGCATATCCGGGAAAACCGGTCAGCCCGCTGACACTGCTCACGTTGATAATCAGACCCGCACGCTGCATGCGCATGATGGGAAGTACCCCCTTGGTTACTGCTATCAGGCCGAAGAAGTTCGTCTCCATCTGCCGCCGCCAAGCTTCCATGCTTACTTCTTCCACATAGCCGCCTACAGCAAATCCGGCATTGTTCACCAGCACATCAATTCTTCCGAACAGCTCAGTAACCGCGTGGATCGCTGAAGCAACTGAAGATTCATCCGTCACATCCAGCGTCATCAGATGAATACGCTCCAGAACACCGGCCTGTTCAGCCTGCTCTACAAGCTCGTCTTTGCGGTTCAGATCCCGCATGGTGGCGATTACCTTATAGCCTCTGCGCGCCAGCGTAAGTGCAGTCAGCAGCCCGAAACCGCTGGAAGTGCCGGTGATCAGCGCAATTGGATCATGACCGTGGGGCAAGTTTGGAATAATGCTCATATTGCAGCTCCTTTTATAGATAAGTGATGTTCAATGTCCAAGCTGCAGTAATAGATAGTTGTTCTTAATATAGTTATAACCGGAGTATACAGTCATGGCCAAAGCTCCATACAGCAGTGTCTGGCCGACCGGAAAAGAAGTGAACAGGCTGAACGGAGCATTATTCAACAGGATTGCCGAGAAGGCCGCAACCTGCAGCACCATTTTCCACTTGCCGTATCTGTCAGCTGAGAGAGCTATCCGTTGCGCTGAAGCGGCGATCCGGATGCCCATCATTATTATTTCCCTCGCCAGGATTACAAAAGCAATCCAAGAGGCGATCAAATGCAGGCTTACCATCAGGATCAACGCAGCAGCAATGAGCAGCTTATCTGCCAGAGGATCAAGCAATTTTCCGAGATTTGTGATCTGATTATATTTTCTTGCGATATACCCGTCCAGCTTGTCCGTTAAGGAAGCCACTATAAAGACCAAGGCCGCATAAAAAACACCATGTATTTCAAGATGCAGCAGGATCACCGATTTGCTGATTAACGCTTGCGGATAGATAGGAAAGAGTGCAATGAACAAAGGAATCAGTAGTATCCGGAATAAGGTGATACGGTTAGCGAGATTCATTTTTTGCCTCCTGACGATTCATTGATCCAGACTACAGCTTCAGCTTCTGAATCAGCGGCATGCCGATCCGCCGGAGCAGCAGCTCCAGAAATGACCAGCCGCAGCGGTTCAGCCAGGTAGTACCCCGGTCATATACAGCAGAAAATTCTATAGCAGCCACCGCTCCCCGGTTGCGCTTGAACTGGCCTACACCGGAGCTCTCATGCAGCAGTAGACTGCGGCTTCCGGCAAGCCCGATCAGAACGGCAGACAGCATACGGTAGAGTCCCACAGACTGGGGCAGAGCCGTGTCATAGCCGAAGAGCGGCGCTGTCATTGCGCCATCCCGCTCATAGAAGCCAAGTACCGCATCCAGCCTTCCTTCCTGTCCTTGCCGCAGCCCATAGACCTGCAGCGTCCCCCGCTCCAGTGCCAAGGCAATGAAAGCTTCTGTAAACTGCGGGTTATACGCCGAATACTTGTCAATGTACAGCAGCCTGTACAGCTCCACAATCCGGGGAATATCCTCTGGTGTAATTTCAGCCGGGGATACTTCGGTGTACCCGTGTTTGGCCAGCAGACTCCGGTCGCGTTTAACGAGCCATCTGGCTTTGGAGCCGGCGCTGTTCTGCTGCAGCAGATAAATCTGCCGGCTTGGCACCAGCTTGCAGCCGTACCCGCGCAGACTGCCGATGAGGTCTCCTGAAGTCTCCATACTGAGCGAGCGGTAGATAATCGTATAGCCGGGATAGGCTTGACGGAGATACTCCAGTAATTCCGTCAGCTGCCCGGCGCTGAGCGCAGGATAGAGATTGGTGGACAGCAGCCAGTTATTAACTTGAATCACCCGGTTGAACCTGCCTTGCCTCAGCAGCCAGCCCATTCCCCTTAGCATGATTGACAATGCGCCTTCAAGCATCCGGTTGTTCAGCAGAGCAAGCTCCTCACGCGCATAACTGACGTAATGCGTATAAGGGGAACACACATATGAATTATCATAATTGCCATCATTGACTGTAACCGGAACCGGGATCCCGTCCACAGTCAGCACCTTAACGATGGTATGGACGTTGGAGATATAATATTCCGTTTCCCGTTCCAGCAGCGGAATAATATAATCGCGGGCATACCGCCCATATTCTGTATCCGGCCACTCCAGCTGATCCACCGAATGGCGGTCATATTGAATGACTCTGCTGTTCACAGCTTCCAGCCCCTCTCCACCCGGCGCAGCTTCTGCCTGCCGGGGGTGAAGCTGTACGCTGTGAATTCCAGCTGCGGAGGAATGCAGGACAGCCGCGTGAACAGACGCGACAGCTCGCCGGCAATCAGCGGCTCCATATCTTCCGCGCTGCCCGGCCGTGTGCGGTACGAGATCTCCAGCTCAAGCAGGCTATGCTGGATAACCCGGTAATGCTCAATTTCTGCAGAGGCTGCCAGCACTGCCCGGGTGATGAAATCCGGAAATACCGTGACCATTTGGCCGTCTGAAGCATGCGGCAGATACAGGATATCGTCACAGCGGCCTTCAATCCGCTCGATCGCTGTAAACAGCGAACCGCAGGGACAAGGCTCAGCCGCTTCGGTCAGAATATCATTCAGCCGGTAGCGGATAATCGGCTGCACGGATCTGGAGAAATCGGTCACAACCGGTACGAACCGACGGGATTCCTTATCAAGGATTTCTTTTTCAATATGTACGATGTCCTCATTGAGATGCAGTGTCCCATGACTGCAGGTGGAGCCAAGAAAGCCCTCAGTGCATTGATATGCCTGATGCACCCTCTGCCCGAAAGTACGTTCAATATGCTGCTGGTCCAGCGGGTCCAGCACTTCAGCTACAGCGATAATTCTACGCGGCTGCAGATTCAGAACGCCTGAATGCTGCGCTTCAGCCAGCAGTCTCAGCATGGAAGGCGGCGCGATCCAGATATCCGGCTGATACTGCTCCATCCGGGCCAGGAGCTGCGGAAGCGGCTCCAGCAGGTCGAAGTACTGGAACTGCAGACGGCCCTGCTTCACAGATTCGTACAGATTGCTGTTCGCCCGCAGGAAAAAGGCAATCCGCGCACGTCTCCACAGTCCTCCAGGCAAAAGCTTGGCCAACACGGTGCCTGTCCAGGCTGCCTGTTCCTCTTCTCCGACCAGAAAGATTCCCCGGCTGCCCGAGGTTCCCGAGGACAAACCAACCGTGACGCCTTGAAGGGTAGGCTTGAAATCCCTGCTGTTCTCCGCATCATAGGCTTCGGCAAAAGCCTGTTCCTTCGTAATGCCCACCGTATTCAGATCATCGAAATTTTCCATCATCAGTGACTTCTCTATCACAGGAAACTTCCGCCATACAGCCGCCGGAATGCCTCCCCACAGCTCCCTGTAGAACCGGGAGTTCTCCCTTACCTTGTCCACATGGCGCCGGATGCGCAGCTCCTGCCACTGCTCCAGCACTGCGCGGTTCTTCCAGCGCCGGCCCCATTTGGTGAGAATATAATGTGTTATGACTAGCCTCATCCGCTTCATTTCACACTTCCCGTTCCCCAGAGCGCAAGCGCCTCGCGGCAATGGCTCGGTACGATCCGGATGTCCGGAAACCGCTCATGGATCTGGCGCAGCCGGTGGAAATTCTGTTTGTACTCCGCGCGGCTGGACATAATCAGGCCGGCTGCCGGATGCGGCTTGCGGTTCTCGCGGAACGCCCGGCTGGACCAGACCGTATCCGCGCAGAGCAGATAATCATGTTCCCCGGTGGAGACGAACATGCCAATCATACCGGCGGCATGGCCTGACATCTCCACCGCCAGCAGACTTCCGTCTCCAAGCAGATCATACGCCTCCGTGAACGGAAGTCCGGCCGGCAGCTGGCGCGTAGCCGAATACTCATCTACGGGCAACGAACGGACGTTGAAGTCCTCTGGCAGCAGTCCCGGCAGAAATCCTGCCTTTGTTGCCCGGACCGGACCCAGTCTGCTTACGGCATCGTATGATTTACGCAAATAGATAAACTTCGCCTGCGGGAAATCCTGCACCCCGCCGATATGATCCGCATGGAAATGCGACAGCACAACATAACGCACATCCTCCGGAGCAATCCCGCCTTCCTGGAGCCGCCGCGCAGCGCTCTCTTCATCTGTATACACTACTGGCGTAATCCGGCGGTAGAGTGAGGCCGGCAGACGCGCCGTTTCCTGAAAGAACCGGGCACTATACCCCGTATCGAACAGGATGGGCCCATGCTGCGGATGCCGGATCAAGGTATAGCCTGCCGGGAAAAGAGCGGGCTTAAGGGAACCCCCCCGCAGCGTCAGCAGCTCGGGATGCAGGCAATATCCTGCAGACAATATGGATAATTTAACTGGTATCTCAGTAATCATTGCTGTTCCCTCCACCATTCCGCGAAGGCACGAAGACCTTCATCTAATGTCACGCGCGGGTGATAGCCAAGCTGCTCCTTGGCCTCCGAAATATCCAGCGTCTGGGAGATTCCCAGCGCGGCTGCCGAATAGCGGGTGAGCAGCGGTTCTCCCAGGAACGGCAGCAGCCTGTGTATGCCTTCCATCATCCCCGCAGCGGCATAAGCGGCGGCATACGGCAGCCGCCTGGTGTGCAGAGGAATATCAAGCAGGGAGAACAATCTGGTCACCAGATCCCTGAACATGACCGGCTCACCATTGGTTATGTTATAGGCCCGCCCGGACGCAGAGAGCGGGGCTTCGCAGCAGAGCAGCATGGCATCAATTACGTTCTCCACACAGGTGAGATCGATCCTTGCTGTTCCGTCATTCATCAGCGGAACTCCCTTGGTCTTATTCGCTGCCAGCAGCCGCGGGAAGAGGGCATTGTCCATCGGGCCGAAGATGGCTCTTGGCCGGAGCATAAATGCCGTAAGCCCGCTTTTCGCTACCTGCTCCACTACCTGCTCAGCCATAAGCTTCGTCGCGGCATAAGCATTGGCCGGCTTCCCGGGCAGCGGGTCACTCTCCCGGATTCCAACGCGGTGAAGCTGGCTGGAATACACGCTTGGTGTAGAGATATGAATCAGCCGCCCTACACCCTGCCGCTTGCATCCCTCGGCAATATGGCTAGTCGCTTCCACGTTGCATGTATAGAACTCCCGGTATTTCCCCCAAGGCGAAGACAACGCAGCACAGTGGAATACGAAATCCATCCCCTGACAGGCGCGGTCTGCTGTGTCAGCATCGCGCAGGTCCCCGGGGAGGAATACCGCTCCTTTCTTCTCAAGCCGCCTCCCAAGCTCCGGATTCCGTCCCTGCCCGTAGACCTCCCAGCCCAGCTTAACCAGTCTGCTTACTGTATGCTGCCCGAGAAAGCCGGTCGCCCCTGTCACCAGTGCTTTTGTCATCCTTCACCATTCCATTCTATGTCTTCTGTCAGCGCCTCTGTAATTGAAATCCGGTGCCGCCAAGCCGTCTTCTGCGCGGCATAGACCACACGGAACTGCTCGCGGAAAGGACGCTGATCACCCTTCCGGCAGATTACATCCTCTGCCCCGCGCAATGCCCGCCGCCAATTGCTCCAGCCTCCGCGCCCCGGCTTCAGTCCGCAGCCGAGCATGGGCAGAGTCAGCATAGCTCTTCGGTCTGAGCGCGGAATCAATACTTCGCCAGTCTGCACAAGCATACCGGGGTTCAGCAGAGCCTCCGTTAGCCCATCCTCCGGAGTGAACAGATGAATCCCGCTGGTCGCACGCGGATTGCATTCAATCGGATACAGAATTCCATCCTCCGCCTCTATGAAATCAAACCCGATCTGGCCGCTGAAGCTGATAGCTCCGGCAAACCGCTGCACCCACTCCTGTGCCGCAGGATGTTCAAGGTGCTCGAAATATACACTCGCACCGCTCCGGCCCGTCCGGTACCTGCTGTCATACGCTGCATGCGCGACTACCGAGCCTTCATGCACGATGCTGTAAGTGCAGACTGCCTTGCCCTTGATATACTGCTGAGCTACCCAGGGTGCAGCAGCGGAAATACCAGTCGGAGGAGAGATTTGTCGCTGCTTCTGGCTCCGGCACCCTGCGGCATCTCCGCTATCAGGCAGGATCACTTTAGAGGCAAACCGGGAAAAGGCCGGTTTATAGACCTGCTGTTTACCGTCCGCCGCAGCAATCTCTTGGGTCCGGTGCCACTCGGCAGCGCTGCTGATTAGGGTAGTCTCCGGGACGGCAAATCCAAGAGAGCGGACCCAGGCAATGAACTCCCCCTTGTGATGCAGCTGCGCCAGGATCTCACGGCAGGGAGCAAGCACACGGCAGGGAGCAAGCACACGGCAGCCGGTTATATGCTCAAGTCCAGCAGCGATATAGAATATCTCTTCGCAGGTGGGAATTAGACAGCTAATATTTAATTCCTCCGTTAATCCGGCGAGCCGCTGGATATAAGCCTGTGGCTGATGCCTCGGAGAAGGCACAAGGAAGCTGGCCTCGACAGCGGAGGACACCCGGCACAGATGATATTCAGCGCTTTCCGCAACGAAGACCCGGTGGCCTGCTGCCTTTAACAGCCTTGCCAGCTCCAGGGCTACCGGGGCGCGTCCGCCGGTAATCAGAATATTCTGATCAATAGTCAATAATCATGCCTCCCAAAGACAACCCTGCCGCTGTACCAATCAGCATAATCCGGTCTCCGCGGGTAATCCGGCCCTGCTTAATCGCTTCATGCAGTCCCATAGGTATAGAAGCCGCAATGGTATTGCCATGCCCTGCTGTATTGTCGAGGAACCGTTCCTCGGCAATTCCCAGCTTCTTGCGCAGCAGCCGCATAGCCATGGCACTGCCCTGATGAGGAATGACCAGACGGAAGTCATTCATCTGATTACCCGTAGCTGTCAGCATTTCACTGATGAAGTCCGGAAGCAGCTTCGAAGCCTTGCGGAAGATGGCCTGCCCGTCCATATGGAATAAATACGGCACTGCATTCTCGGCAGTGAATTTCTGGGCATGCAGCCTTGTGCCGCCCCCGGCGATTTCCGAATAACGCGCGCCGCTGCTGTAGGTTTTGAGTGAAGCATGAAGAATTCCCGAGACATCACCGGCCTCCGCCGGACCAATAACAACTGCCGCCGCCCCGTCACCAAACAGTGCCGAGCTCTCCTTATCCTCCCAATTGAGCCCTGCCGATGCGATTTCTGTAGCAACCAGCAGTACATTCTTGTATCTTCCCGCTTCAACCATATATGACATAACATCAAGACCTACCAGAAAACTGAGGCAGGTCGCATCGATATCAAAAGCCGGAACGCCGGAATCTGCCTGTCCCATCGCCTGCTGAATGAATACTGCCGTACTCGGAAGCGGCTGCTCCTTGGTCCCGCTGGTACAGACCAGACAATCGATATCCTCAAAGCTTAAGCCTGCATCGGCCAATGCCGCTTCCGCAGCTTTTGCACCCATCATAGAAGCAGTTTCACCTTCACCGGCATAATGGCGGATGCCAACTCCGGTTATTTTATTAACCCAGCCCGGAGGCGTGCCAAGTACAACATCAAGCTCCGCATCACTAATCTCGCGTTCCGGCAGATATTTGCCTGTACCTTTTATTTTCACATGTCTAAGTTGCATCCTGCATCCCCTATTCCTATGAGTACCTAGATGTCGAACTTTATATATTATTGTAAACTATAGATATATTCTACTAGATTTCCTGGCCAAGTCATATAAAAAGAAGCATTCCACGAATAAGAACTAACGTTCTTTATTTTCCTTGACTATCCATTCCTTCAGGGTTATACTAAATGAACAATAACACACGCTAAGCGGGAGAAGCACCTCGCAGGATCGGCAGTTCATGCCTTTCTTGGGGGTGCTTCTTTGTGTCCTATGGTGTTGTATTATCAAATTAATGATGACAGGAGCGGAATGATATGTTTAAATTCACAAGTTTTACCAGAGAGTTTGTAAAGAGAATCACGGTTATGCTGATCCTGCTGACACTTTGGCCTGGTGTTGCCCCCCAGGTTTCTGCTGCCTCAGACTGGGATTCAGCGCTGGATGAGATTCACAATCTTTATACGGATTATACGGAACTGCAGGTAGTGTTAAAGTCGGAAATTCAGCGGAACCAGGAGCTGCGCAAGCAGA
Organism: Paenibacillus sp. FSL R7-0297; assembly: GCF_038009025.1. Classification (NCBI taxonomy): domain Bacteria; kingdom Bacillati; phylum Bacillota; class Bacilli; order Caryophanales; family Paenibacillaceae; genus Paenibacillus; species Paenibacillus sp. FSL R7-0297. The sequence continues at coordinate 5,593,729 of NZ_JBBPAQ010000001.1, forward strand.
ATAATACGGCGCTCACGGCGGTTAATGCCAAGCTGAAATCCACAGATGCCGCCCAGCTTGCCAAGCTGCGTGCTGCAGCCGAAGCCATGCAGAAGAAGCATGCACCCGTGCTGGAGCAATACACTTCACTGGGCAAACAGGCGGCAGCTGCGCGCAAGGCCAATAACCTGAAGAATGCCACGCTCCTTGAGATCAAGCGCAATAAGCTTAAGGCGGCCGCAGTTGCAGCACGGGCTGAGGTGAAGGTCACAACCTCTGCACTAGCAGAAGCCAAGGCGCTTACTGTTGCAAGAAATAAGCCGGCTAAGGATGCCCTTGCACCCGTTGCAAACCTCAAGAAACAGATCACCGCCCAGAACAAATTGTTCTCGGCAATGCAAGCCGAGAGAAGCGAAGCCGACAAAAGCTACAAAGCCGCCGTCAAGGCGGGAGATGCCACCAAGGCCGCGGCTGCGATGAAGCTCTCTTACAGCAAAATGGGTGAGATACGTACAATGGCCGGACGTATGTACAGCTGGGAACAGCAGATCAGCACAGCCATCCATTCCGCAGAATTGAAGCTGCCTAAGTAATTTGTCCCTCAGAATCAGATCAGCTTCACCAGCCAGCAAATGATGTGGGCTCCCGGAACAAGCAGTGCTTGACCGAGCAGTGATCCCAGAAAGCGTGAGCCCATCAGCAGAACATAGATTTTGCCCAGCTGATCACGGTATTCCACATTCTCCGTCGCCTTATGGGTAATGATCCCGAGCTGCGGGTCGATGAACACCGTCAGCAGGATCGTCGCTAACCCGTTAATCAGACCCGAAGCCTGGGAGGCAGTTGTGCTTAAATCAGGCATTAGCTTGGCTGCATACATGGAGGATAACACCCCAACGGTGTAGAACGCCGTTACGAATATATTCATTACGATGAATCGTTTCGGAATACCCAGATAGCGGAAGCTGCGCAGCCTCACCTTCGGCCTGCGGATATATTTCCGCGTATTCTTGAGCTGGCCGACGGTTACACTGGTCAGGAGCTTCGGAATAGAGCCTTCAATCTCAAGCTTGGAGATGATTCTTCCGAACAGCCCTACGAAGGTAGGAAACAAGGCAATGGCTATCAAGGTGCCCAGTGAAGAAGCCAGCATAATAATCCGCAGATAATTGAGCAGCGGAAAGCTATCGTCTATTTTGCCATAGTCTACGAATTTGGCCGTTAAGGGAGCCTGTACCATATTAGCCGTTCTGGAGACCAGCACGATAATACCGGTCAGGGATAAGGCGATGGCGATCTTGTTCAGCTTCACTCCGGCAAAACGCACCGAATACGATAACGTCTCTGCTGTGTGAATGATCAGGGTCAGCAGGCATACCACGATTAAACTGTTCGTCATTTGCAGTTACTCATCTCCAAATCAGGCAGCGTTCGGCTGATTACAGGCATTCTCATTCCAAATTATTACATACCTGCATCGCCTCACTTAATATATATTCTTCCTCCTGTATATTCCAGAATCAATTTTGTAAGATTTGGTCAATTACATAGCAGAACAGAATTCCAGCCGTATACCGGACCAGATCAATCCAGAGGAAACCCTGGCCCAGAATCAGTCCGCCTGCTGTTGTCGAGCGTACATGTATAATCCATTCCGCCTGATAGAGCTGGCTGAACTCAACCCCGAAGCTGAAGCACAGGCTGAGCATAAGCGACAATCTTAGCGGATACCGGGTCAACAACACGCGGAAGGCAAGGTAGATCATCCCTGCCCAGATCGCATCCCCAAAGTGTCCGCTGACAAAGCGCGGCAGCTGGTCACCATATACCCTGGTCCCAAGGCCCAGCATAACAGCGAGCAGTACTGCGCCGCAGTAGATCAGTTTGGATCTTATTACCGGATTATGCAATGAAATTACTCCTTTGTATTGAAACTGCTGAATCCTATGGGAACAATATCTTCATTTTGCTTAAATGGCAGTGCTTTACTCAAAAATAACTTTCCGTGTATCAGAGGCATCGCTCACAAACAGCTTCGGGGGATACGGGATGGCTAACTCAGGCAGTTCATCTTCCTTGAAGAACTCCAGCTCTTCCGCCTCCCCGTCCATACTTCTCAGATGTCCTTTGACGATGACGCATTCAAACACAATCACCGTGTACTCCACCTGATCACCATTTATATATTCATATCTGTATTTCCCGCCGCCAAATACGCCGAGGATCTGTTCAGGTGTAACCATCAGACCCGTCTCTTCGAACACCTCTCTGCGGAGCGCTCTGGATGGTGTTTCTCCAGGCTCGACCGCCCCTGCGGGCAGCCCCCACAGCGTTTCATCTTTCTTGCGGATCAGCAGAATTCTGCCTTGTTCATCCCGCACTACCGCCGCTACTGAAGGCTTCATTAATAACCCGTTGCCGGTCTTGCCGCGCAGCTCCCGGTAATATTCAGACATTGGCATGAAGATTCCTCCTAAGATTGATTTAGCATTTTATTATAACCCTTCATTCCGGCCTAAAGCTCATCCTTGCGAAAAGAAACCGGATTAACCTTGAAGTCTTCCGGCTGATTCTCACAATCAGACAATTCTACCCTGTAGAATTCTTCGACCTCCGTAAGCTGGATCTCCTGGCAGACATATTCTATTTCCCCATTGTACCCGGCTCCGTCCCGGCTGCTATCCACCGTCCAGTGCAGCACCTTACCGTCATCATATACATCATGAATAAACGGTCCGCTATCGACGCCCCACCGGAGCATGGTAAGATTATCTCCCTTGCCTTCCTTAAATCTATGTATCATTTCTCTAATTCTGTCCAAATCCAGCTGATCAAAATGCGTAATCAAGTTAAGCTGATCTCTGGCCAGAGGGACCGGCTTATTGATTTCGCGTATCCATAACCCTGCGAGTAAAACTATAATCAGCGCTTCCAGAATGATCACAGCCGGATAGTATTTCTTGAATCTCTTCATATTCCCTCCCGCTCCGGGGTATATTAGGCAACCCGTATACCTCTATATTTGACACGGTTGTAAGATATTCCTTGTCTGAGCGTCATCCGAACAGCTCCATAACGCAGTCCACTTCTTATATTTACGGATAAAAATATTTCTTAAGTCTTAAGGTTATCGTATGATTGCAGCTAAAAAATCAAATCAATCTGACGAGGAAAAAGGTGACTGAAATGAAACGTAAGATTGTAATCAAAACAAACACGAAGTCCTCATTACCCTCCGGCATTAGTATAGAATTCATGGATTATCTGTTTCAGGTTATGAATGAATATGATCAAACCTTAAAGGGACTTAAGAACAGATAAGAGTGAGTTCTTTTTCATCCTCAGCAGAAATAGGCCAACCAAATTACTCTGGCTGACCTATTAACACATACATCCCCGGAGAATCATCCGGAGAATCATCCGGAGAATCATCCGGAAATGTCTCCTAGTCTAATCATCCCTCACCAAGCTCCAGCTGCTCCGTAGGATCCAGCTCCCTCAGCCCGCGCCGACGGGTACGGAAAGTCCAAAGCAGATCTGCCGAGAATAGCAGCAGGGCCAGCGGAATCAACGGTGTCCATACCTGCTCAACATGCAGATACAGGAAATGCACCAGCGGCTGCAAACCATAGATACAGGCAATAGACAACCCCCACCAATACAACGAGAATTTCAGGCAGATATGTCCCTGCAGCTGATAGGGCATTCCCGAATAATCCCACCACTGCTTACGAAAAATACCCTTGAGCAGCCAGCCGCTGACAAACTCAACAGCCGACGGAATAATCAGGGTAAGCATCAGGAATACAGGAAGCGGAAGCCCAATACTCTGTCCCGTCAGCAGCAGCAGCGGCGCACAGCCGTACATGGGTTTAAACGGCCCCTTCAAGAATCCTTCTTTGCGAAAAGCACCTGCACTATAGAGGTTATAGCTGCCTTCAAGCACCCAGCCCAGAAAAGAGTATACAGTAAAATAGAATAAATACGGGCTTACAGCTGCCAGTGCGCTATAACTATCTTGCAAAAGTATCATTGTCATTGTAGTCGGTCCCGCCTCCAGCCCCAGTATTTCACTAATGGGAGCTAGTATGCCTCCGAGAAAGGGAGGTTATGACGGTAATTTCTGGCGGTCCTCACACGAACAAAATCACCCTAACGGGTGAATCAGCCCGAGCTATGCAGCCTGAGCAGCTGATGTAGATTTTAAGCCATCTCACATTGCTCTATTCTGAATGCTTTGTTTGGGGCAGCCTCCGGTAAAATCAGGGGCACTTTTGCTCCTCATTCCCTCCTGCCGCCCACTTTTGGCGGATTCAGGGGCACTTTTGCTCCTCATTCCCGCCTGCTGCCCACTTTTGGCGGATTCAGGGGCACTTTTGCACCTCGTTCCCGCCTGCTGCCCACTTTTGGCGGATTCAGGGGCACTTTTGCTCCTCGTTCCCGCCTGCTGCCCACTTTTGGCGGATTCAGGGGCACTTTTGCTCCTCGTTCCCGCTTGCTGCCCACTTTTGGCGGATTCAGAGGGATTTATCCCTATTTCGTATACAAAGAAAAAGCTGCAGGGTTCCGGTTAGGAACTGCAGCCATTTTTATAGGAGTTAATGATTTAGAGCCGAATAACGACCACACTAGCCTTCAGAATTCATTCTTTATGCTGCTGTTCTCTCTGCATCTGCATTAAGGGCGGACCTTCCTCACGCTGGCTTCTCAGCGTTTCCAGCTTCATGTCGCTTCGCACACCGAAGCTCGATCCGTACTTTTTCTCGAGGTTGCCTGTCAGGGCATCACCGCGCTTTTGCCGATACCGGCCGTTCTCGTTCCGACTACGCATACTAGGTTTCCTCCCCGCAATTTGAATTGCCTGAGACCTGTGAACCTGCGATGATCTGGAGAATCAAGACGTGATGAGGCTGTACTTTCCTATAGTATACATTATTTACTAAACCAAGCTCAATAAGCCCTTTCGCGCAGGGCGCAAAACAAACAAAAACCGGATGCCCCTCGCAAGGAAAGCATCCGGCCTCTGTGAAAAAACTCTGTCCCTAAGGAAAAGTCTCATACATACGAAATGCAGTTGCCGCTCTAATTCTTCGGAAGGGGGTCGGGATGAGCAGATTCAGCCGGTTTGGCGACCCAGTCATCGGCTTCCGGTTCAATGTCTACACCATTTTCCATCTTTTTGCGTTCCGCGAGTGAATCACCGTCTTTATTCTCTTTGTTGCGGATGTCTGCTTCATTCTCGATATGATCTGGCATCTGAACTCCTCCTTATGCAAGCTGTGCAGGTTTTGGATTACTTAGTTATAGTTACCCGTTGACCTATTTTGCAAACATTTTGGCTGGAGGTTATTTCACCCGGCGCTCCCACTGATCCTGCCAGACTGATTGCAGGGACTCATACTGCTGAATCGCTGTGTCCCTGTCTGCTGACGGATAGCTGAGAATGATGCTGTCATCACCAGGATCATCTTCCCCGTAAATTGCATAATAGAAGCTGTTACTTTCATAACCGGGAGACTTCTCCCCCTTCTGCAGAGCAAGACTCCATGTCTGAAATCCGGAATCTGCAAATACCTGACCCAAAAGTTTATATTCACCTCCCGCGTCCTCCCGAGCACAGATCATGAACCCCCGCTCCGGATTCAAATCACAGTATTTATACTGAACCCCGTTAACAGCGAGCTTACCGGTGTAAGAATGGGTTTTTTCGGCATACGCACCTTTCAGTGTTACAGTCACTGTCTTCGCATAACCTGCCTCCTGCAGCTTATAGGCGGTAACCTGCATTTCCTGCTCCAGCCGGATTACCTTGGGTGCACTCAGGAAACCGTAAGCAATAATTCCCGTCAGAACAAGTACGGCAATACAGCCGTAGAGCCATTGTCTCAACCCGTCACACATCCCCTACTCTTCATCTATACAGTTTCACTATTCGTAATACACGCGGAAAACAATATCCTGCTCGTAATTCCCGAACCCGCGTCCGAACAAGGTTAAACCGCCCCGCCTTCGGGTGGTGTCTTCTGCAGTTAACCTGAAGCTCCACTGGTCCTTCTGCCAGCCTATTTCATCAATGGTGACTGCAGAAATCTGCTGGCCGTCTATGTAAGTTCCCCCTGCGTTAATCCTCAGCACCTTCAGCAAGCCATACTGGTTCACATCGGAATTCCACCAGGCCGGAGTCAGCCTTCCCCGCTGCACACCGAAATCACCGGGACTGGTCCATTTGCCAAGCGGAATTCCATTCATCGTAAACGCAATGTCTGAAGGCCACTTCTCATTGACATGCGGCGCTTCCGAGCCGACCTCCATCGAAATTTCAATCTCCTGCACCCTCTGGTCCATGAACAGATAGTTCGGCACCTTATATTCGGCATAGCCTTTGGCGAACCAGAGAATTCCGGCATCGACCCGCTCCGGGTCCAGGAAATAACGCGGATCATCATAATATCCGATCAGCTTCTCGGTGGTGGCAATGCCACAGGTTGGTGAAGCCTGAAGATCGGTATAATGTCCCACCGGCACGGAGACCTCAACCACCTTCCGGGCAATGCCTTTGGCTCCTGACAATTTAATCTGCAGAAAATTAGCGGAGAGCGAGCAGTATTTATATGTGCCGCCGTCAATCCGCTTCATTTGGGAGCTGACGATGCCTGCCTTTTGGAGCTTGGCCACATGGGAGCTGACTATGGCGCTGCTTAGATACAGCCGGGCTGCGATTTCCTTGATATGCATCTCCCCCACGCTGAGCAGATCAATGATCCGCAGCCGCACTTCACTGGCTAATGCTTCATATACCTTCAGTGATTCGGAATCCGTTGTTAAATACATCCTCTAACCTCCGCACTCTTTGAATTAGCATTTTTATTAATCCTAAATATTTTTATTGCTTAGTATACGCTGTAATCCGTATGATGTAATCATAAATCAGGATATTAGATTAATAATTTCATTAATTGTAATATGAATTCAAAACAAAAGGAGCTTAACACAATGAGCATTCAATCCAAGATGATTGTCGACAAGGACTTCAAGCTGGCCGAAGTAGACCCGAGGCTGTACGGATCGTTCATCGAGCATCTGGGCCGGGCCGTTTATGGCGGAATTTATGAGCCGGGACACCCTACCGCAGACGCTAACGGTTTTCGGGGTGATGCCTTGCAGGCCATCCGGGCTCTCCGCGTGCCGATCATCCGCTATCCCGGAGGTAACTTTGTCTCCGGCTATAACTGGGAAGACGGCGTAGGACCCAAGGAGAGCCGTAAGCGCTCTCTTGAATTAGCCTGGTGGACTACAGAGACGAATCAGATGGGTACCAATGAATTTGCCGATTGGGCCAAGCAGGCCGGTTCTGAGGTCATGATGGCGGTCAATCTGGGTACCCGCGGAATTGACGCCGCCAGGAATCTCGTGGAATATTGCAACCACCCTTCCGGTTCCTACTGGAGCGATCTGCGCATCTCCCACGGGTATCAGGCTCCCCACAATTTCCGCACCTGGTGCCTGGGCAATGAGATGGACGGCCCGTGGCAGATTGGAGCAAAAACGGCCGTCGAATACGGCAGGCTCGCGAATGAAACCGCCAAAGCCATGCGCTGGGTAGACCCTTCCCTTGAGCTTGTGGCCTGCGGCAGCTCGGGCAGCTCCATGAATACTTTTGCCGAATGGGAAGCAACCGTGCTGGATCTCACTTACGATAACGTAGATTTCCTCTCCCTGCATACCTACTACAATAATAATAATGGCGATACAGCGAATTTCCTGGCCAGCTCACTCGATATGGACCAGTTCATCGACAGCGTAGCAGCAGTATGTGATTATATCAAGGCTAAGAAGAAAAGCAAGAAAAAGATTTATCTGTCTCTGGACGAATGGAATGTGTGGAAGACTCAAGGAACCAGCCGCGCACAGCAGCATTGGGAGATTGCCCCGCCGGAGTTCGAGGATGTCTATAATCTGGAGGATGCACTTGTGGTCGGCTGCTGCCTGATCAGCCTGCTGAAGCATGCGGACCGGGTGAAGATGGCCTGCATTGCCCAGCTGATCAATGTCATTGCCCCTATTATGACTGAGAACGGGGGACCCCTTTGGCTGCAGACCACTTATTATCCTTACATGCATGCTTCAATCTATGGCCGGGGAACGGTGCTGCACCCGTTGATTACTAGTCCGAAATATGATTCACAGGATTTCACCGACGTTCCTTATCTGGAAGCGGTCAGTGTGTATAACGAAGAAATGAACGAGGTTACCGTATTTGCTGTCAACCGTCATCTGGGCGAAGGCATGGAGCTGACCGTCGATTTGCGCAGCTTCGGTGCAGTAGAGGTAATTCAGCATACCATCCTTGAGCATGAGGATCTCCAAGCGGCGAACACCCGCTCGAACCCGGCGAATGTGCTCCCGCATAACCGCGGAACGGCGGCGGCAGACGGCGGATGTATAAGCGCCATGCTTCCGGCAGCTTCGTGGAATGTCATCCGGTTGCGTGTTAACGGGTAAGAAGCTGCATTAATGATACATGATCCAGGCTACGAACGGTCCGGCAATGGAACCGACAATGGCGCATACCGTCATGGCCACAGAGCTCATGGACACCGACTGCTCACCGTACTCCAGGGCTTTGGCTGTGCCAAGGGCGTGGGACGCCGTTCCCAAGCCGATGCCGATGCCGGACTCGCCGCGGATTCTGAACAGCTTAATGATATACGGCCCGCCGATGGCCCCCGTGAATCCGGCGATCATCACGAATACGGAGGTAAGCGAGGAATCTCCGCCCAGATTGCTGGAGATCTGGATCGCTACTGCAGTTGTAATCGACTTGGGCAGGATGGAGAGGACATACAGCTTGGAGAAGCCGAGTCCGGCTGCCATCAGCAGCCCGCTGAACATTCCTACGAGCAGTCCGGTCACCGTTCCGCCAAGTACGGCCGGGAGATTCTTCCACAGCACGTGCCGCTGTTTGTACAGCGGATAGGCCAGGGATACAACCGCCGGTCCAAGCAGGCGGTTAATCCAGTCGCCGCCGATCATATAAGTCTCATAAGAGATATGGAAGCCCAGGAGCAGCACGACTACAGTGAACGTTGCGGTCAATGCCGGCAGCAGGACAGGAAGACGGTAGCGTTTGTATAACATGGACATGAAGAGATAGATCAGAACATTCATCAGTACAAAACCAACGGCCAGCAGAATTCTCATGCTTCCTTCCCCTTCCCTTGCAGGCTGCGCGCAGGATACGTCCGTCTTGTCAGCCTTTTGGCGCTGCGGCTGGCAATCCACTGGCTGGAATGTGCCGTGACGACCATGGTCAGTACACTGCTAATCACCAGAACGCCAATCAGGAGAAGCCCTCTTCCGCTGAAGATATCCAGATGGTTCATAATACCAGCGGTTGCCGGGATGAAGAACATGGGAAGATACGCCAGAATAAAGGATGAGCCGTTCTCGATCAGCTTCACCGGAACAATCTTAAGCAGCAGCAGGACGAATAGCAGCAACAGCCCTACGATACTGCCCGGAACCGGCAGATGCAGCAGTTTTTGCAAGTAATCTCCGGCCAGGAAGAACACATACAGCAAGCAGACTTCAGCGATAACGCGGATGATTTTCATATTGCAGGAATCCCTTCAATCTTGAATTGACGATCACTGGCAGCCTGTTACAAGTAACAAGCTGACTTATTAAGAGTAGCAGAATTTTCAGCAAGTTTTCAAACTTTTTTCGAAGCTTCTATGTATTTTCATAACTCGCAAAAAAACAGATGCCGCCCTTAATAAGGATGGCATCTATTTTTAAATGGCTCACACTTCGCCTAAATTGCTGAAGCGGCTGCGGTTAGACCCACTGGACCACCTGCCCGGCCGTTTGACGGGTTTTGCCGCGCGGCTCATTAACCCGGTAACCAAAAGCCGCCATGCAGGCAATTCCGAAATGTGACGGGTCCATTATCCCTTCCTCTGTCAGCACCTGCTCGATCTTAGCCTTGTCGAAGCCTTCAATCGGACAGGAGTCGATGCCAATCTGCGCGGCAGCAGTCATCATATTACCCAGAGCCAGATAGGTCTGCCGTGCACCCCATTCAAATATCGCCCGCTCATTCCCTTCCAGTCCGAAATCGGATTTCAGGAACATATCATAGACCTTCCGCTTACCCTCGGCAACCTCCGGCGGCAGGCTCTGCACATCCTGCATTATACCCTGAATATACTCCGAGCCCGCAGCCATATCACGCGGCAGTCTTGCGAGAATCAGCATGAAATGGCTTGCTGTCGGCAGCTGCTTCTGTGCCCCCCAGGCATAAGGAAGCAGCTTCTCACGGATGTCCATACTCTGAACAATAACGAATTTCCAGGGCTCGAAGCCGAAGGAGCTCGGTGACAGGCGGCCTGTTTCCAGGATGAACCCGAAATCCTCTTCGCTGATCTTTCTGCTGCTGTCAAATACCTTGGTAGCGTGTCTGTATGCATAGGCGGCCAGAATTTCCTGCTTGGTTGTTGCGGTTTCTTTTACTGTATGATCCATTTCACATACTCCCTTTCTGTGTATCCTTCAGGTCTGGAATTGACGTTATCCTGCTCACATGCTTATAGTAGTGGATAGATAACCATTCGTGAAGTACGCACATTTTTGATAGGTAGTATACAAAATGATACTTAAGGAGCGTGTTCGGTTATGCGTAACCGTAAAGGCGGTTTCGGTGCTTGTCCGGACGGCCAGGGTGCAGCTTGTCCTGTTGAATTTACCCTCGATGTTATTGGCGGCAAGTGGAAGGGTGTGCTTTTATACCATTTGATGGATTCAACAAAACGCTTCAACGAGTTCCGCCGGATCTGTCCCGGCATCACCCAGCGTATGCTGACACTTCAGCTTCGTGAGCTGGAGGAGGATGGCGTGGTTCACCGCGAGGTGTATCATCAGGTGCCGCCGAAGGTTGAATACTCGCTGACCGAATTTGGCCGGACGCTGATTCCGATTATTAAACTGATGAGGGATTGGGGCACAGAATACCAGGCGAAGCAGCAATCCGCAGACCGCTGCCCTCCTGGAAATGGACATTTAGAGGAAGAAGCATAATGAATCCGGTGCAGCAACCCGCTGCACTTTTGGGGTTACCGGTACCTCACGATTGTTCAAAAAAATTCTCGGCCTTCTGCTTATGCTCCTCCTTCACCTGACCGGCAATCGCCCGGATGCCTGCGGCAATGACCGCTGCATCATCCGTGAAACCGAGTCCGATCAGCGCATCAGGAATCGCGTCAATGGGTGAAATGAAATAAGCCAGCGCGCCGAAGGCTATGCCTTTGGCCCATAACGGGGTTTTGGCATCAATGGCGCAGTAATACATGGCAACCGCATCTTTGGTGAACGGGATTTTGCCTGCCGCTTTCCTCGTTTTGCTCCAGAAGCTCTTCTTCACCAGCTGCTCATTCATTTGGCTGTATTCGAAATTCTCCACGACCAGTTCCGCGGGAAGCTTGTCTCCATCCTTATTCATCTGCCATTCCCTCCCATTCCTTAGGCTGCTTCGCATTCTGACAGCTTAGCACCTTCATTATAACCTTTACACCAAACACCCGCCGCTAATCAGCCTTCCGGTAATTAATCTTTTTAGCCCAGATACTCCCGGAAAAAGAGAGCCGTTTGCCTCCGCTGATATTCGCTGACCTCATGCCCGGAGAACGGATAATCCATCATCTGCTTCGGTGACTGGATACGGTTATAGGCCGCATAGATGGTCTCCGGCATACAAACAGTATCCTTCCAGCCTGCGGACATCAGAACAGGTACGGTGAACCGGTGCGCCAGATTAACAATGTCGAAATATGCCAGATTCTGCAGCACCCGCTCCAGATGCTCCGGATAGCGCTTCAGGAAATCGGCAATCTCTGTGAGCGAGCTGGTTGAATTCAGCACCCCGAAGTCGAGGCGGCAGAGATTCGGTATGTCTGCAGCCACTGCAGCAACCCGCCGGCTCAGTGCCCCGGCCAACAGCGATATTCCGCCTCCCTGGCTTCCCCCGGTAATGGCAATACGCTCGGGATCAACACCCGGCAGCTGCGCTGCAGTCTCTATGGCACGAACCGTATCTATCGCTACAGCCACATAATAGGACCGTTCCTTCTCCAGCAGCCCCTGGGTGATCCAGCCTCTGACTATACCTTCTTCCTGCGGCAGCAGATTGCCGGTCTCTCCCAGTTGTCCACGCACATCCACGGCAAGTACTGCATAGCCAAGCATTAGAAAGTGAGCATACCGTTCCGGATACCCCCGGTCGCCGGTGTAACCGGGAAACGTTACAATACACGGCAGCTCTCTATGTACACTTGTGTCAGCAGCAGGCCGGATGTACCAGGCATGGATGGTCGTTTCCCCATAACCTGTATAGCTTACTTTGCTCACCTCCATGCCCGGATATGGAGTTTCTTCAGGGATTATTGTAACATCCAGCGGCTGCTCCTCATCCTCGGCGAGCAGATCATTCCAGAATTCGTCAATCGTTTCCGGGTCCAGCGTAGGCTCTGGACGGCAATTCTCAAGCTCCTGTTTGCGTTGTTCAATAGCATTCATTTCATCGGTTCCTCCTGTTTCTCATAAACTTCTTTATCATTGCAAGTCACTGTAAGCGCATTTAATATTATAAATATAAATCCATAGAATTCCAAAGGAGATGTTATTTATTCGTTACGGAACCTTGGCACATACAGCGGGCTGCCTGCCGCTTAGAGAATTGACCGCTACGCTGCAGACTTACAATATTGACTTCGTACAGCTCGCCCTGGCCAAAGCCATTCAGGATATCGATCTGTCTCCCGGCAAGCTCAGCCCCGGCCTGGCCTCCTATATCGGTGAGCAGTTCGACAAAGCCGGCATCCGCATTGGCGTACTTGGCTGCTATATCAACCCCATTCATCCCGATCCTGCCATCCGGCGGGCAGAAATTGACCGTTTCAAGGAACATTTGCGCTATGCCCGCCAGTTCGGTGCACCTATGGTCGCTACCGAGACCGGCTTATTGACGACCTTTCAGGAATCCGATCCTTACCGGTATGAAGAAATCGGCTGGGATACCCTCAAGGCAACGGTCGAGGAGCTTGCTGAGGAAGCGGAGAAATGGGGGGTGTTCCTGGCACTTGAAGGAGTCTGCACCCATACGCTGTCCTCTCCGGCCAAAATGCGCCGTATCCTCGACGAGGTTCCTTCCAGCTCCATCGGTGTGGTACTGGACCCTTGCAACCTGATTGGCGAAGAGGTTCATCTGCAGGATGAGATCGTAGACAGTGCATTCAGCCTGTTCGGCGACCGGATCATTCTGGCCCATCTCAAGGATCTCTATAAGGACGGAACCCGGATACGCCATGGCGCTTCAGGGCAAGGGCTGTTCCACACCACAGAGTTCCTGAACAAGCTGGAGTCACACAAACCGATGATCGACGTTTCGCTGGAAGAAGTAACAGTCATGGATATCAGGGACACTGTTACCCTGCTGCGCAATCGGCGCCTCTAATCATAAGCTGCCAGTTCAGGAGATGCGCTACAACCCGGCCGGTATGTCAGGGGTGATTCCTCTGCTGTACCGGCCAGTATTTTATGAATACTTCAGCTGTAGCCCTCCATTCCTGATCAGCTCCTCCCAAACCCCCAATTGCTGCAAAAACACCGTATAACCGGTACTTTTGGCCATTCAATGAATAAAATAGTATACATATCGCATGTTTGCAAGCGATTCTTAAGCCAGAAAGGAAGGGATCATACATGAGATTCACTTTCCCCATTCTTACCTTATGCCATGGCGGGGCACAACGCATGCTCGTGGAGCTCACGGATGGTCTTACTGCCAGAGGGCATCAGGTGGTGATCCTCATGCCGCTTGGAGGCGATGTTTCTTATGAGGTCCATTCCACTCTGCTGATTACCGATTATACGCTGCTCCGTGAATCCGATTTCCCGGCCAGCGATATCATCGTTTCGAATTTTTATACAACGGTTTCGGTATCACAGGCTGCAAGCCAGAATGGCAAGGGCATCCATATCCGCCTCTCTCTGTGTTACGAACCGCTGTTTCTGCCGCGGAATGAGGTATCCTTTCCTTCCTATCATACCACCGATAAGCTGATTGTTCTGTCCCAGTGGCAGCAGGAATTAATTGAGCTTGGTCACGGAATTAGCGGAAGCATTGTGCCTGTAGGAATCAGTTCCACTTTTAGCAATATGCATATCCGCCACAGCCTTCAGGAGCCGCTGAACATTACCGCTATCCTGCGCAAAGTGGAGAACGGCTTCTCCTGGCACCGTGAACAGGATTTTCTGGTGAAGCAGCTAGATATCGTGAAGCATAATGTCCCGGAGGTAAATATCAATTTCATCAGTCCTCCGGATGAGTTCTACAGTTCGGATTCGCTGCAAAAAATGAAGGCCAGCGGCAAATACCGCTTTTTCACTCCCCTGAATGACGACGAACTCTGCTATCACTATAACGGGGCTGATATTTTTGTCAGCTCCAGTATATTCGACACCGGATCTTTGCCGGGACTGGAGGCCATGCGCTGTGGTGCTGCGCTTGTGTCCGTATACTCGGGAGGGAATCTGGAATATGCCCGCCACGAAGAGAACTGCCTGCTGTCCTACCGGTACGAGAACCGGATTGCCGAGGATGTCGTCCGGCTGATTCAGGACCCGGCTCTCCGCGTCCGCCTTGCCTCCAAGGGGGAAGCCGATTCCCGGGCCTGGACCTGGGAGAACAGTGTCAGGATCATGGAGCAGACCACGCTTGGCTTCCTGACTGGAAATTCAGTAAACACTCCGCCCAGATCAGCTCTCCTGCAAAGACTCGGCGGCTTCAGAATGCGCAGGAATTAAGCGGTCAATAAATGTTCTTCCGGAACAAGATTCAAGGAAGCTCCAGGTCCAACTTCGAGTATTCAGAGTCGGACCACTTCGGCTTGCAGCTTGTCATATCGGGATCGCCCCGCATGAAACCATGACATATATGCATAGTCACTGCTCTATGTATGGTTTACACTAAAGCTATATACACTAGGGTTATCGGAGGTGGGACAATGAATTCGTACGAAGAGCAGAAGGAAGCCACGGGGCTTGAGTTTAAATACATGGTCAGCGGAGATTCGATCTCCAAGGGTGTTGTCTATGATGAAGCAAGAAGCAAGTATGTCATTCTGGAGGATAACTACGTGTCCCTGCTGCAGGGCAAGCTTAAGGGAGCTATGCGTAATACCGCCAGATTCGGCAATACGCTGATGAAGGGCTTCGGCAATCTGAAACGCGATGTGCTGAAAGACAAGCCGGATGTGGTACTGATTGAATACGGAGGCAATGACTGCGACTATCACTGGGAAGAAATTGCAAGCAATCCCGAAGCAGAGCATAATCCCAAAACTGATTTTCCGGCGTTCGAGCGGATGCTGCTGGATATGATTGATTACCTGAAGAATCAGGGGATTACGCCGATTCTGATGAGTCTGCCCCCGCTGAATGCGGACTACTATTTCAAATGGGTCAGCGGCAATAATCCGGACACCGAGCTGAACATTCTGAAATTCCTCGGCAGCGTCACCAAGATTTACTGGTGGCAGGAGCGGTACAACTCCGCAATTATCAAGGTCGCCGAGAGCACCAAGACCAAGATCATTGATGTCCGGGGCGCATTCCTGCAGCAACCGGATTACACCAAGTTTATCTGCCGGGACGGGATTCACCCTAACCGGGAGGGCCACCGGATTATCTATGACAAAGTCATGGATTTCATCCGTACAAGCGAACCCCATCTTCTGCTGGACAATTCGGCGTTACCGGGACACTGATTACCGGACAAGCGGAATATAGGTTAAGCAAACAACTGAAATTTCAGGGCAGCCCCTGCGGGCTCCATACATAGGGGTGTCCCAGTCCGCCATAGCCACGTAATGGCGGATTGGGACACCCCCTTTTCATCTTCACAGGCTATGAACGCTTCCGGTACACTCCCGGTGCAACGCCGTACCGCTCCCGGAATACCCGGTGGAAGTAGGTATAGCTGCCGAAGCCGGTCTCCTCAGCAATACGCTCCAGTGTATAGTTGCTGTTGTCCATCAGCCGCAGCGCCATCGCCAGACGGACCTGCACCGCATATTGCATCACCGAATACCCGAATTGTTCCTTGAACAGATGAACCGCCCGGGTGACGCTGATTCCCGCATGGCGGGCCACATCCTCCAGCCGGATGGAGGATGTCGCATGCTCTTCCACATAATTCTTGATCTTCAGTCCCTGCAGGAGTGAAGAGGAGGATGAGGCCGGCGCTTCGGCGATAGCCCGGTCCAGCAGCAGGCACAGGGCCTTAAACAGCGCCTCAAGAATTTCCGGGCTGCCTCCGTCGATCCGCCGCTTTTCCAGAATTAATTGCTGCCAGATGCTATGCAGCTTGCTGTCTTCGGCAATCCTGGACTTCTTAGCCCTCACCTGCTTGTTCCACCACTCATCCACCCATTCACCTGTACACATGACATAGTAGTCTGCGCTGAAGCCCAGCGGACTTTCTTTCTCGCCAATCCGCAGATCGTAGAGCTCGCCGGGACGGAACAGCAGCAGATCACCCGGCATCACCGTGACCATCTCCCCGTCAATCAGCGCTTCACATTCCCCTTCTGCCTGGAGCCTGATGATATAGGTATCCAGCCCTTCCCGGAACAAATGCCAGAACGGCTGGATATGCCGGGAAAATGAGCTGAGATGAATGTCTACACAGGTTGTACCCATCCTTGATCACCCTTCCGTACTCTTACCTCATGACCAGATCGTTGAGGTTCTTAACCATATTGTTTCTTCAATGTGCAGCGGAATACCTTCTATAATTAGACTATTCCTACAAAATTTCAGGAGGTAACATAAGTCCTATGAGCAGCACTACAATCCGCGTGATCCAGACAGCCAAAGAAACCGGTGACCGGTTAAAAGAATTACAGCCTCTGTCCTTCCGGCCCGATTCCGAAGAGAAGGAAATGGAGTTAATTAATATTTATGAGGATTTGGAATATCAGGAAATCGAAGGCTTCGGCGGTGCGCTGACGGAAGCCTCCGCAGTCACGCTAGCCAAGCTTAGTCCGGAGAAGCAGCAGGAAATCATCGATGCCTACTTCCATCCGGAGCACGGAATCGGCTACACCCTGTGCAGATCACATATCCAGAGCTGTGACTTCTCAACGGGCAACTATGCTTATGTAGATGGCGTTGACCCGGAGCTGGCTACTTTCAATATCTCCAGAGATCAGGAGTCGATCCTTCCGTTAATCAAACGCGCGGCTGATGCTGTGGGCGGGAGCTTCCGGCTGTTCTCCTCCCCATGGAGCCCTCCGGCCTTCATGAAGACGAACGGCGAGATGAATAACGGCGGCAAGCTGAAGCCGGAATACCGGGAAGCCTGGGCTAATCTGTTCGTGAAATACATTCAGGCTTACGCTGAAGCCGGCATCGATATCTGGGCGGTCAGTGTGCAGAATGAAGCCAAAGCCAAGCAGATCTGGGATTCCTGCATTTATACCGCTGAAGAAGAGAAGGATTTCGTACGCGATTATCTCGGTCCTGCCCTGGAAGCAGCCGGCCTCAGCCATGTCAAAATCATGATCTGGGATCATAATAAGGAACGGGTCTATGACCGGGCGAAGACCACTTTCAATGATCAGGAGGCAGCAAAGTATATCTGGGGCATCTGCTTCCACTGGTACTCCGGTGATCATTTCGAAGCCTTGAGCGCTGTACATGAGCGTTTCCCTGACAAAAAGCTGTTCTTCAGCGAAGGCTGTCAGGAAGGTGGCGTTCACCTCGGTTCCTGGAACACCGGCGAACGTTACGGCCATGATATTATCGGCAACCTGAACAACTGGATGTCCAGCTGGACGGACTGGAATATCGTTCTTGATGAGCAGGGCGGCCCGAACCATGTGGGTAACTTCTGCGATGCGCCGATTATCGGTGACACCCTGAAGGATGAAGTAATCTATGAGAGCTCGTTCTATTACATCGGGCATTTCAGCAAGTATATCCGTCCGGGGGCCGTCCGTGTGGGCAGCTCCAGATATACTGACAAATTCGAAACTACGGCGTTCCGTAATACAGACGGCACCTATGCCGTGGTCGTGCTCAACCGCACGGACAGCAGGCTTCCATACACCCTGCACTTCCGGGATCAGCTGGCGGAGGGTTCAATTCCGGCCCATGCGATTCAAACCCTGCTGTTCCAATAAAAACACACAAAGGCGCTCCCAAGCTACGGCTTGAGGAGCGCCTTTATTCATATGGCCGGTCTGCATTTATCCGCCGCTTCGGTACCGCTGTTACGCAACCCTGCTATTTCTTCTTCTCCCCGGCGGTCTCCTGCGGCTGCAGCGAAACATACTTATCACCCAGGAGCTTCTGAAAGTAGGTCCGGTTATACAGCATACTGGGATGGCTGGGAAGCTGCAGCAGGGCCGTCTCATTGAAATGATTAGCCCGTTCATGCTGGCCCAGCCGGTCATAACAGAGCGCGAGCTGCAGATTCGGAATCCAGGTGGCGAAGGCCTCATTCTTCACACCCAGTGAAGCTGTCTGCGGGGGCAGCATAACAGCAAGCTCATACCAGTAGATCGCCGGATGAAGCTGGCCTTTCTCCACATGCCAGGCACCGAGCCGGCAGCAGAACTCGGCACGCGGGGAATCGTACTGCAGCGTCCGGGTGATCGCAGTGAACGCCGCTTCCTTGTCACCCAGCCGCTCCCGGCATTCGGCAAGCCACAGGCAGGCCTGAATGTTATCTTCAACCCAGCCTTGACCGCCGTTCAGGAACAACTCGTAATATTGGCAGGCTTCCCCGTGGATTCCATGATCGCGCAGCTCATTGGCATAATAATATTGATCCCGCGGAGAGAAGACTTCCCCCTCAGCCACCCGCTTGCGGTAGATCCGCAAGTTTCGGTCCGTGTACTCTTTGTCTTTCTCATGGGTAATGCAGACATCACTGCTGTAAGAAGGGCCGTATACCTCCAGGTATTCATGCACCGGGCCGATCCATTTGAACCCGCAGGACCGGCGGACCAGCCGGTTGCGCCGCAAGGACGTGACCACCTTCCCCTCCGCGTCAAAAGCGAGATTATACTGCATGTTCACACTGTCCACATTCTCCGGGAGCGACTGCTTCAGCTCTCTGAACAGCACTTGATCACTTTCCATCAGATAGTCATCTGCATCCAGCCAGAAGATGTATTCCTTGGTCGCCTTGCTGAAGGCGAAATTGCGGGCAGCAGAGAAATCTTCGATCCAGGTAAAATCATATATCACCGCTCCGAAGGTTTCCGCAATCTCCTTCGTTCTGTCCGCCGAGCCTGTATCCACAATGATGATCTCATCCGCAATCGCGCGAGCAGAAGTAAGGCAGCGGGGCAGGCTCTTCTCTTCATTGCGGACAATCATGCATAAGCTAATTTCTATCATGGCAGCCTCCTAATTGGTATCCTCCTATATAAATATGCAGCCCCCTCCAATTGGAACTCCCGTTCCTAGCCAATCTGCTGCACTTAGTGCCACAATCACCGCTATATAATTTTATTCAGGACAAAAGAAACTTTCCGGAGGATACAGAGGTCAATACAGTAGAGAGAAAAGGGAGGGACCGTATGTACGGTGCAACGAAGGATTCCAATACTATGAACGCCGCCGCGTTAAAGACACTTATGGAAGACTATGGCGAGGATGTATGGAACTATGCCTACTACCTGGCCCGCTGCAGAAGTGCTGCTGATGATATCTCCCAGGAGACCTTCATCCGGGCTTATAAATACAGGGGTACTTTTCGTGGCGAAGCTTCCGTCAGAACCTGGCTGCTTCAGATTACCCGCAACCGCTGGCTGTCCTACCGCAGCTGCAGCTTCATCCGGCGGGTAACCTTACAAGATCACGCTGGCAGACCCGGCTCAAGCCCCTCCGCTGAAGAGACCTTTTTGCAGCAATCCTTAAGCAGTGAGGTGTGGAAGGTAGTTCTGCAGCTGCCGCGCAAGGCAGCAAGCCAATGAATATTGGGAAAAGGAAAAGGAGCTGAACAATTCATGAGCAAATTACCGGAGGAATGGGAACAACAGTTGAAGGAGAAGCCTTTTGAGGGCATGAATTTCACTCCGCAAATGCAGAAGAAGGTAGAGCAGCGTCTGGGAGGGTATCAGCCCAAGCCCAAGCGCTATAAGGTTCTTGCTTACGCAGCGGTACTGCTGCCGGTCATGGCCATGCTGCTATGGTTCGGTTACAGCGGCCTGGAACCCGGCAAGCTTGCTGGACGTCTAACTCCCCTGGTATCGGAAGCTCCCCAGCCTCTGGAAACCGGAGCTGCGGATTTCTCCCCCGCCCCCACCAGCAATAACCAAAGCGTTCCAAGCAATGATTATGCCGTCGGCATCCGCAGCATTTATAATGCTGAAGTCCCTTTCCCTTCTGTTGAAGACAAAAGTGCTGAAGTATCGATCCCGCTGGCTGCCGTCCTTTCCGTTCCCGTTCTGGACGACGGAAACAGTCCTGCACATGTCACTCCGCCCCCGTTGCCCAAGATGACCTTCCCGCTGCCGGCCGGCATGGAAGATAAGCTGCAGGCGGCCCTCGTCTTCCAGGGCGATACCGGCAGTGCTTATATCCTGCTGGCCCCTGCCGGCTGGAAAGCTTCGGCTATTACTGGAGCCAACGGCTCCTTAGGGGCGACTTTTGAGGACCCGGATAATCCGGGGCAAACATTGCAATATTCCGATAATGCCTGGGGCTGTCAGGGCTGTGCAGTCGGCAGCATCGGGACCTATTTCCCCGGCAAGGCAGAATGGGCGGATGAATACGGATTGACCATTATTCCTCCTGCGTTCACCGAACAGTATATGGCGGGAACCGGAGGAGCCGATGCACGCACTGTGCGGTATTCTCTGCCTGCGGAAGCCAGCGGGTATGAAACAGCCGGAACGGCCTACTACGATGAAGGCGAATGGGGATATCTGTTCCGCAAGCTTGAGATAACCACCTCTTCAGCCTTTGACGGGCAGGATGTGATTGACAGCATCCAGGGATTTTTCGCAGCCCATCATGGTCCGCTCCTCCTTCCTGCAGCGCAGAATCCGGAATCTGCCGCAGGCAGTGCAGAATATACTACTCAGTCTCTCTACCTGGCTCTGGAACAGCGGGGCATGCAGCTCAGCCTCGTCCCGGATACCACTGAGCTCATGTTCAACAAGCAGCTGGCCGGTGTCTGGCCTGAAGAGCTGCTGATTGATAAGACCGATACACCGGCCCGGCCGGACCGGTTGTCCGTCTATACCTACGCTGACAGCCAGGAATGTGCCGAAGGTCTGGCTGCGTTGAAGCTGGAGATTAACCGTACGACAAACGACGGAGGAATGCGGATATACCCTCATGTCTTCAGGGAAGGGAAATTCCTTGTGGTGTACTGGATGGGCGGGGACAGTGCTGAGCCCTACGTTTATGACAAGACCATCAAGCTGGCGCTGCACAGCCTCGAAGGCGGCTCCGCCTCTGAAACGGACTGAGAATCCGCTTCAGTCTCAAAATGTGATTATTGCGGGAAATAAGGTCCTCTCAGTCCGCTTCACTATACTGCCAACCTATTGCCAGCCTGTGCTCCCGCACCACTTATCCCGGCTGCACACCTAGGTTATCCTCAATTCTTATCTTTGAAAATAGCACTGTCATGCGGACAGCCAGAGTGTTTTTTGTTATAATGTCGTAGAGTTAAAAAGTTGCACCTAAACCAGGCTCCATACCATCCATATACAAAAAGGGGACGTTACCTTTGTCAAAAATCATCAAAACCTTAACCATTGCCGGCAGTGACTCCAGCGGAGGCGCAGGCATTCAGGCTGACCTCAAAACCTTTGAGGAATACGGCACCTATGGCTTCAGCGCACTGACTACAATCGTTACCATGGACCCCGACCGGGGCTGGCATCATAATGTATATCCGATCGATGCCGCAATCGTCGCCGAGCAGCTCAAAACCATCTTCGCCGGCGGTCCCGTAGATGCCATGAAGACCGGTATGCTAGGCAGTGTTGAGATTGTGCAGGTTGCCGAGCAGGCGATCAAGAACAATCTGCAGACCAATGTAGTTATTGACCCGGTGATGGTCTGCAAAGGCGAAGATGAGGTGCTGAATCCGGAGAGCGCCAATGCGATCCGCGAACTGCTGCTGCCTCTGGCTACTGTAGCGACACCGAACCTGTTCGAAGCCGGTGTCCTCTCCGGAATGGGGAAACTGACTACTCTTGAAGAGATGAAAGAAGCGGCCCGCCTGATCCATCAGCTCGGCACCAAGAATGTTGTCGTCAAAGGCGGCAAGGCACTGGGCGGCGACATGGCGATCGATATCTTCTTCGACGGCAGCGAATATCTGGTGCTGGAGACGGCCAAGATCGAACCAGCCCACAATCACGGAGCCGGCTGCACCTTCGCCGCTGCTATTACCGGCGGCCTGGCTAACGGTTTGTCGGTGAAGGAAGCCGTGGTGAAAGCGAAGGACTTCGTGTCCGCAGCGATCCGCAACGGTTATGCCTTCAACCAGTATGTCGGCCCTGTGTTCCACGGCGGATACCGTCTGGAGAACTAGGAACAGCCAGTCTGCCGGATAACGGCGCAGCAAAAAACCTCTCTTCGGAAATGGGTGTGAACAACCCTTCGAAGAGAGGTTTTTTGTTATTTTCAGAGATGCTGATCTTGCACCCTGCTTACTTCGTAGCTTGTTCCTCCGCAATATGCTTCACAAACTCAATCGTCTTATCCTTATTGTCTTCGCCAAGCACACCGATAATGATCGATTTCACATTATAGTCAATGGGCAGTGCAGAGATGAACGGAGAGTCCATAATATCCACACCATACAGCTCGCGCTTGCCGGTATCTTCATTCGTTCCCCATCTCATACGTGTATCGTCAGCAGCCAGCTTGCCGTCTGCCGTAATGGGTTCGAGATTCTGGAATCCAGCCTGTCCGCCGATCCACTCGATGGTTGCATCATCCATAATGACGATATCCGGCCGGTTGGCCGCCAGCTCGACCACAGCTTTCTGCATATGGTTCATATCCAGCGTATCAGCGCCTTCCCCGGTCTTGGGCAGATACACAATGGTCGCCTCTACCCGCTTCCACTGCGGATAAGCGTCAATGACCGCTTGCTCCAATGCCGCTGTATCCCCGCTGCTGTCCTTGGCCCCGAAATTACCCACGAACATAATGGTCGCATCCACCGGCGGCAGCGAAGCAAGATACTGTTTATGCTGATAGTTATCGTACAGTGCCTTCCCGCCAAAAATCAACACAAGCACTGCGACGATGGATAGGATAACATGCGTTTTGTAGAGCCGCATAAAGCGTTCCCATTGGCTTGCAGTCCCGGAGAACCGCCCGTATTTGGCGAGCCGCTGGTCTTCAGCTTCCTGAATCTCCTGCTCGTCCCAAGTATCCAGAATAAGCTTGTACGCCTGGAAATCCGCTTCATAGTCTGCTATTTCTTCATCCGTAGTAAGGGTCCGTCTGCGCTTCAGGAGCAAATCGAACCGTTTGTTCAATTCTTCTCTGGTTACGGTTTCAGTTAATCCTAGCCGCATGTACGCTTGCTTCAAGTTATCGTTCACATTCAGTTCTCCTTTGATATGTATGATGCATAATTCTATTTTAACAGACTTCGCCCTGTATTCTCCACTCTGGCTATTGATGGTCAGAACAGGCCCGCCGTCTCCATCAGCAGGAACTCCGTTTCGTTGTCTCCATACCGGTTGATGAAGCGTTGCCCGGGCAGGAAACCCGCCTTCTTATACACGGCAATAGCCCGGAGATTAAAGGCCGCAACCGACAACCGGAACCGCTTCGCGTCATAGGTCCGCTGTGCAAACTTCATACCCGCCTGCAGAAAAGCAAGCCCTTTTCCAGCGCCGGTCAGGTCCGGCCTTAATCCCAGTCCGATATCAAGCGCTGCACCATCCAGATAATATCCCAGCTCTACCCCTCCTCCCACCTGGGCATTCCTTCCGTAACAGAAGAATCCGGCCAGTTCTCCCTCCGCAGTACGTACGTTGAAGTAGGATCCGTCCATTAGCTCTTCGATATCCTCCGTTTCAGCAGAATCATCCATCATATTGTACAGAGAATACGGCGGTTCGTATTTCCAGTTAAGAATCGCTCTGGCTGACGGCTCATCCATTAACCGGATCTGATACCCGCTATATGCTTCGCTGCTCATAGTTTAACTCCTCCTGTTTCCTGTTTTCGGAATTCTGTGGGCGCAAGCCCGGCATGTTTCTTGAATTGCCTCGAGAAATAGAACAAATCGCCGAAGCCGAGCTGGTCGGCAATGTCGCTGACTGAACCGGAGGTGGTTGCCAGGAGGTCTTTGGCTTTTTCAATCTTTTGCCGGGTGATGTATTGGATGGGGGGGACGCCAATCTGCTGTTTGAACAGGCGTATGAAGTAGTTAGGGTGCATAAGCGCAATTTCGGCTAGGTCATGAATGGTAATATTGTGTTCGATATTCGCAGCGATGTAATCCAGAACGGCTGTCAGCTTCCGGGCGGAGCCCAGGTTCTTATAAGAGATTTCATCCAGCCTGAGGTTCATGATGTAATAGGAGATCAGCTCCAGAAGCTTGCTCTTGGCCAGCAGCGGGGCGTACACAGCGTCCGATTGGGCACTCCCTGTAACCCCTTTGAACGCCGCCTCCACAGCAGCAGGATTCTCCGGAATACATACATGGCTCATCTCCAGGATACGGAACAGGTTGATCTCTCCGACCTTGGCGCTGAAATGACACCAGTACTTGAGAAAAGGGCGTTCGCTGATGCATGAGTAGGATTGCTTCACACCCTCAGGCATCAGGATCAGCTCCCCCGGCTGCGGATAATATTCCTTATCCCCGATCTTCAGCCAACCTTCACCGCCGCAGATGTAATAGAACTTGCTGTAGTCCGGAGTATAGTCCAGATCCCTCCACTGTGTGGTGCACTGGTTATAGTCCGCCATGAGCAGGTCGACCTTCAGATTGGATAAGTAGCTGGTAAGCAATGCTTGATGATCCATCGTTCAGACCGCCTTAAAGGTTAATTTTGTACATCAGAAAGTTAATCGCGTACATTCTTAAATCCCCCTGCGGCCGGGTACAATGAAGGCGTTATATTAATCGCGGGAGGATGAGAGATTGACTATGAGCATGACAGATTATTTGCACCTTATCGACGAGACCATTAAGAACGGCCCCTACAAGGATGATTGGGATTCACTAAGGATGTATGAGGTGCCGCAGTGGTACCGCCAGGCCAAATTCGGCATTTTCATTCACTGGGGGCTGTATTCTGTTCCGGCCTTCAGTAATGAGTGGTATTCGCGCAATATGTACATCCAAGGTACGAAGGAATATGAGCATCATCTGGCTGTCTACGGGAACCACAAGGATTTCGGTTATAAGGATTTCATTCCCCTGTTCACGGCGCAGCAGTTCAACCCCGGCGAGTGGGCTGCCTTATTCAAAGCCTCCGGCGCCAAGTATGTCATTCCCGTTGCAGAGCATCATGACGGCTTCCAGATGTATAAAAGCGCTGTCTCCCATTATAACACGTACGAGATGGGGCCCATGCGGGATATTCTCGGCGAGCTGAAGGCCGCCTTCGGGAAGCAGGATCTGGAGCTGGGCGTCTCCTCCCACCGCGCAGAGCATTGGTTCTTCATGTCCCACGGCAAAGAGTTCGACTCCGATATCCACGAGCCGCTGGAACGCGGCGATTTCTACTGGCCGTCCATGCCGGAACCCGATCATCACGATCTCTACGGCTCCCCCCCGTCCGCAGAATATCTGGAGGACTGGCTGATCCGCTGCTGCGAGCTGGTCGACCAGTATCAGCCCAAGATCTTCTATTTCGACTGGTGGATTGAGAATGCTGTATTCAAGCCATATCTGAAAAAATTCGCTGCCTATTATTATAACAGAGCTGCAGAATGGGGAACTACGGCTGCCATTAATTATAAACATGATGCCTTCATGTTCGGCACAGCTATTCCCGATGTAGAGCGGGGGCAATTCGCTGAGCTGAAGCCATTCTTCTGGCAGACGGATACTGCAGCAGCACGAAACTCCTGGTGCTATACGGAGAATAATGACTTCAAATCGGCCGGAGAAATCATCCGCGATCTGGTGGATATCGTCAGTAAAAACGGCAATCTTCTGCTGAATGTGGGTCCGCGGGCAGACGGCAGCTTTGCCGATGAAGATAAAGCGATTCTGGCTGCTATCGGCGGCTGGCTGGGTACAAATGGTGAGGCCATTTATGATAGCTCCTTCTGGCGCACGTTCGGTGAAGGGCCGACACGCATTGAAGAGGGACAGTTCACCGACGGCAGCGCCAAGGTGTTCACCCCTGAGGACATCCGCTTCACCGTGAAGGGAAGCTGCCTGTATGCAACTGTCCTGGTGTTCCCTGCGGATGGCGTTGTGCGCATTACATCGCTCAGGGAGAAATCCCCCTATTTCGAAGGTATTATCCAAAAGATGTCCGTGCTCGGTTTCGATGAGCAGCCTGCCTGGGAGCGGGATGCAGAAGCATTAACGATCCGCACCACAGCGGTGGCCAGCGCCCTGCCGGTTGTGTTCAAGCTTGAACTTGCCTGATCTTGGCCTACTACTCTTCATAAACGGAAGCGGATCGTCGATGCTTTGAGGAAAGTGCATGGCTACTGGATGTACGCCCGGCTGAGGGAGAGTCTGTGATACGGATACGGATACGAATCCGTAGTCAGGCGGTCCCTAATCCAGACCATGCAGGCGCCTCCACTCTTCGGGCTGCATACCGGTAATCCGTTTGAACACAGCACAGAAGTAGCTGACATTCTCGAACCCTGCCCGCTGGGCGATTTCATAGACTCTCTGCCCTCTGCTGCTGAACATAAGCTGCTTGCTCCGGTTCACCCGCTGTTTGTTAATGTAGGCGACCGGCCGCTCGCGGACGGTGCGCTGAAACAGCCGGCACAGATACTGCGGCGACACTTCAGCCACCTCGGCCAGCTCCTTCAGCAGCAGCGGACGGTGCAGGTGGAGCTCTATATATTGCAGCACCGGCTTCATCCGCTCCAGCTCATTATCCTCATTCGAGGCGGGGAGCAGGCTGCGTTTCAGATCCAGAAGCAGCGAGTACAATAACTTCGAACGTTCCAGATTATCCTGAAGCTCATTGCCGTATGAAAGGGTAAGCATCTCCTCCAGCGGTTTCAGGATGGGCTCCGCTCTTAAGCTCCCCATTCCTGACTCGCGTATTCCGGCATAGAGCAGCATCTGGGCCGCTTCCCGCCCGTTAAAGGAAATCCAGGCCAGCTCCCATTCCCGGCTCAGCGGTGCATACGAATGGGGAACATCCGGATAGAGAAAGAAGATATCCCCGGGACCGGCAATATAGGATTTATCCCGGATATGCAGCTCTCCCTTGCCTCCAAGCACCTGGTGCAGCTGGTAATCCGGAAACCCCGCCGGACGTTCCGTCTCTTCCTGATGCTCCCAGTACCCGATGGTCGTAGCATAGAGCGGAAGCGGAAGCGTTTCTTCCATTTCGCAAAAGATCATTGTACTTCTCACAGGCGTCCCCCCTTTAAAAGCCCAGCGGGTTCTAACCGCCGGTATTCCTGTTCCACCTCCTCATCATAACGGCACGCAGTTTCAAATTCCAGTCTATTCTTGTTTCATATTTTGTTATATTCGATGAATATCATTATATATACCCCAGTCATTCTCCATTCTATAATATGAATATAACAATATAAGGAGATGTTAACTTGCGCCAGAAGCTCTCATACCAGCAGCCTGCAAACGGATATCCGGAGTGGAATAATAATCCTGAGCTATTTCAATTGAACCGGATAGACGCGCATGCCTCCATGATGTCTTTCCCGGCAGTGGCTGAAGCCCTGCAAGGAACTAAAGAAGCCTCATCCCGTTATCAATCCTTGAACGGAACCTGGAAATTCGCATTCGCCGAAACTGCGGAAGCACGGATTAAGGATTTCTATACCGCCGGTTATGACTCCGGAGACTGGGCGGATATTACCGTTCCCTCCCACTGGCAGTTCCAGGGATATGATTACCCGCAATATACCAATGTCCGTTATCCATGGGCGTTATCGGAGCCTGAGCTGAAGCCGCCTTTTGCACCGACCGTGTACAATCCGGTGGGCTCTTATATCCGCACCTTCACCGTACCCGAGACTTGGAATGGGCAGCCAGTGTACCTCAGCTTCCAGGGGGTGGAATCCGCTTTCTATGTCTGGGTGAACGGTGAGCTGGCAGGGTACTGTGAGGATACCTTCACGCCATCCGAATTCGATATTACTGCTTATCTGGTACCCGGTGTCAACAAGCTGGCTGTAGAAGTCTACCGCTGGTGCGATGCCAGCTGGCTGGAGGATCAGGATTTCTGGCGGCTGAGCGGAATATTCCGCGATGTTTATCTGTATACTGCACCGACTGTAAGGGTTGCTGATTTCTTCGTCCGCACCGATCTGGATGAGAAGTTTACCGATGCGCAGCTGAATGTAAATCTGACGATAGAGAATTATTTTGACAAGGTAATTGAGTCCCATTCGGTACAGGTGCAGCTCTATGACGGTAAAGAACAGCCCTTATGGGCTGAACCTGTCTCCGCCTCTGTCGCTTTCGGCCAGGATGGAATTCAGCAGCTACAGCTCTCCGCAGCAGTGACGAACCCGAAGAAGTGGAGCGCCGAGAAGCCTTATCTGTACACACTGGTTATTGCTGTATCAGATGATCAGGGACAAGTGCTGGAAGCAGTCAGCTGCAAAGTAGGCTTCCGTACCTTCGAGATCCATGAGGGTCTCATGAAGATCAACGGCAAACGGATTGTGCTCAAGGGTACCAACCGTCATGAATTCTCCTGCGACACCGGCCGTGCACTCTCCAGAGAAGATATGATCACCGACATCAAGCTCATGAAATCGCATAATATCAACGCTGTGCGGACTTCCCATTATCCGAATCAGTCCGTATGGTATGAGCTGTGTGACGAATACGGGCTCTATGTCATCGACGAGACGAATCTGGAGACCCATGGCTCCTGGCAATACGAGCAGCAGGAGCTGCATGAGCACAATGTCCCTGCCAGCCGGCCGGAATGGCGCGCCAATGTCATTGACCGCTGTAACTCCATGATGCAAAGAGACAAGAATCATCCGTCGGTTATCATCTGGTCGCTCGGTAACGAGTCCTTCGGCGGCGATAACTTCCTGGCGATGCATGACTATCTGCGGGAAGCCGATCCGACCCGTCCGGTGCATTACGAAGGGATTTTCCATTACAGAGCGTCAGAAGCCGCAAGTGATATCGAATCTACCATGTACATCAAACCGGATGATGTCGAGAGATGTGCGCTGAACCATCCCAAGAAGCCATATATTCTCTGCGAATACAGCCATGCCATGGGCAACTCCTGCGGCGGTCTGCATCTCTACACCGAGCTGTTTGACAAGTATGACATCATTCAGGGCGCTTTTATCTGGGACTGGGTGGATCAGGCCATCCGCACGACTACCGTTGACGGCACAAGCTATCTGGCCTACGGCGGCGATTTCGGGGAAAATCCGCATGACGGCAACTTCAGCGGCAACGGCCTGCTGTTTGCTGACCGTACGGTTACTCCCAAGCTGCTGGAGGTCAAAAAATGCTATCAGAGCATTGTCATCACCGCACTGGATCTGCCGAACGGACGTCTACAGGTTCGCAATAACTTCCTGTTTACGGATCTGGCAGACTATCAGCTGCAATGGAAGCTTGCTCTGGACGGAGAAACCGCGCAGGAAGGACTGCTGCCGCTGTCCGCAGCACCTGGTGAAACCGCTGAAATTGCTATTTCATACGATCAGGACCTGCTTGAAACCGGTAAAGAAGCAGTACTCACAGTCTCATTCGTCCAGCAGTCCGAAACGGCCTGGGCAGGTGCAGACCACGAAATCGCCTGGGAACAGTTCGTTCTAATACCATACCTTCCGGCCAGCGCACCTGTTACTCCAGGAAGCACGCTGCAGGTCAATGAGCAAGACGGGCTGGTGACTTTTGCAGGCAGCAGCTTCGGAATATCGTTCGACACGGCAACCGGCGCCCTGGTTTCTTACCAGTCTTCCGGCAAAGAGCATCTGCTTGCACCGGCAAGACCTAACTTCTGGAGAGCGGTAACTGACAATGACCTCGGCAACAAGCATCCCGAGCGCTGCGCAGTCTGGAAGGAAGTCTCTTACAGCCGTCAGCTCACCCGGTTCAGCTGCCGGGTTGAGGGCAGTCTCGGTTTCGTGACCACTGAGTATCTGCTGGATACCCAGCCGAAGTCCTTGCTGCGTGTTCAATACGAGATCCGCACGGACGGCTCGGTAGAGATTGTTCAGGAGCTTCAGCCGGGCAGCAGCAAGCTGCCGGAGATTCCGGAATTCGGCATGGCCTTCGAGCTGGACAGCAGCCTAGACACTATCTCCTGGTACGGCCGCGGCCCGCATGAGAACTACTGGGACCGGCAGTCCGGAGCTCCGCTGGGACGTTACAGCGGCACTGTCAGCGGGCAATACACACCATATCTCCGTCCGCAGGAATGCGGCAACAAGACGGATGTAAGATATGCTTCTGTCACTGCAGGCAGTGATGGACACGGCTTGCATGTAGAAGGTGCATTGCCAATTGAGATCAACGCTCTTCCTTGGAGTGCCGCTGAGCTTGAAGCCAGCGATCATGGCTACAAGCTTCCTGTATCCAACAAAACGGTGCTGCGCGTGAACTATAAGCAGATGGGTGTCGGCGGTGACGACAGCTGGGGTGCACCGACCCATGAGCAGTTCACCCTGCCTGCTAACCGTCCGTATTCGTTCCGCTTCACGCTTTCACTCGTGTAAGTTGCCTCCCAAGTAGAAACGGTACCGTCCTTTTATATGGACGGTACCGTTTCAGCGAGACATAGAAGGATAAGTTATCGTGTGAAGCATGTTATATTTTCAATAAAGAGGTGTCCCGGCAGCCGGTACTGCGGCTTGGGACACCTCTTTTCGCTTGTTCATTACCAGCTTTTTTCCTGCTCATGCCAACCTCACCGCACGGTTAAGAACCCATTCTCCTAGTGCACACTAGCGTGCAAACAATTCATGACCATAATGCAACATTTCCCCTTCTCCAAGCGGCTTGGAGGGACAATTCTTGTATTTCATACAACAATCTATCCCCACACCCTTGTTTCTGCGAAACCAAGTTGCAATACGTACATCATTTAAGGTTTACAGTGTAAATTCAAGCACCTGTATTCAGCATTCACTGGTCTATGAACTTAAACTAACCGGGCAGTAAATGGCTGCATCGCCCTTCGGTTTCTCAGCAAATATTTATCTTGAATAATCCCCTCACTCCGGTGAAAATAAAGTCATATAGGAGCATTACAGAGATTAAACTAGTGTTAACCCTGAATACATTCATCATTTATATTTCCAGGTGAGGAGATATTATATGTCCGACACAGCCGCAACCATCCGGGATGAAATCTTAGACTCCATTTCAGAGATTTTCGGGGTGCACGTTACTGAAGCTACGCAGATTGATCAGGGTTTCCTGAATCTGAAATGGAAGCTTGAAAGTGATCACGGACGTTTATTCGTGAAGCAATACAGCAAGATACGTTATCCGGAACACCTCACCCACGGACTTGAAATTTCATTGACTCATCAGGATCAGCTGCAGCTGCAGGGCATCCCGGTTCCGAAGTTATTTTCACATCAGGGGAAATATGTCTTACGAACGCCTTCGCAGGAACGGTATGTGCTGATGAACCTGTGTGACGGAAGCAGTATTGAGCCGGGCTCAGCAAGTGAGCCCCAAATGTATGCACTGGGGAGCGTAGTCGGCCGGATGCATAAGCTGCTGAACACGGACCTGACTCCATTGCCCCTGCACTGGAATATACGGACCCAGGAAGCTATGGTGAAGCACTGGGACAAAAGATACCTTCAGGCCACCACCCTTCATAATGGCGAAACGGTTGCAGCGCTTGAGATTCAGCGGAGAATTATTGATGGAATGGACACCGGTATCTTTGCAGACTGCGAACGGGGCTGGGGGCACTGGGATTTGTTCGTCGATAATATTCTGTTCAGCGCCGATGAAGTAGCCGCTATCCTTGACTTCGACAGACTGCATTTCGTGTACCCGGAGTTCGATATATCACGCCCCATCCTGTCCTGCGCCTTGTCAGGCAACCAGCTCCGGCTGGACCGGGTCCAAGCCTTTGTGACCGGCTACCGCGAGCATATCCCATTACCCGTTAACAAATTGATCCGTTCCATTAAATTAACGTGGTGGAGGGAAGCCGAATGGATTGCGGTTCCCCAAAAGGATGAATTCACACCGCTCATCCGGTTCCGCCACGAAAATAATTGGGTCGCCGCCAACTGGGACCGCCTGGAGGATATTTTCACCGGAATTTAAGCTGCCTCAATGCTGATACAGCCGGATGCTTGACACCGTCATCACCGCCGGCAGCGCAGCTTCGTCCACCGCCACATTGTCATACCAGCCGCCCACGGCAAGATTAAGCAGCAGATAAAAAGGCTGATCAAAGGGCATCACCCCCGGCTCCAGACCCCGCTCCGCGAAGCAATGCCCGTCGACCAGCCAGCGCATGGAACCGGCTTCCCATTCCAGCGCATACTCCCGGAACTCGTTAATCGTTCCGTTCTCCAGCTCATAGGTGAACTCTTCGACGACTTTCTGCGCAAGATCCGGTCCATAATGCAGCGTTCCCGCAATCTGCCGGGGCAGGCGTCCCTTCGCCTCCAGCATATCGATCTCCCCGGAGGCGGGCCAGGGCCCGTAAGCCTGATCCTGCGGAAGCAGCCAGATGGCGGGCCATATTCCCTGCCCTACCGGCAGCTTGGCCCGCACGACCAGTCTGCCGTAGCAGAAAGAGAACTGGTCCCGTGTATCCAGGCGAGCCGAGGTATACGCGAAGCTGCGTCCATCCTGCTCCACAGTTTCGCGGCGCGCACACAGCTGCAGGCCTTCTTCTCCAATAGACAGATTCCCCGGATTCCCCGTATAAAACTGCTGCTCCCCGTTGCCCCAGCCCGGATACACCGGCTTCCCGTCATTGTCTAATAAGTCATTGCCCAGGCGGATATTCCAGCTCTGCAAATCCGCATTTCCGCTTACGAAATCCTGCTCCCATACAAGCTTGTTCATCCTTCGCACACTCCCTTCAGTTAATCACAGCATACTTAATTTCCAGACCCGGTGGGTGGAATCCAAAAAATTGGGATAGGGTCAATAATCATGGCCTTTTTTCCTCTGCCCTTTTCTCATACGATGAAAGAGGAAGGGGGCACAGCACATGTTCCAATACAGAACGGAACAAATGAAAGCGCTTGTCAGACAGTGGCAGCTGCAAAGCATGGTAATACCGGGCATTCTCTGGATGTTCATCTTTTGTTATATCCCTATGTTTTGGCTGATCATCGCCTTTATGGACTTCAGCATTGCTAAGCCTATGCTGGAGTCGCCATTTGTCGGGCTGAAGCATTTTCAGGATTTTATGACGGATGACCGGTTTTGGCGCTCGATCCGCAATACCCTCGGGATGAGTACGATTAAGCTCGTACTTGGTTTTCCAATCCCCATTCTATTCGCCCTGCTGCTTAATGAAATCCGGGGTCTGCGGTTTAAGCGCACGGTGCAGACAATCTCGTACCTGCCCCATTTCATCGCCTGGACGATCTTTGGCGGAATCGCACTCAACTGGCTGGGGGAGGGCGGTGTCATTAACCAGCTGATGATGGCGATCGGGTTCCAGGACCGGGAAATCCTGTTCAACAGCGACCCTAAGTACTTCTGGTGGATTACCTTTTTCACCGATACGCTCAAGGAAACCGGCTGGAGCGCCATTATCTACATAGCAGCCATAGCCGGTATTGATCCGGGGCTGTATGAAGCAGCCGAGCTGGACGGCGCGAACCGCTGGCAGCGGATGTGGCATATTACCGTGCAGAGCATCCGCCCCACGATCGCGATTCTGTTCATCCTTGCGGTCAGCGGGATCCTCGGCAGTAATTTCGAGCAGATCTTCATGCTTAAGAACAACATGAATATGAAGATGGCGGAGAGTCTCGACCTCTACATTTACAACATGGGGCTGGTCTCCGGGCGTCACTCCTTCTCCACCGCCGTCCTGTTTGCCCGCTCAATCGTAGCGCTGGGGCTGCTGCTGTTGGCCAATCAGACCTCCAAGAAGCTGACCGGCGACAGTATTTTTTAGAAGAAACGAATGATGAGCGGCGAAGCCGACTCCACCTGGAAAGGAGACAACAGATTCATGGCAAGACGCGGAAGATTCCGGCGGATTGGCGCTTTTGAGGTCGGCAATACCCTGCTGATGCTGGCGGTCTGCTTTCTGACGCTGTACCCGATGTGGTTTGTACTCGTCAACTCGCTGAATTCACCGGCGCAGGCCTCGCTGGGTACCGTCAACTGGTTTCCCAAAGAGCTCTCGCTGGCCAGCTACAGTGTAGCCTTTAATGATAGAACGCTGATGAACGGCTTCTACATCACAACTATGCGTACGGTAATCGGGACTGTGGTGCATGTGCTGTTCACCGCTATCGTAGCCTACGGAATGAGCAAGTCCAATCTGATGGGCCGCAAGCTGTATCTCAAAATCTCTTTGATTACGATGCTGTTCTCAGGCGGGCTGATCCCCTCCTTTATTCTCATGACGAAGCTGGGCCTGTATGATAGTTTCTGGGTATTCATCATCCCTTCCATGTATACTTTTTTTAATATGGTTATATTTATGAGCTTCTTCCGCACCATTCCAGACAGCCTGGAGGAGTCTGCCAAGGTGGACGGGGCTTCGGATTATGGCGTTCTGTTCCGGATTGTCCTGCCCAACAGCATGGCTGTCATTGCCACCATCTCCCTCTTCTCTGCAGTCTATCACTGGAACGACTATTATCAGGGAGTCATCTATATCCATTCCCAGGAGCTGCTGCCGCTGCAGACCATGCTGTACAAAATCATTGCCGAGAATTCCATGTCCTTCATGCAGCAGCAGGCGATGGCGCAATTCGGCGCAAGGCTTCCCGGCAACTCGATCAAATTCGCCTCCATGATGGTGGCTACGCTGCCTATCCTCATCTTCTACCCTTTCATCCAGCGCTATCTGGTCAAAGGTGTAATGATAGGTGCTATTAAAGGCTAGCCGTAATGAAGCATTCTACACACATACAGAAAGGATGATTATGCCTTGAAAAGCAAATCTGTCAAACCATTCTTAGCCATTATTCTGGCTGTAATCCTAACGTTAACTATGGCCGCTTGCAGCAGCAATTCCGCCAATAAGGAAAGCGCACCCACAACTGCGCCGCAGGCTGATACTACACCGGCGCCTCAGGCAGAAGCCACTCAGAATCCTGATGAACCCGCCTGGAAGCTTGATACCAGCCCTATCGATTTAACCTGGTTTGTTGGAGCGAACTGGTATGCACACACCTGGGGCGAGAGCCTGGCTTCCAAATATGTAACGGAGAAAACAGGTGTCAATGTCAAGCTGGAGGTACCTTCCGGTGAAGCTAACGAGCAAATTACTCTAATGATGACATCGGGCAAGCTTCCGGACCTTATTTCTATGGGTTCCTGGGAAACCGCTGTCAAAAAGCTGTGGGAAGGCGATCATGTCTATGCCCTCAATGAATTGGCCGATCAGTACGACCCTTACTTCTACAAGGTCGCAGGTGACGGTACGCTGAAGTGGTACCGCCAGGAGAACGGCAACACTTATGGGGTTCCGAATGACTCCTACAGCCCCAACCTGATGCATGAGACCGGCATGACGGCCGCCAATCAGACCTTCCTGGTCCGCAAAGATCTGTACGAGGAAATGGGCAGTCCGGACCTCAGTACCCCGGAGGGCTTCCTGGGTGCGCTGCAGCTGCTGAAGGATAAGTATTCCGAGTATAAGGGTCAGCCTATAAGCCCCTTTTTCGCCCAGGGAAATGTCCCTTACGGGATGACGGAATATCTGCAGAATCTGTTGGCCGTTCCGCATGAGAAAGACGGCAGCGTATATGACCGGGTGACCGACCCGGATTATATCGCCTGGCTCAAAACCTTCCGTACCGCTTACGAGCGCGGACTGCTTAACGTAGATTTCCTGGTGGATTCCGATACCCAGGTGGAAGAGAAAACGAACAACGCCCGCTACTTCATGATGATCCGCGAATGGACCGGCATGACGGCTGTCAATCCGATGCTGGCTGCGGGTGCTAATCCGGACTCCAACTACATCGCAGTTGACGGGCCGCAGAACAGCAAAGGTGACAGTGCCAAGCTGTTCCCCGGCAACATGGACGGCTGGATGGTAACCATGATCAGCAAATCCACCGAGCATCCGGAGCGTGCGATCCGCTTCCTGACCTACCTCGCCAGTGAAGAGGGCCAGCGTGACCTGTTTCTCGGCAAGGAAGGCGAAACCTGGGATACGGTGGACGGCAAACCGCAGCTGAAGGCTGAATTCACAGACATGCTGGGCAGCAATATCGAGAAGCTGGAGAAGGAATACGGCATACTGGATACCTACTGGATGATGCGCAATCCTGTTATCGTCAACCAGTGGAGACCGGAGAAAGCGCCTGTGATCAAGCAGATGGAAGACTTCGCGAACGCACAGGCCGATATCGACAGCGGTATCTACAAAGGGCTGGACCCGCTTGGCGATTCGGATGTAGCGGTGGCTTGGGCGCGTATCTCCCAGAACTGGGAAGAAGTACTCCCTGAGCTGATTACGGCCAAGGACGAAGCTGCTTTTGACAAAATCTTCGACAGCTTCCTGTCCCGCCGCGACAGCTATGGCTTCGAGCAGGTTCAGGAGTACCGCCAGACGGAGCTGGATGCACGCAAAGCCAAAATGGCGGAATAATGTCTTAAACTATGCCGGCGGCCGGAATGGCGGCCGGTCTTCCCTGCTTAGAGGGGTTTCTCCCCTTACGCCGCAACGCCTTATTACCTACCAGCCGGTTTGTAATATATGGTATATTACAGGGATGGGAGGGTAACCAGATGAAGTATTTGCTGACTACGATGAGGAAGCTTTACCGGAATTCCCGCATCTCAACCAAGCTGTTTTTGGCCTTCAGCCTCATGATTGCCATACCTGCGTTTGTGGTCTCCTTTTTATTCATCCGCACGCAGGAAAGCCAGCTCTACAAGGAAGCTATGGCGGAGGGCAGCAATCATGTAGCGCGCCTGAATGAGCGGCTGCGCAGCCGGATGGATATTCTTGAGAACGCTTCCTCCACCGCTCTGACCCAGAAGGGATTTGTGGATTTCATCCACACCAATATGCGCGGGGACGGCCTGCGGCTCGTGAAATTCAAGCAAGACCAGTATGAGCAGATGCATAATATCATTCAAAGCCATGAGCTGATAAGTGAGCTAAGCTTCTATGTCGATAACCCGGATGTATACGAAATCTGGCCTGAAATCTACCATTACAGCAAGTTTTGGCCGCAGGATTACTGGATGACGCTCCGGGATGAAGGTGGGGCCGCCTTCCGCTTATCCGCCTTTAAGGATGGCGAGGATACGTTATCCTACTACAGGCTGGTGAGGCTTCAGGGCCAACAGCAGAAGCTCCCTACGATTATGGAAATCCGCGCCAGGCACAGTGTTTTTTTCAGCGATCTGCTTGAAGACACCCACGGAGATTTCTTCACCGTAGTAATGGACGGAACGAGTGCTTTCCGGAATGTATACAATCCGGGGCATGAGTTCCCGCAGAATGCCAGGGAGAAGCTGGACGGAATTCTTAGCCGGATTCACGAAAAGCTGGATGTGCTGCAGCAGAATAACCCGATTAAGATTCACTCCGGGGATCAAACCTACTACGCGCTGTATCGCTACATCGCTCCTCTGAACGCCTATGTGGTCGATATCGCCTCCCATCAGGCGCTGATGCAGGGCCCGCGGAACTGGTACCTGATTGTGATCACCGTCACCTCCTGTGTGCTGCTGCTTATGCTGCTGCTCGTTTCACAGATGACCCGGCGTATATTCCGGCGGCTGGAGAAGGTGCTCGTCTCTATGCGCAAGGTACGCAGGGGGCAATTGGATGCGAAGATTGATACAGGACTCCGGCATAACGAAACCGGTGACGAAATCGACTACGTGGCCGTCAGCTACAATAATATGCTGGACGAAATCCAGCACCTGATGACACAGGTGGTGGATAAACAGCTTATCGCCAAGAACGCGCAGCTCCACTCCCTGCACTCACAGATCAATTCCCATTTCCTGTACAACGCCCTGGAGTCGATCCGGATGCATGCGGAGGTCCAGCAGCAGCCGGCTATTGCGGGTGCACTGGTCTCTTTAGGCTCTCTGCTGCGTTATAGCATGCAGTGGCGCAGCGATACGGTTGCCCTCAGTGAAGAGCTTGCCAACATCCACAGCTATATCCGGTTCATCAACTTCATGGAAGGCGGAAGCATTGAATTGTCAGCCGCTCTTCCCCCGGAGGTGCAGCGCTATACGATTCCCAAAATGTGCATGCAGCCTATCGTAGAGAATGCCGTGCATCACGCAGCCCCTGCAGGCGGCAGTGTACATATCCAAATTACTGTAAGGGTAGAGAATGATAGCCTGCTGCTGATAGAGGTCCGCGATGACGGCGCAGGTATTGATCCGCAGATGCTGGAGAGGCTGCAGTCTGTGCTGCGGGGTGACTCGGATACGCCGATTATTACCAGCAAGAACGGGCTGGGTCTGGAGAACGTGCATAAGCGCCTGCAACTGCATTACGGCAAGGGCTGCGGACTTTGGATTGACAGCGTGCAGAGCGCCTATACCTGCGTAACCATACGGCTCCCTTGGGAAAATGTGAATCTTGGAGGATGGTAGGCATGATCAATATTCTGGTTGTGGATGATCAAAAGCAGATCCGTGACGGCCTGCAGGCTATGCTGCGCCAATTCCCTCTGCAGCTTGACCATATATACAGCGCTGTGAGCGGAATTGAGGCACTGGAGCTATTGCGTCAGCACAGCATCCAGCTCGTGATTACCGATATCCGGATGCCTGATATGGATGGCCTGGAGCTCATGGCTCAGACCAAAGAGGAATGTATTAAGGTTGATTATCTGATTATTAGCGGCTACAGCGATTTCACCTATGCCCAGAAGGCCATTGAGCTTGGGGCTAAGGGTTATCTGCTCAAGCCTGTGAAGCGGGAGGATTTGCAGTCCTCGGTGGAGCATGTCTGGCAGGAAATTCAGACACGAATGTCGCTCTCGCGTAATCTCGAGCAGTTGTCTCGCCGCGCCATGGAGTCTGACCGTAAGGAGCTGCGCATGTATATGCAAGGCGCGGCGGGTGATGAAACGTGGATTGACACGACTGAGCAGCAGAATGCAGAGCTATGGCGCAGCTACCGGCTCTGCATTCTGCGCGAGGAGCTGTGGATTAACCAGCCGGGTGCCAGCAGCAGCCATAGCATAGAATCTATTGCTTACCGCGTATATGGCAGACAGGGTTGTATCTGTCTTCAGCACCGCCCCCACCTGATCCTGGCGGTTGATGCAGCCATAGATCCGGGGGTCTTCCCTGCTGCGCTCCAAACCGAGCAGATTGAGGCCATTACCGCAATGACCCGCCCGCAACAGGGATTAAGGGAGCTTCCGGGCAGCTATACGCTGGCATTGGAGCTGTACCGCCATAGCTTCCTGTTTCCAGATAAACGTTGCCTCCTGCCCGCGCATATTGAGCGGCTGGAGCAGCAGTGGGAGCTCCCCTATGAGGAGCTGTATGCCCTGTTCCAGTTAACCGGCACTAAGAATGGTGGCAGAATTACGCAAGGAATCTCCGGCCTATTCCATAAGGATGTACTGCAGCGGTATCACATTCGATATACACAGCAGCTATGCCGGGCCGTAGTCCAGATGATGGAGGAATATGAGCGTGTAATCCGCCCGTACATGGGAGAAGAAGCGCTGGACTTAGACTCTCTGCGCAACCTGTTCGACTATCCGGGCATCCGCGATTATATTCAGGCGCTGCAGCAGCAGCTGCTCCGGCTGAACCAATTTTATTATGAATACAAATGCAGCTACCGCAACTCTCAGGACTTGAACGAAGCTATCCGTTTCATCCACGAGAATTACCACAAGCCGCTGGATCTCGCGATGGTGTCCAACCATGTGTCGCTGAATTACGCTTATTTCTCCAACCAGTTCAAGAAGAATATCGGCAAAGGCTTCGCCGAATACCTGCGTGATGTGCGTCTGGATAAAGCCCGGCGTCTGCTTGCAGAAACGGACCATAAGATCGTCGAGATTGCCTCCATGGTCGGATATGAAAGCTACAAAAGCTTCACACGGGCCTTCCGGGATGTGATGCATATGCAACCCACGGAATACCGGCAGCTGATCCGCCGCAGGCATGGCAGAGAGGGCGATTACCAGGATAACGTGCTATAGACCAAGGGAAACGCTGCCAGATGAAGTCCTTGTGAGCAAAAGCCAAAAAATTGGGTCATAACAAAAAGTATTGTCCCTTTTAGCGCGATATTAGTTTCGATAGAATAAAGATGTTCTCTCACATGTAAGCGGTTACCTTCACTACCATTTAATTAAAGGAGGGCAAGTATGAAGCGACTTCACCTAACGGATATCGGATTTAAACAGAAGGTATTATGTTTGTTCCTGAGCTTAGTGATGCTGGCCGGCATCGGCCTGTGGCCTGCTTCGAGAATTCAGACTGCAGCAGCAGCAGGTGTCACTGTTAGCTCCATGACCTATTTTTCAGCGGCAGACGGTCCAGTTATCTCCAAATCAGGGGTTGGACAAGCGAGCTACGGTTTCGTAATGCCAGTGTTCAACGGCGGCTCCGCCACCTGGAGTGATGTATCGGACGATGTGGGCGTCAAAGTGAAAGTAAGCGGCAACTGGATAGACATCGACAGCGCAGGCGGCTATGTCTACAACCAGAACTGGGGGCACTGGAGTGACGGCGGGATGAACGGCTACTGGTTCACGCTCTCCGCAACAACCGAGATCCAGCTCTACTCCAAGGCTAATAGCGCGGTCACACTTAATTACACACTGGCCTTTCAGAACCTGAACACAACAACCATCTCGGCTATGGCGCCTACACAAGGGCCGCAGATTACAGCAGGCTTTACAGGCAGCGCAGGCTTTACCTACCCTACCTTCAACAATGATCCGGCCTTAACTTATGAAGCCGTGGCGGATGATCTGAAGGTGTACGTGAAACCTGTTAACAGTAGCACCTGGATTGATATTGATAATAACGCAGCCAGCGGCTGGATTTATGACAGCAACTTCGGCCAGTTCACCGATGGTGGCGGAGGCTATTGGTTTACCGTTACTGAATCCATGAATGTCAAACTGGCCTCCAAGACCTCTTCCGCGAATCTCATCTATACCATCACCTTTAATACACCTGTTAGAAATTCGTACGTACTGACTGCTTACGACGGCACAGCTTACACAGCGGATAACAACGGCTCCATCGGCTTCCCCCTTCCTAAAATAGACGGAGGCGCACCGGTTGGCAGCGAGCTTGGCAAATTCGTCTATCAGATCAAAGCGGGCGGCCAGTGGGTGGATCTGAGCAATTCCGGACAGAGCGGATTCGTCTATGCCGGCAACGGCTATAATAATATGTCCGCTGCCAACCAGTGGGGCTACTGGGCCGATTACATCTATGGCCTGTGGTTCCAGCCGATCCAGGTGAATATGGAAATCCGCATCGGGTATCCGCTGAACGGGCAGCAAGGCGGAAATGTCGGCAGCAATTATGTCTATTACACCTTCACCGGTAATCCCAATGCCCCGCGTCCCGATGAAAGCGACCAGGAAGATATTACGCTCGGAACACCTTCGGACCCTGCCGTAGCAGGTATGAACCTCCTCTGGCAGGATGAGTTCAGCGGGACAGCGCTCGACACCGGCAAATGGAATTATGAGCAGGGGTACTATATCACGAGTGATCCCAATAGCTGGGGCTGGGGCAATGCCGAGCTGCAGCATTATACGAACAGTACCCAGAATGTATTTCTCCAGAACGGACAGCTGAATATCAAGGCCATTAATGAGCCAAAGTCCTTCCCGCAGGACCCGAGCCGGTATGCGCAGTATTCCTCCGGCAAAATCAACACCAAGGATCATCTGTCCTTCCAGTACGGCCGGGTGGACATTCGGGCTAAGCTGCCTACAGGCAATGGGATCTGGCCTGCACTGTGGATGCTTCCGGAAGATGCTGCTTACGGGGCATGGGCCGCATCCGGTGAAATCGATATTATGGAAGCCAAGGGACGGCTTCCCGGCACGACCAGCGGCGCCGTACATTTCGGTGGACAATGGCCTGTGAACCGGTATATTTCCGGTGAATATCACTTCTCTGAGGGGCAGACCTTCGCGAACGATTATCACGTCTATTCCATCGTCTGGGAAGAAGACAATGTGAAATGGTATGTGGACGGTAAATTCTTCTTCAAGGTCAACAGAGAGCAATGGTATTCCGTAGCGGCACCGAACAATCCAAATGCCCCCTTCGACCAGCCCTTCTATCTGATTATGAATCTGGCGGTCGGCGGACATTTTGACGGCGGGCTCTCCCCCGCTCCGTCTGATATCCCGGCAACGATGCAGGTAGATTATGTACGGGTCTACAAGGAAGGCAGCGGCGGCGGGAATCCGGGCAATCCCGGCAACGTTCCGGTTAGTGGTGTCACCGTAACCCCTTCCACCGCCCAGGTGCAGGCCGGACAGAGCGTCCAGCTGACCGCCAATGTGGCACCGTCTGGTGCAACTAACCAACAGGTTGCCTGGACCGTATCCAACAGCAGTACCGCCTCCGTGAACCAGAATGGTCTCGTAACCGGTCTTGCACCGGGTACCGCAACTGTTACGGCAACAACGGCAGACGGCAACAAAACCGCCTCCAGCACGATTACGGTTGTGTCCCCTCCTCCGGCGGTCATTGTGATCGGCGATCAGGTGCGCGGCCTGAAAAAAACAGGCAATAACCTGCTGTTCTATGTGAACGGCGCAACCTTCGCCGACCTGCATTACAAAATTAACAACGGCGGACAGCAGAACGTCGCAATGACCTCCGCGGGCAACGGCAACTACACCTACGCGGTAAATAACCTTCAGCAGGGTGATACCGTGGAATACTTCTTCACGTACAACCCGGGTCAGGGGGCACTGGATTCCCCATGGCAGACTTATGTGCACGGGGTGACCCAAGGAACCCCGGAGTAGGAAGAGCATCCTGGAACAGATAAGCGGCTGAACGTATGGCCGCTTCATATGACCGCTAATACAGGGGATGGGGAAGTCTTAGGACTTCCCCATCCCCTGTTCTATTTTCACTTCAAGGCAACAGTAATACAGAGCCTAATAAATTACCGGAAACAAAATGTGACCAAATGCCGTCCTTAAGGGTGTTATAGGTAAAGGAGGGCATAACCTCATGCAGCAACCCATGACCCGGCCGGGCAATCATGTGATGGCAAGCTACGAAAAATACGCAGAGATGCTGTACCGGATTGCCCTGATCCATCTGGGCAGCCGCCAGGATGCCGAAGAAGCCACGCAGGACACCTTCATCAAGCTGATGGAGAAAGCTCCCGCATTTAAGGATGACGAACATCAGAAGGCATGGCTGATCCGGGTAATCACCAATCATTGTAAAAATCTGCTGGGCAGAGGCTGGCGCAAGCGCGAAGTCAAGCTGGAGGGCACTGAGCCGGCCGCGGCCGACACCCCCGAGGATATGGCGATCCTGCAGCTGGTGCTGGCGATGCCGGTAAAGTATAAAACGGTGATCCATCTGTATTATTACGAGGATTACCCCATCCAGGAGATCAGCAGGATTCTGCAAATCAGCGAGTCTGCCGTGAAGATGAGACTTCAGCGGGGACGTCAGCTGTTAAAACTGGAGCTGGAAGGAGCGGAACCGGAGTGAAGGAAGAAGAATTTCGCACAAACTATAAGAAAGCGGTGAATTCAATGAAATCCAGTGAAACAATGAAACAAGGATTCGTCGATAAAATGGAGCAAAAACGCCGTCCG
The DNA here is from genome assembly GCF_038009025.1 of Paenibacillus sp. FSL R7-0297. NCBI lineage: Bacteria > Bacillati > Bacillota > Bacilli > Caryophanales > Paenibacillaceae > Paenibacillus > Paenibacillus sp. FSL R7-0297. The sequence goes on from NZ_JBBPAQ010000001.1 coordinate 5,637,874, forward strand.
CGTAAAATCGTCTATGTGGCAGCAAGTGTACTGCTCGCTGCCGGAATCGGCTTAGCCGGACCAAGCATTATGCAGCAGCTGAATGGAACGGCCTCCCCGGGTCAAGTGGCTCAGGTAGATCCGGGCACGCCCGCTGCGGGTACCTCGGCAGGCATCGTCATTCCCAAGATAGAGCTGCCGGATAAAAGCTCCGGTGTTTCAGCAGATATGATCGCCCTTGTCGTATATAAGGGCAATATCTATACTCAAGCGGCGACCCGTATCGATGCGGCCGATGCCGCAGCACTGCGCGGCGAGAAGCTGGGCAGGACGTCCGGCGGCATTGATGAATGGAGCGGCAAGGATGAGTATATCGAGCTGGCCTCCAATATTGGCGAAGCGGATATCTATGCCGTAAAGGGATACGATTCCGGATTCATGGTGATGTCCTATACGGAGATTGATGGCCAGGTATATGCGGAGCTGTATGAACACACGAATGGCATTACAATAAGCAGCGGCGCTGATCTGTTCGGCAAGCTGAATCTGGAAGGCCGCATTGCCTCCGCCCAGTGGGAGAGCTTCAGCAGCTGGAACAACGGCCAGCAGCAGTACCTGCCGCTGCCGGAGGGTGCCGCGCTGGATGGCTTCCTGAGCGCGCTTAATGCCGCCAAACCACTGGCAGCAGAGCCGCTGACGGAGCAAGGCATCTATGACAGTGAAGACCGCAAGATCATCTACCTGCAGCTGGATGACAAGGCCCGGGTGGAGCTGACCCTATTCGGCCAGGGACTGGTACGCTACGGCAATGCTCCGGTATTCTTCGAAGTCGAATCCGGTGCTTTCCAGGCGCTGTGGAACAGCATGAATCCTTGAGTTGCTGCTTAATAGCAGCAAGCTGGTTTAACAGCCGAAACATAACCTCTCATCTCCTAACACCAAGGTGGGTCAATGAGGAGATACAGCCAACGGGCGGTAGGAAGCTGAAGAGCTCCCAACGGCTGCAACAGCCCACTTCCACCAGAATCAGGTGCACTTTTACCCCCGAATTACCTCTTTAGCGGCAAACAAGTGGATAAAGGTATCTTAATTAGCCCAGTTCCGCGGGATATACGGAAGCAAGTGGAAAAACAGCATCTAATCTAGTTCGTTTTTGCTACTGTCGATGAATTGGGCAAATTTAAGTGTTGTTTTTCCAACTGTTGGTATAGATGCTACCATTCGTTCATCAGCAAGTGGAGGAAATCCAACTAATTCCGCTTCCCCTCCCCTCTGAGCTTATCCAGTTCGTTCTAATCACCCTAACGGGTGAATTGGTTTTCTAGCCAGCGGTCATTTGTCCGCTGGCTCTTCTTTTCTAACCCATGATGAGCAGGATTCTCTAAAAAACTAATATACTATTCAATTGCCCCTTCAACGCGGTACTTTTTCTCCCATTCGGATACAGTACTGGAGTCCATCCTGATCAGCTTAACCGGGAGGAATTCGTTATCCTCCTTCATCCCACCACTGCCAGGCAGAAGCTGCAGTCCTTTAATTCTTCGCACCACTTCCTCATCGGTATCAATATCCCCGGACTCTTCTTCGGGTACGACAATAAGCGGAATCTCCTGCCTGATACTGGTGACCGATCCTACACAGTCTTTGTATGACAGTTCAACAGTAATATAGTGCATCCCGCAGGGGATTGGCTCCAGTGTAAAAATTTCGAGGAACAGATCCGCTACAGCCAGCGGATCAAGAACCGATATCACCCCTGCGTTGTCCTCGTCGGTACCATTTAGATTACGCATCCGGTGAAGTCCTGCCGGCAGAGTAATCTGCACCCGGGCATTCTGGACTGAACCCAGCGGAGTAATCTGAAGCCAGAGATGATTCATGCCTTCTTCATTTTCAATTGCAGATTTAGCGTAGCGGACTTGTATCATGAGTGTCCCTCCTCCTTAAGTAACCGGGTGACGGTTTCGATCATCTTATCTTTCAATGCTGGCGGGATACGCGGACTCACCGAGAGAATCACATCTTCATTGACAACAAACATTTCGTTTCGGATCATCTGGTCTGACTGATACAAACGCAGGTTCTCACCAATCTTAATCACTTCATCCATCGCCAGATCCGCTAATTTCTCTTGAGCCGAGGAGAGTGTGTCGCCGCCCTTGGACAATACCAGAATGGCGCGTAAATAATGCAGATGCTTATCCGTATACGCCCGCTTGTTGCCAACCAGCTCGAGCGGTGGAAGCATACCAATCTGTGTGTAGTACCTGACCGTCCGCAAATTCATTTGCGGATCTTCGCTTTGCAGTACTTCGGCCAATTGCTTCGCGGTATACGTATTCATAAAATCACCCTTCTTTAAGAAACATCAGTTACAGTCATCTGTTTCTATTACATCTTAGTGTGTTAATTACAGTCTAGTGTAATCAATATCTGTTGTCAACATTCCGCTTAGACGGAAACCAGAACATTAACTCCCTCTCTCCGGTCAGAGTAACTTGATATCCTATCGTTACAGCACTAATGCTCCTCATTTCCTCCTTTGGCCCGTCTGGGGAAATCCAGGAGATTCAGCAGGATTCATCCACAACAAACGAAAATCATAATTTACTAAATACCAAAAAACCAGCTGCTGCGCAGCCGGTCGGTTACTGTTCATATTTTCTTTATCATATGGTATTCAGAGCGTTATTCATTTACCGCTAAGCGCACGTATCTTATTTCGCATGGACTCCTGATGGCTGGCAAACTGCTTATGTCGATGTCCATTGGCGCCGGAAGGATGAGGGAATCCCCACAGACAATCTCGTGCATCCAGCACCCCGTCCGCCGCAAGCTGCTGAAGCACCTGCTCTACATTTTTGCCCAGAGGTATGATTATCGGCTGATTCATGAGACTGAGTTCATCTTGCAATGAGCGCAAAGCAGTCTGGTTCAGAAAAGGGTTGGTCAACAGATGGGGATGGGTTCCGTTATAATTATTCCCCGCTACAAAAACCGGAAACCGCAGCAGAGAAGTGGTATGCAGCAGCTCATGCTGATCCTGAAACAAATCCCCGCAAGATTCGGCACCCAGATATCGATGCAGTTCAAGCGCGTCCAGCATGTCAGTTAAATGGGTTCTCATGGTGCCGGCGAAGCCGGCCGCTTCTTTCGCCAGCCTGCACACTGCCTCATCGGAGAGTCCAGCTTTAAGACCGGCTTTGGCTGCCTGCAGCGCTATCCTCAATTGTGTCCATCCGGGCGTAATTCCGATAATCACTACTTTGGCAGCAGGATTGACATACTCGTTGTGTGGAGCGTAATACATTTCAAGCAGGCCGCTGCGCTTCATGAGCAGATCACTGGCCAGCAGTTCCGCTTTAGACAGCTTTTTATCTTCCGGGAGCTCAAGAATCGTCTGTCTATACTTGTTCAAATGACTGGAAATAAGCATGCATCCACTCCTTTCAAGAAATCTCAGGGTATAACCTGTGCTTAGTGCTCCGCCAGTTCATACAATGCCGGGTCTACCTCCCGGATGAAAGGCGTCCATTCCCCTGTTGTGTACAGCTGAAGCACATGCATCGCCCTTGTACATGCGGTATAGAAAAGCTTCCGCTCGCTCTCCCTCTGATACGTCTGCGGGGAAGCATCGTAGATCAGCACAGCGTCGAACTCTACGCCTTTGGCCAGATAAGCAGGAATCACCTGTACCCCTTTCTCAAAAGTAGGCGTGTTCTTCGTGATCAGCCGCAGCTCAGCGGCACCTCCGGCGGTCAACAAATTATAAGCTTCTATACTCTCAGCCGCAGTCTTCGTAATCACGGCAATTGAAGTGTACCCTTCCGCGTGAAGCGTGGCAAGATCTTTCACTATGTGTTCGGCCTTCGTCTCATGGCTCTCCAGCTTAGTTAGAACAGGCTGTCTGCCTCTCCGCTCAAAAGGGACAATCGACTCACCGCCGGGCAACAGCGGCTTCGTGAACTCCACGATCTCAAACGTCGAGCGGTAGCTGCGCACCAGCTGGTACTGCGTAGTCTCCGCCGCTCCATATAGCTGAACCAGCGGTGAACTCTCACCTGACAGATTCGTCGCCTGTGTGAAGATCGCCTGGCCGAAATCACCAAGGACCGTCATACGGGCGCGGGGAAACAGCTTTTTGAGAAACTCATACTGGAACATGGAATAGTCCTGGCCCTCATCAACGAAAATATGCCGCACCTGCGTATTCGTCCGGACGCCTTCGATCAGCTCTTTTAAATACAAATAGGGTGTCGCATCTTCATAAAAGAGTTCCTGCCCGCTCAGCTTATCCTTAGTCTGCGCACAGATCTCCGGCCAAAGCTCCGGCATCTCCGCTTCACCTGTCATTTCCCTGTAGGCCTGTTCATCAGTGAAGAGCTGGCAGTATAATCCGCTCATGTCGATAAATGTGAACCGCTTGATTCCCCGTCTCAGAGGTCTGAACTGCTCCTTCACGATCATCTGGCCCAGCAGCTCTTCCTCCCGTTCGGCATAATCAAAATCACTCTCATCCAGCTCACGTTTGTGCACCAGCATTTCCTGAAGCCGGAGGTATTTCTCAGCAAAGTCAAACACCCCCTTCTCTCTGTGCAGCATGCCGTATACCTTAGCGTATTGCTCATTATCGAGGTAATTCATCTCCTCCTGTACCCAGGACGCTCCCTGCTCCTCCTTTTGCAGTCTGGACAGCTCTTCCAGCAGCCATTTCTGCACCAGGGTGACGCGGTTCGGGAGACGAATCGAAGGATCATAGCTATACAGCCTGGTCTTGATCTGCTCTCCTGAGATCAGCACGCGGTCCCCGAAACAGATGTCGTTAAACCGCATGCCCTCTTGCTTCAGCCACAGCGAATAGCCCTGAAGTGCCCGTAGGAAGGCTTCCGATGCCTTATACTCAATGGCCTGAAGACGGGAGCCATAACCCCTGTCCTGTTCCCCGGTCAATACATATTCAATCTGATCAAACGGATCTTCAAGCCTGAATTCCGGACTTAGCCAAGTTTCCAGATATTCCTGAAAGGTCGTCTGCTGCATATTCTCTTCACCCAGTTCGGGGAGAACAGTAGACACATAGCTGTTGAACATCGGGTTAGGGGAGAACAGCACGATCTGATCCGCCGAGAGCCGCTCGCGGTGTTTATACAGCAGGTAAGCTACACGCTGCAGCGCTGCTGATGTTTTGCCGCTGCCGGCCGCTCCCTGCACAATGAGCATCTGGCTGTTATCGTTGCGGATGATCGCGTTCTGCTCCGCCTGGATGGTTGCCACGATACTTTTCATTTGGGCATCCGCCCCCTTGCCGAGCACCTGCTGCAGCAATTCGTCGCCGATCGTTACATTCGCATCGAACAGATGCTGAAGCTGGCCGTTACGGATCTGGTACTGCCGCTTCAGACTCATGGTTCCGCTGATCCGTCCTCCCGGTGTGTCGAAGGCTGCTTTTCCAGGCGGATAGTCATAGTACAGGCTCGCAATCGGAGTGCGCCAGTCATAGACCACAAAGCTCAGCCCGTCTGTATCTACGAAGGAGGAGACACCGACATAGACTTGTTCTTCAGCACTCTGGCCATCCTCATGAAAATCAATCCGCCCGAAATAGGGGGACGGCAGCAGCCGCTTCATATTCTTCCACTGCTGCAGCTTCCGCGCGTGGCTGCGTTCCCGCTCGGATAAGACGGCATCCTGCTGAGTTATGGTGAAGAAGCTCTCTTCGAAGTCTTCCTGGGTGCTGGTATTCACCGTTACCTCTTCCCAGAATCTTTTGCGGATATCTGTTGCCTGCTCCTTTAACCGGCCAACCTCCGGCTCCAGGTTAGCAATCCCCAATTTCAGCTTTTCTTTTACCTGCTCCAGCCACTCCTGTTCCTGCTCCCAGCTGCTTATCTTCTCCATCACCCGACCACTCCCTTTTCTTGAATGATATTCCTTATCTTCCCCGCTGCAATAATCCCAAACTGGCGGGTTGACAAACCGGATGTCCATTTGCTATAATTAAAATATAAGTAAGATGCATAACCTCCGTTCTTTTCATTAAAAAAAATCAACAGTTCTTTAACATTAACATATTACTTCTTTGTATGCAATACTTCCCGATACATCATTAACCCTGGCGCTTGCGCCAGGGTTTTTGTTGTTCAGATATAAGAAACTGAGTATAACAGACACCCTATGACGCCTGCTTACCAGCCCAGCTTTTAAACAGGACGCTCTATGGTGTAAATCTCACCAATCCCTGCATAATTATTCCCCGCCAGACGGCTTACCGCTCCTAATTTCACCGCATCAATTCTCCCCATATCGTAGATCTGCTCGTCAATATGAAACTGTACAATCCTGCCGATAATCAGGTCATTATTAGGCAGCTCCAGGCAATGCTCAAGTGTACATTCCATCCGCACCTTCGCTTCCTTAACCCCCGGAACAGCAATCTGCAGGCTATCTACCGGCGTCAGTCCCGCTAAAGCTACTTCACTCTGGTCCGGAGGCAGGGGCGCTGCGGTGATATTTACCTGCCTGACATTCTGCTGATCCACAATATGAACGACAAACTCCTTCGTCTGCTTAATATTCCGTGCCGTATCCTTGGACTGGCCCGCAGCATGCTGAATCGAGATGGAGATCATCGGCGGATTGGAGGAAACAATATTGAAATAGCTGAACGGCGCACCATTCAAGCTCCCCTCTCCCGACATCGTCGTGACAAAAGCAATCGGCCGCGGGATAATGCTCCCGGTGAGAAGCTTATAATTATCCCGCTCGGTATTCTGCAGTGGATCAATTGAAATCATTTTAGCATCCCCTCTTCTCTGAAAGTCGGTTAATCTACTGCTCTTACGGTAAAAGGCAGCAATACCTGCTCAAGCTGTTCTCTGTGCGGCTCATATTGTTCCGGCAGCATCAGGTGGCTACCCATTGTTTCCGGCGATTCATCATGGGCGAAGCCTGGAGGATCAGTAGCAATCTCAAACAGGATCTCCCCATGCTCTCTGAAATAGATGGCATTGAAGTAATTCCGGTCCTGAACTGGCGTTACTCCATATCCATTATCATGCACAACATCCTGCCATTCAAGCTGATCCTGATCATCCTTCGCTCTCCAGGCAATATGATGCACGGTGCCGACACCCATTTCGCCGCGCTGCACCGCAGTTACCTTGAGTTCAACTACATTTCCGATGTCCGCAGTAGAATGGTAACGGGCGACATCGCCTTCTTGTCCTACGAATGTAAGTCCCATTACCTTCTCCAGCAGCTCCGCCGTTTGTTCCGGATGCGTGGACAGTAGTGTAGCACCGCCGAAGCCCTTGATCGCAACCTCTGGTGTTACCCCGCCGAAGGTCCATTCGTTACGTTCTCCTGCCTCCCGTTCCACCAGTTCGAGATGAAGACCATGCGGATCATCGAATTCCAGGTACTGCTCGCCAAACCGCTCCATTTCGGTAAAAGCAACCTTAAACTTCGTCAGTCTTTCTCTCCAGAAAGCCATCGCCCCTACCGGAATCACATATGAAGTAACGCCGACCTGACCCCCGCCGATTTTACCCTGATACGCATCTGCCCAAGGGAAGAAGGTGATAATGGTCCCCGGCTTGCCACCATTGTTGCCGAAGTAAAAGTGATACGTTCCGGGATCGTCGAAATTGACGGTTTGCTTAACCAGCCGGAGTCCCAATACGCCTGCATAGAAATCCATATTTTCCTGCGGATGGCCGACAATTGCGGTGATATGATGAATGCCCATAGTTTGTTTATTCATTTGAATTCACTCCTGTTTTGATAAATTTTAAGTAGCAACTAGTACAGCTTATAATATCTTTACTTTAAGATATTAGGTTGAATATTATCTTTAAGTTAAGATAATTTATATTCTCACTTTACTTTTTATTAATCCGTTTGTCAAGCGTTTGTCTATATCTCTTACGATTTACAATCCTGCACAAAATGCAACATTCTCCTCCTTAAAACGTCCCTAATCGAAAATTTTCATACAACAATCCCTTGAAAACTTAGTTACTTATGAATCAAAGTTGCAATAAATACAACATTTTATAGCTTCATCTCTTAACGTTAACGTGAACCTTAAACAAGCTTTTTTTCATAAAAGCACAACGTCAGCTTGTCATTGATCTCTTTGGTCTCACCTGTTCTTCTGTAACCCAGCTTCTCATACAAGTAGCAGTTTCTTTCATCTTGCACGATGGTAGCCAGCCCCCAAGACTTAGCGTCAGCATAGATGCGCTCAATCTGGGTGAAAACTTGCTGGGCAAGTCCTTGACCCTGATATTCCGGCAAGATGAATGTTGTGCCGATCCAGTAATGATTATCCCCTTTCTTCACGACTCTAATACTACCAGCCGCAACACCGGCATTCCGGATGATGTAATAATCTACACATGCTTGATTGAACCGCTCCATTACTCTTTCTAGGGTTTCATTGGCCGGGTTCGTATCATGATCCTGATATTTCTCGAGTAGGGGCAGGAACGCCCGGGTTTGCATTTCATGAATCGCCGCCGCATCTTCCACTACCGCTTTACTTAATGTCACTTCCATCCTATGTACCTCCAGATTTTATACAAAATATACATAATCCAAGTGTTCGCCATCCAATCCGGCAATATGATTATTCGGTCTTCTACGCGCCAGAGTGAACCCGATACTCTCATACATCCGCCGGGCAGGGACCAGATCATCATTCGTTGTTACAATAATTTTACGGACTTCTTTTTGGAGGATTCTATTCACTGCTTCTTGAAGCTGCATCTTACTGTAACCTTTACCTTTGTGTGCTGAAGCAATGCAGTTGTGGCCTATTTCCGCAACCTCTGGCAGGTTCCTCGGGTCCCAGGTAACAAATCCGATGGCTTCACCGTTTAGCGTTGTGATGAATCCGTATTTATCGGCAATTTGCAGATTATCAAAGAAAAAGTTGTCAAATTCCCGCCATTCAGCAAGGCAGCTTTGCTCATACCGGCAATTAAAGGCATAGGCATCTTTCAATAATTCAAAGAGTGTTCCCCGCCCGAACTCACTTATTTTCCTAAATTCTATTCCCATGTCCCTCCCCATTTCCTCTTCAAATACACTTACAAATATTACAATGAAATACATCATTCCACCATGATATATTGCATGTAGATTCTTGAATGCAAACAGGCGGAACTTCACTAAGGAAGTCCGCCGTTTACACTTATTTCAATAACACCGGCTCCAGCAGGTTCAAATAATACAGATTACCGCTGCCTTCCGGATGATCATTACGGATATGCTCTTCCAGGCAGAGCCGTCCGCGGTCAGAGCGGTATTTCTTACTTTGTGATAACTGATTCATCAGTGTCTTCCATGATCCGCCAATGTCGTCGCTGCTTTCCAGCATCGCAAATAATCCTCCGGGCAGCGTCATTTCCTTAAAGGGCTCCGGCACAACAACGCCCTCAGGAATGGTCGCACACATTCCATAGCCATAAGGTTTGCCGGCACTGCCGGGCATAGGCTTCATGTTCCCGCCGAAGAAACGCGCCGTGCCGAGCAGATTCGCTGACCTCAGCCAATCCATCAGCGGCCCCATCACTTTGTCCTCGGGGGATACGTCCACGACAATATGAAAAGCGACTCTCATGGGTGCTAAGTCAATGATTTTGAATACATGCTGTTCCGTTAAACTGCTCATAAATACAGCCTCCGTCTCCATAAGGATATCATCCAGGACCAGATTTCCTTCGTTCTGCCTCTCAAGGTATTCCAGGACCCGGGTCAACTGCTTCTCAACAAGCCCTACCTGTTCTCTTTGCTTCTTAAGAGAGTTCACTTTCTTCTCTATGACTTTACTAAGTCCGGCTATTGAATTCGCTATAAGGACAGTCTTTATTTCTTTGATCGGAATGTCCATCTTCCGCAGCATCGCTGTTATCCGAATACATGCCAGTGCATGTTCGTCGTACACACGCCAACCGGAGGAAACATCTCTATCGCTTTGGAATAACCCTTCCGCTTCCCAGTGGCGCAGCGTACGGCTCGTCAGCCCCAGCTGCTCCGACATTTCTTGTATAGCAACAGATCTGTTCATTTCGCTCTCCTCTCTGAGATCTCATAGCTATCGTATCACTTGACGCTGCGTCAATATCAAGAAGTAATCCTGGTGTGCCCGAAAAAAGTCATCTCACCCATCTCATTCTCTGCGATCCTGTAGGGATGGGTCTGGTCATAATATCTTTGGACAAATACTCCCTCACCTACTGGATAGAGCTCAATATGAAAATTGCCGGAGAATCTCGTGAAATATAATTTCCCGTTTATGATTTCTATCTGGATTTTGTCTTCCAGGTACGTTCCGCAGTACATCCGTAGGCTGCGCTCACTGAAGTGAACTTCAGGATGCCGAACCGGAGCCTTCACCTCAACATTATGCAGAATATCTGAGATTGTATTGCCCAGCCGGTACTGATTAATAGCTTCATTGTTTGACAGAATAAGAATACAGATGTCTTCAGCAAAAAAATTCTGCATATAGGTGCTGACCCCAAGGTGATCCCCGCCATGGGCATATCTGTCTTGGCCGTAAAGGTGGTGATGCTCCAAGCCATAGCAGTAGTTGTTATCGTTCTCGGTGAAAAATCTGGCATATGCCTCCGGTGACAGCAGCTTCCGGTCCCGCAGACAGGCATACCATTTGTGCAAATCCTCGCAGTCCGAAACCACCGCACCTGCACCAATGCTGAACTTCTCGTTGTGATACGGGCATTTGACCGTTTCGGCGAAATCCTTGGCATAATTGCTTGCTCTGTTAACCATCACCCGGCACCCGTCGTCAACAACGCTGTTAGACATAGCTAAAGGCCGGAAGAGATGCTTTTGAAGGAAATCCCCATACTTCTCTCCCGAAACATGCTCAATAATCCAGGCCAGCAAATTATAATTGGAGTTATTATAATCATATTCTGTACCCGCCGGCTTTGTGGGCTTCTTGTTGATATACTGCTGGAAGTACTCCGTCTGTGAGTAATTCATTCTGTTATATCCGCCGAAAAAATCATTCTCAAAATTATAAAAATTATATAAACCGGATGTGTGTGACAATAAATGATGTACGGTAATAGACTCATCAATTTTCAGATCTGCAGGTAGATATAGCTGTGCGGATTGATCGATATCCAGCACCTGCCTGTCACATAGAAGCATAACTGCAAAAGCCGTAAACTGTTTAGACATGGAAGCAAGTGAGAAGCATGAATGCATATCATTTTTAATTCCAAACTCAATACTCGCATAGCCGCAGGCCTTCTCAAAGAGTACTTCGCCCTTCCGGGTAACTTGAATAACCCCGTAAAAATCCCACAGCTTCAGGTACTCATTCGTATAATCCTCAAGCTTTTCACGTAATGTCCGCACGGACTCACTCCCTAATCTGTTTTAACTATCAATTGACATTCACCCTTAGATGTTGTAAAAATACAGTAATACAATATTATACAACTTTGCAATGACGAAGAGAGTACGCATAACGAATACTCCAGAGAGCTGATGGCCGGTGCGAATCAGTGTAGGGATTATGCCGAAGTGGGCTTCTGAGCATCCAAACCGAACCTTCAGGAAGTAGGCTTTGGCGAAGGTCTCATCGTTACAAGAGACGCGTATTCAGGGCATATAGCGATGTCACGATACGTTTAAGCGGGTCCGGATCACAATCCGGGCTAATTAAGGTGGTACCACGGGGTTCTCTCGTCCTTTTCAGGATGAGAGGACCCCTTTTTGATACATAAACGGAGGGATAACATGAGTAAGGAAATTGTATTAACCGGAATTAAGCCTACGGGCAAAGTCCATCTGGGGAATTACATCGGAGCGATCAAGCCTGCACTGCAACTCGCCGGGGCCAGTGATTGTACTGCGCTTTATTTTATCGCTGACTATCATGGATTAACTTTCATACAGGACAGAGACGAGTTTCGTAATCTGTCTTATGGTATCGCAGCTACATGGCTGGCACTGGGACTGGACCCGGAGCGGGTAATCTTTTATCGACAATCTGATGTGCCGGAGATCTTCGAGCTTCACTGGATTCTATCTTGCCTGACGTCCAAAGGTCTAATGAACCGTGCCCATGCGTACAAAGCCATTCATGAACAAAATATTCAATCAGGCGTGGATGCGGATACCGGAGTCAATATGGGCCTGTTCACTTATCCGGTTCTGATGGCAGCGGACATTCTGCTGTTTCAATCAGACAAGGTCCCTGTCGGTAAAGACCAGATTCAGCATGTGGAGATCGCCAGGGATATTGCCGAAGGCTTCAACCGGATTTATGGGGATACCTTCAAGCTGCCTGATTATAGGGTCGATGAGAACACATCCGTGATTCCAGGGCTGGACGGGCGGAAGATGAGCAAAAGCTATAATAATACGATTCCGCTGTTCGAAACACCAGAGAACCTGAAGAAGCTGATCAGCAAAATCAAAACAGACTCTACACCTCCCGAGGAACCGAAAGACCCGGATACGTCTAATATTTTCTTGCTGTACAAAGAGTTTGCGGCTCCCGCTCAAGTACAGGATTTCAGGAACCAATATCTAAGCGGCATCAGTTGGGGTGAGGCTAAGCAGGAGCTGTTTCAGGTGGTTAATGCTGCACTGGAGGAACCCCGGAACAAATACAATGAGTTAATGGCAGCGCCAGAGCAGATCGACGCGATCCTGAGTGAAGGTGCCCGGAAGGCAAGAGCCCTAGCTGCACCTCTGCTTGCCCAGGTCAAATCCAGGATCGGACGATATAAATAGATCCATGGAGCGGAGTTTAGCCTAAGCGGGTGATATGGTAAAATTATCAAGTCCATACATGATATAAAATAGACTGGTGGGAGGAATATCGGTGAACGTACGTAACTCAACGTATAATTTCCAGAATGTCAGTAACGGATATGGATGCCATCCTCCAGCCCGTTCCCCGGATGCGCATGCGATGATACTGGTTTTTATGGCCTGCGTTACTAAACCTTAATAGATTAACATGAGGGGCTATGATGAGCTTTGTTCATAGACAACACAAAGAAACCACTTCTTAGAAAGGTTTAATCCTATTTTAAGAGTGGTTTCTTTTGTGTGCTACAGCCTCTGAAACAACCGCTCCCCGCTAACCCGTATATACCTGTACATTCCGGCGCAGCCCCCTGCCATTATAACTGCGTATATCAGCATAAGGAGATTTCCATTCACATTACTAAGAAGCATGAATAGAGCCGCTGGAGCAGCCAGACTGATGAATCCGAGAATCATCGACACCAGCACTGCTGCACTCTGCTTGATTACCGCAACCTCATTTGTCCATTCCAGCTTAGGCAGCTTCAGGTTCACAATAACGCCCAGCATGGCAGAGTAACAAGCGTAGATCACTGGGATCACAAGCATTAATATACTTTCGGCCCATCCAGTCCCCAGTGTATAGATAAGCAGTACCCAGCTTACGGCAATGACTGGCAACGTAAGGGTGAGATTCACGGCAACTTTACTGAGGATAATGGTAGGTTTAGAGACGGGCGAGCTTTGTAAAATCCACAGATGATTCCCTTCAAGCGAAATCGAACTTGCCGTGGTGCAGCTAATAATCACAAATAAGGAAACCACAAGCGGACTCAGCGTGCTCAAATACTGTGATAATTGCGGAATTTCAAGCAAGGCTCCGAGCTTCTCTGAACTGAGGAACAATAAGGAAACCGACATTACCAGTAACAGAACCATACCAATGCCTGTGTTCAGCACATAATTAGTAGAACTGAAGTAGCGGCGCAGCTCCTTGAGATACAACGCCTTGAATGCAGAATTTGCCTGCAACGGCTTCATAGTATATTTGCTGCCTGCGTGGCTTGTCATTAGTCCCGTATGGATAGCTTTGTACCGTGTTGCCAGCACTGTGGAGAAGAGTACAAATGCAAGTACAGACAGAGCAATAAAGAAGATCAATGAAGGTACCTGGTACGAGCAGACAGCATCCACATACACGGAAGCCAGAGGATACAGCTTAAAGATCGCATCACCCAGCCCAGCCCCTAAATCCGCAAGCTCCTGCTCGTCTCCGTTAAGATTAAATGAACCCAGCATGAGTACAATAATGAAGGCAAAAGTGAAGAGTATACTAATCAGCTTGCTTGCTCTAAACCTTGAAGATATCCAGCTGATCAATGAGCCAATAATCGTTGCCGCTATAATCGGCAGTAAGGTGATGAATAGAAGCGTCATTAGAAAAAACAGATAAAAAATCACACCCGGATTCACTTGCATCGCATATACCGTACCGGCCGGCAGCATAACCAGCAGGGTGAAAAACAGATTCATCACATATAGCTGAAGCACACGGCTCGCAACAACATGACTCGTCTTCACCGGCAGCGACATCACCATATCATAGTCCTTATAGCTGAATAATACACCACTGGCCTTATAGACCGTTGTGAAGAACCCGACCATCGAAGTGACAGCCATCATAATGGCCAGCAGCAAATCCATCCGTCCGAGCTCTTCAAAAGCCTTAGCCATCATGAAGCTGTAGCTGAAAGACATCGCTCCTATCATAAGTACACCAGCGATAATTGTTAGGCTGAGCAGCAGCGCCTTGCGTCTCTCTGCAGGATCTTTGGTATGCAGTGCTTTATTAAGGCCGAAGGAGGACATCAGCTGCAGCTTCGTTAACCTCCAGATATTAATCATTGTCGATCAGCTCCATGAATACTTCCTCAAGGCTATTCTTGCCCTTCACCTCTTCAGTGCTACCATGGGCAATCAGCTGGCCTCCCTTAATGATCGCGATCTTATTGCAAATCTTCTCGGCCGTATCCAGCACATGTGTCGAGAAGAAGATCGCCCCGCCGCTGCTGCACAGCTCAGCCATGATGGTCTTCAGCGTATGCGCAGCTTTGGGATCAAGGCCTACAAAAGGTTCATCGAGCACTAAGAGCTTAGGCTCATGAATGAGCGCGGAGATGATGGCGAGCTTCTGCTTCATCCCGTGAGAATACGAGGAGATCATATCGCCCAAATTGGCCGTAAGCTGAAAAGCATCACTGTATTTCTGGATGAGCCGCTCACGGTTTGCCTTGGATACGCCAAAGAGATCGCCGATGAAATTCAAGTACTGAATGCCGGTAAGATGATCGTACAGATCGGGATTATCCGGAATATAGGCAAGTTTCGCCTTGCAGGCTAACGGATCTTTTTTAATGGAGATTCCATCAATTTCAATTTCCCCTTCTTCAAAATCAAGCACGCCCACTACAGCGCGGATAGTCGTTGTTTTGCCCGCCCCGTTGTGACCGATGAAGCCATAGATATCGCCCCGCTCGACCACTAAACTGAGGTCATCCACTGCCTTTTTTCCGCCCTTATAACTCTTCGTAAAATGTTTGATCGTCAGCATTTCCTCTCACCTCTTCATTGGTGTTAGCAAATAACTATAATACGTATAGCCTGCGCTAATCGTTCATTTTCACTAAATACCAATCTCCCGCATTTTCGCCGTGAGCTTGTTCACCCGCTCCTCAATATCCTTGCCGCTGTATTTTGGCAGCCGCATTTCGCTCACAATTCTGCCGTCACACATGAACATAATCCGCTCCGTCTTCGCTGCAATCGTTGCATCATGAGTGACCAGCATGACCGCCGTACCCTCCGCATTGATCTCGGACAGCAGGTCCATGATCTCCTGGGCAGCTTTCAGGTTAAGCGCACCGGTCGGCTCGTCACCAAAAATAATTCTCGGGCTGCTCATCAATGCGCGGCATATCCCTGCACGCTGAAGCTGCCCTCCCGAGGCCTGCGTAATATCCCGCTTCGCCAGCTCCGCGATTCCCACCTTCTGCATAAGCTGTCTTGCTTGCTCTGTAATCCCTGCGGCGTTTCGTCTGTTGTCACGCATGGATGGAAGGATAATATTATCCAGGATGTTCAAGTTCTTCATTAGTGTCGGCTGCTGAAACACAAAGCCCATTCCCGTTCTGCGCAGGTCAGCAAGCTCATTCTCCGCAAGTGTCCCCAGATCCCTGCCGTCAAAAGTAACCCGTCCGCCGTCCATCCGCTCCATTCCGCTCAGCGCAAACATCAGCGTCGACTTACCAGAGCCCGAAGGTCCCATAACTGACACGAACTCCCCTTCTTTAATTTCGATAGACACTCCGTCCAGAACATTACGCTTGTCATCACCGGTGCCGTAATGTTTGGTTATATTTATACCGGTAATCATCTTCTTCATCTCCATGACCTACTCCTTAATATTCCCGGATATTTGAATTCGTCCTGTTCCTGCTGTACCGATAATCGTGGCGATCAGCACTGAGCCTGCCATCATCAGCGGACATAATACATACGCCGATAGCGGATTGATCACGAACTTGAACGATGAAGCTCCAAACGAGGAAATCAGTACACCCGCAAGTACCTGCCCGAGCGTGTTTGCCAGCAATGTGCCGAGAACCATCCCGATAAGCAGCACGAATACCGAACGTGAGAAATATTGTACAGTCAGATCCGAATTCGTAAACCCGAGTGACTTCATGACGGCAATGGCATGCCGGTCCTTGGCCACAAGCATCCGCATAAACAACAGCGTAATCAGTACATTGATGAACAGCATCACGATAATGGCTAACCGGGAGGCCTTACCGACTGAGCTGATGGTAGAGCCGAAGGTCTGTGTAACATATTCATCAATCCCCGACACCTTCGCATAATTGAAGCGGTCCGCATATTCGGTTACCTTACTGCCGGTTAGCGATGGATCTGCAAGCTCCGCATAAATAACGGACCACATGGCTTCCGCTGAATTCGTGGTGAATACGGCTTTGGCCGTTTTTCCGCCATTGGTAACATCCGAATAAATTCCGCATACTGTAAGCTCCCTGGGTTCCCCGTCAACCAACAGTGTAATGGGATCCCCAGCCTTTTTGCCCAGCTCATCAGCATTCACAGCCGAGAGGGCAACTTCGTCCTCTGCAGCCGCCCCACGTCCTTCAGAATAGGCTACAGGGAAAATTGAATGGTCACCGATCTCAACCTTTAACCGTTCCACTGATCCATTCTCCAGCTTCACCTTGAGAGCCTGTGTTGTAAGTACAGCGTATCGGGAGATGGCTGTGTCGTTCTCCATGACCTGAGCAATATCAGCAGCCTTCTCAGTAATATTGCCGGTCTGCTGAATATCCAGGCGCAGATCACTGTCTCCGATTCCCATGTAGGTGATGAAGCTTTTGGAGGCAATCGTATTGTAGAGGTTCTGGGGAACAATCATTATAAATGCAGAAATTATGAGTACAGCGAGCATTGTGCCATATAGCCTTTTCCTCGACAGGACATCCTTGATACCTAGAAAAACATTCGTATTCAGCAGCCGGTTCCCGCTCAGATTGAAACGCTTCGAGCCCGCCAGTTGTTCCTGTGAAGTACCGAAGCGGATGGCTTCTGCAGGGGAAATCTTCCGGAAGCGTGTCAGCACCCTGTTCACATAAGCGGTAACCGCAAGGAATACAAGCAGTACGCCAATGACTCCGCAGCCTAAGGCAAGCGCAGAGTTCTCACTCTCCCCCATGTATAACCTGATATTCTCAAGCAGCAGACCTCTGAATAGGAACGAAAGCGCAAATCCGAGAACACTGCCCAGCGCCGCCACACCTGCGTATTTCGCAAGATAGATCTTCTTCAGGTCAGAAACACGTAATCCGATGGCTTTCATCACACCGATCTCACGGTAATCGCTCTCTATAGTTGCAAGGAGTGTAAAACGTATACACATAAATGCGATAACAACAACTAGCACACTTGCCAGGAGGATGACCGCGATCATAAGTCCGTCGGAAATAGCATTCACCATTTTGAACAGGGGATAGGTTAGGGTTGGTCCGTTGGCTTCTAGACCTGCAGTGGTGTAGTCTGTTTCGAATGCGCCAAGCATGGACAGATCTCTGAGTCTGAACTCAATCAGATATTCTGTGCTTCCGAAACCCTGAATTTCCGCATAATCATGCTGGCTTATAAGGAATCTCTTCGACGAGGCGAGCGGCGAGTTCATCTGTGAATCACGCAGAAATCCTGCTACAGTGAAATTCTTGCCGGCGACGTTGGCCGTACTCCCCACTTTTGCTGAGCCATCCTTCATATAGCTTACCGGAACATAGACCTCACCGTCAGCTGCCGTAATCACGTTCCCGTCCAGGTCCAGCAGATAATCAAATTTCCCGCTTTGCGTGCTGAAGCCGTTATCCTGAACGCTGTCCGCAAGCGATTGGCCGTCGATTACAATCCTCGCACCTTCAACATTGAGGAAATCAAGCACTTGAAATTTATCAACCTTGCTGTTCTGCTCGGCAAAAGCGGTAAACCGCGACTTATCCAGTTCACCGGAATGCATCTGCATGAAATGTGGTGTTCCGGCCTGCTTCATGAGCGTATCAATGGCTCCGGACAGATTGACGATCAGGATTGCTGACAGAGAAACAAGCATCGCAGCGGCCGCCACAAATATCATCGTGGTCAGAGTGGTCCCTTTGCTTTTGAGAATATCATTGCGGATTATTCGGTAGTACATATGTCACCCCTGTTCTCAAGGCTTCGAATCGATTTCAAATGATAAATGATGAGCGAGGCTACGCTTAACAGCAGCCCTGCGATAATAATGAGCAGTCCCATGCCCCGCCCGCTGCCTGTGCCGATGACCCTCCCCACGCTGCCTGCAAGCACTCCGCCTGTCACCAGCAATGGAGTGAACACATAATCTGCCAGCACACCCGCCAGCGTATATGCGGCGACAAACCCCAGTTGTGAAACCAGTCCGATCAGTGACCAGGCTCTTCCCTGAACGGAATTATCGATGTTGGTGCGGACCAGATAATCCAGGGCTGTGTTCGTGAATGGCAGCATGGCAAAAAAGAGAAACCCTGAAATGCCAATCAGCACAATATTCTCACGGAGTCCGAAAGCCGCCATACTTATTCCCGAGCAAAAGAGTGACACTGACAGGATTTTGACAAAACCCTTCTTGAGCGGCAGCATTCCTATAATCACACTCGACACAAGCATCCCCGAAGCAATAATAGTCTCAAGCGTACCTAATACCGCACTGTCCTTAAAAGTCAGGATCATCGGCATGGACAGGGTCTCAATGAAACCAATAAAAAATGTCATTACAGAGGTCATAACCACAAGCACCAGCACGCCCCGGTTACCGGAAACAGCTCTCCAGCCGTCTTTGAATTCACGGATAAAGGGTTGTGCCTGCCCGGAGCTCTTCGGGGAAAGACCGCTGCGTACAGCTAGCGTTACAGCAACGGTTACGAAAAATGTGCAGATGTCGATCACCAGCAGCAGCTTCACATCTGTAACCGCGAGCAGAAATCCGGCGATGACAGGCGAAATGAGATATTTGGCCGAACCCGCCACTTGAACAAAACCGCTAGCCTTCGTGTATTGCTCCTCGCTGAGCAGATCCGTAACCGTAGCCTTATAAGCCGGATCAAGCAGTGAGGAGAACACCGAGCTAATAGTCACTCCCGCACAAATCTGCCACAGCTGCGCTTCTCCGTTCAGTAAACAGATCAGTATGAAAATAAGTCCGGTTGCGGAAAGACTGTCGCCCAGTACCATCAGCAGCCTACGGTCATAGCGGTCCGCAAGCACCCCCGCTAGTGGACTTAATAACAGGGAAGGCAGAAACGCCAGCAAAGTTACCAGTGCCATCGCGGATGCCTGACCGGTCTGCTGAAAAATATAAATGCCCAGCCCGAACGAGGTAAGCCCGCTTCCTATTGCTGAAATCAGCTGCCCTGACCAGAGCAGCAGAAATTTACTGAACCCTTTGCCTGATCTATTCGCCGTTTTCATCTCTGGCTTCCTCTCCGTTACCGAACAAATGCATTACGCTCATCAGACTTCCGCTTTCGGCCCCGAGCAGCCTTTCTACATTCGAAATAAACGCCAGCACCCGTGACATGCGTACCTCATCCGTCATTTCAACCATGTCATCATCAAAAATCGTATTCGCATAGATCACAACCATTTCCATACATTCATAGGGATACTGTGTGTTGAATATTCCCTGCTCAATGCCTTCGCAGATAATCGGCGTCAGGATCGGCGGAACACCGCTGATGATGGCCTTTTGTATTTTCTGATGCATAAGCGCGTTCTGCGGCTTGTGGATATGCTCCATGATTTCCGTGCTGCTTCCGCTTCCGCCGCTAATGTTCAGTGCCATAACCACGCGGAGAATCCGGTCAATGACAGGTATGCTCTTGTCAGCGGCAATGTGCTGCGCAGCCCCCAGTATATTGACATTCGTCCGTTCAATCAGCGCATCCATAATATCCTCCTTCGACTTGAAGTGATAATATAGCGTCCCCCGTGCAATGCCGACCTTGCTCAGAATATCGCCCGTGCTGGTGCCGTCAAAGCCCTTCTGTCCGAAAAGAGCCTCTGCTGCGTCAAGGATTTCATTTCTGCGTATTTCGGCTTCTTTTACAATTCTCATGGTTTAGTTCTCCTCAAGTTGTACCGACCGACTGTCTGTCGGTAATTGATTATACAATAACATGCCTTTGCAGAGCTGTCGCGTTAAAAATGTTACAAACAAGTAGAAACGGCTTTGCCGTCCTTTTGTAAGGACGGTACCGTTTCAGCGAGAAATAGAAGGATAAGTTATCATGTGAAACATATAAATTCTTATATTTCAGGAAAAAAAGGGCGCAGCTCCGGCGCCTTTCTTCTTTTTTACATAGAGAATCACATTCTTATTACAACTTCAGTCTATTTAGATCATTGGATGAGGGATATAAAGTTCTTCCAGGTTTGTGATTTCTTCAGGTGTCAATTGAACAGACAATGCCGAAACCGAATCTTCAAGCTGGCTGATGCGGGTCGACCCGATGACCGGAGCTGTGACCTCCTCCTTGTGCAGCAGCCAGGCAAGGGCAATCTGTGCGCGCGGTAGTCCACGGTTCGCCGCAACCTCGGCAACTCTCTGTGCAACCTTGCGGTCTGCTTCTTCTGTTCTGATAAACATCGCCTTGGCTACCTGGTCATTCTCTGATCGTTCGGTGCGTTGATCCCAATCCCGGGTTAACCGGCCCGCGGCCAGAGGCAGGTAAGGAGTGATGCCTACGCCCTGATCTTTACAAAGCGGGAGCATTTCCCTTTCCTCTTCCCGGTAGAGCAAGTTAAGTCTATTCTCCATAGCCATAAATCGTGTCCAGCCGTTTCGCTCTGCGGTGGACTGCGCCTTCGCAAACTGCCATGCCAGCATGGAGGATGCTCCAAGGTACCTAACCTTGCCAGCCTTCACTAAGTCATGGAGAGCCTCCATCGTCTCCTCAATCGGCGTATTCGGATCATAGCGGTGAATCTGATACAGGTCAATGTAGTCTGTTCCAAGCCGTCGTAGACTGTTATCAATTTCGGTCATTATGGTTTTACGGGAAAGCCCCATAGCATTCGGACCCTTACGCATTGGAACGAAGACCTTCGTGGCAATCACAGCTTCGTCCCGGCGGGCAAAATCCTTTATGGCCCTTCCGAGAATCTCTTCACTGGTACCATCGGAATACATATTAGCAGTACTGAAAAAGTTAATGCCTAATTCGATTGCTCTTTTAATAATCGGTCTGCTGTTCTCTTCATTCAACGACCACGGGGTATTGCCGCGTTCAGGTACCCCGAAGCTCATGGTTCCAAGACTTAACTTCGATACGTCCAAGCCGCTTCGTCCAAGCTTCACATATTCCATTGAATAGTCACACTCCTATATGTTTATGAATCCTCAGGTTGACGTGTCAACCAACAAACATACAATAGCATCTTGTGGTTGATACGTCAACCATGCTATGATCCTCCTATGGATAATATGAGCGAATTACACGAAGATGAAATGCGAATATGGAATATGTGGAAGGGCTCGTTCAAACGGATCTTTGGCCGCGTTGTGAAAGAGATGTCTGAGCATACAGGGCTATCCGAGGGCGATTTCGGAGTATTGGACCGGCTGGTACAATTCGGGGAAGGCAAGCTTCGCCAACAGGAGCTGGCTGACTCTATGGACTGGGATAAAAGCCGGTTATCCCATCATCTGACGCGGATGGAGAAACGGGGTCTCGTGCTAAGAAAACCGCTGGACACAGACCGGGGTGTACAAATCATCATTACTTCTGCCGGCCGATCCGCCCTGGAGGCAGCCCTTCCCATAGTCTCGAAGGCAATACGCAAGCATTTTCTGGACCAGTTAACCGATGAGGATATTAAGTCAATTACTACACTGGCGGAGAGAACGAAAACACCCTGACTACTTAAGATACGTCTGCCGCAATACATCATTACGGGCAATTCCCGGTACCTCCAGGGCCATCCCCTCGCGGGCTGGCCTCTTCTCTATGTTCATTGTCTATATGCGGAGTCACCTCGGAATGAATAGCTTCATGAATGTCACATACACAGGATTAACCATAAGACCTGCCGGGTTTACGGAATATCTCTTCCCCTTGTCCAACCGCCGGATTCGATCCCTTTCCTCCCGGTTCAGTGCAAAGTCGTAAATTTCGCTATTCTCTTGGATCCTCTGCGGATTTGACGACTTAGGGATCACAATACTCCCGCGCTCCAGATGCCAGCGCAAAATGACCTGCGCAACCGACTTGCGGTGAGAGCGGGCGATGGCTGTCAGCTCCGGATGCTCCAGCAGCACCTTGCTTCCCTGCCCTAGCGGCCCCCACGCCTCATGAAGAATCCGGTTCTGAACCATATAGTCATACAATTCGTTCTGTTGGAATTCAGGATGAGTTTCGATCTGATTCACCATCGGCATGATCCGGGCGTTCTTCTTGAGCTGCTCCAGATGCCGTATCCCGAAATTGGCAACACCTATGACTTTGATTCTTCCTTCATCGTACAGCTCCTCCATCGCCTTCCAGGCTTCTGCATAATGAGGACCGGCGAAATGGATCAGATACATATCGAGATACGTTACGTTCAGCTTCCGGCAAGTCTGCTCGAACGCCTTTCTCGTCGCATGATACCCAAGATCCGTCGTCCAGGCTTTGGAGGTAATGAAGAACTCCTCACGGTCAATGCCACTGTGCAGGATGACCCGGCCCAGTGCCGCTTCATTGCCGTAAATTTTTGCTGTATCGAAATGGCGGTACCCGCTCCGGATAGCATTCTCTACCGTCCGCTCAAAGGCTTCCCCATTCTTGATCTTATAGAGGCCGAACCCGAGTTGAGGAATGTTTACCCCGTTCACGGCTTGAACTGTCTGATTCATTGACGGTCTCCTCCCTTTTTCTTCCGGATTACGGCCCCGATGCTTAACTGTCACATTGTACAAGGGCCTTTTCCAATTCGCTTACTAAGCTTTTCAACAACATCAGCTTGCTTCCGGTGTCCAGACGATAATAGTTACGTGTTCCTTCTTTCCGGACGCTTATAATCTGTGCACCTTTCAATATTTTCAGATGATGCGAAACGGCCGGACGGGATAAGTGGGTTTCCACCCTTATCTCACCTACACGCATGCCGGGATTCTGCGGCCCTTGAAGCAAGGCCAACAGGATGGCCTGCTGGTCTCATCTCCGACCGCGTTCAGCACCTTGAGCGAGTTCCTAAATTCGATGGCAAGAGCAGCTACAAGTTCCTGGTCTACGGAAATCACCCCTTTTCGTTAAATCGTTTATTTCTTTGAACGGAAATAAGATACCACAAATTCCACCCCGCCTGCATTTCGGGAAAGAAATTCAAGAACCTTTCTTTCCCATAACAGGAAG
The DNA here is from genome assembly GCF_038009025.1 of Paenibacillus sp. FSL R7-0297. Taxonomy (NCBI): domain Bacteria; kingdom Bacillati; phylum Bacillota; class Bacilli; order Caryophanales; family Paenibacillaceae; genus Paenibacillus; species Paenibacillus sp. FSL R7-0297. The sequence continues at coordinate 5,661,636 of NZ_JBBPAQ010000001.1, forward strand.
CAAGGCCGTTACTTTACATTAGCTTGGCTAACCGCCGGATCTCATCGCTTAACCTTGGATTGACCGGATACACCTCTTCCAAGAAATCCAGAATGCATAGTGCCGATTCGGGCACATGATCGTATCCCTGAATCATCCCGCCGATAATCTCTGCAAAACGGGGGTATCTCTTCTCGAGCCGTCTTTCATTTCCAAACGGGTCGGGATAATAATCAATCTCGTCCTCCAGCAGATGGAGTACAGACAGAATCCTGTCTATCGCATGTCCCTGAATAAACCGCGTAGCGGATAGACGCTCACCTCTTGCATAACGTCCGAGGCCTACGTATAGATTGGTTAAGGCTTCGTTCAAAGGAAAGTCCAGGGAATCCTCCTTCGGGGAAGGGAGCGGTCTTAAAGGTCTGGCGATTGCCGAATTGGCAAAGTCCGGATTCTTCCATATCACCCGGCCCTCCGTGTAAGCGGCATCCGCCAGCTCCGATTCCTCGAATATAGCATATTCCGCGAAAATACCATCCTCGAACAACACCTTATATCCAAGGTCCGAATTCTTGAAGGCATAGGCAAGAGGCTGTATGGCTTCGAGCCAATCCAACTGGTCGATATATCTCCGGGTCACTCCCGGCTTCACAATAACGAAGAAATCCAAATCTGAATACTCATCCATCCGTGCCGTCTCGACCCCAACGGAACCAACACCTAATAATAATAGAGCATCGCCCGTACGCTCCAGTGACTTACCGATTTCGTCCAGCCGCTGCAGCAGCAACTCTGTTCTCAACATCTGAATCCTCCTCTGGTTCGGGAATGCAAAAAGGGTCCAACCCCACTTCTCAGCGAGGTTGAACCCTAAGGTTACATTGCCTTTATTAATCTACCGTAAAGTTATCATGTTTGAATTGTTGCTGTCAAGATATAAGCGCGCACCGGCAATTTGACAAAAGAAGTTTCATCTCTTATGTTGAAATGAGAGTAAAGGGGGATGTCCATTGGCGCTCGAACAGAGTGAGAACAACGTTACTAAGACAGTTATACATACAATCTCTTCTGTAGCGGAAGCTATTGCATTATTATCAAGTTATACCGAGGCTGACCAGCATTCCTATGCACAGCATGAGCATGAGCTGTTGCATCAAGCGTTATCTGCTGAGGCCAATGCCTTTATTACTAGCTGGAGAATAAGAAGCCGTTGGGATTTTATGTACCTGTATGAGTTTTTTATTCCGTTTCCCCATTTCAATGATATGGCGTTATTCCTGGATGAAATTTCCGGGCTGTCTGACGAGTCTTATCTATTCTATATTTTTGGCGGGGAAGTGCCACAGCAGCAGATCGCTGAAGCTTTGCTCCATCCGGATACAACTGCTGATCTGGGGGTCAATGCAGCCTCCATGTTTGGCGATAAGCCGGATTTCATGAAGGTCATGTTCACTGAAATCAAGCCGATCCGCGCATCGATCCAGCTCCTGCTGCAGGAGATAACAGACTCCGCTGTCTTTCGCGGGCATCTGCAGGCCAAACAAGGCTTATATGAGGCTGCCATTCAAGAAGCTCAAGCCTTCGGACTGGAGCCGCTTCACTTAGCGCAAAAGCTGATGGAAAAAACGTTTCGCAGAGTCAGTAACTACCAGACGTTTTACTTCATCCCTTCTTATTTCCTGACTCCCCATCATATCCGGATATTCGATAAACATAACTGCATCGTTATTTATGGCTGTTATAACGCTCCAATGAATACCCTGGAGCGAAGCCTGGAACTGGAGAAGCAGCTGAAGGCATTATCTGATCGGAACCGCATTATGATTCTGCGGATTCTCCATCAGCACAAGGAGTACGGGGCAAGGCTTGCGAACACACTCGATTTAACGACTGCGACGATCTCGCATCATTTGGAAATATTGAAGCAAGCCGGCTTGATCGTTGAGGAGAAGGTTGGCAACATTAAATATTTCGAGCTTGATCATTCCAGGTTCGGGAAGCTGCTGCAAGAGCTGAGTTCTTTTGTGCAAATGGAATAGCTGTGAATTAGACGATCATCCGTTAACCGGGTGGTCGTTTTTCATTTCATCACAAAAATGTACTTGCCTAAAACAGAAATCAGATGCTATTTTAATATAAGACGTTTATCTTATATAAGAAAGGTTATCATCTTACATGAGCACAGAAATCATTCAGGTGCATAATTTGAAGCGGACCTATCAAACCGAGGAAGGGATTTTCAGAAGAAAGCGAAAGGTCGTCGAGGCTCTTCAGGGTATCAGCTTTTCTGTGCGTGAAGGGGAGATTCTCGGGTTATTAGGTCCAAACGGCGCTGGTAAAACAACAACGATTAAAATATTGACCACACTGCTAACGCCGACATCCGGCGAGGTTCGTATTCTCGGGCTTGACCCCGTGAAGGAATTCAAGAGGCTGCGCTCACAGATCAACTTTATTCTCGGCGGAGAGCGCAATCTGTATTGGCGGTTATCAGCCTATGATAATCTCGCTTATTTTGCAGATTTATATAAAGTCCCCCGCCAGGTGCAGAAGAGCCGGATTCCACAATTGCTGGAGCTGGTAGGTTTGAGCGAAGTTGCCCACCGCAGAGTCGAAACCTTCTCCAAAGGCATGAAGCAAAAGCTGCAGATTGCCCGCGGTTTGGTGAACGAGCCGAGAATTCTGTTCCTGGATGAACCGACGATCGGGCTTGACCCGGTGAGCGCAAGGCAGCTGCGTGATATTCTGCATAATTTAAAGCGCCAGGGCACGACGATTCTGCTTACTACACATTACATGCCTGAAGCGGATGAGCTCTGCGACCGGATCGCTTTTATTGATAAAGGGCTGATTTCTGTACTGGACACTCCAGAGGAGCTTAAGAAGCGAATCGATCAAATTTCCGTTGTAACCTGCAGCATCTCTGAATTTACGGAGGAGGAACAGGCGATAATCACGGCGCATCCGGCAACCCTCCATCTGCAAATTGATCAGCCGGAGCAGCTGCAGCGATTGCGAATTCAAACCCGCTTTCCCCAAGAGCTCATCATGGAGCTGTATCATATTGCAGGCCCGGTAAGAATGGCGAATTTGTCGATTACAACGCCTACTTTAGAGGATGTCTATATTCAAATATTAGGCGGGGATGCCTCATGAGTTACACCCTTACCCCGGATCTGAGATCCTTACTCCATACGATTAAAGTACATATGAAGCTCTCGCTCGCCCGTCCAATGTTCCAGTTTATTATCTTCCTGATGCCATTCCTGTTCTCGACCATAGCGATATTGGTATACGGAAATTCCTCTGCGGAGCAAATTTTTCAGTATGTTGTGCTGGGCTCCGGGTTCATTACCCTTTGGTCCTCCATCGTATTCTCTTCAGCCAGTGATGTTAACCGTGAGAAGTACTATGGAACTTTAGAACTGTTGTTCACAGCCCCTATCCCATTCGGGCTTACGCTGGCCGGCAAAATTATAGCCAACACCCTATGGGGAACATTATCCATGCTTATTTCTTATTGTTATTTAATCGTCATTTACCGCGTTCCAGTGATTATTGGGCATCCGTTGCAATTCATACTTGCTTACCTATTTGTCCTATGCGCGCTGTCGGTCTTCTCCTTCTTTCTTGCTATGTCTTTTACGCTGTCCCGTCAGGCTTATGCCCTGATGAACATGTTGGAATATCCGGTGTATCTCATATGCGGGTTCATGTTTCCCGTCTCCGTACTTCCGGACTGGGTCAAGCCTTTATCCTGGGTGCTGCCCCCTACTTGGGCCATAGAATTACTAAGAATCATTAGCAGGAAGGATATGAAACAGGATGAGCTTATTGTTGCTTGGGGAGCACTGCTGATGTTAACCGTCTTTTATCTCGTTATTTCTCTTGCCTACTACCGGCTTGTAGAGAGACGAGCCAGAATAAATGGAAATTTAGGGGTGTTCTAAAATGAAATCTGTTGCCCGGTTTTACCGTCATGCGCACCTATCGTTCAAAGCACTGTTCGGCTGGCTTAATCCCGGTGTCTATCTGATGGTTATGGTCATTAACCCGTTAAGCCAATTGCTCTTCTTCGCAATGCTGGCCAAATACGCTTTTCAGGGAAGCAATCTTGCCGGTTATGTGGTTTCGAATGCGCTTCTGTTGTGCGTGATGAACGCGGTCTTCGGAATGATGACCGTTATCAATACTGACCGACAGATGGGTACACTGCAATTGGTAGTGGCAAGCCCTGCCAGCAAAATTGCCGTCTTTTTTGCCCGGGCTATATTTCATATTGTCAGCGGCCTATTCACGGCAGCTCTTGGACTCGCTTTCGGAATGCTGATCTTTGGGCTTACCTTCTCGGGTGAGCAGCTTGCATGGCTTGGCCTCGTGTGGACCGTATCCATTTCCGCTGCCTGCGGACTCGGGTTTGTGATCTCAAGCTTTGCGCTCTGGTCACCGTCGATGCATATCTGGTCCAATCTGCTTGCAAGCGTGTTACTTCTGTTCAGCGGAGCCAGCTTCCCGCGTTCTCATATGCCGGACTGGATGTACAGATTATCTGAATTTTTCCCGCTAACAAGAGGTGTAGAAGCGACGAAACTGCTCATTCGTACCGGGGATAATGGATTTACAACCCTCCTTACCCAGATGGCCGTAGAGGGTTTGCTTGGATGCGGCTTTTTTCTCCTGGGTATACTGCTGTTCTATTATGCGGAATATTTAGCAAGGGTTAAAGGCACTATGGAGATGGAGTAGGATACATAAGGCCTTCAGGAATGAAGGTTTTATTCGTTCTTCCAATAGACATTAATCTTCAGGCCTGGATATGGTATCCTTGATGACAAGTGAATATTGGGGGGGATACGTATATGATTACCGCTACAGCGGCAAGAATCATAAATTTTTTGCCGGATAAATGGGTCATATCCATATCGAAAAATATAATAAATAATTACCTGAACAAATATGCAAATATACATATAACCGGCAGTGAAAACTTAAAAGAAATACAAACACCCACTATTTTTGTAAGTAATCATCTAAGCAATTCGGATGGATTAGTGCTGGACAAGGCTCTAAAAGCGATTGATCCTACTTTTGTAGCTGGGGAAAAGCTGTCAAATAATGCAGTGACCAGCATCGGTGTCCATGTACTGAAGACTACTACTATTAAGCCCAATACCGCTGACAAAGAGGGTCTCGAAAAGATAATAAAGCTTGTTAAACAAGGGGAAAGCTTACTGATCTTTCCGGAAGGAACCCGAAGCAGAGCCAGCAGTTTGATTGAAGCGAAGAAAGGTATCCTTCTTATAGCAAGATTAACCGGAGCTCCCATTGTACCTGTCGGGTTATATGGGACAGAGAAGCTTTTACCCATTCATCAAGATGGCGATATGAAGGCGGAAACGTTCAATAAGGCAGATGTGCATATCCAGATCGGACAACAATTTGAATTACTCCAGCGGGCGAAGGATCAGGATAAAAAAGAATATGAAGAGTTCACCCTCACCTACATAATGAAAAAAATAGCAGAATTATTACCCGAAGGCTATCGGGGAGTCTATAAATAATCTGAGCCATCCTTTGAAATTTCTAGGCCATCCTTTGCGGATGGCCTTCTTTCAGTTCAGCGACTTGCCCCAGGCGCAGTAATCAGAATCTTACTGGCAAGAGCAATGGTCTGTGTACGTTCCGCTTCAGTAAGCCCTGCGGTTACCTCCGTAATCTGACGCTCAATCTGCTCGCCTACTTCATGAATAATCTGCCACCCCGCAGCAGTTGCCCTCACATTGAATCCCCGTTTGTCGGCGGGTGACACGATTCGCTCAACCAGTCCGCGTCGCTGGGCCCGGTCCACCAGTCCGGTAATGCTGGATTTATCGAGTCCCAGATGCTTGGCCAGCTGCAGCATGCCCGGTTCCCTGTCGCGCAGGATACCCAGCAGCCGAATCTGAATGATCGAGAGATCATGCTCCGCCCCTATTCTGGCGAGAATGTTCTGGATCAGGAAGGATAGCTGCACCAGACTGTCCACAATCGACAGATCATCCAGCTTATCAAAAGAATCATCGTAACTGCTCATATACGCCCCTCCGGGATTCATCATTTATCTAACCTGCTGTCCACATTGTATCATAATCGCCGTTGACTTTGTACGTGAAACAAACTATATTTGTTTGTATTACAAACTTATTAGTTTGTTTTACAAACAAAAAAACGCCCATGGGGCAAATGGAGGCCAATATTATGTATGCTGCTATTGTACGATCCTTCGATTCAGGTCCGAAATATGAAATCCACGATACTCCGGTACCCTTGGGAGAACATGAAGCTCTGGTTGATGTGCTTGCAGCCGGATTGCATCTCCGGGTACGGGCACAGGCTAATGGCTCTCACTATACCAGTACGGATGAATTGCCGCTGATCCCTGGTGTTGACGGGGTAGGAAGGCTGCCGGACGGTCAGTTAGTCTATTTCGTTACAACAGATACTGCTCTAGGATCTTTTGCCGACAAAACCGTAATTGACCTGCGGCGCAGTGTGCCAATTCCGGCTCATGCCGATCCTGTGCTCATCGCTGCCGCTATGAATCCGGCCATGTCAGCCTGGGTGACCCTGCGCCGCCGGGTTCAGGCGAAGTCCGGGTTCAAGGTTCTGATTCTGGGCGCTACCGGCAATTCCGGACAGATGGCTGTCCAGATCGCCAAGCTTATGGGCGCCAGTCAGATTATCGCTGCCGGGCGGGACCCGGAGCGTCTCCGTTCGCTTACGCCGCTCGGCGCTGATGTAACAGTGTCGCTTGCGGGTGATCCACAAGCATCCGCCCTGCGCCTCGGCGAGGCTGCTTCCGAAGTGGATATCGTTCTTGACTATCTTTGGGGCGAACCTGCCGGGCTGGCTATGATTCCGCTGCTGACCCGCCGGGCTGACCGCAGCCGGCTCTTGACCTGGATCCAGATTGGTTCTGTTGCCGGAGCGGATGCCGCTATCCCTTCTGCCGCACTCCGCTCGGCCAACTTCCAGATCATCGGCAGCGGCCAAGGGTCTGTGACTCCGGCCGGATACTTAGCCGAATTCCCGGCGCTCATCGATGCGATTGCTGGAGGCAAGCTTATTGCGAACCCAATTGCTTGTCCGCTGTCCAAGATTGAAGAAGTGTGGAATACTCCGGCTGGCAGTCAGCAGCGGGTAGTATTCACGCCGGAGAATTAAGTAATCCCCTGACCTGGATTATCTAAGCAGGCCCTTGTCCGGCTTTTGTCAAGCTTTGTTATCCCGGTTGTAACTTCTCCTCTTGATAAATCTGGAAAGTGAGTGATAAACTTAGCAGGGCATCCCGCATAAGGAAGCATGCTTACTCTCTACAAAACAGGAGGCCGAAGAATAATTGGCGATTTATTTAGTAAGACACGGCAAAGATGATGAAGGATTCCGTGGCGGATGGAGCCAGCGGGGACTAATCACGCAAGGTTACCGACAATCTGAGAAGCTCGGCCGCTATCTTCAAGATAACCAATCTTCATTTAATATAAAGCGCATTGTCAGCAGTGATCTGCAGCGGGCTCTGGATACGGCTGGTGAGCTGGCAAGAGAACTCAGATTGCCGATAGAGCGCAGTATGGACTGGAGGGAAATGAATAATGGCGTGATCGCCGGCATGCCGAACGAAATCGTAAATGAACGGTTTCCGGGTTTGTATTTCTCCGGTTTACGGATGGACGAGCGCTATCCCGGCGGCGAAAGCCCGTTGGAGTTCTTCACACGCATCAAGGAAGCGTTCGGCCGCTTATGCGAAGAACAGGCCAACCGACATCCGGAAGGTAACCTCATGATTGTTACTCACGGCGGAGTCATTAACATCATCTATCATATTATAAAAGAATTAGACTGGAACAACCGCGGCAGTAAATTCCCGGCTTCCTATACCGGATTGCACACCATTGAGAATCAGGACGGCAAATGGATCGTTTCCCTTGAGAATTATACTGTGTAGCTTACAAAAAAGGCAGACCCGCCAGCCATTACGGCTTTTGAGTCTGCCTTTTTTTCAAACCTAAATCTATTCTTCTAACTGAACATCCGGACGGTCCGGCAGCTGTTCAAGGTAACTGTTAGACATATTCAGCAGCCGCTGCACGTTATTGAACTGTGCCTCAGTCGATCCGCCAGCAATCACCGAATTATCCTTCTGGCTGAAGTTGGTTCCGTCCGCGTAGGCTTCTCCGGTTACATAAATACTTGAATTATTGATAAAAGAGCCCGTCGGCAGGAAATGCCGGACCGGTAACAAATTAGTCTCCTGATTCAGCAGATCCTCCCCGAAGTGAAGCTGATTCTGAACGGAGACGCCCAGCAGATTGGCTACAGTCGGCAGAATATCAATCTGTCCTCCGGTATGACCGACCTCGGCAGGCAGTATTCCGGACGGTGAGTGTACAATGAACGGGATATTGAACATGTCGGTATAACCGTACTCATACCCGATCAGCTCTTTCAGCCAGTCCTTCTCCTTATCGCCAAGCGCATAGAGCGGTACGCCCTGGTGATCCCCGTAGAATACAATCAGGCTGTCGTCCCACACTCCGCTGGCCTTAAGTTCATCCAGGAACTGCCCCATCGCATAATCCGCATAATTCTGGGATTGGATATAGTCGCCAAGCAAGGTCCCCTGATACTGCTCAGGCAGAGTCATCTTAAGCTTATCCTCCGGCAGACGGAAAGGATGATGAGCACTCATGGAGATGACCATGGCATAGAACGGTTCTTCCTTCGCATCCAGAGCGGCCAGCTCGGGAACGGTTTTGGCGAACAGCACTTCATCTGAAGATCCAAAAGCAATAGGGTCATCGTCGCCATAGAAGCTCTGATCATAATACTTGTCGAATCCGATGGCTTTGTAGAGTTCTTTACGGTTCCAGAATTCCACACTGTTGGTATGGAAGGTATACGTCTGATAGCCGTCTGATTTCAGCAGACCCGGCAGGCTCGGCAGCGTTTTGTTCATATAATTGGAAGAAGTCGCCGGCTCATTCTTGGGTACATAAAAAGAAGTATTCACCACGAACTCCGCGTCCGAGGTTGTGCCCTGGCCCGCGTCCGTGTAAAAGTTATTAAAGTAGGTATTGTCTTTCACCAGCTTATTAATGTTCGGCGTAACTTCCTGCCCGTCAATGGTCAGGCCGATCAGGAAGTTCTGGAGGGATTCCATCTGTACCACGATCAGATTCTTGCCTTTGTCGGCAGCGAAATACTGCGGGGACTCAGGCACGGTAATACCTTTCAATTCATTCACAGCCGTCTGCGTAATCTCTTTGTTGTCGATGATTTCTTCCTTCTCTGTAGTGTCGGCGAACAGGGTATATACCTCGTAGTTGAGAATGCCCATACTCTCGGCTTTCTTGATCTCATTCATACTCGCATGGTTCGGCCAAATATTGAAGATACACAGTCCGATGGAGACAGCAGTGATCACTGTCAGCACCGGCCGGTTCATCCGCACGGTACCTCTTTCTTTCCAGCGTGAAATATATTTTGGACGGAACATCAGGAACAGGAAGAACACGACGTCTACGAAGATAAACAGATAATAAGGGGTGATGAGGGAATAGGTGCTCTCCCCTACCTTCGTAACTTTGTCGGCCTGCTGCAGCGCATGATACGTCGCAATGACGCCATAATACTTGTAGTACATCAACACAGCGAAATAAATGACCGTTATAAAAAGATTGGCCACCATGTAATAGAGAATCTTCCGCTTGCGTGCCAGCCACTCGATGAGACTGAACACAATGAGGAAAAATGGAATTTCCGTAAACATTGTGCCCCAGTTAGGCCCGTCATTAAAAACAACATACCACGCCACCCCACTCTTGAGCAGCAAGAGAAAAGTGAACAGCAATATAGGCTTGTTGCGGATATCAAATGATTTTTTCATAAGTAGTCTCTATCTCCTTCTATTTCAGAAAGAATTACATCACGTTTCAATAATATGCACAGCATGCGGTCTTTGCTCCAGCTGTTGCCATAGAAGGACTAGCGATGGGTCACTTCCTCACATTTGTTGTAGGCGTAAATTGTACTACTGAATTAAAGCACAAATTACGTAGGTTATCAACCTATTTTAATTACTCAGATAAAAACGGCAATGCCGTCCTCCGGGGACGGCATCTGTTTCATCCTTCATACTCGAAGGGATCGTCGCACGAGTAAATCTCATCGAAAAATCCGTTATACAGAATATCGTCTTCCAGGCATTTAATGAGAAAAGACAGCCGCCCGTCACATTCCGGTTCCCCGCCGTTATTCCGCATGACCTCGAAGGCATCCACAACACTTTCCATCAGGGTTGCTTGGATGAATAAAGGCAGCTGATCCAGCACAGCCGGTTTAATCCGGGTCTCTGACCGGTACCCAGCGAGAACGGTTGCAAAGTAAGCATCCATGAATTCCTTGCGTTTACCCGGATCGGGTTCAAATTGTATCCAGCCTACTCCATGTGTCCAGAGAGCTGCCAGCTCAAACATATACCAGCCGAAACAGCAATTGTCGAAATCGTATACAGTAATTTGTCCGGTATCATAATCTATTGAATAATTCCCGTCATTGAAATCGAAATGTAGCATTCCGTAAGTCTCCCCGTTCACTTCCACTTCTCGCAGGGTGTTAAGCAGCTCAATCAGCTTCCCCTTAAGCAAGGTCAGGGATTCAGGAATCAGCTCATCCAGATATGCGGGATTGTATTTGTCAAAAAAGCTATACCGGCGATGGACCGGCGTGTACTCTTTGGATAACTGATGCAGTTTCCCCAGCACTTTACCGCAGTTATAATAATATTCGGTAATGGGCACTCCTTCCCTGTACCGGTAATGATGCTCCACCAGCATTGTTCCTGCAGCCTTAGTGAACAGGCTGACAAAATACCTGTGATTATCGTGAGTAATCTCTTCCAGCAGATTCCCGTTCCGGGAGCTGATCACATTCGCGACGCTGCCTCCATGCTCATACAGGTAGCGGACATACTCCAGTTCACCCAGGAAATCGTCGCGGCTCCGGTCAGGCAGGAAAGCGAACCTGAGTATTTTGGGGCTGGCGCCTGCTTTTTCACAGGTGTATACAATATTACGCCCTCCCTCATGCGCTTCAATCTGCTCGAACTCGTAGCCGTTTAACCCGTACAATTCGGATACCAGGGGAAGTAAGTGTGCAGTACTTTTCTGGGCAACCTCAATATAGTTTATAATATCTCCTCCAAATCTAATTTGCGCGGCGATTTCCTGTGCCGGAATCCCAACCACCATATTTTACCAAAGAAGCCACTTAAGCTCCAGGGATAGTTTTTATATATTCAAACTTTACTGCCATTTATTTCTTTTTGTTTCCATACAACCATCCGCCACTGATTGAGTTCACTTCGCCCTTAGCAATGATTAGAATGCCATTTTACTGATCCGCACAAAGAAGAAAAGATCTTGTATATTCAGACGTATCCGACTGAATAATAAATAACCAAACACAAAAAACAGCCCCGGTCATTCGCTGACCATCGAGCTGCTTTCTATTCTTATAAACAACCGTTCGAAGGAATTACGCCTGCGGTTAAGACGTATAACTCTTACCCAGTCCCAGGCTGGTCAGCAGTTGTCTGTAGGCAATCGATGTCCGGTCTGCCGGGATATGGGCTTCCGCCTGCAGATCGAGCGGCAGATCCTCCGGAGTCTGCGACTCCACCATCTCCGCGTCCTCCTGGAACACCTGCAGATTGAACTTGATCGTATCCTCTACAGGGGCGCTCTTGTCAAAGTTACGGGAGATCGGGCAGAACAGCCGGGTATAGCGGGCGGATACCGGGGATGCACAGTTCAGAATCTTCAGCCTGCCCTCATCCGGGAAATAGACAGTCAGCGAAGCGGCAAACGGTGCAAAGACGCGGAACTCGCGCAGCCACATGAACCCTTCGGGTGCAGGGTTCTCCTGACCTTTGCCGTAGTTGCTGACCGTGCTCCAATACTCCGCTACCAGCTCCGTATCTCCTTCACGCCATACTTTATACTGGGGGACCTCTGTGTTGTTGCGGTCACCGAAGGTTGCCGTATGCACGTAAGCGAAATGCGATACATCCAGGAAGCCTTCCATCTGCCGCCCGGAGGAACCGGCAATATCAAAGCTCGGAATTAGAATATTAATGTAGTCGGGATCCTCCCAGGCCGGAAAAGAAGGGATTTGCTCCGGCGCGCCAGCAAGGCAGGTCCAGATCAGGCCATAACGTTCCACGGCGGGATAGACAATCAATTTCAATTTGGGTGAGATCTTGCTGCTTGGATGTGCCGGCACCGCCGTACACTTTCCTTCACAGTTATACCGGAAGCCGTGATACGGGCACACAATCTCACCGTTCTCAACCCAGCCTTTGCTTAAAGGCGCTCCACGGTGGAAGCAGAGGTCCCGGGCAATGACCACCTTGCCTTCGCTGCGGTACAATACCAGCTTCATATCCAGCAGCTTCACCGGAACAGGTTTATCCTGAACCTCATCTGCGGCCGCCACCGGGTACCAATACTGGGCCAGTATACGCCAGTCTTCTGGCGAGAAGGTGCAATCACGCGGGAGCTCCAGTTGTTCCTGCCGTTTCTTTTCCTCTATCATGACCGCTCCACCTCTCAATTCGCTATGAATGCATAAGATGATTTAATTATATGTTAGAATAACTAACTTGTTGTGTATATTTTAAACTGATTTCGCTGCTAAAATCAATTACAAATCCATTATTTTTGTAATTTCGCCTAAATTACACCCGTCAATGTTATGCATCATGACATAACGAGGGCAAAACCTTAATAGATGTATATTCAGGCCATCCTCCGCAAAAGTTAACTGTTGCGCTACCGTAAGCTGCAATACATACAACATTGTGAATGGTACCGCTTTGCACACTGGTCACCGGGTGCTTTCAAGTATATATGTCTAGTAAGATTCGCCTAATAATAGTTTCTAAAAATAACTTGCTTTATTTAAGTTATAAGCTATAATAAAAACATAAGAGCTACTTCAAAAAACTTACAACCACATTCGAGGAGGAATTACAATGACAACATTAAACATCGGAATTATTCTGGGAAGTACCCGCCAAGGCCGCGTTAGCCCGCAGGTAGGCGAATGGGTGAAAGGTATTGCAGATGCACGCGGAGATGCCAATTACGAAATCGTGGATATTGCCGACTTCAAACTACCGCTTCTCGGTGAAACCGACAGCTATGCGGAAGCCCAAGCGTGGGCAGCCAAGCTGGCAACACTGGACGGCTTCGTATTTATCGTACAGGAATATAACCACAGTCTTACCGGAGCACTCAAGAATGCCCTGGACTCCGCCCGTGAAGAATGGAACAACAAGGCAGCCGGTATCGTAAGCTATGGTTCAGCCGGAGGCGTCCGCGCCGCTGAGCATTTACGCGGAATTCTCGGCGAGCTGTCCGTAGCGGATGTTCGCGTACACCCTCTGCTCTCATTGTTCACTGATTTCGAGAACGGCTCCGTCTTCAAACCTGCCGATCTTCATATCGCCAATGTTAACGCCATGCTCGATCAGGTTCTGGCCTGGAGCGGCGCCTTGAAGACTTTGCGTCAGTAAATAAAAGGTAATGGCAACGCATCAACGTCATTAATATAGGAAAAAAGGGGTCTCAACCGCCAGAAATGGCTATTGAGACCCCTTTTATATTGAGATGGGTTGATGGAAGGATAGATAGGATAGCGGAACTATGTGAGAATGCTGCGCGAACAGACTGTTGCTCCAAGCGCTGTGAGAATAACGGAATACGACTACTCCACATACTCTAATCGTTGCCAGCAGAATGGAGTATTTAGACATAAATGTTGCACGTTTTGCAACTTGTATTGGCATATACCAAGGTGTTCAGGCAGATGGTTGTATGAAATACAATAATTGTCACGCTAAACCGCATACTGGAGGAGAATTGCTGTTTTTTGTACAACATTATCGGATTCGGACCGAAATTATGGTTCATCCGAAACCCCCTTCATACCCACAAGTCTAATCCTATCTTTAAGATCATTCATCAGGGACACCCGCTCCTTCTTATCGTGACAACAGCCTGCTGATCAGCTCCCGGCGGCTGGACACACCTGCTTTGGCAAAGATTGATTTCAGGTGATCCTGAACGGTATAAGCAGAGATATGGAGCGACTCCGCCAGTTCCTTGGTGGATAACCCCAGCAGCAGCATCTCTGCAAGCTGTTTCTCGCGTGCGGTTAAGGTAAAGGCATCGGCCAGCAGGCGGAATACATCGGAGGATCTGGCATTTACAAAAGAAACGGCCAGCATACCTTCCGGACCGTCCAGCCTGCTGGCCGTAACGGTCAGATAAGCCCCATCCCCGGTTTGGAGGCATATTTTAGCGCTTGAAGGGACAGCACTGGAAGCTTTCTCCTCCGCTACAACCCGTAAGCACACGGCCCGGACCGGCCCCGGCAATACTCCCGCATCCAGACGTTCGAACTGCCGCATCTGCTCCAGCCAATAATTCGCCGCTGTATTCGCACTCAGCGTAACCAGCCGCTCATTCAGCATCATAATTCCGTTATCTTCCGGTGCTCCGCTGTCCGAATCCTTGCCGGGCTGCGATGTGGCGTAACTGCGCAGTCCGGCAGCAACCAGCGGAGCAACGGAAGCGATCCGGGCACATTCCTGCGCTTGAAACGGATGGCTATCCAGCGGACGGAACAGAGTCAGGAAGCCCCAGCAGACCCCGCCTGCCATGAGCGCTGCGCGCAGCTCATCTCCGAATCCGGCGGGCTGCAGTACTTTGCGGTAACGCTCACTCTTCTCAAGGCTTCCGCCCGTAACTCCGCTTAAGCAGGCTACCGGAAGCTCCGCCTTGGCCAAGTGCTCATACTTCATATAATCCTCATGCAGATATTCATATTCGAACAATACAGAGTGCACTGCTGAAAGCCCCTGCTCTGTTACCGCTCCGGTGGTAAGAAGCGTATGCGGATCTACTGTCGTGCAGCAGGCCGCGGCAAACGGAATAACGGAACGGAGTTTAGCGATAACCGCTTCCCTGTATTGCTGTGAATTCATAGCTCCCCCGCCCCGGGCCGGGTCCAGCTTCAGAATGCTTTTCATCGCCTCGTTCATCTTGGTGTCCTCTCTAAATCCCACATATGTGGGATGGTCTCCCGTCCTTGAAATCCGGATAATGAAACATAATTCCTATTATATCGCAGGCAAGCTTACATTCAATATTCAAGGACGGAGAAGATACAATGAAAACAGATATTATAGTCATCGGCGGTTATGGTCATGTCGGGTCACAGATTTGCCGGCTTCTTGGCGAGAAGCATCCCGGGAAGGTCTATGCGGCGGGAAGAAATCTGAAACGTGCTGAAGAGTTCTCCCGCAGTACCGGCGGGTATGTGAAGCCGCTGCGTCTGGCGGCAGAGGAGCCGCTGGACCAGAAGCTGCTCGAACGGGTGAAGCTGGTTGTAATGTGTCTGGATCAGCAGGATACGCGGCTGGCAGAAGCCTGCCTGCAGAGCGGTACGCATTATATAGATGTCTCGGCGAACGGCGAATTCCTCAGCAAGCTGCAGAAGCTGGACCTGGTGAAGAATGGCCTCCAGGCTGCAGCACTGCTGAGTGTCGGCCTGGCTCCTGGCCTGACCAATCTGCTCGCGGCAAGGGCCATGCAGGAGCTGGAGCAAACGGAGTCCATTGACATCTCCATTCTGCTTGGGCTTGGAGACAGTCATGGACAAGCCGCTCTGGAGTGGACCGTGGACAACCTGGGGGCAGTCTTTGAGATTACTGAGCATGGCAAAACGCGTACGGCTTCAAGCTTCACGGAAAGGAAGTCCACTGATTTCGGCTTGGGTCTGCGGACCCGGACAGCCTACCGTTTTCCTTTTTCGGATCAGCAGACGCTGCCTGTAACTTTAGGCGTTCCATCGGTGTCCACCCGGCTCTGCTTCGATTCCCGCATCTCCACCTCCGCTGTTGCTGTACTGCGCAGACTAGGTCTGCCCGCACTGCTGCGGAACAGAACCTGCCGTAACTTCGCTGTCCGGGCTTTCGGCAAATTCCGGTTCGGCTCGGCACGCTTCGCGGTTAAAGTGGATGCCTATGGGCTGAAGAACGGCAAGCCCATGCAGATTGAATATGGAATAACAGGTGTACATGAAGCAGACATTACTGCAATAACTGCGGCTGGTGTAACCCTTAACCTCTATGAATCCGCACCTCCGCCAGGTGTCTATCATATTGAGCAGTTATTCACACTGCAGACGGCAGGGAACCATCTGTCTCTGGCATACACCGGGGAAGCCGGAACCAGTCATGGTATGACTTATTCTCTGGAAGGCGCTACTTTCTGGAACCGGTGATCGGTACAACAGATTCTCTTTTGAACTTACCTGCACGCCTATCCTCCGGGCAGTTCTAATTCCTGACGCCTTCCTGAATACAACAAGGCGGCCGTTAACATAACGGCCGCCTTGTTTATGATATTTTATTGGATTACGGATGAAATGAATCTGGCCATCTCCCCACTGGTCTCATTCAGCTTCTCAATGACATCGCTGAACTGGGTTACGAGCTCAGCCTGCGCCGATGAAGACAAGGCAATTGCCTCAATCTCCTGCTCCATCTCCCGGATCGAACGCTGCACTGTACTTAGTGAATCTTCGATCGACTTCGTGGCTTCCTTCGTGTGCACAGACAGCTTGCGCACCTCTGTCGCAACTACTCCGAAGCCTGCGCCCTGCTCTCCGACCCGTGCAGCCTCAATCGCCGCATTCAGGCCCAGCAGATTCGTCTGCTCGGAGATCTCCCGGATGAATCCGGCCACCTTGTTCACCTGCTTGGACTCTTCCACCGTCTTGCGGGAATTCTCCAGAATCTGCGCCGTCGTTGCCGACAGCTCCTCAGACTGGGCTGCTACATTCTGCACCATGTCTGCCAGCTGGCCGCTGATCTGATTGATGCTCTCGGTCAGCTGTTCCATTTTATCTTCATTTTCCAGCGTATAGGCAATTGCGAAGGCCCCGATGACTTCACCTTCATCCCCATAAATCGGGACTGCCGAAGAAACTACAGTTGCTCCGTACAGCTCAGGTGACAACCGGTTTGTCGTGGCGCGTCCAGCCAGGGCATTTCCGAGAGACGGATCATCCGGTGAAACGGGACTTCCTTTGGTTAAGCCGAAATCCAGCACTTTGCTTGGCTCATAATAATGGAAAATTTCTCTATCCGTAATACCGATCATAATATCCTGTGCGTGAATCTGCTTGAACAAGGGTGCTGCTGCGATCAGTGCTGTTAAGTTATCCATAAGCATCTCCTAAATGTGAATGTTTAGAATTATTATCGACACATTTAACCGATTAGTGAAGAGTGCTGATTATGAATTATGAACGTCCTGAATTATAAACGTCCCGCCTTAACATGCTTAAGCTGAGCCACAATAATGACGCTGATGATCACAAGCAGAAACCAAGAGCTGATCTTGCCAAAGCCCACCAGATGCCAGCTTTCATGCTGGTCCGGATATTTCCAGGCATTAAAGAAGGTAGCGATATTCTCCGCCAGCCAGATAAAGAA
Organism: Paenibacillus sp. FSL R7-0297; assembly: GCF_038009025.1. Classification (NCBI taxonomy): domain Bacteria; kingdom Bacillati; phylum Bacillota; class Bacilli; order Caryophanales; family Paenibacillaceae; genus Paenibacillus; species Paenibacillus sp. FSL R7-0297. The sequence goes on from NZ_JBBPAQ010000001.1 coordinate 5,679,220, forward strand.
ACCTACAATGATGAAAGCCAATGTCAGCGGCATCCTGTACGTTCTGTCCTGCACCCGGTAAATGATCCATGTTCTCCAAAAGACTACCAGCACCAGCGCCGTCAGCCACCAGCGGAAATCCGGAATAAAGTGGTGGGTGAAAAAGTTCAGATAGATCGCTCCGCCAAGCATTCCCGCAGCAGCCAGCCCCGGCCAGCCGGTCATAGCCATCTTCAGTCTGCGCCAGATCTGACACATGTAGCTTGCCACACTTGCATACATAAACCCGCTATACAGCGGTACACCGAGCAGCTTCGTGAATCCCGGATCAGGGTACGCCCAAGATCCCATTCGTATCTTATAGATCTCCAGCAGCAGACCAATCACATGAAATACGCAGATGACCTTGATCTCATCAAGGGTCTCCAGTCCAGTGCGGTACATAAGGTACTGCACGGTAAGCAGTATCAGCAGAATAACATCATAACGGTGGATAAATGGCACTTCTATTCTGCTTGTAAGCAGGAGGGTTCCAAAGATCGCAACGGGAAAGATGCAGCTCATCGCCTGGTGATAACCAAAATGCAGCAGTCGTGTGATTGATTTCAAAAAGTTCCTCTCCTCGCCGGCCGGGCTTCCCCTTCATTCAATAGATTCCGGGGTGTATACTAATATATCTCCGGGCTGACAATCCAATGCCTTGCATATCGCCGCAAGTGTTGAAAACCGGATGGCCTTCGCCTTGCCGTTCTTCAAGATAGACAAGTTAGCCATCGTTATACCTACCTTCTCTGTAAGCTCTGTTACGCTCATTTTCCGTTTCGCCAGCATCACGTCAATATTGATAATAATCGCCATGGTCGTCACCTCAGACTGTCAAATCATTTTCAGATTTTAGTTCGATAGCTTCATTCAGTAGCTTCTGGAGCACCGCTGCGAATACAGCGATCACCATGGAAGCCAAAATAATGATCATTCCAATAACGATAATCCCCGGAGCGTCATCCCTCTCTGCCATGAGATAGAACAGCGGCATCCCTAAGACAAACATACTGCTGATGGCGACTGCACACCGTTTGATATTCTTCAGCACCTGTACTGAGGCATCCGAGAATGCCTTGTTCTGATCGATATAGCCTAACAGCTTAAAGGCTTGATAGAGGGCAATGTAAAAAGGTAGCGCCGCCCCATACAAATCGATCATTACGAGTGCCTGTATGTACGCATGCTCCGGATACAGCTCTGCTGCAAATTCAGCAATCTCCGGCACTACAAATACACATAGAGCAAGTGCAGCCATTCCAAACAGAATAATTACTGCCTTCAAAAAAGTGGTCGATCCTGGTTTACGTTTCATCAAAAAAACACCTCACTTCGTATTCGTGAGTTTAATTTATCACAATATTTATTGTTTATCAATATATTTATATTGATATATAATATATTATTATTGTTAATATCTCTGCCGAGCCGCGAATCGAGGCTACTGCACTGCAGGGCGGCAGGCAGCAAAGGGTACGACGGATTTGTGCTTGGCATTGTCACGGCATGACAATCACCGCAGAGCAGGATATAGAGCTCTATCCTTGCTTGCGGGTGATTGGTATTTCGATTTGATGATTTTATGGTAGTTCCGGAAATACGGCGGCTGAGGCATAAATTTTATCCGAGTATTGAAGCACCACCCTCAGATGTTCGGTCTCACTCATCCCGGTATGGAACATCAAATCTTTTCTTAACGACTGCCGGAACACCGGCTGCCATGGTGAATCCCGGTATATCGTCTTTGACAAAGGCTCCCCCACCGATCAAAGACCAACAACCGATGTGGCGTTTCTCCCGTACAGAGGCTGCAATGCCAATATAGGCTCCTTCATCAATGGTTACATTCCCGGCCAAATGGACACCGGGACTTAAGGTTACATAATCACCAATTATGATATCATGGCTCAGGCTTACTCCCCGATTGATAATGACATGCTGCCCAATCGTGATATTGCCGGATAGGAGTGCCCCCTCAAAGATCATGCTGCCTGCTCCAATGATATTTTTTCGATTTAATCGAACATGAGGATGTATTAGTGGGGCTGCAATACGGAATCCTGATTGGATGGCAGCCTTTGCGAATCGCTTTTTTAATACCGGATCCCCCACGCCACTGCATACTAGCTCCACCTCATTCTTTAACAACTCAATATTAACCAATGTCCCCAGAACGGGAACGCCATCGACAACCTGGCCTTTCATCTCCGGCCGTTCGTCTAAAAACCCCACTACCTGAACTTCTAGTTCTTCACATAACCAATTAATCTCTCTGGCATGCCCTCCCGATCCCCAAATGACGACTTTTCTCATCGGGTCGACTCTCCTCCCAGGCTCCCAAGAACTTTCACAATTCTTCGAATGATAATCTCGTCCAGCTCCTCCCACAAGGGTAAGCTGACTATATGTTTCGCGAGTTGTTCGGTAACCTGTAGAGAATCACGGGAATATCCTTGGAATTGCTTCTGTTGATGGCAAGCCGGGGAGAAGTAGGTTCTCGCCTCAATAGAGCTAGATGCTAACGTCTCAACCACTTCACCGTTACTTAAGGAGTCCGGGCTGTGAATGGATATAAACTGATGAACTACAGACCCTTGTGATTCTTGCATCAACCATCCCCGTTCCAATAAACCTGCGTGGCAAAGTTCATGAAGATAATATTCATAGATCGTCTTTCTATTCTTTTGTACAGCTTCGAATTGATCCAGAGTCGCTAGAGCAACAGCAGCGGTATATTCGGACATCTTGCTGTTTAGCCCTTGGAGGACCGACTCTCTGCTGCTCGAGAAGCCAAAATTCCCGCTCTGGCGAATCCGCTTGATGAGATCATGATTCATGCTATAGACCAACCCGCCTTCACCAATTCCGAAAGACTTGGTGGCATGAAAGCTAAAGACTACAGCACCTTCAAATCCTCTGCCAAAGTGAGAAGCTTCGTCTTCCTCCGAAGTTACAGTGCCAAAGCTGGAGGCGGCATCAATGACCACCGGAATTCCTTGCTGGAGATACATGTTATATACCGATAAATCCATAGATGAACCGAAAGTAGCATAAGGGATGATTATCGCAACCTCATCCCCCAGTTGTTTGACTGTCAGTTCCAGCTGTTCCCTGTTCAACTGCCAGTTCCCCGGCTCAATATCCAGAAAGTAAGGTTCAAGTCCACACCACTCCGCGGCTAACGGGGTGGCAGCAAAAGTGAAGCTCGGCATAATCGCATATTTACCTTTGGATCGCTTGGATTGTGAAATCGCCAGTATAAGCCCGATGGTAGCGTTATGAACGGTTACAGCCGAACCAGCACCACCGAACATTTGCGTAATAACGCGTTCTTCAAACAGGTGGTTTAAGGGGCCATAATTGGAGTAGATCCGGGTTGCCTCTATTTTGTCATAGTAAGAAAGAAACCGGTCCTTCTTCACTAAATTAGGTCGTAAAAAGGGGATTTCAAACATGCTCACGCCTCCTTCGCACTTGTATTGAGTATAGTCAGGATCATTAGTCTAACGTTTCTAATATCATTTCAATTCGTTTGATATCTGCGGCAAATGATTGCCGCCCCTTTACACGTTCGTAATAAGAAAGGAGTGCAGTTTTAAACAAATCGTTAGTATCCAGAAATCCATCTTCTCTTGAGGCAATCATGATGTCTAACCACTCAGTGAACGCTTTAGGGCCAAGTGTTTGATTATTTTGATTAGGATGTATCCGGAAATAACTTAGCGCTTCAGGAATATATACGGCTCTTCCTTTGGATAGCAAGTTCAACCAAGATGCTAAATCGTTGAGCAGACAATACTGTTTGCCTTTAAATACACCAAATTTATCGGTAAGATCTTCCTTTTTAAATAACACTGTCGTTGGTTCACCAATCGTATTTAAACAACGACTTAATACAATATTTCCTAGCATCATTCCGTCCATGATCCTCGTTTCTTCATATAGCCTATCCGTTGCATAGAGCGGCGGGATATAATCTCCTGATTCATTAATGGTTTGTCGAAAAGAGGTGACAAGTGAAATGTTCTCGAAATTTTGATAAAAGTAGAGCATTTTCTTAATTTTGTCTTTATGAAATACGTCATCATCCATTAAGTAATTGATATATTCCCCTGATGCCAAGTCGAAACATTTATGCCAATTTTCAAGAAAGAGATTTTTATCATTTTTATAATATTGGATTTGGGGAAAAGAGCGTAAATAGGGGGCCATCATCTCCTGTACGTTATTGTTAGAGCTGTCATCACAGATGATGATTTCAATATTTGGCCAGGTTTGCTCAAGTACGCTATCAATGGCGATTTGGAGAGTATCAGGCCGGTTATATGCAGGTATCACTACACTCACTAATGGGCATTCCATGCGACTCCACCTTTCTTATCTTGGAAGTGCAGAATTTTTCTTTTACTCACATACACATGAACACGTACATATATATATATTACCAAGGCGTAGGAATGTTGATAAAAATGTGCTCAATACTAGTAAAGGGGATTGATCATGTCACTCAATTTCACTCCACTACTAACAACTCATCTATATGTATCAAAGACGGTATTAAAGAATGAAGTGAAAGAATTAATAGAACGATTGGAAGAAGGCCATATCACCGTTAACCTGTATGAACCGGATCATCCCGTCCAAGAGAATAGCCTCCAGCAACCTCGCGTATATGTTTCAGTGGGTGAGAAGTGGGGAGAATTCGCAACACTCAAAGGATTGCCTAATCACGAAAAAAAACGCTGGTTGCACTTCCCATCCCCAAGTGAAATTGAGCCTACTCATTTATTTTACTGCTGGCTCAGTGCCACGAATCCTCTCCCGGAGAACCGGGTGATTCCATCCACTCGTTTTTCTTCAGACACTCCTTTAATATCCGTCTTTACTGCAAGTTACAGGTCCAAAGAAAAGATAGAGCGGCCATATCAATCCTTATTGAAACAGACATACACGAATTGGGAATGGGTTATTGTAGATGATTCCGGCGATGATGATGAGACATATAGGCAATATTTGCTTCCATTAAGTGACCACCGTGTTCGCAGGTATCGTCAAGACTCCCGTAATGGTTATATCGGGGCAATCAAAAGGTATGCGGCAGGACTCTGCAGAGGGGAAATTTTAGTAGAAGTCGATCATGATGATGAGCTGAGGCCTGAATGTTTGGAGAAAATTGTACGTGCGTTTCAGCAAAATCCTGAGTGCGGGTTTGTTTATGGGGATTGTGCCGAGGTGTACGCAGGGAGTAATCATGCGCATTGGTACGGTTGGGACTGCGGCTTCGGCTACAGTATACATTACCGGGTCTGGCTGCATGACATGAACCGATGGCAAAATGCACACAAACATACAACCATTAACGGGAAAACCATCTGTCACCTTGTTGGCTTGCCTAATCATCCTCGTGCGTGGACTAGAGACTGCTATCACCTGATCGGAGGCCATCGCGATGAATTATTGGTAGCAGATGATTACGATATGCTGGTAAGGACGTTTCTTTGTACTAAATTTGCTTATATTCCTGATTTGCTGTATATCCAATATCGAAATGAAAATGGAAACAATACTACATTTCTTAGAAATAAGCAGATTCAGGTTCTGGTAAGGGAATTGTATAGATCGTACCAGCAAAGAATTTATCTGAGATTGAAGGAGCTTGGTCTTCCGGAGCAAATGTCGTATAACCGCATATGGGAGACTTCTCCAAACCACCCCTCACGGAAATCTGCTAATGTGATAAATGAAGATGCTTCCCGTTATTCGGTAGTGTTCCCTATCTCCTATGACAGTCCTGAAGAAGAGAACACCCAATTAATGAAGACTCTCCAAAAAGGCCTCGAAAACAATTTTAGGGACATTGAGATTGTGGTGGTTGGCAGGATACCAAATGAAGTTGAAGCCTATGCCTCCAAAGCCCCCACGGGAGCCATCAGATGGTGGCCAATGGAGCAGAAGGATTCAATCGAAACTTGTATTCAATATGCTAAATATATCGCTTCCTGTAAGGAAAAGGTGGTTGTTTTACCTTAAATCCAAAACCTTTGTCGAAGAACCGGAATTTTTTCTACGGGTCTCGACAAAGGTTTTTTACGTTCATACAGCAAAAAGATGACTCAAAAGTTATAAATAACTTTTGAGTCATCGGAATACACCTTAACCTTGAGACCCTAGAGGATACCTTAAGCAGGTCCTTGCTCACCTTGTGGTCCTTGGGCAGCTTAAGGTCCAGCAGGTCCTTGCTCACCTTGAGGTCCTTGTTCACCTTGAGGTCCTTGCTCACCTTGTGGTCCTTGTTCACCTTGAGGTCCTTGATCACCTTGAGGTCCTTGCTCACCTTGTGGTCCTTGCTCACCTTGAGGTCCTTGCTCACCTTGTGGTCCTTGCTCACCTTGTGGTCCTTGTTCACCTTGTGGTCCTTGGGTACCTTGAGCTCCAGTAGCACCTTGTGGTCCTTGGGTACCTTGAGCTCCAGTAGCACCTTGTGGTCCTTGGGTACCTTGTGGTCCTTGAGTACCTTGAGCTCCAGTAGCACCTTGAGGGCCTTGGACGCCTTCCCCTTGAGGGCCTTGAACGCCTTGAGGACCAGTATCGCCTTGAGGGCCAGCTGTTTCTGTTCCTAAAAGTTCATCCGCTACTAATCGGTGGGCAGGTACTAATTGCCCAACTGAATTTCTACCCCAAACAGAAATTTGTGTTTCATTTTCGGCTGCTCCGCTTGTGGTAAAGATGAATTCAAATCCGTTGAAATTGGCACCATAATTTTTGGTTACAACTGCATTTGGTCCCACTACAAATAATTCTTGCACATACAATGTTCTGGTACCATTTAAAGTGTAGCCTTCAATTAACACAGTAGAAGAATCCACAGAATCCCGATTATCAATTTTTACTGTGACCGTTTGAGTAGGTCTGACTCCACTAACAGGATCGTTTGCAATCGGTCCGGTTGATAATATTGCCATTAAGATTTCCCTCCTTTCTGTAATTATAGCTTTATAGTGAACAGTGAAATTCTCCTCAATTTTTCACTGTTCCCTTTATTTTATGTCGTAACCATTGTCCTTGATTGTAGTTATATCCCTGTACATCTGTTGAGTTTTAAGATTCCAGTTGCTCATCCGCGACAATACGCTGAACATCAATAATAACACCGCTCCCGTCTCTCCCCCAGACAGAAACATCAGTACTTTCTTCTGCCAAACCTCCTGTTGTGAAAACGAATTCATAGGCATTAAAGTTTGCTCCATAATTTCTCGTAATAACTACATTGGGGGTTAAAGAGATTTCTTCTAGTACATAGAGCGTTCTTAAACCGTTTAAAAAATATCCCTGAATTAGAATCGTTGAAGAATTGACAGAATCGCGGTTAACAATTTTGACGGTGACCTGTTGAATCTGTCTAACTCCACTAACAGGACTATTCTCAATAGGTCCGGTTGATAATACTGCCATAAGATACTCCCTCCTTTACTGATTATTTTCTATGAACTTAGAAGTAGAAATGAAAGAAGTTCATGGAAGTTCCATGTATCATATTAATTAAGCGTTTTGTATGCTTGTTTGTTTGCCCAAATGGAAATATTTGATTGAAAAAGGAAGCATTCATCTTGGTTACTCGCTTAACATTCGGGTTTCTTCCTAACTCTACTCCATGCTGCTATGACAATCACCCGCAGAGCAGGATATGGAGCTCTATCCTTGTCGTTGTAACGATTGACTGTTAGCCAAATATGAGTTAGGTTTCGGTCTTTGCACAGCTTCTCCAGGAATGCTAACGCTTGGCTGGCATTGCTTCGTCCCCTGTACGCCTTGCCAATATAAAACTTGCTCAAGAAGTGCTTCCCCTCTTCTTGTCTGGCCGAGATATATCCGACTGTGGAGCCGTCATTATGGATCAAGTAATATTCGTAGCCCTGATGATAGATCTGATTCGTAATCGCCGGAAGCGATTAGAACTTATCAATCATGTAATTAATCTGCTCGATTGTAATAATCGAAACATAATATTCGTGCCATATTTCTGCCGCCCATTGAGCAACCTCAGGAAAATAAAAAAGAGCCCCACACTTTCGTCATAGGGCACTCCAGACTACTAACTGGCTATTTTAAATAGAATACTTCTTTCAGGCTCTTGGATACCGGGCTGTGATCAGCGTTAGTCTCCATTAACGGCTCCATATACACCCACCACTTCCGGCAAATCTCCGTCTGCGACATCTGATCCCACCGCTCTTCGTCTTCAATCTCTACGTAAGCAAACAGGCTGCCCGTTTCTTCATCCAGAAAAATAGAATAATGATGTGCGCCATGGTTCTTCAGCTCTTCAGCCATCTCCGGCCACAGCTCATCATGACGGCGTTTGTACTCCTCATAAGCATCGGGATAAACATGCATAACACTCGCTTTTCTAATCACTGTTCAGCACTCCAGACGTATTGGGGTTTGGACAACATTGAATGAACTATACTGCACATTATATATGAACCAGTCTGGCAATCTCAATGGCCCCTGCTTCCGAGAAGTGCGTGTTATCCTCTGCTCCCTATCTTAATCTGCAACAATCTCTTCCAATGCTCTCCCGTCCCCGTGACCGAAATTGATCCCCAGAATTCTTCCCAGCGTCGGCGCAATATCGACCATTTCGATGTCGCCGATAGAGTAGTCCTGTTTAATCATGCCGCCGGAAACGACAAAATTGCACCGGTAGCCGCTTTTGTCAGGAGAATAACCATGCGTAGCATAACGAACTCCATGTGCCTGCAAATCGGTAACCAGCTGCTCCTCTAGACTCTCATCGAAACAATAACCGCGCCGCGCTTCAAGCATAAACATTGTATAGGGACTCGCATGAAGATCATCCAGATTCTCCCGGTTATACACACATTCAATTCCTGACGCCCCGTCCTTCATGTATTCTTCAACAGCCGTGAGTGCCTGCTGCTGCGCTTCCTCGTCTCCCGGCTGGACATGCAGGTACGCTGAACCTCCGCCGCACTGGAAGTACGCCCGCCATCTCATTACGCCGCCCTCTTCATAGATCAGACCCTTTGCCTGTAAAAGCTTGTTCAAATGCACTTTGTAGCTCACATTGAACTGGCCGTGGTCTCCGAGCACCATAATTACCGTATCCTGCCTGATCCCGGCATCTTCCACGGCCTGCAGGATCTCACCCAGCCGGTTATCCATACGCAGGATGACCTCCTTCACCTCATCGCTGTCTGTCCCATACAGATGCTTGGCATCATCCAGATCAATCAGATGCATCATGAGCAGATTAGGCTTGTTGCGCTTAATTGTGTCTATCGCACACTTCGTTGTAAAGTCATCCAGGTAAGGCTGGGTAATCCCTTGCCTGATCCGGCCGTATTTCAGCTCCATCCGGATGCAGTAGGCGGGACTGCCGCTTCTCAGCACCTTAAGTGCCTGATTCTCACCTTTCAGTGCCCTGATCTCCGGGATATTATACCGGATCGAGGACTTGCCCGAAACCGGCCAGAGGAGTCCGGCCGTACTGAGCCCTGCCTTACGTGCAGCATCATAAATTGTCGGTACCTTGACCGCCTCACGGAACCAGAACCAGCGCTGATCCTCCTCCTTCACGAACGGCTGCAACGGATTGTTATGGTGAATACCGTGCTTGTCGGGGTGAACGCCGGTAGCGATGGTGGTATGAACTACATAGGTGAGTGTGGGATATACGCTCCGCAAGCGGTTGGTGTGGGCACCTTGCTTAATCAGTCTGGATAAATTGGGCAGCCGGCTGGCCAGTTCCCAGTTGTCCTCCGAGAAGGCATCGTAGGAAATGACGATCAGATGTTTAGCTAATGGCGCGCGAGGCGTTGTCGGTTCCATGTCAGTTCCCCTTAGGCAGAGTGATAAAGATGAAGAACCCGATCAGAAACAGCGGGATAATCGCTAAAATGCTAAAACGGGCTTCACCCGTTAACGTCGTAGTCAGTGACATCAGCGCAGGGCCTAGAATCGCCGCGAACTTGCCAAAGATATTGTAGAATCCGAAGAATTCGTTGGAATTCTCCTTCGGAATAATTTTCGCGAAATACGACCGGCTGAGTGCCTGAATGCCGCCCTGGGCCGAACCGATCAGCGCGCCCAGAATAAAGATATGCCACACGGAGGTGATGAAGAAAGCCGCGATACAGGAGACGATATAGGTGAAGATCCCGAATATAATCAGCTTCCGGGCAGAGTGGGTTTTGGCCAGATTACCATAGAGGATCGCGCACGGAAAGGCAATGATCTGGATGATGAGCAGAATGCCCAGCAGGGTGAAAGTGTCCAGCGAATCCCCGCCGAGCACCGAAGTGGCATACGGCACAACCATTTTAATAATGGTATCTACCCCGTCAATATAGAAGAAATACGCGATCAGGAAAACAAATACGATTTTGTGCTGGCGGATATTCATGAAGGTGCTCGCCATTCTTTTGAAGCTGTTTGCAACCGGATTGGGTTCAGGCTCGATATAGTAACGCTGCTTCACGTCTCTGATCATAGGTACAGTCAGCAGGCCCCACCAGAGCGCCGTAATGATGAACCCGATCTGGTAACCGATGGCCTTGTCCATCCCCATCATGAATATCAGCAGCAGGCTGATCCCAAACGGTATACAGCTGAAGATATAGCCGAAGGCGAACCCTCTGGTAGACACCTTATCCATCCGCTCATCATCTGTAATATCGACCAGGAAGGAGTCGTAGAAGATATTGGCCCCGGCAAACCCAACCGCTGACAGAATGTAAAAAGCAATCAGTAGCTGCCATTGTCCGCTATCCGGTGACACGAAGGCCAGGGAAGCCGTAGCAAGCACGCCTACCGCAGCGAAGAAGATAAAGAACCGCTTCTTCCTGTCCTTGTAATCGGCAATCGTCCCCAGGATCGGACTAAGCACCGCCACCAGAATACTGGCAATGGAATTGAAATAGCCCAAATCCATACTGCTGCCCACAGTGGTGAACATGCCGAAGATAATGGGCAAAAGCGCCGTAGTCACCGCCATCGAATAGGCAGAATTCCCGCAGTCATACAGAATCCATGATTTCTCCTCTTTACTCAGCTTCATCTAATCTTCTCCTCTAATAACCGATTGTTTCAGTTATATCACGCGAACATATGAAGCATGTTAATGGGATGTAAAATCACAGAATCTCGTGGATTACTGGCAATAGCCTCCCAATATCCTGCAATATACATGGTCATTATAACCTGAATTACCAAAGGATAGGGTAGAAAATATAGATTAAGCCCACTAGATTCACGGAATATATACGGGCAGTGGGCGCAGCAGCAGAATGGAGACTTTTCAGTAAACACTGTAGACTAAATGTTGTACGTTTTACAACTTTGGATCATTGATAGATAGGTGTCCGGGAGGAATGTTGTATAAATTACAAGAATAATTCGGCTAACCTGCTTGAAAAAGGTAAAATCCTGCATTTCATACAACAATTCCGGATTTGGGGTGATATGAGAGGAACACTGAGACAATACTTAACCGTCTGCAAGCAGAAATGGCGCCTGTCCCGGAAGGTTCGGGAAGGCGCCATGCTTTTGATATCAGAAACCGGGCAGCCGTTCACGCCGCCTTTCGTTTATATACGCGCATCGCAAACAGATATGCGGCAATCATTATCCCCAGGCACCAGGCAAGTGCAGTCCAGATGTCATGTCCGGCAGGCTGCCCTGCCAGCAGGGCGCGGACCGCTTCCACTATTGAGGTTACCGGCTGGTTCTCAGCAAAAATACGGACAGCACGCGGCATCGTTTCAGTAGGCACAAATGCGGAACTGATAAAGGGAAGGAAGATTAGCGGGTAAGAAAAGGCACCTGCGCCGTCTACCGATTTGGCGGACAGTCCGGCAATCACCGCGATCCAAGTCAGGGCCAGCGTGAACAGCGCCAGTATACCGGCCACGGCAAGCCATGACAATACTCCAGCCGGAGAGCGGAAGCCCATAAGGAGCCCTACAAGGATGATGACGGCAACCGAAATCGCATTGGACACAAGTGAGGTCAGCACATGCCCCCAGAGCGCTGCGGAACGTGCAATCGGCATCGAGTGGAACCGTTCGAAAATGCCGCTCTGCATATCCATGAACAGCCGGTAAGCTGTATAGGAGATGCCGCTGGCAATTGCAATCAGCAGGATGCCGGGCAGCAGGTAATTCACATAGTTGTCCGTGCCGGTCTGAATGGCCCCGCCGAGCACATAAACGAACAGGAGCAGCATAGCGATCGGAGTGATGGTGACTGTGATGATGGTATCCATGCTGCGGATAATATGGCGCATGGAACGTCCAAGCATTACGCTCATATCACTGAAGAAGTGTCTCACTGTCATTTCCATTTACTTTCCCTCCTTTTTAGCGGTGATGGCGAGGAATATCTCTTCTAATGTGGGTTGTTTCTCCACATACTCCACCTTGTCAGGCGGAAACAGCTTCTTCAGCTCGGCGAGTGTGCCGTTCGCAATGATCCTGCCCTCATGCAGGATGGCAATTTGATCGGCCAGCTGTTCGGCTTCCTCCAAATACTGCGTGGTCAGAAATACGGTCGTGCCCTTAGCGGCAAGCTCTTTGACTGTCTTCCAGACTTCGCCCCGTCCTTCGGGGTCAAGTCCGGTGGTCGGCTCGTCGAGAAAAATAAGCTGCGGCTCTCCTACAAGGCTCATGGCGATGTCCAGTCTCCGGCGCATACCGCCCGAATAAGTAGACACCCTGCGGCTCCCGGCTTCGGTCAGGCCGAACCGCTTCAATAGATCGTCCGCTATCTGATGCGGATGATTCAGGTGACGGAGCCTGGCGATCATGATCAGGTTCTCACGGCCGGTCAATATCTCGTCAACGGCGGCAAACTGTCCGGTCAGGCTGATCGACTCGCGTACATGATCAGGCTTCGAGGCGACATCAAAGCCGTTGACGGTGGCACTTCCCCCGTCCTGTTTCAGCAGTGTAGTGAGGGTTCTGACAATCGTTGTCTTACCCGCACCATTGGAACCGAGCAGCGCGTAAATTTCGCCGCGCCGCACCTCGAAATTGACACCTTTCAGAACTTCTATATTATTGAAGGACTTTCGCAGACCTTTTACTTCTATTGCATTACCCATCTCTGTTTCCCCCTTTCACTTGGTTTTATCCATAGCCTTTTTCATCGCCTTGGCCACTTCTTTGTCTACAGGTTCCTGATAGATATCAGCGTAGGTTTTGGAATCTTTAATGAGATCGTCGCAGAAAGCTGCTACGTCCCTGCCCGTGACCTCAAGCACTCCTTTTCCCAGGGCGGCGCCCTCTTCAAACAGATCCACAATTCCCGAGAGCAGATCCGTCCCCTCTGTGAGCTCCACCGGACCGACCTTGAAAAGATACTTTTGCAGCTCTTTGTAAACAATCTGGTAATCCTGCGGGAGTGCTTTAACACGCGCAACATGCGCCCGCCACTCTTTTTTGCCCTCAATTATATCCCGTATTCTCATTGTCTCCTCCTCCTCCTATTTCCCTAATTTTCTGGCAATAGTATTGTTCAGCTCCTGGCGCCACTTGTCGCGGTAAGACTTTGCCCCTTCTTCGCCGGCCAGTGCGGAACAAAAGCCTTTGATATCATCACCTAACACTTCCCTTGCATTCTGTCCGTCTGCCGCCGTTTCTTCCAGAAGGCCAAGCACACCGTCAAGAATGGGCATAAGATTGCGGCCGGTGAGATCGGAGTGCGGCCAAAGCCCGTCTTTAATTTGTTTCCAGGCCGCCTGATAATCAGCCGGGAGCTTTGTGACCCGCAGCTCGAAATTTTTGAATTCTTTGGTCATGTCGCTGCCGGTGATTTTTTCCCAAAAATTCATTGTTTTCTCTCCTTTAACTCGTTCATTTTGGAGGATACGAACTCCCACTTGCCCCAGAATTTCTGCAGCTCTTCACGCCCCGCATTATTAAGCGCGAAGAACTTGCGCGGCGGGCCCATATCGGAAGGTTTCTTAGAAGTATCTACCAGCTTGCTCTTCTCAAGCCGGATCAGAATGGTGTACACCGTTCCCTCTACCACATCACTGAAGCCGAGGGTATTCAGTTGCCTAGTAATTTCGTAACCGTAGGTTTCTTTGCGGCTTATAATTTCAAGGACACATCCTTCAAGCACGCCCTTCAGCATTTCCGTCAGATTATCCAGCACAATTCCTCCTCACTACTCTGTATGACTGGTATTCAGTATCACTAACTACTACATAGTATCACGTAGTAGTGGAATGTCAATAGCTGTTATTCTGATAATTAAGCTAAAGGGCGGGTTTGTTTGGTCCACCCACCTCCGTTAAACTAAAGTTGTATCCGGCAGGCTAAAAAGGAACATAAGGAGGCTGCATATGGGGCGTGTAATCCTGCAGATGAATGTGACGCTGGACGGTTGCTGTGACCACACGCAGGTGATAGCGGATGAGGAGCTCCACCAGTATACGGTGGATTTGATGGACCAGGCCAATGGCCTGCTTATGGGACGTAAAATCTACCAGTTGATGGAAAGCGCTTGGCCAGCCATTGCTATTAGCGGTGCAGGACCACAATTTTTGGTCGACTTTGCACATAAGCTCGACCGGAAACCCAAGTATGTCTTCTCGCGGACGCTGGATCAGTTGTCGTGGCAGAACTCTTTTTTGCTAACGGGGACAGTATCAGAGGAAGTGCAGCAGCTTACTGCAGAAGGAAAGAGCCTGGTCGTTAACGGCGGTCCCGGCCTCGGCTCTACTCTGGCAGGGCTAGGCTTGGTGGATGAATATCACATCCTGGTACAGCCAATCGTTGCCGGACGTGGTCCCCAATTGTTAGGGGGAGTCCGTGAGCGGCTGGATCTGAAGCTGAGCGAAACCACAACCTTCGGTTCCGGCGTCGTGGTACTCCGCTATACGCCCGTCCGTTAACCACCTGACTGACCACCGAGTTTATGTAAGCTGCGGTTCAGCATAGCAAACTTGGTTTCTGCCTTTTCCTTTAGCCTCATATAAAGCTTCGTCGGCTTTCTCCAGCATTTCTACCGGGGCAGATTCCGGAAAAGAAGAAACCCCTACAGAAATCGTAATCCTTAGCTGGGACTGGTCAGGAAGTACAAAGATGCTGTCTTGAACCGAGGTACGCAGCTTCTCGGCGACCGTCATGCCTTTATCTGCCGTACACCGCAGAAGCAGAACCGCGAACTCTTCTCCACCTTTGCGCGCACAATAATCGCGTATACGGATACCGGACTGGAGAATATCCGCGAGTTTAGACAGAACCACATCTCCGGCCGCATGACCGTATGTATCATTAACAACCTTGAAATGATCGATATCTATTAACAGCAGAGAGAACGCTTCATTCTGGAGCGCGCTTATTTCCGCCGTTTTTTTGAAAATCAGATTAAAGGACCGGGGATTATGGAGTCCCGTAAGGAAATCCCGCTCTGCAGCCTCTTTAAACATTTCTAAAGCGTCATGGGATCTCTTCAGGTGGTTAATGAGCAGATAATTAAACAGGCATGCCATAAAACAAATCATGTCAAATAAAAGAATCGTGCCTATGTTAGTCCAGCCTACCAGCGGAAGCAGTATACAGGTGGAGAGTATGACCATACCGCAAGCTGCAACCAGCCACCGGTAAAAATCCGGGATTTTAAGCGAAAAAGCAAAAACGCCCACCAGAAAAGTAATCGCGATATTTACAACGCCTAATAGGGTCGCTTCATTAATTTCACCAAGGAAAAAAAGCCGGAACAAAGCAATTAAACTTGTCGAAATCATCCCGGTAACAGGCCCGCCAAGATATGTGGCTGCCAGAATCGAGACTTGCCGGAAATCTATAATGGTGCCATCGCCTAAAGGAAAAGCAAAATACAGCTGAACAATGCCAAACAGTCCAAACCCGATTCCGTATAAAGCATGGAATTGAAGCATGGAGAACGCCCGCTTTCCTTTTAAGAGGGTCAATATCATGTCCCCGAAAAAGATAAACGTAGTAAGCAATGAAAAATTGATGAGCAAATTAACAAGCATAACATACCCCTTACAAAATAAGTGATATCCCCTTTGATTCTATAATGAGGGATAGTTGAAGATTCCCCATCAGTATAGCATGGACATTTCAAAGAGGCCCATGCAAAAATCGCATGGGCCTTTCATATTTACGTCCCACCAATCAGATGAGGTTATTGCCCCATCAATATTTTGGCATATGGCGAATCAATCGGTATCATGATAACCGGCTCATTCTTCAGCGTGGTCACATAACTCTCCAGGGTACGATAGAAGCTATAGAACTCGGGGGACTTTCCATAGGCCTGGTTATAGATCCTGGCGGCTTCCCCTTCTCCTTCAGCGATGATTTTTTTAGAATCGGCTTCAGCCTGGGCCATCAGCTCTCTTGAGGAACGGTCGGCCTTGGAGGTGATTTTCTTGGATTCCTCGTCACCCTCGGACAGATAACGCGCGGCGATGGACTGGCGGTCCGATATCATCCGGTTGTATACACTTTGTTTGTTCTCCTCCGGCAGATCCGTACGTTTGATCCGTACGTCAATCACTTCAATCCCGTAATTATCACGGGTTAAGGCGGCAATGACATCATTGGTGATCTCATCGTTAATGTTACCCCGTCCGGTGTCCTCACTGATAATATTCTCATAATTGACTTCCGACAGCTTGCGCCGCACGGAGTTATATACCGCTTCATCAATACGCTGAATCCCGCCGCCTACCGATTGTACTGTTCTCAGGAATTGTGAGGCATTGGTGATTCTCCACACGGTATAGTTATCAACCACAATCGGCTTCTGGTCCTTCGTCAGAATGCTGGTAGGTGAGCTTTCGTATGTCATCTGATACTTGGGGAGAGCTGAGACATTCTCGATAAAAGGGATTTTCAGCCTCAGTCCAGGCTCCTCAACGGTACGCATCGCTTCACCGAAGCGCAGGACCACCTTGTATTCGCCCTCCTTTACTACATACAAAGAGCCGGCAATCAGAATAGCTAGAACAATAGTTGATATCAGTCCGATGATCTGGTTTCTTTTCACTCTGCATCTCCTCCTTGCGGCGTGGCCGAAGCAGCCGGGCTGACCGGAGTGCTTCGCATCAGCTCATTCAGCGGCAGATAATTCACAGTATCGCTATCCGAGTTGGTTATGAAGATCTTGGCGCTAGGTAGAATAGTCTCCAGTGTCTCCAGAATCAACCGGCTTTCGGTTACGCTCTTATTGTTGCTGTATTCGGCAAATATGGCGTTAAACTGGGCTACATCCCCTTGCGCATTCAGGATACGTGATTTCTTCTCGCCTTCGGCTCTCTCGATCAGCGCCTGCGCTTCACCGCGTGCCTTAGGGATGATATCGTTCTCATATTTCTTGGCGTTGTTAATCTTCGTGTTCTTCTCTTCACGGGCATTGGTAACCTCGCGGAAGGCTTCTTCTACCTGGCCGCTCGGCGGTTCAATATCCTGGAATTTGATATCAATGATCTGAATACCGGTGTTGTACTTCTTCTGCAGATCAACGAGCAGCACCCGGACCTTATCCTGAATAACCGTCTTTCCGTCTGTAATGGCATAATCCAGCTTCTCGGAACCAATTACCGCACGGATGGAGGAGCTGGCCGAGTTACGCAGAAATTTGTCCGGGTCATCAATGTTATACAGATAATTGCGGACATTGCTGATCTTCCACTGTACTACAGCATCGGCAGAAACGATGTTCTCATCGCCTGTAATCATCATCGCCTCATCTTCAACGGCTACAGCTCCGTCAGCCTCCTGACGGTACCCGATGTGTATCCGCTGGGTCAGTTCCGCAGGCACCGTTATCACTTCCTGTATTGGATAAGGCCATTTGAAATGAAGTCCTGCCGAGGACTCGTTCGTGTATTTGCCGAAGGTCAGGATAGCTGCACGTTCCTGCTCCTGCACGGTATAGAATGAAGATGCGCCAATATAAATCAACACAGCGGCAGCGGCTACCCCTAATCCAATCTTCTTATACATTCCCGGTTTCAGCTCGGGAAGCTTGCGTCCCGGGACCGGATTTTTCCCATCCCCATTCATGAAATTCAAGATGCATCGCTCCTTTTTACGTATTTAAGTCTATATAGAGATACATATACGTAAATAAAACAAAAAAGTCGCAAATTTCGCGACTTTGTTCAAGCTTGTTGGATTTTTCTGCGTTTTTCTCATTCGCAGTAAGATTAGCGCCGGATATCGGTATGAAAGTTTGCTTTCACAGCCGAAACCAGCCACAGGAATAGCGGAATTCCGATCATATTCACAGGCAGCACATAACGGATCCATACTCCCTTCAGCAGCAGCCCGGCCGGAGGATTCAGAATGATCACCAGCATGGTGAGGATGAACGAGACTGCGGCTACGATCAGGGATATTTTTTTCCAGCTGCCGGTCTTGCCGGTCCACTGGGCCACGCCATAGCTGGTAATTAACATATAGATGGACAGCTTGACGAATATGCAGACCAGCCACACCGCCATCACAAATATATCCATATTCTGAATAAACTCCATCAGATAGACCAGCTTGACCATCTCAAAAAAAGGAAATTGCAGCCGACCGCTTACAGCCGGACCAAAGGTCATAATGACCCACAATACGCCAAACAGCAGCACTACCGAGGATAAGGCTACTCCCAGCAGCACCGCCTTGCGGGTTCCTTTGCCGGGATGCTCCACAAAGGGAAACAGCATCATGAGCAGAACGGATTCGCCCAGCAGCGAGACCGGTGCCAGGGCTCCTTGCAGGATTGGTCCCGGTCCGGTATCTGCATATACAGGCAGCAGCATCGGCGCATTGAGATTATTGACAGTGAGCGCAAAGGTGAGCGCAAGAATAATCATCAGAATCGGCCCCCACAGCTCACTGACCCTGCCGATGGCTTCAATGCCTCCATGGTAGACCGTGTATATAACTACGGCCAGCATCGTTCCGATGACTACCCAGGCCGGTGTTTTATAGAGAACACTCAAGCGTATGAACAAGAATTCATCGCGCAGAATGAGACCGATCACCCAGAACCATTGGAGAATGAACGGAATGACAATCAGCTTGCCGCCCCATTTTCCCAGAATAGTCACACTGTACTCTATCAAGGTCTGCCGGGGATACCGGGAGCTGAGCTTGGACGCAACATAGGTAATGACCAGACCCGCGCCTCCAGCCAGAATATAGGAGATCCAGGCGTCCTGCTTGGCATAAAGAATCGTTGCTGTCATCGAAATCAGCAGGTTGATCCCGATTTCCATCATCATGATCATCCAGAACAGCTGCCGGTTGTTGATCTTCATTTCCCTTCACCGCCGTCTCTCGTTGGCAGCAGCGATTGTCCTGTCAGGCCTGTCCCGGTGAGGTCCAGCTTAACCGTAATGTCCATATCAATATCCGGAAAGATCGTATCCCAATCCGCAGCAAGCTTCTTCCACTGATAGGGATGGCGGTGATGAATCGTATCTCCGAATCCGAAGATATCGCATTTGAAATCCTTCTGCACTTTGGTTAAGACTTTCTTAATCCTCGCTTCAAGGTATTGATTCATCCGGACTTCGACCTTTTGCACATTGTCCGGCTTGGAGAGGTTCAGCGGTGAATTATTCTCTTCTATGAACCCCTTTCCCTCAAGCAGAATCCGGAATTTGGGCAGAGCTCCGGTCATAACCGGTGTAATTTGACTCTTGAAGGTGTCCACATTAATGCTCACGGTCTTGCCCCTGGTTGCTCCAGAGAGGGCATCCGCTGCCGCTCCCCCCGGCTTGTCTGCATCAATAGAGTTGATAATTGTAGTGAAATTCCGGAAGGCCAGCTGGTTCGTAATCCAGAGTCTGACCCAGAATTCATCATAATTCAGATATCCCGCCAGCTTCAGCTTCTCATTAAAAACAGCCGCCCCGTATAAGCTCAAGGTCGTCTGCGGCGGGCTGTCCTCCGGTGTCTTCTTGTCCGTATTTACTTCCGGAGTTTCAATCGAGAGTGCAGGCATGACGCCGCAACCGGTGCCATTGGCCATGATGAAGAAGTCCAGCAGTGAGCGGCTGATGGGTGCCCCGCTTTTCTCCTGAATCTTCTGCACGGCAATTGCCGGATTGGCTTCAAGCTGATAAGCAATGCTCATCGCCTCCTGAGCAGTCCCGCCCTTGACAACAAAAATATTCGACCGCGGGCGGACCATAGGGCTTCGGCCATATTCGTCCATGATGGAGAAGACCCCCTTCTCCGCCAGCTTCTCCCCGATGAAGATATTCCGCCGGTGTCCCGGAAACAGTACCCGCGAAAGCTTTCTCTGCATATTCTGTTCGGCATCCCTGTTGTTCTTGCCGAAGGCACTTTCGGTCATGAACCCGGATGTGCTGCTCTGTCCTCCGCTTTCCTGACCGCCTGATTTGGATACCAGCGGCAGCACAAGATTGGCCGTAGCCAGATATTCTCCGTTCTCCATCAAGTCCATGCCCCAGCCCAGGACAATCGCCTGGTCGTTCAATTCCTGACGGTCCCAGCAGCCGGTCAGAATCAGGGATAAGGCGAGGAATACAGAGCTTATTTTCCTGAACATATGCCCCCGTCCCTTCCCTGCCGGTTATTTGGTGCGTTTGGGGAACCGCTCAGTCTTGCCATTGGTCAGCCATGGCATCAGCCTGCGCATCTTATATTTGGGTGCACGTACAAGCACATCATTCAGATTCTCCATAGACAGCGGCGCATAAGGCGCCATATAAGGTATCCCAAACGGCTTCAGCGTCACCATATGCACCGAAAGCATAATCAGAAACAATACAATTCCATAGAAGCCGAGAATTCCGGCTGCGATGAGCAGAGGAAACCGGAGCATCCGGTAGGCAGCTCCCAGGTTATACAGCGGAAAAGCAAAAGAAGCGATCCCCGTCAGAGACACAATGATTACCATGGGTGTAGATATGATTCCCGCAGCTACTACCGCTTGTCCAATGACAAGGGCTCCGGCAATACTCACCGCAGGCCCTACCTGCTGGGGCAGCCTGATTCCCGCTTCACGCAGACCCTCGAAGATAAACTCCATAATCAGAGCCTCAAACACTGCCGGAAGTGGAACGCCTTCTCTGGCAAAGGCAATACTGACCACGAGCGGTGTAGGCACGACCTGCAGATGGTAAGTGGTCAATGCCACGTAAAGGGAAGGCAATAAAAGTGAAGTATGGACGAAGGTATATCTGATCCAGCGCACAAAGGTGGCATACATAAATCTGTCGGTATAATCATCTACAGCCTGAAGCCCGGACCAATAGGTCATTGGAACGATGAGCACAAACGGCGTGTTGTCCGTAATAATAATAACCTTGCCTTCCAGCAGGCTGGAGACCGCCACATCGGGCCGCTCGGTATTCTGAATCTGGGGAAAAGGCGAGAACACGTTATCCTCAATGTATTCTTCGATATTGCTGGAATGAATGATCCCGTCAATTTGGATTTTTTGCAGACGGGCTCTCACTTCCTTGATCAGGCTCTCCTTGACGATCCCTTCCATATAGCCGATTACAACATCCGTTTCCGTGATACTGCCGAGTGTCATACTTTCCAGCTTCAGCTTGGAGGAGCGGATACGCCGCCGGAGGAGGGAGGTATTGGTCCGCAGCGTTTCCATGAATGCATCCCGCGGCCCGCGGACGACCTTCTCCGAGGTAGCCTCCTCAATCGAACGTTTCTCCATCTTGATCAGGCTGGCCACCATCGCAAAAGCATTGCCCTCTGTGAAAATAACCGTCTCCCCGCGCAGAACAGCCTGGATGACTTCCTTCGTATCATAGACTATGCGGATTTGCAGCGTCGGAATAAAGACCTCTTTCAGCTCTGCCTCTCTGCCTTCATTGACCTTAGTGCTTCTGCGGAAATGCTCCAGCAGCGGCTGCAGCACAAATTCATCCACGGCATGCGTATCGCACATCCCGTCCACATAGATCAGTGTTGCCCGGTTGGTCCCGTCAATGCTGCAATTCCGGTACATAATATCTGAGCAGCCCAGAAACTCCAGCTCCATCCGTTCTACGTTGAACGCAAGATCCGGATACAATCTCTCTGGCTCATTATGCTCTTTGGCTGTTTGTTGTTGTTCCATGCGGCATCCATCCCCCTCCTGTTGGTATTTGCTGGAGGGGACGAAATTATGCATAGATCCAGGACATTCACCGTTTAAGCCAGCTCAGTCCCAATCCCCATTTCTCTCGCCTTTTTAACATAATGCACTGCCACAGCGATATCAAAAACAGCCATGCCCATCGGACAGAAGAGGATTGGATCATCGGCGGCGAATGTACTGAGACTGCGGCGGCAGACGACATCGGCAAGCGTCTGTGTTCCGGAACGGGTCAGCCCCTGTTCCAGGTGAAGCTGCTCGATATCCGTATTCTCCCGGCATACTTCCTCCCAGTCGTCGACGATGATCGCTTTCAGTGAAGCCAGCGCCTCCGGCTTGTAATCACGCAGTGAAACATTCAGCAGCAGCATGCCTTTGGCGGGGAGAAGATCAATATACCGGTGATCGGACACTGTACAGGTGATAAGAATATTAGAATGCAAGTAGACATCCGCCCACGTCTCTGCCACTTCCATCCGCTCCATGTAGGGAGATGGAATTCCTGACAAGTCTGCTCCCCGTATATCGTAGATACGAACCCGTTCAATCCGGTCTCCGAACAGAGCCATAGCCATCTGACAATGATATTGCCCGATAGGCCCCCAGCCGATAATGCCAAGCTGAATCCGCTCCATTGAACGGCTCTGCAGCACATGACGGATCATCAGCCCGCTGACAGAAGCCGTTCTGACGATGCTGGGAAGCGGCGAGTTCAGAATAGCTGAGGGCTGGCCCGTACCCTGGTCATTTAATACGATGATACTATGCGCACGCGGGAGACCCGACCTGATATTGTCAGGGAAGCTGGAAATCCATTTGATCCCGGCTGTATTGACATTCCCCCCGGCATAAGCCGGCATGGCAATGATCCGGTTACGGTGATCCTTATACCTCAGGTAGGGCTTTACCGGCTGCACATAATCACCGGAATGGATGAGGTGCACCGCAGCTTCTGCTGATTCTGCAAGAGCAGCCCAATTCAGGCCTACTGCCTGCAGATCCTGGTCATTTAAGTACAGCAACCTGTCTCCTCCTTATGCGGTCATGTTAGGAACTCTTCATCTGCTGGCGGGAGCTGTTGTCCAAACTGGCTCTGAACCCAGGAATCCGAG
This sequence comes from Paenibacillus sp. FSL R7-0297, assembly GCF_038009025.1. Taxonomy (NCBI): domain Bacteria; kingdom Bacillati; phylum Bacillota; class Bacilli; order Caryophanales; family Paenibacillaceae; genus Paenibacillus; species Paenibacillus sp. FSL R7-0297. The sequence continues at coordinate 5,702,481 of NZ_JBBPAQ010000001.1, forward strand.
AATACCGTATCGAGATAACGTTCACCCTTATCATGCAGAATAGCGGCGCAGACAGCTCCGGGAGGGAGCTCCTGCTTCATCTGCCGAATGGCCGCAAGAACTGCCCCGGAGGACGCTCCGGCCAGAACCGATTCCTTCCGCGCAAGCGCCCGGCAGCTCTGAACCATATCGGAATCGGTAACATGCACAATATGGTCAATCAGATCTGTTCTGCAAAAAGGCGGCACAATGCCGGCACCAAGTCCGGGGAACCGCCGTTTCTCCTGATTGCCGCCAAAAATTGCGCTGCCCGCCGCATCAACAGCCACAATCCGGGTCTGCAGCCCGTTGTCCTTCACGTATTCTGCAAGCCCGCGGATCGTCCCGCATGTACTGACAGCGCAGAACAGATAATCCACCTGTCCAAGCTCAGCCACGATCTCTTTCATGGTTGTATGATAATGGGACAGATAATTATTGGGGTTCGCATACTGGTTCGGCCAGTAGCTGCCCGGTACCTCCGCGAGCAGCTGCTGCACTCGCTTCAGTCTGGCCGGCAGAAATTCCCCTGTTTCGGGATCGGGACAGGCAACATAATCGATGGTTGCGTCCAGAGCCCTCAGAATCTGAAGATTCATCTCTGTCGTCCTGGAATCCACAACACTGATGAAGCTCATCCCCAGATATTTGCAGATCATAGCCAGGCTGATCGCCATATTTCCCGAACTTGATTCAATGATGACTGTACCCGGCCCGATGAGCCCTTCCTTCCAAGCCTCCCGGATCATCCACAGTGCCGGACGGTCTTTCGCGCTTCCTCCCGGGTTCATCAGCTCCATCTTCGCGTATACGCTGAACCCGCCTCGCGGAAACAGATGGTCCAGCCTGATCAAAGGCGTCTTGCCGATGGCCGACAAGATACCGGTATCCAGGTTCAGCTCTGCCCTGTCATTGACTCCATCCTTCTGATAATACAGCTTCTTGTTCTTCACCTGTCCGGTCTGGAGCTTCCCGCCGTTTGCTGCCAGAATGACCTCAATATCGTCAAGCAGATGATTGCGGATCATCAGTCCGATTTCCGGAATGCATTCCCTGATTTCTTCCCTGATCGCCGGAACTGCGGATGGAACCGCAGATCTGCTCTGGATATACACAGTTAATGCATTATTGCTGACCTGGACCCGGATCATTGCATCCTGGAGATGACGGTAGACCACCTGTTCAATATCGTAGATGCTGATCTTCTCCCCGTGCTTCAGCTCGCGGCCCACCCGTTTGACGATGGACCCGAAGCTCTGCTTCTCCGTCCCGTCTATCTTCACTGTCCTGAAATCCCTGACGACATCATAGGTAACAATACGGATAGCGGGCAGCAGCCTGCGGACAGTTGAGGTAAGCACCAGGATGCCTTCTCCAACTCCCAGAGGGTCCAGCCCTTCCCCTAATGCCTCAGTTCCGATGACTTCCGCAACAATTCCGTCAGCAAAGATATACCGGCCCAGATCATGCGAATAGTACGCGATTGTGCCGATTTCAATAGACCCGTACGTATCGGTAATGTCCTGCGGCTCAAGGCCGAACAGCCGGGCCATATTCCGCTGCCACTCCACTGTTGCGATCTCACCAACTAGAATGATCTTGCGGATTCCGAGCGAACGCGGATCATCAGCAGCATATACGATATGGTCCAGAATAGAGGGCATCGTATACAGCAGGTCGGGCTTAAATGCCTGAATCCGCTCTATATGCTGCTCTATCGGCAGCTCGAAGGGGATTGAGCTGTTGACAAGTCCCAGCCGTTCGAAAATGGACAGCGCCGTATTCGCAGCATGTCCGGTTCCCATATCGGCCAGCGCCCTTGTACATCCGCTTCCTGCAATCAACTCACCGAACAGCTTTGTTTTGATATTGATATAATGGGCGTCATCTTCTTCTGAGTAGACTATAGCCTTGCGCCGGCCTGTACTTGTACCCGATGTCCGGTATACGGCGAGCGAAACATCTGGTGTGCTGCTATAATAATGGGTTTCAAGAATGTCCGCGGTCATCAGGGGAAGATTCTGCAGACTGTAGTTCGTAGTCTCACTGCTAATGATTCCCTTGTACCAGGGGAACTGCCCGATGACTTCAAGTACTTTATCCCGCCAATTGTCCATCAGCATCATGGATGCCTCCTGCTCCGGCTGCATGCCGCAGCCTCTTGGATTCACACCTTCAATAACATATGTAGCAATCTCCAGTTGTGTTCTGCCCATCACGTCTGCCCAATCAAAAGCCTGCTCTCTGCCGTACTATGGCCTATAAGAAGCTACCGGACGGAGGGCTACGATGAAGAAGCAGCAGATCAACCGTATTTCCAATAAACTGACGAAGACAAGAGTACTGGCGGAGAAGCCGGAATTAAAGAGGTATATCCCGGACACAAGAAGAATGAGCCGGAGTGTTCTGCATGCAATGCTGCAGAAATACCAGATGGTATATATTAAGCCCTGCTGCGGCTCCCTTGGCGAGGGGGTTATCCGGGTTGAACAGAGGACACCTACAAGCCGGGGCCGCTCTGGCGGGAGAGCTTCTGTCGTGACGCAAAAATGCACCTACCGCTATCAGGCAGGTACACGGCTGAGCACATTCGCTGATTATGACAAGGCATATCAAGCAATCATGGAGGAGACCGGAGGGAAACCCTATTTAGTACAGAAGGGCATCCATCTTCTGACATACGGCGGGCGGCCGTTTGATATCCGCGTAATGGTGCAGCGCAATCCTAAGGGAAAGTGGGAAGCTACAGGAGCGGCAGGACGCGTCGCGCATCCGCAGAAGGTGGTTACGAATGGAAGTCAGGGCGGGACCATATATCCGGTCGAGGAACTGCTTGGCGTTCACACTAGCCTGAAGAAGCACAGCGCTCTGATCACGCAAATGAACGAACTTGGCGTGAAGTCTGCCATTCAGTTAAGTTCTGCCTATCCGGCGCTGAATGAAATCGGCGTAGATTTCGCCTTAGACCGGCGGCTTAGCCCATGGATTCTGGAAGTGAATACCGCCCCCGATCCCTGCCCGTTCACCAAACTGAAGGACGCCCGTATGCTTGACCAAATGATCAGATACGCCAAAGCCTACGGCCGCACCTATAATCTGAAGTGCATGAAGGCTAAGCGGGGGATGAGATGATAGTATCAATCCCGCATTCCGCTCGCCGCCCCTCCGGGCTAAGGCTTCAATGTGCCTCCCGGTAGGCACCCGGTGTGCTGCCGGTATATTTCTTGAATACTTTATTGAAGTAATGCTTATTCTCATACCCGACCCGGCGGCCGATCTCGCCCACTGGCAGATTGCGGTGGGCACTAAGCAGCTTTTGCGCTTCTTTGATCCGGGTGGCATTCAGATAATTCACAAATGTATCGCCGGTCACCTTTTTGAAGAGGTTGCTGATGTAATTGGGATGAAGCTTCATCAGGTCAGCCAGATGATCAAGAGAGAGGTCGTTCATATAATTCAATTGGGTATACGCAAGAATCTGTTTGGCATGAGGGGGACAGTCCGTGTTGTCTAGGGATGGGAGATCCCTGTTTAATTGCTTCAGCAGATTTGCCATCTCCCCCTTGTCCACCGGCTTCAGCAGGTAGTCAATCACTCCGTATCGGAGTGCCCTGCGAGCGTATTCAAAATCATCATATCCCGTAAGAATAATAAAGCGCTCACATAAACCGTTTTCCTTGGCCTCCTCCATCATTTCAAACCCGTTTTTCTCCGGCATATGCAGATCGGTTACCGTAACATCCGGCATGTATTCCTTCATGATCCCAAGAGCCTCGAAGGCGTCGCCGGCCTCCCGGATTTCGGTTCCGACCGGCGCGGCTGCGCCAATCACCTTGACCAGTCCTCCAAGGATGATCGGCTCATCGTCTACTATTAAGATTCGCATGCTCGCTCGCCGCCCCTTTCGCTATGATAATAGTCAAGCAGGTACCCTTGCCCTCCTCACTCTCCAGAACCAGCCGTGAAGCTCCGCCATAGAACGATTTAATCCGCTCGCTGACGTTATACAGCCCCACGCCTCCTTCCGCCTCCTCCCGGGGCTCCACATCCTCTCCATTGGATAACCGGCTATGGAGCTGCAGCAACCGGTCTTCAGGAATACCTATGCCGCTGTCCGACACACTTATCCTGATCACGTCCTCCGTCTCGGCGGCCTGAATCCGGATATGGACAGGCCGGAGCGTCACGGAGGCTCCATGGATGATGCTATTCTCGACCAGCGGCTGGAGGATGAACCTTGGACAGCTCATTTGCTCGTCAGCCACAGCGATATCGACCTCATAGGTCAGTCTCTTCTGCAGCCGCATTTTATGAATATTGAGGTAGAAGACCACGGTCTCGATCTCTTTGGAGAGGACCGTATGATCCTCTTGGGCGGACAGGCTGTACCGCATAAGTTTGCCGAACCAGTACGAGATTTCAGCCACTTCCTGGTCATTGTTGGATTCCGCCAGCATCCGGATGGTCTCCAGCGTGTTATAGAGGAAATGCGGTTTGATCTGGGCCTGAAGGACTTTGTAAGCGGCTTCCTTATTGCGCAGCTCCGCCCGGTGGACATTGTTGATCAGCTCATCCATACGCAGGAGCATGGAATTATAAGTCTCCGTCAGGAAACTGATCTCATCCTTGCGGCCCGGCTTATCTTCCTTGCTGATCGACTGCTTCAGGTTATCATCATTTAAGTTGCGCATATGCCGGGCGAGCCGGAGGACGCGCTTGGTAATCGTCGAAGCCAGGGTGTAATAAGCAAAAGACAATAACGTCAGAAGAACGGCGAGCGTTGTAATCATCACGATCTCCTGGCTCCTGATCGAACGGAACACCTCGGATACCTTGCCGATCACGGCAACCCGGACACCCAGCTCCTGAATAAACAGCTGGTTGACGATGACCTCACGGTTGATGAAATACGTCTGCGACTCTCCCGATGCCATTCTTGCCCAGGTTGCAGGATCAACCGCCGAGGGGATGCCTTCCCTCTCCGGCAGCTCCCCCTCCGGCGGCAGAAGCATAGCGGTCCAATCTCCTCCGCCTGTCGCCCGGTAGAATTTGCGGATCAGCTCACTGCCGACCCGCAGCTCCAGCAGTCCGACAATCTCGGTAAAGTCATGATTATATATGTTCTGATAGAACACCAGCGGGGGTGCTTCGACCTTGGAGTCGGGGAGTATCCATTTGCCCTGTCCCGGCCGCAGCATACGGGTAGCCCCGGCACCCTGTTCATCCAGCGCCGATAGTTCGAGCAGCCGGTCAGTAATGGGCAGCACGCCCTGCTTGGTTATATAGATTCTGAACGTGTCGATCTCCGGACTGATATTAAGCGATTGCAGAATCACCGGATTGATATAACGGTTATAGGCATATATGCTCTCTGAGTCCGTCTCATAGCTGCCGTCCAGATAGTCAGTGACATACGGGTTGTACTGGAGCATCCGCTGGGTGGAATCGATCCGGGCCAGATCCGCCTTCATATTGGAATAGGCCTGCTCCAGTATCTTCTGACGGCTCTCCACAAACTGTCTGCTTACACTGTCATAGAGCTTGCTGTAATAATAATAGCCGAAGGTAACGACCGGTATAAAAATCAGCAGGATATATCCTAATATCATTTTGCGCACAATGCTCACGGCAGCCTGTCCCCCCGGTGCCCGACTTCTTTTTTCTTATCCTACCATGAACATGTAAAACCCGGTAGAGACAAGTCTCTACCGGTAGGAAGCCGCTTACTTAAATAAATCCTTCTTCTTCTGATAGGTTGTATTCGCCCAGTCGGTGAGCTTCTGCAGCCCTATGTTCTCTGCATTCTTCAGCATATTCTCATAGGCTGCCACTGCCGCCTCCTCCGATTCTGCCAGATAGATCTTGACCTTCTCATTCTTGACCATCTCGTCAATCTTCGTCTTGATGGTCTTCTCCTGTGAATCCGGCTGGGTCTGAATCAGCCCGATCTCCGGCTTATAGACTCTGACGGACTTCAGATCCATCAGCGCCTGCGTCTTCTGCAGCTCAGGAACATAAGACAGCATGCCCTCGGTAACCCCATCGTTATAGAGATACCACCACTTTATCCCGTTTCTGTTCACAAAATCGGCATCGGATGGATTATATTTGAAGTCGGGGTGGCCCTCTTCATTCCAGGTCCAGTGTACCCCTTCGACTCCGAACATCGTCAGCTTCTTACCCTCGTCGCTGGCCAGATACTGGATGAATTTGATGGAGGCCTCCGGGTCCCTATTCTTCTTGGTGATGAAGGTTCCGGAGAAGCCGAGTCCTGAGCTGACTACCTTGGCATCCTTCGACAATACGCTTGGCAGCATCTTGAAGGAGAAGTCCCCCTGATTGCTCTTGATCTTGATGTTATCGGTATCTGCGGTGGATACGGTATGGCTATGGGCGAAGGCTTTGCCGCCCGTAGCATATTGATCATCAATCTGGTCATTAGCCAGTGCGAAATTCTCAGCCAGGATATAGCCATTGCGGTACAGGCTATTCATGAACTTGAAAAATTCCAGCATCTTGGGCTGCCTGATCGCATATTCCACCTTGCCGTCCTGTTCATACCAGCCGTCGAGCAGGGTCTCCGTACCGAACTGGGCCAGGAAATACTGTTCAATCCAGTCCTTATCCATGATCAGCGGGACCATCTCGGGATATTTCTCCTTGACCATGCCCAGCACCTTGACGAAATCATCCAGGGTCTTGATCGGCGGATTCCCCAGCTCCTTCAGAATATCCTCCCGTACCGCGATGCCCGGGTTGCCGTCGCTGCCTAACGAATATTTACTATTCTTCATCTCCTCCTGGGTCGCAAAGGAATTCCGCACGGTATAGAACTTGCCGTCATCCATGGTATGGATGGCAATCCGGGTCTTGTCAATCTTGAAATCCGGCGCATATTTCTCAATCAGCTCATTCCAGGAATAGGACAGCTTCGAGTCTGATAACCGGTCTATATTGGAAGAGGTGAACACCAGGTCCGGCAGGTCACCGGAGGCAATCATCAGCGGAAGCTGCTTATCATCGGTAGCGACTGTAACCTTGAGCTTCACTCCCGTCTTCTCGGTAATCATATCGGCGACCGGGCCCTTCCATTCCGTAACCGGGTACCACGACGCATCAATGAACAGGCTCAATTCCTTCACTTCCGCAGGTTTGGCCGGAGAATTCCCGCCTGCTGCTGCGTCCGGACTGCCGGACGGGGCGATCTGAGCGGCATTTCCTCCGCTGCCGCAGGCGGATAATACGGCAATTGCCAGCGCGGCTGCAACCATTTTGAAGCTTCTGCTTTTGTTCAAGCTAATCCCTCCATGATTGAAATTATGAATTGTCTAACCTTTTACCGAACCCAGCATGATGCCATGTACGAAATACTTCTGCAGGAACGGGTACACACAGATAATGGGAACAATGGACACCACCATTGAAGTGACCTGTAAGGAGAAGCTGGTGACACCCGCCGAGACACTGTTGGCTACCGCCAGCGAATCCATAGGAGAATTGCTCTTGTTGATGACCTCCATCATGCGGAAGGCCAGCGTACGCAGCTCCTCGGACTGGACGAAATAAGCTGAATCCAGCCAGGAATTCCATTGCCCAACCCCCATGAACAAGGCCATGGTCGCCAGCACCGGCGTTGAGACCGGCAGGATGATGCGGAAGAATATCGTAAGCTCACCGGCACCGTCTATATGCGCAGACTCTTTTAGCTCAGCAGGAATCTCGCGGAAGAATGAGATCGCAATGAGCAGGAAGAACGTGCTGAGCATGGACGGGACAATGTATACCGCAAAGGAATTCAGCAAGCCTAGTGAACGCAGGACTACATAATAAGGGATCAGTCCGCCGGAGAAGTACATGGCGAATACGATCACTGTGAAATAGACCTTGCTGAATAACAGATCACGATGGGACAGGCCGTAAGCGACAATGCTGGTGAGCAGCAGTCCAAGCAAAGTACCGGAAACCGTCCGCAGTACGGAGACCAGGAACGCCTTCACCCACTTGGGATCATCCATGAACACCCGGTAATTCTCCAGGGTAAAGTTCCGGGGCCACAAATACACACCGCCCAGCAGCGAGTCCGAGCCTTTATTAAAGGAAGCAATTAACACATAATAGAACGGATACAGCATCGTGAGCATAATAACGAACAATACCCCATAGATCACGCTGTCAAAAACAAAATCCTTCTGCCGCTGACTCTTCAGCACAGCCTTTCCTCCTCTCTCTAAAAAAGACTTGAGCCTGACACCCGTTTGGCAATATAGTTACTGGAGAATATCAGCGCTACCGAAATCACGGATTGGATTAAATCTATCGCCGCTGCGTAGGAGAACCGCCCGTCGCTTAACCCCACCCTGAATGCGTAGGTCTGGACAATCTCAGAGGTTGGATTATTGATACTGTTGCCGAACAGGTAGGCCTGCTCGAAGTTGGAACCCACCAGTCCGCCACCGAGAATACTTCCGATGGTCAGCACCAGTACAACAACGATGGTCCCCTTCATCCCCGGCAGGGTGATATAACGGATACGAGCCAGCCTTCCGGCACCGTCAATCTCCGCAGCTTCATAGAGGGAAGGACTGATCCCCGATATCGCCGCCAGAAAAATAATCGTCCACCAGCCCATCTCCTTCCACACCGCACTCCCTACCGCCAGCCCCCAAAAGTAATTCGGACTGGTCAGGAAGGCCAGCGGCTCATCCGTGAAGCCCATCGCCATCAGCGCCTTATTGACCACACCGACATCGGCGGACAGGAAGGCATAGGATACGCCAACCACGACGACCCAGGAGATAAAATGCGGCAGATAGCTGATCGTCTGCACCAACCGCTTGAAGGCCATGTGCTTCACTTCATTCAGCATAATCGCCAGCAGAATCGGTGCCGGGAAGGCGAAGATGACCTTCAGCAGACTGAGGACCAGCGTGTTGCGGACCAGCTTGCCGAATTGATAGTCATGCACGAATTCATCGAAATACTTCAGGCCGACCCAGTCGCTCGTGAAGATCCCTTTGATCCCGCCGGAGATGCTGTAATCCTTGAAGGCCATTAGAATACCAAACATTGGCGTATACGCGAAGATCAGCAGATAGATCATGCCCAGCCCGACGAACAAATGCAGGATCTTCTGTTTTTTGAAACGCTTCCATAAAAACAACCGCCGGCTTCCGCCAGTCCCGGGACTCCTAACCTGTGTTTGCAATTCCATATTCGCTCCTCCCTTGTACCTTCAGTTTACCTTCAAGCCCAGGGACGGCGTAAGCCAACATTCTTAAGAAAGCGTTGTCATTTTTACATGCGGTTACGGAAAGGTGCAGTTGTCGATTTGAAGTGCGGTCCCGATTCAAGCGATCTATCTTTATTCGTCAGATTGCTATACCCTAGTAGTATCATACTGTTAAAGGATACGGGTGCTGACTATGAATGCTAAGGAATATGGACTCAGCGAGGGACCGATGGTGAAGGGGAACGGGTATAAGCCTCCAAATCTGCACAGATGGGGACCAGGTGTCCGTGATGTCTATGCCCTGCATTATATCGTAAGCGGCAGGGGGTATTTGAAGACAAGCCAGGCGGTTTATCCTCTGGAGGCCGGAGACAGCTTCATTATTTTCCCGCAGATGGAGGTGTATTATTATCCTGATCCGCAGGACCCGTGGGCGTATTGCTGGATTGAATGTGGTGGTGCGGAGGCCTTGCGGTTATTGGAGATGATTCATATGTCACCGGATCACCCCGTTGCAGCGGCTGCTCCGCAGGACCTCAAGCCCCTGTTCGACAGAGTCGAGGCGAATGCACTGGAGCCGTATGAACGGGAGCGGTCGGATGCCGGACTTCGTCTGTTGCTAACCTATTACATGGAGTATTATCCAAGCGAACAGGCCTCCCTCAAGAAAGACTATGTAGGTTCAGCCAAGGCATATATGGAGAGGAACTTTTGGAAGTCTTCCTTGTCGGTTCTGGATGTCGTGGATTATGTCACAATCGAGCGCAGCTACTTGTTCCGTCTGTTCAAGAAGGAGACGGGCACCTCCATCTCAGGTTATCTGACCGCCTTCCGGATTCAGCGGGCCTGCGAGCTGCTGGGCGAGTCCCGGTTATCTGTTAAATCACTGGCTTATTCGGTCGGCTACCACGACCCGCTGTATTTCTCTAAGATCTTCAAGAAGGTTACTTCTTACACGCCGTCACAGTACAGGAAGGTGTATAGGGAGGGGATTGTACCCCTTCCTCCGGCGGATGGGGGTGGGGGGTGAGATTGGCGGATGCCTTGGTGGGCGCGGGGAAACTTACCTGTGCGGGTGAGCGATGTTGGTGCTGGTGCTAAGTTTTTCGCTTACATTTGGCCCACACGCCCACGCTAGCGTCCAATGTGTTCGGTTTTTCGCTTACATTTGGCCCATCCACCTCAGCACCGCCCAATGTGTTCGGTTTTTCGCTTGCATTTGGCCCACGCGCCCACGCAGCGTCCAATGTGTTCGGTTTTTCGCTTACATTTGGCCCACGCGCCCACGCAGCGTCCAATGTGTTCGGTTTTTCGCTTATATTTGGCCCACGCGCCCACGCTAGCGTCCAATGTGTTCGGTTTTTCGCTTACATTTGGCCTACGCGCCCACGCAGCGTCCAATGTGTTCGGTTTTTCGCTTACATTCCGGGTTGTACTATTCTTCAGACCAAATCCGGGCTTTGAATGGTACCTATATACTCGTAGTATGTAACTCGTGGAGATATCCCTCTCGCTACAGGGCGAAATTTCCCCTTATCCACCAGCATACGGCTGTATTTAATTACTGTCGTATTATGTAGCTCAAGTTCTCTCGCGGCATCACCCGGACGGAGGACACGGTGGTTACGGATGGCTAACCGCATCAGATCTCGTTCAATTCGAGAATAGGATTTGTCTTTTCTTTTATTAGCAGTTCCGGCCGACAAATAAGGAGCCAGAACGTTCCGCATTGTGGAGAGAACAAAAGGCGGATTGTCTTTCATCTCATCCAGCGAGATATAGAGAACCATGTAGTCCTGTGATTGCAGGAAGAGACCGCGATTCAAGTCCATCCGGTATTTGCTCCGGTCCGTGCCATGCGATCCATAATCCATAATCTCAAATGCAATACGCGAGGAACCGACCTTCCACAGTAAATCAATAAAATACGATCTCCCACGCCAGTCCTTAACTTCATATTCCGGATGGAGTCCCTGAAAATATCCAACAAGCGGCCACCCACATATTCCACGAATAAGCGGTTACCGTAGCTGTGCCCCCGCTTTAGCGCATCAAGCCGCTCCCCCTTTCTTCGTTTCAAATGATTGCTTAACCAATGGTCATGTTCTTCTGTAAATCCCACTCCAATTCCCCCGCTTTGCAATAAAATTAATCTCTAAACGCACAAAACCCCGCCGCCTTCTTAAAGAGAAGGGAGCGGGGCATTCTTTGCCACGTTTACTGCATCTATTACTAGTTTGCCACTTTTGGTCAGCGAACGCAAGATGAAGATCACAAAAGACCTTATGGTCCAGCTACACAAGTACAATGTGTTCGGTTTTCCGCTTACATTCCGCTCGAACGACTCCGCACTCCCCAATGTGTTCGGTTTTTCGATTACATTCCGCTCGTACGCCTCCGCACTGCCCAATGTGTTCGGTTTTTCGCTTACATTCCGCTCGCACGCCTCCGCACTCCCCAATGTGTTCGGTTTTTCGCTTACATTCCGCTCGAACGCCTCCGCACTCCCCATCTCACAAAAAAAAGGCTGCTCCCGGCGCGTCTTACCGCGCATGGGGAGCAGCCATATTCACGCATCAGAAACAGCCTTGTTCACACTTTGACAACAGCCCTTATGCTGAAGGCCTGCTTCAGCTTACTCAGCCGGAACGGGTTCCAGCACTGGTTGGAGATCCAGTTGAAGCTCTGGCTCGACCACACTGTCCGTACTGTCCACACTGTCCGTACTCTCCGTAATTTCCTGAGCGTCTGTCGATTCCATAAGAGCCGATGAACCGCCCAGGTATTGCTTCAGCCATTTCAATGCAGGGCGCTCTGTGCCGTTGGAATTCACCAGATGGGTGTTGGCTGCCCAGGTCTGATTCTGGATGTAGCCCCAGAGGGTTACGCCTTTTACCGAAGGATGATTCCAGAGCACCGGGAACTTCTCTTTGTATCTGTTAAGCTGTGTGTTGTCGTCGCCGGTGATATCCAGCTCAGAGACGTAGATAGGCAGGCCTGTCGCGGCCAATTTGCCCAGCACGGTATTCATCGTAGAGACGCTAACTGTATCCATATTGAAATGATGGCACTGAATGCCGATTCCGTCGATCAGTCCTCTGGACTTCAGGTGATTGATAATGGTCACATACTTATCCGTCAAGCTGGGGTCACCGATAATGCCATATTCATTGATGAGCAGCTTGGAATTCGGGAACGCCGCTCGTGCTTGCTGGAAGGACCAGATGACCCAATCCCAGCCGGTGCTTCCGTCACCGCCGATGGCATTGCGGTACGAAGGCTTGGCATGCAGCGGTTCATTGACGACATCCACAAAGGCTGACTTTGCGGAATAACGCTGGCCTGCCTGAGTAATGAATGAGCTGATCTCCGCCTTTTGCTCCGCTGCCGATAAGCCTGCAACCCAGTTAGGCTCCTGGCTTCCCCACACTAGGGTATGGAACTTGAACGGGATGTTCTTGCTAATCGCATAGTTATAGATCATATCCGCATTGCCCCAGTTCATATTATTGCGGTTGCCTTCGACCGCTCCCCATTTGGTGCCATTCTCAGGGGTGACCTGATTCCAGTAGGTGGTGAAGTTCCCGGGAGCACTGCCTGCAATGATATTTCCCAGGAACTTAGGTCCATTGGTAAGTGCTGCGCTGGCGTTGCCTGCCATGACAGAGGTGAGCAGGACACTGGCTAAAGCCAGCCCGCCTACTAGCTTTTTGATGCTGTTCTTCAATTGAATACATCTCCTTTGGATGATTATATAAGACGCACTTAAGTTTTGAACTTGAAGCTTCATCGTCACTACGGTGAACATTTGGACTTCCGGCCGCTGTTGTCTCCAGATTTCTTGATTTAAACCGCTGTTCGTAGGTGAAATCCGGTGACAAAGGCGGTCGCTACCGCTCCTACAGTTCCAAATTTCCCCTCCGCTTCTTTTGCTTTTTGTTTATTTCTTTAGTGCTTCTTATTTAGATTCAAATGCAGCTATTCCAGACGTAAATAATCAAAATCCGCATAACCGCCCGCAGCCTTCGTTGCATAATTGAACAGTGCAAACCGGTAGCCCATGAAGTGGGGCATTGTATAGGACATCTGCAGCGTATTGCCTGCCGACGTCCAGTTGCTGCCGTCAAGGCTGTAGTAGAAATAGGCCTTGTCTGTCTGGTTGGTGTAATCACAGACCACCTTCAGATAGACTCTGTTCTGGCTGAGCGGCACGTTTGCCACTTCAGTCATCGATCCGGAGCCGGCATTAACCATTACAATGGACTTGGAATTGCCGGACCTTTTCACACCCACGAAGCCGTATTTAGCCTGGAATGCAGCCAGACCTGCGTAATCCCCGTCCTTCATACCGCTGGTCTCCAGGGCGGTGACGCCCGTGCTTTTCGGTCCGAACGTCCGCTGGGTCAGCGTGTTTCGGGCATCCAGAATATTTGTGCTTACCTTGCCGGTGGTTAACCGCATGAAGCCGGGACGCTGTGTCAGGGACCACTTGGTGTTGTCGGGATTATGGTTCCACTGCCATACCTTGGCAAGCCCCGCTTCTGACGAAGCTGTAGCTGCGAACGACACATCGTCTACATAAAAGTTCATCAGGTCATTGGCGGCATCCGGCGCAGAATTGTAAGGGGTTTCAACAAAAATAAAGGTCTGGGACAGATCGGCACCGGCGGGAAGTGTATAGGTTCCCTGGATGGTGCCCCACTCTCCCCGGGTCAATGTGGCAGAGCCCAGAACCGTAATACCGGTATAGCTTGGCCCATTCTGGATATCCAGGTTAAAGGACTTGGTAGCCGGGCCTGTCGTGTATTTAACCTTTGCCGAGAACATATAGACTGTGCCAGCGGTCACCTTCCCGGTGAGATCCTGCTTCAGTCCTGTACCCGTCTGTTGTCTCCCGCTGACCAGTACGCTGCTCGAACCGCTATAACGTTCTGCAGCAGTAACGGCCACCGCTGCCGTATTGTTATTCATCCACGGGCTGATGTCTGCCGCTTCAAAGCCGCCATTCACAATTAGCTCCGCAGAGGCGGAAGCCGCTGAGAACTCATCGGACGCGTACACCTTCTTCACAGGATAGCCTTCAGCAGGCATATTCAGCGTGCGCGGCGCTTTGCCCCCGCTTCCGAAGACCGGCCAGTTGCCGGACCAGGATACCGGAACCAGATACGGCATCCGTCCAACCGCTCCGCTGTCCCTGAAGAGCATGGCATACCAGGAGCCGGATGGCGTGTCCACGATTCCGCCCTGGGCAATGCCGGAGTCGTTAAGTGATACCTGACCCGTATAGCCACCGGTTAAGCTGGTGGAGCGGTAAGTCAATTGTGTGCGTCCGCTTCCCGAAGGCCAGCAGATCAGAAAGACATAATAATAGCCGTTGATCTTCTGGATATGCGCACCTTCCGCCTTCACAATGAAGCTTGAACCGGCAATATTGCTGGAGCCGGGGATAATAACCTGGTTGATTCCTCCTGACTTGATAGCTTTGGCGTCCGCCGTCAGCTCAATCAGGCTGATATTATCGACACCGTATACCAGGAACACCCGGCCGTTATCGAACAGCAGCGACGCGTCATGATAATAGCTGCCCAGCACAGATGAGGTCCATGGACCATTTTCAATATCCGCCGTCTGATAGATATAGGTTTTGCCGGTAGAATTGGACCCAAAGCTCACATAGTAGATACCGTTATTGTATCTGAGGCTGCTTGCCCAGGAACCCTTGCCGTACTCATTCTGTCCGTTGTTCAGATTCTGTGCATCGCCATTTGCATAGGTATCGTAGACGTAGTTCACGATCTCCCAGTTCACCAGATCATAGGACTTCATGATGGGAACGCCGGGGTTCATGTGCATGGTGGTGCTGGTCATATAATATACGCCTCCTACCCTAATTACATCTTTGTCCGGGGCATCGGCATAGATGAACGGATTGGTAAATGTTGCAGCGGCAACCGTCGAAGGATTGAACAGTATGCCTAGCAAGAGCGAAATTGCCAGCAAAAACAGCCCCGTTTTTTTGACCATAGTGCCTGACCTCCTGCCTGCTTGTACGATCATTGGCTCCATTCAATATAGTCCACAAGCACATCCCAGGTTCCATCGTCCGTGGTTACGACCAGCTTGACCTCCTGATTGCCGGTGCCGTGTGCCACATTGGACAGGGTCTGTACGGAAGGTGTAGTCCCGCTGAAGCTGAAGGAGCCGACAGTCACCCCGCCGATCTGCAGATCAACTTTGGCCGTAGCAGAGTTGCTGGAAGCACCCCGGACTGAGACATTATGAGTACCAAAAGCAAAATACTGATTGAACGCAGCCGCGTCATCATTCCCGTATAACGCCACTCCGCTGAACGGGGTAGTGATCTTACCTGCATACGTGCCGCTTAAGCTCATGTCTTCTGCTTCAACCTTACTTCTGGAAGGAGTCGTGGTGCCCCCCTCAGAGAACTGCCAGTAATCCAGATTGAACAGGTTGCCGGAGCCTGATCCGGTGAATACCAGGTAGAGTCTGTGAACTCCTGTCGCATTGGTGACTGAGGTTTCTACCTCCTGCCAGGCTTGCGCTCCTCCTGTAGAAGGGACATTAAGCGTGCCCACTAGCGGTCCGGTTGCGCTGTCCAGCCGGAGTTCGATTTTGCCGCCTGTGGTAGAAGCCACGTTAGCCTTGAAGCTGGTAGCACCGGAACCGAAATCGGCATTGCCGACGGCAACCCAGTCTCCATTGTTAATGCTGGTCACATTCATATTGCTTACAGGGCCGCCCGCAGCCTGAGTAGCTTCAGTAGCAATGCCTGCATTCCAACCGATGGTCTCGGCTTCGACTCTGGTGAACGGATTCAGATTGGCAATCTGGGCAATACCCGCCAGATCTCCCTGAACCTCCTGAATGGTCCCGTTTGCATTATGGACAAGCTTGTTGATATGCGGAGAGCGGTAGCCTTTGCCGTCCCCGAGTACAGCCTTCGCCACGGTCTGGGCATGATACACTACATACCACTGGTTATTGAAGTTAAATACCGCATGGTGGTTGTTGCCGCCTACACCGAAGAAGGTATAAGGATTCTTCAGAAAATGTCCGGTATACGTAAATGGTCCCATCGGACTGTTGCTCACCATGTACCCGATTTCACCTGCCGGATAGGCAGCCGGGTGTGTGCCGGAGAAATTGAAGCAATACGAGTAATAATATTTGCCGCCGTATTTGTGAATTCCCGAATCCTCGAACATATAGGGAGCGTCAATTGTGGATGCGCTGCCAACAATGCTCGTCATATCCGCACCCAGTCTCAGCACACGAGCTGTGCGGGGATTGGCTACAGATGCCGGGTCCGAAGTGTTGGGGATTCCCCCGCCGGCATACAGATATCCGCTGCCGTCATCGTCCACCAGGACAGCCGGATCAAACAGCCAGGTCACGCCGGACATGCCGGGAGTAGACCCTGTCACCAGCGCTTTGCCCAGCGGATCCGACCAGGGGCCAATCGGAGAATTGGCTGTTAACACGCCGATGCCTGATGCACCGTTTGCAAAATACAGGAAAAATTTATCCTGGCCGTTAATTTTTTTCACCGCCGCCGAAGGCGCCCAGGAGAGAGAGGCCCATTTGGCAATGCCGGCGCTGCCGTTGACATTATTGGCTCCGGCCACCGGAATGGCGCCGTGATCTGTCCAGTTCACCATATCCGCCGAGGAGATGACATTGATTTTATTCAAGGCGCTGAAATCATTGTCCTTCACGGTTCCGTTGCTGTTATAAACGTAGGCATCGCTGGACATATAGACATAGACTCTTCCGTTATACGTCAGGGCGAAAGGATCGGCACCCAGCTTGTGATCCATCAGAGGATTGGAATTCCCCGGCTGCTTGGCCGTGGCATTATTTGCAGCAGACACAGACATCATGGGCAGACCGTTTAGGAATAAGACAAGGGTTATTGCAATGACCAAGAGTTTTTTAAACATCGGCATACCTCCATTAAGATTAATTTGTAATCCCTTTCAATCGGCTGCCGCACAAATAACGGTCGCCGGCAGCTCCTCCCCTCTAGGATTCTTTAGATGATTCTACTAATATTTGTTATTCGAGATCATCTTAAACTAATTTCCAGTTTGGAACAATGTAGTTTTTTGTTTGAAAAGTTGAATTTTTTTGGCGTTTTATCTGCATAAAAAAAAGCCGGAGCAAAAGCGCCTGGCTGATTCTTCAATATTTGCGGTTGTCTATCTCCCTACCCGCCAGTTCTTGCGTGTAAATGTCCTCCGGCGTTATCATTCGCTTGGGCAGCGTCCGGCCAGCCATAATCTCATTAACTGCCTGCATCAGCAGGGGGCCCAGCATCGGATTGCATTCGACAACAGCATTAATGCTTCCCGCCGCCATCTGTTCAAATGCCCGCCGTGTGCCGTCCACTGAAACTATTATTATATCGGTGCCCGGTACAATACCGGCCTCTTTCATAGCCTCCACAGCACCAATAGCCATATCATCATTATGGGCAAAGAGCACCTGGGGCCACTTCTCCTTCGGTTGCTGCAAAAAAGTCCTCATTACCTCACGTCCGCCGCTTTGTGTGAAATCTGCCGGTGCAGTCATTGTAATCCGGAGGTTCTGCTTGTCCCCGAGCATCTTCCGGAACCCGCGCCCACGGTCAATCGACGGCGTTGAACCTACGGTACCCTGCAATTCTGCGATATGGATGGCTTCACTATGATGGCGCATCTTATCTATCACATATTTGGCTGCCTTTACCCCTTCTTCATAAAAGTCAGAACCGATAAAAGTGACATAGAGCGAGCTGTTCTTCACGTTGACTGAACGGTCCACAATAATAACCGGAATCCCTGCCTGCCTGATTTCCAGAAGAATCGGTTCCCAGCCGGTCTGAACCACAGGAGCAATCGCTATGACATCAACATCGCTCCGGATAAAGGCACGAATGGCATCGAACTGTTGCTGCTGATCTTGTTCTGCGTTCTTCAGGACAAGGGTGATCCCCGCCTCCCCGGCGGCTTCACGGATCGAAGCGGTATTCGCCTCCCGCCAGGTACTCTCCGATCCAAGCTGGGAGAAGCCCAGCACAATCGGCTTGACCATGGCTCTATCTGCCGGCGGCAGCAAGCCGGTATTCACTGCAGGAGAATGATGAGGCATCATCAATACCTGCGTATTGTTGCCTCCGCCGCCTGAGCAGCCGCCCAGCAGCAGTAACAGTAGGAGAACCAGGCACCCCTTAGCCGTTCTCAACAGGACCCCTCCTTCATATGATAGCGATTACAATTATATAGCAAAAACATGGGGAGACAAGAATTATTTGTCTCCCCAACCAGTCTTCTTATTCTTTTAGAGTCAACCGCCTTGAGCTTAACACCCGTTGCAGGAGGATAAAAATGAACAGCAGCAGGCCAATGACAATTTTGGTCCACCAAGAGCTGAGTGTGCCCTCGAAGCTGATAATGGTCTGAATCACACCTTGGATGAGTACACCGAAGAAGGTCCCCAGCACATAGCCTACACCGCCAGTCAGCAGTGTTCCGCCAATGACAACAGCCGCGATGGTATCCAGCTCAAAGCCAACAGCATGAAGCCCATAACCCGACAGCATATAAAAGGTGAAGACCACCCCTGCAAGCGCCGAGCATAATCCGCTAAGCGTATAGACAAGCACCTTGGTTCTCGCAACCGGAAGCCCCATCAGCAGAGCCGATTGCTCATTGCCCCCAAGCGCATACACGTTGCGGCCAAACCGGGTGTAATGGGCGGTGAAGATCGCCACAGCAACGGCAACAAGAGCAATAACGGCACTGATCGAGAGAAAGCTGCCGCCCGGCAGCGGGATTCTCGTCTGGGCAATGGCTGTGTAGAAGGAATTATCAATGGTAATGGTATCAATGCTGATTACATAACATAAGCCCCGGGCCAGGAACATTCCTGCCAGCGTTACAATGAACGGCTGGATTGTGAAATAATGAATGATCGCTCCCATAATGGTGCCAAACAACGCACCCATCAGAAGCACCAGCGGAATAACAACTGCCGGCGGCCACCCCTGCTGCTGCACCAGGCTTGCGGATACCATGGTCGATAAGGCAATGATAGAGCCGACCGAGAGATCTATGCCGCCTGACAGGATGACAAAGGACATGCCAACGGCCGTGATCAGCAGAAAGGCATTGTCGATGAGCAGATTCATCAGCACCTGCAGGGAGAAGAATCCGGTATACCGGAAGGAACCGGCGGCGAACATGACGAGGAACAGCACAATGGTGACCACAATCGGAATAAACTTGCGGTTAAGAGACATGACGGGTCACTTCCTTCTCTGCGGGATAATGCCGCGACTTCCAGCGGGCGGCCATAGCGGCCCGGAAGGTATCCGATTGAATCAGGCAGACCGCCAGCACGACACAAGCTTTGACGACCAGTGTGATTTCCGGCGGGACGCCGATCATATAGATGGTTGTGGTCAGCGTCTGGATAATCAGCGCACCGATTACGGTACCCGTAAGATAAAAACGTCCGCCGTTCAATGACGTCCCCCCGATGACTACCGCCAGAATAGCGTCGAGCTCATACCAGAGTCCGGCGTTATTGCCGTCGGCGCTGGAAACATTCGAGCTGAGCAATAGTCCGGCAATGCCGGCGCATAAACCGCAGAATACGTACACCGACAGAATAACCCAACGGGCGCGGATACCGGACATGGAGCTGGCGGCCGGATTGCAGCCCACCGATTCTATAAACAGGCCCAGAGCGGTCTTACGGGTAAGCAGCACGGCAATGACCAGGATTAGGGCTACTACAAATATTGAAAATGGCAGCGCAGCAAATGAGCCGGACCCGATATAGGCATACTTCGAGCTGGTTACCGTAATTATCTGTCCGCCTGTAACCAGCTGGGCGATCCCCCGCCCCGCTACCATCAGAATCAGCGTGGCTATAATCGGCTGAATTCCGGCCCCGGAGACGAGCAGACCGTTCCATACGCCAAGCATGAGCGACAAACCTGCTGCCAGCAGCACCGAGGTCAGGATCAGACCCAGGGCATTCTGGTCTGAAGCTTTGCTGATGCTCAGGCAGGCAATGGCGCCGGATATAGCGACAATGGAGCCGACAGACAGGTCGATGCCTTTGGTTGCCACTACCAGTGTCATCCCGATGGCCACCAGGATAAGCGGTGCTCCGAAGTTAAGAATATCAATCAGGCTTCCGTATAAATGTCCGTCATGGACGGTAATTGAGAAGAAGTCCGGCGAATAGCACAGGTTGAACAGCAGCAGTACAGCCAGAACACACAGCGGCCAGAATAAATGATGTTTTACCAGTTGGCTCATGATCGTGTCAGCCTCCCGCAATCGCCTGCATAATTTGCTGCTGGCTCATGTCCTTATCCGAAATTTCCTTCACTTTGCGGCGGTCGCGCAAGATGGCGATCCGGTCGCTGACCCGCAGCACTTCCTCCAGCTCGGAGGAGATGAACAGGAATGACATACCCTGCCGTGAGAGCGTCAGCACCAGCTTTTGAATTTCTGCCTTGGCTCCAATGTCAATGCCCCGTGTCGGCTCATCGAGAATAAACAACTCAGGCTCCGTCAGCAGCCACCGTGCCAGCAGAACCTTCTGCTGATTTCCGCCGCTTAAATTCTTGATCAGCAGGTCGGGATTTGGAGGATTGATATTCAGCATGCGGATATATTCTTCAGCCATCTCCTCCTGCCGCCTGCGTGAAATGGTCTTGAACATGCCGTACTTGGCCTGCAGTGCAAGGATAATATTCTCTCTTACCGACAGATCGCCGATAATCCCCTCTGTCTTGCGGTTCTCCGAACAGAAGGCGATCCGCCGTCCAATGGCTTCCCGTGGCGAATGTACCCCACCTCCTGATTCCGCTAGCGTCAATTGCCCGGAATCCGCTTTGTCGGCACCGAAGAACAGCCGGGCTGCCTCTGTCCGCCCAGATCCGAGAAGTCCTGCCAGCCCTACTACCTCACCCTTGCGGATCGACAGATCGAACGGCTCAATTCCGCCTTTGCGGCCCAGCCCTTCAGCTTTGATCAGCTCATCCCCCAAGGCATCCTTGTATTCTGCTGCCAGACCCGGCAGCTCTTCCAGCAAATTAAGATCCTTACCGATCATTTTTAAGACCAGATCCAGCCGGGATAGCTCCTTAACCCTATATTCACCGACAAGCTCACCACCCCGCAGGATGGTTACCCGGTCGCAGATTTCGTACATCTGATCCAAAAAATGCGTGACAAACAATATCGACAAACCATCCTTTTGCAGCTTCCTCATAATACGGAACAGCTGCTCCACTTCATTCTGATCCAGACTTGAGGTCGGTTCGTCCAGAATCAGTACCTTGGCTGAAATATTCAGCGCTCTGGCGATTGCGATGAGCTGCTGAACCGCTACAGAATACATATGCAAGGGAAGGGTAACGTCAATCTGCAGATTCATCCGTTCCCGAAGCAGCTCCGCAGCGCGCAGATTCATTTCCTTCCATAGAATGCATCCGAATCTTCGCGGCTCTCTGCCAATGAAGATGTTCTCGGCTACTGTCAGATTGGGGCACAGATTGACCTCCTGATAAACCGTGCTGATTCCCGCAGCCTGCGACTCCAGCGGGCTGTGCAGGGAAATGCGCGCACCCTCCATTTCTACCCTGCCCTCATCGATGGAATAGACACCGGTCAACACTTTGATCAGCGTTGACTTGCCTGCACCATTCTCCCCCATCAAGGCATGAACCTCACCAGGGAACAGGCGGAGGTTCACATTAGTTAACGCTATTACACCCGGAAACCTTTTATGAATCCCGGTCATTTGCAGTATGGGCAGCTGCGTGCTCATGGTTGTATCCACTCCTCATTCTCCATAGAAACGCCAAGGCGGTTGTCGGCCGCCTTAGACGCGATCTATTAGGCTTGCTGATTAATATTCACGGCTAGGCAGCGCTTCCTTGGCCTGCTCGGAAGTGAAGGTCGATTCCTCGGTCACAATCCGGGCCTCAACCGCTTGGCCGTCAACTACATTCTGCACCACCTGCATCAGCTGCGGTCCAAGCAGCGGATTGCACTCGACGATAAAGCTGATTTTACCTTCGCTGGCTGCCTGCATTCCGTCCTTCACCGCATCGACAGAGATAATCTTAATGTCCTCGCCCGGCTTCAGCCCTGCCGCCTCAATCGCCTGAATTGCCCCGAGTGCCATATCATCGTTATGGGCGTACAGCACATCAATATCCTTATTGGCCTTCAGGAACGCCTGCATAACTTCCTTACCTTTGGCCCGGGTGAAATCGCCGGTCTGAGAGGCAATGACCTTGAGATGCGGATTGCTCTTGATGACTTCGGCAAACCCTGCCATACGGTCATTGGCTGGAGCAGAGCCTGTGGTTCCCTGTAGCTCTACAATATTAACGTCCTTTGAAGCGTCTTTATACTGATCAGACAGCCACTCACCCGCCTTGCGGCCTTCTTCCACGAAATCGGAGCCGAGGAAAGTAACATACAGCGAGGTGTCTTTGGAATCCACCGCACGGTCGGTCAGAACCACCGGAATTCCTGCAGCCTTTGCCTCTTTAAGTACAGTATCCCAACCGGATTCCACGACCGGGGAGAAGGCAATCACATCCACTTTTTGCTGGATAAAGGAACGGATGGCCTTAATCTGATTCTCCTGCTTCTGCTGCGCATCCGAGAATTTCAGCGTATAGCCCGCTTCCTTGGCTGAATCCTGAATGGACTTCGTATTGGCACTTCGCCAGCCGCTCTCTGCACCCACCTGCGAGAAACCGAGCGTAATGTCCTTGGCCTCCGTCTTGGTTCCGCCATTCGCCGCCGGTGCTTCCGTTGCTGCATTCCCGGCATTCGCCGCCTTGTCCCCCCCATTATTGTTGCCGCATGCTCCAAGCATGACCATAGATAAGGTGAGTGCAAGCACTGCTCCCATTTTCCCGAATCTCTTCATACGTATTTATTCCTCCCCCTCGGCATTCACCAGATTCTGGTGTTCTGCTCATTATAAATCGCTTACAAAAGTCCGTTATACGGGCAGCCTTTGGCGTTTGCTTTCTATTTTTGGCTTTGTTTTGTCCACAGGAGGATTTTGTGTATTTTAATATTTAAAAGGTGTGAATTTTGATTGCGCTTTCTTCTTTGGGTATCGGCATTCCATAATTTGTTATAAACTATATATTGAAGCCAAATCTACTCTATTTGCGAAAGGGAAATTCCGATGATGCGGATCACACACTGGATCTCCTCCAGTCTGAGGGCCAAACTGCTGGCTTTGTTTATTGTGCTGTCCACGATACCGCTGATCGCTGTCGGTCTCATTTCTTACCAGAAATCCTATACTTCCATTTCCAGTCACAGCAAGGCTTCAAGTATGCTTCAGGCTGACATGCTGGGAACGAATATCGATAATCTGTTCAAAGATACCGAGCGGCTGCTGGAGCTCAGCAATAACCCCCAGGTCATCCATTTTCTTTTCTCACAATCTGAAACCTATCAAGAGGCGAAGGAAATTCTGCAGACCTTTACACTCTACCGGGACACCTACAAATATGAGGATGTACTCAATATCAGCCTGATTAATCTGTACGGCAAGGGGATCAGCGAGCGGAGGGGTATCTTTCAATCCAATATTAATCCGCTGCGCAATCCGCATTTCCAGACACTGTCCCAGAACCCCGAGCTTATTCTCCGGATTCCTCCACCCTTGATTTCCGGTTATGACCGGGTTGATGGCTTCACCTATAGGAATCAGGGTGTCATATCGATCATGACAGCTGTCAAGCAGCGGATTACGCATGAGGTGATCGGATTCATCATTGTGGATCTGAACGACTCATTCATTAAGGAATTCTGCGACAAGATGACGATTGGTACAACAGGGTTCTTCTACCTGCTGGATCAGCAGAACAACCCCATCTATGTGCCGCCTGTTCAAGAGGCCGCTGTGACCCTGGTTCAAGAAACAGGATTACCTGCAGGGGAATTAAGCGGGAGCGGAAGCTTTGTGCTTCAGATCGCCGGCCCGCCCTGGTTCATTGTCCATACCTCCTCCCTTTCGACAGGCTGGAAGATTATCGGCATGGCCCCGCTGCAGGAGATCGTTGCCGAAGCCAACCGGATCAGGCAGCTGATTATAGTCAGCGTCGGCTTAAGCATCATTTTCGCCATAACGCTTAATTATCTGCTTACGCGGCGGCTGACCCGGCCCATTCAGCTTCTGCAGCACAAGATGCGCCTGACGGCAAGCGGCTACCTGGAAGCCAAGGTCAAACCGGACGGCAATGATGAAATTGCCGATCTGGGACAAAGCTTTAACATTATGGTTGAGCAGATCAAAGCGCTGCTGGAGCAGAGCATCCGCAAGCAGCAGCAGCTGCAAAAGGCGGAGCTGCGGACGCTGCAGGCACAGATCAATCCACATTTTTTATACAACACACTGGATTCCATTGTATGGATGGCTGAAGCGGGTAAGAACGATGGTGTCATCCGGATTGTGAAAGCGCTATCCGGGTTCTTCCGGCTTAGCCTGAATAAAGGGCGCGACTGGGTACTGATCCGCTCTGAGCTCGCCCATGCGCAAAGCTACCTGATCATCCAGCAGATGCGTTACCGTGACATTCTGGAGTTCAAGATTGAGGTTGCGGAGGAGCTGCAGGAATACCCGATTCTGAATATGACGCTGCAGCCTTTGATAGAGAATGCCCTCTATCACGGAATCAAAAACAAAAGAGGCAAAGGGCTCATCAGCATTGGCGGACATACGGACGCGAACTCCATCCTTCTCACAGTCGCCGACAACGGAATTGGCATTCCCGGAGAACGGCTGGCGCAGCTCAGAGAATCTATCGAGCATCCCATTCAATCGGAGGATACGGATACTACTCAGAACGGATTTGGTCTGCAGAATGTACATCAGCGGCTACAGCTGTATTTCGGGGAGGAGTATGGAATCCGCTTGGACAGTTCAGAAGGTTATGGTACACAAATTACAGTTCGCATACCCAAGAACAGGGGGACCCTAAGATGAAAAAGGTTATGCTGGTGGATGATGAGATCCTGATCCGTGAAAGTATACGGGAATCCGTAGATTGGGAGAAAGAAGGCTTTATCTTTTGCGGTGACGCCCCCGACGGCGAGCTTGCACTTCCGGTCATTGAAGAACAGCTCCCCGACATCCTCATTACCGACATCAAAATGCCTTTTATGAACGGGCTGGAGCTGAGCTCTGTCGTCCGGCAAAAGTTCCCGAAGATCAAAATCATTATTCTAAGCGGTCATGATGACTTCCAATATGCCAGGGCGGCGCTCCGGCTTGGGGTTGAGGATTATTGTCTGAAGCCGTTCAGCTCTGCGGATCTTCTGCAGCTGCTCCATAGTGTCAGCTCCAGGATTGATGGAGAATTGCGGATGAAACAAAAACAAGCCTATACCCCCGAGAATCTGTTCGCTGATCTGTGCGGAGGACTGATCAGTCCCGCTGCCGCCATCGAATCGGCGGAACAGCTGGATCTGCTGCTTATGGCCCCTTACTATGCAACTGCCATATTTACGTTAAACCCATCGGATATCGATGCAGGAACGGGCTGCCCATGCGCGCCGCAGGATGCCGAAGCGCTGTTCGCAGGCCTGCTGAAGGAGCTGGCAGAAGGCTTCATCTATAAACGCAGCCGCACTGAAACTGTACTGATCTATAAAGGCAGTAATCCGGCCCAAATGAGCCGTACCCTGGAAGAGATCTGCGGGACTTGGAAGCAGAAGCTGAGAGCGGCTTGCGGCCTGGAGCTGTCCGTCAGTCTGGGTGATGTCCGGGAACGGCTGCAGGGCATTCATCTCTCCTATCTGGATGCCGAGGATGACCGGATGTTCAAGAAGATGTCCAGACTGAATTCAGCAGCGTTGCTTGATGCTTACTTCGATCCATCCGCTAGCGGCATCCTGCTTGACCGGAACCGGCTGATCCAGTTTCTGAAGCTGGGAGACCACAAGCAGGTTCCCGCATTTCTGCTGGAGCTCTCTGCAGAGCTCCAGCAGATGAATTGGCTGTCCGTGTACGCCTATTACCTGATGAATGACATTACCCTGGAGCTGGTACAGACGGCTAAAAAATGTTTTCGTGCGGCCCCAAATCCTGCCGAGCTCATCAAGGAATTCCAGGCGCAGCTGAAGCATATTTCCAATACAGATGAAGGTCTACACTATTTGAACAGGCTATTCGAGCGGCTATGGGAGTGGAGATCCGAGGGAGCAGATAAATATCGTGAGCTGATTGACAAAGTTAAGCATTATATCAGTGAGCATTATGACAAAGAACAGCTCTCCCTTAACGACATCTCCAGTCAGGTCAGGGTCAGTCCCAGCCATCTGAGCAAGACCTTCAGCCAGGCGACCGGACAGACGATCACTGAATTCCTGACGGCCACACGCATGGATAAAGCCAAAGAGCTGCTGAAGTCAACGGGACATAAAACGTTTGAGATTGCGTTTAGCGTGGGCTACAACGATCAGCATTACTTCTCCAATCTGTTCAAGAAAGTAACGGGGATGACGCCTATGGAATATCGCAAGCACGGAAATTCCGGGGATCAGCTTCAGCCTATCCGTAAAGGGGCGGGGAATTAGTGACTTCTTCCAGAATGCGGAACCGGCATGTCTTTATCCTA
The DNA here is from genome assembly GCF_038009025.1 of Paenibacillus sp. FSL R7-0297. NCBI lineage: Bacteria > Bacillati > Bacillota > Bacilli > Caryophanales > Paenibacillaceae > Paenibacillus > Paenibacillus sp. FSL R7-0297. Next base: position 5,729,405 of record NZ_JBBPAQ010000001.1, read on the forward strand.
CTGCTGGCAGCAGGCTTGATCCTTGGCGGCTGCTCCCGTTCCTCCGGAGTCACGAATACACCTTCGGAGGAAGCCCTGGACTCTCCATCAAGTCAGAACGGGGAGCCGCCGCTGACTTTCGGTATTATCTACCCCATGGTGAATGACACCTACGAAATGATAACCGAGAATGCAGAAGCTGTGGCAAAAAAGAATAATGTAGAGCTGCTGGTTCAAGCGCCTGATGAAGCCAATCTGGAGCAGCAGGTCCGGATTATGGAGATGATGATCAAGCGGGGCGTAGACGGAATCGCCATTGCCCCGGCGGATTCCCTGGCGCTTACCAGCGTTATTAACAAAGCGGTATCCCGGGGGATTCCCGTCGTTTGTTTTGAGTCGGATTCGCCTGCCAGCAGCAGAGAAGCCTTTATCGGGGCTGATAATAGAGCAACCGGCGCTACTATTGGACAGACTGTGGAACGCTTGCTTGGCGGAAAAGGGATGATTCTGGTGGAGTCTGGAATGTCCCGCATGCTGGGCACTCAAGAACGGCTGCGCGGGTTGGAGGACTATTTGGCGGAGCATAGCGAGATCGATGTACTGGAAATCCGTCATAATGACGGCAGTGAGGACATCGCAGCGTTGCAGCTGGAGCAAATGATATCGGCCCATCCCCATTTCAGCGCTTTGGTCAGTCTGGATTTCGTGTCCAGCTCAAGCTCTGTCCTGGTCTGGAAAGCCAAAGGCCTGACGCGCTATAATATCGCTCTGGGCCTCACACCTTCGTTGAAGCAGGCGATGGACAACGGGCAGATTACGCGGGTGATTTCACAGAACGAGCAGAATTGGGGAGAGGACATCATCAACACTCTGCTGCTAAGGGCCAAAGGAATAGCTGTAGCCAAATGGATCAACACGGAAATTACGATCATCGGGGAATAGACCTGTCCGTTATGTAGCTGATAGGATACTAACCTTGGATTTATCCCTTTGCGCTTCACATTCAGCCTTATCCACATCATAAAAAAACCTCCGGCCGGCCAACGTCTATCCCATCTTCCGATGTCTATAGACGTTGACTGCCAAGAGGAATGTTACGGTGTTACTTCATAGCTTCGCTTGTGGGTGCTTATTTCTCCAGCATCCGGAAGATCATTACAGCGGCTTCCGCCCGCGTTGCGGTTCCGGTGGGATGGAGGGATTTCCCGTCTCCCTGGACAATTCCCTCTTTGACCAGTGCCGCTACACTATCGATGGCATACTTTGCCACCTTCATTCTATCTGTGTAGCCGCTCAGTTCTCCGGCACTGCCGCCGGCAGATAATTTGTTCACTGCCTTCAATGCCCTGGCTGCAATCACCATCATATCCTGCCGCGAGATTTCGCCCTTCGGATTGAATCGGTTGCCATCCGTTCCATTGATAATTCCCAGCTTCTTCGCCATGCTGAGGGCTTCAGCATAGTAGGCTCCCGGGCTTACATCTGCAAAGCTGGAACCGGATTCCGCTTCGAGGCCCAATGCTCTCATTACCAGCAGCACAAAGTCCGCTCTCGTAATGTTCTTCTCCGGGCTGAAGGTGGTCGCGGAGGTTCCTTGGATGATGCCCAGCCTGTGCAGCGTATCAATACCCTCCGAAGCCCAGCTATATTTGGCACCTACATCTTTGAACGGGCTGGTTGGCACTGGTATCGGTGTCGATGGTACCAGTGACGGAGCCGGTGTTGCTGTTGTTCCCGGCGCCTGTGTTGGTGTTGGTGTCGGCGCCGGCACAGATGTTGGTACTGGTGTGGGTGCTGGTGTTGGTTCTGATGGACCGCCGTTATTGCTTAGCGTAGTTACAGAGATAGCGGGACCGTCTGTACTCCAGTTCCCTGCTGCATCCACGGCCTGCACCGAGAAGTTATATCCTGTGCCCGGCGCCAGTCCAGTTACCTCATAACGGTGCGTTATTCCAGGCAACTCCGCGATTTTTTCTGATCCTCTATAGAGCGTGTAGCCCGTCACTCCCGTATCGTCGGAAGCGTCCGTCCAGGTTAACGTAAGGCCGGTTGCCGTGATCCGTAAGGCTTCAAGCTTGCTTCCCGCTGTCCAAGCCGGAGGTGTTGTATCCGAAGCGGCCAGTGTTGCAGCGGAAACCGAAGGTCCACCGGCACTCCAATTGCCGCCGGTATCTACTGCCTCCACTGTGAACATATACTGCGTACCCGGCATAAGTCCTGTTACCTGATGACTGTATACAGCCCCGGTAACCGTCTCCGTATACACGGCATCCGTAACCGTAACCGGCTTGTCACCGGTTCCATTCGTAATCCGGTAACCGGCGATGCCGCTCTCGTCCGATGCCGTAGCCGACCATGTCAGAGTCAATCCCTTGCTTGTAATGCCAGAGGCTTCAAGCGAACTTCCCTCTGCCCATACCGGTGGTGTAGTATCTGAAGTCGGTAGTGTAGTTACCGGGACGGAAGGTCCGTCCTTGCTCCAGTTCCCAGCAGCATCTCCGGCTTCCACCTTGAAGGTATACTGCGTATTCGGCATAAGTCCGGTCACCTGGTGGCGATATACCGTTCCGCTTACGGTCTCTACCGGTTCACTGCCGGTTATGATCACCGGTTCAGCATCCACTCCATTGTAGACCCGGTAGCTGGTGACTCCAAGATTATCCGATGCCGCAATCCATGACAAGGTAACTCCGGTACTGGTGATATCAGTGGCTTCAAGCTTGCTTCCCTCTACCCAAGTTGGCGGAATCTGATCTCCCTTGCCGCTGAGGGTCAGGCTGCCGAATACCTCTGTCGATTTCGACGCTCTGCCGAGCAGATCATTCCAGGTCGCTACGCCGATCAGATTGGCTCCGTTTGCGTTATTCACCTGTGCATCGAACCGGATCTGTGTACCGTTCTCCGGTGTGATGGTGCGGAACGGAATCTTCATTTCCACTATATAATCCGTTCCGGCCGTTACCGCTGCTGATTCGAAGCCCGGGGAGGTCGCCGGAGTCGAATTACTGAGGAACTTGAAGGACTGCTCTCCGGCATAGTTGACCCGGTATTGTCCGTCATCCTCAAGGTACGGCCAGGCGTTGACGCGGTCTTCATCCACGTAGGCTTCTACCGAATCCTGCTTCGTCTTATCTGTATTGTTTTTGCTTAGCTGCTTATCCTTCACCTGGAACAGCACGTATAGATTCTCCTCGTCCCACAGCGTCCGGGCTGTGCCGGTCGTTTCTGCTGTTGCCATCAGATGGTTGTCGATATGAATTTCAGGTGCATTCTTCCAGATGTCGTCCATGCTTCCGTCAATATCCGGTGTACCGTAGAGCGCCGTAGAGCTCTTGGTTTCAGGCGTAATATAGAGCGGATGCTCTGCCAGATACTTCTCCGGGTCGATAATTGCGTAATAGGCAGGCTTCGGTGCCAGAGAACTAAGGAATGGCAGCGGATTCTGGCTGGATCTCCAGCTTGAGCTGTCCGTGTAACCCCAGAGGGTGACACGCGCGATTTTATCGGCATGCTTCTTATAAATCTGGAACAATTGGGCATACAGGCTAGCTTGCTTATCCGCCCATTCCGGGGAGAGGGAGGAATTCATTCCCGCCAGAACATCCAGTTCGCTGATAGAGATTTCAACGCCCAGGGAAGCATACTTCACAATTGCCGCTTCTACATTGGCGGGCTTGGTTCTCATGTCGTAATGAGACTGCAGCCCAATGCCGTCAACCAGCAGCTTGCCTGGATGGGCCTCTGCATACCGGTCATTCATCTCTTTAACCATGTCGTGGATAGCGTCCCGTTTCTCCGGGAATTCATCATTGAAATCATTGTAATACAGCTTGATCCCTTTCAAATCCTGGTTGCTGTCCACCACTTCCCGTGCGGCCAGAAATGCCTGCTCCACGAAGTCTGGACCGACGGAATAATACCAGGGCGATTTCCGCAGTGCATCTTTCCAGTCGGATACTGCCGGAGGTCCATCCTGCATGGCCTCATTGACAACATCCCATGAGATCACCTTATTCCGGTAGTGTTCCATAACGGTCTTGATGTGTGTTCGCATATTCGCAAGCGCCTCACTGCGGCTGAGATAGAGCGGATTACCCGCCTGATCCTTCAGTGCATTGCCCGAAGCGTCCACTTGCTGTGTAAACCACGCCGGAGTCTGGCTATGCCATACCAGTACATGACCGTGTACTTCCATCCCCATAGCCTGAGATTTGGTAATCATGTCGTCAGACTTCGTGAACGTGTAGGTCCCCTTGGTTTTCTGCAGTGCATCCGGTTTCATCTCATTGCCGAAGGTCACGCTGTTGAAATGATAATTGAAGAACGCATTTTGTCCATTGCCCGGGTTAATGTCATTGTTGCCCGGCACATTTCCAAGCACGAAGTCGTTCTTATAGACATCCTTGAGCGAAGCAATCGTCTGCAGCCCTGTATCCTCGAAGCTGAAGTCGTCAATATAGTAGGCTGCAACAGCACTGTTCGGGCTCTCTACATACAAAGTGACATCCTCGTGCAGATAACGGTACGTCCCCTCCAGCTTCACCCAGTCTCCGCCTGCATTGACCGTCTGGGTGGACAGACTGACATAATACGGCGTAGTATCATTGACCTGGGCAGTCAGCTTCAGCTGCGCGCTGGCCGGGCTGATCAGCTTCACCCATACCGTTGTTTTGTACTCATTGCCAATGGTAACAAGGTCCTTCACATTGACGGACGGTCCGTCCGGATTAGCCGCTCTGCCTGTAACCTTCAGGGCATAAGCTCCGCCCGGGGTATGGTTGGCCTCCTGGGTAGATGCAACAGTTACACCTGCACCGCCCTTCGGCTTGAAGCCCTGAACCGTCTGATCCTCGAAATCTCTTGCACGTTGAATACCAGCCACAATGGTAAAAGGATTAACCGATACGCTGACGCTTCCCTTAGTTACCCTTAGCGTAAATCCGCCATTCTGGAAGGTAATGGCTGTAGTCACTCCCAGCAGGCTCAGCTCTTCCCTCTCATTCAGGACAGCCTGTGCTTTGGCTATCAGCTTAGCGTGATCTTCACCTGCCACTGCATTCGGAACGGTAATCCGGTTGCCGATCAGCGCCGCTGCTTGTTCTACAGCCTGCTGATCAGGGCTCAGTTCACCCGTCTCCCCCAGGGTCTTGACTAGAGTCACATTGGAAAAGGTTACTTTGAAATCCGTTACTGTGCTGGTATTGGTTCCGTACAATTGTACCTTGGCATCCTTGAAGAATTCCGGGGTATACGTTGACGGATTCCCCATCGCCAGCCAGGAAGAACCGCTGTTCGTGGAGAAATACCCTTGAACCACATTGCCCTCTTTTACAATCCGCAGATAATAGTTGGTACCACTCAAATTAGTCTGATTCGTATTGTTCGTGAAGGGCTGAGTACCTATCAACCCTGAATTATTCACTTTGATGTTAGCGTTCACTTTCCTTGCATTGATTCTGTAGAACTCCCCGCTTGAAGTGCGGCTGATGCCAAGTCCTACCTGGGAATTCTCACCCATAGTCGAATCATTAAGCGGTTTGTCTACCGTCAGCTTCGCTGTAAGCGTCCAGTTGCCTTCGGCCGAACCCGGCATCTGCAGCATATTATGGCTGCCCGGATATTCCGTGCCGCCCTTCAAGGTCTGGATGGCCGCACCCTCAGCACTATAGCTAAGTGCGGTCTGCGGATCAGCCGGATTTATAACCTCCCAGCCCGCCGGAAGGCCAGCCGCAAAGTCGATAACTTCATTCGTACTGAAGAAGATTTTATAAGTCTTTATCTGTTCTCCTTTGACAAACCGGACCACTGCCGTTCCTTGCGCACTGTCCGCTTGTGAGATGCTTACGATTTCAGCCGGGTCACTCGTTACCGCCGTTACCTTCGGTATGGCGTTCCCGGAAACCGTATACTTATATTCGTAATTGGAGGCATCGAAGTTAGTCGGCTGAACGCCATCCACGAAAATATTGCGCGAAGCCACGGCCTCCGGCGTCAGTGACAGCTGATCGGCGTAGAGGATGTTGGCATCCTTCGCATACACCGCCATTACCACCTTGGCAGTACCTGACGGCTCATCATAGGTAAACGGGGCATTAGGCGTCTCATGCCAGTCCGCTACCTTCACATCCACAGGCTGGAAAGAGCTTAAGCTGAGCGGCCCGCCCTCCAGGATACGTCCGACAAATTTGCCGCCGATCCAGTATGCGGGATCACCCGCCTCCCGGGCTGCATAGGGTTCAGGCATATCGCGGCCATTGATCGGAGTCATACCTAGCTGGGTCCCGTTCTGGTCGTAGTACACCAGCGCCACTTCCACATCACCCGGATGCTCCGCAGCGAGATCATAGCTCTCCGGCCGGCTCATCATGGAGAGGAAATAACCCTTGAAGTTATAGCTCTCTCCCTTGTTCAGCTTACCGGTAATGTCCTGCCACATTCCGTCATACTGTTCCGCAGCGTCGATGCGGCCAGCAAGCTTGCCGGAACCGGCAACCTTCGAGGTGGAGCTGTTCTTCAGGTAACGTGACAGACCCGAATAGCTCTGTATGGTATCCGCTGTTAACACGGGTCCTGAAGCAACAGGCTCAAAGGTTCCCTTGTTGTAACGGCCAGTAGACCAGTTGTCTGTATTGGAGGCAACAGTTGTATCAAAGTCTCCATTGAGCAGCAGGTTCCCCGGAATGGATACTGTAGAGTTATTCGCTGCAGCACCCCAGTCGGAATCGCCTGCTCCGAACAGGAAGCGGTCAACGGTGATAGTACCCGCAGTTCCGTTCGGTTCGGCCACAATATACAGATCCTTATGGCCGTAAGCGCTAAGATCGCCAGTATCAACCATATCCTGGAATTTACCGTAAACCTCATTGGCTGGTACAGGAATTTCTGCTACACGCGTGCCTTGGGACAGAATGTCGTCGTTGCTGCCCACAGCGCTTCCCACCGGAAGCACATAAGCGGCAAGCTTGCCTCCTTGAGCTGATTTACTCTGAGCGGTCAGGTACAGCAAGTGTCTGCGTACAACGCCTCCGTTCGCGGAGCCATCTGCAAAGTTCAAATTTCTGTAGGCGAGGTACTTGCCGGCACCGAGTGTCACTGCCTCTTCAGCGCGTCCCGCACTACCTGCACTGTCGCCAGGTATACTATTGTCATTTCCCTCTGCTTCCAGCGTTGAGAAAATGTCACGTTCTCCGTCAAGCCCCTGATATGTGGCGAATTTGCCTTGGGACGGAACCATCGTTACGATGCTGGCCGACGGAATGTCAACAACGAACTTCCCGTTCGTTACAGGAATCGTGCCAAGCTTCTTCTGATTCTCGCTGCCTGAAGTACGGAACACGGTAACACTTGTTGTGCCTGCCGGGAAGTCCTTCAGATTGAATTCAAGCGGCTGAACGCTGTCATCATTCTTGGCATTCGATGCCGTGATCGAGTAATCATTTGTATTCGGATTCTTGAAGGCGACCACGTTGATATCGGCCGCAGGTACCCGCGTGACATCAAACCGGACATCTCCGGGATTCATAAACCGGGAGAAATGCCCATAGCCGTAAAAACGCTTGAATAACCGGTATTCACCCGTCAGCGTGCTGATCCGTCCCGGCTCCTGCTGGGAGTTGGTCGTAACGAAGCGGATCAGGTCGGAGCCGTCCGCGCCGTTGCTGTCCCACATACTCCACCAGACAAAGCCGTTAAATCCGGGGTTGCTGCTGAACATATTGGTCAGCAGATTGGACCAGCGCACCGCGTCACTGATGTTCTGATTGCCGTACCGCTGAGTATAGGCACCGGCCGATCCGTCACCGGTATCCTGATTCATGAATTCGGCCTGCCAGAGCTTATATTTGGTCAGGTATTCGGGATACTTGCTTCCATCCTTGGAGTAATCCAGCGGATTCTGGGAGAAGTCGCCGGTATGGTACAGCTTGTTCTCATCCGTGCCGATCCCGACCGTACCATACAGATGGGTGGTAAATACATCGAGGTAAGGGTTTTTGTCCAGTGCATTGTCAGGGTCGGTCTGACTGAACACTTCGCCGCCTCTGCTTAAGGAAGCGTTCAGATTGGTGCCGTCCACGGCGGCAAGCTGAGGAATGAAGTCAATGAGCTTGCCGTCCGGATTCTGGATATCATAGAGGGCACCGCCCGGCTGCATCGACTTCTTCAAGGCAGGACCGATGTAACCGTTAATCAGCTCGGTAACGTACGCGGCTGACCCGCCCGCGAGGTCAACCTCATTGAAGGGATTGATGTGGGTGATCGGAATTCCATATTGCTCCCACATTCCGCGGATATAATTCACGAGATAATCCGCATAGGCCTGATAATAAATTTTCACCACTTTACCATTAACGGTGGCTGTATCGCTGCGGACAATCTTGTTAGGGGAGCCTGTCGAAGACTGGCTCATCCAGTAAGGCACCGTCCATGTACAAGCGTAGAACTGCTTGACGCCGTATTGCATCGCCTGGCGCATCGTCCAGACCTGATCCACATCGAACAGCTCCTTGCGGGTACGCGGCGAGTTCTTAATCACCACAGGATGATCCCCCGGTGCGCTCAGGAGATTGGTCGGGCCTCCATCGTCATTGGCAGCCGGCTGGTTCCAGGACGGATAATCCCACACGAAATCCTGTACAGGCACCAGCGTGCCTGGAGCATGCTCGGGTTCAACAGGCCAGATACTGTCGGTATTGCCATCGTAATAGCGGTTCTCCGCTTCTATTTTGTATCCATATTGCCCGCCTGTTCCACGCAGGGGAATGGCATTTCCTTCGATATCGAAGCCGGGCTTGCTGACATCTGCAAGCAGACCGGTCAGAGGGTTGAACCCCGGGCTTGCGGCGGTGGCATTGGCAGTGGTAAGGCCGCCGTTATCGCCGATGATGACCCGGACAATGTCGTGGCCTGTGCCCTTTTGTTCACTGAAGGTCAGATCCAGCAGATGCCTGACGGTATCTTGATGACCGGCCGAAGCCAGTTGCAGCATATGGACGGAATCTGTATAAGCATAAGCGGCTCCTACGCCATCCATCGTCTGGTAGGTTTTGTACCAGTCAGCAGTTACCTGCGCCGGGACGGCTATTGTAGGAGCAGCCTGAACCGGGGCGGAAAACGGCACCGGGGTAATCATGGCCAACACCAGAGTACCGCTTATTGCAGCTACAAGTGTCTTTCTCCAGATCTTTTTACTCATTCCGCGTGTTCCTCCTTTTTTGTATACGCTTACATCAAATTGCATGGTTATAGCTTAACAATTCGAAATTAGATTTTGTATGAGACTGATGCACGATTCATTTTAAAATAACACTAAAATACTTTGATTTTTAACGAAACGAACTTGGATGCAAGTGGAAACGAATACCGTCCTTATAAAAGGACGGTATTCGTTTCAGCGAGAAATAGAAGGATAAGTTATCGTGTGCAACATATAAATTCTTATATTTCAAAAAATCCCGGCCCGTAAACGCACTGTACAAGCTGCTGTTTACAGACCAGGATAGGGTTGCCTATGGAAACTGGAGTGAGTGGCTTCTATTCTGCAACGATCAAGGTAGTGTCGGTGCCGGCTTCGGCGTCGGCCTCATAAGTAGTATCCGTTACTGTAGCCTTGCTGCCCCCGATGGAAGCGACAAAGGTTGTCACACTCAGGGCCGGAAGCTGGGCGGTAAATGAACCGTTCGACACATTAATGGAGGACCCGGCGGCTACCTTGCGGCTGGCGTCCGTGATCCAGGTGGACACGCTTGAGGCTGTGCCATTCTGCAGGACAAACTTCTGGCTTACAGCCGAAGTACTTTTATTAATAGCCACGATGACCGCTTTGTTGTTTCCTTTGTAGGCCGAGACATAGACATTGGTATTAGGGTTCTTCGTAGCATCAACTCTTACATATCCCGGACGGATGAACTTGGAGAACTGAGCCATGCTGTCTCCGCGCTTGCTGATGGAGCCGTCCTCATTCATTGGGCTGTATTGGCGGCGGATATACCACCATACATAAGCCTGGAAATCCCCTTCTACCATCGCATTATGCATATGGTATGCTACTTCCAGCGCTTCAGGCCACAGGTTGGCGGAGTTATTATTGCTGTTCGGGTAGTAGACCTCCGTCATCCACAGTTCTTTGCCTGCACCCTTCTGCTTGAAGAGTGGATACGCAAAGTTGTTAAACGAAGTGCCATACGTGTGTGCCCCCAGAATATCCATATTGGCCAGCGCCTGGGAATCATTCAGAATCGGGTCGGACATATTTTTCAGATATTGAAAGGACTCGGGAGCAATGACCCGGCAGTTAATGGAACCGGCATAATTTTTCATAAAGTTAAGCATTTCGGCAGGTGTCCACCAGGTCCAGGTCTCGGCATAGTCCGGTTCATTCTGCACAGAAATCGCGTACAGGTCAACCCCGTTATTCTTCATGTACGTCACGAAATCATTCAGATGCTGGGCGTATGCGCCGTACTTGTCATATCTGAGACGCTTGGCTGAGGTATTCCCGTTGTGGTTGAAGGTCTCGGTCATGCTGCTCGGCGGATTCCATGGCGAAGCAAACACAATGGCTCCCTTGGCGATGGCTGCCTTAGCCGTGTCTAATTCCTTATACCAGTTATTCTTATTATCGTCTACATAGATTCTCAGAATAGAGAACCCAAGCTGGTTCGCGCCGTTGCCGAAGGCGGTCTCCCGCTGCGCGGCCGTCAGATCCCCGATCCAGGCAGGGTGGTTGATTCCTCCGAAGCCGCGAATGACCTGCTTCTGGGCTGACAAATTAACGGTCACATCGCTTGCTGCTGAAGCTTTAGGCGGTGCGGGTACCATCATTGCCGATAGCAGTGTTACAGATGCCAATATAGTACACAGTGATTTTTTAAACTTTGATATCATGGACTCATCTCCTCATCGTATAATTTCTGCTCGGATCATTTCTCGGAAACCCTGCTCTGGTCACCTCCTGTGTGGTTGAAGCGGCAGCGGTACCTTCCACCCTGCTTGTCCATGCTTCTAGCAGCACTTGCAAGCGCTTCCTTTTCCTGTATTATAATAAATATTTACAGGTTAATCCTTGCAGATCAACGAACATATATTGCGCGGATGCCGATAATACCAAATTGTGTAATAAAAGGAATGAATGTTATGGATCAGAACACTAACTATATTTTCACCCCCATCCCGGATGAGATGATATGCTTCCATAGAACAACCACAACCGAGCTTCTTAACCCGGCCATGCCGTATCACCACCACGATGCCTACGAAATCTATCTGTTCCTGAGAGGCAATGCCTACATGTATCTGGAGCAGTCCTGCTACAAGCTGGCCCCCGGCGACATGTTCATCATCAGCCCCAGTGAAATGCACCGGTGTGTCTGTACCGACAATCAAATGTACGAACGGATCGGGCTGAACATCAAGAGGTCTACCTTGCAGCGACTCTCCAGCCCGCGCTCTAATCTGCTATCCTGCTTCGATGCCCATCCCTTCGGGCAGAACAATCTGACCCGGCTCTCCCGGGACCAATGTGCCTTCTACTCCAGGCTGGCTGACCAATTGATCGTCTGCCTCCACTCAGAGGCTTATGGACAGGATCTACTAGCAGAGGCCTACGCTACCCGGCTGCTTGTGTTCATTAACACCCTCTATCAATCATCTACGTCCCCCTCGGACAATCTCATGCCGGAGCTGGTCAGGCGGACCATGACGTACATTGAGGAGCATCTGCTAGAGTCTATCTCGTCCGCACAGCTAGAGCAGGCGTTTCATTACAGCGGCAAATATATAAGCCAGCTATTCAGGGAGCATACCGGACTTACCATCCGCTCTTACATTGTGGGCAAGCGCATCTCCCTGTCCATGAGCCATCTTACCGCCGGGAAAAGTGTCGCTGAAGCCTGCGAGCTGTCGGGCTTCAGCGACTATGCCAACTTCATCAGAAGCTTCAAAAAAATAGTGGGCATGCCGCCCGGCAAATACAAAGCCAGTGAACAGGCCTGAGTGAACGGGGCGCCTTGCGTTACAGACGAAGAGGACAATTATATAAAAATCACTAAAGAAATAAACAAAACTTAGGTGCATCTTATATAGCGGCTTTTCTTGGCGCCTGCTTCCCAGTAATCGCCAACCAGACCTTCAATAATACTGCTGCCGGCCCATGGCATCAGACAGAACCAGGTGCTTGCCGGAGAACCGTCACTGTAAGTCTCCGTTAACAGCCCCTCGGAATGGCAAAATCTCTCGGACATCCAGCCCGTCAAGCCATGGTCATATTCCCGGTCATACCGGTTATAGGTCTGGCAGCCCCAGCCGACGGTATCCAGCATCCGCTGCCGGACGTAAGGATCATCGCGCTGCTGTACGTAGTAATACAGCTCATCCACCACGCTGCTCGACATGGGATGGATATGCGGGTTGGCGACGGAGGTCACGCTTCCCCCGCAGCTGGACCACCCCACCGTGCTCAGCGGCGGCACCTTAACCGGAGAATTGTACGCGAATTTGAAGGTGAACTCGTAAGCAATCGCATCTCTCATATGATCAAGATACAGCTCATCCCCTGTGAGGGCGTGCAGATATCTGACCGCCCTGATGTACGCGAGAATCCCTTCAGAGTCTACCGCCTTATCCGCATCAAGCGGCGCACCATAACATTCCATCCGTATCACATAGGTCTCATAATAATGCCGCTCACTGCGCTTCAGGCTGTCCAGATGCGACCGGTTTCCGGTTAGCCAGCTATAGTAGGCAATTGCAGCCATGATCCAGGTTCCGCTGAAGGAATCATATTCAAGCCCGGCACCGGTTCTCTCAGAGAGAATCGTAGGGTATTCATCGTCCGAATTCCGGCTTCTCTCCAGTACAGGGAGAACCTTCCGCACGAAGTCCACCCACTCCTCGTGGATGACATGTTTGAGCCGTTTCTCGTATTCATAGGCCTTCATAATATAGAATAATGCCTGTCCGCACAGATAGGCAGAATGTCCCGGAGTGCGCATTCCGTCAAACCACCAGCCGTTAATGCTCCATTTCCCGTCCTGATAGGCCTCATAAGGAAGGCCGGATGCCGGGTTCATGGAGTTCTCGATGATATTCTCAATGCAGGATAGCGCTTGCTCGCGCATGGGTTCATCCTCCAGCCGCAGGGCAGCCATCAGCATTGGAGTGGCTACACTCAGACCGTCTGTCCAGCTGATCGAGATGATTTTATTATACCTGTACCCGCCTGTCTCCTTGTCCTCATAGACAAAGGTTGTGTAGCTCCGGTCCTCAGGCAGCCACGCATATTGATAGATCGCCTTCGACAGGTCGGCCGCAGCGCTCCGGATATCACTGCCCGGTCTTGGAGGCTGATGATAGCGGGAATAGATGTCTTCCAGCGCCGCATTGATGCCCAGCTCAGACTCAGCCTTGTACTCGAACAAATCCAACGTGAACTCTACAGACTCTGAGGCCTTCAGTTCAAAGCAGTTCTCCGCAAGCCGTGCCCGTTCCTTCACAAGATGCGATTTGATGAATAGAAGCGGAGCATTCTCATACCCCAGCGTATATCCGACCGTTCCCTTGGCAAGCGAGCAGGTGAAGCCGCCATACTGGTAGAACTCACCCTCAAGCTCAGGCTTCCACTGGATTCTTTCCCCAGCCCGGCTTATAAAGTACGGACTGGCACACAGGCCGAACACCCTGCCGTTGTCATATACCAGTGCCGCAGGATGCGACAACCGGTCGCTTCGTACCATCCACCAGGGAGATGATGGACGTGAAGGCTCGCCTTCTCTCAATCTCGGGAACTCGTTTGGAACATTCTGCGGAGCCTCCCCTCGGTTGCGGCCATACATAAAAGCGGGAAGAAAAAAACGCGGGTCCGTCTTGGCAAACGGCAGCTCCACATGAATGACTCCCGACCACGCTGCACTGTTAAGATTCGTGATTCGCACACAGGCCTGAAAAGGCTGCCTCGCGCTGCCTGTACCCCCTGTTATCTCTACGGACGCATGTAGTCCCTGCCCGTTCAATCCGGTATATCCGGTATCTTCCTGATGCTTGCTTCTTGCAGTTACGATTAGTTCCATCATCCGGTCCTCCAATCTGGTGTGTACAATAAAAACGTTTGCAAATCATATCCTGACATGCTAGGATAAGGACATTTTAAAGTAGTTCCAGAGAAGAATCCTTGCGAATACCGCGCAATGTATTGCGCCAAATGACCTGGAGGTTACCGATGAACGATCCTTTTGAGCTGCGGTATGATCCCATCCATAAAGATTTTCTCTACCTGCACAGGACGACTACCTATAATATGGGGACCTTCTATCACCAGCATGAAGCCTACGAGCTGTACTTGTTCCTGCGCGGCAACGTCAATTTCTATATTGAGAACAGCTGTTACCATCTGGAACGCGGAGATCTGCTTGTGATCAATCCGGAAGAGATGCACCGTTCCTTCAGCCAGGATGAATCCGAATATGAACGGATTACCCTTAACCTCCAGAAATCATATCTGCACCGCCTGTCTACACCTGCAACCCCTCTATCCTGGTGCTTCGACTATCGACCGAAGGGAAAAGGCAACATCGTACATCTTGAGGAAGCCCAGCTTCGGCAATTTCTACGCTTGGCAGGCAAGCTGGAGAAAGCTCTCTCGTCCGATGCGTATGGATCAGATATTATCGCCAACAGTGCACTCGCTCAATTATTGGTGCTGACCAACACGGTGTTTCATAAGGCAAGCTTTGTACCTGACGATATCATGCCGGAGCTGGTCCGCAAGACTATGAAGTATATTGACGCCCATCTGGAGCAAAGGATCACGCTTGAGCAGCTTGCCGGTATCTTTCATTTGAATAGCACCTATATTAGCCGCCAGTTCAAACAACATACGGGCTTAACTCTCCGTGCGTATATATTGGACCGCCGGGTTTCGTTAGCCAAAGCTTACCTCTGCGAAGGGCTTAGCATTACCGAGGCCTCTTATCAATGCGGCTTCAGCGATTATGCCAATTTCATCCGCAGCTTCACCAAGATTACCGGAATCTCGCCTGGAAGATTCGCCAAAAAAAACGCAAGCCTCCCGGAGTAGAAGGCTTGCGTTGCTCTATTGTAAGGCACGGGATTACTCAGAATTTATCAATCTTGTACCAGAATAAAGGCAGCGGGAACCAGCCTAGAGGCGCATCCACTGCCATATAACGGGCATGGTGGGTAAGCAGAAGTGTCTGAGCCTGCAGCCTGTCCAGGACCCTCGCTCCCGGCTGGGCAGTCCGTTCAACGCTCACGCCATCTTCATCTACCCGCGCCGTAACCGGCTGACCGTCCATCACTGCGGAGAATTCTCCCGGTACAATACCAGTGGTCCTGAACTTCAGCGTCAGATAAGCCTTCAGGACATTGGCGAAATCCAGAATATGATACATATCCGAGTTCTCGATCACAATGTCTTCCGCAATGCCGCCAAGAGCCTTATTCAGCGGGATGTCATATTCTGGCGCGTACATCGTTATTCTCCCTGCTCTGCTATAGGCCATGTATGCCTTAAGCGTCCGCAGAATATCATCCGCCTTCTCCAGCGCGAATTCAGCTATATCATCGCCCGCTTCGTTGACAACCAGATAGCCGATCAGCTTACCCTGATCCAGAACGCCAAGTGCCTCTTGACAGAGGGTGCTGAAAATCAGCGGTAATTGCTCTAAGCTACGCTCAACATAAGCAAGCCGCGAGGTATTCAGGTTATGCGCAAATTCTGCTCCTCCTTCCATCTCAAACAGCGGGCTGAAGGAGATTCCGGTGTCATTCACCCCTCTTAAGCCATGGCGCACATTGGCCTCTGCCACGGTATATTTGAGCTTGACACCGCCAAGCGTGAAGCCGAAGTACTCATATCTCTGCCGCTGTCCATATAATACAACCATATCACATGTACTCCGCAGTTCTTCAAGCCACAGGTTCATAAGCGCTTTCATATGCCCTTCGCCGCGCGCACGCGGATGGACCGATACGGTACCCAGATAGCCGGTCCGCAGCGTATCCTCACATACTTTAAGAGACTCTGGAAAAACAGCCACTAGTGCGCGCAGCCTGCCCTGCTCGTCCACTGCGACCTTATGCATCGCAGATGAATCCACACTTTTGTCATAAGCCTTGGGCATCAGAATTTCAAAATCAAAGCGGAAGGCAAGATTGGCTAAATCTATGTATTCCTCTCGCTCGTGCGGAGCTGCCGTTCTGTAGTTAACCATTGGTTAGACCCCTTCAGACTGCATATTTAACTGCCTCTTTGACTATATTCTAGAGGCATCCGCCATCTCCTGCTGCAGATCACTTTGATTCCCGCCGCCTTGCCGCGGCCTCATCTATCGCTTGCTGGATATCGGCCAGGGCTGTCTCCAGGGGCTGCCCGGCCAGATATTGATTCACGCCCTCCTGAATCTTCACCTGGAGTGATTCTGTGGATACGGTGTGCGGCCAATAGAGCGTGGCGTCCTCCCGCGTGACCGCCGCTGCAATGGAGGATACCGAATCGGTCCGGTCCGTCGGCGCCGAGATGACGGAAGGCACAGCCAGCGCGCCTGCGGCGAGCTTCTCCTGTGTGGTTCTGCCGTTCATGAATGCCACGAACTGCTTGGCCTCCTCCGGATGCTCTGTCCGGGAGCTGATCACCCGGTAGGTGCCGACGTTGATATTAGGCACCGTCTTCACGCTGCCCGGCACCATCATGAACCGGATATCCTGTCCAGGGTTGCGCTCCTTGATGCTGGGGATGTCCCAGGTTCCGGTAATAATCATGGCCGCGCGGCCTGTGCCGACCAGATCCTTGGCCTGCTCATGCTTCAGACTCTTCCAGTTCGGCGGCACGAACCCCCGGTCAATAATGTAACGGTGCTTCTGGATCGCATCCACGAATACCGGGTCATGGGTCCGGATCTCCCCGCTCTCCAGCTTCTTCGTCCAGGCGGCATCGGCCCCGTTATCCGACATGATCGACCCCCAGAAGAACTGGGCCGTCGACCATTCGGCATCCATTGCCACCGGAATAAGCCCTTCCCCCTTCAGCTTCACGCACAGCGCCAGGAACTCGTCCCAGGTGCGCGGAACCTCCAGCCCCAGAGAGTCGAACAAGGTTTTGTTGTAGAGCAGCCCGTCACTGTGCATTACCTCCGGCGCACCGTACACGCGGCCGCCGACCGTAACCGGCAGCAGCGAGTTGGGATAGAATTCCTTGAGGAACTCGGCCCCGGTCAGGTCCAGATACATATCAGTCCGCAGGGCACGGAATTCCTCGAACAGGCTGGGCGACCAGGTATCGAACACATCCATCGGCTCACCGCCCAACAGCCGGATCTTGATCCCTGCCGTATAATTATTATTCTGTATAAAGTCTGCTTCGATCTGGATCTGGGGATGAAGCTTCTCAAATTCGGCAATCGCATCGAAATACACCTTGCCCGCCTGCGCTGTATCCAGCAGATAGCTGGAGTAACGCAGCGTGACGGGTTCACGCCCTCCTGGTGCTTCGCCGGACAGAAGGGAGGCGTCCGTACGGCTCCGGGCATCACATCCGGCAATCGTGACCAGCAGCAGCATCGCGCTGCCCCAAATCCCAATTCTCCTCGTAATCATGACGCCCTCCTCCTTCCCTATTCTCCATTCTTATTCTGAGCGTCCAGATGTCCTCCGTCAACGGACAATCAGAGCTTGCCCCCCGAAGTTGCAATCCCTTCGATGAATTGCCGCTGGAACAGGATGTAGATAAGCAGCATCGGCCAAATCGCCAGTACGGAAGCCGCCATCAGCTCCGGGTAGTCCACGGCGAAGGCGCTTTGAATCTTCGCCAGAGCCGAGGAGAGAGTCGCCGCATCCGAACTGGTGTTGACGATCATCGGCCACATCAGGTCCTTGAAGGAGAACAGGGCCGTGAATATCCCGAGGGCCACCAGACCGGAGCGGACCAGCGGGAGCATGATTCTGGCAAACGTCTGCCCGATATTGCAGCCGTCAATTTTGGCCGCCTCCTCCAGCTCCTTCGGCAGGCCCATGAAGAATTGTCTCAACAGGAAGGTGCCGAAGGCACTGACCAGACCCGGGAACAGCAAGGCAAATATTGTATTGCGCATCCCCAGTGCATCGACCATCAAATATTGCGGGATGATGAAGATCTGCGTCGGCACCATCATCTGAAACAATACGAGACTGAAGAAGAAATTGCGCCCCGGGAACCTCAGCCTGGCAAAAGCATACGCAGCCATCGCGCTGAACATTACGGCACACAGCACCCGAAGCGCCATCATCGCAAAGGTGTTCCAGTAGAGGACCAGAAAGTTATTCTGGCGCCATACCTCCAGATAGTTCTCCGCCCGCCAGGTCTTGGGGAAAAAGATAAAAGGATTCATCGAGGTGGACTCCGTAACTGACTTGAACGAGGTCAGCACCATCCAGACGAACGGAAGAATCATGACAGCCGCTCCCAGGAGCAGCACAAGGTGAGCTAAGATCCGGTTAAAGTATTTATGTTTGGCCAATAGTGCCGCCTCCTACATGTAGTTGACCCATTTTTTTTGCGCCCGCATCTGGAAGAAGGTGATGATCATAATCAGCGCGAGCAACACCATTACAACCGCTGAGCCATAGCCCTTATTTGAGTACTTGAATGAGTTATTATAGAAGAGATACACAAGCGATACTGTATGGTCATAGGCCGGGTTGCTCACATCAATCATCATATAGATGACATCGAACACCTGCATGGCCTGAATAATCGTGGTCACCACCACAAAGAACAGGGTGGGCGATACAAGCGGCAGGGTAATCACGAAGAATTGGCGCACCCGGCTGGCTCCGTCGATATCCGAGGCTTCGTAGAAGTCCTTCGGAATCTCCTGAAGACCGGCGAGCAGCAGCACCATATTATAGCCGATGACACTCCAGATGCCGATCACCGCGATGGACAGCATGGCTACCCGGGGGTCCGTCGTCCAGTTGACGGCCGGAAGACCCAGCTTGGATAGCCCGTAATTAATGAGGCCGTAGTGCTGGTTGTACATCCAGCGCCATACCATAGTCACTGCCGCAGGGGCGGCGACCATCGGAATGAAATAGATCGTGCGGTACAGCGAGCGGCCCGCGAGCTTGCCGTTCAGCAGGACGGCTACCAGCATGGCAATGGCAATACTGGCAGGTACGACCAGCAATGTGTAGAACAATGTATTGCCGACAGCGTGCCATACCTGTGGATCATGAATCAGCTTGCGGTAATTCTCCCATCCGATGTAGATATTGCCTCTGCCGAAATCCCCGCTCTTGAAGAAGCTAAGGTAAGCGGTCTGTATAATCGGAATGAAGTTGAGGACGATTAGGCCGATCATCGTTGGTGCGATCAGGAACCAGCCCCAGGACCATTCATTCCAGGTTTTGGCTCCAATTTTCTTGACGGTATGATTCATCTGCTTCCCTCTCCTATCAAACCTGCGGTAGCCCCCAGGCTGCCGCAGGTATATGGCTCATGCTTACTTCTCTTCCGCCAGACTCTCATTCATGACCTTAGCTGCATTACGGGCGGCTTCCTCTATGGACACTTTGCCGGAGAATGCCGGCTTCAGCGCTTCATACGCCTTGTCTTCCCAGACAGCCGTTGTATTGGAATACGGACGGATTACCCCATAGCTGACCATGTCAACGAATGCCTTGATGTTGAAGGTCTTGTTGGAATCAACCCACTTGTCAGCCGCACCCGTGTACGCCGAGATGGCAACGCCCAGCTCCGCCTGGCGCTCCTGGCCTGTCTTGGAGCTTAAGTATTCCACGAACTTCCATGCTTCCTCGGGATGCTTCGTCTTGGCATCAACCGCATTGCCGAGGCCGTTATAGATGGAGGCCTGCGCAGCCTTGCGGGGCAGCACGGCGACATCGAAATTCTTCGCCATGAACTCGTTCTCGGTGAAGCCGCTCAGGTTCCATGAGCCGAAGAGGCCCATCGCCGCCTTGCCGTTCTTCAGCAGATCGGCACGCTCGGCATCCCCGTACACCTCTGGGGATAGTCCGTCACGTACGAAGCTTACATAGTAATCAAGCGCTTCGATCGTCTTGGGATCGTCATAGCCAGACTTCTTGTCCGCTGTAATAATGGTGCCGCCGTTCTGATAGACGAAGTTATAATACCCCTCCTGGTTGTGCATCGGTGCGAGGAAGCCATACACCCCGTCCTTCGTGAGCGCTTTTGCGGCGCTGTGAAGATCATCCCATGTCCAGCTCTCATCCGGGTATTTCACGCCCGCCTGGTCAAACAGCGTCTTGTTGTACCACAGCCCGATAGTATCAAAATCCTTCGGAACCGCATATTGCTTGCCCCCCAGATTATAGATCTGGTTCAGGCCTTCCGGGTAATTCTCCAGCTTGACGTCTTCGCTCTTACTGATGCGTTCTGTCAGATCAAGCAGCATGCCGTTGTTCGCATAGCGGTAGATCTCATTGGAATGCATCCAGAATACATCCGGCAGCGAGCCGCCGGTGGCTCCCGCTTCCAGCATCGTCCAATAATCGGACCAGCCGGTCACCTCAATATTGACCTTGATGTCCGGGTTCTGGCTCTCGAATTCATCGGCAATGGTCCGGATTCCCTTCTCCTGGTTGGAATCCCAGATCGCATAGGTCAACTCGGTCTTCTCGCCGCCCGCTGCCTGGGTGGGTGCTGCGGCATCCGTTGCCGCTGCCGATGGTGAAGCCGCTGTATTGCTGTTGCCATTACCGTTGCCATTACCATTGCCGCAAGCCGTCAAGGTGACCGCCGTAAGTAAGATAGACAACGCGGTCGCTAAGCTTTTTTTCTTCACTAGAATGACCCCCAACTTCCATTTAGGATGTACTGCATCTGCTGCATCTCCAATAGTAGGCGAAGGCGGCCGGTATCGAAATGGCTGTTTTTTACGGAACATTTCCTTTTTTTGACCATTCGTCAGGTGCATATAAAAAGCGCATCCGCAGCGGATGCACTTCTTTTACAGTGTCTGTTCTTTTTTTGACAATTGCCGTTCTAGCCCCGGTATTCCTCGGGACTCATCCCGCTCAGCTTCTTAAACAGCTTGCTGAAATATGCAGTATTCGGATACCCTACACGCTCTGCTACCTCATATACTTTCACGTTCTTGTCCTTGAGCATGTGCCTCGCCTTCTCCATGCGCAGCCGGGTCAGGAAGCTGACGAAATTCTCTCCCGTCTCCTGCTTGAATACCCGGCTGAGATAGGAGGCGTTCACGTTAATCCGGTCCGCCACGGATTGCAGGGAGATATCCTCCGCATACAGCTGCATGATGAGTTCACTCGCCTGCTCCGCATAACTCCGGGAGGATTCGCCTTCCGACATCTGCGTCCTGCACTGCTCCAGATAACCGGCAACGGTCCGGTGCAGCCCCTCCAGGCTCTCTTCATGGAGAATGCTCTCGTACACCGTAAGCCCTGCTTCGTTCGGCTCGGGAAGCGCCGGGAAGCAGGACAGAATCGCCCCAAGCAACCGGATATAGGTCGAACGCGCCGCCTGCTTCGTACAGCCCTCCAGCAGCATGGTATCCTTCAGGCTGTTCAGGAAGTCAATCGCCCCTTCGCTTCCACTCTCGGTATCCTGCCTGAACTTTCGCATGGCCGACCTGTCGATGAACACACGATCCCCGCTTCTCTGGCGGCTCCGGGCTTTATCATAGAAGGACAGGCCGCTCCCGCTCGCGAAGAACAGCTCGTCAAGCGCCATATCTGCCTCCTGATATGCCCGCTTCAGGCCGCCAAAGCCAGGCGCCGGGCCGCTGACGCCGATGGACAGCGTCAGCTTCAGGAAATCCTTCATGGCCGCCTGAATCTTGGCGGCTGCGCGTTCGATCTCCGCGCAGACAATCCTCCCCTCAGGCCCGAGGTCCAGCAGCAGCACATATTCCGCGGAGTTCATCACAATGATCTCCTTCGCCCGCTTGCGCGGAAGAATCTCTTCGAGAATATTGGCGACAGAATAGCGCAGCAGCTTCTCATCCTGCTCCACATACTTGCGTCTCTGCTGTTCGAAATGGTTAATCCGCAGCTTCATGAGCACCATAGGCTCATCCGTCAGGCGGATACGCAGGGATTCGCGGTTAGCGAGCACATCTCCGGCGGTCTTGAAGCCGCTGATCATCTCCTTGAAAAGCGTCTCCTTCAAATACCCGATACTCTCCTTGTAGGAGCCTGGGGGCATTTCATCCGAGCCTGCACGGGAGTGGCGGGACGCCCGCTTCCTGACCCTATCCAGCACCTGCTGAAGCTGCGAGGGCTTCATGTCGCTTTTGATCAGATAATCTGCCGCTCCAAGCCGCAGTGCCTCCTGCGCATAATGGAATTCCTCCAGGCAGCTTAGGATCACGAACTGTCCGCCCAGATCCATCCGCCGGGCCTCCCGAATCAGCTCAAGACCGTCCATCACAGGCATCTTGATGTCTGTAATAATCAGGTCGGGCTTGTGCGTCCCGGCCAGCTCCAGCGCCTCCCGTCCATTCGCCGCTTCACCGAGAATCGTAAAGCCTTCCTCTTCCCATTGAATGATGGACTTCAGGCCGATGCGCATCAGCAATTCATCATCCACGATAAGAACACCCAGCATATTCATCCTGCCTCCTTCCTGCTCCTTATAGGAATTCTGATCACGAATACTGCGCCTTGCCCCGGACTGCTCTGAAACGATACCCCGTAAGGCTCGCCATATCCGCGGCGGATACGCTGATGTACATTGATAATACCGATGCCGCCGCTGACTTCTTCGCCGTCAAGCCTGGATTGGAGCTGGTCTGCCGCCGCCCGGCTCATCCCCGCGCCGTTGTCTTTTACCGTAATGGCAAGCTCGGAATTCCCTGCATACCTGACTTCGATGGATACCAGACCGTCCTCCTGGTCGGCAATCCCGTGAAAGATCGCATTCTCTACCAGCGGCTGAATACTGAGCTTGGGAATCTCCTGCTCCGCAAGCGCCGGCTCGATCTCACTGTGGAATTCGATCCGGTTGAAATAGCGCACCTTCTGGATCACGATATAATGATCAATGTGTTCAAGCTCTTCACGGATAGGAACCAGCCGGTTATCCGTCTTGGCGGTATAGCGGAGCATGGAGATCAGCGCCTCTGTCATCTCAACAATGGTGTCCGACTGCTGCATGGTGGCAATCCATTTGACCGAATTCAAGGTATTGTAGAGGAAATGGGGGCTGATCTGCGCCTGCAAAGCCCGGATCTCCGCTTCAACCTTCTGCTCCTGTTCCACATAGATCCGTTCCACCAGCTGCTTCAATTCGGCTGACATTTGCTCGAAGCGGCTGGCCATCACCCCAATCTCGTCATTGGACCGGACCACAGGCAGATTGTCGAATTTGCCCTGCTCCACAAGCGTCATATTGCGGATTAGCTGCTTGATCGGCCGGGTAATCAGATTCGACATATACATAGAACTTATCAGGGCGAACAACAGTAGCACAACGACGATCGTCCACAGGTTCCGCTTAAGAATATCGCTCTCGACAGCCAGCTCCTCCACCGGCATATACATATACGTCTTCCAATCATGCACCTCGAACGGCGACTGGATCAGAATATAATCCTTGCCCGATACGCGGACAATCTGCCGGTTCAAATCGGCAGCCAGCGCATCTTCACGGAGCGGAAACAGCGATTTGAACGGCTTACCGATCAGATCATAATTATTATTGAATATAATGCTGTCGCTGTTATCCACGACGGTAAATGCCGAGCGGTTCCCGGCCTGCATCCGTTTGTTCAGACGGCTGATGAAATCAATATCCACGCTCACGACCATGAGACCAAGCAGCTTGCCGTTCTCCATATCGAATATTTTGCGCAAATTATAAATGGCCCAGTTGTCGTCTCCCTTGGTCTGCATATCCAGCCGTGTCGGCAAATCACGCGTAATATCGTCCGATCGCAGGAAATCGTTGAACCACTCCTCGTTCCTGGGATGATAGGTATAGTCGATGGGCTTGTTAGGAGCGATATATAGGTCACTGCCTTGATTCAAATTATAGACGTAGATGGAGATCGCGCGGTCCTTCATCGTAATGTAATTCATCAGCAGCTGCGTAGCTTGCAGTTCGTTGGGAACGGAGCTGTCGTGCAAATAATTCTGAACAGGATAATTCTCCTGCGAGACGGCGGAGATATAGCTGTTGATCCCATAGCTGGAGATGAGGGAAATCTGCTTCGTATCCTCCAGGAACTCTTCAATTCGGATGTTCGACTGCCTCGTAATATCGGCCAGCAGATCCGTATATTTGCGCTCCAGCATCTGCTGGGAGGAGATGTAGGAGTTGATAAACATGATCACAACCGGGATAAGAATGGCCAGCAGAAAAAAGAACATCATTTTGTTCTTCACACTCACAAAGCGGCGGGTCCGGGCCAAGTTATATTTCAAATGATAACCTCCGGTGGCAGAAATGTTGGAATAACGGTTAGAATACCTCTAATGATAGACTCCCGGGGGCTTTCTTTCTACCCTGACTGGCATGTCTTTTTTTTACTCTTTTTTCTCTCTTTTTTACCTCTGCAGGCCTGAAGGGACATCCGGCTGGCCGGATTCCGCTATCCGCCCGCGCAGCATCGTATGCTGCAGATTTCCCGCCCTTGCCCAGATCGTAAAGAAAGGAACAAAAACAGTAAAAAAGCTTGATTTTATAGTGCTGTCCATTCACTTAACATTCTCGGTGAAGAGATACGGCAATGAACAGGGAGGTTGCGGTGCCTATGCGGAAATAGCCCGGAATGACAGTGCGATTACTACTACAGATGAATACTGCACCAGAATGACAAGAGGTATCCAAGTAGAGACGGAAACACCGTCCTTTTGAAGGATGGTACCATTTCAGCGAGAAATAAAAGGATACGTGATCAGGTGAAACCTATAAATTCTTTTATTTCAAAAAAACACAAGAGGTGAGATTCTATTGAGGCTGCATCTTAAACGTTCACTGATATCCATGCTGGTATTCCTGACTATTCTGCCATCTACATTAGCAAGCGCTTCCACGGATCAGTTGTCTGATCCGCTGCCGGTCCCGGAGTCTGCTCCTGAGCAAATACTGCTGGAGCAGCAACAGTTCCAGCAGGATCAAGTGCAACAGAAGGAAGTCAACGCTGAGGCGGCTCCGCTGTACCAATGGAGCTTCCACCCCGGACAGGTGGTCGACCGTGTCTCGGTGGTGAATAGCGTCTATCCTGCTGCAGGTGCTGAACGCGCCGAGCTTAAAGGGGTAGCGTCGATTGTATACGACGACCAGCGCGGAGAGGTCCTCTCCTTACCCGGCGGCGGGAACGGCACCGGCTGGCTGAAGCTGCCGGATCAGCTCTACAGCGGAATCGAGGATGAGCTGTCCATCGCCTTCTGGGCAAATATTGACTCATCCTCAGGCGCCTATTCACGCCTGCTGTCCTCGACCATTGCCGAGAAGGGGCTGACAAACGCCGGAGTAAACGGTTGGCAGGATTCAGAATTCATTGTCATTGCCGGGGATGGTACGTTCAGCAACCGTATATATACCGGGACGAATCCGAATGAAATTGCCAGCTACAAAGGCGATATCGTCTGGAACCGCAATCCCGCTAGAGGCAAATGGCAGCAAGTCGTCATTACGATGACAAGCAGCGGGGCCTACGAGGTATACCTGGACGGTGTTCCCGTGGGCACCAAAGGTCTGGATCTGGGCAAAAGCTCTCCGGATGCAACAATGACCTCAGTTCTGGAGCATTTCTTCTCGCGCGGCTATCTGGACGCCCTGACATTCAATGATTTCGGCAGATCGCTTTACACCTCGGATGGAGATATCAAGGGTAAATTTGACGATCTGCGGATTTACAATGTCCAGTTAAATGCCAATCAGGTAAGCGCACTCTATGCAGAGACGAAGCATGAAGAGAACACTTCAGCCAAGCCGGCCAAAATCTCGGTCGATCTGGCAGACCGTTCGCTCGGACCTGTATTCCATGGCTCTTCCGGCGCACTGTATGCGATCAGCGAGCCTAATGTGCCGGATATCAACACGCTGATTCCGATCAAGCCCTCGCATATCTCCCAGAAGCCGCCGAACGGTATCCAGCATCCGACCGGAGACGCGCTCCGGGTGTCGGACTATTTCTTCGAGGCCGGCGGGGAAGCTGTAAATATCGTTATGCAGGATTATTATCAGCATTGGTACTATCCGTCCAGAACGGCTAACGAATATATTCAGGAAGCCGTCATTCCGATTACAACGGCAGTCAAAGCCTATAAAGAGCAATGGGCGGCGGCGAATCCGGGCAAGGACCCCGATGCAAGATTCATCTATATCCCGTTCAATGAGCCTGAGCAGAACAATACCCGTTATCCCCAGCTCCTGTCAGACAACCAGACGGGCAAGAATTCAAGAGCCGTATTCAACAGCGACTGGCTGGCAGTAACGAAGAAGATCAAAGAGATTGACCCCGGCGCCGTCATTTCCGGAGTGAATTTGACCCAGTACGGAGCCAAGGTATTCGAGGATTTCATTCCCTACTGCGTAGAGAATGACTGTCTGCCGGACATTATCAGCTGGCACATGCTGTGGGACAAAGCCTTCAACCAGGCTCCCTCGAATGTGGCCACCTTCCGGACGGTGGAAGAGAGGTCCGTGCAGCGCTATAAAGAGCTGTATCCGGACCGGACGGTGCCCTTCCCGATCAAGGTGGACATCAATGAGTATGCCGCTACCTCGGAGATTGCCGTAGGCGGCTCGCTTATTCATTACATTGCACGTTATGATGAGCTGAAAATGAACAGTATGCTGCCGTATTGGAACACGGCCAACTCCTACGGGTCCCTGCTCGCCGGGCAGAATGAGCCTAACGGGGCATGGTGGCTCTACAAATGGTATGCCGACATGATGGGCGGCGACATGGCCAAGATCGAGGTCATCAATGCCAGACATGAGAATGACGCCTTCGGCCCCGGCTTGTACGGGCTAAGCTCCATTCAGGACAACAAGAAGCAGGCCAGTATCGCGTTCGGAGGCACACAGGGAGATAGCCAGATCGTGTTCAACAATGTGACCGGCAATGGGAACAGCCCCTCCTTCCTCACAGACGCAGAAGCCGTTCATATCACCGTATGGCACGCTGGATATACGGGCTTAACCGGATTCCTCGTTGAGCCTACCCAGATTCTTGACCGTGATTATTCCGTCAAGAACGGCTCGGTCACACTGGATGTCAACCTGAACGATTACACCTCGGCGTATTATGCAGTCATTACTCCGGCTGTCGATCATGCCCCGAAGGAGACTTTCTATAAGCGCTTCGAGGCTGAGAATGCAGAGGTGCGGACCAATGTGACCCTGACGGATCACTATCCGCGCAAGAGCACCGGACGCTCTGCCTCGAACGGCCAGTACGTCCAAGGCATCAAGGCTGCGGAAAGCCTGGTGAAATGGACAGATGTTACGGTTCCGGCGGATGGGAGCTACCGGCTGGATCTGATTGGAGGCAGCGGCGCAACCTCCCCCCTGCGCAATCAATCCAATACCGGAGATGCGAATCAGCGGATCAATTCCGAATGGTTCATCCAAATTGATGATCACCCGGCAACGAAGGTGGTTCTGCGTGCAGATTACAACATGCAGCTGCTGGGAAGCAATACGATCTTTGCCGATCTGACGCAAGGGACGCATTCCATCGGCATCAGCAAGTACAACCCGGATACGGGAGAAGCAGGCCAGGGCGAATCCACCCTTGACGCGATGGAAGTAACTTATAGCGGTATGCCGGGCGCACAAGCGAATTACCGTGTACAGGCAGAATTTGCCGACTATGATCCTGCGCTGGGGTTGTCGAGAGAGAGCAGCCTGGAAGGCTTCGAGGGTGCCGGATATGTGACCGGTTACGGCAGCAGCCAGGACGCCAACACCCGTTTTGTTGTAAGTGTACTGGAGGACGGCATGTATGATCTGCAGATCCGCTATTCAGCATCGGGTGCGGGCAGCCTGCAAATCCAACATGACCGCAAGCCGCTAGTAGATCTGCCTGTTACCAATACCAGCGGACAATGGCAGACCGCTACAGTACCTACCTTCTTACGCACAGGCATTAACCTGGTTGATGTGCGTTCCAGCGCTGCGCTTAGCCTGGATTATATTAACGCAGCCTTCGTCAGCCAGACTTCTGTATATTCCGTTGAGGCAGAGGCGGCAACGGTCGTAGGTACTCCGGCCGGCTCCGAGCTGCCGCTGGTTCGGGAGGATGCCTTTGCCAAATACGCCTCAGGCGGCAAATATGTGAATGGCATTACCTCCTACGACGGAGCAGAGCGGTATCTGGAGCTGAAGGACATCACAGTGTCCAAAGCAGGTACCTATAAGCTCGTCGTAACCTACGCGAACGGCGAAAGCGCCGGGACGCATGCCTACAACAACGACGTTGTTGAACGGTATACACAGGTCAGCGTCAATGGCGGCGAGCCGCAGACCGTCTTTTTCAAGAACACCATCTCATGGCAGCAGTTCGCCACACAGACCTTGGATGTTGAACTGAAAGCAGGCACTAACAGCATCCGCTTCTCCAATAATAATACGTATGACGGGGGCTCCAACCCTTATGGAGGAACCGGCGCGCAAGGCTTCACTCCTTACACAGCGGTCCCGCGCCAATACGCGCCTGCGTTCGACCGGTTCGATATTTACCCGCGGCATACGCTTGTGACTGACGGCGGCGGCGATACTGGCGGCGGTGATACTGGCGGCGGCGATACTGGCGGCGGTGATACTGGCGGCGGCGATACTGGTGGCGGCGATACTGGCGGTGGTGATACTGGCGGCGGTGATACTGGCGGCGGCGATACTGGCGGCGGTGATACTGGCGGCGGCGATACTGGTGGCGGCGATACTGGCGGCGGTAACCACGGCGGCGGTGAAACTGGCGGCGGCAACAACGGCGGCGGTGAAACTGGCGGCGGCAACAACGGCGGCGGTAACAATAGCGGTACGAACGCCGGTAGCGGCAACGGCGGTGGGACTACCGTTGGTTCGGTCACCCCTGTTCAGCCGGAAGCACCAAGCGGCAGCGGCCATGTGACCGTCGAAGCAGAGGTTACAGGAACTACTGCAATAGCCACATTGGATGCCCAGAAGGTAAAAGCGGCGGAACAGATCACCGTCTCCTCTCCGCTCGGCACCTTCCACTTCCCTGTAAAAGCGGTTGATACCGCTGCTTGGGGACAGCAATTGGGAACCGAGGACTGGAAGCTCAAGGTCAGTATTATGGTCTTGCCGGAACAACGGCAGCAAGAGATCGTTCAGGCTGTTCTGGCAGCCAAGGGCAAATTAATCAGCCCTGCCATTGAGTACACGGTAACGGTTGAAGCCAATGGACGTACGGTGGTGATCCCGGGGTTTAAGGGCAGCTATTCCCGTGGCACCTTGCAGCTCGATGCTCCGGCGGACAGCCGTAATACTACTGTGGTGCGGATCGAGAAGGACGGAAGCTTCACCTTCGTTCCGGCTGTCTTCAACGGCACCGGTGTAACCTTCTACAGTCCAAGTAACGGCACATTTGCGGTGATTTCAAGCAACAAGACATTCGAGGATATCAAGGGACACTGGGCACAGGCATCCGTCGAAAAGCTAGCCTCGAAGTACATCCTGACCGGCTTAACGGACAGCCAATTCGCACCGAACACTACCACAACCCGCGCGGAATTCGCAGCGATGATGGTACGTGCGCTGGGCTACTCCTCCTCCGGTTCTGCAGACGTTTCGTTCAAGGATATCCCCTCCGGTGCGTGGTACACCGGAAGCGTAGGAACAGCCGCTGAGCTGGGTCTGGTGCGGGGCGGAACGGACAATAATTTCCGGCCGAACGATATCATTACCCGCCAGGAGATGACCGTTATTCTGGTTAAGGCGATGGCCCTTGCAGGCTCGCCGCTCCCAGCTTCAGAGCTTCAGCCTGCAGCCTTCAAGGATGCAGACAAGATTGCGGGCTGGGCGCAGCAGGATATAGACAAGGCGGTTCAGGCTGGCCTGATCACCGGAACACCGGCCGGTCTGTTCCAACCGGGGCAATCCGCTACCCGTGCGGAAGCGGCAACCGTCATCCTCCGCTTGCTGGTGCAAGCGAAAGTAATGAACTAAAGACATGTGGCATCATGCTCCCGCCTGCCGGGGCTGATCCACAGTTATAATTCCGGCAAGTTGAGACAGACGAGGTCCGTGCCCAACACCATATAGATCAAAAAGAGCAGCGATTCTCCCGTTACCTGGTACCTGGAGAATCGCTACTCTGCTGTTTCGGGTCTTGTTTAGGTTCTTGTTTAGGTTCTTGTTTAGGTTCTTGTTTCGGTTCTACTGTAGCTTCTCGTACATCTACTGCTATTTTGCTAAAGAGCCCCGGGTTTTAGTTGGATAAACGTATCTTAATTGGGATGATTGGGAGCTTCTGAGGAATTTAATTGGATAAACGTCATTTAATTTCATGCATTTCCCCTGCTCTGATCGTTTGGCAGCAAATTAAGTGCTGTTTTTCCAACCGTTTCCCGGCAAGGCCTCCTCCACCCCTAAGCAAGTGGAGAAAATCCAACTGCTATTTCCTGCCACAGTCCCCATCACATCCGCAGATAGCTACAGCTACCAGTCCCCATCACATCCGCAGATAGCTACCAGCTACCAGTCCCAGTCACACCCGCAGATAGCTACCAGCTACCAGTCCCAGTCCCAGCCACACCCATACTAATGCTGCTCCAAGATTCACCGCGTTCTTGTATAGGAATTCAGAGAGTGGGCTCCGCAGCTGATTAGACGCCTGGAAGAGATTGATCGCCCGGAATATAAACATGAGGCTGGAAAAGATGACCACACCAGACAATAAGCATATACGACCGATGAAGCAACGCTATACAGGTAGCCCAAAAACCCCCTGCCAGCAAGCACGTGGCGCAGCATTCTGCCCGCTGCTTTCTTCCGCGCCTGCCAATAGGGGGTAATGCAAGTAGTACAACTAACGGAACAACACGCATTTTCCCGATTCCCTGAAATACTTGATCAGCCGCTCAATCGGCTCGCGTCCGCATTTCAGCTGTTCGCCAAGACAGTCTATACACAGGAAGTCTTGCGCGTTGCGCGTAACAAGCTTCAGGTAGATCGCCACATCATCCGTCACCAGGGGAACGCCGCATTGTCTGCATGTTCTATTCATGTTCACGCTCACGCACTTCTCTTCCTACACCAATTTGGCCCGCACAATCAGACAATCATGGGCTGCGACGACCGGAGCATATCGTTCTCTGAATACACCAAGCTCTTGGTGCTCCCAGCAGTCATACAGGGACAGCGATTTGCCGGAGGCATACGGGAGTCCGAAATCCCAGAATTGCAGCGACATTTCTCTTTGTCCATCGCTCAGGTTGAAGAAGCCGATCGCAAGGTCTCCGTCCGACAATACTTTGACCAGCATGAACACATCATCTGCATGGAACCACTGGGGTTCCGGCTTGATGCGGTAAGCCCCGCGGCTCTCCACATCCTGATTGATGGCAATCAGATCCGGGTTCAACAGAATATTCTTGGTGGCCTCGTTGGCCTTGCGGATATCGCTGCCGATCATCAGCGGGGAACCCAGCAGGCTCCATAGTGAGAAGTGGGTCTTGTACTCCACATCCGTGCAGCCGCCGATCTGACTGCCGATGAAGTCGCTGTTGCTGCCTCCGTACATGCCGACTACCAACATATCCAGGTCATTATGGCAGTAGGCCCCGGTGTAGGCGGCTTTATCCAGCTGCGACAGAGCCAGGGTCTTGATGGATTCCCAGCTGTCCTGGATATCTCCGGTAGAGCGGTACATATGCGCGCCGGATTCACGAATCCACTGATAGACGTTGTCCTCGCCCCAGTTGCACGCGGAGAACAGAATGTCTCTGCCGCAGTTCTTCAGTGCGAGACTCATCCGCTTGTACAGCAGCTCTCCCGACATGTGTCTGGGCTTGAAGCAATAGTCATACTTAAGAAAATCCACGCCCCATTCAGCCAGGGATTCCGCATCCTGGAATTCATGCTCGAAGCTCCCCGGATACCCGGCGCAGGTATGTGTGCCTACACAAGAGTACATGCCGAACTTCAGTCCCTTGGAGTGAATATAATCTGCAAGCGCCTTCATTCCGCTCGGGAATTTGACCGGATCAGCGACCAGCTTGCCATCCTTGTCCCGTTCTTTCAGACTCCAGCAGTCGTCAATGACAATGTAATCATATCCCGCAGCCTTATAACCGTCTGCCACCAGGGTATCGGCGGCCTCCCGGATCAACTGCTCGTTAATATCCCAGGTGAAGGTGTTCCATGAGTTCCAGCCCATCGGAGGCGTCAAGCCGAGCTGTTGCTGTTTGTCCACCAGTTGTTTGTCCATGATCAGTATTCATCCTTTCGCATCACTCCAAATGTAGGTACCAGAGCAAATGCTGTATTATTTATGTATTTAAACACACATAATCCTTGTAATCTATAGCTTCACGTTGCTTTCATATCGACGTATGTTGCTTTTCTAAATTTGATTTGAAGGCGGAATCAGGCCCTCACCCCGCGCCTGTTCAATGTATTCGGTTTTTCGTACAAATTTGGCCCTCGCATCCCCGCTCCCGTCCAATTGTGTTCGGTTTTCCGATTACATTCGGCTTACGTGGCGCTCACAGTCCAATTGTGTTCGGTTTTTCGATTGCATTCGGCCTACGTGGCGCTCACAGTCCAATTGTGTTCGGTTTTTCGATTACATTCGGTCTACGCGGTGCTCCCAGTCCAATTGTGTTCGGTTTTTCGATTACATTCGGCCTACGCGGTGCTCCCAGTCCAATTGTGTTCGGTTTTTCGATTACATTTGGCCTACGCGGTGCACCCAGTCCAATTGTGTTCGGTTTTTCGATTACATTTGGCCTACGCGGTGCACCCTTTCCAATTGTGTTCGGTTTTTCGATTACATTTGGCCTACGCGGTGCACCCAGTCCAATTGTGTTCGGTTTTTCGATTACATTTGGCTTACGTGGCTTACCCAGTCCAATTGTGTTCGGTTTTTCGATTACATTCGGCTTAAGCGGCGTACCCAGTCCAATTGTGTTCGGTTTTTCGATTACATTCGGCCTACGCGGTGCACCCAGTCCAATTGTGTTCGGTTTTTCGATTACATTTGGCCTACGCGGTGCACCCAGTCCAATTGTGTTCGGTTTTTCGATTACATTCGGCTTACGCTACCCACCCGGTCTAATTGTGTTCGGTTTTCCGTTAAAATATGTTAAATAAATGAAAAGACGATGTTCTGTTTTTTAGCCACGCTGCTCATTTTCATGCTGGAGTTGTGCCTTGAAAGACATGTTTGTTTTCGCACACATTTGACCTTCGCACTCGGCGCCCGTCTAATGTATTCGGTTTTTCGCACATATTTGCTCCCACGCCCGCCCTCTTCCCCCCGCACCACCGCAAAAAAACTCCCGTCCCCCTGCGGAGTCCGGTATGATCCCGGACCCCGCAGGAGAAGGAAGCTCTGTGTTTTGCGCTTACCCTTTAATTCACCTGAACCAGCTTCCATTGCTGGTGCAGATCGCCGCGGTACAGGTTCTGCTGCAGCTTCGCGCCGTCCGCACTGGAGGCTCCTGTGACTTCAACGGCTCTGTTGCTGTTCACGTTCAGAATGCTCCAGTACCCGTTACTCAGCTTAATCAGTCTGAACTGCTGGGCAGTGTTGTTCAAATCCTGCATCAGCTGGATGGCTTCGCCGTTATTCTTCGTTCCGTTTCGCACATCCATCACTTTGTTGTCCGAAGAGTTCACACTGCGCAGCCGGTACACGTTATTGTACGTGCCCATATCGGTAGCTGTCCATTGCTGGGCAGCCGCAGTATTCTCCGGCCATTGCTGAAGCTGAAGGGAGTTCGTATTCTGCCCGTTCGGAACATCAATCGCTTTGCCTGACGCCCGGTTGATCAGCTTATACTTCGCATTGTTGGTTACCCCGTTCCATATGCCGTTCCAGGGATTGAACTGCGCCCGCTCATAATACCATTCGAAGATAAACCGCGCCATTCCGTCCCGGGTGGCATTGCCGTCATACATCAGTCCGCCGTCCGGGTCTGCGAAGGAGCTTTTGGGGCCGGGGTCCAGCAGGAAGCCGTTCATATGGACGGCAATGCTGACATTACCGGCTGCGGTGAAGATCGCTTTGGTGTTCTTGCCGAAGCCTGCGTTCGTACCGTTGAACAGATCCCAATATTCGGAGTCTCCCGGCTGTCTCTTGAACCAGGTGGTCTCGGTAATATTGATCGGGTACTTATCGGCAGCAGGCTTGATGCTGCTATCCCAGATCTGCTGAAGCGAATTGAAATCGTCATACGCGCCGTAGCCCGGATACCAGTGTACGGCATAGCCGTAGTTGTTCAGCGGGTCCGTAAGCGGATTGGATGCGGTCAGCTGGTAATGCTGGTCCCATCCGAGTCCTGCAGCCCAGATCACATTATCCGCGCCCTTACTGCGGATCGTGGAGATCATGGAGTTCTGGAAGTTCTTCAGTGAATTCCAGAAGGCCTCGAAGTTAGGCTGGGAGGGATTTCCGCCCCATTGTCCGTTCACATCGCTCAGCACCGGCTCGTTAACCAGCTCGAACATCACATTATCTGCGCTTTTGAGGGCCGGCTGGGAGGCCAGGTAACCCCAGATCTGATTGAACTTGTCCAGATTGGCCTGGGTGGTCACCTTGTTATCCAGCAGGGTGAAATCCAGCCCCAGTGTGACATACAACCCTTTCGTCTTGGCATATTGGACATAAGGGATAATCACATTCTGGGTGGCCGCCTGAAGACCCGCGAAGTTATAGGTTCCTGCAGCCACATCCCCCATATCCTCCCGGTCGATGAACAAGCGGACCTGGTTCGAATACCAGCCATGGCTGTTGCCGTATTTGCCCGAGGTGCTGGTGAAGGTGTCCGTAATTTCCTTAAGGTACTCCAGGGTAGCCGCATGACGGTTCCCTGCGTTGCGGTTCAGATAATAGTTACTGTTCTGATACGTCCAGTAGACTCCGGTAGGCTGATGCCAGCCGCTGAGGAGTACAGGCTGCCCGCTGCCGTTCACCAGCTGATTGCCGCTGACATGGAGCTTGGACACGGGAGTTCCCTCCCAGGCACTTGCGGTACCGCCGCCGGACTGCATAGGAACCAGCAGCAGCGCCATCATAACCAGCAGCTTGATGGACCAGTTCAACTTCCTTTTTCTCACAGATACCCATCTCCTTCTTGTTTGGGGAATCGGCTTATGCCGTAGTAATGAAAGCGAATACAATTGAATTGTACTCTCCAGGGAGATGGGGGGGAAACCTGTCTGATTATAGTTAATAGACTGGCAGATTATAGTTTTATATGCATAGACTCCCTGAATTCCTGGGGAGTCATCCCCGTCATTTTTTTGAAGAACCGGGTGAAGGAGTGAGGAGCCTCATAGCCGACATACAGCGCCACATCACGTATTTTGAGCGCCTCGTTCCCCAGCAGCTCCTTCGCCTTCACCGCCCGGCAATGGTCGATGAACTCCGACAGATTAATGCCCTGCTCCTGCTTGAAGAACCGGGACAGATACGACGGGTTGAAATAGTGAAGCTCGGCCAGCCGTACCAAAGACAGGTCCTCACCCAGATGGCTGTGGATATACTCGCAGATCCGCTCAATCACCTCTAAGGAGCGCTCCTTCTCGGCAGTGCTTCTAAGCTCAAAGAGATCGGAGGCCAGCTTCTCCAGATAATAGAAGCCCTCCTTCAGGGACGAATGCTCGTCAAGCCGCATCAGCTTGCTATATTCATTGACAAGGCTATAGTACTCCGAACGGTTCAAATGGGACAGCAGGACAAGGGCAGCTGTATAATACAGCTCCGCAGCTTCTTCTACGGAGACGCTGGAATGGATGCCTTCCGTGATCTCTTCAAGCGTCTCTGCGAACCGCTCCCGCCGGCCGGCATCCAGATGCGCCGCAAGATTCTCCACCCGCTGCTGGAGCCGGACCCCCGCCTCCCTGATTCCGTCCGGCTCCGGCGGGCCGCTCCGGTCAATCTGCACCATGGAGATGCCGTCACCGATCTTCACCTGCTGCAGACGGTGGAGCCGTTCGTAGTGACGCCCGATCTCCGTCCAGGCGCAGGCCGAGCCGCTGACCGTAAAAGCAACAGGCAGGCCAAGCGTCTGCCGGAAGGAATCCTGGATCAGCTCCAGCGTCCCTTCCAGATACCGCGACAAATGCCCGCCAAATACAGCTTCGGCATGATGCAGGGGCTGGAGCAGCCATAAGAGATCCCCGTGTCTGTCCAGTACCCAGGTATGCCGGGTCATCTCCGCCAGATGTGAATTCCAGATTAGCCGGGAAGAAGTCAGAATCTCGCTCCGGTCCATGTAGGAGGTGCCCTCCGGGTACGTGAGCCGTCCAAGAATCAGCATCACCGGGGACCCGGGCTCCAGGCTGATGCCCAGCTTAAGGAAATCCGTGCTTAACGTCTGCACATCCGCACACAAGACTTGGCTATCCTGAAGCAGATGACGGAGATAATCGCCCTGCGCCGCTAATTCCATCGAATCACGCTGCTCCCTGGACTGCTCCAGAAGCTCGCTCAGCTGGTTGCCCTGCTCAATCTCCAGCAGCACCTCCTGCACCGTCTCAATAATCTTGTCGAAGCCTTCCGTCTTAAGCAGGTAACGGGCACCGGGAATTTGCAGCGCTCTGTAGGCATAATCGAACTCGCTGTAGCCGGTCAGGAATACAATCCTCGACCGCGGCCAGAATTCACGGATTTGCTCAGACATTTCGAGTCCGCTCATCCCGGGCATCCGAATATCCGTCAGCACAATATCGATCCGGGTGCGGGAGAGCCACTCCAGTGCCGCTTTGGCCGAATAGACCTTGTAGACATCGAGCTTGTCGGGAATAAGCTGATTGAAGGCCTCGTATAAGCCGTCTGTTATAATCTCTTCATCGTCAACGATCAAAAGTCTGTACAAGCCCTTCACCTCCTGTCAGTCTAATTCGGATCTCGACCCTGAGGCCGTTCAGCGTGCTTCTATGCAGGAACAAGCCGCTGCCTTCCCCGTAGATGAGCTGGATGCGCCGGTGAATATTGCCCATGCCGGTGATTTCATGCGTTCCGCCGTTCTGATTCAGCCGATGCCCCAAGGCCTCGATCGCTTCATCCGTCAGCCCGCTTCCATTGTCCTCGACAATGATCCGGATTTCTTCCTCCCCCTGCTCAAAAGCAACCCGTAGTTCCCCCTCCTCCGCCTGCTTCTCCAGACAATGCTCATAGGCATTCTCGATAATGGGCTGGAGAATCAGGCGCGGAACCCGAAGCTCCTCCATCGCTTCCGGCAGCTCGTCGAACCGGACCAGAATGCGTCTGGAGAACCGCATCTTCTGGATCTCCGTATACATCCGGGAATGTCTGGTCTCCTCCGCGAGCCGGACATTATCCTCCCCGTTACGGGTGATGAATCTGAAATATTCGCCCAGCATCCCCGAAAAGTCCTCAATCCGGTCACTGTCCCCTTGCTTGGCCAGCGAGCTGAGAATAAAGAAGCTGTTGTACAGAAAATGCGGGTTGATCTGCGACTGAAGCTGCTTCAGCTCCGCCCGCTGCATCATCAGCTTCTGGGTATAATCCTGATCAATCAGCATCCGCAGCCTGCTGAGCATCTGGTTGAAGCGGAGATACAGATAGCCGAATTCATCCTTGCGGGCATGGTCAATCTGAATATCAAGCGAACCGCTCTCCATCCGCTTGAAGCTGCGGATCAGTACAAGCAGCGGCTTCTGTACGAACTTATAGGTGGCATAGGAATAGATAAGCACCGCCAGGAAGGAAGCAGCCGCGAACAGCCAGGCCCAGACCACAAACTTGGTCAGCGGGCGCTTGACCGCCTTCTCCGGCAAATAGGTGGCTACAGCCATCCCCAGCTTGTCTGAGGTGAAGCTGTCGATATGATACCGTGTTCCGTCCAGTTCCCAGTTGTACAGGTCCCCTTCATCAATGGCCTGGTGATAGCTCTCAATCAGCTCCGGAGAGCTGTTCTCGGTTCCGAGCGCATAATCCGTCTGCCTCGAGACCAGCAGAGAGCCGCTCTCTTCATAGGCGTTAATGGCCCGGAGCGAATCCTTCAGCTTCTCATTGTCCAGCTCAATCTGCACGATGAACAGCGGGGGCTCGCCCATTCTGCCGCTGGACTGGGTCACGCTCAGCTCCAGGGAGTTGTTCCAGTTGATCAGCCGGCCTTCTTTTCTCAGATCGACGGACCGGAAGAAATTGAACTTGCCGCTGTCCAGCTCATCAATGCCGTTCATCGCGGACAACGTTTTGTTGATCGTACGGATATGAACGAACACATCGCCGATGTAGGCGCTGCTGTTCTTCAGGGAGGTGAGCCGCTGCGTAACGTAGTTCAGGCTTTCTCTTTTTTCCACATCGTCCATGTAGCTCCAGGTTACGGCAATCTTGTTCAATTCGGTATCCTGGGCAAGATCATACTGCTGGATCTCCATCCATTCCACCTCGCGGTTCAGGTCCTCCAGGTAATAGGTCAATTGCGACAGCGTGGCTCTGGACAGATCCTGGCTTGCGTTGCGGTAACTCCAGTTGTACAGATAGAGGCCAAGCAGCAGAATCGGCAGAATAATTGCGAGATAAGTAACGACCATCCGGATAAAAATAGTGTGGCGCATGGACACCGCAGGAAATTTAAGCAAGTGTACCGCCTCCGATGCTTTCTTCATGCCAGATCATTTCCGGTTCCCGCCCTTCTCCGCATACCACTCATTGACCTCAGCCGTGATCTGCTCGCCGCCAAGCTTGTTCCACTGGGCAACGAAATCATCGAACTGGCTGATCGGTCTTCCCTGAATGATATCCAGAAAGGAGTCAATCTGAAGATTATATAGAATATTCTGCTTCTCAATCATCGTCTCTGTAGGTGCACCGACGAAGTTCTCATAGAGTAGCTGAGATTTACGTTCATACCTGTCCAGGATGGAAAAAGCACCCGAAACCCCGTACGTCTTCTCCCAGCCCCAGCCTGTCTCGCTATCCGGACCACCGGCCTCATAGGCGGCAATCCGCTTCTGGATCGTCTTCGCTTCATCCTTAAGCACCGAGGCATCACCGTCCCGCCGGAAGGTCTCCAATTGCTGGAAGGCCTCCAGATTCTTCCGGACCGGAAACGGTGTCACGGGTGACAGCTTCCATACCGCCTGCGGAGCGTTATAGAACCGCTCTACCTCGCTGGTCGCTCCCCAGTTTTTCTCCAGATGCAGGTTGATCAGCTTGATGAGCGCTTCAGGATGCTTTATCCCTTGTCTGACCGCCAGGAAATGGCTGGTGCTGAACGGAAGCGGAACCTTCGGCGGGGCCCCGGATTCCGATACAAGCGGGAAGGCTTGCCACTGGGCCTGCGGATTGTGTATACGGCTGAGCTGAACCAGGAATGATCCCCACTGCTCGCCGTACAACATTCCGATCTGTTCATTCTCGATCCATTCACCGGCCTTGACCCCGTCCTTGAAGGCGAATTCCCTGTCGATCTGCCCCGTCCGGTACATGTCCTGAAGCACCAGCAAGGCGTCCTTAACCTCCGGCTGAATGCCTCCGAAGACCAGCTTGCCAGTCTTGTCCTGTACCCAGATCCCCGGATACGCGCCATAACCGGCCATAAACCCGGTAAGTCCCATTACCGGGTCCCACAGATATTTGGTCGTTGCCAGCCCGTAGGTATCCTGCCTGCCGTTCCGGTCGGGGTCCCGCTCGGTAAACGCTTTCGAGATTGCCAGCACATCCTCCATCGTCTGCGGCGGCTCCAGGCCCAGGTCTTCCAGCCAGTCCGTGCGAATCCACAGGAACATAGCGCCTTCAATAGACGAATTGGTCTCCGGGATCGCCATAAGCCTGCCGTCAATGGTGGCGGTATCGAAGGGTCCTGTTCCTTCCTCGCTCAACACCTGCCGGGTCAGCGGCGTGGCATACTTGCTGTAGACCTCCGTCAGATCCTGGATCAGCCCCGCGTTGCTGAGCACCCTTAACTGCGAGGCATTCACCCGCACAATATCGGGAATATCACCGGAGGCCAGGGATACGCCCAGCTTGCGGGAGTAGATGGAGCTCCACTCCGTCCAGTCATAGGTGACCTTAATGCCCAGCACCTCTTCATACAGATCGGTCCAGCGGTTATGCTCCAGCGTCTCCCCCGGCAATTCCTTCAGTATCTCTTCAAGCGCATCGTTGTTCTCGCGTACAAAAGAAAGCTCAACGGGCGGATCATACCTGCTTAGACCCGGCTCCTGATATAGCGGAGCGCCCCCCGTCTGTCCCTGCGGGACCGGAGAACGCTCCGGAAGACTATTGTTCCTCTCACAAGCGGTCATCAGCCCTACGGCCATACATGCTGCGACAGTCCAGATCATTCTGTTCCTGATTGTTTTGGGCACCAGTTGCAACCTCACTTTGCAAGAATATATATACCGGAATATTATATTATCCAAGCAAAGCAAAAGGAATTGTAAGGTGCAATTCTTGCCCGGCTTACCAGATCTTTACTACTTAGAAGCCGGTGACCGCCTGGAACGCCGGTTTGGGCTGATGCTGCCTGTCGAACAGCAGCGGCGCCTCGGTCCGGGCTACCGGGAAGGTGCTAAGCCAGGTATGGTCATCCGCGATTCCCCAGAACATAACTCCGCTTAGCAGCTCCTTGTGTGCTCTCAGCGCATCGAATAATTCCCCGTACCG
This sequence comes from Paenibacillus sp. FSL R7-0297, assembly GCF_038009025.1. NCBI lineage: Bacteria > Bacillati > Bacillota > Bacilli > Caryophanales > Paenibacillaceae > Paenibacillus > Paenibacillus sp. FSL R7-0297. Next base: position 5,770,162 of record NZ_JBBPAQ010000001.1, read on the forward strand.
CTCAGCCTGCTGCTGCAGGATGTCCCCCGGAACCTCCGGGCCGACATCGCTGAGATCGTTATAGACGTACAGGCTCATATCCAGCTCGGTGATCTGATTGTCGAGTCCCAGCGTGTGGAACTGCTCCAGCGATTCTATAATGCGCTCAGTGGCGGGGTATTCCAGACTAATATGCGTCTGGTGCCCCACCCCGTCAATCGGTACCCCCTTCTCCAGCATTTCCTTCACCAGCCCGTACAATCTGTCCCGCTTCACCGGATCATCCGTATTGTAATCATTGATATACAGCTTGATGTCCGGTCCCCCGGCCTTGCGGGCCGCCCGGAAGGCCGTCTCGATGAATTCGGTGCCGGTAATCCTGTACCAGTTGCTGGCCCGCATTCCGTCCGGGTCTCCCGGCTCGATGACTTCATTCACAACGTCCCAGGAGGTAATGTCCTGCTTATACCTGCTGACAACCGCGGTGACAAAGCTGTCCAGCCGCTTCAGCAGCAGCTTCTTGTTCGCTTCGCGTCTCGATGCATCGGTCTCATCGACCATCGCCCCGCCCGCCTCATCCCGGAAGAACCAATCCGGCGTCTGGTTGTGCCAGACCAGCGTATGGAAGCGCAGCTCCATGCCGTTCTCCTTGGCGAAGTCCACAATGCGGTCCGCCCGCTCCCAGGTGAAGCTGCCCTCTGCAGGCTCCATCGCATCCGGCTTCATGGCATTCTCGGCCACGAGCCAGTTCACATGCCGCTTCAGCAGCTCGGCTGCGGGTCCCTCCAGCTGTTCCGGTTCAACCGCTGCCCCTATGCGGAAGTAATCGGCATACGCCGCCGCCAGCGGCGGAACCTCCGCCTGCACCGCAGGCTCCGCTGCAGCTTCGGGCGAAGCTGTAGCGGCCGGGGCCCCAGACGGGACCGCTGTCGCGGGTCCCCCCCCGATCTCCTGCTGCTCCGGCGGCAAGGTTGCCGGAGCAGCATTGTCGCCCGGGCCGGAGCAGCCGGACAGCCACAGGAGCGCTGCGGCGAAGACCAGGCTCCGGGCCAGTCTGGCCGGGAGCCTCAGTCTGCCTTTTTTGGTCACAATCATCCTCTCCTTCTCGTCATTCACGGTTTAACCGACAATTCCTGTACGTTCAATACTCTCCACGAAATACCGCTGCACGAACAGGTAGATGATAATCAGCGGCAGAATCGCCAGCAGAATCCCGGTATCCTGAACCATGCTCAGATAGAAAGGGTCTGCCTTGGAACTTACTCCGTCCTCCAGCAGAATCCCCAGATTATAAGGCAGCGAGCCGAGCTGGGTCGCCATCACCTTGCTTGAGGTCAGATAGGTCGTGGTGAAGAAGCTGTCGTTCCACTGCCACACAAACGAGAAGAGCAGCACCGTAACGATGGAAGGTATGGCGTTGGGCAGCATAATTCTGTAGAAGGTTTTGCCCACGCCTGCCCCGTCGATATAAGCCGCTTCCTCCACCTCCTTGGGAATCCCCCTGAAGAACTGCCGGAAGATAAAAATGTACAGCCCCGCCTTCAAGGAGTTCGCCGTTGCTGACGTTAAGATAAACGGCCAGTAGGTGTTAAGCAGATTGACCGATTTGCCGGTCAGCAGCGGAATCAGCCCCATCAGGCTGAAATCCTTCAAATTCAGGTAGACCGGAATCAGAATCGTGATCGGCGGAACCAGGATCGTCAGTATGACCCCGGCGAACAGAAGCTGGCTTCCCTTGAACTTCAGCCGGGCGAAGCCGTATCCCGCGAGAGCGCAGGATATGGCGGTCAGGAGCGTAGTCAGCGCCGACAGCGTGAAGGTATTCAGCAAGGCCTGCCAGTAATCCATGATGCTGATCGCCTTAATGAAATTGTCGAGCGTATAATGCTCGGGAAGCCAGACGACGATTGGCGAATACAGATCGCTTTTATCCTTGAATGCCGTGGAAATCTTCTGAAGCACCGGATAGAGGATCACGAACGCCAGGCCTGCAATGAGTGTCAGCCGCACGAAGGACCATATCCATTTCTTCCAGCGTTCCAGCGACAGCAAACGGTTTGCATGCAATGCTCCCATCCTCCTTTTAATCATAATAGAAGACCTTCCTCGAAATCAGGTAGCTGCTGACAGCCAGAATCAAGGCAACGGCTGCGAAATACAGCCAGGCCATCGCCGAGCTTAGTCCGAAATTGAACTGGGTGAAGCCCGTCTCCCGGATCAAATCCGTCATGGCGTTATTGGAGAAGGAGTCGATAATCGTATAGATGGCATTCACCAGAATGAGCGGGCTGACCATGGGGAAGGTGATTTTCCAAAAAGCTTCATAGCCGGTTGCCCCTTCCATCTTAGAAGCCTCGTATAACTGCGGCGAGATCGTCTGGATGCCGGCCAGGAAGATCAGAATCTGTACACCGGACTGGCTCACAATATCATAAATGCGGCCCACGGCGCTGCTCAAATAATCAACCACCCATTCGCTTAAGCCCGCGTCCAGCATCATTCCTTCCAGCTCGAACGTACCCAGGCCCTGAATTGCACCGGCCCCGGCATTCTGATCGTTGACGGCCTGAATCAAGCTGGTGCTCTCCAGGCTAAGAATCACCCCGGAGGCCAGAATAACCGGCAGGAAGAAAATAGACCGGGCCAGCGATCTGCCGATAAACTTCTGATTCAGCAGCACCGCCAGAAACAGGCTGAAGATGACGATGAGCGGCACATTAATGACCATATTCAGGATGGCATCGGCTAGCGAACGGTTGAATTCGGTATTCACCGTCAGCGCCTCCACATAATTCTGCAAGCCGCTGAAATGAATAATCAGTCCGTCGGAGTTGGCCTGCACCGAGCTTAGACTGTAGCGCAGCGAAGACAACAACGGAATCAGGAAGAAGAAGATGAAGCCGAGCAGCCAGGGCAGCACATAGAAGAAGCCCATTAATGCCTTTTGATCGTTATAGGTTCTGCGGTTCAGTCTCAGTATGGATTTCACAATTGCTCACCACCCGTAATATAGCTTTCGGCTTCTATCGTGCGGCCTTCGGCAAGGACTGCCGTCCGGTTGTAGTTGACGATGACGGACAGACCGTTCTCATAGGTACTTTTATAGACACCGTCTGCCAGCTTCTCATGACCGGTCAGCCGCTGATTCTGCATATTTTTCATAACCGCGTTGACTTCCAGATACATATCGGCGGCCTGATTGATCCATTGTTCATAATTGACCGCGTACAGGTTGCCGAAGTCTGTATCCTTCACCTTGTAGTTAGGCGCATGCATCCACTCGTAATAGAGGCCGGACCCATACTCCAGACTTCTCAGCACATATTGTCTGGGGCTGGTGAAGGTGGACAGATTGAACGGCTTGCCTGTGTAATTCACATATCCCCGCACCACCATCGGATAGAACGGGATCTCCTCATCCTCCAGCTTGAACTGGCTGCTGGACACCGGTGCATTGGTAATATCGGTCAGATACGGCAGCGCATAGGCATTTCCGCCGTCAGCGAGAATACGGAGCGACTGTCCGGTGATCCGGTCCAGCGACTGGACCGATATCTGCTCGGACGCTGTCCGGTCGATCTCATGATTCTTGCGGAAATCGCTGTTCAATTGATCGGCCATGTCTCTCAGCGAGATGCCGCCGGTCTGAAACGGCCCGATCTCCTTCAGCGTGGCATCGACATATCCGCCGACCTTGGCCGGTGAAATAATATAAGCAGGGCTGACGGTACGGTCCCGCCGGTTCAAGGCCATATTGTACGGATAGACGGCTGCCGGAATTTCACTGAGCATCCGGGAAGCCTTCTGGTTAACTCTGAAGCCGGAGGCCTGGTTCGCTCTGAGCAGCGCAACGTCAGGGAATAGCTGAATGCCTTGCTCCTTGGTGAACGCCACCAGCCGGTTCAGCCCCTTGCTGCCGCCGAGCGCCTTGTCTACGGACAGCCGGTCCGGCACTTTGTGATCGAGGCCCCGGTTGAACCAGCCTGCATATTTCAGCCGGATATTGTTAATGCCGCGCTGCTGCATCTGTTCCAGAATACTCTCTGCCTCATCGAAAGTGGTCAACGGCTCCAGCGATTGATAAGGAAAGCCCAGCACATGCTTCGTCTTGGTAATTCCGCCCACCAGCTCCAGATAAAAGGGGGTATTCACGGGGGATTCCGGCGTTCCCGCCGCCTGCGCCTCAGGCAAACCGCCGTGCTGCGTCAGATAGTTCTGGTAATATCGCGCCATGCCGGGATAAGACGCCTCGTCTCCGCTCAGGAACGCATACCGGATGACGTAATCCGTCTTGGGCGGCTCCTGCTGAAATCTTGGCAGGGTACGGTTCTGTTCGGCTGACGTCAGGGTAACCTCCCCCTTGGCAATCAGGGTGAAGCTCGGATACACGTAGTTGTAACCGTTCAATCTTCCGCTGGTATCGGCATTAATCGTGGCGAGTGATGCGCCCTGCTCAATAATGCCCAGCATCGCGCCTTGCTCGCGGATCAAGCCGAACACCGGCAGCTTCACCTCCTGCTGCTGCGCATAGGCATCCGTGACCTCCATGGACCCGTCCTTGCCGTATACAGCTTGCTTGTATGCGGGGTAACGGGTCTTGCCGTTGTTGAAATGTATCAGCGCTCCGGAGCCGTCCGGCACCAGAATGGAACCGGAGTCCTTGCTCCCGCCGGCCCCCAGGAAGCTGAGGACGGAGATATCATTCACCGGATAATCGGCGGGATACCTTATGTCCGCTGCAGGAACCTTGACTACCAATTGATCCCCGTCAAGGGAGTATTCAATCGAGAGCTGGAAGATACGCGGCACCGGCTTGGTCTGGCTCAGGTTATTCTCGGTGATATCCTGCTGCAGATCCTCCTCGGTGTACCCCGCTTCCTCGAAGCCCTTCAGGGTCCGCTCCAGCTGCAGCCCCTTCAGCGCTTCATCGTTACGCTTATACACGCCCTTCTCCTCATCGAAGGTGTAGGCGATCTTCATGGTTCGCTGCCCGGTCTTATCCATCTTGCTCACAATCTTCTCCTCGAACCGCTCCTTGCCCACCATCATGGGCAGATCCTCCGCCGTCTTGGCGGTCGTTCCGAACTGGTAGAAGACCTTGATGCCTTCCGGCGTCTGTTCCAGCTTCATTTGCTTGTGGGCCACGCTGTCTGTATACGAATTGACAGAGCTGACCTGGCCCAGATTGTTGTAGAAATCCAGCTTGAGCTGCGCGGATAACAGGTCTTTATTCTCTCCGCTGGCCTTGGCATCGGCTTCACGATCAGGCGGATTACTATACCAGAGCGTTCCGTCCGACTGGTTCTTGACGGCGATACCTCCGGTAGCTTCATCCATATACAGCCGGAGCTGCTTATTCTCCAGAACACCCTTCATGCCATCCACAGCTGTATCGTCAAAGGCGGGCTTCAGACCGCCCCCTTCAAAGGACACTTCAAGCTTCGGTTCATGCCCGCCGGCCTGGCTGCCTGAGCTTGACGATGTACAGCCTGCCAGCACACTCATACTGAAGAGAATCGAGAGCAGCATGATTAACGGCTTCCTCATTCCCGGTCCTCCTCCTATCCTCTCAAGACAATCTCTTGGTATATGGTTGAGATAAACACAATCATCTGCTGAACCAGACTGAAGAACAGCAGGGTCAGGAATGCCATGAACGCCATGGCAAGCACCGTGAGCAGAATCGTCCCGACCGTTTTGGACGGGGAGAACTGGTGCACGGTCATAATGCCCACGAACAACAGCAGGCCCGACCAGATGACGGCAAAGTTTTTGAAAAAATAATAAAAGGAGCTTTCCTGCACCGAGATAAAATTACTGATCCAGATCCACGGGAAGTTAATCAGCACAATCGGCAGCAGGGAGAAGCAGGTGGTAATAAAAATCTCCACGAACTTCCCTTCCCCGTCCATCAGCGTGGTCAGCGACCAGTTCGCCACACACCAGAAGAGGACAGGAACCAGGACATAGACTACTTCCATCAGACTGTTCAGATACTTAGGATCACTATGATTCACCAGAAATCCGCTATATTGACTGCCCAGCACATTGGTTAGGATCAGCATAAACAGAATGCCGAAGGACAACATCAGGCTCGTTTTTTGACTGCGTTCATATTTGAGATCCCAGTATCCGTTGAACGGATGAACGATAACGTACAGCGGATGTTGCAGCGCTTCTCTGTTCAATGTAGCTCAACCTTCTTTCTGGCCTTCATTTTCCGGTACACTCTCACGCCCAGCCATAGGGATGCCAGCATGATCAGAAAGGTCATGATCGTGGAGAATTGTCCGCGGAGCACTTCCTTGCGGTAGAGCAGGAACGCTTTCGAATAGTTGGGACGGTCCATGCTGCGCTTGAAATACTCCGTCGCCTCCTTGTACTCGCCTTTGCGCAGATAAGCCTTACCTATGCCCGCATAAGCATATTCCATATTCGCATTCAGATTCACAACCTCGCTGAACTGCTGATAGGCCATCTCTTCATCACCGCTGTAGTAACTTCTGACTGCGCTGTTCAGCATTCTTCCGTACTCTGTGGTCTGAAATACCGTAATCTCCCCCAGCGCCTGATCCAGTACAAGGATATCGTCACCGCTGTGCTCAATGGCCACCGGGGAGTTGAATTCGCCCAGACGGTTCCCGATTCCGCCGATAATGTACATCAGATATCCGTCCCCGTTGTAGGTGAACACCCGGCCCCGGCTGGCATCCAGAACGGAATAGATCTCACTGTCGCTGACATCAATATCCACGAGGCGCGGAGCGCCACCCGAGCGCGTGGAGTAGAGCAGATCGCCACTCGGCTTGTAATAGCCCTCTCTGCGCAGAATATCGGCCCCCTGCGCGTTCAGCTTCTTGATCGGGTCGCCGAACTCATCCCCGTTGGTAGCGTAGAGGAAGCCTTCATCATTGATATCCAGATTGGTGAATTCGGTTGGCGTATACATCACCATCTGCTCACGCTGCGCCTTGGTCGATATGGATTTCCAGAAGTAATCCACAGCATCGACACGTACCCGGTTCGCACCGGTGAAGGACTTGAAGGCTCCGTCTGCGCCGAATTCCATGAAGCCGTCGAATACACCGGCAGACATCACATAGATCCGGTCCGCTTTGTCTACAGCTACACGGACAGGCTGAAATTCGAAGCTTGCCGGCAGCAATTCGGACTTCGGCGATTCCATGATACCGATCGCCCTTAAGCCGCTATCGAAATGAACAATCCGCTTATTGCCGGTATCCGCAACATAGACCTCCTTCTGCTGCGTCACATAAATCCCCTGCGGATTATTGAACTTCTCCGCCTTCCCTTTGAACTGGAACGCGTCTACTGTCTTTATGGATTTGTAGTCCTGATCCAGAATCACAAACCGGTTATTGCCGCTGTCCAGCACATAGATCTGCTTGTCGGCCGTTACCTGAATATCCTGCGGATTCTTGAACTCGCCAGCACCGGAGCCTGCACCCGTGATCAACGTGCTTGCCTGATAAGCGGACGGAGCCGCCACACTATACCCCCAGTATGAATAATTGTAGGAAGGGGCTGCGCTCTCCGCCGAGGCAAGCTCTCCGCGAAGTCCCAGGCAGACCAGGCAGCACAAGGCCAGCAGGCCGGTTCTCAGTTTCTTTATCCTTGCGACCATCGTCACCGTTCCTCCTCTCTACTCTTTCATACCGGATGTGGCCATCGTCTGAATGACACTGCTCTGTGAAATAATGAACAACAGGATCGGCACGGTCATCAGCAGCAAGGCCACCGCAGCCCCTACTCCGGCACGTGCAATCCCGCCCTGGATAACCTGGCTGAGCGCATAGTGAAGCGTTTTAAGGTTCTCGCTGTAGATGAAGCTGCCTCCATCCGTGCCCCACAGGGCTGGAAATTGCAGGATCATCAGCGTCAGCCAGGCCGGCTTCACATTGGGCATCACGATCTGCCAGAACACGCGGTATTCATTCGCACCATCAATTTTGGCCGCTTCGATCAGCGCATCCGGGATCTGCTCCATGAACTGCTTCATCAGGAACAACCCCAGCGAGAAGGCCAGTGAAGGAACGATAATCGCCGCCTGTGTATTAATCCACCCGAGCTGTGACATGACCAGGTAATTGGGAATTGCCGTCACATGAGGCGAGAACATCAGGGACAGCACCACAATCCTGAACAGCATATTGGAGCCGGGGAACCTGAATTTGGCCAAAGGATAGGCCGCAGCCGAAGCGAGCAGGATATGGCCTGCGGTTCCTACCAGTGTAATCAGCAGGGTATTCGCTACATATCTGGTGAACGGTACCCAGGAATTCCCCATGATCACCACCAGATCGGTGAAGTTCTCCAGCGTCGGGTTCCGCACAAGAAATCTCGGCGGGAAGATAAATAGTTCATCCAGCGGCTTGAAGGCATTGTTCACGGTATAGATCAGCGGGAGAACCATGAACGAGCCGAAGGCGAGCAGCAGGCCGAACAGCATCAAGCTGACAGTAAAGGACCGGTTCAGTCTTTTTTGAGGGCGAAACGCCCCTATAACTCTCGAATACAGGGTCATTCACCCACCTTTCTGAGCAGTTTCTGGGTCATCATATTGGTACCGATCATAATACCGAAGAGAATGGTAGCAATGGCAGAAGCATAGCCCATCTCAAAGCGGAGCGTCCCGTAATCCATCAGATGGGTTACCACCGTATGCCCCGCATAGTTGACGCTTGGGAACCCCGCAAGCGCGATGGAGACCTCGGCCACCGCGAAGGAGGCGGTGATCTGCATAACTGCACCGAACATTAGCTGCGGCCGCATGGACGGCAGCGTGATGAACCACAGCTCCTGCCAGCGGTTCCTGATCCCGTCCATGGCCCCCGCCTCGAACAGCGTTTGGTCTACGGTCTGCAGACCGGCGATGAATGCCAGAAAGCTGGTGCCCAGACTTAGCCAGAGCTGAACGATAATGACAATGGCGAGGATATACTTCTCATTCTGCAGCCATTGGATCGGCTCCAGCAGCACCCCGATCTTCATCAGGAAGCCGTTGAGATACCCGTAGCTGTCCCCAGAGAAGACAATCAGCCAGATAAAGAACACATTGCCCGAGATGGATGGCGCATAGAATACCAGCGTCATCAGAGCCCTGACGAAGGGCGACAGTTCATTGATCAGCCAAGCGAACAGGAAGCAGGCGATATAGCTTAACGGACCCGTGATGACTGCGAACAGGAAGGTATTCTTCAGCGCAATCATGAATACATCGTCGCCCAAAAGCAGCCTTGAATAGTTCTCCCACCCGACGAACCGCGGCGTCTCCAGCATATTGAAGTAGAAGAAGCTTAGCCCGAAGGAGACGACCACCGGGATCACTGTGAATAGGAAGAAGATAATCATATAGGGACTCATCATGAAATAATAATGCTTGCTCTTCTTGATATCTTTCCATAATTGCGCCCGGCGGGACACCTTGACGGGACCGCCGGCCAGCCCATGTAAGGCTGGTTCAGCGGTATTGTGTATTTGTACCATCGGCTCACAGCCTCCAAACTAATACGGAAGTTTGAATTCCTTCCGTTTGATCTGAATTTCATCGTTAATATAGATCAGATAATCCGACAGCGCTTCGCGCGGATTCACGTTCCCGTTAACCACCTTGCGGAACGCATTGTCCAGATGTCTGCCTGTGAAGTATCCGCCCGGAACCTGCGGATTGCCCTTCACCCATTGCCACTGGTTCTCCAGCTGGGTATAATCCTTCACCGGCCACGGCAATTCCTCCAGCGCCTCGATATTGGCGGTCGGATAACGTGCCGCCGCCCCCATCAGCCCTTCCATTTCCCGGCCGTACTGGACCTGGGTGTCCTTACCCGTCCACCACTTCATGAATTCCCAGGACGAATCCTTATCCTTGGCATTCTCCAGAAGCATTACGCCGGTCGTATGACTGGCTACGCTATGATCCACCGTACCGTCCGCCTGCTTCGTTCCTGGCACCACCGCGAATTCCCACAGGTTACGGATCTCCGGTGCCATCACGGTCAGGCTGTTGTAGATGGTATAATCGGCAATCCCGATCGGGATCTCCCCGGTACGGAAGCGGTTCGGAAAGTCCACCTTCACCGGGAACTTGTAATTGGTATAGAACTGGGTCCATGTGTTGAATTCACTCATGGAGGTCTCCGAGTTCAATGCGCTTCGCTTCTGGTCGTCCGTATACAATTGACCCCCGTTCTGATAGAGCAGCATGGTGAAGGCCGCATTCGGCACCAGTGTAGCATTGTTCAGCGTATCCTCCAGCGGCAGATAGAACTCCAGGTTATGCCGCTGCAGCACAGAAACTACGTTGTAGACCTCCTCCCAGGTGGTTGGCGGCTCCAGGCCAAGCTCCTTCAGAATATCCTTCCGGTAGAACAGCATCGGGAAGATCTGCTGCTCGGGAAGCCCGTAGACGCTTCCGTTATACTGGTAAGGCGTGAGGGCGCTGTCCCGGAACCGGGAGGCCACCTCCTCGAAGTCCGCGAAGCGGGATAAATCCGCAGATGCCTTACGCATGGCATAGTTAACCGGAAGGTCCTCTCCAATCTGCATGGCTACATCCGGCCCTTCCCCGGCCAGGGTGGCGGGCAGCAGAATGTTCGGTGGCACCAGTCTCAGCGCAACGGAGATGCCCGTATCCGGGGTGAACGTATCGTCAATCATGCTCTTCATTACCTGAGCCTGATCCCGGCCGGTCGAAATCCAGACCGTGATCGACTTCTGGTTCTTCGCCACATTACCAATGCTGTCATAATCAGCGGTATACGACGCGCCATACGCTCTCAGCTCATGCTTCAGCTTCTGGAAGAAGGTAGCCTGCGCACGGGGCAACGGCTTGCCGGGTGCCGAGATCACCAGGGAATCCAGCGTCAGCGGCTGCTCCCGTACGCTAAGTATCCAGGTGCCCAGTCCGCCGACATTAGTTTTGAAGGAGACCAGCCGTTTGGCTACCGTATCCGGATGCTCTGCCATATCCTCCAGCTGGGTTACCATCGAGTACAGGACCGATACTTTGTCGCTGCGCTCTCCGGTCGCCTGCTCCAAATATTCACCGACACTGCGGATGATCTCTGCCTGCTCCTTGAATACCTTGGTCATATTCGGTATCCGCTTCTCCAGCTGATAATCGCGGAATTTGTCCGGATTATTGGAGGTAATCGCCAGAACATTACGGTACATTTCATTCAAGGTCAGGACGCTGGACTGAATGGTACGGACCAGAGGCGCGATATCGCCCAGCGTTACAGTCAGCCTTAGCCGGTGTGTCCCTTGGGTAAGATGGAACAGGTAAGGCTCCTCCCCGCCCAGTACGTTCATCTGCCAGCCGGGACTGTAATTGAACCGGATTTTCTTCATCTCTGTGAACGGGTATTCACCGTCAATCGTCAAGCTGCGGTTGGCATAGACGCCCCGTAGCTGATTCTGCTTCTCCTTGAGTGCTATCCGGTACAGCCCGTCTTCGGGGACGTCAATCTGCCACTCAATCCATTGCCCCGGCAGCTTCCAGTTCACCCCTCCGATCGTATTGATCCTTAAATTGGAGACATCATAAGGAACAACCGCCGGACTGGAGCGGTCAGATAGCGGGTATAAAGTAGGCGAGGATTTGGCGGACGCCGCTTCGGCCTGAACCTCAATATCAGGCTCTGTTACCGGCTTCAGGCTCTGAGCCTCATACTCCTGTTTGGCCTCCGCATAAGATCTCACTTCCCGGTCCTGGAACAGCTCAATGTAATCTATAGCCATCGGCTCACGGAGTGCGCTCAGCGACAAGGTCTGATTCCCCTGCTCCAGGTAGAAGGAATACGGCTCCTCATAGAAGCCCTCACTGTCGGCAATCACCGTGGACTGCCACACCGGCTGCTCCACCTGTCTGGGGCGGAGATCGTTCCCGCGGTCGTCCTGCTTGATGACCTCCTCACGGTTCCCCCAGACCCGGTCGAACAATAATGTATCCGCACCCTTGAACGGGATCTGCTGATTAATGGAGAAGGAACGCTCAATGGAGGAGCTTTTGCCTTCCACCGGGTAATAATGAACCCGGATGTTGTACAGTCCGGCTTCCGGAACCGGCACCTCCCAGGAGATCGTTCCCTCTTCCGGGGTAATGACCGCCGTGCCGTCAAGCCCCTCGTATTGCGCTTTGACTTCAAAGAGGTCACCCTGATTGCGGGAATAGTCCTCCCCCTCAATCCGAAGCTCCCGCTCTGGCCGTGCAGCGTTCCCGTATTGCTTCAGATAAGCTTCATAGCTGCCTTCCTCCGCTTCCTGCAGGACGGCAGTGAACTTGCCCGCCGCCGGAGAATCGGAATGAACAGGCTGCCCCGAGGAATTCAATATCCAGATCGTCCCGGCCAGCAGGACAACAACCAATATTATCGCTGTGCTTCTATTTCGAATATTCAACGTTCTCCTCCCCTTAAGCGCTGGATCATAAGTCTAATGTCAGCGAAAATGGGAACAACAGTCCGCCGGGGACTGTTGTTCCATCCGGGTATCCGGTTATTTTTTGTATACGGCGTCCACAGAAGCCTGGACCTTAGCCTTGTACTTCTGGATGACCGTGGAGGCTGAAGTTCCCTTCTTCAGTTCGTCAAGCAACTCATAGTACGGCATGGTCGAGAATGTATTATGGTTCGTTAACAGCATCCCGCCCTCTACCAGCTTGGCATTATTAATATCATCTTCGTTGTCATACGTACTCTCCAGGGATGCCTGCTTAGGATAATCGTAGATCGACTCGATGTCGTTGATCTTCTCCCAGATATACAGCAGCCATTCCGGATTCTCGACCTTCTTCGGGATCGTCAGGAACTGGACATTGGACTCTACGCTGTGATATTCGGTCGCATTCGGGCCTTTGGGAAAAGGAACGAACCCGATATCATAATCCTTCATATCCGTCTTGAAGCCATTCGCCTCATAATCCGCCCCCGCATACATCAGCGTGTTCCCCTGGCGGAAGAACTGCGCCGGTTCCTGCCAGTCGCCGCCTTCTGTCGGTCTGGCTACCTTCTCGGCACCCAGCTTCGAGATGAACTTGAAGACCTCCAGCGCCTTGGGATCATCGAGATTCTGCTTGTCGTCTATCGTCAGATCAGTCTCGTTGGAGGCCAGGGCCATTTCCAGGAACCCGCCTGAAGCCAGTCCCCAGACATCAAGTTTACCGTTGTTATCCGTATCTTTATTGGCCTCTTTGGCTACCTGGGTGAAGGTATCCCAGTTCCAGTTATCCTCGTTAACATATTCCTGAAGCGGCTTCATGCCTAGCTTCTTCATCAAGGTCCGGTTATAGAATACACCGCTGATCAGATTGCCCGCATTCTCCGAGAATCCATAGCCCTTGCCGTTGTATTGTGAGAATTCCGTCGTCATTTGCTGGTTGAAGGCATTCTCATTCTTCGTATAATCATCAACCGGCCAGAACAGATCCTGCTTGGTCAGCGCCGGAATCATATAGGCCTTGCCCATTCGGACAATATCTCCAAGCGGTTCACCGGCCACCAGTGAAGCTACAACCTTCTTCTGGTATTCGCCGAAGTCCAGCGCCACATATTCAACCTTGAAATTATGCTTCTTCTGGAGTTCCTTCAGATTCTTCGAGCGCTGGATATTGTCCGGGTTGTCCTCAGGGATCGTCATATCCCACCAGGAGACAATCTTGATCGTTCTGCCGCCCATATCGAAATCCATTTCCGGTGTGGCGGTGGTTGGCTCTGCGGTTGCTGAAGCTTCAGGTGTTGCCTCTGCCGCCGGCGTATTCGCCGAAGCAGCTGGCTTCGCTGACGCCCCTCCCCCGGCATTCCCGCCGTTCCCTGATCCTCCGCCGCATGCCGTCGTTGCAGCCACTAACAACATACTAATGAGTACTGACATTACCTTTTTAGTCCGCATTATGTGCCCCCCCAAATATGAATGACTTACCTCGAAAGTTTAGCGCTTACATTTTCAGGCAACAACCTGTCTAACTTCAGGTGTTCACCTGTCAAATTATAGGTCCGGCCGACAAGCCCTTACACACCGGGCAACGCAGTTCCGATCAAGTAAACAAATGGAGCCTGGTGCAAGAATTGCACATTGTAGCCCTTCGCTCTGTTGCACATAATGAATGGAGGTAGCCTTAACTTCTCTTAAGAAAGCGGGGTCTTCATGTTGTACAGAATCTTGTGTGTCGAGCGGAACCGTCATGTGCGGGAGATCGCTTCTTATATGGCAGGGAGCAGGCTTAATAATTTCATCTTACATGCACATGCTGATTATTCTTCCGATATTCTCCGGCTGATCCATAGCGAGGGGATTTCACTGGTTCTTCTGAATATCCGGGGCGTCCACACGCCGGGCATGAGACTCTGTGAGCAGATTAGACGGGGGAGCTCCGTTCCGATTATCCTTCTGGGGGGCAGCGGGGATTTCGAATTGGCGCGTCAAGCGCTGCTCTATAATGTAAGCGATTACTTGACGGACCCGGTTGATCCGTCGGAGCTGGGCAAAAGTCTGGAGGCGGTTAGACGGGGCTTTGCCTCTGAGGACAGACCTGCTGCGATGGCACAGGATGATCAGAAGGCCAGTGTTCAAGAGCCGGCACCCTCCTGTCCGATCGTCAGTACGATCAAGCAGTACGTGGATGAGCAGCTCCATCATAATATTACACTCAAGCGGATCTCCGATTCCCTGAACTTCAATTGCGCGTATCTCGGACAGAAATTCAAACAGCAGGAGAATATGTCCTTCAACGAATATCTGCTGCGGCAGCGGATGGAGAAGGCGAAGCTGCTTCTGGAAACGACTGATATGAAGATCTATGAGATTGCAGATGCTGTAGGATATACGGAAATCGACTGGTTCTACAAAAAATTCAGAGAATACACCGGAGCAAGTGCCAACGAATACCGTAAGCAATGCTTCATCACAGCATGAGCCGGCTCACCTGTAACCGGACAATGCAGGCGTTTAGCATCATACTAATAATTTGAAACTATTATATTTTATTGTAAATTAGTAATATAACTGTTATTCATTCGTAATTTCACCTAACAATAGATCAATAACTGGTGAGGATCTGTCATTGTTTGAAGGCAAACGATAATTTATTATAATTCCATAGATATGTAAGCGCTATCAATAAAGACAGGTTAGGGGAAATAGCGTTCCGCAAACCCACCGCGCAGGTTGAACTTCGTTTTTTGTAAGAAGGGGGATGACATACTGGATTATATATAAGGGATAGCAGCCCTGGTGAAGGCTTTTAATGAAGCAATATACAAAGAGAATATGATGAGGAGTGAAACGATGCGCAGCCAGAGCATAAGAAGCAATTCTTTCCGGAAATTTCTTTACATTTCTCCCTTTATGGTTTTACTTGCTGTCTTTGCATACTATCCGCTCTATGGATGGGTATATGCCTTCTTTGACTATACCCCGCCCATTCCGTTGTCCCAATCACCGTTTGTCGGCTTCAAATGGTTTCACTCCCTGGTCGAGAATCAGGTCAAGATTGATCAGTTGCTTCAGGTCATCAAGAACACCTTCGGCATCAGCGGACTGGGCATTCTCTTCTCCTGGCTCCCTATGATCTTCGCCATCTTCCTGACAGAGATCAAGGCTGTCCGGTTCCGTAAATTCATTCAGACCGTAACCACACTGCCTAACTTTATCAGCTGGGTCCTCGTCTACTCCCTGGCCTTCTCCATGTTCTCTAGTGAAGGTATGGTCAACGGCTTCCTCCACATGACGGGACTGTCCGATTCTCCGGTTCTTTTCCTTCAGAGCTCGGATCATGTCTGGCTTACCATGTGGTTCTGGGCTACCTGGAAGACACTCGGCTGGTCAGCTATCCTGTATATCGCCGCCATCATGGGCATTGACGAGTCGCTGTATGAAGCAGCTTATGTGGACGGTGCAACCCGGATGCAGGTGATCCGGCATGTCGTATTGCCAAGCATGATGCCGACTTATTTTGTTTTGCTGATGCTCCAGATTGCAAGCTTCCTGAACAATGGACTGGAGCAATATTTTGTCTTCCAGAATGCATTTAACAAGGACACTATGCAGGTTCTCGATTTATATGTGTATAACCTCGCCATGGGCGGCGGCAGTTATTCCGTCTCCGTTGCCATCAGTATGCTGAAGAGCCTGATCAGCGTTGTGCTTCTCTTTTCGGTAAACGGACTGTCCAAATTATTGAGAGGAGAGGGCATCGTATGAGTGACAACCAGACTGGACTTACGCCAATTAGCCGGGATATAAACATTTCCAAAAAAACGATCAAAATGCAGGTCAGCGCCACCGACAAAATTATTTCAACAATCGTCTATATCCTGTTCTCCCTCTTCGCCTTCATTTGTGTCTATCCGTTCTATTCGATCATTATCAATACCATCAGCGCGAACGATCTCAGTGCCAGGGGTGAGATTATCTTCTGGCCTAAGGGGATTCATTTCCAGAACTATGTAGATGTATTCAAAATACCGGGCCTTGGGAATGCCTTTGTCATTTCGCTGGGCAGAACGGTAATAGGCACCCTTCTCACTGTAGGTGCTTCTGCCTTCCTGGGATTCATGTTTGCGCAGGAGGATATGTGGGGCAAGAAATTCTGGTACCGCTTCACCATCATCACGATGTTCTTCAATGCCGGGATCATCCCGTGGTATCTGACCATGAGAACCCTGCATCTTACCGACAATTTCCTGGCGTATATTCTTCCGTCCGTGGTAGCCCCGTTCTTCATCATCCTAGTCAAAACCTTCGTGGAAGCTACGCCGAAGGAGCTGCAGCAGGCGGCCAGTATTGACGGTGCCGGGATCTTCACGATTTTCTACAAAATCATTCTGCCGATCAGCAAGCCTATCCTTGCAACCGTTGCCATCTTCTCGGCGGTCAATCAATGGAACTCCTTCCAGGATACGCTGCTGCTGGTGACGGACAGCAAATTGTACAGCCTGCAGTTCATTCTGTACAACTACATCAACCAGGCAAGTTCCTTGTCCACCATGGTTAATCTGCAGAACGCCGGATCAACGGCAATGGCCACTCTGGCTACCAAGCAGACCTCTACCTCCATCCGCATGACGGTAACCATTATCGTTGTCGCACCTATTCTGCTGGTATATCCGATCTTCCAGAGATTTTTCGTTAAAGGAATTATAATTGGTGCTGTCAAAGGCTAATGCGCCTGCGCCATTTATGATACATTAAACATTCGGGGGGCTACACATGAGAACACATATTAAGCTGGGAAGAAAGTCCGCGCTGTTACTAGGGACGACCATACTGCTGGTAACAACGGCACTAAGCGGCTGCAGCGGGAATTCCAACAATGGTGGCACTGCAGCGGGGACGGCCGAACCCGGAACACCTACTGAGTCATCCGATCCGGGCACTGGCGGCATTGATCACAGCAAACCTTTGACCATTACGGTATTTAACAATGCGGCTAACTATCAGGGCGAGCAGACCGGGTGGTACGGCAAGCTGCTCAAAGACAAGTTCAATATCACACTGAACATTCTGGCTCCGCAGGTAGCCGGCGATCAGCTGTACAAGACCAGATCTGCATCAGGAGATCTGGGTGACCTCCTCATTATTGAGAACAGCCAGCTTGAGGAATTAATTCCGGCGGGTATGATTATGGATCTTACGGACTTGATTAAGAATACAGAGCATCTGTCCAAATATGTAGACAACCACTTCAAGCCGTTCAATGTTGCCTTCGAGAAGCAGAATCCGGACGGTAAAATCTATGCCCTGCCGGCCTTCACCGCCGATACTTCACCAACCACCTTCTCGGAGGAGCTGCCATACTCCAGCCCGATACTGCCTTGGGACTATTACAAGGGAATCGGCGCGCCAAAGCTGAACAATCTGAACGATCTGATGACCGCCCTCAAGGACATGCAGGCCAAATATCCGAAGACTCCGGACGGCAAGCCAATTGTTCCGATCACGCTGTGGAAGGACTGGGACGGCGGAAGCATGGAGAATGTCCGCTGGCTCAGCAACTGGTATGGCTATGAGCAGCCGAACGGGACTACAACCATTCAACTGAATGCCAAAGGTGATATCGTTCCGATCGTAGACGACAATAGCATGTACAAGAAGATTCTACAGTTCTATTATGACGCTAACAAAATGGGCCTTGTCGACCCGGACTCCCCTTCCCAGGACTGGACCAAGGTATCCGAGAAGCTGACCAACAAACAGGTTCTTCTGCTGTGGTATTCCTGGCAGAGAGGCTTCTACAACACGATTGAAAGAGGCAACCAGGGCGACGGCAACGTAGCGGTTCCAATTGCGGACAGCCACTTGATCCAGAACAGTGATGCTTACTTCGGGAACGGAAGAGTCTTTGCCATCGGCTCCAAAGCGAAAGAACCGGAAAGAATCATGGAACTGATGGACTGGATGTCTTCCCCTGAAGGCTTGCGCTACTACACCAACGGCTTTGAAGGCTTCAACTATGAAAAAACACCTGAAGGCAAATTCAAGCTGACGGAAGTAGGCCAAACAGCATTCCAGGAAAACACCCCTGTACCTGATGAGTACGGCGGCGGCGGTTATCAGGATGGCCAGAGCAAAGTGAACTCGATGATCATGAGTGATTTCGTAGTCGATCCGGAAACCAAGGAGTTCTACAACAGCACCTATTGGGCTTCCACCATTGAAGCCAACAAAACAGCGCTGACAACAGACTGGCAGAAAACCTATGATGCGACCACTCCGACCGAATACTATCAGAAGAACAACATGATTGATATCGTACCTAATATCAACACAAGTCTTGGCTCGGATTCTTCGGATGTTAAGAATAAACGCAGCCAGATTTCGGATTATGTGAAGAACACTTCCTGGAAAATGATCTTTGCCAAGGATCAGGCTCAATTCGATCAGCTCTGGACCAAACTGAAGAGCGATGTAACCGGTCTCGGCTGGGATGATGTATTCGCCGTAGATAAGGAAAGAGCAGACAAAATCGTTAAAATGCGTGCCGATGCAATCGCGAATAAATAAGCAGTGACCGGATGCACAGAAAAAAAAGGCAGCCCTGGCTTGGGGCTGCCTTTTTCGCGCTTAAGTATATATTAAGCCAACCTCTGCGGCCTAATGCTGCACAGTTCCGGCCAATTGAGCCCCTCGTCGGCCAACCTGCCTACCATTCTCCGGCCAATCCAGCCCCTCGTCGGCCAACAAGTGGAAAAACATATCTTAATTTACCAGCTTCCGGCGTTTGTAGACATATAAGTGGAAAAATAGCATCTAATTTTGCTATTTTCTCCATTTAGGGTGAGATTGCAATGAATTAAGTGCTGTTTATCCAACTGCTGTTGCAGCAAGGGAAGTATGTTCATCAGCAAGTGTATACAATCCAACTATTTCCTCACAACAACCTCAACGCCGCGTGCAGTGCAGTCTTATGCAATCGGTGGACGACATGATTAGTGGCTGATTAGTTGGCGATCGGCGAACGTTGGTGTGTGATTGGTGGACGAATGATGGGCAAACGGCAGGTACTCAGTGCTTAATCAATGCTCGATCAGTGTCTGTCCAGTGCCCGATCAGTGTCTGACCATTGCCCGATCAGTACCAATCCGCACTCGATCAATGCTCGGTCAGCGTTTGATCAACGGACAATCAGTGTACGTTTGGCAGGGCGTTTCGCGGCTACAATAGCACCTCCAACGGAATCAGAGGCGCCCATTCCGAACGCCCCTCGAATCCCTTAGAAAATAAGCTGCGAGAACTGATACAGACCGTTCTTCCAGACCGGCCAGTCGTGGTCGCCCTGCTCCTCCACCCAGATGTGTGGTACGTTATGCTCCGCCAAATAGACATGTGTCCGGTCGCTGACATACTTGAGGCTGTCCCGATCTCCGCAGGATAACCAGAGCAGGCTAAGCGCTGCGGACGTCTGCTGCGGGCCCGGTACCAGCAGTTCAGGCTCCTTCGTGTTGGGCGCCGGGGAGAACGCCCCGATCCAGGCGAACCGGTCCGGGTTATTCAGACCCATGTTGAGCGATTGCCCGCCGCCCATGGATAACCCGGCCAGGGCACGGTGCATCCGGTCCGTCTGAACGGAATAATTCGCTTCAATATAAGGGATGAGATCGTTCAGCAAATCAGATTCAAACGTCTCAAAGGCCTTCACCTTGTCAGGAGCGAAAATATCGCCTTCCGGCCGGTCATTCAGCATCGCGCGGCCGTTCGGCAACACAACGATCATGGGCTTCAGCAACTGATCGGCATACAGATTGTCCAGAATGATCTGCGGTTTGCCGTGAGTATACCATTCGTCCTCATCCCCGCCAATCCCATGCAGCAGATATAAGACGCTGTATTTCTCTGCGCTGGAATATCCGGGCGGTGTATATACCCGGGCCTTCCGGGTGTTGCCTACTGTAGCAGAGGGGTATTCTATCGTACGGATCTCTCCCCGCGCGATACCTTCCTGCTCCTGATCATACCCCGGTTTTTGCGTCAAATACTTCGGATTACTTCCGTTCAATGCCCCTCATTCCTCTCTTTGAATGTATGTATATTCCACACTTAGTTTATTCGATAAACAAAGTGTGGATTCCTTCCCCTGTTCCTCTGTGTTACAGCACAATTTTCACTGGGCCATTATCTGATAACTCAAACGGTCCGGGAGTCACTCGGGTGTCCGGGCGCTGCTTATTGAAGAAGTCACGGTCGAAACGGTAAGGGGAGCCATCCGGTTCCTCATAATACATCTCAGCGTGATAGCTTCTGCCCAGCAGATTCGTGGTGACTACTGTAGGCGCTGCTGCACGCAGCAGCTCAGGGTTCACAATATGCACCTGCACCTTGCCCGAAACCGGATCAACCTCGATCTCAAGACCCCTATCGGCATAGACCTTAGCATTCGGCTCATGCGTACTCGGCACCGCGTCTTTCAAATACAGATTGCCCTGGATCGCTACTGGAAGGGGCATCTGTTCGGGATGGAACGGCTTCCCGGCCTCCACCATCGCCTTAATCTCTTCCTTGGTGTATTCCCACCACTGCTTGTCCAGGGAACCCGGGTAATCGTTGTACCCGCCCAGCCCGACAGGATGGAGATAACAGCGGGAATTATCCGGGATACCGTCCATCACCCGTTCACCGTTATCGTTAAGGCTCTCCCTTGGGGCAAGCGGGAGATGCTCGAAGAACGTCATCGGAAGATGCTCATTGCCGGTATCCTCATCACGCAGGAAGATATTGTTGTAATACCTGTCGTCACCGCCCACAATATTGCTGTACCCGGCCACTGCTGTCTCGTGAGGCATATGGTACGGCGTATAGCGGGTAAGCTCAGGGCGCACCACGAACCTGCCGGCAAACAGATTATGGACGAATGCACCACCCTGGGCCATATTGCGGAAATTCATCGGCGACAGGAACAGGTTGTGATCCACCATATAAGGGCCGTGGCAGACCTCCATGAAGAAATCCTCGGACAGATTGTCATAAAATACATTCCGGCTGATGCGGGTGCCCTGCGCCTGCCAATCCAGCCATAACGCCCGGTAGGAGCTGTAAATGACATTCCCGCAAATCTGGGTATCCAGTGAAGCATGGAGCTTGATTCCGCCCACCTCTGCCCCGTGGAAAATACGTTTATGATGAATATTGAAAATGCGGTTATGAAGAATCTGACTGAAGGCCCCACCTAAATGGCCGACAATTCCGGCCTGTTCACAATCATGAATCAAGTTATTGCGGACGATATGACTTCCAATGTTGTCCTTATGCCAATCCTGACGGAGTGCGCGGAAAATAACCTCCTGCTCGCGTTGCGTTCCGCCTTTGCTGCGGCGATCCGACCATTCGTTATGCCCGGTCGATATTTCTTTGCCAAGGCTGATCCCTGTACATTTGGACTCGCTGATATGGTTATCCTCGATAATCCAGCCCTTGCTCCAATGGGGGCCAATAAGCCCTTCCTGCAGAGCCGTTGGCGGCGCCCACTGGGGCGAGGCCTGACGGAGTGTAAAGCCCCTGACCGTTATGTAGCTGCGGCCGGTCTTCTCAGGCCAGAAGCAATAGGGGCGGACATTGATTTCCACATTCCCGCTTCGGGGATCTCTGCCGCCGAAGTTCGCCCAGATTCGGGTGAAGGCAGCGTCTGCTTCCGCATACCACTGCAGCAAAGAGTCCTCTGCATATTTGGCCTGCGGCCATACCTCGGGATTACGCAGCTTCTCCACGCCATCACATTCATACAGGGATTTGCCGTCAAGGTATACCTCCCCCAAATGCGGCTCGAATGCACCTTCAAACAGCCAGTCTCCATACAATTTAACCTTATAAGGGTTGCGGACAGCAAACAGGGTATTTGGCACCTTCGTACTCCAGACACCGTCTCCTTCGTCTTGCCAGTCGGCTACCGGCTCAGCACCGGTAATCACCACTTCTCCATCTCCGGCCGATTGATACACAATCCGCTGGTCCTCCGTACCTCCATTGGCGGGACTGACCCATTCCCTGTAGATCCCCGCATGTACTGTAACGATATCTCCCGGCAACGCAAGCGCCGCAGCGCGGGAAATGGAGCGGAAAGGTTGTTCCGCCGTACCCGGCGCCTGATCGCTCCCTTGAATGGCAACATGATATTCCATTACTTAAATCCTCCTCTTCCCTGCAAGTCATCTGCAAATTAAGGGTGTTCACCCAAGCTTACAGGTTAGTACCCAACCCTTTTATTATACCATTTATTGGGCTGGTTTTAGTAGGGTGATAGCGTTTTCTGCAGCCTCTGATCTGCTTGGCTGGAGTAGCCCATTAGTGTTAACGGCAACAACAAAGAGAAGGAGCGCTTGATAGCATAACTCAAGCGCTCCTCCTATACATTTATCCGCGATGTTACCCTTTGACTCCACCAACCATCATGCCTTTGACAAAATATTTCTGCAGGAAAGGATACACCATGATGATCGGCACTGAGGCCACAATCGTCATCGTCGCACGGACAGACATTGGCGTTACCGCATTATGCTGCCCTCCGGTGGCGCCCTGAATCATACCGTCGATGCTGGAGGTGCCGTTGGTAGTATTGGAATTCTGCAGAATCTTTTGCAGCTCATATTGCAGCGTACTGAGTCTGGCATCCGACGAATTGTAGAGGAAGACATCGAACCACGAGTTCCACTGGTACACTCCCGAGAACAGCGCCACCGTTGCAAGCACGGGCACCGTTAACGGCAGGATGATGCTGAAAAAGGTTCTGTAATCCCCCGCACCGTCAATCCTTGCCGATTCGATGATACTCTCGGGAAGATTCTCGATGAAGGAACGGATGATAATCAGATTGAACACGCCGATCATCCCAGGGAGAATGTAGACCCAGAAGGTGCCGACTAGTCCCATATCCCGCATCAGCAAATAATTAGGAATCAGACCGCCGTTGAAGTACATCGTCATGATAAAAGCAACGGTGATGAATTTGCGCAGCACATAATCCTGTCTGCTGAGCGTGTAGGCCAGCATGGCTGAGCAGAAGACGGTCACTACCGTTCCAATAACGGTCCGCAGAACCGAGATGAATGTCGCATGAAAGATCGTCGACTCTTTCAGAATATAACTGTAATTCGCCAGCGTCCACTCTCTCGGGAGCAGGTAGATCCCGCCTTTTATGGAGTCTTGTGCGTTGTTAAGCGATACGGCAAGGACATTCACAAACGGATAAAGTGTAACGATCATTAATACGATCATGAAGCAGTAATTGCAGATAACAAACAAGCGGTCGCCGGTGGAAGAGCTTATTTTGGGTTTGCGGTTTAGTTTTTTTTGTTTGGCAGCTACGGTTTCCATACCTGCGCCTCCTTTTCTAATACAGCCTCGCTTCGCCCATGCGCTTCGCGGCATTGTTCGCCAGGAACAACAAGATGAAGCTGACGACGGTCTTGAACATTCCCGCTGCGATGGACAGGGAGAAATTACTCTGGGCGATTCCGTATTTCAGTACGAATATATCAATGTTCTCGGAATAGTCCACATTCATGCCGTTGCCCAGCAGGTACTGCGGCTCAAATCCCGATTCCAGCAGATAGCCGATATTCATAATGAGCAGGACAATCACAACGGACTTGATGCCGGGAAGCGTGACGTAGATCATTTTCTTAAACCGGTTCGCGCCGTCGATCTCTGCAGCCTCATACTGTGTGGGATCAATCGTGGTCATCGCGGCTAAGTAGACAATCGTGTTCCAGCCGATATCCTTCCAGACGGAGCTGGCTCCGAAGATCGTCCAGAAGTATTCCGGGATACCCAGGAACAGAATCTCATTGCCGCGGTCAATGAAGCCCAGACCCACCAGCAGCTGGTTAATGGTCCCATCCGGCGACAACGTCGTCTGAATGATGCTTGCGGCAACGACCCATGAGATAAAGTGCGGCAGATAACTGACGGTCTGCACTACACGTTTGAAGGCAATATTGCGTATTTCATTCAGCAGCAAGGCAAGCGTAATCGCGGTAACGAAGCCAAAAAACAAATTGATCGAGCTCATCGCCAGTGTATTGCGGAGTACCCGGAGAAACCGGTCATCCCCGAACAGAAATTTGAAATGCTCCAGCCCGATCCAGGTCTGCTCCATGAATTTCTTGGCTGGCTTATAATCCTGGAAGGCGATGCTCCAGCCCCATAACGGCAAATACTTAAATATAATCAGCCAGATCAAAAAGGGGACAGACATCACAGCCAAAGCCCGCTGCTGACCCAGCTTCCTGCAAAACAGCCTGATCCGGCCCGGCTCCTTGCTCGCCGCCGGCCGGGGTAGGGCGGGTACCGTATTTTTATCCATCCGTATTCTCTCCTTCAGCACACCATTCAGTCCAAGCAACCGGAAAGACCAGCCTAGCTGACGCAGTCTGGCCTTCCCCGTCTTCGTGACTACTCGTTCGCCAGTTCAACCTTCGCTTTGACTTGTTCGGTGGTCCATTTCTCGTAACCGGCAGTGTCGAGCTTGCCGAATTCCTTCATATAGTCCTCCCAGACAGTCTCGAATTTATCCGGAGTAGTTAGCACCAGCTTAGGGAAGAACTTCTTCGTCAGTTCATCCTTGCTCGCTTCCCAGAGCTGTTCTGGTGAATTCTGCTCCTTGGCGAAGCCCCAAGCCGGGAAGTAAGGACGGGGAACCGGTTCAGCGAACAATTGGCTGTAGGTCTGAACGCCGTATTTGTCCAGAATAGCTTTGTCTTTGTCCGTCAGCGTCATTTGGAACACTTCCGGCTGGCTGGCGACATTCTTGGCATTTCCGTTAGCCAGGGTAGAGGTCGTATTATACATCGGCCAGTTCCAGCTGAAGTATTTGAAGCCAAAGCTCTCTCTGAAGGCTTCGTCAATCTTGTCAATCTGCTCCTGTGTCCGGTGGTAGCGGCCTTCTTCATTCACTTCATACGTCTCGCCCTTGATTCCCCAGGACATGAGAGTCTGATTCTCTTCGGTCAGCATATTGTCGAAGAACTGGATGATTCTAACCGGATCTTTGGCACTGACTGTAATGCCGATTCCGCGGTTGGTTACGAGTCCGCCCGGAGGATCAAGGTACGCATCCGGTGTGCCCTCCTCGAAGGTAACCGGCAGCGGGAAGTACTTGTAGCCGTCCAACTCAGGATCTTTTCTGGCCGCATCCTTCAGCACATTCAGCGCATTGTCCACCTGCCAGCGGTAATCGAAGAAGCCAAGCACCTTGTGGGAGGTCAATTTCGCAATGTATTGATCATAGTTATCTACAAAGGATGCCTTATCGAACAAGCCGTTCGCATTGAGATCATTCAGCACCTTCAGCCATTTCTTGGTGGCCTCTGAGCCAGCATAGGTTTTGGCCTCCCAGGTGCCCGTATCCACCGTAACGTTCCCGTCATTCGGATAGCCCATCAGGTGCATCGGCGGGTTGGAGGTGGCGAAGAATCTCCAGTCATGTGTAAGGGACACCAGGCCTGTCAGATTTTCATCCTTATGCTTTTCACGGTAATTTTTGATCAGCTCAATATATTGATCCAGCGTTGTGATCTTCGGATAGCCGGCTTCCTCCAGCACACGGCGCTGGACCCAGAATCCCGCTCCCGCTTCCGGTTCAGGAATAAAGTCGTTCACCTGGGCGGCAATCGGCAGGAAATAGATTTTGCCGTCCTTGGACCGCATTTGATTCAGCGATTTGCCATACACACGCTTAATATTCGGACCATATTGTTCAATCAGCTCATCAAGCGGGATAAACGCGCCTGCATTCAGTACTTCCTCTATAGCGGCATCCGGGATCAGCACATCCGGGTAATCGTTGGCAGCAATCATGGTTCCAATCTTGGTATTGAGATCCCCCACTACGAACTCCAGCTTGAAATTCACACCGGTCTGTTCCTCCAGCAGCTTACCGATGGTCGTTTCGTTGGTATTTCCATCCTTCGAGCCGGCCACCCCGTTGAAGATTTTGAACGTTACTTTATCCTGCTTGGGTTCGGCCTCTGTAGTTGCAGCGCTTGTCGGTTCCGTTGTTCCCGTATTCTTCTTGGCATTATTGGTCCCCGAGCAAGCGGTCACCATAGATAATGAGACGACTGCAGTAAGAGCGAGAAGCCATATTCTCTTGGTTTTGCCCATTACTTTTATTCCCCCTTTTGTATTCATAATTTAGTGCTTCTTTAGTATAAAAGCGTTTTCATTTCTACGTTACCCGTAAAATTATGGCTTCTTCTTTGAAAACTATGGATTTGCTGGAATTCTCAGCTCAATCCGCGTCCCTTCACCCGGCCTGCTGTCCACATGGAAGGCTGCTCGCCCGCCATACAGCATGGTGACCCGGTAGATTACATTCTGTATCCCGATGCGTTCGCCGATAATCCCCTCCATATTGAGGTATCCGTACAGCGTCTCCACCTGTTCGCTGCTCATGCCAATCCCGTTGTCCTCCACTTGAAAAACAACCTCATCCCGCTCCACCCGGATGCGGAGCTCAATGTCTCCGCCCTTCTTCAGCGGCTCGATACCATGAATGCTGGCGTTCTCCACAAAGGGGAGGAACACCATCTTCGGAACCAAGCAGGCGTAGGCTTCAGGCTGCACATCGATATGGTAGCTCAGCTTATCTTCGAAGCGGTATTTCTGGATATCCAGAAAACACATAATAAACCCAAGCTCCTCCTCCACGCTCACCCATTCCTTATTCCAGGTCAGCGAGCTGCGCAGGATCATCGCCATGCTTTGGATGATTTTGGCCGTCTCGTTCTCATGCTTGAGCAGGCTGCGCATCCGTATCGTTTCCAGCGCGTTGAACAGAAAGTGGGGGTTAATCTGGCTCTGCAGAGCATTAAGCTGCGCCTTCCGCCGTTCCAGCTCCAGGGATTTCTTCTGAATTTCCGTGAGATATACATCGTTAATCAAGGCCTTAATCTGCATAATCATACTGTTGAATTCCAGGGTCAGCTGGCCGATTTCGTCGCGGGACTCCCCGTGCATGATCATCTGGAACTGCTGTGTCTTGACCTTCTTCATGTGCCTTAAGATCTCGACAATCCTTAAGTTGATCGAGCGGGTAATAATCAGAATAATGACGGTGGGGATGATCATCATCAGACAGGCAGACCACAGAATGAAATGGCGGGATTTCAGCGCCGCCTTGAACATCTCATTCTCGTTGACGGTCCCGATAATCCGCCAGCCGGACAGATAGCTGATACTGCCGTATTCCTTCTCGAAATCAATGTTATGCTCCTTCTTCAGCGAGGCATACTGCTGCCTGTCAGTCCCCCGCCAATCCACGGCCCGGTTGGTCGTATATTCAATCTGGCCCTCCGGATTCAGCAGATACACATCGCCCTGCACATTCAGATTGGCAAACACCTCGATGAGGTCAATCGTCTTGAAATCAAGCTTCACCAGCTTCTCCTTGACCATCCGGTCTGCGAAATAATCCATCCGCCGGAGCAGAGAGAACGATTGGAAGCGGCCGCCGGAGTCCTCAATACGGACGAACATCGGCTGTGAGGAGGCTTCCTGCATCCATTGCTTATACCAGTCAGTCCCCCGGACCTCATTAGACAGAATACCGATATTCCCTGAATTCAGCAGTGTGGAATTATCCACATAGATCGTCTTGTTCTGCAGCGAGGAGGAGAACGGGGAATAGTTGTTCAGCGTGGATCGCAAATAGAGATCATAGGCTTCCACATAGTCTTCAGTCTGGGTGAAATTACGGTTCAGTACCTCATTGGTTTTGTAATCCGCATAGAAAAAAGAGGATAAACCCACTGCCTGATCCACCATCAGCCGGAACTCATTTTTGATCTGCTCAACGGCCAGGTCGATGTCCTTGATTCTCTGCTCCCTCACATTTCCGGTAATAATGTTGTAGAAGATGATATTCGTCAGAATGATCGGAGCAATAATCCCGAGAAAATACACCAGGAACATTTTGTTCCTGAGCCGAATGTTATTCAACAGCTTCATACAAGCCCCTCCCTGGCATTAACGGTTGCCCATCCGGTTTCTATATTCTGTAGGCGTCCTCTGCTCCAGCTTCTCAAATTGGGTTACGAAATAATCGGCATTCTTGAAGCCTACCTGCTCGGCAATTTCATAGATTCGCAGGTCGGTCTGCCGCAGCAGCTTTTTGGCTTCTGTGATGCGCAGCTGGAGCAGATAGTCATTGAAGTACATGCCATATTGTTTTTTGAACACTTGGCCGAGATAGGCTGAATTCATATAAAACTGGTTCGCGATATGTTTCAGATTCAGATTTTCATGGAAGTTTTTATCCACGTAAGACTTGATTCTGTACATCCCGCTGCTGCCGTAGCTCTGGTACAGCCCTTGTATCCACTCTGCCGCTTCCAGTGCAAAGGCTTCAAATAAGGAACGCAGCTCCGGCAAAGTAATGTTATGATCATGCCAGTTCATCATCGGCACAAGGCTCACCAGCTGCTTCTCATCGCCCTCCATGCTCCGGATGGTGTGCAGTACACTATGGACGCATTGAATGGCCACCGCCTTCATCGCTTCCTGGGAGACCATTTTCTCCTGAAATTCTGCAAACAGCTTGCCGATAGCGTCAAGCAGCTCCCCTGTCTTATTCTCCTCAATCGCTTCTATTAAAGTCCGGAATACCTCATGGCTGGCATGGGTATAGTTCAGCTTGATGCCGGCAATATCCGAGAACAGCAGAATGGGCTGAGCAGGCCGGACATATTTGTACGCAACAGTCTCCTTGGCCGAAGTATAAGACTGCTTCAGCTCCTTAAGCGAGCTCACCGGACTGCCCGCATACGCTTGGAACTGCAATGGAAACCGCCGGTAGATCCGGCCCAGACAATCCGTGAGAAAGCTGCGCAGCTCACCGTCATGCTTCCCTACATAGTGATCAGGCACAATGAAGCCGAAGGACCGTCGGTGCTCATACACTATAGGAACCTCTGAAGTGAAATGCTGCACCGCTTGCCGGATCGCTTCCTTCAGCTCCGCCTTCACTGGCACAGGCTTGTCACTCCAGGGAAACACATTGTTGACCTCCAGCAGGACGTAGGTGAACTGGCTCGCTCCCGCCTCTGTCCACTGCCGCTCCCAAGCCTCCAGCGCTTGGTCCATGGGCTCCCCCCGGATCAGGGCTTCTATCCGCTGCTCCCCTTCATGAAGATGAAGCCGGTCCTGGACCTGCTGCTGAGCCGAGAATTCATCGCGGAACTTATGAAGCGCTTTCACAATCTCATGCTCGTTAATCGGCTTCAGCACATAATCGAGTACACCGTACCTTACAGCCTGCTGGGCATAGCGGAAATCATTATACCCGCTGATAATAATAAATTCGGTCCCGAGCTGCTCCTGCGTCACAGCCTCAATCAGCCCAATGCCGTCCAGGATCGGCATGCGGATATCTGTGATCACCAGATGCGGCCGTCTGGCGCGGATTAGCTCCAGCGCATCCTCCCCGTTATCCGCCTCATCAATAATCTGGAAACCGCTATCCTCCCAGTCAATCATCTCGATCAACCCCTTGCGGACAAACAGCTCATCGTCAACAATGATAATCCCGTACATTCCGTATTCACTCCTCCATTAAAGTCGATTGCCGGCAACTCCGAAACAAAAGAACCCCCGGCCTGTGTGAAGGGTCAAGGGTTCCTGGATTGTAGGGAGACGCTTATGCGGTTAGCCAGACCTACAGTCTAGCCTACGATTACTTCCATTGATACCTGCTTCAGTTCAGGCTTCAGGTCCTTATCCTCTGTGAGATCCAGAACCGGAGCACCGTCAATGTCAAAATGCACCCGGCGCAGGCCGGAGCTTCGCGGTCCGTCTATTCCCGGTCTGGCATGATAGGCATTCCAGATGACCCCGTCCTCGTCCGTCACGTAGGAATTATGGCCCGGCCCGTATTCTCCCGGCACACTTCTGGAGGTCAGCAGCGGATAATTGCCTTTGGTCCAGCTCTCTATATCCAGCAGATCCGCCCCCTTATCTGCAGTCAGCAGACCGACTACATAGGTGGCATCCACCGCTGCGCTGGCAAAGGTCAAGTAGAGCTTGTCATCCGCATAGAGGGCAAACGGACCTTCATCCACGAAGGTATGATTGTTGGCCCAGCCATAATCGGGCCGGGTCAGCAGCACCGGATCACTGGTCAGCTTCCATGGCTCCTGCGGATCAATGGTTGCAATATAGACCCAGGCTCCCAGATCTACAGGCACGAACTGGCGCTCTGACCATGCCGCATAGAGTTTCCCGTTCCAGCGGATGACCGTCATATCCAGAGAAATCGTCTTGCCCGCTTCGCACAAATACGTGCCGTCCTTCTTCACCACACGCTCCGGCATCGACCAGTCCGCCGCATTCATCGGATGACCGCCTGACCGCAGCTTCATCACATGCGACTCTTCATAGAAGAATTCACCAGAGGTTGCCGCATGAAAAATATACAGCTCATCTTCAATGACATGGAATTCCGGTGCCCATAGCAGACCGCGGATCTGTTCATAGGTGGATGAATCGAGAATCAGCGCTTCTTCAGCCGTTACCAGTCCGGGGATCGTATCCGCTTCCCTCATATACAGTGTATGATTCTGATCCGCATCATTGGTGGCAATGAAATAATATTTCCCCTTCCATTGTGCAATGCACGGGTCCGCACGGTCAAGTGCGATTGGAAATGAATAATGCTCCTGATGAATCTCCCCGGAAATTCTGTAGGTTCCTGCCTGGCTCCAGTCGATGGCGTCCGTATTCCAATTCACTTTTTTGGACGCCTGTGTACCATCGCTGTATAGAGCCGTTGCCCGGACACCCTTCACTTCCTCAACCGAAGCCGCACTCACACGGTCCGGTACCACGACAGCAATATTCTCTGGAACCGTAAGCTTGCAGTAGAGTCTGCGCTCGATCTCTGCGGAGACGGAGATCACATTGCGCGGCAGCATCCCTTCGATATCAGCAACCACGGTATCCAGAGTGAACGGCTCTGCTTCCTGCGGTGCCGAGACATTCTGAAGGCTCATGAGGTCAGCGATGAAATTCTCATAGCCCTTACCCTGCTCATCTATCCAACTGATCAGGTAACCGTTCCGGTCCGGATCATATGTGCAGGAGACATCGCTTACAAAAGTATCGGCCTTAAGCTCCAGCAGTCCGACCTCGCTGTATTGCAGCAGATCGGCGGAGGAGAACAACAGCACCTTCCCCTTGCTCTGTTCGTCGGCTTCGCCGTCTGCCTCCGTACGCACGGCAATTACGCCGTATTTCCCGTCGGCTAAATGGAAGAGGTACGGATTCTTCAGGCTCTTGGCCCGAAGTGTCCCGTCTTCATTCTCTGTCGCCTTGGCGAACAGAACACCCGAGTTATGATTCAGTTCCTGAAACTGAACCCCGTTCGCGCTATAAGCCAGATGCATGCTGTGGGCAAGTCTCGCAGCGTACACTATATCCTCCTGCGGCAGCCTTGTATAGCAAAGGATCTGTTTCCGATCTTCGTTTGGTTGTGGTATCATTAATCAATAACCTTCCTTCAAATTGATAATTTCTAATAAACATTAATATAATCACCACTGTCATAATTCAGTTTCACCCATAATATACACTATGAATTATAGAGATTCACCGGAATTCTAACAATGATATTTACTGACCATTAATTGATCTATCCGAAGAAAGGAGAAGCCAATGCCCTCAATACATTACGTTGAATATGACGCTGCGCATCAGCACGATTTCGTGTACAGCATACCGGAAGGGCTGGATGCCTGGCTTCTTGTCCTGACACAAACTCCGGCGCTGTTTGAAGTGAATGGAGTACTGCAGGAGTATCCCGCTCACTCTGCTGTCCTGTACCCGCCTAAGCACAACATCTATTACCGCGCCTGCTCGCGGAAGTATGTGAATGACTGGGTCCGCTTTGATGCGGATGAATCTTATATTACAGAGACCGTCTTACCGGTCGGTACTCCATTCTCGTTGCCGGACCCCGGCTATTGCCATCAGCTGTTTCAGCTGCTGACGCTGGAGAACTCCTTCCAGAACGATTACCGGGAGCTATCCATTGACTACCTGTTCCGGCTCTTGTTCAATAAGCTGTCCGAGGCGTCCCAGGACAAGCTGACTCCGCAATACTATAACCTTCTGGATCTGCGTAAGACGCTGTACAGCAACCCCGGCCACCCCTGGACCGTGTCCTCTATGGCCGCGCATCTGCACATCAGCACCGGCTACCTGCAGACCATCTACAAATCCACCTTCGGGATCTCCTGCATGGAGGATGTCATTCACTGCCGGATTCGGCTGGCCAAGGAGAGGCTCGGCTATGGCCAGCACAAAATTGCGGAGATCGCCTCACTCTGCGGCTATGCGAATGTTGAGCACTTCTGCCGCCAGTTCCGGCAGCTTACCGGATTCTCCCCCCGGGCCTACCGCGAGAAGCTGGCTGCCAAACAACCGCTTCCCAGGGATGAGGAATAGGTTGCTCCTTGGGAAGTAAATAGGTTGCTCCCTGGGAGGTGAACTGGTTGAGCCTTACTGGGAGGTGAACTACATTGAGCCTTAGATGGTGGGGGTGTGAGGACAGACTCCAACTGTACGCGAATCCATCCTTACTCCAACTGTAGGCGAATCCATCCTTACTTAGATTAGGTTAGATTACCGTTCCCGCATACATTAGCTGTCGATCACAGGGGGCATCGGAATACATTAGCTGTCAAGCTATCCACGGGGAGCATCCATTCAGCATCATTAATTGGATAAACGTATCTTAATTTGGATGTTACGCAGCATTTGGAGGAATTAATTGGATAAACGTCATTTAATTTCAAGCATTTCTCAACTCCGACAGATTTATAGCAAATTAAGTGCTGTTTATCCATCTGCTATCCGGCACAGGCTCCTCCGCTCCTTAGCAAGTGGAGAATATCCAACTAGCTTGGGCTCGGGCTCGGGCCACGGCCACAGGCGCAGCCACTCCTACCAAGGCCGTTCCCTGCCTCACTTTAGCCGCTATAATCCATTTAAGTACAAGTCAACTGGAACAAGCCGCATATGACCAAAAAACAGAGCAACGATTCCTCCAATCAGGAGAATCGCTGCTCTGTTTGACCTGACCCAATTCCCTTATTCTTCAGCCGCACCCAGAATCGGCAGCGCTGCATCATCACGGATAAACAGCGGAATCTGCTCCAGCGGGGCGTCTGTCATGATGGCCTGTCCCCCGGCAAACGTATTGCCGGAATAGACATGGGTCCACTGTGATCCCGATGGCAGATACACCTTACGTGCTCTTTCACCCTCACTCAGCACCGGGGCGACCAGCAGATCAGGACCGAACATATATTGGTCTTCGACATCCCAGGCTGCCGGGTCCTGAGGGAAATCATAGAACAATGGACGCATCGGAGGTGTACCCTTCTCATGGGCAGCTTCCATGAGCCCACGGATATAAGGCTTCAGCCGCTCTCTCATCTGCATGAATTCCTTGAAGATGGCATAGGCCTCTTCCCCGTAGCTCCACACTTCATTATCCGAGCCGCTTCCGCACACGCCACCGCCACGCGTACCGGTTGGCGGAACAAAAGGCTGGCGGTCTCCATGCAACCGGAAGACCGGAGAGAACGCGCCATACTGGAACCAGCGCACCATCAGCTCGCGGAACGAAGCGTCTGCCGGATTGCCGCCGTGGAAGCCGCCGATGTCCGTGGTCCACCAGGGAATTCCGGCCACGGCCATATTCAGACCGGCCCTCACCTGAATCGCCAGAACCTTGAAGCTGGAGTGGATATCTCCAGACCATACTAGCGCTCCGTAGCGCTGGCTGCCTGCCCAGGCGGTACGCACCAGATTGATGATATTCTCCTGTCCCTCAGCGGCCATTCCGTCATAGAAGGTCTGGCTGTATTTCACCGGATAGAGATTTCCGATCTGCTTGCTGGAGCCGATATGATAACGGTAAATATCATGGTCATAGACGGTCAGCTCCGGCTCCGCCTCATCCAGCCAGAATACCTTGATCCCTTTATCATAATAATTCTGCTTGATCAGCCCCCACAGGAACTGGCGGGCTTCAGGGTTGGTCGCATCAAAGATAGCATTTTGGCCCAAAAACTGAAATTGTGTCCGCACCCCACGGTCCGAACGGAGCAAATACCCTTTCTCCAGCATCTCCTGATAATTCTCGCTCTCGGTCTGCACTGTCGGCCATACCGAGACCATCAGCTCAATGCCTATCTCCTGAAGCTCCTGCACCATAGCCTCAGGATCAGGCCAATATTCGGGATCAAATCTCCAGTCTCCCTGATTCGTCCAGTGGAAGAAATCAATGACGATAACGTCAATCGGCAGGTTCCGCCGTTTATGCTCTCTGGCCACCTCCAGCAATTCCTCCTGCGTGCGGTAGCGGAGCTTGCATTGCCAGAACCCCATACCGTAATCCGGCATCATCGGAACGGTTCCCGTTGCCTTGGCATACGCCTCTTCGATCTCGGCAGGCGTATCCCCAGCAGTGATCCAATAATCCAGTTGTTTGGACGACGGGGCGGTCCATTCTGTAACATTCAGACTGAAATGCGCCTGCCCGATGGCCGGATTATGCCACAGGAACCCGTAACCGGCGCTTGACAGCACAAACGGAATACTGATCTGGCTGTTGCGGTGAGTCAGCTCCAGCGAACAGCCCTTCAGATTCAGGAAGGAATGCTGGTATTGCCCCATGCCGTACAGCTTCTCTAACGGATCGGCTTCCAACCGTAGCTTCACAGAGAAATCGCTGCTGCCGGGAACGGCAGCAAGCTCTCTGCCGCCATATTTTAACTGATACGTATCTTCCGTTTCGTTAAGCAACAGCTTGCCATGCTGGTTATAGAAGAAGATCTGGCCCTTGCCTGTCATCTCCGCCCGGATATTCCCATTCACGATGGTCGAACGTTCTTGGGTAATGGTTATCTTGCTTGAGGTCTGCTCTGCCGGCAGAAGCGCCCACTGTTCATCGGTGATCTCTGAATACGAAGCCCGGATACGCAGCGAATGCTCTCCCCAAGGCTCTATCCAGACTCTCTCATGGTCATATTCTCTGATCAGTCTGCCATTCTCTTCACGAAACATAGCGTGATCCCTCCAACAGTTCTATAATAAGGTTGCAACCACATTATAAAGAGTGCGAAGCCGCGATACTATACATAAAAGTACGCATCTATCATACGATATTACGTTTTTGTGGAGGGATTAAGATGAGTGTAGCTTTCGAGGACAAGCCTTATCCATGGAAAAAAGAGCACACGGAGATTCCCGAGGGCCTGTTTCCCATCAATGTGTTTCATATCTGCTTTCCGGACCGCAGCATCATTCCGCCTCATTGGCACGACCATCTCGAATGGATTCTAATTACCAAGGGCAGCTTCCGGGTGCAGGTCGGTCCTAGTTCCAGAGAACTTGTGGAAGGGGAGCTGGCCTTTGTCGGCCGGCCCCAGATCCACGCGGCCTATCCTACAGAAGAGGGCAGCGAGCTGTATGCAGTCGTCTATAACGAAGCTCTGCTGAACGGGATGAGAGATCTTACCGAGCTTCAGCACATCCGGCCACTGCTCTCCGGCGAGATCCGGCTGCCCGCCTTTTATAGTTCGGATCAGCCGGTTACCCGGCGGATAAGAGCATGTATTGAACAGATCGTGTACAGCTATCAGAACAAAAGCCCGGGTTATGAATTATGTATCAAAGGCGGCTTGTTCTCTTCCCTGGGTCTTGCTTATCCCTTGGCAGAATTCAAAGCACCGCCTTCCAAAAAAGACCGTCAGGAGACAGGCATTCAGCCTTTGCTGATTCATCTTAGCAACCATTTCCATGAACCACTGACTGTGGAGGAAGCCGCCCGGATCTGCTGCGTGACCCCCAACTATTTCTGTCACCTGTTCAAGAAAAACACTGGAAAAACCTTGATTGAATATGTGAACATGCTGCGGGTATACGAAGCCTGCCGGCTGCTTCAGCTTCACCAGTATCCGGTTCAGGAGGTGGCCTTCCGGGTCGGATTCTCCAACCTGACGTATTTCGGACGAATATTCAAACAGAACACTTCCATGACTCCAAGCGTTTATGCTACCCGGTTCAAGACCCGGACTTAGCCCTGCCTGCGATAACGGAAATAATCGAAATCGGCATAACCGCCGGATGACCCGGTTGCATAATTGAACAAGCCCATCCGGTAGCCCATGAAATGATCCAGCGTATATTTCATATGAAGCGTCCCGCCAATAGCCTTCCAGACCGCCCCGTCCGCCGAATAGAAGAAATGGGCCTGGTCCACGCTATCTTTGAAATTAAAATCGATTCTGAGATATATCCTGTTGCCGGTGAATGGAATACTCTCCACCGTCTGCGGGAAGCCCTCACCGCTGTTAACGCACATGCTCACGCTGAAGCCGCCCTGCTCCAAGGCGGCAGCCTCGACCGTCCCGTACCCGTTCTGCAGGGCAACCAACCCTGCCCTGTCGCCGGTCTGCATGCCTGAGAGGTCAATCAGGGTCTCCGCACTGCATGCCGGACCCTCCGTCCGCTGGGTCAGCGTATTGCGCGCCCGCAGGATGCTGTCTGCTGTGCGTCCGGTGCGCAGCCGCAGATAACCCGGCCGCTCGGTGAGCGACCATAGCCCGTTGTCAGGATTATGGTTCCACTGCCAGTTCAGCGCCAGCCGGTCGCTGCTGTATTCGAACTCATCGCTGATCACCAGCGGTTTCGGCTCACCCGCAGGTAGCTTCGTCTGGAACACTTTAGGCGCTTCACCATTCTCCCCGATCACCGGCCAATCCTGCTCCCAGCTTACAGGGAGGACACAGGGAATCCGCCCGACAGCCCCATGATCCTGGAACAGCACTGCGTACCAGTCTCCGTCCGGTGTATCAATAATGCCGCCTTGCGCGACACCGTTATTCTGGTAGCCCAGATCATCATCCAGAACAACCCTCCACTCGTAAGGACCCAGCAGCTCCCGGGAACGGTAGCATAGCTGGCGTCTGCGCTGATTGCCGGTTCTCGGCCATTCAATGAAGAACAGATAATAATAGCCGTTCCGCTTATGCGCATGACAGCCTTCAATCCGCAGGCCGATGTCTTCCCGTTCGCCTTCCAGCAGCAGCAGATCCGTTCCGCTGGGCTTCACAGCCGTCAGATCCGCTGTCAGCTCCTTGATCCGGATGTCCCCGTTGCCATAGATCACATAATTGCGGTTATCTTCGTCCAGCAGCAGAGCCGGGTCATGATGGAGTCCTGGAATGACCGAACGCTCCCAAGGTCCCTGCTCGATGTCTTCCGTCCGGTAGATATAGAACTGGTCCATATCATTGGAGGAGAAGCATACATAGTATACCCCGTCCTTATAACGGAGGGAGGCCGCCCAAGAACCGCTGCCATATATTCCTTGGCCGTCTTCCAGCCGGTGGGCCTCGTGATCCTCGAAGGTGTCATAGACATAATTCACGATTTCCCAGTCGTACAGATTCTCCGACTTCATAATCGGACAGCCCGGCATGGAGTGCATACTGGTGCTGACCATATAGAACACAGGGCCGACCCGGATGACATCCACATCCGGGACATCTGCCCACAGTACAGGATTGGTGATGGTGGCGATATTCAATGTATTAGCCCCCTTGAGGTTAGTTATGCTTCTGCCGTGAATTGCCAAGCTGCCAGCTTGAACAAGCCCTTGCCGCTCGCGCCCGTGAATACCAGATAGAGTGAATGCACTCCTACAGCTCCATGAACCTCCGTCTTCAGCTCCGTCCATTCTGCCCCGTTCGCTGCAGGCACGGACAGTTTGCCGGCAAGCGGGCCTGCCGGTTCATCGAGATGCAGCTCCAGTACACCACCGGCTTCAAGACCCAGAACCGAAGCCAGGAACGTCTCTGCTCCCCGGCTCCCGAAGTCCACTCCGGATAATCCGATCCAGCCGCCATTCTCAATATCCGTTACAACCTGCTCTCCTCCCGCAGTGAGGAATGCTGTCTTCACCCCTGCGCTCCAGCCCAACGTTGCCGCCGGAATGCGTTCATACGGATTCAGTGTGCCAAGCTGCTGCACGCCCTCATAGTCAGCTTGAATCTCCTGAATGGAACCGTCCTCAGTATGAGTCAGGCGGTTAAGATGCGTGGAGCGGTAGCCGTTCGCAATCCCTTGGGCCTTGGACAAGGTCTGAGCGTGATAAGCAATATACCAGCTGTCATGAAATTCA
Organism: Paenibacillus sp. FSL R7-0297; assembly: GCF_038009025.1. Taxonomy (NCBI): domain Bacteria; kingdom Bacillati; phylum Bacillota; class Bacilli; order Caryophanales; family Paenibacillaceae; genus Paenibacillus; species Paenibacillus sp. FSL R7-0297. Next base: position 5,808,836 of record NZ_JBBPAQ010000001.1, read on the forward strand.
AATACCGCATGGTGGTTGTTCCCGGAAACTCCGAAGAAATGTCCCGGATTCTTCAGGATCGTCCGCTGATAAGTCCAGGGACCCATGGGACTGTCACTCGTCATATAGGCGATCTCTCCCGCAGGAGGGCTGCCCTCCGGCCGTTCACCGTCATAGAAGTTCGAGCAGTAAGTATAGTAGTAGACACCGTTCCGCTTATGAATCCCGGCATCCTCGAACATGAACGGGGCCGGAATCACTTCGGCAGTACCCACTACGCTGGTCATATCCTCACCCAGTCTCATCACCCGGGCTGTGCCCGGCTCTGCGAACTGCCCTTCCGGGACACCGCCTCCGAAGTAAATGTAGCCCTTGCCGTCGTCATCGACCAGAACGGCCGGGTCGAACAGCCAGGTCACATCTTCAACCCCGGGCGTGGAACGCAGAATCAGCGCTTCCCCGATAGGGTCAACCCATGGCCCCACCGGACTGTCACTCGACAGAACCCCAATTCCGCTGGCATTATTGGCGAAGTACAGGAAGAACTTGTCCTTACCGCCAATCACCTTATGAACCGCTGCCGGTGCCCAGGACTGGGTAGCCCACTTCGCTGCGCCTTCCGGTCCGGCCACGGCAATCGCGCCATGATCGGTCCAGTTGACCAGGTCGGCGGAAGAGATAACGGTAATGGTATTGATACTGCTGTAAGAGTTCTCTTTCACCACGCCGCTCTCATCATATTCCAGCGCGTCGTTGGTCATGTACAGATAGACTCTGTCCCCGAATACCAGGGCGTAAGGGTCAGCTCCGTATCTGTGTGCTACAAGCGGATTACCGTTAGGCGGTACCTTTCCGGTAGCCTGATTCAGCTGAGTTGTCATTTAATTCCCTCCATTATTGATTAAGATTGCGAAGCCGTCAGACCGGCCAGCCGTGTGAATGAAGCCTTGGGCTGCTTCTGCTCGTCGAACAGGAACGGCCAGTTCTTGCGTCCGCGGACCGGGAAGCCGTCCAGCCAGGTATAATCATCGGCCACGCCCCAGAAGGTCACCGAATCAATGGAATCTTTGTATTCCAGCAGGAGGGCGAAGATCTCCGCATATCGCTCCTCCTGGAGCCTCAGCATCTCTTCTGTTGGCGCTTTCAAGTCCGTGCGTTTATCGTCATGACGGAACATCGAGATATCTAGCTCCGTGATCTGAATTTTGAGTCCCAGAGAGACGTACAGCTCCAGGGCGCTGCGGATTTCTTCAATGGACGGGCCATAGATATTCCAATGCCCCTGCATACCTATGCCATGGATCGGCGTATTCTGATCGAGCAGGCTGCGGACCAGCTTGTGGATTTTGACGCTTTTGACAGGATCGGTCTCATTATAGTCGTTGTAGAACAGAAGAGCGTCAGGGTCCGCCTGATGTGCCATCTCAAAAGCATGGCGGAGATAATCCTCGCCGATCATCTCCAGCCAGCGGGTCTCCCGCAGATATTGATCGGATTTATCCTCAATAGCTTCATTAACCACATCCCAGGCGTAGGCCCGTCCCCGGTAACGCCCCACAACCGTGTTGATGTGAGTCTGCAGGCGGGTCAGTAATTCCTCTCTGCTGCAAGGGCCGCCCTCTGCATTCCGGAACATCCAGTCCCCTGTCTGATTATGCCATAGAAGCGTATGTCCCCGGACGCCGATTCCATGTGCCTCTGCGAATTCAAAGATACGGTCCGCAGCATCGAAGGTATAGCTCCCTTCCTCCGGCTGAAGCTCTACCGGCTTCATTTCATTCTCGGCAGTAATACTGTTGTAATGCTTGGCAATGAAAGAACCCTGAGCAGATATAATGCCAGTACTGACGGCAGCCCCTATCTTGAAGGCATCCCGGAACATTTCATGTAATGCAGGAATTTCGCTGCTGGCTTGCTTCATCTTTTCTAACCTCCTGTGAATCACAATTTTAGGACAGCTATCTCTATCATAACGGATTTGAATGCGTTTACCATCACCATAGTAAAGACTTGGACCCTAATAAATAAATGGATGCCCTAGCCTTGTTCAGATTGGGCCTGTTCCCGGAATGCTACCGGCTTGAGTGCCGTCCGCTTCTCGAACTCTCTCAGGAAATGATGATAGTGCACATACCCCACACTCTCCACAATGCTTCTGACGGTGTCGTGAGTTTCGATCAGCCGCTTCTTGGCTGCTTCTATACGCAGATTGTGAATGTACTCCAGAATGCTGATCCCATGCTTTTTGATGAAGGCCTGACCCAGGTACACCGGATTGATATAGAAATGCTCGGCAACCTCTTTGACAGTCAAATGCCTGGAATAATGATCCCTCAAGAAGCATTCTACGCGGATAAGCGGATGCTCGGAGTTGCGTTCCTTGTGCTGCCGGATAGAATTCATACACGTTTCCAGTACGTTCTGAAGGGTGGCTTGCAGGGCTTCCAGCGATTTGGGCTCAGTTCTGAAACAATCAAGCGTGCCGCTCCACTGATCATCCACTCCGCCGAATTCCTTCAGCAATTCCATGCTTCTCAGCATGATATCCATGCTCGTCATCTGAACGACTCCCGGATCTGTCCGGTTCTCCTTGAACACGCCAAACATCTCGTTCAGCTTCTCCAGAACCTTCTTCTCCTGCAGCCTTTCCACAGCGCTTATCATTTCCTCAATCAACTCCGTGGCAGGGAGATTGTAGTTCACCTGGCCCTCGCCTTCAATAGCCGAATCCACCGGACTGCTCCCGCCCGAATAGAAGTAGTGGCGGGCCGCAGCCCCTGCCGCTTCCCTGTAGGAGACAGGCAGCTCGCGCAGTGACCGCACACTTGGCCCGATGCTTACGGAGCCCTTCACACCGCTGAGGGTCAGCCCGGCACATAGCTGCTCCGACAGCCCTGCCGCCGCTTCCGCGCTCTCCACAACGAGCCCGGCTTGATCGCCTGGCAGGTCAATGAACAGGGCACCTGCTGGTCCGGCGAGCTCCCGGCACAGCTCTGAGATATTGCTGCTATGTCCCTCCACATGCAGATACGTCCAGCCCGTGACGGTCTCATCCAGACGGTCCATCTGCTCCGCCGCCTCCTCTTCAGGCTCGGCCCAGTGACCCTCAAGCATGCGCGCAATCGCCAGTGGCAGCAGCCGGCTCGCCAGCATACTCTGCTGCATCCTCTGCTTAACACGCAGCTCCAGCTCATCCGTAATGTCTGTAAGCACCTTATCCCATTCGGCCTCAACGACCGGCTTCAGCAGATAGTGTCTTACCCCATAACGAATGGCAGTTCTAGCATATTCAAATTCGCCGTAGCCGCTAAGCACGATGAAGATCGGCTGCTCCATCTGAAGGCTGCACACGCGCCCTATCAGCTCCAGCCCGTCGATCCCGGGCATACGGATATCGGTAATCACTAGATCGGGCGAGTTTTGTACAATCGCAGCCAACGCTTCCTCCCCATTCTCGCAGGCCCCGCAGATTTCAAAGCCCAGCTCTTCCCAATCCGTCTGCGTCCGTAAACCCTCTAATGCGATGGTTTCATCATCCGCGAGTACCACTTTATACATGAGATCCCTCCACTATCAGATCCAGGCTCAAGTCCTCGGGAATCCGGATGGTAATGACCGTCTGTTCATATTCGGTGCTCTCAATGCTGAACTTGGCTCTGCCGTTATAGTACAACATCAAGCGTTTATACACATTGCGAAGCCCGACATTTTGTCCGGAATCCTGCTCCGTTTCCAGATGGGACTTGATCCATTCCAGCTTCTCCTTCTCGATTCCCTTGCCATTGTCCGTCACTACGATCAGCAGACCTGCGTCATCCCTCGCAGCGGACACGTGGATTTTCCTGGCCCATTTGACCGACTGCAGGCCATGCTTGCAGGAATTCTCCACCAATGCCTGTATGCTCATCTTGGGAATCCGGCATTTCAGCACCTCAGGCTCAATATCAATTACATAAGAGAACCGGTTCTGAAAGCGGAACTTCTCAATCTGCAGATACATTTCGATAAAAGAGACTTCTTCCTCTACGGTAATAAGGTCATCCTTCCAGCTTAGCAGCCTGCGCATAATCAGAGCCAGATTGCGGATGACATCCGTGACTTGTTCATACTTATATTTCTTGCAAATGACCAATATGGCATTCAGCGTATTGAAGAGGAAATGAGGGTCCACCTGGCTTTCCAGATATTTGAGCTCTGCCCGTACCCGTTCAAGCTCCAGGTCCTTCTTCTGAATCTCCAGCTTATAGACATCATTGATCAGATTGCGGATTTTCCCGGTCATCAGATTGAAGCTGCGGATCAGTCCGCCGATTTCATCCTTCCCCTCATACATATCAATGCTCTCGAACTGTTCATATTTGACCAGCTTCATATGCTTGTAGAGCAATCTGACCCGCAGATTATAGGACCTTATAATCACAATCATGAGCAGGGTAGGGAGGATTATAGTTAATAGAGCAAGAATCAGTGAGACCCTTAGCGCATGGACCATTTCATGATTCACCTTCCGGCCCTCCGGAGTTCCGACCAGCCGCCAGCCCTTTGTGTAGGCTGCACTGCTGAGCGTACGGTCAATCTGCTCTGAAGGCTGATCCAGGCTCGTGTCCACATTCAGCAGAGCATTGGCATCCAGCGAGTAGAAGGATTGGCCCGATGCAAGCACGATCCGGTTCTTCTCATCCATCAGCTTGAAATTCAGGTAATCACGCTCCTTCTGGAACAGCTCCTGCACATTGTTCAGCCGCAGATCAATCCGCAAATACTTATTGTAGGGCTGGCCCGTAAAGTTATCCAGCTTGCGGATCAGGCTGACAAACACCTCCTGCTGGGGCGGATTAAGCGGGTTGGTCCCCTGATAGGAGGTTAGAAGCACCTTGTCTGTGCTGCTTGATATTTTTCGGTACCATTCACTCTGCTTATCCTTGTCTGACAGAATGAAATAGCTGCTGCCATTCTGGATCGTCGGATTGGAGGTATATATGCCCATCCAGTAAATATAGGAGTGGAGATTGCTGTACTGCCGTAGCTTGTCCTTGAGAAAATCGTTATAGGCATCATAATAAGCCTCATTATCCGGGTAGGCATAATCCATCATTTCCATATAGGGCCGGTCTGCAGCCACCGTATTGCTGATCGCCACACATTCATTCACGATCTGCATCAGATCATAGACCACCCGGTCTACCGAAATCCCCAGATTCTCCCTCTCCCGTACTTCCACGTTGCGGCTGATCTGTACATAAAAAAGGGCGTTGATGCTGAGTATGGGGACGAGAACACACAGTAAGTAGATAAACAAAAACTTGTATTTGAGCGGAATATCATTGATGAAGGCAGACGGCTTCCGTTTATGCTTCATGCAAGTCCCCTCCTCCCCCTTGATTTAGCTCTTCTTGTATGTGGTAGGCGTAACGCCGTTAAGCGTCTTGAACTTGGCAGCGAACACATCAGCGTCTGAATAGCCCACCCGGCATGAGATATCGGAAATGCACATATCGGTCCGGCGCAGCAGCTTCTTGGCTTCTTCAATACGGTATTCATGGAGATAGTCGTTAAAAGAGCTGCCACAATGCTTCCTGAACCGTTGTCCCAGGTAAGCGGAATTCACATGCAGAATTTTCGCAATATCCTGCAGCTTCAGCTTCTCCTGGTAATGTCCGCGGACATATTCTATCGCAGCGGACACGATCTGGTCCTCCTGCCTGCCGTCCGCAGCCGCAGCGAACCACTCAGCGGCTTCGCACAGCTCCTCCTCCGTCTGCCGTTCCAGCAGGGGCAGACAGCTGGCTGTATACCGGGACGGGAACCATTTTTTCACCCACTGCGCATAATCTCCCCCTTTGGCGGTAATTTCACGAAGCAGCTCTGCTTTGATATTGGCCAGAAAAGCGTCGATCCATGAGCTTGAAGCCACCTCCGCCGAGAATATATTGAACACAACGCGGAGTTGCCCGCTCAGGTGCTCAAGCTTCCCTTCAGTGACGGCTTGCAGCAGCGATCTTCTCAGCTCTGCCGGAAGCATCGCCATCTGAGTCTTATCCTGCTTCTCAAAGGAGCCGGCGGCTTCACTCTCCGGGGCATCCGGCCTGCAGAGATCAGCAGCCAGCGCCTCTTGATAAGCCGAATTCAGAGCCTCCGGTCCGTGAGGCTGAAGGCTTGCTGTGAAACAGACCGGTGTGCTGTACAAAGGTCTTATTTCATCCATCCAGCTTGTGAGCATAGCCGGGTCAAGCTCCGGCCCTTCCTGCGGGGAGACCAGCAAATATCCATGCTTTCCGCTTCCTGCGGTGAACGGATAGACGCTCAGGCTGCGAAGCGGCTCCTTGCCGCCCATGGAAGAGACCTGCTCACGCAAGTGAACGCTGTCCGGCGCTGTTCCATGGACCAGTATACAGCATATCCGCGAGGCGGGGGGGATTCCAAGGCTATTCAGCCCCTTCTGCAGCTCCTCTTCTGTGTTCTCCCTCATCAGGAGCCGGGATACCGTATCCGCCTGCATCAGAGCCGAAAGAGCTTCACGCCGTGAGGACACCTTCCGCTCCTGATGGATTTGGTCGGTTACCCTCTGCAGCGCCTCCGTCAGCTCCTTCTCATCCAGGGGTTTGGTCAAATAGTTGGATACCCCGTACTTAAGCGCCCGCTTGGCATACTCAAAGTCGGCATAGCCGCTGAAGATAATAAACTTGGGCCGGAAAACGCTCTCAGAAGCTCTCTTTATCAGTTCAAGGCCGTCGATGACCGGCATACGCACATCGGTTATCACCAGATCAGGACGGGTACTGTGAATCAGCTCCAGCGCGTCCTCCCCATCCAGAGCCTCACCGCATACTTCAAAGTTTAATATCTCCCAGTCTACCAGGAATCGCAGCCCTTCCAGCATAAGCGGCTCATCGTCGGCAAACAGTACCTTAAGCATTGGATCACCCTCTTTATTTAAGTATTGGAGTTCTGCAAGGCTCACCAGTATTGAACAGGAGAAACCGCTTCGGCTTCACCCGAAACGGTTATATTATCCATATTTTTCTTATATAATTCTAACTGACAATTATTCTTTCACACTTCCCAGGTTTAACCCTACCACGAAATACTTCTGTAAGAAAGGGTAGACGAACAAAATCGGGACAGCCGTAACGATCGTAATCGCGGAACGGATGGAAGCCGGTGTAACCAAAGCCTGCACCTGATTATTCTGGCCTCCCGCAAGCATGGAAGGATCGTTGTTCGTGCTCATCGTGGAACCCAGCAGCTTCATCATTTCATATTGCAGTGTGCTTAGTTTAATATCCGAGGAAGCATAGAGGAAGGTATCGAACCAGGCATTCCATGAGCCTACTGCAATGAATAATGCAACTGTTGCCAGTACAGGGGTACACAGCGGGAAGATGATTTTCCAGAAAATCCGGAAATCCCCCGCCCCGTCGATCTTCGCCGATTCAGTTAGACTGAATGGAAGACCGCGGATATAGGTCCGCATAATGATCAGGTTGAATGCGCTGACCAGACTCGGAAGGATATAGACCATGAAGCTATGAAGCAGGCCCATATTCTTGATCAGGAAGTAGTTCGGAATCAGGCCGGCATTGAAATACATGGTCAGGATGAACAGCAGGCCGATTTTTTTGCGGAAAATATATTGTGGCTGCGCCAATGAATAAGCCAGCATAGTGGTGAGAAAAACACCGAGCAGCGTTGAGATTACCGTGCGGGATACCGAGATAAATGCGGCATGGTAGATCGTCCCTGAAACAAAGACCGCCTTGTAGTTCTCCAGCGTCCACGAACGGGGCCAGAGATAGATTCCACCGGCCAGCGTGTCACTGCCGTCGTTGAACGAAACAGCCATCGTGTGGAGGAATGGATATAGGGTTACAGCAACCACAAAGAGCATGAACAGCGAGTTCAGTGTATGAAACACAACCGGCTCTAAGCGGCTTGATCCTTTTGCTACAGCTTTCATAAGGGCTTCCTCCTTTAGATTAATCGCTCTTCGCCGAGACGTTTGGCAGTATAGTTGGCCATGAATACGAGAACAACACTGACGATGGTCTTGAAGATCCCTGCTGCCGTAGCCAGAGAATAGTTCCCCATAGAGATCCCGTACTTAATGACGAAGATATCTATGGTCTGCGAATAGTCTATAGTAAGACCGTTGCCGAGCAAGTACTGAAGCTCAAAGCCGGCATCCAGAATATGTCCAATATTCATAATCAGCAGAATAACAAAGGTTGCTTTAATTCCCGGAAGAGTGACAAAACGCATTTTTTGCAGACGCGTAGCGCCGTCGATGGATGCTGCCTCATACAGGGAAGGGTCAATGGAGGTAATCGCGGCCAGATAGATAATTGTGCCCCAGCCGACTTCTTTCCACACGTTGGAAGCCCCGACAATACCCCAGAAATACTTGCCTTCACTGAGCCACATAATCGGTTCTTTAATCAGGTGAAGCTTCATTAGAATGACATTGACAATCCCGTCATCAATGGACAGGGAGGTAGCGACAATACCCGCTGCGATAACCCAGGATAGAAAGTGCGGCAAATATGAAATTGACTGGACGATACGCTTGAAGAACTTGGCTCTGATCTCATTCAACAGCAAAGCCAGGCCGATCGCCGTTACCGTGCCGAGGACCAGATTGATGAAGCTCATGGCAACCGTGTTGCGCAGCACCAGCATGAAGGTCTCATCGGAGAATAAGAATTTGAACTGCTGAAAGCCTACCCACTCCTGCTGGCCGAAGGACAGCGCCGGGCGGTAATTCTGAAAGGCCATAATCCAGCCCCAAACGGGAACATAGTTAAAAATAATTAGATAGATGGCAATCGGCACAGACATGAAAATAAGCTGTTTCTGTATCTTTAGTGTCTTCCAGCTGAGGCTCACACCGATTTCCGGATCGACTTTGCTTCTACGGGTCTTCTGTTTCTTGACCTGTTTGTCCAGTACGGCATCAGACATGTAGTATTCCCTCCTGTGTAATCGTTCTCTCCACTCCTATTTAGGAAGAGCGGGAAAGTTCATTTCCCGCTCCGTTTCAAGCCTTAGTGCCGCTTACTTGACGCTCCATTTTTCGATACGCTGCTGGATGCCTTCATTCATCCGGTCTTCGTAGGCCTTGATGTCCAGCTTGTGGATTTTGTCCACATAATCCTGCCATACGCCTTCGAACTCTGCCGGACTGGCCATAATGGCTTTGGGCAGGAATTTAACCTGAAGGTCATTCAGCTTGGACTGTGCAAGCTGAGCTGGCGAACCATCCTTAAGCACGATGGAGTAAGCCGGGAAGTAGATATAGTTCTCTTTGGGTTCCTTGAAGAATTCAGACCAGGATTTCTTGTTGTACGCCTTCAGAATCTTCTGGTCATACGGCTTCAGGCTGTCGAAGAATTCCTGTGGCTGCGTACCCGGATCTGCTGCATTTCCATCGCTGTACGTACCTTGAATCTTAGGCATATAACCGTGCATACCTGTGATTTTGTTAGCTACCTGCCAGCTTGTCTTGTCTGCGTTTGCCCGTTGTTCCGGTGTCCGGTAGAACGAACCGTCCGCATTCACTTCATAATCCTCACCCTTGACTCCCCATTGGATCGTCTTCTGCCATTCCTCAGTGATCATCTGATCCCAGAATTTGATAATGCGCTCAGGGTCTTTGGCATTGATCGAAATGCCGAAGCCGCGGTTGGTGCCGACCGCTCCGCGGTCACGGTACCACTCCTCAGCACCCGGATAGAGCAGAGGGAAGCCGATGTACGTATCTTCGATTTTGCCCTGGGAGATCAGGGAAGTCTCGCCATCCTGGAAGTTCCAGTGCTGGTCAAACATACCCACAACCTTGCCGCTTGCGATCTTGGCCAGGTACTGGTCATAGTTCTGCACGAACGCTTCCTTGTCCATCAGCCCTTGAGCGTTAATCTCGTTAAGCTTCTTGTAGTAGTCCTTGGCCATATCCTTGTCGGCAAAAATCTGCGCTACATTGTTGTCTACGACCACCGCTCCGTCATTCGGATGTCCTGACAGATGCTCAGGCGCATTCTGCAGCGGGAACACACGCCAGTCGAAGTTAAGCGATTCGAACCCGATGACATCCGGGTGTTTTTCTTTATATTTGGCAATGATATCGAAATATTCATCAAGTGTCTTAGGCGTTGGATATCCCATTTCCTCCAGTACCTTCTTTTGCAGCCAGAAGCCTGGTCCCTGGTAAGTCGGTTCTGTAATTTTACCTTGATATACGCCATAGCTTGGCAGTACGTAGATGTGGCCGTCACTCTCATCCTTGATTTGGTTCCACACATCGGCATAATGCTTCTTCAGGTTGGGCGCGTACTTCTCAATCAGATCCTCAAGCGGAATGTAAGCTTTGGCATTGATCAGCTTGTCGTCCCCTGACATGATGTCCGGATAGTCTCCTCCGGCAATCATGACGCCCAGCTTCTGCTGCAGGTCGCCGACCAGGAATTCCATGTTGAAGCTGACCCCGGTTTTGTCCTTCATCAGTTTGAGAATTTTGTTGTCAGGCGTAGGCTGCTGCCCGGGACCGCTCATAAATACCGAGAATGTTACCGGAGCATTGTCGTCTCCGGCCGCTGCCGGACTGGCGTTTCCTCCACTGGCGTTATCTTTGCCTCCGGTGTTGCTGTTGTTGTTGTTGTTGCCAGAACCACAGCCTGTAAGTGCCAGTGTGAGTGCTAATACACCGGCTGCCGCGGCCTTGGCTGAACGTTTTGCCGTTTTGTGCATGTTGTTATGCCTCCCCTTTTTGGCTAATCGCTTATGCTTATAAATTCTCTTGTTGACATCTCTAATTATACGTTTTCAGAATGCGCTTACAATTCATAAACTATAGTACTTCCCCCCCGAAAATTCGATTAAAAGAAAACGCTTGCTTGCTGCGCGGCAACTGAATTTCCGTTCTTTCGCACAGGAGCAGCCAGCGGTTGATAAGCCGCTCCCGGTATTTAACATGAACTAATGTACCCGCTGGCGATTACACGGCTGCAGCTAAAAATGAACAACAAGATAGATAGTTTACACCATTCTTTTGCCTGCGCATATCGGGCGGATTGAGGGGCACTTTTGCTCTTCATTTCCTCCTATCGCCCACTTTCGGCGGAATCAGGGGCACTTTTGCTCCTCATTTCTTCCTATCGGATGGCGTAAAATAAGTTGTGTACCAGTATTTGGAGCCTAGTCAGGCAACAAAAAAGTAGGGTATCCTCGGGATTGCGAAACCACCAAGGAGGAACCCTACCAATGACTATTTTACCCGAAAGTTCACTGAATAATCTATTTGAAAAACTTGTTAAAGAGTTTGTGAAAGACAACTTGGAGTCCATCATGCGTGCTGAAATGCAGGCGTTCATGGCGAGCGAAGAAGCAGGTACACGCAATAGCCGTAACGGATACTACACCCGAAACTTGCACACGAAATACGGCAATCTGGAGGACCTGGAGGTCCCCCGCGACCGTCAAGGATTGTTCCAAACTCAGATGTTTGAGCCGTACCAGCGGCGGGACGGTTGGCTGGAGGAAGCCGTGATCCAGATGTACAAGTCCGGCATGGGGACGCGGGATGTGGCCCGATTTATTGAAAGCATGTTTGGGAGCCATTACTCTCCAACGACCGTCAGCAACATTACCGCTACCGTCCTGGACGATATCCACCAGTGGCAGAAACGACCACTGAGCAAGCGCTATTCTGTGATCTACCTGGATGGGCTGTACGTGAAGCTCAAACGGGGGACGGTCCGTGGCGAGGTGGTTTATTTTGCGATGGGGATTGACGAAGAGGGACAACGTCAAATCCTCGGGTTCTACGTCGGCGGTCAAGAGAGTTCGAACGGCTGGCGGGAGGTGCTGAAAGACTTGTACGACCGTGGAGCCCAGGAAGTGTTGCTGGGTGTGTTTGACGGACTTCCCGGGCTGGATGCGGCGTTTAAAGAGACGTACCCGCAGGCGGATGTGCAGCATTGTGTGGTGCACAAGGTGCGGGCCACGTTCCCCAAAATCCGGATCGAGCACAAAACCGATGTCCTGGAAGCCCTGAAGACGGTGTATACCGCGCCGGATGAGGTCGTGGCTCGGGCTAACTTTGATACGGTCAAAGCGAAGTGGGGCAAGCTGTATTCGAAGGAAATGAAGTCCTGGGAAGAACAGTTATCCACGCTGCTGACGTTCTACAAGTACCCGGAGCCCATCCGCAAAGCGATCTACACGTCGAATCCGATTGAGCGAATGAACAAGGAAATCCGCAAACGGCTTAAACCGATGAACAGTTTGACCAATATGGATGCCGCTGAGAAAATCGTGTATCTGGAAATGCTCGACTACAATGAACGTCATGCGCAGCGGGTCGTTCCTGGCTTTGGGATGGAAACCGTCAAAAAGAAGCTAACCGAGCTATTTGAAGCACGCTACCCTTCCTTACCTACACCGGAAGAAGAATAGCGAATGAATCCAGTTTCTGGGGGTCGGGGGAACCCCGACCCCCAGAAACACCTGCACCCCAACCCGTAACCCGGGGAGGTACTTTTACTCTCTTACACAAACTTCTTGACGTTACCTCCTATCGCCCACTTTCGGCGGAATCAGGGGCACTTTTGCTCCTCATTTCTTCCTATCGCCCACTTTCGGCGGATTCAGGGGCACTTTTGCTCCTCATTTCTTCCTATCGCCCACTTTCGGCGGAATCAGGGGCACTTTTGCTCCTCATTTCTTCCTATCGCCCACTTTCGGCGGAATCAGGGGCACTTTTGCTCCTCATTTCTTCCTATCGCCCACTTTCGGCGGATTCAGGGGCACTTTTGCTCCTCATTTCTTCCTATCGCCCACTTTCGGCGGAATCAGGGGCACTTTTGCTCCTCATTTCTTCCTATCGCCCACTTTCGGCGGAATTAGTGGGATTTATCCCCTTCATTCCTGCGCATTTCCGACTTTCGGCGGGTCTATTTTATAAGCAGAATTTCCTGCACAAACACAGAAAAGGATTGGCGCAAATGCGCCAATCCCCAGCACAATCTTATATAAACATCCACTCTGTCCGCATCTTATTCCCGCAGTCTTCTATAATCATCCACTCTGTCCATATCCTGTTTCCACAGTCTTATATAATCATCCACTCTGTCAGTATCCTGTTACCGCAATCTTCCATAAACATCCACTCTGGCAGCTTCCGGTTCATGCTTACCGGGTAAACGTATAAGAGCTTCCCGCTTCCCCTGTGAACGAAACGGAATCCAGACCCGGGCCTTCGATCCGGCATGGACCGGATACGGTACATGATACTACCACTTCCGTAACGAGTCCATCGGCCCACGTGAAGTCAAGGGTATAGCCGCCTCTTGCCCGCAGACCCTTCACACTGCCCTCACTCCAGCTTGCAGGCAGCGCGGGCAGCAGTCTGATGCGATCCGTGTGACTCTGCAGCAGCATCTCGGCAATTCCCGCGGTTCCTCCGAAATTCCCGTCAATCTGGAACGGCGGATGGTTATCGAACAGATTAGGCAGGGTCGAATGCTCCAGCAATGCCCTTACATTCGTGTAGGCTTTGCTCTCATCCTGCAGTCTGGCCCAGAAGTTAATGATCCAGGCCCGGCTCCAGCCGGTGTGTCCGCCGCCGCTTGCAAGTCTGCGCTCCAGTGTAGTCCGGGCTGCTGCCGCCAGCTCCGGCGTATGCTCCACCGTGAAGGCATCCCCGGGGTATAAGGCGAACAGATGGGAGATATGACGGTGTCCCGGCTCCACCTCTTCGTAATCCTCCATCCACTCCTGAATCTGGCCGTATTTCCCGATTTGCGGTCCAGGCAGATGCTCCAGCGCAGAGAGCAGTTCTTCGCGGAACGCCTCATCCCGGCCGATAATTTCCGCACTGCGGATGCAGGCCTTGAACAACGCTTCAATGATCTGGAAGTCCATGGAGGCCCCGGCGCACAGCACACCCGATTCCCCGCCAGGCAGTTGATACGTATTCTCCGGCGAGACGGACGGGCAGGTAATCAACCGGCCAGCCTCATCCTCTATGAGATAATCCAGCAGGAATTGCGCAGACTCCTTCATGGTATCGTACGCCTGAACCAGATAATAACGGTCCTGGCTGAACTGGTAATGTTCCCACATATGCAAGCACAGCCAGGCCGCGCCCAGCGGCCAGAAGGACGCCGGCAGATAGGAATCCTGCGGAGCGGTATCCGCCCAGATGTCCGTATTGTGATGTGCCGTGAAGCCTCCGCAGCCGTACATCACCCTGGCCGTCACCCGTCCCGGCTCCCGCAGCCGTTCAATCAAATCGAACAGTGGCTCATGGCATTCTGCAAGATTGCAGATTTCAGCAGGCCAGTAATTCATTTGCGCGTTGATATTGATCGTGAATTTGCTGTCCCAGGCCGGGGTGAAGCTGTCATTCCAGATTCCCTGCAGATTCGCTGGCAAGGAACCTGGACGGCTGGAGGAAATCAGCAAATAACGGCCATACTGGAAATAGGTTGTGAGCAGCCCGTGATCCTCCTCCCCCTGCTGAAACCGCTTTAGCCGTTCGCCGGTCGACAGCCCGTGTAGCTGCGGGTTCTCCGGGAGCGTCAGTTCAACCCGCCCATACAAGCCGCGGTAATCCGCAACATGACGTGCCAGCAGCTCTTCATAAGAGACCCGGCTCAGTTCTTCAAGCTGCCTTTTGGCGTGCAGCGCCGGATCGGGATGGCGGAATGTGGTTCCTGCGGCAAGGAGCAGCGTAACCGAGCTTGCCCCCTCCACAAGCAGATATTCTCCGATGTTGCGGCAGGTGCCGTCTTCCGTAACTGCCTTCAGTACGGCAGCGAAGGAGCTGCCTCCTCGGCCTCCGCATTCTCCGCCCATCACGAGTCCATGGTCCTGCCACTTCTCCGTCTTCTCCAGGTATCTCCAGTTGTGACGGTTGAATCTCGCCTTCAGAGATATTCCATTCTTCCGGTCGGAGGTCAACCGAACCACTATGGCCTGATCCGGGAAGCTCGCAAACAGCTCACGGGTATACCGGACCCCTCCGGTTGAATAGCTCACCCGGGATACGCCGCGCTCCAAATCAAGCTCCCGTCTATAATCCGCAGCCGGCTGCTCATGCCCGCCGAACGACAGCAGCAGCTCGCCCAGCGGCAGATAATGGCGCTGCGCTTCCGGCAGCCCCGTCATCGTCATCGCGGCGAGTTCCTCCGCCTCCTTCAGCTTCCCCTCAAGGATCAGCTTGCGGAGCTTGGGCAGATGAGGCAGCGCGTCTTCGTTGTTGCGGTCACGTGGACCTCCGTACCATACGGAATCCTCATTGAGCTGCAGCTTCTCCTCGGCTACCCTGCCGAAGATCATGGCTCCGAGACGCCCGTTGCCAATCGGCAACGCCTCATTCCATTCCTGCGCCGGTTCACTGTACCATAACCGCTGGCTCTGTTCCATGCTTGTCATCGCTTATTCCGCTCCTTCGCATTTAATCCAGCTCCACCAGTGCCTTAATTACCTTGGACTCCGGATTCAGCCAGCTCTCGAACTGGCCGGTCATATCTTCGAATGAGCAGCGGTGGGAAATATAGCTGTCTACATCAATATAACCGTCAGTAATGGCCCGAATCACCTGTTCAAAATCCTCCCGGGTCGCATTTCTGCTGCCCTGCACGGTCATTTCCCGCGCATGGAAATCCGGATCATTAAAGGTTATATTCCCTTTGACCAAGCCAACATAAGTCAATGTTCCTCCATGGCCAACCAGGCCAAAGGCCCCCTCCATCGAGGAGATGTTGCCGGTGGAATCAATGACATAAGGCAGGAAGTTGCCTTCTGTCAACCCGGATAGCTTCTCCTTCGGTTCGCGCAAGGCACTCACGGTATGCTCCGCCTGCGCCCAGCCCTTGCAGAATTCCAGGCGTTCATCGTTGACATCCATCGCGATCACCTTCGCACCGGCATATCTGGCCATCGCCATCACGCCCAGTCCGATAGGACCGGCTCCGATAACCAGCACCTGATCGCCTGATCCCAGACCAGAGCGCCGGACGGCATGTGCGCCGATAGCCAGGGGCTCCAGCATGGCCGCCTGATCCAGCGTCAGTCCGTCTGTCTTCAATAGATTACCTACAGGTAAGCTCACCCGCTCCCGCATTCCGCCGTCCAAATGGACACCGAACACTCTCATTTTCTGACAGCAGTTCGTTTTCCCGCTCAGACAGGCCCGGCATTGCCCGCAATGCAGATAAGGAATCACACTTACCTGATCACCGGCCCGCAGCCCTTGCGGGTTGTCGCCAATGCGCTCAATCGTCCCGGACAGCTCATGTCCAAGCACACGCGGATAAGTGAAATATGGCTGATTACCCCGGTAGGCATGCAGGTCTGTGCCGCAGATTCCGATCCGCCGGATACTTACAATGGCTTCTCCGACCTGAAGCTCCGGCTCCGGCAGATCTTCCCGGTATACGAACTTCCCGATCTCCTCACAAATAATTCCCTTCATTATATTCGCTCCCCGTTCCGGCCTTGAGCTACGTTCCACTCCGGCTGGCCGCTCGGCCAGGTTGCACCGTCGACAGGCTTCAGAATGTCCCGTACTTCCGCCAGTAATTGTTCATCCATCGGCTCATCCGTCCATTTAATATTGTTGCGGATATTCTCCGGTGTCGCAGTGCTTACAAGTGTTGTCGGAATCTGTTCATTCGCAGTAGAGAACTGGACCGCCAGCTTGGCGATGTCCTCTCCCTTGTCCCGGCAATATTCGGCGGCACGCTGACACGCGGCCTGGATCTCCGCACTCGCCGGATGCCAGTCAGGCACTTTACGGTTGCTGAGCAGACCCATGGAGATAGGCGAGGCATTGATTAGTCCTGTGCCGCAGCTCTCCAGCAGCGGAAGGAGCTGAAGCAGCGTGGTGTCATTCAGCGAATAGTGACAGTAGGACAGGATGACATCCAGGGCGGTCCGCGACAACACGGTCTCGAAGATAGGAAGAGGCAGGCCGGTCACGCCGAAATAACGGATTTTCCCGGATTGCTTCAACTCCTCAAGCGCTGGAATCCCCTCTTCCATCACCTGTTCCAGAGAGCCGAATTCAATATCATGCAGCAGCAAAATATCTATATAGTCCGTTCCCAGACGGCCCATACTCTCTTCGGCGCTGCGGATAATCCGCTCTCTGGAGAAATCAAACTCATCCGAGCCATAACGTCCGGCCTTCGTACTCAGGATGTAGCGGTCCCGCGGAACAGTCTGCAGCGCTTCTCCCAGAACGGTCTCCGCTTTCGTCAGGCCGTAGTAAGGAGAGACGTCGATGAGGTTAATCCCCATATCAAGCGCCGTGTGAACCGTACGGATTCCTTCTTCCTTGGGAACATCCCGGAATACGCTTCCCAGCGATGATGCCCCGTAGCTTAATACGGAGACATCCAGCCCTGTATTCCCCAGCTTTCTGTATTTCATAGCGTTCTACCTCCTGTAGTTTGATATTGCACTTAACATTTGAACTTGAAGCTGAGTCAGCACTTTAGTGCTTCTTACTATAGTGAATCCAACTTGTAAAATCTCACTGCATTCGCTCCAAAGACCGGCTCCATCTCTTCCGGCGACAGCCGTTCCTGCAGTGCCGTGCGCAAGATCTGAAGGACCTCATCATAGGTTGCCGCCATCAGGCATACAGGCCAATCGCTGCCGAACATCACGCGCTCCGGTCCGAATAGCTCCAGCACCGCATGGATATAAGCTGTGAAATCCTCCTGTGTCCAGCCCTCCGGACCGGCTTCCGTTACCATTCCCGACAGCTTGCAGCAGATATTTGGGTGCTTCGCAATCTCCGACATCCGGCTTCGCCACGGCTCTAATTGACCCGCTGCAACCTTAGGCTTGGCTAAATGGTCGATGACCCCTCTTAGACCCGGAACCCGATCCAGCAGCTCTATAAGCTGCGGAAGCTGATCTGCAAGAACCAGCAGATCAACGGGTAGATCCTCGTCCGCAAGAAATGAGAGCGCTTCTATATATGGACGGGTCAAAAGCAGGCCGGGGTCCTCCATCTCCTGGATCATCACGCGAAGACCGGTGAACTTCCGGTGCCCGCGAAGCTGCTGATATTGCTCACGGAAGGACGGACTCGCAAGGTCCAGCCAGCCTATCACACCCGCTATGGAATCCGACTGTTCACTCAGTCCCAGGATGTATTCCGTCTCTTCCACGGTAGGCGCGGCCTGTACCACAATCGTGTGGCTAATCCCGTGCTTGTGCAAATGCGGTTCAAGATCGGCGGGCAGATAATCGCGGAACAGCACCGGAATGTCCGGCGTAATCCATCCGTAATCGTCCCTGTCTATCTTCCAATAATGCTGATGAGCATCTATATACATCACAGCACCTCCATTCCACCTTATTTTAAACACCCGATAAAGGAATAAAAATAGCTTAAACAAACAAATCTATACCTTATTTTGATATGATTAGAATAAGAATTGATAGATTTGGCTAAGGAGGCCGCGTCATGGAACCGATCCGCAAGCATTTCGGCAACGAAATGCCGTTCACTCTGCTTCTGGACTACAAGGAAACCAAAAGCCCGCAGCGCGAGCTGCCCGACCATCAGCATGACTGGTACGAAATCATATACGTGTACGGCGGCAAAGGAAGCTTTTTCATTGATCAGACCTTTTATGAAATGCGCCAGGGCGACGTTATCGTTGTTCCCGGAAACACGGTGCACCGGGGATTTCCCGACAACGAGGAGCCGGTGACCTCCTCCGCTGTATTTTTCAGCCCGGGTCTTGTTCTTAACCACACCTACAGCGAGTCCTATGCTTATCTGAAGCTGTTTGACGCTGCCAAGAAGAACAAGCAGTACAAGTATACCCTATCACCTGAACACGCCGGAATTTTACAGAACGATATCGATGCAATCCACAGTGAACGGGAGCAGAGCCACCCGGACGGCGGACAAGCCCTGACGCTGCTGCTCCATCTCACACTGCTTCACTTGAACCGCTACTGCCTGCCGCAGGCCGCCGAGCCGGAAACCTCAAGCGCCTTGCTGCCGGACTGGTTCCGTGAGGCGCTCAGCTATATCAACGATCACCTGGATCAGCCGCTGGAGCTGGCCTCTTTGGCAGGGCGGGCGGCGATCTCTCCGGCCCACTTCAGCCGGGTCTTTAAGCAGCGTCTGGGGATGAATGTGACGGATTACATTGCGACCAAACGGATTTTTGCCGCCAAGGACAGCCTGCTGCAATCCAGCGGCACGATCGAGCAGATTGCCATGGCCTGCGGCTTCGAGAGTATGCCCCATTTCTACCGTACGTTCAAGAGGATTACCAAAGTGACACCGGCTGCCTACCGGAGAAACAGCAGAACTCATTGAGGGATTCAAATTCAGAGGTGCAGGTCTGCTTCCCGGATGGTTACAGCTTCTCCCTCATAAGTTACGATACAGCTTCCGGCATGTCCGGCGATCTCGACAGTAAATTGTCTTACCGCCTGCATACCGGCATACTCTCCTGACCGCTTCCCAATGGTTAAGCTACGGTCCGCTTCGCTCCAGGTCATCAAGATCATGGAATAGGAGCCGTGCTCATAATTGTAATTATCCCCTTCATCTTCATACAGGGTGAAGGACGTATCCTTACCGCCGTATACCTTGAGGCCAATCACAGCATCCGGCTGTTCATCCGTATATTGAACTTCCGGGCCAAGTGGAACAATCGAACCGGCGCGGACGAAGAGCGGAATTGTCTCCAGGTCGGCCTTGGCTTCAATCGTCAGGCCGCCTTCCATCCGTTCATCGCTCCAGTAATCGTACCATTCCCCTGCAGGGAGGTAGACACTGCGCTGCTTACTGATTCCCTCAAGCTCACGCGAGCCGGGACCGTAATACATTGCCTCCGTTACAGGAGCTACCATGAAGGCCGGACCGAACATGAACTGGTCACCGATCGAATGGACCTGCACATCTTCCCGGTAGTCGAAGGCTAGCGCCCGGAACAGGGTATAGCTGCGGTGTGCGACGGCACCGGCCAGTGAGTAGATGTAAGGCATCAGCCTGTACCGGAGCTTCAGATATTTCACAAGTGTATCGTACATCGGCTCTCCCTCTTCTCCGAACTGCCACACCTCTCTTGGCGTATCCGTCCCATGGGAACGGAACATCGGCAGGAAGGCCCCTAGCTGGAACCAGCGGACGTACAGCTCACGGTATCCGAGATCGGCGACGCCTTCGTCATAATCCCCGTTCCAGAACCATTGCTCCTTCTGCTTCTTCACGAAAAAAGCACCGATATCCAGTGTCCAATACGGAGAACCTGTAAGGCAGAAGTTAAGGCCGTCGGCAATCTGCTTCCTCAGCGTCTCCCAATTGGCGGCGATATCGCCTGACCATGTAATCGTGCCGTACCGGTGCTGCCCCGCAAAGGCGGAGCGAGTCAGATTGATCACCCGTTTCTCTGAGGTCGCTGCACGCTGGCCTTCATAGATACCTTTGGAGTGCTGCATGGAATAGGCATTGATCAGCCCCGGATCGAGATAACGTTTGGATTCCGAGGTGTTGATCAGCAGGCGCTGCTCTGGCTCCGGCTTCACCGCTCCCTTCCAGTCCGCTTCAAACGGCTCGGTGCAATCGCACCACCAGGCATCGACTCCGTGGGAGAACAGCCCGTCATTGGCCTGCTTCCAGTACAATTCGCGTGCCTCCGCGCGGAAGGCGTCATAGGTGGCCTGATTGCCGAGAAGGAAGCCGCGTTCGTTCATCTCCTCATGGTTGGCCCCGCCTGCGCCCATAATCGGCCAGATCGATACCATGAGCTTGGCATTCATGGCGTGCAGGCTGTTCATCATCTGCGAGGGGTCAGGGAAACGTTCGGGATCGAAGGTCTTTTGCCCCCACAGATTCCCCGTCCAGGACTGCCAGTCGAGCACGATACAATCAAGGGGAAGCGACCGCTCACGATACTCCTGCACAGTGGCAATGAGTTCTGCCTGGGAGATGTACCTTTCCTTGGACTGTACATAACCGAAGGACCACTTGGGAAGCATTGGCGCTTCTCCGGTCAGGTAACGGATTCCCCCGGTAATCTGATCGAACTCCGGCCCGTAAATGAAATAATAATTCATTTCTTCATCAACATCACTCCAGAGGTAGGAGCCAACGGCATCATCATGGAAGGTCATGTACGACCCGGAATCTACCAGAATCCCGTAGCCGCGCGTAGACACAAGCACCGGAACAACCGCTTTCATATTCTGCTGGTACAAGTATTGCTGCCGGCCCCGGAGGTTCATCATCCCTTCTTCGTGGGAGCCAAGTCCATACAGGGCTTCACCTTCCTGCCATTCAAATTCCAGCTTCGTATGACAAGCTTCTCTGTCCAGCCTGCGGTTGACCCCTTCGGCTCTCGCGCGCAGACCATCGGCCCCCTGACCGGTCTCAACCGTCTCGGACGAAGCATCGAAGACCGTATGATAGACCTCTGTCCGCTCCAGGGTCTTGCCGCCTCTGGACGGCTCCCGTGTCAGCAGTCTGCCATTCGAATCCCTATAGCTGAATGCACAGGTCTGTTTGTCCACTTGAATCGTAAGCAGTGCTGTTGATATTTCCAGATGGCCGGTCAGATCTGTGACCTTCCACTCTACACTATCTGCCTCCGGGCGGCTCACCACCATAAGACTCTCTTTCCCGCTTAGCTCTGCATTGAGAGTATACCGGATTCTGGCGATGCCCGGCGTATACATAGCGATATGCATAATCCCCTCTGTAGTCTCCAGCCTTACGCCATCTGTACCGGAGTGTATAGCAATCAGTTTCACAATGGTTCCACCCTTCATTAAGACTTCCTTTGATTATAATGATATTATTATTTATAGCCGTTATCTAACATATATTTGCGCTTTATAGACACAATATTACGATTAGCAGGAGGTAATCATGTACGAACACCGTTACCGCGAGAACAAGCTGCATGGTCAGCCTGAATTCCCGCTTCATATCTACCGGGTGGAGCATCAGGACCGCGTTCATTCGATTCTTCCCGTACATTGGCATAACGAAATGGAGATCATCTATTTAGCGGAGGGCCGGGCTACCTTCTATGTCGAGAGCCGGGAGTTCACCATTCAGGCAGGCGATGCCCTGATTGTTCACCCGGGAGAACTTCATTCAGGCATGGATACTGTCTCCGGAGGCACCTGCTACTACTCCATCGTGTTCAAATGCTCCTGGCTGTCTTCACCGTATCCGGACCGGGTGCAGGAGCTGTTCCTGGACCCTCTAATGCAGGGGACAACCCGGCTGCCTGCCTTGTTATCTGCTGCGGATGATACCCATATTTCACTGCTCGATCTGGTAAAAGAGCTGCTGAACCGCTATGAGCATCAGTCTGTGGGGTATGAACTGAGCTTGAAGGCTCTCCTGCTGCTGCTCATTGCAGACAGCCATCAATACGGGCTGACCGGGCAGAATCCGGAGCCGGAACCCCGTCAAGGTCGCGAATACAACCGGCAAATCAGGGAAGTGCTGAGCTATATGGAGGAGCATTCCCGTGACAGACTGGAGCTGGATCAGCTTGCCTCTGTCGTATCACTTAGCCGCTCGCATTTCTGCAAGTTTTTCAAAGCCCAGACCGGTATGCGCCCGATGGAATATCTGAACTATATCCGCATCAGCCAGGCGGCCAGTCTGCTCCGCAGCGGATCATACAACGTGCTGGAGGCTGCACTTGAGTCGGGCTATCAGCATGTCAGCTACTTCTCGAAGTGGTTCAGGCATTATATGAACATGACGCCTTCGGACTATAAGGCCCGTTATTCTTCCGGGGTGTAGCGGTGGTGCGCTTAGCATAGCTACCTCATGCGGCTTGCTCCCTGCTTCCTGCTTGTAGCAACCAAAAAGCAGCACCCGGGAACTTCCAAGTGCTGCTTGTGTATCAGGCCATATTCAGGAGGTTCTCCGGGTTATTCCAGCGTAAATGAAGCAAACTGGGCGCCGCCGTTGCCGGTGTACGTGAAATACAGCGCCTGAATGCCGTCAGGAATCTCCACTTCCGTAGTGTATTCTTTCCAGACATTCGTGAACCCTACCGGGATACGTCCAAGTGCAGGTCCGTCCCAGGCCGCTTTCACCTCAAACTCGCCGTGGCAATAGCCGCGCACCTTGATGGAGACCCGGGTAACCCCTGCACAATTGAAATATTTGAATCCCGCGGTAGCCGAATCGGTCATATTGGCAATATATCCTGTCTCTTCATCTCCGTCTCTGCCGTCCTGGGTAATCTTCGGGAAACGGCTGTCCATCCAGGCTCCAATCCGGCCGAAACCTCCGGTGTACATCTCCTGATCCTTGCAGAACAAATGGCAGGCCAGATACGCCGGATATTCGCCGCGCCCTTCGAGCGGACCTCCGTTCGGACCGCAGGAGGTAATCTCCACCTGGGGGATCGTGCCGTCTGCGCGGAATTCAATGCGCTCGATACAGCCCTGGCGGGAGAACGCTGTGCCGTTGGTATGGCGGTGGTAGAAGATATACCATTCTCCATTAACCTCTACGATACTGCCATGGTTATTGCCGCCATAATACATTGGCTGGTCCGCAGGTTTATACGTATCGATATGCAGATCGCAATTGCTTACAATGACTCCCTGATAGACGAAGTCCCGGGTCGGATGCTTACTGGTCGCATAACACAGCTCATGCATCGAGATCGAAGAATAGATCAGGTAGTAGATATCCCCTCTTTTGCGGATGGACGGGGCCTCGAAGAACTCAAAGCCTTCAAATCCGGTTCCCTCGCTGTAAGGCTGGCTTGGTGCCACGAACACAGGCTCCTCAATAATCGTAAGCATGTCAGGACCCAGCACGGTAGCCATGGCGCCGTGTCTGGACTTGTCCCCGTATCCGCAGAAGCCGGTGTACAGGTAGGTAGTATCTCCTTCGGTTAATACCCCCGGGTCAAACTGCGGCTCATCGCCTTCCCGTTCGCCCAGACGCGTGCCGTCACCGTAGGTTACATAGCCATAGAATTCATATTTGCCGCCCGGCTTGTCGCAGACAGCCACCGATACGACAGGAACTTTGTCCAGTACATAGTAGAGATAATACCGCCCGTCCGGGCCCTTCGTCACATCCGGTGCGTAGAGGCACATGCTGCCTTCCGGGTTCAGCGGGTCATCCGTAGTCCGGTAGATCACACCTTCATACTGCCAATCGGCTAGATTGTCCTCCGGCGCAGACCAGCAGGCATAGTCATTCAGACAGAAGGCGTGTCCGTTGAACCGGTCATGTGAGCCATACACATACACTCTGCCTTCAAATACATAAGGTTCAGCATCTGGGATATATTCCCAGGATGGAAGATACGGATTGAATCCCTGTTGTTGCGTCATTTCTGTTGTCCTCCTAGTTGTTATATAGAATAAGATGCACTTAAGTTGTGAACTTGAAGCTTCGTCGTCACTGCGGTGAACTTTGGACTTCCGGCCGCTGTTGTCCCCAGATTTCTTGATTTGAACCGCTGTTCGCGGTGGAAATCCGGTGACAGCTTATGCTTACGAGGTAGCTTTCCTGCGGAAAGCTTTCAGGCGGACGCTACCGCTCTTACAGTTCCAAAATTCTCCTCCGCTTCTTTTGCTTTTTGTTTATTTCTTTAGTACCTCTTATATAGATTGCACCGTCACCTGTATAACGCAATCGGCGTAATCCGGGTGTACATCTCGTTCATTGGCTACATCGAGTAGCGGCCTACCCTCGCTGTTAAAATGGACTCTGTGCATCGCCGAGCATCTCGTCCCATGCTTCACCAGCTGCTCTTCCCCGTGATACAGGACTAGCACCGTGCCGTCAACATCCTGGAAGAACGAGTTGTGTCCGGGACCGTAGATCTCTTCCAGTGAGTAGTAAGACAATGCAGGGGTACCGGCTTTGCTCCATGCCCCGGCATCCAGATAATCGCCGCCTCGTGGAATGCTTAACCATCCCACCGCATAGGTATACCCCGTTGCAGCTCCGCCGGAATAAGCAATGTACACGGTATCATCCGTAATCAGCGGATAAGGTCCTTCGTTATTGATCGTGCCCTGAACATTCTCCCAGCCCAGCAGCGGACGCGAGAGCAGCACCGGCTCGCTGGTTAATACCGCCGGGTCCGCTTCATTAACGGTTGCGATATACAGCATGGAGCCGGTGTCCAGCGGCGTTCCGATTCCTTTGCGGTATGACCAGACGACACAGGAAGTCTCATCTGCCTTGAAATAAGTCATATCCAGCGTAATGCCGTTTTCCGTCAAAGGAGTACCGTCCATCCGTCTCACCCGGACTGGAGTGCTCCAATCGGCGGCATTCATAATGTCGCCGCCCTGGTTCAGCTTCATGAGATGGCACTGCGGCCCCCATACTTTGCCGCCTACGGCGAACAGAATGTACAACTCGCCGCCGATGAGATGAAATTCCGGTGCCCAGAAGGTCTGGATGAAATTCAGCTCCTCATTCAGATCCAGAATAACGGCTTCTTGGAAGCCAGGGGCGAATAAGCCCAGCAAGGTATCTGCCACGCGGACATAGATGCCGATATCACCAACATTATCATTGGTGGCAAGGAAATAATACCTGCCGTTCCAAGGGAGGATTACCGGGTCGGCATAGCCGCTTGCCAAGGGGAACGGAAGGTCGTGCGTGACTACCTTACCATGCACGGTATAGGTTCCGGGCACCGTAAAGTCAATACCTTCGGTATCCCAGGCTACCTGCTTGTCTGCCGTGGAGCCGTCAGAGTACACTGCGGTGGCTCTCACCGTTATCAATTCGTCGGCAGAGCGGACACTGACCTGCTCTGCCACGCGGATACCGGTGTTATGCACCGGGGTCCAGGCCCTCTGTACTCTATGGCCGATGGCATAATCCACCGTAATCTCATTCCCCGGACGGGTTCCGGGCAGCGGTTGAGCCGACCGCTCTACCGCAATGGGTTCCGCAGGTTCCGGCGGCGAAATAAGCTCGGGCTTCCGCAGGTCGGCCAGCCGGTTCACATACCAGCAGCCATCGTTATCCTGCCAGCGAATCTCGTATTGTCCGCTGGTGCTGTCGAATCCGCAGACAGCTTCTTGGACGTACCTCTCCCTGTCCAAGGGCACAAGGCCCTGATACTCGAAGCTGATCAGATCCGGCGAAGTCCACAGTAGAATCTGCCCTCTGCTCTCGTCGTCTTCCTCCCCTAAGGCATCTACTCTTACCGCTACAATGCCGAAAGTACCGCCGGATGTGGGGAATACATAGGGATTTTTAAGTCCTTTATCATGAATCACATCGTCCTCATCCACGGTAGCCATGGCGAATAATAGGCCATAGTTCCGGTTCAAGGGCTGAAATTCGCCAGAGTCATCTGCACAGGCAAGATGAACGCTGTTGCTTAGAGACGCCGTGTAATCCTGGTTCGGCAATCGTGTATAGACTGTAAGCTTCATAGGACCCTGCACCTTATTCATAAGAATATCACCCTTACCTTCATGTTCACCTTATAGCATGTCCCTATCAGTATAGAGAAGCCGCTTAAGCGAAGTCCATGACATATAGACACCTAAGATTGATCTATTCTTAGATTATGGGAAGGCCGCCGGAATCCTCTATAAATTTTAAGGAAAACGCTTTAATCTCTATATCTCCGGTTGTGTTATACTTTGGGCAAATATGATCTACCTGGAGGATGATTATGAGTACTACCACAGAAGGCTCCTTTTATACGCAAAAATACAGAAACCTGTTCCTTGAGAACGGCCTGTCGTCCGAGGCCATTGCGCAGAGACTTGAAGATACCTGGAACGAGCTTTTCTATGGCGCTCCCGGGGTCCGAATCTACCATCCTATGGGTGACGATAAGGGATATATCGTAGATACCGGCAATACCGATGTGCGTACCGAAGGCATGTCCTATGGGATGATGATGGCAGTTCAAATGGATAAAAGGGAGGAATTCGACCGGCTCTGGAAGTTCGCCAAGGTCTATATGCAGCATACGGAAGGCCGCTATAAGGATTATTTCGCCTGGCACTGCAAGCTGGACGGCACGCGGCTGTCTCCCGGTCCGGCACCGGACGGTGAAGAGTTCTTCGCCATGGCGCTGTTCTTTGCGTCGGCGCGCTGGGGCGACGGCGCCGAGCCGTTCAACTATTCTGAGCAGGCCAGAATCATTCTACGCGCCTGTGTGCACAAAGGCGAAGACGGAGAAGGCGATCCCATGTGGGATCCTGCAACCCGGCTGATTAAGTTCATTCCCGAGACCCCTTTCAGCGACCCTTCCTACCATTTGCCGCATTTCTATGACCTATTCGCTCTCCAGGCGGATGAGGCGGACCGGGCATTCTGGAAGGACGCGGCAGCCAAAAGCAGAGCCTATCTGCATAAAGCCTGCCATCCCGAAACCGGTCTGTCGCCGGAATACGCTAATTATGACGGGACTCCGGCTGAACCCCAGCCGCATGGGGACTTCCGCCATTTCTTCAGCGATGCGTACCGGGTCGCCGCCAATATCGGGCTAGACTATGAATGGTTCCGCTGTGACCCTTGGCAGGTCGGGCAGTCTAACCGGATTCAGGCGTTCTTCCGGGACATAGAGCCTGCGGATTACCGGCGTTATACTATTGACGGACAGCCGTTTGACGAGCCTTCCCTCCATCCCGTCGGCCTGCTGGCAACCCTGGCTATGGCCTCGCTTGCTGCCGATGGACCGGATGCCGGACCTTTCGTCAAGCGGTTCTGGAATACTCCGCAGCGCACCGGGGAGCGCAGGTATTATGACAATTGCCTGTACTTCTTCACTATGCTGGCGCTGAGCGGAAACTACCGGATTTATTTATAGTAGATTCCTATATAGCTGGAGCCGGGATAAAATCCATGGGGCTTACCGTGACTGCAGAGAATGTTTGACTTCCGGTCGCTGTTAGGTTCGTATTTCCTGATTTAAACTGCTGTTCGCATTAGAAATACAAACCTAAAGGCGAACGCTATCGCTCCTACAGTTCAAACTTCTCTTCCGCCACTTCACCTTCATGGTATGTTATAAATCTCAAGCCATAATAGCTGCACACCAAAAATCGCTCCCCGGGAACATCCCGAAGGAGCGATTCTTTTATCCATTCAACCGCTGATCATATCCGTACGGTATTCCTGCGGCGTAGTTCCGGTCCACTTTTTGAACACCCGGGTGAAGGATTGCGGGGTCACATAACCGATTAACGAACCGACCTCCGCGACCTTCAGCTCCCCTCTCTTCAGCAGGTCCTTGGCCTGGCGGATTCGCATGTCTTCAATGTACTCGGACAGATTTATTCCGCGTTCCTGCTTGAACAGTCGGGACAGATAGGAGGGATTGAAATGGATCACATCCGAGAGCCGGACCAGCGACAGATCCTGGGTAAGATTCTCTTCGATATATAAGCAGATTGTATCAATGACCCCCGCTGCCCGCTTCTGCTCCCCGCTCTTCCTGACCGAGAACAGAAACTCTGCCGTATCCCGCAGATAACGGAACGCTTCTCCCAGAGTACGGTGGACCTCCAGCTGCATCAGACCGCTCACGCCTATCGCCTCATCGGCTTCCCAGCGGTTGATATACGACATCAGCATCAGGGCAATCGTGTAATACAGCTCGGTGAGATAAGGATTGCATCTTCCCCGGTCCTGCCCCGCCGGTCCGGCCATCTCCCCGAACAGCTGAAGGAACTCCTCCTTGCGGCCTGCCTCCAGATGCGCAGCCAAGGTATCCACCTTGTCCCGCAGGAACCGGTCACGGCCGGGGTCCGGCACAGCCGCCTCATTCAGGTTCACCCTCTGCACCATCCGTTCCCCGTCACCCGCGCGGTAATGCTGCACCTGTCTTGCCTTGTCGTACAGCATGGGAAGCCTGGCCCAATGCGACTCTTCTGCACTGAGGGTAATGGCAATCCCGACCTCCAGCGACTCCCGGCAGGCTTGTTGAATAAGCTCGAAGGTACCCTCCAGAAATTTGCCCAGTTGTTCAAAAGTCTCCGCCCTATCCAGATCCCTTGACTGCTCAGGCTGAATCAGCCAGATCAGGTCGCCGTACCGGTCGATGACCCCGAGGCTTACCGTCCGCTCCTTCAGCAGCTTCTCCGACAGGAACTTAACCGCAAGCGCTGTCTCCTGGCGGTCGGAATAGGTCCGGGAGGACTCAGGATCACTTATGCTGCCCAGTGCGATCAGCATAGGCTTTGAAGCATCCAGCGGAATCTGCAGCCGACTGAAGTCCTCCGCCACCTCCTGATCCATTTTGACACTGTGAATCAGATGGCGGAAGTAATCTCCCTGAGCCAAGGTCTCCAGCGTGTTAAGCTGCTCTTTGGACTGACGGATCAGATCATTGACCTGCATCGTGTCCTTCAGCTCCAGAAGCGCACGTTTGACCGCCTCAATCAGCTTCGGATAACCTTCATTCTTGAGCACATATTGAACGCCCGGAGCCTGTATCGCCTGATAGACGTAATTGAAGTCGCTGTGTCCAGTCAGGAACACGATTTTGCACTGTGGCCAGCTCTTGCGAATATGCTCCATCAGCTCCAGCCCGTCCATTTCAGGCATACATATATCGGACAGAACGATATCCACCCGGGTGCGGTGTAACAGATCCAGCGCCTCCTGGCCCGAATAAGCCTTGTAGATGTCCAGACCCAGGTCCATTTTGCCAAAAATAACCGCCAGGCCATCGGTAATAATCTCTTCATCGTCAACGATCATCAGCCTGTACACCCGTATGCTCACCTCCAGCTCTAAGAAGGATGGTCACCCTGAGTCCGCCCAGTGCACTCCGCTCAGCGAGCAAGCCGCTCTCTTCCCCGAAGGTAATGCGAAGGCGCCGGTGAATGTTCACCAGTCCGGTCGTCTCTGCCTGCTCCTGACACACGTTAAGGGAATTATTCAATTGTGCCAGCGTCTCATCTGTGAGCCGGTCTCCGTTGTCCTCCACGATCACACGGATTTCAGAGCCCTCTTGCTCAAAGCGGACAATGATCAAGCCCTTTGCCGCTTTCTTTTCCAGACTATGCTTGAACGCGTTCTCCACAATCGGCTGGACAATCAACCGGGGAACGGACACCCGCTTCAGCTCCTCGGACAGGGGATCGAAGCGGACCCCGATCCGCCGGGAGAAGCGCATGGCTTGAATTTCTGTATACATCCGCGCATGATGAATCTCCTGTTCCATGGTGACCAGATCGGAAGCGTTCCGGGTCACAAATTGGAAGTATTCGCCGAGCATGGTCGTAAGCTGTTCGATCCGCTCGGTGTCGCCGGTCTTGGCCATGGTATTCAGAATGAAGAAGCTGTTATAGAGAAAATGCGGATTAATCTGTGACTGCAGCTGCTTCAGCTCTGCCCGCTGCGCCATGATGGTCTGCTTATACACCTGATCGATCAAGGACTGCAGATTGCTTACCATCTGATTGAAGCGGCTGTACAAATACCGGAATTCATCCCTCGATTCATGCTTAATATGAATATCCAGATCTCCCTGCTCCATTCTCCTGAAGCTCTTCACCAGCGTCAGCATGGGCTTATGAATGAACTTGTAGGTGGACAGCGCAAAGGCAATGATGATGGCAAGCGCAGCTACGGCAAATACCCAGGCCCAGGTGTAGAATTTGCTTAGCGGGGTCTTGATGATGCCTTCCGGGATCATCCGGTAGATGGACAAACCCAGCTCCTGGGATCCCGCCTGGACAATATAATAAGGTGCCCCTGCAATCCTTAGTCGCTCCCCGGAGGCAACTGAGCGGATCTTGGGGGAGTACTGGGAAGGGTCCGACTGGGCCAGATCTCCCGTTACACTGGACAGTGCAAAGCTTGCACGGTCTGAGAGCAGCAGCGTACCACTGCCCGGATAGGTGTTGAATTGGCCCAGCGCCGCCCGCAGCTCCTGGGTGTCCAGCTCGATCTCAACTGTCAAAAGCGGCTCTGCCCCCTTGATGCCCCGCTGCTTCATCGCACTAAGATACAAGCCTCCCTCCCATTCAATCACCTGGGACCCGCGGTCTCCGAAGACCGAACGAATCTCGCGGAAGCGCTTCAGCTCGATCTCACGTACGCCGCCAACGGACGAGACGGTTCTGCCTATAGTCATGATATGAACCCTTACGTCCTTAATATACGTACTGCTGTTCTGCACGATGAACAACCGCTTCATCAGCGAATTCAGGTTCTCCGTACGGTCAATGGTCGGCAGCGTCTCCCAGGTCAGCGCCAGCTTGTTCAGATCCTCATCCTCCAGCAGGCTGTATTGCAGCAATTTCATCCGCTCGATCTCATTCTCCATATCACTCAGATAGAATACCGTCTGGGCACTGGCTGAGCTTCTAATGTCCACACTTGCGGTTTGCACAATCCATTGATACAAATAGACGGCAAAGATAAGAATAGGCAGCATAATCAGCAGAAAGGTCACAATCATCCGCAGAAAGATCGTATTGCGCAGTGAGAAATCCTTTTGGAACAACAATGCCCAGGCCTCCAAGAATCATTTTCCACCATTATAGCCTGAATTCCGGGAGATCCGCAGGCTGCTGCATAACTTCACTGAGGTCAGCCTTTGACACTGCCGAGTACAATCCCCTTCACGAAATACTTCTGCAGGAACGGATACGCCAGGATAATCGGCAGGGAGCCGAGGAAGATCTGGGAGGATTTGAGCGTCCGGTCCGAGATCAGCGCCAGGTCCAGCATCGCGTCACGTGACATGTTCGACAGATTCTGCTGGATGACAATCGTCTGAATATAGCTCTGGAGCGGATAATTGGCCGGATTCCCCATGAGCAGCAAGCCGTCAAACCAGCTATTCCAGTGCTCAACCATCGAGAATAAGGCAAGTGTAGCGAGCGCAGGCTTGGAAATGGGTACAAAGATGGACCACACGGTCCGGAAATGGCCTGCCCCGTCAATGAGCGCCGCTTCTTCAAGCTCCTTCGGAATCTCCCGGAAGAAGTTCAGCAGCAGCACCACACTGAACACCGGAACCGCACCGGGCAGCACAAGCGCCCAGATCGAGTCTAGCAAGCCGTACTCTTTAATGGTCGTATACCAGGGAATCAGTCCCCCGTTGAACAGCATGGTAACGAAAAAAGCCCAGGCATACACGCTGCGGAACCGCAGGGCATGTGATTCTTTGGATAATGGATACGCCACCAGAATGGTCAAAAGCAGATTCAGCGGAGTTCCGATGCCGATTCGGGTCAGGGAGACAAGCATCGACTGCCAGAATTCAGTGCGGCTCATCGTATACATATAGGAGGCCAGTGTGAAGTCTACCGGCCAGAGCCTGACATACCCTGCGGAAGCCGCTGCACTTGAGCTGAAGGATACCGCTACAATATGAATCAGAGGCAATATACACAGCAGTGAAACCATGATTAGAACGGCTGCATTCAACACCGCAATCCAGTCCAGGCGTTTCTTGGGGCGAATGGGAGTCCATTCCGCCTGCTTAGGCGTAAGCCGTTGCTCCATGGGTACTCCCTCCTCTAAAAGATCCGGTATTTGGCAAAACGGTAAGCCAGGAAATAGGAGCTGGAAATTAAGGTGAGCGAGATGATTGATTTAAAGAAGCCGACAGCGGTCGCCACTCCATACTGTGCATCCAGCAGACCGATCCGGTAGACAAAGGTGTCCAGGATATCCCCGCTCTCATAGACCTGCGGACTGTACAGATTAAAGACCTGATCGAATCCCGCATTCAGCAGCTGTCCCAGACTGAGCACCGACAGCAGAACGATAACCATGCGTATACCCGGAATGGTAATATGCCAGGTTTTGTGCCAGCGGTTAGCTCCGTCAATGGTAGCTGCTTCATACAATCCGGGATCAATCCCCGTAATCGCCGCCAGATACACAATGGTGCCGTAACCGAAGTTCTTCCAGACATCCGAAGTGATCAGCGTGAAGGGGAACCAGTCATTGTCGCCCAGGAAGAAGATCTTGGAGACGCCGAACCACCCGAGAAATTCATTAACGATCCCGCCCGAAGGGGACAGAATATCAATCAATATCCCCCCAAGCACGACCCAGGACAGAAAATACGGCAGATAGATCGCGGTCTGCACGGACCTTTTGATCCAATTACTGGTCAGCTCGTTCAGCAGTATTGCGAATACAAGCGGAATAATCAGACCCAGAATCAGCTTGAGACTCGAAATAAACAGCGTATTCCACAAGACCTGCGTGAAGCTCGGCAGATTCATCACATATTCGAAGTTATCCAGGCCGATCCACTTCTGATCTCCGAACAGCCCCTTGGCCGGAATGAACTTCTGGAAGGCAATCATGACACCGGCCATGGGCACATAAGAGAACAGGATAATCATCACCAGACCCGGCACAAGCATCAAATGAAGCGGCAGTTCTTTTCGCAGCTTTGCTCTCATCGTTATCCTCCGGGGCACATCATTTCTTAGTCGATTCGTACCATTCATTGACCTCTTGCGTAATCTGATCCCCGCCCAGCTTCTGCCAATCCTTCACAAACTGGTCGAACTTGTCGATAGGATCACCTAAAATAATTTTGACGAATATTTCATTCTGCTGCTTTTCAAGCGTCGTTTTGCGCTCGACCATGGTCGGTGTCGGAGCGCCGACGAACTTCTCCTGCAGGAACTGGTCATTCTTGATGTACTGGTCAGCTATTCCCATGGAACCTTGCTCGCCATAGATCCGCTCCCAGCCCCATAGAGAGAAGCCCTCCGTTGAACCTGAAGCATAGGACTCCAGCTTCCCCTGGATCGTCTTGGCTTCGCCTTTCAGGGTGGAGAAATCACCGGCCTTGCGGGCAGCATCAATTTCACGGAAGGCGTCCACATTCTTCGTTACCGGATACGGTGTAACTGGAGACAGCTGCCAGACACTCTCCGCTTCCGGCGGTGCATAGTACTTGTCGAATTCGGCCGTCTCGCCCCAGTTCTTCTCCACATGCAGATTGAACATTTTGATTACAGCTTCAGGGTGCGGAGCTCCCTTCTTGACCGCGAAGAAGCGGGTGGTGCTGAATTTAAGCGGCACCTTCGGCGTATCGCCCGATTCCGAGACAATCGGGAAGGCCTGCCATTGCGCCTTGGGATCATTGTCACGATTAAGCTGCAGCGGCCAGATGGAATTCCATTGCTCCCCGTACTCCATCCCGATCTTGCCTGCGGAGATCAGCTCAGAGACCTTGCCGCCGTCCTTGACCCCGAACTCCTGGTCGAGCTGTCCCTTCTTGGCCATATCCTGGAGCACCTGGAGCGCTTGCTTCACTTCAGGCTGAATGCTGCCATAGACCAGCTTGCCGCTGCCGTCATCCACCCAGATATTCGGGTAAGCATTGTACCCGGCCATGAAGCCTTCCAGCCCCATTGCCCCTCCCCACAGATCCTTGGTGATGCCGAGGCCCATGGTATCCTTCTTGCCGTTCCCGTCCGGATCCTTCTCCACGAAGGCTTCGGAGATGGCAAGCACATCCGCCATGTTCTTCGGCGGCTGCAGTCCCAGCTTCTCCAGCCAATCGGTACGAATCCAGATGTACATCGACCGTTCAATGGAGGATTCCAGGCTCGGAATCGCCATCAGCTTCCCGTCGAAGGTCGCCGCGTCGAATACACTCGTCCCTTCCCCGGCGAGCACCTTTTTGGTGAACGGGGAGGCGTACTTTTCATATAGCGCCGTCATATCCTCAATCTGGTCTGAATCGGCCAATTGCTTGAGCTGTGTGGCGTTGACCGGAGTCACATCCGGCAAGTCGCCGGAGGCCAGTGTGACATTGATCTTCTGCAAATATTGATCCGAGGTCTGGCTGCCCTTCACAATCCAGTTATACTTGATCTTGATTCCGAGCTGATCCTCGTATAACTTGGTCCAGCGGTTGTTATCAATCGTCTCATCCTTCAGCACACCAAGCACGTTATTCTCTACCACATCGCTGAGGTCTCTGACGAACGACACTTCGATCGGAGGATCATATTTCCCGAGCGGGCTCTCATCGACGGATGCGCTTGCCTTCGGATCATTGCCGGCTGCCGCTTCCTTGCCGCCGTTACCGGATTCTAACTTGCCCGAGCAAGCGGACAACAGCAGTGCAGACAGGAGCAGTATTGAAGTGCTTTTCAGCCATACCGAACCATTCCTTGTACCTGTGTTCATAGTCAACCCCCAGTTCAAATAGTACAGATTTTATTTGGTTACGCTTTCATTATGGGGGAGGCATCTATTTATTGACAACGCTCACATTTTTACTTCACTTATCCGGCATTGACACAATACCTGATGCGGTACTTTAAACTCAATTTGCCCTCATCGCAATTGGCTTGGGTTTGGTGTCCGGCTCAAAAGTCCCTTTGACCGCCGGTTCGTCACAATCCTCCGCATCCCTGTGATAGATTTAACAAACGAGCCGAGAAGGTTCTGCTGTTCGATGCCTTCATTATGGGGGGCATTATCCAAAACCCTTGACGAAATAATATTATTATACTATTACTGAAACTATATTAAGCTTTGGAAGCTATAGGAAAGGTGAAACGGCAACAACATGCGAGCTTATTATTTGCCTAATTTATCGGAATTCCGTTTTTTCTGCTTTCCGCATTGCGTGGGAAACTACATCCGGCCGTACGACCATAACGTGAACCGGCCGAATGGAATCAGAGATTTCAGTTTGCATTATATCGCCAGTGGAAGCGGGGTGATGCTTTTCTTCATTTCCCGAACGACCGTATGCGTTATTACTGCTCCGAAGAGGACCTGTAGAATATATTCCAGATTCAGTTTAACGGTCATGCGTTCCCGGCTTACTTTCTGGAGAACCGGTATTCCGGGTCGTCAATCTGGATCCAGAAGTATGATTCTCTGCTGCAGTCGGCCTTTGAAGATTTATTTCATGAAATTGAACACTATAATTTCTTGCGCCCTTCCCGGAGCACCAATCATTTGGACAAAATAACCGAACTGTTGCCCGAGATGCACAAAAAAGCCCACCTTCCATTCGAGCTGGAATTGCGGGCCGGGAAGGCAGGGCTAACGCCCAATTATTTCTGGAGTCTGTTTAACAAAGCAACGAGAATCACGCCGGAGGAATTCCGCGAGATTCATTAAATCCGATACCCTGCCAGGAGGAGAACGTGATGGCTCTTATCCACTATGTTGAGTGCAATACTTCACACGCTGGTAATTTCGTTATTGATGTTCCCGTAGGTTCTCATTGGCTGCTTGTTATTACCAAGACTCCAGCAGAGTTCTGGGTACATGGCGGACTTAAGCTCTATCCCGCTCACAATGTAATCCTCTATCGTCCACAGCAAAAAGTCTATTACCGGGCCAGCGCCGGTCATTTCGTCAATGACTGGATCCGCTTCGAATCCAATGAACCCTATATTACGGAGTCTCCGCTTCCTTCGGGTGTGCCCTTTGCGTTAAATGACCCTGACTACTGCCAAAAGCTGCTTGAGCTGATGGTCAGCGAACACAATTTCGACCGGAATTGCAAAGAATCCTCCATCGATTATCTGCTCCGGACCTTGTTCAACAAACTGTGGGAATCCTATTTCCAGGATAATATTACACCTCAATACTACAAATTGCTGAAGCTGCGCACGGCTATTCAAGGCAACCCCGGAGACTACTGGACTGTTTCAAAAATGGCTGATTTTCTCTGCATTAGCCCAGGCTATCTCCAGAGCATTTACAAAAAAAGCTTCGGAATCTCCTGTATGGATGATGTCATCAGCAGCCGGATCCGCATGGCGAAGGAATACCTCATTTACAATGCCCAGAGCATTGCCGATGTGGCTTCACGGTGCGGATATCAGAATGTGGAACACTTCTGCCGGCAATTCAAGCAAATGACCGGGCTTACGCCGAGAAATTTCCAGAAGCAGGCCAAACGCTAGCATGGGAGACCTCCAATCAAACCGGTTTATTCGCAGTTCTTGAAATATTGCTGAACCAGGAAATCCATCATGGCCTCCGGTTGTTGTCTGGAAAACTCCGCCTTGTCTGCAAACAGCATCCCGTACGGCGCGTCCGGGGTATACGGTTCCCACCGGGGTAACTCCGCTCCTGTGGAGTCTGGGCCGTTCGGGTCTCCGGAACGGATGAAATGGGCCCAATAATTGCACATCTGCCGGGCCAAATCATAATGCTTGCCAACAAAAGGCCTCCAGCATTTGGCAAGCGTCTCGAAGAAGAACCAGAGATCCACAGAGTGGAAGGTGCCGGGATTATCCCAGCCCGGTATTTCAGCATCGAAATTATAATAGTAAAGCGGAGTTTCGCTGCCGGTGTCGGCATTGGCCCGCGCAGCAATGCGAATCGCATATTCTATTCCGCTAACCGAAGCTCTCTGTCTGGCTTCCTCTATTGGAACAGTCTGATCCCCGCAAAGCTCGAGAAATGTACCGGCATCCTCACCGAACATATCTGCGGCCAGCTTCTTGAGCTCGTCAAATGTTACGGCGCCAGGGGTGCTAAAGAACTCCGAGGAGGTATGGCCCAACATTACCGGCACCTTCAAGCGCTTGTTCTGAAGAAACAAATCGAACGGGTTGCCTGTTTGGAATCTCTGGTCTGCGACCGTGCCCCAGAATGCCCCGTACTCCACGGCCTTGTCCCGAAGATAGACCGCATCCAGTTGCCGGGCTTCTGCAAGCGAAGATACGCCCAGGTAATTGAAGAACCGGGTACCGTCATGCTCAGCCTCCTGCAGATCACTGCGGTGAGGAGGCAGCAGGGTTCCCGGATACAGCTTCGTGAAAATCCCGCTTTCAACAATCGCCCTCTGAAAAAGACCTTCGTTCTGGGGTGAAGTCAGCTGGCTCATGACACTCCCGCCGCCGGCAGACTGTCCGCCGATGGTGATATTGTCCGGATCGCCTCCGAATGCCGCAATATTGCGCTTCACCCAGCGGGT
Source organism: Paenibacillus sp. FSL R7-0297 (assembly GCF_038009025.1). Lineage (NCBI taxonomy): Bacteria > Bacillati > Bacillota > Bacilli > Caryophanales > Paenibacillaceae > Paenibacillus > Paenibacillus sp. FSL R7-0297. Next base: position 5,846,713 of record NZ_JBBPAQ010000001.1, read on the forward strand.
CGCTGCCTGTTGATCGAGGTTGCCAAAATTGGCTGGCGCCTCCGGCGCTTCCGCTGTTATTTCGGGATGGCAAAGAAATCCGAAAGCATTCAGACGGTAGTTGATTGTCACTACCACTATGCCTCTGCGTGCGATACGTTCGCCGTCAAATTCCATCTCAGCCGGATGGCCTACCTGCAGACCTCCGCCAAAATACCATACGAATACGGGAAGCTTCTCGCCCGGATGTTTAGCTGGAGTCCACACATTCAGGTACAGACAATCCTCGCTCATCGCAATGTCCGGTTCTACGGCCCATTCGCGGGTATAGATGTTATTATCATCCAGCTCTTGCCTTACCTGCATGGAGACCGGTGCGAACTGGTATGCATGCAGCACACCCTCCCAGTCTGCAGCCGGCTGTGGCGCCCGCCAGCGGTTGTCGCCTATAGGCGGAGCAGCGAAGGGTATCCCCTTGAAGCTTGTTATCCGGGGATCGGCTGCCGGCAGTCCCTGGACCGTCCCGTTTTCAACTTTTGCTATTCTAAGCATGTTCCCGACTCCTTTGTGAAGGTGAATGCGTTTTCAATAACTAACTTATACTACAAATTCTAATTTACCGCCCTATCGAAAACAATGATCTAAGCCAAATCATAATTGATGTATCCTAACATTCGAGTGGATCAGAGTTTATGCTATTTTGTACTCCAGACGATTCCCCCTGCTTTATTGATCAGATATGCGGATTGTTCATTGTTGATATCTTTGAACCCTTTGCCTGCTCCGGCTTTGAAATCCCGTACATATGAGAAAGAAGGCTTTACGATCACATCGCCCGCCACATTTTTGAAGCCGTACCCGCCGTCCTTATAAGAAATCATGCCATCGCCATACCCATTAATTTGATCGGCACCTGGAATGGCATTAATATTCCCATTAGCATCAACAAGCCGCTGTGTATAATCGTATTCTCCTCCGCTCAGCGTCAGCAAAATATAACCGTCATGGAACTGCCCTACAAACCCATTACCAGTACTGAACTCAGGCTTCAGAATCAACTTTCCTTTGGTATCGAGGAGACCGCTTTTGCCGTTCAATACCGCGGTAGCCACGCCTTCAGAAAAGGAGCTGGCGGATTCATATATCGGCTTGATTGCCCATTTCCCCTTGGTGTCGATAAAGCCCGTCCGGATGACGCTTTTACCGCCGATTGTTGTCCGTACCGTAACTAGAGCAAGGCCATTAGAGAAAGACTCACTTTTCTGCAACCCCGATACGCCTGGTATAACTATTGTTCCATTGTGGTCGATATAAAAGGTCTTGCCTCCGGCCACCTTCGCGAGCCCATCCGAGAAATCATACACACGGCTGTAAATGGCCGGAATGACGATCTTTCCTGCACGGTTCATAAAGCCCATTTTCACGGAAAAGCCGCCGCTTCCCGTCTTGACCATATCCTTAAACCAGGCCAACCCCTCATAGAACTGTCCCACTTGATAATGCGGCGTATCTAACGCCAGTTCTCCTGCCCGGTTCATGAAGCCAGCCGTATAGGCGGATGTCTTCACCGGAAGCAGTTCTTCATAACCAAAGTCATACACCGGAGTATTGGAAGTCCGTAGTTGCTCCTGCCCCTGATTATTAACAAATACCGTTTTGCCCTTATCAATGAAGTTGAACCAATACTGCTGCTCCAGCTGCTCCAGCTGCTCCTGGGCATCGCCTGACACGGGACGAAGCTGAATCAGATTTGTCCCGGGAACTGTAGAGTGTCCTTGACCGCCCATGGCTCCTGCCAGCGCCAGATCAATAAACCATGCACCGTTGTAGTTGCGGGGAATCTGCGCCATCAGCTGCGTTTTCGAACCGCCGTCATCATCGAGCAATGCTGTTTTGGTGCCCAGCCGGATTACGGCTCTGTGCCCTTCCGCATTCTTAAGCACAATTTCCTTATTGCTTACGGACACAAAGGTATAGCCAAACCGCTCCGCTATCGGGCGCATGGGCACCATAACCACTCCGTCAATCTCAATTGGCCCCTCCAGAAAAAATAAATGCTCGCCCTGGTCAAACACCTCCCAGCGGTCCGCATGGGCATATGCGCTGCCAAGCCCGAAGAATGCGGCCAGCGCGAACAAACCCGCTGCCAAAACTGCCGCCAGCCGGTGATTCTGAATAAACGAACGATGTGAGTATATAGAATAAATCCCCCTGTGAAATGCTCCGAATGGATGATACTGGAATCTATTCTTTTAGACGCGAGTGTTGTGGATTAGTTGCTGAGTTACAATAAATCCGGACTACCCGTATGGAAAAGAGTCAGAATAAACAATATACTAGCTATACAGTAATTGTTGAGGTGAATATCAAATGGATGAAATCGATGAATCAAAACAACTTGTGTTACAAATCGGCAGTGCCTTGAAAAGGTACAGAAAAGAAAAAAACATGAGTCTGGAGGATTTAGCGGAATCAACGGGCGTAAGCAAACTTACTCTGGGGAATATCGAACGCGGCGAGACCAATCCGACTTTGGCGATGATATGGAAAATTTCAAAAGGCATCTCTTTACCGCTGTTGGCCTTGTTCAAATCAGAGGACCCCGTTAGCTTGTACCGGGCAGGCGAAGGACTCCGGTTTTCGAATGACAATAAGAATTGGAGCATAGAGCCCGTCTTCAAAAATGCCAGCAATGATATTGAAATGTGCCGGGCTTATTTAAATCCTAATAGTTCTTACCATCCTGAAGGTCATCATGTAAATACAACTGAAATTGCAACAGTAATGACGGGTTCTATTGAAATTCAAGTCAATGGAGAGCGTTACACCTTGAATCAATATGATACAATCAGTTTTCGTGCAGATAGTCCTCACTCTTATACCAATAATACGAATAGCGAAACAGTACTCCATATAGCCTTGAAATACGGTTTCTAAAAATAAAGATAAATCTCCACTATAATATGCAACTCTGTATTCCATTTATATATGGGAACGCAGGGTTGTATTTTTGTTATTATCGAATGTAATAATTTTAAACATCAAGGAATTTAAATTCTTCAAAATCAGTAATTATAAAATACTTATTGTTAATTTTAATATATTATAATATACTTTTAATGTCCGCGCGGATAATATAATATATTTTTCTGGTAGGAGAATGAAGAATGCCGAATAAAAAAATTTCACCATCATCTATTGGGCTACTAATACTCGGCATTATCATTATTGCAGCTAATTTACGTGCTCCCTTAACCTCAGTCGGTCCTTTAGTAAGTCTTATCAGGGATGACGTTCATATTTCTAATACTTTAGCGGGCCTCTTAACAACGGTACCTCTGATTACCTTTGCTATATTATCGCCTCTAGTGCCAAAACTGGGACGGAAGTATGGAGTGGAACTTTTAATCTTGATTGCCCTGATCTTTTTGACTGTTGGTATTGGAGTACGTTCTTTATCTGGCGCTGTAAATCTGTATATTGGAACAGCAATTCTCGGATTCGCTATTGCCGTTTGTAATGTATTATTACCGAGTCTAATCAAACGTAATTTTCCTGACAAAATCGGTTCGATGACTGGTATTTTTGCAATTTCAATGAGTTTATCCGGAGCCGTCGCATCGGGAATCAGTGTACCGCTAGCCGCGAATGCTGGTTTGAAATGGCAGGGCTCCTTGGGAATATGGGGAATCCTAAGCTTTATATCAATTCTCTGCTGGTTACCTCAAATGAGAAACCATACAAAGCAAACAGCCCCGACGAGTCAACTGCATGCGGGCAATGATGTGAATGTTTGGCGTTCACCTCTTGCATGGCAAGTGACCCTGTTTATGGGTATGCAGTCCATGATTTTCTATGTACTGATCGCTTGGTTGCCTGAAATTCTACAACAGCAAGGCATTGACTTAAACCAATCAGGATGGTACCTCTCAATTATGCAATTGGCGCTGCTTCCATTTACCTTTATTGTCCCTGTTATTGCCGGGCGCATGTCAAACCAGCGCTCCCTGGTGGTCATCACAACCATTTTACTTTTGACAGGAACGCTCGGAATGCTTTATGGAAGCTCTAATATCATTTTGTTGTGGATCATAATACTCGGTATTGGTGGGGGCTTCGCCTTTAGCTTATCCATGATGTTTTTCGGGTTACGTACTCATAACGCGCAGCAGGCAGCAGAACTGTCAGGCATGGCGCAATCGGTCGGATACCTTCTTGCCGCAATCGGTCCTGCCCTTATCGGTTATCTGCATGATGCCACAAATAGCTGGAACCTGCCGCTCTACATTCTGCTTGGAGCTTCAGTCCTACTCTTCATAGTCGGTATAGGAGCAGCAAGTAACCGTTTTGTAGGCAGCAAGTCAAGTCAACGTGGCTAATGCCGGCCACAAGGCTTCACCTTTGTAGTAAAGGAGAACATGCTGATATTCTTGACCTAAATAGATAAATGATTCAAAACCAATAAACGGTATTAATAAGGGTTATATACCAAACAAATCCTTATTATGGTATATAATGAATAATATTGAGATTATATAGCGCTTTTGAAAGGAGGTTATTTCATATTCAGGTACTAACAATTTTCATAAAACCCTATGAGTATGGAGGTAAATGAATGATGAAAAAGAACGGTTTCAGAAAAATAGTATCCCTTGGAATTATTCTATGTTGTTTTTTTCTTGGGATCGGGTCAGCATATGCATATAATTTTGTACATGACGCAGGCTACAGGCCGCATCCTTCCAGCGGCGGAGCGATTGTCGTAAGACCATTCAATGGGTTTGATTCAAATAGTATTACCGCAATGCAAAATGGTGCATCGCAGTGGAATGCTGCAGGTGCAGGAACTCTAATAAGTATTGGTGCCACATCTACTAATACTGCATATCCCAATGATAACGATCTTAATCAAGTTACGCGCGGGGAACGGGGAACAAATGAGTACCTGCAACAGACACATTATACAACAAGTGGATGGGTATACGATGGACTTTGGCCTAGGAAAGCTTTATACGAAGCTGATATAGACGTAAACGTATCTCATCCCTGGTCTAATAATCCTGCAGGTCATCCGGATTTTTATGATGTTGGAAATAGTTTCACACATGAACTTGGTCATTTGCTTGGACTTGATCATTCAACCGTTGCTGGCGCCACTATGATATCCGGCTCTTCTAAAGGCACTATTTATAAACGTGATCTCGCCGACGATGATAAAAGTGCTATTGTGGATTTATATTAAAAACACATAAAGGAGGCCTATCATGAGGAAAATTTTCACTGTCGCAATTATTTCATTTATTTTAGGCATAGTAGTATTCAATATTATTCCAGAACACAAAACAGTTATCATTGCAGGTGATATCCCACTGTTAGATAAACGTGAGTTAATTAACAATTCATCCGTAATAGTCAAGGGAAAAGTCGAAAATATACTACCTAGTAAGTGGAGTAATCCAAACCAAGAAAAGGGAACAGAAATAAGAAATATTGTACAAACGGATATAGAAATCAGCATACAAGATGTTTATAAAAATATACCTTATAATAAAGAAAAAATTACCGTCCGAATAAACAGTGGTGAAATAGGGAATACGAAGGTTATTTCTGAGGGTTACCCAAGCTTCATCCCCGGTGAGGAGGTCGTTCTGTTTCTATCAGAAGATGATAGTGATTTGGCCAATTCAGGCGAAGACTATTATGTGTTAACAGGGATGCTACAAGGAAAATTCTCATTTGTTTCCGATGGTACCAAACAGGAAGAAATCCTAAAAAATATTAGCACTATTGATTTACCACTTGAAAAAACAACATTTAATCCTGCTACAATACAAGAAGAAATTGAAAATACCCTGGAAGACTTAAAAGCAAATCCAATACACGAGATGACAAAAGAAGAAATTCGCATCAATAATGAAAAAATATTTGGTGATTACTCTCAATAATAGACAAGTGGGTGGATAAAATTTTTAAAAAAACCTTCATCTTGATTGTATTCATCCTCGTCCTTCAAGGATGTTCACTTAAGGATAACACTACCGAATATCCCGTACTTCCCTACCCACCAGTTATTGTATGGAATAACAAAGCCTATGTAGTTACTGATGACACAATCGCAGCAGAGCGGATAGGCAAAGAAATCGGAACTGTAATAAGGTACATCGACCCGGACAAATCCTTGCCGGAGAAAGATGGAGATTCAACCATTGCCCCGAAGGGGAGTCCATTTTATGAAGTTGAGGGCCAGGACGAGGCTTCCGTTATCGCTGTCCTGTTTGAAGGAGAGTATAGAAAAGCTTTCAGATAACTGCACGCTAATAGGAATACCTATCCAAAAGGCTGCTGCTTTCAGTGATGAAAGAGCAGCTTTTTGGGTATCTGTAACATGGTTACCTTTTATAAAAACACCTACTGCTGGGAAGCCGCAGCATCGTCAGCCTTCACACAATCAATGGCAACCACAATCGCGATGATGATGGCCTCCATCTCCTCTTTGAATACTTGAACACTGTAGCTATCGCCCCAGGTGAACCACTTCTTGTTGACTTCACCTATGACGGCTCCGCGTTGGATAACCTGAAAATCCATGTCCCACCAATTCCCATGCACCTCAATGTCAGCCGAATCTATCGTATAGCGTGCTTTCAGGAAAGAAAACTCCTTCTTAATCGTGAGCACCTCCCGGCCGTCCACCTCCACAAAAAACTTCGGTAAAAAGCTGAATACCTTCTTGGTAATCCGTGCGACTTCCTCATCGGCTGTATTCATAATGGAGAATGTTTTAGGAATCCGCATAAAACTGCCCTCTACATAATAGACATCCTGCTCCTGCTGATTCTTCACCGTAAACTTCTCTCTTAGACTGAATACCTTCTGCTTAATAAAAAGCTCCGTCATCTCCGTCTCCCCCTTCGATATAGCCTATTCCCATAACTTTCTCCCTCCAGTATAATCCAAGTATATCAAAGATAGGATCTCTATACCTTCACCTGTAGAACAGAATGCTTTACTAGCACAGCCCAAATTACACTAATTTCCTATAGTGAACTACACACCACCTAAGAGGTGGGTGCTTCTTGGTCAATAGAGCTACTGCTCCAAGTTTACCCAAGCTTATAGGCTAGTTCCTAACCCGCTAAGGGCCATTTACATGGCTAGTTGTAGAAGATTCAGTGCCGCATTCCGGTCTCTGTCATGCTCCGTATGACAGGCAGGACAGGACCACTCCCGTACGGCCAGGTTCTTGACTTCTGCATTTTTGTAGCCACAGCAGGAACACAATTGACTGCTTGCAAAGTGTTTGGGGGCAATGATTAATTCTCTGCCGTACCATTTCGCTTTGTAGGTCAGCATGTCTCTGAACAGGCTCCAAGACACTTCGGATATGGCTTTGGCTAACTTATGATTCTGCATCATGTTCTTTACACGCAAGTCCTCCATCACGATCACTTGGTTTTCGTTTATCATTTGGGTGGACGTTTTGTGCAAAAAGTCTTTCCGTTGATTCGCTATTTTTTCATGCAGTCTGGCGACCTTCAGCCTTGCTTTATACCGGTTACGGCTCCCTTTCTTCTTTCGTGACAAGTCCTTTTGCAGCTTGGCTAATCGTTGTTCAGACTTCCGCAAGTACTTCGGATTCGGTATGATTTCGCCATGTGAAGGAATCGCAAAGTCTTTCAACCCCAGATCCACACCGATCTTCGTCTCGAGTGGGGGCAATGGGATGATATCCGTTTCCACCAATACGGAAGCGTAATATTTTCCCGTGGGTGTTTTGGAAATGGTGCATGATTGAATACGTCCCTCGAATGGACGGTGCAGCTTGATTTTGATTTTCGTTTTTAGTTTGGGAATTTTGATCCTTCCCTCTGTAATGGCAATGGTTCCCTTCTGGTTATTGGTTGTGAAGCTATGGCTATTCCTCTTCTTGCTCTTGAATTTTGGAAATCCCGCGTTCGGTTCACGGAAGAAATTCTGATAAGCCTTCTCTAAGTGAAGCTGGGCATTGGCTAAGGCTAGACTATCCACTTCTTTCAGCCAGGCAAAATCCTTTTTGTAGGGCGCAGGTGTCGTTTGGAGCATCGTTTCCGTTTGCTTGTAATGTTCAATCTTATCTGCAAGCATTCGATTGTAGATGAAGCGAACAGCGCCGAATACTTTAGTGAAGTACTGCTCTTGCTCAGAGGTGGGATGGATTCGATACTTATAAGCCTTTAACACCTGCCCACCTCATTTCTGACCTTGAGATTCGATGTACTTCCGGATGACTTCAATCGGCGCACCGCCAGTCGTCAGTAGACAATAACTTCTGGACCAGAAATATTCCTTCCACAGCTGTTGACGAATTACAGGAAATTCTTTCTTAATTAGACGGGAGGATGCACTCTTATAAGCGTTCAGAAATTTAGAAATATCGCTATTGGGGTGAGCTTTCATTAGAATGTGAACATGATCCTTGTCATGCTTCCATTCCTGCAGGGTGATATTGTAATTAGGCTGAATAGACTCAAATATCTCTTGTAACCGATTCGAAATGTCATCGTCTATTACTTTTCTGCGGTACTTCACGACTAGCACAAGATGATAATGAAGAGAGAATACTGAATGATTATTTGTGTCTAATTCCACGGATATCACAACCTATTTCATAATACTACTGAATAGTTTTATTGTAATATTTTAGGTTGTATTTGTCTATGAGAAAGACCGATTGAAATAACCTATACCGCAAGCGATGATTCTTACCCAGCCCATGTAACCGCCAAAAAAATCAGCAAAATCAGGAAATAATTTAAGAATTAATTAGTACTGCTTCACGCACTAATTTCCCGGATGAGAGAATTACCTCATTGGGAATTTTTAATATATCTCCAATTTAAAACATTTGGCAGAATCCGATGCCTGCTCGGATATGCACCAGTTATAGTAGTACCCGGATTCAACTGCGCGAACTTCGTTAATCGTGGCGGACGAATCCCAGCTCCAATTCATAGCTTTAAGAATGAATTGAAACCTCAAACAGCAAGTCCCTATTGTACTTCACTTAGAGACTTGCTGTTTTTTTGTATTATTTGGTCATTCGTAGAAAAAACTTTTATTTGAACTGGAACCAGGTTAAATTGGCAACTGTGGTGGAATCTGATTTAACAAAAGTAACATATACAGAATGAGTTCCTACAGCTGTCCCGGCATTAAGCGAGATATTCTTGAGGGACCATGTCTGCCATCCGCCTGTGGTTTCTGCCGTCCAATAACCCAGCATAGTGCCTGTAGGGCTGTCCAAGTGGAATTCTATCCTTCCGCCGGAATTAGCGGATGCAACCTTCAAATCAATACTTGTTTTAGCTGTACTGCCAAAGTCTACATTTTCAAATGCGATATAGTCGCCATTACTCCCTCCGCCAACATCCAGCCCGCCATCCGTGCTTTCCTCATAGGATATAACACCTGAACTAAGGTTATAACCTTCCGCTTCAAATTTCAATGTGTTGAATTTTGGAGCTGCAGCATAGCTGTTCGTATCTGTTATTTTCAAATCCGCCAAATTATTTACCGCAACTCCACCAACGCGAACATTGTTTAATGTAACTCCGGAGACAGTAGATGTGTCACTCCAACCCTTCATGATTGAAACTTCACCTAAAGCGCGTAAATTGATATTATTATAGACCACATTTTTTATCGGACCGGTTTTTGCAGAAAGATCAAACCATCTGGAGTGAACACCGGATCTTGGCCAGAAGCCTTCTACATCTATATTGTCAAATATGATGTTTTGTGCTGCTGGAGTCCCATAAAGATGACCTACCGCCAAAGCGCGCCAGCACCGGTATACATAAGAGTTCTTAACAACGATGCCATCCTGAAGCTGTTTTACTCCATCTCCGACCTTGAATGCTCCGCATCTGCTCCAAGCCAAAGCATCATCCACAACTACATTAGACTGGTTTTCAGGAGTTCCCGGCCAGTTAGCAGCGATATCCGTAGTGGCTACATCCCAGGTCTTAAATGAGTAGGTGTCATCCTCCGATACTGCTACAGTGTGCTTAATGAGTACATTCTGGCTCTCTTGAATATCTATAGCATCATTTTCATAATCAAGTTCATTGTTGTTGAAGTGCTTGGTATTCTGGAAGGTTACGTTATTAGATCTGGTAACGATTGTAGCCCAGCCGCCGCTATCTCTTATGGTTATGCCGTCAACCGTGAAGTTGCTGCACTGCAAGGGTACAAGAATATTGTTCAAATAATTGTTTGTATTTCTCATATAATGGCCATTGCCGTCAATAGTCCCTCTGCCGTATATCTTAATATTGTTTGCATTGGTTTCGGTATAAATAAACCATGTCCCATCCTTATTCAGAGAATTCTTATGGAAATGGGTAGTGTAATCGCTTGGATTTCCTGAACCCCTTATAACAGAACCACCCTCCAGATAAACCGAAACATTGCTTTTTAGAACAAGGTTTCCGCTCTTGTACACTCCGGCTGGAACGTATACGATACCGCCACCTGCTGCGTTAGCCGCATTGATGGCGTTCTGTATTGCAGTTGTAGCCAAAGTGGCACCGGTACTGTCGGCACCGTACCCGGTTTTAACATTGTATATACCTGTACCGGATGAAGCCGGAACATTAGTTTCAAGAGCATCTGCCGCAATGACCAGATCTTTCAGGTTATTGATTTTAACTATAAGATAGGTTGGTGATGAAATTGTAAATGTGAGTGTGTTTCCGCTCTTTGTTGCTGTGATTCCCAAAGCTTTGGGAGAAATATTATAGGTATTGATTGTCTCGCTTGCTGTTATTGTGATTGTAGTCGTACCTGAAAAAGAGAAATTACAATAATTATAGTTTACAAATACTTCCGAAGTGTCGGTTACCGGTATATTCGTAGAGTCTGCTGTTACCGTATATTGACTGGTCGTGGTATAGATCGACGGTAATGGATAGCTTACAATTGTACCCGCCGCGCTTGCTGTCAAAGGAAAGACTGGTAACAGGTTGGCCATACAAAAAATTAATAATGCACTTAATAATTTGAACCTTTTCAACATCATTAAACACCTCTTTCATATTTTTTAGCAAACACCAGGTCATCAGTGAATCATGATTTCACCAGTGATGCTCTATTACTTTTTTCATAAAATCGACCATATTCCTGTTCAGCTTCGGAAGTGGCAGAGTAATACTAACCTTTTCTGCATCAGCAAAGTTTCCTTTTTAAAATACGGCCCCGGTTTTGTTGCACCTTGTGCAGGATTTCTGCGTTGGTCGCTACTACTGAGCTTTATTGTTGCATTTTATGCACAATCAATCTCCGCGCAAGCCGCTCAATCATGGCACATGACCCCACTGTTACTCCGCATTTCCGCCCTCAGCCTGCTTCCAATCTTATCTATGCTCCGGCTCCAGACAGAGCCGGAGCAGATCGTCCACATGGGCCGTTGCCAGACATTCCACCGTATCCGCAGAGCCGTAATAGATCTTGACCTCGCCGTCATCCTCCAGAATCATCCCACCTGGGAAAATCACATGATTGCGGAAGCCCCCGCCAATCTCATAGTCTGTCTCCGGTGCCAGCAGCGGCTCCCCTGCTCATGCCGATCACCTTGCGGGGATCCTCCAGATCCAGCAGCATAATTCCGGCGGTATAGCGCTTCTTCCAGGTGTCCTCCCAACCCCACATCCACCGCATGGAAGGTGGTCAGCCAGCCCTTATCCGTCCGGACCGGAGGTGCGGACGGGCCAATCTTGTCATTGGCAAACGGCACCTGCTCGACGGCGAGCAGTAGGCTGGAGTTGCCCCAATGCTTCAGGTCCGGCGACTCGGAGATCCAGGCATCGAAGCGGTCCCGGCCGCCGCGGCTGTATACCGTGAAGGGACGCTCCAGCCGGACATACTTGCCGCCGATCAACTCGGGAAACAGTACCATATTGCGCAGGTCCGGTGTAGACAGGCTGAGCACCTCGAAGTGTTCCAGATCATCGGTAACCTCAGAGATGTTATTTGCATACGCTTCATCATTGGTAGTTCCCCCTTTATATCCCTTATGTATTCGCTTACAACCTGATTATAGACGGATTGGCACATCCGGATAAGGCGGGTAAGCCCACATTAAGGGCAGATTTCTGCGGCAGCTTTATACAGAGAAGGGAGGCCACCTCCGCCCTGCGGACATGCCTCCCCTGCGCATTCTTATTCTTTTCCAAGATAATGCAGTAATTATGAAATTCTTATCCAACGAATTATGGTACAATTCCATTTAATTATGGAATTTCACAGTCTTTCTTATCATCATGCCAATAATCTACTCAACCGCACCGGCTATACCCGCAATTCCCGCAAGTCTTACATCCCTCAATATTAATCAGCGATGCGCTTCCGCAGGAAGGGCAGAGATCCCGCGAAGCCGTAGCATGGCTATGTGCTCCATGACCGCCATGTCCATCATCAGTAGCCGTAGCCGGAACACTTGATTTCAGCTCGGCGTTCAGCGCTTCGTTGAAATCAAGCTCCAGTGTAGCTGCGATTGGAGCGGGCACATGATCGTCATGGGCGTTGTTCAGCACATGGGTTTCCAATGCCTTGGCTACGGCGTCAGCAATGGACTCGACGCGGTTCGCACCGAAGCCGATGGCGCCGGAGCCGCCGATGCCTTTGAGATGCTTGATCAGCAGCTCGACCTTCTCACCGTGATCACCGTAACGCAAGAACAGCGAGCAGACACGGCCTAGTGCTTCCGCCATGGCGAACACGTCGGAGCCGGCTTTGCCGACGTTCAGGAAGATTTCGGCCGGCGTGCGGTCGAGATCATTGATGGTGATATACGCCATACCGAATGGCGTGTTGATCTTATAGGTAGCGCCGCGCAGAACCTGCGGACGTTTCTTGTATTGTTTGTCCACTACATCAGCGGCAGGCTGCGGTGCAGGAGCTGATGCTACTGTGACTGGAGCCGGAGTAGCTTCAGCTGCCGCTGGCTCAGCTTCAGCAGTCTCAACTGCCGCTGGAGCGTCTTTCTTTTCTTCCTTCTTCGTCGTTTCCAGCACCTGTACGTCACGGCTGCCGTCGCGGTAGATCGTTACGCCTTTGCAGCCCAGGTCGAAGGCCATTTCGTACAGCTCGGCGGTTTCTTCCACGGTGAAGTCGGACGGGCAGTTCGCCGTCTTGGAGATCGAGCTATCCACCCAGCGCTGAATTGCAGCCTGTGCACGGATATGATCCTTAGCGGACAGATCCATCGAAGTGACAAAGTATTCAGGCAGCTCTTCACCCGGATGGGCTTCCAGCCATTCCTGAGCAATCGGCACGAACTGCTCGTCATAGCCCAGACGGCTCTGGCGGTAATATTTGAATGCGAAATAAGGCTCGATACCTGTCGAAGTGCCGACCATGGTTCCAGTACTACCTGTAGGTGCCTGGGTAATCACTGTAACGTTGCGCATGCCGTGCTTACGGATGGATTCGCCGACTTCCGGATAGACCTCGGTGATATTACGCATGAAGCCGCTCTGCAGATATTTATCGGTGTCAAAAGCCTGGAAAGATCCCTTCTCGCCAGCGATCTCAGCAGAGGCCAGATAAGCTTCGCGGGCCATGAAGCCGTAGAGCTTGTCCAGGAACTCCAGGGATTCCGGGCTGCCGTAACGGATATTCAGCTTGATCATCAGCTCAGCCAATCCCATTGTGCCGAGTCCTACGCGGCGTTCGAGCTTCTGGTTGGCTTCATTTTCCGGGAAATGATACGGTGTCTTATCGATGACATTATCCAGGAAACGCACGGAATAGCGGGTCGTTGTCGCCAGATCTGCCCAGTCCACGTCGTGATTCTCCGCATCGTAGAACTTGGAGAGGTTGACGGCCGACAAATTGCACACGCCCCAGCCCGGCAGACCCTGCTCACCGCATGGATTAGTGCAGATGATCGGGTTGAAATACCAGCTGTTGGACATCTGGTTGTAATATTCCATAAACACTACGCCCGGCTCAGCCGACTTCCAGGCCGATTCGATAATCGTATGCCACACATCGCGCGCTCTTACGGTACGGTAAGGAATAACGCGGCGGCCGTCTGCTTTCCATTTATCTAGATCGCCGTCCCAGATTGTATCGTAATCCGGATCGGTGGTATCCGGGAAGACCAGCTCCCAGTCCAAATCTTCCTTGACGGCTTTCATGAAGGCATTGCTTACGCATACCGACAGGTTGGCATTCGTTACCTGACCCATCGTCTGCTTCACGGTAATAAAGTCCACCACATCCGGATGCCAGTCATTGATCATCAGCATCAACGCGCCACGGCGGCTTCCGCCTTGCTCAATCAGTCCGGTCGTATAGCTGAAGAGGCCGCCCCAGGACACTGAGCCGCTGGATGATCCGTTCACGCCTCTGACAATGGCGCGGCGCGGACGCAACGAAGACAGGTTAATTCCTACGCCACCGCCGCGGGCCATGATCTCGGTCATTTCGGAGAGCGTCTGCATGATTCCGCCGCGGCTGTCTTTGGGCGAAGGAACGACATAACAGTTGAACAGCGTAAGCTCCTCGCTTGCCCCTGCACCAGCAGCAATCCGTCCGCCGGGTACCAGCTTCCAGTCATCAAGGATAGAACGGAACTTGCCTGTCCACTCTTCCTGAAGCTCGGGAGTCTGCTCTACGGAAGCCATCGCTGCCGCAAGACGGTCCCACATTTCCTCCGGGGTCTTCTCAATATTCAGTGTCAGCTTCTCCACATCCGATTGCACGAGCTCACCGCTGCGGGTCTTCACCGTAACAATCCGGCCTGTGCGCTCAACAATCTCGCCAACCTCCTTGGTTGGAAATTTCGGATCATCCTTCGTCAGGACGAGCACTACATCGCCTACCTTGGCATTGTTGCTGTCCGCGTCCTTCCAGGCATAACGGTCCAAAAATATTTTCTCACTCAGCCCCTCAAGACGCTGCTTGCGTTCCACTGTACTCAATAGAAAAACCTCCCGGATGATTGATAGGTAATACTTCCGTTCCTTGGTGTGGGCTTAGATTTTTTGTAACCCACAACAAGAACTTCCGGCGGCAGGTATCCGCAGCCTGCATGTACAGCGGAAGTTCCTCTTGTCAATAACAAATAACCGCAAAAAACCGCGATTAATCAAATTTTCAAGCTTTTGTAACAATATATTGTATACATCAGCTTTTCAACTATACCACATATTGTATCAGAGTTCTTTTTCCAAAAAAGCGGCACATGGCGGGAATTTCGGAAAAACGGTAAAAGATAGTGGATTTTCTCCCTCTTTCTCGCTTTTTTACAGGTTCCAAATTGATAAGCTTCCGGGGCCGGAAGACAGATTCCGTCACGGATATCCAGGCTCCGCAGAGCTGACCGCACCACCAGCAGCAGTACCATCGCAAGGCCCAAAGCGGATACTTAACGGCAGCAGCCGGAGGATAGCAGGTTATGAAATCTCTCTTTTACGCGCATACTACTGCTACGCATTTCGATATGAAACCGCGCCGGAGGAGGCTGCAACATGACGCAATTATTCCGCAATTCCTTGCCGCAAGGGGGCAGTACGCCTGCCCCGCTGCTGCCTGTTCCTCTGTCCTTTGAGCGTAACTGGCTGCAGGACCTGGAGTCTAAGCTCGACAAAGGCGGACCTTGGGGAGACTGGAGATTATCCCGGCTGGCCGTACAAGGTGAACAATCGGGACTAATCACGAGCTTCGATGAGCTCCAGTGTCTGAAGCATCTGTCCGGGTTGTCCCCGCTTCCCCACCAGCTGGATACCGCCCATAAGGTGCTGTTTGAAATGTCAGGCCGGGCCATTCTGGCAGACGAAGTGGGGCTAGGCAAGACGATAGAAGCGGGACTGATCCTCAAGGAATATCTGGTGCGCGGGCTCGTAAGTAAAGTTCTGATCCTTGTCCCTGCGTCTCTTGTCCTGCAGTGGGTGCGCGAGCTGAACAGCAAATTCGGTATTTCAGCCGTGGCACAGAAGAAAGCCTACTCCTGGGGCAATGACATTGTTGTCGCCTCCATGGATACGGCCAAGCGTGATCCGCACAAGGAGATGCTGCTGAGCCAGGAATTCGACATGCTGATTATCGACGAGGCCCATAAGTTGAAGAATAAGAAATCAACGAACTATCTGTTCGTGCAACAGCTGCGCAAGAAGTACTGCCTGCTGCTCACCGCCACTCCCGTGCAGAATGACCTCGGCGAGCTGTTCAATCTGATCACATTACTGAAGCCGGGACAGCTCGGGAACCAGGGGGATTTTGCCACCAATTTCGTAGTCGATAAACGCCAGCCCAAGAACGAAGTCCAGCTGAGGGGCGAGCTCTCCAAGGTGATGATCCGCAACCGCCGCGGCGAAGGTCCGGTGAACTTCACGAAGCGCAAAGTGCGCAACATCCCGCTCACCCTTTCTTCAGAGGAGAAAGAATTATATGACGGCGTCACCGCCTTTGTCAAAGACCAATATCAGGAAGCGGGCGGCAATCTCAGCAGTATGCTCTCTTTGGTTACGCTCCAGCGCGAGGTATGCAGCAGCCGGGATGCCGTGTTCGTCACGCTTGTGAATCTGATCAAGAAGCTTCCGGCGGATTCACCGAAACGTGAGCGCATGATGAGTCTGCTCCAGACCATCCGTACCGTTAAGACGAATACCAAAGCGGAGAAGACGATGGAGCTGATCCGCCAAATGAACGAGAAGGTCATCGTCTTCACCGAATACCGGGCGACCCAGGAATATCTGCTGCAATATTTCCGTGAGCATGGACTGCAGTGTGTCACTTACTCCGGCGGGATGAACCGTGGCAAAAAGGACTGGATGATGGACCTCTTCCGCGGGCGCGCCCAGGTAATGATTGCTACGGAAGCAGGCGGCGAAGGGATCAATCTGCAGTTCTGCCACCATATGATCAACTTCGACCTCCCCTGGAACCCGATGCGGGTAGAGCAGCGGATCGGCCGGGTACACCGGCTTGGCCAGGAGAACGATGTAGTCATCTACAATCTTTCTACCGAAGGTACGATCGAGGAGCATATTCTTCACCTGCTGCATGAAAAAATCAATATGTTCGAAATGGTTATCGGCGGGCTGGATGTCATCCTGGAACGTTTCGAGAAGAAGGAATCGCTTGAGAAAAGCTTATATAAAATCGTTCTCGAAGCCCGCAGCGACGAGGAGCTGCGCAGCGAGCTGGATCAGATCGGCGATACGATCAGCGAGCTGACCCATGCCAATCTGGACGAAAGCGAGGTGGCTCCTTAATGCTCACCCCTGTGGAAGTACGCAAACAGGTCATGGATTATCTGGAAGCAACAGAGTGCACGATTCTAGAATCCTCTCCGCTGCATGTGACGGTGAAGCTCTCGCCGCGCGCGGACCGGATGCTGACGGATCGCCCTTATTACTGGGGATTCGTGGAGCGCACCGGCGTAGATCCCGAGACCCTGTCCTTCAGCTTCGTCTTCGATCCGCAGAAGTACGATGAACTGGCCGCGCAGGCCGCTGCGCCAGCGGCACGGCTGCGCGGCGGGGCGGTCCGCCCGGCGCCAGGACCTCTGCCGGGCGGCAACGGTGCGGCGGATGCAGAGGCAGGCGCGGAGCCTGGCGCTGCAATGACTGCTGCACCCGGAGGTGTGGTGCCGCCCGGGGTCTCCGCTGATCCGGAGGACAGCATCCTAGCCAGGTACTTCGGCATCGTCCCGCAGCTGCCGCGCATCGGGCCGGGCATGATCCGCCGCGAGGATGTGACCTACGGCAGCAAACGCCTGCGGCAGATCTGGTCAGCGGCACGGGATGAGGGCAAATGTCTGCAGCTGTTCGAGGATCCGGGACTCCGGCAGCGGACCACGCTGTTCTCAGCCGCCTACGAGCCTTGGCTTGCCGTCTGCTACAAGGTGGAGATGACCTGTGATCTTAAGCGTGAAGAGATGCATTTCATCGCGGTGTCACTGACCTCCGGGCTGATTGTTCCGGACTTCGAGGCCCGGCTGGCTTCGCGGGAGCTTACGCCAAGGCTGCCGGAGAATATCCACATCCAGCCTTCCGAGCTGTCCGTGAGCGCCGGAGCCGACAGGCTGGAGGGATATCTGACCTCGAAGCTGGCTCTGCTTGATTATACCTGGGCCGAGGAAGCCCGCGAACGCCTGCGGCTGGAGCTGAGCATCGTGGACATCTATTACGAGGAGCTGCTGAAGGAGCAGGATGAGGAGAAACGCCTTGGTATAGAGGAGCAATACAACCGCCGCCGCAAAGAGACCACCTGGCAGTATGAGCCGCAGATTGCAGTTTCTGCCGTAACGTACGGGCTGTTTCACCTGCGCAGCACATAGAATGCGACCCGGCTCGCTAAAAGCAAACAAAAAAACAGCGGAATTCCCGCAGGCTGCCGCGACAGTAAGCAACAGCCTTTTCAGGGCATGTCCCCTACAATTAAAAGTATGGAGCAGAACCTGCCGGGCTCCGGCTTGCCGGACCCGGTAATTCTTGCGATTAACCTTTGGAACAGGAAAGGTGAACGATAACATGAAAATCAAAGCGAAGCAGAAGGGGCCGCTCGGGCGGCGTACCCGCCTGCTCCTCTGTCTGACTCTCGGGCTGACACTGTTCGCTGCCAGCGCCTCCCCGCCTCCGGCGCTCGCGTCAATAGGCAGCCGGGCCACTGTCACACAAGCCGTCCTTCAGGAGATGCTGCCCGGACTTGTTATGACACAATCGCCCGCATCTGAAACCTTGCAGGATTTCACCCGTCTCACAATTAGCCAATTGTCGGCGGATGCTCCGTTTACGGAATGGAAGAATGCCGGAACTGAGGTTTACCCTCTGGGCCCGGGGACACGCAGCTGGCTGGTCAATGTGATGAACGGGGAGCAGCGGATCGGATACCTCATTATTTCTGCTGCGGATGGGGGCAAATATCTGCTAAGTGAATACGGGGCCGGAACCTATGGCCTCCCTTATAGTATGAGTGATCTGCGCCAGTATCTGGTGCAGGAAGGACTGATTACCTCCTCTTATTCCGGTAAAATAGAACTATCGGCGCTGTACGCTCCGCTGCTGCCGGTCTGGAAGCTCACGCTTGCGGACAAGACGCTGTATCTCAATGCCTCAGTACTGCAGGTACTGCCTTGGAGCCTTAGCCAGGCAAACCGTATTCTGGACAGTCAGCTTGATGCCAAAGCCCTGGTGGTCTACACCGGGTCTGGACAACAAGTCCGCACTCCTCTGCCCGCTCTGCTCAGCGGCGGGCAGGATGACCCATATGCAGACTTACAGTGGCTTACTGCTCCTGAGCTGAAGAGCATCAGCGAAGTCAGCTTAAAGACTCTGCTGACAAGCCGCGGCAGCCTTGCCTTCCAGTCGACAGGACGCAACGATGCCTTGGGTGCTCCGTTCATGATTACAGGCTGCCAGAGCTGGCTTCCGGCCTCTGCGGGAAGTAATGCGGGTGCTGAACCGGCAGTTATATACGCCGCTGCCGGTCCAGGGGCGAAGCGGTACCTTCCGCTCACAGCCCTCCAGAAGTACGGAACCTTCCACAAGCCTCCGCTGCCGCTGTCAGGGGGAACGACGCTCGGCGCGGCGCCGCATTAATCAGCGATGATCCTATGTACAGCTGTACATGCCAAACAGCCTTCCATTCAGCCGTGTCAAGCGGCTTTAAGGGAAGGCTGTTTCGGAATTCGGGTGAGCTGCGATGCTGCTTGGCTGGCTACTCCGGATCCTTGCGGCTCCATTTGCTTCGCCAGACGGACCAGGCGAGCGGCAGCGTGCCGAACCATTTCTCGGCCCAGGGCTGCTTCTCTGCCTTCCGCCTTGCATGTACGGCGCGCGGGTCCTCCATATATATGACTACTTTCTCCGTAATGTATTTCACCAGATCATCTCCGCTGGTTGCCATTACTATCCCTCCCATGCAGGCAGCTGGCGGGTCGCCGCCTGCTGCCCTGCCCTTTTCTCCATGGCTATAGTGTGCTCCAAATCCCTGCTCTCTAAACCGGACTGCTGAGCTTCGTATAGGTTTGGCTGTTAAGGCACAATCTAACAGAGATTCCACACCTAAGATACCAATGATGATTCCGGCAGGGAGGTTATTCACTTGAGAATTTCGGAACTTTCACAAGAACATACTGCAGGACAGGCAAGCCAATCAAGGAGTCATTTCCGCCCCGGGCCAAGACTGCGGAGGATACTGGCATCAGTTGGAGTGCTGCTTCTGCTTACAGCGGGAAATGCAGGGACTCTCCAGGCCGCCACACCGGGGGTAGACCACTTAACCGACAACACGTCAGACCGCCAGCATATGCTCGGTCATGACCAGCGGATCATTCTGATTGATGCCGGACACGGAGGGATTGACGGCGGAACCTCACACGGCACCATCCTGGAGAAGGATATTACCCTGGCGATCTCACGCCGGCTGTTTCTCCTGCTGCGCAGTGACGGCTTCGATGCCATACTGAACCGGACCGGCGATTATGCGCCGAGCGATGAGAATCTCTGGCTGCGCAGCAAATCCCGGCACCTGCGTGATCTGGCCCAGCGCAAGGAACTGGCCGAAACGCTGCCTGCGAATGTCGTGGTCAGCATTCATATCAATTGGGCAAAGTCACCCTCCAAGCATGGTCCGCTTGTGTTGTGCCGCCAGGAAGGACGCAGCTTCCTGCTGGCCAGAATGATTCAGGATCAGCTGAACGGGCTGTATGGAATGAAGAATGATCCCAGACAAGGCAAACCCTTCTACCTGCTCAACAAAATAACCGCCACAACGGTTATCGTCGAGGCGGGATTTGTAAGCAGTCCGGCGGACCGCGAGAAGCTGTGCAGCCCGAAAGGGCAGGAAGAGATTGCCGAGGCGGTTGCCAACGGAATTGCGGCGTACCTTATGGAAGTGTGACCTGCGAATTCCATTTCCATTCTTCCCGGACAAGCTCGGAGATTCCTATAAACTCAACACTGTCCTTCATTCCGGCAATGCCGCTGCGGATGCCCGCTGCGGTTTCTTTGCCTTGAATGCCGACATGGCCAATAGTCACGCAGTATCTCTGGCTCATGGCCCGCTCCTGGACCAGCTTCATCTGCTTAACCACATGGCCGGCAGAATGCACGTCGTCCAGGAAAATGTGGTTCTCCACTGGCGGGAGTCCCAGCTCCCGGGCCATTTTACCGGCAACTGAGCGATAATTGGTATGGCTATCTACGAAGAAAAGGCCGCGCTCCTTGCAGACCGCGAGCACAATCCCCATCACCCGCTCGTCACCGGTCACCTTGGAGCCCATATGGTTGTTAATGCCAATTGCATAAGGAACATTATCAAGCGCTGCCTCCACCCGCTGGCGGACTTCTGCATCACTCATCCGGGTGAGCACCGCACCCGGTCCAAGCCATTCCGGCTTGCCCTGACGCGGCTCCATCGGCAGGTGAACCAATACATCGAAGCCAAGCTCATGCGCACGGCGTGCATCCTGCTCGCTGGAGGGCAGGAATGGCATCACTGCAACGGTAATCTTGACCGGCAGCTTGAACATCTCCTCCGTGCCCCGCATGTTGTTGCCGAAATCATCGACAATGATGGCCACACGGTTAGGCAACTTCTTATTCTCCACTTGCTGGTTAACTGAACCGCTGTTTCCGCTGCTGCCTGCATTCGCACCGGTTACCGGACGGAGCGCGGAAACTGCAGCTTCAATGTTACGGGCAGAGTGCCCAACAGCCAGCTGTGCGGCAGATACCGGCTGAGGCGCTGAAGAAATCAGCGTGGTTATCAGAACAACTACGGCGGCCAAAGGATAGAGAATGATGTGCTTTACTCTATGATTGCTTTTCTCCAAACTGAAACACCTCCTTCGTGATTCAACCATTGTTCTCATTGTTTGGCTCACGGAGGATAAATATGTACGCTGAACTTACGCAATAATTAACAAGACCTAAAATAACCCCACTAAACATCCTTTAAGAAACCTGTGCTCCGCGGCGGTTGGCTTCAAGAATCGCAGCCAGCACCTGCTGCGGTGTCACCGCAAAAGGCATATTGGCCATTGGACTGCCCTCACTGCAGCTGGCCTCGGCGGCATAGAGCAGCCGGTCCTGTGCAACATCCGCTAACCCCAGCTGAGCCAGCGTTATAGGCAGACCTGCCCCCCGGCAGAAATCCACCGCCCCGCTGATCTCGGCTTCCGCTGCTCCTTCAAGGATCAGCTGTACCAGTGTGGTGAACGCCACTTTCTCCCCGTGAAGCACGGTCCGGCATTCCTTAAGCAGCGTCAGGCCGTTATGAATGGCATGGGCCGCTGCCAGTCCGCCGCTCTCAAAGCCGATGCCGCTGAGATATATATTGGCTTCGACAATATGTTCAACTGCGGCAGTGACGCGTCCGTCAGCGGCATCCTGCAGCGCCTGCGCACCGTCGGCGAGCAGCGTATCCAGACATGTACGGGCCAAAGCCAGGGCCGCCAGAGTGCTTGTACCTCCGGTGCTGGTAACTGCTCCGGATCTGCTGCAGGCTCTTGCTTCGTAATACGTCGACAAGGCATCCCCCATGCCCGCTGCAAGCAATCTTACAGGGGCTTTGGCGATAATCGCCACATCTGCGACCACGATATCCGGATTGCGGCGCAGCGGCAGATACCGGTCGAATTCGCCCGATTCGCTGTAGAGGACCGACAGGGCGCTGCAAGGCGCGTCTGTTGACGCTACGGTCGGCACAAGCATCACCGGGAGCCCGGCGAAATGACTGACGGCTTTTGCCGTATCCAGTGTCTTGCCCCCGCCAATGCCCACAATGACATCCGCACCGCCGCTACCCAGCTCTGCCACAATCTCGTCCACCTGTGTAAGACTGCACTCTCCCTTGAATTCACACAGCAGCAGCGGAATCTGCTCTGACGCGAAGCCCTTGCTGATCTCTTGCCCGTACAAGGAGAGAATATAGGGATCTACAATGGCATAGGCTCCTCTCGCCCCCATCTGCAGGCAATACACCCCCAGCCTCGTAATCTCCCCGCTGCCCTGAATATATTTTGACGGTGAATAGATGATCTGTGACATGATGAATACCTCCTGTTCTAATTCTTTTCATTCTAAGGAAGAATCTGGGATCCGGCAATGACCAAACTTCGCTAATCCTGATGTTAATAGTAGTTAGCATAAATAGTAGTTACATAAAATGCGGTCACAGGGGCCGCATCCCCTCTACGCTGAACGATTTGCCGCATATTAAGTGCCGGTTATCCAACTGTTGTCTGGGAAGGGCTCTTCCGGTCATGAGCAAGTGTAGAAAATCCAACTGCTATGAACGAATTTGTCAATCCCCCTGTTTCTTCCCTTTTTAACAAAGGTTTTTTCAATCCCTTGGGCATGGAGACAACATGCGAGTCGTCGGCTGGCACACTGCTATCCGTGGGTTGGTTCCACATGTTAGGCCTACGTCGAAGGAGCTTCCCTAAACTATTGTCGCACGTCAAACCCATCCGGGTTTTGTGCAGTTGGATTTCGTGGATTCTCCTCGAACCTTTCTCGTTGTCTCCATGCCCCAAGGATTCATCCTTTGGGGACAGGCTTTTTCTTGTTCTATATTATGCGATTCCTGCTTCTGCCTTTACCGCAACACACCAAATGAATCCGACCAATTCCCGTCCCACCGCTGCGATCACCAAGTTTCGGTGTTTTCCCCGTTTGACCATCTGCACATATTTTTTGTGCAATCTCTCCTGCGCCTTCCATGACGTTTCCTGGACATGAGCCCTTTGCCCTTCTAACCGCTTTTCTAAATCGCCTTTGACCGCCGGAAGGTAACGGTAACTCCAGGCCGATTCCACCAAAGCACGCCTTACGGAGGCATTTCCTGTTTTAGTCAGGCGGCCCCGTCTTGTCTTGGGTCCTGTAGAAGATTCCCGCGGAACCAGTCCCAGGTAACTCATCAGCTGCGCAGGCGAACGGAACCGCTCAAAATTCCCGATTTCAACGACGAGCGTCATGGCCGTGAGCAGGGCAATCCCCCGAAGACCCTGGAGCGCTTGAATCACAGAGGCGTACGGGCAGATTTCGGCTTCTTTCCGCATGGCCTCCTCTAGCCGTTTAATGCGCTCCTCCACCTCCCGCAACTGTTGTTGCATCTCGGTGAATACCCGTTCTTGCGCGGTATGCTCAAACGTCAAGGTAGAGAGCCACAGCCGGTATCGTTTCGTCCAGCGTTTTTTCATCCCTTCCGGGGTGTGGATCTGGTGCCGTAACAGAAAATGAACGAGGTGCTGCCGGGCCCGGTGCAGTTCTTCCCGAGCATTCTCCCGGGCTCGGATGAGATCCCGAAGAGCCTCGAGTTCCGGAGTGGGTACATGAATGCCCGTCAATTCTCCCGCACGGTGGAGCTGAGCGAGCCGCTCTGCATCCCGTCGGTCGGTTTTAATGGCATCGCCTGAACGCTGAGGAATACGTGAGGGGGCGATGACCGTGCAGGAAATTCCCATCTTGGTCAGCCAGCGATACAAATCATACCCGGTGGGTCCTGCCTCATAGCAGACTTCAAGAGTAACCTCCGGGCTTTTCAGTTTCCGAATGAGTCGTCCTACAGCATCTGGCGTATGGGCAATCGCTCCGTGATACCGTGCGGGGTCCCGTCCCTCGTCTGCAATCGCCACTGCAATTTTTTCTTTTGACACGTCCAAACCTACGTATTTTATGGTATTCTTCATAGTAACAGCTCCTTTCGCATTTAGCTCTGAAATGGTTGTCCTTACTCCCATTTTAACCTAAGGTGTGCGAACAGGGGCTGCCTTTCGTTCATCATAACTATTTCCCACCTCCGATGCAGTCAAACTTTTGCCCATGCTGTTCCTCCGGTGCTTCAGCGAGAAATGGGATAAGTTATCATGTGAAACAGATACATTCGGGCTCAATTATTATATTAGCAAAAAGCCCCACTCCAAAGTGATTTGGAATGAGGCTGTGCGGGAATTGGGTCAGCGTTTGCGGCGTTCAGGCATTTTGCGGGTATCGCCGGTCAGCTCACATTTCTGCGGTCCAAGATTGCCATGCTCAATCTTAGTGTCAATAAAATCCACAATCTGCTGCAGCGAAGCGATCTGCTCCAGGATCTTCTGTTTATGATTCAGGATCATCTCATGCAGCTCCGGATATTCGGACAGGTCTGAATCAAGAGACAGGTTGAGATATGGCCGCATGTCGTCCAGCGACATTCCCGTCTTCTTGAGGCAACTGATCAGCTTCATCATCTCCAGATCCTGATCACTGTAGATGCGGTGGCTGTTTCCCTTGCGCTGCGCCCGGGGCAGCAGTCCGATCTTCTCGTAATACCGGATGGTATCTTCCGGGATCCCGGTCCGCTCCGCTGTTTCTTTGATCGAATATCCATGAATGATAATAGCATCTGTCAGACTCATAGGCCCACCTCATTTGAATTGTATGGTCTTCAGTTCATTCTATTGTATAACTTGGAGTCAGCTCCAAGTCAATCGTTAATTTCCGGCCTTGACTTGGAGTCGGCTCCAAGTTATACAATGGGCACCATTCACCATTACATTTCCAAAGGAGCCCTTATTATGACTATACAACAACCACAACGCACTGCGCTGATCACCGGCGCGAATAATGGAATCGGACTCGCCTTGACCCGCCGAATGCTGGGCGAAGGCTGGGAGATTATCGCACTCATCCGTTCAGCTTTTCCAGAGGACGATTTCCTTATACGTGAGGCGCTCAGCAGCAGACAGCTGCGGACGTACAAGGCGGACCTCTCTGATTTCGCCCAGTTGAAGCGTGCCTTGCAGGATATTACAAGCCATGAAACGAAGATTGATCTGCTGTTCAATAATGCCGGCGGCAGCTTCCCGGAGTTAAGCTTCTCCAAGCAGGGACGTGAGCTGCACTATGAGCTGCAGACGGTTGTTCCGTATATCCTCACGATGGAGCTGAAGCCGCTGATCCTGAACGGCACACTGCGCACAGTGATTAATACCTCTTCCAACGCTTTTATGATGAAGCGCAAATTCGATCCGGCCGCCCTGGAGCATCCTGTCAAGTTCCAGAAGCTAACCGGGCCTTATGCGGACACCAAGCTCGCCCTGTCCTTGTGGACCAGTGAGATCGCCCCGGCGCTTGCGGCGGAAGGCATCCTAATCCGCAGTGCCGATCCCGGCGGCAACAATACGATCCGCGGGGGCAAGAAATCCGGAATTCCTTTTTGGCTGAGACCGATTATCCGCATGTTCTTCCCGGAACCCACTCATGGAGCAGGCTTGTTATATCAGGCCGCACTCGGCGAGCACAGCCGCAAGCCCGGTGTGTTCCTGATCAAGAATCAGGTGACCCCGCTTAAATTCACAGAGCACAGCAGCACTATTCTGAAAACCGTCCAGACCATTTATCAGCAGGAGTTCCACACGGCCGGCAGCGGTTCCTGATTATAGGCAATGCTGCACATACCAAAGCCCAAGCATCTGATAGGATAGCTTGGGCTTGATTGTGCGGGCATTTATCAGGCAATATTAATTTATGCTAAAGCTCTGCTATCCGTCCAAACTCCCGCAGCAGCAGCATATTCTCAATAACAATATGTGCCTTCCACCAGTTCTCGCTGATGGCAAACACCCGCTCATAACCAGCCCAGGTCCAGGTCAGGTTCCAGACACCTTCTGAATTCCGGGTCTCCAGCAGATGATCCAGCTCCTGGTGCATCAGCCCGGCAAGCTCTGCATAACCCGGACTTTGCGGCGACTTCAGGAAAAAGGACGGTCTGCAGCTGTACCCGTTCCATTGCCCCTCATCGCGGCTAATGAGCTGAGTGCTCTGCACCTTGACCGCTTCCGTCAAGGAAACGTAGGGGAACTGCTCCTGCAGCTCCGCCCAGGCGATACATTCCAGCAGCGTGGCAACACATCTCAGCGGATGCATCTCAAGTGCAGGATTCTGCAGGAAAAGATTAGTCAATTCACGGGCGATGCCCATACCCCGTTCATACAGTGCACTGTCCCTGTCAGCATACTTCAGGATAAATCCGGCCAATATGGCTGTCGGATTATAGATACTGCGTGCGGTACTATTCGAATCCGTGTGCCACCAAGGAGCATGCGGGTAATCATTGTTAGAGGCTACCACATTCCTCCAGGTCCGGTCTTCCATGTCCGCACCGCTGTCCAGGTACCTCAGAATACCCTGCACCAGCGGATGTCGGCCATCTTCGAATCCCAGTTCCAGCAATCTCTCTACAGCGGTCGCCGTTTGGATCGGGGTGGAATTCGGATTCCACGCATCCGCCTCCAGGGCATGGCCGAAGCCGCCATCCTTATTCTGATACGCCGACAAAGCTTCCAGCACGGGCGGTAATCCGCCATTTTCAAAGTGAAATCTCCACCTCGCCAGGTCCAGCGGACGGGCATTGCGGGAGATCCAGTGCCTGATGACCTCGTAATCCTCCAGCAGCAGCTTCATGTACATTCTCCTTTTGGCTCCATGTAATATCCCTTAACCACCGGGCTCTCACCAACAGCTTAGTACTCTTTCTTACTATATTAGAAGTTTTCCATTAAAATACAAGAGAATACCCATTGCTAAGGAGGATGTACATGACTGAAGATTTCTACTGTGAAGAATTATTGAGCGGCAAAATAGAAGTACGGAAGGTAATCGAAACGGACAATATTCTAGCCTACCATCACACCAGACCCTTTTATCCTGTCCACATTGTGGCTATCCCTAAGCGGCATATCTCCTCTCTATTAACCCTTAACGAGGGAGATAACGAACTGCTGCTTGAGCTTATGGGAGTGATTAAGCAGGTTGCTGCCCAGGTAACCGAAGAATATGGGGCATGCCGGGTGAACACGAACCTTGGTAAATACCAGGATTCGAAGCATCTGCACTGGCATATCTGCTATGGTGAGCCGCTAAGATAAGTACTATTTGCTGATATATGTATTCTCTCAGCCACTACGGACCCTACAGCGCTTATCCTTCTAATCTGGCTCATTCAGCTTAGTGAACGGAGTCCGTTAGCCCGGCGAAACGTTGCTTTTTTGGGATATAAGCGCCACCCGGTCCGTTAGCTTCTCCAGATGCTGCCAGTCTATGAAGATGGCAAGAATGCAGACCGCTTATTTCTTCACCGGATGTTCACCCAGCTCCCCACAGCGGCTGCGAAGCGGGCGGTGGCTTTGGGCTGCCGCTGGCGAGTGAACGCGCTTTTTTTTGTTGGCGTCAACCTGTATTTACCTAAAAAATAACAATTCCAGCTACCGCCGACAGGAGGATCACCGCAAACGGATGCACCTTATATTTGGCAACAAGAATGAGGCATCCGGCACAAATCAGCAGCGAGCCGGCCATGGTCCAGGTTAACCAGGACCCGCTTTGTCCGCTAAATCCGAAATGAACTGCCGCATACAGAATTAAGCCGGTCACGATCGGCCGCAGTCCGTAAAATGAAGCTCTGACCCATTCATTGCTCTGCAGCTTCAAAAAGAAGACAGCGATGCAAATGACGATAATAAGCGACGGCAGAATAATGCCAGCCGTTGCCGCTATCGCTCCCCCCATCCCCGCTTGGGAGTATCCGATCAGGGTTGCGGTATTGGTCGCGATGGACCCCGGAGCCATTCCGGCCAAAGCAACAATTTCCTGAAAAGCGCCGCTGTCCATCCATCCTTTGTCGGATACCTCCCGCTGAATCAGTGTAATAACCGCATAACCGCCGCCAAATGAAACTAATCCCACTCTAATAAAAATCAGCAACAGCTCCCACAGCATCCGATAATCACCCTTCAAATATAGTATTCCGGAAACTGCAGGTCCCGGCGTTCTTCCGTTCTCGCCTTTTCCGTAACCACGCTCATCCCCCGTTTCTTCTTATACAGAACGACAAGGACTCCCGCTGTCAGCCCGCCCAGAATCAGATAAAAAGGATGTATCTGTGTGAACAATAGTAACGCCAGTGAGACAGCCGCAAGTACAAGCGTCACCGCGTCGAGAACAGAAGCCTTCCACATCTTTCCGGCTGCGACTATGATCAAGGCAACGACTGCGGCATGAATGCCTTTTAATGCGGCTTCTACCTTGACATTGTCTTTAAATATAAGCCTGAGTCCGCTGAGAATAAAAACGATCAGGAAGGTAGGCAGTGTTATTGCAATGACAGCGGCCACAGCTCCCGTTACTCCACCAAGACGATAGCCGATAAACGCTGCGCTATTCACGGCCACCCCTCCAGGAGCAGAACCGGATACGGATATCATGTCACCCATTTCCTCTTCGTTCATCCAACCCTTTTTTCGTACAATCTCTTCTTCAATGGTCGCAATCATTGCATACCCGCCTCCAAAGGTGGAGGGTCCAATTTTGAAAAACACAAAAAAAATACTCCAAAGTAGCTTCATCTTTCTGCTTACCCTTTGCTTCATCCCAGTTCACCCTTATATACTCTTTCTGCTCTCCCGAGAGATGTCTTTTGTATTTTAACATAATTAATTTCATTTTGGATTAAAGTCCTCTATTTATTTGTAAATACTCCGTTAATATCCCATAATCAGAGCATGAATGCGCCTGGTCTGAAAATAAAAAAATCCATTTTGGAATTATCTTCGGTATTCCTATTAAAATAGCAGGATATGAATTTAACTGGCAATGATCTCAATAGCTCGTTATACTTTATGTATTCCCACTAATTAACTTGGAAATGGAGATAAGCAGCTGATGATGCCCCATCCTAATGCTTCTATAAAAAAACGCGTCTATGACCGGATATCCTATCTAGGAACTGCCTCCAAAGCGGATTTATTGAATGCGTTTGCCCTGACCAGCAGCAGTATGACACGTCTGCTTGATGAGATGTCATCCCAGGGGCTAATTATTGCCTCCGGGCTGGGAACCTCCAAAGGCGGAAGAAAGCCCATCCTGTTCCAGTGTAACCCGGCATACCGGTATCTGTTCGGGCTGGAGATTTCCCGCATTCATTCTTCGCTTGGCCTGTATGACATGCATTTCAACAGGCTCTCTATGACCAGCTGGGAAATGGACGATAGCATGACACCTTCACTTCTCGCGGATCATGTTGCAGACAGCGCCCGGATACTTCTCTCGGGGCACGGGATATCGCCCGGCAGCGTTCTGGGCATGGGAATCGGTGCTGTCGGTCCATTGAACCCGGAACGAGGGATCATTCTGGAGCCGGAGCATTTCCCAGCCGACTCCTGGTCAAACGTCCCCATCTGCGAAATGCTGGAGGAGCGGCTCGCAATACCGGTCAAGCTTGACAATGGTGCAAACTGTGCCCTCATCGGTGAGCATTGGGCTCTGAAGGCTAACCATTACCAACACATCCTGTATGTGCATGCCGGAACAACCATCCGCTTCGCGATGCTCTCCGGCGGCCATATCGTTCGGGGAGCCTCAGGCGCAGAGGGCGCACTGGGTCAGATGATTATCCAGACCAACGGGCCCAGACTGCACGGCAAAGGAAACTATGGTGCCCTCGAAGCATTCGTGTCTGTTCCGGCACTGGAAGAGCGGGTACGCACACAGTTAAAGATTGGGCGCAGCAGCTTACTGACGGAGCTCTCTCCGGAACGGATCACCTTTGCCGCTTTGTCCGAAGCTCTCGTGCAGGGGGACAAGCTGGTTACCGAGCAGTTCACGGAATCGTCTGCGTACTTGGGGATTGGGCTGGCTAATCTGATGAATACCCTTCATCCGGAGTGTGTCGTTCTGGGCGGCCCGCTCGTCAGGGCACATCCGCTTGTGTTCGACACCTCCGTCGAGGTCGCCAGGAAGAACACTTATCCCTCTCCCGTGAACAGTCCGTTCTTCACTCAAGGACTTCTTAGAGAAGAGGCCGTAGCCACCGGAGCCGCTATCCTGCTGCTAAATGATTGGGATATTGAATGAATGTGTTAAAATTAGAACAAGCTTGCTCTACCTACGGATAATTTGACGCGGGGCACATATATATGGGTATATTTCACAAAGGAGGTCCCTATGAGCAGAAGCATTTCCGGTTCCGGCGGCACATTCACATTCATCAAACAGCTGCTGCAAAAAATCAAAGCCGACGACGTCCAGGGGATCAGCGCACAGCTGACCTATTATTTGATTCTGTCGCTGTTTCCCTTTCTGATCTTCATTATGACCCTGATCGGGTACGCGAATATTTCCCTGGAGGACAAAATCCAGCAGCTGGAACAGGTGATGCCTGCCGAAGCCGTCTCTATTATAGAAGAGATTCTGCAGGATGTATCGGAGGGACGCAGTCAGGCGCTATTATCCTTCGGGATGCTTGCAACGCTATGGGCGGCTTCCAAAGGGGTTAACGCTGTCATTAAAGGGCTCAACCGCGCTTACGACATTGATGAGAGCCGGGCCTTCTGGAAAATAAGAGGGATCGCCTTCCTCGCTACCCTGACTATCGGTTTTGTCGTGCTGCTCAGCATTCTGCTGCTGGTCCTCGGAACCTGGCTCAAGACACAGGTCTTCCTGTTGACGGATCTGCCCTACGGTTTACAGAAGCTATGGGACCTGCTGCAATACGCCGTGCCGCTGCTGGTCATGTTCATTGTGTTCACACTGCTCTACTGGATCGCCCCAAGCCGCAGGCTGGCTCTGCGGGAGGTAGTGCCAGGTGCGCTTTTCTCCACTTTCGGCTGGATCGCTACATCGGTCCTCTTCTCTGTGTACGTCAATCAATTCAGTGATTTCACCAAAACCTACGGCAGCCTCGGTGGCGTAATGATCCTGCTCATCTGGCTGTATATCAGCTCGATTATTATTCTTGCCGGGGGTGAGATTAATGCCATCCTGCTCAAGCGTAAAGTTGACGGAGCCACGGTAAAATAACAAGATTATCAGTATTTTTTGACAGCAACTAATTTGGGGCTGCATCTGCTGAGATCAGATCAGAGGGATGCAGCCTCATTCAGCTCGTCTATCCTGTCATCGGCACATTGTATTCGGTTTTTCGCATACATTTGCCCTATCGTTCTCTTAAGCCCCTACTCATGGTGTACGATTCCTGTACAACAAGACAGGCAATTCCCCGCTGACCGGGGGATTGCCTAATTGGAAATAACTATAAGCTAAGCATCATTATGCTTCGTCTCTCAGTGATACCTCACCGGTTCTTCCTCTTCTCCTGCCGCCGCACCCGGATCACCAAATACTGTGCCGGCTACGGGATTATCGGGAAGATAAGCCCCCTCTTCCTTCAGGCGTCTGCGCAGCACGGATACATCCACCGCATGCACGTCATAATCGGGTAGCTCTGTGGCGAGTGCTGCGGCAATCCCGGCCGCTTCGCCCATCGCCAGACAGACCGGCATCACCCGGACACTCCCCTGCACCTCACGGACACAGGAGATCGAACGTCCCGCGACCAGCACATTCTTCAGTGAACGCGGCGTCAGGCAGCGGTATGGAATGCCGTGCGATTCTCCCGGACCGTAACGTTTAATGACCTCCGGCTTGCCTCCCGCCTGCTTCTCTTCCCTCTCAGTCCCATGGATATCAATGAAATAGCTGTTGCGGCAGATTTCATCCGCGAAGCTGCGGCGGTTGATATAATCATCCACACTCAGCACATAATCTCCCGTAATTCTCCGCGTCTCCCGCACACCCATCAGCGAGCCGGTGTTGGCTACATAAGAGCTGCCGAACGCAGCAGGCATGTATTCTGCCAGGGCATCCCTATAGACGGAAGCCAGCTTCCTTCCCTGCATCAATGCGGCAGATACGGAGAAGGCATCCGTATTATCGACATCCCATAGATGTCCCGCATTGAAGCCCACCGTCCGGGGAGCAATGACATTATTACAGATATGCGAGTCCGGAATTAAGGGGAATTTGCCGGAGCCCAGAATATCGAAGATTGGGCTGGTTTTGTTATTGTTATGCAGTAGCGGACCGTTCAGATAAGCATATTCATCGACATTGCCCAAGGTAAAACAGTGCGTGGCAGGCATCAGCTCACCGGTTGCCGTATCTCCCTTGAGATATTCTGCTCCCGCCCAGGCTGCTACATCGGCATCGCCCGTGCAGTCGATATAGACCTTAGCCTTCAGCGCCTGCAGTCCATTCTTGCTGGCAGTGATCAGCGCCAGCACATTACCTTCCTCATCCGCCTCCACGGAACCCAGCTGCGTATTGAACAGCACCGCGGCCCCTGCTCCGGATACCAGCTCATCATAGATGACCTTGAGCTTCTCGGGCTCGATCGGAACCCAGTCCATCGCCTCTTTGCTTACATGAGGCATCTGCGCCTTCAAGGCTTCAAACACCTTCATCGCCAGTCCCCGGTAGATGATCGTCTTCATATCCGAGAACGGGCACCAGGCAGGCACAAGTCCCGATGTGCCCATTCCGCCCAGGCTGCCTGTTGCTTCGATTAGCAGCGTCTTTGCCCCTTCCCGAGCTGCGGCAGCGGCCGCCGTACAACCCGCCGGCCCGCCGCCTGCAACGATGACATCCCAGGAATCCTGCAGCGGAATCTCACTGCTCCGCATCCTGTAGCTGTTCATTCTTTTGCCTCCTAAAAAGTTTTCTATGACACTATTTCTTCACTGTAGCATACCAGTCATTCACCTCTTTGGTGCTGGCTTCTCCGCCAGCAGCATTATATTTCTCGGCGAAATCAGCCACGGCATCCGGGGACTCTTCACCGACAATGACTTTGACAGCGAAATCATTAATCATCTGATTCAGCGAAGCATTGTTCTTCGAATATTCCGGCAAGGATGGAGCCAGCGCCAGCGGATCAGCAATTCTCGCTTCCGCCGGAAGCTCATTGTTCAGATAAGAGAAGCCTGCAAACAGACGCGCATCCTTCTGCACCCGGGCCTGCCAATAGATCGGGTACAGCTTCTCGTCTATACCAGTCAGATAATTGCTGGCGTTGCCGCGTTCGTCCGTGAACAGCGGCAGGATCGGACTGTATACACCGTCTTTATAGGTATGATGTTTGCCTTCTTCACCGATGGCAATCAGCTTGAAGGTTTCTTTTTCCAGCTTGGCGTTGATCCATTTCATCGCATCTTCAGGATGCTTCGCAGATTTCGGAATGAAGGTAATACGGTCGAACCCGCCGCTCATGCCGAGGCCCATTTGACCGTCTTTGCCTTTGAGGGCAGGAAGATAAGCATATTTGGCATCAGGAAAGTTCTTGGTCAAGGCATCAGCAATTCCGGGAATATCATACCAAGGCAGCTGAATAACCCCGATCTTGCCGCTGGTGAATTTCTCCTTCAGAGTAGCATCCTTGTTCACGGCAAATTCCTTATCGAGCAGACCCTGCTTATACAGACCGGACATGTACGTCAAATATTCCTTGAAGCCCGGATGCAGCGGGGCAGGAACCAGCTTGCCGTCCACTGTATTCCAGCTTGTGCCTATTCCGAAGGCACCTGTAATATTCGCCGTCGTTGCCAGTGCACCGTCAATTGACATCGGAGCGCCGCTGTTCCCGGTTCCGCCTGGGTCCTTCTCCTTGAATGCCTTCAGCACTTCCGTGAATTCATCCAGCGTAGTCGGCGTCTTCAGCCCCAGCTTATCGAGCCAGTCCTGGCGGATCATCAGATCGGCACCGGCAAATTGTGAGGAGCTGTTGGGAATACCATAGATTTTGCCGTCAATTTTCATTGCATCGAAGGACGCCTGGGAGATGGAAGCTTTGATATTATCGCCGAACTCCTCGATGAGCGGGGTCAGATCCACCAGTGCGCCCATTTTGGCATAATCGGTATACACGGCTTTTTCACCGGAAATGGTAATGACATCATACGGCTCGGCAGAGGAGATCAGCAGATTGAGCTTATCCATCGCCTTGTCGGCGGGAAGCATCTCATACTTCACCTTATAGCCGGTCCGCTCTTCGATCACCTTGGCCAGCGGATACGTATTGTAATCATCCTTCGACCACAGATTAAGCGATTTCAACTCCGGCTTGGCAGCATTCTCTGACGTTGCCGGTGCGGCAGTTGCTTCTGCAGAAGCTGGTGCTGCTGTTGAAGCGTTCCCCCCGTTACTATTCGTGTTGTTAGAAGAACCACAGGCAGTTGCAGCGAGCAGCAGCCCGGTACTCAGCAGGAGTGACAGCCACTTCGTCTGTTTCATTAACATAACCCCCTATAAGTTTTGTGAGCTTAAGCTTCCAGTCTTACTTCGTACCAAACTTGCCTCAGCCTTTAACCGAGCCAATCAGCACGCCTTTGATGAAATACTTCTGCAGGAACGGGTATACGAACAGAATCGGGACCGTCGAAGCGACCACCGTTGCCGCACGTATGCCTTCCGGTGACATGTTCATCAGGTCATCCACACTTTTATTGACGGCATTGGCGGCACTGGCATCCATCACCACATCCTGCAAATAGAGCTGCAGGGTCTTAAGCGCGGTATCGTTGATGTAGATCATTGGCCCGAAGTAATCATTCCAGTACCCGACGGCATAGAAAAGCGCGATCGTGGCAATCACCGGCATACTGAGCGGCAGAATAATCCGGAATAGAATCGTGTACGTCTTGGCCCCGTCGATCCGCGCGGACTCCTCCAGGGCTTCGGGAAGACTCTCGTAGTAGCTTTTGATTACCAGCATGTTGAACACACTGATCATTCCGGGCAGGATAAGCACCCACAGATTATTGATCAGATGCAGCTGGCGCATTAGCAGATAATTGGGAATAAGCCCGCCGCTGAACAGCATCGTGAAGATGAACAGCACCATGAAGAAGGAGATGCCCGGCAGATTCCGTTTGGATAACGGATAGGCCGTCAGTGCTGTCATTAAGATGGAGATCAGGGTCCCCACTACCGTGACGCCTACGGATACGCTGAACGCCCGGATGAACATTGAGGAAGAGATAACCTCCCGCAAGGTGTCGAGCTGGAAGCCTACCGGCAGAATGCCTACTTTCCCCGAAGTAATCGCCCATTCTTCACTGACCGATTTCGATAATACGTTAACCAGCGGCAGCAGCATCATCACTCCGAGCGTAATCAGGAACAGGTAGACAAAAATATCGAGCAGCCTGTCGCCTTTGGTTCGTTTGGTCATGGATTATACTGTCTCCTTTCCCGCCTACCAGATTCCGCGGTTCAGCAGCTTCCGGCTGATATAATTTCCCGAAACGATGAGGATGAAGCCTACCACCGAGTTGAACAGGCCAACCGCGGTGCTGAAGCTGTAATCCATTTTACCCAGCCCGATGCGATAGACGAAGGTGCCGATCACATCTGCTGTCTCATAGACTACCGGATTGTACATGGTCAGAATCTGCTCCGTTCCCGCATCAAGCACCGAGCCCAGCCGGAGAATGAACATCAGCACCACAGTCGGCAGAATACCCGGCAGTGAGATATGCAGCATTCTGCGGATTCGCCCAGCCCCGTCAATGGCAGCCGCCTCGTATTGCTCCTGATCGATTCCGGCAATGGCGGCAATGAAGACGATCGCGTTCCACCCTGATTCCTTCCAGCCGGCCGTAAAGACAACCACACTGCGGAAATAATCATTGCTGACAAAAAAGCTGACCGGTTCTCCGCCGAACCATTGAATGATAGTATTGACCAGTCCGCCCGAGGTGGAGAGTATGGTGACGAACAACCCGGAAATAATCACCCAGGACAGAAAATGCGGGAGATAAATAATCGTCTGGATCGTCCGTTTGAAGAACATCAGCCTGACCTCGTTCAGCACCAGCGCAATGAAGATTGGCACCGGGAACAGCAGGACAATTTTGTAGACACTGATAAGCAGCGTATTCATGAATACCCTTCCGAATTCGTCCGATTGGATAAGCTTATGGAATTGCTCCAGCCCTACCCATTCACTGCCTCTGATGCCCTCGAAAATGTTGAAATCCTGAAAGGCGATCAGCACCCCGTACAGCGGTGTATATTTGAAGAGCAGCAGAAACAGCAGACCGGGTATCAGCAGCACATAATAATCCCTGTTTCTCCAGGCGAGCCTCCACTTGCTGGCGGACCTGATTCTGGTTGCCTGAAGTTTGCTCTTCCGGTTCAAATCCGTGACACTCCCACCCAATTTCATTCACCCCCATCTGTTTGTGAGTTGATTATACTGGGAAACCGGGGGGCGGTTGTAGGTGGTAATCTGATTATTTCTGGTCTTACGCGACTGTATATCGGGCAATCTGCTTATTCGAATGGAACCGCTTTAATTCTGATGTTGATCACTGTTCCTTGACCGGGTTCCGTTTCAATGGACAAGCCATACCGGTTGCCGGCAAAATATCTTATCCGCTCGTTGACATTATAGAGGCCGAAGGAGCCCGGCATCCCGTCACTGCGCAGCTCGGAGGAAGGCTCCAGCAGCAGCCGTCTGGCCTGCTCCGGACTCATGCCGATCCCGTCATCGGACACTGCCAGAACAATATCTTCCTGCTCCCGGCGGGCTGTTATGGCGATATTCCCCTGCTTATTGTAGGTTTTGCGGATACCATGCAGCAGCGCATTCTCCACCAGCGGCTGGAGGGTAAGCTTGGGAATCATATACTGTTCAAGTCCCGGCTCTACTTGGACGCTGAAGGTGAAGGTGGACGGAAAGCGGTTCTGCTGAATCTCCATGAACACCTTGGCCAGATTCAATTCATCGGCAAGGCTGACATTGTCGCGGCCCTGATTCAGGCTGAGCCGGAAATAGCGGGCCAGCGCCTCAATCATCTGGCTGGTATCCTCCGCATCATGAGAAATTGCCGACCAGTTGATCATATCCAGTGCATTATAGAGAAAATGCGGATTAATCTGGGCCTGCAGGGTTCTCAGCTGCGCCTCCCGCTCCTGCATCTTCGCCTGATAGGATTCCTCCATCAGGAGGTTGACCTTGTGAATCAGGTGGTCCACACTGCGTTCCAGCAGCCGGAAATCCCCGCCTGGCATCGTCCTTCTGTCCTCCAGCCAGCCGATGCCCTCCTTGCGGATCATCCGCAGTATCATCTGCACTCTCCGCTGCATGTTCTGCACGAGAAACATCAGCAGCACAAACACGAGTACGAGGAACATGACCGTGATCCCCGCCAGCGTGGCAATGCTGGTGAACTGGTTCATTGCTGTTGCCCTATGCGAAATCTCTGATTCAGAGACTTGGGAGATCATTTTCCACCCTGAAGTCCCGATCGTGGTATAGACCACATTAACCTCTTCACGCCCAAGGGTCCGCTTAACGATTCCCTCCTCCGATTGCTTAATCGTATCCAGCAGTTCTTCCGGCAGCATGCTGACTTCCTGCGAACCGTTCTCTCCGGTGCTGTAGATCAGCCGGCCCTCACTATCCAGAAGATAAGGGGCGTAGCTGTCCGAGAAATGAAGCTCTGACATAACTTCTGCAATCAGATCCTGGGATATATCCATCACCAGTATGCCGATGGTCTCTTCATATGCCTTGGGATTGCGCAGCATCCTTGCGACAGAGAAAATCTTTTTGTCACCGAAATCGATATAACTCTCCTCATACACCCCGGTCCAGACCATACCGCCCCCGGCCTCCAGCACCTGCCTGTACCACGGATAATGCTCTATATCAGATAGCGGATACAGATTCACCCGGTCCCCTCCGTACATCCGGGAAGGATCAACAAAAAACCGCAGCCGGAAAATATCCTCATTCTCCTGGGCGGTTTCGGCTAAATTGCGCAGCTCCTTAAGCTGGTTAAGCTCATCGGTGATGCTGTCCTTCTGCTGCAGATTACTGTAGAGCACCTGGTTCATGAAAACTGAATTGCTGCTGTCACGGATATGATCCAGCTTATAGGTCAGATTCATCCCTGCCTGCTTAAGGGTCAGCTGCATCGTACGGGTGACTTCTTGCTCCAGGATGTCACTGGACCGCTGATAGAAGGAAGCCAGCATGACTGATACCGGCAGCAGAATGAGTATCACATAGGCAATCAGCCACTTTCTCGCCGCAAGAATGCCCTGGCCCAGTCCGGTCAAATAGCTCCAGCCCTTTTTCACTGCACAGCCTCCTTATATGGCATGCTTACATTCCTGTACGGCCTGATCCTCATAGGATTACCCCTGCTCATAGACTCTGCTCCCTGTAGGCGCTGGGGGTAATTCCGGTGATTTTCTTGAACAGCTTGCTGAAATGGCTGGGATCGCTGTAGCCGACGGCATAACAGATTTCGTAGAATTTGTTCTGCGGGTCTCTAAGCAGCTTCTTCGCCTGCTCGATTCTGACCTTGGTCAGATATTCGAACAGCGTTTCCCCCGTTTCCTGCTTGAACAGCAGCCGGACATAGGTCGGACTGAGATAGACGCCTGCCGCAATATCCGCCACTGCCAGATTCTCCGGATACCGTTCTCCAATCAGCTGACGGACCCGTTCTATCACTTCGCTTGTCTTACCGCTGCGCTTCATCCCTACGAAATCACAGACCTCAAGCAAATAGGCTTCTGTATATCCCAGCAGATCCTGCATCGTCTCCTGGCGCGCAACCTGTTTCCAGGCAGCCGTCTCGCGTTTTTCCCATTCCTCCGTCATTCCGCCAAGCTCCAGCAGCACCTGGCCGGACTGCAGAATCAGATGCAGACTGACATTCTGCGCATACCGCGCCCCTTGTCCCCGGTTCTGCCCGAGCAGACTGAAGATGTCACCAATCTCCGTCTGCAGACGTCCGCGGTCTCCGGATTTCAGGGCAGACCACACCCGCTCCCCCCACTCCGGCTCGTACCGGTAACGCAGATTCTCGCCGCGCTCTCCGGACACGATATTGTCCATAGTCAGAATACGGTTTTTGCCCAGATACCACTTCTGGTCAGCTGCATCCCTCGCCTGTTTGTAAGAGGACGGGATCTCCGGCAAGTGCTCAACCCCCTCGCCGACACCGATGGTTACACTAAGCTTCAGCCATTGCCGCAGATTGCTGCGGATTGATTCTGCCAGCACCAGCAGGTCATTCTCGGGAGATTCGCTGAACTCCTGCGGCTGCAATTGTCCGGCCAGCAGAATCCCGACGTACTCTCCCGGCTCCTTCTCGAAGGTCACGCCGCGCATCTGCTTGTCAATCAGCTCCTGGATGATATTCAGCACCGTATAGGACAGCAGCTGTCTGTCCTGCTCGCTGCGGGTGTCCAGCACCTGCGGCACATCATCGAGCAGAATGACCATGAGGATGTAGCTGTCCGCCGCGAGCTGCTGCAAGCCCAGAAATTCCAGCTTGTCCTGAATATGCGCGGTATGAACACCATCGCTGATAACGGACAGCAGGAACTTCTCGCGCAGCAGCGGCATGCTCTGCGTCAGCTTCACCTGCATCTCCTTGATCCGCTTGCGCTCCTGCGTCTCCGCATCCAGCGCTGCAGTCACCTTGCCCATCACCACAGACAGCTCCTTGCGGCTGACCGGCTTAAAAATATAATCCGCCGCATGCATCTGCAGCGCGGACTTAAGGTATCCAGCATCATTGTGGCCGCTGATGAAGACGATCTTGGCCTCCGGCAGCAGCGCCCGGACCTCAGCTGCCATGCGGATGCCGTCCATTGACGGCATCTGGACATCCGTCAGCACGATATCCGGCTTCAGCTCCCGGATTAGCGCCAGTCCTGTGTCCCCGTCGTCTGCGGTTCCAACCAGCTCAATCCCCTGTGCCGCCCAGTCCACATAGGTCCGCAGCCCGTTCACTACCGACGGCTCATCATCCACAATCACCAGTGTTTTCATAAATCCGTCCCTTCTTACTCATGATCTGCAAGGCCAGTTCGTAGGAATAGAGTGTGTTGACCAAAAATTCTACAAAGACTGTTCATCTCCTGCCAAAAAGCAATAAATAGGAAGCAATATAGTTTACACATTCATTCTGCATGTTCAATGTACGCAGACTAAACAGCCGTTCCTCCCGGATTAGAGATTCTCTAATTAGGAAGGAACGGCTGTACGTCTAGCCCGGCGAATAAGCTTCCGCTAAGCGAGAAACTGGACTTGCAGAAGCACTAGCAGGCAAGCGAATGAACTTGAGTTGTCGAGAAACGCTTCGGGCAGGCTATTGATGTTATGATCTCGCCAGCTTTCTTCCAATGAAATGAAGAAATTGAAGAAATGGCATAAATAAGAGGATTACAATCAGGCTGAAATACAAAATATCCGGGAACACAAACAGATCATTGCGAATGAAGTAATCAATACTTAGAACACCGTATGGAAGAAGTAGAAGCACGCTTGTTGCCACGCCCGGCGTCCATCTCCTCAAAAACAGCGATACCCCTATGTGAAAGAAGGCGTGCAGGAACAATCCAAGGCTCAGCACCATGTAAAGAAGATAAAAATGATACTCATAAGCTAGGAATGCTGCGGCCGAAAATAGGACAAACAGCACTCCCACCGCCGCTGAGAATTGTGACCCCGTAAGGGAGGACATTTTTTCCACTCTGGATTTGGCGAAGCCGGGAATCTTATTGTATATCTGCTCCTTGTTTCTCTGAACCCATCCGGGAGTAGGAATGATCTCTTCAAAATCATGAATCATAAATATGATCGGGAGCAGCCATAAAATAGCGGTGTCACTAATCAGCTGGTTCATTACATTCTCCTTTCTGCGGTCAAGGTCCCAATCCTCCGCCGGATTTGCTCGTGGGGATACTTCTTCGTCTCAAGAATCTGGACCAGATATTCCAAGACCTTATCTCTGTCCGCAACGTCCGGTGAATAACCGCGTGCTTCATACGTCCTTTTCATCTTACTCATTTCTCTATATGGTATTATCACACCTTCTTCATATTCCTCCTGATTGTAATTTCTGTTCCTCACAGATACAGCGATCCCCATACAAAGTGAAATAAAATGAGCATCGTTCTGCCGGTACAATTCACTGCTCATATATTGGAGCAGCAGCTTGCGATCCTCCGCTACATCGAAAGCTAAGCTTCTGATACCGGGTGCCGATTGACGAAGCAAATTACGCAGAACCGTCTTTGGCCCTATTTCAACGGCAACCGTAATTCCGCTGCTTTGCAGAAACCGCATGGTGCTGGACCATAATACTGGGGATACAATCTGATCAGGTAAGGAATGTCTGATTTCTTCCACCGAGCAATAAGGACTCGCCTTGAGGTTGGAAACAACCTCCCACTTGGGCATGCGGATAGTAAGAGAGCGCATCTCTTCCGCCAGTCGGTCTCTGGCTGGCAGCAATATCCGGCTGTGAGCGGGCAAGCTTACCGGGAGCCGCTTATAGTGGATTCCACGTCTGTCCAGAACGTCTAAAGCCTCCTCCAGCTTCTTCTTATGCCCCGAGATTACAGTTTGCTGATCGGTATTGTAGTTAGACGGTTGAACGAATTGACCGGGCTCGGAAACCAAAGCGCATAACTCTTCAACCATAAGAGGACTAACGCCTGTGACGGCAGCCATTCCTCCCTCCACCTCTGCGCAGGCTTCCTCCATAAATTGCCCTCGTCTGGCAATCAGCCTGACTGCATCAGAGAATTCGAGTGCACCCGCGCAGGTCAAAGCGGAATACTCTCCCAGACTGTGTCCGGCAGAAATGGCCGGTTGAATCCCTACCCTCTCCTCGTAGACTTTGAACATGGCAACACTGTTCGCCAGTACTGCAAGCTGGGTGTTGCGGCTGCCGTCCAGTGCAGCCGTTTCTTCCGTGCATAATTTTTTCACGTCTACTCCAGACCAGTCACTGGCTTCTTCATAGACTGTAGCAGCTTCCCGGCAAGTGCCGATCCATTCTTTTCCCATCCCAATGTACTGTGAACCTTGCCCTGGAAACAGAAGTGCAAGCTTGTTCATCGCTAAGCCACCTTTGCAAACAATATACTCTTACACAATCCCCTCTAAACTTCTTGCCATGATTCGGACATTAGGCTCGTTCAGCATTGAATAATGCGTGCCGGGAATGGGGTATACGCAGAAATCTGCAGACAGTCTTCCCCATTCGGCCAGATCCATTCCGTGTTGTAAATTAATGTTCAATATCTCAAGTATTTCTCTGGGCTGAGGCTGCTGTGCCTGGAAGAAATGCAGCCGCCCGTTATACATTTCCAGCGGATTATGAGTTCTCAATGCGTTGTGG
Source organism: Paenibacillus sp. FSL R7-0297 (assembly GCF_038009025.1). Taxonomy (NCBI): domain Bacteria; kingdom Bacillati; phylum Bacillota; class Bacilli; order Caryophanales; family Paenibacillaceae; genus Paenibacillus; species Paenibacillus sp. FSL R7-0297. The sequence goes on from NZ_JBBPAQ010000001.1 coordinate 5,889,716, forward strand.
TTACTGACCCATACCTGGAAGAAATGCATGATCTCCTCATCAGGCAGCAGGCTCAACTGAGTTGAATATTTCTTCAAATAGCCGACAATACCCGCAATATCCTCCCGGGGCTGCGTGATTACGCGAACAGACGGAGCCCCCGCATCCTCTCGAATGTTATCGTTTGGAAAGTACAAGGAAGCAATAATAGGGAATGCCTCGAGGAATTTCTCATCGGTCATGACCTTGTTATTAAAATAAGCTTTAGGCGGATGGCTGTCGAACAACAGCAGCTCCTCTACCAAATCCCCGGTCCGCTGCAATTGAAGCGACATTTCAAAGGCAACATTCCCTCCGTAAGAGTGCCCCCCTAGAAGATACGGCCCCTGAGGGTATAGGCGCTTAATTAACTTAATATATTCGGCCGCTGTCTCCTCAATGCATTCCTTCTTCTCACCCGCCCGCTCTGCGGGCATCCCCACCTGGATCGCGAATATATTACGGTTGCAGTTTAATTCCTGAACCAGCGCCTTGTACACCATCACCGTTCCTCCCGCAGGATGGATCAGAAAGACCGGAGGCTGGGCATCATCACCACTTCTAAGCCTCACCACACGCTCATCCGGCTCATCGGTTCTCGCATGGTGAACTTCCTCTCCCCCAAGCTTGGACAGCAATTGTTGGACCTGAGTTCCAAGAGTAGGCTCTGCTATGAATCTGGACAATGACAGCTGAACTCCGAATTCCTGACTTATTTGAGATTGAATCTGAATAGCCCGGAATGAATCCCCACCGGCCATAAAAAAATCAGTATCCATATTTATTTGTTCCACAGGGAGATGCCGGCGCCAAATTTCCACAAGTCTGGAGGTGACCTCCTCCGGCGATCTGCCGCCTGCCTCATTAGATACTGTGATACCAGGCTCGGTTTGTGGCTCGGTTTGTGGCTTGGCTTCGATCCAGTGACGCGTCCGTTCGAAGCTGTATGTGGCTAGGGACACTCTTTTAGCCTCAAGTCCTTCATAATACTTCTCCCAATCTATAGCTATACCGCTGCACCATAACGCTCCAACCGTCTCCATGATGCTTTGGAACAGCGAATACTCCGACACATCCTCCTGGATTCCGGCGATCTGATGCACCTGATCTGCGGCTTCCTTATTTAACTCCATACAGCCGATATGGAAGAGATGTCCAGCTCTACGGTTGCCGTCATATAACTCAGCTGTGGATTTAATATCAGCGTCTGTGCCGCGTCCGGATGATGCCGGGTCCTCCAGCAGGATGTCCAGCACATCCTCCACTCCGATCTGGCCAAGTAGTACCTTGATCGCATAGTGTCCATCGCCTGTGTAAGCGTAAGTATTCGGCATCAATCCAAACTCGGTAATAATTCCAGAGAGAAGCGACAGGTTGCAGATATAAGAGGCAGTTCTCCCGGCAGCCTGTTTGGTTAGCCAGGCTGGCCGCTCCGTGCAGATCCTTCCAGCGGCGCAATCCAGCAAGTCGCTGCAAGTCAGCCCATGCCTGCTCAGAATTTCCGAGCTGGCCAACTGGCTGCTGGCAAAGGAACCTCCGCAAGCAGATAGTTGAGAATACAGCTTGTCCAACATCCAAGCTTCCATATCGGAAACAAGCAACGTCAAAGGATGTGTCCGGGATGGGGACTTCTTTATCTCCGTAGTAGAGCCGAGCTTAGTCTTCAGCTCCTCCAAATTTCCGCAGACAATTGCCCGGCGGTATTTAAAGAGCTTTCGTCCAGTGGCAAGTGTATACGCAACATCAGCCAATGGATAGCCGTTTTTTTTCAGCTGGTTTAGCAGTTTGTCCGTGTAGCTGATCAATGAGGTTTCTGTTTTGGCCGACAACGGCACCAGATACAGCGGCCGCTCCTTTCCCTTCATACGCTCCGGCACATACTCCTCCAGAATGATATGGCAGTTAGTCCCCCCGAGTCCGAAGGAACTGACGCCCGCAAACCGGTTTCCCTCGCTCTCCCATTCCTCACACTCCGTGTTAATATAGAACGGGCTTTTCTCGAGGTTTAATTCCAGATTAGGGGATAAAAAATTTACGGTCGGCACCATTTTCCTGTTACGCAGCATCATAGCCACTTTAATTAAGCCGACAACGCCTGCAGCCACGTCCAGGTGTCCTATTGAAGATTTGACGGACCCCAAAGCGCAAAAGGCTTTTCGATCAGTATATTCTGCATACACCTGACAAAGAGCAGACAGTTCCACCGGGTCTCCAAGCCGTGTGCCAGTTCCATGAGCTTCCACATAGCTGATATCCTCTGGACGGACACCGGATAAATTAATCGCATCCCGGATCGTCTGAATTTGGCCCTCAACTCCCGGAGCTGTAAACCCGACTTTATGTAATCCATCGTTTCTCACCGCGCTGGATTTGATAACGGCATAGATAGAATCCCCTTCTCGGACTGCATCCTCATAGCGCTTCAGAATCACAACCCCGACTCCGTTTCCAGTTACCGTGCCATTCGCATTTTCATCAAATGCCCGGCATATCCCATCGGGTGACAAAATTCCGCCTTCGCTGAACTCATACCCTACCCGTTGTGACGATCTGACCGTAACGCCGCCAGCCGCCGCCATAGTACATTCTCCATTCAGCAAGCTTTGAATTGCCATATGCACAGCAACCAAAGAACTTGAGCATGCAGTCTGAACAGTCATGCTGGGGCCCGTTAAGCCCAGCTTGTATGATACCCGAGTGGAAAGAAAGTCCTTTTCGTTCCCAATCAGCAACGGGTGAATACCCAGCGTATCCATAAGATCGCGATTCGGCAGCAGGTTGCGGTACAAGTATGTATTAGTGCTGGAGCTCCCGAACATCCCGATGATCCCCGGATACCTCCCCGGGATATTCCCGGAGTCCTCAAGGGCATTCCAGACAGCTTCCAGGAATATAAGGTGCTGAGGGTCTGAAATGTCGGCCTCGGATGAGGACATGTCAAAAAAGGTGTTGTCGAATTCCTCAATCTCCTCCAGAATTCCTCCAGCATTTACATAGTTGCTTTTAGTAAATGATACTTCCCCCTCCCGGGCCATTTCCTCGGTGGAGAAGAACTGTATGCTTTCTCTGCCTTGCTTCAGGTTGTCCCAGAATTCATCCAAATTCCCCGCATCGGGTACCCGGCAGGACATTCCTATAATCGCAATATCGTAGCTCGTATCCTTATCCAAAGTTAGTAACACTCCCCTCTACGGTTTGACTCTCCGATTCATCGCATGTTTTCTTAACTGCTGTTTGTCAATTATGCCGGCAGTCGAGTGCAACGTCTGGTCATCCTTGTGTCTTGACTGTATGCTCTCGATATGCCCAGCCTGCTCCGCTACGGTAGAATATTGGAAGAGGTCTGCTATGCTGATATCTGCACATAATTGATCTTTAATGCGATTATGCAATTCCACTACAAGAATAGAATTCCCGCCCATATCAAAAAACGCCTGGTCTATTCCCACCTGATCCAATGACAGAACTTCTTCCCACAAGCAGGCAAGCTTCCGTTGCAGCTCGGTCTCAGGGACAGCAGTACTGTTTGACTCCAAGATCCCGTAGACAACGGGTGGAAGGGCCGTGCGGTCTATTTTGCCATTTGCGTTCAGTGGAATCTCTTCAACAGCTAGAAAAGCGGATGGAATCATATAATCTGGCAATTTGCCCTTCAGAAACTTCCGAAGCGTCCCGGAATCCAATAGCTCTTGACCCTGCCAAATCACATAAGCCACAATTTTTTTGTCTTCATCGCGGCTGCCGTCTACCAGAACTACAGCATCCTTGATTCCGTTAAAAGCGAGGATTCTGGACCGGATTTCCCCGAGTTCAATCCGGAAGCCTCTAATTTTGACCTGTGAGTCCCGTCTTCCCAAATATTCGATATCTCCGTTCGGCAGATATCTTCCCATATCACCTGAACGATACAGGCGATTGCCAGAAATCCCGCCTATGAAATCATTAATAAATCTCTCCGCGGTCAGTTCAGGGCGATTGAAGTATCCCTTGGATACCCCTGCGCCTCCGACATAGATTTCCCCGTGAACACCAGGCGGAACCAAATTCCGATAATCATCAAGCAGATAAATCTGCAAATCGGGAATTGGTTCTCCTATATAACTTCCGGTGGCGAATTCAGTATCAGCCATAACGACGGGTCTGTACGTAACATGGACTGTGGTTTCGGTAATTCCGTACATGTTGACCATTGCTGGTTCTTTGTCCCCATGACGCTCAAACCAAGGTCTCAGACTCTGGAGATCAAGCGCTTCTCCTCCAAAAATGACATACCTCAATGCCAATGGAAATTCTTGATGCAGGCTCTGGTCCACATTCATCAGCTGCTTGAATGCAGACGGGGTCTGATTCAGCACCGTAACGCCTTCCGAGCTCAACAGTCTGTAAAAAGCATGGGGCTCTCTGGTGACGTAGTAAGGAACAACAACAAGCTTGCCTCCGTACAATAAAGCCCCGAAAATTTCCCAAACCGAGAAGTCAAAGCTGAATGAATGGAAGAGTGTCCAAGTATCCCGTTCGTCAAAGTTGTACCTCTGTTGGGTTGAAGTAAACAAGCGGACGGCATTCCGGTGGCTGACCATAACGCCCTTCGGCTTTCCGGTCGAGCCGGACGTATAAATAATATAAGCAGTGTTATCAGCAGTTACATCATGGTTAGACTCTGGCATCTCCGCCGGTTCCGGCACATTCCAATCTCCATCTGCATACAATATGTCCGTCTCGCCAGCTAGAATATGGGTAGCTAACCCCCGCTCGGTGATCATAACAACAGGTTGAATATCCTGTATGATCTCGGCAATCCGTTCCGGAGGGGCTTGATGATGAATGGGGACGTAAGTCCCTCCTGCTTTAAGAACAGCCAGAATGGCCACGATCATATCGAGCGAGGGCTGCACCATCAAGGGCACCTTCACTTCGGGTCCGACACCCTTCGCCTGTAAACAAGCAGCCAGAATGGAAGATTTCAGATTTAACTCACTGTAGGTAATCTCCTCCTGCCCGCACACTACCGCTGTTCTTGCCGGAAATTGCTCCGCCATCTTGTGAATCCGGCTATGCAATGTTTCTTCTTCCGTAGACTTCGCGGCAGGATAGTTCCAGACGTTCAGGATTTTCTCCCGTTCTTCCTTAGTAATTATGGGATAGGCACCTATCTCCAGTTCCGGTTTATCCAGCACCTCCGAGATGAGCTGAACATAATGAAGAGCCATGCGCTGAACGGTCTCTTCCTTGAACAATGCAGACTGGTAGTGAAACTGCCCTGACAGCGAGCCTTCGACTTCCTCCAGGTACAGGGAAAGCTCATACTGGGAAGCTTGTACTGGCACAGGAACGGGATGCAGGACTAGACTCCCTAATTGAATACTCGGTCTCTCTTCCGCATAAAGAAAGCGCCCCGACCGGTTCGAGGATGTCGGCTTCTCGTACGTCAAGGAAACCTGGAAGACAGGCGTCCGGTTGCCGTTACGTTGACCCTGCAGCTCCCGGACAATATTAAAGAAGGGAATATCTCCATGGGTCAGACCCTCCATAGAAACTTGCTTCACATAAGCAACCAATTCCGGAAAAGAGAGGCTGCTGTCAGCGTCAATCCGGAGCGGAAGCATATTGACTAAATACCCTATCGTATCTTTGAACCTGGCACTGCTTCTGCCGGTTGTCGGCGATCCGATGATGATATCCTTTTGCCCCGAATATTTCTGGAGAAGCATGTAATAGAAAGCAAGCATAATTACATAAACTGTAGCTTCATGCGCCCCCGCTAGTCTTCTGATTCCATCTACCATCTTTGGACTCAGCTCGAAGGAGCAGGATTGGCCTCTGTAATCTGTATGATCTCCTCTTGGATAGTCCGTTGGAAGATCCATGCAGGGCAGTAAACCGTTCAATGTTTCTTTCCAGTAATCCAAGGAATGGCGGCCTTCCTTGGATGCTAGCAATCTCCCTTGCCATTTGGCAAACTCACTGTACAACACGCCGGAAGTGCCTGGAGCTGCCTTTCCATGCTCAACCAGACTTGTAAAGATCAACCCGAGCTCGTTCAACAAAACACCCTGGCTCCAATAATCCATCGCTATGTGGTGTATGGATACCAGCAGCCTGCCCTGTCCCTCCGCCTTTTCAAAAAAATCAACTCTCATTACTTTGCCGTTCTCCAAATCAAAGGGATGTTTGGATCGCTCGTGAACCAGCTGGTCAATCGTTTCTTCCTCCAGATCAAATACCTCATGCACCATCCAGAATTCTTCCCCGTTCATCACCTGCTGGACAACTTTGTAGGGGCCTCCGGTATTCTCTCGATATCCGGTGCGTAAGATAGGGTGCTTGTCCCGCAAAATGCGGAAAGATTCCCGCAAAAGGTCGATCCGGATCTGATTATCAATCAGTGAACAAAAGTTTAAGTGGTACGCACAAGAGTCTGGAGAGAGGCGATATTGTAAAAACAATCCTTCCTGCCCTTTGGAGACAGGAATAGAGTCTCCGGTTAGACCCAGTTTATCTCTCAATATAGCTTCAGCAAGCTGGAGTTTCTGTGTTCTTTCGAGGGTCTGTTCCATTTCTTCCTCCTTAATGTGCCATAGATTACCGCTGCAAGGCATCAAGAATCCGGTTAAGCTCTTCCTCTGAATAACTGTCCAGACGGTTGTAAACCGTCTCCATGTCCATCGTGTCCTGATCCAGTTCTTCTATCGTCGGGCTTGCCTCCATAACGGCAGATGCCCTGCTCTCTTCGATTATTCTGCCGGCAATAGTCTCTATAGTATTGCCCTCCAGATAATAGGTGATCGGAAGCTGTACCCCATATTTCTCCTCGACCAGGTGATGTAACTCAATGGCTGTAATGGAATCGGTACCGAGCAGATGGATCGGCATTCCGATGTCGATCGATTCAGTCTCACCGGGAAGTAACCTCTTGAAAGCTGCAGTCAAATCAGCAAGTACAGTATTCCGGAGCTCATTCACTGTTAGCTCATTCGTCAAACCGGTTGTAAATGGGGAGCGGGATTTACTCTCCCCCGTCATGTCGGTCAGATGCTCATAGATGTATACAGGGTTTAGTTTTTTTTCAACATAGAGCACTCTGCATTGACTTCTTTGGAGCTTGCCGGTGCGGGTAAGCGGAAGCGATTGAGGAGATACATAGAGCAGCTCCGCAATCCGAATTCCGTTGCGTACTTGAATATCCGCGACTGTCCGTTCGGACAGCCGGGATAACTCCCCCTTGTCCTGTAGTGCGGTTTCCACTATTACAATCAGGCGTTCACCCTCACTAGCATCAACCGAAAAAGCCGCACACTGCCCTATTGCCGTTGCCTGGCGGCGAACCCCCGCCTCAATATCATCCGGGTAGAAATTCTGCCCTTTGATGATTATTATTTCCTTCAGTCTTCCGGTCAGAAAGAGATTGCCGTCGATCTTGCAGGCCAAGTCCCCTGTCCTGAAGAATGGCCCCTCTCCTTCGGGCAAATACAAACCGAAATCCAGCTTTGTTTGATCAGAATTGTTCCAGTATCTATCCGCCAGTCCGGGTCCCTTCACCCATACCTCGCCGGTCTCGCCCGATCCACACTCCCGCCCGCTGCTGCTGTCCACAATTACGGCATGATACCCTGCAACGACCTGACCACAACTATATATACCTGGAAGTGATTCAAGCCCAATCGGCTGTTCATTCAATGCGCTGATTGAGATAATGCCCGCCTCGGTCATTCCGTATCCTATGATCAGACTAGTAGCCGCAAAGCCATGCCTGCTGAAAATGCGGGTGAAGCTATCCACTGTGGAGGGAAGAACCCGCTCCGAGCCGCTGAGAGAAATTCGTAGATGGCTCAAATCTAATCCTTCCGCCTGTTCCTGCGTATAAGCGCCAGCCGCCAATTTGTATACAAAATCAGGACCAAGAAATATGGTCGCTCTGCGCCGGGATAGCTCCGTTACCCATTCAAGAGGCGATTGTAAGACTCGGAGCATGGGCAGAAAAACAACCTGAAGACCAAAAGTTAATGAAATGAATACATTCAGCATCCCCATAATATGCTGCAACGGGCTGACACACACTGAACTGTCTGTATCCTGCAGCCGGAGACGGTCCTGAACGGACATCACATGACTGCTGAAGCTTTGATGTGTATGAACGACTCCCTTAGGCCTGCCAGTAGAACCGGATGTATACAGAATGAATGCCTCGGAGAGAGGGGATAGATCGGCTGGTATGTACTCAGCCTCTTCTGACAGACCGTCAGTCGTATATATGCTATAACCCGGCAAGCGCGCCTGGAGCATGGGCTGCATCTCGGATGTGGTCAACAGAAGGTTTGTCAGACAATCCGCGGAGAAAGCCTTGAGTTCCTCCACAAACGACGCGCCTTTGGTCAAATACATGGGAACCGCTATAACTCCTCCGAAAATGCAGCCAAGAAATGCAACCGTAAATTCAATGTTCGAGTTGAATAGGAGAAGTACTCTGCTCTTCGGCTGGCATCCCTGCTTGCGAAGAAGCGCAGCAACGCCTTCGGCTCGCGTAATCAATCCGGAATAAGTAATTCCACGTTCCCCTGTTTCGTCCATAGGAAGTTCTATCAATATCTCTTTATCCGGCCATCTTGACGCTGACTGCCTTATCATCTCAAAGATACTGTTCATTGGCTTCTCCCACCTTTTATCACATTTCTGTATTGTCCATTGCTATTTCGGTCCCCTGTTCCTGCCTTTGCCCCGTTCCTATGAAGAAGGAAAATAAGATGCCCAGCAGCAGACAGGCACTGCCGTATTTGAATGTATCACTGAACGAAGAGACCAATCCGGAATATAGCTCAGGCTGAATTCGCTCAGGCCACAGTTTCTTCACCTCGTCTTGCTGAGCCTGAAGAACGGCTTTGGTCATCTCCAATTTGTCCGGAGCCACACCAGCCAGCAATTTGGCCCCTCTCTCCTGCATCAAGCCGATAACGCTCTCCATCTGGGGAACTTCGCTACTGCTGGATACCTCGATCTCATTCACAGCACTAATCAATTCCTCTTGAGCGGCGGCGCTGAAGACTTTATCCGAATGGATAATGTCGATAATATCGGACTTTGCAGCCGCAATTTCACTACCAGTCGTCGTATTCAAAATAGTGACAATGATAGCTACACCAAGCACTGCCCCGATAGAGCGCGTCATATTCATAATTCCCGACGTAATACCAACCTTATCTTTAGGGACATTGCCGATGGCCGAATTCATTGTAGGCGCCAGCGCAAACCCCATACCCGCACCTGCGATAGCCAGTCTGTATATTACATCAAGCCGGTCAGACCCTGCAGTCAGGTCATTCATAAGGAACATCGACAGTGCGATGCAAGCCATGCCGGCAATGATAAGCCAGCGTTCCCCTACCCTTTTGAGCAGCAGACTGGTAATTACCGAGAAGAGGGCCGAGGCCAACGGCATAACTGATAGAGTCACACCAGCCTCAAGCTCGCTGAGCCCCATCAACCGAGTCATGAAAAAAGAAATAAGCAGCGATATTGTCATGATGCCCGCGCCTAATATAAGCAGCGTTAAGGAGGCGGCGTTAAAGGTGACATTCCTGAGGAGTGACAGGGGGATCATTGGCTTCTTTGTTGTAAGCTCAACCCAGACAAATAAAGCCATAAAGATCAAAAAGGCTAAAAACAAGCTCAAGATAAGCGGAGATGTCCAACCTTCGTCGTTGGCCTGAATAAGCGCATAGGTGATAGAGAACAGCGAGACGGACAATGCAGACATCCCCAGAAAGTCGAGTTGTTTGCCCGCAGTAGGATCATAGGATTCTTTGATGCAAAAGATCACTAAGAAGAGAGCGACAATGCCGATTGGTACGTTGATCAAGAATATCGACTGCCAGTTGAACTGATCGGATAAGAATCCTCCAAGCGTCGGTCCGCTGGCTGCTGCCAGCCCCGATACTACGGACCAAATGCCCAGCACCTTCCCCTGCTTGTCTTCCGGAGCCAAGTCCAGTGCAAGCGGTATGGATACCGGCAGAATAATTCCGCCGAATAAGCCTTGAAGCACGCGAAACAAGATAAGCATCTCAGAGGATGATGAGATAGCACATAGAAATGACATCAGTGTAAAGAAAAAGATACCGATCCCAAATATCCTCTTACGGCCAAACTGGTCGGCCAATCTTGAAGCTGTAATGATAAAAACAGCAAATGCCAAATTATACCCGTTGATTACCCAAGTTATGTTTTTCAGCGTAGTATTGTAGTAACTCATCATCTCGGGAAGGGTGATGTTAATGATCGTCGTATCCAGTAATGCCATGAAAAAACCAAAAATAACTGCCACAAATGCTAATTTGTTTTTTGTCCCGTTTATCATTATCCGATCTCCACTCCCAGATTTTTATAATTGACTAATTGTAATATTTTTCTTTAATCTCCTCCGGCATTTCTGGCTCATGTGCAATCCACCAGCATAACGTATTCACTCTCAGCACGACAAAAGCAACAGCCAATACACTGATTACTTTCCAAGGAATTCTTTTCATTTGGGCTAAATTCATGATCAGGTTCTCTCCCTAAGATTGCTTGATTTTGGTAACGCGGGTTCTCACATTATTTTAGTTGACTAGTTCTTCATCAAAACGATTACAAATTGAAAAATCAGCCAATGAATGCAAATCAATTTTCGGCATAAACTTACTGCCCATAATACTGCCTATTAGTTGGCTGTCATATTCATTACTGCACTGATTTAAGTAAGGAGTGTACACCTTGTTAATAGACCTGTAATATAGCTTCTCACTCTTGTTCAGGTTAGTCGGGGCCTCGTCAATGAACTCATAGTGATTAAAGTGTAAAGAGCGCAGCAATGAGCTATGCAAATAGCGGTTATTAATAGATTCTGGATAAACAATATTAACGTAAGGGATATCCTGCTGAAAAAATGCCAGAACTGATTTGGCTACAAAATCCACAGGCACTATGTTGACCTTTGAGTCGGGGGAAATGTGAATTCTTACACTTTCTGTGCTACCCTGATTTTGTAAATTCCAAAAGAACTTTGTCCAGCCGTAAAACACATCAAACTTGGAGATGTAATACAGCGGTGCATCAATAAGTCTTCCGCAGACCACGCTTGGCCTCAAAATCTGATACTTGATATTTTTTTCGGTGCAATAGCTCTGAATGAATTTTTCGGTCAGATTTTTGCATTTCTCATAATGATTTCTGTAACTATTATCTTGATAAAAAGTGAAGTTATCTCCGATTACTCCATCCACAATGCCACACGAAAATGCAGTGCTCATATACACCAATTTACTGTTAAACTGTTCTATGGCATGAATTAGATTTATTGTTCCCAGCCAATTAGTATGATGGACCTCTTGTTCAGCCGCAGCAGTATTAAAAAGATTAACAGATCCTGCATTATGTATAACGAACAACTGCTCGTCTCTGGGGATTAGCGAATACAACTGCTGCCCAAGATCAGAATCTTCTAAATTGCCATCAATGGCGGTGATATTTTCCGCTAATTCCTGGTAGCCATACTTTTTGAGATACTCGGGAAGATACTCATGAGTCAATAAATGCTCAACTCTTGCGGCTGCCGAGAGACCCTTTTTTCCCCGTAATAGAATATATATTTTATTTCTCCATGAAGTTTCCATAGCCACTTTCAGAAACTCGTATAACACGTGTCTCCCAATAAAACCTGTGACGCCGGTAATGAGAACATTGCCTTGAAGCTTAGAGGGTATCATAGAATCTCCTGAAGTATTCATATATTCCCCTCCTTGTCCTCTAGCAAACTATGAATTCCGGGAACCTCGCTTTGCTGTTCTTCAGAACTATAAACCGGACGAGACACATCCATGTTACAACCTCCCATAATATATTTTTGTATAGTTATCTATACAACGTTATTAATTTCACAAACATAAACAATATGTACTTTATTTTCATTAATCGTCCCGGAATCTTACGCATTAGCCTGGCTCATTTGCCACTTGCTGTTTGCAGCAGGCTTTGATCTCCACAAAACCGGATAATTGCGAAACCGTTAAGCCCAGCAGGCTTGCCAACAAGAATGGATTAGTATTTTGCAGGAAAATTAATAAGCCATATGCGAAAATCAGAAGACTATTAATTAAAGTACCTATTAGTTGTATTTTCTTCTGTTTTGACCTTGGAATTGAAGATATTAGAGACCAGAGTATCAGCAGTAACGCGGCTCCCCAAATGATCCTGTATAGAATAAGTTGATGTTGAAAGAAATGTATGGCTAGCATACATAATAAAAAGGTACCTACAGATATGAAATAGCATTGTAAAAATGTTCCCGCATGTCTTCCGCCCCTCATACTTCTTATTAAGAAGACCGTCCCTACCCAGGCTAGAGCTTCTACAAAACTCCCCAAAATAACAGATAAAATTATCATCGTACTGAAAATAAGCATGGATTCGATCATGGCCTGTAATCCGTAACGGATTATCGCCAGCTCCTTCTGCATGATTACTTTATGATGGACCATCCTCTCACCCGCAATATTTAATAACATCTCTATCATTTTTTTCCATCCCCTTGTAAATAATATAGGATAATTATTCCTTTAAAGGAACACCTTATATGCGAACCGCATTAAATTCTATGCGAAATGCATTTTTATGTATTAATTTTTAGAACTAGCCTTGTGTTGATCTATAGGCCAAATTTGCTATACTTTAAATATATGGAATGAATGGGAGAGAAGAACTAATGCTGTACGGTGGAATATGTGACGATGAAAGCGAAGTTTACGAAGAATTAAGTCAGTTTTTCACACATTTTGAGAGGGATTTTAATTGTAAATTCAGTTTAACTTATTTTTCTTCAGGAGAAGAACTGCTGGAACATTATCAAAGCAAAAAGCCTCCTCATTTACATTTTCTCTTTCTTGACATTGAAATGTCAGGTATAAACGGCCTGGAAACGGCAAAACAAATCCGTTCCTTCCCTAATAAAGAAGTCGCCATCCTATTTTTAAGCAGCTACCCGGAATATGTCATGGAAAGCTTTGAAGTATTTACATTCCAGTATTTACTAAAACCACTGGTGTATAGTACTTTTGAATCAAAAATGAGACGGCTCTATGACCATCTAAATTCTGCCGTAAAATATTCAATCATTTTGAAAGAGGAGCAAGGAGAGAATATTATACCATTGTCAGAAGTTATATCTATTTTGAAAGTAAAGCATTCTTTGGCACAGAATAAGTTGAATATTATCACTACAGATGGAAATTTTTCTGTTACAGGAACTATATCATCCTATTCCGTGAAATTAGGCGCGCCCTTCCTGCGCATTTATAGATCAATTATTGTAAATATGGATTATATCCGAAAGTTTACTGTTCATTCCGTTGTGCTGAGCAACGATCAGGAATTACCTATAAGCAGAGCTCACAGTAAGCAAATCAAAGATTCCTATACACAATATATGGCAGGAAAATATATTCCATGAAAATAACCCTGCTATTTTTTCTAGGAACGACTCTCATACAGCTTGTTCTACTAAATCGCTATTTTTTTGCTTTGCTCGGTTCTTCTCAACAAAATAAACTGCAAATTACTTTCCATTATCTGCTGAGCGGAATTATCATTTATTCATCTTCAATCTCTTTTTTTCCTGTGGTCATAACAGGTTTATTATCAATGTGTAGTGCATTTATCATCTCTAAGTGCTACCCTGCCCGGGTAGAATCGAAATTGATTTTTTCAATTGTATACGTCATTCTGGGTTTCATAGCGGAAACATTGTCATATGGACTCATTTTGCAATTTCATCTCACATCCGATGCTGTAGACTTAAGCAAAGAACAAACACGGTTACTCATTTTATTGCTATCCTCACTTATTTTTTTCTTGTTCATTGTATTTATCAAATTATTTAAAAGACAAAGGGACTACAAGCTGAACACCTGGTACTATCTTGTACTGATCATCATCAATATCGTTAGTCTTTTTATTTTAAATACGCTTTTCTTCTATGCACAAGAAAATAACATGTATATTTATTCAGCAATTGCTGTCCTATTAATCAATGTTACTATTATCTATTTATTTGATGAATTAATTGAAAACTTCCAGATGAAAGATGAGCTGCAAAGATTACATAAACAGACTGATTATCAAAATGCCAGCTATCAGAAAGTCTCAAACTCATTTCAAATGACTAAACAAATTATCCATGATACGAATAAGCACTTTATATATATCCGTGCCTGCATTCAAGCAGGGGAAAGGGAAAAGGCACTTGGCCATATTAGCCAAACTATGCAAGCGATGAGGAATTCTTATTTCGCGATAGCTTCAGGTAACCTGGTCATTGATTCTTTGCTAAATAATGCAATAAATATTTCTAATGAGAGAAATATACGAATAACGCATCATATAAGTATAGAGAATCTGGACAAGATAGATCCTTTTGACCTGTGCATAGTAATCGGTAATATCTTGGATAATGCAGTCGAAGCGGCTCAACTTCTTCCTACACCAGCAGAACGGTTTATATTAATTCGAATCTTCACACAGTATCAAATGCTAACCATTTATTCCGAAAATTCATACACGCCGAACAACAAAAGGAGAATAAAGAAGAATAATGAGCTACATGGAGTAGGCCTGCTCAATATCCGGCAGATCACTGAAAGATATGGAGGTCATCTTACTGTAACGGCAAGAGAAACATTCAAAACTATTGTTGTCCTTCCAATAAATCGGGAAGCCTAATTTCATAAACCCTTATATATTTCAAGACCGTGGCTGCGTGGGTTCCATGCGGTCTTTTTTACAATTTCCACAGCTTTTCCGTTATGGTACAGTATCTGTAAACCGCCTTCGATATAGTCGGCTCCACTGATCATCTGCTTCACCATCGCTGGTGTGGCGGGCGTCTCGTTGCCCTGAAGCTAACGCCTCCACTCTGCTCTGTTCGAGTGCTTCAACTTTCATCTTTCTCATCCTTTCCCTTTCAGCATTTCCTTTCTAAAATAAAAAAATATTCATTTCCCGCAAAGGATAAAATAACACTATGAAACATTCACTGATTGCTGCCATTACCAAAAGCCCGCTCCGCACTTCGTTATACCACTTCACCCGCGCCAAGAATTTGCCCGCAATGGCTACACTTGACGCATTGTACGCCTCATCCGTATTATGTCCAGCGCATGCAGCCGGAGTACGCCGGACTACAGCCCTCCAGGTACAATACGCCGGGCAGCCGGTTATCCTGAATTCCCATCTGCGCATCACACCTGAAGCAATGGACCCGGACACAACCCCTGAGGAATTACGTCTCTGCCTTGACCGCCATGTCTTCTTGTGGCCGACCTGGCGGGATTGCCTGGCCATGGCGGCGATGTACTCCCGCAGAGAGCCCGGCGAAGTTTTTGCCATCCTGAAATTCGACGCCTGCGAGCTGCTCGCCGGACAGTTTGATCGGATCAAGCTGTCCAAATATGATTCTGGCAGCTCGCCCAGATTCCCGCACCGGATGTCCTACCGCAAAAGCTGCGGGATGCTGCTGCCCATTGCTGAGTTCATGTCAACAGCCGGGCCGGCGATACCCACCAAACCTTCGGAAATCAAGGAAGTGCTGGTCGAAGGACAAATATCACCGCTCAGCCGGTATTTGCAGACGGTCTATTGTTCGGAGCCGCAGCTGGTTCCTGAGATCTGGCAGCCTGTATGTCAACCGCTGGCTCTGACGGCACATTAATTGCCGCTAGCCTTGTAACTTATGTCGCATCGTGATATAGTCACGTTATGACATAGTCACGGCAAGACATATTATATTAAAGGCCATGAGTTATGCACAATGAACTGGCGAAGCAGGTGATCGTGTTGTCCACAATGGATAAAGTGCTGAAAAAGTACGTGCCGATGACAGAGACGGCCTTCTATATTCTGTTGTCCTTAACCATCCCACGCCACGGATATGGAATCATCAAGCATGTGGATGAGCTGTCTGAGGGCCGGCTTAGACTGGGTTCCGGTACGGTATATGGAACTTTGACGAAGATGAACAAAGATGGACTGATCGTTGTATTCGCCGATGAAGAGAGAAAAACGGTGTACGAGGTATCAGATCTGGGGAAAGCAGTAATGCGCGCAGAAATCAGCAGATTAAAGGAACTTCACCGTAATGCCATTACCAGTGAGGAGGAATTTGTATGAAAAGGGTTTTTAGGCCCTTCTGGAGCTACGACCTGCCCAAATCAGAAGCCTGGCTGGCCGATATGGCTAGCCGGGGATGGATGCTGGCGGAGTGGAATCTGCTGCTGCGACAGTTTACGTTCCGGCAGTCTGAGCCGGTTCAGCTTACTTATCAGATCGGTTATGCTCCATCCTCCCAGCCTTACATGTCTTCCTATCTTGCTGCTGAAGGCTGGAGCAAGCGCCTGCAGCAAGGCAAGTGGACCGTCTACGAGAATGATCAGCAGCCGTCACAGATTAAGGCCTACCCTTCCCGCAAGGATGTCTTGAGGCGAAACCACAAAATCTCATATATTTTTATGGGAATACTTCTTTATATGCTGCTCATTGCAATGATTCCGCTGATTGCTCTAGGCTTCTCCTTGACCCAGGATGCTCCACTTCAGGTACAGCAAAGCCCTATGTGGGCAGTTACCTGGGCCGCAGCAGCCTTGGCTGTGATCCTGCTCGTACTTGCCATCTATTCTATTATTAAGCTCCGGGCGGCCAGCAAGGTGTTAATCTCGGATTATGAGGACTTCAAGAAGACTCACGAGCCGCAGAGGCCGGCGGGCGTTACAATGAAGCGGTTGAAGTTAGGCTGGATGTACGCTCCTGACCGGCTGGAGGAATGGCTGGAGGATAAGGAACGGCTGGGATGGAATCTGTATAAAGTCGGCCCGGGAGGCACCCTGTTCCATTTCAGCCAAGGCAGTCCACGTATCATGAAGTATCACGCCGACTATCAGGTCATTGGCGATGAAGAGTATTTCGAGCTGCACCGGCAGGCAGGCTGGGATAAGGTCTATAGCTCATCCTCTTCTCTGCAGAAATGGACCCTCTGGAGCCGGGAGGAGCTGAAGCGTGCTGAACAACCGGAAATCTACAGTGACCCGTATCACCGCTTGAAGCATGCCCGTAAAATTGCCATCAGCTATACAGCATTGTTTCTTCCGATGATTCTGCTCTACAGCCTGAATGTGACGGCATTTATTGACGACATGCTGCAAGACGGAGTCACCGCTTCCCGGGCATGGAATACTTCACTTATGTTCCTCTGTATCCTTCTCTTCGGCTCGTTCGCAGGAAGAACCTGGCTGTATTACCGGCGGCTTAAGAAGCTGTAGGTATTGCACCGCAACAAAAGGCGTATACCGGAAGTCATACTCCAAACGGAGCAGCTTCAAGGATACGCCTTAAGCATATGCTTACCATATTTCAGAAAAATTGCGGATATTGCTTGGACATCACCTGTACCCGGTCCAGCAATGTATTAGAATGCTCCATCACAATCTTGCGCATTCCCTCCACATCACGCTTGCGGGTGGCCGCTACCATCTTCACATGTTTATCAATATCGGATGGCTGCACGCCCTCCATCTTGCCGTACAGCAGACGGATCCTGTTATAATGCGAGGCAACCTCTTCAATTGTAAACCAGGATAGCTCTTCGCCCGCCGTCTGAAAGATCAGCTGGTGAAAACGATTGTCCTTGAAATAAAATTCCCGGAAATATTTCTTATCCATATATTTCTTCTGTTTGTTAATCAGTTCCTGCATCGTATCTGCTACAAGCTCACTGCATTTGCGGATGAATTCATCAATCACGGCAGATTCAAGCGATGTGCGGATGAACCATTCCTCGCGGACCCGCTGCAGATCAATTTTGGAGACTACTGTTTTGCGCTGAGGATATATTTCCACCAGTCCAGACTGTTGAAGGCGGACTACTGCTTCCCGTACCGGTGTCCGGCTTACGCCATAGCGTTCAGAGAGCTTCTGCACACTGACATCCATTCCCGGCTCCAACGTCATATTCATGATGTCTTCTCTTATTTTATTGTAAGTTACATCATTTAGTGAATTACTGTTATTAATAATCTTCAACGGGTTCCCTACACCTTCCTGAACTCACTCCTAGTACATCACGATATATTTTCTCCGCACTGGCAGCATCATAGCTGTAATACAACAGAACATCCAGAATAAACGGCGCGTAGCTGAGTCTATTCAGTTCCTGTGTAAAGGCCATGGCTCCCACTTCACTCAAGGTGCGTATTGTAGAATAATTCTTGAACCCAAGCAGGTTCCATAGCAGAATCTTCTCAGTCCGGGTGTAGATTTCATGTGCAAACTGGTCTTCTACAAAATGAAAAATTTCGTGGCCAAGGATAGTATTCATTATACCAGCTTGCTGAAAAAGTTCAACTAGCCCCGGCTCCTCCTCCCGGACCAGCTCCACCGCCCTGCGCACGGGCTCTTCCATAATTTCGATGGTGTACGGTGGGGTATAGCAGGCAAAAAGCACACGTTTCCCTGTCATAAGCGCACTTTGAAATTCTAGCTTTAGCTTCAATTTGTCCGCGATCACGCGGACATCACGGGTTCCATATTCAAGGATGATGCGCTGTGCGTATGCTTTGCCGCAGGCTGTAGCTCTCTCAATCATCTCTGTCTTGTTTTCAGGCAGAATGCGCCGGTTCAGAATGTCCCTGGAAAAAGCGTACAGCCCCCAAGCCTCATCCTCTACCTGCAGCAAATCACGCATCATTACACCCAGCTTCATCTGCACCTGCATGCTGCCCCCATTCTTCATTCCTTCATTAATATCGCTATGAATGGCCTCAATAGATTAGCGTTAGCTCTGCTTGACATTGGCAGCGACAACGATAACCTCCGTATCCGGCTCAAACGTGGAAATTTCGATATCCATAAGCAGCTCCAGCTGTTCGAAATCGGAGGCGGTAAAGTCCATCACCCGGGCACCGATACACAGATAGAAGTCCGGCCGGGCAATCAGTTCAGTCTGGTAGACAGCCATAGCCTCCCAGAGCTTTTTGACGGCATTCAGGTAATCTCCGGCAGTTGTCTTGAGGGCCATCGCCCGGCCTCGTTGCACCTTAATGAACCCTTTGGTGTCTAAGATGCGCACTGCACCCGCTTCACCGGCCTTGTCAACCTTTTCGCCGAAAATGCTGACATACCTCGTTTTCTCAAGCAGCTGTGTCCGGTCGATGGAAATACGCATATCCTTCGCGGCCAGCTCGCGGAGCTCCGCTTCATCACATTCCTTCAGCAGCTCGGTCGTCTTCACCTCCGTGGAACCCGTAGCAATCGCGGTAACCTTTGACGTCTGCGGATCAATATCGATATGGATCTCGATGCTTTCCGGAGTGGCTCCACTCTGAATCGCTTTGTTCATTGCTTCCATTTTGAGTGCGGCAATCACTTCTTTGGAAGGTGACGGAATGATCCGCTCAACAACGTCCCGAACCATCGACAGGGCAACACCAATGGACGAGATCACCTCAGCATTCTCAGGAATACTGTATTTCAGGCCCATTTTCTCTGAGAAATAGACGATCAGCGAAGCGGCTCCCCCGCCAACTCCCACCAGGGAGATCTGGTCTTTCTCCAGTTTGTATTTCTCGGCCAGCGACAGAATGATCGGTTCGATCTTCGCATACGCTTTTTCCATAATCTGTTTCGCAATATCTTCGGCCGTGGTTCCGCAATAATCGGCTAAGGCCTGCATCGCCCGTCTGGCGGCTTCCACATTCCCGTAGGAGAAATGCTCCGGCTTCACAAGGCCCAGCACGTTCGCAGCACAGGAATTCGTGATCGTCACACGCTCCCCGTTCTCCAGACGGATGGCTACATAATCTGCCGGATCACCCGGTTTGGGCGAGAAAAATTCCACCTTGGCGCCCTTAATCTTGTCCGGATCGGTAAAGACCGAATAATCCAGGCCGCCGATATGTGCCGATCTGGGCCCGACATCCACTACTCCGCTTTTGTTCGCCCGGATCATGGAGCCGCCAGCAACACCGAGTACGCGCACATCCAGTGAATTGACATAGGTAGGGTGACCGCCGACGATTGAATAGTCAATGGCCGGACGGCCATTTTTGATAACCCCAATATTGGTTGTGGTTCCGCCCACCTCGAAATACACACCGTTAGAGGCTCTCAGATACATCAAAGACCCCATGACTGAGGCAGCCGGACCCGATAGCATCGTAAGCACAGGACGTTTCTTCATTTCGCTGATTTCCATAACCCCGCCGTCGCCTCTCATGATCATCAGAGGTACATGGACGCCGGCTTCCCTTACGGACTGTTCAGTTGAATTGGCGGTGTCCAGCATCTTGGGCAGAATGCTTGCATTGATTGCTGCTGTTCTCGTTCTGCGGGTGAGCCCGTACAATTTGGTGATATCGGATGCCATGGTGGTCGGAATGCCTTTTTTCTCAGCTTCTATATAGACGAGCTCTTCAGGTCTGCCATTATCTACGCCAAAAGCCATGGAAGGCACAATCACCTGTGCTCCCTGACGCTTAAGATCATCGATGACCTGTAGCACGGAGGCTTCGGACATTTTCTTAATGTTAATGAAGCTATTGTAGATTTTGATCTCTTTGCTGTTGCCCAGATCGATGTTCTGCAGTTTGGTCTGACGTTTGGCCAGCCAGCCTTCAAGGCCGCCCTTAGCCATGCCAATGATGCCAACCTGTGCGATATCACCTTCAATCAGCGCATTGGTTGCCTGCGTCGTGCTGTGTGCAACGAAGACTACATCTTCCGGCTTGATGTTATTTTCTTTCAGACAATTCTGAAAACATTTCACAACACCGGCGGCTACACCTCTCTCATGATCATGCGTAGTCTTGACGGACGATTTCCCGATAATTTCATGTGTTTCATTGTCGATGGCAACTGCTTTTGTATGTGTTCCACCGACGTCGATCCCCATTCTAACCATTTTACCCATATGATTTCTCCGTTTCTCTTCATTAAATTGTACTGAAGGCTAATAACCGGCTCCTGGCTGACAGGGACGCAGCAGCCGGTTCATTTGGACATAAGCGGTGCTACACCAAATTTCCGTACATGAAGAATACAATCGCGCACAGAATAATCCCGATAATCCAGCCTGTAGGAATGGACATCTTCATATATTCCTTGGCCGGAACCTTCGTATATCCGAAGCCCCAGGCTACCCAGGATTGGGTAACGTCCAAATGCTGCGGAGCTACTGTAGTTATGGCGAACAAAGGATACAGAAACTGTACAGGCCAAGCTGCGGTAGCCACAACTACTGCCAGAATGGCCGATCCGGAACCGACCAGGTTCATCGGGCCGCGGAAGAAGCCAAGCGGTGTCAGGATGGCGAATACGATACAGAGCAATAACGCCGTCTGAGGCATTGCACCATCAAGCAAGGTTTTGAAGTAAGGAGAAGCATAGGTTGCAGCATTATTGAACATGGACAGTGTGAGCAAGAATCCGATCATCGGCGCCACATCGATAGCCCCGTCTGCGAATTGCTTCGACAGCATTCTGCAAACGCTTGCAAATCCACCCTTTAACTTGCCGCAAGTCAGTAAAGCGAACAGACCGGCAACGATAAATCCGAAGATAATCGGGAGTTTGAACACCACTACACCGATTACCGGCAGAATGATGGAAATCCAGGAGATTGCAGGGGCATCAACCGTAGCTCCGGCATCCGGAGTGGCTGCCCAGGCACGGGAAACCTTCTTGTTCATGGACAGGTTAGATACCACCAGAACAACAATCAGGGAGACAGCCATCGCAATCATGCCGAATTTGAAGTATGTATTGTAGTCGTAGCTGGCATAACTTTCATTGGCTGTAGCAAAAATAGCCTGATACTGCTTGAAGTTAACAATGTTCCCGAAGATACCCGCCATAATTGAGCCCATGAAGGAGAACAAGGCAATCGGTGAAGGTATTCCCAGTGACAGCATGATCGGCAAGACGATTACGGCGATGGAGATTACCGGACCGATACCCGTCATAGAGGTGAAGATTACCGCAGTAACAATACATAAGAGCGACATCGTAATTCTTGGTTTGTCTCCGCCAAGCTCTACCACCTTACGGATCAGCGTTGCAGCAATCCCTGTGTCAATCAAGACTCTGCCGAAGAAGGCGCCGAAGAAGATATTAACCAGAATCGCTTTACCGTAGTTCTCCGGACCCGTCTGGAAGACGTTCGTCAGGACGTCAATAAATGTCTTACCCTCCATAACGGAGGTTGGATGAATGGAATTGCCGATCAGGGCAATTGATGTCCACAGGACCGACATGACGAAGAAGCCCACCATGAGGTTATACCCCTTAACGCAGTACCACACCAATCCAAAAAATGATAAGACCATAATGAAACCGATTACAACATTAGCCACATCCACAAAATAACCTCCTGAAATAGGAATATATGAATAACATGCTAACATGCTATATAGCCTAACTGACATGTTAGTTTGTCTCGGGAAAATATTAACATGTTAGTTGCTCAGGCGTCAATACAATTCTGCGCTGTGGATTTCACTGTATTTCGAGTCAGTCGCGGGATAACAATGGGAGCCTTTCAGCAAGAACAGAGAAAGCCCCCACGGCATGGCCGCAGGGGCTGGGTGCTGCTTATTAAGTTTAAATGTTCGGAAGAAGTACAGCAATGAACAGCAAGCCCGGCATTAAGGTAGCAGGAAACCCTTTGAAGCCCGCTCTATTCTTCAGGGCCGCAATAATTACCATATTCAGCAGCTGACCTGCCAGGACAGGCAAGACTGCAAAGAGCGGTCCTGCTCTATTGACGGATTGCAGGGAAACTATAGTCAGCAGGGAATAAAAAGTCAGATCTCCTGTACCGATGACCGGAATGAGCCCCCGCCTCCCGGGAACCGGAAGGCAGACCGATAGACGGGCGGCTGTATTCGTATGCTCCATTAACCGGGCGTTGAGCGTGAAACGTCCTCTTTTGGTGAAGCTGAACACATCCATGATCACCATTCCGAAGGCAGCGCCAATCACCGTACTCTCCGAGACGAATACGTAGGCTGACAGCAGATACGCCAGCAGAACTGCACAGATGATGTTCAAGCCATTATGCAAATAGATAACATTCCGGCTGACAGCATGCTTCCAGACCCAACAATTAAGCGCTAAGGCTGCTGCAAATCCTGCAACAGCCACCTGCTCTGAACATCCGCGAACGGCAGCTGCCAGCAGTACGATGAGGCCAGTAAGCAGGAAAATATAGGTCAGCTCCCAATGCATCCTGTTCTTAACGGGCGCATCCATCAGAAATCCCTCCAGTCAAATATAGAACATCGTCTTACTCTTCCACTAGTCCGGTTACATCTGCTTACTGTACTTACGGATGTAGAACAGCTGCAGGAAACAGCCGAGAACATATAGTCCGATGGTCGACAGCACTACCCACAGAGCGGTCCCGCCGAATATAAACAGAAACGACAGCGCAATCATAACCACAATCATTACATCGAAGGCTTTGGCCTTCGCTTTCATCCGGATGGCCGTGTGGCGTTCGTCGCGCAGTTCAATGACAGCCTGCTTCCTTAGCTTAGGGTGTTTGGCATAATAACACTGAATGATAAGCTGGGCGGCACTCATACTGAACAGCCCCGAGCCTATACCAAGACCTAACCCGGCTAGTCTCTCAGTACTTTCATTCATCGTCAGAAGCCCGGCAGCAGCCAGAATCCCCCCAAGCAGCAGCAGAAAAGAAAACAGCCAGATCTTCTTGTTCATCTTCATTCGGATTCCTCCTCATAGATAAAAATATCCTCAATGGCCAGTTTGAAATAGCGGGCGATTTTGAAGGCTAGAATGATGGACGGGTTATACCTCCCGTTCTCAAGCGAACCGATGGTCTGTCTGGAGACCTCGAGCGCCTCGGCCAGCTCTTCTTGTTTAATTCCCCGCTCCTTCCGAAGCTGTTCCAGCCTGTTATCCATACCTTCACCTCGCATATGTAAAGTTAACTTTCCATAATAATATCACTCACTCTCTGTTATGTAAAGCGTACTTTCCATCACTCTGTGTTTACTCACACAAAAAGAAAAGCATAAAATCACCCTAACGGGTAATTATGCCGGAGTTTTATTTGCTGTAGCAAATGGAGTCGGTATTGATGAAGTAGATGATTCGCAGAATATTTCGAGCACGCTGAGCGATCTATTCGGCAAACAGCCGGTATTCAAATGGTAATTGGATTATCCGGCCAACATGAGATAGAACTATGGGAAATGTTGAATTTGAAGGGCAGCGTCATTGCATTGGGGGGGAGCCTCTCGGATGAGGGGGGAGCTTTCGGGAATGGCATAAGTATCATTGGCCCAAGGGATGAGCAACGGCCTCAACTATCTGCCCACAAAAAAACAGGTTCTAACCCGGCTATACAAAGCCGATTCAGAACCTGTATTTGATAAATATGATGCGGTCAAGAGGACTCGAACCTCCACGATATTGCTATCACTGGCACCTGAAGCCAGCGCGTCTGCCAATTCCGCCATGACCGCATATTCGGTTGACTTGCTTACGCAGTCACAAGATAGATCTTATCATGCTGGGATTTTAGAGTCAACCTTTTTATATTTTTTTAATTTTGTTTATTTCCAATAATTTTCAAGATGAATATTGCATTTACTTACCCAAAAGATGTATAATGAGAACAAAGGTTCGCATACTATAAATGAGGTGATTTATATGGCGACTACCAAGAGAAACACCCTAATCACACCAACACTTCCTGAAGATATAACCAAAGACGAATTGTCCCTTGTCAGAAGCTATCTGCTGCTAACGTTTATCCATAAAGTGTTTGAGCGCGATTGCCGAATTATTGGTAAGAGCGGTCTCTTCAAGACTCCACAGCTCTACATGGAGCTGGTCTCCAGCGCCACGAAGAAGACTTCGCTGATGCTGCAGGAGGTTACCCGTGAGCTTACGTCGCATCAGCTGAAGATCAATACCATCCGCCAGGATCAGCGCGGAGTTACGGCCGAGTATACCTGCCGGGGATACTCCGGGGATATCCATATCCTATGGCCCGGCTTCCGCAACGAGATGATGCTGCGCATGCGCGCTTATCTCGGGCTGGGTGCCGAGCTTGCCTCCGTTCTTCCCCGTGAAGAACGTGTCGAGCAGATGGCCTTATCTTTCTAGGCCGTTACTGGTTAATCCACAAAGAGCCTCGTCCTATTTACTGGACGAGGCTCTTTGTGTACCTACACTTCCTAGAGGTTCCATATAGTTTGAATTTCAACAAAAGCGGAACCATTCCATTCCTCATACCTGTCCCGTTGTCCGCAGAGCGAGCCTGAGATTGTTAAATTAACACTACATAGGCATAATTGTTGTACGTATTGCAACTTTGATTCCTCGATACTTGGGCATTCGGACAGATTGTTGTATGAAATACAATAATTCCTCCACCAAACCGCTAGAACAAAGAGAGATGTTGCCTTTTATACACCAACTTCGGATTAGGGCCGAATTCCGGAGGAAAATGTTGTATCCTGTGCAGGATTTAATAAGAAATGTGATAAAAGTTCAATCTGTATCGGGCGCGGCGCTCCCCTACTTAATGACCTTTTCAATTTCCTTCATCTCTGCATCCGGGAACAGCTTCGCCACATGCTCAGCAATCCGTGACTTCGATTCCGCGGGCTTATCAGCGTAACGCGAGGTAACCCATTCTTCCCCGTATACATGCTCACTCATCGCATACCGCCCGACTCCCCAGCCGTACGGACGCCCCTCTTTATCCTGCTTGTATTCAAATCTGCTGGCTGTAATATAGGTCTGCATCTGCAGATGCGTCATTGCGGTGTCGAAGCCCTTAGCCCCGTTTTTCCCGAAGCCGGCCAGCTGCTTAAGCTCATTGGAGAGTAGTCCCTCACTGTGTTCCATTAGCACATCCATAATTTGTTTGCTGGGCATGGAGGCTAGTCCATCATCATATCTGGCGTCGAAGTCGTATCCGTCCCGGCGGTAATTGGCGAAGTCAGGGTACCATGCTTTGCTGATAAACCCGGCTTTTTTGTTAAAAAGCTTCGCATAAGCGATCTCGCCCCCTGCGGCAACTTCCTCACGCCACTCCCACGGCCCCTCCACATCCTTCACGAACCAGTAGCCCGCAGGCGTGCATTCCTGCAGGGAGAAACCATCAATCTCACAGCGGAATAAAGGAAGGAAACCTATCTCACGCACCAGACCGGCTAACTCCCGCGCATTCTTAATTACTGGCAGCTTCATGCCTGCCCTCCCGGACTATAAGTCCAGCCTTCGTCCCCGTGATAGATCATCAGCTTGGACATTCCGCCATCGATCTTTATATTCTCCCCGGTGATGAACCCTGCAGCATCACTGCACAGGAAAAGCACCATAGCCGCGATATCCGGCGGTGTGCCTACCCGTCCAGCCGGATGCTGCAGCAGGTCCGGCTCCGAATGAACCGGGTCCGCTGCTTCTCCCGTACCCTGATAGGCAGTGGTATCAATCCAACCGGGGCTGATCGCATTCACCCGCACTTTACCGGCCAGACTTACACTAAGGCCGTGGGTCAACGCACCAATGCCGCCTTTGGCGGCAGTATAGCTCTCCGTATCCGGCTGGGACATTCGCTCCCGGCTTGAAGAGATATTCACGATGGACGCTCCCGGAGCGAAATATTCCTTAAGCCGCAGTGTCAAATAATATGGCGCAGTTACCCCGATCCGCTGCACATATTCGAAATCCTCGTAGCTGCACTCCGACAGCAGGCCTTTTTTGCTAATGCAGGCATTGTTAATCAGGTAATCCACATGTCCGAATTTGCTGATAACCTGTGCGGTGAAATCCTCAATGACCGAACGCTCCGCAATATCTCCCGGATAGAACAACAGCCGCTCCGCTCCATACTGCTCCTCCAGCCAGCGTCCGGCCGCAAGATCGGTATCTATGCAGGCAACCACCGCTCCCGCCTTCAGCAGCTCCTCCGTTATACAGCGTCCAATTCCGTTAGCGCCGCCGGTGATGACAGAGATTTTATTCTGATGGTTCATATGCTCCTCCTCAGGCAGTTCAATATAAGGGTCCCGCATAATCAGCAAAAGTACGCTCTGGAGCGCACTCTGCTGATTGTAAAGCTGTAATTAATAAAGGGCATTCAGCGTATTCCGTTTGCTGTTTATAAGGTATCTGCTTCCGGTCTCGGCTCGCTGAACGGCTGATACAGATAGTTCCGGTCCAGCTTCACTACCCGCTTATTCGGACGCCGGATCATTACCTGGGACTCATCCCAGGCCAGCACAATCCCCTTCACATCATTGCTCTCCAGTCCATCGCGCACCACACGTATCTTTTCACCGGAAATCCGGTAGGCATCGAGCTGTTCATCACTAATCATAATTGTTCTACTCCCCTCTCTATCCTTAGCTTGTCCAATATTTGCCTAAATCGAATCATGAAAAAGACCCAAATGATAAATCATCCGGGTCTAGTTATGAACTAAGTAAGTCTGTATGTCTTATGAAGTTCTTATATCAGCGCTTCATTCTTCTCAAACCAGAAGTCAAGAACTTTAGCGGACATCACCCGTTGTTCCAGATATTCTACCTGATGATCCGTGAATTTCTGTCTCCAGTTGAAGGACAGCTCTTCACATAAACTTGTGATTGTCAGAAGCTCCGACCAAGCTACGTAGCGTTTGTACCAGAAAAACTGAGGATGTTCGATCATATAGGGGTACAAATCGTCGAACTCCGTGTGTTTGCAATCCAGCGCACGTTCGAAGTGATCCTTAGCCTCGGTTAGTTTATCAATAAAAAATTGCTCTGTCACCGGTTCTTTCCCCATTGTGACGCCTCCTCTCTCATGTCTAATTTTTATTATAAAGGAAAACTTATAGGGTGAAAAGCAGTTGTTTCAAAAATAGGCTATGTTCCTGTATTTGTCACTTAAATCCTACCCGAAAGTAATCGTTCCCTCACTAAGAGAGGTAATATCGACAAGCGACTCCAGACGAATACCCTGTTCCCGGATTGTACGGGCGCCAGCCTGGAAGCTTTTCTCGACCACTACGCCCAGACCCACAAGCTCGGCGCCGGAACGCTGGATGATCTTGATCAGGCCGCGCGCGGCGTCTCCGTTGGCGATGATATCGTCGATAAAGAGGATTTTGTCATGCTCCGAGATGTATTGGCGGGACAGCATGATATCCGTGACGATCCCTTTGGTAAAAGACGGCACCCGTTCGCATAGGGCATCGGGATCAGCGAGCAGCGTTTTTTTGCGCCGGGCAAAGACCAGTGGCACCTTCATCTCATAAGCGGTGGCAAATGCCACGGCAATACCCGAAGACTCCACGGTAACTACGCGTGTCACTCCAGCCTCAGCAAATCTGCGGGCAAACTCCCGTCCCATTTCCATCGTCAGCATCGGATCAACCTGGTGGTTAAGCAGACCGTCCAGCTTCAGCACCTGATCCGAAATGACGACCCCTTCCTCCAAAATCCGCTGTTTCAATAATTCCATGACTTTGAACCTCCATTACCTTTATAATTCCAGACGTTCCACTGTAATAACAGCTTATTCACTAGGCGGAAGTCATGTCCTTCTGTTCCTCATCATAACCTGTACTATGCGGACTGCACAAGGCAATCCTGCCCGCACCGCTATTTAAATCTTCGCAGCATTCAGAGGAGGAGAACCATGAAGTCCCGAGTCCGCACATTGCAGATCGCTTTTACCTATATTGGCACCATTGTGGGTGCCGGCTTCGCCACCGGCCAGGAGATTCTCCGTTTCTTCACAAGATACGGCCACTGGGCCTTGCTGACCATCCTGTTCTCCACCGCGATATTTATTTGGCTTGGCACCAAAATGATGATTATCGCCCGGCGGATTGAGGCAGACTCCTATGAAGATTTCAACCGCCATCTGTTTGGAGAAAAGGTCGGCTCCAGCATCAGCCTGTTCACCATGATTATTCTGATTGGCGTGAACAGCATTATGCTGGCGGGTGCCGGGGCTATTTTTAAGGAGCATCTCGGAATGCCCTATCAGGCGGGGCTGCTGCTCACGATTCTCGGGTCCTATCTGCTGCTGAAGCGGGGCATTTCCGGAATCCTGCAAATCAATAGCCTGGTGGTTCCTTTGATGCTTACTCTGTCGCTAATTATTGTATTTAATACGCTGGGTGTTCCCGGTGCAGACCGATTCCTGTTCCTGCCGACAGACCATAGCTTCTTCAGTGCCTGGATGTCTCCGCTCCTGTATACCGCCTTTAACCTAGGCATGGCCCAGGCCGTGCTTGTTCCGCTGGCCCGGCATACCGAGGACGAGCAGGCGCTTGTACGCGGAGGGATTCTGGGCGGAGCCGGAATCGGGTTCATGCTTCTGGCAGCCCACTTTGCCATGAGTTCACAAATGCCGGGAATTCTGCAGTTCGAGATCCCGATGGGCAGCATCGCCTTCCGGCTGGGTCCCATCGTGCAGACGATTTTTCTGCTGCTGATCTTCATGGAAATCTTCAGTACCTTCGTCGCTGACATCTACGGGGTTAGCGTTCAACTGCAGCAGCGCCTGCCGGTCGCTCCAGCCCTGGTAACCCCGCTGCTTATGCTGGTCTGTTATGTGTTCAGCCAATTCGGCTTCAGTTCCCTGCTCAGGGTATTCTACCCGATCTTCGGCGCCCTGTGCCTGGTGTGGGCGGTCATGCTGATGCGTGCTCCCATGTCACAGCCGCCGCGGCCAAGCGGTCCGCCTGCCTCTGGAACCGGAGGTAAGGGCATCACCATTGTGGCGGTTAAGCCGGTGATCCGGACTACACGGAAATAACCGCAGCAGCAGGTATGATCCCCGCCACCGCTTCGGCCACATGCCGGTGGCAGGTCATCATCACAATCTGCCGGGATACCGACAATTCGCCCAGTAATCCGAGAGCCGCATGTAAGCGGTGTTCATCGAAATTGACAAACAAATCGTCGAAGAACAGCGGCAGGTTCACCTGACTGCTCATGGTCTCCGAAAGGGCCAGCCGGATCGCCAGATACAGCTGTTCCGCCGTCCCCCGGCTAAGCAGTCCGCTGTCCATCAGCCCGGCATCCTTATGCTCCGCTTTCAGCTCCTTGTGCCCCAGAGTCATTACGATCCGGCGGTACTCCCCATGCGTCAGCTTAGAGAAATATACAGAGGCAAGCTGCAGCACCTGCGGCTGCTTCTCCTGTTCATAGATCCGCCGCGTCCGTCCCATAAGCTCGGCCGCCAGCGCCGTTACCGCATATTGCCCGGCCAGATTATGCAGCGCCGCCCGCTGTTCTTCCAGCTGCTGAAGCGCCGAGTCCTCCATGCACCGCCCCCTCAGGTCCTCCCGTTCCTGCAGCAGCTTGCCGCGCTGCTGGAGCAGGGAACTGCGTTCTTCCTCCAGGCTCAACACCGCTTCTTCCGCCGCCATACGTTCCTGTTCAAGCACCCGGGCATCCCGATGCTCCAGCAGCAAGAGCAGTTCTGCCTTGCCTTCCTGCTCCCATCCGCCAAACATAGCCAGCTCCCACTGCCGTACCGACCGCGTCAGCTCACTATGCCTCAGCCAGGCCGATGAACGGCGCAGGAATTGTTCGCCGTTCTCAGCGCCGCCTTCCTGAAGGAGCCTGCTGCTCCGCCCGTTCAGCTCCTTCTGCTCTCTCCGGTTCGCAGCCAGTTCCTCATGAACTTGGGTAAGCCGCGCCTCTATACTCTCCCTGCGCAGCAGCTCTGTCTTCAGCGCCTCCCATTCCCGCTTCCGCAGCTCCAGCCAGGTTAGCAGTGAAAGAGAGTCCGGTGAAGCTTGAGTTGAAGCCCGGGCTCCGGCAGGAGGTTCAGCTTGGGGCTCCGGCTGCGGGCCTGATTGTGAGTTGGGATGTACGTGAGAGCTCAAAGTAACAGAGGAGTGATCCCTGCGGGCATCGGCAGCAGCCTCAGTATCTCTAAGCAGAATCATCCCTTCCTGCTCATAAGCAGCGCACTCTGACTCCAGTCCGCTGAGCCGGAGGGATAATTTGCCCTGCTGGCGCAGCAGTTCATTGCCTTGCTCCGCCAGGGCGAAGATATCCGGCAGGCCGTCCGGTGAGAGCCCTTCCGGCAGCCCCCGCTGGCGCAGCCATTCTTCATAACGAGCGGCCAGCTCCGTGAAGCTGGCTTCGGCATGGTCCAGCTCCTCTGCCAGTACCCGCTCCTGTCCGGCCAGCACCGCGAGCTCCGTGCGGCAGGCCTCGACTTCAGAGGTCTGCCGTTCGACGCGCTGGCGCCAGGCGTTCCACGCCTCCATCAGGCGGCGCAGCTCCTTCATCCCGGCCTCCAGCCCGCCGGCATCTTGTATGCCGCTCTCCGGCTCCGCCCCGGAGAGCAAAAGCCCGCGCAGCCGCAGCATCTCCGCTGCGGCCTTGCCTGCCTCCCCGCCGCCCGGCGCAGGCGGCGGATTAACGGCCGCCGCTGCGCGCAGGGCGGCCCACAGCCCCAGGTCCGCTGCGGCCAGCAGGCCGAGCGCGGACCATGCGCTGACCGGCGGCGCGCCGGTCAAGAGCAGCGCAGGCGGCAGCAGCAGCGTAAGCGCTGCGCCCGCCTGCAGGAGGCGCCGGTAGCGCTGAGCCCGGCGCCCGTTCCCGCCGGGGCGGCTGTCCCCGGCGGCAGTGCCTCTGCGGCGCGGGACCTCCGCGCCGCCTGCAGAGCCGCCGAGCAGCGCTTCGCGCCAGCGCTCGGCGGCCTGCTGCAGCTCGTCCCACAGCTGCAGCAGTTCACGCGGGCTGCGCTTCGCAATGCCCGCGAAGTCCGCTGCGCCGCTTGCGTACCCCTGCGCAAGCTGGCGTTCGGCCGCCTGCAGCGCAGCACTGGCGGCGGCCGTTCTGGCGCGGAGGCTCAGCAGCTCCGCGCCCCGGGTCTCCATTTGCCGGTCGTATCCGGCAAATGACGCAGCGTAGCGCCGCGCGGCTTCCCGGTCCGCCGCGCTGGCTGCGAAGCCCTCCAGCTCAGCGGCGCTCCAGCCCGCGCCAATGCTGCGCAGGATACGCTGGAGCTGTTCGCCCAGCGCGGCAAGCTCACCCGTCAGCCGCTGCCGCTCCGTGCGCTTGTCCTCATAGCTGCCCCGTCTGCGGTCCAGCGCTTCGAGAGCCGGCCCCTGCTGCTCCAGCAGGGAATCAGGCGGGTTCGTGGCAAGCTCAGCCGCAAGCTCTGCCTGCAGCCGTTCCAGGCGGAACGCCGCGCCCTGCAACCCCCGCAGATCACCCTCCAGTGACTTCCAGCGGTCCACTCCAGCTTCAGGGAACGCATCGATCTGCGGAAGCTCTGCCAGCTCAAGCCGGGCTTCAGACCATTTCAGCCACAGCTCACGGATCTCCTGCGCCTTCCGCAGCTTAAGCAGCTGGTCAGCCGCGGTTTCCCGGCTATCTTTCATCTGTAATAGCTTCTGCTCTACCGCTTCCAGAGCCAGGGTATTCTCATTATATCTGGGCAGATAGGAACGGCTCTCCGCTACCTCCCGCTCCAGCTTCTCAATAGACTGCAGAATCTTGGCGGCATCCTGCACCTTGCCCCGTGGCTTATAGAGCTTCTCGGCATCCTGGAGCAGGCGTTTCTCCGCCCGCATAATCTCACCGCCGCCGCCCATCCCGGCATGGAACAGGTAGCTGCTCATCTCACCGGACTGCAGCGCGCCAAGCTCCTGCAGCTCGTCCAGCGAGACGGCGAACAGCTGGCGGAACATACTCCGCGAGATGCCGCCCAGCAGGCGGCGCTCCAGCTCAGCCTGCTGCAGCTCCTCTGTGGTTCCATCCGGATGGCTGAGCGTAACCTGCAGCTTCTCTCCTCTTCCCGGCCCTTCACCGCCGGAAGCAAACCGGCGGATCGTCCAGAGGGCGCCTCTATCATCACGCGCATTCAGCACCCCGCCATGTGTTCCGCCCTGCAGCGGCTCATACCGCTCGGCAGGGTACGCCCGGCCGGGGATGCCGTACAGCATCGCGCGGATAAACTGCAGGGTAGTGCTTTTGCCGGCTTCATTACGCCCGAAGAGCACAGTGACCCCTTCGTTCAGCTTCATCTCCCGGCGGGCCAGACGGCCATAGCCGTCAATCCGCAAAGACTCAATTTTCATTCAGCATCCCCCCGCTCCCGCCATACAGTCAGGTCCGCCGCTTCCCCGTCACTGCCCTCTTCCTCCTGTATCACCATGCTCACCGCTGATCCACCGGCTCCGTCTTTTTCCAAGGGCCCGCTGGCCCGGGCAGACAGAACCTCTTCTCCTGCCACAGGATTCTGCGGCACACCGGCTTGCTCCTCTACTCCGCTGAGCAGCACAATGCCGAGCTCCGCAGCACTGCTTAGCCAGTCCCGCTTCTCTTCGCTCCCTGTGGACATGAGCAGCTTGCGCAGCTCCTGGTTCTCCATTAGCGGCCTTAGCGCAGTGGAGATCAGCTCCTCCAGCTCCTCGTCGTTCCCGCCGCTACGTCCGGCAAGACGCAGCATTTCTCCGAGAAAGCTGTCCTCCAGCAGCAGACGGCCCCGGTCAATAGCCAGTCCCGTTTCTATAGAGAAGCCTTCGGTCCACACGAGACCTGCATACTCCTTACGTTCCGCACGGACCGTTTCCCGCCGCTGCAGCTCGGCGAGCAGATCATCTGCCGCCCCCTTCTCTGTAAGTATCTTATGTATAGCTCCCCGCCCGGTCAGGCGGAATCTTACCACAGACATCAGCTGCGGTGTTTCTTCCCGGAGGTCTTCAACCGCATTCTCAACGGCCCGCGTCCACTCAGCCTCATCCGCCAGACCCTCCACCGGGATCTCACGGACCTGCCAGCGCACACTGTCCAGTTCATGGAAGGTCAGCGACGCAGCACCTTCTGCATCCACGTGGACGGTGTAGCAGCCTTTAGGGCCGGTCTCTTTAATACTTCGTCCCTGAATATTTCCCGGATAGACAATCGGCGGACGATCATGCAGAATACTGCGTTTATGAATATGCCCCAGCGCCCAATAGTCGTAGCCCCTGCCGATCAGATCCTTGCGGCTGCAGGGAGAGTACGTCTCATGCTGGAGATCCCCGTCCACATTGCCGTGCAGCAGGGCAATGTGGAACAGGCTGCTACCCGGTTGACGGTTAAACCGCAGCGCCGTATTCTCAGTCACTTTGGCAGTCGGATAGGAGATCCCGCTGATCACGGCTACCTCCCTGCCGTCCTCTCTGCGGCGGGCAATAGCCTGTTCCGGTTCGCTGCCGCCGAACACTGTAACGTGATCAGGCGGTGCCGCTGCCAGACGCGGCCCGTCCAGCGGATCATGATTTCCGTGAATCAGGAACACCTGAATCCCGTGCCGCCCGAGTTCCTCCAGCGCTTCCCGGAACCGGAGCTGACCCTGGAGAGAGGCATCGGAGACATCATAGACATCGCCGCTGATGACAACGAAATCTACCCTTTGCTCTATAGCTACGCCAACAAGCCGCCCGAGGGCGGCGAAGGTGGACTCCCGGAGATAGGAGCGTATAGCCTGCGGCAGATGGGACAGCCCTGCAAACCGGCTGTCCAGATGCAGATCCGCAGCATGCAGGAATCGAAAAGGAATCATACCCTCACCCCTTCATTCCCGGCTGAAACTGCAGGTAAGTCTTCTTCAGTTCATTGGCTACCCGGGTCAGGGAATAGAGGCTTTTGGCCTTATCCCAGGCCGAACGGGACAGCTCATAACGGTAGCCGGGATCACTGATCACTTTCTCAAGGGCATCTGCCAGTCCAAGCTCATCATCCGGATTCACCAGCAGCCCGTTGACGCCATCTTCAATCTGCTCGGGAATCCCGCCGACATTTGTCCCGACAAGTGCAAGGCAGCTGAGTGCAGCTTCCGCAAAGACTGACCCGAACGCTTCCGCCCGCGAAGGGAGAACAAAAATATCAAAGAACGGCATGAATTCCTCCGGATGCAGCGTATAGCCGTAAAAGATCGTTTCATTATAAATCCCCAGGTCCTGCGCCAGCTGCTCTAGCTCCGCCCGGCTCGGTCCGTCCCCGATAATATGCAGCACATATTCATGACCCCGCTTTTTGAGCTCGGCACAAGCCTTGAACAGTGTATCTATTCCTTTGGCCGGTACCAGACGGGTAACAGTGACCAGCTGCGGAATATCATTGTCATGCGGCACAGGCTTGAATCTCTTCTCGTCGAACCCGTTCGGAATGACGCCGATGCTCGCAGGATGATCTATATAAGGAGTTAAATATTCGGCAAAAGCGCGCGAAACCGTCATCAGCCGGTCGCTGACATGCTCCAGCTCGCGGTAAATCGAGACCAGAAACTGATGCTCCAGGCCGCCCTCCTGGATGGCTCCATTCAGAATCAGCTCGCGTTCATAGCTGGAGTGCAGCGTTTGAATTAAAGGAATTTCCGGATATATTCTTTTCATGGCCAGCCCGGCAATCGGGTGATGGGCATGGATCAGATCATAGCTTTTGCTCATCCGCAGCTTCGTCCACCAAATATAATCACGGTAGGTTTGGATATATTTTTGCACAACCGGACTTTCGCCGTACTGTGTCCAGTCAAAGGTTTCAAAGACAATTTCTTCGCGTCCCTTGCCCCGGATCCGTTTGGGCAGCCAGAACAAATCCATCTCCCAGCGGCTGGACCGGAAGCGTTCCTGCAGATAAGGGATCATAGAAGATACACCACCGGGCTGCTCCGGCGGGAAGAATAGCGCTTGCAGCAAGTTCATAAGGTACATCTCCCTTTACAATTGCCCTGATTACGGTGAGACCCGGCAATTATGATATAGTTGTGTATATGTAGAAGTACAATTACAGGTACGCTAAGGTCCATACTTTGATTTTATCGGTATCTACCTGAAACAGCAACTAAGATGACAGCTTTACTTATCTTGGATTTTGACTAGAGGAGAATGAAGTATGAATGAAGAACGGCTGCCTGCCGCTTACACCGCTGACATTAGAGAGATGCTGGGGGATACGGCAGACGCTTTTCTGGAGAGCTATCATGCACGGCGGACCCAGGGTCTGCGGTTCAATGGTTTAAAAAGCATTTCAGATCCGGGCCGCACAGCTGCGGAACAAGCAATATCCCAATTTAGTCTGTCTCCGGTGCCATGGTGTCCGGCAGGATTTTATTATGAAGAGCCTGCACGGCCGGGGAGACATCCTTATCATACCGCCGGACTATATTATATTCAGGAGCCCTCGGCAATGTCCGCAGCTGAGCTGCTTGGACCTCTTCCCGGGGAGACTGTGCTCGATCTTGCTGCCGCTCCCGGCGGCAAAACCACCCATATTGCCGCGCTGATGCAGGAACAAGGCTTGCTGATATCCAATGAAATACATCCGGAGCGGGCCAAAATACTCGCAGAAAATGTAGAGCGGCTTGGGATAGGGAGCGTGCTTGTCACCTCGGCAACCCCGGGGGAACTCTCCAAGCGGTTCCCTGAAGTCTTTGACCGGATTATGCTTGATGCGCCTTGCTCGGGTGAAGGAATGTTCCGCAAAGATCCTGCTGCCGTAAGCGAATGGTCACCGAAGCATGTGGAGATGTGTGTTGCCAGACAGTGGGATATATTGCAGGATGCCTACCTCATGCTGAAGCCGGGCGGCAGTATGGCTTACTCGACCTGCACCTTTAACCGCAAAGAAAACGAAGAGACGATCGAACACTTCATACAGAGCTATCCCGATATGGAGCTGATCGTTACGAAACGGCTGTGGCCTCATTTGGAAAAAGGCGAAGGGCATTTCGTAGCCCTGCTTCGCAAGGCAGTTGTAGAGCAAGATACCGAAGCCTCACAGCGCCAAGGCCGCAGCAAACGCGGAGACCGCGGCAAGAACAGTCCGAAAGTAAACGCCTCGCTCCGGGATGCCTATCAGCAGTTTATGAGCTGGTCGTCGGTAGAACTGCCCGGGTTTGCCGGGAGCGGCGTACCGCTTCTCTTCGGTGATTCCCTGTATCTGCTGCCCGAAGCATTCAATGACCGGCTGCACACCGGCCTGCTCGACGGCCTTAAGGTTCCGCGTGCCGGACTGCATATTGCCCACTTGAAGAAAAACCGGATTGAACCCGCCCACGCTCTGGCCATGGCGCTGAGACCGGATCAGGCGGCGCGGAGCTATGATATGCCATCCGCCGGGCCGGAAATTCAGGCCTGGCTGCGCGGGGAGAGTCTGCCCGTTCCGGCCAGCCTGCATGGCTGGACGCTGGTCAGCGTGGATGGCTTGTCTGTAGGCTGGGGCAAAGCCAGCTCCGGCCAGCTGAAGAATCACCTGCCCAAGGGCCTGCGGATTCTGAAAGCCCATGTTGATGAGGTTTAGGCTGCTGACCAGTTCAGGAAGCCTCCTCACGCATATGATGTCATTATCCCATGGAGCTCCGCTGAACTACTAACGCGGCAATGGGAACAGACATGAGTCAAGGGAGGAATCAGACATGGGTGCAGTTCCAGGCTTCACATCGACCGGTGCGATTTTGGTGCTCTTCATATTGCTCGTTATCATTTCCCGTTCGTTGTTTGTCTAATTCCGCTTTAGCAGCATAGCGTATAGACACAAGCGGCCCGGCCGTTCCTTTCAGGAGCGGCAAGGCTGCTTTTTTGCGTTTTTTATTTGCGCTTTTTATATACTTTTTTCTTATTATCCGAACGGAACTCCACAAAAAAAGCACAGCACAGAGCCCCCAAGGCACTGAACCATGCTTTATGTAAGTCTTCGTCTTCTGCAAGCTTCACTGATCCTGAATGCTGTGAAGCAGCCCGGGCTGTGGGAATAGTTGGATTTTCAACACTTAATCATTCTGTCTCTGCTGCTTTGCCAATAATAAGTGGATTTCCGTCACTAATTTCGCCCAGATTCCCGATTTTCTACAGAGGGAGTGAAATTAAGTGTCTTTTTTCCAACTGCTGCCCTGTAACTGCAGATTTCCGCATAATTAGATGACGTTTTTCTACTTAGCACACCGCCGGGCCAATCATTCTACCGCGCAACAAAACGCCTACGCCGAGTAACTCAAAGAATATCTAAGCGGAGCATTTACCGGAGAACCAGAATTTTACCAAGACAGAAGTCAAGAAGACAGGCAGTATTTCACCAGCGCATCGCGTACACCATTGTCATTATTCGTTCCGGTAACCGCATCTGCTGCTGCTTTGACCTCAAGCGGTGAGTTGTCCATAGCAACACCCAGGCCGGCATACGTCAGCATAGAAATATCATTATAATAATTGCCGATCGACAGGACCTGCTCTTGGGGAATGCCCAGCTCTGCGGCCAGGTTCTTCAGGGCATTGCCTTTGGAGGCTTCCGGGTGCATGAAGTCCACGAAGAACTCTCCGCTGCGCAGAATGTTGTACTGTTCTCCCCAGGTAGACCATTCCCGCTGCGCTTCATCCAGAATATCAGACTGCGTGAACACGGTGAATTTCACAATCGGTTCGCGGAAATCCTCCCAGGCCGGCAGCGAGGCAGGCATAATCCGGAAATGCTCGTACATGAAGTTGGCTTCCTTGGTCAAGTTCTCGACATTGTCGACATACATATCAAATGCAGTGTTAACGTCGAAATGGATATCATGTTCGCGGCAATACGCGATATACGGATCGAGCCCTCTGGCGTCCATTCCATATTGGTGCAGTACTTTGCGGTCCTTCACACGCACCGTCACCGCTCCGTTATGCCCCAGCACATACCCTGACAAGCCCATCTCCTCCATGAACGGAATCGAATTCTGCGGGCTGCGTCCTGTACACAATACGATCTGGCCGCCCTGGCGGGTAACCTCGGCAATGGCCGCTTTATTCTCGTCACTTAAGTGATGATCATCGTCCAGCAGCGTTCCATCCACATCAAGTGCTATCAGCTTGTATTTCATACTCCACCATCCTTATTTCTCTGTATAATATACCTCACTCTGTCTCAAAAGCTTACCTAACCCCCATCAACTAAGATTCCGTTTATATCAAAGGTTGTGTAAATCCTTCACCCGCACAGCTGCCCAAAATCGGCTGAATAGTGCGTGAGTCTCGGAGGTACTGTAAGCGAGCCATACGTAAGTTTAAAACTCCTGTACTCATTCCACGTGACTGTTCCTGTCCTTACAAGGCAACGCCTGTATTTCTCCAACAAGAATGTATTTTCGTGCTAACAGACCTTAACGCTAGCACGCACCTCCACTATTTCGTACAATTAAAGGGCCATTGTACCTTGGTTGTCACCCATTTGGGCAGATTTAGTTGTACAGAATACAGTTATAAGGCGTAAGCATCCCTTTTCGCTGTTTTTAATTGTACATTATTCAACTATCACTGAATTTCCATTTGGACGAAGCATATCAAAAGCAGCATTGTTGAATACACTCGCTTTTTCAATTCTGAAGTTGTACTAGCTAGCTAACATCCGCTACGGTCCGGCGTACAGTCGTTTCACCTTTATTACATGCAAGCCCCGGCGGTCCGCCGAAGTTATATTAGCCTTCCACCCTTTTTTAGGATCTGGCATTCTGCCAGGTCTGCTCTTCATTTGCTGGAGATGCCGCTCCATCACTTATATCCGCTAGCTTATTCCTCCGCTCCGCCCCGGCGCAGAAGCTCCAGCTCTTCAGCAGTCAGTTCCCGGCAGGCGCCGAGCGGCAGGCTCTCATCCAGCTTCAGCTCACCCATCGATACGCGCTTCAGGAAAACGACCTTCTTCCCGACCGCCACGAACATCCGCTTCACCTGATGGAATTTGCCCTCCGTGATCGTGAGCGAGATATACGACAGCACCTTGCTGCCTCTTTCTCTGCTCAGAATCCTTAGGCTTGCTGGCAGCGTCACATACCCATCCTCCAGCTCCACCCCGGCTGCAAAAGCGGCCACATCCGCCGCATCGACCTCACCTTCGACAGTAGCTTCGTAGGTTTTGGGCACATGCTTACGCGGGGACAGCAGCTCATGAGCCAGCTTGCCGTCGTTCGTAAGCAGCAAGAGGCCCACAGTATCCTTATCCAGCCGTCCCACCGGGAACGGCTCGAACAGCGCATGCTCAGCTTTAAGCAGATCCAGAACGGTACGGTCACGTTT
Source organism: Paenibacillus sp. FSL R7-0297 (assembly GCF_038009025.1). Taxonomy (NCBI): domain Bacteria; kingdom Bacillati; phylum Bacillota; class Bacilli; order Caryophanales; family Paenibacillaceae; genus Paenibacillus; species Paenibacillus sp. FSL R7-0297. The sequence continues at coordinate 5,929,833 of NZ_JBBPAQ010000001.1, forward strand.
GTCCTCAGTCGCGGACAGGACGCCTGGCGGTTTATTCATCATCAGATAGATGTATTCACGGTACAGAACCGGCTCACCGCCAACCTCGATCATGTCCTGCCCGGGGTCTACATGAAATCCGCTGTCTTTGACGACAGCGCCATTCACCGTAATCATCCCCTGCTTCGCCTGCTTGCGGATATCGCTGCGTGAGCCAATACCCATATGGGACAATATTTTATCGATCCGCTGCTTCTTATTCGTATTTCCTGCTCCACTCATAATCTATGTCCACCTCCAGCCTGCGGGATATTCGTTCTTCAGCATACCGTCCTGCCATTTGCCCCAGCCTGCGCTGAAGCCGTCAATACAGACGAGCGTGTAACCTTTGGAGGCATGACCGGCCTTAATGGACAGACGTTCCTGCGGAATCGACAAGGTCTCTCCCTTCAGGTAGGAGACAGCTTCACCGCTTGCACTGGACAGCGACACACTTCGGCTGCTCTCCGCAGGATGCAAGGCTGTTGCCAGCGGATGCCCGGGAATAAATCGGCCGCTCTTCATATGTCCGACATACCAGCCCGGTCGGATCGTCTTCAGTCCGTCCAGCGCTTTACGCGGCAACGGCGAGAGATACAAGTGATCTCCGAACCATACCGGATATCCGGCGGGCATCGTCCCAAGCAGCTCCTGAATAAAATCAGCATATACCGCAAGCGATGCTTCTTCCCCGGTTCCCTGAAGCTGCCGTCCGGCAGCAGCTCCAGTTTTGCCAGGCCCCCGTCCGCCCTTACCTCCGCGCCCGTTCTCAGCTTTACCTGCCGAAGCTTTGACAGGGGAAGCAGACCTGTTATCCCGGTTACGCGGAGATATGGATACGGTCGCCTCTTTGAAGTCCGCCCTTGCTTCTATGAGGTCTGCTCTTGCCTCTATACCTGCCTCTCCGGCTATATCAGGACTTCCGTCATGCCGCAGAACAGCCATGAAGTGTCCTTCGCCCATGACCTTATGCGGCCACAGCCGCGCGGCACCCGGCAATGGACCTAATCCGGCAGCAAAAGAACCGCTGCCGCCCACCGGTACCAGCGAGAACTGCGGATGACCGGATAAGAAGTCATCAATCATCTCTTCATTCTCCTCCAAGGCGAAGGTACATGTCGAGTACACGACCGTTCCGCCCGGCTTTAGCGCTGCCGCTGCCGCCGCAAGGATATCCCGCTGCATACCGGCATATTTGGCCGGAGTTTCCGGTTCCCACTGCTTGACCATATCCTCGTCCTTGCGGAACATGCCTTCACCGGAGCAAGGCGCGTCAATCAGTATCCGGTCAAAGAACCCGGGGAATGCGGCTGCAATCCGCTCCGGGCTCTCATTCAGTACAATTCCGTTACGCACTCCATACAGCTCCAGATTCTTGGCAAGTGCCTTCGTCCGTTCCGGATGAAGGTCGTTGGTAATCAGCAGACCTTCGCCTTGTAGCTTGGCGGCAATCTGCGTGGATTTGCCGCCGGGCGCAGCACACAGATCCAGTACCCGGTCACCCGGCTGAACGCCAAGCAATTCGACGGGCGCCATGGCACTGGGCTCCTGGATATAATATAACCCGGCATGATAATACGGGTGTTTGCCGGGTCTGGCTCCCTCTCCGGTATAGAAACCGGTAGGGCACCAGGGAATAGGCTCTAGCCCGAAAGGGGATCGTCCGCGCAGCTCGTCCACAGTAATTTTCAGCGTATTTACGCGGATTCCTCCGTAGGGAGACTGCTTATATGTATCCACAAATTGATCGTACTCAGTTCCCAGCAATTCTTTCATGCGCTCCATGAAAAGCCCGGGCAGTTGTGCCGCCATGATGCCGTCCTCCTGCTCAAATAATCAAGGAACACCCCTGCGGGTGCTCCTAATGTTGCCTTGCTATATTCAATCTGCTCTATGCTTTGCTATATTCAATCCGCTATATGCCTGGGTCTATCCGGCCGCTGCGGCCCGCGGCGCTGGGGAACCTGCGGCTTAAGAGACTGCGCAGTCATTCGCGCCGCTTCTTCCAGCACAGGGTCAATAATACAGATCGTCAGATCATAATAGGGAAACGGCTGCTCTACATAAGCTTCAAGCCGGGCGGCATAATCTCCCACTTCCTGAACCAGCTTCGCCAGATCAATCCCGAGGGTTACCGCCGGATATCCACGCAGTACTTCATAGGACTGCCTCAGCATGATCCGTCCGCCGCGCACATTGGCGTTACGGAAATGATACAGTCCGACCGCTACCTGCAACAATGCTTTGTAGAGCGGGTCGCGCTGCTGTTCCAGCCATAGCTCCTCAAGTACCTCATGACATTCGAAGTAATCCCTGTCCCGGTTGAAATAGATCAGATACTCCAGGTACAGCGGCTCATAGGCCATCCGGCTGGCTGCCCTTCTTGGCATTCGAGAGCAGCTCCCGTACATGATCCAGCAGCTCACGCATAGCATCCATATCCTGCACCTGCCAGATGGCATTGAACCTCTCTTGGCACTCAATCGCTTCGTTCACGAGGTGATAGAAATACAGCTGATGGATGGCTTTGAGCAGCTGGGTCGTCGTATTCGAGTTCTCCTCGAAGGTCTTCTGGGCTTCCAGAATCTCCTCACGGATACTGGACATCTCACTGTCCAGGATCGACGCCGCTTCCGCTGCAGTCTTCAGGCGGACGCGCATTTCATCCGGCAGGCTCTCCCGGTATTTATAATTCAGCGAATGCTCAATGGTCGCCCAGAAGTTCATCGCCAGCGTGCGGATCTGAATTTCGGCCAGTACAATCTTTTGCCCGAGCGCAGTCTGTACCGGGTATCTGATAATCATATGGAAGCTGCGGTATCCGCTCTCCTTGTAATTAGTGATGTAATCCTTCTCATATAACACTTCAAGGTCCTTGCGGGCGCGGATGTACTCCGCCACTCTGCGGATATCCTCGACGAATTGGCACATAATGCGAATGCCGGCGATATCCTCTATGCCCGTTTCCAGATCCTCCATTTTCACGTTCAACCGCTTAGCCTTTTCAAGTATGCTCGACAGCCGTTTTACACGTCCGGTTACGAACTCAATCGGTGTATATTCTTCTCTTTTCTTGAGTTCCGAACGCATTGTCTTAAATTTAACCTTCAATTCCTCCACAGTCTGTTCATATGGAAGTAGAAAAGTTCCCCAGTCCCTGACGTCCATCGCCTTGTCCTCCTGTCCATTCATCCTTCAGTGATGATCAGCGCCCACCGCTTCTAGGAGCCCCCGGAAACCGTCCCGCCGCAGCAGCTGCCGTAATCCGGCATGCACTTTGCGGTTAACCTCCGGCCCTTCATAGATGAGTGCTGTATAAATTTCGACCAGGCTTGCGCCTGCCCGGATTTTGTCATAAGCATCCTGGGCTGTAAAAATCCCGCCCGAGCCGATAATCGGCAGCTTGCCGCCGGTCTGGCTGTAGATTCTGCGGATAATCTCTGTGGAGCGGTCGCGCAGCGGCTGGCCGCTGAGTCCTCCCGTTTCACCGGCTTTGTCACTCTTCAGACCTTCACGGACAAGTGTTGTATTGGTGGCAATCACGCCGTCCATTCCAGCCTCTGTGATTGTATGTACCATATATTCCAGCTCGCCGTCGCTGACATCAGGAGCGATCTTCACCAGCAGCCCTTTGGCTTCTCCAGTCTTCACCCGCTGCAGCTCCATTTCCTCCTTCACCTGGCTCAGCAGGTTCGAGAGCTCACTGCCATGCTGTAGACTCCGGAGATCCGGCGTATTTGGCGAGCTGATATTGACCACAAAAAAATCACCGTACGGATATAGCGTACGGATACACTGGCGGTAATCCTCATGCGCCAATTCATTCGGGGTGGCCTTGTTGCGCCCGATATTGACCGCAACCGGAATCCTGCGCTTCTTCATCCCCTTCAGACGCTCAGCCATGGCCGCTGCGCCTTCATTGTTGAAGCCCATCCGGTTAATCAGCGCCTTGTCGGGCAATAGACGGAATAACCGCGGGCTGTCATTGCCCGGCTGGCCCAGCGGCGTCACAGTGCCTACTTCCATAAATCCGAAGCCGATTGAAGAGAAGCCTCCTACCGCTTCAGCATTCTTATCCAGTCCTGCAGCTAAGCCTACCGGTGTCGGGAAATGCACGCCAAACAGATCCACTGCCAGATCAGCAGTCTCAGGAACACCGTACATGAGGCGCATCGCCGCACTTCCGCCGGGAACTAAATTCGCTTTATTTAGTCCGCCTATGACGAGATGGTGCGCCTTCTCCGGGTCCATTTTAAAGAAAATTGGTTTACCAAAATGTCGATACAGCACCGTTCTCGCTCCTTCAAGGGAACCACAAATCGCAGGGCGACTCCCGTATCTATAGGTTTCTTCTTAATTTTATCCGTTTCCGGGTGAAAAGAAAAGTTTTTTGCCGCAGCGATTGTTCCAACCTGTCCCTCAAAGTATAGTAATTTTCTTGTAAACGCATTACAATGTAAGGGTAATCACAGATAAAGAGAGAAAGAAGGATGACAATATGTCAACTAAACGCAAACCTCCTACACTGCAGCAGAAGAAAGAAGAAGTTAACCGCAAGGCGATCCTATGGATCAGTGCAAGTCTGGTACTGCTGGTCCTTCTCATTGTCGTTTTGTTTATCGTAGCAGGGAACTAATTCAACCAATGGTAGACCTTATGGGGGTTGGTCTGATTTGGGGGCGCATCCGAAGGGAACCGGTCCTCCGGCGCGACTAGCTCCTCAGGCAGGACCCCTTTACTAATCTGCACTTTCGTGCCCATCGGCACCATCGCGAACAGCTCCTCCACATCCTTCCGGCTCATCCGGATACAGCCCAGTGATTCATCCTTCCCGATGCTTTCCGGTTCATTCGTACCGTGTATTGCATAATTACTGTCCGAGAGCTGCATGCCCCGGCTGCCGAATTCACCGTTATCATGTCCATTGGGATTGACCACTTTATCCCGGATCACGAAGCTACCCTCAGGCGTCTTCTCCCCGCCTAATCCGACTGCATAGTTCCGCAGAATAATATTGCCGCTGGTTATTGCCAGACGGTGTTTTTGTTTATCAACAATAATCATGAGCGGTTCTGTAAAAAAGGGGGTTCCTGCCCCGCCGGCTCCGCTGCCCGCCTCAGGACTGCCCCCGATTGTCTGACCTTGCCCCGGTGAACCGGCGGCCGGTGTTACGGTAGGCTGCGGAGAAGGGCTTGGCACTGCAGTAAATCCCGCTGCTGCCCCGCGGAGCGGACCGAACTGTTCCTTCATCAGCGGTGTCGTGCCGCCCAGCCAATTGGCCGGAAAAGGCTTCACCAGCTCCTGCAGTGAACCTGGAAGGGCCCCCTCGGTCGTCTTATAGGCCCGCATGGCACTCCAGAGCACAGCAAGCTCCTCCTGCTTCTCCTGCCACAGCCCCGCCTGCTTCTTGATTTCCGCCGGATCAGGCGGCTGGCAGTCACAGACAACCGGATTATAGGACTGGTACACTACGCGTCCGTCCCCACTCTTGGCAAGCGTAGCCGCCAGCGGAAGCTTCTTCTTCCACACCAGCCACTTGCCCGCCCGCTCCATGCTTAGCATCGCCGTGGCGGAAGGCGTTTGTGCCTTCAGCAGGATACCCGCCAGTCCCTGTCCGCGGGAGACGGCGTCTGCCCCGACAGCGGTGAAGGACAGGCTTGGCTGAACTTCCGGAGTCTCTTCATCATCTATTGCCGGCAGCTCAGCCAGGGCAACAGCCGCATTCTCCCCGTCCGGTGCTTCAGAGCTTTCCTGGCTTACCCCCGGTGCCACTCCAGCCGGGATCAGCAACAGCAGCAGCAACATGAAGGCCAGCAGCACACGGCGTTTCCGCAGTCTGCCTGCCTGGCGCTCCCGGGCGGATTGCAGCAGCCCATCCTCATATTGCTTCAGCATATCCGCCGGCACCTTGCTGTGCTCAAAAGCTTCATACACTTCGCCGGCCTGGTTGAAGCAGTAATTGGCTTTTCCCTGCTGACCGTTCTTATAGTATTCCTTACCGAGCAAGTACCATGCCATCTTGTTATCAGGATGCATCTGCACATATGCTTTAAGATGCTGCGAATTTTTCACATTGGCCTCCGGGATCTATGATTCAATCTTAGTTTCTTTATATTTTATATCGGTCAGGACATTAAAAAAAGACATCTCAAGCCGCATTTATCACGGTCAGGAGATGCCTTTATGTTAATGTAAGGATCAAATATAAGGTTCACCCTATATCCGATCCTTACATTAGGTACTGATGAATGGAAGTCCGGACTTAGCCTTCTTTGTTGAACGGCGCATCCGCGATCTTGATGGAGTCTGTAGGGCATCCATCCGCTGAATCCTGCAGGTCATCGAACAAGTCGTCCGGAATCACTACATTCCCGTGGTTACCGTCATTCTCGTAGATCACTTCTGCCAAACCTTCGTCATCGTAATCAAAAATATCAGGGGCCGTCGCGCCACAAGCACCACAAGCGATGCATGTATCTTTTTCGACCCAAGTGTACTTAGCCATTTTATCTCTGCCTCCCGCTTAAACAATACAGCCTGCAGTAGCAGTCTGTTATTTTTCTCATATTAATATAAATAGGATACAATTTCAATGAATTTTCAATGTGTTTACAGTATTGCCCTATTAAACGGCCACATCCAGGCTGCAATTCCGGGCCGATATCTCAGTCGGTATCCCGGTCCGCGCCGCTAAGATTGTCCTTCTGCAGTGAGGTTCCCCGCTCCTTGTGATTGCGCAGCCGCGCAGAGTGGCTGTCAGTGAGCATGCCTGCCGTCAGCACCGCATTCTCGCCGAACTTGTTGCGCAGCATATCCATCGCCTTATTCAGCGATTCCTTCTTCGGCTGCCGTTCGTAATCGAACAAGTCAAGCTGAATCGCGGAATCCTCCTTGAGCGTCAGCCCCTGAAGGGTCACACCCAGCAGCCTCACCGGCTTATCGCCCTTCCAGTGGCGCGCGAACTGGTCCAGGGCAGCCTTATAGATATCTTCAGCGCTCTCTGTAGGTGCCTCCAGCTGGCGCGAACGGGTAATCGTCTTCATATCCGGTGTACGGATCGTAAGCTGCACTCCCGCAGCGACCAGACCCTGCTTCCGCAGCCGCCGAGCCACCTGATCGCTGAGATTCAGCAGGATTGGACGCGCCTCCGCAAGCCCCACTACATCCCGCGGCAGCGTAGTCGTATGCCCGATGGACTTGCTCTGCTCCCGCTCAGGGTTCACTACCCCGTGATCGATCCCGTTGCCGGCCCGCTTCAGCCACGAGCCCATCACGCCAAAATGTCCGACCAGCATCGCCTCATCCGCCGCCGCCAGCTGTCCAATGCTGTAAATACCCAGCTTCTTCAGCTTCTCGGCCGTCTTGCTGCCGATTCCGAACATCTCGTTGCAGGGTTTGTTCCATAGAATGGACGGCACATCGCGCAGCCGCAGCACGGATATGCCATTCGGCTTTTTGAGATCAGAGGCAATCTTCGCCAGCAGCTTATTGGGGGCAATCCCGATGGAGCAGGGTAGACCCAGCTCTTCCATAATACGCCGCTGCAGCGTCTCGGCAATCTGCGGAGGGGTCCCGAATTGGCGCGAACCGGTAATATCCAGATAACATTCGTCTATCGATACCGCTTCAAGCAGCGGAGTATAGCTGTAAGCAATTTGCATAAATGCATTCGAGTACTTGCGGTATAAATGAAAGTCCGGCTTAATAAGGATTAAGGATGGACAGATACGCAGCGCCTTCTGAACCTGCATCCCCGTTGAGATGCCAAGTCTGCGTGCGGCGTACGAGCAAGTGACGATGATTCCCCGTCTGGACTCCACGCTGCCGGCAACGGCCGTCGCTTTACCTTTATATTGCTCCGGATCCTCCGCCTCATGCACCGAGCAGTAAAAGGCATTCATATCCACATGGAGAATAACCCTGCCGCTTGCCGGATAATATTGATCCACATTCTGCATGGTATCTACCTTCTTATCTTCAGGGTTCCATTGTTATTTCCAGCATACCTCTTCACCTTGCGGGAGGTCAACTTGCAGAAGAGCCTCTTGTGACGATTAAATGAAAAGTTCTTTGTTACTTTCCCGCGTAAAAATGCTATAATATAAAAATTAATTTCATATATGTGTATGCTAACTACAACTACAACTTAAGCTAATGCTTCCGAGGCCAGTTTTGCACGAAGCGGTTTCAAGGAAGTTATGCTAAACAACACTTTTAGGAGGACACTCATGTCTAAGTCTATCTCCATCTTCGATACTACCCTGCGCGACGGCACTCAAGGCGAAGGGATCAGTCTGTCGGCGGATGACAAGCTGAAGATTGCCAGGAAACTCGACGATCTGGGTGTCCATTATATTGAAGGCGGCAATCCTGGAAGCAACAACAAAGACATCGAATTTTTCAAAAGAGTCCAGGAGCTCCATCTGAATGCCAAAATCACAGCATTCGGCAGTACCCGGCGCAAGAATTCGGTAGCGGAGCACGACGACGGGCTGCAAAGAATGATTGATGCCGGCGTTCCGGCAGCGACCCTGGTCGGGAAGTCCTGGGACTTCCACGTTCATACTGCGCTGCAGACTACCCTTGAAGAGAACCTGGCCATGATCGGCGACTCCATCTCCTACCTGAAACGCCAGGGTCTGGAGGTCATTTTCGATGCGGAGCATTTCTTCGACGGGTATAAGAACAACCCCGAATATGCTGCTGCCGTACTCGCCTGTGCCCGCGAAGCCGGAGCCGACTGGCTTGTAATGTGCGATACTAACGGCGGAACCCTGCCGCATGAAATTCAGGAGATTGTCTCCGGCATGGGCATCCAGCTTCCGGGTGCTGCTCTGGGCATTCATACACACAACGATTGCGAGCTTGCGGTAGCTAACACTTTAAGCGCAATCGGTGCGGGTGTACGTCAGGTACAGGGAACCATCAACGGCTACGGCGAGCGCTGCGGCAACGCCAATCTGTGCTCCATCATTCCAACCCTGCAGCTGAAGATGGGGTATCACTGTATCCCGGGAGATTCGTTACCCCAATTAACCAACACCGCCCGGTTCATCAGCGAAGTCGCCAACGTGAACATGCCGGTAAACCAGCCTTATGTCGGAACCGCGGCTTTTGCCCATAAGGGCGGCATTCATGTCTCGGCCATTCTGCGCGATTCGCGCACCTATGAGCATATCGCTCCCGAGCTGGTCGGCAACAAACAGCGTGTGCTTGTCTCCGAACTCGCAGGACAGAGCAATGTGCTGTCCAAAGCCCAGGAGATGGGGCTCAGTCTCGATCCAAGCAGCGAACAGGCCCGCAAGGTTATTGATAAGATCAAGGACCTGGAGCATCAGGGATATCAGTTCGAAGGGGCGGATGCCTCGCTTGAACTGCTGCTCCGGGAAGCTACCGGAGAGATGAACGAGCTGTTCACCTTTGAGTCGTTCAAGATGCTGGTAGAGAAAACTGCCGGCCGCCCCGTCGTCTCTGAAGCCTTCGTCAAACTGAAGGTCGGCGGCGAGAACCTGTACACTGCAGCAGAAGGCAATGGTCCGGTCAATGCGCTGGATAACGCGCTGCGCAAGGCGCTGCAGACGTATTTCCCGCAGCTTAAGGATATGCACCTCTCAGACTATAAGGTCCGGGTGCTTGACGAGCAGGACCAGACCGCAGCGAAGGTTCGCGTACTCATTGAATCCAAAGACTACGGAGACACCTGGAGCACAGTAGGCGTATCCAGCAACGTGATTGAAGCGAGCTGGGAGGCACTGGTCGATTCTATGCGCTATGCCCTGCTCGGACAGATTTCGCTGGATCAGGACACCCAGGCCAGCAGTGAACCGAGAGGCTTAGTCAATCACTAACTGCCTTTATCCATAGGTTGTTCAATGCAAAAGCCCTCCGGTGCGGAAGTACATCCGCACCGGGGGGCTTTGCAGCACCTTGCTGCCGGCCTCGTTAGGAGCCGGTTAAGGCGATAATCTTCTGCTCCAATTCCTCAGCGGTCAGGACACCCAGAATGATCTCGCTAATGACACCATTCTTGTCAATTAGTACATTAGTCGGGAATACGGCTCCATTATATTTATCGAAAATCTGGCCTTTCAGATCATACATCACCGGAAAAGCCAGCATGTACTTTTTGACGAACCGTTCTGCGTTGGGTTTATAATCCTGGCTGGTAACATTGATGCCGTAAATATCCAGCACGTCGCTGTATTTCATTGCCAGCCTGTTCAGCTCCGGAGCTTCCTGCTGGCAAGGATCACACCAGGAGGCCCAGAAATTCAGCATTACCGCTTTCTCCCTGGCTCCCCCGACTTCATACCGTTTGTCGCCTTCCTGCAGTATGAATGAAGGGGCTCTCAAGCCTGCGGAAGCACCAGTCTCCGGCTCCGCCTGCTGCTGAAGGACCGCGACCGCTTTCGTTTCAGCCTTGCTTCTATGCTCTATGGCAAGAACGGCCAGAAAAACAATCAGGGCCAGAACAGTCAAATTCCGTTTATGGACTGCTTTCATAGGAGTCAGTTCCTTTGCTTAGAGGTTTTTCCTCTATTGTACCCCCACCTGCTGCAGTTTCAAACGTTATTTACAATAAAAAAGAGGATTCCGTCAAAGACGAAATCCCATGAAGAGAGAGGGGTGAAGATATGACAGCTAGCCAGGGAATCCCCCAATCCATCCGACTGAGCTCTTCCGTACAGCATATGCTGGGGAAGCATCTGCTGTCCTGTTATCCGCAGGAAGCCTGCGGAATCCTGCTGGGAGCTGCCGCAGCGGGTGGCATGTGTATCGACAGCTATGTGCCGATACGCAACGTAGCGCCTGACCCGCTGCATTCTTTTGTACCTGATCCCGGAGAGTGGATCAGAGCCGTATACCGTGAACCCGCACCTGTCGGATTTTTCCACTCCCATCCGCATGCTGCGCCCTGGCCTTCTCTTGCCGATCTAAATGGTTTGTCTTCGCTGGGGCCTGAATTCAAGATATACCTGATCGGCTCTCCGGGAACCGGCCATACCGGTACTCCGCTGTTGAACGGGTTCCTAATACAGCGTACGGACAATAGCGGCTCTGCACAGACACCTGCCCTACAGCATGTGCCCTTAAGTCCTGCTTAGATAAGCGTACAGATCGCCCAATGTCTCCACCTGGTTCTTTTGGGAAATCTGCCGGAGATACGCTACCCATAATTTCGCCGTCATTTTGGCATCTTCAAGCGCATGATGACGGCCTTCAATCGGGATCTCGTGAATGGCCAGCAGCTCATCCAGCGTGTAATTACTGCGGTGCGGCTCCAGCCAGCGGGCCAGCATCATCGTATCCAGTACCCGGTGGGTCAGCTGCACCTTGGAGGTTTTCCATAAGGCGGCGTTCAGAAAAGATTTATCATGTGCACTTCCATGCGCTACCAGCACTCTCTGGCCGACAAAGGACATGAAATTGTGCAGTCCATCCATCAAAGACGGGGCACTGGATGTCATTTCTTCTGAAATCCCGGTCAGCCTGGTAATATTATCAGGAATAGCCGTCCCGCAATTCACCAGCGTATAGAAACATTCGTCTTCCTTAATCTCTTCCCCTACCACACGGATCGCCCCGAAGGACATAATCTCATCCCCTCCCTGATGGGAGAAGCCGGTAGTCTCAAGATCAAATATAACGGTCTCCAGCTCAGAGAGCGGAGTGTGCAGCACTTCCGGACGCCGTTTTTCGCGCATAAGAGAACGGATAAAAGCCATCTGCTGTGCGGTTTGCTGGGCCGATTCTCCGCCTCTCATGGAAGCGATGGCGGATGGCATTCCGCCTTGTCTCAGGTTGTTCCAGAACCCTCCGCCTTTGTTCGGCTCCTTCATGGCTGTCTCCTTTCCGCGGACCGGAGCTGTCGCTGCAGGGCCTTGTGCAGACGCCTGACCAGCAGCAGACTTTCCCGCAGCTCACTTCTGAGCTGCTTATTCTTCAAATCACTCTCGGCATAGTAATCACTGCTTGCAAGCAAGCCATCCTCCACCGTATAAGGCGTATTCACACGCATCTTCAAGGCCGTCAGAAATGCCCTCCGGATCTCTTCAAGATGCTGGTATTTGTCCAGTTCAGCCAAATGCTCAAGCCTCTTCAGCGTCGAAGAATCCTCTATCCCGTGCAGCAGCGACAAATGTCTGACAATATTGACAAGCGGGATATAAAGTCCGTATTTGACATCAAAACCGCCTGCATGATCGCCAAACCGCTCCGTGAGTACCTGTCCCAGCAGATTAAGTGTTGCCTTATGGCGAACGGTATTTCGCAGCACAGCCATCGTCAGCTTGTGATTGTCCGCAAAACCGGCATGAAAAGCTTCCTTCCACTTCGCGGACAATTCTACGCTGCCGGCCACATGGCGCATATCAGAAGCTATGATCAGGTAACGGACAGGCTCCCATTCCAGCTGCTCCATCCAGCCCTCCAGCTGATGCTCCCATTCAGACAGCGTTTTACGCCACAAAGGCTCGGAGCACATCACCTTGCCGCCGCATTTCTCGTAACCTGCAGTTTCAAGCACATCGGACAACATGGCGCCGAAGGCTTCGAAATAGCTTTTCTTGAGCCCATCCAGCTCACCTTCTACAATCAAACCATTATCCTGATCACTCCACAGCGTAGCTTCCTGTCTGCCTGCACTGCCGAATACAATAAAGGAATAGGCGCAGGGAGGCAGGCCATAGCCCGCCTCCTTCATCTGCGCCTCACATATGTGTACCGCTGTTTTTGCAATCTGATCATGCATTGCATTCACCCGGCACATCCATTCCTGGGCCGGAATAACGTTTAATTGCTCCAGAAGTACTTTTTGACAAGCGGTACGCCTGGCCTTAAGCTCCTGCGGCGAACCGGCCGTTACGATGGACATGTATCTTTCATCTTCGTTCCAGTCTGCTGTCTCCATCGAAGCCACTCGGTCCGCCTCCCTATTGAGTAGAAGATATAATTATTTCAAGGGTTTGGATTCCGATTCTGTGATCAGTTTCATTTGTTCAGGATAACCGTAAGTACCATGCTCACTGATATCCAGACCCATCAATTCTTCTTCTTCCGTTACACGAAGTCCGATAACCATTTTCATTACGTAGAGGATAATGAAGGACATCACCGCTACGAAAGCAAAGGTACCGATCACACCAAGCGCCTGTACTCCCAGCTGATGTGCACCTCCGCCGTAGAACAAACCGGCTTTACCGACACCAACAGTTTCAACAAGCTCAGGTGTTGCGAACAAGCCTGTAGAAATGGCTCCCCAAACCCCTGCAATACCGTGAACAGAGAAGGCGTAGATCGGATCGTCAAGACCTGCACGTTCCAGCCACTGTGAAGTCATGAAGGTGAATGCTCCAGCCACAAATCCGATAAGAATAGCCGCCCAAGGCTCTACAAATGCGCAGGCACCAGTGATAGCAACAAGTGCAGCAAGAACACCGTTCAGCATTGCCGGAATATCCGACTTGCCGAAGTACAGCCAGGAAGCAATCAGTGCCGCCAGACCGCCTGCCGCAGCAGCCAGGTTCGTTGTCAGTGCCACGTGGCCGAAGAATCCGCCCATAGGGGACAATGCACTACCCGGGTTGAAGCCAAACCAGCCGAACCAGAGAATGATAACGCCGAGTACTGTGAATACCTGGTTGTGACCAGGAATGATAACCGGTTTACCTTCTTTATTGAACTTGCCCAGACGGGGTTTAAGGAGGATTGTTGCCACAACAGCTGCAGTTGCACCTGTAAGATGGACCACCGTGGAACCTGCATAGTCCTGCATGCCCAGCTCAGCCAACCAGCCGCCGCCCCATACCCAGTGAGCCACAACCGGATAGATCACTACCGAGAAGAGAATTCCGAAAATGATGTATACGCTTAGCTTAGCACGTTCTGCCATACCACCAGATACAATCGCCAAGGATACTGCTGCGAAAGCCATTTGGAACAGGAATTTAACATTTAGGGTTACATCAGAGAATGCCAGGGATTCAAACGAAGAACCTGTTGTATCTCCACCGTAGAAGAAGCCTGTAGTACCGAAGAAGCTATTGCCGTTACCGAAGCCAAGACCAAAGCCCAGAGCCCAGAAACACAAGCTTGCAATGGCCAGTGTCAGTACCGTCTTGCCGGCAACGTGACCTGCATTCTTCATCCGGACCGAACCGGCTTCAAGCATTGCGAAACCAGCTTGCATAAAGAACACAAGGATAAATGCCAGGAACGTAAATGCAGTGTCAAGTCCAATTTGCAGATCCGGTGTTGCCGGACCCTCAGCAGCAAATGCGCTGACCGGATAGATCATCAGTGTAACCATGGCCAGGAACATCATCAACATCTTTTTTTTCATACTTTACCCCACTCCCCAATGTTATATTTTCTAACAAAGCGTGAAACTCTTAATGTCATTATAATCAGAAGTCAGGGAAATTGACAAGACTATTTTTTTGAATGTATTAATTTATTATTGGAAGCTCTCGATTTATTCACCATATGACAATTCTCCCGCAAGATTGCAGATATTCCGCAGAAACCGCCAGCTCCTATACTTGACAAGGATGCAAGCGTATACACTTTGTGCAGTATTCAAGATTATTCATTATGTATTTTTATTAATGTCTGTTAGTAAACATACCTTTTCACGCCGAATTTTTCCTGACATCAACCTTGTTTAGCTTCAATATAAAATAAGTTTAACTACTTTTCCTAAGCAGCTCATAAGAATATCTATGATGTTCAGGGTTCTTAAGTAAATACATCACATGTTATGTTATATATTACTTACACTTCTCAATCTGAGTCCCTACTATTCTGAACATTTTGCTCTGCGCTCTGCAAAGAAGGTATCTCCTCATATAAAACAACAGCGAATCTTTAAGAAATCACTGCATATACTTTAAGTAAGTGTGACGTTTGACTGTATAGTTTGCGATTTGGTATCATAAATGATAGGAATAATAATTGAAGCAGAGCACATCGCTGTATTACAGCCTGCCGCTTCGAGCGAGGTGAGATGACTTGGAGATATGACCCTTTACCGGATTGGTGAGCTGGCCAAGGCGGCCGGCACCAGTGAACGTACCATTGATTATTATACGAAGCTTGGACTTATTACACCCGAATCAAGAAGCATGAAGAACTACCGGCTGTACAGTCATGAAACCTTGATCAATTTACAACGTATTAATCAGCTAAAGCAGGAGAAATATACATTGGAAGAAATCAAATCCCTGATGGGCAAATGGAACGCAGCTACACCGGAAGCCGAGGTCTCGGGCAAACTGGTTCAGCTTGAGATTCAGATGCAGCAGCTTGAGCGCGAAGTCAAGGCTCTTGAACCGGTGATCAGCGGTTTGAAGCCCGGACAGGCCAACCGGGCATTAGCAGCATTAATTCCGCAAGGCGTTGCCTGCATGGAAGCGATCCGGCTTCTGCTGACGCAGGGGCCGCCAATGTAACAGCTTGTAACTTAAAGTGGAGGAATGAGACATAATGATGCCCCTAATGTATCTATTATTAATTATCGCTTTTATCTTCTCTGTCTGGGCCCAGTTCAGGGTTAAGGGTAATTTCAAGAAATGGGCCCAGGTGCCCAACCTGAATGGATTGACCGGATATGAGGCCGCACGCCGTATGCTTGATGCAAACGGACTGTACGATGTACCCATTGAACCGGTACGGGGTACCCTCTCCGACCACTACGACCCGATCAACCGTGTTGTCCGGCTGTCAGAGCCAGTATATTATGAAAGCTCCATTGCAGCGGTTTCCGTCGCCTGTCACGAGATTGGCCATGCGATTCAGCATAAGGAACATTATCCGATGCTTACGCTCCGCCACCGGATGTTCCCGGTCGTTAACTTCGCATCAGGTGTTGCACCCTTTATGTTACTGGCCGGTTTTATCTTCAGCTCGTTGAATCTTATTGGTCTGGGGATCATTTTCTTCTCGGCCGCAGTAGCTTTCCAGCTTGTCACGCTGCCTGTTGAGTTCAATGCCAGTAGCCGTGCACGCGAGATCATGGTACAGCAAGGATTCATCCGCAATGAAGAAGAACGCGGTGTCGCCAAGGTCCTGAATGCCGCAGCTCTCACATACGTGGCAGCAGCATTAGTCTCGCTGCTCGAGCTTATCCGACTGATCCTCATGTTCCTGGGCAACCGCGACTAAAAGTTAGCCTTAGTTAATCACAAACAATACCCCGGTAGGCTATGAGCCGACCGGGGTATTGTTTTGCTGTCTGTCTTTGAAATAAGTTAGCAGGAAGGTACGGAATGAACGGGCCACCAGCGGAAGCTTACCGTCCGCCCTGTGAATCAGCCCCACCGTTCTTGTAACTGAGGGTTCGACGACCCGGACCTGAGCCGGCTGCATTGGATTGGTCTGGTAGAACGCCATCTCCGGAAGCAGACTTACTCCCATCCCGGCAGCTACCAGACCGCGGATCGTATCTGTCTCCCCGCCTTCAAAAGCAATCTGCGGCTTGAACCCCGCCTGCAGACAAGCCTGCCATACAATCGGCCGCAGCGAGTAGCCTTGGCTGAATAAGACGAATTTCTCTTCCCGCAGCTGTTCAAGCCGAATCACTTCCTCTCCGGCCAGCGGATGATTCTGTGGCAGAATGGCGAACAGCTCTTCAGTCATTACAATATCGCCGGCCACATGCCCGTCATTCTCCGGAAATGGAGAAATGAAGGCCAGGTCCACCTCACCCGAAATCACATCCTTAATTAACGACGGATAGGCCCCCTGCTTAAAGCGGAATTTAACATGCGGATAATGACGGCGGAATTCCGCAACAATGGAAGGAATGAGATGGGTCCCGAGGCTATGCGGGAAGCCGATGCGGATCTCCCCGCGCTCCGGATCAAGGAATTCATGAACCTCCGCCACCGAACGGTCCAGTTCATTTAGGAGCGACTCTACTCTTTTGCAAAAGAGCTGTCCGACAGGAGTAAGCTGCAGGTTCCTCCCTTTCTGCATGAACAGATCTACACCAAGCTCCTGCTCAAGCTGATGGATCTGGCGGCTTACTGCAGATTGTGCGACATGCAGTTCTTCCGCCGCTCTGGTGACATGTTCTTTTTGGGCAACCTTTAGAAAATACTGCAGCTGTCTAAGCTCCACGTCTACACCCTCTCTTATCTTCGGTTTCGTTTGAACACGCGGATCATTAATCCATAAATGAAGAATCCGGCTACCAGACCGCCGATATGGGCCATATAATCTACATGCGGTGTGGCAAACGACATAATAATCCCCATCACCAGGAGGCCATACAGTGTCTTGCGCGAGCCCTCGTCCATCATCGTTCTTTGCAGTAACGCAATGTAGAGGAATGCGCCATAAACGGCGTAGATGGCACCGGAGGCGCCTACAGAGACAATCCCGATCTCAACTACTCCGCGGCCGCTGATGGCAACCCCCAGAAGGTTCGCCAGGAACCCGCCGGCCAGATACAACAGCGCATACCGCCACCAGCCCATCAGCCGCTCCAGGGGAGGCGCAAATACCAGCAGAGCGAAACTGTTAAAGAACAGATGGGCAAAGCCATTATGCAGGAACATGGCCGCAGCGTAGCGCCACAGCTCCTCTTTCTCTGGTCCGACATTTACCGTTGCCCCGAACTTCACGAGGGTCTGCAGATTCGTTGAGCCGCCATTCAGCGACAGCACAATGAACATCAGTACATTGGCCAGAATCAGCACACAGGTTACCGGATAATACCGGAGATAACTTTTCCACTTCTCGTATCGTATGAAAATCATAGCACCCATCCTTTTATGTATGTTGTCCGGCTCGACATTCAGCTTCTAAAAAGATTATAATTTATTGTGGCAGTAACAATCCAATATTGCAATCCAAGGAGGAAATAAGGACATGACGCAAGAAAGAACAGGCGTAGCTACTTTTAAAGGCAATCCCATTACTCTCGTAGGACCTGAACTGAAGGCAGGAGATTCCGCACCAGCATTCGTGGTAAGCAAGAATCTGCTGGAAGATGCTTCACTCGGTGATTATGCCGGCAAAATAAAGCTGATCAGCGTTGTGCCTTCCCTCGATACCGGTGTATGCGATGCACAGACCCGCCGCTTCAACAGTGAGGCCGCCGGTCTCGGCGATGACGTGGTTATCCTCACTATCAGCACAGACCTGCCTTTCGCTCAGGCACGCTGGTGTGGCGCTGCAGGCATTGACAGTGTAATTACACTCTCTGACCACAAGGAAACCTCCTTCGGACAAGCCTACGGTGTACTGATCAAGGAATTCCGTCTGGATATGCGTTCCATTTTCGTCGTGGACAAGAATGACAAGCTGGCTTATGTTGAATATCTCGCCGAAATGGCAGAGCATCCGGACTATGAAGCTGCCATTTCTGCTGTTCGGGCACTGTTGTAACCTCAAGCGCACCATACTTATACTTTTCAGTCTTACTTTTGTGAAAAAAAGCGGAAGAAGGTCATCCTTCTCCCGCTTTTTGCGTATGATGAGCCCTATTTATTATTGCCCGGCACGGCCTGTACCGTGCTTAGAAACCGCATACAATCTCTGGACAGAAAAGTGCAATTCGTTCTTAATCAGCCTTATATTTGCCCAGCTTCTTATCCAATGACTGGTACAAACGCTGAATGACACGGTAATTGGCACCCAAATCGCCAAGCGATCCTCTGGATGCAGAATACATATCTACGGCACAGCGTACCGGCGAGGTACTCAGCACAGATACGGTGATATCCAGTGTGCGACCGAATGCCGTTCTCTTCTCCAGGGTGATCTCCCCTACAGACTGTACTTCGTGAAGCACTTTGAATCCAGGAATCTTCTTCAGCGTTGCGGATACTTCATCCCACGCCTTGTCTCTTGAAAGAGTGTAATAACGTGTTTTGAGTGTCGGATCTTTTGCACGGTCGCTTGTTCCGTCATGACTGCGAAATAAACCGACCAAGGTTCTTTTCAACGACAAAATTCTTCCCCCTCTTCAAATCCCAAGTTCATTACTCTAAGTGTAACACTCTTATCCACGGAACAAAAGAGCATAGCGCACTTTGTCCGGGTAAATACCCCCGAAACACACACTATAAAAGGCACCCTACTCCTGCAGATAAGCAGGTAACAGGGTGCCTTGTCAAAAACAGTAGAAAACCCGCCTATGCCGTCCGGCTGCAGTGTCTTCTGAACCTGCTATAGCAGGTGGGTGACCGCAGAAGTCGTTTTTGAATTCCCCAAGTCGTATAGACAGGGCTGTTCAGCCGCGCTTCATGTAGATCTCCCAAGACATTATCATTGGTTCAAAACAACGAGCAACCATAACGTACATCGCAGGATTTATTAATATTATATTGCGTTTTAACGAAAAAGTAAACCTGTATGCGCTTTAATTAACACTGGAATAATTTTCCGTCTAAATCATTGATCTTTCAGTTATCGGAATGTTAACTCTTCTTGAGGTTAATACCCTCTTCCGCTTCCTCTTCATCCTCGTCAGAAGGCATACCTTCATTCTCGGCTGCTTCCAGCGCCGCCTGCTCTTCAGCCAGCTTCTTCTTCTCCACCTGCAGCTGCAGCTTATTATACGTTGCATAGAAGTTAAAGAAAGCAAGCATAGCAATGAAAGTAGGAATACAAAGAGCGTAGAGCACCGGATACCGCAGACCTATATAGAGAAGAACCGCTGAACCAATTAGTGTAGAGAATACACGGATCGGCCGGGCGATGGTCAACAGAATGGAGTTGGTCACCACTTCCTTGAAGGTCATCTGGTAATGAACCACGATCGAGAAGAAATTGAACATGGAAACGAACAAAATAATCATCAGCACGAGCATCAGAATACCGACGATTTTGAAATTGGCCATTTGTGTCATGTATACGGTAACATCCACGTACATAATCACGAACAGCAGGGTGTAGATAATGCCTCCAAGCATGCTTTTGAAATAATTCTCTTTGTACCCCTGAAAAAAAGTGCGGAATGTGCTTACATCTGTGTTGCCCATTACCCATTTGCGTACCACTGTGAACAACGCCGCCGTAGCGGGAAATACAGTGAATGGCGCGAATACGCCAAGTACCCAGTTGAGCATGATCTGCTCATTCGGTCCGCCAGCTTCCGAACCCAGCATAATCATCTTCATAACTCCTGCGAACAGAAATGGAATCGAACACAGTGCCCACAAAATATTACTGAAGGCAATACGTGATATCCATTCTGTGATGCGGTATAAACCGCCCATTGCTCCCTTAAACTCCAATTCCCTTCCTCCTGTCTATCTAGCGCATACTGCGTATCTTAACTATACCCTATTTGACCCGGACTTTTCCAGCGCCCAAGTTTACAAGTTATAGGTAAGTGTCTACGCAAGCTCTGTGATCCGTCCATATATTAGAATCGTAACCACAACAACCACTGTTTAAAGGAGGTTAACCCCATGTCCGCACCCGGTTGCTGCAATCCTTGGACTTCCACCGGTACCATTCTCGTCCTGTTCATTCTGCTCGTCATTATTACCCGCACTTTCATCTAAACGTCCATGATAAGGATAAGGTATTACTCGAAGCATATCATTCTTATCTTTGCAAAAAAAAAGAAGACGAGAACCGCTCGCGGTCGCTCGTCTTCTTCTTATGTCAAACGGAATGCTTAAACGTCGTAATCCTGTTTAGCCGGACGGGTGCTTGTGCTGCTTGGGCGTGCCGACGGTTTACGGTCTGCGCTGCGGCTTGCACCGCCATCGCGTCCTGCTCCCGCATCACGGTTGCCTTTGTAGCCGCCGCCGTAGCTGCTGCCGCTGTTGCTGCCATAGCCGCTGCTGTAGCCGCCACGTGTGCTTCCGCCGCTGCTGGCATTATCACGGTTACCGCGATAGCCGCCGCCACTGCTGCTGCCAGTTCCGGAGCCTGTACGGTTGCCGCCATAGCCGCCGCCGTTAGGCTTGCGTCCGCTGCGGATATCGTTCTTGCCTCCGCGGCGTTTCGCACGGATCGGATCTTCAGGAGTCAGCTCGATTTGAGCATCCTTGTTATCGCCGGTAAGAAGCTTCATAGCTGCGGATAGCAGCTGTACAGAATCATATTGTTCCAGCAATTGAATGGCAATACCTTTGTATTCGTTCAGTTCCCCGCCATCCTCAACCATTGCCAGCAGACGTTCAGCTGTAATGCGCTGTTTGCCTTCAATAGCCTCAGCCATTGTAGGAAGCGGTTTGCGGGTAATACGGTGACGGGTAACACGTTCGATCAGATGCAGGTGATCCATTTCACGCGGAGTCACGAAGGACCATGCTGTTCCTTCTTTACCGGCACGGCCGGTACGGCCGATACGGTGTACATAGCTTTCCGGATCCTGTGGAAGGTCGAAGTTGATTACATGAGTTACACCCGAAACGTCCAGACCGCGGGCTGCAACGTCTGTAGCAACCAGTACATCAATACTGCCGTCACGGAATTTGCGCATTACAGCATCGCGCTGATTCTGCGACAAGTCACCATGCAGGCCATCAGCGGAATATCCGCGTTTCTGCAATCCTTCAGCAAGCTCGTCTACCCGGCGTTTGGTACGGCCGAAGACGATAGCCAGATCTGGGGACTCCATATCAATCAAACGGCTGAGCGCTTCGAACTTCTGGCGTTCAGGAACTTCAATATAAGCCTGATCGATTAGCGGTGCGCTGATTTGCTTAGGTATTACGGATACATGCTGTGGATTCTTCAGGAACTGCTGGGCAAGACGTTGAATGTTAGGAGGCATAGTAGCCGAGAAGAGCATCGTCTGACGTTCTTCCGGAACGAGCTTGAGGATCGTCTGGATATCCTCCATGAATCCCATATCCAGCATTTCATCAGCTTCATCAAGTACAATGGTCTGTACATCATCAAGACGGATGGTTTTGCGGTTGATATGATCCAGGAGACGTCCAGGAGTACCAATAATGATCTGTGGTTTCTTCTTAAGTCCGCGGATTTGACGGCCGATATCCTGCCCGCCATAGATAGCCAGTGAACGAAGTCCCTTGAAGCGGGTCAATTTGCCGATTTCTTCCGCTACTTGGATAGCCAGCTCGCGTGTAGGCGTCATAATCAATGCAACGATTTTCTCTTCTTCCCGGACGATCTTGGAAATGAGGGGAATCCCGAAAGCAGCAGTCTTACCTGTACCCGTCTGCGCCTGGCCGATCAGATCCGATCCGGCCATTGCAAGCGGAATAGCTTGCTCCTGAATGGGTGTTGCTTCCTCAAATCCTAGTTCAGTGATTGCTTGTAGCACTTTTGGCTCCAAGCCGAATTCTGCGAATGTTTTCAAATTATTCATGCTCCTTCTATACAGTGGACATTCCACATGCTTGTCTGTATTCTTAAGTAGCGGTAAACACATTTATAGGCTGTCCAATCATGCCGTATTTCCTGCATGGTTTAGCGCGTATTGGGACAAAAAAAATGTCCTATGATCAGGCCACTACATATACCTGACAACTGTAACTTCGCATTCTAAGCAATGCAAAAATACCATTGTAACGTCCTACTCAAGAATATCCTATACATTATATCACAAACCGGATCAGGAATACCAGTACATTCCTTTCTTTCATTACTTACATTAAACATAGAGGTGAATTTGTTTGTTGAAACTCAGACTATTCGGGAGTTATCTGGCCGTAATCTTCGGTTCTGCGATGATTGCCTGCGGCTTCAATCTGTTCCTGATCCCGCACAGACTGCTCAGTGGAGGAGTATCGGGCCTTGCCATGCTGGTCGGTTACTTCACTCCATTTAATATCAGCCTGCTGTACTTACTCTTCAATGTACCGCTGCTTGCCGCCGGCTGGTTCCAGCTCGGACGGAGGTTCATTATCCTCAGTATCCTCTCTGTCGGAGCCACAACCTGGCTGATGACCCTGGTACCGGTGCATCAGGTCTCCTCGGATATGCTGCTGGCTTCCGTCTTCGGAGGGGTGCTTGTAGGTGTCGGGGCCGGAGTGTCCTTCCGTGTGGGCGGCTCGTCCGGCGGATTCGATATTCTGGGCTCGATTATTACACGTTACCGCGATTTCCCGATTGGCAATGTCCTGGTCGGCCTTAACGGGCTCGTTATTCTGGCCGCAGCTTATTTCGATAACAACTGGAACCTGGCACTTGCTTCCATGGTCTCCATTTATGTGAGCGGTAAGGTCGTCGATCTGATTCATGTCAGCCACATCAAAGTCACCGTCTATATAGTAACAACCCGGACGGATGAGCTTCTGCAGCAATTGTTGGGGCTTCAGCGCGGTGTTACAAAGATTAAGACGGAAGGCGCTTATTCTCATGTGGAACGGGACATGCTAATGACAGTGACCACACGTTACGAACTCGCTGAGCTCAAACGGATCATCAAAACAAGCGACCCGCAGGCTTTTGTGAACATCGTTGAAACAGTCGGGGTTATGGGGTCTTTCCGCAAAAGATAGGCTCCGAAAAAAATGCGCATAATTTAAAATTGTGATATATTAGTACCACGCAGGACCCTTATCAATTTCATGAAGATTGTGATTTACCCCTCTTTTTTCCAGGCACTTCGTTTTTCCGGGTGGACCCTGAATTCAAATTCAGTTCGATTCGAAAAAGGAAAGGGTGATTTTTGTGGAAATGGAAACGGTAAAACTGTCAGCAATCGTCATGAGGTGGTATCCCGATATGATACCGTTTCTGAAGCAGGACGAACTCAATTCTGTAATCGTTCTGCGTGACGGTCTGAGTATTCTGGAACCGGCAGATGCCATGGATATCATCCATTACAGCATTTGCGAGCATCAGAATTCTGCGTATCTTCACTGAGCAAGCTGCCCTAAGAGCAAGTTTTTATAGTTGCCGCTTCAGATTCGGCCTTCGTGTCCGGATCCGAGCGGCATTTACTTTTTAATTCAGCGGTTCAAAATCTGTACATCCCGTTTATAAACAACAAGAGCGGTTTTTTATGACACCAAAAAATTACGGGTATTGTTACAAGTCTGTTCTTTTTGAGTGCATCCGTTACTTTATACTTTAAGGGAATGTACATAAAGGGAGCGAATAACGAATGAACATCACCTGGGCATTACTGATGATGGCCCTGGGAGGCGTTGGTGTGCCGAATAACGGCCACGACGCTGATGTGGCAGCAGCACTGCAGAGCGCCATGAATCCCCCCATCGTCGCAGAACACACTACGAATCCAGAGACAACAGCGATTACAACGGGTGGAGCTGGAGGCACGGCAGCACCGGAACCTTCACCAAGTGCAACACCAGAAGCAGGAATTAATACCGATCCGCAGCCGGATGCACCAAAGGTTAAGGGGATTTATGTAACAGCCTACAGCGCCGGGGGCGAACGCATGGAAACCCTGCTCTCCCTGCTCGACAAGACGGAACTGAATTCCATGGTCATCGATATCAAGGATGACGCCGGTTACATCACATACAAAACGGATAACACGGAGCTCCAGCAAATGGGACATCCCCAGCCGTTCATTGGAGATATCAACAAGCTGATGACACGTCTGAAGGAGCATGACGTATATCCGATTGCCCGGATTGTTGTTTTCAAGGACTCTGTATTGGCCAAGAAGAACAAGGAATTATCCTTTGTAAATACCGACGGCTCAGTCTGGGCTAACAAAGGCGGAGACAGCTTCGTGAATCCTTATAATGAAGCGGTGTGGAAATACAATGTGGATATTGCCAAAGAAGCTGCGAAGCTCGGATTCAAGGAAATTCAATTTGACTATGTACGCTTCCCTGAAGGCTTCGAGAAACGTGCAGATACACTGAAATACACCAAGAGTGACAGACCGCGTGTAGAAATCATTGCCGACTTTGTCAAATATGCCAAAGCAGAGCTCGCGCCGCTCGGCGTACGTATATCTGTTGATATCTTCGGCTATGCAGCCTCAGTTCCTGCAGCAGAAGGTATTGGTCAGGATTTCGTCAAAATATCGAAGAATGTAGATGTCATTAGCCCGATGGTCTATCCAAGTCATTACTCTACCGGCTGGTTTGATGTCAAAGATCCGGATAAGGACCCTTATGCTACAATCAAAGGCTCTATGGTCGATACACACAAGAAGCTTGATCCGCTCGGCAGCTACAAGCCGGTAATTCGTCCATGGATTCAGGATTTCACCGCCAGCTGGCTCGGCAGTGGCCATTATGTCAAATACGGCAAGAAGCAGGTTGAAGACCAGATCCGCGCCTTGAAGGATGAGAAGGTGGATGAATTCCTGCTCTGGAACGCCAATAACCGTTATACCTCGGAAGTGGATTACGAACAATAAGCTTACAGCAATTATCTGATGTATCCAATCACCATAAGAAGAACCGGAACCCGGCAATTGCCGGGTTTTTTACTGAGAATTAAGCATGTACATCCTACAACTACTATTAAGATAACGGGGCATCCACTATTATGAAACAGACATCTTCCCTTAAACAAAAAGCCGGACAGTTTCTGCATATCCTGCTTCCGATTCTCATTACACAAATTGCATTGTCGGCCATCACTTTCTTCGATACGAATATGTCCGGTAAATTCGGCACAAATGATCTCGCCGGTGTAGCTATAGGAACAAGCCTGTGGATTCCGATCCAGACCGGACTCAGCGGGATTCTAATGGGAATCACGCCGATTGTCTCTCATCTGATCGGCAGCCGCCGCAATAAAGATGTCGCCTATCAGGTCATGCAAGGCATGTGGCTCTCCTTGCTCGTATCGATGCTGGTGCTCATTCTGGGCGGATTGGCCTTATCGCCGGTACTCCATTTCATGAACCTGGAGCCAGAGGTACGCAATATTGCATTCCGGTTCCTGCGGGCGATTTCTTTTGGCATTATTCCATTGTTCGGTTATACCGTAGTCCGCAGCTGCATTGACGCACTGGGTCAGACCCGTGTCTCGATGTTCATCACACTGATTGCTCTTCCGGTTAACGTGGGCCTCAATTACCTCCTGATCTTTGGTAACTTCGGATTCCCCCGCCTTGGCGGAGCAGGTGCTGGTGTAGCCTCAGCCATTACATACTGGGTAATCTTCCTGATTGCCCTGGTCTTTATCTATCGAGCCGAGCCCTTCAGAGGCCTGCAGCTCTTCCGCAAATTCCATGCCATGTCGCTTAGCAGCTTTAAGGAACTGATGAAGATCGGTGTACCTATCGGTTTCTCAATCTTTTTTGAAACTGCGGTTTTCTCAGCCGTAACGCTGCTTATGAGCCGATTTGATACGGTTACTATTGCAGCCCACCAGGCAGCGATTAACTTCGCGTCTACCCTGTATATGATTCCGCTGAGCATCTGTATGAGTCTGACGATACTTGTCGGCTTCGAGAGCGGCTCCGGCCGCCTTAAGGATGCCCGACAGTACGGGATCATGGGTATTGGAACGGCAGCGGTCCTCTCACTGCTTACCGCGCTGGTGCTGTTGTTTGCCGGCAGCCATGTCGCCGGGCTGTATTCGGATGAACCTGAAGTGATATCTCTAATTCAGCATTTCCTGATCTATGCAATCTTTTTCCAAATCTCCGATGCCATCGCAACTCCAATTCAAGGTGTACTGCGGGGGTATAAGGATGTCAACCCTGCCTTCATCATTTGTTTCATTGCTTACTGGGTGATTGGTCTTCCAGTCGGATACCTGCTCGCGACTTATACTGATTTGGGCGCTTACGGTTACTGGATCGGGCTGATCACTGGTCTGGCTATAGGCGCTATTCTGCTGCTGTCGCGACTCATAAGGGTGCAACGAAGATTCGCTCTTCAGAAGGCTTGAGTATTTACAGCTTATATTCGAAAAACAGCCGCAGGCAAGAGGTGAATCCTCCTGTCTGCGGCTGCTCTTTTTAGCGGCTTTTCACAAGCAGCTGTACTGCTTCCTTGATGACCTGATCCGGAGTATTTCCCTTGGCCAGCTCCTCCTGAATGCAGTGCTCCAGATTGTCTCCGATAACTGCACCGGCAGTGCGGTCTACAGCGGTTCTGATCGCGGTCAGCTGGGTTACAATTTCCCGGCAATCCTTGCCCTCCTCCAGCATGCTGAGAACCCCCCTTACCTGGCCTTCAATACGCTTCAATCTGTTTATTATTGCTTTGTCATATTCCACAGTTTCTTCGCCCCTTTAAATGAACAGATTAACACCCGAATCCTCTGCGGCACCGAGATAGCTGGCAACACCGCCAATCTCTACCCCTTCAATCAATTCTTCCTGTGAGATACCCATGATGTCCATACTCATAGAACAGGCCATCAGCTTCACACCGGCATTAAGCGCCCCCTGCATAAGCTGCTCCAGTGAATCTACATTCTTACGCTTCATCGTGTAGCGGATCAGTCTCGCACCCAGCCCGCCCATATTCATTCTTGATAAGGGCAGCTTTTGCGTTCCTTGCGGCATCATCATTCCAAACATTCTGTCGAGAACCGACTTCTTCACCCGCTGAGACTGCCCACGGCGCAGAACATTCAGGCCCCAGAAAGTAAAGAATATTGTTACCTGCTTACCCATCGCAGCGGCACCTGATGCGATGATGAAGGAGGCAATGGTTTTGTCCAGATCGCCGCTGAATACAACCATAGTTGTCCCTTCAGTAACTTTGGGGTTCTGTTTCTGTACCTGGAGAGCCTCTTCTGCATTCCATGATCCTTTGCGCACCAGCGCCTTCACTTTGCCTTCAGATACATCCAGAGATTCCAAGGTGTTATAAGTCTTGCTGCACCACTGTCTAATGTCAGCGGCAAAACCAAAATCCGTCGCGGTTATTTCAACACGCTGGCCTGCTTCCATTGACTTTACAGTTTCATATACTTTGAGTATAGGGCCCGGACATTGCAATCCGCAAGCATCCAGTAAAAGGCGCTGTTCAGTCTTCTCCTCTTTCGGGCTATTCCCTGTGCCGGATGGATCTGGAAGCGCTAAACCGGACGAAGTCATGTGCTTCTCAATACTCTGCGACCCGCCTCCTGCCATAGCGGCATAAGTTTTATATCCTCCGTCGACATTTCTTACAGCGTATCCGGATTGGCTTAACATTCTGGCAGCAATATAGCCGCGCAGCCCCACCTGGCAGGATACCGCTATTTCCTTGCCCCGCGGAATCTCTGTAAGCCGGTCTCTCAGCTCCGGCAGCGGAATGTTTATAGAACCGGGAATACAGCCAGATAACTGTTCTACTTCATCCCTGACATCAATAATAAGTCCGCCGCTGCGTGAGAATTCATCCACTTCATGCCACTGCAGGTTTCTTACGAGTCCCTCCATGAGGTTAGAGGCTACGTAACCCGCCATATTTACCGGGTCCTTAGCAGAGGAATACGGCGGAGCATAAGCCAGTTCAATATCTGCCAGCTCACCGGCTGAAAGATTGCCGCGAATTGCTGTGGCAATGACATCAATCCTTTTATCAACACCGCTGCTGCCCACTGCCTGCGCTCCGTAAACGGCTCCTGTCTGCGGATTGAACAACAGCTTGAGCGCTATCGGAGCGGCATCGGGGTAATACCCGGCATGAGAATTAGGATGTATATGCACAGCTTCAAAGGGCACCCCAAGAGACCTGAGCGTCTTCTCGTTATTACCGGTAAGCGCAGCTGTTAAATCAAAGATCTTAATTATTGCCGTGCCCATGGCTCCGCTGTATGCTGCTTCGCGTCCATTAATATGATCTGCCGCGAGACGGCCCTGCCGATTCGCCCCCCAGGCCAAAGATACCATGGTACCGAAACCTTGGATGCGGTCCTTCACTTCAATGACATCCCCGACGGCATAGATAGCCGGGTCACTGGTCTGCAGGGAGGCATTCACTTTAACCGCCCCCCGGATACCAAGTGCAAGGCCACTGCCGCGTGCCAGATCATTCTCAGGACTGACTCCAATTGCCATGATCACCATATCAGTTAGAAGCTCTTCACCGGAGGAGAGTCGAAGCAGTCTGCCTTGTTGTTCAAAAGCCTCTACACCCTCATTCAGCCGCAACTCTACACCATGAAGTCGCATATGGTCTTCCAGAGGCCGGGCCATTTCCGGATCGAGGGGATTCAGAATCTGCTGGCCCCGGTCAATTACAGTTACTTCAAGACCCCGCTGCCGCAGATTCTCTGCCATTTCAAGGCCGATGAAGCCTGCACCGATCACTGTGGCATGTCTGGGCTGATGGCTATCAACATAAGCCTTGATGCGATCGGTATCGGGGATATTTCTTAATGTGAACAAATTCTCTGCAGCAGAAATACCCTGAATAGGCGGCACTATCGGCCGCGCACCGGGAGATAACACTATGATATCGTATGGAATCTTTTCAACCTCTCCAGTGTTGATGTTGCGGCATTGTACCAGCTTGTGTTCGCGGTCAATCTCTGTCGCCTCAGTGAATATTTTCACATCGATATTGAAACGGGCCCGTATACCCTCAGGTGTCTGCAGAAACAGCTTTTCTCTGGAATCAATAGTTTCTCCGATGTAATAGGGCAGCCCGCAGTTGGCAAAGGAAACATGCTCTCCACGTTCCAGAATAATAATCCGGTCTTCCTCACTCAATCTTCTTAAACGTGCAGCAGCTGATGCTCCTCCTGCTACTCCGCCAATAATGACAATAGTTCTTCTCACTTCTAATTCCCCCTTATGAATAATACCCCTATGGGTATAAATATATACGGGTGGGGGTATATAGTCAAGTAAAAAGATGTTCTTGCTGTAGGTCATGGCACCCGTATAACGGAATCCTATTTATCTATACAGCTCAGAGCAAAGAAATGTCGAGTTAAGCACCTCTTTCTAAATAGAATCACAGGAAAAAGACCGCCTGTCTTCAGGCGGTCTTAAAGGAAAATAATAATTCCCTGTTCCTACTATTGGGACAAACGGGAAGCCAATTCATACAGATCCGTGTCAAAGTCTTTCTTAGTATTCACTACTTTATCGATATCAGTAAGAGTCAGTTCACCCTTGATAATTCCGCATGCTTTGTCCGATTCGCCCTCAATCAGCTTGCGGACCGCGAAGTCACCCAGACGGCTGGCCAGGTTGCGGTCACCCGGAGTAGGTGTTCCGCCGCGCTGGATATGTCCCAAAACTGTTACGCGGGCATCCAGAGAAGCATGACGGTCCTTGAGTGCCTGCGCCACATCTTCGCCTTTGCCTACGCCTTCAGCAACAATTACAATACTGTGGCGTTTGCCGCGGGCAAAATTGTCCTTCATCCGGTCCGCTACTTCATTCAGGTCATACGGCATTTCAGGTACAAGGATTGTTTCCGCACCGGAGGCAAGACCCGCATGCAGCGCGATATCTCCGCAGTGGCGTCCCATAACTTCCACGATCGAAGAACGCTCATGGGAAGACATAGTGTCACGCAGCTTATTGATCGCATCCACTACAACGCCAACAGCTGTATCGAAGCCAATGGTGTAATCTGTGAATGAAATATCATTATCAATAGTTCCCGGCAAAGCCATGGTGTTAATTCCTAGCTTACTGAGTTTGTTCGCCCCTTTGTAAGAACCGTCACCGCCAATGACTACTAGGCCGTCGATGCCCATTTCATTAAGAATGTCAGCACCTCTTTGCTGGCCTTCCGGATTCAGGAACTCCAGACAGCGCGCAGATTGAAGAATGGTGCCCCCGCGTTGAATAATGTCACCTACACTGCGCAGATCCATCGGGAAAATATCACGGTTGAGCAAACCCTGATACCCGCGCTGAATGCCGAACACTTCAATTCCGAAGTAGATCGCGCTGCGGACAACCGCACGTACAGCGGCGTTCATGCCCTGTGAATCTCCTCCACTGGTTAGTACTGCGATTTTTTTTACGTTTGCCATTGTGTTTGTTCCTCCTTAAAATTACGCCGAATATCCTCCGTATCAGAATGAGCCCCGGCAGCATCTAGTGCGACTAATACATGTGTTTGCGTATCCAGCGGCTGTTAACGAAGAAGAATAGCCGGGTCAGCGGGCTTTTTCTCATCAGCCGTTTGGATACAGAGCGAACCTCCCGCTGTTCGCTGACTTTCGGATCGGATAAATAAAGTGCCAAGAGCCCCTCGATGACCATACGATGCATTGAGGTCTCGGGAAGAGTCCGGACATCCTTGCGAGCCCACTCCACGATGGAAGCGATCCGATTCAGCATGGTATCAGTGTTGTCATAATAATTGCAGAAATTGAGGTCACCGCCTGCCCGGTCTTCGTCCTGGTCAATCAGATAATCCAGCATAATGTGCAGTCCGCACACATGCGGAAAGTAAGCAGCGCGAATCGAAGCCGATGCGTCCAGGCTCAGCTTGGGATCACATGAGGCCAAAAAAAGCATAAAGACGCCAAGGGTTGAACCGGTTGCGGCTGCAAACTCATTCCACCCGAGATGAGGTGCACGATGGCCCTCTCTCTCCCACCATTCCTTCAGGGCAGCTTCCCTGAGCTCCGGACGGATGTGCTTGTAGACCTGAAGATCGGTGTATAATACGGCCAGATCACGAATCTCGGCGGCGGCGGCGGCGTATCCGGGAAGCTGGGAGGTCATCTCCTGGCATTTGCGGACCAGCCTGTACAAATATCCGCCGTCATTCTGTTCATTGCGCAGCTCGTAGTAATTCCCCGGCTCTGCCTCAGGGTTAATTGCATCAAGCATGGATTGATGCAGCAGCCGGAAATCGGCAGGGTCAAGTGAAGTACTACGATCACATAGGTTGTCCAAATAATCACTGATCGTCTGATAAGCAACAATTAGCGGAATCAGTATATGTCTCATCGACAAATTGCCGGCGGCATAAATACCGCCGCCTTCGCAATGAAACTGCTTCGTTTCAATGCTGGCAAGCGCTTGCTTGCGGAGCTCGGGATCGGGAATCCCTTCTGCATCCTGGCGCCAGAAATCGAGGCATGCCCGCACTTCCGGCAGCACGTACTTGTAGACCCTGTTCATCAGTCCAATGGGACCGCGCGGACTAAGGTAACGGCCTTGCTCAAATTCATTCAATGACAGTGCCTCCACATTGTTGTCTCCTTATCCAAATCATCATTATTATAATATGCAGAGCGTATTTGTACAAACAACAAAATCACTTTCGCAAAACCTTGAAAGATTCAGAAAAACGTTTTCCCACGAAACCCATGCCTCAACAGCTTTATGCTATACTATTACCCGTTCGACATTAAATGTATGAGATTAGGCTTTATTTCATATCTGGAGGAGTGCAGGTTCATGTATGCAGGACGGAGCGGCGGCCAATATAGCGATCAAAACTGGCTGCGATCCTTTATGTTCACCCTATACGGCACCAGTGTGCTGGTTGTATCCTATTTCCCTTTATTCTATTCACATTTGGGCTTCAGCAGCCCGCAGATGGGTCTGCTCTACTCTGTCGGCCCGCTGATCTCCATCCTCTCCAATCTGTTCTGGAGCATGATGAGTGACCGTCTGGGCACTGTCCGGAAGATCATGGCCCTCCTGCTCGGAGGTCAGCTGGTAACCGCTATCATTCTGGCCAGAGCCGCAGATTTCTCGAGTGTTATGCTTATTTTGTCCGTTTTCTATTTCTTCTATTACCCTGTATTTCCGCTTGCGGACACCATGGCCATCAAAATAGCCCAGCGTCACGGTCGGAACTTCATTGCCATCCGTGTATTCGGCTCGCTCGGGTATTCATTCTTCGCCCTAACGATCGGTTATGTGCTGAGAGCACTCGGTCCTGACTATAGTGTAGGCATTTGTATTGTGATTGTCGTGACCGCACTACTTATCACCTTCGGACTGAAGGATGTGAAACGCAGCGAGCCAGTTCCCGAACCCGTAAGCGGGGAAGCTTCAGGCAAACCGCTTAAAGGCGGCGGTCTCAAAGAAATTCTATTTCAAAAAGAAGTGCTGTGGTTCTTCAGCTGTGTCTTCCTGCTCGCTATGGGTTACCGCATGAATGAAGCCTTTCTGACCATCAGCCTCAAGGGAATGAATGCCGGGGATGAGATTGTCGGCTGGGCATTACTGGCTTCCGCTCTTAGTGAGATCCCTATCTTCTTCCTGCTGAGCAAATTCGGCGACAAATTCAAGGAACTGCCGCTGCTTGCTTTCGCAAGCCTGATGTTTGCCTTGCGGTTCCTGTTCATGTCACTGGCTCAGGAGCCGGGAGCTGTAGTTGCCATTCAGGCTATGCACAGCGTCTCCTTCGGCATTTATTATGTAACCGCCGTCCGCTATATCACGCGGATGATCCCGGATCATCTCCGGGCAACGGGAATGGCACTCTTCACGGTTGTATGGTCCAGCGGTGCCGGTCTGCTCAGCGGCACCTTCGGCGGCCTGATCTATCAGGATGCGGGACGCACTGTATTTTATATGGTGGCTACCGGATTCTCAATCCTTGCTTTTATCGGCTTCCTGTCCAAGCACCTGATGGATGTGGGGGGAGGCCCCGACCGGCCGTTACGGAAAAAGGCCGGGACTCCGCTCTGAGTATTGTATTGTGGGAATTATCCAAACAGCCATGCCATCCCGGAGCCGGGAGTGGCATGGCTGTTTGGATTCTCATTCTATAGTAGAAATAAAAAAACACAGTTCCCTAGAGAACTGTGTGCTGCTTAAGTTGCTTGTTGCTACTCATGCAAATGCGTGTTGCATCAAATATATATTGCGGCTGGCAGAAGCTCTGCCTGACCGTATCTTATAATTTAACTACGTTCGCTGCTTGTGGACCACGATTACCATCCGTAACATCGAATTCAACCGCTTGGCCTTCATCCAAAGTCTTGAAACCGTCGCCTTGAATAGCTGAGAAGTGAACGAATACATCTTCGCCGCCTTCTACTTGAAGGAAACCATAACCCTTTTCTGCGTTAAACCATTTTACTGTACCTTTCAAATGAACAACCTCCTAAAAATACCGCCATATATGGCGTATGCTTACATTATACTCCATCTATACTTGTAAAGCAATCCATCTTTTCCCTGTATTCGTGATTTAATTTGCTTTTCCCTTCTCCGGTGCGTTATCATTGAGCCAAAAGCCAAAAATCGCCAGGGTGGTAATGATAATGATCAAAAAACATGAAATATACAAAACAGACAAATGGAATATGATGACAGTGGAAGTTCAGGGACGTTATATTATCCTCCGTGAAATTTCCGATCAATGGGGAGAAGAAACACATACCTTCATGAGCCGTCCGGCCATGATGCAGTGGGTCAACAACCGCTTCAACAAAGAGTCCTACAAAGACAATGAAGAAGAGTACAAGAATATCATCGCTGCCTTCAAACAGGTATAAGCGCGAATGAACAATGAGAGCCTTGTAATCTATGTAATTGTCGTTCTGTGTCTGGGTGCCGTGCTCATTATGAGCAAGGACAAGATGCCGCCGCGTTTGAAACGCGGCATGGCCTTAACTGCAGTCATCATGATTGCACTCGCTTTTGTCTTCATTATTTACAGCATGCTCGCATAATTTCACCGTAAGTAACTATAAGAATTAATAATCAGGATTTGGCAGGACATACTAAGCCTACTTTAAGATTCAGGAGGCTGCTGTCATGTCGTTTACTTCCAAATCCCTCCCGCTGCTGCTTGTTCTCAGCCTGCTGCCGGGGAATGTGTCCGCAGCAGTGCCGCAAGCCGAGACTATGTCTGCTGCATCCCATCAACCGAGGAGGATTATATCTATGGAACAATTACCCAAAAGAAGTGAAGTGCCCGCCGAGAACCGCTGGAAGCTTGAAGATATGTTTGCTTCAGAGGAACAATGGGATGCCGAATACAAGGAAGTGAAGGAGCTAATCACAAGCGCCTCTGACTTCCAGGGCAAGCTTGATTCTCCTCAGGCCCTTAAGAAATGCTTCGAGCTGGACGACAAGCTGTCCCTGCTTACCGAACGCCTCTATGTCTATGCGCACATGCGCCAGGATGAAGATACGGCGGCTCCAAAGTATCAGGCGCTCTCCTCAAAGGCCAAGAAGCTGGGCGTTGAAGCCGGGGAAGCCCTTTCTTTTGTCACACCGGAAATTCTGGCCCTGCCAAACGAAACCCTGGACCAGTTCATTGCCGATCCTTCTCTCTCTGACTATACCTTCACCTTAACGGAAATGAAACGTGAGAAAGCGCATGTCCTCTCCAAAGCGGAAGAAGCATTGCTCGCTCAGGTGGGCACTCTAGCCCAGGCTCCGCAGACAGTGTTCGGCATGCTGAACAATGCGGATCTGAAATTCCCGAAGGTCAAGAATGAAGATGGCCAGGAAGTGGAGCTCACCCATGGCAGCTATATTCAGTTCCTGGAAAGCCCGGACCGTGAAGTGCGCAAGAATGCCTTCAAAGCGGTCTATGAGACCTACGGCAAGCAAAAGAACACCATCGCGGCTACGCTTAGTGCGAATGTGAACAAGAATGTATTTTACTCGCGTGTGCGCAAATACCCTTCCGTGCTGGAAATGTCCCTCTACGGTGACAATATTCCGAAGGAAGTCTACACTAATCTGATCGACACCATCCATGAAAGCCTGCCGCTTATGCACCGTTATATGAAGCTGCGCCAGAAGCTGCTTGGAGTAGATGAGTTACATATGTACGATTTGTTCGCTCCGCTCGTAGATGAATACAAGCTGAATATTACTTTCGAGGAAGCCAAGAAGATCACTAAGGAAGGGCTTAAGCCGCTCGGCGAGGACTACCTAAGCGTGCTGCAGGAAGGCTACGACAAAAGCTGGATTGACGTTTATGAGAATGAGAACAAACGCACCGGCGCATACAGCTGGGGAGCTTACGGCACCCACCCTTACGTGCTGCTGAATCATAATGACAACCTCAACAGCATGTTCACACTGGCGCATGAAATGGGCCATGCAATGCATTCCTACTATTCAGACACGACGCTGAAATACCGGGATGCCCAGTACACCATTTTCCTGGCAGAGGTAGCTTCGACCACCAATGAAGCCCTGCTGATGGATTATCTGCTCAACAAGTCGACCGATCCTAAGGAAAAGATGTACCTGCTCACCTATTATGCCGACCAGTTCCGCACTACCGTTTTCCGGCAAACGATGTTCGCAGAATTCGAGAAGATCATTCACCAGCGTGCTGAAGAAGGCGAATCGCTTACTCCTCAGGACCTCTCTGCTATCTATTACGACCTGAATGTGAAGTATTACGGTAAGGATATGGTCGTGGATAAGGATATCGAGATGGAATGGGCACGGATTCCGCATTTCTACAACAGCTTCTATGTCTATAAGTATGCTACGGGCTTCTCGGCGGCGACCAGCTTCGCCAAACAGATTCTGGAGGAAGGCAAACCGGCGGTGGACCGTTACCTCGGCTTCCTGAAGAGCGGCGGCAGTGATTATTCGATCAATATCTTGACCAAGGCCGGCGTTGACATGTCCTCTCCTGAACCGATCCGTGAAGCAATGAGCGTATTCGAGAGCGTAATCGAACAGATGGAGCAGTTGACCAAGTAAGACAGAAAGCTTAGTATTACAGTAATCCCTTGCCCTTGCGGGCAGGGGATTTGTATTGTCATACCATTCTGAGGAGGTAGCTATATGAAATTTCAATGGTCACTTATATTAGGTTTATTTTTCGCTCTGCTGACTGCAGTATTCGCAGTAATGAATGTGGATACGGTTCCCGTTAATTTCGGGTTCGACTTTGTCAGCATCCCGCTCATTCTTGTCATTCTCGGCTGTGCGCTGATCGGTGGCGTTGTTGTCGGTTCTTACGGCATTTTCCGCCAATATAAGCTGCAGAAGCAGATTAAAAGCTTGAACGCAGAGCTGACCAAGCTCCGTGATGCAGGTAATGCCATGGATTCAATGTCTGTCCCTAATGATGTCCTCTCTTCAGAAGGATCAGCCCAAGTATAACCATACACCGAATAGGAGGAACACCCCTTGATTAACATTCAGCCTAATGAAGAATATATCCTTACCCTGCTCAAAAAACTGCTCGACACCCCCAGTCCCAGCGGCTTCACCGCCCAGGTGATGACTCTTGTGGCCGAAGAAGCGGCTGCACTGAATATTCCGCTGAGCTGGAATGAGAAGGGCGGCGCGATCCTGACTGTTCCCGGACTTGATCCTTCGCGCACCATCGGCATCAGTGCCCATGTAGATACGCTGGGCGCCATGGTCCGCTCCATTAAACCAAACGGTACCCTGCGCCTGACCTCTGTCGGCGGGTTCACCATGAATAGTATCGAGAATGAGTACTGCACGATTCATACGCGCAGCGAATTAACTTATACCGGTACAATCCTGACCAGCCACCCTTCCGTGCATGTGTATGCGGATGCGCGCGACTTCAAACGTGCGGAAGAGAACATGGAAATCCGTATTGATGAAGTGGTCTCGACCAAAGATGATGTGCTGAAGCTGGGCATTGCTGTGGGTGATTTTATTTCTTTTGACGCCCGTGCGGTATTGACGCCGAGCGGTTATGTTAAGTCCCGTCATCTCGACGACAAAGCCAGCGTAGCGGCCATCTTCGGCCTCCTGGAGAGCATCCGGCGCGAAGGCTGGAAGTCGCTCCATAACCTGTCCCTATTGATCTCCAATTACGAAGAGGTCGGACACGGTGCTGCCTGGATTCCGGGCGGGATTAACGAGATGATCGCTGTGGATATGGGCGCTATGGGTGACGATCTAAGCTGCAAGGAGACCGATGTCTCCATCTGTGCCAAAGACTCCTCCGGACCTTATGACTATGCCATGACCAGCAAGCTGATTGAGCTCGCTAACGGGCTGGCGATTCCTTTTGCGGTAGATATCTATCCGCAGTATGGCTCCGATGCTTCAGCGGCGCTGCGTGGCGGAAACAACATCCGGGCCGCGCTGATCGGTCCGGGCGTGCATGCCTCCCACT
Source organism: Paenibacillus sp. FSL R7-0297 (assembly GCF_038009025.1). Lineage (NCBI taxonomy): Bacteria > Bacillati > Bacillota > Bacilli > Caryophanales > Paenibacillaceae > Paenibacillus > Paenibacillus sp. FSL R7-0297. Next base: position 5,967,683 of record NZ_JBBPAQ010000001.1, read on the forward strand.
CCATGGAGCGCACACACAAGCAGGCCGTGTTGAATACAGCTAAGCTGCTTGCCGCTTATGTTGGGGCGCACTGAATTAAAGATATGGCTGCGAGTTCACGGTGAGCTTAGGCTGTGCGGAATGAATCATAGAGACTATGAAGGCCATTAGCCATGCTGCGGAGTTTGCGGAGGGATGCTTGTGTCGGCGCGATTTGAGTTTGGGGGACGGCTGCAGAGTTTGCGGGGGCATCGCAGGTGGTGGATTGTTACTGCCGCTGTGTTGCTGACGGTGTTTGTAATCATCCTGGCTGCGCTTAGGCTGACAGATGATGAAGAGCAAGAGGTCTTTGACGGCCTCCCTCATAGGTACATCTATGCGGAGAGTTCAGGCGAGGTTCAGCTGCATATGATGTCACTGAACCCGGAGGATGTGGTGCTGCGGCGCGCAGGGCAGCCGCTGCGACAGATTGCCGCCTATGGAATCAATGGCGGCTTCTTCTATGGCGATGACCTGCTGTCCATCGCCATCATGAACGACGTGCCGGTGAACGGCGCACCGCATGGCTACGGCTCCGGCTGGTTCAACGCGAAGTACGAGCGGGGAACCCTGGTGTGGGATGGAGCCGAGGGAGCGTTCAGCGTACAGGTCGTTGCCTCCGGCGGCGACCTGGCGGTGAGTGACCGCGGGCATTACTGGGCGCAGGGCGGGATCAGCATGAACCTGCAGCATGAAGAGCTGTGGGCAGCTACGGCGGCCGCAGAGCATCTTCCCTTTGAGGGCGAGCGGCGCCTGCGCTCCGGGCTGGTCTACGACCAGTCCGGCAAGCTGTGGCTGCTCGTCACGAATTCGCTCTGCACGGCAGCGGAGTTCCGCAACGCCGTGCAGAGATCCGTCCCCGGCGAGGGACGGGAAGGGATCTTCCTCGACGGAGACGGTTCATCGCAGATGAACGCAGACGAGGTAGTGCTGACCGGCGATTCGCGGCCGGTCGTGCAGATGATTGCCGTGGCGGGCGGGAAGTAGCCGGGGCCCGGAGCCTTACCCGGCCACGGACCTTCCTGCTCGCCACGATGCTTATGCCGATCACAATGCTTATAGCTATGTTATAGCGTAATAACCAAAGAGTGCTGTGCCAGTTCTATTCATAACTGGCACAGCACTCTTTCTGTTAACTGTATAAGATAAGCTGAACTATGGAAAGCATCGGCGGGAGACGTATCCCTATTTTTCACTATGGAATAATACTTTCCGGGTGAAGAGGACTGAAAATCCGCTATTTGAGCAGATTCAGCGGATTCGCTGTCCAAGCGGACTCAGAGGCCCTTATATGACCGATTATGCCTCATTTCGGGCTTAATCAATAACATAACGGAATCTCAGTCCGCTTCACCCTCCCAAAGAGTATTTTTGGAGATAAAGCGGCTTGTCAGTCCGCCTCACTCTCAGGCTTGAGTATTTACAACCGATCCAACAGTAGAATGTAATGTTTTGAAAATTTACAGGGATGGCACAAGTTCAATTCGCGGTATATCCCCGTTCTTATAGACCGGAATGAGCTGCACGGGGCTTTTGCCGGAATCAACTACAGCTATAGTGAGATCCTGTTCTGAAGTTTCCTTATGCCTCCGGGACAGCTTGTTATCAGCTGAAATAGGGTGAGCTATAACTGGTGCAGAGGTATAATTGTAGTATTGGAGCGCCTCTACATTGTGTTCAATGTGTTCATTGGCTTCATCGGGGGCTTCCGGCCTTCCGAACAAGAAAACAGCAGAAACAAACATGACACTTAAGCCTATATCTCTCAGTCGTATGTTCATCATGCACGCCTCCGCAAACAGTAAGATTGAAGAAACAATCTTTCTACATTTAAGCACATATACATAAGAACATCCTACCATAAATTTACTATATAAGACGCACTTAAGAGTTAAATTTGAAGCTTAGTCGTCACTGCGGTGAACCTTTGGACTTCCGGCCGCTCCCCCCCAGATTTCTTGTTGATTACCGCTGTTCGCGGTAGATATCCGGTGGCTGATTATGCTTCCGTAGCTTGCTTTCCTGGAGAAAGCTTTCAGGCGCGGTCGCTATCGCTCCACAGTTCCAAGTTCCCTCTCCGCTTTTTTCGCTTTTTGTTATTTCTTAGTGCGTCCTATATGGTGCATAGCTATTCCGGGGAAATCTAATGTTGTATTTCTTCCACAGCGCAAAAGGAAACCCGGCCTCTGAACTTCAGGTGCCGGGTTTCCTGTTGTGCGTTTAAATCACCATACCTGCTCCAGCTTATCTGCATAGAACATAATAGCTTTGCTGTAACTGTGAATCCCTGCATCGGCAGAGGTTTCGGACAACAGCTTAAGCAGCAGCTCCATCGCCTCTGCATGCGCACCCAGATTATGCAGCGTCATGGCCAGGAAGGCTTTGAACTCCGCACGCTGCGGAAATTCAAGCACGCCCTGCTCCAGTAGCTCCCGGGACTGTGAGTATGCCCCAAGCGTCCGGTACGTGCTTCCCAGTCCCAGCATTGCGCCTGCCTTCTGCTCCTCATCCGGAAGACCATGAGCAAGACTCTGCTCGTAATAGGGCACGGCCTCGCGTTCCATGCCGAGCACATCATGCGTCCAGGCTAGCTGATAGTACAGCTCGGCATTGCCGTCATCCGCTGACAGCAGCTGAAGCAGCATGACTCTCGCTTTCTCTGCTTGCCCGGAGGTCCGCAGCGCTATGGCAACTTCGAGGGTACTTGTCACTGGCAGCGACCTCCTTATATAAATAACTCTAATATAATTCTGACAGGAAAAATTAATAACTATATAACCGCTCCTTAGACAACAACCCTACAAGATACCGGCCAGTCACTGTGAGACTGGCGGAGATACGACAATCGTCAATTCCCCACACTTGATTCGTTGCCGGCTGAATTGAAATTTCTTAGAGCTAGGAAGCAGTAGCGCGGACATAGATGTTGTACGTTTTGCAACTTTGATTCATAAATAACCAGCTGTTCAGGAGGATTGTAGTACAAAATACAAGTATAATCCTGCCAAGCCGTTTGAAAAAGGTTAAATCCTGCCTTTATACAACAATCGCGGATTTGGGTCGATAAAATAAGGGAAATGTTGTTTTTGGGGCAGGATTTTATATCACAACAATGGGGAGCAGCGGAGAGAGTTTGTCACATCCTTAACCCCGCCCCGCAGCGCCGCAAACCTCACGCCTTACCCGCGATCTTCTCTGCCAGCTCATTCAGATACGTCCAGCGCTCCATCAGGCGCTCCAGCTCCGCTTCGGCCTGCCGCTGCTTATCCACCAGCTCCTGGAGCTTACCGGAGTCAGCAAAGGCCGCCTCCATCTGTGCGGAGATATCTACGAGATGCTGCTCGGCCTGTTCGATGGCCTCGTCGATGCCCTCGTATTCCTTCTGCTCCTTGAAGGTGAATTTCAGCTTCTCGCGTGACGGCGCGGCTGCTGGCGCATTCCCGCTCTGCTCTACAGCGGCAGTAGCACTGCGGCCTCCAGCGCCTTCAGTCTTGCCGGAGCCACCACTGCCGGTAGGTACGTTTTTTGCCAGCCATTCTTCATATTCACTATAGTCACCAACATGCAGCCGGATCGATCCGTCCTCAAACGCAATCAGCTTATCCACCGTACGGTCCAGGAAGTACCGGTCATGCGATACGGTAAAGACTACACCGGGGAATTCATCCAGATAGTCCTCCAGCACGGCCAGCGTTCCGATATCCAGGTCATTCGTCGGCTCATCCAGCAGCAGAACATTCGGCGCTCCCATAAGCACGCGCAGCAGGTAGAGGCGTCTCTTCTCACCCCCGGAGAGCTTGGAGATCGGGGTCCACTGCATCGCCGGCGGGAACAGGAACCGTTCCAGCATCTGGCCGGCGGTGATGACACTGCCGTCGGCTGTCTTGATGATTTCCGCCTCTTCCTTCACATATTCAATCGCGCGCATGCTGAGATCCATATCCTGGTGCTCCTGAGTGAAATAACCGAGCTTCACGGTTGTCCCCAGCTGAACCTCGCCGCTGTCCGGCGTGAGCTTTCCGGCGATCAGGTTGAGCAGGGTCGACTTCCCGCTGCCGTTCTTGCCGACAATGCCTACCCGGTCCTGCGGCACCGCGATATAAGTCAGGTCCTTAATCAAGGTCCGGCCGTCCATGGATTTCGTGAGATCCTGGATCTCGATGATTTTGCGGCCCAGTCTGGTGGAAGCCACAGAAATATCCATCGAGGCTGATGAAGTCCCGCCTGTACTCTCCTTCAGCTTCTCGAAGCGGTCGATACGCGCCTTCTGCTTCGTGGATCGTGCTTTGGCACCCCGGCGGATCCACGCCAGCTCGGTGCGCAGCAGATTCTTGCGCTTCTGCTCCACCGAGGCTTCGCGCTCTTCGCGGTCAGCCTTCAGCTCTAAGAAGCGGGAATAATTCGCTTCATAGCGGTACAGGCTTCCTTCGTCTAGCTCCAGCATTACGCTGGCTACGCGCTCCAGAAAATAACGGTCATGCGTAACCATCAGCAGGGCGCCACGCCGTTTCTGCAAATATTGCTCCAGCCAGGCTACGGAATCCGTATCGATATGGTTGGTAGGCTCATCCAGAATCAACAGCTCAGAAGGCGTAATCAGCGCCGCTGCAAGCGCTACACGTTTGCGTTGACCGCCGGAGAGGTTCTCCATCCGGGCATCAAATTGTGTGATTCCAAGCTTGGTCAGGACAATCTTGGCTTCGCTCTCAAGCTGCCAGGAGCCGGCGGCATCAATGGCCTGCCCGATTTTGACGAGTCTGGCTTCCAGCCCGGAATCACCCGGATTCTGCTCCAGCAGAGACATAATCTCCATGTACTCCCGCATCGTAGCCAGCTCTGGATCATCTCCGGCAAAAACCTGCTGCAGCACGGTATTGCCAGGCTCATACGGCGGATTCTGCGCCAGATATTGTACACGTACATCATTGCCGATGGCAATCTGCCCGGCGTCTGGTGTATCCAGCCCGGCGATAATCTTCAGAAAGGTTGATTTCCCCGTTCCGTTGACACCAATGACGCCAATCTTGTCCCTGTCATCCATGCCAAAGGATGCATCACGGAATAACGTTTTCTCCCCGTAGCTTTTGGAGAGGTGTTCCACGGTCATAATATTCATCAGTTGTCCTCGCTTGCCTTATATTTATAAACCAGGTCTGGCTATAGCTCTCAGAATTCAGACGGAAGGTCGCCGAGTGCCGATTTCAAGCTGCCGAGTGCTCCTGTGATGAAAAGTTTAGCAGCAAACTTCGCCCGCTTATGCGCATCTTCTTCCGCAAACTCAGGGTTGAACAGTATATCCATCTTCAGACGGTCCAGCATTCCGATATACGCCTTAGCCATCAGCTCCGGCTCCGACGCCCCGCCTTCCAGTAATACCTTCACTACCGCCTGCATATAGGCTTCCATGAACTGTGCCATATACTCTACCAGTTCGGGATTATTGTTGGGTGCCCGGAAGAACAGCTTCGTATGCTGCTTGCGCTCATAATAATAGAACAGATGATGCTCGGCAATGACGGAGAGCTTATCAGTCAGTATAGAGCAGCTACTCAGCTTGGCTTCAAGCTGCTCCAGGAACCCTTCACAATCCCGGCGGGTTACCGCCATGAACAGTTCTTCTTTACTTTTAAAATATAAATAGACCGTGCCCTTGGCAATTCCGGCACGCTCTGCCACTTCCGACATCTTCGTTTCGTAGAAGCCGCCTGAACCGAAAAGCTCGTAAGCGGCATCCAGAATAGCTGCATGTTTGTGTACGGATGCGCTGCTCAACGGTTCACCTCCCAACCTTGATAATAAAATTAATGCCGGATAACGTAACTAAGGCCCGGCTATCTCCTATACGGCTCCTATGTAGCTGGCCAGCAGGGCCACCACGCCGCCGATGATTGAACTTACAGCATTTACAGTATCATTGTCCATCCAGCGCCAGCCCCGGGCGTACACGGTGGGCTTACCGCAGTGCTGCGAGGCTTCCACCTCGCGGCCGCAGACCGTGCAGCGGTTCATCCGCTGCACCGTTGCCCCCAGCACCGAGTCAGCAAAAGCTCCGGCAAGTCCGCCCAGCAATCCGGCGAGCACCAGCGTCAGCAGGGAATGCGGCGGCATGCCGGAGGCTGCCCGCAGCAGCCAGGAGGCCGCGCCAATCAGCGCACCCCCGGCAGCGGCAGCCAGCGTGCCCGGCAGCGATACACCGCCGGAGGTACCCGCCTGCAGCACCTTCCCGGTCAGCACGGACCGCGGCGGCCGCTTGGCCAGCGTACCAATCTCTGTCGCCCATGTATCCGAGGTCACGGTAGCCATAACCCCGATGAACAGGAAACCCCAGATTTCCAGCGGATAAATCGCGTTAAGCAACACCAGCAGCATGCCAAGTCCGCCGTTCGCGAAGACCTGGCCGGCATCCCTGCGCCCTGTTTTATCATAGGTAGCCTCAAGCTCGGCCTTATTCTCATGATGAAGCTTGGAGAGCAGGCTGGAGGAGATGAAGAACAGCAGCAGAATGCCGAACCAGAAGGCATTGCCTGCCCCAAAATAGATGGTTCCCATCACAATCGCCGCCAGCATGCCCGAGAGGCTCAACGACTGCTTCCAGTATGCGGCCCCGGCGACCAGCAGCGCACCGCAGGCCCCGATCAGCCATTGCAGCACTTCAAGTCCTGATAACATCGCCCTAACCGATCAGGCAGGTGCCCATTAGCGTATCGCCCCAGAACAGCTCGAAAGAATCGCCGGGCACTACAGGTCCCACGCCAGCAGGCGTTCCGGTGAAGATGATATCATCCTTGCCGAGCCCGTAGCGGGAGGCAATGAATTCAACAATTTTTTGCAGCGAGAAAATCATGTTCTGCACGTTCCCGCGCTGTACCTCAATTCCATTCTTGCGGACGGTGAAATCCGTTGCTTCCAGCTCCTCCTGCTCAGGAAATGCAATGTAGGGAGTCAGCGGCGCCGCATTCTTGAAGCCCTTGGCGGGTGTCCAGGGCAGGCCTTTTTTCTGCAGATCATTATGCACATCACGGAGCGTGAAGTCGAGGCCCAGCGCCATCACATCCACCAGCTCCTCCACACTCATCCCCGGCACGTAATCACGCGCAATACGCAGCACCAGCTCACCTTCATAATGGATCAGTCCCTCATCTTTGGGCAGATGGATGATCGCTTTATCAAGCGCAACAGCCGCATGCGATGGCTTCAGGAAGATCAGCGGCTCGGCCGGTACCTGATTGCCGAGTTCCTCCGCATGTAATTTATAATTGCGTCCTACACAGTATACATTATTGACCGCTCTACTCATTGATGGTTCAGCTCGCTTTCTTCTCAGATTATCAGAACGAATGGATCTTATAGATGGATTAGAATGGATCTTAAGTCAGGCCTACAAAAAGATATCGCCCCAAATATCCGGGCGGTTCGTACAGATCATGATATCCGAATGCATGGCGGACAAGCGCCGCATCTCCTTAGCTTTATTCACTGTCCAGGCCATGATCTTCACGCCCCGTTCAGCCAGGGATTTCGCCAGAACCGGGCTAAGCCGGTCAGAGCTGATGGATAAGAAGGAGCAGCCCAGCTCGTTCAGCTTTTTGGCCGGATCGCCTGACCTGGAATCATAGATCAGACCGGTACGGAACCGCGGGTCCAGCTCCTTAATCCGCTGCAGCGCACCGGCGTCGAAGGAGGTCAGCACCACATCCTCACGCATTCCCATGGTATTCACCTGGTCGATGACCGCTTTCTCAAGGCCAGGGTACATCTCCCCGCTGGTCTTCAGCTCAATGTTAAGCCGCAGTCTGCCTGACGCCAGGCTGAGCACCTCTTCCAGGGAGGGGACCCGCTCTCCGCGAAAAGCACGCCCTTTCCAGCTCCCCGCATCCAGACGACGTATATGTTCATAGTCCATGTTCTTCACCTTGCCGTGTCCATTGGTCGTGCGGTCCAGCGAATAATCATGGATGACCACAGGCACGCCGTCCCTCGTCAGTTGCACATCAATCTCCATCCACTGCACAAAGGGCAAGGCAATCGCCATCCGTACGGCCGCCAGCGTATTCTCGGGAGCTTTCCCGGAAAATCCGCGGTGGGCGACACACATGTTATTCATCATCTTTGGCACCTCCAGCAGAAGTAGGATTTATTGGGCCGGCTGCACAACGGTACCGTCATTACGGATCTTGACCAGACCGGAGGATAAGGATTCCACCTTATGCAGCAAAAGCTGTCCGTCCGCCTCATTCATCGGCACCGGTTGTCCCAGCTCAGCATCCATCGGACTCAGCTTGAGGGAGCACTGCCCCTCCTTGCTGCATTCCGCCTGGAATACAGCCGTCTCCCAGGTTGCCGGAAGACTGGAACGTGTGAAGATAAAGTTTCCTGTGCTGTAGGCAATCCATTTCCCTTTGTAGGGCTCAATCCCCTGCAGCACATGCGGATGTCCGCCCATCACCAGATCAGCTCCAGCATCGATAAAGCTATGCCCCAGCGTCTGTTGGGTCTTGTCATATTGCTCCATCCGCTCTTTGCCCCAATGGACAACAACTACGACAACATCGGCTTGTTTTTTGGCAGCGGCAATGGCCTTGAGTGCTTCTGCGCTGTCATAGACAGAGGCGAGACCCGGCTTGCCTGCTTCGGCCTTCCATTCGATCACCGGCATCACCCGTGTGAACCCGAGCAAGGCTATTTTGATACCCTGCCGCTCAAAATACTGCGCAGAGTAAGCTTCCTTGCTGTTCTTTCCTGCTCCGACATAAGGAATGCCCCGCTTGCTCAGGTGCTTCAGGGTATCCAGCAAGCCCTCTTCCCCCTGATCCAGGGTGTGGTTATTAGCCAGATTGACTGCATCTACGCCAGCTGATTTCAGTGCATCCAGCGCTTCCGGAGCTCCCTTGAATACAAACTGCTTGTTCGCGGCACCTACACCGCCAGTAGTGATCGGTGTCTCCAGGTTGACCACGGTCAGATCATCCTTTTTGAACATCCCGTCAAGTGCACTGTAAGAATAATCGTACCCCTTCTTCTGCAGCAGTTCCGCTACCTTACCGGCAAAGATGACATCTCCGGCAAAATTCAGCTTCACCGTCCCGCCTGAAGCGTTCTCCGGCAAGCCTGATATCTGGCCTCCAGCATTTCCCGTTGCCGTTTGGGGTTCAGCCGTTGCCGCTTCCTTAACTGTAGGAGCAGGCGTAATCACGGCTTCCGCAGTCTCCGTAGGCAGCGCAGTGGCCTCCGGTGTTGCTTCAGGTGTTGGCTCCGGACTGGCTGTAGCCTCTGCTGTAGGTGCCACCTCCGCAGGAGCTGCCGCTGTTGCAGAAGCTTCAGGCGAAGGCGAAGGATCGGCCACCACAACCGGAGGAGCTGAACTCTCCATATCTTTGTTATCCATGAAAGAATAGGCCAGCAGGCCGGCAATCATCAGAAGCAACACTACATTAAACCATGCCCAGACCGTTCTGCGCCTCTTTTTGCTGCTATGTTTCTTGCTCTGTCTACTGCGTGACCTCGGCGGATACATGAGTACTGGTAATCTCCTTTACCCTTAAAGTGTTTCTATTATAGCATATCTCTTCCGTGTCACTCCAAAGTAACCCATAGTCTTCCCGCCCCGCCGAGCGTGGCCTTGGCTTCAATGATTATTCCGGCACTTTATACATTTCCCTATAAAAAACGGTGAAGCGCCACTGCTCCGCTCCACCGCTTCCGTTATACCGTTACAGCCGCCGGTTCCGGCAGCTTCTCTAAATGGGCTGCAGCAGTCTCAGCCGTAAGCTTCGCCTGCTTAATGCAGTCCGGCATGCCGATGCCGTCATAGCCCGCGCCAAAAGCATACACACCCGGCAGCTTCTCCTCCAGCTCACTTCGCAGGCCGGCGATCCGGCCGGGATGGCCTACCGGATATTGCGGCATGGAATGCCTGAGCCGGGTAATCTCTGTGAACAGCGGCGCTGCAGTGATCCCCATAATTTCCTTCAGGTCTTTGCGTACCAGTTCAGCCAGCGCCTCATCCGGCAGGTCTACATTCTGTTCATCCCCAGACCGTCCGACGTAACAGCGCAGCAGTACCTTATCATCCGGGCTGGTATGCAGCCATTTCGTAGAAGTCCAGGTACAGGCCGTGATGTTCCGCCCCTCTTTGCGGGGGACCAGGAATCCGGATCCGTCATATTCGGTAACGATATCCTTCTTGGTAAACGCCATGACCACATTAGCCACTGATACATAATTGACAGCATTCAGCGCGGATACATCCACATGCGGACGCAGCAGCTCTGCGGCAGCGAAATTCTGCACGGTTACATAGACATCATCAGCTTGCAGCAGTTCACCGTTGTCCAGCTCCACCTCATAGCGCGGTGCAGTAGAGGCCTCTGCGGACACCCCCGCCCCGCTCCGTACTTTGATGGACACCGCTCCCGTTCCGGTCCGCTGCTGGGCATCCTGCAGATCATGGATCAGGGCATGCACCAGGCTCTGCAGCCCCTGACGGAAAGTCAGGAACGCGCTTTTCTTGGTTCCGGTATGGGTCTCCGCCGGCTTCCTGCCGGTCGTCATCCCGCGGATCAGACTGCCGTACTGGCGCTCGACCTCGCCGAACTGCGGAAAAGTAGCCTGGAGGCTGATCTTGCGCATATCACCGGCATAAATACCGGCGAGCAGGGGCTCGGTCATATTCTCCAGCACCTCTGTACCCAGACGCCGCTCGATCAGGTCACCGAGCGATTCATCCTCGGAGCTGCGGCGCGGCGGAAGAATGAAATCCATCATCGCCCGCATTTTACCGCTGAAGGAGACGAGGCCGCTCTTCAGAAACGGCTTCAGCTCCGTAGGAATCCCCAGAACAAGCCCGGCGGGCATCGGGTGGAGCTTGCCGCGCTGCAGTATGTAAGTCTTCTTGGCATTCGGATTCGTAGTCACCAGCTCGTGATCCAGCTCCAGCTCTCTGGCCAGATCAACCATAGCTGTTTTGCGGGCCAGGAAGGAGTCCGGACCTTTCTCAATGACAAAGCCGTCACGGTGCAGGGTCTCGATTTTACCGCCAAGGCATTTATCCTTCTCAACCAATATAATTTCCGGCTGAATCCCGGCTTCCCGGTAAAACTTGCGGACGTAGTAAGCGGCACTGAGGCCGCTGAGGCCTCCGCCGATAATTACTACCTTGCGCGGTGAACCGCTCATGATTGCTTCACCTGTAACTGCCCGGCCTTCGTACGCACCACATCGCTCAGCACTGACATATACGCCGGATCGCTATTCAAGGAATCAATCCGCAGCAGCCGCATATCCAGCTCTGAAGCCAAGGCCTGCGCCTCAATATCCAGATCGTACAGGACCTCTAAGTGATCAGATACGAAGCCAATGGGAGCGGACAGCACATATTTCACCTGAGCTTCGGCCAGCTCACGCATCGTATCCAGAATATCCGGACCCAGCCACGGCTCTGCAGTTCTGCCCGCGCTCTGCCAGGTGAACTGCCAGGACTCCACACCTGCCTGGTCGGCAATGGCTTTGGAGGTTTCCAGCAGCTGGTCACGGTACGGATCGCCCATAGCCAGAATACGTTCCGGCAGGCTGTGTGCGCTGAACAGTACACGCACTTCATCCCTCACCGCTCCGGTTTCCTCGAATTCATCCAGCTTCGCGGTCACCCGGCGGCTAAGCACATCAATCAGCTCCGGATGCATATGGTAACTCTCGACAAAATCCATATCAATTCCGCAAGCATCCGCTTTTTCCTTGGCCCGCTTGATATAGGTTCCAACGCTCATCACCGAGTAATGAGGGGCCAGCACAATGCCTATCGCCTGGGTAATCCCATCCCGGACCATCGCCTCCACACCATCTTCAATGAAAGGTCTGGCATGCTTCAGCCCCTGGTAGCAGACATACTGAATCTGCCCGCTGTTCAGCTTGGCCTGCAGGGCCTCCACCTGGCGGTCTGTATTCTCCCTGAGTGGGAACACGCCTCCAACAATGGCTTCGTAGCGTTCCTTCAGCTCTTTCAGCTGTTCAGCGGAAGGTGCATTGCCTCTGCGGATATGCGTGTAATACGCTTCTACATCCTCCAGACTTTCAGGCGTGCCGTACGACATCACGAGTACTCCAATTTTGGTAGTCACGGTTTCCATCCCCTTTTACGAAATATGTTCATAAAAACAAAGAGAGCAGCAATTGCTGCTATCTCATGTACCTTGCTTTAATTACGCCAGCGGTCCGGCTGCCTGTTTCAAGGCCGCTGCTGAATACTCATGTACATAATCCGTTAATTCCTTAAGTGTGTCCAACGAAGCTTCAGGAAATAATCCATGGCCCAGATTAAAAATATAACCCGGTTGTCTGATGCCTTCATCGATCAGTTCTTTCGCCCGTTCTTTCAATACGTTCATTGGTGCGGTCAGCAGATAAGGATCCAGATTGCCTTGAATCGCGAATCCTCCGCCAGTTCTGCGTCTGCCTTCGGTCAGGCTTACGCGCCAGTCCAGTCCGATCACATCGGCCTGGAGCTTGGCAAGGCTGGGGAGCAGCTCCCCTGAGCTGACACCCGGGAAGTAAATCTTCGGAACATCCAGATCAGACAGCTCGGCAAAAATCCGGGTGATTGTCGGCAGCACATAGGTTTCAAAGTCACGCGGGGCCAGCGCTCCAACCCAGCTATCGAACAGCTGGAACGCCTTACCGCCGCTTCGGACATGGGCGCGAAGATATGCGATAACCATATCGCCCAGCTTCTCCATCAGCTTCTCCCACACGCGGGGCTGGCTGAACATCATTTCCTTGGTGCGGTGATAGCTCTTGGAGGGTCTGCCTTCAATCAGATAGCTGGCAATGGTGAAAGGCGCTCCTGCAAAAGTGATCAGCGGCACGTCCAGCTCTTTGTCGAGGAGGGAAATCGTTTCCAGAATGTGGCCCAGATCCCCTTCCACATCAATCGGCTTCAGCCGGTCGACATCCGCCGCCGAGCGGATTGGATTCTCAATGACCGGGCCGATATTCTTCACGATGTCGAAGTTCACGCCAAGGGAAGCTACAGGATTCATAATGTCTGAATATAGGATGGCCGCATCCACACCCAGCTTACGCACAGGCATCAAGGTTATTTCAGCTGCAAGCTCCGGCTGTCTGCAGATCTCCAGCAGCGAGTATTTCTCCTTGATTTTACGGTACTCGGGATCATAACGGCCGGCCTGCCGCATGTACCATACGGGAACGTGCTCCGTACTCTGCTGTCTGCAGGCGCGGATAAAAGTGTCGTTGTAGGTCATGATAAGATCTCCATAAGATTTGATAGGTTACTGTGAAAACACATAACATTATTATGCCCTTTTTGCCAGCGGGTAACAACCGCTTCACCCTTAAGGGAATGACAATCCCATGACATTACTATGACAAGTGTTGCACTGCACGGCTAAAAAACTATGATATACTGATATAATGTCAATTTTTCGTGAACTATTTATCATTGAATCCCCTGAAAGGAAGTGAAAGCACTTTGAAGAATTGGGAGACCTGGAAAGTCAACCTCATGGTGCTTTGGTTTGGCCAGTTTCTGGTGAATGCCGGCATGACTATGATTACCCCTTTTCTGTCCCTTTATCTCGCTAAAGACCTGGGTGTGACCGGAGATCACGCGATCGGGATGTGGGCCGGACTTATTTTTGCCGCAAACTTCTTGACCTCGTTTATCTTTCAGCCCCTATGGGGCAAGCTTGCCGACAAATACGGCCGCAAAATCATGCTGCTGCGCTCCAGCTTCGGTATGGCGATTGTCATCGTGCTGATGGGCTTCGCGCAATCCCCGATGCAGCTCCTGCTGCTCCGCCTGCTGAACGGCACCATCTCCGGCTTCAACCCCGCCTCCATCGCGCTGGTCTCGGGAACCACCCCGAAACCGCGTATGGGCTTCGCCATGGGACTGATGCAGTCCGGCGCTGTAGCCGGTACGATTCTCGGTCCGCTGATCGGCGGCTTGCTGGCGGACTGGATTGGGTTCCGTCCGATCTTTTATGTCGTGGGTGCGCTCTTGTTCGTTGCCTCCCTGCTGGCGTTATTCCTGGTCAAGGAGAAATTCGACCGGGTGGAAGCCGCGCAGGTGCCGCAGGTGTCTGTGCTCGAAGGCTTCAAGGAGCTGGCTAAGGTGCCGCAGCTGCCTGCCCTGTTCGGCGTGACGTTCCTGCTGCAATTCGCCATGATCAGCCCGATGTCGCTGCTGCCGCTCTATGTGGAGAAGCTGCACGGCTCCGCAGTGAATATCGCCTTCTGGGCCGGCATGGTCAGTGCCGTCACCGGCATCTCGAACATGCTGGCCTCTCCGCTGCTCGGCAAGCTCAGCGACAAGGTCGGCGCCCACCGGATACTGACCTATGCGCTGATTGGCGCGGCGCTGTTCCTGATCCCGCAGGCCTTCGTGACCAGCGTCTGGCAGCTGATCCTCGTCCGCTTCCTGATGGGCGTCTTCATGGGCGGCCTGCTGCCCAGCGTCAACGCCCTGATCCGTTCCTACACACCTGACGGCAAGGAGAGCCGGGCCTTCGGCTTCAACAGCAGCACACTGGCACTCGGCAATATGCTGGGCGCGGTCATCGGCGGCTTCCTGTCCGGATATATCGGGATCGAAGGGCTGTTCATCATCTCCGGCGCGTTCCTGCTGATTAATACGGTCTGGGTAAGGCTCAAGCTGTACAAGAAGACTGAACCCCGGTTGTTCCGTTAGCTTAAGACAAGGCAAGCCCCGATTGGAGAGGACTAGCTACTTAACCATCGCCAGGGCCAGTCCGTCATAGGCGGGCAGCAGTGTGCTGCTCAGGCGGGGATCGGCTGCAATCATCTCATTGAAGCGCCGCATCGCCTGAACCGCCGGTCCGTTCTTCTCGGCATTGAGCGTACGGCCGCGCAGGAAGATGTTGTCCCCGGCAATGATTGCACCCGGTGAAGCGAGCCGAATCGCATATTCCAGATAATTCGGATAGTTCTCCTTGTCGGCGTCGATGAAGAAGAAATCATACTTTTGGCCCTGCGCTTCGAGCAGCATCAGGCTGTCCAGCGCCGGGCCGATTTGGTATTCTACCGCGTCCCCGAAGCCCGCCTGCTCCAGATGGCTATGGGCAAGCTTGGCATAGTCAGCCTTAAGCTCCAGGGATGTCAGGCTGCCGCGCTGCGTGAAACCGCGGCACAGGCAGATTCCGCTGTAGCCTCCCAGCGCACCGATCTCAAGTATCCGGCTGGCACGGGAAAGGGTAACCAGCATCGTCAGCAGTCTGCCGTAGCCTGGAGCGATGGACACCTCCGGCATTCCGTTTGCTGCGATGGCCTGTTTGACTTTTAATAGTAAATCATCCTCTGTATATAGCTGTTCGCTGTATTCTTCCTGATTCTGCATATGTATTCTCCTTTAAATTTCATTTTGTGTAGCACGGACGGGCATTGTGTAGAACCCTTCATTACCCTATACTGATATCTGAACGCTCTAATGGTTCACATTCACATGGAGAGCAAGCTTCTCTTATTGTACTGGCTTTGCGTATTTATCCACAAGTTAAACGGAGTTGAGAGCATTTGGGCAAATTACAATTGATCGCCACCGCCCCCATGGGGCTGGAGGCTGTAGTAGCGCGTGAATTGAACGAACTGGGTTATGAGACCACGGTCGAGAACGGAAGGGTATTATTCAGCGGAGATTACATCGACATCTGCCGCTGCAATCTGTGGCTGCGCACCTCTGACCGTGTATTGGTCAAAATGGGCCAGTTCCCCGCCAAAACCTTCGATGAGCTATTCGAAGGCGTCAAAGCGATTAATTGGGAGGACTGGATTCCTGAGAACGGCGAATTCCCGGTAGAAGGCCGCTCCCATAAATCACAGCTAACGAGTGTTCCTGCCTGCCAGGGAATCGTCAAGAAGGCGATTGTCGAGAAGCTGAAGCTGTCGTACCGTACCGAGTGGTTCCCTGAGAACGGGCCGCGATATGTGGTTGAAGTCATTCTGCTGAATGACATCGCGCTGATCACCCTGGACACCACCGGACCGGCGCTGCACAAACGCGGCTACCGCCGCCAGGCCACCGAAGCACCGCTGAAGGAGACCATGGCTGCGGCCCTGATCCAGCTCAGCCGCTGGAACGGCCACCGGCCGCTGTACGATCCATGCTGTGGTTCTGGCACGATTCTGATCGAGGCCGCGATGATCGCCTGGAATATCGCGCCGGGTCTGCGCCGCTCCTTCCCGTCCGAGCACTGGCCGGAGATTCCCCAGCGGCTGTGGGAAGAAGCCCGCGAGGAAGCCTTCGACGCTGTTCGTGACGACTACCCGCTGCAGCTGACCGGCACCGACATTGATCCGGCAGCGATTGAGATTGCCGAAGCCGCCGCCAAGAGCGCCGGGCTCTCTGGTGAGATCACCTTCAAGCATATCGCTGCCGCCAAGGCCCGCCCGGAAGGCGAATATGGCTGTATTATCACGAATCCTCCATACGGGGAGCGGATCAGTAATGATAAGGAAGTGGAGAAGCTGACCCGCCAATTCGGCGAGATGATGCTCTACCTGCCGACCTGGTCCTTCTTCGCCATCAGCCCGTACAAGGAATTCGAGCAATACTACGGACGTAAAGCGGACAAGCGCCGCAAGCTCTACAACGGCCGGATTGAATGCCAATACTATCAATACCTCGGTCCGCTGCCTCCGCGTAATTAGCAGGAGTGGCGGTTAACAACGATCAGATAACAAGCCTTAAGTTCCGTGCAGCCGGTCTGCGCTGCGGACTTAAGGCTTGTTTGTGCTAAAACCAACCGCTGAAGCAAAGAAACCGGCCCGGCCCCCAAATACTGCATTGGGCTACCACGAAGGTAACCCGGCCAGATGTATGCGAAAAACCGAATACATTGGGCTACCACGAAGGTAACCGGGCCCAATGTATGCGAAAAACCGAACACATTAGGCTACCGCGAAGGAAAGCGGGCCCAATGTATGCGGAAAACCGAACACATTGGGCTGTCGCGAAGGTAACCGGGCCAGATGTATGCGAAAACAAACATGTCTTCCAAGGCACAACTCCAGCATGAAAATGAGCAGCGTGGCTAAAAAACAGAACATCGTCTTTTCATTTATTTAACATATTTTAACGGAAAACCGAACACAATTGGACTGGGTAAGCCACGTAAGCCAAATGTAATCGAAAAACCGAACACAATTGGAAAGGGTGCACCGCGTAGGCCAAATGTAATCGAAAAACCGAACACAATTGGACTGGGTGCACAGCGTAGGCCAAATGTAATCGAAAAACCGAACACAATTGGACTGGGTACGCCGCTTAAGCTGAATGTAATCGAAAAACCGAACACAATTGGACTGGGTACGCCGCTTAAGCCGAATGTAATCGAAAAACCGAACACAATTGGACTGGGTAAGCCACGTAAGCCAAATGTAATCGAAAAACCGAACACAATTGCTCCGAATGTGGTCGGTTTTTCGCATACATTCGCGGGTCGTATTAGTCTTTATACCAGATCTGGACTTTGGAGCGACCCTATATACTCATAGTACATAATTCGCTGAGATCCTCCGCTTGCTACAGGGCGAAATTCCCCCTTTTCCACCAGCATGCGGCTGTATTTAATGACTGTAGTGGTATGTATTTTAAGCTCTCTCGCTGCATCACCCGGACGAAGAACAAGATGGTGACGGATGGCTGACCGCATCAAATCTCGTTCAATTTTAGAATAGGATTTCTCTGTTTCCTTATTTGTAGTTCCTGCCGACAAATAAGGAAACAGAAGGTTCCGCAGCGCGGAAAGGATGAAAGACGGATTTTCTTTCATCTCATCCAGCGATATATAGTACCATACATTCCTGTGACTGCAGGAAAAGCCCCCGGTTCAGATACATCCTGATATTTACTCCGATCCGTGCCATGTGAGCCAAAATCCATAATCTCAAAAGCAATACGCGAAGATCCGATCTCCCACAGTTTATCGACAAAGTAGGATCTGCCGCGCCAGGCTTTAACTTCATATTCCGGATGCAGTCCCTGAAAATGTCCGGCTAGCGTCCACCAAACCTGCTCGACAAACAAGCGGTTACCATAGCCATGCCCCCGCTTTAGCGCATCAAGCCGCTCCCCCTTTCTTCGTTTAAGATGATCGCTCAACCATTGATCATCTTCCGTCGTAAAGCTCATATTCATCCCCTCATTCTGCAATAAAATTTGAATTTAAATCAAGTAGAAACGGCTACGCCGTCCTTGAAACGACGGTGCGTTTCAGCGAGAAATAGAAGGATAAGTTGTCATGCGCAGCATATAAATTCTTATATTTACACAAAACCCCGCCTCCTTCCGAATGGAAGAGAGACGGGGCATGCTTGTATCTATAAATAGTGTGTCCCTTTAGTCTGGAAACACAATACAAAAATGTCAATATAGAAATTATCCGCATCAGACCAATGTATTCGTTTGTCCGCATACAGTTCGCACAACAAAACAACCCCCGCAAACTTATGCAGAGGCTGTTCTTGTGTTCTATCACTACCAGAGCTGATCTATTTCTTCACTGCCGGCTGCTTGACGAAAGCTTCCGCTTTGGCCAGCACCTCATCTTCTGTCGGAGCGCTGATGTAACGGCCGTTGATATAGACAAACGGGCGTTTGCCGCAAGGTCCGCAGTAGGAGATACAGCCTGTTTTGATCTCGGCGTCAGGCGCCATCTTCAGCAGCTTGGGCACGATGCTTTTCATTTTGATATGATTGCACTCGTCACATATTCTTATATCGTTAGCCATGAAGCAACCCTTCTTTATGTCCGTAAAATACGGGCGGATCAATTAGTGATCGCCATGATTTCCTTTAGACGGATTAGTAATAACGAAGCCTTCCTCAGGGAAGTAGAGATAATCAATCTTCACACCATCCAGCAGCGGCTGGTTCGGATCAAGAATAACATCGATTTCTTTGTCAGTGGAGATGACTACGTCGTTCTCCTTAGGCGTGTCCAGATCCAGGCCGTAATGGGCATGGTCACCGTGGGAATGCGTAATCGCTACGCGCAGTTTAAGCTCGCTGTTGCCTTCAAGCTCCATAGTTTTCTTTATCACTTTAGCCGCATTGCGGGTAATTTTGACGTTCATTCGATTCCATCTCCCGGGCATCTATAGTTTAAATACTCAATAATTCATTTTAAGGAATATAGAATGTAAAAGCAACCATATTGCTGAAATACATCAGATAGAGCATTTAAAAGTGTCGTAAAACCGTCATCTTAGGCTCTTCAGCGCCGGGTATTTGCGGTCCATCCGCGAGACGAACCAGCCCATCAGCAGCATCGTCACCCCGATGTCATCAATGGGTATAAACGGCATGAAATCAGGCAGCACCCAGTACAGCAGCGCAGGAATGGTGAACAGCAGCTTGTCTCCCATCGCGACGTCCGGTGAAATGATATATTGCCAGGAGCTGCGGAATATATGAGACCATTGTTTGAGCGACAACAGTTTTCTGAATTTCATTGAGTAGTCCTCCCTGCTTCATTTGCTTATGTCATTAGAAAAGGGCACAGCCGCCAAGCACCTGTTGAAAGGATTGCGGCCATACCCTTTGCTGTTATCTTACGCAAATTTGCAGAAATCGTTTCATTTTTAACTAAAATTTGACCGGATCATCAATCCCGCTAACCTTTATTCCGTAACCTTAACATCGTCGATCCGGGCAGTGCTGGAATGCATCCGAATCCCAATTTCCCCTCCGGCCGGCTGCGCCGCCGTATCGGTCCACTGGATCAGCTGGGTACCGCCGGCAAAAGCCGTAACCGTAATGCCGCTGACCGTCACCTTCAGCTCCGTCCACTGTCCGGGCGTAACAGCAACATCGGCACTGCTTACCATCGTGAGTGTTCCGGCTGTTTTTTTGAACAACTCCGCTTTGTCGCCTGAATCATTCAGTCTGAACATGTAATAATTCGACGCATCCGCATACCGGAACAGCAATCCAGCGTTGCCGAAGGCATTCAGCAGCTTAATTTTGGCCGAGTACGTGTAGTTCCTCCAGGAGGCATCGCCTGTATAGGCTAGCGCTTCCCCTGATGACGATGTCTGCGTCAAAGCTTTCGTACCGTCATCCGCTACGCTCCATGCCCCGGCTGGAGTCGTCCAGCCGCTGTAATTGTTATCCTCGAAATCATCCTGAAGCAGCTTAACCGGCGGTGTGATTGTACCCTGGAACTCGAATACACCGATATCCGGCACACCGTTATACAATGTGTTTCCGAAGTAATCGAGACCCCCGTTGCCTGCAACCACCGCCCCGGCATTGATCAGCGGAGAGGTCTGCGTCAGCTTATAACCGTCTGCCGAAGCGAGTCCTGTGGCCGTGCCTGGACTGACGAAGCCGGGATTGCCGGTGATTTTGTTAGGATCGCTGGGAACACCCGAATTCAGCCCGTAGAAGCTGTTGTGATCATACGTCATTCTTGGACTGTTCGTGTATTGACCGCTGGCAGCATTATAAAAGATATTATTCGTGTAATAGGCCATTCCTGTATTGCTCGCATGGGTCAGCGCCTTGTTCTGCGTTCCCGAACGGTAGATGATATTGTTGTAGACGTACAGATTGCCGCCGCCGTTCACCAGATGGAACACCCCGTTCGCATCCTTATCATTCTGGCTGATATTGTAGCGGAAGATATTATTATTCGTGTTGTTCATGACCAGCAGTGTGCCGCCCTCGTTGTTATAGCTATAGTTATACTGGTAGATACTATCGTGCACCTCAATGTCGAAGTCCCACGGCTGGCCGTCTCCGCCCAGCATCCGGGTATCGGAGGCCTCGTTGTACTGGAAAATAGCACCTTTGGTATAATAAGCCCACTGTGCCGCAACGACAGTGATATCCTCAAGGTAATTGACAATGGATGTATTGACCTCGCAGGCTTCTCCAATGGATTTCGTGTTGTTGTATTCGATCAGCGGCGAGGCGCTGGCTCTGACCAGGATGCCGTCCCGGTGGATCTTCTCCACCACATTGCCCCGGATCACCACACCCCGGAAGGCATCGAACTTATGAGTCCATGCACTATTGAAAAAAGCATCCGTCATCGTCTGTATCCCTGTATCCGCCACGTTGATAACTGTGTTATTCTCGATCAGAATATCATCCCAGGTGCTCTCGGTTGCGGTATTGGTTCCCCGGGCATGTACATTAATTCCGCCCGTTCTGCGGTCCGTACCAAAGATATCGTGGATGTCGAGATTGCGGATATAAATATGCCGGAAGTTCCCCGCCCCTGCTCCTTCGCCCACAACCAGCACACCGTTTCTCCGCATATCCGTGGGCTGCTGTCCGCTTGTAATCTCCAGATTATTGATCTCCCAGTAGGAGACATTGCGTAATCTGACCCCGAAGCCTTCACCGCCCACGGCGGTGTTGCCGAAATGTATCAGCGGCTTGGCTCCGCTGCCGTAGCGGTCTACTATGATCGGGTTCCCCTCAGAGCCTGAGCCCTGCAGATCAAGATACTGATCAGTCCACACGCCGCCTGCCTTCAAAAGAATCCGGTCACCCGGGCTGAAGGTAGTGCTGTTCACTTTGCCCAGCGTCTTCCAGGCTGCCGTTTCACTGGTACCGGAGCTATTGTCGCTGCCCAGGGCAGAATCGACGTAATACGTCGTCCCTGCGGCCTCTGCAACTGGACCTGACAAGCCGGATAGGAGACTGAACAGTAAAAATACGATCATGCCCAGCAGGGTGAGCCTGCCCGGCCTGCTTTGCCTTGAACTAGGTTTCACTTGGTTACTTGACATGTTAATCACTCTCCCGCAATTAGTTATAACGCAGCCAAAGCTTCACCAAGCCAGGCCCCCTGCTGAACCAGCCCGCGCTGAAGTGCGGTGATATCTACCTTCCGGCTCTGGCTGTCCGTTCCGGCAGCCATCGCTGCCGCCATTCCCGCCGCCTGCCCCATCGCGAAGCAGTTGGGCATCACACGCAGCGAGCCTTGCACTACGCGGTCCGAGGAGGCTGCGCGTCCTGCCACCCACACATTATCTAGACCAACCGGCAGCATGCATCGGTAGGGAACGCCGTGGGATTCGCCGGGCGGCAGATGGTGAATATGCATGGCTCCGCTGCTGCGCGCCATATGGATATCGATGAAATAGCTATTGCGGGCAATATCATCCGGGAAGGACACCATATTCATGAAATCATCCTGTGTGAGAACATAATCGCCCACAATCCGCCGCGTCTCGCGGATGCCGATCTGCTCACCGGTGGACACGAGGTGGGCATGTTCAAAGCCGGGCACGTACGCCCGGAAGAATTCCAGCTGTCGGAGGACCAGCTTACGGCCTTCCACAGCCCCCCGGGTCAAATCCTCCGCTCTGGAGCCGTCGATGCCGAAGACATGGCCGAAGTTGACGCCGACCAGGTAATCGGCAACCCAGGACAGGCCAGAGACCGAATCCCGGCCCTGCGGCAGCTTCCCGTCCGCTTGGGCCTGCTGCACCGCCCGATGAATCTGATCGGTATCGCCGCTTTCATTCAAATATTTCAGGAAGCGCTTTCGGTCCACATTAGCCAGCAGATAACACATCGTCGCCGCCTGAAGCTCACCCGCTTCCCCGCCTTTATGGAACGGCGCTCCTGCCAGGGCAGCCAGATCAGCATCGCCTGTCGCATCGATCACTGTCTTCGCCTTGATGAGGCTCCGGCCGGATTTATTGACGATAACTACACCCTGGACCTTGCGTCCGGTCTCGTCCATCACAGTCTGACTGGCAATGGTATGCAGCAGCACCCCGGCTCCGCTCTCTGCCACAGCATCGTCGTATACGCGCTTAAGCACCTCCGGATCGATAGGCACCCAGTCCAGCTCGGCGCCGAAGCGTTCGCGGAATTCCGGCTCACATTCCGCTTTCATCTGTTCCAGCAGCTCAAGACCGATGCCGCGGACAACAGCCTTCTCCCCGTCACTGTAAGGACAGAAGGCCGGCACCAGGGCAACGGTGCCCATGCCGCCCAGGAAACCGCGCTGCTCAATCAGCAGCGTCCGTGCTCCGCTTCTGGCGGCGGAAATCGCAGCCGCCACGCCCGCAGGCCCGCCGCCTGCAACCAGCACATCCACTTCTTGCGAAACGGTGATTACTTCCGCAGGTAATCTAAACGTAGTTTCACTCATTACAATTCCTCCTTAATACAAGCCTATATAGATTGAAGTTGAATTGATTCCAATGGGGATGTTGTTCATTCCCTAGCCTAGTCTGCTCGTTCCTCACCCGTACCCTCTTCTACCGGCCCGGCTTTGTATTCACTGGGATTTCTCCCGCTGTATTTCTTGAACACTTTGGAGAAATACGCCCGGTCGGAGAAGCCCAGCGTGTAGGCTACATTCTCCACCGTCTCATGCGGGCGCGCCAGCATTGTGATCGCCATATTCATTTTGTACTGATTGACGTAATCGGTGAAATTGATGCCGGACAGCTTCTTGAAATAGCGGGAGAAGTAGCTGGCATTCAAATGCAGATGCTCCGCCATATCGGTCGAGGTCACCATCTGGTCCACATGCTCCTCCAGGAAACGGTCCACCTCCTGCAGCCGGATATCCTTCTCCTGCGCCGCCACGGGTGCCAGCGTATGCTGTCTCCACAGATTCCGCAGCTCCCGCTTGGTCAGGCGGGCCGCCTCCTGGATATGAACCGTCTGCTCCAGCTGGGTGAAGAAGTCCTCCTCGGCAAGTCCTCCGGCTTCAAAGGCCATCTGGCGAACGAAATTGCCGCAGGCTTCCTTCACCAGCCGGGGCAGCAGCCTATCTGCTGTTGCCTGCTGTGTCCATTGATTGACAGCCAGATCAATCCAGGCGGCATGCCCCTCCTCCAGCGCCAGCGACAGCATCCCGCGTTCCTTATCTCCGCGCCATTCGGCCGTCTGCCCGAAATCCGCCTGTTCTTCAAGGGCGGCAATAGGCGTAACCGCATGATAGAAGTTGTAATCGCGGCTGTCCATAAGCGTCTTATACAGCGAGTCGAAGTTCCGCAGCGGCACGGAAGCCCCGGAATAGAACCCCCGCAGGGTAATCTTGAGGTACTGCTCTACCTTGTCCAGCACGGATTGCATAAAATCAGTCAGCCCCGTCCCCGGGCTGCCGGGGTCAGCTACATTCCAGACCAGATAAATGTCAGCGTCCCTGCTCATAATCGGTGTAATGGAAGCTTCTCCGGCGGACAGCTCCAGCGCTATATTGTTCACGGCAAAATGAATCAGCGGAATATCCTTGTACCGGTAACGCTCGGTTACAGAGGCGGCATCCATATGGATAAACCCGTGGCGCAAATAAGGATGCTTCCAGGAGATCCCCAGGCGCTGTCCGAATTCCAGCGTATTCTCCTGGTCTGCCGCACCGGACAGCAGCTGCTTGAGGAAGCTCTGCTTCAGCACTTCCTTATTGCGCTCGATCGCCTGGCGGAAGGAATAACGCTCCAGCAGCTCTTCGCGGCTCTTGAAACGGCTCATCGCTTTGCTGAGGCTGCTCTTCAGCTGCTCAGGCGATAATTCATCCTTAATGAGATAATCATCCGCCTCCAGCTGGATGGCCCGCTTCGAGTAATGGAAATCCTCATAGCAGGTCAGGAAGATCAGGCGCACCTCCGGCTTCGTAATACGGAAGGCGTCCGCCAGCTCCAGCCCGTCCATACCCGGCAGGCCGATGTCGATAATGACGACATCCGGCAAAGCCGCATGGAACTGTTCCAGCGCATCCTCACTGCTGAAGGCCGAAGCCACCAGCTGCAGCTCCAGTCCCAGTGACCCGAGCAGATATTCTACATATTCCAGCATCGGGACATCATCATCAATCAGCATCAGGGTCATCAAGGGGAACCGCCTCCTTCTCACTGGTTATGGGGATATATAGGGTAAAAGTCATGCCATCATCATCTGTTCTTGCCTGCGCGCTCAGCCGCGCGCGGTATCCGTACAGCACCTGCAGCCGGCGTGCCGTGTTCACGAGTCCGACCCCTTTTTCCGGCCACAGGGCCGTGTCTTCATTTCCTTGCAGCCGCCGGTTCAGACGCTGGAGCTTATCCTCCGCCATCCCCCGGCCGTTATCGCTGATGCTGATCTTAAGCATATCGTCTTCAAACGCTGCCTCGAGCAGGATCGCCGGCTTCGCCGGACGTGCAGAGAAGCCGTGGCTGATGGCATTCTCGACAATGGGCTGCAGCAGCAGTCTTGGCAGCATAACCTCGCCCACCTTCTCATCCAGCACGCATTCAAAAGCGATATCCAGCCGGTTACGGATCTGCATCACCTGCACATAGCTGCCCAGCACCTTGCACTCCTCCGCCAGCTCCAGCGGCTTATCTACATGAACATATACGCGCAGCAGCTTCATCAGCGCATCGATCATCGCACCATGGGGCTGGTCCCCGGAGAGCAGCAGATCCACCTTGATGGAATTGAGCGTATTCAGCAGAAAATGGGGCCGGATCTGCGCTGCCAAGGCCTGAAGCTCCAGCAGCCGTTTCTCCTCCTGTTCACTCTCGACCTGCTGCAGCAGCTGATTCATATCATCCAGCATCTGGTTGAAGGCTGATGACAGCACCGCAACTTCATCCTTGCCCCGGACCGGAATCCGCACAGCGCGGTTGCCGCCGACATACTGCTTGACACTTGCCCGCAACAGACTGATCGGCTTATTGATATACCCGGCCCACAGCATGGACAGGATCAGAAACGCCAGGAAGAACAAACCAACGATCGAAATTGAAACCAGAAACTCGCGGTTGATATGGCTGTCGATAGAGCTGCGCGGCGTCTTGCTGGTGAGCAGCCAGCCCACTTTTGGAATACGGACCTCACTGACCAGCATCTGACTCTCCTTCGGGGTATCCGCTCCGCCCGTGACCGCGATACTTCTGCCAAGACCATCGGCCAGGGAGAGAATATTCGCGCTATTGCCCGTATCCAGCAGGGTATGAAAATAATGGCTTGGAATACCCACGTACAGCGTCGCCAGCTTCTCCTGATTCAGCGGATCGGTAATGAAGCGTACAGCGTAGTAATAGTCCGGTGCCGATGGGTCACCGCCGTAGGGGAACCATTGCAGTGAGATCTTCTCCTGCTCATTCAGCTTGCTGCTCTCCTGCAGAAGCTGCTCCGGCAGGCCCGAAAAGACGGGAATATTCTGGTTGCCGATCAGAATCCGGTTCTCCCGGTTAACCAGCATAATCTGCAGATCGGCATCCAGCGACTGAACGGACAATATATTGGCCGTGGTCTTGAGTTTATTGTAGTGGGTATACACTCCGTAGTTCCCGAAGTTCCCGGTGTTTTTTAAATAGCGCAGACTCTCCAGCACGGCCGGATCATAAGCCTCAGAGAAATAGACCGAGACAAACGAGATGCTGTCTACGGTTTTTTCAATTTGACTCCCGATAACCTTCAGCGTCTCCTCGCCTGAACGCGAGATTTTATCACTCACATTCTCTCTCACGGAGGTGTACGACCAGAAGGTAACGACAATAAAAGGCAGCAGGATCAGGATCAGGAACGTGAACTGCAGTCTGCGATGGAAAGAAAAACGGCTTAACCATTTCATAATGTATCCACCTTGTACTGTAATGTAAATTCAACGTCCCTATTATAATCCATAATCGCTGCCGCCTTTAGCTTCATTCATTATTTCTGGTTGGCCTGAACTACCTTCTCCACTTCGGCTGTCATTTCAGTCTTGACCTCATCGAAACTGCGGTTATCCAGCATAAAGCTGGCGAAGCCATTCTCCACAATCGCTTTCAGCTCACTCCCGTAAGGGACGCTGAAGGTATCCGGCATTTGAATATTCGGATCAAACAGGGTCTTGGACAGCGATGCGGTATCGATTAAATCTGTATTTTCTCCAAAGAAGCCGTTGATTAATTCCGTTCCGTCTACACCCTTGAAGGCTGGAATTTCTTTCGTGAATGTATAGGATTCCTTGGACATCCAGCGGATGAAATCATATGCAGCTTCCTTGTTCTCCGACTTCGCGCCCATCGCGAGCCCGCCGCCGGAAATATTCGTCATGCCCAGCTCTTCCGTATCCACGGAGCGCGGCAACGGAGCGTACATCGTCTGGAACTCATGCGGGAATTTCTCCAGATTCAGCGCCGCCCGGACAGCATAGCTTGGTACAGCGAGCATACTGGCATTTCCGGCAAAAAACTGCTGCAGCACATGATAGTTCGAAGCAAGCACATCGGCATACGGTTCAACGCTCTTATCTTCCTTCTCCATAGTGCGGCGGAGATTGAAGAAGTACTCGAAGGACGGATCATCGAAAATCGGCTTCAGATCTGCGCTCAGCTGAGGATGCGGCTTCTCGGTGTAAGCGATAATGTTCGGATATTCTCCCCAAGTGTGGAAGTACGTTCCGAAATGCTCGGGTGTCGTCAGCTTCTTGGCATACTCACGGAAATCATCCCAGGTCCAGCCCATCTCAGGCAGGGACAGCCCGGCTGCTTCTAGGTGATCCTTGTTAAAGACCGTCAGCCACTGGGTGGAGCTCGGCAGAATGCCGTATACCTTGTCATCCAGCTTCAGCAGCTTGGAATATTCATCCTCCGGTGTAATGCTCTCCTGCTCAAAGAAGGAGTTAAGCGGTTCCACAACACCGCGTGAAGCACGCTCCAGCAGTTCATCCTCATTCCCGGTCATGAATACATCGACCACTTCTCCGCCGGCTACGAGAATATCCAGCTTCTTCATGAAATCAGTACTGTCGCTATTCTGCACCAGTGATTCATATTCAACTTC
Source organism: Paenibacillus sp. FSL R7-0297 (assembly GCF_038009025.1). Lineage (NCBI taxonomy): Bacteria > Bacillati > Bacillota > Bacilli > Caryophanales > Paenibacillaceae > Paenibacillus > Paenibacillus sp. FSL R7-0297. Next base: position 5,995,467 of record NZ_JBBPAQ010000001.1, read on the forward strand.
CACTTTATCCTGGGATTCGTTATACGCCTGAACGGCCTGGTAGATCGGTTCTTCCGGTTTATCGGCCTTGAACGTGTAGAATTTGATCTTCGCCTTGCCTGCGGGCTGGTCTGTACTGCTGCTTCCGGCAGCCGGATCAGCCGAAGCCGGCGCAGCGGTGGCGGCCGAATTACTGCTGTTGCCGTTCCCGCCGCATGCGGTAACGGAGAGCATAAGAATCATACTTGCTAATACTAAAGATAGTTTTTTCAAAGCAATTCCCCCTTGATTTGTTGTCTGCAGGCTCATTATACAATCTAAGGCCCGCGCACACCGTGTACAGCTTTGCGGTGTGCGCGTACACTTTTTTGACCTTCCGGTCCGGGCAGCTTTATCTACCCGGATACATTACTTTAACCCTTGACTCCGCCGATGGCAATGCCGTCAATGACTTGCTTTTGCAGCGCCAGGAACAAGATAAGCAGCGGCAGAATTGCAGCTACGGAAGCCATCATCATGACGGAGATTTGTGTACCGAACTCTTCCTTGAAGAATTGCATCCCCAGCGGTATAGTATACAGCTTGGTCGAATTCAGCATAATCAGCGGTCCCTGGTAATCATTCCACGTCCAGATGAACTTGATAATCCCTACCGTAGCCAAGATCGGCCGGCTTAGCGGAAGAACAACACTCCAGAAGATCCGGAAGAATCCGGCACCGTCGAGCTCGGCAGCTTCCAGCATATCATTATGAATACCGATCATGAACTGGCGCAGCAGGAAGGTGAAGTAACTGGAGAACATCCCCATCAGGATGAGCGCTGCATGCGAATCGTAGAGTCCCAGCTCCTTGATCATAATATAGCGTGGAACGAGTGTCGCCTGCTCCGGGATCATCATGAAGGCCAGCATCAGGGTGAAGATCAGAGTTCTGCCCTTGAAATCAAGCTTGCTGAGCGCATAACCGGCCATGGCTGAAATCACAATTGTGGCAATCGTAGAGATTAGGGCAATTTTAAGCGAATTCATATAAAATAGTCCAAACGCAACGTCGCCCATCCATACTGCCTTAAAGTTAGCGATCAGATTCCAGTCCGTCGGAATCCATTGAATCGGGAAGGTCCATACCTCCTTCTCTGTCTTGGAGGCGGCGGACAGCATCCAGACCAGCGGCATCAGAAAAAATACCGAGAGCAGGGCGAACAGGGCGGTAAAGATCAGATTGCCGGGTTTTAATTTTCTGTTTGTCATTGCCTTTAGTTCCTTTCGCCGTAGACTAATAATGGACTTTGCGGTTCTGTGTCATCCAGGTAATCGACGTAACCAGCATGATGATGAGGAACAGCACCCAGGACATTGCCGAGGCGTAGCCCATTTTGAAGCGCTCGAACCCTTCCTCATAAATCTGGTACACGATGACCGTACTGGAATAGTTGGGACCGCCGTCCGTCAGGAACTTGATCATGTCGAAGATTTTGAAGGACGAAATCGTACTGGTGATCGCCAGGAAAAAAGTAGTCGGACCCAGCAGCGGCAGCGTAATCCGCCGGAACTGTCCGATCCCGCTCGCACCGTCAATCGTTGCGGCTTCATACAGTTCTTCCGGAATATTCGTCATGCCGGCCAGGAAGATGATGATTTGATAGCCCAGCAGCTGCCAGACGTAAATAATCATAATGGCGATCAGCGAGAAGCTGGTATCGACCAGCCAGCGAGGCGGCTCGGACCATCCGATCTGCATCAGAATCTGGTTGATCGGTCCTTTGGACGGGTGATAAAGCGCCTGCCAGACGGCGGCAATCGCGACGGTTGAACAAATGTAGGGCACGAAGAAGGCTACTTTGAAAAAGGTTTTGGCATACAGCTTCTTATGGATCAGCGCCGAGAGCACCACCCCCAGCAGCATCGTGACCGGCACCGTGCCGATCGTAAACAGCACGTTATTCTTCAGTGCCAGCAGGAAGCGGTTATCTCTAAACAGTTCGACGAAGTTGTCCAGCCCTACAAAGTGAATGGCGGACAAGCCTCCAACCAGATTCCACTCCGTCAAGCTGAGGAAAAGGCTGAACAGCAGCGGGAACACGGCGATGACCAGCATACCGATCACTTCGGGAGCGATAAAAAGCCATCCGGCCAGCTGCTCCCTTCTTTTGCGAGTCCAGTACGTTTTGGGCTCAGCCCCGGCTGTCTTACGGGTAACAGCAGATTCACTCATTGCATTCTCTCCCCTGCAGTTTCAGCTTGAATGTCCGGCAAATAGCCGCCTTCTTCGCGGAGCCGGGTGCGCAGTCGGGCGGTGTCGATGGCGTGGACATCGCCGCCGGTCTGAGCGGCAGCCAGTGCTGCAGCGAGTCCGGCTGCTTCACCCATCGCCAGGCAGACCGGCATCACCCGGACACTGCCGAGCACCCTGCGGTCGCAGGAGATGGAACGGCCGGCGACCAGTACATTGCGCAGTCCGCGCGGCGTAAGGCAACGGTATGGAATGCCGTGCGATTCGCCCGGACCGTAGAGCGTGATGGATTGGCTGGACCCGGTGCCGTTCTGCTGCTCCTCCTTCTGCGTGCCGTGTACATCAATGAAGTAGCTGTTGCGGCAGATTTCATCGTCAAAGCTTCTGCGTGAGATGTAGTCCTCCGCCGTCAGGACATAATCGCCGGTAATCCGCCGGGACTCCCGCGTTCCGATCAGCGTGCCCGTGTTCATGACCACCGCATTGCCGAAGGCCGCGGGGTGGACAGCGGCGAGCATGTCCCTGTAGGCACCTGCCATCTTGCGTCCTTCTACCAGCGCCCCGGATACAGAGAAGGGATTCGTGTTATCGACTCCCCAGAGATGTCCGGCATTGAAGCCTACGGCACGCGGAGCTACCATATTGTTGCACAGATGCGTATCCGGAATGGCCGGGTATTCCCCTGACCGGACCACCTCATGGATCGGGCTGTGCGGGTTCTCCGCATGCAGCTTCGGCCCGTTCAGATACGCATAGTCATCCACGTTGCCGAGGATGAAGCAATGGGTGGCGGGCTGAAGCTCGCCGGTCTCTTCGTCCCCTTGCTGGTACTCGGCCCCCGCCCAGGCAGCGACATCGCCATCCCCTGTGCAATCGACATAGACGGCTGCGCGGAAGGCCTGCAGGCCGCCTTTGTTCAGGAGGAGGAGGGTGGTGATGTTGCCGCTATCGTCTCTCTCCACATCCGCGAGCGAGGTCAGGAACAGGATATGTGCCCCCGACTCTGTTACGAGATCGTCATAGACCACCTTGAGCTTCTCCGGCTCAATCGGCACCCAGTCCATCGCCTCCTCCCGGACATGCGGCATTTGCGACTTTAGGGTATTGAATACCTTGGCCGCGAGACCACGGTAGACCATCTTCTCTTTATCCGAGAATGGGCACCAGGCCGGCACCAGGCCGGAGGTTCCCATTCCGCCCAGGCTCCCGGTTGCTTCGACCAGCAGCGTCCGCGCCCCTTCTCTTGCCGCCGCAGCTGCGGCAGTGCAGCCCGCAGGTCCGCCTCCGACTACAATGACATCGTAGGAGGAATTGAGCGGGATCTGTTTACTTTTCAGCGTATACGTATCGTTCTCCATGTGGCCCTCACTTTCCCGGCGGCCGGCCCTCTTTCCGTGGAGCCGTCCGCCACTCTTCTATACACTAATTTTAGCAAGAGACATTTGCGAGTACGGTATAGCTTTCATACGCCTTGATGTGCATTATTTTGACTATAAAATGCGTAGGCGGGAGACTCATGGGGTTGGGGTTGGGGTTCGGGTTGGGGTTGGGGTTGGGGTTGGGGTTGGGGTTCGGGTTCGGGTTCGAAGTGGAGCCGGAGTTCGAGTTGGTGTAGGCCGTGGAGTAACATTGGCATTTTGTGTGTGGGTGTGGGTATGTGGAGGAATGGACGTATGTATGCTCTGCGTGCGTGCATAGTATTTGCGTTTACTAGCGGAATCTCAGTCCGGTTCAGCTAGTGATGAGGACTGAGATTCCGCTAAATGATGGAATCAGGCGAAATCGCCTGTCAAACGGACTCAGATTCCGTTAAGTGTCAGAATATCCCCCATCTTAAGCCCGAATGACCAAATTAACGGAATCTCAGTCCGCTTCAGCCTCATTATTAGGTTTTTTCGTGAAATAAGCGCTTCTCAGTCCGCGTCTCTTCATTAGAGCAATCGCTCCTGCATCACCAGTAACCAATTTTGGCAAGCCACTAACCAACCGGCTGTCTCCGGAATAATTAGTCTAACTCATTCGTCCATCTAATCCACTTCCGGCGGAATCAGGGGAGTTTAGCTACTCATTTACTCACCCAGCCCACTCTCCAGCGAATACAAAAAGAAACCGCCCCTTAAGCGTCGGGGGCCAGCCCACCCGCTCTTTAAGGAACGATATCTTTGTGCGTTTATTATTGCGCTTATTATTGCGCCAATTATACGGGTCCATGGACCAGATTTGTCTCCAACTGGCAATACAATAGAAAAAGGATACAGCCGCGGAGGATCGATAGGGAGGATTGCGGCCGTGCCCTTTGCTGCTATCTTACGCAAATTTGCAGACATTGTTTCATTATTATTTCAAATTTGAGAGTATCGCCCCGAGTATGAGTCCGGTCTCCAGGGCCATATCCTCAAAATCAGCCGCAGGCAGCGGATTCTTGCCTATGCCCAGCTCTACCGTGAATCCCGGCTTGCGGAAGCGCTGGATGAACCAGTCCTTGTATCCGGCATCGCTGCCGGTCAGCTCGACGGCCCGGTAGCCGCTCACCGCCGCAAGCCCTGCTGCCCACCGCTTACTCTCCGGCGGCTCGTAGCCCCGGTAGTTCCAGTAAATCTCTGCACCCTGGCTGTGCAGGGATACGGCCGCATCGCCGGGAATCCGCTCGGCCAGAGCAGCCAGCGCCGCTGCCTCCGGCTCACAGAGCGGTGCATGCCCGCTGTAATCCCGCGGAGCCGGACCGGGAACCTGCCGCCGGTCGCGCTCCTCTTCCCAGTGGGCGGGGAACTGATCGCCAAGATCCACACCGCGGATGTTGGCCTTCCAGTGGCGGAAGCTTCGCCTGCCGCTGTTCCATTTCGTCAGCGCGGCATAATAAGGATGATCCGGCATCGCACCTTCCTGCACCAGCTCAACGCCATCGGGATTCGCCATCGGCACCGCCCATAGCGTCCAATCCCGGTGCCATTCCGCCGGCTGATGGCCATGCCACGCGCTGCCTGAAGCAAAGGCTGCTGCGTATTCTTCAATGAAGCGCATCAGCGAAGGCGCGGTCAGCCATTCATTGGCATGCAGCGCGCCATTCACATGCAGATGCCGTGAGCCGCTGCCGATCCGCAGCAGAATGATCGGCTTGCCGAGCACGCTGGTGCCGATGGCTTCTGTGCTGACAAAGGGATATTTGCCCGCCAGCCTGGCGGTATCCGCCTCCAGGTCAGCCGGCCCGTATTCACCGCGCAGATAGACTTCCTCACGGCGGACTGCAGCTGGTATTACAAGCACCTTGCCCGGCAGGCATATACGCCCCGAGCTTACTCCCGGATTCAGCATTTCCAGTTCGTCAATTCCCACACCGAACAGGGAAGCGATGCTGTATGCATCGTCCCCTTCCTGCACCGCATAACGCTTTCGCGGAGCAGAGGGCAGGAACAGCACCTGCCCCGGATATAAATAAGGCTGGCTTCCAGCCCATGGATTCCCTTGAATGACATGCTCCGGTGTCAGTCCGTGTCTTGCGGCTATACGGCTTACGGTATCTCCCCTGCGGGCAATATATTGCTGCATATGTCTCATCCTCCCGGCCCTCTTGAGCCGCCGTCCCCTCCAGCCTGTCCGGATATCTCCGCGAATACAGGCGGGACTCAGCCCTAGCCTAGTATATGAGCAGCAGCTCCATGTCATGAAAGATTTGAACATACAAAAAGCCGGGAATCCCGCTCCCGGCTTGTAACATCCGCCCCCGTGATGCCTGAGGGTTTGTCCCTATTCAATTCACCACTGAGAGCATCCCAGCCTACATCGAGGATACCTGCCATACTACAGGGGTACGGCTAATCTGCTCGCCAAGCCAGTCCCGGGCGATCCGCTGGAACATCTCAGCATCGCCGCTGCAGAAGAATTGGTGGATCGGGCTTTCATCTCCGCGCGCCAGCTGGCCTTTGTCATACAGAATAGTGCTGATCTCCCGCGCAGTCTCGTCTGCCGAGCTGATCAGCTTGACTCCCGGCCCCATCACTTTACCAATCGGCTCGACCAGGAACGGATAATGGGTACAGCCCAGAATCAGAGTATCAATCGGCTCGTATTTGATGCCGTTCAGTGACTCTGCTACGGCAAGGTGACTCTCCTCCGAGCGGAATAATCCCTGTTCTACAAAGGGAACAAGCGCCGGGCAGGCCTGGCTGACCACCTGGACGAACGGTGACAGCTGCTTCAGCGCCGCCGTGTACGCTCCGCTTTTGATCGTACCGATGGTGCCGATGACGCCGACCCGGCCATTCTTGGATGCGCTGATGGCTGCGCGGGCACCGGGGTGAATGACTCCGATCACAGGAATGGCTACCTTGGCGGAGATATAATCAAGAGCTGCCGCTGTTGCTGTATTGCAGGCAATAACGATCATTTTAGGATTAAATTGAATTAAGTAGTCCACGATTTGTTCAGTGAACAATTTCACTTCCTCAGTCGAACGGGGTCCGTACGGAGCTCTCGCCGTATCGCCGAAATAGATGATTTTCTCCCTCGGGAGCTGTCGCATCACTTCTTTGACAACGGTCAATCCTCCCACACCTGAGTCTAATATAGCTATTGCTTGCTGCACGAACACACCGCATCCTTTAACTTGTTTTGTGTAGCTTATGTAAGGCCGGAATAAAGTGTACCAGGATTTCAGCCCCAATTGCAGATAATACCCCATTTACCGGCTTAGTTCAAGTAAGGGATTCATCAGGCACAGCCCCGGACCGGAACAAGCCAGACCTGGAGAGGGACAGGAACGGCAAAAGCCGCCTTCCGCCTGTCTGCGGAAAACGGCTCCTCTATTGTTTGGTCAGCTTAAGAAAGTTCGCCTTCGCTTTTGCCGTCAACAGCATCTTCAGCTGCAGCAGTACCGGTGTCTGATTCAGCTTCAATCTCAGCTTCGATCTCAGCTTCAGCGGCTTCCTCTTCCAGCACAGCTTCCACAGCATCCTCAGCAATTCCGCTTACGGTAGCCGTCTTAGCTTCTTCAACTGTATCCGTGGCGGCTTTGCTCCATTCTTTGACTTCACTGACGACCGAAACTACAGCTTCTTTGGCCTTGCCGTAGATCTCTGTAGTCTTCTCACTGGCCTGAACAGCGATTTCCTGGACCTTATCGACCGCTTCAGTCGTTCCTTCGGCAATATCCTTACGGAGCTCCTTACCCGGTTTAGGGGCGAACAGCAATGCTGTCACCGTACCGACCACACTGCCGGCAAGCACACCCCAGAGCAAGCTTTTGGTATCCTTTTTCATCATCAATCTCTCCTTTGGATTCAAAGTGCCTCTGCCCGGCCGCCCGGGCGATCGCCTAGTTCTGGTATATCATAAGCATAGAGAGTTTGTCCTGTGACTGATCATTTGGAGTTTTCCGAAGTTTTCTCCTTTTTGCTTGGAGTGATTGCATAACGGCAGCATTGGCCGCCTTCCGCCATACATTCACTGCGGGTAACCTTCGCATCCAGCAATTCCTCGAACAAATGCTGCTCGCACTGGCAGGCCTTGCGGTACTGGGTAGCGACCTGGCGGATCGGACAGTTATACTCCCGCATCACGTACGAACCGTCCTCTTCCTTGCTCCATTCCGCCATATACCCCCCGGCATTCTGAATCGCTGACAGTTCGGCAACACGCTGCTCCAAATCGCGGTTCTGCATCATCGGGGTGTACTGGGCAAGCATACGCCGCCTGCGGCCTTCAAAAAGCACATTAACCGCATCCAGCCCGCTCCCGTGATCCAGCTCCCGCAGCAGCTCCAGCGCCAGATTGTGATAGCTTTTGGGAAAATGATCTTCCGCCCGTTCGGTAAGCGAGTATACATGCATAGGACGTCCCATGGCCTGGCGCACCACCTTGGTCTTTGCAAGCGACTCCTGCTCCAGTTGAAGCACATGACGGCGGACGCCCATTTCGGTAATGCCCAGCTCTTCCGCCAGAGCGCCGATGGTCAGCGGCCCTTTCATCTTCAGCAGCGTCATAATCATCCGCCTTGTCGAACCGCTTTCCTGACCCTTCTTCGCCATAAAGGACCTCCTTTCTGTCTCACTACATACTTTATGTTATGACTGAACCGTTACTTCAATTCCCAGCTCCCGGTCCAGATAGCCGCGCACCTCGGAGGCGAACTGTTCCAGCACACTTGGCAGCACCAGCGTCAGCGGGTGCAGCGACTTCCGTTCCCACACATAATAGTCCTGAACCAGAGGCTTGCGCAGGGCTACCAGCGAGGTCAGCTCAGGATAAATCCCGCTGTTACCCAGCACCTTTTCCTCATGAATAATGGAAATAATATCTTCATAGCTCCCGGCATCCCGCATAATGAACCCGTCGATCAGACAGCTGCCCACATCGGTAACCACTTCTACCGCCAGATGCAGGCAGCGTTCCTGAACAAGACCGAGTATCGTACTGCCATCCCAGGAAGAAGCCGCGTGCCGGAGACCGTTATTCAGATCAGGGATTTGATCAAGTATCGTTTCAATTTGCTTCCGGTTGACATAATACACAGATGACCCTCCACCCTACGGTTATTTGTCCTGCCACTCCATAACTGCCGCTACTTCCCTCGTTTGCCCCGGCGCTTCAGCCAGAACAGCATAATGAAGCAAGCCGCCAAAAAAACAATCAGATACGTTAACGCTTCCATCGGATACTCAAGCTCACGCATAACCGTCACCGCTTTCCGTACTTAATAGGTTCCAGCCTTGCAGATCATTTGCTGCCTAAATCTCGTAATCCACAGCCACAGAAACATCCTTGACTTCGTTAATGTGGGCGATAACTTCCTTGTGGGCCGGATGAACCTGATAAGCCTGCAAATCTTCCATGGAGGCTACAACGGTAACCAGGGCGATATCATACGAACGCTCGGAGTGAATCAGATCAGCCCCTACTTCAATAGAAATAAGCTGCGGAATTCTTCCTTCCATGTTGCGTAGAACGGCTACTGTCTCTTGTACTTTGTCGGGGGACCGGTCCTTTAATTTGAAGAATACAATATGCTTGATCATCTATCTCGCTCCCAGCTCATGATTAATATATATTTGATTACTAAAAATATATCATAAACAGCAGCATTACTGAAAGAAACTTAGCGCTGCACGAAACGAAGGCATTTGATCTGGACGAAAGCATTAGTGTAATGTTAAAGTCATATACAGCTAAACTAGAAGAATTACCACTTCATTAATTCAGTATATCGGAGGAATTATGCCTAAGAATCAGCAAGAACCACATAAAATTCAGGCCTGGTCTCTGATCAACCGCAAATATCTTGGACAAGGTGTACGTGTCAAAAGATTTCGCCGGCCAAAGCGCAGCCAGATCCGCAACCGCGTTCTGCTGGCCATTCTGATGGCTAGGGACATGAAGCTCTCCAGACTTGCAGAAGAGCTCTCCGTTTCCTCGCGCAGCGTAAGCGCATGGGTGTATGAAGGCCGCATTCCCTCCAGAACCAATCTGGACAAGGTCTGCCGCCTGCTCGGTTATCCGTCCCATATCTTGTTCAATGAAGCTCTTCTGCGGCAGAGTCCGATTGTGTGCCAGCCGACCCCGTCCCGTTTCATGAAAAGAACGATTGCCCATTCACCGCAAAGCAATGCCATCCTGACCGGACTCTGCATGGTGTATGATTTCTCAGTAACCGATGTCAGCATCTGGATCGGTGTCCATCCCGGCACGTTCCGTAAGTGGCTGCACCAATGCCATCTGCCTACCCCGGCGCTGCAGGAGAAAGCCGAGAATTTCTTCCGGATTCCGCGGCATATCCTGTTCGCCGATTGTGAGCTTCACTAGTGTAACCGCCTGAATAAAACGTCTGAATAAGGCCCACCTCCTGTTTGGAGAAGGGCCTCTTGCTGCGCTCCTGCACCTGTTTATTTTTTGCGAGCGAGAATGTATCTTAGTATGTATTCATGGGTCCAACCCTGTGGACTCTCCAGCGGTTCAGTAAATGCCCCCGTCTCCAGAATCTCTGTACCGGCAAAATGCCCCCTTAAATCGCTGTCGCTGAAAAAATGGGCATACTTATCTGCCTTGTATTCATAAGTGCCCGGTTCAAGCTCCGTCCCACACCCATAATTGGGATCTTCATCGGAGAAGCTGGTGAAATAGAGCAGCCCTCCGGGGCGCACCTGCTCAAGACACGCTTCAATCAGCCTGCGGCGGTCATCCGCCAGGAATAGATGCAGCACGTCATAGCAATACACGGCATCCACCGGATGTTCAAGCTGCGGCTGCAGAGCAGATCCTGCGATAAAGGTTGTCCCGGGATCCCATTCTGCGGCCAGCTCCAGCGCGGCTTCACTTAACTCTATACCGTAAACGGTAAATTCAGGGGCAAACACTTTGGTGTTCCGCCCGTAACCGGCACCCGGAACCAGGACGGAAGACGCCTCGTTTTCCATAAACCTCTGTTTGGCCCACCCGGCGGACGCACTGGGCCGGCTCCCCCAGATCATCCCCTCCCGGGCAAACCGCTGACTCCAATACTGTGACATAACACTTCCTTCTTTCTATCCAGGAAATTGTGATGCTGTACCTTTGGCTCCCGGCTCAGCGGCGCTTACTGCGCATAGCATTCAGCAGCGTCACACCGGCTTCACCGCTGGAAGTATAATAATCGTACTCCGGAGACTCTTTGGCGTACAAGGCGATTTTACCCTCTGCATCATAGTGGACTCCCCAGCCGTACTTCTTGGGCAGCATGGAGGCCCGCAGGCAAGGATGATTCTTCGTGAACAGCTCTGTCCAGATCTCTTCCCGGCGGGCGTCCCGCTCTTCTTCGGGAATTCCTTTGTGCCGTACATGGACCTGATACAGCAGCTCTTCATGGTTATAGTGGTAAGGCGCTCCGGCCAGCAGCTGGTATTGAATGACATGAGCGGGCGGAAGCGGCCGTCCCGAGACCGGGGTTATGCCAATTACTGCCGGGCAATCTTCAGCAACAAGGATAAAAGTATCGGTATAGCTCATTTAGAAGCCTCCTTCAGCTGCGGAATATCTTTTCCTCTATCATAATTCACTCCGCTGCATCAGGCAAAGTCAATGAATATGGCAAAACGGCTGGTCCCCTGTATCCCAGAGAATCAGCCGTCTTGCGGCAGAGCATCTATGAAGTTAACGGTCTACCAGCTGGACTTGGTGATACCGGGAATTTGTCCCTGGAGTGCGAGCTCGCGGAAGACGATCCGGGATACATGGAATTTGCTTAAGTACCCCCGTGGTCTGCCGGAGACGGTGCACCGGTTTTTTTGACGGGTAGCCGAGGAATCACGGGGCAGCTTCTGCAGCGCCATATAATCTCCCGCCGCTTTCAACTCTCTGCGTTTGTCCGCGTATTTCGCCACCAGCTCCTGCCGCTTCAGTTCCTTGACAACCTTCGATTTCTTAGCCATTGTATGGATCAGCCTCTCTTCTTCTTATTCGTTCAGCGCCGCACTCAGAGCTGCAAGATTCTGGCGCATAACGCCCAAGTAATCCAGATTATTCCTGATATCTTCCTCCGTCAGTCCTTCAATCGGATTCAGTACGGCTGTCTTGGCTCCAATTTCCTGGGCAATAGTGTCAGCCACGCCGGAGGATACCAGAGTTTCGAAAAAGATCGTTTTTACGTTATTCGCCTTGGCAAATTCTACGATCTCTGCCATTTGAGCAGCGGATGGCTCCTGCTCCGGTGACAGCCCGGCGATAGGCACTTGAGTTAAGCCATATTCACGGGCCAGGTATCCGAAAGCGGCATGCTGGGTAATAAAGTCCTTACGTTTCGTATCCTTCAGCCCGTCTTTGAACTCCTGGTCCAGCTGCTGCAGCTTGGCGATATAGGCTTCGCTATTCGTTTTGAAGGCTGCTGCATTCTCAGGCGAGGCTGCGGATAAAGCCGCTTCAATCGTGCGGACCTCCTGGATCGCCATAGCCGGGGCGAGCCACACATGCGGGTCAAGGCCGCCGTGATCATGGCCTTCTCCGGCATGTGCTTCTTCCCCATGTTCATCCTCGTGATCATGTTCGTGGTTGTGATCAGCCTCTCCGGACGCTGTGCCTTCTTCATGGGCATGCTCATCCTCATGCTCATGCTCATGGTCATGTCCCTCTTCCTCTTCCGTTCCTTCCATGATTTCCAGCCCTTTACTGGCTTCTACGGTAATCAGTTTGCTGCCGGAGGCCCCGTCTACAACCTGCTGCGCCCAGCCTTCCATACCGGCTCCGTTATAGACAAGCACATCCGCCTCGGAAATCTCAGCCATATCCTTAGCGGTCGGCTCCCAGTCATGCGGCTCGGTTCCAGCCGGAATCAGGACTTCCACATCCGCAAGATCACCGGTAATATTCTTCGTGAATTCATACATCGGATAAAAGCTGACCTTAATATTCAGCTTGTCTGCCGCAGGTACGGTTGTAGCTGCAGCCGCTGAGGACGGTGCGTTAGCAGCGCTGCCGGTAGAGGCAGCATTGCCTGCAGTATTGTTTCCGCAGCCGGAGACAATAAGCATAGCGGTGAGAGACAAGGCAGCAAGGTGGCGGATTCTGAATTTGGACTTTGATTTGGAATTCATCATATTTTTCGGAGACCCCTTTTCTTAAATGGTTGTAGATTTATGAATGTTGCGGCGGTTTTTCAATGTAATCAGCCGTTGTACGGCTATGGCACTCAGCAGAAATACGAGCAGAATAAGCGCAATCGTGCCTCCAGGAGGCGTGTTGATATAATACGAAGCCGTCAAGCCGCTAAAAACACCGGTTAATCCGACACCGACAGAAATCAGAATGGCTGCGGTAAAACCGGACGCAATCCGCAGAGCAATGGATGCCGGAAGCACTATTAGCGCGGATACCAGCAGCACGCCTACAACAGGCATTGCAGCGGCAACAGTCATGCCGGTAAGAACCGCGAAGGAGAAGGACAACAACCCTGTATGAACCCCGCCGATGCTGGCGGTCTCCTCGTCAAATGTCAGGCTGTACAGCGGCCGGCGCAGAACAATGAAGTAGACAAGTCCGGCGGCGGCCACGATAGCAATCAGCTTAAGCTGGGTATCACTCACGGCAACGATGGAGCCGAACAAGTAAGAGCTGAAGCTCTTGGTCAGGTTCTGCTTCAGGCTCATCAGCACTACGGCCAGCGCCAGACCGGAGGTCATAATGATAGCTACCGGAAGCTCACTGTATGTACGGTAAGAACGGCGCAGCTGCTCGATAACCAGCCCTCCGGCTACGGCCACAGTGAATCCGCTGATGGCCGGGTTCCACTGCAGGACTGATCCCAGCGCCACACCTGCAAGTGAGACATGGGACAGGGTGTCCGCCATCAGCACCTGCCTGCGCAGCATCAGATAAACGCCAAGCAGCGGACCAATAATGCCAATCAGGCCTCCTGCCCAAAATGCACGCTGCATGAATTCGTAACCAAGCATGTCCAGCCCTCCTGTTCCTGCCGTTCCAGGCTGATCACCGTATCCAGATAGGATCTTGTCTCTTCCAGGCCATGTGTAACCATAATGACGGTGCGGCCATGCTGGCTGACATAATGCCGCATCAGCTTGTAGAAGCCGCTGCGGCTGGCTGTATCCATGCCGGTTGCCGGCTCATCGAGCACCAGCACCTGCGGCTGCTGGGCCAGCGCCCGGGCGATGCAGATCCGCTGCTTCTGCCCGCCGGACAACTCGCCGATTCTGCGGTTACGGTACTCCCACATATCGACCTGACGCAGGCTGCTCTCCACCAGCGCTTCCTGTTCCTTCGTGAAGCGGCGGAACAATCCCAGCCTGGAGTAGCAGCCGGAACGGACCAGCTCGATGACCTTGCTGGGAAATCCGGCATTGAAGGAGGCGACTTGCTGCGGCACATAGCCGATCACCAGCCCGCCCCCGCCGGCAAGCTCCTTGTTCAAGGAGACCGTTCCGCTCCAGGGCTTCAGCAGGCCCAGCATAAGCTTGAGCAGCGTGGTCTTCGCCGCCCCGTTCGGGCCGGTGATCCCGATGAACTGTCCGGCTTCAATATCCAGCGACAAGCGGTCAATGACCGGCTCGTTCCCGTAGCCGAACACAACATCCCGCATGGATGACAAAATCATAGTGTATCGTCTTCCCTTCTTCATTCAACTTCAGATGGAGCACCGCAAAGTCTATTCACAGGCAACAGCAGTAGATTTAATCGTAATAATTACGTTTTAACTCTATTGATATTATCGTAATATTTACGATCTGTAAACCCAAAACCGGAATTTAATCGTAATTAAACTCATTAGTCCCGTAATCTAGGCAGTAAAAAGCCGGAACCGACAGTCTCGATTCCGGCTCTTCCGCGAATTTAGATGCTCGTCCTGCATTCCACCATAACTCCAGATACCCGTCTTCCATTCCACCCGGATATAAATGCCCTGTATCACCCGAGTTCAATTCTTAAACCCTAACCTTCCGCCCGCTGCACGCTTCTCCTCAGCTGTCTATTCCTGCCCAGCAGCAAGCAGCTCCTCTGCCGGCCATGGCAGCGGATTGTTGAACTCGTTCCAGTCCAGCTGCATTTCTTCCGCGCTAAGCAGGCAGCGGTCCAGCCGGGCTTCAATGTCTGCACGGTTCATGCTGACACCGATGAACACGATCTCGTTCAGCCGGTCGCCCCACTGATCGTCCCACTTCGCCTTGACATCCGGCTCACTGGCCAGCACCTCCAACTGCTGGTCCTCCGGCATCGTCGCCAGCCAGTAACCGGCCGGACCGAACTGAATGGACGGTCCCGCCTGGCTGATGGTTGCGGCCAGATCCCCGCGTGCGGCCAGCCATACCAGACCTTTAGCCCGGACTACCTCGGCCGGCCAGTTGCTGAAGAAGAAGCTCAGCCGCTGCGGATGGAATGGCGTTCTGCGCCGGTAGACAAAAGAGGTGATGCCGTATTCTTCCGTCTCCGGTGTATGCTCCTCCTTGCCAAGCTCCGCGATCCAGCCGGAGGACAGACTGGTCTGCTCGAAATCAAACAGACCTGTATTCAGGATCTCTGAAGGGTCAACCTCCGTATTAACCGTGCGGATGATCTTCGCGCGCGGTTGAAGCCTGCGCAGCACAGCCTCCAGCTTGTTCAGCTCCTGCTCTTCCACCAGATCGCATTTGTTCAGCAGCAGCACATCGCAGGTCTCAATCTGGTCAATGAGCAGATCGACGATATCCCGGAAGTCGCCTTCGCCCGCAGTCATATTGCGGTCCAGCAGACTGTCTCCCGAAGCGAAGTCATGCCAGAATCGGTTGGCATCGACTACCGTAACCATCGTGTCCAGTCGGGCAAGCTCAGTAAGATCAATATCCAGCTCCGGGTTCGCATAGGTGAAGGTCTGGGCTACCGGAACCGGCTCGCTGATGCCGGAAGACTCGATCAGAATATAATCGAAACGTCCTTCCGACGCAAGATTATTCACTTCCCGCAGCAGGTCGTCGCGGAGCGTGCAGCAGATACAGCCATTGGACATTTCCACCAGCTTCTCCTCTGTCCGGGAGAGAGTATTGCCGGATTTCACCAGCCCCGCATCCACGTTCACCTCACTCATATCATTCACAATGACTGCCACCTTAAGGCCATCGCGGTTATGCAGGATGTGATTCAGGAGTGTGGTTTTGCCGGAACCGAGGTATCCGCTCAGCACAGTAACAGGAATTCTCTTCATTGATTTACTCCTTACACAAATTTAGTTTAGGACAGCAGCGCACCCACCGCCCGTCTATCAGAACTTCTTCCTTCCCAAGGTACTGCTCAGCATCCTTAGCGGGTCTCACGGTGCAGCGTTACACGCTTCAGGCGCGGGCAATATTTCTTCATCTCAAGCCGTCCGGGCGTGGTTCTCTTATTCTTCGTTGTGGTGTAGTTGCGGTCGCCAGACTCCGTGCAGGCCAAGGTAACGATTACTCTCACTAAAATTCAACTCCCTCTCATTTATTCGTAATTATTACGATTTACACATTCTACATGGTCCGCCTGTCCGCTGTCAACTGGTGATCCGCAAAATTTCAACTCTCTTAGAATTGTGGTCTTTCCTGTGGAGGAATTACGTATAGATGGAATTACAAGTGAAAACGGCTTGGCCTCCTTCAAGAGCGGGGCGTTCCAACAGGAAACAGACGGTTGCTCTGGTGAGATGCATCGAAGGTTTTATTACAAAGAAAATATGATTCTTGCAATTCCAAGAACGAAGCGGGAGAGTGAGCCATGAAGATACCTGTGATCATACTGAGCGGATTTCTGGGGAGCGGAAAAACTACTCTGCTGTTAAGTCTGCTGAAGGAGAGCAAGCGGCGGGGGCTGAATCCCGGCGTTGTCATGAATGAGCTGGGGAAAAAGGATGTGGACGGCTATATTCTGCAGGAGAATACCGGCACTAGTGTGGAAAAGCTGCTGGACGGCTGTGTATGCTGCAGCCGTAAGGAAGAGCTGCCGCGCAGTCTGGCCGCCCTGCTGGCGCGCCGTCCGGATATCATCTACATCGAGCTTACCGGCGTAGCGGACCCCGATGAAATTGCCAAATCGCTGCTGGAGATGCCTTTAGCTGACAGGTTGAAGCTGCACTTTACCATCACGCTGCTCGACGCCGAGAATGCGCTGGACTATAACAGCCGCTTCTCCGCCGATAAACAGCTGGTCCGCACCCTGCGCAAGCAGCTCACGGTGGCCGATCTGATTATCGTGAACAAAAGCGATCTGGTCGAACCGGAAACTCTATGGAAAATCGAGAAAATGGTCTATAAGCAAAACTCTGAATCGGAGATTGTTTTTACCCATTACAGTCAGATTAATCTGGCCCCGCTGCTGGCAGGCATCGACGCCCGTGAACTGCGGAGGCCTGCGCCGCAGCGCGGACCGGGTACTATGAACGGCACATTGCTTAAACGAACCAGTCCTGGCTACGGGGGCAGCGCGACTGCTGTGCAGGAGCCTGAGTCCGGCCCAAGCACCTCCTACTCGCAGGTAGCGGCAGTCACGCTGACCGTTCCGCAGGGGGGAAACGGAAGCATCCGCCGGGAGCAGCTGGAGCTTTTTTTCCGGGAATGGGGAGACAGTCTGCTTAGAGCCAAAGGTCATGTCCAGCTTGCGGAGCATGATTCCGTACAGCTTGTGCAATATGCGGGACACCGTACAACCTGGGAAGCCTCGCGTTATCCGGGCCAGCCTTACATTGTGTGCATCGGCCTGAATTTGGACGAGAGGGCAGTCAGCCGCCGCTGGGCAGCCTTATTCAGCTAATATCAGGCGCGGGAAGGAGCCGATGAAGCCCTTGACAACCTTTTCTCCGTTCAAAATACTGCCGCTGCTCATTCCCGCTGCCTTCCTGCTCACGATTGGCATTCTCTGGCTCCCCGGTCATCCGGAGCTGCTTAACAACGGGTATGTGGACACGTTCAAAACAGCGTTTCTCGGCATTCTGCTCGAAGCCCTGCCGTTCGTGCTCCTGGGTGCGCTGCTCTCCTCACTGCTCCGCGTCTTCGTGCCGGACGAGATGATCTCACGCTGGATTCCGCGCCATCCGGTTCCGGCTATTCTATTCGGCTGCCTGCTCGGGATCATCTTCCCCGTCTGCGAATGCGGGATGATTCCGCTTGTCCGCCGGTTAATGCACAAAGGCATGCCGCTCTACGTCGCCATCGTCTTCATCCTGTCCGGTCCGATCCTGAATCCTGTCGTCTACGGGGCCACCCTGACGGCTTTCCGTTCCCATCCGGAACTGGCCTATGCGCGGATGGGACTGGCTTTTGCCGTAGCCGCCCTAATCGGACTTGTCATCTATGCCACCGTCCGCAAATCACCGCTGCGTCTGTCCATCCCGCGCGAGGGAGGCGAGGAGCATCACCGCACTACCCGCGGCGGGCGGCTAGTCGCAGTCTTTGTGCATACGTCGGATGAGTTTTTTGAAATGGGCAAATACCTGATCATCGGCTGCCTGTTAACCGCCGGTATCCAAACCTTCATGAATCACGGCAGCCTGACCGCTATCGGAGAGCGCCCGCTGGGTTCCTACCTGTTCATGATGGGGCTGGCCTTTGTACTCTCGCTCTGCTCCACCTCAGATGCCTTTGTCGCCTCTACCTTCCTGCATTCATTCCCGGCCGGATCATTGCTGGCGTTCATGGTGCTGGGCCCGATGCTCGACTTCAAAAACTCTCTGATGCTGCTGTCGCTGCTCAAAACCAGATTCGCACTTTATCTGTTCTTCCTGATTTTCTCGGCCGTCTTCACCGGCTCGGTGCTGGCTTCACTCTGGCTGTAGCAACCTTCACAAACTCAGCATAGGCTTCCGATGCAGCTTGTCCGCAGAAACTCAGGGAGCTACTCTCACAAACTTTTAGGAGGTTCCGTATGAATAACGCCCGGAGCATCCGGTTTCACTATTTACTGAGGGCGGTTATTCTGCTCGCCTTCGCCCTCTATATCGGACATCTGGTCCAGCAGGACGCGCTTCATTATTACGTTGCCCCCAAGCTGGCCCGCTGGATCAGGTTGTGCCCGGTTCCGCTCTCCCTGATGGCGCTGAGCCTCGGACTTCAAGCCGTCCTTGGCAAAAGCAGTGTCCTGTGCGACTGTGAGCACCGCCTCCCCCGTTCCGGGCTGGGCAGCTCCGCACTGTACAGCCTGTTCCTGCTTCCGCTCCTGCTGGGGTTTCTCCTGCCTGACCGCGCGCTGGGCAGTGCGGCAGCGGCCAGAAAAGGCCTCACCCTGTCTTATACAGCCGCAGAGTCCGGCAGCGGCGCGAAGTTCACTCCCTCTAACCCCTATGAGGCGGAATTTGCCGAGCTGGCCGGCAAGCTGTACGGACAGTCCGTTATTCCTGTATACCCGGAGATTTTCTCCGAGACCCTAGGCGCAATCAACCTGTATAAATCACAGTTTGAAGGCAGGGAAATCTCGGTATCCGGCTTCCTCTACCGCGAGCCGCAGGGTGCGGGCCAGTCCAGCTATGCGGTCAGCCGATTCCTCGTCCAGTGCTGCACGGCGGATGCCACTCCGTTCGGTATTCTGCTGGAGCCGGGAACACAAATAAGCCTGCCCGCCGATACCTGGATTGAGGTTCGGGGCAAGCTTCATGTGGTGCTCTATCAGGGAGTGGAGACACTGCAGATTACTCCGGAAGTCCTGACCGCAGTTCCTGAGCCGTCCACACCTTATGTATACACTAGTGCCGACGCCGCAGCGGCCTGGGAGGAGCTGCAGCCTTGAGTGCTAGATCACTGCGTCCAGCGCGTCATCGTCATCAATGGATGAATCTGGATTTACGACCTCAACGAGAAGCCGGGCCGGAATACAGATAATCTGCTGTTTGGGCCTGGAGATGAACCCCATATCCAGCGCAATGGTCAGGGGAGCATCCGAGTAAGTCATCTGTATCCCATAGTCGAACACCTTCAGGGTATTGTGGCCGAACTTGGTACGGATGTCTATAATCTGTTCTTCCTTGGTCAGGATTACCGTCTTGTACGCCTTGCCGTTCACTGTAATAACAGCCTTCAGATCTCCCTGTGCATAATGCTCATTGTGATTCGAGAACCACTTATAGCCGTAAATGGAACCGGCGGCAAGCAATACGACCAGGATCATAATGAAATCGCCACGTTTCATGGTTTTCAATGTCGTAACCCTCTCGCTGACTAGTTTATAATCGTAATAATTACGATCCCTATAAATAATAGTTTAGCCAGGGGAAGATTGTCAACGTCTGCCCAGCCGCTTCAGCATACTGCGCAGCCACCAGGTAATTCCGGCATAGACCAGCAGTACAATGGCCAGTGTCAGCATCCGCTCCCGGAACGATCCGTCAGCCAGCAGCACCGGCCCCAGCCCATATAGCGTTGTCAGGGCATAGAGTATGGTAAATAAAATATAGATGATCCATCTCATTCCTGTTTGCTCCTCCTCAAGGCTCTGCCTGCTAATTCCGGAGCTTAATCGACCATTCCCGCAGAACCCTGTCCAGCTCTTCCACACGGATCGGCTTGGAGATGAAGTCCTGCATCCCTGCTCGAAGGCACATTTCCTTATCTTCCTTCCGGGCAAAGGCGGTAACCGCAATAATAACCGGGGATAATCCCATCGCCTCGCGGATCCGCCCTGTAGCCTCAATACCATCCAGCACCGGCATCTGAATATCCATAAACACTAGATCATAATGACGTGTGAGCACAGCATGAACCGCCTGCTCCCCGTTCAGGGCCACATCCGAAGTATAGCCGCGCTTATTCAAATACTTCTGCAGCAGGTGCAGATTCACCGGATGATCCTCGGCAATAAGGATCGACAACGGACCATATCGCCCCTCCGGATAATCCATATCAAAAATTCCGTTCTTATATTCTTCAACTGCAAGGATCTCCAGGGGTAACGGAGGCCCCGCAACCTCACCAGACGGCATAACCTCAATCGTGAAATAGAACTCCGAGCCCTCACCTTCCGTACTGTCCACACCGATCGCACCATCCAGCAGCTCGACCAGCTTCTTGCTTATGGCCAGCCCCAGTCCGGTTCCGCCGTATTTGCGGTTAATGGAAGGATGCAGCTGGGAGAACGACTGGAACAAAAGGCTCTGGCTGTCCTGCGGAATTCCAATGCCGGTATCTGTCACCGTGAATCTGAGAATGATTGACCCGGGTTCCCGTACAGATTCCAGCTTCACTGAAATGCCGATTCCCCCTTCTTCCGTGAATTTCACCGCATTGCCGATCAGATTCACCAGGATTTGCCGCAGCCGGATTTCGTCCGTTATTACAAGCCCGGGAATCTCCGTGTCTGCTTCGCTGCGCAGGGTCAGCCCTTTCTCTTTGACCCGCGGATAAAAGAGTTCACATACATTCTGAATCACTTGCCGGACATCAACCGGCTGCAGATCCAGCGTCATCATACCGGATTCAATCTTGCTGAAATCAAGCACCTCATTCAGGATATGTAGCAGTGCTCCGCTGCTTTTGTTGATAATCTGCGTGTAGTATTCCTGCTCCTCCGTAAGCTCTGTCCCCGAGAGCAGATCAGCCATGCCAATGATCCCATTCATCGGAGTACGCAGCTCGTGGCTCATAATGGCCAGGAATTCTGATTTGGCCCGGTCGGCCTGCTCTGCTGATTCCTTGGCACGCACAACCGCTTTCTCCTCCGTAATGTCACGGAATACCACTACCGCACCTTTACGTTCCCCGTTGTCGTATAATGCCGTCATGCGGTATTTTACGAGGAAGCTGGAACCGTCCTGTCTCCAGAAAACCCCTTCCTGCTCCCGCTCATAGGAGAGATTGGTCGTAAGCAGCTCTGCGAGCGTTCGACGCCCTCCGCGGTAGAGTTCCCCGTCCATCCAGGTCTGGGCGATCGTCTGCAGCTTGATATTGCTGGCCAGTTCACCGGGAGCGTAACCCAGCATAACGGAAGCCGCCGGATTAATAAAGACTGTCTCCCCCTGCAGATTGATACCAAAGATCCCCTCCGAAACCGAATTCAATATCAGCGCATGCTCATAACTGAGCTTCTCAATCTGTTCCAGATACCGTTTGCGTTCGGTGATATCGCTCGTAATTGCAAACACGCCTACCACCTGGCTGTCCAGCAGAATAGGCACATAAATCATGCCAACCTCAACCGTCTGCCCGTCATGTCGGATGATCCGGGTCTCGAAAGTCTGAGCCATCCCCCCGGCAGCGGCAAGAAATCGGTTATTCACAAATGCCAGCTCATCCGCATCAATAATCTCACTGTAGCTTGAATGCAGAAGTGTCTCACGGGAATAACCGGTAAGCTGCTGCAGACTGGCATTCAGCGACTGGATGCAGCCCTGCAGATCCATTGCACTGATTGCGGACGGATTATATTCGAACAGCGACTTGTACCGGTTCTCGCTTTCTAGCAGCTTCAGTTCATATTGCTTGCGCTCTGAGATATTCCGTGTAACTCCGATCATCTCTGTAATTCCTGCGGTTCCCGTCTCCGTATGCCGCAGCGTAGTCTCCACCCACAGATACGAGCCGTCCTTGCACAGATAACGGAAGACGATGGGTTCCAGCTTCAAGCCCTGCTTACTGTCGTCCAGATAAGCCTTCACACAGGCAAAATCGTCGGGATGGATATAATCCATCCCATTCGTGCCGACCATTTCTTCCGGGGTATATCCGAACATCTGCTGGCAAACCGGAGAAGCATACAGAAATGTCGCCTGTTCATCTGTCGCATTACGTGAGATAAAGTCCTGTGAATTCTCCGAGATCAGGCGGTAATTCCGTTCGCTGTCGCGAAGCTGTTCCTCCATCCGGTGGCGTTCCGTAACATCCTGCACAATGCCGCGGATCTGCTGAACTTTGCCTGCCGCATCTAGGATAACCTCCCAGTGCGCATAGATCACCTTACACCCGCCGCTGCCGTTCCTGATTCTGAAGGTGGCTTCACCTTGGGTGCCAGACTTCAGTGTATGGTGCAGCTGCTCACGCAGCGCCCCCAGATCATCCTTCACCACACAATCCAGGAGCAGCTGATGATCAGTCCGGGTATGACTGCCCTGACTACCGCCCATTTCAAAAATAGCCCGCATCTGGCTGGAAACCGTCAACTCCGCATAGACCGAATTCCATTCCCACGAACCCATCTGCCCAAGCTCCTGCGCAGACGCCAGCATCTCCTCGTATTTCTTCCGCTCCGTAACATCACGGGCAATGGTCAGTACCTGCTGCACTTCACCTTCACTGTCCCGCATAACCTGAAACGAGCTTTCAATCCAAATATAATGGCCGTCTTTATGCCTTGCCCGGCGGGTAAAGACATCGTTGTCCGAGTAAAGCTTACCCTGCTCGGTCATCTCTAGCGCGTCAACTTCATGATAATACTCCTGCCTTTTCCTGCCGATCATCTCACTTGCGGAATAACCCATCAGTTTTTCAACAGAGGGAGAAACATATCGCAAGGTACCATCCGGATCGGCAAATGAGATCATGTCCGGAGTATTTTGCGTAATCAGCTTATAGAGCTGATGATCATCCACAATCTTCTTCTCCGCCACCTTGCGTGCGGTGATATCCGTCATCTCCGCAATCAGCTGCAAGGGCCTGCCTGTCGATTCATCAAAAATCAAAAATATATGCAACGCCACCCAGATGATCTTCCCATCCTTGCGCACAAACCGTTTCTCTTTATCTACAGCCGCGCCGGGACTGCGCAGCAAATATTTCATAATCAGGCCGTGATCCACGGTATGCTCATCCTCCGGACAGGCAATATCCAAATAACGCAGACCCTTAAGTTCATCCTCTGTATATCCAAACATCCCGCAAAAGGCAGGGTTGGCCATGAGCACTGTACCATTATCAATGGATACTACCGCATAGCCTATGGAAGACCGTAAATACAAATGCTTAAAAAGTGTGTCAGACAAAGCTCCGAGCCTCCTCTATGAAAGTGGGGGACATAAATTATTATCAGTATACCTTTATTTCGGAAAATATGCTCCAGCCCTGAAGTCACACCAATAATCAGGCAGTATATTCAATGCGTCAAAAAACCGCCCCGGTCAAATAAACGACATCAAGGCGGTTGTTATATGATTTTTAAAATATTGGAGTGTACCTGATATATGACAGGGCTGGCCTCTATTAGTCCAGCCTCTTGCGCGGCAGCCAGAAGGCGCAGAACAGCGCCAGGGCGAGAGAACCACCTGCCAGCAGCCATTTATCATTATCCCATTCGCTATTGATCAAGCCGAATAAATAATAGCGGCCGGTCAGCTTGCCTTTGGTCGTGAAATCAAGCAGATACCAGGAGAACCCGGCAATGTATCCGGCAGAGATGTTGCCAATCAAGAGTGCAGCCGTCATTCCCGCTGATCCTATCGCAACTGCGGTAATCACTGTCCCGCCGATCATCGGCCACAGTGCAAAATCAGCACCGCTCCCATGCATCCATGTGAATAAAGCAGTCACCACAAGGAAGATATAAAGAACGGTGAGCAGCCAGCGGAAAAGAAATACCGGATGATGCCTTACCCGCTTGGCATAGAGTACTTCACCAATCCCTCCATCCTCCAGCAGGCCCAGGTGGGGGAAGACAATCAGTCCCAGCAAGCTGATTAGCAGTTCCCCCAGCTTCGCAACCTGAACCCTGTCCATCAGCGCCGGCTCCATGAAGAACGGAGTGACAGCCAGAAGCGCTGCGGACAGGAGCCAGGAATAATGTGCAGTCAGCCTGAGGTTGTACCCGGCCAGCGGGCGGATGATCTGCCGGCTCATCTAAGCGCCTCCGCTGCAGATGCCGCCACACTTCCTTTAGCCGTCTTCCTGCTCAGTGTCTTGGCTGAATCCAGCCGGCTGCGGTTTCTTTCCCATAACCAGGCGGCTCCTGCAGCCAATAATACAGAGAGTATTAAATAGAAGCTACGGTTAAGTGCAATCTCATCCGTCCACTTCCAATATAACTCGTAGTCATTAGGCGAGTTGAAGCGGATGAACAGCCGGTTCAGCCCATAAGAGCCCAACAGCGGCAGTACCGACACGAACCACCAGATAATCTGCAGGGCGATGGGTACGATCCCCCGGCGGAACAGCATCGAGCCGAACATCCCGAAGGCAACGGAAATCCATAACGTCGGCAGTAGCCACCATGCTGTGTATCCAAGGAAGATTACAATAGCCTGTCCCGTCTGGCCGGTAAGCCCCAGTGAATGTACGGTCTGCCAGCCGCCGATGACAGCCAGGATGAGGTAGATCACAGATAACATGACACCTTGTGCAATAAACTTCGAACCGACATATACCCAAGGCGAAATCCTGCGGCTGTAAATCAATTCATTCATCCGGCTTGAGCGGTCCCGGAGCAGCAGAAAGGCAGACAGAAAGACCGGAAAGATCCCTGCTGGCAGCGAGAGATAATCACTGAAGTAGCGTGCGGCTCCGGGCAGCAATTCACCTGCATCCACCTTAGCGTTATAGCGGGCAAGATCCGCTTCCTGCGCCTTTATGGCTTCATCAACAGACTCAATGGCAGAACCGAATTCCCCCAGCCCTTGCTGGTATATACTTTTCCCGCCCAATTGATTGTTCACTGACTCGGCGATAGTGTATACCTCATCCATAGTATATTTATCCGGATTCTTCAGAACCTCATCCAGCTGGGAGATCGCTGCAGACAGGGCATTCTTCTCCTTCTCGCTCAGCTTAACCTTGAATGGAAAACCCAGCCTGATCTTCTGGCTGGTTCCGGCATCCAGATTCCAGCCCATTTCCTTCCTCATTTGTTCGGCCAAATCGCGGGTATCCGCCGGCTGCTTCCAGCCGTAATACGGGTGTTCAATAGTACCTACATTCTGCGGCGTACTTATAACCGGGGATCCCAGCTCGCCCCAGGTTTCCTCCGTAGCATAAGAGGTGAAATAGAAGAACACGCTCGCGATAATAAACAGATAAAAAACCAGGCTGCGCAGCGTCATGCGCATCTCTTTGCCGATCAGTGCCATCATACAAAGGATTCCTCCCTGCGCATGAGATGCAGATAAGCATCTTCAATCGACGGCGCGGTCTGCTGTGCCCCTGCATAGGGCTGTTCATCTGCCAGCACCCGCACCCGCATATTCCTTCCTTCCGGCACAGCGGACAGTACCGGGAACCGGTCGCGGTCCCGCTCCCACTCCACCCGGTCAAGCTCGGCTATCCAGACACGGCCGGCAGCGGCGGCAGTTAAATCGCCTATTCTGCCGTGATAACGCAGACGCCCCTTATGCAGCACGGTCATCTGCTCACAGGTGGACTCTACGTCTTCAACGACATGCGTGGATAAAAGAACAATTCTGCCTTCGGCAAACCGGCTGAGCAGCCGCCGGAAGCGGATCCGCTCTTCAGGGTCCAGCCCTGCGGTCGGTTCATCCACGATCAGCAGCTTCGGCTCATGCACCATTGCCTGGGCGACCCCGAGCCGGCGCTTCATCCCCCCGGATAACGCCTTTACCTTGGTACGGCGCTGCTCGGTAAGGTTAACCAGCTCAAGCAGATTGTCTATTCTCCGCTTCCGCTCCGCACGGCCGGCTATGCCCGATAGCAGCGCCAGATAATCCATCGCTTCGACTACCGTCATCCCCGGATAAAAGGCGAATTCCTGCGGCAAATAGCCAACCAGTTCGCGGATCTGGGCCTTATCTTTCAAGGCAACTCCACCAATCTCCACCGTTCCCGAGGTAGGCTCCAGCAAGGTGGCAAGCAGACGCATCAACGTGGTTTTACCTGCTCCGTTAGGTCCGAGCAGGCCGTGAATGCCTTCGCCCACCCGGAAGCTGATATCCTGCAGTGCCTGCTTGTTTCCGTAGGTCTTGGTCAAATGATTAATAATTAGCTCCATTCCAGTCTTCTCCCCCCGTTCTTACAACTCCCTGTTCACCCGTCATTCTCCGGACTCCACGACAATTCAAGCTTCTCAATCAGCAGACCTGCTGCGATCAGAAGGAGCGACAGCGCCACGCATAATCCCTGATCGATCTTACCCATCGAGATCATCAGGGCAAAAACAGCCGTAAAGATTGCGACACATGAAATTGTCATTGCCTTGCGCCTGGCCAGCATCCTGCGGTTACGCAGCACTTTCTCTGCATCACGCTTGTCATATTCCAGCAAACGGGCTTTGCGGTAGACCTCATCCAGAAATAACTGTTCCGGTTCGTTTGACCTCACAATCCCACTCCTCCTTTTCGTAAATCTGCCTAAGCTTCTTGCGCGCCCGGTGCAGCAGTACCTTGAAGCTAACCATATTGCGGCGCATTACTGCTGCCGCCTGCTCATAAGACATCTGTCCCACATCCACCAGATAGACCGCCTGGCCGTAATCCGGCTTCATCTGGTGCAGCCTTCTGCGCCATTCCAGGTCTTCTTCACGGATAATAGCCAGCCGCTCGGGATCGTCTGTTCCCTGTGTATGTACGCTGCCGTAGCTCTCGAATCCGCCGCGGTCTGCCGGACTACCACTTTGTGTCCTGCGGTTTTCCGGATTATAGCTCTCTTCCGCGGTCAAGGTACGCTGTCTGCTGCGCTTGCGGATGGAGTCAATGCTTTTATTGCGCAGGATCGTGAACAGATAGGTCTGGAAGGATGCACGGTGATCATACTTTTCCGGATACACCAGCAGATATGCGAAACAATCCTGCGCCAGATCCTCGGCCGTATGATAATCTCCGGTCAAGTGGTACGCAAAACGTACCGCCGGCTTCCGGTACTTACACA
This sequence comes from Paenibacillus sp. FSL R7-0297, assembly GCF_038009025.1. Classification (NCBI taxonomy): domain Bacteria; kingdom Bacillati; phylum Bacillota; class Bacilli; order Caryophanales; family Paenibacillaceae; genus Paenibacillus; species Paenibacillus sp. FSL R7-0297. The sequence continues at coordinate 6,022,871 of NZ_JBBPAQ010000001.1, forward strand.
CCAGCCACTCAAAGGCCTCCAGGCTTCCGTCCCGGAACCTGACCAGTACAGCCTCTTCTTCAGCGGAATTATCCTTCGCTTCCTCTGACTCAGGGTCTTCCGCATGTTCTCTTCCGTTTCCGCTCGTCTTACGCCGCCTCCTCTCCCGCTGAGCCATCTACTGGTTATTCGTTTACCTCGTGCAAAAGGTTACAGTCTGTCCGCAAAAAATAACCCCACAAAGTGGGGACCCCAAGACATATAAATATCCTTAAAAAAAAACGGAAATGCCGTTCTTCTGAAGGAGTCCAGTATCTTCAAGAAGCTGGATGAAGCTTCAGACTATGGCTTATGCCTTCTGCTGGGCCAGCTTTGCGATTCCTGCAATGATTATTTTCAGGCCTGTACGGAACATGGTATCCGAACCCAGCTCGCGGAATAAGCCATTATGGTGCATACGCTGCACCACGTTCGGCCCTCCTCCGGACAGACGTGCAAGCGAATCCATAAACATTCCCTGTGCTCCGCCCTCCGCTTCCTTCTTCATGGCTGTATCGACTCTGCGCTGTTCATATTTATCGAGTTCAAAAGCAATCACATAATTCAGCAGGCAGGCAATCGAGGAAAACTTGTCGCTGTCGCTGACGGGAAGATGATCCACGATCTGCAGAAGCGAGTTGATTAAGGCCAGATAGTCCGGCTCGGTAGGTACCGTTCTCATTAACAGCTGGGCGGAACACGGATACTTAATCATCACGCTGCGGATCATCGATACACATTGAAACAGTTGCTCTTCCCACTCTCCTTCGAGCTTAGCAGACTGCAGGGCCTCCTTCGCCACCTCATTGGCCAGCGTCTGAAACAGGCTCTGCTTGCTTTTGAAATGCCAGTACAGCGACGGGGCCTGGATATGCAGCAGATCCGCCAGCTTCCTCATACTGAAATCCTCAATGCCTATTTGGTCAAGCAGCTCCCAGGCTGCTGTAATTATATTGGGTTCAGTAATTTGCATATTTTTGATTCTCATACGAGCCCTCCTGAGTACAAGCTGCTTCTATTCTAAGCGATCCAGCAGACAGGGTCTACCATCGTTAGATAATTCATGCGGCATAACAAACTTACACTGTTAGATATTTTCCTTTACAGTGAAAAAAGGCAGTGCTATATTAATCTCACACCGTTAGATTAAGGGTGCAGAGAGCCTTACCGGCCGGAGGGGTCAGCTGCTTCCCGATCATTATTCAAGCTTCGCAGGATGACCCATATTAATTTCAAGAGGACGTGTACTGCAATGAATCTATCCGCAACAGAAGCCGCCCTGCAAGGCGGCAAACCTTTTTCGATCAAACCGCTTATCCCTGTACTCTTCGCGCTCATTGCCGGAATGCTGCTGGTTATGCTGGACAATACCATCATGAATGTGGCCATACCTGAGCTGGAGAATGTATTTCACACCAGCCTAAAGACCATCCAATGGGCGATTACCGGCTACACGCTGGCCACCTCCATGGTCATTCCGCTCGCAGGGTGGTTCTCGGACAGATTCACCGCTAGGCGTGTTTTTCTTGTATCCATTCTATTGTTCACTATCGGCTCCCTGCTGTGTGCAGCAGCCCAGTCCCCGGCTCAGCTGATTGTCTTCCGGATAATGCAGGGTCTTGGCGGCGGCATGGTAGCTCCTATCGGCATGGCCTTATCCTTCAAAATCGCCCCGCCTGAGCGGAGAGGCGAGCTGATGGGCTTCCTCGCCATGCCCATGCTGATCGCTCCGCTGCTCGGCCCCGTGTTATCCGGATGGCTGCTCGAATACGTAAACTGGCATTGGATTTTCCTGATTAACCTGCCGATCGGTCTAATCGCAATCTATTTAGGGATGAAGTATCTTCCGGTCTCCGAAAAAGGAACCTCTGCCAAATTGGATATTTGGGGAATGATCCTCTCCCCGCTGGCCTTCTCCAGTCTCGTCTTTGGAGTGCACAGAGGTGGCGCAGAGGGTTGGGCAGACTCCTATTCATTGCTGCCGCTCGCCTTCGGCTTAGTTGCTCTGTCATTATTTATTGTTGTAGAGCTGCGACAGAAGGAGCCGCTGCTTGAGCTGCGCTCCTTCCGTTCCTTCGAGTTCACCAAAGGCATTATTCTGGTCTGGATTAACCAGATCGCGTTATTCGGTTCGATCTTGTTGATTCCTTTATATCTGCAGCAGGTTAGAGGATTCTCCTCCTTGGAATCCGGGATGATGATCATCCCGCAGGCGCTGGTCAGCTTCGCCGGGGTTATTGCTGGGGGCAGACTTCTCGACAAATACGGAGCACGGATTCCTGTATTCTCCGGTCTTATGCTGCTCTCGGCTGCACTCGTTCTTCTGTCACGGCTGGACAGCGATACGACGATCTATGCGATGATTGGATCCTTCGCCCTTCTGGGACTGGGCCAGGGTCTCACCACCATGCAGCTCGGCACCCATGTACTCAAGTCGGCACCCAAAGACCTGATCAGCCGGGTAACCCCGCTGACCACCTCCGCCCAGCAGATTGTCGGCTCCTTCGCCATTGCCATCATCTCCGGTCTGTTGTCTTCCAACATTGCTGAGCACATGAGCCAGGCCGGCTCCGCTGCAGCTTCTGCCCATACCGCAGCGATGGTTGCAGGGTTCCACGACACCTTCCTGCTTCCGCTGAGTCTGGCACTTTGCGGGGTTGTATTGAGCCTGTTCCTGCGGAAGCAGGAGCACGGGAGCGGGCGGTGAATAAGGTATTCAAAGAGGTCATCGCGTTACGCAAGTTGATCGGCATGAAGTTGTAAGTACATCAGGCTTCGCCTCACATAGCGCACATCACGTATATCACGTATATCACGCAAAAAAAGATGCTCCCCTTTCCGGGTAGCATCTTTTGCGGCTTCTCGTTTCTCATCCCGCCCACATCAGTCCTATCATTGGTGCATTGTACTCGGTTTTTCTGTGAAAATACGTCTGGCACTGCGATAAACGCACGGCCTACGCGGCGCACCCAGTCCAATTGTGTTCGGTTTTTCGATTACATTTGGCCTACGCGGCGCACCCAGTCCAATTGTGTTCGGTTTTTCGATTACATTTGGCCTACGCGGCGCACCCAGTCCAATTGTGTTCGGTTTTTCGATTACATTTGGCCTACGCGGCGCACCCAGTCCAATTGTGTTCGGTTTTTCGATTACATTTGGCCTACGCGGTGCACCCAGTCCAATTGTGTTCGGTTTTTCGATTACATTTGGCCTACGCGGTGCACCCAGTCCAATTGTGTTCGGTTTTTCGATTACATTTGGCTTACGTGGCTTACCCAGTCCAATTGTGTTCGGTTTTTCGATTACATTCGGCTTAAGCGGCGTACCCAGTCCAATTGTGTTCGGTTTTTCGATTACATTCGGCCTACGCGGTGCACCCAGTCCAATTGTGTTCGGTTTTTCGATTACATTTGGCCTACGCGGTGCACCCAGTCCAATTGTGTTCGGTTTTTCGATTACATTCGGCTTACGCTACCCACCCGGTCTAATTGTGTTCGGTTTTCCGTTAAAATATGTTAAATAAATGAAAAGACGATGTTCTGTTTTTTAGCCACGCTGCTCATTTTCATGCTGGAGTTGTGCCTTGAAAGACATGTTTGTTTTCGCATACATCCGGCCCATCTGCCCTATCGTTGGTGCATTGTATTCGGTTTTTCGCTTACATCCGGCCCATCTGCCCTAACATTGGTGCATTGTATTCGGTTTTTCGCATACATCCAGCCCATCTGCCCTAACATTGGTGCATTGTATTCGGTTTTCTGCATACATCCGGCTCGTCTGGCAACTTTTGGTGGACTCAGAGGGAATTTCACCCCCTGATTTCCCCACAACGCCTACTTCCGACGAATTCAGGGGTACTTCTGCCCCTCATTTCCGCTTGCCGCCCAATTCCGGCAGATTCAGGGGCACTTTTACCCCTCATTTCCGCTTGCCGCCCAATTCCGGCAGATTCAGGGGTACTTCTGCCCCTCATTTCCGCTTGCCGCCTACTTCCGGCGGATTCTGGGACACTTCTGCCCCTCATTCACCCAGCCTCTTTCCCGCCTACATTCCACCCATTAGCTCAAAAATCAAAATGGCCCGTAATTGCCTGAGCAATTACGAGCCATATTTGTAAAAAGATGCGGTCAAGAGGACTCGAACCTCCACGATATTGCTATCACTGGCACCTGAAGCCAGCGCGTCTGCCAATTCCGCCATGACCGCATATTATGTAGTTCAGTGATTCAATCACCGTAATTAAGACTATACTCTCTTTGAATATAAATTGCAAGCATTATTTATTGTTGATTATTACAGCACTATGAAAGTCCTGCTATCCACTTAATGAACCGCAAATAATAAGTATGGAATATTATTGAAATACTTATTATTATAATGTATATTCCTCATATGGATTAATAATATAAGGAGGAATAACATGGATTCTTTAGATTACAAGATCATCTCGGCAATAATGAATAACGGCAGGATCACCTGGTCCGAGCTTGCCGGACTGCTTGGTCTTTCTTCTCCTGCCACTGCAGACAGGGTTCGGCGGCTGGAGGAACAAGGTGTGATCACTGGGTATACAGCACTGATCGACGCCGAATCGGCCGGTTACGGATTAGCTGCACTGATTGCCGTATCGCTGGAGCGGCCGGAACACCGGCAAGGCTTCATAGAACTCGTGATGAAGCTGCCGGAGGTTCAGGAATGCCATCATACCGCCGGGGATGATGATTACATTCTGAAGCTGCGCTGCCGGGGAACGCGGGATCTGGACCGGATTATCAGCGAGGAGATCAAGGGCCTGCCGGGTATCGTGCGGACCCGCACTACGATTATCCTCGGAACGGTCAAAGAAACTCCGCATGTACCGCTGCCCCCGGCAGAACGCACACCATGAATACATGGCTGGCCCTGTTAAGCGGTCTCAGCTTCGGCTTCATTATTGCCGCTCCTGTCGGCCCGATGTCTCTGCTGTGCATGAACCGTACACTGAAGTCCGGCTTCACCGCCGGTCTCGCTACCGGTGCCGGTATTGCGCTCGCTGATGCGTTCTATGCGCTCGTGACCGTTGCCAGCTTCCAGATTGTAAATGATTTCACTTCAGCTTTTGCACTGCCGCTCCGTCTGCTCGGCAGCCTGTTTCTCGGCTATCTTGGGCTGAAGGCGCTGCGGCCGGTCCCGGCCATGGGAGAGCCGGTAACAGCTGCCCGCAGCGGAATTGCCTACAGCATGTTCTCAGCCTTCCTACTGACTCTGGCCAATCCCGCAACGCTACTGTCCTTCATAGCACTAGCCGCTTCCCTGGGCCATACAATCAGTGTCTCCCTGTTTCTTCCGGCAGGCATTGCTCTCGGCTCCTTCGCCTGGTGGCTGCTGTTATCCGGTCTTATCTTCTTGATCAGCGGCAGGCTTCCCGCCAGCTTCAGCCGGTTCCTGAGCCTAAGCTCCGCAATCCTTCTGATTCTATTCAGCTTGTACGGCAGCTTCACCGTATTATCCACTTATTGGAGGCAACTGTTATGAAGACCGCCCGCGGGTCCTCATCTTATCCAGCCTCTCCTTTGTCGCATGAACCACAGCTCCATACCCAGCCCAAAACAACGCTCCAGCTGGCGCATTTCCTGATCGGATATTTCATATCCAGAATCGGGGATGCGCTATACACTTTTTGTCTGCCGCTGCTCTCCTATAGACTGACCGGTTCTGTGCTTGTGATGAGCTCGCTGTTTGCCGTCAGTGTGCTGCCGGTTATTCTGTTCGCTCCTTTTGCAGGAGTGATACTTGACCGGTTCAGCCGCAAGCGGCTGATGCTCTGTGCAGATCTGAGCCGAATGGGGCTCATTGCCTTAATTCCCATACTGGCACATTACGGATTGCTCGCCACTTGGCATTTGTACGTCCTTTCTCTGCTCTTATCCATTGTATCAACAGGTTATGATATAGCAGTTGTAACCCTCATTCCGGCACTGTCCGGGAAGAATCTTACCCGGGGGAATGCCGGAGTTCAGACCGCAGGTCAACTGGCCGATATGCTCGGACCGGCGGTCGCGGGAGGATTAGCCTCCCTTATGAGCATAGCCTCCATCCTGTGGCTGGATGCGGCCTCCTTCGCGGTCATTCTCTACGTCCTGTACCGGCTTCCGCAGGAAGCGGCACGGACACGCAGCGCAACACCTGCTATTTTCGCCGAAATGTCCCAGGGCTTCCTCTGGCTGATCCGCAGCCCTGTTCAATTGGCCCTCTCTTTACAGGCAGCCATCGGCAACTTCGGCTACAGTGCAGCGTATGCCACCCTGACCTACTACCTGATTACCAATCTCCATTTAACTACAGGTCAAATGGGCATGACTTATACCTTGCTGGCTGCCGGAGGAGTCGCCGGGAGCCTTGCGGTTATATATCTCGACCGTCATTTCAGGCGCGGCCGCCTGATTCCGTTACTGCTTCTAGCCGGATCCTGCGGATTTGTGCTGGCCGGCTTCAACGCCTCCTGGCTGGCGCCGGGAATCGGCTTCGGCCTGGTCGCTGCCTGCAACACCTCCTGGTCCGTCTTGTCCGCTTCCATCCGCCAGGAGAAGGTTCCGCCCGAGCTGCTCGGCAGAGTGCTTAGCTTCTCGCGGGTAGTCACTCGCACGGCGATGCCAGCCGGCGCATTGCTCGGCGGCTGGATGAGCGGCGCACTAGCGCCCGGTGCTGTATTCCTGCTGGCCGCCGGGGCCAAGCTGATCGAGGTGATTATTGCTGTTGCCTCGCCAATCCGCAGGCTGTGAGAGTGGCTTATGCCAATACCTTAAGCACATCCTCAATCTTCCGCTGATGCGACAGCACACCATAATTCATCCAGGCCATGAAATCAACCTCGTACACACAGCGGTTACGCACAGCGGGCAGGCTTCTCCATAGCTGTGTATCGAGCAGGTCCCGGCTTTCACCTTCCTGCTTGTCAAACGTTATAAACAGATGATCTGCGGTCAGCTCAGACAATTCTTCACGGCTCAGGTTTACACGCTTTTGTCCCCTGGTAAGCCTGCTGACGAATCCATGCCGCTGGAGCCCCAGATCCTCATGCAGAACGCTTGCTGAATATCCCAGCTCATCACAGCCATACAGAGCAACTCCATAAGCGGAAATCCGCAGTAATGCTACCGTCTGTCCCCGGATGCTGCGGCTGAGCATCCGCTTGGCCTGCCGGGCCTGCTGCTCATAATGGCCGATGACCTCCTGCACCCGTTCCGTTCTGCCGAAAACAGCGGCTGCGGAGCGGAGTGTTGCCCGCCAGTCCTCCTGATGGAACGGAAGCCGGAGCAGCGGGGCCACCTGGCGGCATTCCCCCAGCTGCCAGCGCTGAAAGCCGTCATCCAGCATAATCAGCTCGGGCATATACCGGGAGAGTCCTTGCCAGTCTCCGCTCGAAATATCGAAGGAAGGAACCTGATCAAGACCCAGATACTCCTGCTTCCCCCACTGGGCATGACAATATTGCACCACCGGAGTAATCCCCAATGCCAGCAGATAATCCTCCAGAAAAGGGGCAAATACGCGGACTCCCTCCTGATGAAGGCTCCTGTATTGGCCGGGAGTTACACCAACTGTTCCTTTGAAGCGGCGGTTGAAATAATACTCATTGCTGTAGCCGACAGCCAGTGCAACATCATGCAGGCGGTCCCTGGTCAGCAGCAGCTGCTGCTGTGCCCGTTCAATACGCAGTCCATTCAAGTGCTCCAAGGGAATCTGACCGGTAATCTCTCTAAAAAGCTGGGTATAACGCGCACGGCCAATCCCTGCAAACTCAGCCAGCTGGTCGACAGATAAGGATTCATTGAAATGGTCCTCCATATAGCGGATCGAACGCTCCACCGCCTCATGATCATCCCTGGTCTTCATCGCCGGAGAATTCGCCCGCATAATCAGCAGCAGCAGTTCCTGAAAACGGGTCTGAGCCGCAAACCATTCAATATCCTCCCCACTCCTGCGGCTATGATAAATGGAATCCAGCAGCAGTACACACTGCGAATAAGGTCTGCAGTTAATAAATCCCGGCCGGAGCATGCCATCTCCAGACTCCCTTTCCACTCCGTTAGGTTTGCTGTCTCCGGTATGAATAACCTCAAAGCCAATCCGGTAAAAGCTCAGTCCCCGCTCTCCGGCCCGGATTCTTTTTAGAGATCCGGCCTCTATCAGAAATCCGGCACCTTTCTCCAAGGGATATTGCCTATCATCCGCTTTGAGCCAGCCCTGCCCTTCCGAAACTATAATTAATGTATGTTCCTTGTACACATCTATCGGCTCATTTTCAGACGGGGACTGGGCAACGGTTTCTATGTTAATCAGGCCATAGAATAGCCTTCTTCCGGTATTTTCCTGAACTAGATCCGCCATTCCACCCCTCCTTATTGAGAATCATTATCACCAATTCAGTGTAAAACAAAAAAGAAGATCTATCAACTGTGCTGATAGACCTTCTTTTCACTTGCTTCATCAAAATCAGGTTATTTCACCATTACCTTAAGCAGATCCTCAAGCTTCATCGTATTTGCCGTGATTGCACCGGACTGCCAGTGGGAACGTTCCATTCTGTAGATGTTCCCGTTCTTCACCGCAGGCAGGTTCTTCCATAGAGGGCCATCGAGAATCTGAATCGCCTCCTGATTAGCCGCAGTATCCCAGTCTCCGTTGTCAGGGAATACAATGATGTGATCCGCTTCAAGCGCTGGTATCACTTCTTCGGAAATAATGGACTGATATTCCGTCATCTCAGCAGCCATCGGGACAGGAGTCAGACCGAATTGATCATAGAGCACACCGGTAAAGCGGTTTTTGACTCCAAAAAGAGCAAAGGTTTTGTCCGCGACATTAAGCCGGATTACAGCTACCTTTTCCTGTCCCAGAGCCTGCTGCAGCTTGGCTTTACCATCGGCTACCTTCTGGTCATACTCCGCAAGCACAGCCTCGCCCTTCTCCGGAATACCCAGCGCGTCGGCAATCGCTGTGAGCATTAGCCTTGAATCCTGGAGCACGCTCTCCGGCAGACGGTAGGTTGGTGCCACCATGGAATATTGTTCATACTTAGCAGCATCTGCACCGCCATCGGTAATGATCAGATCGGGATTTTTGTCGAGCAACGCTTCCATACTGCCGCTGATATCGAATTCAGGCACATCCAGATTCAGATAATCCTGCTTGCCCCAGCTTGGATGATACCACTGCACCACTGGAGTAACGCCTAGTGCCTTCAGATAATCTTCTACATAGATCCCCGCCACCCGCTTAGGATTTACGGGAATTTCTACATCTCCGAATTCTCCGGTAATCGTACGGGTTGCGCCTTCTTCTGAGACATTATTGCTGCTCTCTGTAGGAGTTGCACTAGCTTCTGCTGCCTCTTCCGCTGCATTCGCTGCTTGGACAGCGTTGCCGTCCGCAGCCTTGTTAGCAGTCCCGCAAGCCGCCAAAGCGGACATTGCCAGCATAAGTACGATTGTCCAGATAAACTTCCGGCCCCGGTTTGTCATTTCTCTCTTCACTCCTATGTCTGTTTTCATTGATTATCATTCTCATGTAATCTTAATGACAATCGTAGCATGTCCTGATCAGCTTTCAATGCACTTTCTCTGCCAAAATCTTATACAAACTAAGCGTATTGAATTTAGCTGTAAGCGGGAACGACATTGCCGCCCTTTTGTATGGACGGTATCGTTTCAGTGAGAAATAGAAGGATAAGTGATCCTGTGGAACATATAAATTCTTGTAGTTATAAAAAAATTGACCCCGCCATCTAGTGGCGGAGTCCATAGTTCATAAACATATATTGCACATACAAGCTGAGGATATCCTTAATATACCATCTGATTGTAAATGGAATGTGTGAGGTAATCCATGAAAATAATAAATATATCCGTGTTCACTATAATCCGCTATCCCCTGTCGCCAACGTATCTGTCACGTCCGGCCCCCATCCCTGCCGCGAACAAGAGCACGCTTGCCGCCGCCAGCAGTGCCAGCGGTGTGTTCCAGCTGTTCGTAGCATCATGCAGCAGACCGAACAGTGCGGGCCCCATCGCGGCCAGCAGATAACCGGCAGACTGGGCCATGCCCGACAGCTCACTGGCTTCCTGCGTAGTCCGGGTGCGCAGGCTGAAGAACATCATCGCCAGTCCAAAGGCAAATCCCCCGCCGATTCCAATGCATACCGCCCATACCGCCATCAGCTCCGTGCTGCCCAGCCAGATTCCAAGGATGCCAATGATAAACAGGATAGAAGTAATAACTACCAGCAGACGCTGGTTCTTCATCCGCCCGGCCCAGAGCGGTACAAAGAATGTAAACGGCAGCTGTGCCAGCTGCATTAGTGAGAGAATCCATCCCGCATGGCTGGAGGACATTCCCCGCTCCCCGAGAATAACCGCAAACCAGGCGATCAGGACATAGTAGAGCAACGACTGCAGCCCCATGAACAATGTAACCTGCCAGGCGAGCGGGGAGCGCCATACTCGCATAGCCGAAGACCGCACGTCGCCTGTGCCGCTTGGGCTAAGGCTCTTCATCTGCGGAATCCAGAGCAGGGTAGCCAGCGCAGAGATGATAAACCACAAAGCCAGGGTTCCCCTCCATCCAAGCCCCGCATGTGAGGCCAAAGGAACACTGATTCCTGAAGCAGCAGCTGCACATATATTCATCGAGACCGTGTAGATTCCGGTCATCAGGCCGATGCGGTGCGGGAATTTCCCCTTGATCAATCCAGGCAGCAGCACATTGCAGACGGCTATGGACAGGCCAATCATTGCCGTACCCGCAAACAAGGTGACAGTTCCGGAAGCTGAACGGACGAGTATTCCCATAGACAGCGTAAGCATAGCCAGCATCAGGATATTGGCAAGTCCAACTTTACGGGCAAGCCGTGGAGCGAACGGAGATAATAGCGCAAAGGCCAGTAACGGCAAGGTCGTGATCGCTCCAGCCAGGGTATTAGACAATCCCAGGTCATCTCGGATCGTCTCCAGCAGAGGTCCGACTGAAGTGAACGGGGCACGCAGCGCAGCTGCGACACAAATTATGCCGGTGATGAGCATCCACCGGCTGGCGGTATTTGAATCATGCACGGGCAAACCTGGCCCCGCTATGTTGCTTTTTTGACGGCTGAATTTCATGTTGTTCCTCCAAGGCCGCAGCAAAACACCCGTCAAGCCGGGGGCTTGTCAGGGAATAAAGCTGCTCTATGTAGTAGACTTTCAGATCCATGGCACTTGTCGCCATTATATCTCTTTACGCTGGAGGCTGCACAAATTTAAGTTAGTTCCGAGGGTTGACAATACGTCTAAACATCGTCCGCAGCAGGAATAACCGCCGGTCTCACGACCGGCGGCAGTACACTTAGGTGAAGCTAAATTATATCCAGAATGATTTAGTAATGATTACGAGCAGGATGAACAGAACCAGAATCGCGCCAGTGGAAGTGAAAACTCCGCCGTATCCCCCAACATTTTCGCTCATGTTAACTCCTCCTTTATACTTGAATACAGTTAAAATATGTGGAAAAAGCCTTTCGCGACTGGGTGAACCGGCAATAAATCAGATGAATTACATGTAATTTTAAACATCTTACCGTTGACAAATGATGTAACCCTCTTTAGTATCCTAAGAATAAGGTTCACTTGAGAATCAATCTCAATAACCAGATACATAACACACTACAGAAAAGAGTGAACAAGAGATGCTGCGTCGTTTTTTCTCCTATTACCGTCCTTATAAGAAGCTGTTTATCCTCGACTTCACCTGTGCGGTAGGTGCCGGTCTGCTGGAGCTTGCTTTTCCCGTAGCGGTCAATACATTCATTGATGATCTGCTGCCGGGTCAGGACTGGCCGCTCATTCTGATTGCCTGTGTCGTCTTGCTAGGAATTTACGCGCTGAATACGGCAATGAACTATGTTGTCACTTATTGGGGGCATATGCTGGGCATTAACATTGAGACCAATATGCGCAAAAAAATGTTCGATCATATCCAGAAGCTGTCCTTCCGCTTCTTCGATAATAACAAAACAGGTCATCTGCTCGGCAGAATTACCAATGACCTGAACGATATCGGCGAAGTGGCCCATCACGGGCCGGAGGATGTGTTCATCGCTGTCATGACACTGATCGGTGCATTTATTCTGATGGCGGATATCAATCTGCAGCTGGCTGTGATCACCTTCATCATCGTACCGGTTATGGCTTGGGTTATTATCCATTTCGGCCGCAATATGACGGAAACTTACCATCGTCTGTTCGGCAATGTAGGTAACTTTAATGCCCGGATTGAGGACAATGTGGGCGGAATTCGCGTGGTTCAGTCTTTTGCCAATGAAGAATATGAGAAAGAACTGTTCGCTGCAGACAACCAGAAGTTCCGCGAGACCAAGCTGATGGCTTATAAGCTGATGGCCAAAAGCTCGTCGGTCAGCTATATGATGACCCGTCTGATTACCATTGTCGTGATGGTCTGCGGTGCCTGGTTCTTCATCCAGGGAGAGCTTGAGATCGGGGAATTTGTTGCTTTCATCCTGCTGGCTAACGTCTTCTTCCGCCCGATCGAGAAAATCAACTCCGTCATCGAGAGCTATCCGAAGGGGATTGCCGGGTTCAAGCGTTATCTTGAAGTGATTGATACCGAGCCCGATATCGCGGACAAGCCGGATGCTGTAGAAGTAGGCTCACTCCGCGGGGATATCAGCTTCAGCAATGTTAGCTTCGGCTATGAAGCGGACCGTACAGTGCTGACAGATGTCAGCCTGAAGGTTAATGCAGGTGAGACCATCGCCTTCGTCGGACCTTCCGGTGCCGGCAAAACAACAATCTGCAGCCTGCTTCCCCGCTTCTATGATGTGACCGGCGGAGCCATCTCCATCGACGGGATCGATATCCGCGACATGAAGCTCAGCTCGCTGCGGAAGCAGATCGGGATCGTGCAGCAGGATGTATTCCTCTTCTCCGGCACGATCCGTGAGAATATCGCTTACGGTAAGCTGGATGCAGAGCTGCCGGAGATCTGGCAGGCCGCACGTCAGGCTCACCTGGAAGAGCTGATCAACAGCCTGCCGAACGGAATGGATACCGTTATCGGGGAACGCGGCGTCAAGCTGTCCGGCGGACAGAAGCAGCGCCTGGCGATCGCCCGCATGTTCCTCAAGAATCCGCCGATTCTGATTCTGGATGAAGCCACCTCGGCCCTCGATACCGAGACCGAAGCGGCGATTCAGCAGTCGCTGGCTGACCTGTCCGTGGGGCGCACAACGCTTGTCATCGCCCACCGCCTGACAACGATCAAGAATGCCGACCGGATTATCGTGGTCAGCGAGGACGGCATCTCCGAGGAAGGCCGCCATGAGGATCTGGTGGGCGCCGGAGGCACTTACAGCCGCCTGTATCAGGCGCAGTATAATGCTTAGGAGTACACATTAATAACCTTGCGAGATGCGCCTGCGGGCTGCACTTCGCAAGGTTTTTTTGCGTTCACGGGCCTCATTCCCGCAACCTCCCGTGAACAGTTTCGTCCATTAGTATAAGAAGCGCAACTGAAGAAAGGCGGGAGTCTTAGGATGAAACTAAAAATACTCATCGTGCTAACGGCTGTTATAGTTCTGTGCGGCTGCTCGGGCAATACTCGGATTAAGGGAGGCTCTGCCATTGATTGGGTGGATTTCCTAAAGTTAAATGGACATTCCTACACCGGATCTTGGGAAAATGTGATTAAGAACCCGGCTCAAGTCACCACGGAGACCATTGGTGAAGTGGACTTTAAAGTCGCAGATGTCGTTACTAATCCTCATTACCAGACGAAGGATGGCGATGCAGCCTTTTTGGAAAAAGGAACAAAACTATACCGCATTGAAGGCTTTAAGACAGACGAAGTTATTGCCGCTAAAGATGAAACACGCATCGGCGGATACCGCTTATATGTGGAGGATGATTACTCGAATAACCTCCAGCAGCGATATAACGACGTCATTAAACACAATATAGAGCGGGTTGAACTATATCATCAGGATGATGTGAAGCCTTACAAAACTCTAACCGAGGATGAAACCAAACGCTTCATTCACCTGCTGGAAAGCGGAAAAAACACCCAAAATCACAGCCCTCAGAATAAGAACGGTGATCCGGAATATTATCAGGTAGTCTTATATACCGGGCGACCGTTTGCCTTCTCCTTTTCTCTTGTTGATGATGGTGTGAATGTGTTCTTTTCGCCTTGGGATACCAGAATTGTCGGCGACGAAATCCGATCACTGATCGAACCTTAGGAATGGCTTAGTTCAGCTGAGCAGCAAAAAATCCGAGAGTGATGGGTGTTCTAATCATCAGTCCTGCCCAGAAAACGGATCGCCAGCTCTCTATAAAAGTCGATTGAATCCAGGTAAGCGTCTATATCCACCCATTCATCCGGCTGGTGGGCAAGGCGGTGGTCGCCCGGGCCGTAGATCAGCACGGGCAAGCGTCCATTATCATGCAGCACGGAGCCGTCCGTGTAATAGGGTACGCCTTGGATTGGAGTTACGTGTCTTGCTGCATCGCCTTCTGCTTCTTCACCTGGGCATCCCGCTTGGCCCTGCTGCCTCACCTGCGCAGCAATCTCCAAAGCCGTAGTAATCAAACGCTGGCCGGGATCAGTGTAGACCACACTGCGGTCCAGCAGTTGCTCTACCTGATAACGGTAGTCCGGGTGAAGCTGCTGAATCTCCTGCAGCTTGTCCTCAATCTCCCGCAGCAGCGGACCATGCTCCAGCGGCGGAACGGTTCGGATATCCACGTCGATAGTGCAGGAATCAGGGACAACATTGGTCTGTACACCACCGGTAATCTTGTTCACGGACAAGCTGCTTGAACCAAGAACCGGATCTGTGGCCTGCCACTCCAGCGCATGGCGGTGCAGCAGCGAGATGATCTCCATCATGCCCTCCACTGCATTCAGGCCGAGCTGCGGCATGGAGCCGTGGGCGCTGCGCCCGAAGAGGGAAATGCGCAGCCAGAGGGCGCCTTTGTGGCCGACCGCCACCCGGCTGCCCGTCGGCTCGCCGATGACGAGTCCGTCCAGCGCAAGCAGGCTGTTCTGGTCCGCATACAGCCGTGCGCCGCAGCTGTCGACCTCTTCCCCGGCTGTCGCCAGGAAGAGCAGATCCCCGGCCAGCCGGATGCCATCCTGGTGCAGAGAAGCTGCGGCGAGCAGCATGGCGGCCAGGCCGCTTTTCATATCCGAGGTGCCCCGGCCATACATCCGGCCTCCTTCAATCACAGCGCCATGCGGGGGATAGCTGCCTGCTGCTGCGCTCCAGGGACTGACCGTGTCGAGATGGCCGCAGAACATCAGCTTCAGGTTGCCGGAGCCGGCAATCACCGCCTCCAGGTTGCTCCGGCCCTGCTCCACAATCGTAATGCTGCTGGATATGCCCAGCTCCTTCAACACCTCCTGCAGCAGCAGAGACAGCTTGTGCTCATTGCCGGGAGGATTACAGGTATCCACCTCAATCAGGCGCTGCAGAAATGGCACGGCATACTCGCGGCTTCTCACACTTTTCATAGTCCACCATCCTCCTTGGTTAGGTAGTTTCAGTTCAGTTTAGTTCAATTCAGTCCAGTTCATCCTAGTTCACCCTAGTTTCGGCCAAGTTTACAGCGCGCCTATCCAGGATCGTGCATATAACTTACGTTGAAATCTACGTGATTCTGAACCTTTTCGCAGCCGCAAAAGTCACTTTGTCCCGGAGCATACGTATCCCTCAGGACAAAACCTTGACGCCGTTAAACGTATCAGCTCCTTCCCATCTAACATTTTCCGGACTATCGGCTTACCCCGCTAGCGGTGACACATTGTATTCGGTTTTCCGCATACATTTGGCCCGTTTACTCCATTCGTGGTGTATTCGGTTTTCCGCATACATCCGGCCCGTTTACTCCATTCGTGGCACATTTTGTTCGGTTTTTCACATACATTGTTCGCAGGCTCTCATACATCGCAAAAAAGCCGCCACCCCGCATAGTAACGGGTGTGACAGCTCTTGGAAACGGCTTATTTATTGGCGATATGGCACTTCAGCAGCTTGCCCTTCACGGTTGTCTCCTTCATCGCCTGCAGCACAAGCGATCCCTTGCCGTTCAGAATATCGACGTAGGTCACGTTGTCCTGGATCGTGATGATCCCGATGTCCGCCGCTGTGATGCCCTCAAGCTTGGCGATAGTGCCAACGAAATCGACCGCGCGGAGCTTCTTTTTCTTGCCGCCGTTGAAGTAGAGCTTCATGATGTCCTGGTTCATGACCTCGGTTTTGCCGGCTTTGCGGACCTGCTGCTTGCCCAGCTTCAGATCGAAGGCCGGTTTGGCATAGGCCACGGCATCATCCGAAGGAGCTTTCATCTCCGGCAGGGTGAAGCCGATGTAACCTTCGATTTCCTTGACCCATTTGTGCTCATTCGGCGTAACGAAGGTGATCGCTTTGCCGCTTTTGCCTGCGCGGGCGGTCCGGCCGGTGCGGTGGACGTAGCTCTCTTTTTCCAGCGGGATATCGTAGTTAATGACATGGGTGATGTTCTCGATATCAATCCCTCTGGCCGCAACATCGGTGGCGATCAGATAACGGAACTGGCCCCGCTTAAAAGCATTCATGACCTCAAAACGCTCGTCCTGCTCCATGCCGCCGTGGATTTTGTCCACCGGATACTCCAGATCCGCCATTCCGCGGAAGAGGGCATTCACCTGCTCCTGGGTGCGGCAAAAAATAATACAGCTATCCGGATTCTCCACCGTCAGCAGGTCGCTCAGCAGTCCAAACTTGGCAGCTTGTCTCACTTCAATCAGCGCATGCTCAATTGACGCCGTCGTAATCCCGCTTGCTTCGATCTCGATATCCACCGGCTCCGTCATGTACTTACGGCACAGATTCTTAATCACTTCCGGCAGCGTCGCCGAGAACAGCATCGTTACACGTTCCTTCGGCAGCTGCTTGATAATCTTCTCAATCTGCTCAATGAAGCCCATGCTGAGCATTTCGTCCGCTTCGTCAATCACCAGATATTTAATCCGGCTGAGATTCAGCGTTCCACGGTCGATATGGTCAAATACACGGCCTGGCGTGCCAACGACCACATGCGTTTTCTGAGTCAGCTCAATCTTCTGCGGGGCAAAAGGCTGCTTGCCGAACAGCGCTACCGCCTTAATCCGCTTGAAGCGCCCGATATTCGTAATGTCCTCCCGAACCTGCTGTGCCAGCTCCCGGGTTGGGGTCAGCACCAGTGCCTGGGGTTTGTTCTCATTCCAATCCACCAGCTCACAGAGCGGAATGGCGAAGGCTGCGGTTTTGCCGCTGCCCGTCTGCGACTTTACGATCAGATCCTGCGCCTTCAGCGCTACCGGAATGACCTTCCGCTGCACCTCGGTGGGATCCACGTACTTCAGAACCTCCAGTGCGCGGATAATCTCTTCATTTAGACCATAATCACTAAACTGTACTTGTACTTCACTCATATTGTATCCAACCTCTTCTATGCCGATTGTTCCGGTTCAAGCGGGGTCTCCCGCGTTCCATCCATCTTGCGCATTATTTCATTATAACACCTACTCCGCCCCTTGATTCCATTCCTTATGAAATTGCTCCAAAAAAATCAGCATAAACTGATGCCGCTCCTCCGCCAGCTGTTTGCCGTAAGAGGTGTTCATGAGGTCCTTCAGCTTCAGCAGCTTCTCATAAAAATGATTGACCGCCGTTCCCTTGGAATAGTTGCGGTATTCCTCTTTTAGCGATTCGTCCCTTGGCGGAATTTCCGGATCATAGACCGGACGGCCTTTGGCTCCTGAAAAGACCATTGTACGCGTAATCCCGATCGCCCCCAGCGCATCCAGACGGTCCGCATCCTGCACCACTTGTCCTTCAAGCGTGGACATGGGTGCACCACCACCGCCGCTGAACGACATCGTCCCGATGATCTCCATAATATGCTTACATGCCGCTTCATCTGGCAGATGTCCGGTTAACCAGTTATGCACTTTGAGCAGACCCGCTTCTTTGGAGGGATTCAGCTTCTCGTCGGCTACATCATGCAGCAGCGCTGCGATTGTGCATATTACAACATTGGCCCCTTCCATCCCTGCGATCAGCGCCGCTGTATTGCGCACGCGGTTCGTGTGAAACCAGTCATGGCCGGTGGTATCCTGGCCCAGTTGCTCTTTGGCGAAGTTCTCTGCTTCCGTGATAAGCTCTGTATGATTCATTATGATTGCTCCTTTGTGAAAATAGGGATATAAGTGTTGCACAGCTGTCCCTGATCCGCTATAATGTGCTGTAATCAAGAGCTGAAGGGATTGGATTCATATGAACTGCCTGTCCATCATACCGAATCAACTTCATCATCACAAGCAGCGTTAGCACACACCTGAATTCATTCAGGGAGGGCTAACGCATTTCGCGTTTGACCTCCCTGCGGCATATCGAAGCGCGCGGGACCACGGGGTCCGGCGCGTTTTTTATTTTACCGTAACTATAGAACAAGGGAGCTGCTAATGATGCAAAATATTAAAGGGACTTATGATTATTTCGGCCGCGAACAAGCCATACGCCAGAATGTCCGGATGACGCTCCAGGAGCTGTTCGAGCTGTACGGCTTCGAGTCGATGGATACCACGCTGCTGAACGAGCTGGAGCTGCTCACCTCCAAATACGCCGGGGGCGATGAGATTCTCCGCGAAATGTATCAGCTGGCTGATCAGGGCGGACGCAGGCTGGGGCTGCGGTACGATCTGACGATCCCTTTTGCCAAGGTGATTGCCATGAATCCGGGGATAGAATTCCCATATCGGCGTTATGAGATCGGCAAGGTGTTCCGGGATGGGCCGGTCAAAAAAGGGCGGCTGCGCGAATTCCTGCAATGTGACGCCGATGTGGTCGGCATTGCCGGCCCGCAGGCCGAAGCGGAGCTGATGCAGCTGGCAGCGGAGGTCTTCCGCAGACTGGAGATTCCGGTGGTGCTGAAGTGGAACAACCGCCGGTTCCTGGGCGAGATTCTGGGTGCGGTCGGCGTTCCGCCGGAGGAGCAGCTGTCCGTGATGCTGACGCTCGACAAGCTGGCCAAAATCGGCAGCGGCGGGGTGCTGGCAGAGCTGACGGACAAGCAGCTGACTGCTGACACGGTTCAGTGGATTGCCGAGCTGCTTACGCTTAACAATCCGGGGTTCGGGCAGCTGGTGGAAAGATATACGCTGGACGGGCAGCCCGGTGCGCTTGAAGTGCTCGCGCTGCAGCAGTTGATTGATGCGATTGGCCTAAGCACAGTGTGCGTCTTCGATCCTTTTCTCTCGCGCGGCCTCTCGTTCTATACCGGGACCGTCTATGAAATCTTCGACGCATCCGGCAGCTATACCTCAAGCCTGGGCGGCGGGGGCAGATATGATGCAATTATCGGGAAGCTTGTCGGACGCGACGATATAGAGTACCCTACGGTGGGTATCTCGTTTGGGATGGAGTCGATCATGGCATTGCTGGGCGAACGCCCGGCAGATACGGTGGACCGTTCAGGGGTCCTCATCATACCGATCGGCGGATATCTGCCGGAGGCTCTGGTTGCCGCCGCTGCGCTACGGGCTGCCGGCATCCGCACCAATGTAGACACCGGATCGCGCAAGCTCAAAAAAACGTTGGCCACAGCGAGTTCTAAAGGTATACGGTATGTGATTATGGTTGGTGAGAGCGAGGCGGCTGAGGGCAAGCTGCGGCTCAAGGATATGACGCTGGGGAGCGAGAGATTGGTTACGGTGGGGGAGGCGGTTGCGCGGATTGCCAGTTAGTTTCCCAGCATAACACCAATAGAGATTGTACACTAAGCATACGAGATGCTCTTGTACAATCTCTATATCTGTACGTTTACTTTTTTTGAACAGCTACCGGAATTCTAGTTCAACGCCCGTACAACCATTGAGACTGGTTCATAAAACACTGCTGCCGTAATAAAGCTATTGCTGCCAAAAATGTTTTTATAATAAATATCAAATGTATGAACACGATATATTTTGCATAGACCATATCGTTTGGTTTGATTTGTATTATTCTTGTCTGATATCGTTTTTGTTAATGTATAGGTTTGAGTGTATCCGTTTGAAACCCCGATCTGTAAGACCTCAGATGCTTTTAATGTAGCAGTTGCGGTGGCAGTTGCTGCAAATGAGTTACCTGCCGAAAAAGAAAATGATTGACCAGGTGTCGCATCCAGTGTGTCAACTGGATTACTGATATCTGTGTATTCATAAGAAATATCATTAGAAATATAATAACCTGCACTTGGGCTCCTGTCATCTTCGGGGACCTCTGATTCAGCATTGGCATGTCTTACAATATCGGAATACACATATACAGCTTCGTCATATGTGATTAACTGTTTATCAGCCGACAGTGTTCCATTATTTAGTATATTCTGAAAAAAGTTAACTGTAGCCGTGCTCTGAATGCTGGTTTGGGCACTTTTCGCTTCCGTTGCTGAAGCACTAACTATATTGGCACTGCTGAGTAGAAGACAAAAACTGGTGACAAGGGTGATACTTTTCACAAACTTTTTCACTATAATCCTCCTCGTTTTCTTAATATAATATTGTCGAAATTGCACCGGTCTGCGGGTTTAAGTAAAACTCCACATACATAGGATAATCCTTGCTGGTGCCGTCCTTAGTATTAACCAAAGTCCCACTCAGCCTAATTCCATAAGTCCGATTACCATCTAAAAAAGAGGCTGAGTAAATAGGGTTGTTATAACTATATCCAGATTTAGCATTTACCAATACCTTATCAATAGTGCTCCAGGTAAAGCGGTTTGTATAGGCATCAAAGTAATAATTTGCTTTCAACGTCACTTTGACATAGGCATCATCAGAATTCGTAACATCACTTAAAGATTGCGGAGTACGTTCATCGGGAAGCTCAATCGAAATTTCACTGTTCACAGCGTCAAACTGTGCTTCCACTGTAATGCCGTACGAATTATTATCCACAACATTTACTGGTGCTACTTCAGATGCAAACGCGCTGGTTGTCAAAGACAAGGATACAAACAAAGAAAGAACTGCGATCAACTTTTTCATAATTAACTCCTTCTTATTATAGAATTATTCACGAGCCTTACATTTAGTACGTCAAAATAAGAAAAAGGCGGCTCCCGCATGTTGCATCATCTCCTTTCCGGGTTGTATATGAACACTAAATTCCTTCAATAAAGAAAGTAATTTAGTGAATAACCTTCCAATTAATTTGATTCTCTTAAATAATTTGGTTCTGCATACAGAATATTGTTGGAATTATTTAGAGCAGTAATGGCTTTATCTGCTTCTTCCATGTTTGAAAGTTGAAGTACATAAGCATCAACAGAACTTAGGTAATCAATGAAATGAACTCCCGTGAGTAATTCTTCCTTTTCAAGCGTGTTTATGTACTCTTCCGCGTTAACTCCTGCAGCAAATTTGACAATAATTTGGTTTGTTTTCAGAGCTTCATCTGCCTTTTGCAGGTATGAGTCGATAGATGATTTAAGATTTTCCCCAAAAATATCACGCTTTTTATTCTCAAATCTGCGAGACTCCGTTCTGGGTTCTGCAGACATCATAGCCTTGAAAGCATTGACCATACCGCCACTGTGTACCTTATTTGAAAGTGAATCTACTAAAGTTACATTGTTCACATCTGTCACAATTTCCTTAACTTCAAGTGCTGTCAAGTAAGGTGCATTCCCCCAAACTAAACCGGATACCGCAGATACAACAGGAGCTGCCATTGAAGTTCCGCTATTATAAAGATATAACGAATTAGGAAAAGTGCTGATAATAGATTCACCCGGTGCAGCTATGTCGGTTGGTCCGCCATAATTAGAGAAAGCGGCTAAGTTCCCTTCCATATTTTGTGCAGCAACAACCAGTGAATTGTCATGATAATATGAGGCTGGATACTCCGGATAATCTGCCAGGTTACTCCCTGAATTCCCTGCTGCGATAACAAATAAAATATCATTAGCCTGGTACATTGCCTCCTGCTCAGTTACAGCCGGATTTGCTCCGCCAAAGCTGCAATTGATGATTCGGATGTCATTTGCTTTTGCATATTCTACCGCTTTGACAAAAGCAGCAATGGATCCGTTATACACACTGGTATCTGTCAGTCTGCTCCCAAGCACTTTAAGCGGTACTACTGAACCTTGCGAAGTAATACCTGCTATTCCCTGATTGTTGTTACTCTGAGCAGATATAATACCTGATACATGAGTACCATGACCCGCTCTGGCCGAAGAAGCAGAGGATTTCTCATTTTCTGGAAAGACATCCTTCATATCATGGGTAAAGTTATAAGCAAGGGACATATCCAACCGGTTAATTAAGTCCGGATGCTGATAATCAACCCCTGTGTCTGCCACACCAATAGTAATATTTGAACCTTTATAATTTTTCCATACTGGAATGATGTTAATATCTATTCCGTTCAGCGGGTTAAATAATGACCACTGCTCATTAAAGAACTCATCGTTAGGAGCAGGTAATTCTTCAATAGCTATTTCCAACTGATTGATAAATGCGCCTGGATGTATTGATGATACTTTTATAAAATAGTTTTTTTCTGCTAAACATGTATTAGCTAGCTTCAAAATATCTGAGCCTTCAACGGTTTCATTTTGCATAATGATTTTAGAACTGTGTGCGTCAAACAATGTTCCAGACAATCCACCTTCCCCTCGCACTGATATTTCATAACTGCCAGTCTGTTTGGGAATAAAAGAAAACCAGAGGTCCTCGCCAGAGTTCAAGGGGCCTCCTGTGTACAACATAGAAGATTCCAGTGTAATCGGATTCGAGATATCCACCTTTTGATACAAAGATTGACTCCCTGCAGAGTAAGAACTTACAGGTTGCGATACAAAAAGTAAGCATAGAGTCCATAAAGCAACAAAAGTTAAATACAATGCTTTCCTCATTTATTTCACCTCTGCCTATTTTCAATATCTTTCATTGCTTTTAGTTAATAATCGGCGTAATAGTACTGTACTGTACTCTCAGAAGTACCGTTTAGATAGGCTGTTGCATGAACTTCAATTCTATAGTTGTTGCCTTTAGCCACAGCCCATGTTTGAAACAAATTAAGATCGTTGCTATTGATGGAATTACTAAATGTCTTTAGTGTGGTCCATCCCCCATCTTTGTACTGCTGCAAGTTACAGACTATAGAGGTCTTGTCAGCTTGAAACGCAGTTAAATCTACATCCATCTCGGCGATACCACTACTGCTGATAAACAGCCTCAATGATACGTTGGTAATGATCTTAAATCTTTGAATCTGGTAATCCTGATCCAAATTACTCACAGTCGCATTGACTTCACCTGCATACATGTGCTGAGGAACCAGAAATAACATAAGCAGTGCAAAGAGTGCCATAAATCTATTTTTCATACAAATTCTACCTCTCCTCTCTTTTCTTCTCATATATAAAACTACAAACAAACACTATATCTTACACATTTTCCTAAAAAACATAAAAAACAGAAGAAGCTGTTGCTTCTTCTGTTTTTTATTATAGAAATAAATGTTTAGTTATGAATTTTAAGGCTTTCAGCCATTTTTCTTAATTCTTTTATATCTATTGAACCAACTAACTCAAACGAATAATTATGATTTTGCCATGACATAAAAATCTCGCCATTTTTTTCAACTGCGTAACCTTTCGTATGGCCAATAGTTATACTTGTAAAATTCGAGGTTTCATTATCTGCCACTGTTTTATCCCTTACATAGTTTTTCTGCTTAAAAACCAGCTTTTTATCTGTTTTATCTTGAAATATTATTTTAAAGGTACTTGAATTATTGGAACTACTTTCAAACCTGTAATTCAAGGGAATATAGTCCGGAAGATAGATATGATCCCACCCGTCTGGCAGTTTTTCAATTATTAGATCAGAATCCTCCTTAATAGCTTTCACTTCAACAAAATTAGGTTTCTCTGAGTAAAAAATATTATAAAAATTTATTTTAAATGCTTCTACATTATTTATAGACAATATGGTAATCAAGGAAAAAATCACTACCGCAACAGCAATAACTTTCAGATGCTTTGCCCATCTTTTTCTCACATGCCGAATCTTTTCTAATTGAATGTAAACATCTATTTTCCGTTCAAAACCATCAGAGAATTTGACATCACAACTTTTTTCAGTTTTTATTTTTAGCGCATCTGCTTCGTCGTATAAATATTCTGTTGCCGCATGTTCTATTATAAGATCAAAAAGTTCCTTTTTTAACTTTACGTTATCCATTTTTTAAACCCCGTTTCCCTAAAATATCAGCAAGGGCTTTTTTCGCACGATAAATTCTTACATCAACATTATTTATAGAGATACACAGAATCTCAGCGATCTCTTTACTGGAGTAACCATAAACGTACCGGAGCAGAAACGGTGCTTCTAATTCAACTTTTAATTTACTTATTGCTTCGACTATTTCCTTATATTGATGGTTAGATATAACTGCATCTTCCAAATTGAAATGTTCTTCTATATCCTCATCAATCTCTTGAAAAAATAACGTTTTATTTCTCTTTTCATTAGATAACATTGTAAGGGATATATTCTTAACAATGATCACCATGAAACCAATAGTTTCCTTCTCATTATTCTCATTTATTTTATCCAGATTCTTAAATATTCTAATAAAAGCTTCACTTGTAGCATCTTCGGCTAAGTTTTGCCTTTTTAGGATATCAAAAGCACACTTATATAATAGATATCTATATTTCGTATATAAATTTTCAAACTTCAATTTTTCTTTACTCTTAAAAGAGGGTAATACTTGAAACATAATATTAGCTCCTTATTAAGATTATCAAAAATAGATTATTATTAATAATTCTACATAATTTTAACAGCACTTAATATGATCTATGTACTAATATTTGGTATATCGTAATCAATCAAGACTTAGTTGCTATACAAAATTTCTAATAAACAAAAAGATGCCTCCCGTATGAGATTCCATATCCGAAAGCATCTTTCTCGTGTCTGTCATAATTTTCACCAGTACGCATTACGACTAAAGCCTATTTCCCCTCATTAATAGCCCGGATCAGCTCCAGCGGCAACTTCGGTACGCGGTCATACGTCAGCAGGCCGTTGATCTCCTGCTCCACATCCGTAAGCTGGGTGTAGCAGTAGCCCTGCACCACCCCGGAGAGCAGCAGCGGCTGTATCACCGCCCGCAGACGCGCGGCGAAGTCTTCGTCGTTCTCTGCGCCGGAGTAGCCCCAGCCGTCCCAGTCGCTTTTTTTGTAGGCGACGCCGCCGAATTCTGTGATGAGAATCGGCTGGTCCGCATACGGGAAGCCTTCTACTGCCAGCTTGCGGTTGCCCGGCAGGCCGCTGACGGCCTGCTCCACGGAGGAATAGCGCTGCTCAAGCACCTCGCGCCGCCACTCGTAATCGTGGATGTTGAACAGGTCTGTGGTGACCAGCTCCCAGCCGTCATTGGAGACAACCGGCCGCGTCCCGTCCAGCGACTTGGTTAGGTGGTACATCGCTTGGGCATGCTGCTGCTGCTGTTTGTCGGCAGCGATGTTCGGCACGCCCCAGCTCTCGTTGAGCGGAACCCAAACCACAATCGAAGGATGGTTGTAATCCCGTTCGATGCTCTCCTGCCATTCCTGGGTGAAGCGGCGGACATACTCTTCCGAGTATTCATAGGCATTAGCCGCTTCGCCCCAGACAAGTAAGCCCAGCTGGTCACACCAGTACAGGTAACGCGGGTCCTCCAGCTTCTGGTGCTTGCGCGCACCGTTGAAGCCCAGCTCCTTGGTCAGCTCGACATCGCGGCGGATCGCCTCATCACTGGGCGGTGTCAGGTTGCCGTCCGGGAAATACCCCTGATCCAGCACCAGCTTCATGAAATAAGGGCGGTTGTTGAGGCAGAGTCTGCCGCTTTCGACCGAGATTTTGCGCATACCGAAATAACTGGTTACCTTATCCAGCACCTTCCCGCCATCCAGCAGGGTAAAAGTGACATCATAGAGATTCGGCTGCTCCGGCGACCACCAGTGCCCGTGCCCATGGTCATTGAAATCACTGAGGGTAATGCTCCGGGACTCTTCCGGGCTGCGTACAGAGTATACGTCACTTGAAATCGGCTGGCCTTCAAACGTGATCTCCACCTGAAGTTTCAGGGAATCACTGTTCAGCTCTCCATTACTGGTCAGCGCACCTTTAATGAAGGAGCGGATTTCGATACTTTTGTGGTCAATATCCGGCGTCAGCTTAACTTTGCCGAGATAGACGGAGGATACCGCCTCCATCCACACGGTCTGCCAGATGCCCGTTGTGCGGGTATAGAAAATGCTGGCTGAATCGCTCTTCCAATATTGCTTGCCCCGGGGCAGAGTTACGTCCTTGCTGTAATCCACAGCTTTGACCACCAGAATATTAGGCTGGCCTGCTGGCGCCAGTGCGGCGCTAATCCCGGCATGGAACGGCGTATGCCCGCCCTCATGCTTCGCCACCAGGATCCCGTTGAGCCAGACGGAGGCTTCGTAATCCACAGCGCCGAAATGCAGCAGAATCTCTTGGTCTACAAAACTCTCCGGAATCTCCAGCTCCCGCCGGTACCAGACGATGTCATGAAATCCGGGATCACCGATTCCGCTCAGGCTACTCTGAAAAGCAAACGGAACCTGTATCCGCTGAGCCAGCGGTTTATTTCCCAGATGCCACTGCTCCCGGCTGCCTACATTGTCATCGTCAAAAGTAAACTCCCACTCCCCGTTCAAATTCACCCAATTATCGCGTACAAATTGCGGACGCGGATATTCCGCACGTTGCTGATTCGTCATTATTTCATCCGCCAGTTTCCCGTGTGATTAGATTTCATGCGATCCGGTCTTGCTGTAGTCCTTATCAGTCCTTACTGTCACTCCCGGCCATCCATAGAAGCCGCCTGCGCCTTGCGTATACTATCCCTGTATTCTTTAGGCGAAAAACCGCTGCAGTTTTTGAACACGCGGTTGAAGTGGCGCACATTGCCAAAGCCCGTCTCCTCAGCGATCCTGCTGATTTTCTCATCTGTGAAGGCCAGCTTCTTGCGCGCTTCTTCCATCCGGATATGGGTCAGGAATTCGATAAAGGTGACGCCTGTTCTTTGTTTGAATAGATTGCTGAAATACGCCGGGTTCAAATACACCTCATCCGCCACTTCCTTAAGGCTTAGCGGATGATCATAATGCTGCGAAATGTAGCGCTGGGCGGCAGCAACTGGATCGAGATCCTTCACCTCTCTGGACTTCGCAATGCAGCCGGTCAGGGTGAGCAGCAGCCCCCGGCATTTCTCGGCCAGCTCCTGCCGCGAAGAGAGGCTGCATACATCGAACAGCACCTTGCGGATATCCTTCGATCCCAGCCACGATTCCGTAACCTCAAGCTCTTCGGACAGCTCGTAATAGTACAGCAGCAGCTTACAGATTTGCTGATGAATACTCTCCGGTGAATCCGCCATACTGCACAGCTCTTCAATCATATGTTCAACAATCGGGCCGATGCTGGCCACTCTGCCTCCGGTAATCGACTTCTCCAGCATCTCCCATGACCATTTCAAAGGTCCGCTTCCGGAATGGGGGCGCTCTGTCATTTTGGCATAATCGAGCAGCTTATCACCGCCTTCGATCAGCCGGTACAAGAGGGCGATTCCGGCTTCACTATAAGCTTTCGGAATGCCCGGCAGTCCTTCCGCCGGATTACTGACCCCGATGGTTACCGTCAGGTTGGACAAAGAGCGGATCTGCCTGCGGATCAGGTCGCCCAGAGCTCCCGGTGCCGATAAGGAATGCTCCGGCTCAGCTATATTCAGCAAAGCCACCACCTCGGTATCCGACAGCACGAAGCTTATGCCTGTCGCATGGCGGTCAATCATTTCCTGGACAACCTGCTGGATATACAGGAGGAACAGGGAGGCATCGCCCCGCTGATAACGCTCCTTCTCCACCGAATGCTTATCCAGCTTAATCACCATGCAGAGAAAGTAAGGATGGCCGAAGGCGAAGCCCATCTCCCGCAGCAGCTGCAGGTCGCTATCTTCTGTTTTGCCTTTCAGCAGACTCTCGATCAGATGACCGGCCACATGCCGCTTCAGTACAGGCTGGACCTGCCATGGTTCATCCTTGCGCACCGGAAGCGCCTTGCGCTCGGCCAGTTCCCGCCCCAGTCTCTCCAGCACACGGCTCAGCTCCTGGCGTTCGACCGGCTTCATCAGATAATCCTTCGCCCCCTGGCGCATCGACTGCTGCACATAGGCGAACTCGTCATAGCCGCTGACCACGACGGTCATCAGATCCTTGAACCTTCCCCCGGCCATCTGCTGCAGCTGAATCCCGTCCATCCGCGGCATGCGGATATCCGTGAGCAGCACTTCCGGCGACAGCTCGGCCAGCTTGTCAAGCGCATCATAGCCGTCAATGGCTTCACCAACCACCTCCCAGTTACCCTCCAGGCTGGTGATCATTTTGCGCAGACCTTTGCGGAAGACAGACTCATCGTCAACAATCAGTATTTTAGGCAACTCCGTCATCCTCCCTTGCTCTGCCCTGATGGGTAATAACCGGCAGCCTCAGCACTGCCTTGAAGCCCTGATACGGCATACTCTCCAGCGAAAGACCATATTCATCGCCATAATGCAGCACAATCCGGCGGTGAACATTCAGCAGACCGTTGCCTGAGCGTCCGCCCAGCTCCTTCGTATTCAGCAGATGCAGCCGAAGCGCCTCAAGCGCCTCCGCATTCATGCCGATGCCATCATCCTCGATAGTAATTCTAAGCACCTGACTGCTGCTGTCCGCGGTCAGCGAAATACGGCCCCGGCCCACCCCTTTGTCCAGTGCATGATTGATTGCATTCTCCACCAGCGGCTGGATCATCAGCGGAATGACCTCACAGTCCAGCAGCGAAGGTTCAATGGTCATCGTGAAGTGAATGCGTTCTTCATAGCGCATCTGCTGGATTGCCATATATCCGCCGACATGGTCCAGCTCATCCTGAAGCGTCACATGCTCCGTGCGCCCGCTGAGGCTGTAGCGCAGCAGCTTGCTGAGATTGTTGGACATCGTAATAATCTCCGGACTGCCCTCAAGCTCGGCGTACATGCTGATGGAACCCAGTGTATTGTACAGAAAATGCGGATTGATCTTGCTCTGCAGCGCGGCAATCTGCGCATCCTTCTCCCGGATCTCCGTCTCATAGAGCAGATATCCCAGTTCGCTAAGCTTGGCGAGCATGCCGTTGAACGAATGGCCCAGCATTCCTACCTCGTCCGTACCGCTCACCGGAAAAGCCCTGCTGAGGTCTCCGCGCTCGACACTGCGCATCAGCCGGCTCAGCTTGCGCAGCGGTTGGGTGATCCGGTAGGCGATAAACACATACAGCAGCAGGGCCAGACCTACACAGATGATGCCAATAAGAATAATGTAGGTGCGTAGAACCTCGGTATCTTTCATCAGACTGGAGACCGGTACAACACCCACCGTGGTCCAGCCTGTCACTTCAGAAGTTACGTGGGCCATCAGCAGCCCTTCGCCCTCCGACTTCACATGACTTACCCCTTCACCCGAATGTTCAGGAGACAGGGAAGGCGCTGCCTGCGGCAGTCCATGATCCTTGCCGATGACCAGGTTGCCGGAATCATCCGTAATGTACAGCAGTTCTTTGGCATCCAGCTTTACTTTGGACAGAATCTCACTAATGAACTTGGGGTCCACATCAATGACGATGTACCCGAGGGTCACCCCGTCATCGAAGCTGCGCAGCTCCCGCACAATGGAGAAGGCCTGATACACATTTCCGCCGCTTGAGCTTAAGTCATGTGTGGCAACATACACTGGCTGCCCGTAGTGACCCTTGAACTTGTTCAGCCAGCTGACATTTTCATCGAGCTTATAGGTCGTCACATACTGGCTCTCCGGCATGACCACATACGAAGCTCCGCCCGTACCATACAGAGAGACACCTAGTATATCTACCCGGCCGTTCAAAAACACCTGAGTGACGAAGCTGTTCAGTCCGCTAATCTCATCCAATGTCAGCGGTTCACCGGAGATACGTTTGGTAGCCAGATACTCGGTTACTTTCGGATACTGATAGGGCATCACGGTCAGCCGGTTCAGCTCATTCATATAGGTGTCGATATTCAGGGTAAGCTGCTTCAGCGTCTGAAGCTGATAATCGCCAACCTTGCGCTCCGTCGTTTCGGTGAAGCGTGCGAAGGCGAAATAACCCATCAGCCCCAGCGGCAGCACAATGAATACCACATTGATAAGAATAAGCTTGCGCGCGAGCGCCAGATTCCTGAACCAGCCGCGAAATGATTTCAACCGCATTCTCCCCTTTAATCCTTTTGCATTTATTTCTTCAGCTGAAGGTTAATGCTGTCCACCGCTTTTTGCAGAGCCTGCTCCGGGCTTTGCTCCTTGTAGATCATTTTCTCAAACTGCCGGATAATCTCTTCATTAATACTCCACTGCTTCACATTTCTCGGCCAGTAGGCTACGGAGTTGGCGGTATTGGCATAATCACTGCGGAACTTCAGTGCAGCATACGCTCCGCTCTCTACGACCTCCCGGGAACTCGGTACATGACCGGCTTCCGCCCACATCACTCCATGCTCCACCGCCCAGCGGGCAAAAATCATGGCAGCATTACGCTTCTCCGCACTCATCTCGCTTTTGGCCGGAATAGCCAGCGTATGCGAATCTCCCCAGACCGCCGGATGATCGTAGATGACCGGAACCGGCACGACGCCCAGCTCCAGGTTCTCATCCTTCTCAAAAGCGCCGGTTCCCCACACCCCCGTAATCAGCATAGCGGCCTCCCCGTCATAGAACAGCTTGAAGGCATCATTAATATCCGGCGGAATCAGCTCCTGCTGATACAGGCTATTCACGAACTCCAGAGCCTGAAGCGATTCCTTGTTGTTAAAGACCGCCTGCGTACCTTCGGGATTGTAAAAGACACCACCGCCCTGCATCTGATTGTACAGGCTCCACCACAGCCACACGGAATCAATACGTGTGCTGGGCAGAGCCAGCGGAGCAACACCGGGCGGCAACTCCGCCTTCAACTGCTGCAGGAACTCCGTAAACCCTCGCTCTCCCTTGCTGATCAACGGTTTGTCCCCGGCATCCAGCAGCCCAGCCTCTTTTAAATACTTCTTATTGTAATAGAGCACTAACGTATGCGTATCCAGGGGTATAGCATAATGGGCACCGCCGTAGACCGTGGACTCAGCGATTTTGGCATTGAACTGGCCCCAGTCCAGCCCGGTATCCGCAGCGAGTCCGTCAAGCGGCTCAATATAACCGTTCTGCACGAATTGCGGCAGATTGGTCGCGTGAATAATGGCTAAATCCGGTGCATTACCGGACAGAATCGCCGTGCGCAGCCGGGAATAATAATCATCCAGCCGGGAGTTGATCTGTTCGATCCGGATATCCCCGTGCTCCCGGTTGAACTGCTGCACCAGCTCGGTCATGAAAATGTTGTCTCCGCCGCTGAATGGAGTCCAATACTCCAGAGTTACCGGCTCAGCGGCAGCCTGGGGGGATTCCTCTGCCCCATCTGTACCGCAACCGCCCAGCACCAGAAGCATAGCCAGCAGCAGAATTGAAAGCGTAATCAGTTTGTTCCGTTTGAGTCCGCTATAGCGTCCCGTATCTCTCATATGGTTAAGCCCCCGTCTTGCTTGCATTCTATGAATCTTCCGGCTCATTCACTCTTCTGCCATATATCCATATAATCTATACCGAAGCTGCCTTGTCTGTCAAAAAGAATGATTTCGTTCGCTCCGCTCTGCAATTGCAGCTCCAGCTCCATGAAGGATAATTGGTTTCGTTCCTTAGATTCCAGGGTTGATACGATCGTAGAATCCCCGTTCACCGCCACCTCCAGCTTCGCATCCGGCGAAGCATTAAGAACAGCTACGGAGATAGTGTAGGCCCCGCTTCGCGGAACATGAATATTGCTAAAGCGCAGCGCTGCATCGCTTCCGCTGAGGTTTGCCGCTGCCCCGCCTGAGGCATACGGGTTATCCTCCGCATCAGCATTCCCCTCCAGCGTCTGGGCTTCACCTTCATACCGGGGAATTTCAATGGCCTTCAGTTCAGCTGCGCCTCCCTCCGGCAGCTCAAAGGCTACTGTATTCATCCCGGCTGTGAACGGTATGCTCAGATAGGCGTATCCGGTTTGGCCTCCCCCGGTAGGCGGCAGCTGAAGCTTTGACGGCGTTCCAGCATTCACTGAAACTGCCGCAGCGGCCGGTTCTCCACCCGGATTCATATAATGCACCAGCAGCGGGGTATCGCTATTCACCGTGGACGGCAGGGACGGGAACGCCAGCCGGTTCCCGCTGCGGATGGCGTTATCAGGTTGGAATACTCCCATTCCAGCGGGAACCTCAAGCGCCGTGCTCAGCGCCAGCGGCTTCCCGAACACCGGCAGACCGCCATCGTCCCAGCTGACCCGCTGGGCCCGTGCTTTGCGGTTGTTCCAGCCGTCCGCCGCTCCAGTAGTCGCGTGATAGACAATCCACTGCTCGCTGCCATCCGGCGACACCGTGAACGAGTTATGCCCCGGCCCGTACACTCCGGCGGCTTCATCCATCGCCAGCAGCGGCTGCTGCAGCTTGGTCCAGTCTGCCGCCTCCAGCGGATTGCCGCCGGGCTTCAAGACCAGCAGGCCCAGACTGTAATACGGAGTCCAGCTGCCCGCGCCGGAATAGACAATGAAGACGCGGCCGTCATGATGAAGGACCGACTGGCCTTCATTGATATACGGCGGGCCTCCGGCCTGCTCCCATGGAAGCAGCGGCTCGCTGAGCAGCACCCTCGGACCGCTGATCGTCAGCGGGTCACTCATCGGCGCAATATAGGTGTTCTGCGCAGCGTTCACTTCGCCTTCCCAGCCGGACCAGACGAAATACAGCTCATCATCCACTTCCATCGCCAGCCCATCAATCGCCCACTTGTTGGTGTCGTCGGTGACTTGGCCCTTGAAGGTATAATCGCCCAGCGGATCACCGCTATCCCCCTGCAGCACATACATCCGGTGATTCTCGTTATTACCATCATCTGCGGCAAAATAGACATACCAGTTCCCACGAATGTACTGGAGCTCGGGTGCCCAAAGATTCGCCGAATAGGAGGTCTCCGCCGGGGGATACCATACCACCTTCCGCTCGGCCTGGCGGAAATCCATTGTGCGTGACTTCATCATCATAATATCCGTTCCGTTATGGGTGAAGGTCATGTAATAATATCCATCCTTGTAGATCATACTCGGATCCGGAGTATCCATCTCGGCCAGTGTATTCTTAAACGTTCCGCCGTGCCCGTTATAGACTTCATCTGTCCCGCTATTATTGTGCTGATGCACCAAATATGCACCTCCCGCCAGTATAAGTAACATAATCGCTGCAAGCGAGTAGAGTATTCTACGTGATTTCTTACCTGTCCATGCCATGTGCGGATTATCAGGTTTCATTCTCATCCGCTTCCCTCCCATCACCCGTTATTTCACACCCGAGCTCGTTATGGCTTTTACAAAAGACTTCTGGCCTACAATGAAGATAATCAGCACCGGGAGCGCCGCGATAGTGGTCATAGCCATTAATTTGCCGTAACTCTGGGTGTAGCTTCCGGTGGCCATCATAGCAATACCTGCGGTGATCGTCCGCATCTCCGGCGAGGTGGTCGCATACAGCGGCCAGACAAAGTCATTATAGATTCCCATGAAGGTGAAAATCCCCAGCGTCATCATGATCGACACTGCGGAAGGCAGCAGGATCCTGGCATACAGATTCCATTTGTTCACCCCGTCGATCCGGGCCGCCTCTTCGATTTCTTTCGGGAAGGAGACAAAGAACTGATACAGCAGGAACACGCCGAACGCCCCGGCTGTAGCCGGCAGAATCAGCGCCTGATACGTGTTGATCAGCCCTAGTGTATTGAACTCAATGTACATCGGCAGAAAGGTCAGCACGCTGGGAATCATCAGCGAGGCAATGAACATGGACAGCAGCGTACGGCGCAGCGGCAGATCCGGCAGCCGGGCCAGGGCAAACGCCGCCATCGAATCAATCAGCAGCACGATTGCTGTTCCCACAATCCCGACTGACAGGGAATTGATGATCCAGCGCAGAATCGGTGTATTCATCAGCTCCCCGCTCAGCCCCTGAACGAAATTATCAAGCGTGGGCTTCTGCGGGAAGAAGTTCATCCGCCCGGAGAGGGCTTCGAAGTCATTTTTAAACGCAGTGGACAGCATCCACACGAGCGGCAGCAGCACGAACAGTGCAATCAGAATGGCCAGCAGCAGCAGGCCGGTTTTTTTGGCTTTTCCCATTTATACCTTCTCCTTCCGGTTCGTAAGACGGAACTGTACGATGGACACCATCATGATCAGCAGCGCCATCAGAATCGCCATCGCGGAAGCTGAGCCGATATCCTTGCGCACGAATGCCTGGTCCAGCACATTGATCAGCAGCACCTTGGTGGTGTCTCCCGGCCCTCCGCGCGTCAGCAGGAACGGCTGGGCATAAATGTTGAAGGACGCGATCGTTGAGGTAATCATCACGAACAGCATCACCGGCCGGATCGAGGGCAGTGTAATTGACACGAACCTGCTCCAGGCGCCCGCCCCGTCAATAGCAGCAGCCTCGTAATAATCTTCAGGCACCTCATTGAGCGCATTCACAAAAATAATCATATTGAACCCGATCGTCCACCAGAGCGTCGTGAGCACCAGCGCAATCCATACCCAAGGCGTAGCGGTCAGCCACGGGATACCGGTCAGACCTAGCTTTTGCAACAGACTGTTAATGAATCCGGCATTGGTATCGAACATCATCAGCCAGATCACGGCCATCACGGAAGCCGACAGCGCATAGGGCAGGAAATAGAATGTCCGGAACAGGCCGCGCAGCTTCGCGGGCAGCGCATTGACCAGCATCGCCATCCCGAGCCCCACAACAATCAGGAGCGGAACGGAGTACAGTACAAACTGGAAGGTGGTCCACAGCCCGCGGAAGAAGATACTATTCTCATAAGTCCCCGGGGTGAAAATCGTAATATAATTGCGCAGCCCCACAAAGGGATGCCCGGCAGACAGCAGCTCAAAGTCCTGCAGGCTGATCACAACACCATACAGGATCGGAAACAGCAGAAACAGTCCGAAGGCTGCAAGGTAGGGCAGGATGAACAGGAATGAGGTGAAGCGGGAAGTCCATGTGCTTTTCAAAAGGGGTTCCTCCATTTCTTCGTATAGGGAAAAGCGGGAAGCGATCCGCGCTCCCCGCTTTTGCTTACCGAAATGATCACATCATCATAAGTGCTATTTCATCGCCTGACGGGATTTGGCAACTGCATCATCCATCGCCTGCTGCGGTGACTTTTTGCCGAGAATGGCATTGCTCAGCTCGCTCCATACCGGCTCGACGATGGTGCCCCAGTTCAGTACATTCGGTGCAAACTGTACAGAGGAGAAACTCTGGGATACTGTGCTTTGGAATTCCATCGCCTTAAATTCAGCACTGTCCATGACTGTCTTGGAGGCTACCGCCTGACCGGATTCAGCCCAATCCAGGGAGTTGCCGGAAACATATTTGAGGAAATCGCCAATGCCGGCCAGTGTATTGCTGTCGGTCACTGCTTTGGGAACCACGAAGCCATGCGAACCTGCATAAATAGCCTGCTTTGCTTTGCCGATCTGCGGCATAACGGCTACGCCATAATTGAGTCCGGCTTCATCAAACTGCGACTTCATCCACGGTCCGTTGAACTGAATCGCATTCTTGCCCTGCAGGAACAGCGTATTCTCTCCATCCTGCTGCACATTGGCCGGGGAGATGCCCTTGTCGACCATATCGCGCAGCCACTGCACCATTTCTACCGCTTCCGGGGAATTGTAAGCTACGTCCGTTCCGTTCCACAGCTCTCCGCCATTCTGCCAGACAAGCGACGGGAAGATGAACTGCTGCGGCCATAGGGTAGGTACTACATATCCGTAGACTCCCTTGGATTTATCCGTCAGCTTCTCTACGGCGGCGTTGAATTCGGCACGGTTCGTTGGCGGTGCGGTAATTCCCGCTTTTTCAAACAGATCCTTGTTGTAATACATCACCACCGGGTGAATGTCGAGCGGAATGGTGTACAGCTTGCTGTCGATGGTGGCGTATTTCACCGGGGCTTCGGCAAAATCAGCAGAATTAATTCCGGCTGTTGCCGCCAGCTCATCCACCGACTGCAGCTGATCCTTGCTCTGGTAGGTAGGTACCTGATCCACGTGCATAATCATCAGGTCCGGCCGTTCCTTGCCGGTGCTGAGCGCTACATCCAGCTGCTTGTAATACTCACCATTGGGCTGGATTACGAAATTCACTTTGTATTTATCCTGAGAGCTGTTGTATTTATCTACGATTTTCTTCATGAACGGGCCATCCGAGCCGGAGAACGGTGACCAGAACAGAAGCTCTGTCTTCTTGCCGCTGCCGCTGCCTTCTCCCTGCGTCTCCTTGCCGCTGTTGCCGGCGTTTGCGCTGTTGTTCTTCGCATTGTTCCCGCCGCAGGCGGTTACTACCATTGCCAGCATCATAACCATCAGTAATATTGACGTTACTTTTTGCATGGATCGTTTCATCTGTGTACTCCCCTTTTACCCGGTAATTCAAAGCTGGCTGCGCTTTGATGTCTTTATGTTACCGCCCCAACGGAGATCAAAAAATGTCCTTAGACTAGGAACAATGGACATATTTACAGATTGGCGGATATGCTGCAGGTCTAACGTATGACTTCAACGCTCAGGGGGTCCGAATCCAACGGCGGCTCCCGGCGGAACAAAACAAAAGTTCAATTAACGCAACTTGCTCAGTGACATATTGTATTCGGTTTTTCGCATACATTGGGCTCGGTTACCTTCGCAGTGACATATTGTATTCGGTTTTTCGCATACATTGGGCTCGGTTACCTTCGCGATGACACATTGTATTCGGTTTTTCGCTTACATTGGGCGCGGTTACCTTCGCGGTGACACATTGTATTCGGTTTTTCGCTTACATTGGGCTCGGTTACCTTCGCAGTGACATATTGTATTCGGTTTTTCGCTTACATTGGGCGCGGTTACCTTCGCAGTGACATATTGTATTCGGTTTTTCGCATACATTGGGCTCGGTTACCTTCGCGGTGACACATTGTTTTACAGCTCATTTCCTCCATGACTCACTGCGGGAGTCTCATCAATACATCGCATAATTTCCCAGCATAATTTTTTGGCTTATTTTCTTGAAATACACAATAAATGACTGATCGGATACCTCCCGGCACATCAAAAAAGCTGCCCCACCGGCATTATCACCGGGGAACAGCTGATATTGGAGAAGCAGACCGCAAAGGGCTCTGCTATTTATTAAGTACAACTGGACGCTGCCCTCACTCTATCACGTAGGGTTCGATACGACTGAACAAAAAACGCTCACCCTGCAAATATTCTCTCAGGTAAGCCAGGGCATACGGCTGTTCTTCCCGCAGACCGGGGATTTCATCCGGATTAGAAATGTGATGGCTGTAATTGCCTATCATGATCATAACGAAGAAGCATTCCAGCTTCCGTTCATAATCCGGCTCCAGCTCCCGGACACTACTATAACCCTGGATCAGGCTGCCGCGCTGCGCCGGGGAGAGCTCCAGCAGTGCGGCAGCCATATCATAGAGGAAATATCCGTAGCCGCAGCGGCCGAAATCGATCGCACGCGGCTGGCCTTGGTCAAAAACAATATTTCCGCTATGCAAATCGCCGTGAATCAAGCCGTAGCTGCTGGCGTCAGGCTGCATGGCTTCGAGATCTGCCCGTATCTTCGCGGCTGCAGCCTGATAGAGCTTCCATTGTTCCTCCATTACCATTACCGCGTGATGCGCCTCCAGCTTGCTCCACTCCAGCTCGAAGCTGTCTGCTCCCCATACCGGACGGGTGAAGCCGGCAGACGGAACGAACGGTGTACTCGCTACGTGCATACCGGCCAGCATTTCCCCCATCCGGAAGATATAATCATCCGGCAGATTGCCCTCTACAGGCGCCCCTTCCACCCAGTGCATCACCGTTGCCCAGGCAAGCCGCCGCTCTTCGCTTCCAATCTCAAGGATATAGCCGCCGCTGGAACTGGCCAATCCTTGCGGGACCACAAAGCCCGCTGTCTGATTGAGATACCGAGTCCATTCCAGCTCCGACAGGATCTCCTCCCGGCTGAAGCGCTCACCATGAATCCGCAGCAGAAAGCTGCCGGCAGCTGCAGTCTCCACCCGGAATGTAAAATTGTCTGATAAGCCGATAAGCTCAATCCTGTTCCATTCCAGATCATACTCTGCCAATGCCCTGAGTGCTATATTCCTGCCCGATCTCCAGAGATCCCGCGATGGATCACCCACACTGCTGCTGCATAAATTATGTTCCGTCATCTTCCTGCCTCCCGCATACATCTGTCTATATAATTATAGGGGTGACTCAATGGATGAACATAGATAATAAACAGCTGCAATTCATTTTTTGCACAAAAAAAAAGAAAGAGCCCTGTTCGACTCCTTCTCTCATCTCAATATAAGTGCTGCTCATAGCTGCTTGCTTCCATATACAATCTTCTTGATGCTGTCACCCGACAGACAAAATTGCTCGGCAAGCTCGGTTACGCTTAAGCCCCTGGCATAATGGTCACGAATGGACTGGTTCCGGGCCGTCAGATAGGTTCTGCCGCCTGAGTTCTCCCC
The DNA here is from genome assembly GCF_038009025.1 of Paenibacillus sp. FSL R7-0297. Lineage (NCBI taxonomy): Bacteria > Bacillati > Bacillota > Bacilli > Caryophanales > Paenibacillaceae > Paenibacillus > Paenibacillus sp. FSL R7-0297. The sequence goes on from NZ_JBBPAQ010000001.1 coordinate 6,061,693, forward strand.
CCACCGCTTCCGCTGTCCCTCGGGCTTGGGGATGTAGAGCATCCCGCCTTGCATATATTTCTGTACTTCCTGCAGCAGCTGCTGCGGTAATACCAGATCTGCATTTACATATTTCATATAGCTCCGCTCCTTTAAAGTAGTGAACTTGTAAAGGCAGCAAAGTCTATAGAACAGACCATTTTATCCGGCGGATCGTTGCAGCGGAGACTTGCTATCAGCTCTACACAACAACCACTGCCATGTCGTCCATAGACTTTGCGTAGAGCTGAGCATTAATCTTCTCATGAAGCATCCTCCTTCCATTATCTGACTTGGATTATAATTAATATAGCATACTGAAACTGCGATTTCCCGCTAAAAGTTCCATTTCTAAATAAACAACTTGAGGTGCTTCGGTCAGCCGTTGAATAGCTGAAGGGACACCTCTAGGGGGATTAATCCGTTTTTGTTTTGAGATATTCATCTAAATACTTCTGGTGAAAGCCATCTGTAGGATGTAGTCCTAGAATTTCATACTCCCAAATTGTACGCTGTTGTGAGGGGGAATACAAAACAGCGCCATAATTATAATCAATAGTGAACTACACACCACCTAAGAGGTGGGTGTTTCTTGGTCAATAGAGCTACTGCTCCAAGTTTACCCAAGCTTATAGGCTAGTTCCTAACCCGCTAAGGGCCATTTACATGGCTAGTTGTAGAAGATTCAGTGCCGCATTCCGGTCTCTGTCATGCTCCGTATGACAGGCAGGGCAGGACCACTCCCGTACGGCCAGGTTCTTGACTTCTGCATTTTTGTAGCCACAGCAGGAACACAATTGACTGCTTGCAAAGTGTTTGGGGGCAATGATTAATTCTCTGCCGTACCATTTCGCTTTGTAGGTCAGCATGTCTCTGAACAGGCTCCAAGACACTTCGGATATGGCTTTGGCTAACTTATGATTCTGCATCATGTTCTTTACACGCAAGTCCTCCATCACGATCACTTGGTTTTCGTTTATCATTTGGGTGGACGTTTTGTGCAAAAAGTCTTTCCGTTGATTCGCTATTTTTTCATGCAGTCTGGCGACCTTCAGCCTTGCCTTATACCGGTTACGGCTCCCTTTCTTCTTTCGTGACAAGTCCTTTTGCAGCTTGGCTAATCGTTGTTCAGACTTCCGCAAGTACTTCGGATTCGGTATGATTTCACCATGTGAAGGAATCGCAAAGTCTTTCAACCCCAGATCCACACCGATCTTCGTCTCGAGTGGGGGCAATGGGATGATATCCGTTTCCACCAATACGGAAGCGTAATATTTTCCCGTGGGTGTTTTGGAAATGGTGCATGATTTAATACGTCCCTCGAATGGACGGTGCAGCTTGATTTTGATTTTCGTTTTTAGTTTGGGGATTTTGATCCTTCCCTCTGTAATGGCAATGGTTCCCTTCTGGTTATTGGTTGTGAAGCTATGGCTATTCTTCTTCTTGCTCTTGAATTTTGGAAATCCCGCGTTCGGTTCACGGAAGAAATTCTGATAAGCCTTCTCTAAGTGAAGCAGGGCATTGGCTAAGGCTAGACTATCCACTTCTTTCAGCCAGGCAAAATCCTTTTTGTAGGGCGCAGGTGTCGTTTGGAGCATCGTTTCCGTTTGCTTGTAATGTTCAATCTTGTCTGCAAGCATTCGATTGTAGATGAAGCGGACAGCGCCGAATACTTTAGTGAAGTACTGCTCTTGCTCAGAGGTGGGATGGATTCGATACTTAGAAGCCTTTAACACCTGCCATCTCATTTCTGACCTTGAGATTCGATGTACTTCCGGATGACTTCAATCGGCGCACCGCCAGTCGTCAGTAGACAATAACTTCTGGACCAGAAATATTCCTTCCACAGCTGTTGACGAATTACAGGAAATTCTTTCTTAATTAGACGGGAGGATGCACTCTTATAAGCGTTCAGAAATTTAGAAATATCGCTATTGGGGTGAGCTTTCATTAGAATGTGAACATGATCCTTGTCATGCTTCCATTCCTGCAGGGTGATATTGTAATTAGGCTGAATAGACTCAAATATCTCTTGTAACCGATTCGAAATGTCATCGTCTATTACTTTTCTGCGGTACTTCACGACTAGCACAAGATGATAATGAAGAGAGAATACTGAATGATTATTTGTGTCTAATTCCACGGATATCACAACCTATTTCATAATACTACTGAATGGTTTTATTGTAATATTTTAGGTTGTATTTGTCTATGAGAAAGACCGCTGACATTCATCCCGCCACTTAGAGAAGTGGGGGAATTCTGACAGCTAACTATTAAATTTGCCTGATTGACTTAAATACATAGTTAAATTTGTCCATTGTTGAGGATTGTTTTTGCTAAATTCCGCATTAAGATCAACAAAGTACTTTTCTAATTCACTACACAAACGGTCATAAATGCGCTCATCTACCCCATATATTTCAGGAATATTATGACCAAATATCAACTCGTTCCGGGTGGTAGAATTGTAATAAAAATAGACTATTCTTGAACCCGGCAATACCTCAGCATAGAGATAAACTTTGTCCCACTCATCAGGAATTATTCCTATGAGCTTATTGCCTATCAGCTGATATAATTCTTCAATCTTTCCCACAGCTACCTTAGCCTCCACTCCAAAATCAACGCTACAACCCAGTTTTCACCATAATTCACCATTTGCGGAGTCTTGAGAATGTGGAAGGGGTGAGCCTGAATTCCAGACAAAAAAAGGGACCCCGCCAGCGTCCGGCGGGGTCTAAGTTATATTAAAGGGGGGTTATGTGTTTAATATATACCCCGAAGCTTAAAATCAGATGAAGCGCGGGTAAAAATCTGCTGAAACCGGCTTAGATTTTGAACTTCTCTACCAGGACCTGCATCTCCTTGGCGCTCTGCGTATTCTCATCAGCCATGGTAGCCTCATGGAAGGTTTTCTCCACAATATCCGCCGTCTTCTCGGCGATATCCTGAACACCAATTGCACCCTCGTTCACGGTAGCCGCCACTTCATTGACGGCGATGGCGATGCTGGACACCGTTTCGTTCAGATGGTCCGCTGCCTCCTCGAACTGGTTCATCAGCTCATTAATCGTTGAAGCATCGCTGTTATACTGCTGGCTGACCTCAGTCAGCCGCTCATAATCGCCCAGTACATTCTGATCAATGAACGTCAGCATGGCTTCAGAATGTTCAATCATCTGCTCTACGGAGTTGTAGACATTCTTGACAACGCCCTGGATGCCAGCCGCAGTCTCTGACGACTTCTCGGCCAGCTTACGGATTTCACCCGCTACAACGGCGAATCCGCGGCCGGCATCGCCCGCCCGTGCAGCTTCAATCGCCGCATTGAGCGCCAGCAGATTGGTCTGGCTTGTAATGGAGAGAATCGTATCCGCCAGCACATTGATCTCGTTGATGGCACCCGATTGCTCAATAGCTTTCTGCATCTCACCACGGACCGAGCCGTAGATCTGTTTGGCATTCTCGGTGGATGTGACCGCATCATGCTGAAGCGCCAATGCACGCTCCGTAATTTGCCCGGATACACCGGAGCCTTCTTTTACCCGGGTGGAGATCATTCTGACATTATTCTCGATCTCATGAATGGCCGCTGTCATCTCCTGGGTAGATGCCGCCGTTTCTTCCATTCCTGCGGACAACTGCTCCGTAGTGGCTGAATTATCATGCGCATTCTCCCTGACGTCAATGGACAGCTTCTCCAGCGTCTCCGCATTATCCAGCACTTTCGAGGAAATCGAGATCAGGCTTCCGGCCATCTCACGCAGAACGGCGCGGGTATGGAACATTGCCTTGGCAATGGTACCTGTCTCATCTTTATTTTTAGTTAAATATTCATACTGGTTGTCATACTTCAAATCCAGCTCCGCGGTGCGGTTAATCAGCTGGGTAAGCTTGATAATCGGTGAGGAGATACGGGTAGCTACAGTAACCCCAATCAACAGCGTAAGCAGCAGGCTTCCCAGTCCTAGCAATAAAATGTAGTTGGTCATTTCATCCACAGGCAGCATGATCTCCTCCAGATCTCCAGTCAGTACCAGGGTCCAGTGAGTCTCCGGAAGAACGGTGAAAGCCGCTTTTTTCTCAGCGCCCTCATACGTGTACTGCACCGTTCCATCCGGTACGGTCTCGCCCACCTTCACACGCTCCACAACAGCTTTAATTGATTCATTCTCAATCACTGAACCAATCTTTGTTTCATCCGGATGGTAGAGGATATTGCCAGTTTCGTCCACCAGATAGGCATAGGATGAAGGCGCATTGGTCACCTTGGCATCGGCTAAATATTTAATAATACTGTTCGCATTAACCGCCGAAGCGACGAAACCGATCATCTTGCCCCCGCTCTTCACAGGATGGACAAAGGCTAATACGTAGGCTCCGGTAGATTTAGATTTCAAGGTCTCACTGACGACAGCTTCACCTGTCTTGAATACATTCTTCGTGTAGTTTCTTTCGCTGAAATCGGTGCCGACCAGCTTGGTGTCACTGTCAGCTACCGCAATTCCCTTCATATCAGCCACAAACATATGCTCCAGGTTGCCAGCATCTTTGACTAAGCCCTGAAGCTTCACATTCACTTCATTCTGCAGTGCATCCCCGGTAGTAAGTTCGCCGTTTCCGGCCTGAAGCAGCAGCTGTTGGATCTCGCTTTCACCTGCAACGAGCTGCATGCTCCGCTTCTCTTTATCGATCATTGCCGCAATCGTCTGCGCTTTGTTGGTGTTCACCTGTGCCATAGAAGCTTCAGTCAGATTCAAGATAGTGCCAGTGGACTTGGTGTACGTAAAAATCCCCATTAATGCTGTAGAAATTAGTGTAACGACAATCATCATAACCGATAGCTTCATACGAATCTTCATAGTTTTCTACACCCTTCCGCCTCTATCTAATCCACTAGTACCTGAATAGCTAAAAACCGTAACATTTATTACAATTACTATCGGATTTTCCACAGAAATAATTAATATTTCTAGACGGATTTTCGGAAATAATATCGCATTTTGTCGAATAATAGTGAAATATAACTATTTTTATTTATATTCAGCCTGAAAAACCCGCAATTCCCCAGCCGCAGGCAGCGGCACTCAATATAGGGGGAAATGCGGGATTGCCGGGATACTCTATAACGAAATGCGGCTCTCTGCCGGTGTGGCTATAGGTCCTCCTGAAGTAGGAGCTTCCGCCTGCAGCAGACGTTTGGCCCGGCTGCGGATGAACATGCCGGAGCAGGCAGCCAGAATCTGCTGAAACAGCATACCGGAAATCACGGGCAGGGCGACGGCTGGCGGAAAGTATTTCACTGCCAGTACCGCACCTGCACTCAGATTGCGCATACCGGAGTTGAACTGAACGGCGACGGTATTCTCATAATCCCAGCGGAAGCTTCGTGAGACTACAGCACCGATAATATAGCCCAATACGACAGTTACGAAAGTAACGGCAATAATCAGGATCAGCTTGCCATCCGGATGCTTCAGATAACGGGCAATGCTGGCGCCATTGATCGACACAACGATGAACAGGCCAACTTTGACAAACGGTGCAAGCGGCGGGCCGCAGACTGCAGTAACCTTGCCTTTACTGAACTGATTGAGCAGCATCCCCGCTACGGATGGCAGCACCACCATGTAGAGCAGCCCCCGCATCATCTCCCCGATCTCAATCTGCACGCTCGCCCCCATCAGCAGATACAGCGTGCCGGGTACTACCAGCGGCGAGAGCAGTGTATCGATCAGGATCAGCGCCAGCGTAAGAGCAACATTCCCGCCATGCATCGACACCCAGACCACACTGACCACACCGGTCGGAATGGCAAACAGCAGCACATACCCTGTAACTGTATACGGATCTCCCGGGAAAAAGGCCATGGCTGCCAGCCAGCCGATCAGCGGCATCACCACATGCAGAATAATCAGCAGGATGATCAGCTTCTGCGGTTTAGCCAACACTGCCAGCAAGTCACGGAAATTAGATTTCAGACTGCCGATCAGCGTCATACAAGCAAAGATCCACGGCACCAGCCAGGTAAACGGCAGCAGCGTTGCCTCATTAAGCACACCAACGACAATGGCTGCCGGAGTGAGCAGCGGCATTATTTTCTCAAGCACCACATTGGAAGATATCAGTCCGCGTCTTATTGCACCAAGCATGTTATATCCCTTTATGTATGGCGGGCCACACATTCCTTATCTGCAGATTTCTTGGTCTTAGTTACTACCTCTAATGAAATCATAACAGAACCAAGCCGCCCGGAAGAGTGGAAAATTGCCAATTTGCAGAATATCCTATGCCATGCTGTTGGCGATCCCCACTACAATCCAGGACAGAATCAATATTACATTCCCACACAGCAGCAGCTTCTTGGGAGCCGTGAATCCTTTCTACTCCCCATCCTTAAGTCCCCAGGCATTGCTGATGATCAGCGACAATCCGTTGAAGGCAAGCCAGCCCACGACAGAGCCTAGCGACCGAGTAATGCGGTTGCCTTGGCGTAGACACCGAGTGCCAGGAACCAGACTGCAGCGGTTAACAGCGCCTTGCCGTAGGCCGGGCCTGCACCTTGGGCGAAATAATCCTTATAGGTCCGGTTCTTGAGTAGCAGGATAAAAGCATACACGAAGTTGGCGATGAAGCCGCCGGACAGCGTAATTACCCAGGAAATAAGATTGGCGCTAATTCTGACTGTTCCATCGGCAACAGCTATATCTGCCGCCTGACTCGCATAGGAGAAGACGATATTCATCGCAGCAGAGCCTAGTCCGGCAGCTGAAGCGATAATCAGGCTCATGATGAAATCCTCCCAGTTCATATGTGACCAGCAAAAAGACAGGACCACAGCGGTTGGGCTGCAATCCTGCCTGATATAATGCACAATAATAAGTTCCGCTCATAATCTCTTCTGCTGCAGCGTCCGGACTATACCCCTTGCGGGAAAAGCGCATCCAGCGCCGGGCAAGGCCGCTTCTCCAGATACTTTTCGAGCGGTGCAGGCATATTGCTGTACAGATCCTTCAGCGAGGTGCCGCTGTAAATATTGCCGATAATAACCGGGTGGCATAGCTCAGAGATCAGAATATCGCCATTGCCGTGCAGGTGAAGCTGCTTCATGCCCTCAATGCAGTGCGGGAAGTAGACACCCGGCTGTTCCTCGAAGCCCATGGCCTCCATGAACCGGTCCATACATGTGAAATAGAGTGTGGTATCCGCCGGTTTACGGGCAATCAGCTCGTTCACGGCATTCTTCAGCTGTTCCCGGGCCGCGATCGCTTTCCAGCCGGTATGCCCCATAATAATGCTGTTCTGGATCTCATGCGTTCTTACGCCCATGGAATAGACATGATCGCTGATCTCGCGCATATTGTCCTGCGTTTCGTTGAACAGCAGCGTTTCCAGTACCACATTCACATTTGTTTTGGCGAACATCGTGATGTTCTCTCTGATTTTGGTATAAACGCTTGTGTGGATATTGTAATAAGCAGAGAATGCTTCGGCAGTAGTGAAATTGAAGGAAATATGTATCGTAGTCAGGCCTGCATCCACCAGCTGCCCGATCCGCTCTTCATTCAGCAGGCTGCCGTTAGAGTTCAGCTGGGTCTGAATCCCGCGAGAGGTGCAGTAAGCCACAATATCCACGCAATCCTGGAACTTCAGCGTCACCTCACCGCCCGAGAGGCGCACACGCTTCAGATTCGGCAGCTCCTCCAGAATGCGAATAACCTCCTTGCCGTTAATGCTCTGTCCATCATTTCTATTGTAAGCGCAGCAGTAATCGCAGCGGAAATTGCAGTTCGAGGTAACCCCGACTTCCAGCCCTTCCAGCTCATAAGTCATCGGTTTATCCAGTTCCAGTGCTTTGTATTTCGTACTCATGCTCTATAGTCCTCCTATATTTAGAACCGTCAATTTAAAGGTCAACCTTTAAAATTATACAGGTTCCCCCGTCAGCTTAATGTGACATTTGATATCGCCAGCCCGAATATACAAGATACTGCATAATAAACAGAAACCTGAGGAGGACTCAAATAAGGAACCCCATACATTCATATGTTCATCAAAAAGACTGCCGTGTGGTCAGTATCACCATACGGCAGTCTCCCTTCAGCCAGATTTATTTATAGCTACCATTGCATGAATACTAGCAGCACATTCTACAATTCTACCGATTCTCCCATTCTGCTGAACACCGGCTGGCCAATGAGACCCAGTCGCCAGATGGCAATTCCTTTGAGACCGTAACGCTTGGCCAGGCCAATCTTCGCGTTAACGGAGGAATCATTCTCGCTGAATACTGAAATGCCGAGAATTAGCTTGTCTTTGCTGACCTGCTGCAGGGCAAGCCGGATACCTTCATCCACTTTATCCATCGGCTCCGGCCCCTTCTCGCCCTCGTAGGCGTAGGCCATAATGACCAGATCGTCAGCGAGCGAAGCAAGCGTTTTGTAATCATAGCCTTTGTAGGAGCTGTTGAGCGGATGCAGAATCACCGTCAGCTTCAGACTGGCAGCGCGTGCGGCCACGGAGAGATTTTTGACAAAAGCATTATACTGGCTCTGCACAAGCGCCTTATCTCCGGTCAAGCCCAGTCCTTCCAGATCCAGTCCGATGCCCTGAAATCCCTTCTGCGAGGCCAGGTCCACGATGCTGGCGATGGTCTGCTGCTGCAGCTGGGGGTCCGTCAGATTCTTGCTCAGTTCCAGAGCAGAGTCACTAGAGTAGACCATCAGATACGGGGCTGTACCTCCCGCTGCTGCATTCTGGACAATGGATTCCGGCGTCACCTCTCCTGCTGCCTCAGGCCACCAGAAATCCTTACCGGTTGTGGTGAATTGTCCGGCCGGGTCAATCCGGCTCCAGCCGAAAGCTACCGCATCAAAGCTTGGAATCAGCGACACTTCGCTGTAGGCCTTTTGCGCGTAGAATCCCAAGGTATACAAATCCCGCTTGGGAGATGTAATCGATACGGTCTTGGCCGCCTGATTCCAGGAAGCAACCGCCCCAAACTGCTGGCTGAAGAACTTGAGCGGAATCATCGTTGTCCCGCGGATATTCTGTGGCGCTACGTCGAGCTTCACTACGGTCCCGTTCACAGAAGCGTTTTTGCTGCCCAGGGTTAGGATAACTTTTGCCGGAGCTGCTTCACCAGCGGACTTCTGAGTTGCCGTAATCTGGCGGGCCGCCTGATTCCATTCCACCTCAATGCCCAATGCCTCAGAGATCGCACGGAAGGGTACCATTGTCGTTCCGCTCATGACTACAGGTTCTACCGGAAAAGGCAGCGGATATCCGTCCAGCAGAATACTGACACCGCCTGGTGCCGCCTGTGCAGCACTTCCAGGAAGTGCTGTGTAGCTCCCCAGTGTGATCGCTGCGCATAATACTATTTTAGCAAGATGCTTCATTAATTAATTCCCCATTCTCTTATAGATAGATTATGAATCTCTCAATCTTACATCCCCTACCATTTTACCAAACCAGGTAATTATAGCAAATTAAGAGATTGTAACTATTGGGAGATTCATATGTCTGCTAGCTATAAAAGACGGGTAGCTGAAGCTGAATTCGGTTCCTCCATTCACATAAACGCGCTCAAAAAGACACCAACCGCCCGTTCAGCCTCTACATCCACCGCCACTTCGATGAAATGTCCGACCTTGGGCTGCGGCCGCAAATCTGCCACGACCATACCGGAGGTGAATTCTCCCTGATGCTCCACACGGACCTTCATCCGGCGCGTAGTCACCAGATCTGGCTGCACTGCGGCCATCAGGGCCAGCGGATCATGCAGCGGCGCACTGTTGATCAGATAATTGGCTTCCCGGTAAAACTTGAAATAGTATTCGAGTGACTCCTCCATGAAGTCTATGATGGACTTGTTCTCTTCTCGCCCATGGCGCTTCAACAGCTCAAGATGCTCTGATGTGATCCGTGTCTGCAGTGTAACATCCAGCCCGATCATCAGCACAGGCAGGCCAGAGGTGAATACACGGTCAGCTGCTTCGGGGTCGCCCCACAGATTCGCTTCGGCCACCGGAGTCACATTGCCCGGCTTAAAGACCGTGCCGCCCATGACCACTACCTTCTTCAGCTTGGAGGTCAATAGCGGGTCCAAATCCAGCGCGAGCGACAGATTGGTCAACCGTCCGAGCGTTACCAGTACAATCTCACCCGGGTTCTCATCCGCCATCCGCGCTATGAACTCCGCCGCTGTCTCCTGCACCGGCACTTGCCCGGAAGGGGGAAGCTCAACGCCGCCAATCCCATTCTCCCCATGCACATGGGTTGAGAAGCCTGTCAGTTCGCGCACCAGTGCCTTGGACGCTCCAAGCGCTACCGGGATGTCGTATCCGGGATCTGCGAGTGTAAGCAGCCGCAAGGTATTATCCGCCGCCTGCTTCACATCAATATTGCCAAACACCGTCGTTATCCCCTCAACCACCACTTCCGGTGTGCGTAGGGCATATAGAATAGCCAAAGCATCGTCTATTCCTGTATCACAATCAATAACCATCCGGGTTGTATTGCTGCTACTCATCTCTATCTCTCCCACTCTCTATATATACTTACTCTATCAGCCGTACTGCCCATCTTAACACGGCTCTGCAGTCTGCTCAATAAGTGGTTGTGGTTGATGCGCATGCCGGGAAGGGTCAGCAATGGAGTGTTCACCGCGAGGTTGGTGGGACACCATCTACCTTCTCAGACAGCAGTATAACAAGAAATCCGCTACCTCTAGGGCGCGGATTTCTTGATCGCTGTAAATGTTTTAATATAGCTTCTAATTTACGGTACGCTACCTTTATTGCTGAACATATGGAGCAGCAGCCTGAGTGAACCGCTCCAGCGCTTCGGCAAGAATGGAACGCGGACAGGCCAGATTAATACGCAGATGGCCTTGGCCTTCCGTTCCGAAGACAGAGCCTTCATTAAAAGCCACCTTGGCCTCACGGTACATCAGCTTCTTAAGTCCGTCCGCATCCAGCCCCAGGGCCCGGCAATCGATCCACAGCAGATAGGTGGCTTCAGGCTTCATCGGCTTCACCTGCGGCAGATGCTCTGCGAGGTAGCTGATGGCATACCCGGCATTGCCGCTGACATGCTGCACCAGCTCATCCAGCCATTCTCCGCCTTCATTGTAAGCCGCCTCAACCGCCTCCGGCGTGAAGAATGCCGACATATGCAGGCTGAGTGCCTTGAGCTTATAGTCAAATTTACGTTTCAGCTCCGGGTTCGAGGTTACGATATACGAGGTTTGCAGGCCCGGCAGATTGAAGGTCTTGGTCGCAGCCAGTGTAGTCAGTGTAATATCCGACAGCTCCGGTGACAGGGAAGCAAACGGGATATGCTTGTAACCCGGCATCGCCATATCGCAGTGAATCTCATCCGAAATTACCGTCACACCATACCGCAGGCACAGCTCCCCAAGACGCAGCAGCTCTTCCCGCTCCCACACTCTGCCGCCAGGATTATGCGGACTGCACAGCAGCAGCAGCTTGGCGCCGCCGGCCATCAGCTCTTCTAGCTGGATATAATCCATAACATAATGGCCTTCTTCGAGCTTCAGCGGGTTGATCGCCACCTTGCGGTCATTCATCCGGATCACATCATAGAAAGGATAGTAGACCGGCGACTGCAGAATCACCTGATCTCCCGGCTGGCTGAACAGCTCTACGGACAGGCTGAGCGAGGTCACAATTCCCGGGGAATCGGTAATCCATTCCTTCTGAATCTCCCAGTTATGACGGCTGCGGTACCACCCGGCAATCGCCTCCTTGTAGGAGTCACTCGTCACACTATAGCCGTACACCCCTTCCTGTACACGGCGCAGAATCGCTTCCTTCACGGCAGGAGGGCTCTCAAAGTCCATATCCGCGACCCAAAGCGGAAGAATCTCCTTGTCTCCGAACAGCTTCTCGGACTGGTCCCATTTGTATGAGCGGGTATTGCGGCGGTCAATGATACGGTTAAAATCGTACTTCAACTAAAATCACCCCATCCTTTCTGCTTGTCCGTTTATTGTAACATGGAGAGAGCCTTCCGGCATCCTGATTCAGTCTGGCGCTTCAGCTTCCCTTACGCAGCCGCTCGAGTGACTGGCCCAGCCGGACCTCCTCCAGCGGCTTCAGCATATAATCCACAATGTCTTGGTCGAAGGCCCATAGGGCATGCTGTTTGCTCTCGGTGACAATCACAATTTGAATATCAGGCAGCTTCTTTTTTACCCGTTCGGCTACAATTATTCCTTGCTGGCCGGGCAGCTGAAGATCCAGAAACAGCACATCCGGCTGCAGCAGAACAATTTTGTCCACGACGTTCTCGGGATAGGCTGACATGCCAATTACATTCACTTTACCTGTATGCTGCAGCATGGAAGACAGCTTATAAAGATCCTTCTGGTTCATATCCAGCAGAAATGCCTTAATCACTCGGGTTCCTCCTCCTTCCGGACGGGTGAATTACGCAGTCTATCGGTACAGGCTTCTAAAAAAAGTGCTGTCCCCCGTTTGCTACAAACGTCAGAGGACAGCCATTGTTATTCTTATTTTGCAGCCTTCATTGTTGTCTGAGCTGCTTCTGAAATGAACTCTACTTGAAGGTTGCCGGCAGCAGGCTGCGCAGATCCTCCATATTTACAACCAGATGAATGTTGTTCATGGTCCGCAGCGAACCGGAGATAATTCCGGCAAGCTGGCCATGCGTATCCAGCAGTGGTCCTCCGGACATCCCGCTTGCCACCTGGGCCGAAGTCAGAATCCGGCTTCTTCCATTGATCTCCGCAGCAGGTGTGTTGACAATCCCTTCGGTGATGATCGCTGTATTCTTAAGCGGATAGCCCAGTGCGAATACTGCCTCTCCATGCTTCAGGACGTCCTTACGCAGCGGAAGATAAGCATACGCATTACCCTTCTGCTTCATAGCAGCAGGACTTGGCAATTCAAGAACAGCCACATCCTTAAGCTCATCGAATTTCGTGACTTTGATCGGACTGATAATACTACCATCCGCCATCACTCCTTCCATCCGCTCCGCACCTTTGACCACGTGATACGCCGTTGCCGCTGTTCCGGCCGGAGACAGGATAATTCCTGTCCCCGTGGAACTTGCGGTGCCGTCACTTTTGAGTACCCGCAGATAGAACATGGCTTCATTCGCAATTCCGTAGCTCTGTTCAGCGTTATACACACTTGGTGTATCGGCGCTCGTAGTGCCTGAATAGAAGAGCACTGCCGAGATCAATGAGAAGATCAGGCTTACGGCAAGCAGTTTTGATTTCATCCGCCAATCTCCTTCATAAAAGAATTACAAATTATTGCACAACCGACATGATATCTTTGTAAGCCCAGTGGGTTGCCTGAAGATCCTTGAAGCGTACTGCTGTTACAGTCAGCTTCTTCGTACCGGCAATCCGGTTGATCAGCACTACAGCCTGAGCACGGGTAATCGGTGATCCCGGTTTAAATGTGCCGTCTGGGAAGCCTTGTACATAACCTGCTTTGGACAGGGCATTCACATAATTCTCTGACCAGTGGCCCTTCAGATCCGACTGCTTCGTAACTCCGGTATCTGTAACGTCCAGCTTCAGCACTGTAGTCATGATCTTGGAGAACTCGGCTCGCGTCAAGCCCTTCGCTCCGCCGAAGCCGCCGTCCGGATAACCTTCAATAATTCCTGCCGAAGCGAAGAATCCGGTCAAAGCCTCGTTGCCTGCACTTACATCATTGAACAGGTTTCCTACATTCACCTCTTCCATATCCAGCAGCGGAGCAAGGGATTGGATCAGCTCATATCTGGTAATGGCTGCATTTGGCATAAACAACCCATTCGGATAAGCAGCAATATACTTAATTTCTCCAGCATTGCTCTTCAGGCTGTACTTGGCATTCTCCACCACATACTCGATGGTAGTGACAGTATCGTCCTTATCTGTGATCGCTTTGATCGTCATGGTCTTGGTAATCAACAGCTCACCGGTGTATTTCATGCTGTTTAATGTCGGTGTGCTTCCGTCCGTTGTATAGTAGATCGTCTGCCCTTCTGGAGCTGTAAGCTTCAGCTTGCTGTTCTTGGCGATTTTGACTGGAGCTTCACTGTCTCCATTCACTGTCGATCCGCCTGCAATAGCCGTAACCACTGGGGTTGCTGGCTTAGGTGTTGGACTCGGAGCCGGAACAACAGGTCCAGGACCCCCGGAGCCTGGACCAGAACCAGGGCCAGGATTAGGTACTACAAGCGTCCAGGTCCAGGTTGCAGCCGGACTGTATTCCTTGCCTGGTACAATAGTGATAGCTTTAACCGTCGAAGTGCTCTTAAGAACGATAGCTCCGTTGTACAGCATTGATGCTTCGGTAGGATTCGTACCGTCCAGTGTATAGTAGATACTTCCTCCCTGCTCGCCTGTTGCAAGTTCCACCTTCACTTCACTGGTGAAATTCTTATCCTCAGGTGTTGCAGTTGGTACAACTGCCGAGCCCGGGTATTGCAGTGCAGCCGCATTAACTGTAATGCTTCTGCTCTGTCCTCCGGCTGTTGCCTTCAGTACTGCACTGCCCCCCTGTTTCAAGCTTCCTGCAGCCCCGTTCACATCAGCCTTGGACGGATCTGCACTCCATACTAGGGCTCCGCTGCCGCTCAAGCTGAATCCCGAATCTACACGATTAATCAGATCCTGCGGGTTCAGTATTACAGCCGCAGAAGCAAGAGTTCCTTCGTCTGTTCCGTTAAAGGCCAGAAGTACCGGATAGAATGTGTTCTGTGCTGTCCAGATTCCGGCATCCAGACCAGCAGGTAGATTCTTGCGGGTCAGTTCTGTGCCAAGCAGCCCCATTGCACTACTGCTGTTGCCAGCTACTGCTTGACCAGCCAGATTGTAGAACGCAATATTATTCTTCAGCATTTGTCTGTTGAACAAGGATTGGCTGATGGTTGCATGATCTGACTTCTGTCCGGCAATCCCTCCGAAGAAGGCCTGCAGCGGAAGGATTTTGCCTTTCACTCCAGCTTTCACTTCTCCGGTATTCAGGGAAGAAGTAATCGCTCCGCTCTCCGCCAGACCGGAGATACCGCCTGCCCATGCTGTAGACATTCCTTCTGCGTAAATAGTCCCGGCAGAATAGCTGTTCTTGATCTCTCCCGCGTTCAGACCGCTGATTCCTCCGGCTATGGCCTGGGCTGAAGCCACATGAATATCACTATAGGACATCGATTCGGTAATTATGCCTTCCGCACTGTTCTCGCCGGCGATGCCGCCGGTTGCCAGTGTGGCAGTAACATCAATATTGCCTTTGGACACTGCCTGGTGAATCACTCCGGCGTTGCGTCCGGCAATTCCACCTTTACGGCCTTGTCCCGAAAGAGTAACTCCGTCATTAGCTGCCTTCTCAATGAGTCCTTGATTCACACCTGCAGCTCCGCCTGCTGTGGCACTGCCAGCTACAGAACCACTGACGTTAACCTTGCGAATTACTGCATCTGCGTAATTGATCCCTGCAGCAATCCCGGAATTCACTGCGCCGGAAATTTCCGCTCCGGTAAAGTTAACATTCAGAAGCTGACCGTGGTTTTCTTTAATGAATCCAGCTGTCTGCTGCTCTGAGGTATTCAGTGAAAGTCCGCTAATCGTATGGCCTTGACCGTCAAATACTCCCTTAAAGCTGTCGAAAGCGGTCCAAGTGCTTCCGGCAAGATTAATGTCCGCCCCAAGCAGGATGGTTATCAGCTCCGGTTTGTCGTCAGCTGTTCTATTGAACAGCTTGTAATAATTCAGGCCTGTCTCGTTATAGAACATGACTGCACCCGAGAGCTGCAGCGGAGTCTGGACCGTGATTGTTCCGTCTGTCAGATCGTTCAGGAAGGAGGTATCATAATCCATAATCCATGTGCCTGAGCTGAGCGGATTAACCGCTGCTGAACTCACAGCGCCAGCTGCCGCACCTGCATTGTGGCCTATAGCCTTCAGTCCTGACGTCAGCGTACCTGTCGTATACGACGAACCGGAAATTTTGCCGTCCCGGAAGTTATAGCCGACCAGTGCGCCTGTAGAGACGTTATTGCCTGCTACATTAACGGAAATCTCCGGAACATTGGCATAGACGCCTGTCAGAGTCCCGTCATTATATCCGGCAAAGCCACCATTGTAAGAACGGGTCGAAGACTTCACTCCGACTGTAGAAATCTTGTTCTGCAATGCGTAAGAATTGCTGATGCTGCCGCTTCTCTCCACCGCTGCTGCGAAACCGCCGCTGCGTGTGTCGAAGCCGGTATTGCTGATATCACCGGAAGCATAAGAGTCCGAAATCGAATAATGATCTACTGAACCTGCGAAGCCGCCGACATAAGAGCCTAATCTGCCGCTGACATTCTGCTTGCCTGCTGCATAGGATTTCTGAATTTGTCCTGCAAGCGTACCGTTATCACCCAGAAGTCCGGCAAAGCCGCCCGCATAGATGGTATTGTCCTGATTGGTATCAGTGATTTGTACCGGAATATCCGTATGGGTATACGTAATTTTTACAGTATCCCCCATACCGATTACCCCGCCGGCATGTGTCGCCGGTACAGATTGACCCAGTGTTAACGCTGTGCCAACCGTCAAAGCTTGTCCAGATCCGGCGATCACCTTGCTGTAATGAATTTCGCCGCCTGATCCCCAGCCGACCAGCCCGCCGGTATTATACACTCTGCTGGTATCCGCATGCAGACCGGTCTTCACGATGGTATCTACAATGATACCGCTGCTGTATCCAGCAACTCCGCCTGCATTCACCGTGTTGCCGCCGGTTACATTCAGCCCGGAAGCAACCTCTGAACTATAGATTGAGGCATTGTCGTTCTTGCCTGCCACACCGCCCACATAGAGATCAGCACTATTGTCTGCTCCAGTGACCGTTATCTTGCCGCTTTGAACTTTGGCAATGTAAATGCCGCTGTACAGCGGATAGGCTTTGCCGAAATCAAAGCCCTGGTCGATATCATCCGCAGAGACCATTCCGGCAATCCCGCCGACTACTGCATCGCCGTTCTTCGCTGCAACCTGAAGATCAGGTGATGCATCCGCATGGTACAGGATAGAATTCACACTCTCTCCCAGGATACCTCCGGCAGTGATGGCTTCACCTGCGGCCTGCAAAGAAGCATTGAACCGGACATCATGGATCGCCGTATGGACAGCCGATCCGGCAATCCCCCCGATAACAGCCTTCAGGCTGTCACCCGTAGTAGACAGCTTCACGCCTTCAACTGCTGCATGTTCAATGTCAAAGCTGTTTCCTGGGTCAATGGACCGGGCCAACATTCCGCCCAGCTTGCCTTCTTTAACGCCCACAACACCACCGGCAGTACCGTTGGCGGTCAACTGCACACCGCTTCCGAAGCCTGTCACTGTGATATTGCTGATGCTGTTTCCGGCATCCGATTGGCCGATGATGCCGCCGAGAATCGAGCCGAGTCCGCGTGCTTCAAGCGTTCCGTCAGCGAAGGACAGCGTAATATCCTTCGCCTGGCCCGAGGTGAATTGGCCAATGAGTCCGCCGACAGTGGATTCCATTCCCGTAGCCGAAACCCGGTAACGTGAATTCACTTCATGCTCAATACCTGTTACATCACCCGTCTGGACTCCGATAAGCCCGCCGACAATCGCATGGTCAGCAGCGCTGCCTGTGCTTCCGTCTATATCCTTAATGGTATAAGTCCCGGTTGTGAAATCTGCTGTATTCTCACCGATTAATCCACCGGCAACGCCGTGGTCAGCAACCGTCTCAATCCGGCTTCCGCCGTCCAGCGTAAGGTGGAGTCCGGTGATACTGCCTGAGTTGCTGCCGATCATCCCCCCGACAATTCCGCCGCTGACCTTCACGCCGCCAAGCAGCTTAAGGTCCACATTGTTCACTGTACCCAGGTTCATCCCGGCAAGGACTCCGGTGTACTGGTTGCCCGCAACAGAGAGCGGCTCCAGATTGATATTCTGAACGATCGCCTTCGTACCAATGACTCCGAACAATCCGGAATGAGTGTACACCGGCTGCAAGGTTAAGCCATCGATCAAGTGATTGTTTCCTTCGAAGGTTCCTTCAAAAGGATTGATTACCTTGTTGCCGATCGGAACCCACTGCTTGGACTGGATATGGATCGGATTCATGATCGTCACCGTTCTGTCCGTGAAGTCGAATTTGTCCGCACCGGCAATCGTGCCGTTGACAATCGCTGCCAGACCGGCAAGCTCTGCTTCCGTAGTAATCTGGAAGCTGATAGCATCCTTATCCTTCATGTACCAGTTGATATTGGCATTGACATCATTACCGATATCACCGCCGGTATTGGCTGCACGGTTTACTTCAGGATACTGGTAAACTGCGTTTAGCGAGCCGTATTTCCACGCGCCTTCAAAGTCCCAGCCTGACAAGCCAGGGAAGACCGTTCTATCCTTCAGCGTTTCGGAGAGGATCGTAGTCAGCCGCACATGCACATTCAGCCAGCGGTGATTGCCCTCTGCGAAATCTGGCAGGTCAGAGTTGATGTTGAGCGCTTCATCTTTAATGTAATAAGACTTGTAGAGCAGCTCTTTGCTTGCATTGTCATACCGTCCGGCGAAGCCGCCGGCATAAGCGCCCGAACCAGCAGTAACTTGCGCCGCCGAGTATACATTGTTCACTTTACCGTTAGTTATTCTGCCGATGAAGCCGCCAACGTAAGAATTGGCTTTGGCAGCTGCTACACTTTTGGCTACATAAGAGTTCTTGATGGTACCGCCGGAGTGTTCCCCGACCAGACCGCCGACATTCGTATATACACCGTTTGCCGTAACCTTGGAGGAGGTATAGGATTGCTCCACCGTACCGGCTGTGTTTCTGCCGATCAGCCCGCCCAGGTAGACCGATCCGCTTGCTGTTCCTGTTGCATTGCCTGTAACGTCGATATCTACATAGGAGCCGAGAACTGCCCCTGCATTCTCACCTACCAGTCCGCCACCCAGGGTGCCTACACCCTCGATGGTCAAGTTGGCATTGGAATACGTATAATAGAGAGTTCCTGTTGCCGTGTTCACCCCGGCCAAACCGCCGATGATAGAAGAATTGCCTCTGGAGATTACTGTGATCTTATCAGTAATGCTGTTATTGGCAATCAGAGTGCGGTTCTCACCGACCATCCCGCCCACGATTGAAGTAGGTGAAACAGCGGATACCGTACCGAGTGTACGCGTATTCTGAATCGTACTAACCGCTGTGGCCGGATTCAATACGGGATCAATCGTCTGGGCATCATTCAAGCCCACAATCCCCCCGATATAAGATGAAACCGCTCCGGCGTTAGCCTTCAGATTCAGAGCACTTATATAACTGTTCACAATAATCCCTGAAGAGCTACCGTGATTGTACCCTGCAACCCCCCCGGCAGTAGCGCGTGGTGCATTAATCGTCAGATTTACCGTTGTACCTACCAGACGGTCAAGCTTGGAGGCATCATTGTAGCCGACAATACCGCCAATATAGGCATCTGTAGCGGCTGGCGCCACCAGAATCAACATATTTTCCAAATTCACTAGTTTGCTGTCACTGTAGATAGCGCTGTTCTCAAGTGTGCCCGCCAAGCCGCCGACAGACGGTTTAGCTGCCTGCGCTTGAATGAACGCCTGCGCGTCATCCGCTGCGTTCACTTCCGGATTATTAATATCCGTAGTTTTCGCAGCCCCTACGATTGCTCCCGCTTTGGATTCCCCGGCTGTCAGCGTAATCATCGGGTCATACCCGGGAACATTCAGCACAGCTGACTTCATTCCCGCCCGGTCAGCAGGAGCTGCCGGTCCTTCCGAATGTCCGGCAATCCCGCCGGCTTCAGCACGTACACCATTCGCCTCAATAGACAGCTGGGTAACTGTAGCATTAACCAGTTGACCGGTATTGAGACCGGTATTACCGCCGAGCACGTTATCCGCACCCGTTGAAGTGATGACTACATTCTCCGCATGATTGAACGGAGCCGCTGCTGCCGAATGGTTCTCACCGAACATTCCGCCAGCTTTTACCGAAGCACCTGTAGCCTTGATTTCAGTACGGCTCGTGTGTCCGTTGAACTGGGCAGCCGAGTTATTCCCTGCGCCACCGCCGAAGCTGACCTTGTCGGCCTTCAGTTCAACCAGCAAATCCTTTACTTCCGCAGGCACGGCGACAGTGCCGATTACCGCATCCGCAGTAAGCTTACCGGCTGCGCCGCCGATGGTATATCCGCTTGTGCCGGCTTCATTCAGGAAGCTGATCCGGGCAGCCTTACCGCCAGTCAGAACCAGAGGCTTAGTGTTCACGCCTACAAGTCCGCCGAACGTGATGTTATCCTGGCCGTCTCCCGGAGCGGCCACCACAGCTTTCAGAATTAACGTGCTGTAGCTTGCCGAGGAAGCATCTCCGGCAGTGATGTTGTTCATGGTTCCTTGCGCGTTGCCGACAATTCCGCCGGCAACCCCGCCTGCAGAAGTTAACTGCAGTGTTGCATATTTAACAGAAGAATCATTCAAGGTACCTTCCAGATAGCCGGCGATTCCCCCGGTCGTGCCATCTGAAGTTATCGCCAGAAGATCGTCTGCGGTTTTGCCGGTTACTGAGGATGTAATCATTCCGCCGGCTTCATACCCTACGATACCGCCGGTGTATACATCCGCTGTACCTTTTACATTCAGAGCACCTTTGGAGGAAGCCTGGCTCATATTCCCGCCGGCATCATAACCCGCAATCCCACCGGTGTATACTGCGGTTCCCCCGTTAACAGAGATAAGCGCTGTATTCTCAAACGCTGCTGCTGTGGCGTTGCTCGTTACCAGTCCGCCTGCAGCATATCCGACAAATCCGCCAGTAAATACATTTTGTGTACCTGTAGCTGTAATCGGCTGCGTGTTGATGTAAGCATGTGTCCAGGTGAACTTGCTGCCGGTGTAACCGGCAACTCCTCCTGTGTATACATTCTTACCGCCGTTATTGACAACCGGAGCGGTATTTACGAACGTAATCCCAACCTCCGGACTGACTACCGTTCCTGTCGCACCCACCAGTGCCCCGGCTGCCGAGCCTTCTGCTGCAGGTGCATTAATCGTAACTGCACCCTTGTTGGTAGTCATGTTAGAGAATACTACGGTATTGTCCACTTTACCGGCAATTCCGCCTGCCACAACCTGGTTTCCGCCAGCGATGGTGACAGAAGCATTATTGATGATTGGAGTGTCTTCATCACTCAGACTAAGCGGTCCTGTAGTATGACCTGCAATCCCGCCTGCGGTGAGAACGGCACTGTCAGTACCTTGTGCGAGAATTGCTCCATTATTGACCACTTTTTTGATGATGATGCCTCTGGATGTGCCATAGCCCAGGATCCCGCCGATATCAGCTGAGCCTTGCGCCGTAATGGTTCCGTTGTTGATAGAGTTAGAGATCATACCTTCGCCCATTCCGACAATTCCTCCCGTGAAGGAGCGGTACGGATAAGCGTGAGTGCTGATGCTGATATTGTTGGTAATATCGAAAACGATGCTGCTGCCGCTCATTTTACCTACTGCGGAGCCTGCATATACATCATAGGTTACACCTGTGACAGTGATGGAGCCTGTGTCAAAGATTAGGCCGCCTATAGTACCGCCCTCCATGTTACCTACCAATCCCTGGTATGAAAGATTCTCTACTACATTCATCCCGGATATTCTCTTCATCAACCCGCCTTCTGTGATCAATGTTCCCCGGAATGGATGCTCAGCCGTACCTATCGGCACCCACTGATAGTCAGAGAGATTCAAGTTGGTAGTAATTTCCATGATTTTCCCTTGCAGGCCGTTACCCGTGCCTTCGTTGACCAGCTTGGCAACACCTGCAAGTTCCTTTGCATTGTTAATTTTGAAGGTATCATTAGTTGGTACATACCATTTGACATCCGCTTGGCTGTCCCAGGTCTGCGGATCAGCCTTAGCCATGATTCCGCCCGCAACTGCCGCAACGACAACCACTGCCAGCGCTATTAAATACCCTATAATTGATTTCCGCTTCAAAGCCATTTTGACACCACCCGAATAGTATTATGAACTCCCAGCAAAGTGTGCCCGCACTCCACAATAGGCGGTACGGGCACATTCTTGTTATTGCTTGGCTGTAATCAATTGATCAAGTCTGATAGCAATGGCTGCCGCCTGTTCACGCGTAAGCGGACTGGACGGATTCACCTTGTTGCCTTCCCCAAGGATAACGCCGTTCTTGATGCTCATTGCTACTGCTTGTCTTGCCCATGCGGGAACTTTATCTTTATCGGTGAAACCAGCCAGAATTGCTGTTACTTCTGCTTCGCTGATCTCACTGCCTGGGCTGACAAGAGTGAGCAGTCTGCCCAGCATCGTCATGGCTTCCATTCGTGTCAGCGTATCCTGAGGCGCATACTTGCCGCCTTCAAGTCCGGTGACAATACCCAGCTGTGCAGCAATGGACACGCTGCGGTTATACCAGCTGCTGCTGCCGACATCACTGAAGCCTGCAGCAGGTGCCTGCTTGTTCATCAGACCTGCGACGCGCAGCAGAATCGTTGGATACTCTGCTCGGGTCACTTTGCCGGTCGGATCAAAGGTATCTGCAGATTTGCCTAATACGAACAGCTTGGCGGAGGCTGCTGTAATTCCGTCCTTGCCCCAGCCTGCAGGCATATCCTTGAAGTTCTTCTGATTCCGGATGAAGTAGAGGCTGCCTTCTCCGGTCAACTGTACGTTCACTGCCGTACCGCTGCTGTCCAGCTTCCATGGCACAGTAGTCCAGTTACCGGCTGCATCCTTCAGCACGATTGCTGTAATTTCGTTTGCTGCAACCGGCGAAGGAATGGCGATCTTGGCTGCAAGTGCCGGTGTCCAGCTGCCTGCTGGCAGGTTAGCCGTTACCGTAACACCCTGTCCTGCGGCCATAAGCGTGAAGCCCTGCTGATCGGCTATTGTCTTCATGTCCTGCTGATCTGCAGTGCTGCTGCGGCCAATGCCCACCACAAGCTCACCATTCACAGCGGTAAGATTCTCAGGTTCAAGAACCAACCGGCCCATAGGAACCTCGATAGTCACTTTCTTCTTCGCTGCAACGGACTGCTTCACCACATTCTGATCCACATGGATACTGAATGCACGAGCAGCCGGATCTGCGGAACTAACCGTGAGATCGCTGCCCGCTGCGGCCTCTTTATCCGTAATCCGGATTACAGCTGTAAGCCCATTCCATTCAGTGACAACCGGCTGTCCGTTGACAGTTACTTGTGCGGCTGTATCTGGTGCTTGCTCTTCCACTACGCCTGGTGTGGCAGCTCCGCCACCACCGCCGCCACCGCCACCGCCTGTTCCAGCACCGCTGCTGGACCATACAGTTGCTGTAACTTGACCCGCTGCCTTAACCAGCTTATCGGTAGATGTCCGCTTAGCGAGCACGATTACATCACCATAAGAAGCGCTGATTATGCCGTCCAGCGGAAGGAGCGGCCAAGAGCTGACATTATCATCGAAGGCCGGAAGCACAGCGCCGGAACGATAAACCTTGTACGCAATCTGCTGTCCGGTCATATCCCCGGAGGAAGTAATGGTGATCTTGGTGCGGCTGCTGTCTGCATAAACATAAGAAGTGCTGGCTTGAATTGCACCAAGCTTCTCTGGTTTCGGTACGGCTACTGTTGCCGCAACCATGCCTTTGAGCGTTACACCCTCGGACACCTTATACGCTGCTTCAATTAAGCTGGAGCCTGTGGCAAGCGCCGTAACACTGCCATCTGCCGACAAGGACACCGCATCGCCTACAGTAACTGTATAAGTCAGATTCTGCAGATCCTTATCTGCAATTGGCTCATCCTTGAATTTCGGCTTGCCGGTATTCTCGTCCTGTCCATCCGAGACCTTGAGATACGCCTGAACTTTGCCTGTTTGCCCTGGCTCCAGGTCCTTTTCCATTCCCTTCAAAACCAGTGCTACAGGAACCTTGTAACCAGCGTTAGTAATATCCACAACCGCTGTGTTCAGATTCTTTGCCTCATCGGAGGCAACAATGTTAAGTGCCACGGAAGGCTCATCGGATTTGATCTCCACAGTTCCATTAAAGTCCCCCGTCAGCGGGTCCACCTTAAGGGTAGTAGGAATCTCCACTTCCTTGTATTTGCCATCCGGCTGCAATTGGTTCACTGTATATTTCGCTGTCAGCACAGTTCCTGTGGTTGTAGTTCCTGCTACATGAACAGCGCCGTTTGCGGTACGTTCACCCGTTACCGGCTGATCAAGATACAGGACCGGAGCGATCGTATCTACAGTCATATACAGCATAGTGACCGAGATATCCTTGGTCGTCATGTTTCTGGCTCTCAGTTCAAGAGCAAACGGTCCGTCTGTCTGGAACTGGTCGAGATTCAGGACGCCTTGGCTTCCGCCCCCAGCCTTGTTCGTTAAAGCTACCGACCCGATGGACTTCTCAGCATTAAAGACCTCCACCGTCACATTGGACTGGTCTGAAGTGAGCGTCAGCTTCTGCTTCGTTTCACTGGTCAGCAGGTTAATGTAATTTCCCGTATCCTGCACGGTACCAGATCCGCTTGCCATAGTAAGCTTCGGCAGGCTTGGAACCGGCAGCAGCTTCTTGCTGCTGTTCTGGTGCTCGGCATAGTGATAGTTCTGATTCTTGTCCGCATCTTCAGTTGGAACCGTTGCGGCAGTGACACCGATAACATACTCCGTTCCAACCTCCAGACCGGTATACTTCACCTTGGTCACATCCGTAACCGTTCCTTCAAGGCTGGTCGTATTCACTTCATCCGAAGTGGACAGGGCCTTCCATCCTCCGATCAGAATACCTTCATATTTACCAGTTGCTGCATTCCAGTAAGGCTGAAGTTCTTCTTCGGTGTACAAAATTTCGCCAAATGGAGAATAAGACTCCAGCTTGCCGTTCACTTGGGCCTGTGCATCAATGACGAAGCTATGCTCGTAAGCGTTATGTCCCGCTTTTTTGGCTCCCGGCTTGAAGGAGAGTGAGAACAGTCCGTTACCGGCAGGTACAACAGAGACGCTGCTAACAACCTGCGGTGCAAGCGGATCAATGAGCTCGAATCGCTGCGGTGAAGTCTTGGTGCCGAAGGTTGCACTGGATTTCAGCTCGGCCCGCAGATAGTAGTTGCCTTGTCTGAGCAGCCCGCGGATATCCTCGGGATTGCCCATCAGCGTTACATTCGTTACATCAATTACTGTACTGCCGCTGGTTATGCCACCACTGACAGAGCCGCCTGCACCAACCGGCACATCTTTGGCAATCAGCATCCCTGGATCTCCCGGTGACAGCACCTCTTGCCCTTCCACGATAGTCTTTTCAGTGGTTACCGCATCTTCAGCCAGGTACAGATTCACTGTATCTCCTTCTGCTGCGTTGGCTACTTTCCAGGATGCCGTAAATTTATTGACATTCGAGCTATCCTTCGCGAGATTTACTTCGCTGAGCTGAGGCAGGGTTGGAACATTCATCAGCTTGGTTTCTACTGCCGAGACTGCAGTAAGCGTCCAGGTTCCGCCTTTCTTAGCTTCATTCTCAGGGATAATAATGTAAGCTCTGCGGATGTCCACTTCAGCATTAAGCTTGGATGGATCCGGTGATACATCACTTGCAGGAATATATTGTGTAAAAGCATTAGCTTTAGGATTAGGCTTGTCCGGATTCGCAAAGGTTTCGAATATCACCGGATAATCCTTGCCCGCTGCGTCCTGCAGCTTAAATTCCGGCATATCCTTACTGCTGTATTCCATTTCGATAATGGCATTACCGGTTGCAGCCCCCATAGGAATCTCATGGATTCTGCCGCCGTTCTTGACCGTAATGCCGCCTACGCCGACATTAACCGATCCATTCTCAACAATTTTCACACCTTCTGCTACTTCACGGTAGATAATCTCCTGATTCTCTTCCTCAGCAGCAGAGGCGGCCGAAGTGGCAAGAGTCTCTACACCTTCACCAATAACCATCAGGCGCGGTCCATTATCGGGATCATCCACTACGAGCTGAATCATACCATCCGGCAGCTGATCGCTTGATGTACCGAACTCTATGCCCCCGCTCCAGTAGTAGGTAATACCCAGCGAGATGAAGAGAATGCCGATACTGCCCCATACCTTATCATTGTTGACCCCGAGGAACATACTGGACAGCGGCATTCCACCGACAACCGGTACACTATTCGGGATCTGTACTTTGGAGCCGATATAGCCTTCAAAGTCAGTGCGGTTCTTCTCCAGATTCTGTCCGACGAAGATCCCCGCCTTACCGATGATGATATCCCAGCCGCCAATATCCATTGCCGCTTCTACGCGCACGAACCATGGAGTCACCCATTGCGCTTCAAGCAGTGCTTTGGTGAGCATCGGGAGCCGATCGTCTTCCTCCGCTTCCGCATCTGCGGAGAAATCCAGCTTGCCTTCGATCTTGAGGCCAGTGCGCTTCACCGTCAGATCCACATCCCCGAAGAAGTACGCCGGGGCTATTCCGAACCGGAGGCCTACGCCTGCTTCAATGGTCAGCGGAAACGGATCCTGATCTGTTCCACCAGCGATGGTATCGGCCAACTCTCTTACAGCTCCACGTACTGCAGTCAGATAAGTCGCACCCGTAACAATGATACCTGGTGAAGGTAATTCTGCTCCGAAGGCGATGACATCCGGAAGGATCCGGCCGTCTTTTACCTTTTTGAGTGAGAATTCAATCTCCACACCCAGCATATTCTTCAGCTGTGCGGCGAATTGCAATCCATACTCATTGCCTACACCACCATCCTGCACGGCATGTTTAATTGTAACCTCACCACTAGGTGCATCTGGTCCTTCTTCTTCATCCGCGTTCTTCTCTTTTTCCGGTCCGAACAAGCCCATCTCCTCGTTTAGATCGAAGCCGAGTGAAGCATCTACGCCATAGAAGCCGGCGCTGTTGAATATTACATTCTTAATTTCTGCGTTTATTATCTTCAGGGACAATGAGCCGCCGAAGGAAATCCCGCTCTCTCTGAGGATGAAATCATTGAAGGAGAAGCCAAAGCCATCAATAGCGAAGCTTGGTGCTCCAAACAGTGACTGTTTATTGAAGTACACATCCCCGATCATGACCTGGCGCAGCGGGTTCAGTCTGTCGCCCACGCCGCCAATGGCCCATTTCAGACTGCCGTTAAGGCTGTCATCTTCCGGGTTGCCTTCATTGCCCTCTTCCTCTTCTTCCTCTTCTTCATCATCCTCCGGTGTTTCCACCTTGGACGGATTGTAATTCTCATCTCCAAGGGATTTGGAGAAGCCGTTGAAGAAATCAAGCGTCCATTCTCCCTTATGGAAGACAAAGCCGCTGCTAGCTACGCTTAGTGTTCCATCACCTTTAATGAACAAGGTATCCAGGAATGGGACATCATCCGGCAGGGAGTTCCCGAAGATATCCAGCTTGCCGCGTACAAAAGCCAGGTCCTTGCCTGTATATGCTACGGCATCATTGATAATTGCCGGTTCAGTTTTGGTATCGACAATGACCTGTTCGTCCTTATTCGAACCTACCTGCTTAATCATGCCTCGGATCGTAACTAGAATCTCACGATCGAATTCCGGTTCTTCCGCCTCCACTTCTTCCTTGAAGGCTTCAAAGTCTTCTTCCGTTGCAAACAATTTATAAGCATACATCGGAGTCTCGGCAAGCGCATCATCATCCATGAATTCACTGATATCAAATTCAGGATCTACCGCCTTGCTCGCTGCTCCGAACAATGCTTTGGTTTTTTTATAATCGGTAACAGCGGAATACAGGAAAGCCCCATCTTCAAACGGCTCACCCGGGAACAGCGAATTCAGCTGATCCAGTAATTCACCCTCTACAGATGACCCGTTTGCCAGGCCGCTGATATCCACAGATTCCCTGTAAACGACCATAATGCCCGCTTCACGGATCCGCGTCTCATCATTATCTGTAACCAGGAAGGATTGCGGGGTAGTAATATCGTAAAGAGCTGCTACTTCCTCGTCGCCTCCGGCATCGCCTTTATAGTCGATCTCAACTGCGTATTCACCAAGCGGCAGCTCAGGTCCCAGTCCGGATTCCAGCACATTGCCGCCTTCATCAACCCGTTCCCCGCCGCGGTAAGTAATCCGCATGGCACCGGAGAAACCATCGTCTGTAGGCTGCATAACCACTGCATCCTGCACATTCACCTTGTACCGGCTTCCGGAGACCAGATCCTTGAGGTACAGGTCAAAGTTCGGTGCTGTGGTTGCATTGCCCGTATTATAGGCTTCAATGTTCGACAGATTCACAGTCAGATATTTCACATCTGAGCTATACAGCTCTGCCGGTGACAGAGCGTATGAATACGTAGCCGTTGCTTCGCCTACCGGCGGCAGCAGAATGAAGTTTGTACGGTTCGACTCATACTGGGCTTTGATGCCTTCATCCTCGATGCCCTCAATCTTGCCCTGCGTTTCCGGGCTTCTCGCGGAAATCATGTAATCCCGCGTTACCGGCCAAGGTCTGCCTTTAGCCTGAACACGGAAAGTCGCAGTGATAGCATCACCCGGCTTGTACTTCGGCTCAATTCCCAGTGCAGCTTCCTCTGGAGAGGCTGACTTTTTGAATTCCAGCATTTTGCTGCGGCCATTCTCCAAGACAGGATTGCCACTTGCGTCCATGACGTCTTTGCCGCTCTCATCCTGCCTGACAAAGCTGAGGCCGCTCTCCAGCGTCATCTCCACTTCGATCTTGGAGTGCTCCATATTGTAGGCCTGCAGATTCTCAACCTCGGCTGTGATCGTGAAGACTCCGTTGTCCTTGTACTTCGAAGGAACCGTCTCTCCTTCTCCCAGATCAGCCGTAGCCAGCTGTTGAACCTGATCCACATAGCGGATCGAGAACACTTTATCCGGAGCGGAAATTTCTCCAAGCCCATAGACAGTCTCGAAGCTCTGGAAGCCTCCGGCTGCCAGCTTCTCCGGTGTCCAATAGAAGGCAACGGCGGAGTCCGCCGTGCCGTAATCATTGGTGTCTCTGGTGAAGTCCAGGTTGGGATGCACTTCATAATCCCATTTCGTATTCGCCAGGCCGTTCCAGTGCCCGACAATCATTTCATCCACAATATTAATGTTCTGTTCGGCAAAGTTATTGAAGCCATAGGCAACGACATTGGTTGCCTGAGGATTAGTCAAATCCAGCTTGTCGCGCATTACCCAGTAAGAAGGAATCTTGAAGTATGCTCTGTCCTCTTCAGGGATTCCGGCATTATCCTCCGGATTATGCACCAGCTTCCGCTCTACCTGCAGCGGTGACTTGTAGGCTGTTCCAATCTGGAACTGCGGCCCGTCGTTTCCGCCGACCATCGTATCCAGCAGGATCCGGCTTCCGATCTGAACCTGCGCATTGCTCCGGTTATTCACTTCATAGCGGATGTTGACATTTCCGGAGTTTACAGCATCCTTGCTGTCGGTGTAGAGCATCAGAATCTGCTTAATCTCTACGCCTTTAATCCTCCAGATCATCTCCAGCTGCTTCGTGCCATTCGAATTCTCTACCACCTTGGGTGTAGTAGTCTCTGAATAATGACTGTTGTCAAACTTGTACTTATTCCCGTAAATATAATCAGTTCCGTCAATCCGGAACGTCGTGAACGACGTTTCCGGATCATCTCCCTGGAACAGCAAGTTTACGTTGTTGTCATTCTTGCGGATGGGCTGGCCATCCAGGGTCCGAATCCCGTAGCGTCCGGTTTCATTATCCACAGTAACCTTAATAAAGTTATTCTCTACAACAGTTGTCTTTGTACTGCTGGCCGCCTCCACAAGCGCATGAAAGCTCTCGGAGGTGGACAGAAATACCATGATTATTGTGAGCATGAGCGCGGTAGCGCGTTTGAGCAGCTTCACCATGTATTCCCCCTGTTTATCTTTCATTTATTTCATGTTGCCAATAAAGAAGGTGGCAAACTCGCGGTCCCGCTCCTGTGTTCTCACGACAATCGTGTACCAGCCTGTTTTCGGGAAGGTGACTTTAAATTGACTGCTCACGAGTTCATCATAAGTCAGCTTCTGCTTCACCAGCTTCAGCTGTCCTTCGCGGTACAAACCAGGGTAATACAGAATATCAAATGTTCCTGCCTGATTGACCTTGTCTACTCCGGCTACCTTCATAAGGTTGTAGCCTGATACCTTAAAGGTAAGTGTATTGGTATTGAACAGTGCAGACTCTCCGGAGGATGCCGAGATTAAGGTATCGTTACCGAAGATCAGCAGTCCGCCATCCTTCACGACCACCACATCCTGATACACAACCGTCTCATTCCCTACCTGGTCAACCGCCGTATATGCTACACGCTGGCGTCCAAGCTTGCTGAGATCCAGCCCACTGATTGACACCTTCACGCCTGCTGCTTCCGATACATTATCGGAAACTGTGAAGCCGCCGAGATCTGCGCGGAAGTTAAAGTCTTTCTTGTTCTGGACAATACCTGCTGTTTCGTTATTCAGTGTCAGCTCAGGCGGTGTGTTATCAAGACCCGCTATCGTAACCGGAACCTTGTTCACATTGCCCAGAAGATCCGAGATGGCGACTACCGCTGACCCGCTGCTCTCGAAGGTACGTGAGTAGCTGAACGTTCCATCAGCTTTACTGATCTGATTCGAATAAGCTGCTCCGCCCTCAATAGGTCTTACTCCGAAGAACATTTTATTCGGTGCTGTGACGCTGCCGCTAATCGTAACCTTCACTTTACCCT
The DNA here is from genome assembly GCF_038009025.1 of Paenibacillus sp. FSL R7-0297. NCBI lineage: Bacteria > Bacillati > Bacillota > Bacilli > Caryophanales > Paenibacillaceae > Paenibacillus > Paenibacillus sp. FSL R7-0297. The sequence goes on from NZ_JBBPAQ010000001.1 coordinate 6,092,455, forward strand.
TGGCATATTTCTGTCCGCCGATCGTAACAATCTGATCGGCTGGAACAGCTTTGCCTTCCGCATCTACAAAGGTGTAGGCAATCTTCTCAGCTTCAGGCGGTGCGGAGAGAATATTCGTAACCTTCTCTTTAATGACTGTCGTATTGCCGTACTCATCTACAACTGTGAAGGAGGCTGTTCCATTCTCAGTCAGTGTAATGCTCTTGGCCTGACTGATAATGTTAATAGCTTTAGCCGAGGCATCTGCCTTCTCAACCGTTACTGTAGTGCCGGTGGAGAATAGTACATTGCCGTTATTATCCTTCACGGTATTGAAGGTGCTGCTGCCGTTCAGGCCATATTGGTAGGAACGGACCACTTTCACCTTCGGAGCTTCTTTGTTAATGTTCTTTACCGTGGCTTCGACGGTATTTGTATTCCCGGCCGCGTCCTTAATCTCAAAGACGAAGGTGCCATTTTCCTTGAAGGTGTAGGCATTTTTGCCGCCATTGTTCGTAATCGTTACCGGCTCAGAGGTGCTCTGAAGATAGGCGACCACATTGCCATTCGTACTTACCATGTTCGAGTATTCAACCGTTCCTTCCGGTTTGGTTCCATCAATATTCTTCACGACCAGATACAATGTATCTGTACGGTCCGGATCACCGAGATCGGTCAGATCGAAGCTGTAGTAGCCATTCTCATAGATCTTGAATGCATTCCCGGTCCGCACAGGCGCCGATGGATTAATCTTCGAAGGCATCACACGGATACCCGGCGGAAGCGTGATCTCAATATCTGCACCAACCGTGGCATTTACCGGACTGTTCACGCTGAGCGTTGCAAGCGCATAGACTGGCTGTTCGGTTGTAGAAGCGCCTTCGATATCAAGCTTGGCCGCTTCACTGATCAACCCGCCCGGTGTTCTGTACTTGACCCATACCTGCAGCTCTGTCGGATCACCAGTCGGAACCTTCACGGCTACGAAGTTGGTATAAGGCTTCCAGTTGATCCAGCTTGCACCGTTATCAGGTGATACCGAATATTCATAACCCGCTTTGTCCTCTGTCTCGAGGCTCAGCTTCACAATCGCTGTGTAGCCATCCTTCGCATCACCGGACAGATAGATGAGAGAAGAGTCTGCTTCAGCCGGCGGCGTATCCGATTTTGAAGAGGCTGAAACTTTGAAGGTCCCCGTGCTTGCCGTCACAGAGCTGTTGCCTGCCCCGTCAACCGCGAGTACATAGATTTTGTAATCAGCAAGTTCTCCTGCCTTCAACGTTTTGTCGTCAATAGATACCGATCCGCCTGCTGGGACGTTCAGCCAGTCTGCAGAGGACTCTGTAGGCACTATTGCATCTGCATCTTGTTTTACCCATTGATATTTGCTGACAAGTCCTGTTTTGCTATAGAATTCTGACACGTTTACCCGCGTCTTCTGTTCCGGAAGCGGATAAGCAATAGCGTTAGGGCTTAAGGTAACCACCGGTGCTTCATTGTCAAAATAATAAGCTTTCGAATAGTAATACGTTCTGTCGCTGTGCTTCACCATAAGATGAATGTATTGCGTTCCGTTCAATTCAGATTTAGCAGGAATGACATAGCTATAGGTGGCTTCACTTACAGAAGCATGAAGTCCCATCGCTGCCAGCTTGGAATCCGTGTTATCTTCTGCCGGCTCCGCTGCGGCTTCTCCTGCCGGTTCAATGGCACCTGCTGAAGCAGCAGGTGTAGCTTCCGGCTCAGCACCTGGTGCCGGAGTCTCTTCAGCCGCCAGTGGGGTCAGTTCAGACTGAACCGGTCCTGCGGACAAGAGCTTAAGGATTGCCACCGGTCCGATGTTTGCCGTAACTTCCGGTTCTGCCTGAGCATTCGGCTCTACTGGAGCCTCAGGCTGGGTAGTCTCTTCCCTGCTGTCAAAGGAATTGTCCACGGACAGAGGTTGTATCAGATCCTTAGTTGCTTCAAGGCCTGTATATTCATTGTCGGAGTCAGGATGAATGGAGCTGCTGCTGATGGCATAGCCCACATAATCCGGTGTCACTCCGCTGATCTGGAACATGACATCATGACTTTGAACATACTCAGGATTCGCTTCCGGTGTGAACTGCGTCGGAATCGTAGCCTCTGAACTCACAACAACCGCCTTTTCCTGCGGTGTCTTGACCGTTTCGTTGCCCGCATTATCGAGTGCCTTCAAATAGAGCCAGTAAGCGCCATCCTCATCAATATCCTCATAGGTAGACCGGGTTACCGTTGTACCGGAGTAGGGAGTAGCTGCCCATTTGATGTCCTGCGGTGAATCCCCGTCCTTCACCCATTGATACTGCACGCTCTTGACGCCGCTATGCGGGTCCTTCACAAGAGCTTGTACAGTGGTGGTGTCCTCGGCGGCCATTGTAATGGCAGGTCCCTGGTTGTCCAGCTTCAGGATCCCTACTTCATGCGTCCAGTTGGAATCATCCTGTTTGAAATCGTCAACCTTCCAGACGCTCAGGTCGCCGTATTGTCCAACAGCGGCCAGTGCCTGGTTGTCAGCATAGAAGATTTTATCTGCCTTCGAACCCGGTGCTTCTGCAATCCAAGCATCATACTGCGCCTGATGGCTCGCCACATAAGCTTTTTTCTTCTCGTATTGCATCAGTTCTCTGGCCGAATCCCAGGTCATATCCGCTGTCCAGGTATGCAGGTACCATTCCCCGCTGTTTCCTTCCTCGAACGCTTCAGGCGGAGGAGAGAGCAGGTTGGTCTTGTTATTCACTACAGACAGCTGTACATTCTGGAATTCTCCAGGATACAGCTCTTCCGACGGTTGTTTGGCGGAGAGCGCGTAACGTTTGAGTGCCGCGTTATTGTCTCCGGATACAGAAGCAAACGGATCCGCTTTATCCTGACTCCACCAGTAGTAGACAAGTCCAACGGAAGGCGATGCTTCCGCACTCATATTGGAAGGCCGGTAGATTCCGCGGCTCGGCCGCTCTGCACCACGGTCTGCTTCAGTCGGATCAAAGTGGGGTACTTTAATCGAAGGATCATTGGCATCGATCGTTACCTTACCTTTTTTTGAATAGGCCGTATCACTCGCACCGCCTGCCTCGAACCGGTACCCGATAACCGGCTTCGTATTGTCGATGAACAGGTTCGCCCAGTCAATCTTAGAGTTGGCGAGCGAGAAGTCGCTGCCGTAAGGATCAATTTTCTCTTCATGTATCCCATCAAAGTTAGCGGGCTGAATCATCAGGTTGCCTGCGTAATCCTGGATAACATCCGTATCCATATTAATAGGCAAGCTGCCGCCCTTGGCATCATTAGATACGGCAACGGCCTTGAGCAACGGTGTTTCCACGGTTAGTCCGCCTGGTACTGTCATGCGGAAGGTCCAATTTCTTGTATTCTTGCCTGCAACATAATAGGCTTTCATTCCGTTATTGAAAAGAATAAAGGTTTTCTTCTCATCCCAGCCGGTTTTGGCAATTGCCTCTTCCGTCATCTGCAGGGTGAAGTCAATAACATCTCCCTTATTCAGCGTCACACCGGTCAGAATCTCCGGTTGAATGCCGTTAGCAGTCTTGGAATACTTCGGACGCACCGCATCCACGATGACGCGGAAGCCGCCCCGATCGAAATCAAACGGGTTCCCGCTTTTATTATTCAGCCAGGCATTGCTGCCGCTGCTCGGTACAGTGTTGAGATTGACAACTGCTTTATTCCCTGCCGCATCACTGAGCACGGCTTCTTTCAATTTATTATCCAGCGACAGATCCATCGGTGCTCCGCCGGTGGTTCCCCCGGTAATTAGCGGTCTCAGGGGAAGATTGCTGCTGTTATGAAAAGGAACTCCCGTATATCTATAGGATATTTTCTTCTGGTATGAATCCAGGTTGTTCTCATTAAAGCTTGTATTCTGCAGATACTGCTGTTGTCCGGCTGCCGGAAGTCCGGTGTCCGGATCATTTATGAACAGCTTGTGCCGCAGGAAATAATCCGAGTTTGCCTTCACCACCGAAGTCGGTCTGACCGGCTCGCTGAAATTGTAGCTGAGCGTGATGTTCTCATCTCTTTTGACATACAGCTCTTGCTGGTTAATATTCTCGTTCAGCCGTTCAGCACCGTTGCCGGTGAAGGTATAGTTGTCGATCACCGGACGCTTGAGGTCCTGGAACTTGAGGTAGAATCCGCGTACACCCGCTGCTTCACCGTCGTCATCGCCTTCACCATACACCCATACTCTAATTTTGGAGGTAGGTGTAATACGGGCTGTAGCCGTTTTGTTATATTTCTGACTACTGCCGGTTCTTTCTTTGATAATATCCCTTCCGTCGATGGTTACCGTAATTGCCGAATGACGTGTCCACAGGAACCCGGAGTGACGCCGCAGAACCGCAAAACCTGTAATCATCTCTGCTTGTCCGCTCTCCGCCATGGCCTTCAATAACGGATTATTGGCTACGTCAACCTCGAACGTGACCGTTGCTTCATTATCATCGAGACCGGCATAGATATCACCGGTTGCCCAATCCATTCTGGCATCTTTGTCCGTCTCAGTCTGGGCGAAACCTGCTTCCATATTGTTGTAAAAGTTACCAAAGGCGTTCTCTGCAGGGTAGCTCAGATTCCCCACATGCGCTCCGTTCTTAAACGTTACCTCAAAATCATCACCCGCAGCTTCTGCCAAGCCGCTAAAGGAACCGGGTATTAACGACAACAACATGCTGAGAATCAAACTTAGCGAGGTATATTTCTTCAATCTCCTGCTTATTAACAATGTGATGCTCCCCCTTATTCGTTCATCATTTCCTGTCCGGCGTGTAGCAAGATTCGCTGCAGCTTCTATTAGCTCCCTTAGCTCCCGCATTCTCCTTTCGCTTGCCTTCCCGCGGACCAAAAACAATTAAATTCTAATTACTGCAATTATCATATCTGCGATCCATTCTATCAGGCCGCTCTAAACAAACTCTTAACAATTCTCGACAAAAGTCGTTTCAAATGGTCCTGAATAGGGTAAATGTCCCGAAAATATGAAAAAAGTCGCATTCACTTCAAAAAAAATGTCTAAAAACACAAAAAAAGCAGCACCCAGATGAACTGGTGCCGCTTCTTAACATCCCTATTCTTATCGATCTCACAAACCATTCCTCTAAAATAAAATCCTTACTTCCCCACCGGAGCCCGGCCAATTGCCGCGCCTACCTTATGCAGGATATTCGCCATGGAGGCAGCATCCTTCACATCATATTCGTCAATGTTCAGTCGCAGCACCGGGCAGGCGCTGAATTCGTTAATCCACTGGGAATACCGGCCATGCATATGCTCCCAGTAGGAGACATCGGTCTGAATCTCCATCTCGCGCCCGCGCTCATTGATCCGGGTCAGAATCGAAGGCAGGCTGCCTTCAATGTAGATCAGCACGTCAGGATGCGGGAAATACGGAGTCATCACCATAGCCTCGTACAGGCTGGTGTAAGTTTCATAGTCGGTTTTTGACATCGTGCCCTGATCGGCATGCATTTTGGCAAAAATCCCGGTGTCCTCGTAAATCGAACGGTCCTGCACGAACCCTCCGCCCAGCTCGAACATCTTCTTCTGCTCCTTGAAGCGTTCCGCGAGGAAATAAATCTGCAGGTGGAAGCTCCACCGCTCAAAGTCATGGTAGAACTTCTCCAGATACGGATTATGATCTACTTGCTCAAGTGACGTCTGGAACTGCAGGCGTTCCGCCAGTGCTGCGGTCAGTGTCGATTTGCCGACGCCCACCGTGCCGGCTACCGTGATAATTGCATTGTCCGGGATGTTGTATGAGTTCATTTCATAAGCTCCTTTAATTGTTCTGCGATTGCGGCGAAGTCTTCCGGGTTCTCTACAAAGTCGACCTTGTTGCCATCGATGGTAATAATGACCGTAGAGGGTTCGCGGCGGGCCAGTGAAGCCATCGCATCGTCATAATCCTCGATCAACTGCTGCAGATAAGCAGGCGCAATGATCTCTTCGAACGTACGGGCGCGTTTGGCAATCCGGGCCAGCAGCGTGTCCAGATCGGCACGAATGTAGAAGATGATATCCGGCTTCCTGAAATCATCAGTCAGGATATGATAGATCTCCCGGTATTTGTCCCGTTTCGATCCCTTCAATGTCCGTTCCCCGAAGATCAGATTCTTATAAATATGATAATCCGAAATGACCGACTTACCTTTATCTATGTACTGGGTCGTAGTGTCTTCAAGCTGCTTAAACCGGTTGCACAGGAAAAACATCTCCAGTTGGAAGCTCCAGTCGTCCATATTCTGATAGAACTTGTCCAGAAACGGATTTTCATCCACGATTTCTTTAATGACCGGAAGGTGCATTTCGCTGGCGAGCATCGTGGCGAGGGTTGTTTTACCGGCTCCAATTGGACCCTCCACGGCTATAAAAGGTGCATGTTTCATTAACGCTGATTTCCTCCTCAAATACGGACAATGCCGGGTACAGCTTATTAAATTTCAGTGCACAAATCAAATTCCACAAAAAACAGACTAAATCATTGTAACACAGGAGGGACGGCTATGAACGGTTAATTTTCAAAGAAACTTTCCGCCCTGATACAGCGTCTATATGTAAGGAAATATATACATTTATTTACCTATATCAGTAAAAATAACATTGAGGGTAGAGGGTGCTTTTATGAAAAAAAGGAATCTGCTTGTGAGCTTGATCATGGGTCTGACCGCGATTCTGAGCATTGGTAATCCTGAGACTGGCTCAGCCGCAAGTGCTTCCGGGATTGCCTCTTATGGAGCCAATGATCTGATTAAGGATGATGGTTCCCTCTGGGTCTGGGGCGACACCAAATCTGTCCCTACGCAGGTTCACGGGTTAAGTGATGTACAAGCTTCCTTTCCCCTGTGGAACAGCGCGCTGGTTACGGCCAGGGACGGCTCTGTCTGGAACTGGGAGACCAACGCCCGGACGATGGAAATAGAAGTGACTCCGATCGCGGAATTAACGAATATGACGGACTTCTTAAGCCTGGAGAACCGCCGTGTAGCAATCACCGGTGAAGGCAAGGTGTTTATTGCTGTAACGACACCTGACGGTGCGGAGACGACTTCTTTTTCACCAGTCCCCGGTATAGATCAAGTTGCTGCTGTCTCCGGATACAGCGAGAGTAACGGGCAAAGCTATTGGCGGCGTTTCCTGTTCTTGAAGACGGACGGTACAGTATGGACCACCTTTGACGAATTTGCCACCCTCACGCCTGTAGCTGGTCTGACGGACATCACCCAGCTTGAACAGAATTACGCGCTCCGCAAGGACGGCAGCGTCTGGACCTGGCCTATCCAGAATTCTTATCAACCGGAGACTCTAGGCGATGCTTCTAAGCTTACAGCCACCCGCATGCCCGCCTTATCCAGCGTAAGTATTCTGCGCAACAACGGACGTACCCGGCTCGCCATTGACGGGCAATCCCGTTTATGGTTCTGGGGCTCAACGGTCACAGGATACTCCGATGGAACTACTTATGCGGATCAACCCGTTCCCGTCCTTTTCTCAGGAATCAGTAAGGTGACCGATGCTTACATCGTCGAACACTCTATTGTTGCGCTGACCTCAGACGGTAAGGTATACGCGGCTTCTACTGAGACGACCCGGATGTCCCCGGACGCTCCGTTCACTCTGCTCACTTCCGATGTTCAGTCCATGAAGGGCGGCGGAAGACATATTATTATGCAAAAGAAAGACGGCACCCTCTGGGGCTGGGGTGTGAACAAGAATGCTCAGCTCGGGTACGGCACCTATGAGTTCAGCTATAAAAACCCTGTCCCGATGCAAAAACCGATTTCTGTCACCCTGAACGGCGAATCTGTCGCCTTCACGAACGGGGTAATTACCCGGAACGGGCAGAATTTCATTCCGCTGCGCTCGCTGTTCAGCAAGATGGGAGCCACCGTCGGCTATTCTACGGATAAGATAGCGACCATTACCGGCACCGCGAAAGACAAATCGCCATTGACCATTGTGATTAATACCGTGAGCGGAGCCACAACAGTAAATGGTAAAAGCATTACACTGCTTAATCCGCCTTTTGTAGTCAATGGTGCCGTCTATCTGCCGCTGCGCTTCATCAGCGAACAGCTTGGAGCGACTGTGGAGTGGCTGCCGCAGGAGGGCAGAATTGCGATTAGTCTGAAATAGACAGGTATTTACCTGATAAAAAGAGCAAACGGGCTATCTCTCAGTTCTTCTGGAGGATAGCCCGTTTGCTTTGATGTATCATAAGGTGATTAGCTTTCTTTTTTGTCTGCAACAGATCCCCCTATTTCTGCTTTCAATTGTTCAAACCACGCTAAGTTAACCAAGTGATGGGAACGGGAATTTTCGTTCATACGGCCGTAGTAATCGATGGTGCCGGGAAGTTCTTGTGTGCCAGACAAGTATTCCTCAAGGCGGGAGATTCGGGTTATCGTCAGATCGATCTGCGATTGAATCAGTTCCAGCAATTTGGTTTTGTCGTATTCATCGGCAAAGAGCAGCGCCCCATAAAATTGCAGGTTCACATATTCCGATTTGGTGCCGTATGTGACCATTAATTTATCGAATTCAGCCCTTCCCGCTCCGGTGATGTTAAAGTTCCGGCTTTCGCGCCCGCTGGTTGAAGGATTCTGCAGAATCTGTTCAATCCAGCCTTTCTCTTCAAGCTGCTGCAGATTGTAATAAAACGAACCCTTCGTGAAGTTTACAATGTATTTGTAATGGCGTCTTTCCATTAAAGCCAGTAGTTCGTACCCGTGAGCGCCGGGGTTTTGGATGAGCAAGCCAAGGATCAGCAAGGGGATCAAGGCTGCATCACCTTCACCATCTTCGCCTCGAATTCCGCGTATGTGATTTTACCAGAAGCCAAATCCAGACTATGAAGGTACATCTGCTCAGTTTTTGAATAGTCGCGCTCTACTTTCAGTGACTGCTCCTCCCCCGGGAGGGGTTCCATAACATGACATTTTTTCGAAAAAGCCTCGAAATAGCGGTAGCCGAAAATGCGTTGCGAAACCGCGTTCATATGAATGCCATCAGGATTCGCGGTCAAATTTGCCGCTGTTACAAAATAACAATTGGGCTGTCCGTTAGCGAAGTGCTGCAATTGTTCATTAACCTGCGTGTACTCTTTCGCGTGCTGTCCAAAACCGGTCTTCCCCAGGAAATCACCAAGTCCGCCTATGATCAACGGCGCCCCATCAAGATTCAATTCGTGTCTTAAGGTCTCGATGATAAGGGTTAACTTCTCGTAATAAGTTTCATGCAGCGAACGGTAACTGTCGCTCTCACCCTGGTGCCACAGGATTCCGCAGATTTGACTGGACCGCAGGGCGAAGCGGGCTTCGGATAACGCATGCTGAAATAGGATGCCTTCCGGATGCCAGTCATTCAAGGAACTGCCGCCTTCCGCACAAGGAATCAAACCCATTTCTTCATCGGGACTTACTTTCGACCAGGCATCGGCAAAAGACGCCGCCAGGCTAACACCGGAAACCGGCCGGTCGTAATTAATCGGCTCTGTCATCATCTGCCACTGTCCATTGCGCAGCATTTTTATTTTTTCATTATAGATAGGATCAACTTCATGCAAAAAACCACGGCCCGCCATATTCGACTGACCCAGCATTAAAAATGACTTTATCATTTAGGCTTCACTCCATTACATGACTATTATAGTCTAATTAGACTAATTGTATTGTATAGTCTGATTAGACTATAGTCAATGGGATCTGGCTGGGTAAATGTGTTCTCATAATTCATAACAACGGTCGGAATAGGTGATTGAATGCAGTCGCTTATTCTTGGATATACCAGAATTTTTCCTAATACTTCAATTCCATGTTATGGTAGTCTAGAGTTGGATTTATGTAAATAATACATATGGAGGTAATTAAGTTTGAGTACTCACTACTATTTCAGTTGGTTTAATAATTTTTTCCCAGAGAAGCTGGTCCATTGTTTGCATGAGGATATAGGAGACAGACAATCGCTTGTTATGATTAGCGCTGATCCGTCTGTTTATACAGGTGAGCAAATTAACTTTGATGATATTTCTGAATGGACATGGCTCTATCAGGCTAACCTTATTTTTGATGAATATCATTTCATTGATTACCGCATGCAGAAGGAAGATGCCCGGCGATTCATTCAGAACGCTTCTGTCATTTTTTTATGCGGTGGTTATCCTGTTTTGCAGAACGATTTTTTGGCGGAATATGAATTATCGGATGTTATTAAGAACAGCAATGCCGTTATAATGGGTGCCAGCGCCGGTGCGTTAAACATGGCTGCACAATGGTTAAGCATGAATAACACTGATGAAGTTGAAACAAGTACTATTTATGATGGTATTGGCTTTGATCATTTTGCCTACGAATCTCATTCCCAGCGCAACTACGCCACTTTTGTTCAAGGCTACCTGTTCCCCTTGTCTGAGGAGATTGATGTTTATGCGGCAGAACAGGAGAGCGCTATACGTGTAAAGGACGGCAATATAGAAATAATGGGTCCTGTATATTTAATTTCCCGCTCAAAAATTCAGAAATTGGTTGAGACGCTCTAATTAAGGTTTTAAGTTAGTTCGAAAAATCCGGAAAAATATTGAGCAGATGAAAGGGTGGTATTGCAATGCAATTCAAGTTGTATACGGATGTGCATGAGTTTTACAATGATACCTATGATGTACTGATGCGTCATGAAGCACAAAATTTGATTCCTCTTGGCAATATCATAATTGGGCATGAAGGAAAAGACAAAACAGACTGGCGTGACCCTGTAAATTGGCTTATGGCAACGATTTCGGATGCTAAGGGCATACAACTTACCGCCATAATGACACCGCCACACAATATTACGCTTTATGCATCAGACAACATAATTAACCCGGAAGCTATAAACTGTCTGATAGATGGGTTGAAAGACCGGGAAATTCCAGGGGTGACAACCGAAAAAACCTTGGCAGAGTATTTTGCCAAAGAATATACCTTGCGCAAGGGAATAACCTTTAAAACAACCATGAGCCAGCGTATATATGAACTTACGGCAGTAAACCCAGACATTCAAAAGGTTGGTATCGTTCGATTGCTGGATGAAAAGGATATTCACTTTTTCCCATACTGGGCTGAAGCATTTTATGCAGCGGGGAGCTATGGCAAAACAGAAATGTCCATCCCGCAAGATGCAGACCCTTACCTCTACCGGATAGCATCGAAAAAAATCTATATTTTAGAGGACAACGGGATACCCGTTTCTATGGCAGGATATACAAGGGTAATGCAGACGGCTATTGGCGTGGCATTTGTATATACCCCTCCATATGAGCGTGGAAAGGGTTACGCTACTTCAATTGTGGCTCAAATCAGCCAGCTTGCATTGGATACAGGATTTACGAAGTGCGTTTTATATACGGACTTAGCAAATCCCATATCTAATAACATCTACCAAAAGATAGGCTATAGGCCAATTTGTGATTCGCTTCAGTTAAAATTTGATTAGAAGAATGATACGGACAGAATTTCTTCTACCTTAGAAATAAAACACGTCTAATCCGGTATATTATTCACCTGATCGGTCCGCTAAACCGCGAAGCCTTGGCCGCACAGGCACCTGCCAGCCGGCTCCGCAGCGTGATAAGCCACTCCGGTTCATGCTCGCTTTGTTCGGCAGCGGATCTCAAGATCCGCACATAGCCGTACAAATCAGCAAACCGTCTGCACGCCGCCATGGACGGACCCTCTTGAGGCAGGTTATACCAGCCGGCATAGCCGTCCATGAAGCACTGTTTTTGGTGCTCATAAGTCTCCGGAGCCACCTCTCCCCGCAGACTGTCCAGCGCCTGCTCGATATCGGCTGCATACCAGTGGTACATCGCGTCATCGAAATCGATAGCGCTGATGGTATCCGTGCCCTCATCATAGAACACATTGTCGAGTTCAAAGTCATAATGGGTTAGCCCGTAATTCTTAGTCGTGACCGGCTGCCCGGAAAAATATTCAATTAACAGCCTTGCCTCGGCCACGGCTGCCTCTTCCCAGGGAAACTCAGCCAGCACGCTCAACATCCACTCCAGTACATCCTTATGGGACCATCTCGCCGCCTCAACCGGCGTATATTCGCTAGACAGTTGATGAAGCTGGCCCAGCGCTTCGCCATATTTGTATAGGATATGATCGCTCAACTCTGTGCTGCCCAGCTGTACCCCTCCTACCCGCTTGAATACGGAAGCATAGTATGCCCCCCATGGGGTATCAGCTTCCACAAGCTTCTCACCTGTGTTCGAGGCTACAGCTTCCAGCACGCCATACCCGCACTCCCGCAAGTAAGCAATGAACTCAAGCTCTGCCCGCACATTATCCTTCCGCTTCTCAGCCGCTGGTGCAAATCGCAGCAGTTGGTTCTCCCCGGCATTCTCGAACGGATACACCGCGTTGGAGGAGATCCTGTAATACTGGAACAAATGCAGCGACTCCGGATCGAATTCCCAATTTCCCAGCAGCATCGATGCCAGTTCCTCATTATTGTGTAGATATTCTAATTTAAGCACGCTTAGCGGCAGCTCCCTTATATGTTCGTCATTTATTTCTTCCTCTGTCATCCCTCTCACTATCTCTGCAGCAGTAAATCAATCGTATAACCCGGCGTTTCATGCCGCTCACTCCCTTCACGTTCAAGCCATTATACGTATAATGCTACGCCTGATCCAGACTAAGGACAATGTAACAAATGTATTTAACTATTCCTTACAAGTAGCAGCAGCGAACAAAAGAGCCCGGAAGTTTCCTAAATCGCGCAAAAAAGCGCCCCATCAGCCGCAGCTGAAGGAGCGCTTCTATACTTACTTAAGATAAACGGCCACTAAAATCACTATATTCGAACTCGCGGATGACCTTGATGCCTTCTTCCTCATTGTAGGAAGCGATGGCCGGCAGGTTCACGCCGTTGAACATATGGTTCTTCACCATGGAATAATGCGCCATGTCGAGGAAGATGAGCTTGTCACCGTATTTCAGCGGCTCCGGGAAGGAATAATCCCCGATAACATCCCCTGCCAGGCAAGTCATGCCGCCGAGTCTGTACGTGTGGGCGAATTCGCCCGGCATTCCGGCACCGATGATGCCCGGACGGTACGGCATCGCCAGCACATCCGGCATATGGCATTCGGCCGAGGTATCGAGAATCGCGATATCCATACCGTTATGCATTGTGTCGAGTACAGTCGCGACCAGGTAACCGGTGTTAAGGGCAATTGCTTCGCCCGGCTCCAGATAGATCTCGACATTATACGTTTCCTTCATATGCAGGATACACTTGATCAGTGTCTCCAGATCATAGTCGGGACGGGTAATGTGATGCCCGCCGCCGAAGTTCAGCCATTTCATGCCGTGCAGATACTGGCCGAACTTCTCTTCCACAACCTTAAGCGTACGCTCCAGGGTATCCGAGTTCTGTTCACACATGGTATGGAAATGCAGCCCGTCGATTCCGTCCAGCTCTTCCGGCCGGAAGTTCGGCAGGGTTACGCCCATACGGGAGTAGTTGTAGCAAGGATCATACAGCGGCACTTCAATCTCGGAGTACTCCGGATTGACGCGGATGCCGCAGCTGATCTTCTTCGGTGCGTTCTGCACCCGTTCCTTGAACCGGCTCCATTGATCAAACGAGTTGAACACAATGTGGTCGGTGTAGCCGAGCAGCTCATCGAACTCGCGGTCTACATAAGCCGGTGCATAAACATGGACCTCTTTGCCCATTTCCTCGAAGCCCAGGCGGGCTTCGAACAAGGAGCTGGAAGTTACGCCATGCAGGTATTTACCCACCAGTGGGTACATGGAATGCATGGAGAAGCCTTTTTGTGCCAAAAGAATCTTCGCCCCGCTGCGCTCCTGCACGTAGTTCAGAGTTTCCAGGTTCTTCGTCAGCAGGCGTTCATCTACCAGATAGGCAGGGGACGGCAGCGAGCTGATATCAATATCTATATCTTTATCCTTCATGACTTAAGCCCTAATCCAGCAACGTCGGCGAGAAATCTTCTTGCCAAGGCAGCCCGTGTTTGTTAAGTGCATCCATGAATGGATCCGGATCGAATTCTTCGATGTTGTGTACGCCCGGTTTGTTCCAGATGCCTTTGATAATCATCATAGCCCCGATCATTGCAGGAACGCCGGTAGTATAGGAAATGGCCTGGGAGCCAACCTCTCTGTAGCACTCTTCGTGATCGCAGACATTGTAGACATAATAAGTTTTAGGCTGGCCGTCTTTCACGCCCTGAATGATGTTTCCGATGTTCGTTTTACCTTTGGTTCTTGGTCCCAGGGAAGCCGGGTCAGGCAGAATCGCCTTCAGGAACTGCAACGGAATGATCTCTTTACCTTCATAATTGATCGGTTCGATCGAGGTCATGCCAACATTCTCAAGCACCTTGAGGTGAGTCAGATAGTTCTGCGAGAAGGTCATCCAGAAGCGGATTTTTTTCACGCCAGGGATATTAACAGCCAGGGATTCCAGCTCTTCATGGTACAAAAGATAGATATCTTTCGGACCGATCTCCGGGAGATCGTATACTTTTTTCTCGGACAGCGGTGCCGTTTCAATCCACTCGCCATTCTCGAAGTAACGTCCGTTCGCTGTAATTTCGCGGATATTGATTTCAGGATTGAAGTTAGTTGCAAACGGATACCCATGGTCGCCCGCGTTCGCATCCACAATATCAATCGTATGAATTTCGTCAAAATAGTGCTTCTGCGCATAAGCCGTGAATACACCGGTTACGCCTGGGTCAAAACCGCTGCCGAGCAGCGCCGTAATTCCGGCCTTCTCGAATCTTTCCTTGTATGCCCACTGCCAGGAATATTCGAATTTCGCGGTATCCTGCGGTTCGTAGTTAGCTGTATCTACATAATGCACTCCGGTAGCCAGGCAGGCATCCATGATCGTCAGATCCTGGTATGGGAGAGCGACATTAATCACGACATCCGGCTGGAAGCTCTTGATCAGTTCAATGACTTCTTCCGTGTTGTCAGCATCGAGCTTGGCCGTAGAAATCTTCGTCAGGCCCCCGTCCAGTTTCTCCTTCAGAGCATCGCATTTTGACACCGTACGGCTGGCAATGCAGATCTCTTCGAATACATCCGGGTTCTGGCAGCATTTATGAACAACAACGCTCGCTACACCGCCAGCGCCAATAATTAACGCTTTTCCCAAATTAATAACCCCCTAATTTTGCTTAAGTTATTAGTTATTAGCCTTGCTGCTCTGGATCCGTTTCGTTGTCAGTCGTTTCGTTTCATCAAGCTGAACAGGCTACATCCTATGAAAAATCAACAAGGCTGATTATACAGAAACCTTCTCAATAAATCAATAAAAAACGACAAAAAATGATATGTTCCGTGTAAAATCTGTCGATTTCTCCATTAATACTCTGTAATTCACAGTAATACACTGGAAAGCTTCGTTTTCCTGCGCTTATTAGCTTCATTCAATCACGGACTCATCAGGAGCACCGGACGATTAACCATGCACAAGGCCAACCGGATAATTGTATCACAGCAGAAGAAATCTTCATACGATTTATTTTAAAATTAAGTGGAAACGGCTGAGTTTGCCCTCTTTATTTCGATGAAATCTGCTCACCTCCAAGTGGTTGTATAAAGCTGCAAATACCGCACATTATAGTAACTTACCCCTTTTTCGCGCAGCACTAACTGCTTGACCGGCAAAGCTGCGTCAGGAATTGCCGGCAGCAGCTCCATGAGGTTATTATGTGTAACGCTGGTAATCCAATACTCTGTATGCAGAAATAAACCCCGCAGATGGGGCTCTGAGGGGTGCAGTCAACCATTTATACAGTATTGCGCGTTTCATTGTTAAGTCTCGGCTCATTGTAGCTATTGTACCGCTTGCAGAACTTTGCCGTAATCTTCACCTCAGCACGCCTCTTTGTTATCCCCAGCTCAATGCAAAATCATTGGCAATGTGAATAGGTAATGTGACATACAGTAGTCTAGTTACTCATGTTAGGATATAAAAAAAAGGAGGTAACACAATGTCAAAACAACTACCGCAACCTGTTGAAATATATATGGATTCGTTAAACACCAATGATACTACGGTCATAGATGTCTGCATGGCAAAAGATGCACACATCCACGATAGCGGTGAAAACAATCATTTCAATGGAATTGAAGCTATTAAAGAATGGCGTGGAAAATCTATCGGATATGAATTGAAATCCAACGTTATTGAAGTGGAGTATAAACACGGGATAATCATTGTAAGTTCATTAACCAGTGGTATCTTCCCGGGTAGTCCTCAGCTGTTTTATTATTTCTTTACTGTTGCCAATGATCTAATCACTAATATTGAAATTGTCCCGGGAGCGGAGAACTATAAACAGTAAGGCACTTGGCAGGGAATCCAACCGGTAAGGATTATCCGCTCTTCCCGTGCTCTAGAGTCCGCATAGCAGAAGGCGGCTGTCCGTTCTGTTGCTTGAAGCTTTTACTGAAGTGAAATTCGTCGCTGTAACCGCAGGCTGCTGCAATCTCCTTCAAGGTCAGTCTGGTGTACAGCAGCAGCTTCGCCGCATGCTCATAGCGGATTTCACTTAAGTAGCTTTTGGGGCTCCTATGCAGATATTGCTGAAAAAGACTGCG
The DNA here is from genome assembly GCF_038009025.1 of Paenibacillus sp. FSL R7-0297. NCBI lineage: Bacteria > Bacillati > Bacillota > Bacilli > Caryophanales > Paenibacillaceae > Paenibacillus > Paenibacillus sp. FSL R7-0297. Next base: position 6,109,095 of record NZ_JBBPAQ010000001.1, read on the forward strand.
TAAATACGAGGAGGAAATCCCGTAACGCACCGCCAGCTCGTGAATAAGCAAAGGTTCACTGTAACGGCGTTCAATATCATTCTTGATCCGCAAAAACAGCTCAAAGCCCTGCCCCCGGCCCAGCTGGGCATTCGCCTGAACCTGCAGCAATTCGTACATGAGCTCATAGAGCAGGGACTGGGTCATCAGCTGTCTCCCGGTGCTTCCGGGGACCCAATCCGCAGCAATTTTATGAAACAAATGACCAAGCTGCTTGCCCTGTTCCCGCTCCGGCTTCAGCATGAACTGCAGCGGCAGCACATCCAGCGGCTCTATCCTGCCCTGATTATCCGCCGAAGGCGACAAGGTATAGAGCGAGAGCAGAATCATTGTAATCCGCAGAGGCTCCTCCCTTCCGCAGCTCATGTCCAAAGCCAGCCCAGGCGGCAGATAGAACAGCATCCCCGGCGATACCGGATAGTCTTCGTCCGTACGGAAGATCCCCTGACCTTCCTGAATCCAGTAGAAGCTGTGCACATTGATATTCTGGCGGATATCCCTCCAGTCCGGGAACGTGATCTTATCGTGAATCCAGTGAATATCTATGGCCAGATTCTGCACAATTTTCTCCATCCTCTGACTCCCCCGTTTCTGCAGCATCTCTGAGATCAGCATAAAATGTTGAAGCGTTTTTGACAAGCTAGTCGTGCTCTTTATGCCATGTCCCTTCCCTTCCTCTACTGCTACACTTAAGGAAATAATGACTTATGCTATAGAGGAGAGACTGAGATGCCCGAACAACGTTCCGCCTCACGGAAGGCGCTCGATTACATGCCCTGGATTGGCCCCTCCGCACAGGAGCAGCAAGAGCAAATCTTATACCAGCAGCAGCTAAGCGCTGAATACTCCTATACCTTTGGAGAAGCCTGTTATGTCTCGCCGCAGGCGGTGGTATTGCCGGATCAGCTTCAGATGGGCGACCGGAGCTATATTGCCGGCGGAGCGATTGTCCGCAGTGCCCGGCTCATCATGGGTAGCGATTGCTCACTCAACAGCTACAGCGTGCTGTCAGGCGATATTACCATGGGAAATGGTGTAAGAGTTGCTTCACATGCGAGTATGTACGGGTTCAATCACGGATTCGCCTCCACCGATATCCCGGTCTTCCGCCAGCCTTGCACTGTCCAAGGGATTGTCATCGGGGACGACGTATGGATTGGAGCCAATACCGTTATTCTGGACGGTGTGCAGATCGGTTCGCACAGCATTGTCGCCGCCGGTGCCGTGGTTACCAAAGATGTGCCCGCTTACAGTATTGTGGGCGGCAATCCGGCCAGGCTAATCCGCAGCCGGCTGGCCGGGGATACAACAGCAATTGCCGCTGCAGGTGAACGAAAGGAGGATATAGGGATGACAATGGATTCGCAAGCTGGAGGAGCAGCAGTGAAAGCTGGTACGGGTACAGATGCGGCTGATGCAGCTGTAACAGCGGATAGAGACACTGCCGTAAATACGATGCCAGTTCCTGAAAGTGTGCCGGCATATAGCCTGCTCTCACAGCAGCTGGCTGACTTCGGCAAGCTGGCAGGAGACCAGCTGATCCCGCTGCTGGAGTACTACTCAGAGTCAACGGAGGAAGAGAAATTCTTCCGCGACCGGCCCGGATATAAGCGGACGGTTAGAGCTTACTGCGATGCAGTGGAGATTGCCGCGATGTTCAGCAGCCTGCCGCCCGGCTGGACGAGGGCAGAGCTTACCGCTGTATTGCAGGGATTCCAGGATGCCGGGACAGGACTGCTGCCCGATCCGTGGTCTCCGCCTGGACCGGAGGATCACCCTGAGCTGTTAACCGACCATCTCTCCCGGTACCATCTTCTCGCTGTAGGGTACGCGCTGGAGGTGCTAGGTTCTGCGCTGCCCCATCCGGTTACCGTTGCTGAGAATATGGAGACCGCTGCGTTATATCCATATCTGAATGATCTGCCGTGGGAGCACAATGCCTGGGGCGGCGGCGACTGGATTGACTGCTATGCCACGGGTCTGTACCACAACCTGAAGACGTTCGGCTCCCGTAAACGGCCGGATGATCTGTTCGGCTGGCTGGCGACCCATTGCCGCAAGGACTCCGGCCTATGGGGCCTCCCTACCGCAGAGGAGGGCTGGCTGCAGCCGGTGAACGGTTTCTACCGGCTCACCCGCGCGACCTATGCGCAGTTCGGCCTTCCTCTGCCGTATCCGGAGCGCAGCATCGATACCGTGCTGGCCCACAGCAGGGACCGCCGGTTCTTCCGTGCAGAGGTGCTTAACGCCTGCAACGTGCTGGATGTGGTCCATCCGCTCTGGATCTGCCTGAAGCAGACCGATTACCGCCGTGCAGAGATCCGCAGCTGGGCGGAGAATATGCTCAGCGAAGTGCTTAAATTCTGGGTTCCGCAGCGCGGCTTCGCCTTCCAGTTATCACAGCAGCAGGACACGGGTCTGCAGGGAACCGAAATGTGGCTGAGTATCCTCTATCTGCTGGCTGACCTGTGCGGCGTAAGCTCATCGCTTGGATATACTCCAAAGGGTGTGCACCGCCTGGCCCCTGCCTTCTCACTGCCCCCGAGATAGCGGCTTCCCTCTCCGCTTCCGCGGTGAATGAATACTTCACCAGCTTCAGCCTTACGGACTTCTGATTCCGGTAATGGTATCCGCATATAACGGATATTAAGACCGAATATCAGCAGCAACAGCTGCACTATTCCAAACCCAAAACCCCCGGATCTCCCTCATAGCGGAGAACCGGGGGTTTAGATTGCTTTTACCAGGATGTACTGTCTACTGCCCGAAACCGACACGCGGCCGTTCCCGTTCTTTGGTCTGCACGTCTACGGCGCGGATGGAGGTGATTGGAATGTAGAGGGTCTGGAACTCCGTGCTGTACTTCACTAACCTCTCATCCAGCTCCTCCAGAACCCCTCCTCTGACACTGGTTCCATCCAAAAAATGAATCGTTACTTCCTGCCCTTTCAACGCTGATAACATCTTAATCCGCTCCTTCGTCTACAGATGGGTAATAATCGTGTCGATGATCCCGTATTCCAGTGCTTCCTCAGCTGACATGAAATAATCACGGTCCATGTCCTTCTCCACCTTCTCCGCCGGCTGGCCGGTACGTTCCGCCGTAATCTGGACTATCTTGTGCCGGATTTGCAGAATTCGTCTTGCGCTGATGGCGATATCACTGGCTTGGCCCTGTGCACCGCCATGCGGCTGATGGATCATGATCTCGCTGTTCGGCAGTGCGGATCTTTTGCCCGTAGCTCCTGCCAGCAGCAGCAGCGAAGCGAAGGAAGCCGCAAAACCGGTGCAAATCGTATTCACCTGCGGTTTGATTACCTGCATCGTATCATAAATACCAAAGCCGGCGGTAGTCGAGCCCCCGGGGCTGTTGATGAACATCTGGATATCCTTGTCCGGCTCATCTGCCGCCAGGAACAGCAGCTGGGCAATAATGCTGTTGGCCAGCCCGTCATCGATTGCCGCACCCACGAACACAATCCGGTCCTTCAGCAGCCGGGAATAAATATCGTAGGACCGTTCGCCTCTGGAAGTCTGTTCAATGACATAAGGTATAATACTCATTAGCTTGTGCCTCCTCTGATCTGTCTTAGTGTATATATCCTGTAGACGGACCAGGGAAGCTTAAAGATACGGGTATGCGAAATTCGGCGGGTATACAAGGATAGCGTATCTTTTACAATGTGCCGTTCGTTTATATAATAGAAGCAATAACTATATAAAATGAATTCAAGAACATAACAAAAAGCACAAAGGAGAGGGCCAAGATGACAATTCTTGAACATCACCGTATGCCGGACAGGGCGGATATGGAAAAGCAGAGTCTGCAGGAGCTGGGGACTGCGCTGCACCGGTATTGCCTATCGCTGACCCGTTCCGCCTTCGACGCTGAAGATCTAGCCCAGGAGACCTGGACCAAGGCACTCGGATACAGCAAGTTCACTTTGAGCCCCAATCCTGAAGCCCTGTTGCTGCGGATTGCCAAGAATACGTGGATTGATGCCTCACGGCGCAAAGGCTCCCTGATCCGTGCGCTTGAACGTTCAGAACCCCCGGCAGATTCAGCCCTTACACCGGCTGCGCAAGGAGATCGCACCGAAATCGAACTGGCCTTTCAGGCCTTGATCAAGCATCTCTCCCCATTGCAGCGGACCGCCTTCGTACTCCGTGATGTTCTGGGATATTCAGCCGCCGAGACAGCCGGAGCCTTAAGCACTACCGAAGGGGCAGTCAAGGCGGCTCTGCACCGGGCACGCCTGGCCTTATCCAGGGTCCGGGAAGAACTGGCTGAGAATGAGGGGCCCGCTCTTCCGCCGGATGCTGATTACCGGGCTTATCTCAGGGCGCTGGCCCATGCCTATGAGCAGGGTCAAATTCCGGTGATGCTGGAGCTGCTCCGCCAGGCGACTGCCGCAGAAGTAACTGTTGCTGTAAGCACCACCACAGTGCATGCCCTGTATTCCGGAAGCGGAAGCTTCTCCTATCTGAATGGAAGCAGCACCTATGCCGGGCTGCGGATGGCAGCTTAACTTTATTCATTAGAATCTTAGCCCGCACACAAAACTTTAGGAGTGTAGCCAAATGAAGAAGGTACTTGTACTCGGAGGAACGCGGTTTTTTGGTAAAAGACTGGTGGAACTGCTGCTCCAGAACGGGGACAGCCAGGTAACCATTCTGACCCGCGGTGTAACAGAGGATGATTTCGGTGACCGCGTAACCCGGCTGGCCGTGGACCGGACTGATGAAACTGCGCTGGAGCATGCTGTAGGGGATATAGACTGGGATATCGTCTACGATAATATTTGTTTCTCACCGGATGAGGCTGCGGCTGCGGTGCGGATATTTGCCGGCCGGTCGAAGCGGTATATTCTGACTTCAAGCCTGTCTGTCTATAATCCGCAGCCGGATATCTTGACTGAAGCGGATTTCGATCCTGTACATTATCCGCTGAAGCTAGGCGGGAAGGCCGATTTCAGTTACCAGGAAGGCAAAAGACTGGCCGAGACCGTTCTGCTGCAGACGGCGGACTTCCCGGTGGCCGCGGTGCGGTTTCCGATTGTGCTGGGCACGGATGACTATACGCGCAGACTGCATTTTCATATAGAGCATGTACAAGCAGGGCAGCCGATCGGCATCCCGAACCCGCAAGCGGAGATCTCATTCATCCGTTCCGATGAAGCCGCTGATTTCCTGCACTGGCTGGGCAGTTCCACGTTGACGGGTCCGGTGAATGCCTGCTCGGACGGTACACTGACCATCGGCGGGGTTATCTCCATTGTTGAAGCGGCAACAGGTAAACCTGCCGTGGTCCGGCAGGAAACCGTAGACTCGGACAGCTCTCCCTTTGGCATTGAAGAATCATGGGTCATGGATACGGCAAAAGCCCGCTCCGCGGGCTTCAGCTTCCTGTCTTTATCCGAGTGGTTCCCTGAGCTGGTCACTTCGCTGAATCATTCACTTCGCCAGCACCAGTAAATCAGCCTCCGATTCAATCCGCCCGTTTGCGGCTGAGGATTCCCCCGTCTCCCGTATTCCTCCAGACTGAGGCCGGTGAACTCCGGCTCCGGTCTTTTTCTCAGTCTCCGCAAACGTTCTGGCTTCTGACTGTTGTTCCGGCTTCTCTGCTGTCTGCTTCCTAGTCTTCTCTGGCGCCTCGTCCAATTTATTCTCTTCTGCCTTCTCGGCTTTCTTCGCTTCTATTTTCGCTTCTATCTTCGCTTCAGCCTTTGCTGCTGTATTGTCAGCCACTGCCGCCTCAGGCCCGTCCGCTATCCCATTTAGCGTTCCTTCTTCCGGTCCTGCTACGGCAGTGTCGGCAATTTTGAACACATTGATCTCCCGGAACAGCCGCTGCGAGATTTCATGAATCTCCTCCGCCTGCCGTGCAATATCGCTGATCGCCTGATCCTGTTGAGTGCTGGAGGCATTCACTTCCTGTACCCCCGCCGCTGTCTGCTCCGCCACGGATGCTACCGAATGCACAGATTCGGCAAGGCGTGAGTTGATCGTACGGGTCTGTTCCACCTTCTGGTGAATCTGCCCGATCTGTGTGCTGATGCCCGCAATGGATTCATCGATCGCCTCGAAGGATGCCAGTGTCTCCGCCACCTGATGATCCTGCTGCTCCAGACTTTCCCGGGTCTCCATCATATGTCCCTGGAAATCGGCCATGCCGGCCTGAAGCTCCTGGATAATCCGGCTGATATGCACGGAAGAATCATTCGTCTGCACGGATAAATGTCTGACTTCATCGGCAATAACGGCGAAGCCTTTTCCCGATGCCCCGGCCCGCGCTGCCTCAATCGCTGCATTGAGCGAGAGAATATTCGTCTGCTTCGAAATCTCCGTGATTGAATTCGTGATGCGTGAAATATCCTTTGACTGGTTCACAAGCTGCTCCAGTGCCCCGTACACCTTGCTGATGGACACCCGGGAACGCTGTGAAATCTGGCGCAGGGCAGTAACGGTATCTGAACCCTGCTGCGTATTCCGGTTAGCCGCTTCACTTGTCGTCAGCATGACATCCGTATACTCGGTAATATCCTGAACCCCGCGGGCCAGCTCCTCCAGCAGCAGCGTACTCTGCTCAGACTGAACAGCCTGCTGGTCGGCACCCAGCGAAATCTCCTGGATCGTCCGGACAATATCCCGGTTCGTATGCGCGGTAATCGCCGATGACTGCTGAAAAGAATGCGAATAGTCAGCCAGCGAACCCGCAGCAGACAAGGTCTGCCGCAGCATGCCCTGAACTCTGCCCACCATATGATCGAAATGATGGCTGAGCCGGCCCAGCTCATCATTATACGGGGAGTTGATCTGCTGCCGCAGATCCCCGTCAGCAATTTGCCTGAGCGCAGCCTGCAGCTTGCCGACCGGCGACAGGAACGAGCGGATCAGCAGCCAGGCCAGCACCAGCATGAACAGGAATACTCCACCTGCAGCATAGGCCACGATTGAGACCGTATCATCCAGCAGGTTAAAAGAAACCGTCTGCGCCTGCTCTGCATTGTCGGCGGCTGCCTTATACAGCTTCCCGTTCGTCTCAAGCATGGATTGATTCAGCGCAAGTGCCTTCGTATGTATAACATCAATCTGTTCCAGTACAGTCAGCGGATCAAGCGTCTCATCCGACATTACCCCGGCCAGCTCCGTAATGAACTCCCCATATTCCCCAGCCTGGGTGCCCAGAAGCCCAAGCATTGTAAACGCAGGCGTATCCGGCTCAAAATCAAGCTTGGCCAGTTCAGCCGATATCTGCTGCTGTTTCTCCTGTAACGGCTCTGCCAGCTCCAAATCACTGGATTCAGCGAAGAAAGTCTCTGCACGGTTCTGCTCCTGCAGCAGCTGGGTGATGGTTGAGACTGTAATTCTTTTCTCCATTTCGCTCTTCTGCTGTTCCATAGATAGCTCTACCTGGTTAATTTTATGTCCTTGGTACAGAGCCACGCCCAGAAAAATGAGCGTAATTGCCGAGAAACTTAAGATTAGCTTCCATTTCATCGAAAAGTGCAGCAGGTTCCCCTTCAAAAGTATCATCCCTTCATATCTAGCTTGTCTTTACAATAGGTATATTCTGCTAATATCCTCATTGTAGAAGCCGGATATTAACTGTTCTCTTAGGTTGTGTATGCTGAGCGTAAAGAATATGTTGCGAAACTGTTAACAAAACGTCAATATTTAAGGAAATAGGACCAATGGACGGGGGTGTATACCTATGAAACTGGAACGGCTGATCTCTATAATCTATAAGCTTTTGAATCACGAGGTGTTGTCTGCGGCTATGCTGGCTGAAGAGTTCCAGGTATCGCAGCGGACTATCTACCGGGATATCGATGTAATCTGTGCAGCGGGCTTCCCGGTCGTATCGTATCAGGGGATGAAAGGCGGATATGGTATGATGGACGGCTACAAAATGGATAAAAGCCTGCTCGGCACTTATGACGTCAATGCCCTGATTACCGTGCTCCGCAGCCTTTCTACCGTGTTTGAAGACGGGCGTGCTCAGGGGACTATTGAACGGCTACAAACCATTGGACCGGAGCATCTGACGCAGAGCCTGTCCGTAGACTTCGACACCCTGCGGACGGAACCCGATGCGCTGCGTCATATACGGACTGCCATCACCGGGCGCATAGTGATCCGCTTCGATTATATCGACACCATGAATGAACGTACGGCCCGTGACATCGAGCCGCTGCGGCTTCATTTCAAATACCGTAACTGGTACATTTACGGATATTGCCGCACCCGTCAGGCTTACCGCGAGTTTCGCCTGTCCCGGCTGATGAATTTGATGCTGACCGGGGAAGCTTTCGAACCGCACCCGGAGGTGCCGGAAGAGGCAGCTCCCTCAGAACACGCACGGCAGAATCAGCTGGAGGATGTAGTGATCCGGGTAAGGCCAGAGGCGTTGGCCGACGCGCTGGATCAGTTTCAGCAGATGGACAAACAGTTTCACGAAGACGGAAGTATGACGATGCGCATTCCGGTATATCAGCCGCTCAGCGCACGCTGGTTATGGGCCATTCTGCTCAGCTTCGGCAGCGGTGCCGAGGTACTCGAACCCATCCCCCTGCGCGCCATCATCAAAGAGCATCTGCAAAACGCACTCAAACCTTATGAAGAAGTATGACACGCTGTTGTCAAACTTCTTTTTTTATGATGTAAGCAGACTTAACCACACGAGGAGGATATTATGTTTAATGTAATTCAGGAAATCAATTGGTTGGCTGTTGTGCTCGGGACGCTGGCGTTGTCTTTGGTGGGAGGCCTATGGTTCACTGTGGTCTGGGGCAATGCCTATGCCTACGCTCTGGGAAAAGAGAATGCACCAAGTGAAAACGGCGTTGCCGTCCTTAAGGAGGACGGTATCGTTTCAGCGGGAAATGGAAGGAATGTTAATCATACGAAGCAACATACGAAGCAACATACGAATCCTTCTCCTTCCAAAGAAAAACCGGCGCTCCGGTTCATCTTGGGTCCCTTGGTATGCGGACTGGTAACAACAGTGGCGATGGCGGTACTGTTCTATGCGTTCGATATTGAAACCCTTGCCGATGCTCTCCTCTTTGGCGGAATTGTCGGAGCAGGGTTATTGGCGGCCACAACCGTGAATACCGGGATTAACCCCAATATTCCCCGGCCGCTGGTCTACGGACTGGTTAGCGGGAGCTACTTTTTCCTGTCCGGGCTGATTGTCAGTATAATTCTTGTAGCGATGAGGTGAACTACACACCACCTAAGAGGTGGGTGCTTCTTGGTCAATAGAGCTACTGCTCCAAGTTTACCCAAGCTTATAGGCTAGTTCCTAACCCGCTAAGGGCCATTTACATGGCTAGTTGTAGAAGATTCAGTGCCGCATTCCGGTCTCTGTCATGTTCCGTATGACAGGCAGGGCAGGACCACTCCCGTACGGCTAGGTTCTTGACTTCTGCATTTTTGTAGCCACAGCAGGAACACAATTGACTGCTTGCAAAGTGTTTGGGAGCAATGATTAATTCTCTGCCGTACCATTTCGCTTTGTAGGTCAGCATGTCTCTGAACAGGCTCCAAGACACTTCGGATATGGCTTTGGCTAACTTATGATTCTGCATCATGTTCTTTACACGCAAGTCCTCCATCACGATCACTTGGTTTTCGTTTATCATTTGGGTGGACGTTTTGTGCAAAAAGTCTTTCCGTTGATTCGCTATTTTTTCATGCAGTCTGGCGACCTTCAGCCTTGCTTTATACCGGTTACGGCTCCCTTCCTTCTTTCGTGACAAGTCCTTTTGCAGCTTGGCTAATCGTTGTTCAGACTTCCGCAAGTACTTCGGATTCGGTATGATTTCACCATGTGAAGGAATCGCAAAGTCTTTCAACCCCAGATCCACACCGATCTTCGTCTCGAGTGGGGGCAATGGGATGATATCCGTTTCCACCAATACGGAAGCGTAATATTTTCCCGTGGGTGTTTTGGAAATGGTGCATGATTTAATACGTCCCTCGAATGGACGGTGCAGCTTGATTTTGATTTTCGTTTTTAGTTTGGGAATTTTGATCCTTCCCTCTGTAATGGCAATGGTTCCCTTCTGGTTATTAGCCTTTAACACCTGCCCACCTCATTTCTGACCTTGAGATTCGATGTACTTCCGGATGACTTCAATCGGCGCACCCCCAATCGTCAGTAGACAATAACTTCTGGACCAGAAATATTCCTTCCACAGCTGTTGACGAATTACAGGAAATTCTTTCTTAATTAGACGGGAGGATGCACTCTTATAAGCGTTCAGAAATTTAGAAATATCGCTATTGGGGTGAGCTTTCATTAGAATGTGAACATGATCCTTGTCATGCTTCCATTCCTGCAGGGTGATATTGTAATTAGGCTGAATAGACTCAAATATCTCTTGTAACCGATTCGAAATGTCATCGTCTATTACTTTTCTGCGGTACTTCACGACTAGCACAAGATGATAATGAAGAGAGAATACTGAATGATTATTTGTGTCTAATTCCACGGATATCACAACCTATTTCATAATACTACTGAATAGTTTTATTGTAATATTTTAGGTTGTATTTGTCTATGAGAAAGACCGCTGACACTCATCCCGCCACTTAGAGAAGTGGGGGAATTCTGACAGCTAACTGTTAAAAAGCCGATGTTGTTGTACGTTTTGCAACATTAATTCATAGTTACTGGGGTAACCGTAAGGATTCTTGTACGCGATACAACAATTTCCCCGTTTAGCCACTTGGTGGAGGAAGATTGATGACTTTTGTGCAACAATTTTCTATCAGGGTCGGTTTTGATGGGGGGAATGTTGTATTTCGTTCAGGATTACTTCAACGAACCACGACCGGTTCTCCACCACTGATTCACCTATAAGTAAAGCTGCCTGGTCTTCTTGTGAAGGCCTGGTTGAAATCTATTGTCTATTGCACTTCGTACAACAGATCGCTCTAAAATCCGCCGAAAAATAGATTCTGTAGCACTTTGTACAATAGAATTCTATGGAATAGGTGAATTTGGGCAGGTTGCTGGAAATCAATTGTATTAAATACATTAGAACTGGTTTTAGCGCAGGATAACGCTGAAGCTGTTGTAGAAAGTGCAATCAATGAAGAGCTCTACCATTCTCAAGCGGGTTACGCCTAGCGGAAGGTTGTATATTTTGCTGGGACAGCTCGTTATAATTGTACAAACCGGTCTAGGAGAAACTACAGTCAGTACTTGAGCGGGAGTCTTCCCGCCCTACTAAGTGCCATTCACGTAAAACGTCCGTGCAGACTCCTGTTCGGGCTATATATTTGACAGAAGGGAGTGTACAGTAACTATGAGCACAGAAAATTGGATTGCGGCTACATCAAGGGAAGAGTTGCGGAACTGGCTGCTGGTGAACAGCACGGCTGAACCCTTTTGCTGGGTTGAAGCGACTATGAAGCCAGTCCCGGGTACGCTGCTGTACCTGGACGCCGTTGAAGAAGCTTTGTGCTTCGGCTGGATCGATGGGGTGAAGAAGGTGAACGCTGAAGCAAAGCTGGTGCAGAGGCTGTCTCCCCGCAGCAGACGGAGTTCATGGACTGAGCTTAACAAAGAGCGTGTCCGCCGCCTTGAGAAGCTGGGCTTGATGCGTGAGGAAGGACGGCGGGTCCTTCCTGATATGGATATCCGCTCTTTTAGAATAGACAAGGTTATCGAAGAGAAGCTGAAAGAGGAGACGCAGGTATATGAGAACTTCATGGCCTTTCCGGCGCTCTACCAGCGGGTCCGGATCGATACCATACAAAGCTATATCCATCAGCCCGAAGTGTTTCAGCGCAGACTGGAGAAATTCATCGCAAACACCAGAGCCAATACAATGTACGGCCAATGGCATGATAACGGGCGCCTGCTGGAGTATTAAGTGAAGTCCTGATGTACTAATTGTATTCGGAGAAGTTGTTGGGGGAGTATTTTAGGAGGAGTTGATGGGGATTGGCGGGGACTCGGCGGGGCTGGGCGGGAGCTGGGAGGGACTCGGCGGGAGTTGGGCGGGACTTGGCAGGACTCGGCGGGGCTTGGGGGGCTGGGCGGGGGATGAATAGCTTCACGAGCGTATACGATCGTGAATAGGACTGAGAATCCGCTATTTAAACAAAACAGATGCTTTTGCGGGTCAAGCGGACTCAGAATCGCTTATATGGCTGCCCGCTCCACATTTTAGGCTCGAATGATCAAAATAACTGATTCTCAGTCCGTTTGGGCGCTGAAAACAGTGTTTTGGGCAAAATAGCGTCTTCTCAGTCCGCATTCCCCTACTGATCGACATCTGCTGGGCTGACGGTCCTGCCACACTGACGGCCATTCGCTCCAGAACACTACCAGGAATCTGTCTTTCAGGTACGCTAGCGTCTTCTCAGTCCGCATTCTCCTGCTGATCGCCATATGCTGAGCTGACGGTCCTGCCACACTGACGGCCATTCGCTCCAGAACACCACCAGGAATCTGTCTTTCAGTTACGCCTCAGCTTTTTTACAACGCCCGGCTTGGTACAATCACAGAACTAATGAAGTGAGTTCATTTCATGCAGCAATTTATGTATTCGGATTCAGCTTCAACTGGAAACTTACAGCATAGTTGTACACTGTATAGGCGTGTTGATTTCCCAAAAAAAGGGACGAAAAAGGCCGCCATTTCGGGTAATGGTAAGTACGACCAAACCAAACCGAAATGAGGCGACCTCATGAATAAATATACCCCATTTTTAGCCGTTTTCAAACAAGTGTTAACACCGGAAGAAGTCCAAATGGTGACCGGACAAACCAAGGACTACGTGGATAGAGGAACCAAAATGACCGTCGGGTTGCTGCTCGATTACTTTGTCCAAGCCTGCTACCACAAATGGGACGGATTCCGGCAGAGTGCCCGATTAGGCCCAAGCTTTGACTTGCCAGAAATTCATTACTCCACCCTTTCCGGCAAGGCCGGTGAAGTCCCTTACGAAATCTTCAAACGTATCTTTCAAATGCTCGTCACGAAATGTAACCGCCAAACCCGGCGGCATTTGAATCTTCCTAAAGATCTTTTGCTGATTGACTCGACTACGGTCACGGCGGCGAACTCTAGAATGCCTTGGGCCTCGTACAAAAAATTCAGAGGGGGTATTAAGCTGCATGTTGCTCTTTCGCATGGCCAGCGTTCACCCCTGAACGTGAAGGAATCGATCGCGAAGCGCAATGACGCTCCGTTTGGAGAAGTCTTGGCCGATACGGACTACATTTTGGTACAGGATCGGGCGTATGGAAAAATCAGCAGATTGGATCAATATGTGCTCCAGGGCCAGTCGTTTGTGATTCGGCTCAAAGACAATCTCCATTTGGTGAAGCCAAGAGAACTCCAGCGACCCGCAGAGGGAGAAACGAAAATTGTTCGTGATATTACTTGTTATATCGGTCAAGGGAAGTGCCAATCTGCTCAGCGCCACCGGGTCGTAGAATTTGAAAATGACCGGGGTGAAGTCGTACGGGTCGTGACCGATTTGAGAAAAGAGTCCGCTCATGTGATCGCTGAAATCTACAAGGCACGCTGGGAAATTGAAGTCTTTTTCCGCTGGATTAAACAGCATCTGAACGTGCCATGTCTATTTGGAACCACTGAAAATGCGGTATACAGCCAATTGTTTGTGGCCCTTGCTGTCTATGTGCTTCTGAAACGCGTTTATGATGAAATCCACCCCAACGTGCCTGCCTTTGCTCAACTGACCCTTTGGGAATTTATGCAGCATTGGCGTATATTTAGTCTTCCGCTGGAGTGGCAGGTTCAACTTAGTCTGCTCAGGAACAAAGGGGTTTTGGGGATTATATCCATCCCATAATATGGGGAATCAACAGGCCTGTACACTGTACAACTAAAAACCGCGAAAAGGCAGGCTTGCCTCTTATAACTGTATTCTGTACAACTATATCTGCCATAAGCGGAGAAAACCATCTATATGTGGCAATTTAATTGCACGGAATACAACTAAACGAATAATTGGTTATAAATCAGACGATTTAGTTGTACAAAGTGCACTTAAGCATACCGCGCACCGCATACCGCATTCCGCATACCATAATAGCATCACTGCAACCCTCAGAAGATTCCTCTATAAACAAACAAAAACAAGCCCCCGCATCCGGAAGCCTGTCCTCATGCAGCACTATGCTATTGCGCGTTCTCATCCATATACATGACTTCCCACAGATGTCCGTCGATATCCTGAAAGCTCCAATTGTACATAAAGCCGTGGTCGACAGGATCATTGAACAGTTTGCCGCCGGCTCCAAGTGCCTTATGCACAAGCTCGTCCACCTCTGCCCTGCTTGCTGCGGAGAAGGCGAGAATGACCTCCGTGTGTCCGGCAGTATCCACAACCGATTTCGAAGTGAAGGTGTTAAAGAATTCCTTGGTCAGCAGCATGGCAAACGTGTTGTCATTAATAATCATGCATGTTGCGTTCTCATCCGTGTACTGCGGGTTGAACTCAAATCCGAGTGCGGTAAAAAAGTTGATCGAATCCTGCAGATGACTCACCGGCAAATTAACAAATAGCTGGCCTGCCTTATATCCCACTTTCTAATCACCTCTGCATCTAAGGAGTGTGTTCCGCACTATTATAGCATGAACCTGTCTCAGGCAAAAAGTTGCGGGGGCATAGTTGAGAATGTGGATGAGGGTGCAAGTGCGGATGCAGATGTAGGTGACAGATGCAATCGCGGGTACAGGTACTCGTGCCGGGGAGCGGGCGCAGCACCCCGCAGCAACTCCCGGCGAATAGCTACCGCCGGACATCATCCCCGGCGGTACACCCATTCGCCGGCTTTGCAGAGCGCCGCCAGCGCCAGCCCCCCGCTGCCCCGCTGGAGCAGCGCAATATCCGCCGGCGCGCCGGCGGCCAGGCCCGCTGCCTCCGGCAGGGCCATGAAGCCTGCCGGGTGCACGGACGCCATGTCCCAGGCGTCCGGCAGGTCGGCCAGGCCCGCGGCGCTAAGGCGCGCGATGTGGCGCAGCAGCAGCTGCGCCGAACCGGCCAGCAGCCCGGGCTGGCCGGCGAGATGCAGCCGGCCCTCCGGGGTCAGCACGACGCGGCCGCCGACCGGCGTGTCGTAGCTGCCGGGCGGCAGGCCGGCGAGGGCAACGGCATCGCTGATCAGCAGCGCCCGGCTGCCCTTGACCTTCATCGCCACCTTCAGCACCTCATCCGGGAGGTGGAAGCCATCGGCGATTAAAGTGCACCACAGCTCTTCTTCCGCGAGCTGGGCCCACAGATAATTCGGATGGCGCGGCAGCACGGCATGCGCCCCATTGCCGAGATGCGTGGACAGCCGCGCTCCGGCAGCGGCCGCCTCCGAGATCTGTGACGTGCTTGCCGAGGTGTGCCCTATAGAGACCGTCACGCCCTGCCGCACGCAGTGGCGGATGAATTCCGCACTCCCCTCCCACTCCGGGGACATCGTCACGATGGAGATCCGCCCGCCTGCCGCTTCCTGCCACTGGTCGAACAGGGCTGTACTCGGTGGGCGGATATGCTCCAGACTATGCGCTCCTCGAGGTCCGTCTTCGGGCGAGAGGAACGGCCCCTCCAGATGGATGCCGCCAATCGTGGCAGCGGCGGCGGCATCCTCTTCGCAGGCCCGGGCAATTGCCCGCATTGCGCCGTGAATCGTATATGGAGCACCGGTGATCACGGTCGGATAGCAGGTGGTTATGCCTTCGGTCCACAAGGCGCGGATTGCTTCCTTGACAGCCTCCGCGGTCAGCACGGGATGATTAAAGTCATGGCCGCCGAAGCCGTTGATCTGCAGGTCTACCAGGCCGGGCGCGGCTACCGGCAGCTCCAGCAGCTCGTCCGGCGGCAGCGCAAGAGGTCCGTCCAGCGGTTCAATTCCCGCAATGATGCTGCCCTCCAGACGAATCCGGACCGGCTCGCCTGTACGGTAATGCAGCGCATCCACAATCATCGCACAACCGCTCCGAAGGAATCCGTGTCCACAAACAGCCGGCAATCCCCGTGGCTGCGCAGGATTGTGGACGGACAGGCCGTGGAGACAGATTCATGCAGTGTACGGGTAACTGCACCACGCTTCGTCGGGCCCGGAACCATACAGAACAGCCACTTGGCGGACAGCAATACAGGGATCGTCAGGGTCAGTGCCTGCTGCGGAACCTCCTCCAGACTGGCGAAGCATCCGTCATTCACCTGCTGGGTGCGGCAGGCGGCATCGAGAGTGACCGCTTTGACCAGCCGGGGATCATGGAAATCCGCCACCGGCGGGTCATTGAAGGCCAGATGGCCGTTCTCCCCAATGCCGAGGCAGACAATATCTATAGGAGCTTCCGCCAGCAGCCTGCCATATCGCTCACATTCAGCTTCAAGGTCAGCGGCAGGATTAATATAATGAACCCTGCCCGGCTTCACCTTGTCGAACAGCGCTTCCCGGAGGAAGCTGCCGAAGCTCTGCGGCGAGCCTTCCGGGAGACCGAGATATTCGTCCATATGGAACGCCGTAATCCGGCTCCAGTCCAGATCCGGCGCTTCAGCAAGCTCGGCAAGGAATTCATTCTGGGAAGGTGCGGCGGCGAAGATCATTCTGACCGTAGTCTTGGAAGCCAGCAAGGCGCGGATTGCAGCCGCAGCTTCACGTCCGGCCGCCTCTCCGAGCATCCGCCGGTTCTCAAATACACGCACCAGCATGGAACCTGCCATTTCGGTATGGATTGGTGTCACTTTCAGCATGAGTAGTGCCTCCCTGTCCCTTGTGGTTGTCCGTTCCTTGTCCCTTCTTCGCCCCGGAATTCACCCGGGGTAAGGCCTGTATGCAGCTTGAACAGCTTGGTGAAATAGCTTTTGTTCTCGTAGCCCAGCTGCTCAGCGACCTGCTCCACACTCTGCGGAGACTGGTCCAGCAGCTCTTTGGCATGCTCCATCTTGGTGTGGGTAACATAGTGGATGAAGCTCATCCCGGTTTCTTTCTTGAACAGGCGGCTGAAATAGCTCGAATTCAAATGAGTGTATTCGGCGACCTCCTCCAGCGTAATTTTACGGTTCAGATGGCGGTCCACATACTGCTTCACCTTCTTGATCTCATCCCGCCGGGTCTCCTGGTACATCTCACGGATCACCGGCAGACGTTCATAGAAGAATTGCAGGGACCACTCTTCCAGACTGTCGATATGCTCAATGGCAGTGATAGTGTCATGCAGCATCTCCAGGGAGAAGGTCGACTGGAACTGTTGACGGGCCATCAGCCGCATCTGGTTATCGTAGAGCAGCTTGAGCATCCATTCCTTGACCTGGCGTGGAGCAAAGCGCTTCAACCGGATATAGTCCATCCATTTGGACAGCAATTCCTCTAACCGCCCGGCCGATTCCTCCAGGAAGGCTTCGCGGATCTCCCGGGAGGCTTCGGTGTAATGCAGGAACAGATCCTCACCGGTGAACGGCTGGAGCTCCTTCAGCCCGGTAAGCTCGCCCGGCTTCAGATAAAAGGCATTCTCCCGCCCTTGCGTTAACAGCGTTATAATCCCTTCACGGAAATGCCCGCTGCCGGGCGGAATACACAGATATTGAAAAGAAGCCCCTACCCCCGGCATGCTCTGAACCGCGGAACGCAGCTTGCCGAGCATGGAGATATGGCCGGCACTTGCGCCATTGCCCATCCCTCCGGTGAAGACCAGCACGCAGTCCCGTCCGCTGTAAGGCAGACATACTGCGGCCGTTCCATCCTGAAGCACCGCTTCGGCGGCGGATTCCACCAGTGCCATGAGCGCAAGATCATCCCGGACCGGCTCCCCGGTACTGCCGCTGACCCGGCATAGGACGGCTACATTCGCTGTCAAATCGGGTACAATCCCCAGCTCGGCGGCATCCGGAAGCCATTCGGTGTCCGGCAGCTCCCGGGCGGCAATCCGCCGCAGCACACTCTGCTTCAGCAGCACCTTTTGGTTCTCCGCCATGCTTTTCCACTTCAATGTCTGGGCTCTCTCCGCGTCCCTGCGGCGCAGATCATCGCCAATCTCCTGCAGCAGCCCGGTAATCAGCTCGCGGCTCATCATCTCCTTGAGAATGTAATCGCTCACCATCAGCTTCACCGCCTGCTGTGCATACGTGAAATCATCCATACATGACAGCACCACAACGCGTAAGTCTTCGTTCATCAGCTTCAGCTCGCGGATCAGCTCAATGCCGTCCATATAGGGCATTCCAATATCCGTTATCACAATATCCGGCATACCGGCCTGCGCTTTCTCCAGGGCAACCAGACCATTTTTGCAGGCCGAATGAAGGGTCAGTCCAAGCTCGTTCCAGGGAATCATTGCCGAGAGAAAGTCCAGTACCGGATAATCATCATCCACCAGCATCACGCTATACATCGTTCCCACTCTCCCTTTCCTAACCTTGATCCGGAATTTCTTCAGGAAGCACAAACAGGAAGGTTGTCCCTTGTCCGGGGATACTGTCAATGGTAACCTGGAAGGCTGAACCATAGGTCAGATACAGACGCTCGTATACGTTCGACATTCCGATATGAGCCAGTCTGCTGGACGGCATGGTTTCCAGCTCCGGCGGCTCGGAGCCAACCTCTGCCCGAAGCCGGTTCAGGGTCACCTCATCCATGCCCCGGCCGTTATCTTCAATCGCGATGAGCAGCCGTGTGTCCTGGGTCCAGGTGCGGATCAGAATGCGTCCACTCTCCTGGCGCAGGCCGTGAATGTAAGCATTCTCGATAACCGGCTGCAGCAGGAAGCGCGGGATTTTCAGCCCAAGGCTCTCCGAGGTGCAGTCTGTATCCAGCGTAACTTCATCGGCCTGACGGAAATTCAGCAGCTCCACATAACTCCTGACAATATGCAGCTCATCATGCAGAGTAGTGTACTCATCACGCTGTTGAATAGTCATCCGCAGCAGCCGGGACAGCGAGAACAGCAGCTCCGCATTCTCTTCATCTCCCCGCATCATAATGCGCAGGCGGATGGAATTAAGAATATTGAACAGGAAATGCGGATTGATCTGCGACTGCAGCATCGCAAGCTCAGCCTTGCGCTTCTGCGCCTGCTCGACCTTAATCTGAATGATCATCTTCTCTACCCGGTCCAGCATATGGTCAAAAGACTTGCCAAGCCGCCCGATCTCGTCATACCCGCGGACTCCGGAACGGATGCCAAGCTCGCCCTGCTCCACTCTGGCAGCCACACTGTCCAGCTTGATCACCGGCTTCGTGAATTGACGGACCAGCAGAACCAGGATCAGCAGGAAAAAAGCTCCAGACATAATCTGCACGGCTGTACTCCAGCGGTGGGTTGAACTGATTTGGCTGACCGCCTCACGATAAGGCGACAGACTTACAATCCGGTAGTTCCCGTAGGGAATATCCAGACTGCTGAGCAGATATTGTTCATTCCGGTAATCCATAAACCGCGAATCGGCTGTACCCGTCAGTTCATGCGCGAGTGCAAAAGGCTGACCCAGCCGCGCCTTGTCCCGGGAAGCTATTACCGTTCCGTCAGGCCCGATCAGCAGCGTCTCCTGGCCCTCACGGTTGTCATTAAAGATCTGGCTGATCCGGCTCTCGGCGATACTGATGATGACTGTGGCATAGGTTGAATTGGAGGACAGCTTCAGATTGCGGGCAATCGTTAGCACCTGAGGGCTGGTAACCGCTCTAGTCGGGATATAGTTATCCAGCACACCCGCCCAGTACAGCTCGAAGGCAGGCTGCTGCCGGGCTTTTTCCATCCAGGGCTGAAGCATCAGGGCGCCGACATCCAGCTTGGCGTAAGAATCGTTTGAATAATATTGGCCATCCGAGGTGAGCACGGTGACAAACGTTTTTTCCATCATGGAGGTAACGCTAATCAGCTTCTCGGTAACCTCTGTAAATTCCAGAACATTTTTGGCTGTATCCGGCTGGTGCAGCTTACTGCGCTGCCAATTTTCTTTGAGAATAAGCGTGATCCCGGGATCGAACTGAATGTAATTCGACACCAGCACCAGATTGCTGAGAAGGTTCGAGATATACATGCTCTCCTGCTCCAGCGAACGGCGTTCATTCTGAACCACCTGGGAACGGAGGATGTGCTCGGTATAGGAATTGGAAATATACAGGGTAATGGAGGCGGGAAGCAGCAGACAGAGCAAGGAAGCGACGAGCAGCTTGTTGCGAAAACCGAGTTTCCATCCTTTTGGCAGCAATGGCAATCCCCCTTCACAATCAGACTATCGTTTTCTTTGCCTCTATCATATCAGCTTTCCGCCTCCAGTAATTCATTTCCCAGTAATATCTCGACAAAATATGACGATTCGCCCTTATTTACTTATTGGCATCCACAATCTTTTGCAGTTCAGCTTGCGCTTTGCTGATTGTAGTCTCCAAGTCCTGCTGTTTCAGGATGTACAGCTCGGTTTCTTTAGTAAAAGCAGTTTCCAGCTCGCCCTGATACGTCGGTGGCACACTCAGCGGAGCCGGCTTGGCATTCTTGATTACGTAGGCCAGCGAGGTTTCGTCAATCATATCCGGGCTCATGGCAGAGGACTTCACCCCGGCGATGTATTGATCCACATCCTGCTTCTTCCATGCGGAGTATACATTCTGCATCTGCTCGCCCTCAGTGGAATACCAGCGGATGAAATCATAAGCCTCCTGCTGATGCTCCGATTTCTCCAGAATGCCCACATAGTTGCCGTTGGCAATGCTGACTCCGGCAGGCTGACCCGCGCTATTGGACGGCATCGGTGCAAACGCAGTGGTGAACGTAGCCGGGAACTCCTCCGATCCGCCCGCTTCTCCAATCATCCAGTTACCGGTCACAATCATCGCGGCATGTCCGGTGAAGAACTCCGAGCGGTAAGCCAGCTTCTGGGAAATGGTATCCGCATACGGCACGGCAACTCCGGATTCCTCTGCCTTGCTGCGCAGCTCCAGGGATTGGCGTATACCCGCACTGTCAATATTTACGATGCCGTTATTGACCAGGTTGTTGTCCTTCTCCTGGTTGATAATGGCCAGCTCCCAGTACATAGCCCAGGTATGGAAATAAGTGCCGAAGGTCTTGGACGGCCCGCTGCCACTGGTCAGCTTAGCGGAATAGTCAAGATAGTCATCCCAGCTCCATTCCGTAGGCACAGCCAGTCCAGCCGCATCCAGCTTGTCCTTGTTCAGCAGGACGAAATAATTCTCCAGGGTATCTGGAAGTGCATACACCTGTCCGTCTACGGAAGGATCAATCGTATATTCATCCGCCAGCGTGATGCCTTCTTTGCTGATCAGGTCATTCAGCGGTGCCAGCAGTCCGAGTCCCGCACGCTGTGAGTAGTCGGTTGCACCCGGCATGAACACAACGTCCAGGTTCTCGCCGGAAGCAACGAGGAGATCCAGCTTCTTCATCCCGGCCACGGAATCGCCGTTGTCAGCCAGCTCCACGTATTCCAGTGTAATTCCCGGATGGGAATCCTCATAAGCCTGCAGCACAGGCTCCATATCCGCCGCAGGTGACCAGTTGGCAACCTTAATGGTTACAGGCTCTGCGGATGGTGCGGCACTCTCAGCCGCCTCAGGTGCAGCAGTACTGCTATTAGTGGGAGATGCATTATTAGTGTTGTTCGAATTGCCGCAGCCCGCCAGGGCTACAAGGAGTACGGTGATCCATATCAACGCGAAACCATTCTTTTTCATGAATAACACCCCTTCTAATGTGAGTTCTCCCTGCCTATGAAGCTTGTCCGGCAGCTGTTCCTTATCGATGTGTATTTGCTGAACCAGTCTGTTCACTTAATGCTAAGCGTCACTACGGAGAACATTTTGGACTTCCGGCCGCTGCCCGCCCCCAGATTTCTTCATTTAAACCGCTCTTCGCGGTAGAAATCCGGTGAATGCTGATGCTTCCGAAGTGAGCTTTCCATAGGAAAGCTTTCAGGCGGTCGCTAGCGCTCCTACAGTTCCAAATTTCCCCTACGATCCTTTCGCATTCTGTTGCTTTCTTTTGTTCAGCCCGTACACTCACTGACCGTCACGTCCGCTCCACCCACATCCGGTTATGCAACTTCCGGGAACTTGCCAGCCTTCACCCCTTCACCCCCCCCAAGGAAATACCTTCGATGACCTGCTTCTGGCCGAGGATGAACACTACCAGCAACGGCACAATCGCCGAGACGGAAGCCGCCATGATAAGGGAGTAGAATGCGCCGTTACGGTCGGCGAAGGCATTCATGCCAAGCTGAAGGGTATAGAGCGTCTTGCTGTTCAGGAAGACCAGCGGCGTCTGAAAATCATTCCAGGTCCAGATAAACCGCAGAATGGCATAAGTGGCAATCGCCGGCCGGACCAGCGGCAACAGAATGGAGAGGAAAATGCGGATATGGCCCGCTCCGTCTATCTTCCCGGATTCGATGTATTCATTCGAGAGTGAGGCGAAAAACTGGCGGAGCAGGAAGGTTCCCAGTACGCTGAACCCGCCCAGCAGAATCAGGCCCAGATGCGTGTCATACAGGCCGATGGAGCGGAACATGATGAACAGCGGCACCAGCGTGGCTTCCGCAGGGATCATGTAAGTGGCAAGCACCACCACAAATAATGCGTTTCTGCCCGGGAAGCGGATTTTGGTGAAGCCGTAGGCGGCCATACTGGAGACGGCTACGGACAGGAGTGTCGTGAGTGCTGTGACTTTGATGGAGTTCCAATAATACAGGGTAAAGTTCGCTTTGCCAAACCACACAGAGTGGTAGTTGAACGATGCCCGTAAGGTTTGCGGAATCCATTCGATCGGATATTTGAACACATCGGCCTCAGGCTTGAGCGAAGCGGACAGCATCCATATAAAAGGGAGCAGAAACACGATGCCCAGCAGCGCCATGAGTAGTGTGATGACCGCTTTTCCCCAGTCCAGATTTCTTAATTTCACAGGGGTCCCTCCCTTTCTAGTAATTGACCCAATAACGCTGTCCCAGCCACTGCAAGCCGGTGATGGCGAGTACGATAACGAACAGAATCATGACCATGGAGGAAGCATAGCCCGTCTGAAGATCCACAAATGCGGTCTGATACATGTCGTAGACCACAACCGAAGTAGAGTTGGCCGGACCACCCTCCGTCAGCACCTTAACCAGCGCGAAGGATTTGAAATTGCCGATAATTCCGGTTACCAGCAGGAAAAAGGTCGTCGGCGTCAGCAGCGGAAAAGTAATGGAGCGGAACTGGGCGAACTTCGAGGCACCGTCGATCGTCGCCGCTTCATACAGATCGGCAGGAATATTCTTGATCCCGGCAATGTAGATAATCAGCGAGACCCCAAGGTCTATCCAGATCATCAGCAGCATAACCGATGGAAGCGCATACGATGGATCGGCCAGCCATTTGGGCGGGTTGTCCACTCCGAGTGCCATCAGGAAGCCGTTAACCGGACCGTAGGAGGGATGGAACAGAACCTGCCACACTACTGCGACAGCGACGACACTGGAAATCTGGGGCATGAAATAGATGACCTTGAACGCACCCGGGGCGTAGACATGACCCGTAATAATCACCCCCAGGATCAATGCTATAGCCATTCCCACCGGTACCGCCAGCAGCATAATGAAATTATTGCCCAGTGACTTCAGAAACACTTCATCCTGAAACAGCTGGCGGAAATTGTCCAGTCCGTTCCAGCGGATCTTGTCAAACCCGGTGACGAACGACCACTTGGTGAAGCTGAGTACGAAGGAGAACATCATAGGGATCAGCGTAAATACAATAACTCCAAGCAGAATGGGCCCTGTGAACAGATAACCCATCCCTATTTCTTTCCATTTCCGTTTGTTTCGGCGGTTGACCGGATTCTCCCGGGACTGTGGCAAGGCAACTGACGTCTTCAAGGCTCTGTCCCCCTCTTGCGTGATGTTATCTCTCATTATAGAAAAGCGAATAATTTTACATAAGTCACGATCCTGACCCGTTCAGAAAAATTTTTACCTGCCGTTGTCCCAATCAGCGATTTGCACACATCTTGGCCTGCTGCTGGCCAAATCAGTCAAAAACGGTGCGGATTTGCGCAAAATAGTTGATTTACTACGCCTGCCCGCTTTGTTATCTTCTAGGCAAGCACAGCTTATGCTTACAAAACTTTAAGCGTATGCTTCCGAAGCCAGTTTTGCGAAGAGACTCAGGAAGCTTATGCTTACAAAACTTTTAGGAGGAATGCAGGTGAACGCAAAGTCAGATATTATGTCCGCTTATATGGAAAGCATTGTGGAGCTGCTGAATGAGATACGGAGTGAGCCAAGGGACAAGCTGGTGCAGGTGGCGGAGCTGCTTGCGGATCATATTGCAGAGGATAAGCTGGTCTATTTGTACGGTCCGGGCGGACATTCCAACATGAATGCGACCGAGGTATTCTTCCGCGCAGGCGGCCTGATGCATATCAGCGCTATATTAGATGAAGGCACGATGATCTCGAATGGCGCTCTGCGCTCGATGGCCGTTGAACGTACTCCCGGCTACGGAACACTTGTTATAGAAGATAACCGGCTGGGCGAAGGTGACATCCTGATCCTTGCCAATGCCTACGGCATTAACACCGCCTGTGTCGATGCTGCCCTGGAGGCGCGGCGCCGGGGGGTTACAACGATTGCTGTCACCTCTGTCGGCCATGCCGAAGCTTCCCCCAAGAATCATATTGCCCGCCATCCTTCGGGGCAGAACCTGTATGAGCTGTGCGACTATGTTCTGGACAGCAAGGTCAAGCCGGGGGATGCTGCGCTCCATATTGACGGCATTGAACCGAAGATGGGCTCGACCTCAACGTTCGCCAACGCTTTCCTGCTGAATTCACTGATGATGACCACGGCGGCCTGTCTCGGGGAAAAAGGGATTGAGGTGCCGGTCTGGCGCAGCGGCAACGCTCCCGGCGGGGATGAATGGAATAACCGCTTCATTGAGCGCTTCAAGGGCCGGGTCCGCTGGCTATGAACATTCCACTGATTCCGCAGCCTCAGGTGGTGCAGAGCCGGGGACCGGAACCGGTCAGCGGCATCCGCGGCTGGACGGTGCAGCTATGGAGTCCCGGGAATGATGTCCGGTTATTGGCGGCAGCGCAAGGGATATTTGCAGGGGTTACGGTGAACCTGGAGTCTGGCGGCAGCAGTGTATACGCCCTAGTCTCTGAAGGAACCCCCTTCAATCCCCGCATGGCCCGGCGGGTAGAGGGCAAGCATGACGGTTACGTATTGATTACAGATACAGGCCGGGTTGAACTATACGCACTTAGCGCTTCCGGACTTTTCTACGGGATTAAGACACTGGAACAGATGCTCCATAGCAGCGGCGGCAGTACCGTGCCTGCGCTGACGGTTGCCGACTGGGCGGATCTGCGGCTGCGCAGTGATTATCTGGATCTGCGCACCGTCTATCCGACCTATGAGCATATGCTGGAGTATATCGCAGAGCTGGCCAGCTACAAGATCAATACGCTGATCATCGAATATGAGGACAAGCTGCCGTTCCGGAAGCTGAGCTTCCTGCGCCATCCCGGGCTGGCCTTCACGGAGGAAGAGCACCGGCTGTTACTGCAGACTGCACATGACCATTTCGTCACAGTGATTCCGAAGCAGCAGTCCTTCGGGCATCTGGAATATATTCTGAAGCATCCGGTCTACATCGGTCTGCGTGAAGTCCCGGAGACTGTCTCGGAATTATGCCCTCACCGGGCAGGCTCCTTCGAGATGATGGCCGGCATTCTGGAGGAAGTGGCTGCGCTTCATCCGCACAGCGATTATCTTCATCTGGGCTGTGATGAGGTCTGGACACTCGGCACCTGTGAAGACTGCCGGAATTCCGGGCTTACTCCGGAAGCCTCCTTCATCCGCTTTGTCAATCAGCTGGCTGAGAAGACGCTCAGCCTCGGCAAAACACCGATGATCTGGCATGATATGATCATGCACGCCACCCTGGACGAGATCGCCGCACTCGACAAGCGTGTCGTAGTGGTGGTCTGGATCTACGGCGGGCACCGGATGAAGGCGGATGCCCGGCTCATTCTCCACAAGCTGCGCGACGCCGGCATTGAGACCATCGGCGCCTCCTCTGTCCGCTGCTGGGATGATAACGGCGACCAGAATTATCCGGTGATTCATAACCGGATCAAGAATGTGCTAGACTGGATTCAGCTGGCGCAATCGGAGCAGCTGGACGGAATCATTCATACGAACTGGGGATGCCCGTTCTCGCTGGGCAGTCCTTACGGCCTGTTCGAGACCTCGCGTTATCCGGCGTTTTTTGCCGCAGAGCAGAGCTGGAATGCCAAGGCGGATGTCCCCTCCTTCCTGACCCGTTTCCTGCACCAGTTCCACGGTATGGATACGGCTCAGCTTATGGGCGAGGAATGGGCGGATTACGCAGTACCCGACTATTATTCCCTGATTCCGCAGCTGCTTCCGGCTGTGAAGAAGAACCGCCTCACTGCCAAGCTGATTGACGCTATGATTCAGTATGAGATTCCCGCGCAGCGCCGCTCCCCGCTGCATACGTTCCTTTTCCGGGGAGCGATGTCGCCGGGCAGCGAGGAAGTGATAACCTTCCTCCGGGATAAATACAGGAGCGGATATGGTGATTTACTCAGAGCCAGGCAGCGGATGCAGAGCGTGCTTGCAGAGCTGCTTCCGCCGCAGATGGCGGAGCTGTTCATCCGCTCCCGGTTCTACCGGCTGGAATTATTCGAAGCGGACCTGCACGGGATGATTACAGATCTTGAGATGATTGAACAGAAAGAGGGAGAGAATTGATGCCTGATATGCTTGTTAAGTTATATGATCTGCCGGATAATAGTGCGCTGTTGGAACGTCTGCGGGGAGAAGGAATTGCCATTAAACGGGCGATGACCGGGGATAAGCAGGCCATCGTGGATTTCGTCGGCCGCCATTTCACGAATAGCTGGCGGAATGAATGCGAGACGGCCTTCGCGCATCTGCCCGTCCATTGCTATATTGCTGTGAAGCAGGGCGAAGTAATCGGCTTTGCCTGTCACGATGTTGTTGTGAAGAACTTCTTCGGCCCGACCGGCGTACTGGAGGATTACCGGGGCCTCGGCATCGGGAAGGCACTGCTGCTGGAATGCCTGTCCGCGATGCACCGGAACGGCTACGGCTACGCCATTATCGGCTGGGTCGTGGACGCAGTGCCTTTCTATGAGAAGAGTGTCGGCGCGATTGCGGTCCCTGATTCTTTTCCCGGTGTATTCCGCGACTTGATCAGTATGGACTGAACTCCCCTCTGATACAAACAAACAGCGGCAGCCAAGGACCTAAATGTCCCTGAGCTGCCGCTGTTTGTTTGTCATTACAGATGACCTATTCCGCCGAGCTAGCAGAAATCGGAAGTCGGCAATCCTTCATTTTCTGCCCAAATGCAGGTCGATCGTATCATATATAGTCATCACATCGCCGAACTTATTGATGGCCGCTCTGATCTCTTCCTCAAACGGCGCTTTAATGGCAGAAGGCATACTTCTATGGTCTGAATATGTATTGAGTAAGGCAATGTAATCCGCTGAGGAGAAGCTTCTGGTTAGGTGATACAGCTTAAGCTGGATATCCCTGAACCCGTAGGTATGCAGATTCTGTGAGATGGCATTATATCTTTCCGTATCATGTTCGATTAATTTGGTATTTGAGGGCCTGTACTGCTGGTAAATACGCTGAATATGCTGATGTAATTCGTCATCCTCCCGTGCTGCAAAAGGCCGGTTCCAGAATATGGCCAGTGTGCCGCCGGCTTTTAACAATTTGAATGCCTTCGGATAACCTATGTGCTCTGGAATCCAATGAAATGCAGTAGCGGAGTAAATGAGGTCTACACTCTCGTCCGGACCTGTGAATTCTTCAAAAGTCGTATTGTGCACTCTGAAATTCTTGTGTTCCCGGAACTTTAGTTGTGAGTATTCCGCAAGGTCTGCCCCAAGTTCAATGGCCGCTAATTCGCAGCCCGTTTCCAGAAAAGGCCGGGTGGCCTGGCCCGTTCCGATCCCGATTTCAATAGCCTTGCCGCCCTGTCCGGTCCGGGAATACGCTATAATGTCCTGGAACAATTCCTCACAATAGGACGGCCTCCATTTATCATAATTCGCCGCATCCTCATTGAATATTAACCGTGTATCCATACATCCTCCTCCATCAGTAAATAACCGGCACCATTCCACCATCCATACGGATTGGAGAGCCTTTAAATGCTGCCGCATGGGGACTGCATACAAAAGCAGCCAGTCTGCCGATCTCCATAGGCTTGATGAAACGCTGTAATTCAGATTGCGGCAGACTTGCAGCCATGAATTTCTTCTCTTTTTCTGCAAACGTTAGCTTCTCCTCAGGATACATCCCGTCAATGATTTGCTGCACATTTTCAGACAATGTAGGTCCAGGCATGATTGTATTAACCGTAACCTCAGTTCCTGCTGTAAGTTTGGACAGACTCTTGGACAAGGACAGCAGCATAGATTTGGTCATTGCATATTGAGGCATTTGTCCTGAAGGCATGACGGCTTCTTCACTGGCGATGAAAAGGATACGGCCGAAGTCTTTTTTCAACATTCCAGGTATATATAATTTCGTTAATCCGTTTGCAGCAAGCACATTCGTACGGAAATACTTCTCCCATATGTCATCGTCAACATCCTCATACTGCATCAATTCATAAATGCCCATATTGTTGATCAGAATATCAACGCTGGGGAATTTTGCGAATAAAGCTTGCCTTTGTGAAGCGTCCACTATATCCGCAGCGGCATTCTGAGGAGAGGTGGCCGGGAAATTCATCTTCAATTCACTGACGGTCCGCTCTGCCTCTTCGTAATTCCTTCCATTGACCAGTACGTTAACGCCTTCCTTGGCAAGCTCTATAGCAATAGCTTTCCCTATGCCTTTCGTAGATCCTGTAACGAATGCTGTTGTGTTGTTTAATCCCATATCCATAATCCACTTCTCCTTATTCGAACATTCCTGTGTTCCGGATAGTGAATATTGTACCCCGCCGGGATTATTCAGTAACTAGCCCCATGTGCCAAACTTCTTGTTTAACACGCCAAAACATACTGCTCACGATATGCCGGCATCCGGAAGATGCTCAGCACGCCACTTCGAAGGGGTGTCCCCCTCCCACAGACGGAAAGCACGGTAGAATGAGTTCTGGTCCTCGTAGCCAAGCAGGTAAGCCACTTCTTTAATATCAAGCGAAGGGTCTGCCAGGTACTCCAGGGCCTGCTCATGCCGGACTTCTGTCAACAGCTGCTTGAAGGTCGTATTGTCGTCAGTCAGCCGGCGTTGCAGGGTCCGGCCGCTCATCTTAAGCTCCTTCGCAGCGGCCTGAATGCCGGGGCATCCTCCTGCAAGGCTATGTTTAATGACCATTTTGACCCTTCCGGTAATAGAGCGGTTGTCATGCAGTTCATCGAGTGACCGGTCCAGAGCGGGCGTCAGGATCTCCAGCAGCTCTTCGTTATACGATACAAAGGGAAGATCTAGATCACTTCGATGCAGCGTCAGCCGGTTACATTGCCCGCCTGCCTGGATTGCACAGCCGAAGTAGGCTTCGAGGACCCGTGCATCGCCCATGGACTGCGTAAATTCGACGGACTGTGCCTTCAAGTGACGGCCTGTCCCCTTCCTCCCAAGCTCCAAAAGAAAGGCCAAAGTGATCCCTGCCAGCACCGGCGGACCGGATGCTTCGGTATTCAGCCACTCCAGTTCAACTGTACAATGCCCGTTCTCCTCCTTGATCCGCAGACTTTCGGGAGGACACAGCTGTTTGTATCTGGCCATACGTTTCAGAGCATCGCGGTAGTCGCGGGCGTGATACAACGCTAAGACGGCTGGGGGATACTGTGTGGTTTCAAAGGCGGCTGCAAGCTTGATGATCCCCTCTGCAGTGTCCCCGGTGAGCTCGGAATACGCCTGCCAGATTGCGAAATATTGGGCAGTGGTGACTGAGGATTCCGTTATTATCGATACAGGCAGCTGTGCATGGCGGGCCACGTCGCGGGAGGCAATTCCTATGTGATTTATGCCTGCCCAGAATCCCGGAGGCATTTTAATTCGGTCAGAGGGACGAGACTTCATACGCACAGATCTCCTTTTGCCAGTTGTAAATTCATAGCTGTGGTTGTATTAAAGCCATATAAGAATACTCTTATGCCTGTAATAATGTCTACCTTAACGTACAAAAATGCCATACTTCAAGACGGTTAACACATTTCTCATTTTGTTTTAACATGCAGGCGTTACAATAGGTACAGATCTGTATTAAGCTGTGCTCACAAAACCTGTAGGAGGATTAATCATGCCTAATATCTGGATGCATCTCGAATACGGGCAACAGCTGGCCGGGGAATTCCGCAGCCGGTTCCCGTTCTTACATCATCTGCAGCAGCAGGAACAGTTGTATAATCTCGGATGTCAGGGCCCTGATTTCCTGCTGTATCATAGTTTTCTGCCCTGGAGCAAGGATGCGGGGGCCCTTCATCTCGGGGATCTGATGCATACGCAGCACTGCGGGCCTGTGCTTATTGATTGCTGGGAAGCTGCGCGGACTCTCGAAGGGCCGGAGGCGGACCAGGCCCGGCTCTATTTCCTTGGCTTCCTGACTCATCATCTGCTGGACCGGAACCTGCACCCATTCATTAATTGGAAGGCAGGCTACAAATTCCGCGATCACCAGCGGTTCGAGATCGATTTGGATACCTTGTTCATGAAGCGGCTGCGGGGCATCAATACCTGGCAGAATGCTGCCTGGACAAGAATTGACGCAGGTCCCCGGCTACCTGAGCCGGTTCATCATATTCTTCACACCACTGCACTCCGGCACTATCCGGAAGCCATGGGCAAGCTGCCCTCCGACATCTGGCAGAGCTCCTACCGGGATATGGTGCTGGCTCACAGATGTCTTTATGACCCGAAGGGCTGGAAGAAGGCCCTCGCCTGGGGCCGCACCCGGCGTCTGTTCTCCCGGAAGCTGACTGCCCACGAAGAGGAGCTGGATTATCTGAATGACCAACACGCCGAGTGGCGGCATTCCGCACTGTATTCCGAGGTCCGGACGGAATCCGTCTGGGAGCTGTGGGAGCAGGCGCTGGAGGAAGGCCGGACTGTGCTCACCGCGCTCGCTGATTGGCTGGAATGTACGGACGCTGCGGCTGCAGAGCATAAGTTCGGGCTTTTCAGATCCGTGCTGGGCGACCGTTCGTACGATACGGGCAAGGAATGCAGCATGAACCTGCAGAACCAATATGCAGAGCCCATCTGGTCCAGCCTGCCTGGCAGCTGATCGCAGTCAGCGTCTCACCCGGCTCTGCCGCCGCTTCAACCGGGGCAATGGAGCTGCCGGGGGGGGGAGGCGGTGGGAACGGGTGGGCGCTTGGCCAAAGCTTGGGCGCTTCTGGCCGCACCTTGCAGTAACTTGGCCGCTTCCCGGCGGCGCTTCGCGTAACTTCGCCGCTCCGGCGGCGCTTCGCAGTCACTTCATGCCCGCCAGCTGATGAAGCGGACTGAAAATCCGCTATTTAAACAAAACAAGCCGATTTCCCGCCCAACCGGACTCAGAATCGCTTATTTGTCCGACTACTCCTCATTTCATCCCCATTTGAACAAGATAGCGGATTCTCAGTCCGCATACTCTTCATATGGAGGGTTTTAGCTGAAATAGCGGAATCTCAGTCCACTTCAGCGAAAGGGGAACTCATATTATTGGCGCGAAGCAAATATATAGAATGTTTACAATGTTTATTTTGGAACAACATCATCCCGCCCGCTTCCCGCGCAGCCAAACCGAGTTCTCACAATATTCCACCTGTATATCTCCCAAGCAGCCAAAAAGCGCCCGGTTTCCCGGACGCTCCTCGAAATCCATCCTATAGTATTCCTATCGTCACTTACTGTGCCTATAATCACTGGTAATGTTCTTATCATCCCAATATTGTTCCTATCATCCAGATGTCGTTCCTATTATCCCATTGTCTTTCCTATTATCTCCATGCCGTTCCATTTACCCGGCTTATATCAACCATTACAAAGGCTCCCTCGGAATAATCTCCGGCGGGGTCTGGGGAATGATTTCCGGCTGCTCCTGCGGAGGAACCTCCGGGGGAATCACAACCGGTCCCGGTTCAGGGATCATGTCCGGCTTCACTTCAGGTACAACTTCCGGTGGAACCTCTGGCGGCAGATCTTTATTCATATCCTCTTACCTCCTTCATTCCTGATACCTATGTATACCCGCTCCACCCCTTCTTGAAAAAAAAGCGGATTCGAAACTCCCTGATCTTCCTCTGTACCAGATGTTTAACCTGCGGTTGATCTCCATGAAATATTCACCTGCTAAGATCAAGGCAACAAGAATACAGGGAGGGATTCCGATGCGTCTGGCTCTATTCACGGACACGTTTCTTCCGCAGACCAATGGTGTTGCCCGCACGCTTAGCCGGTTAACCGGTCATTTGCACCGCAGGGGAATTAAGCATCTGTTGTTTACCCCTAAGTCCGCACCGGAGAGCAGCTACCCCGATCCCGTCCGCCCCATCGCCAGCATCCCTTTTTTTCTGTATCCCGAGTGCAGACTGGCCTTGCCGGGCATGTCCTCTATTCAAAGTGAGCTATCGGCCTTCGCCCCTGATCTGATCCATCTGGCCACCCCGTTCAACATCGGCTTATCCGGCCTCCGCTATGCCCGCAAGCAGCAGCTCCCTCATGTTGCCTCCTACCATACCCACTTCGACCGTTACCTGGAATATTACAAAATGAGAAGAATTGTCCCGCTCTACTGGAAATATATGAAATGGTTTCACCGTTCCTGCGATGCTGTGCTGGCCCCTTCCCAGGAGACATTAACCTCGCTGCGCGCAGAGGGCTTCATGAGACTGCGCCTGTGGTCCAGAGGCGTCGACTGCACTCTCTATTCTCCTGAGAAACGAAGTGAAGAGTTGCGGGAGCGATATGGTATGCGCGCGCCGCTGGTTATGCTCTATGTTGGACGGATTGCCCCGGAAAAGGATATCACCACCCTGCTGCTCGCCATGCAGCTCCTGCCGGAATCCGTACGCTCCGGTGTGCAGCTGCTGATTGTCGGAGACGGGCCTCTCCTCTCTGAGCTAAAATCACAGGCACCGGACAACGTAACCTTTACCGGTGCGAAGCATGGCGGAGAGCTGGCGGAGCTGTACGCTTCAGCCGACCTGTTTGTCTTCCCTTCCTGCACGGAAACCTTCGGCAATGTAGTGCTTGAAGCCATGGCTTCGGGGCTGCCGGTCATCGCGGCAGATGCTGGCGGCACCAAGGATCTGATTGTTCCCGGTGTCACCGGGAATTCGTTCGAACCCCGTAATCCGGCAGCGCTAGCACGCGGAATTAGTACCCTAGCCGCCCAGCATGCCTTGCGTGCGTCTATGGGCCGGGAAGGGCGGCGCCTCGCGCTCGGACGTTCCTGGGAGCATATTTTCGATGGATTGATCAAGGATTACGAAGAGGTGATCGAGAGAAGGAAGAGCCAGGGAGGGGCGGGTATTTTCACTGCCTAGTCCAGTTTCAGAAGCTAAGCGTCTCATATCACAATCTGCAAAAATCCGGAAGAGCGTTCCTGTTACATCGGGGATGCTTTTTCCTGTTGTTCACTGTTTCTACCAATCACGCTCTTGACCGGTGGTATAATGGCGCATATTATACACTTATAACATGAAGAACCTAAATTATGGTATTAGATTGGTGGTGTTTCTTTGGAGCCTGCAGCCACGATTCGCAGTCATTTAGAGGCTTATCTCTCTGCACAGCATATGTCCATTAATCAATTCTCCATACAGACCGGCATTAATTCGGGAACGCTCAGCCGTTTACTTAACGGCCAGCAGCCGATTGCCATGAGTCATTTGGAATTGATAACCCGGGGAATGGGAGTACCGGTGGACCATTTCTATAGTTTGTATGTGGACGAATGCTTCTATCATTCAGCACCAACCTGGCGGCGTCTGCGCCCGTTCATTCTGAGTTCAGCAGAGCTAGGGCGGCTTGACTGTATTGAACTTGTGGTTAGGAATCTGCTCGACAATTTAATCTATGCACCCATGCTGTTTGAAGTGGCCGAGGGCTTGTTTCAGGAGGGCCAATGGCAGGCAGCAGCGGTGCTGTACAAGAATGTGAGTGCAAGTGAGAAGTATCAGCATTCCGAAAGGCTTGCTATATGCCAATACCGCTTATTCCGCATTTCCATTGGTGACAGCCAAGTCCTCAATTTGCAGGCGGCTCTACTTTTTGAATGCAATATTGAGCGGTTAGAGGTAGCAGATCAGCTGGATGGGCTGAAACACCTGATGCATGTCTATTATTCACTGCACAAGTGGGACAAGGTTGATGAGCTGGCCCTGGAGATGCTCCGTTTGGCTACGCTCAGCTACAATTTCCAGTATCCCTCCGGCCGCAAGGACAGAAGCGAGAAAGCTCCCGAGAAACCGTTATACTTCTACATTCTATATTCCTATCTTATGCGCTCCAGTGTGCAGGAAGAGTATAGGAATTATACAGCGGCTCTAGATCTTATTCCACAATATATGGAGGCCGACTGGATACAGGAAGACAGTGATGAGGTCGGGGAGACGTTAGCTCAATTTAAGCTTTGGGGAACAGCAAACACCTACCTCTACCGTGTAATGGCCGGGCAATATGAGGGGCTGCAGGATTATGTAGACTATATCTCTAACCATGAGGGGCAGGTTTTTACAGCTGTCTATAATATCATTAAATCAGCAAACCGCTACGGATGGAATATAGATTATATTCTTGCCAGGTTTTCTAAGCATGTTCCTTATGAACCATACAACTCCGGCTTCGGCAAATATAATCATCAGATTATTGCAGACCAGCATGCCAGATTCCTCACTGAACTAGCTATGTATAATTTACACAACAAACGGCATGATGGAATTAGCGTAATACTCAAAAGTTTGGAATCATCCGTTAGAATCAATAATGAAAGCCTAATTATTAAATGTGTAAATTTGTTTGAGCAGCACCGGCATGAAGCCAGCGAAGAAGAGCAAGTGCAGTATCAATTTCTAATCAGAGAGGTGCAGGATCCAAATGACCAAAAAGTTTATCATGTTTCTAACTTCGTTTAGTCTGCTACTTGTAATTATGTTACCGGTTGGAGGTATCGGATTCACAACAGATCTGAATAGCTCCCAATTAATTTCTACTATGGGCCATGGTGCGGGTGAGGGTTAAGTCTGTATATATTTGAATAATATTGTTAAGAAAATAGTATAACGATAGTCCTAAGATGCTCCCGGACCCGGGAGTGTCTTTTTTGCAGAAATAGACTTAAATTTGAAGTATAGTGGAATTACCAGCAACTATTCGACGGGAGCAGGGAAGGTACAATCTATCGGCAACGGTTTTCACCATTTAGATGAAGAGAAGACAGGGAATTCTGACTACCTGAATGTTAAAGAAAGCATCATTTATGTCCTTCATTCCCGCTTTCTTAAATAGTTTAATCTCCAAAGTAACAAAAAAAGACCTTCCTCCATCCCATAAGGGATGAAAAAAAATCTATAAAGCTTATTGCTTATTTCATACCGCCAACCTACACATACGAAGCCAGAGCCCCCTCAAAATAAACAATCTGCGCAATCCGTATATGCAGCGAACGGTCCTCCAGATTGATCTGTATATGATCGACGCCCACTCCGGCAAGCGTACCTTCGATCCTGCCTGTAGTGGTCATAACGGCAAAGCATTGTTGCCCCACATGACGGCTGATATGCTGGAGAAACACCGGATCCAGGAGTGTTACATATTCCGTCGGCTGCGGCACACCGGGAATCGGATAGATCTGGGTATGTACCGCCGGCATCCGGTCCACATTACAAGGCTGTATGATCGGATGCTGCAGCATTTGCGGATGGCGGGCTGCTCCGTCTGTGCTCAAATAACCTCACCCCTCACCTTAAAGTATCAGTAATATCTATGCGGGGTGAGCCGGATCTATTCATGTTCACTATTTGCCATTCCATAACCGATTTCCTTGAATTTTATGCTTGTTCTTCACGAATACCGATATGCCAGGAACAATTCCGATATTGTTCAGCAGAAAATTCAGCCCTTCCTGTTCTCCAAAACGGAGACCGGAAGGGCTGAGACAAATAATACTAATCATTAACTTTTAATTGGATCTTTTCAGATAATAATCGGTATAGCCAAAGTTTCCGTTCAGCTCTAAGCGGTGATACCCCTCCTGCCGCAGCACACGAATCCGCCGTTCTGCCTGCGGCACTGCTTTGGTCACCATCCCGCTGAATTCAAACCATTCACGGAAACGTTCTCCTGCTAGAGAGATAAGCTCGCACAAGTTCTCTTCTGTCTCATAGCGTGAGGCCAAATCCAGCCGCAATACGCCTGTACTCTGCTCGTCCCCGTCCACTCCTCTTCTGCAGAAAAATTCAATGGTCCC
Organism: Paenibacillus sp. FSL R7-0297; assembly: GCF_038009025.1. Taxonomy (NCBI): domain Bacteria; kingdom Bacillati; phylum Bacillota; class Bacilli; order Caryophanales; family Paenibacillaceae; genus Paenibacillus; species Paenibacillus sp. FSL R7-0297. The sequence goes on from NZ_JBBPAQ010000001.1 coordinate 6,145,587, forward strand.
TGCAGTTGTGCCCGCTAATTTATCCACAACACTGAAGCGTATATAGGCTCTTTTCTCATATTCCCCGAGCCATGCCCCGATAATATCCTGCATATCCTTCAGGGTGTTCAACCGGAAATCTGAGCGGCAATTGTCACTGTTAAACAGCAGGCTGGCTTCAGGGTCACTGTAACAGCCCAATAAATCCTCTGCATCCTCCAGTTGTACCTGTCTAAGCCGGAACTGCTTGGTTTCAAAAACAGGACAGGTTACGTAAGGATCTGATATTTCTATTTTCATGCTAAGCTCTCCTTATGCTATGGAATAAATCCATTATAGAGGGCTATATCAGACAGCATTATGTCGCTATTCAGTTGTAAGTATCCAGAATCATTCTGGCTCTGGCCAGCAGCTTCTCCCGGAGTGACTCCGGTTCAAGAACAGTGACCTGATGGCTGTGCTGCAGGATAATGCCGAACCAGCCCTGCTCCTCTTCAGGCACCGTAAAGCCCATTACCAGGTTTTGCCCGCGCATCTCCAGCATCCTGGCATTCGGCAAAGCCTCTTCCAGCAGTACCCGGTACTCCACTGGACAGAGCAGCTTAATATTTAGATAGACCCGGTTGTCTCCATGCCCTGCCAGCAGGAGCTCCGCATCTCCATGAACTGTGGTGAAGCGTTCGGGCAGAGCCAAGATATCACGCATCCGCGACAAGCGGAACAGGCGGTAATCCGCTTGCACACAGCAATAGGCAAATAAATACCAGGCGTACCACTTGTAGGTCAACAGCAGCGGTTCAACCCGCTTGGAGGAAGCCTTAAGATCGGCATTCGTATATTGGAATTGGACAGCATGTTTCTCACGGATCGCTCGTTCAAGTACAGCGATGGTTTCGCCGGTCCCCACACCTTCCTGAAGCACCCCGAGATTCAGCTGAAAAGCTTGCGGAGCCGCCTCTTTATCCGGCGAGAGCGCAACCATTTTCTCCACCGTATCCTGAGCCTGCCTGCTGTCATATCCGGACACGAAACCTCTCAGCGCTGCCAGAATATACGCATAGTCCTGCGGCTGAAGCAGCTGCCTGTTCATCTTGAAGCTGTCCAGAATGTAATAGCCGCCGTTCAGGCCCTGCAGCGAGCCTATGGGAATCCCGGCCAGACTGATCGCTTCAATGTCCCGCTGAATGGTCCGCGCGGACACTTCGAACTTCCCGGCCAGCACCCGCCCGCTGACGGTCTCCCGGTTGAGCAGATAGACTACGATGCCCAGCAATCGATTAATCTTCATGGTCAGCCCCACGCTCCATTCTCATCCTCATCCTTATGCATCCCTTGTAGCTTATCCCGAAGCTCCGGATTTTTCCATGATTCATCTAACTGTTCCCTTTAACGGCAAAGGGGTGTCCAGAAGCCACTTCATGGCCTCTAAACACCCCTCAGGAATCATTTAAAATGGTTTATTACTGCACTGCTTTGAGCAGTTTGGCTAACATATGCGCCGTTTCCTCACGTGTAGCAGCAGCCTTCGGCGCGAAGCTGACACTGCCGTCAGCGCTCGCCTGACCGGAAAGAATGCCGGCCTGCACTGCAGCAGCTGCGGCTTCCACTGCATAAGGGCTAATCAACTGCTGATCTGCAAAAGCCGCTGATCCGCCGTTTGCCGGCAGACTCCATTTTAATGAATCTGACAAACGGATCATCATTACCGCAAGCTGCTCGCGTGTGACCGGTGCCTTGGGCTCAAATCTTCCGTCTCCCGTTCCTTGGACAATTCCGCCCGCATTCGCCCAATCCACAGCGGCCGCATAATAGTCCCCCGGCTTCACATCCGTAAAGCTGCCGACAGCTGAGGGCTCCAGCTCTGCCCCGGCCAGACGGGCCAGGAGCAGCGCGGCATCGCCGCGGCTCAGCTTGCCTTTCAGGCCAAATGTCTCTGAGGAGACCCCGGTAACAATGCCGCGTGCCGCAAGGTACGTAATGGAATCCTTGGCATAACTGCTTCCCATATCCGCAAACACAAGCTTATTGTAGCCAACCGCGTACACCGAGAAATGATTCGTGCGGAAGGAGAGCAGGCCGTTCCCCTGATCATAGCTGCTGCCCGGAAGGACAACCAGCTCGCCGCCTGCGCTCACCTGATAGGCAGCAACCGCATTGGCGTCTTCACCGGACGCCAGTGTATAAGGGATGCTTACATCCACCTTACCTTTACCGAAGCTCGAAAGCGTCTGCGTTCCGGCCTGTACCATTAGACTTAGCACCGGAGCCTCACAGCGATCTGCCGGTAACATCATCCCTTTGGTTCATACTCATCCACTCACTCCCAAGCAAACCATAGGCATAGGTATCATGCCATCCCGGGTTGCCTTGTTCATCAGGCTTGAAATAACCTGTCTGCAGAAAATGCCCCTCCCGGCGCAGCTTCAGCCGCTCGAGCAGCCGCCATGACGGATGATTATCCGGATCACAATGCGCGGTCACGCGTCTGATTCCAAGCGTACCGAAGCCGTACGCCAGCAGCTCACGGCAAGCCTCTGCCGCATAGCCTTTTCCTTGATAGTTACTGTTGAACACATAGCCCAGCTCCCAGGTCTGAAACTGCGGCGGGTTCTGCTGCTGGAAATACAAGTTCCCGATCAGTCTGCCGCTGTCCTTCAGACATACGGCCCAGAAGGCGTGATCGGTTGCCCGGCGCTCTGCCTCAGCCTTACTTGCAGCCTGGTCATATACGCCGTAAGGCTCGAATCTCACAACCTCTTCCTGCGAGAGATAGGCATGCAGATCGTCCCCGTCTTCTGCTCTGAAGCTCCGTAAGATTAACCGCTGCGTTTCTAATACATCCATCTTTGTTTCCCCCTGCATGCAGTGTATGCTTTCCCTAATTTCAACTTTCGGGTATCTGATCCATATCCATATAGAGCACATTCCAGCGGTGTCCGTCGGGATCAGCGAAGCCTGCGCCGTACATCCAGCGACCAGGCCGGCCATCTCATCACTGCCTTCATGCCCCGGATGAAAGCGCTATTCTGCCACTCTAAACAACATAGTAGCATATCCACAGGAGACTGGGCATACTCCTCATCACTTCGTCCATATTTTTACAAACACCCGAAACCTTCCATCATTATATCCGTCTATATATTCGTCAATATGGAACAGAAGAATAATGCCAGAGCATGGCAATCACGCTTTTATTGAAAGGATGGGAACGATGAAGATTACCCGGAAAATATTACTCCTCCCCGCACTTGCACTTGCAATGGCAACGGGCACACCGGCAGTCCCGGCTTCCGCCAAGTCTGTTTCTGAGGTAAAGATCTACTTTACCTATAGCAGTGAGAGCGGTATATCGGGGAGTTCAGTGGGGAACGCACAGATTAAGAATGGAATCTCCTACATGCCTGCCAATCTGGTGAAAGCTACCGGAATGGAGATCCTGTGGAACAATGCGGCTAAAACTGCTACATTCAGCGGCTGGAATAAAAGCTTCAGTGTACAGCTGGGCAGCTCCACCGGTGTACTCGACGGGCAGAAGGTTCAGCTAGGCGGCACTCCGTATATGTCAAAACAAGAGCTGTATGTACCTGTTAAATTTATTGCAGCGGCACTTGAAGGGGGACCTGTCCGGTGGGACTCTGCAAAGAAGACTCTGCTGATCAATCATCTGCATATGTACCGCAGCTATTCGGAAACCTTCGAGGGCGGAGTGTATTCCCTATCCCTTGACAGCGGTGAGTTGTACCTCACCACCAAACAGAACACGAAGCACAAGCTTGCTACGCTGGGCAGAGGTCTGGATGTTATTGACTTCACCTTCGAGCATACACCTGCAGGCCTGACTTTGCTGCGTGTAAGCAATGTTTACGGCGAACCGCATCTGCATGCCGGGTACTACACCTATCTTTTGAAAAATGGCAGTGTCATTCGTCAGGGGCATATAGATACCTACACCTCCTTCGGCACAGCCGCCGAATGGTCTGAGGGGAAGCTGGTATTGAATGACGGGCAGACTTTGCGGCTGATTGAGGATGGAACGGGAGCGGTCAGTGAAACAATTGATTTACCACACCTGATGCGTGCAACCGTCACGAAAGATGTCTACTATAATGTCGAAGCTGTCTTCAAGGATGTCCTGCTGGTCCGCCCTCTGGATACAGCCCTCCTGACACTCGTCAATCGTACTACCGGCGAGCAAGTCCCGCTGTACAAGGAGCTACTCAGTGCTGAAGGGCAGCTTGATGTGGAGCAAATCGATTACATGTTCCCCGGGGACCATATTAAGTTCACCAAGCGTGTGGGCAATGTGTTCACCTTCACTGTTAACTATCTGGACGGCAGCGAAGAAACTGTGCATACCTATACACTGCCTGAATAAACGTCAACTAATTCCGGGGAAATCTTCCTCATTGGAGCTGCAGTTGGATAAACAACACTTATTTTAACTCATCTTGCGGGATATCGGAGATATGAGCAGAATTAAGTGACGGTTTTCCAGTTAATGTTGCTGCTTGGGAATGCCAAGGATAATTAAGTGACGTTTTTCCATCTAAAAGCTTACTGAAAGGAGTAAACCAGACGAATGAAGAAGTTCATCGTTGCCGCAAGCGTAATCTTCCTCGCTGCCTGCTCATCTGCCAACCAAGAAGTACAAACCCCGCAGCCGGGTCCCTCTAGTCAACACATAAAGATCCGCACTGCGGGGTCCATTGCCTTTCCATGTGTCAAATGGAATGACCGAATATATCAAATTACGAGAACGCAGGTTACTGATGTGGGGGAACAAATCGGCGAAATTACATTGCAGTCCCTGGAGCCTATCGCAGATACTCCCAACAACTTCTCCACTACTTTCTCTGAAGGCAGCAAGCTATACGCCATTAATGATATCCCTACAGCAGAAGCAATCGCCGTCTTAAACAGTGAAGATGAATACCTTAAAGTTGAGGTGCCCGTCAGGGAGTAAGCTCCCTTCTATCCCCGCATACCGCCCAAGCTGGCTCCGGGAGCAAATACCCGCTGTATATTCTTCTGCACCTCAGGGTCGGGGATTAACGGCGGCGCCTGATGCGGCTTCACCCGGGCATCGATAATGATAGTATCGCAGGCCCAATGTTTATGCTCTACCCTGCTGTTCACCCCGTGGATATCATGGGAAGGATTGCTCCGTGTAAAGGTCGCCCACAGGAAATTGTTCAGATGCTCCGACATGAATCCGCTGTCGTCGCACAGAATGATCATCGGGCAGGAATCGAGCGGCCCCTGCTCCGCAATGGCGGCACACAGGCCGGCGATTTCCTCTGCTGCTGACTGGTAATCCGCGAACGGCTCGCCTTGCAGCGCCACAACACCCGGCATAATCATCGCCGCCGGTCCCCAGCTCTGCTGTGCCTGCAGAATCCCAGGCACTTCCGTGCATAGGCTCCGCTTCTGCTCGCCTACCGCAGCGAATACCACCTTACTGCCGCTGTTGATTCCGGTGCCGGAATAATCCAGTGTATCTATGGTGGTATTCGTCTGGAAGTGAATATCGCGGTGCAGATTAATCCGCTCCAGGATATACGTCAAGAAACCTTCAATATCATGCGTGCTGACCGGCTGGTCCTCTTCTGCGGTGATGAACAGATATTTCGCCAGACTGAGCTGTCCGGTTCCGAGAATGCGGTTGGCGATGGTCAGCAGCTCCGCCGGCTGCTTAAGCTGCTGATAAGGTGTATAGCGTTCACTGCCGATGGCGAATAGCAGCGGATGCACTCCTGAGGCATCTACGGCATGCACTTCTTTGACGCCGGGAACCTCCGACTGGATCGCCCCGCCGGTCAGCTCGTGGATCAATTCTCCGAAGGCGGTGTCTTCCTGCGGCGGACGGCCGACGACCGTGAAGGGGAAGATGGCCCCTCGCTTGGCATAGACCTTATGCACTCTCATCACCGGAAACGGATGGGTCAGGCTGTAGTAGCCCAGATGATCCCCGAACGGACCTTCCGGCTTCGTCTCACCGGGATGGATCTCTCCGGTAATCACGAAATCGGCATCGCTGCTAATGCAGAATCCGTCCACATAGGTGTAGCGGAAATGGCGTCCGGCCAGCAGCCCGGCAAAGGTCATCTCGCTGAGGCCCTCCGGCAGCGGCATCACCGCCGACAGCGTATGTGCCGGAGGTCCGCCGATGAAGCAGCTCACCTTGAGCGGCTCGCCGCGTTTATTGGCCTGGGACTGATGTATGCCGATGCCGCGGTGAATCTGGTAATGCACGCCTACTTCCTTATTCATCTCGTACTCATTGCCGCTAAGCTGAATCCGGTACATCCCGAGATTGGAGTTCATGATCCCCGGCTTGTCCGGATCTTCCGAATACACCTGCGGCAGCGTGACGAACGCCCCTCCGTCTCCCTGCCAGTGCTTGATCTGGGGAAGATCGGAGATTTGAATTTCCTCGAAACCGGCAGGAGCACTGCCGCGCTTTTTCAGCGGAAGTGCTTTTCTGGCTGCAAGGGCGGTTCCAATATATCTGAAAGGCTGCTTGAGCGCCTTCATGGGATTGCTGCGCAAAGCGATAACATCCTGGGAGGATTGCCAGGTATCCCGGAAGATGAATTTGCTGCGCTCGATCGTTCCGAACAGATTCGATACCGCGCGGTACTTCGAGCCTCTGACATTCTCGAACAGCAATGCTGGACCGCCCGCTTCATAGACCTTCATATGGATCGCCGCCATTTCCAGATGCGGGTCAACTTCCTCATGTATGCGAATTAAATGTCCGTGCTTCTCCAAGTCAATAATGCATTCTTCCATATTACGATATGACATGCTTCTACCCCGATCCTGTAAAGAATATGAACCTCTATATTATCCGTGAGAGCGCAGCCCAGGTCAATTGCTGCCGGAATGAACCATGGTTAATCCACCTGCTGTCTTGCCTTCTTCTATCCAGAGCCTTTATTATACTTGTTAACCGGACTGCTCCGGTAAACAAACGGCAAAGGAGACTTACAGAATGATCATCAAAAAAGTAACCTGGCTGGAGCTCTTCTATGATTTGCTGTTTGTCGCTGCGGTCTCCAAGGCCAGCCATGTGCTCCTGCATGTAGAAGACGAGGTTCTCTCTCTAGAGACACTGGGCAAATTCGTACTGATCTTCATTCCGATTTGGTGGGCCTGGGTAGGCCAGACGCTTTTCGTCAACCGCTATGGACAGGATACGGTGACGCACCGGATTTTCCTGATCATCCAATTGTTCTTCGTGCTGATTATGACAGCCAGCCTGTCTGTGGATTTCGATGCCAACTATCTGCCGTTTCTGATTGGCTATCTCGGACTCCGGATCATGACCGCCGTCCAGTATCACTACGCACATTCCAAAGAAAGCGGCCATCTGCGGAACACTGCCCGTTATTTGGGAACACGCTTTTGGATCGGACTGGTGATTTCGGCCTGTTCGCTGTTCTTCGATTCCTGGCTCCGGTATGCCGTGCTGTACGCCGGGATTACGCTGGACATTATCCTCCCGCTTACCGGCCGGCGGATTCTTGTGAAGACTCCCGCCAATACGCATCATCTGCTGGAACGGTTCTCACTGTTCGCTTTAATTCTCCTGGGTGAATCTGTCGTCAGCATTCTTGCCGTACTGCAGTCCAGTACCTGGACCGGACAATCTGTCGGCTTCGCCGCCCTCACCTTCGTATTGATTATCGCGGTGTGGTGGCAGTATTATGACAACCTGGAGAAGAAGCTCGATATGCATATTCAAACGGCCGGACAGACTATTATCTACGGACATCTGTTTATCTATCTGTCGTTATGTATGCTTGCCGCATCAATCCAGCTGCTCTTCCTGAACAAGCTTCATTATGACCTGATGCTGAATCTGCTCTTCGGCTCAGTCCTGCTCTACTTCGCTTCAACCACACTGGTCTTCCATGTCTACAGACATAAGCAGCACCGGCTGGGGGTTAAGCATCTGGCGCTGCTCACCGCTCTTCTGATCTGCTTCTACGTGCTGGATCTCGTAATCCATGTTCCGAATGTGCTGATCATGGGCGAGCTGGCGCTGTTCTTCGCGGTGTATGCCAGGATCACAACCTAGACAACACGCCCAACAAGTACAAAGGCTGTACCAAAGGTCTCCCTGACCCTGGTACAGCCTCTTCTTGTATTACTTGCCTGTAAATTCAATCTCGTCGTAATCATAATAAGCCTGAAGGGTCTGCTGGCGGTCATCCATGAACAACTGGTCGGCTACACCACAGACAAGCTTCGGTATCGCATTCTTCAGGCCGGAGATCGCCGATGCCGATAAGCCGCAGCTGGCCAGGGCTGAATAATTGAAGAGGAATATTCCATGCAGCAGCTTGCGGCCTGCCTCATCCCGGCTCTGCAGCGCAAACCCCGGGCTGAGGTACGGATGCGCATCCAGCAGCGCATTCGCAGCTCCGGACGGCGCCTCATAGCGGTCGCGCCAGCGGGCAATATGAGCTTCAACCTGCTGCAGCTCCGGCCGCAGGGCGGGATCACTGAGCAGCCCGGTGCTGACAATCAGGAAGTCGAAGCTGAATTCACCCTTAGGTGTAGTCACTGCCGCTTCTTCTCCGGAAGCTGCCACACTAAGCCAGGGAGAACCGAGATGCAGCCGAAAGCCGGGCCAGGCCGCCGCCCGTGCAAAGGTGTCGTTCGTTGGCGGCTGATTATAATTGAAGAAATGCGAGATCACTGCATATTTATCTTCATCCGCTAAGGCATGGAACCGTTCAATCATTCCCGAAACCTCCATCTGGCGGATCGGATTCACATTCGGCAGCTGTTCGCGGCGGACGAACACATGCGCTTCCGCCGCTCCTTCAGTAAGAACGAAGTTGGCATTGTCGAAGGCCGAGGCCCCGCCGCCGAGAATCGCTACCCGCTTGCCGCGGAGAGCGGCGAAATCAATCTTCTGCGAGGTATGTGCATACAGATGCTCCGGCAGATGCTCCGCAATCATCGGCGGGACATGCCACTCGCCTCCGCCCTGGATCCCTGTGGCCAGTACGATCTTGCGCGCCAGCAGCAGACCGGACGGGGCACCCGCTCCAGCAATCCGCAGCCGGTAGATCCCGTCCTCACCCGGTTCGATCAGCTTAAGCTGCACCTCATTGATCACCGGCAGCTGCAGAATCCGCCGGTACCAGCGCAGATAATTCATCCAGTCGCCGCGGGGGATTTTGCCTAATTCCTCCCAGGCTGCTGTTCCCTTCTGCGCTTCCCACCAGGAGCGGAAGGTGAGCGATGGAATGCCCAGATCAATGGAGGTCAAATGCTTGGGCGTGCGCAGAGTCACCATCCGTGCATATGTTTCCCAAGGACCTTCCAGCCCGTCACTGTTCTCATCAATAATCAGAATGTTGGATATCCGTTCACGCAGCAGGCCGAAAGCCGCTCCGAGTCCGCTTTGCCCCCCGCCTACAATCACTACATCATAGACATGGCCTTCGGGATGCTCCAGAGGGCGTATCCAGTCCGCGCCCCCATAGGCAAGGTAGGAAAGATCCGTCTTCACACGTTCATTCAAGGCTTCCAGGCTCATCATCCTCAGACCTTTCGCTGGCATCTTTAGGCTGCATAATTACGGGCAGTTCCGCACTGTATCATCCCTATACCTATGGCCACATTATAGCTTTAATGCTCCGGCTTTGAAATGTTCATGGCAGGTTTATTGTCATTATAGCTAAAATTTGCGGATTGGTTTGTATAATCGAACAATATTTTATAGATATCACCCATCGAATCTTGACAAAAGATACATCACACCGTCTACACCGCTCATTCGCGGCACGAAATCTGTCATATAAAAAAAGCTGTAACCGCAGCCCTTATGGCCGTGATAACAGCTTCTATAATTATCATATTGCTATTCCGCATCCCTAAGCGTTGTCGTGCCGTTGATATCTACCGTAACCTTAAGGTCGAGCTCTGTACTCCCGATGATATTCCGCCCGGCGAGCTTGGGATATTTCCGTTCAAACTTCTCCTGGATATCAAAAATATCGGTCCCTTTATCCTTCCACTCCTGAAACAGCGCCAGACAATTGGCTCTGATCTTCGCTGCCATGGACGCCTCCAGCTTCGCAATGTTTTCCTCGTTCAGCTTCAGCTTCCCCTGGATTAAGGATACATCGGTGTTCAGCTTAAGGATGATCTCCATCTTTAGTATGCCGTCTTTATAATCGAGCCTGGACTTGTAGCGGTTATTCTGCAGCAGCAGGCTCACCGTCTTCGTCCGGTCCTCGGGATTCTGCGTATTGATATTGCCCGATACCTCGTTATTGAGCAGGAAGTTGAAGTAGATGGACTTCTCGCTGCTCAGCCTGCCTACCATTCTATATTCTTTAATCAGTGCCAGTCCGTCCAGGAAATACTGCCCCTTCGTATCCTTATCCTTGGACACATTCATGATTGACATGGAATTCACATGATCACCGATAATCTTCTGATTCATGAACTCCCTGATGTTCAGCTTGACGCCATAGGAGGTTACGGATGCTTTGTTGCCCAGCATGTCATAGAGGTACAGGCCGGTCATAACCTCTTCCTCATGGTTGGGCTTGATGAAATCCTCAGTCTCTCCTACATACACGCCCAGAAGTGTACGTGTGCTGGATTCCTGCCACCGGTCAAAAATATCAAATGCCTGGTCCAGCCCGCCCGCCGCAAAACGTTTCGTGAAGAGGATGACTTTGTTGTGGGCAAGGGTAACCGGGGAACTGGTATGAGTTTCCAGACGGTTGAGGGCATCGCCCGGATTCTGGGTTGCTATTTTATATACAATCCTCTCCTCCTGGTTCGCCTCTTTGGAGGAGCTGCGGATCGAGTTCAGCGTCTCAAAATAAAAAATGAGATTCTCCTCCTCATCCTGATCAATCAGAATGGAGGTCACGAATGCGATGTGGTCAAGATCCCTGTAGCCCAAGCAGGAGGCCAGCAGGAAGGGCAGCACCGCCAGCATCAGTGTGACGAGTACTTTTCTGCGGAGCGACTTGATCATTTTCTGCCCCGGTACAGGAAGGGTTTCGATACTTTGCTCAGCGGTCCCCGGACCAGCACATCCAGATTGGCGGCGCGGAACGATTTCTCGGTGCCCAGCGGGAACAGATACGGATAATCACAGGATCTCAGCGATCCCAGATGGGCCACCAGCAGGATGAATCCCAGATAGAAGCCGTGCAGCCCGAAACCGGCAGACATGATGATAGAGAACACTGCCCATACAGAAATGGCCGAGGTCAGGCGCGGATTAATGAACGAGGTAATGGCATAAATCCCTGTCACGACCACCGTAGCCTGGGAAGCCAGTCCGGCGCCGACGGCAGCATCACCCAGAATCAGGGCGCCTACAATACTGAGCGCTTGTCCGATCTGATGTGGCAGCCGCCGTCCGGCTTCCCGGGAGAGCTCGAAGAACAGGAACATCAGGACCACTTCCACCACTGTCGGAAAAGGCACCCCCGAACGGGACACGGCAAGCTTGAACACAAACGCCGAAGGAATCAGCGAGAAGTGATGCGTGGTCAGCGCCACATAGAATCCCGGCAGGAGCAGCGATACCAGCACCGAGCCGAATCTCACAAAGCGCAGCAGCGTAACAAACAGCCTGTTGGTGGCATAATCATCCGGGGACTGCAGGTTCTCAAAAAAGAAACAGGGCGCGGTCAGTGCAAACGGCGTTCCATTCACAATTACGGAGATTCTGCCCTCAAACAGCTTGGCGACTACCGCATCGGGCTTCTCGGTGTATCCTATGGTATCGAACAGCGTCTTGCCCGGACTTAAGGCTTCCGCAACATACTGTGCGCCCAGCACGAATTCATTGTCCATAGCCTCCAGCTTCTGGCGGACAGTCGCGACAAGATCCTCCGGAGCCGTCCCCTCCACATAGAGCAGAACCGCCTGCGTCTTCGACTGCTTGCCCAGAATATGGCTTTCAATCTTCAGCGTCTGCGTAGCCATCCGTTTGCGGATCAGGCTGACATTGTTGACCAGCAGCTCATTGAAGCTCTCGTTCGAGCCGACGAGCGACGCTTCGAACTGCGATTTCTCGACCGGACGGGATTCCAGCTTGCGGGCGTCAAAATAAACAGCATACTGGAGCTGCTCAAAAATCAGCACCGGATCACCTGCCAGCAGATGCTCAAGCGCCTCGTCCGCATCCTTGACCTCCCCGAATTTAGCGGCATAGATGGCCTTACCGACCGCTTCTCTGCTTGTTATCCCCCCTGCCGCCTGCGACAGCGGCTCAATAATATATTGGCTCATATAGTTAGAATCACAAATGGTTTCTATATAAAAGAGAGTTATGACAGTATCATTCATCACGATATCCCGCTTAATGAAATCAAAGCAGCCGCTTAGTATAGAGGAAAGCTCACTCGCTTGTACGGTCATCCGGTTTCCCGCCCTTCTTAAGTGGTAGGGATAGTATGCCGGATTACCGGAATAATATTCCTAACAGCAGACCATACTAGACGTTAAGTCTAGACTTTTCTGAGAGAAGGTGGAATAGTGGCAAGTATGAACTCCAAACATCTGTTTTTCATCATCTGCAGCCTGGCGATTGTCACTCTTAAGACCTTCCCCTCATCGTTCATCCGGCTAGGCGGAAGAGATACCTGGATTGCCATGATTGCCGCTTCAGCCTGTATTCTTGTGTACATGTGGGTTATTCTGACGATTAAGAAGAGAACCCAAAATTATAACCTGCTCGACATCTATGCGAAATCACTCGGCAAATGGGGCGGCGGCTTTTTTTCTGTGCTTTTTTTGCTGACTCTTCTATTAACTATATTTGAAAGTGCGGGCGCTGAGGCCAGTGTCATTCACACCGGTTTCCAGCTGTTCACGCCCGTATGGGTCTTTATATTGGTCACTGCGGTAGCCACGGTCTATGTAGTCAAAAAAGGGATTGCTTCCGTAACGATTACGACCATTGTGGTGATCTTCTTCATCAGCCTGTCCGGTATGCTGCTCGCCTTCCTGACTCATAAATACAAGGACATGAAGTATATCTATCCGATTCTGGAGCATGGAGTTACCCCTGCACTGCTGCTGAGCACCCTGAAGATTCTCGGCGCACTGAGCTGTGTCACCATTATGATCCCTTACCTGGACAGTGTGCGGGACAAATCCAAGCTGCTCCTGCATACTTCGATTGCCCTGCTGTTCATTATCCAGATGCAGATCTTCTCGATGCTTGGTGTCATTACTACCTTCGGGCCGGACCGGGCAGTCAATCTACTGTTCCCCAAGCTGACACAGACCCAGATTATCAGTGCTTTTGGCTTCCTGGAGGCTGGTGAATTATTCGTTATGCTGCAGGTGGTCGCCGGCTGGTTCATCCGTTATATCGTCTGCTTCTTTGCTTTGATGGAGCTGATCCGGCTGTCGGGCCTCAAAATCAGGTTCAAGGAGCATTATATCTGCGCGCTGACGATCCTTTTCTCGTACCTGTTCTCGCGGGATTTGTTCGATATGTTCAAGCTGCTCGACTATCTGCTCTATATCCAGCTGGCCAACTTCCTGGTCATTCCGCTGATCCTCTACAGTATTTATTATTTCAAAAAGACTCCAGCTCAAGGTTGATAGTCTCCAGCATTCTGCCAATCGTATGGGTATCAAAGAATAAGCCTACACCGGCCGGTTTCGGCTCTGCGGAAAGATGATCGAATTGTGCGAAATCCCCGTACGGCCGCATTAGGTAAACGCGGGCCTCTTCATGCAGATCAGCCCAGGTCTCAAGCTTGTCCTGCTTGCTCAGATCGACTACATATACGAGCTTCCTGCCGAGATCCAAATACAGATAATCCCCGTTCCTGCGCGGCGGCTTAGGCCACCCTGAGCGCAGCAGAACCGGACGGCTGAATTCCTCCTGGGATAGATGAATGCTAATGACTTCCAGGGTGCCGGCGTCCACGGCGAGCGTCAGATGCGGCGCGAATCCGGCCAGGAAACGCAGCATCAGGGAATCCTTAAGGGAATCCTCAAACTTCCAGCCCAGTGGTACCCACCCAAGGTCGTCACCCGGCGGTTCAAGATAAAGTTTCCGCAGCAACTCCTGCAGTTCCCTTATCCCCTCTGCTTCGTAGGGTACTAAGGCCTTACTGTTAACCGGATAATTCACGACTGCCCGTTTAACGCCGTTTCGCCATCCACTGGTATCATGGTGGCGGTATAAGTCTTTCATCGGAGGCATAACGCATGTCGTTGTAGCCAAGAATAGGTCTCGCGAAGCTGGCTTCAGCTTCCGGAGAACCATTTCATCTCCCCTTCCAGGAATAGCATACTGCCGGGCTTCGGCATAATGCGGGCTTACTTCTTCCAGCACCCGTTTCACGGCTTCTTCGTTCCGCAGAGGAATAGATGTATACATATCCTCTGACAGCCAGACACTTGCAGCAATGAAATATTGCGCCAGTGCAGTCATTTCAACAGGCTGCTCCTGCGGCTCCATTCTGTGAATACTCTCCGGCGCCCGCAGGGAGCTGAAGTCGAAAGGCTCCAGCTCCGTGATATACTCAAGTCTCGTATGATTCTGAATCCAGTGATACATAGACTTACCTCCTCTTAGCGAAAAGTCTCAGACATCCATCTCTTAACCTCAGCTATATACTTCGCCTGTTCTTCATCCGGTATCATATGTCCCGACAGTGCAAACTCAACTACAGTGAAGCAGGGCACCAATGTACGATACTTCTCCAGTACTTCATCTGATATATCCGATGAGATCATAGAATCCGGATTCCTGCCGGCAAACAGCGTGACGGGAATTGCAAGCTGCGGCAGTTGTTCCGAGAAGTCCACCTCACGGGCTTCCCGCCCCATTCCCTGCAAGGCTTCCCGGCGAATATAGTTCAGAAGAGGCACCTGCTGATAGACAAGGCTGCTCCAGAACTCCACTGTTTCAAGAGACATGGCCCTGTGAACCGGCGGTTGATCAACCAGGATAAGGCCCCTCACCTGATCCTGATGCCTCAGACTCCAGGCAAGGGAATAGGCTGCTCCGCGTGAGAAGCCCAGCACAATATATTGTGCGAGCCCGCAATAATTAACTACAGTCTCAATATCGGACAGATGATCTTCCAGATCATAACCAGAATCCGGTGTAGAGCTTAAGCCGCGGCCGCGGAAGCTAAATGCAACTATATGACCCTGCAAATGGGACAGAAGCGGAATCGCCCGCTCCGCAGGTTCCCACAATCCACAGACCACTAATAGCGACGGCAGTTCAGCATTCTTCTCTCCACTCTCCAGCACATGCAGCGCCAATGATTCATTATGAATAAAATAGCTGTTCATTTGTGACTCCCCTCTGCTATGTATGATGAGTTCAATATTTCTATAATTTCACATTTCGCCGAAGGGTTCAAGGAAACATGTCCATGAGTACGCACGAAATAACAGCGCGCCTCCGAATTGACCGGAGGCGCGCTGTTGTCTTAGAAACGGGCTACAAAGAACTCACGGTTGGCAGGGACGAATTTCTGAGTACGCTGAACATTATCCGCGTCAATAATTCTAAGGGTGTAGCTGATAGTTGTCAGAGTGCTGATTGTGTTAAATTGCGCTACACCGAATTCATCAAACTGTGCCGTGGTAACGGTACCAGAGCTTCTGGTCAACGTAGCCGTCCAGCCTTGCGTTTCATAAGGGACATTGTTGTTGTTTACTGCGAGCACGATGAAATTGCTGAGAACCTGTTTGATCCGCCGTCTCTTAGGTCTTACTACCGCCGATGCTTTTGCTTTTTTGGCTATAAGGAGACGTTTTGCCATTAATGCTTTCTTCTCTGATTCTTTCAATTGCTTCACCACTTTCTGTTGGAATACAGTAGTAAATGCAACTGAAGAACCGGCCGACACGTGTTATTGCCTGATATTCATAGAAATGTAGCAGTGTCCTATATTCATAGATTCGTACCCACTGATCACCCGGCCGCATACTATGCTTCCATAGAGGTGATCACATTAATGACTGATAAGTTATGGGTTCAGCATCATACCGCCAAGCTTAACCGTCCGCTGAAGCAAAAGATCCGCAAGTCCTATACATCCACCGTGAAACCGGCTGCCCTTCCGGTCATTATACAGTTCAAGCATCCGCTGACTCCAGAGAGAATGAAGGCTCTTCAGAAGCATCTGGGGACACACGCTTTTCCGGTTAAACATCTGTTGCCCCTGCACCGCGCGGTTGCCTCACGTATTACGCTGAAATGTCTGGAGCAGGTATGCTGCTGGAACGGGGTGCATAAGGTCTATCTCGATGGCATCAAAAAAACCACCTTAAATGTCGCTACTCCGTCCATTGGTGCCACCGCCGTTCAGCGTACAAGAGGGCTTACCGGCAAAGGCGTCAATATCGCCGTGCTCGATACCGGTGTGTATCCGCATCCCGATCTGACCCGGCCTGTGAACCGGATTATAGCCTTCAAGGATTATATCAATCACCGGAAGTGTCCGTATGACGATAACGGGCACGGCACACATATTACCGGCGATGCCGCAGGGAACGGCTGGTCCAGCAAAGGTAAATACAGAGGGCCGGCACCTGAAGCAGGGATCGTCGGAATTAAGGTACTGGACAAAAACGGCGACGGTTATGACTCCACCATCATTAAAGCCATTGAATGGTGCATTGCCCGGCGCAAAAAGCTGAAGCTGCGCATCCTGTCCATGTCCTTCGGCGGACCGGTGAGCCCTTCTGCCAAGGACGATATCCTTGTCCAGGCGGTTGAGAAAGCCGTCAAAGCCGGACTCACTGTAGTTATCGCCGCCGGCAACAGCGGACCCGGGCGCAGAACGGTTGAGTCGCCCGGTATCAGTCCCTCCGCCATCACCGTCGGAGCCGTGAATGACCGCCGGACGGTGACGCAAAAGGACGACCGTATCGCCGTCTACTCCAGCCGCGGACCTGCTCCCGGCGGTAAAGTGAAGCCCGATCTTGTTGCCCCCGGCGATTCGGTGATCTCACTGCGCGCACCCGGCTCCCAGCTGGTCCGCGAACTGCCGGGAAATAAGGTTGGCAGGAAGTATTTCAAGCTGTCCGGTACCAGCATCTCCACGCCGATCGTGTCCGGTGCAGCTGCACAGCTGCTGCAGCTCCGCCCTTGCCTGACGCCCGGCCAGGTGAAGTGCCTGCTGAAGCGGAACGCCTTCTCCCTTGGCCTGAAGCCCAATACTGCAGGCAGCGGCGAGATCGATGTGCGCTTCCTGAAGCGCTGCGCCTCTAAGCCTACCGGCAAGTAGAAGCAGCCCTTAAGTGTGATGTAAGCAGCCCTTAAGCATAACGGAAGCAGCCCTTAAGCATAAGGGGATCAGCCCGCTTCCTTTTTGCTTAAGGGCATTTTTTATCCCAAAGCAACAGCGAATGGCCCGCGGTTAAACGGGAGGTGCTAAATATTGTACGGATTACAACTCGAATGCAGAGTTACCTCAATCTGAAATCCCCGGCCTGCGGATTAATGAATATCCCTGTGGAGAAATTGCTGGAGGCTTATGCGCTTGTGCATAAGTGAGGCCAGAGCTCCCGCGCCCAAGCCAGCAGTGTCTCGTCCTCCCCGTAGGTGCCGATGCACTGGAAGCCGAGCGGCATATTCCCGATCGTTGCAGCCGGCAAGCTGATTGACGGCACCCCGGCGAATCCCCAGATGGCAGGCATTCCTGCCCAGCCTGTATTGTTCTCCTCTACCTTGGGCGCCGTGCCTCCTTGGGCCGGCGACACCCACAGGTCGATGCCCTCCTGAACCATAAGTTCCTTCAGATCACGCCGCAGAATCATCTGCTGTCCCCGGTACTGCACCAGCTCCTCATCCGGAATCTGCCGGCCTCTAAGAATGGCCTCCTGAACCGGGAGGCCGTATTCTTCCCTATGCTCCGCGAACCAATGTTCATGCTCCCGCGCCAGCTCTCCCTCGATAAACCGAATCATGGCATCTCCATAGATGAATTCATCCTTCCAGGGCATATCCACGTGGCGGACTTGGTAGCCCAGCTGTTCGAGTATCCCTATCTGAGCGATGAAGACAGCTTTTACTTCCGGACTCATTAATTCCATGTACACCCCGGCGGGAACGCCGAGGACCGGCTTGCGGTCAGATATAGCGGGAATGGCTTCCCAACCCGGTACAAGCAGAGCTGCGGCGGCCTCCATACCAGGCAAATCTTGGGTGAAGAACCCGATGGTATCAAAAGAAGGCGAGAGCAGCAGCACCCCGTCCAGCTGAACCCGGCCATAGCTCGGCTTGAATCCGACCACGCCGCAGAAGGATGCAGGAGCGATGACTGAGCGCAGTGTCTGGGTACCAACCGCCAGCGGGCAGATTCCCGCAGCAACCGCAGCGGCTGAGCCTGCACTTGACCCGCCGGGAGTATGCGCGGTGTTATGCGGATTACGCGTTGCAATAGGCCCGTTATAGGCAAATTCCTCGGTAACTGTCTTCCCGGCAATCAGCGCGCCTAGGAAGCGGAGTCTTAGGACCAAAGAGCCCTCTGGTCCGGTCAACAGATCCGCGGGTAGCTGCGAACCGGCCCGGGTAGGCAGTCCCTCCACATGCAGCAAGTCCTTAACCGCCACAGGAACGCCGAATAAGGCCGGTTTGCAGTCCGCTTCGCTATAAGTATGCAGCAGCAGCGCTTTTTCCCGCCGAAGACGTTGTTCAACATCCGCTTCAGGAACAAAAGCGCGGATCTCCGGCTCGAGCTGTCCGAACCGCTCCAGGTACAAATTAAGCGATTTCTCAAGCCGGATTTCTGGTTCATCCGTACCATTCATCATCTCTATCAGTGATGAGTTGTTAAGCAGCATGATATCAGCTCCATGGAAGATTATGTATAACACCGTCTTAGTTACGCTTAACTAGCAGAATGGTAACAGGATTTTTGTATGTTTTCTAAATAAAATAAACCAAATAAAAAGCCTCCCAGGCAGATCCGGCACCAAGGCGGCTTTCGAACATTCGCTTATAAGGCTGCACTTGCGGAGGCTAACTGCTAACTGCTTACTGCTTATTTATCCCCGTCCTTCTTATACTCCTCCAGCTTCTGGTTCAGCTGCTTGGCTTCCCTTTTACCGTCAATGTGCATCATTGTGTAAACCATGGTTTTGACTACGAGAATTACGATGACGAACGGCACCAGTACTCCGTTATCGAGCAGCCGGGGACCTGTAGCGAACAGCCACAGCCATAGAATCACAAAAACATCGGCGAGGATAAAACAAATGTAGAAGCTGATTGTCTGTACTTTTTTATCAACCTCATAGGTATTCACCAGTGCATAGCGGAAGCAAGTAAATGCCAAGGCCCCCAGGAACAGCTGCATAAACAGCGAGCCGTTGATCGTCTCCGTAGAACTCAGAGCCAGCACAACCGCCGCAAGTACCGTCAAAAAGCCGCAGGCCTTTAACAGATCTTTCACGAAAAAAGATATATATTTACCGGTTGTAATCATGATATTCCCTCCCGAATATTAAGCAGTTCATTTCTTCCAGCACGAATCATCCGTTACAGCCCTAATTTTTGTTTAAGCACAGGAACATACTGTCTGGAGATATAGACCTTTTCACCGTTTTGCAGCAGCGCTTCGTATCTGCCATAGAGTACCGGACTCAGTGATTTGATTTTGGCAATATTCAGGATGGTCGATTTGGATGCTCTGAAAAAGTCGCCATGCTCGAAATCCATTTCCAGCTCATACAGCTTAAGACGGGATTCATACACCTTCTCGTGGCAATAAATGAACACCTTATGATCCACCGCCTCGAAGTAATACACATCCCTTGGACTAATGATATGCAGCTGCAACTCGGTCATCCCGATCAGCTTTCTGGAGCTGGAGTTCACGGAGTAGATTAACCTGAGCAAAGATTCATCCGGGTCGTTGCACCTTAGAATAATTTCAGGCTCACCGCCCTCCGGAACGTTCTCAATTGTAATTTTCATCGCCCATCGCCTCCTGCGCTTCTCCTTACAGTTACAGTATATTTTTGCCAAAAGACTTATACAATGGCCTTTGCGCAAGCTGCGCTACAGCGGCTTCAAGCTGCAATTTCAGCAGGTCAGGATACTGTATACAAAAAGAAACGGCAGCACCGTCCTTTGGATTAGGATAGTACGCCGTTTTCTTCTCAGCTTCCGCTGCAATCGCTAGTGTGCCGCCCAGAGAACGTGCGCTATTGCGGTAATTTAGCCCATGTCTCGTTCAGCCACTGTGCAAACTTCTCTTTCTCTTCGAACTGCGGATAATGCGCCGACTGGTCGAACACCACGAACTCCTTATGCGGCGCCTCCAGCTCGTCCAGGTATTTACGAGCTTCATTCACCGAGGTCATCAGATCGAATTGCCCCATCACGAAATATACGGGAATATCAATCTGATCCACCAGCTCCGTGATATCATGCTCTGTTAACTCTGCCTGCAGGTTAAGCTCCGACATCGAATTCCCCTTGAAGAATCGAATGGCATCAAGCAAATTATACTCTGTACCGAACAGCAATCCCTGGAAGATATCCGCATTATCGTTAATCAGCCTTGCTGAACCGCCGTATTCGCGGATTTTATCCCGGGGGGTAATCTGTCCTCCTTCAGTAATCGGTTCCCTTAGCAGCTCCAGTTCTTCCGCCTCTGCGTCATTACCGGCAAGCCCCGCCTGAGCAATCATGAATTGCAGACTCTCCAGCTTGCTGTTAACCCAATTGGCCGTCTGGCCGATTCCGATATAGGCACTGAACTTGTCCGGTGCCTTGCTTGCCGCCTGTGTGGCTATGTATGTACCATAGGAGTGGCCGATCAGCAGCACTTTCTTCTGGTTGAACTCCTGCTCAAGATAATCCGTCAGCGCCAATAAATCATCTGCCAGCATTTCTGACGACAGATTCGAATAGTCTTCTGAGAAATGATAGGACTTCCCGCTGCCCCTCTGGTCATACTGAACTACGGTGAAATTCTGCTCCAGCAGATCCTGATATTTCCGTACATACGGAGTCTCAGGGACCCCTGGCCCGCCATGCACAAAAATCACCAGCGGATTGCTCCGGTCCTTCCCCCGGATCATCACTTCCTGCTTCGTGCCGTTAATAGTTATCTGCTTAAGGATGCTTACGCTGTTGCCGCCTTTGATGCCTGGAGTCCATGTCGGGAAGACTAATCCGCCTCCTACGAGCAGGACGATTAGCAGCAGGCCAAACCATAATATCCGCAAAGCTATTCTTCGCTTACCTCTGTGTTTCTTCAATCTTGAATCCTCCTCAGTATTTACCAAGCCCTGATTTCCCACCTTATCACATCAATGGCAGATCAAGTATGATCCAAGTCGCTTTCTGGCCTGAATATGGGGAGTGTTTCGATGTGAAATAAGATACCCTTGCTGTGCGGTAATACGGTATAATAACCGGTATAGGTCGTGAAGCACACGCCGCCGCAATAGAACGTTTGTCTGGAGCTAACCTTCCAGATACGTTGTATTGCGGCGGCTTTTCTTGTATCGGGATTGGATTGGATCGGATCGTATCAGGTCAGCTCAAGGGTCAAACTACTCGCAAGGGAGATGCGGCAATGTCGAGATTTGAACAGTACTATGATGAATGGCTGCAGGAACAGATTCATGCGGAGACAGGTGCAATTCGCTTGGAGCTGCTCCAAAAAGGTCTAGGGCACGGAACCAGAGAATTTCTTCGCTCTGTCTGGTTTCCCGCTATCGGAAATTTCAATCATCTCTTTCCGGAATGGGAGGTCCGGGATTTCAATAACGGCTACCGCTATTTGGATCTGGCGTATATGCCCGGTGGAGCAAAAGGCGGAATCGAGATCCAGGGCTTCGGCCCTCATGCCAGAGATCTGGATGTCAGAAGATTCAAAGACTTGTGCAGACGGCATTGTTTACTCGCACTGGATGGCTGGACCTTTCTGCCGATCGCTTACCCGTCCATCACGGAAGAACCTCAGCTATGCCAGCAGCTGGTGCTCGCTTTTATTGGCAGATTCATAGCCACGGACGTATCTGCATCCTTATCCTGGCTGGAGGCAGAGACCGTCCGCCTGGCCCGGCGTATGCTGCGGCCGCTGACTCCGCTGGAGCTTGCCCGGCACCTCAAGATATGCGACCGTCAGTCCAGACGCATTCTTCATGATCTCGTTGATCTGCAGATCCTGGATGTCGCGAGTGGTTCCCATCGGGCGCGGACTTACAAGCTTCGGCTGTAACGGAGTGAATCACCTGCAAGCGCAGGAGAGCACCGAGCCGCAATGGATACGACTATGCAATGGGTACAACTAGTAGTAACTAGTAGTAACTAGGGTATCTAGTAATGAGGTAACACTCGAGTAATAGGCAAGAAATTCCCGAGCCGCAATCGAATAACTGTTGAGCAGCGCCTGCACTTTAGGTACACCACTCCAATGAAGCGGACTGAGATGCGCTTATTTTGCTGAAAGTGGGGCTTTTCCAATGGCTCGCGGACTGAGATTCCTCTATTTGCTCCTAAATCACTCCAAAACACCCCTCCGAGCAGAAATAACGGATTTTCAGTCCGCGAACTATCCAAAACCGTCCATAAATCCAAAATAACCGAATCTCAGTCCGCGACTCTCCGCGGCTTTCCGCCATTGTACAAATTCAACTACCGTACTCTCTATATATGAGGAGAGTCCACACTATTCTCCCTAATTTCAATCCTGTATTTTCATTCCCGCTATTTCATTCCCGCATTTTCACCCGCGTTCTTTCTCCCAGATGGTCATCTCTGCCTCCTGCGCAAAGCCAATCCTCCGGTAAAAGGGCTGCATAGGACCCGTATAAGCTTTGACCATGCCCAGCGTCCGCAGGCGGTTCAGGCCTTCATATATCACGGCCCTGCCCAGCCCCTGTCTTCTGTAATTCACATGTGTTCCAACCGGTTCGAGCATGCCGATCCTATTCGCTTCATCCACAAAAATATTGCAGAAGGCCACGACCTCTCCCGCAGCGTTCACCAGCGACAGATCCAGCCCGGGGCGGTACCCCGGTGCTTCACGAAGTCCGCCATAATGCTGCAGCGTCTGCTCTGCTTTCTTCGTGCCTGCATAGTCAAAAGCCATAATATGCCCCTGCGCCTTCGCATGGTCACTGACTTCATCCCCGCAGCAAAGGGTGAATCCATGGGGAAGGTCTGCCCGGAATTCCTGATCCAGCACGACCGAAATGATAGTATCACTTTCATTGCGCAGCAGCTTATATCCCCGGCGGCGCGCCATCGCTTCCAGCGCGGGCATGAATTTCGGAATGGCCAGCTTAGGGCTGTGCGGACTGGAACTCTTTTCTATGAATCCGAACATTTCGCCCAGCAACTCCTCCTGCGGCTCCAGCGTATCCAGCTGAAAATAGTAGTCCCCGTCACGGCAGACAACGGCGGCCAGCTCACCCCCCTCATCTTCCCACAGTCCTATATGCTGCTCCCAGCCGGGCAACATGCCCGCTCTCTTCTGAATAAAGAATATTTCAAATTCCCAGCGGGCAATGGACCAGCTGTTCGGCCGTTTCAGCCTGGAGTAGACCCGCGAAATATACTCCCGCACCTTCATCATATCTTGCGGAGTATAGGGTCTATATTCTGCTCTACCTGCTCTCTTAGTCATTTCATCCTCCAGAGGCTCTGTCATACCTTCATTCTACGGAACAGGCAGAGGACATTATATACCAAGCTTTTCTAGAATTGTTTTATCTCACAGCAAGAACCCGCAGATCAGCTCTGCGGGTTCTTGGAATATACAATTTTACGGATGCTGTCTATGGATAATCCATATTGCTCACACAACTGGTTCATGTCCGCACCATCATGGAAACATTTGCGTATCTCATTGTTCCGGAGTCTGTAGAACCCTCTTGCCCCGGAGCTTTCGCCCCATTTTCTGCGGCTGCTCGGACGGGTGGGGATATACAAGGCTTCCCCGTGAATATATTGCTGAATCTCCTTTAGCAGGTGGTCTGGCAATAACGCCGCTGCATTTACACATTTCATCTTTGGCCCGCTCCTTAAAATAAATTGATCTTTAAGGGCAAAGCCTGTATGAATAACTGTACCTATCTGTTACTACAGGCGAATACTATCCGCTCCATGCCAAGCTTTCGCCTTAGTTATTCCACAGGCTTTGCATGGAGCGTGCCGTTCACATACTGGTTCATTCTAAACATGGGCCTTCACCTCCCAGGGCAGCGCTGAATGCCGCCGTATACAGTTACATTTTATGGATGCAGATCATTACTATTCTAAAATAATACTAGCCGCAACACAACGTGGAAGTTTCACTGTCCTTTCGCCTTGAGAAATTAAGTATAATTAAACTTTACTGTCTAAAAGTTGGTTTTTTGCGGGAGTCGATTATATAATGGGGTTTATATGGTAAAGAAAGGGTGCTGATAATCCAATGAAATTCTCAGAATACCGTTATGAACGTCCGGATGTGGAGCAATTTAAGACCGATTTCACAACCTTGCTGAAAGGCCTGGAGAATGGCAGTCTGGAGGAGCAGAAGGCCGCGGTTGCCGCCATGAATGAGCTCCGCAGCAAATTCGGTACGATGGAGACACTGGTCAGCGTCCGCCACTCGATTAATACCGAGGATGAGTTCTACAAGGCTGAACAGGATTACATGGACGAGATCGGTCCCGTGGTCCAGGAGTACATAACGGATTATTACAGAGCCCTTGTAAATTCCAAGTACAGAGCCGAGTTTGAACAGGAATGGGGAACGCAGCTGCTAAGCTTGGCCGAAATTTCCTTGCGTACCTTCAGCCCTGAAGTTATTGGAGACTTACAGCTTGAGAACAAGCTGTCCTCCGAATACGCCCAATTGATCGCCTCAGCCAAAATTAGATTTGACGGTGAAGAGCGTACCCTGGCCCAGCTGATCCCCTATGATTCATCGACTGACCGTTCTGTGCGCCAGGGAGCTTTTGAAGCCAGATATGCCTTCATGTCAGAGCATGAACCGGAGCTCGACCGGATTTATGATGAGCTCGTCAAGGTACGGGCCAGCATAGCTGCCAAGCTTGGATACAGCAGCTTTGTGGAGCTAGGGTATGAACGGATGATGCGTACGGATTACAATGCCGGGATGGTTGCTAATTTCCGCAAGCAGGTGCTTGAGAATATCGTTCCTCTTGCAACGAAGCTGAAGCAGCGCCAGAAGGAGCGTCTGGGTCTGGATGAATTGAAATTTTACGATGAGGGCATTAGCTTCAATTCCGGGAATGCTACACCCAAGGGCGATGCTGACTGGATTGTGGCTAACGGAGCGAAGATGTACAAGGAGCTGTCACCGGAAACCGATGAGTTCTTCACCTTCATGCTGGACAATGGGCTGATGGATCTGGTAAGCAAGAAGGGCAAGCAATTCGGCGGTTACTGTACCTACTTCAGCGACTATCAGGCACCGTTTATTTTCTCCAATTTCAATGGAACCTCAGCGGATATTGATGTGCTGACCCATGAAGTGGGACACGCCTTCCAGGTATATTCCAGCCGCAACTCCGGCGTTCCGGAATATGCCTTCCCAACCTTTGAAGCTGCAGAAATCCACTCGATGAGTATGGAATTCTTCGCTTGGCCGTGGATGGACCAGTTCTTCGAACAGGATGCGGACAAATACCGCTTCAACCACCTGGCAGAGAGTCTGTTGTTTATTCCTTATGGTGTCTCTGTCGATGAATTCCAGCATTTTGTCTATGAGCACCCGGAGGCGACTCCGGCTGAACGTAAGCAGGCCTGGCGGGAAATTGAGCAGAAATATCTGCCCCACCGCGATTATGACGGCAACGTCTATCTGGAGCAGGGCGGCTTCTGGCAAAAGCAGGCGCATATCTACCGTTCCCCGTTCTACTATATTGACTATACGCTGGCCCAGCTCTGCGCCTTCCAGTTCTGGAAACGCTCGAATGAGGATTTCACATCCGCATGGTCGGATTATCTGCGCCTCTGCCAGGCTGGAGGAAGCCAGTCTTTCACGAAGCTGGTAGAGCTTGCCGGACTGATCTCACCGTTCGAGGACGGCTGCGTCAGCTCCGTCATCGGGGATATTGAGAGCTGGCTGAACAGCATTGATGATAAGTCGCTGTAAGCAGGGAATCCCCTATGACAGCAAGGCTACTGAACAATTAACTTAAATAAAAGATGCTAAAAACGAGCCTCTGGAATCACTTCCAAGGCTCGTTGTGCATTCCCGGAAAATACAAATCCCCGATGTTTCAGCGGGCCCGGACTTTACTTTACCAGTTCGTATAGGATAATTATTCTGTTCGGTCCATGAAGAGCCTGTTCCTCCTGCAGCTGATTGTGGTAATAAACATAGCTTGCTAACCTCTCTGCCTCCCGGTCTGCCATAAGCACTTATTTCTTCTTCTTCGCCTTACCCGCTGCCTGCTGCTGATTCTCTTCCACTCTGAATTTAACGATCCTCGTAATGAGTTCATAGGGAAGCGGCTCATGAATCGGAAATTGCACAGAGCCTTTGGCCCCTTTATATTTCGCAAGTTCCTCTTTGAACGCTTCAATTCCCTGCGGTGCCGGATAGAATCCAATGTGATTCTTGAATGCGGCGAAATGCACCAGATTCTTATGCAGGAAGAAGGTCGGCATCTGATAGCTGATCTTCTCTTCTGCCTCTGGCGCTGCCTCCCGGATGACCTTGCGCAAGGTCTGCAGAATCTCCTGGACCTCTGGTGCATAGGCCGAAATATATTGATCGACAGATTCATAGGTGACTTTATTCTCTTCCATCGGGGCCCAACTCCTTCTATTTCATACTTAAGTTCGTAAGCCATTGCAGGCAAAGCGGAATGAACGCGTCGTAATCCTTCAGCGCTTGCAGCGTAGGCAGCACCTGGCTTGTCCCAAGCTCCCGCTCCGCTTCATCCGGGCCTTCCAGCCCCAGCGACCGCCGGATGCTGTAATCCATCCAGCCCAGCTTCCCGTGGTAACCGCTGTTTAGCACCTCCGGCCAGGGGTCACGTGTCCCTCCCCCATGATTACGGTAAGCCTGAATCAGCGCACAGAAGGCCTCCTTGCGGATGTGACCACTCTCAAAGTCTGACCAATAGAGTGCCACTTCAACCAGCTCCTGCGCCGGGTTGATCCAGCCCGCAGCCTCCCAGTCAATAATAACGGGCCGGCCGTCATGATCCCACAGCACATTCTTCAGGTCCAGATCCCGGTGGCTGATAATCCTGTTGCCATTAAGGATCGGCATAGCAGCATTCACCAGCTCCTCATAGCGGTAGAGCTTGTCCAGAGCAGCCATAAGGGAAGCGGACCATGGAAGATCCATCGCCTGACCTTGTACGGCATACCCTTTCCAATCGGTCTGCAATTGTTCCGCTGTGCTATCCCTATGGAGCTCATTATGGAGCGGAGAGAAGTCCGTGGCATGTATAGCCGCGAGAGCTTCCCCCATAGTAACGCAGTGCTCCAGCCCCGCGTTGCCTGCAGATATAGAGCGGCCTTCAATCCATGGAAACAGCAGATAATACTGCCCGTCCACTTCATGCATACAGCTCCCCTCATGCAGCAGAGCCGGGAGAGCATTTATTCCATGTCTGCTTGCGAGCTCCGCGGCCTTCTCGGCGGCTGTCAGGTTGTTCATCACTGATTCCCGGAGCATAATCTGCGGATTCAGCGCTTTCACTGCGTACTCTGCCTGATCCGTGGTCATCCGGTACATCCGGTGCAGGAACCCGCCGAAGATCCGCTCCGGCTCAGTGCGCAGTGACCCCAAGTTATATGTAGCACATAGCTTTTCAAAATTCAATTTATAATTCGTAAGCATCATCGTCAGTTAGTCCTTCCGGCATAAAAAATCAAATACTCATCCAAGTGGGCTCTCCAGTACTCCCCATCATGTTCCCCTGCTCTCAGGTGATATTCAACCGGCACCCCCTTATCCTTAAGCAGTGTATATAATTGCTCTGCACCTTCATAGAACCGGTAGTTGTCCTCTTCCCCGCAATCCAGGTATACTGCCAGATCCCTTAACTCCCTATCCTTCGCCAAAATAAGCGGATCACGCTCCTGCCGCTCTGCTTCTGTCGGATACAGGAATCTGATCAGGCCGTATTCACCGCCGACCGAAGACCAGTCATCCAGAAACAGCGCCGGACTATGCCCGCCTGCCCTGCTGAAGACATCGCTGTGCAGCAGCGCGGCATGCAGGCTTACAAAGCCGCCCATTGAGATGCCGCCAATATAGCGCGAATCCCGCTCGGCTAACGTGCTGAAATGCGAATCCACATAATTCACAACATCCTTCACTAGATAATCTTCATACATCCCGTTAGAGGTCGTCAGGGGGGCACCAGGATCATTCGGTGCATATGCAGGAGAAGAGTTCAGCCCATAGCTGTTATCCATCTGCGGGGAGACGATAATGAGCGGATTGATCTGACCTGCTTCAATCAGCCTGTCTGCATTGAGATGCAGCCCCAGCCCGGCGATCATATCCGTTTCTTTGCCGCCGTAGCCGTGGATGAAATAGAGGACCGGGTAATGCTGCTTCGCACTGTAGCCTTCGGGCAGGTAAATACTGAGCCGCATCTCCCGATCCAGCGCCTCACTGTGGAACGTTAAATTTTGAATTCCGGGGCTCTGCAGCGGTGCTGCTGACGCATTCCCTTCAGTTGCGGCTGAGGACGCTTCCGGGGAAGCTGTCTGGACAGCCGCTGAATCTGTACCGGAAGAACAACTCACAAGGGACATACAGCATATTAGCATGATTAGTATTATCAGCATCATTAGGTTAGACCTGGCATTTCCGCGGCTTTGCATAAATCGCCTCCAATATTCCATTTATCCCACCATATAATAACGCTTACAATAAGCATTATCACATCAATGAATATTTAGGGTATGACTATTCTGCCGGCTGGAGCTGGATCAAGCTGGAACCCAGTCCGCTTCAGCAAGAACATCCGCTTTGAATAATATTATTCTAATATAAGCACGTACAAGCACGAAAGACCGCAGCTTCCGCGGTCTTTCGTCCCTATCTATAAACAGTCCCATTCGCATCCCGGTCTGATGAGCGGGAAGATGCTATAAGAGTTAGAGTTAGAGTGAGGCTTCCCTAGTTAATCTTGGTGAGCAGCCACTTCTGGGCATCTGTTCCGTTGTCGGTCCATTGCTGCACTACCGCACCATCCGCTGTAGAGGACGAGGAGACATCCATAGCCAGCCCGCTCGCTTTGGATATAAGCTTATAGTAACCGCCACCTACATCGATGATGCTCCAGCGCTGGGCATTGCTGCCATTGTCATTGGCCTGCTGCAGCTGGACGCCGCTTGCAGTGGAGGCATTCGGAACATCCAGCACCTTACCGCTATGCATCGCAGTAAGCTTGTAGAAGCCATCCCCTGTGCTCTCCACTCTGAACTGCTGGTTGCTGGCAGTATAATTAGTCCACTGGTGCATTTTGGCCCCGTCTGCCGTGGAGACATCCTTCACATCCAGCACTTTGCCGCTTACTTTGGACATTAATGTGTATACTCCGCCGCTGACAATACCGGTCGATGGAGCGCCTGCCTGATACACACGCACATAGTCAACCAGCATTTGTGCCGGGAAGCTGGTAGCACTGTTCGGTGCGCCCGGCCAATTGCCGCCTACCGCAAGGTTCAGCAGCAGGAAGAACGGTTTCTGGAATTCCTCTGTATTGCCTGTTCCGTTCTCAATATAGAATTGATTGAACTGGTTGCCGTCAACGAACCACTTGATATATTTCGAATCCCACTCCACGCTGTACACATGATACTGGGAGAAATCCAGACTTCCGGACACCTGCCCGTATTCGGCATGCCCGCCTGCATCCCAATGCACTGTACCGTTGACGAAGGCGTTATTATTCACCCGTTCCATTATATCCGTTTCCCCGGAGGCCGGCCGTGGTGATATTGGAGCCCAGCATCCAGAATGCAGGCCATAACCCCTGACCGGAAGGCAGCTTGATTCTGGCTTCTATTTTGCCATAGGTGAAATTCTTGAGGCCCTGCGTCTTGATCCGTGCTGAGGTATAATTCATGCCGCCATAGGATTCCTTCTGCGCTGTGATTACAAGATTGCCGCCGGTAACCTGCAGATTCTGTGTCCGGTTCGTATAATATTGCAATTCATTGTTTCCCCAGCCGCCGCTGCCGGTGCCGGTCTCGGCAGTCCAGTTGGCGGTATTCAGGGAAGAGCCGTCGAACTCATCGCTCCAGGCCAGATTCCAGGTTGATGCTGCGCTGGAATTCCCCGCAGGCACCAGTGCGATCAAAAGCGTGAACAGCAGAAACAAACTTAAGACTTTTCCTCTTCTCAACATCGTTGTCCTCCTCTTTGCTATTCAAGGTTGCCCATCCTATTTCAATGCACGCGTACGTTCGTGCAGTTGAAACCTAACCCAACCGGTTTCGAAAATAGCATTTGAGAGCGTCTTCATCCGCTACACCCATATATATCGTTTTTACTCCCGGTAAGAACTGTAATTTTGACAATTCAGCGAACCCGGCAGAAACGAAAGGAGAAGTGATCGTATGGAACCTATGTACTCTTATCTTTGCAGCAAAAGACCGCTCCATAGAGGAGCGGCCTGTGCTTATCTTATGCTCTTACCTGCATTTCTACTCCATTCCGTGTTCTTCACGGATTTTGTACAAGCCCTGCAGCAGCAGCTCCGAAGGATCGCGGTTCAGCTGTAAATGCGTCAGCAACAGATGAAGCGGAATCGCGCATACGTTGTTCCCGTCAGTGATTGCAGGGAATCCTGCTTCAAAGACCGGTCCGTGCTCCGGGTTAAAGGCCAGGCCTGCATGAACCTGCTCCGGTGCGAATTCTTCACGGACAGCGGCAATGCACATGGGAACCAGTACATTATCAACAACGGCCTTGGCTTCCTCTTCACTCGGAAGAGGCTTAGGCAAGGAGTTGCCTCCCTTGGTCTTCATCAATTCGTGGAAGAAGGAGGCCATCCAGATTTCCGGACTGCTTCCGGACTGGAATCTGCCGGCCAACTCACGAAGGAAGAACCCGCAGTAATAATCATCGTTGGCACTGTCCTTGACACGATACACAAACACCGGGCCGTAAGTATCCAAATTCAGAACCTGGCCTTCCACTTCACTGAAACTCATTTTTAGAGCTACAATGCCGTTATGAAAAACAGCCTTCAGCAGCTCGTTCCATTTCTCTTCGGTCATGACCTTCTCGGCAGCTTCTGCTTCCCCGTTTGTTGCCTCATTGGCGGTCTCATTGGCTGTCTCATTGGTTGTTTCATTTGTCATAATTATTTTCCCCCCTCTTCCTATCATACCATCCTATTGAACAAGGTAACATACCATATCTCTCAACTCAAATGGAAAGCTCTGCCGGCTCAAATGTATGCCCCTAATCAAAAGTGCTATACTAAACAGATGGAGTCACCATTTCATTTCGTAGAAGGGAAGGACAAATATCCATGAATACGAAACAATTGGACAGAATTCACACAGGCCAAGGCTTTATAGCTGCTCTGGATCAGAGCGGGGGAAGCACACCCAAAGCGCTGCTGCAATACGGCATTAAGGAGGACCGCTACTCCGGTGACGAAGAGATGTACGCGATGGTCCACGGGATGAGAACACGCATTATTCAGAGTCCCGCATTTAATTCGGAGCATATCCTCGGCGCTATTCTTTTTGAGAACACGATGGACCGTTTCATAGACGGACAATTAACCGCCGATTATTTATGGGAACAGAAAGGCATCGTGCCTTTTTTGAAAATCGATCAGGGACTGGCCACGCAGGAAAATGGGGTTCAGCTCATGAAGCCCATTCCCGGTCTGGATGACCTGCTGGAACGGGCGGTCAAGAGGAACATCTTCGGCACCAAGATGCGCTCAGTGATCCATGAAGCTAACGCGGAGGGTATCCGGCAAATCGTAGAACAGCAGTTTGCTGTCGCGGAGCAAATCGCCGGTTACGGGTTGGTTCCGATCATCGAACCGGAAGTAGACATTCTCAGCCCGGACAAAGCAGCGTCCGAGCAGCTGCTGAAGCGGGAACTGGCCGCCCAATTATCCACTCTGGAAGAGGGCGTCAAGGTCATGCTGAAGCTGTCACTTCCGACCGAAGATAATCTGTACAGCGAACTCGCTGCAGACCCGCATGTAGTCCGCATCGTGGCATTATCCGGGGGCTATACCCAGGCAGAAGCGAATGAGAAGCTGGCCCGCCAGCACGGACTCATTGCCAGCTTCTCGCGCGCCCTGTCCCAGGGACTCAGCGATCAGCAGAGTGATGATGAATTTAATAGCATACTTGCTGCGTCCACCCTTGCGATCTACGAGGCTTCCATAACTTGAAGCCTCGCCGCTCTGCCTTTTCTCTTAAGTTTCCACCCAATCTATAGAGTTGCTTGATTAGCAGACGAAGACCCCGGGACTAATGTCCCGGGGTTTCTTGGTTAAATAAGCCAAACATAAGACTAATCCCAAAGCAGTAACCGCCCCGTTGCTAAAGGTCCATCGGAACGGAATAATCTAAAATGTTGTAAGGATTGCAACTTGAGTCTGAGATGCCTGGGGCTACGGGTGAATTGTTGTATGAAATACAGGAATTCTCCCGCTAAACCGCTTGGAGAAGGAGTAATACAGTATTTCATACAACATATTCCATATTAGCACCGGTTAGTGAAGAAAATGTTGTGCTTTTTGCAGGATTTTGCGACCAACGAGAAGTTTCTCGCGGCAACAGCAGCTATACGTTCTTCAAACGCGCGGCTTCCGCCCGCACAATTGGCGCCACTTCAGTTCCGAAGAGGCGGATCGCCTCCATGACCTCCGCATGCGGCATGGAGCCGTGCGGCACATGCAGCAGGAACCGCGTAATCCCCACGTGCTGGTACAGGTGGATGATTTTGCGGGCAACCGTCTCCGGACCGCCGACATATAACGCTCCGTCAAAGCTGCTCGCCGCATCATAATCCGCACGGTGATAAGGCGGCAGCCCCTTCTCCACCGCCCGGACATTCGTCCGCGCGTGAGTGGACGGGAAGAACTTCTCTAGCGCCAGCTCATTGCTCTTCGCAATGAAGCCATGCGAGTGCGAGGCAATCGGCAGCTGTGACACATCATGCCCGGCCTTGGCCGCTGCTTCCTTGTACAGCCGTACATGCGTAGCATAATCCGAAGGATTCACATTGCCGATAATCGCCAGGGCAAACGGCAAGCCCAGTGTGCCGGCACGGACCGCAGACTCCGGACTTCCCGCACTCGCAATCCAGACAGGCAGGGGATTCTGCTCCGGACGCGGATAAATCCCCAGATTATGTATCGCTGGACGGTGCTTCCCGCTCCAGCTCACCTTCTCCGACTCGCGGAGCTTCAGCAATAAATCCAGCTTCTCGTCGAACAGTGCTTCATAATCCTTCAGATCATAGCCGAATAACGGAAACGACTCCACAAACGAGCCACGGCCCACCATAATCTCGGCACGGCCGTTCGAAATCCCGTCCAGTGTGGCGAAATCCTGAAATACACGCACCGGATCAGCTGACGAGAGAATCATGACTGCACTGGTCAGGCGGATTCTGTTCGTCAGCGGTGCAGCAGCAGCCATTAGAACCGCAGGCGATGAAGCTGCAAAATCAGGCCGGTGATGCTCACCTACGCCGTATACATCCAGTCCCACCTGATCCGCGAGCACGATTTCCTCCACCACTTCACGCAGCCGCTGCGCGTGGCTCAGGGTCTCACCGGTATTCACATCAGGCGTTGTCTCGACAAAGGTGCTTATTCCAAGTTCCACTTGTTGTTCCTCCTAAAAGTTATGTTAGCATCTGCTCCATGGGAGTCCCCTTCGCAAAACTTGCTTCGAAAGCATACGCCTAGTCGTAATCCTTATATTTTAAATCTAAATAGTTAAATATTCAAAAACTAAATTACTTCACCAGTTCCTCCAGGCTGCCGAAAAGATCCCGGACTGATTTCAGCTTCGACTCGTTACCGACCACACAGAAGTAATTCTGCTGCGTCACTGCCTGTAGTAGGCCGGCATATTGCCTGATATCTTCGGAGGTTGTTGATAGAATTTCATTCCGTTCCTGCTGCAGGTCTGCACCGGTAATCTGCTCGAAATAATACCTGTCCGCCTGCCGGCCCTGTGCGCCGGGACTCAGCGGCTGGTCAACCATCGCCAGCGTGCCGATGATCGCCTTCGTCATCTCCTCTTCATCTGCTGCAAATTCTCCGGCAAACAAATATGCCCGGTCATAAATCTCCAGCGTCTCCTGCAAATTCGGATCACGGTAAGAAGTAAACAGGAGCACACCGTCTCTGCGCAGAACGAGATTGCCGCCATAAGCTCCGCCCTTGACCCGGACAGCATTCCACAGATAGGTCAGGCTGAGGATTCTTTTGAGCACCTGCAGCTTGCCGGAATAAGCAAACCCCAGCTTCGTGAAGTCATATCCTTTGACCACATACTGCACCTGGCTGGCAGACATGAACCCTTCGTTGCCCGCCTGGTCCAGCGCAGGCAGCAGCGGCAAGAACTTAACCTGCTGGTCCCGCAGATCCAGCTGCGCCAGGTGTGCAGTGAATTCCGCATACGTATCCAGCGTTCCGGTTACGGACAGTGTTACATTCTGTGTATTAAACAGAACCCCGCAGATTCCCTTCAGAATATCCGCCAGCTGATCAGCCTCCTGGTCAATCCGGCCGGCCAGCTCTTTGATGAAGCGGTAATAGGC
Organism: Paenibacillus sp. FSL R7-0297; assembly: GCF_038009025.1. Lineage (NCBI taxonomy): Bacteria > Bacillati > Bacillota > Bacilli > Caryophanales > Paenibacillaceae > Paenibacillus > Paenibacillus sp. FSL R7-0297. The sequence continues at coordinate 6,180,311 of NZ_JBBPAQ010000001.1, forward strand.
CATACCGCCGAGCTGCTCCTCATACATCCCTCTATCCGTGAAATAAGAGAGCACCCGGCCGGCTGCGATTTCATTGCCTTTCTGGTTCAGCATTGCTTCCATGCCGGAGGCTTCCCGGCGGACAATCTCCTGCAGCTTGGATAAATTATTCAAGCTGCTATTGTAGAGCAGCTCGTGCAGCAGCTTCAGGGAACCGCCGATGTTGCCTTGCATGACCTTGATGCGGGCGCTGAATTTGGGCTGGTAGCTTCCTTCGCCAGCTTTGCCGGACCCAAATATCTCATTCTGAAAGCGGATGCCGCCGGTTGTGATCCCGATTTCACTGGTCAGCTCTTCAATGCTGTAGGCCGCAGTCTCCAGTTGCCCCAGTACCCTCGCCAGCAGTTCCAGATAAGGAAGCTGTTCTGCCGCCAGAACCCGGGTGTCCCAATACAGTTTAATATAGGCGATGGTTCCGGCAGCCGCTTCATGATGCAGCACTGTGATTCCATCCAGCCTATGCTCCTGGGTGGGTGCCCCAGGCGGAGCGCTGCGGTCAATGTCCTGAAGGGACAGCTTCGGAAGCTTCTGCAGATCCTCCGCGGCATCCGGACGGTTCTGCCGGGCCAGCAGCTTCTGCGTATTCAGCACCAGCTCTTCGAGCTGTACCGGCGTCAATGAGGCTTTATATTCAGCCAAACGGCTGCGGGCAGCCGCCTCTTTGTCTGCCGCAAGGGTCTGGGAAGGCTTCAGGACAACGACGCTGCAGTGGTCGCTATTCAGCAGATAGGTCTCGATCAGCCGCTCGAAATACCGGTTTGTACTTTGTTCGCGGATAGCCGAAATTGCAGCTTCATACTCCAGATACGTGGACGGCAAGCCATCGTACAGCCAGGCCTTCATCACTTCCATATTATAGGTCAGGCCCTTCGGGTACTGGTTGAAGTCTGCTTCCCGCAGTTCAAATTCCTTGCTGTTCACCGCGGCCAGCACCAGCTTCTCATCCAGGCCGTCCGCGGCAAGGCGGCTTAACGTCGTTCTGACCAGATTCACGAAGGCCTCTTTGGCGGAGGGATTAGAATGAGTCAAGGCAATGCCAAGCATAGGCTGGACCATACTGTCGGAATAGAAAGAGACCACATCCTTGCCGAGTCCGCTCTCCAGCAGAGCCTGTTTCAGCGGAGCGGCGTTGCTGTCCATCAGCATGCTTTTCAGAATGGCAAAGGCCAGATTTAGCTCCCGGTCCAGGGAGGTTCCGATTACATAGTTCAAACTCACGTATGTCTTATCAGCGGCGGTTTCGGACTCCAGAATGGGATACTCCGCCGTAAGCTCGGTTATTCCTGTCGGCTGCTGCAGGGCAATCCCCGTATCGATATCCTTGCGGTTATAGCGGCTGAGATATTCCTCGTGGATGAATTGCAGCCTCGCTTCGATATTCAAGTCTCCATAGAGATAGAAATAACTGTTGGACGGGTGGTAATAACGGCTGTGCGCCTCCAGGAACTGCTCATAGGTCAACGCAGGGATATGTTCCGGATCTCCGCCGGAGGAATGACGGTATACCGTATCCGGGTAGAGCGACTTTTTGATCCGGTCGATTAATACCGTGACAGGTGAGGAATAAGAGCCTTTCATCTCGTTGTAGACGACACCCTTATAGATCAGCTCATCCCCGGAACGCGGCAGCTCGTAATGCCAGCCCTCCTGCTCAAAAATCTCCCGCTGGCTGTAAATGTTCGGCTGGAACACGCTGTCCAGATAAACCTCCATTAAGTTGGCAAAGTCCTGTTCATTCCGGCTGGCCACCGGATACATCGTCTTGTCGCCAAAGGTAAAGGCGTTCAGAAATGTTTTCATCGAGCCCTTCAGCAGCTCTACAAACGGTTCCTTTACCGGATACTTATCCGAGCCGCACAGGACCGAATGCTCCAGAATATGAAACACTCCCGTGCTGTCCGCAGGCGGAGTCCGAAAAGTGACACTGAACACCTTGTTATCATCCTGATTCTGTACGTATAGCAGCCGCGCGCCGCTCTGCTGATGCTCCATCGTATATACCGAGGATTCGATTTCCCGGATATACTCCTGACGCATGACTTGAAACCCGGAATAGACTTGGCCTGTGATTAAGCTGCTCATAGATTTCCCTCCTTGGTTCAGGACTGGCCTGATGCCATGAGCTTATCATATCCGGGCTTTCGGGTTCCACTGGGGAATGTGCGGACGCCTCTTTTACCGGAGCCATTCCTCCAAATGCGCTGCCACGAATTCATCATCCGTGAGATGGGGATAATCCCTCGCGACTCTGCTGATCTCCTCCAGCTGCCCGGGTGAGAGCTGCTCCTCCGGATTCAGGCACCATAAGCCTTCAAGCAGCCCCTGGCGGCGCAGCGCCTCATGAATGCCCGGAATACAGCCGTGAAATTGATGGGCCGGATCAAACAAAGCCGCGTTGCTGTCGGTCACCTCAATGCCAAGGGTCAGCCAGCTGGATGACAGGGTAGCCTCATTGCGGATTTTTCGGATCGTATCCAGAAGGTGAACCGCTTTGCTTGTCCAGACCGCCCAGTGACCAAGAAGCCCGCCGACAATTTTCTTCTCCATGGGTTCCCCGTTAACCTTGAAGCGGTAGGTGGTGAGCAGATCCGTGACGATATTATCGTCATTGCCGGTATAGAGAGCGATTTCGCTGCTGCGGCTGGACTCCATCACCGCCCGGACCACATCGAGGCTCTGATAACGGTTGAACGGTGCCATTTTGATCGCGATAACGCCTTCAATCTCTGCAAAGCTCCGCCAAAAGTCAACGCTTAAGATCCGGCCGCCTACAGAAGGCTGCAGATAGAAGCCGAAGACAGGAATCACATCCGCCACTCTCCTTGTGCGTTCCAGCAGCTGCGCCTCGCTCCAGTCCTGCAGTCCGCCCATGCTGAGAAGTCCCGCCTCATAGCCCAGACCTGCCGCGAGCTGCGCTTCCCGGACAGCCTGCTCCGTGTCTCCGCATATGCCTGCCACCTTCAGGAAAGGACGGGTAAGGCCGGCACGCTCCACTTCTTCCGCAGCCAGCCTAAGCACCGGCTCCAACAGCCCGATCCCGGGGTCCCTGATTTCGAACTGCGTGGAATGCACGGCCACAGCAACTCCGCCTGCCCCGGAGGCGATATAATAACGGGTCAATGCCCGCTGGCGGCGCTCATCCAGCTTGCGTTCTGCCGTAAGGGCCAGAGGATGCGCCGGAATCGCCAGACCTTCATGCAGCGCTTCATAGAGCTCCGGAGTTAACGGTTGTCTGCTCGCTCCCATTAATAGTTGCCCTCCCGTTCCTGAAAATGTGTCGGCTTGTTCCAGGTCTCGCTGCCCGCAGCCACCCAGTCCGCGACCCAATCGATCATCTGTGCCAGCGATACCCGGGGATATCCGAAGGAAGCCGCTGCCTTCGCAGCATTGCTCAGCAGGGCTTCCGGGGCTTCTGCACCCGTGAAGACAGGCTCAGTCCCCAGCCTGCGGCCGATTTCCGCGGCCGCCCAGCGCAGCGACACCGTCTCCGGTCCGGTGATGTTCATGACATTCGGCGGCGAGCTGCAGCGGAGCAAGGCGCGCAGGGCAAGCTCATTGGCATCTCCCTGCCAGATGACATTGGCGTGCCCCATCGTCAGATCGATGGGCCGCTGCTCCTTGACGGATCGGGCAAGCTCCAGCAGAACGCCATAGCGCAAGTCTATGGCATAATTGAGCCGGTAGATGAACATCGGCGTATTGTTCTTATGCGAGAAATGCTCGAAGATCCGCTCTCGCCCCAGACAGGACTGTCCATACTCGCCGTTCGCATTCGGTGAGGTGCGTTCCGTTGCTCCGCCTTGGCCCACCGGCGTGAACGGGTAGACATTGCCTGTCGAGAAGACGACAATCCGCGAATCGCGGAAGCGCTCCGCCACACGCCCAGGCAGATAAGCGTTCATCATCCAGGTGAAATGCTCATTGCCTGTTGTGCCGAATTTATTGCCGGCCATGTACAGGATATTCTTCGTGTCAGGCAGTGCCCGCAGCGCGCTGTCGTCAGACAAATCCGCCGCGATCACCTCCACTCCGGCTTCAATTAATTCTTGCTTCAATGCCTCATTCGAGAAGCGGGAGACGCCAATTACCTTCTTGTCCAGCCCGGCCTCCCGGATGGCATTCACGGCCAGCCTGGCCAGGCTCGGGCCCATTTTTCCGCCTACTCCGAGCAGCATGATATCCCCGTCGAGCTGGGCGAGCTCCTCCAGCAGTGCGGCAGACGGACGGGCCAGCCGGTCTTCCAGCTCCTGAACAGACCGGATCACAGCTTGCGTTGGCATTTGCATAAGAATTCTCCTTTAGGTGGATAAAATTTATGGTTAGTCCTGCTTGGCTCCGTCCAGCAGCTCCCGGCGAAGCTCTGCCGGCAGCAGGAAATCGAAATCACAGCCCAGATTCGCCTGCAGCACGCGCTCATGGAACAGCAGGCCGTAGCCTCTGTCATAATGGGGCTCCGGCGCCTTCCAGGCAGCCCGCCGCCGGGCCAGCTCCTCATCCGGCACCTTCAGGACCAGCCTTCTCGCGGCAATATCCAGCTCGATTTCATCGCCGTCCTGTACCAGCGCCAGGGTTCCTCCTACAGCCGCTTCCGGCGCCGCATGCACGATCAGGGCGCCGTAGGAGGTACCGCTGATCCGTGCATCAGAGATGCGGACCATGTCTCTTATGCCGCGCACCAGCAGCTTCTGCGGGATCGGGATCTGCCCGATCTCCGGCATCGCGGGCGCACCTTTGGGGCCGGCGTTCTTGAGCACCAGTACACTGTGCTCATCTACCGCAAGCTCCGGGTCGTCGATCCGCAGCTGGAGATCCGCCGGGCTCTCGAACACCACGGCGCGCCCGGTGTGCCGCTTCAGATGCGCTGATACCGCCGTCTGCTTAATCAGCGCGCCATCCGGGGCCAGATTGCCGCGCAGCACGGCAATTCCGCCCTCTCTGTCCAGCGGCTCCGCCACGCTGCGGATCACCTCCCGGTCCAGCGTGACCGCCTGGACCAGATTCTCCGTAACCGTCCGGCCGGTTACGGTCAGGCAGCCGCCATGCAGCAGCGGCTCCAGCTCCTTCATCAGCGCAGGCACGCCGCCTGCTTCGAAATACTCCTCCATCTGATATTTGCCCGAAGGCCGCAGATTCAGAATGAACGGCGTCCGGCGGCTGATGTCATCGAATGTCTCCAGCGGCAGCTTCCGGCCCAGCCGCTGGGAAATCGCCACCAGATGGATGATGGCATTCGTGGAGCCGCCGCTGGCCATCGTGACCGTGATGGCATTCTCCATTGCCTCTGCCGTCATGATGTCGCGCGGGCGGATATCCCGCCGCACCAGCTCTACAATCTGCTTGCCGGTCCGCTCAGAGAGATGCCTGCGGCGGCTGTCCGGCGCGGGGATGGCCGCGCACCCCGGCAGCGCCATGCCAATGGCTTCGGCAATCGAGGCCATGGTGCTGGCTGTGCCCATCACCATGCAGTGCCCGTCGCTGCGGCAGATGGCGTCCTCCGCCACCGCCAGCTCCGCATCGGTGAGATTTCCCGCTTTATGCTCCAGCGTGAAGCCGTAGCAGTCGGTGCAGGCGCCCAGGCTGCGTCCGCCCAGGCGGCCGTTCAGCATCGGCCCGCCCGTGAGCACAATGGCCGGAATGTTCACACTTGCCGCGGCCATCAGCTGGGCAGGCACTGTTTTGTCACAGCCGCCGAGCAGCACCACCCCGTCTATGGGGTGGCCCTTCATCATTTCCTCCGTGTCCATCGCCATCAGGTTGCGCAGCAGCATCGTCGTCGGCTTGACATAAGGCTCGCCGATCGATATCGTCGGGAATTCCATCGGCACCCCGCCAGCCTGCCAGACCCCGCGCTTCACATAATCCACCAGCTCATTAAAGTGCGAATGGCACTTGTTCAGCTCACTGAAGGTATTGCAGATGCCGATGACCGGCTTGCGCAGATCCTCTTCTGTATATCCCATCGACTTTGTAAACGAACGGTGAATGAAGCCCCACAGATCTTTTTCCTGGAAATAGGCTTCACTCTTCAGTCTGCGTCCGGCGGCACCGCTCCCGTCACTGTCCGCCCGGCTGGTTTCCGTATGCTCCTCCATGCTCCATCTCCCTTTGGCTTCCAGCCTGCTGTTGTACCACTTAGACCAGCCCGAGGATTTCCGGTGTCGGCCGGTGAATAATGTCTTCAATGAAATCCTCCGCTACACGCGGCAGCTTCGTTCCCTCCACCAGATCATTGATCCGGTACAAGGCATCCAGCATCTGCTGCGTCCCGAAGAACGGATAGTCCGAGCCGAACAGCAGCTTGTCCTGCACCCCGTATTCCGCAGCGGAGACCAGTGCATTATAGAATTGCCACGGCCGGCTGCCGAGTGCAGACACGTCCATGTACAGGTTAGGATGCTTGCGCACCAGCGAGATGCATTCATCCACCCAGGGGTGGCCCATATGGGCTACGATCATTTTCAGCTTCGGAAAAGCCCTGGCAATTGGATCAAGCATCGCCGGGCGGGAAGCATCCAGGTACCCCTCTGGGACAAAGGATGTTCCCTGATGCCATAGAACCGGAACGTTCAGTTGCTCCGCCTTAGCATAGAGCGACATATGCTTCGGATCCTCCGGATAAAAGTTCTGATAGATCGGGGCCAGCTTCAGTCCCTTCAGCCCCAGCTCGCGGACAGCCGTTTCGAACTTGCCTACACAGTCCAGATCATTCGGATCTACGCTGGCAAAACCAAACAGCCTTCCCGGGTCCGTCCGGCAGTATTCCGCCACATATTCATTCGGCACCACCAGCCCGGTCGCAGACGCCGCCATCGCCAGTACTATGGCTCCCGAGAATCCTTCCAGGTTGCCCCGGTGCTGCTCCGGTGTAGCCTCAATATTCATATCCGGGCCCCAGGCACGCTTGATCGCGGCATCCGTAGGTCCGGCCACCATTCCCGGTCCAAACAAATGAGTGTGTGAATCAAAAATCATCTCTGCACCTCCTTCAAGCTACAATTCACTTCCGTTAGCCAGATGTCCGCCATCTACACGGACCGTTTCCCCCGTCACATACGCTGCTTCGTCTGAGGCCAGGAAGAGAAACACATTCGCAACCTCCTCTGGAGCCGCTGCCCGTTTCATCGGGGTATGCTCCGAATGGGACGGCAGTCCGCCTTCCTCACGCAGCCTGCGGTCCAGCGGGGTATCCACGAAGCCCGGTGCCACTGCATTGACCCGGATACCATACGGAGCCAGCTCTACCGCCATAGACTCTGTGAGCAGGATAACGGCAGCCTTGGAAGCATTGTAATGCGCAAGCTCCGCGCTGGCCGATATTCCGTTTTTGGAGCTCATATTGATAATTGCACCGCCCCCGCCCTGGCCAATCATCTGCCTGGCGGCCAGCTGTCCAAGCAAGTATACCGCACGGACATTGATCTCGAAGACTGCGTTCCAGTGCTCCAAGGAAATATCAAGAAAGGATTCCCTATAAGCAATTCCTGCATTATTCACAATGATGTCAACTCCGCCAAAGTGCGCGAATGCCCTAGCGGCAGACGCCTCAAGCTGTGCCGGGTCGCGCAGATCGCAGACCTCCGTGGTCCAGCTTCCGCTGTAGTCTGCCAGTTCATCAGCGGCAGTAAGCAGCTCTGCTTCGCTGCGGTCCAGCAGGACCACGCGGGCCCCCTCCTCCAGGAAACGGCGGGCAATCGCCAGCCCGATGCCCCGCCCGGCGCCGGTTACCAGCACTCTTTTTCCAGCCAGCCTCATGATGTAGACACCCCGCCTTCATGGTTTAGAGTACTCCGTATTTATCGTAGACCTGCCGCAGTGTGGAGCCCGCCAGCAGCTCATCGCGTGTATGATTCTCGCGTGTCGCCTTATCCGTCGCCAGTGCGAACACTTCATCAATGATGGCGCCCGGTATCACCACGACACCGTCACGATCGCCGAAGATAATGTCGCCGGGATTCACCAGCACACCTCCGCACAGCACCGGAATATCGTAGTCGATAACGATCCCGCGTCCCTGCGAATCTACCGGCTTGGTGCCGGTGGCGAAGACGGGAAAGCCCAGCTCCAGAATTTTGGCCGTATCCCGGATTAAGCCGTCCACAATGGCACCCCGCCCGCCGCGCATCTTGGAGGCCGTTGACAGTAGCTCCCCCCACAGGCCATTCTGCCTGGATTCATTCGTGCAGCCGATCACAATCTCTCCCGGCTTGACGCTGTCTACCGCTTCTATCTCCTTGGCGTAAGGGTCTTCCGGCAGATGATGAATATCCACGGACAGAACGGTTTTGGCACGTCCAGCCACCACCCAGGAGGGATCGACCGGATTGATATTCTCGCGCATCACCTGATTGCGGTAGCCGAGCAGATCCAGCGTATCGGAGATAACTGCCGAATAGAGCGTTTCACACATCGTATCGAATAGCTTCTGATCGTCCATTGTTCATCCCGCCTCTTTAATGTGGTTACATACCTTCAAATCCTGGCGTTACCTGTGCAGCTTAACCGGTTGTCCTTCCTGTACGGAACGATAGGCATTCAATGCGACCTCCGCCGATCTGAGACCATCCAGTCCGGTCACCGGTACCGGCGAGCCTTCCAGTAGCGCCTGCACGAATGCCTGCAGCATTAGTCCGTTCATATCGTCTCCCCAGAAGGACCAGCTGCCTTTGCCGGATGCTCTGCCATACACATTGTTCTTCTGATTGAAGGCATCGATGGAGATGACTCCCTCTGTCCCGATGATCTGCAGGGTCACATCCCCCCAGGTGGGAAATCCGGGATTACGCGACCAGCTCGGGTCCAGAACGCCGAACACGCCATTTGCAAAAGTGACATGCACCATGCCGGAATCATCAATTGTCCGCTTGTGCTCAGGATCGAATAAGGTTCCCGCATAGGCATAGACCTGCTCGACCGTAGAGCCGGTGAACCAGTTCATCAGATCCATCACATGAACTGTATGATCCAGCACAGCGCCACCGCCCGAAATCGAGGGCTCGGCGAACCACGCCGGACCCGGGAACGAACCTCTGTTGGTTCCTTTAAAAGCTATAATCTCTCCGATCTCCCCCCTGTCAAATGCCTCCTTGGCCCGGACCACCGGGGTTAGAAAGCGGCAGGGAAAAGCGGTCATCAGCTGGACCCCCTTGGCTTCACAGTCTGCAATCATCCGCTCCATCTCCCCGGCAGAGAGGCCAAGCGGCTTCTCGCAGAGAACATGCTTGCCTGCTTCAGCAGCGGCAAGGGTATGCTCCGCATGCTGAACATTCTCCGAGCATATGATCACCGCATCTATCGACGCATCGGCCAGCAGTTCGCGGTAATCGCTGTAGTAAGGGATGGCATGGCGCCTGGCCAATTCCTCTGTCCGCTCCGGCACGGGATCAGCGATTCCGCCTACCGTCACCTCCGGCATCTGCTGAAGACAGGCCAGATAATCATAGGCATGGGCATGGGCGAAGCTGATCATTCCCACATTGAGACGTCTCATAGAATCCCTCCTTTGGCATTGAGCTTAACGGGAAGTCCGGTTGCCCCTGAGCTCACGGCAGCTTCCGCCCAGCGTACAGCCTGAACGGCATCTTCTGCCGTGACCTTAGGCTCCGCACCGCTGGCAATGCACCGCAGGAAATGCTCCAGCTCTTCATAATAGGGATCTTTCAGCAGCACACTTGCCGGGGTCTCCACGAACCCCGGAGCAGACCCCGAGGCAGCTGCCCGCCGGACATGCACGCTCTCCCCGTCCGGTGTTCCGCCCGAGATAATGATTTCCGCACCGGCATATTCAAAAGCTGTATGAAACGCGCCCGGATACCCCCAGAAAGCCTCCAGCTGAGCAAGGGTTCCGTTCCGGAAGCGGAAGGTCGCGGAAGCATAGTTCATCGTCTCCGTCCGATGCTCAAAGGCATACACCTCCTCCGCTTCGCCAAAGGTCCCGCGGATATAATCGATATCGTGAATCATCAGATCCACAATCACGCCGCCGCTCAGTGCCGGGTCGCGGAACCATTCCTGAACCTGGCCGGGATGCGAGCCTGCTCTCTTGGCATGATAGATGCCGCCCCCGCCTCCGCCATGCTGCCTGATCCCTTCCGCAAGCTGGCTGTAGGCGGGGAAGAAGCGGACCACATGTCCTACAAATAACCGGACACCCTTACTGCTGCAGTAACGGACCGCCTCCTCCGCTTCCCTGGAAGTCAGCGCCAGCGGCTTCTCGCAGATCACATGTGCACCGTAGTCCGCTGCCAGCCGTACCATCGGCACATGCAGATAGGTAGGTACAGCTATACTGACCACCTCCGGTTTCTCCCGTTCGAGCATTTCCTGTGCCGTCAGGTAATACTTCACACCTGCCTGCAATCCAAGCCTCTCGGCTGCTTCCCCGTTGATATCGCATACCGCGATAAGCTGAGCCTCAGGCATGGACATATATCTGTCCGCATGAATGTTTCCCATCCCGCCGCAGCCGATCACTGCTGTCTTGAGCATTCCGTTTCTCCCCTTTCCGAATGTAACTCTTTATTACAAAAGAACGGCCTGTCCGTATCTTCGGGTACGATTAAGCTCCTTACAGAAGCACGGTCTGTCCGGTCTCCCTGCTCTCATTAGCCGCTTCAATAAAACGGATCAGCTCCAGGGTCACCGCCGGGCTTACGGGCGGAGGCGCTCCACCCGCCATCAACAGAAACTGCCTCAGCAGATTCTGATGGCCTGCCTCATAGTGCCCGCCCAGCGCATTCACTGCGGTGCTGCCCCGTTCCCTGTGCAGCACCGCAGTGAAATCGGAGCCGCCGGTCACGTTGCCGCGCAGGGTTCCGATCCGGCTGTCAGTCCACTGCCCGACTGCCCATTCCTGGACTTCATTACTCAGCGCTTTCACTGAAATGCAGCCTCTGCCAAGCGCCGCGTACAGCATCTCTGCGGTATGAATGCCGTACCAGAAGAATCCCGGCTGGGTCGGCTGCAGCTCGAATGGACCGCAGCAGTCCGCTCCTACTATGGAACCTGCACTCTCATCTTTAAGCGCCGCATTCAGCGGACCGCCGAACCGGACCATCGAGCTGGAGAAAACAGGCGTCCCGCAGCTTGCTGCAAGCTCCATGATGACCCGGGCATCCGCGCTGGTGACCGCAAGCGGCTTGTCGATGAACACCGGCTTGCCGTAGGGTGCGAGCACCGCGAACTGTTCACGGTGTACTCTTCCGTCTACAGAAGTCAGCATGACCGCATCTGCTCTCTCGGCTACTTCAGCAATGGAAGACACCAGCTCGACACCGTAGTGCTCCTGCAGCTCCCTGCTGATCGCTTCCACCCGTGAGGCGCTTAACGGGAAATCCGCTGAGCCTCCGGCATACCCGCAAGTCAGCCTCCCGCCGGGTACATGCAGCGGATGGGACACATGGTTCAGCAGCGAAGCATAGATTCTGCTGTGTGAGGTATCCATGCCCACCATACCAATGTTCAGCTCTTTCAACTCTGCACCTCCGCCCGCGTAGACTTGGGTTAACTAGTACTTGCAGCAACTGATGTGTTCTGTTCCAAATGGATGTTCAGGGATAGTTATATATAGTTGTATAATGTACAATCAAAAAAGCTCAAAAGGGATGCTTGCATCATATAACTGCAGTCTGTACAACTAAATTTGCCCGAATGGGCCAGAACCAAGGTAGCGAGGCAGATTAGTTGTACCAAATACAACTAAACGGATCATGGGGTGAAAATCAGACGATTTAGTTGTACAAACTCCCATGACGCCTCTCCGTATATTTTTAAGTTCAATCTATATAGCAGTTAATGAACGCCCCCTTGTGCCTGCGGACAATGTAGATTAACTGTGGTATGCACGTTCCCTTACGCAACGTTCCAGCAGCGCCATGTATGCTTTTCCAACCTCTTCAATGCTATACACCGTTCTTGCCTTCTGCTCGCCCAAGGTCACCAAGCGTTCCCGCAGGGCGTTCTGTTCGAGCAGCAGGGCCACACGCCGGACACATTCCTCTTCATTTCCGGAAGCATACAGCGATACACTCAGCTCATCGTCCAGCAGCTCAGGCAACGCTCCGACCTCCGGCACGACAACCGGACACCGGCAGGCCATCGCCTCAAGCACAGTCATCCCGAAGGATTCATTGCTGGTAGTACTGACATACACCCCGCCACTCCCGGCAACCGCAGAATAATAATGGTGCATCTCTTCATAATCCACTTTGGGCAGCCACTCAAAATGCCGGATTCCCAGCTCCTGCACTCTCGCCCGGAGTTTGCCGGTAATTTCTTCGGGAGCGGTGTAACCGCCGACAAGCAGGAACTGCAGGTCCGGGAATTGCGTATTCAGCCTGCCTGCTATGTTCATGAAGGACTCCCAGTTTTTATGCCGGTCCAGCTTGCCTACCCACAATAGCGTAGGCGGACGCTTACCGGAGAGAGGCTCATATCTGAATAGACCGGTATCCAGGCAGTTGTTAATATGAAAAGCATCTGTAATCCCGATTCCCTCCAGCATTTCCTTCATATAGGTAGAGGGTGTGATGACATAGTGAAAGGGCAGACTGTCCCTGGATTCAGCCAGCATCCGCAAGGGCTCTTCATAGGTGGTGTGCACCTCGTGAATGATCAGCTTCCGTTCTTCCGCCGGTCCCAGCGCTTCATACAGCTCATAGGTATCAATGGTGATGATTACGTCAAAGTCATGCACCTTAATGTAGCTCCTGATTTCATCAGTTGTTCCGAGGATACGGACATGCGCATAGCCTTCAAAAGCGCCGGCCCCGCCGTAGTCCTCAAGAAAAGCAAAATGCACCTCCGCACGGCCGCGCAGAAACTTAAGCCTGTTCGCCAGCTGCGTGGTGACTCCGCCCAGCAGGCAAAATTTGTAGAAATATAGGATTTTCATGATTCCTCCTGACTTGCCGTCAAGGCCTGCATCCGGTACAGCGCGGTTGACCTGGCAAAAAACAGTTCCCCTTCGCCGTCCACCGCAAGCAGCCGGGCATCGTCGTCCAGCAGCTCAAGCCTGTCATGGCGCACATCATATTGGAACAGTATTTTCATTGCGGTCCCATACAATATGCCTTCCCTGTACAGCAGCTCGTTGCCTCCCCGCCAGAAGTGGGTCATTCCTTCCCAATCCGCCGGGCATACCCGAATCATCCTTTCAGTCTCCAGCGTGAACGGATTAAACAGGAAGAGCAGCCCTGCAGTGAGTCCCCATACCTTGCCTTCATCATCCAGCGCCAGCGCCGGGATGGCCTTTTCTCCCGGTACCGGAACGCCCTCCCACACCTTGCGGCGGGTGTTCACATCCCAGATCATCAGGGACGCTTCCGTCCGCTCCGGCGCTATGCCGAGCCCTCCCCAGACAGAGCCTCCGGCGAACAACAGGTCTTTTCCAGCGGCCAATGACACGATGCTCTGCTGCGGCAGCAGCCCTCTGAACACTTCACGCGCCCCGGTTCCGGGATGCAGCAGGGTTAATGCACCTCCATGCCGGCCGTAGGATGGTACGGTTCCGATAGCCAGCTCTTCTCCCGCCCGGGTCCAGGCAAAAGCACGGTCCTGTTCTTCGCCTTGCAGGGAGAAAGCCAGCCTGGGATTAAGGCCGGGATTCCATTCCCGTGACGGGTCATAAGCGAAAATATTCGCTTTGGGGTACACTCCCAGATACATAATGCCGCCGGCTTCCATCATGCCCTCAATCTGCCCGATCCCCCGGCGGGATATGATTTCCGAGGTGGCCGGATCGTAACTGGCCAGTCCGCCGGCGAAATAACCGCCGGTATACAATTTCCCTTCCGGCCCCCAAGCCAGGGACTGCAGGTGAACCGGCTGCCCCTGCAGCATGAAATCCATGACCGTGTGCCGGTCATGCTCCGGATCATAGATCCAGCAGGTCCCGTCCCTGTGCACACCTGCCAGGCAGCTTCCCTGCGGATTCAGCGGATGACCCTCCAGCCAGCCGTAGTCTCCTGCCGGTTCCGGCATGGCAAATGAAGTAGGAGTAAGTATGCCTGTTGCCAATGCATAACGCTGCAGAACATCATCCTTGATGAAATAGATGTTCCCGTGACGGTCAGGCGGTGACACACTGAGTCCACTTACATGATCGATAGAATTCTCCCACCGGCGCAGCTTCAGATCATAGATATATAATCTCGAACTCGGTGTTATCCGAATTATCAGCTTACTGTGTACAATATTCAGATCATACACCAGCTGCTCTGTGCGGCTCTCTTCCGGCAGGCTGATCTCAATCCGTCCACCTGTCTCTGTGTCCAGTTCCACAATATGCGGACACCGGGTTCCGGCCCCCACGTACAGCTTGCCCTCCAAGGCTTGCATGCACCGGGCATATTGCTCTCCGTCCACCATGGCGCCGTAATCTCTGAACTGTCCCGTGGACGGGTTATATTGAAAGACTTTGCCGCCCGGATAGCAGCCTCCATAGATGTTGCCTGCGTTGTCGGCGGCAAGCCGCCAGGTGTAGAACTCGCCTGGAATCATCTCCCCCAGGTTCTCGATGCCCTGTTCATGCGTAAATCTGTATAGAATCCCGCTGCCGCCGATGTAGATTCCGCTGGCCGCCGCAACCACTCCCCAGCAATGATCCGAGCCTTCCAGCGCGAATTGCTGCACCGGCTGGGTACCAGTAGGATCAAGTACAAACAGCATGCAGGGACTGCCGGAGGATACGGCATAGATCCGGTCCTGCCCCTGCCGCTTGCCATAGGCCGATGCCCATACCGCAAGCCCGTTCAGCGGCTCGCCGATCCGCAGCGCCTCCATTATTATTGCCCCTCCCGGGCTTGGGCTGCAGCGGGCTCCGCCTCCTGAACACCGGTTACAGGATAAGCAAGCACCGCCCCCAGCAGCTCTGCCGGAGATTGAGCATACTGTAAGAACGCATCGGCTGAACGCTCCAGGGGGAACACCTTGCTGATCAGCGGTCCAACCTGAATATCGCCTTCAGCGATCAGCCGGATGTATTCCGCCATGTTGCGTCCTTCGGTCCAGCGGACGTAGCCATAAGGATAATCAATCCCTTGCTTTTCATAGACAGGATCGTAACGGCCCGGACCGCCTGCTCTGGAGATCAGTACCTGCGCTTCCTTCCCGAACATCAGCTCCCGCGAGAAGTCCGCCCTCACATCTCCGACCAGCAGCACCTTCCCCTGGTTCCTCACCCATTCCAGCGCCTGATCGACAAGCCCGCCGGACTTGCCCCCGGCACAGATCATTACGGCATCCGCTCCCATTCCCGCCGTCAAATGTTCCAGATGCGAGCTGACCTGCTCCGGACTCACTGCAATGTGGCGGATGCCCAGGCTCTCAGCGATGCTGCAGCGCGCTTCAAGCAGATCATAGACGATGACCCGGCAGCCGGCAGCCCTGGCAATTTGCGCAATCAGCTGGCCGAGAATCCCTGCTCCAATCAGCACCAGCGTCTCGCCGAACTGCAGGTCAGCCTGCCTTACAGCATGCACTGCGATGGCTCCAAGACCCACCGTTGACGCTTCCACCGGACTGACATGCTCCGGAACCGGCACCATTAGATGCTGTGGCATCAGCAGCCATTCCGCGTGTTTCGCATAAGGCCCCCCATAACAGGCCACCCGCTGTCCAACTGGCCAATGCTCCATTCCCCGTCCCAGGGACCGGATGATCCCTACTGCACTATATCCGAGAACTATGGGTTTCGGGCGGTGAGCACCATTCATCATCATTTCTGTTCCGGGACTGATGGCCGAATATTCAGTCTCAACGAGCACGAATCCGTCCTCCAGCACCGGAGCGGGAATATCAGCCACGTTAATTTCACCATTCTGGGATAGTACCGCCTTCATATAGCCTCTCTCCTCCCGACTGCTTCGCGCAGATTACGGTGCGAATGTTGTTTTCTCTATTTATGCTCTGTTTCTGCTCCCTTACCCGTTCACTCTTTCAGTGCACCGATCATGACGCCTTTGACGAAATACTTCTGCAAAAACGGATAGATCATCAGAATAGGCACCGTTGCGATAATAATCGTCGCGAACTTGATAGATTCACTGATGCGGAACACCTCATCCTGTGTAACACCGGCCAGCATATTCTGCGCGGAGGACTGAATCAGAATTTCCCGCAAAATCAGCTGCAGCGGAAACAGATCACGGTCCTGCAAATAAATCATCGCCGAGAACCAGCTGTTCCAGTGTCCCACCGCATAGAACAGTGTCATTACCGCCAGTACAGGCATTGATAACGGCAGTACAATCCGCAGCAGAATGCGGAAGTCATGGGCACCGTCGATTTTGGCCGATTCCACCAGACTCTCCGGTATGGACTGGAAGAAGGTCCGCATCACGATCAGGTTAAAGGCACTGACCGCACCCGGCAGCAGCAGCGCCCATCTTGTATCGTACATTCCGAGCTCACGCACATTCAGATAGGCAGGAATCAGCCCCCCGCTGAAGAACATCGTAAATACGATGAACGCCATAATCAGGCTGCGCCCCTCCAGATTCCTTCTGGACAGCGGATAAGCTCCAAGTGTAGTTAGAACCAAATTGATAAAAGTGCCCGCGATGACATAAATGAACGTATTCCCGTAAGCAGTCCAGATCCGCTGGTCCTCAAAAACCAGCTTATAAGCATCCACATTGAAGCCCTTCGGCCAGAAGCTGATCTCGCCGGCGGCGATGGCATGCGCATCACTGAATGAGGATACCAGTACATACCACATGGGATACAAGAACAGGAAGGAACAGAAGATTAGGAACAGAACATTGCAGCTGTCAAATATCACTTCCGGAATGCTGCGTTTGATGACCACTGTCTTCCCTCCTAAGAGTTTAATGGAGCTATATTTCCTGTGTGAACAGCGCAATTAAACTTGCTTCGGAAGCATAGCTTCCCTCACCATAAGCTGCTCTCGGTGGTCTTCCGGCTGATCCGGTTCGCCAGCACCAGCAGCGTAAAGTTGATCACGGAGTTGAACAGTCCCACCGCCGCCGAGAAGCTGTAATCAGCTTCCATGACACCGCGTCTGTAGACAAAGGTGGAGATGACGTCTGCCGTGACGTAGGTTCCCGGATTATACAGCAATATAATTTTGTCCCAGCCCACATTCAGCAGGGTCCCGACATTCAGAATCAACAGGATCAGCACTGTGGGCAGAATTCCCGGCAGTGTAATGTGGGTAAGCTGCTTCCAGCGCCCGGCCCCGTCCACAACTGCAGCCTCATAGAGGCTTGGGTTAATGCCGGACAAGGCTGCAAGATAGATGATAGAGTTCCAGCCCAGGCTCTGCCACATGCCTGAACCGACATAAATGGTGCGGAACCACTCCGGCAGGATCAGAAACTGAATCGGCTCAGAGATGATTCCCATGCCGAGCAGCAGGCTGTTGATAATGCCTCCGGGCTTCGTGAAGTCAATAATCATGCCGCAGATGACAATTAATGAAATGAAATGCGGCAGATAAGACACCGTCTGCAGGAAGGACTTCAGCTTTTTGATCCGCAGCTCATTAAGCAATAGGGCGAAGACCAGCGAAGCCGGAAAAATGAACAACAGCGAATAAAAGCTCATTAGGAAGGTGTTCTTCAGCAAACGGAAGAAATAATAGCTCTCAAAAAACTTCTCGAAATTTTTGAAGCCCACCCAGGGGCTGCCGGCCACACCTGCGAAAGGATTGAAATCTTTGAAGGCGATTATCGCCCCGTACATTGGTTTGTATTCAAAGATGAGGAAATACAGCACAGTAGGCAGCAGCATGAGATAGAGATAACGGTTAGCCATCATACGCTTCAGCGAAAGGGAACTCCGTTTCGTCTGCTGTTTCCTGCTTTTAGCCTTGATTGCATTTACAGGTACTGCCATAGGGGGCTCCTTTCCCGGACAGAGGCGAGGGTACCGGTTATCTTAGTGCCAGGAGGCTGCCGAAATTTCCGCAGCCCGCCCGGCTAAGACAGACAGCCCTGCTCCGCTTATTTTCCTTTAAAACGCTCATATGCAGCCTGGTACTGCTTCAGCACCTCACCAATCCCCATTTGTTCCAGCTGCTTCATGACTTTGTCATAATCATCGAAGCTCTGGCGTCCCATAATCTGGGCATTGATCGTTTCAGCCACATAAGTCTGAATGTCAGCCATAAGCGGAACCACAATTTCATTTTCTTCAGCCGTGAATTGTACGGGCGGCAGCTTCGCGTCAAAGTCAATATAATCCTTGTAAATCTCCAGCGGATTCTCCGTTTGTCCGTTCGCTTCACGGATCTGTTCGGCATAACGGGTATCGGCCACTGTAGCCCAGCTTCCGCCGCCGATGGTATGATTCAGCAGCTCCTGCGTATTGGTCAACCCGTTGGTAGGATGAGTAACCTCTTCATTATATACCGGCTCGCCGTTCACCAGATCATAAGACTTGCCTTCCACCCCGAAATTGTTCAGCAGAATGCCTTCTTCAGAATACTGGTAGTCCAGCCACTTCATCACTTCTTGGGGATGTGCAGTCTTCGAAGATACAGCAAGTCCATGGGCCGCAGCCTGCCAGCGGAAGGAGACATGGCGCTGATCACCGCCCGGCCCCTTTGGAGGAATGGCTGCTGCAATTTTGAAGGTGTCATGCTTGCCTTCCATCAGCGTTGTGAAGTTCCCCATGTAGGACCCCGACCAGCCGAACCAGGCACCGGCCACATCCGTAGTCACCTTCTCGGTCAGCGTCTGGAACGTTGTGTCCACCAGATAGTTCGGGTCCAGCAGCTGTTCTTCATATAGACGGTTCAGATAGGCAACCACGTCCTTGAACCGCGGATCGTTAGGCCCGAATTTGACTTCACCGTTATCCACGAAGAACCCGTATTCGACACCAAAGGCCGGTGCGAACAGCATCATAATGTTCTCCAGATTGACGGTGACGAGCGGAATTTCATCTTTTTTGCCATTACCATTGGGATCCTGCTCCCTAAAGGCTTTAAGCATCTTATACCAGTCTTCTGTAGTTTGCGGCATCTGGAGTCCCAGCTTCTCCACCCAGTCACTGCGGACCTGAGGGAACATTTGGGTCAAATCCTGGGAATCGAGTACGAGGTTCGGCAGATAATAGATATGCCCTTCAGGCGAGGTGATTTGTCCCCGGATATCCGGGTGGTCATCAAGAAGCTTTTTGAAGTTCGGTGCATATTGATCAATCAAATCTTCCAGTGGAAGGAGCGCTCCCTGAGCGCCGTATTTGCCGGAGTCCGTCCCCCACAGATCGTTATAGATAATATCGGGAAGCTTGCCGGAGGACATCAGCAGACTGAATGCTTCTGCGCTGGCTTCTGTACTGTGCTGAAAGTTGATATGAATGTTGGTGTTCTCTTCCATTTGCTGAAAGGAGTACTTCTCATTAAAATCGGTTCCCCGGAAATTCCCCCCGCTTGGGGACCAAAGGGACAGCTCCAGCTTGTCCGCCACAATCGGCACCTGGAGGCCGCCAACGGACCGGCTTCCTTCTACAGGAGCAGCCGTCTCACTCTGAGCACCCGAAGAGGCCGATGGTTCAGCGGCGTTGCCTCCATTATTGTTTGACCCTCCACAGGCGGACACCAGTGTAACGAGCAGTGTCAGGACCGGCAACAGCAGAGCTAGCTTCCTTTTAGCAACATTCATAATTCAGCCCCCTATTAATAAGTAAAAGTAAGATAATTCCTATGAGATATTTACTAACACACGATAAGGGAATCAACAGTACATCAACATTTCGTTTTTACAGAATAGCTATCAGCGCCTTTCCTCTTGATTTTCTCCTTCAGCCTGTCCGTTTTTTAATAATTGTGACATTTTCCTCATTCCTGACTTCTTTTTGATTCATATCTAAGCTGTTCAGATCTATACTTTTGCATTACTGATATACATCTGATGTATTTATTATATTTTCACCTTTCGTTGAAGTCAATTAAATTTTGAATATTTATCAGCGTTTATGTAATTATACATCACATTAATATTTCATCAATCGAATTCATCCTCTTGATATTGTGAAAAAGCTAACATGATTTGATATGAAATGACTCATGGTTTTCATTTCACGTTTTCTTTTTAAACCTTTTCTAGTAGTAAACACAGCAAAAAAAGCGTGATAATAGCAGAATCCTGCTATCACCACGCTTAATCTCCGATCCAGAACTGCTACAGCCGCACTCAGGCGGGCGTGTCCGTTGCCTTATCCGCCTTCGCCCTGTTTTCTTCTGCAATCAGCCGGCCCATTTCCTCATACATAGAGGTCTCATCAATCATTCTGGACCAATACGCATTCAAAAGCTTGCGGAAGCTTTGCAGTACAGCAATAGGAAGCCCCAGATCTCTGAGGTATGAAAATGTAGGGAATAGCTCTCTGTACATCAGATATCTCGAAGGACGGTTCAGATGATCATCTACGGCCATTTCAGCAATCCGTTTGCGTGCCGGAATACTGACCGAACGTTCACGGATCATCCGCTGCGCCTCGGCCGAGGCCAGAAAGCTGACGAATTGCCGCGCAGCCTCTTTCTGCCGGGAATTCCCCACTACCGCCGCACCAATGGTGACGAGCAGTGTTTTTTGCGGGTCCCTGGCTTTGAGTGTAGGCAGCGGGGCCAAGTCATAGTCCAGGGATAGG
Source organism: Paenibacillus sp. FSL R7-0297 (assembly GCF_038009025.1). Taxonomy (NCBI): domain Bacteria; kingdom Bacillati; phylum Bacillota; class Bacilli; order Caryophanales; family Paenibacillaceae; genus Paenibacillus; species Paenibacillus sp. FSL R7-0297. Next base: position 6,200,963 of record NZ_JBBPAQ010000001.1, read on the forward strand.
TCCTTGAATTCGTTCAGATTGTAGTAGGTCGCCAGGATCATCGATACCTGCTCCTGGACAAACAGCGATATCGTTTCATCCTCATGATTGCCGGCCAGGTATTTGGGGAAGATCTGATGATTGTTCACCAGCCTGCTGTATATATCCAGACTATTGGCGGTCTCGGGACTCAATGTGGGATGGTGTCCTCCGTCCTCCGTGATCCGGATTCCACTCTGCAGCAGAAACACTGAATAGCGGTTCTCGGAGGCGGGTACAAAATACACGGCATGGCGCCCCCGTTTCTCCGACAGCTGCCGGGCCGACTCCATCAGATCATCCCAGGTCCAGTAACTGTCCGGTTCAGGCAGGTCAGCCTCACGGAAATGGGCTTTGTTATAGCAGAGCACCACCGGCGAGAAGGAAATCGGGTAAGCAAAGAGCTGTCCCTCATGCAAAAAAGCTTCGCTGGTAATCGGATACAGCCCCGGATCAGGCTCCAGCGCCTCAAGCAGCTCGGCGGACCCGTTCTCGGCCATCTCCTGAAACTGGGTGCTGTTGAGGGACAACACATCCAGCATTCCGTTATTCATCAGCTCCAAGGCAGAATTCACATGATCGAAGTCATTCAAGGCGAGCGGCAGAACATGAATCCCGGGATGCAGCCGGTGGAATTCTGCTATGAGATCGTCCAGCTTGAAGTCCTTGGTCAAGGAAGAGCTACAGCCGAAATGGATGCGGATCCGCTCCCTGACCGACTCCATTACCACGCTGCCTACACGGTCAATCTTCAGAATCAGACCTTCTTGTACAAGGACATCCAGTCCTCTGCGGACGGATTTGTTACTGAGCTCAAACTGTTTGGCCAGCAGGCTCTCGGCAGGAAGATACACTCCCGGCTGAAGAATACCGCTAAGAATATCTGTGCGGAGCTTGCTTACCATATAATCCAGTCTTTCCCGGAAGGACTGTCGTCCTGATTTATTATTCATGTATTATTCTCCCTGCACCGCTTAAATTTACATCATCACCTTTTTATTGTGCTTCAACATTGAAGGGTTGTCAAACGCAAATCGGGCTGCTCTGATCCTACACCTTACTTAACTGCTCAACCGCCTGCTGCTCATCCGCCAGGAAAAAAATATCTTTCCCGTTATTGCATTCATAGATGAAATCGCGCAGACTCCGGCTGGTATAGCCGCTGAAATCTCCTACCACTGCTGCCTTTACATGATAATTAATAAACTTCTGCAGAATCTCGCCGGCCAGCCGGGTCTTCAAATCAAAAAAGCTTTCGCTGAGCAGAGCTTTATGAAGGACAATCCGGTCACAATCCACTTCATACCGTACCGTTGCCATTAGATCCAGCGCATCCTGGACATCACTGACTAAGGTCTCGCTGCCGCTCACTACGGCTATCGTTTTTCCGCCATGAATTACTTTTGCTATATTCATCATCAGCCTCCGGTGAATAATTAATATCTATTATTGTACTACAACACATGATTCAATTCTGTAAAAGCCTTCATTCGTAGCGTATAATAGACACTACCAAAATTCACAGCAAAGGATCTGAAACGCATGAACCTGAGTATGAACTGGATTACACTCAGAGTGCGCGATCTGGAGGCTTCCCTTGATTTCTATCACAGGATTCTGGGACTTCCGGTTGAGCGCAGATTTGAGAGCAGAGGAAAACAAATTGTGATGCTGGGCGCAGAAGGACAACCGAAGATCGAACTTATCCAGGGAAGTGACACGGCGTTGAAGCCCGAATGCGGTATTTCTGTAGGTTTCGAGGCGGGCTCGCTGGATGAAGCTATGGCAGAGCTCAGTAACAAAGGTATCCCGGTAGCACGCGGACCCATTTCGCCGAACCCTCATCTGCGTTTCTTTTATATTCTGGACCCGGACGGCTTCGAGATACAGATTGCGGAGCACAGCTAAAATGTCAACAGAGCATCGGCTCTCCTGTTATTGAGGAATCACTGCTCTCGCGTTTTTGGTCATTTACAGCTTGTTTTTTAATAAATGATGGTAATACAAAGAGCTGTCCCAAGCAGCCATTTCCCGGCTTTTGGGACAACCCTTTGTTAACGATAAATAATATTTCTATTATTTCTTAAGCAGCAAGGACACTACCTTCGCACATTCCGCCCGATTCGCGAATGCCTGAGGCATGTAGAATCCGTAAGAATTACCTTCGAGGAAGCCGAGGGATTCAGCAGCACCAACTGCATCCGCTGCCCATCTATCGATCTTGTCTGCATCGGCAAATGCGGTCAGTGAGACTAACGGCGTTGTAATTCCACTGTGAATCTCGTAGGCCCTCATCAGAATCACCGCCATTTCTTGACGCGTAATCTTTGCTTCGGGTGCGAAATCCCCTCCGGTGTACCCCTTCACCAGACCGGACGCATAAGCTGCAGCAACCTCGCTTGCATACCACTTTGTATTGTCTACGTCACTAAATGGATTAACGTCAGCATCCTTCACTCCGAAGGCGCGGACGAGCATTGAAACAAATTCGGCACGGGTCACTTCTCTCTTAGGTGCGAAGGAGCTCTCACTAATGCCTTCGATAATATGTTTGGCGGCAACTTCCTTAATGACATTGTACGCCCAATACTTGCTGTCAACGTCTGCAAAGGTCTTGTCGTATTCCAGTACAGCATACTTGCTGAAGTGGTTTACTTGTGCGGTCATCCACTCTTGTTCTAGGGTTCCTCCAGCATATTCAAGCTTGCCATCGTCCGCGATATTGTAGATTCCAAGCAGCTGCGGATTCCCGTTGTCCCGGACCTTCAAGCGAAGTGTAACGGGTTCCGCGAATTGCGTCATTGGAGTCCTCGTCCCGTCCGGATTAACGATAGACAGATTGAAGTTATACACATCTCCAGCCAGCTTCAGATCAGCGTCATTCTTGTTATCCGCCTGCTGTAATAGCACAGCATTGTCTTCAGAAGACAGTGCGTTCCATCCAAAGGAAAGCATTCTACCCGAAAGATTCTCTCCAGCCAAAGCTTGGAGCGCCTTCAGAACCTTCCCTGGAATCTCTACAACTGCATCCTTAGCTTCCACTCTCAGTACGTTTGTCCCATTGATTGCTGCTGCATTCGCAGGGAGCCGTATTTCTTTAACGCCGTCCGCAATCGAAATTACAATTCGGCTCTCTGCATTCGCTTCCGGGTTAGCCAGGACTTGAATGTCCGGCTGCGGCGTTGGCTGCGGTGTCGCCTGCGGAGCTGTCCACACAGTATTGGAGTCAGGTGTTGCATTAGATACCGGACTCGCTGTTGGACTTGTTGTTGGACTTGTCGTTGAACTTGGCATAGGGGTTCCTGCCGGAGCTGGTGTAGCCTCACCTGGAACCTCAGGAGATGAATCGCTATTGCGCACAAATGTCACATCATCCAGGTAGCCGTAATGATTGTCCGTATTGGTTTTAACATTGAAGCCCAGTAATGCAATTCCGTCATCTCCGACATGTATATGGTTCAGCGTCAACGTTCGGGGATTCTGCCAGGCGCTGCCTGAATATGTGATTGGGACTGAATAGGTCTGCCCCTCCGAAGCGATATACATAATGGAGCCGGATGCCGGTTCGCCTTTATCCCCGAACACTTTAGCCTGCAGCGTATAGGTTCCGGGTTCAAGTCCTGAGAAGCCATGAGTAAGCGTGAAATCGATCGGCTTATCGTCGCCATAATCGAATCCGCCTGAAGCGCTGCTGTCTCCGAATGTCGAAGGCCAGGTTCCATTCAGATACCAGTCGGCAATTGATCCGTTCACTGTGAGGTTCGACGTCTGAACTGCACCAGCTTTCTTAATAAGCTTGAAATCGTCAATATTTCCCCACTGCCCGCCGGAGTATTTCAGATTGGCACCTATGCTGAGAGTTCCGTCTGTTACTTCAATCGTATCGATCGTTGGATTAGACCATTGCTGCCAGCCTGTATTCACAAAACTCTGCTTCTGATCTCCAGCATAAATCTCGGCGATCTCTTCGCCTCCACCACCTGAGACCCAGGCTGATAACTGATACGTTCCATTCTCAAGTCCCTTGATCGTCTGGGATATTTGAATTTCAGCAGCCGGCGCACTCCAGTAATGTAATGCAGAGGACCCCGAATGTACGTCAGAATCTGCACTTACCGCGTCCGCATCACCCGTAAGGGTCCAGGCATTCAAACCATCTTCGAACCCGGGGTTCTGGATGAAGCTCGCACTTGGCACTACAGTAATTTCAGCCGCATCTGTAAATCCGCCGTCGTAAGTAACCGCCGTTACTGTGGCCGTCCCGGCAGCAAGTCCGGAAACTGTCCCTTTATAGGGATCTACTTTTACAATATTGGGATTAGAGCTTGTAAAGGTTACGCCTTTATAGGTTGCATTATCAGGACTGATCATTGCTTTTATGCTGCCGGTGCCCCCTACTTCAAGCGAATCCGTGTGCTTGTCCAGAGTAAGTGATTGCACTGGATAACGGTTGATTTCAGCAGCCCCGTCAATGAATGCATCCATGGCAAAGGAAGGCGTACCATCCGGGTTCCACGCTGACAGCGGATATCCGAAATATACCCCTTCAGGCGCCCAATAAAAGACACCTGTTCCCTGCCCGTCCGGCACCGCCTTCAACTGATTCTGAACAGCTACGAGCATGTTGTATACATTATCCGCGTTTCTGCTGACGTCCCCGCCAACCTCTACAATCATAACTTCTTTACCGTATTTTTCAGCAATCGTGTTCATGTTGGAGGATAGTTCATTAATGGAGGAAGTGAAGACCGAATCCGGATAATAGGATAGCCCAATGATGTCGTAATCACTGTCCTTAAGACCCGCCCCTGCCAGACCGGCATAGAACGAATCCTCACCACTATCTGCACCGTTGGCTCTATGAATGATGATCTTAGCAGCAGGGAAAACCGCTTTGGCCGCACCCGATCCGGCTTGAATTAACTGAACAAGATTAGCGGTATTGCTGTAGCTTCCAAGCGGATGCATCATTCCGTTGTTAATCTCATTGCCAATTTGTACCCACTCCGGAGTTACGCCTGCTGTCTTCAATGCATTCATGACTTCAGAAGTATATTCCGATACATGCGCCTTTAACTGCTCCAGATTGTCAATGGCCCATGCTGCAGGTGTAACCTGTTTCCCGGGATCGGCCCAGGAATCACTATAGTGTAAATCAATCATAATCCTGAATCCGAGAGCGCTTACACGAGAAGCCAGAGCAACGACTTCTTCTGTACTGTTATGTCCATTGGAAGGATCATCCGACGGATTCACAAAAGCCCGCAAGCGTATCGAATCAATTCCATGATCCTTTAAGATCTGAAGAAGATCCTGCTCCGCGCCTTGATCATTGTAGAATTTATACCCCTGGGCTTCCATTTGGGGCAGCCAGCTGACGTCAGCACCTTTAGCGAATGAACCAGGAATGGATGAAGCGTTCACCTTCAAAGGTTGACCCAAGGCCGTCATAGACATAAGGATTGCGATTATAAGAAGTTTAGCAAGTATGCGTTGTCCTTTTTTCATCAAATTTCCTCCTTAATTAATATTTCTTACATCACTGCACCACATAAATAAGCGCTTTCATAAAAATAACCCTCTGATCTTCCTTCAGCTTCTCCCTTCCTCTCACCTTTCTCTGGATAGTATAGACCAACGCAATCCCCGCAGATAATTAGGCAAAACAACGAAAACATATACATATTCAATTTTTTCCTGTATTTTTAACGGATTTCTAATCTCCAGCTTGTTCCTTGTACTTCTCCAGACAGCAAAAAAACGGCATCTCTGCCGTTTCTTGTGTTATGGACTCTCAGGGGCTCGAACCCTGGACAAATAGATTAAGAGTCTACTGCTCTACCAACTGAGCTAAGAGTCCGTATGTGTCTATGTATTCTGATCTACAAGACGATAATCTCTAAGCTGTGAACGCCCGCTCAAAAGATACTTTCATAGTATACTTAATATAACTGCCCTTGTCAACAAATAATTATATTTCCTCTTGCTCAGCTGTTAACTGCTGCAGTACAAAGCCCTGAAGCACCTTGTACTGCGCAGTTTATTTCATATTCAGCTTACCCTCGGACAATCTGTGAACTTACTCTACACACGGTTCTTCCGGGCCATGACATAATAGATCGGGAGTCCGGCCAGCGTAATGCCGATCCCTACCAGCGAACGCAGCGGATCACTGATGATCGTGCTGGCCAGAATATAGATTCCGCCTGCCACGCCAAGGATCGGGGTGAACGGATAGAGCGGCACGCGGTAGCGGCCTGGTTCATGCGGCATTTTCTTGCGCAGGATGAACACGCCGAACACACCCATCGTAAAGAAAATCCACAGGACAAACACCAGCAGGTCTGTCAGCGTATTGAAGGTACCGGAGAAGATGTAGATCACCGCCAGCACACTCTGAAAAATAAGCGCATTCGCCGGGGTCTGGAACTTCGGATGAATACTGCTGAGTACCCGGGAAAATGGAATCTGCCGCTTCTCCCCCATCGCCTGCGGCACCCGCGCAGCGGTCATCAGGTACCCATTCAGTGCTCCTAATACGGAGACAATGATCCCTGCCGTAATAAAAGCTCCGCCGCCGCTGCCGAACAGCGCTTCTGCCGCATCTGCACCCGGAGTCTGGGAGGAAATAATCTGATCATAGGGCAGCGCTTTGAACACTGCAATGTTGAACAGTACATACACGGCAATTACAAAAATAACGCCGATCGTAATGACCTTTGGCAGCGTTTTGGCCGGATTGTTGATTTCACCCGCCATATTGGTCACGCTGATCCAGCCGTCATACGCCCAGAGTGTGCCCAGAACCGCCGCCCCGAAGCCCGCGCCTGCCGCTGATGCACTGATTCCTCCAAAGCCGGGAGCCAGATCCGAGAACAAACCTACGCCCACGATGCCCGCTACCGGAATCAGCTTACCCACTGTAGCCACAGTCTGGATGATTCCGCCGAACCTTGTGGCGATGACGTTCATCAGCAGAATGAAGGCCAGAATGCCCACGGCCAGCAGCTTCTGCTGCCAGTGATTCAGGGGCAGGAAATAGCCGGAGTATGTGGCAAAAGCAATCGCCAGCGCCGCAACAGAAGCCGGATAAGAAATCACCGCCTGCACCCAGCCGAGCAGATAGCCGAATACCCCGCCATACAATTCACTTAAATATGTATACAAACCTCCTGATTTCGGAATCGCGGCAGCAATTTCCGCCACGCTGAGCGCCGAAGCCAGTGTAATAATCCCCCCGGCGCCCCAGGCCAGGATACTCATCCATGGAGTTCCCGCGTTATTCAGCACAATCCCGGGCTTCAGAAAGATCCCCGATCCGATAATCATCCCGACCACAAGGGCCAGGGCTTGCATGAAGGTGATACTTTTGGTTAACGGCTTCGAATTCATAATGTGATTCATTGTCCTTTCATTCTCAGGTTTTTATTTATCAAACGTCCTCCAGGCTAAGTTCAACGCTGCACTCCCCTATTCCGCAGGACAAATTTCTGATGAGGGTAATTGAATTCTTCCACCAGCTCCGCTTCGGTAAAGCCGATTTTTCTATACAATGAACGCGGGGCAATCCCCTTGCTGTCATTCTCCCTAAAGGTTATTACAGAAATATCCGCATCCTCCGGAAATAACGACAGCATCCGCTGAATCATAGCTTCAGCAATACCTTGTCTCCGGTGTTCAGGATGGACAGCCATACAGGAGAGGCACTTGGCATTATATGAAAATAACAGAAGTCCAACTACCTCATTGGCAAGCTTGGCACACACCGCAGTACGCCTGTTCATATTCTTAATTACCGTCTGCCTGTAGCCTGCCAGTAATTCATCCGTATCTATACCCGGAAAGTTATCGCGAACGATATCAATCATGTGCATCCAGGAATCGAGATCAGTTAATTCAGCTAACTCCACAGTGTATTGTCCCTTCATTCTACATCCCTCCAGAATGGCATTGTCGCATGGAATAATAAGAAATACCATTACAAAGTTAACAGGCCATGTGAAAATTGTCTGCAGCACAAAAAAAGGAGCGAATGAATCGCCCCTTCTCCCTGTATGTTCTTATTGCGGAAGCAGCATGCGGAACAGCAGAGCCGCCATCTCCTGTTTGCTCAGCGCACGTTGTGAACCGTAGTCGGACATGCCGTAAGGCTCCGTAACCTCCGGTCCATGCAGCTTCCAGCTAACGATTGAACGGACAGCATCGGCAGCCCACTTCGACGTACCCGGTGCAAGCACGGCGGTAGAACCCGGTACCCTGATCCCTGTTGCTGTAAGCAGGCGGTAGACGATTGCCGCTGCTTCTTCGCGCAGAATCGGACGGTCCGGCTCGAACAACCCGTTGCCGGTTCCATTCAGCATGCCAGCCTCGACAGCAGCTTGAATATCCTGCCCGTACAGTGAATTACCGGTGTCCTTGAATAAGGACGGATTCGATGACTCCGGGATGCTCCATATCGTATTAAACGTATGGATGAACGCTCCGCGGGTAACTTTTTGCTCAGGCTCAAACGGCTCCGAAAGCTCCTCTGTCAAGAAGCCCAGTGACCGCAGGCTCAGAATATAGCCGGCATACGGATGATTGGCCGGCACATCCGGAAATCCGGCTGGATTCTCCGGGAGTTTGGACGCATAGCTATATAGATTGGAGTATTTCATATAGAGGATATGACCCTCATTATCCGCTTTGAAGGCCAGCGGATTCCCCTCCTCATCCACGAACAGCAGCTCGCCAATCTGCTTCAACTGATGACGGCTGAGCACATCACTCACCGTTAGGGTGCCGTCTGCGTTTGCTTGAACTTTCGTCAGCAGCTTAATTCTTAGATCGGAGTACAAGCCCTCGAACCTGGCCAGTTCCTCCGCAGCCTGCACTTGATACCCCTTCGGTTCATACGGCGATTGTCCCCCTGCATAATAGTGATTCATAAATGCGGTGAACAGATCATTACGCAAATCCTGATTGGTATTGTATGAAACGAAGACTCCAGTACGCCGGTCAGGCAGAATCCACAGTAGAGAGCTATAACCTAGAATGTCTCCGCCTTTGGAGATCACCTTCTCCCCTTTCGTCTGGGCCGGGATTACAGGCGATTCAAAGCCATAGGTCGTATCCGGCAGATCGGGATGAATAACCATCCGGTAGGAAGACATCGCCTTAACCGATTCCCCGGACAGGATTACCGTACCGTCAGCAGCCTTGCCGCCATTCAGAAAAGCTTCCATGAATAGCGCCATATCAGATGCGGTTGATAACATGCTGCCTTCAGGCCACTCCGCTGGAGAGAAGCCGTATAGCGGTATAGCGCTACCCTCCCCGTCATAGGAAGGCACGAGCCGGTCTGCCAATTCAGGATTTACACTGAAGCTGCTTGAATTCATGCCAAGCGGCTTAAACAGATGGTTCTCCACATAGCTCCCGAAGGATTCTCCGCTTACCTGCTGCACGATATATCCCTGTAGTCTGGAAGCGAAATTATCGTACATGTAAGAGGCTCCCGGCTCGCGGACCACAGGAGGAAAGACATCATAGATGCTTTCCTTTAAAGAAACCGGCTTACGGGAAGTGTCATACAGATAACTGGCGTCGGCAGGTTCTCGTACTGCAAAACCTGTCGTATGCGTCAACAGATGTTCCACCGTTACCGGAGTATCATAAGGATTCGTTAGCGTGTAGTCGTCCAGGTATGTTTCAATATTGTCCTGAAGTGAGATCTTCCCTTGATCGACCAGCTGCATTATGGCAGCTGCAGTGAACACCTTGGACACGGAGCCGATCCGGAACGTGTCCCTGCTTGCATCTACCCCTGACTTCACTGATTTGCCGGTTACCCCATACCCCTTAGAGAGAAGAGTTCTCCCGTCCTGAACGACTGAGACCGCAGCAGCTCCGGCTTTCGCCTTAATATCAGCTCTGGCAAAAAAACCATCCAGAAACGCCTCGACTTCCTTCGCATCATGAGGGCCATTCTGTACATCTGCATCTGCAGCGGCAGCGCTGCTGAGTTCAGCATGCAGTTTGATGGAGGCTGGACTCACTGAAGATTCCTGCTGCTGAGCATAGGCACTTCCTGCATTAACACAACCCAGTATAAGCAGAGCGCTTAGAATGCCGGACTTGATACGGGTGTTATCCCTTTTGTTATTCCTTTTGATATTACCTTGTTTCAACTGCAGCCTCTCCCTAATGTCCTTAAATTTGGAGTTCCAAAGGGCGGAGTGAAGTGTCCGTTCCAGCCAACTCCTTCATTGTAGGGGTTCGGGTAAGCACTGTCGTGCGATTCAGCTGCTGATTAAGAGGCCTCATGTGACATTGTTGTCACTTGCAGGCTTCAAGCTCCGTGAGTCTCTCTCAAGAACTTCACAGATTGCTCAATGAATTCCTTCAGGACAACGGCATCAATATCGTCCAGCTTGTTTACGTATACACAGGCTTTGCCCGGCGTGTGCTTCCCCAGCCTCTGCAGCAGCTCTTCCCGCTGGGCATCACCCGCTGCAAAGTATAGGCTGATCTTCGCTTTTCTCGGCGAGAAGCCTACCAGCGGTGCATCCCCTTCATGCCCTGTTGCATACTTGTAGTGGTATGTTCCGAAACCAATAATGCTCGGGCCCCACATTTTCGCCGGAAATCCGGTCGTTTCGCTGAAAATATCCAGCAGCTTGTATGCGTCCTCACGTTTCTTGAGGCTAGCAATTTGTTCGATGAACTCAATAACGCTGTTATCGGTTACTTTTGTTTTCTGCTCGTACATAAGTGGGTCGCTCCCTCATTAGTCCTTATTTCCCCACCACTATAGCATATACTTGGTACCCAGAACATATCATTAGGTCAACTTTGGTTATAAACAAACTCCACATTGCAGCATCCATTCTCTGGAAATATACTTAGAAGGTATCGTGCCGGAAGCGTTACCATGTAGAACGACACGAACAGGTGAGTCCATATGTAAGCGCTTATACAACACTCAACCTTGTAGGATGCTACTAAATTTAAGGAGGCTTAATTTATGCTGTACACTCCAGGCATTGCCGACTGCTCACCGGCAGAGGTAGGTTATGACGCTTCACGAATCGGCGTTTTGCACACCCATTTCCAGAATCTGATCGATGACAACAAGATCCAGGCTGCGTCTTACTGCGTTTCGAGATATGGCAAGACGTTTATGCATGGTGCCATTGGTCCGCTCTCTTACCGGGAAGACCAGACGGAACCGCTTTTACCGACAACCGCCCACAACATCGCATCTATCACCAAAGCCGTTACCTCAGTAGGCATATCCAAACTGGTCGAGGACGGATTTCTCCGGTTCGACACCCTTGTCGGCACGATCTTGGAGCCATTTAATGTGGGACCCTTCAGCAAAATCGATATCTATAGTCTTCTGACTCATACCTCAGGATTATTTCCCGACTGTGCGGACAACCTGATTCCGTATCACAAATCTTATTGGCAACTCATCGGAGAGTATTTCGATCAATACAAACCTGCGGATGGTGAGCCGGACTGGATCACAGCCGCACTGAGCTGCGGAGTTAATAAAAAGGTTGGAGAGGAGTGGCAATACTGCTCATTCGGCTTCTGTATCCTCGGTGAGATCATTAAGAAAGTCACAGGCATACCCGCTGAACAATACATAGAAGAGCAGATTCTGCAGCCGCTGGGGATGAAGGATACGATGTGGGAACCGACTCCGGAGCTGGCTAAACGCTTCATTATCAGAAACGGACAGTATGAAAAGCGGCTACATGACCTGATTCATGGTATTCAGCCTGAAGTCTCTCCAGCAGAAAGTCTGTGGGAAATGGTTTCCAGTACTGGTGGGGGCCTGGTCTCTACACCGGCTGACCTCATCCGGTTCGCCAATATGCTCCTCGGCATGGGAACGCTAGGTGATACCCGGATCGTCGGCCGTAAGGCAGTCGAGAAAATCACAACCCGTACTTTATACGGAGTGCCCGATTACTGCTGGGGAAACGATGTCAAAGACCGGAGCTATGGCATTGGTCTCGATATGAGAAGAGGTCCCGCCTTCCTCTACTCAGATTCCAGTTATTTTCATGAAGGTGCCGGAGCCTGCTGTATGGCTATTGACCCCACTGAGCAGCTTGCCGCGGTATGGTTCGTGCCTTTCACCGATGATAACTGGTACGCAGAGGCGTTGTTCAATGTGACCAATATTATCTGGTCTGGACTTATTTAATGAACCGCCTTACGCATAATTGGCTGATTTGCCGCTCAGTAGCAGAAGTAACCTACAAAGAATGGAGTGCCTACCGCACCCATTCCATGGTGTCCGTTATCGTCGGCCCCGTGTATTTCATGGTGCAATATTTCATCTGGACGGCGGTATATGGAGATCACGCTACCCTCGGTGGTATCGGTCTCCCCCAGATGATCCGCTACTTCGGCGCTACTGCACTTATCGGCTACCTGATTATGGATTTTGCCGACTGGAACCTGTCCATGCTTGTGCGCACCGGTAAGTTTCTCACCTTTCATCTGCGTCCGATTCATCACCGTTCCTTCGCCTTGTTCCAGAAGATCGGGCACCGCTTTCTCGGCTTCCTGTTTGAATTTGTGCCCTGCCTGCTGATCTTCATTTTTATTTTTGGAATTGATATGCGACCGGCAAGCTTCCCATGGACATTACTGTCTGTGCTGCTTGCCTTTCTGATGAATTTCTATGTGAATTATGCAATTGGCCTGACTTCGTTTTGGCTTGTGCAGTCGGGCGGAATACGAAGCGCGTTTATGCTGGTGTCGGCTATTTTTTCAGGGGCGCTCATTCCGCTCGACTTCTTCCCGCACTGGCTTCAGGTGATCCAGTTCTTCCTGCCGTTCCAATACATCGCCTACATGCCGGCAATGGTATTCACCGGCCATTATTCGCTTGGCGGCCTTGAGCTGTCCATTCCGCAGGCTGTAGGCATGCAGGCTGTGGCTGTGCTAATTACCTTCGGACTTAACGAGGTCATCCGCCGCCAGGCTATGAAGCAATTCACTGCTGTCGGTGCGTGAATGCCCCGATGAAAGGACAGTTCTCAACATGAAACGGTATCTGGATGTTTATAAGCAGTGCATGTACTCCGCCGTTCAGTCGGCCGCGGCCTACCGGATGAATTTCATCGTCAGCAGTCTGATTACACTGGTTGGCAACATTCTCTTTCCGCTGGTAACCCTGCTTATTTACAGGGCTGGCACCAGCTTTCCCGGTTGGAGCTTGTATGAAGTATTGTTGATTCAGTCTGTATTCACCATGTCCAGCGGCCTCTCCAGCCTTATATTCGGCGGTGTTCTCTGGACTACCATGTCGCATGTCCGTGAAGGCAGCTTCGAGGTGATTCTGCTCAAACCGCTGAATCCGCTGTTTTTTATTGTGGCCACTACATTTTCTACCGAAAGTGTCGGCCTGTTTCTGGGCGGTGTTGCACTATTCATCTTCTCAGCTGCACATGTAGGCACCATTCCGTTCTTATCCTGGCTGCAGTTTGCCGGGATGTTCATCGCCGGGACGGCAGTCCTGGCCGGATTATCCCTGATGATGGCTGCAATGTCCTTCAAATGGGTGGGCAATTCGCGGATTTCCGAGCTTGCGGACAGTGTGCTGCATGTCGGCAAATATCCGCTGCCCGTATTCCCGAAGGCCGTGCAGGCTGTGGCCACGCTGATCATTCCTGTGGGGATGGTGGGCTTCCTGCCTGCTTCCGCTCTGCTGGGCCGGGTGCAGGCCAGTGATTTCGCGGCTATTGTGCCCTGCTTCTTATTTCTGGCGGCAGGCATATGGGTGTACCGGCATATGATCAGATTGTACGAGGGGGTTGGCGGGTAATGCCGGTTATTGATGTGAAGCATTTGACCAAGACATATACAACCTATAAGCGGGGCGCAGGCATGGGACAGACCTTCCGGAGCTTCTTCCAGCGCGAGGAAGTCGTGGTCAACGCTGTTAACGATATCAGCTTTGCCATTGGGCAGGGGGAAATCTGCGGTATTCTGGGTCCAAACGGGGCAGGTAAATCCACAGCGATCAAAATGCTCTGCGGCGCGCTGTATCCGACCCGCGGAGAAATTCAGGTGCTTGGATATTCCCCTGCCCGGGACAGGAAACATTATGTCGGCAAAATCGGGGCCGTCTTCGGCCAGAAATCCCAGCTGATCTGGGATATCCCGCCGATTGACAGCTTCAACATGAACAAGGCGATCTACGGAATCAGCACTCCGGATTTCAAGAATCGTCTGGACGAGCTGACGGAGCTGCTGGATATTGCCCATGTGATCGAAAAGCCTACCCGCGTGCTCTCTCTCGGCGAGCGCATGAAATGTGAATTCGTCATGGCGATGCTGCACGGTCCGGATATTCTGTTCCTCGATGAGCCGACCATCGGACTCGATGTGATCGCCAAGGTCAAAATCCGTGAATTCATCCAGCAGATGAATAAGAAGCAGAATATGACCTGTATTCTGACCACCCATGATCTTGAGGATGTGGAGGAGCTTGCCCACCGGGTGATTGTCATTAACCATGGGGAGAAGGTATTTGATGATTCGCTTCAACAGCTGAAGCTTTTCCTGGGGGAGAAGAAGCGGGTGAGCTTTACTTTTGTAGAGTCTGTGCAGAACACCTTGTTCGACAACGCATATACCCAAGTCATCGAACGGCCATCTGACTTTCAGATTACGCTTCAGGTGGATACAGCTCGGATTTCTATCAGTGACTTCATCGAAAATATCTCCCGGAAGCACCGCTTCTCCGACATCTCGGTCAAGGAGCTGCCCATTCAGCAGGTTGTCATGAATATCTATGAGAATGAAGGTGGGATTAACGCCTGAGTGTTACATTTACAAAAGCGCAGCTTCTTAGAATTTCGAATTTTGTTGGTGAACACATGGCTTATGTATTGCGAATATAAAACAGCCCTTCCCCGTCAGCAGACGGACAGGAAGGGCTGTTTTTGTATTGATTATTCTGCTGTGTGATCCACCGATGCCGCTTGGATATTGCCGAATGCCCAGTACTGCGCAGGGACGTCGGACCATCGCGGTGCCGCGCTTGTCAGCGGCGTGATGCCCAGGGCACGGTTGACGATGGTTACAGCCTCCGCACGGGTTAACGTTTGGTTCGGACGGAAGGTTCCATCCTCGTAACCGGTGATCACGCCCGCTTTGGCCGTCATTTCAACGGCTGCCTGTGCCCAGTGGCCGGCAATATCGCTGAAGCTGACTGCATTCCCCTGACCGTTAGTAACCAGACGGGACAGAATGGTCGCCATTTCGGCTCTGGTGATCGTTTGGTTTGGTTTGAAGCTGCCGTCAGCGTAACCTTTCATAATACCGCTTCTGCTCACCAGATTAATTGCATTTGTTGCCCAGTGGCCGGCAGCAAGATCTGTGTATACAGCGCCGGAAGTACTGGCTGACGGGTTGAAGGTACGGGCAATGATGCTGGCCATTTCTGCACGGGTAATGCTCTTGCCCGGCTGGAAGGTGCCGTCAGTGTAACCCGTCATATAAGCCTTCACTTGTACCGCAGGATCTTGTGCAAGAACCACTGTAAATGTACTGAATTTATTGACATTAAATTGAATCCCGGACTTGCCGGTTTGGCCGAAGGGTACAATTTCACCCCTAACCAGTTCTTTGGTACCATCGCTGTGCTCAATGAAGACCGCCAGTGCCTTCAGCTGTTCTGCAGTTAACGAAGTGTTGTTAATCGGCAACACCAGCGTCACCGGACGGCTCTGCAGATTGGTATCAATCGTTACCGGACGGCCTACCAGCGTCACCGCCCCACCGCCGGATAGACTTTGAACCTGTGCTTTTGCACGCGCTCCAGCATCTGCACTCTGCTGCTGCGTTTTTAAGGGTACCAGGTTGAAGTAAATATCTGTACCAAACCCAACCAGAGAGCTTCCCGGCACCTTCACTTCAGCATTAACCGTGAAGATGTCCAGACTGATTTGATTATCGGCAAATTCCTTGCTGGAAGCGGCTGGAATCGTCAGTCTAGTTTCCGCAACCTCATCATTGGCATCAGGAACGATGATTCTGGCAATATTGGAACCAGCCGCCTTAAGCTCATTAATCGCTCTGAGCGCTTGATCTAATGCGAACGTAATAACATCACTTTTCACACCATTTGCATCCTTCGTGCGGCTAACGACAACGGAGGATACGTTGGAGCCTTGGGTTGAGCCGTTCTCAACATTTAGATTAATGGTTTCGGTCTGTGTGCCCGGCGTCGGTGTTGCTGCAGGAGCCGCTCCTCCGGAACCTCCAGAACCCGATGCGGGAGGATCAGTTGGCGTGACGGGTACAGGAACGGTTGAGAAGTTCCAGACGGTTTTATCCGCAATCCCCGCAAAGCTGTTCCCTGACTCATCAGTAAATGCACCCGGGTGAATCAATACATAATAGCTGCCGCCCTGCTTCAATAGACCGCCTGTATTAATGCTGATGGTAGCATTCATAATGGTGACAAGCGCCCGATTACCCGCTTTAATCGTCGTTACGATCATATCATCCGCCGCATTCACAAGTTCAATATTGGCATCCCCGGCTAATACATTCTCGTTAAAGGTCAATGAGAGCGCAGCGGATGTGGATACTTGGGTCGCATTGTCTACCGGACTATAGGCTGTCACCAGCGGCGCTGCTGTATCAGGCCCGCTTGCTGTCACAAACCGCCAGGCTGTGATGCCTGCAATACCGGCAAAGCTGTTGCCTGCGTTATCTTTAAATGCGCCTTCTGTAATCCGGACAAAGTAGCTTGTACCATGCTCCAGATTGTCAGCCGGATTAATAGTTACAACATTATTCTGAATCGTTACGATGTCTGATGTGACGGGAATCGTCACTATCGGATGAATCTCATCTGTGCTTTTGAAAATCTCAATGCTGCCTTCCGCTTTCTTTACATTCTCGCTGAAGGTAAGAACCAGATTAGCGCCAAGAGCTACTTCCGTTGCCCAAGGCTCCGGAGAATACGTGCTCACCGTTGGTGAGGTTCTATCTGGTACACCGGTTGTTGTAAAGTTCCATACTCCGCTGCCGGTGATGCCAGCATAGCTGTTGCCTGCAGTATCTTGGAACGCCCCGGTTCCAATCCGTACATAGTAACTTGTACTATACTTCAGATCGTCAGCCGGATTAATCGTCACTACATGATTATGGGTGGTTACATTTCCGGAAGCAGCGGGAATTGTAGCTACCTGGGCATTATTCGCACTATTGTAGATCACAATGTTACCTTCCCCTGCCGTTACATTCTCGCTGAAGGTAAGGGTAAGATTGGCGTCAATCCCCACTTCCGTTGCCCCAGGCTCAGGCGAAAACGCGGTTACTGTTGGTGCTGTCGTATCTGGCGCAGCAACTGTTGTGAACTGCCAGGTTGTGCTGTCAGAGATACCTGCAAAGTAGTTGCCCGATGTATCTGTGAATGCATCGTCCGTGATCTGAACAAAGTAACTTGTTCCATACTCCAGATTGTCTGCCGGATTAACCGTCACTACTTCATTCAGGATGGTCAGGTCACTGGTAGAAATCGTAGCTACCGACTTGTCTGACGCACTGTTGTAGATCACAATGCTGCCTTCACCCGCCGCTACATTCTCGCTGAAGGTAAGCACAAGATCGGCCTCAACGCCTACACCTGTTGCACCGCTAGCAGGTAAATACGCGCTTACGGTTGGTGCAGCCGTATCCGGTTCACCTGTTGTTGTGAAACGCCAGGTTGTGCTGTTCTCGATGCCAGCATAATTGTTGCCGGCCGTATCTTTGAATGCCCCGGGCCCGATCTTCACAAAGTAGCTTGTGCTGTAGCCCAGCTCATCCTCCGGATTGATCGTTACCACATTGCCTTGGACCGTTACAATTTCGGAAGTCACAGGAATGGTCACAGCCGGGGTATTGCTATTCGCACTGTTATAGATTTCAATACTGCCTTCTGCTTTGGTTACATTCTCACTGAAGGTAAGGGTCAGGTTCGCACCAGCGGCAACCTCCGTTGCTCTATCCTCAGGCGAATAAGAGCTCATCACCGGTGGTGTAGTATCCGGCGCCTCGGCTGTTGTAAACTGCCAGGTCTCGCTGTCCATGATTCCGGCATAATAGTTGCCTGCCGGATCAATGAATGAACCATCTCCAATATTCACAAAGTAGCTTGTACTGTATACTAAATCATCAGCAGGATTAATTGTTACCACCTTATCAAGAATCGTTACATAGTCAGAATTAACTGGAATCACCGCTACCGGAACAATGTCATCCGCGCTTTTGTAAATCTCAATATTACCGCTCTCCTTCGTTACATCCTCGCTGAATGTAAGCGTCAGATCCGTGTCAATGGCTACTCCCGTTTCTCCCTTATCAGGAGAATAAGTAGTTACAGTTGGAGCAGTTTCATCCAGCTCGGCTACTGTCGTAAAGCTCCAGTCATCACCTTCAATCGCTACATTCCCACTTTCACTCTCGTTGTAGAACGTATCGCTGTCAATTGTGACTGCATATTTAGTCCCTTTATCCAAATCCTTTTCCGGATTAACCGTTACAGTATTATTCTGTACGGTTACCCTGATGCTGTCGTCCACCGGGATGGTTTCAACCGGAGCTGACATGTCCGAAGCTTTGTAAATGTTAATGTTACCACTGGCTGCCATCACCTTCTGATTGAATGTCAGAACCAGCTCAGCATCGATGGCTATATCTTTCTCAGATATCTCCGGAGACTGACTTATAACCCGCGGAATGTTGAGAACCGGATAGGAAACAATCATCACGCCGAGGTCACCGACTGCGATAAAACGATCTTGCCCGGCAATAAACCCGATGCCATTAAGTTTTTTAGTCGTGCCTGTAGTCTCAGGGTGCCAAGTCTGGCTTGGATCAGCGGTATAGTAGACATTCCCGCTGTCTCCCGTTGCCATAAATACGCCGCTGCCGGATGCAACTCCATTCAGATTCACTTGTCCGTCAATGGTTCTGACCGACCATCTCGAGCTATCCGCAGAGATTACGACCGTTCCGGACGCGCCGACCGCCACGAATAGACCGCTGCCGTAGCTGATGCCGTTCAACAATTTACCACTCGTTTTGGAATCTTCCGATTTCCACTCCGCTCCATTCGAAGAAGTTACGATGGTACCGCCAGCACCTACAGCCACGTATTTGCCGTTGCCATAGGTAACAGCATTTAAGTGATTCAAGGTCTTACTATCGGAGATCCTCGCCCAGTTGACTCCGTCTGAAGACACTACAATTTTCCCGCTATTGCCTACTGCAACAAAAAGGCCGCTGCCGTAAACAATACCATTAAGCGTAATCGTGTCCACCGAGGTTCCGGCTGCCCAACTAGTACCGTTGTTGCTGGAGGTCAGGATTTGGCCGTTCGAGCCGACCGTTACGAACTTGCTGTTGCCGTAAGCAATGCCGTTAATAGCATTAGTAGTGCCGCTAGCAACCTTCGACCAGACCTTACCGTCGGTGGAAGTGCCGATCAATCCATCCGTACCAACGGTAATATAGGTATTATTGGCGTAAGTTACCGTCTTCAGTGCACTGGAGGTGGGGGAGCTGAATTTTTCCCAGCTGCTCGTTCCGCCAGTACTCGCTGTCGCGAAAAATACAGAACCCTCTGAGCCAACGATAAAATAACCAAAATCGGTAGCCTTAATCTTCATCAGATTATCCGTAGTTCCGGCTACTGAAACTGAACTGCTCCAACCGCTCGTTCCGGTGGCTGAATATATCAGTTTGCCTGCATCGCCGGCAATGAAAAATCTGTTGTTTCTATAAGATACAGTATTGAAATCTTCTGTAAGAACGCTTGTCCCCTTTGTCCATGTACCCAAAGTGTTCGAGGCGCTTAATATTTCCCCATCTGCTCCGGCCGCAACAAACACATTGCCGCCATAGCCGATGCCGTTCAAATCATTAGTAGAACCGGAGGTCTGCGGCGTCCAGACCAGCCCATCCGAAGAGTTAATAATTTCCCCGCCATCGCCAACAGCTACAAACTTGCTGTCACCATAAGCAATAGCGTTAAGATCCACACTAACCCCTGAGGTTGATGCAGCCCAAGTGATGCCGCCATCGCTGGACGTAATTATTTTGCCTGAATCGCCGACTGCGACTAAACTGCTGCCGCTGTAAACAACTGCGTTCAAGTTTTCAGATATGCTTTCAGCTATGCCTGTAGTCTGAGTGGTCCAGGATGTACCATCTGTAGACGTTATGACGGTTCCCTTGTCGCCTACAGCAACAAATTTGGCGTTAGCCCCTGAGCCTATATTAATAATATCGTTCAAGTCATTAACTACACCTGAATTACGGATCGCCCAGGTCGTGTAGTTGCTGAACGTACCCACGCTTCCTCCTTCACCTACCACAACGACTGTATTTGCGCCTATAGTTACTCCATTTACTTTGTTGCCGCTTGGCAGCGGGCTGAGGTTCTCCCAGCTTACCGGAGCTGTATTCTCCGTACCTGCAGATGCGGGCAATGCTCCTGTCACAAATAAACAGATTACGAGTAACAACGCGAAATACTTCTTCAATCCCCTGCTCATTAACAATGTATCGCTCCCCCTTATTCATTCATCATTTTCCGTCCGCTGTATAGCAAGCTTTGCTGCAGTTTGTATACGCTCCCTTAGCTCCCGCATTCTCCCTTCATCTTGCGTATCCGCGGACAAAAAACAATTAAAAGCTAAATAGAAATTTTCATATCTGCGGTCCATTCTATCAGACAGCTCTAAACAAACTCTTAACAATTCTCGACAAAAACCGCTTCATCAGGTCCTACATACGGGTAATTTCTCAAAAAAACGAAAAAACCCTGTCCCCCCTCAAAAAAATGTCTAAAACAAAAAAACGCAAGGAGCTTTCGCTCACATGCGCAATTTTTATCGTACATCAAATATCCCTGTTAAACGTAAGGCTGAATTAGCTCCTGTTTTTCATGTCTGAACCACTGGCTGCATCCATATTCTCTTCTCCGAGTCCGTACCGTTCCTGATAATAGCTGGGTGTACATCCTGCGTATTTCTTGAAGATTGCAATAAAATATTTGTAATCCTTATAGCCTACATCTGCTGCAATGGCATACACCTTATCCTCACCGCTGCGCAGCAGATCCATCGCTTTCTGGATGCGGTAACGGTTCAGGAAATCATTGAAGGTATAGGTCGTTTCGCTTTTGAACTTCTGATTCAAATAGGTAGCACTAACGCCTAGGCTCTCCACCAGATCCTTGATCCCGATTTTCTCTGCATAATGCTCCTGGACATACCGGATCATCCTGGACACGTAACGGGAGGACTTGCCGGGAAGCTTAACGATGGATGCCTGGAGAGCTTCCCCGTTTCCGCCACCCGAGGTCAGCATTGCTGTGTATTGCCGCTTCATTTCCAGCTGGCTTTTGGCCCGCTCCAGTGCAGCTAATAACTGTTCCTGCTCCAGCGGCTTCAGCAGATACTCGGTAACCCCCAGCCGGATGGCGTCCTTAGCCAGCCTGAATTCATCATACCCAGACAGGATGATATAGCTGCAATCTGCTTCCTCCACACTCTGTTCAATCATGGAAATCCCATCTATAAGCGGCATATTGACATCAACGATCACGATATCGGGGCGCAGATCCGCAATCTGGCGGAGCCCTTCCTCACCGTTCTCCGCTTCACCCACAACCACGCAGCCGGCTCCCATCCAATCAAATGTAAAGCGTAGCCCTTTGCGGATCATCTCTTCATCCTCGACCAGCAGCACCTTGAACATCCGTCTCCTCCTTCCGGAATGGCAATCTAAATGTAACGGCTGTGCCTTCCCCCTGAGTGCTGTCAATCTGAATACCGTAACGTTCCCCATACATCAGCACAAGCCGCCGATGCAGATTATGCAGGCCGATATGCGGGGCCCGGTTATCCTGCGACCTCATAATAGCACGCACTTCCTCCAGCCGGTCCCTGCTCATTCCTCCGGCATCGTCCCTTACCTCGATGATCAAATCCGTTCTGTCTACCCAGCCAACTACTGTAACCGCTACAGATTGGCGCTGGCGGTAGCCGTATTTAATTGTATTCTCAATTACCGGCTGCAGCATCAGTCTGGGGACAAGTGCCGTCCGGGCCGTTTGATCCACCTCTTCCCTATAGTGGAGCCTATCTTTGAAGCGTATCTGCTGCAGCTTCATGTAGCCTGCAATATACTCCAGATCATCCCCAAGCACGACATGGTCGCGCTCATTGCCTATACTGTAGCGCAGATGCCGGGATAGTGTAAGCACCATATCCTGGGCAAGCTTATTGTCCACGACAATGGCGTAACGGAGCGTCTCCAGTACATTGAATATAAAATGCGGATGAAACTGCGACTGCAAATGCTTCACTTCAATCACTCTGCGCAGATCGGACAGTTCGATGTTCTGGGTGATCAGCTCATTCAGACGCTGTAGCATTTGATTGTATTGGCTCGCCAGTGTCTCGAACTCATCACCCGTCCCTATGTAAACATAGGAATCCATATTGCCGGACTGGAGCTCTCTGACGGCATAGATCAGCTTGTCTATAGCCCTCGACTGGCGTGTAGAGATAATGCGGGCAGAATATTGAATGACAATCCAGAGCAGCACACTGGCCATTGCAAAAAATACCGCCAGAGACCAATAGGCGCTGCGATTCCCTTCAGCGGCACTTAAAGTATAAACACGCCATTGCGACAGCGGTATGTATGTTTCTTTACTGTAGTACTTTCCTTTATCAATCCATACGTATCCCTTAGAATCACTGGCCAGGCTGTATTTGTTCATCAGCCCCTGGGTCAGATTATTTGTAGTAGCAATGATGGTCCGGTAAGGGTCGGTTACCACGGCGATTTCGTTGTTCTGCACGAAGATCAGCTTCTGCAGATCCAGCTCGTACAGCTGGTAGATCAGATAACCTAGCACAACTCCGCCGTCACGTATTTCTCTGGCAAACGAATATGCTGTGTAGCGGTCATGCGAGAAGCGGATATGGTTAGTCTCGGCTAACTCCGCCAGACCTTGATTATGCATCCGCCGGGCAATCGCCTGCAGTGCAAGATCAGAGGGTTCGGAGTTATAGTTGGCAGACGATGCCATGATATTTCCGTCCGCACTTATGATATACATGATGCTCTTCACCTGCTGGCGGTTATTGAAGTCATAGAACCGCTCAAATACCTCCGGGCCTTGAGTCCGTGATCCTGTAAATGCAACAACAGAATCCAGCGTTGCTGCTTCATTCATTTCCTTAACGTAAGAGCTGTAGACTTCCTCCATCGCCGATTTGATTTTTTTACCCGCATCCGTTGTCTGGTTGATTAGCAGAAACCGCGAATTGATCATCATAAATATCAGGAACAGCACAAATAGAATGGAAATCGGCACAAGGGTGTGCAGCAGAAACAGCCTGCGCAGCGAATCCTTGAAGCTCCTTTTAGCCATTGTGCCTCCCCCTCTCATTAGTCCTACTATCATACACGGGCAGCCGGAATCGGGATACCTTGCAAAATATCGGCAAAAGCCTGATAGAAAAAAGCCGGTACCCGCTTACGCGGAACCGGTCTTCAATCACATGGTTACTTCTTTTTTACCGGAGAGCTTGAAGAACAGCAGCAGTGAAACCACAGTGATCGCCGTCAGCAGCGTCGATAAGGCAGCAGCAACCCCATAATTGCCGCGGATAACCTCGGTGTACACAGCAACTGTCATCGTCCGGGTATTCCCTGTATACAGAATAATAGAGGTGCTAAGCTCCGTAATAATGCTGATCCAGCTGATGATCGCCCCGGCGAATACACCGGAAATCATCATCGGCACGGTAATCTTGAAGAAGGTCCGCATGGTGGATGCCCCCAGACTGATCGCCGCCTCTTCAATACTGTCGTTCACCTGATGGAGCACGGCGGCACTGGAGCGGATCGTGTATGGCAGCCGCCGGATCACAAAAGCAGCAATCAGAATGACAGAAGTACCACTCAGTACCAGTGGTTCCTTATTGAAGGTAACCAGCAGCGCGATCCCCAGAATGGAGCCAGGTACAATGTAAGGCAGCATCGTGAAGGTATCCAGGACATGGGCAACCGCTCCTTTGCGCTTCACCGTGACATAAGCGATCAGTACCGCAGCCAGCGTAATAATGACAATCGTGATACTGGCCATCATGAAGGTGTTATAAATGGAATCTCCTACTTTGGAAAAGGCCGCGCGGTAGCTGTCCAGGGAGTAACCGTCGACGAATATTTTGCCCGAGGTCTTCAGGAAGGATGTATAAGCAACATAGACTTGAGGCATCAGAGCCAATAACGTGAACAGATATACGTAGGCATGTGCCGCCAGATTGGCGATTCCCTTCAGCTTTTTCGGTTCAATCGGGTTCAAGGCACTCATACTGTAGGATTTCCGGTTCGCAACGTACTTCTGCAGCAGAAACACGGTGATTGCGAACAATACTACAATTACACTGATCGCTGCAGCAAAGCCGTCATCTCCCCCAACCTCACTGATAAATTCATTGAAGATTAGCACAGGTACAGTTCGGTACCCTTCGCCAATCAGCATCGGTGTGCCGAAATCCGCGAACGCCCGCATGAAGACCAGCAATCCTCCGGCCAGCAGCGTCGGCGTAATCAGCGGCACGAGTATTTTCCACATTTTACGCAGACCCGTACAATTCATGCTCTCCGCTGCTTCCATCAGGGAGTTGTCCACATTCTTCAGCGCCCCTGATACGTACATGAAGATGAGCGGAGACAACTGGAGCGTCAGCACCAGCAGAATGCCGGAGAAGCCGTAAATGTCAGGCATACTGAAGCCGAATACAGTGGACATGAATTTAGTGATCACCCCGCTGCGTCCCAGCAGCAGAATCCAGGCATACGCGCCGATAAACGGAGCGGACATGGACGAGATTAAGATCAGAATGCGCACTGTAGCGCTCCCTTTAATCTTGGCAATCGTCATGATGTAGGCCAGCGGTCCGGCGACCAGGATAGACAGCAGCGTAACACTTACAGTCACCTTAATGCTGTTCCATACAGCGTTCATATAGTAGGCCTTGCTGAAAAATTTATGGAAGTAGGCAAGTGAGAACTCGCCGGTTGTCTCGTCAAAGAAGCTTTTAATCAGCAGCATGAATAGAGGCAAGGCCAGAAACACCAGATATCCGGCAAAAATAATGAAGGTAATCAGCGACCAGATGTCCCAGCGCTTCATGCGGCCGCTCATGAGCCTAGCCCCCGGTTCAGATTACGTTCCCCGGACGCATCATAGACATTGACCGTTCCCGGAAGTATAGCGAGAGCAACCTTCCGGCCAATATCCACCACTTCAGTGGAAGCCGACTGCTGGATGATTTCCACTTCCTGTCCATTCTCAAGCGCTACGACCAGATGCGTATTGAGTCCCAGAAAAACATTGTTCACAACTGTCCCGGCAAGGCCTGTGCCGTCCTCTGACAGCACAAATTCCTCCGGCCGGACTGAAATTTTAACCTCCGATGCTCCAGCAGACTTTAATTCTGCCGGCAGCCCCGGCACCGCCAGTAAGTAGCTGCTGCCAATACGAAGAACCGCATCGCCTTCAGCTCCATTCTCCAGCTTCGCCTCAATTACATTGGTCCGTCCGATGAATGTAGCGACGAACAGATTGGCGGGG
This sequence comes from Paenibacillus sp. FSL R7-0297, assembly GCF_038009025.1. NCBI lineage: Bacteria > Bacillati > Bacillota > Bacilli > Caryophanales > Paenibacillaceae > Paenibacillus > Paenibacillus sp. FSL R7-0297. The sequence goes on from NZ_JBBPAQ010000001.1 coordinate 6,226,647, forward strand.
CGCTGATAAATATCCCGTGGTGTTCCCACCTGCTGGATGATGCCGGACTTCATAACCGCGATCCGGTCGGATACTGCCATCGCCTCTTCCTGATCATGCGTTACGTATACCGTAGTAATTCCTACCTCGCGCTGAATCCGCTTAATGGCATTGCGCATATCCACTCGCAGCTGGGCATCCAGATTAGAGAGCGGCTCATCCATCAGCAGCACATCAGGATTAATAACGATGGCCCGCGCCAGCGCTACACGCTGCTGCTGACCGCCTGACAAATTCTTAGGCATTCTGTTTTTGTATACCTCAATCTGCACCGTATCCAGAATCTCCTCCACTCTTCGCTGCAACTCTCCTTTGCCCACTTTACGGTTCTGCAGCCCGAACGCAACATTCTCGGATACGCTTAAATGCGGAAAGATCGCATAATTCTGAAATACCATTCCGATATTCCGTTTGCCCGGTGGAACGTTATTCATCACTTTATCATTGAAGCCGAGATCCCCGCCTTCAATACTGTTAAAGCCGGCCACCATCCGCAGCAGTGTCGTCTTCCCGCAGCCTGAAGGACCCAAAAGGGTGAAGAACTCACCCTTTTGAATATCCAAAGACAGCTCGGGGATAACGGTAGTATCGCCATATTTTTTGACAATGTCCTTGAAGGATATCGCAACGCTCATGTTATTCACCCGCCTTCTCTCTGATTTACGGTTCTGGTCATGAATTATTCAGCAATATTGGTAAACAGCTCAGTATAACGCTCCACAATAGCTGCCTTATTCTCTGCAACGTAGGCTACGTCCTCATCAATCACCTTGATTTGGTCTATCGGTGTCATGAAGTCTCCGATCGCAGCATCGGCGCGCAGCGGACGGTTGGTCGTTTCTTGTCCTAGCGCATCCTGACCTTCTTTGGAGATCAGGAAGTCGATGAACTTGCGGGCGTTCTCCTGATTCTGAGAACCCTTAACAACGCCGGCTACCGCATCGAGGAACACCGTTCCCTCTTCCGGATATACCACCTTTACCGGCGCACCGTCTTTTACGTAGCTGACTGCCGGATCTTCGTAGGTTAACGCCACTACGTATTCACCATCAGCAACACTTTTGTGCGCTTTGCTGGACCCTCCTGCAATTTTCCCATCCAAATTCTCCAGTAGCTTGGCTACATAATCCCAGCCTGCATCAGAGGTATAATCTCCGCCCATAACTCTAAGCATATTGGTCAACTGAGCGAACGCCGAGCTGGAGTTGGCCGGGTCCGCCATCGCGATCTTGCCCTTCAGCTCCGGATTGAGCAGATCCTCATAACCGTTAATTTCAATATCACCTGCGAGATTCGTGTTTACTAGCAGCACACTTCCGTCCGATACGTAAGAGGTCATGATGCCAGTCGTATTGGTGTGACCTTCTAATAGGTCCTTATCATTAGGTGAGACATATTCCCCGAACAAATCCGCATTATCGTTAAACAGTGCATAAGCTCCGCCGAACATGACGTCAGCATACGGGTTGGTTTTCTCTGACTGAATCCGTTTGATCAGCTCGCCGCTGCCTGCCGATACCAGCTCCACTGTAACGCCAGTCTGCTTCTCGAATGCCGGGATAAGTGCATTAATCATTGCTTCACTGTTCGGGGTATAGACTACCAGTTTGTTCGAGCTGCCGCCTGAAGCATCTTCATCCGCTTTGTTTCCTCCGCATGCCGAGAGCACAACCACCATCATTGTCATAATAAGTGACACCGTTAACCACTTTTTCATTTCCTCTTCACCCCTTGTCTGGTTATAGGTCTATTTTATCAGCTTGAAATTTCATTAAAATCCTATTATTCGACAAAATCATCTAAAATCCACAACTAAAACAAATGGTCATGTCATATAACGTAACATAAATTGGATCTTTGGTTGTCTTTAACATTTTTCCCGCAGTTAATATCCTTAGACACGGGAGGCGGACTCGTACTTCATTTCATTCCAATCAAAAAACCCTGGAAGTAATCCCAGGGCTGATTGCAAATTCATTTGTGTAGTCCGACTCTTGTCCAAAGGATGCGGTCTATTTCTGCCCGTAGCACCTAAAAGCCTCTGCCCTTAAAAGCGGCTATTGCTCAGAGAGTCGTGTTGACGCACGGCTCTCTTTGCATACTAAATATAAAGTCAAGCGCTCATGTATCGTATTCAGTACAAAACCTGCATTGAGGATTTCGCGCACTACATGCCGCCAAGTTATTCATCTTCGTCCTCATATTCTTCTTCGTCTCCGAAACCTCCATATTGATTAGGCACCTCTCCGTTACTCTCCATAATCATCGGTAATTTCTGACCCGGACTCACCTCTATAGTTCCCAGATACTGAACAATAAAATGCCATTCATCACCGTAGTCGAATAAGAGTAACATCTTTTGTTTAGGAGTATGGAATACTTTATTGATTTTTGCCCTGTTCACGCCGGGGAACTTCGTCTTCTCACCGATATCGGCAAACAGCTCGTAGCCTTTTTCAGAGCGTGTCCAGTTTTTGATATTATCATAGAAGCCAAAGGCGTGATCCAGATCAAAATCAAAGGCTTCAATCGAAATTTCCGCCAGAGCATACAATGAGTCTTCGGCAGCAATAACTATATTACGGAAAGGCCGTCCACGAACCGCAACGTTCCTATCGCTTAAAGTCACTTTAAAAGATTGTGCTTGATTATTCTTCATCGTTGTTCACTCCTATACTAAACTACTAAATTCATTGTAAATAATCAACCGTGCTCTCCCAACATTCCCCATATTCTGCTATGCTAATATAAACCCAAAGAAGAAGATGCAGGAGGCGCGAACTTGAATGGATGCATTTCAATATGAGCTTACTTCAGAGACTACGATTAATCTGAAATATGAGTATGGAGGCGAGTACTTCACGTTCAGCTTGTACCGGGATGACAGAGGCTGGGTGCTTCACCCCTTTGACGGCATTCTGCTGAGGAATCCGGCAATGTGCTCTCTTGTCGCCCAAGAGCTGTTCAAGCACAAGCCTTTTCAGGTCATGCTGGCAAAAGAGGGAATTCTTTTCACCGATATACGTTCCACTGTTAACCTCGATAACGTGAACACTCCGGTTGCCGCGCGCAATGAGCGGGAGTCCTACGATAACCCGGCTGATGACCTGATGGAATTTGTTCAACAGCACTCGGTGGAAGAGGTCATTGATTACGAATGTAGTCTTGTCGAGAACCGCATCTCCTTTTATAGAGAAATCCTGCAGCGGATGTTCATGGACAATCTGGGCCCCTCGGATCCGGAGTTCCAAAAGGTGCAGGATATTGTACGTATCTACGAACATTCTTTAGACAGGTTATCCAGTCTGAACGGTCCGAATCTTGATGCCGGAAGACGCGACAGATTCTAAGCTCCTTCACGTATTCATTCAATTCTACTAATCTTCTGAAAGGCAGGTTCCAATGACCGTTGAACTGATAAAGGGACAAAAATGCAACTTAACAAAAGATACGCCTCTCCTTACCCGTATCATCGTCGGAATGGGCTGGCACAATACGGGCTCTGCGGTTGAGGTTGATTTTTCCGCCTTTTTGCTTACGCCATCCCAGAGCGTCTCAAAAGATGAGGACCTTATTTTTTATGGTAACGCTTCTACTCCGGACCAGTCTGTAAGTGTATTGCAGTCTGATAAAAAAACTTACGCAGGGTTAACCGACAACACACAAATCGCTGTCAGTCTCAGTAAGATTCCCGCAGAATACGAGCGGATTGCATTTGCACTAACGATTTATGAGGCTGAGAAGCGGCAGCATAGCTTCTCGCTGCTGGATGATGCCTATTTACGGATCATCAACGCTGCTGATGGAACTGAGCTTCTCCGCTACAGGCTGGGTAAAGCGTTCACTGTAGAGACCGCAATTGTAGCCGGAGAAATCTACAGATACCAGAATGAATGGAAATTCAGCGCAGTAGGTTCCGGATATGCAGGCGGCTTAGCTGCCCTATGCCAAAGTTATGGGATTCGGATCAATGACATTCTGCCGTCTGTTCAGCCCGCCAGCCGGGTCGTTCAGCCGCAGCAGTCTCCCCTTATTCTCCCGGAGCTGAGGTCACGGCCGAAACCGGCGGGTCATTTACCTCCTTCTTTACCAGCTTCACCACCAGCATCGCCAGCATCGCCTGCGTCACCTCCAGCCCCACCTTTAAATCCGGGTTCCCATCTGCTTAAGCAACGCGGGGAGCGGATCAATCTGCAGAAAGGGGCAGGATCACTAGGCGAGATCCTGATTAACCTGAACTGGGTGCAGACCCAATCATCCGGCTGGTTCGGCAGCAAAGGCATCGATCTTGATCTCGGTTGTCTGTTTGAACTAAAAAATGGGCTGAAGGGCTCTGTCCAGGCACTCGGTGAGTCCTTCGGCAGCTTGAACAGGCCACCCTACATCTCCCTGGATGGGGATGACCGCACCGGATCGATCGCCACAGGTGAGAATCTGCGGATCAACGGCCATTATCTTTCCGAGATCAGCCGGATTGTTGTCTTTGCCTTTATCTATGAGGGAATCACAAACTGGTCGCAGGCTGACGCCCGTGTGACTATCAGGCAGCAAAACGGACCTGATATCGAAGTCCGGCTGGATGAGTATAACAATAATAAGGGAATGTGTGCCATCGCCATGATTCGTAATCAGCAGGATGAGACCTTCAGCGTGGAGCGGCTCGTAGAATATTTCGCCGGACATGAGGAATTGGATCAGCACTATAACTGGAATCTGAGATGGGAAGCCGGGAGCAAATAGAGCGTTAATCGGATGCCCCGTTTTTCCACTCCAACACTCCAACTGTCTAAGAACATCAAAAGAACGGCAGCTCTGCCGTTCTTGGGGACCATCAAGCCTTTTTAATCCCAGGCCTAATCTGTATATCTCGCCATCGTATATGTACTGTAATATTTCCCGTCTGACAGGATACGGTCCTTCTTCAATATGCCTTCGACTTCAAAACCAAGGCTCTTGTACAAGCGGATCGCCTTCTCATTGGTTTCCAGAACGCCGCTTAGAATCATCTTGGTGATGCCGTTTGCGTCGGCCCAGGAAATGGACGCTTGCAAAAGGTTTGCGCCCACTCCGAAGCCCCAATATTGTTTCAAAACTCCTACTCCAAATTCCACTTTGTGCTTAAACCGCTGCAGATCATGTCCTTCACACCGGGAATAACCAATGATTCTGCCGTTCGCTTCCGCAACCAGGCATATATTCCGCGGATGGTTCATGTCCCTCCCGATGATTTCTTCAAATCCGGCTTCATCAATAAAAGCCTCTCCCGGCACCCGGTCCATATGCTCGGTCTCCCCGTCAATCTGAAGCCTTACCTCGGACAAAGACTTCGCATCTGCCTTAACTGCAGAGCGGATCGTGTAATTCAGACCTTTCACCTTGTATTCCTGCTTGGTAATGATCATGGCTTATTTTCCTTTCTTAAAAGAATCAATGACTAGCCGTGAAGAATATACTGCGTGGAAACTCTCCTAGAGTAAAGGGCTAGTGCAACCCAGCCCTTCTTCATCAAACATGAGTTTAATATATAGACGAATACATACTATTTGATTTCCGTCTACTAATGAAAACAGCAAAAAAACGGCATCTCTGCCGTTTCTTCTGTGATGGACTCTCAGGGGCTCGAACCCTGGACAAATAGATTAAGAGTCTACTGCTCTACCAACTGAGCTAAGAGTCCGTAGTATGGTGGAGAATAGGGGGCTCGAACCCCTGACCTCATCGCTGCCAGCGATGCGCTCTCCCAGCTGAGCTAATTCCCCATACGCTTGATTTCGAATCACATTATGTATTCTGAAATCCATTTTGAGCGGTTCACTCAAGTCGCTTTCAAGTTGTTATGTTTCTTAGGCGACTTCTATATAATACAGAAATTCGGGATCAGTGTCAACACTTTTATAAAATTAATTAATTTCTATACAGAAGCGCTTCTCACAGAGGCCAGCCTCACAATATCAAGGCTAGCCCCTTTATGCCAGGAATGACACATTCCCTCTTCAGTAAGCCTCCTACAGCCCGTCCAGCTCCTCAGTCCCCTTAGAGAGCAGTCCCTTCAGTTCCTTCATAAACATGTTGATGTCCTTGAACTGGCGGTACACGGACGCGAAGCGGACGTAAGCTACCTCGTCTACAGGGTAGAGCTGCTCCATGACCAGCTCGCCGATCTGGCGGCTCTCGATCTCGGCCAGGGCGATGCCGCGCAGGCTTTTCTCAACCTCGGATACGATGACTTCCAGGCGCTCTACAGAAACGGGACGCTTCTCACAGGCGCGGATGAGGCCACGGAGGATTTTGTCACGGCTGAACTCTTCGCGGCTGCCGTCTTTTTTGATGACGATCAGCGGGGTTTCTTCAATCATTTCGAAGGTGGTGAAACGGCGGCTGCACAGTTCGCATTCGCGCCTGCGGCGGATTGACTTATTCTCATTGGCTGGACGGGAGTCAAGCACCTTGGTATTGGTGTGATCACAGTAAGGGCATTTCATAAGCTTCATCACTTCCTCATAGTAAGAATGGGTATGCCCCGCTCCTGAATAACCAGGTTAAACGGGGCTTATGTTAATTTCCAGAAATCACCGTTTATTTGTTGTTATGAATATGGCAAGTCCAGCACATAATACAGTTACCAACCGATAGGAGGTGAACAGCAATGAGCCAAAACAACAGCTCCAATAACCTGGTAGCTCCAAATTCACGCGGTGCCTTGGAACAACTGAAATTCGAAGTTGCCCAAGAACTAGGTATCACCCTCTCCCCAGATGGATACCAAGGCAATAAAACTTCTTACGAAAACGGTTCGATCGGTGGTTACATCACTAAACGTCTTGTAACCCTGGCTGAACAGCAATTGGCAGGTCAATACAAATAACCTGTCTCCATAAGCTTGCCTAAAGAAGTATTGAACGGCCTCCGGGCCGTTTGATGCTTCTTTTTATGTCGGCACAAACGCAATATTTAAAGCAGAGCCTCAGAATTCACTGTAGAGCTCTGTGTATTGGTCATAATAATAGATGACACGCTGTACATAGTGACGGGTCTCTCCGAACGGGATATCCTTCACAGACGCTTCTGTTCCGTCCCACCGGCCTTCATCCAGCCAGCTCTGTACTTTGCCGGGTCCGGCATTATAGGCGGCTATAACCGCTGTCCGGTTGCCGTCAAACTGCCGGGAAAGCGTAGACAAATACCAGGTACCCAGTTCGATATTGGAGGATGGCTCTTCTTTTAGCCGCTCAAGCGACACTTCAGGAAGCTTGGCCTTTTCCAGCGCCCACTTGGCGGTATCCGGCATCAGCTGCATCAGTCCGATTGCACCTTTTTTGGATTCGCGTCCGGTCTTGAAATTGGTCTCAACCCGGATAATTGATGCCACCAGGAACGGGTCCAGCTCATAAGTAAGGCTGTGTTTGCGGATCTCATCTTTATAATGTATCGGATAAAACCAAGACATCCAATTGGTGCCCAGGAACAGGATCGCTGTAAAGCCAATAAACAGCAACAGCAGTACTCTTTTTTTGCGCAACCACTTCATCATAAGAGGCCCAGCCTGTCCCACAGGCTGGCAACCTGCCGCTCCGTAGCTCCGGGATCACCGCTGTTGTCGATCACGTAGTCGGCTTTCCTGCGCTTTAGTTCGATGTCCATCTGCGATTTCAGCCGGTTCTCGGCTTGTTCCAGCGTCATTCCATTCCGCGCCATGAGCCTGGCCAACTGGACTCTGCGGGGCACATATACCACAATAATATGATCGAATAAATTGTCCAGCTGTGATTCATAGAGCAGCGGAATATCCACAATAACCAGCCGCTGCGGATCTTCCTGATCTAACGCATACATACGGTCCTTAATTTCTGTACGGATCGCCGGATGCGTCAGATGGTTCAAGGTCTGAAGTGCTTCCGGATCCCGGAAAACGATCTCCCCCAGCCTCGGCCGGTCCAATGTTCCGTCCGGCTGCAGAATCGTCTCTCCAAAAGCCTGTACAGCAGCGGCCAGCACCGGATGTCCGGGGAGCATAACCTCTCTGGCGATGACATCGGCATCCACCAGAGCAGCTCCCTTGGCGACAAACAGTGCGGACACGGTGCTTTTTCCGGAAGCAATCCCTCCGGTTAAGCCCATAATCATGTACTCACCTCATAATAGCTTCATTATACCCATTGCAATCAATAATAACGCCGGCAGAACAGCCGCATGCTTCATCCAGTAGCTGCCTGACAATCTTAGTCCTGTCTTCATCCCCAGCAGCAGAAATGTTCCGCTGAACACAGCGATCATCAGCGAGGTCGACACCGGGCTGAACCCGAGCAGCGCAGCACCGAGACCGGCACCGAAGGCATCCAGCGACAATGCAATGCCCAGGACCATGGCTTCCATGGAGGAGATACTCCCGGAAGCATCCATATCGGCGGAAGACGGGGTGCGGAGGATCTGAATGACTACCCCCAGATGCCGGAGCTCCAGCGAGAATACAGCCGGCTTCAGCGGTCCCGCATCTTCCCTAATCGCAGCGGCAGCCGTCTCCAGCAAGGCCTGCCGGTCTGGCAGCCCGTCTCCGGCTCCCAGCTCTGCTTCCCCCTGCTCCTTCTCTTTCTGTGTCAGCATCTGAAATAGTGACCAGCAACCCATCAAGACGAGAATAACCGCTCCGATACTGGAAGCGGCATGCGGTGAGACCACCTTGGCCAGCAGGACGCCGACCTGCATAGACACACAAATGACTACCCCCGAACAGAGCGAGATAATCATAATTGAGAGCAAAGGAATTTTCATTTTACGCAGTCCATATGTAATGCCTACACCAAATCCGTCCAAACTAAGAGCAAACGCAAGCAGCAGCAGTGACAACAATGGGCTAAGCACCCGCAATCCCTCCCGTGAAGAACCGGAACCTGGCGGCCTTGTCAGCCGGGCTCCGTTCGCCTTAATCAGCAATCTTCACACATTATATGGGCGGGACGGGCAGTGAGTGCCTGCCTTTTGATGAAGCATGGACAACACCGTTTAGAATTCCCTTAGAATTTCCTATAAATCCACTTCATACGCCCGGCTGAATGCTTACCTTGTCTGCACCGGTACTGGCTGGCAGCTCGGACAATAATGCGTGCCCCGGCCGCCGACAACACTTTTCTCAATCAACGTTCCGCAGGTAGCGCAAGGCTGATCCTTGCGTCCGTATATGCGGTGCTGATCCTGGTAATTCCCGCTCTCCCCCTGGCCGTTGACATACGACTTCACTGAGGAGCCTCCCGCATTCACCGCCTCTGTCAAGGTTGCAACGATCGCATGATGCAGCCTGGCCAGATGGTCCTCCGAGAGGGAGTTTGCGGTTTCTTCCGGATGAATGCCGGCACGGTGCAGGGATTCATCCACATAAATATTACCGATACCGACGATATATTCCTGATTCAGCAAGAGCGGCTTAATTTTGGTACTTCTCTTCGAGACAATCTGCTTGAAACGCTCCAGGGTGAAATCCGCATCCAGCGGTTCCTGTCCCAGCTTATTCAGCGGCTTCAGCAGCAGATCCTCACCCGGCTGGAACAGATGCATCGTTCCGAACTGGCGCACATCGGTATAACGCAGCTCCGTACCGTCGGAGAAATGGAAAATCACATGAGTATGCTTGTCCAGCGGCTCGCCCTCCCGGTACACCCCGTAACGGCCTTCCATCCGCAGATGGGAGACCATCACAAGTCCATCGAAGACGAACCGCAGGAACTTGCCTCTGCGCTCAACCGTTACTACGCTATGGCCTGCCAGCATATGGGCAAAAGCCTGAATATCATCCGGGCGCTGAATAATCCGCGGCAGCCGGACGGTGACATGCTCTATCTGCTTGCCTGTAATTAAATCATTAAGTGTTCTTCTGACTGTTTCGACTTCCGGCAGTTCCGGCATAATGGCTCACCTCCACTCCATTATACCGGATATCCAGCAGATGCGGGGAGCCTATTTCGCTTCATACCAGTTACTTCCAAAACTTACCTCTGCCTTCAATGGAACGGACAGCTTCAGCGCTCCGGCCATAACCTCCGGCAGCAACAGCTTCATCTGCTCCAGTTCATCTTCCGGCACCTCGAATACAAGCTCATCGTGTACCTGCAGCAGCATACGGCTCTTCAGCCCGCGCTCGTATAGCGCCTTGTCCATGTGAACCATCGCCAGCTTGATAATATCGGCAGCCGTCCCCTGGATCGGTGTATTCATGGCGGTACGTTCGGCGAAGGAACGCAAGTTGAAGTTCTTCGCGTTAATCTCCGGCAGGTAGCGGCGGCGCTCCAGCAAGGTGGTCACATACCCCTGCTTACGGGCCTCTACGACGATATCATCCATATAGCGGCGGACACCCTTGAACACTTCGAAATATTGCTCAATGAACTGGGCCGCTTCCTTGCGCGGAATGTTCAGGTTCTGTGACAGGCCATAATCGCTGATGCCATACACAATTCCGAAGTTAACCGCTTTGGCTGAACGGCGCATATTGCTGTCCACCATATCGGCAGTAACGCCAAATACGTCCATCGCGGTCTTCGTGTGAATATCCATGTCTTCTACAAAAGCTTCCTTCATCCGCTCATCGCCGGAGATATGTGCCAACACCCGCAGCTCAATCTGCGAGTAATCCGCCGCCAGAATCGACCAGCCGGGTTCGGAAGGCACGAACACCTTACGGATCTTGCGGCCTTCTTCCAGCCGGATCGGAATATTCTGCAGGTTCGGGAACTGGCTGCTGAGCCGTCCCGTAGCGGCAATCGTCTGCCGGTAGAAGGTGTGTACCTTCCTGGTCTCCGGCGAGATTTCCTTCAGCAGGCCTTCCACATAGGTGGATTGCAGCTTGGCAATGGAACGGTATTGCAGGATCAGGCGCACAGCGTCATGGTAAGGAGCCAGCTTCTCCAGCACTTCGGCATCGGTGGAATACCCGGTCTTCGTCTTCTTCACGACAGGCAGGCCGAGCTTCACAAACAGGATTTCCCCCAGCTGCTTCGGTGAATTGAGATTGAATTCGGTTCCGCAGATCGAATAGATTTCTCCAACCAGCCTGGAGATCTGTGCTTCGAATTCTTTGCCGAGCTCTATGAGGTCATCTTTGTTAACCGCAATGCCCTGCTTCTCCATATCGGCAAGAATCCGCGAGAGCGGCATTTCCAGATCCTGAAACAGTCCGGTCATCGCGGTCTCTTCCAGCTCCTCCTGCTGCTTCTGCACGATGCCAAGCACAGTTGCGCTCTTGCGGGCTACGTGGTTTCCGAGAATCTCAAGCTCAGGTATTCTATATTTGGCCCCTTTGCCGAATACATCTTCATCCGGTGATAAGCGGGGCAGACCGTATTTGCTCGTGAGATCATTCAGATTCTGGTTCGCTTCCGTCGGATCGAGCAGATATGCGGCAAGCTGGACATCATTAGCAGCTCCGGCAAAAGCAATCCCCTGCCAATGCAGCGCCAGATCGGCACGGTGCAGGTCATACCCGCTCTTCGGCGCTTTGTCATCGCCGAGCCAGTGCCGCAGCGGCGCCGCTGCGGCACTCTTCAGCAGTGCAAACGGCACGAAGTAGTGCTGCTCCGGCGAAGACAGCCCGAGACCAATGACCTCCGCACGGTGCGGATTCTCACCATTCGACTCCACATGCAGCGCCGAAATGCCCGGCAGCGCAGTAATCAGGTCCGCCAGTCCGGCTTCATCCACAATAGTGATATTAAGCGTTGCCGCTTCCACCGCTGCTGGATCGGAACTGCTGCCATCGGCCGTATGGGAATAGGCGCTCAGCGACAGGCGTTCGAGCAGGGATTTGAATTCGAGCTTAGCGAGTGCAGGGCCAGCCGTATCCGTATTAATACCGCTGAAGACCATATCCTCCCAGGCATGCGCCAGCGGAACTTCGCGGTAGATCGTCGCCAGTTTCTTGCTCATGATGGCGCTGTCAGCATGCTCCTCCAGCTTTTCCTTCATCTTGCCCTTCAGCTCACCGGTTCCGGCCAGTACACCTTCCACCGATCCGAACTGCTGAAGCAGCTTAAGCGCTGTCTTCTCCCCTACTCCCGGCACACCGGGAATATTGTCACTGGCATCGCCCATCAGCCCTTTCAGATCGATGATCTGCTCCGGGGTAAGATCATATTTGTCCCGGATCTGCTGCGGCCCGTACAACTCTACTTCCGTAACGCCCTTACGGACCAGCGCGACGGTTGTATGCTCGGACGCCAGCTGTAGCATGTCCTTATCCCCGGACACAATCATCACCTGCCGCCCTGCGGCATCCGCCTCGCGGGAGATGGTGCCGATAATATCGTCGGCTTCATAGCCGCCGATCTCAAACTGCGGCACCCCTAATCCCTGCAGCAGTTCCTTCAGAAGCGGGAACTGTTCAGACAATTCCGGCGGAGTCTTTTGGCGTCCGCCTTTATAGTCTTCATACCCTTCATGCCGGAAGGTAATCTTACCGGCGTCAAAGGCCACAATCATATGACTCGGCTTATGCTCTTCAATCAAACGCAGAAGCATTGTCGTGAAACCGTACACCGCATTCGTTTGCTGTCCTGCTGTATTCGTCAGCGGCGGCATCGCGAAAAACGCCCGGTAAATGATATTATTTCCATCAATCAGTATCAGCTTGTCCACTATAGCACCTCGCCTTTATCTTGCTTACTTCTTATATAGTACCATATGCCCCGCACCAAGTTGAAACATAAGGATGATTGATTCTAGTGAAGCCTATAATGAAGCCGGACGGATTCACACCAGGTCTGCAGCTTCAGGCATTCTAAGCAGGATTTCCAATCAGAAGGCGCTTTAAAACAAAAAAGGCAAGCCTCCGGGGATGAAGGCTTGCTGTCGTGCCTTATGCTTTTATTGATTCAGGTCCGGACGTTTGCCCGTTACAAGATAAACTACGCTCTCGCCAATGTTGGTCGCATGATCCGCGATACGCTCAATATAGCGGCCAACCAGCGTAAGCAGCATAGCCTGATTAACCGACTCAGGCTTCTGAACCATGTAAGTGTACAGTTCATTAATCATTGCACTATACAGCCCGTCGACCTGATCGTCGTCCTGGGCCATTTTGTAGGCCAGATCCGTATTCTCATCCAAATAGGACTGAATTGCCTCTGAGATCATTACCGTAACAATCTCGGCCATCCGCGGAATATCCACAAGCGGTTTAATCAGCTGCTGCCCCTGGATCCGCATCGTTACCTTAGCCACATCCAGTGCCAGATCCCCCATACGTTCGAGGTCACTGGAGATTTTGAAGGCTACAATAATGCGGCGCAGGTCCTTGGCTACCGGCTGCTGGGTGATGATCAGCCGTGAGCCGATCTCCATAATCCGGTCTTCCATCGCATTCAGCCGTAAATCGTTCTTAACAATTTCCTGTGCCCGCACGGTGTCCAGATTCTGCAAAGCGAGTACTGCACCTTCCAGCGCATCCGTAACATGCTCGCCCATCTGCTCCAGCAGATTGCGCAGCTCTTCCAGATCTTTATCGAATTCTTTTCTGCGAATCATATTGAAAACGATCCTCCTCAAAAACATATGGTCATATAGAGTGAACTTAAGAAACCGCCGTCCCTCTTCTTAAGTTCAGCTTATACAGCTGATTTCCTTCCGGAAAACGAATTCCTCTGCCGCTTAACCGAAGCGTCCGGATATATAATCTTCTGTGCGGGAGTCTTTGGGATTCGAGAACAGTAATTCCGTATCCTGAGCCTCCACGATAACTCCGTTCAGGAAAAATACAGTGCGCCCCGACACCCGGGCGGCCTGATGCATATTATGCGTGACCATTACAATCGTATACTTATCCCGCAGCTCCTGTACCAGCTCCTCAATCTTCAGCGTGGACACCGGATCAAGTGCAGAGGTGGCCTCGTCCATCAGCAGAATATCCGGCTGTACGGCAAGGGCTCTGGCGATGCAGAGACGCTGCTGCTGGCCACCGGACAAGCTGAGGGCAGACTTCTTGAGGAAATCCTTCACTTCCTCCCAGAGTGCGGATTGGCGCAGGCTTTGCTCCACAATGACATCAAGCTCGGCTTTGCCCTTCACCCCATGGAGGCGCGGACCATAAGCTACATTGTCATAAATCGACTTGGGAAAAGGATTGGGCTGCTGGAACACCATCCCTACCTGCTTGCGCAGGCTTTCCACTTCAATCTCGTCGCTGTAAATATTTTTACCGCCGATGTTTACTGTTCCTTCAATACGCGTTCCGGGAATCATGTCGTTCATTCGGTTTAGGGTACGCAGCAGCGTGGACTTTCCGCAGCCGGAAGGACCGATAAAAGCGGTAACCTGTTTCTCCGGAATTTGCAGATCCACATTCTTCAGCGCGTGAAATGACTCATAGTAGAGATCAAGTTTCTCTATGTCAATGATGGATTTCATTAGTTTCTATAGTCTCCTTCTCATCATCTTCGTTCCCCATGATAAGCTTTCAGTGTAAATAGAGCTCTAGAGAATTGTTAACGCTGTGTAAAATCAAAATTCAGCAGAACAGGTGTATCAGAAAAAGAACACCGCCATATCAAATGACTGGTGTTCTCTTCTTGTTCACGACCAGCTTATAGCCTACGCCGCGGATGGAATCAATATGCACGGATTCTGGATCAAGCTCAAGCTTCTTGCGCAGCGAGCTGACATGAACATCTACAGTACGCTGGCCGCCGATATAATCGAAACCCCAGACCGCATTCATCAGATCATCACGCGTCAGAACCACACCCGGCTTCCGGGCCAGATACAGCAGGACTTCAAACTCCTTGGGACGCAGATTAATACTCTGTCCACCCAGCGAAACTTCATAACGTTCCGGGTAGATTTCCAGCTGTCCCAGGATAATGGTCGAAGCGGATACCGCCGTTTCCGGGGGGGCTTCCTCGGCAAGCCCCGATATCCGGCGCAGAACCGCGCTGACACGGGCCAGTAATTCGGAGACTCCAAACGGCTTGGTTATGTAATCATCGGCCCCGGATTTCAGGCCCCGGACTACATCCTCTTCGGCATTCTTGGCCGTCAGCACAATGACCGGTGTACGTATGCCCTGTCCACGCAATTTATCCAGAATGTCAATGCCGTTCATGCCGGGCAGCATAAGATCCAGTACGATTAAATCAAAAGGTTCTCTAGTCGCACGGTCATATCCTGCCGTTCCATGATCCTCCACCGTCACTTCATAGCCTTCCTGTGTCAAATTATAAGACAGCAGCCGGGCTAGTGTCGGTTCGTCTTCAATGACAAGCAATCGTTGTGCCATAGGTTCCCCCGTCTTTTCATAGGTTATTAAATTTACAAAACTGCACACATGCACATCATAGCACCACAATGTTAACTTGGTGTAAAATTACGAATTTAATATTACCCCTTTGCCGGCATACAATCAAATCAGGACATACGCCTCTCCACAGGCTTAAGACGGATGTCCTTACAGAATTGAATCCTTGCTGGCAGGTTACTCGTTCTCTTCCTGCAGCAGCGGTAATTCCAGGATAAAAGAGCTGCCGATGCCCAGATCGCTCTCTACCGTAATTGATCCCCTGTGCAGCTCTACCAGATGCTTCACGATGGACAAGCCCAGGCCGGTTCCGCCGGAGCTTCTGGAGCGGGCTTTGTCCACCCGGTAGAAACGCTCGAAGATCCGCGGCAGATCCTTGCGCGGAATCCCCATGCCCGTATCGCTCACGGTAAAGCGCACACTCTCCGTTCCGTCTGCCTTTTGAACATTGGCTACGGTGACCCTTACATTTCCCCCGTCCTGCGTGTAGTTGATCGCATTCGAGAGCAGATTCATGAAGATCTGACGCAGCTTGTCTTCATCTCCCTCGATAAACAGCTCAGCAGGTACATCCGAGCTCAGGGTGATCTTCTTTTTCTCCGCCACCTTGCTGAGTGTTTCCAGCACAGAATCGAAGAACTCGATCAAATGAACCGGCGAGCAGTCTAGCTGGACGCGTTTGGATTCAATTTTGGACAATTCCAGAATATCTCCAATCAGGCGGTTCAGCCGTTCATTCTCATCATAAATAATCTGCAGGAACGAACGTGCCGTCTTCTCATCCGTAACACCCCCGCCGAGCAGGGTTTCGGCGAAGCCTTTTACCGCAGCTACCGGGGTCTTCAGCTCATGGGAGACATTCGCGACGAATTCGCTGCGCATTTTCTCCAGACGGCGGATTTCCGTAACCTCCTGCAGCAGGAACAGCATTCCCCGGGTGGAACCGTCCTGAATCATCGGCACTCCGTCCAGGCGTACAATCCGCTCCACCGGATTATAGATAATACGCTCTTCATGGACCGGTTCATTACGGGATACGCCTTCTTCAATCAGCCGGGTCAGCTCATAATGATGTTTGATCTCTTTGTAGGAATGCCCGGTCATCTCGCTGTTCTTCACATCAAGGAGCCGTTCTGCCGCACGGTTGAGCAGGGCTATCTCCCCCTCAGCGTTAATCATCACGATCCCGCCGGTCATGTTATCGAGTACGCTTTGCAGCAGATCCTCGTTGTCGCGGATGGTCTTCAGCTGGGCCTGGAGACTGTCCGCCATCGCGTTGATCGCTGTCGCCAGCTGACCGACCTCGTCCTTGCGCTTCATCGGCACACGGGCATCGTAATCCAGATCGGTGATACGCCGCGCTACTCTGGTAATCTGCTCTAGGGGTGAGGTCATGCTGGAGGCTACTTTATAGCTCACAAAAGTGGCTGCCATAAACAGCAGCACGAGTCCTCCGGCCATAATCATCCACGCCCGGTTCAGTCCTTCCGTCACCGCATCCAGCCCCATGGAGAGCCGGATATATCCGTCAAAGCCCTGGTCAGAAACTACCGCACCTGCTACATAGAGCATTTCCTGGTCCAGCGTATCACTGTAGCGGATTGCCCGGCCAATCCCCTCTTTCGCGGCGAGCAGTTCCTCTTCCCGGGTGGAGTGGTTGTCCATTTCCAGCGGATTGCGTTCCGAATCACCAATTACCCGGCCTTCCTTCGTAATGAAGGTGATGCGCGAACCTGTCAGTGTGGATATCGTCCGGGCCTGGTCTGTATAATAATCCATGGCGTCCGGACCGTGCATATCCTTGAACGTAAATGTGCCGGAGAGCAGATTTATTTCCCGGGACATGTTTTCTTCCAGTACGGAAATATGTGAGTCCTTAAACAGTTGGGCCATTGTAAGGCCAGCCCCGGTCATGGAGATCCCGATCAGGGCCATGAGTATGAATGTAAGCCTAACGCGGAACGGTTTCATCAGTAGTAGTCCTCTTCCTTATCATTGTGTCCTTGTGAACATCCTACCTCCATTTTCGTCAAAATACCAGTTCCGGCGGCGATTATCAACGGAGTGTAAAATGGGAGTGGATGAATGTTATTTGGCGCTTGGAGTAAAAGCTGCTTTAGCACTTGGATGGACGCTCCGCAAACGGACCGTTGTTCCGATCGCTGTACGAGGGACGTTTGAACTTGCTGTGAACGCTCCGCAAACGGACCGTTGTTCCGATCGCTGTACGAGGGACGTTTGAACTTGCTGTGAACGCTCCGCAAACGGACCGTTGTTCCGATCGCTGTACGAGGGACGTTTAAACTTGCTGTGGACGCTCCGCAAACGGACCGTTGTTCCGATCGCTGTTGTTCCCGGATTTTATTTATTCTCCTTAGCGGTGAAAATCCGGGAACAAAGGCGAACGCTATCGCTTCTCCACAATCAGTCCGTCCGCTCCGCTGTTTAAGAGGGGGAAGTTACGGCAAACCTGTAGACCCTTTAAATCATTGAAAGCTTCAGCCCTCCATTCTTCAATCCTCAATCCTCAATCCTCAATCCTCAATCCTCAATCCTTCAATCCTCAACCCTTCAATCCTCAACCCTCCAGCAATCCCAACACTCTCAACACTCCAACACCTCAACACTCCAACACCTCAACACTCCAACCCTTAATCCTCCCCTCCATAAAATAATAGAAAAAAGAAATCGCCCCTTTTAAATGGCTGGACCACACACCATTTAAAAGGAGCTATTCTTTTAACACACATTATAGTCTATAGATCAATATTCTTCCTTTAAATGGTATTAACCAGCACAAATACCAATGCAACCGCTTATTGTAGCTCAGACTAGATAGGTTTTTATAAAATCCTGCATAAAATACAACATTTTCTCTATTATATTGGTCCAAATACCAAATTGTTGTACCAAATACAGCATTTCTCCTTCTCAAAGAAGTTTTGTGGAAGGATTGTTGTATTTCATACAACAATCCTTCCACACATCCAGATATCTAGGGATCAAAGTTGTAAAACGTACAACAATTATGCCTGCAGAGCTTCTTCAGAGTCTAATTCTGCCGGTAACGAATCAGGTGTGAAGAAAGAAATGAAATATTGCGCGCTAATCCCACCAGCGATTACTGGCAACTTGTGGGGTTGTTAACTAAAGTGTAGTTAGGAGAGAGCATTTTCGCTTCTAATAGTTAAACCAACTTTTGGTGTAAGCACGGAATGCAGCCAGTTACTGATCCTTCCAGCGCTGCACGGTCAGGTTGGCGGTCTGTGCGCCGCCCGCCGGCGTGAGCGCACGGTTCGCAATATCTGCTCCACCGGATGAGGTCTCTACCGTAGCCCAGCTGCCGCGCGTCAGCTTATACGTCACTGCTGTCCCTGCCGGAAGGCTCAGGGTGATGGAATAGACTCCGTCACTGCCCTTGGTCAGCAGGTATGCGGGGTCAGCCGCATTCCAGCTGTTGAACGACCCGGTCAGATAGATAGGCCCGCTCGCTGGAGTGGTGGCCGGAACAGTGACCCGGAAGGTCACGCTGTCCGCTCGAGGTTCTCCGGTGGTAAGACTTCCCCCCACAAGGCTTGAGCTGCCCGCGCCAAAGTGATAATTGCTGCCGCCATTGCTGTCCCAGGTTCCGCTGCCGTTATTGAACGCTGCAGTAAGTCCGGTCGCGGTTCCGAGCTCGATGGTAATCGCTTTGTAGCCGCTGAATGTGGATGCCTGCATCTGCACGCCCGGCGAGGTCGTCCAGGTGCTTGCCCCATCCAGCTTGTAATGGATATAAGAGTTGGTATAGGCCGTATTCTTGTAGTAGATTGTCGCTGTATTCCCTACCGGAGTGGCGGTTGGCACCGGGGTTGCGGTCGGTGTAACCGTTGGTGTCGCGGTCGGTGTGGCTGTTGGTGTTGCGGTTGGCGTTGGTGCCGCTGTCGGCGTAGCCGTTGGCACCGCGGTCGGTGTGGCTGTTGGTGTTGCGGTTGGCGTTGGTACCGCTGTCGGCGTAGCCGTTGGCACCGCTGTCGGCGTAACCGTTGGCGTGGCGGTCGGCGTGGCCGTCGGAACATCCGGGGCGCCCGCCTGGATTTGCCCGGTAGGGGTATAGGTCCAGGTGCCGGTGCCGAACAGATAATTGCTGCCGCCGTTACTGTCCCAAGTACCGCTGCCGTTATTGAAGCAGGCTTCCAGCTGGGTGGCGGAGCCGATATTGATCGTGATTTTGTTATAGCCCGCCATTTCAGCCGCAGGAATCGCTACGCCCGGCGCAGTCGTCCAGGTACCCGCAACCGGACGGTAGTGAATGTACGGTGTGGTGTAGCCCTTCTTGTAATAGATCGTCACATTATTCCCCGCCGGTGTTGTGGCGGATGCAAGCGCACTCAGTCCGGACAGATTGCCCGAAGCATCATAAGCTTTGACCTTGTATTCATACGTCGTAGAGGAGGACAAGCCGCTGTCTGTATACGAAGCAGACGGTGATGTACCGATCTTGATGCCATCGCGATAGATCTCATAACCTGTCACACGGATATTATCGGTAGCTGCATTCCATGTCAGCAAGGCCGAGGAGGCATTGACCACAGCTGCCTGAAGATTAGCCGGCACAGACGGGGCTTCCGTGTCCGGAACTGCAGGCACATCGGTAATAAACGGATGCGTGCCCTCAACGGTTCCCTGCATGCTCTCAGTATATTTTCCGTTTGCCAATGTATATTTTCCTGCTCCGACGTAGACCTGCTGGATATCGCTTTTCGTTACATTACCCTTAGCGTCTTTGGCTTCAATATAGTAGTCCACCAGCTGGTCACGATAATCCGAGATATAACTGAAATACAGATTGCCGATGTCCTTAGCCGGAACCTTCTGCATGATCGCCTTGCTGCTTGGCTGCCAGTCGACCCCGTTGATATCCGTGCTGAGATCGCGGACTGTCATCGGGTATTCCGTCCAGGCACCGACCTTGGCAGGGTCAATATTGGATATTCCTGCTGCAGCCAGGCCCGCCGGGTCATAGACCTTGAAAGTATTGTCCGCAGCATCTGCCGTCTTGTCGCGGTGTGCCCGGACCTTCACCTTGATATCGCTGATTCCGCTGGTGTCGAAAGCGTAGGTATAGATGGAGAACACATTATTGAAATGCTGCAGCGTCCAGCCTTCAGCCTTGCTGACATTGGCGCTGCCCGGATTGTACGGGTAACGCTGCGGCCACCATACGGAGGGGCCGGTTTTGTCTTTGGCCAGCTTTTGTGTAACATAAGGCTTGGAGAAATACAGCGATTGATTGAAGGACAGTGCCGGCTTCACGCTGTCATCCACATTCTCATCGTAATACCCGAAGCCGGAGTCCATCGCCGGGAGCAGGAAATACCAGGCCAATTCAGCCGGATTGGCGCCGCCGGCATAATCGCTTGCGGTGTTCCCTTTTACCGGATAGGAGATCATCCAAGGGTTGAGCTGATTGCCCTCGTAAGTCACCTCACGGTCAATCGGATTAACCGGCTTCCAGTAATTCGGATGCTCATCCAGCCAGATCTGCTCGGCTGTCTTGGCATAATTCAGGGAAGCCTGCAGCAAGGCGAAGTTACGCTCCAGATAATGGTAACCCTTCTCGAAGGATACGGTCATGCCTTCTTCGACACCGGACAGATTCTTCTTCGGCGCATAAGAGGTGCCGTTCACCTGATTGAAGCTGGCAAACTGGCTTTTCCAGATGCCGAACGGCAGATGCCAGTGGTACCAGGTCGGATCAGAGGAGGAATCCCGGGTATCAATCCATGAGCCGTCCTGAACATGGACAACATCGGAGGCTGCTGGTGTATTATTGCGCAGATACTCGTCAATCCCCATTCCGGTTACACCGCTGCTGGCATAGGTGACATTCCCGGCATTGCGCCAGGTCTCCTCGGAGCCGGCCCTACCCGAAGAATTATCCCCGTCATGAGCCACCACAAAAATCTGCTTCTGCGCGACCAGATTCTCATACGGCTTAAGCACATCCGCTTTTACCTGGCCCAAATATCCTTCTTCCCATGACTGCGCCTGTGCAACCGGAACGCCGACCACTTTGGATTCTGCCCCGGTTGCCGGGTCCACATAGCGGACCCAATGGGCTGTGGAGGCAAAAGGATACTTGTTATAGACAACCTGCTGCTCGTTGAACATCGGTTCATTTACCCAGGAGCCTACAGTGCTGACATTCTGCAGATCACTGCGGTTGGGCGGTGAGACCATCGTATCCGTGCCGGGACTGTTCAGCAGCGGATAGTCCTTAAGCGTGCGGGAAAAATGGTTGTTGCCGATAACGGACCACTGGATGCCCAGCTTTTGAAGGACGGGGATTATCCGTTCAGAGAAACCCAGCTCTGTCGGGAAAAACCCTTTAGAGGACTTATAGCTGCTTCCGAGAAAATAAGGCTGAGCCAATGTGGCTCCATGATAGATCATATCCTTGAGCAAATAGTCGTTGCCGACCAGCGGACCCATGGAGTGATGTCCGGAGAAATGGATCAGATCAAGCATGTTGCTGCCATTTGTTGTTTTGAGCTGATCAACGGCGCTCTTCCAGGGGGCACCCCAAGCTGGATTACTGTATCCGCTTACATTACCCTGCTGAATAATACTATTCACGTTATTTACAACCGAGCCGGACATTGTAACATGCATCTGTGCCTGGGGATAATTGCTGTGCAGCGTATTCGCCACGCTCCAGGGCCAGGTTAAGTACGCTCCTGTCTTCGCGTGATGTGAATAATAGGAGACCAGATCATCATGCGGCATCGGGGAGCCGTTCGGCAAATAATAGGTATATCCCGCAGGCGGGTTCTGCTTCAACTGGATGACTTCACCATCATACGTATAGCGGATCGGACTTCCTGCCGGGGCAGCGTTATAGGAGTTCAAATCATAGTACGCCCAGAAATTCGGCATATGGTTATGGTACACATGCGTAGCGGCAATATCTGCCGAGACATTAGTGGCTGCTGCCGGGATCATCAGAAGCACACCAAGCAGCAGGGCTGTGATTTTGCGCCAATACCGGGATGCTCTCATCAGCTTACAACTCCTCTCTCTTCAACCACATCAGCTTATTCAAAAGAACGGGGGCGCCGGAATTCATCCTTCGCCCCCCTGTCATTCCCTATTGATCCTTCCAGCGCTGCACGGTCAGGTTGACGGTCTGTGCGCCGCCCGCCGGCGTGAGCGCTCGGTTCGCAATATCTGCTCCACCGGATGAGGTCTCTACCGTAGCCCAGCTGCCGCGCGTCAGCTTATACGTCACTGCTGTCCCTGCCGGAAGGCTCAGGGTGATGGAATAGACTCCGTCACTGCCCTTGGTCAGCAGATATGCGGGGTCAGCCGCATTCCAGCTGTTGAACGACCCGGTCAGATAGACAGGCCCGCTCGCTGGAGTGGTGGCCGGAACAGTGACCCGGAAGGTCACGCTGTCCGCCTGAGGTTCTCCGGTGGTAAGACTTCCCCCCACAAGGCTTGAGCTGCCCGCGCCAAAGTGATAATTGCTGCCGCCATTGCTGTCCCAGGTTCCGCTGCCGTTATTGAACGCTGCAGTAAGTCCGGTCGCGGTTCCGAGCTCGATGGTAATCGCTTTGTAGCCGCTGAATGTGGATGCCTGCATCTGCACGCCCGGCGAGGTCGTCCAGGTGCTTGCCCCATCCAGCTTGTAATGGATATAAGAGTTGGTATAGGCCGTATTCTTGTAGTAGATCGTCGCTGTATTCCCTACCGGAGTGGCGGTTGGCACAGGGGTTGCTGTCGGTGTAACCGTTGGTGTCGCGGTCGGTGTGGCTGTTGGTGTTGCGGTTGGCGTTGGTGTCGCGGTCGATGTAGCTGTTGGTGTTGCGGTCGGCGTTGGCGTCACCGTTGGTGTCGCAGTCGGCCCGGCCGGCCCCCCTGCCTGGATCGTTCCTGTCGGAATATACGTCCACGTGCCCGTTCCGAACAGATAATTGCTGCCGCCGTTGCTGTCCCAGGTGCCGCTGCCGTTGTTGAAGCAGGCTTCCAGCTGGGTGGCTGCACCGATATTGATGGTGATTTTGTTGTAACCTGCCACTTCAGCCGCAGGAATCGCTACACCCGGCGCAGTCGTCCAGGTGCCCGCAGCCGGGCGGTAATGGATATAAGGTGTGGTGTAGCCCTGCTTGTAATAGATCGTCACACTATTTCCGGCAGGCGTGACGATCAGGGCAGCTGCACTGAAAGCCGACAGATTGGCGGCGGCGTCATACGCTTTTATTGTATACGAGTAGTTTGTACTGCCAGACAAGCCGTTGTCTGTGTAAGAGGTAGTTGCCGAGGTTCCAATCTTGACTCCATTACGGTAAATCTCGTACCCTGTAACTCCGGCATTATCCGTGGAAGCTGACCAGCTTACAATCGCACTGGATGCATTCTGCACAGTGGCTGTTACATTCGTTGGTACAGTCGGAGCCTGAGTATCCACAATAGGCTGTGTCTTCGAATAGATTTTGGCGGAATTCGCACCAAGAGTAACCGTAATCTGTTTGCCGGTCGCGCCGCCTGATTGCACGGTTACCGTGTCAGAGGTGTTCAACTGGTTAATCAGTACCGTCCCTACAGTAAGAGTGCTCTCAGCGCGCAGCGGAATCGTAACCGTCTGCGACCCGCCCGAAGCATTACTGAATGCGGAGATGACTTCCTGTCCCACATGGGTCCCGCTGTCAATCCGGCGGGAGAACGCGTACAGATTCTGGGCAGACCACATTTCACGCTGGGTGCCGGTGCGCAGCGCAGGATTATTTTTGCGGATTTCGTTAAGCTTGGCTACATGCTTGTAGGTGCTGGCGTTCTCATTGAAATAATTCTCCACCACGTTGCCGCTTGCATCACGCTTCACCATGGACCAGCGGTTCCATGTATCGGCAATGCCGCCAGTCATGATCTGGCCGTTCCCGTTGCCTTTGTTCTGTTCTGTCCCCTGGAACACCACCGGGGTTCCGCGCACAGTGAAGATGAAGGACAAGGCATTCTGCAGCTTCTCTACACTGCCTCCGGCTTCTGTCAGGAAACGGTTGCGGTCATGATTATCAATGAAGGTAACCATATGATTCGCATTGCCGTTGTAATAGGAATCGAGAGCCAGTGTACTCTTAACATTAGAATCGAAGGATTGTCCGTAAGCAAAGCTGTTCAAGACAGAGAAGAATAGCGGGAAATCGAGCATGCCCCACTCCTTGCTGCTGCCAACCCAGCGGGAGACAAATTCGGCATTGCCGTCAAAATTCTCTCCGAAGGTGTTCACGCCCAGCAGCGTCTGCAGCTCCCCGATATCCGTCGGCTTCATCAGCTTGGCGGCATCAACGCGGGCACCATCCGCACCTGTATAATCAAACCAGCCTTTAATCGAGCTGAAGATGGCCTGCTTGGCGGCAGGAACATCGAAGTCGATATCATCCAGTCCGCCCAGATCGTGATTCTCCAAATAATCCTGGGCCCACTGATCATATCGTCCGTCTGCCAGCGACCAGTTGATATCCCCGTTATGGTGATACCAGGCCGGATTATTGAAAGGGGCTACCGGCTGCAATGCCGGGATATCATAATAAGCCTGGGTTCCCAGCATATAATCGCCGATATGGTTCGGAACCACGTCGATGATGACCTTGATTCCGAGCGCATGCGCTGAATCAACCAGCTCTTTAAGCTTCTCTTTTGTACCGAAATAAGGGTTGGCCGCATTAGGGTCTTTGACATTGTATCCGTGGTAAGCTGTGTTCTTCCCTGTTCCGTTATTCTCCCGGTTAGTCATCTGCGGTTCGGCAACCGGAGAGATCCAGATCGCCGTATAGCCCATATTATGAATATAGGGGAGCTTATTGATAACTCCCTGCCAGTCTCCACCCTTCATATAGCGGAAATCCTCTTCAGAGGTCTCCCCATAGCGGATGGCGGCTCCTGTGGCATTATTGGAGGAGTCTCCGTCATTGAAACGGTCAACCATAATCTGATAAATCGTGTCATTCTCTGTAACCGTGCCGATACTGGCCGCTTCAACCTTAACTGGAGGCAGAACAAATAAATTCATCGTGATCGAAAGAACCATAGATGTGATAAGGACGGGGATAAGCCAATGTTTACGTTTCATTCTTCATCTCCCTCTCATAAATGCATATGCACAACACTTTCTAACAAAAAGAACAAGCTACCGTCTAGAGCCTCATCTTACTCACTTCAGGGAAACCGGTTTCCCCACTAAAAATTAACATGGACTTGTATACGCTGTCAAGACTTATAAATTGTTCTTTCTCAGAACCCGTATCCCATATAGGATAACGACTCTGCAATACGCAAAAAATTCCCCGTTTAGCATCAGCGAGCAGCATGATCCTCCGGAACAGGTACCGGTTTCGATTTTTTTCATAGACAGCACCGCAAAAAGACCTCTTTCAACCAAACGAAAGAGGTCTCACTATCACTGAATAAATATACTATTTGATTCATATCATCCAACAAATCACTGTCACAGGGAGATTGCTAAGCTGTTTATTTAAATACCGGCTCCCGGAACTGGGCCAGCTTGGCCGCGGAATCCTTCTCCACATCGGCATGCAGGCTGTTGCCATGCGCATCCATGGTGACGATTGCAGCGAATCCGTCCACCTGCAGATGCCACATGGCCTCCGGAATTCCGAACTCCATGAAATCAACCGCGTTAACCTTCTTAATGCATTCTGCATAGTACTGGGCCGCACCGCCAATGGCGTTGAGATAGACGCCGCCGTGTTCGCCTAATGCCTTCAACGTTTTCGGGCCCATCCCGCCTTTGCCGATTACGGCACGGATGCCGAATTTCTTAATGATATCGCCTTGATAAGGCTCCTCGCGGATGCTGGTGGTCGGACCTGCAGCCTTCACATGCCAGCCCTCCTCATCCTTCAGCATGACCGGGCCACAGTGATAGATGACCGCACCGTTCAAGTCCACGGGGGCGTCGTGATCCATCAGATATTTGTGCAGGGCATCGCGGCCGGTGTGCATCTCGCCGGAGAGAATAACTACATCACCAACGCGCAGGCTGCGGATATCCTCCTCGCTGATCGGTGTGGTCAGGCGGATTTCGCGCGAACCACCCGATGCGGCAGAGCCTGCGGCAGCAGGTTCGATTTCCTTGCCGTTACCGGGGACAACAGCATCAGAAGCAGCTTCCCCAGTTCCTGACAAGATAGCCGGAGCCGCAGGAATCGTTGCATCCTCTGGAATCATGCCCTGCGAAACACCATCAGCAGCAGAGACCGCTACCGGTTCAGCTACTTGCACTAAAGCCTCTTCCCCATCAACAGAAATACCTGTGCCGCTCTCATAGAGCCATTCCTTAATGTCCCCGGTTGCCGGATTCACCAGTATCCCCTGACGGCGGAAGGCCCAGCAATTATAAGCTACCGAGACAAAGAAGCTCGCCGGCAGACGGTTCATAACTCCGATTTTGCAGCCTAACAGCGTAACTTCACCGCCGAAGCCCATCGTGCCGATCCCGAGCTTGTTGGCATTCTCCATGATGTAATCTTCCAGCTTGCCCAGATCTTGGGTGGGATTCACATCCTCGACCTTGCGGAACAGCTGCTTCTTCGCCAGCTCATAACCCGTTGTACGGTCACCGCCGATGCCTACGCCAATGAAACCTGCACTGCAGCCCTGGCCCTGCGCCTGATAGACCGAATGAAGAATACATTTGCGAATGCCGTCTAGATCTCGTCCGGCTTTGCCCAGACCCTCCAGCTCTGCCGGGAGACTGTACTGAATATTCTTATTCTCGCAGCCGCCGCCCTTCAGAATGAGCCTTACATCAATGCCTTCCTCTTCCCACTGCTCGAAATGAATCACCGGCGTGCCTGGACCCAGATTGTCCCCGCTGTTCTCGCCTGTAAGGGAATCTACGGAATTGGGCCGCAGCTTGCCGTTCTTCGTCGCCCGGATTATCGCGCTATGAATATCCTTCTTCATCTCTATCTGATTCACGCCAACCGGCGTATGAATTATAAAAGTCGGCATCCCTGTATCCTGGCAAATCGGCGATACCTGGAGCTCGGCCATGCCGATATTCTGGGCAATCGTGGTCAGTGCCAGTCCGGAACGGGTCGCCCGGTCTTCCAGCGCACGCCCTTTAGCAACCGCCCGGCGTACATCACCCGGCAAATTCGTGGAGGTCTCTACGATCAGATTATAAATGCTGTCTTCAAAATGCTGCATCTTCATTCAGTCTCCTCTCCATCTGTTTCAAGCTGCCCTAACTCTGTTACAATTAGTTATTATCATATCATATTAAGCCGCTCATGAAAGGGGTTACTTAAAAATTGAACTACCATTTCTCTGCCTATCTCTACCGGCTGCAATATATCCAGCGCTGGAGCCTCATGCGCAGCACCGCCCCGGAGAACGTGGCGCAGCATTCGTTCCAGGTGGCCCTGCTGGCGCACATGCTGTGCACCATCGGCAATGTCCACTTCGGCCGGTCGCTGAACGCCGACCGCGCATCCACAATGGCGTTGTTCCACGACGCCACCGAGGTATTCACCGGCGACATCGCCACGCCGGTGAAGCATAACAACCCGCGGCTGCTGTCCAGCTTCCGCGAGATGGAGCGGGTCGCCGCTGAACGCCTCGCGGCGATGATCCCGCCGGAGCTGAGCGCAGTCTATGCGCCGCTCCTGCAGCCGCAGGACAGCCCGCCCGGCTCTGAGGATGCCGGACTGCTGCGCTACGTCAAGGCGGCGGATGTGCTCGACGCATATCTGAAATGCGTCTGGGAAACCGCCGCAGGCAACCGCGAATTCGCGGCCGCCCGGGAGCAGACAGGCGCGAAGCTGCACGGGCTTGCCCTGCCGGAGTTGGAGTATTTCCTAACTCATATGGCTCCGGGGTTTGAGCTGTCGCTGGACGAGCTGTCTTCAAGAATGCGCCCGGAGAAGCCAGCCGACTAGCCGGAGACCGTGCGGCCGCTTGAAGAATGCAGCATCGTACGGACCGCTTCGCCCAACAATGCAAATAACCCGCCGTGAGGCGGGTTATTTGCATCCAGTTAAGGCATGGCTAAAGGCTCATCCAGGATGTCCCAGTCCTTGAACACCGGCTGCAGCCCTTTTGTCTCTAGCATCTCCTTAATCTCATGCACGCTGCGGTTGTCCGAGATTTCAAACTGCGGAGTCCCGCCTTCCAGGGAATGTCCGCCTACTTCGGTGGATACCCCTGCAGACATCTTGGTGATGCCGAGATGGACCAGATGATCGCGCAGGGCTGCCGGCTCCCGCGTGGACAGTGAAATACCGGAACGCGGCAGAAACAGGCGGTAGGCCAGTATAATCTGCACCAGTGCACGGTCGGTTACATCACTCTCTGGATTAAATTCCCCCAGGTACGGCCGAAAACGGGGAATGGACAAACCGATTTCGCACTCCGGATACTTGTCCTGCAAATACCTGGCGTGCAGTGCAGTCGCGAGAGCCTCCTGACGCCATTCGTACATTCCCAGCAGGGCTCCGATATTTACCGAGCGGAATCCGGCCAGGCAGCCGCGCTCGGGCGCATCCAGACGGTTGCGGTACACCCGCTTGGGGCCCTTCACATGCAGCTTGCGGTAGGTTTCCTGATGATAGACCTCCTGATACAGCGTCAGACCGTCTACTCCTGCCTGTCTGAGGTCAGCGTATTCTTTGGTAGTGAGCGGATTCACTTCAATGCTGACTGAAGAGAAATAGCCGCGGAGCACCTCCACGCAGTCTTTCACGTAATTGGCCGGACTTTGATTCCGGGATTCTCCGGTCAGAATCAGAATGTGGCGCAGCCCTGTGGCTGCGATCGTTTCCGCTTCCCGCCGGACCTCCTCCAGTGTCAGTTTTTTGCGCGGAAAATCATAGATAGAGCTAAAGCTGCAGTAGGTACAATGGTTGACGCAGAAATCAGCCACATACATCGGTGTAAACAGCTGCATCACATGACCGAATTGAGCACGTGTCAGTCTATGCGCCTTCTGCGCCATCTCTTCCAGGTAAGGCTCTGCTGCCGGTGACAGCAATGCCATCAGCCCGTCCTCGTCCAACTGCTCCAGACGAAGTGCCCGCTTCACATCGAGCGCAGTATACTGCTTCCATACCCCCTCATAGGAATGCTTGTCCATCCGGTTCAGCCTATCATAAAAGCTCATGTCCTTCCTCCCTCTTCTTAAACAGCATCAGTCAGGCCAGAAATCCGGTCAGCGGCGAAGAAGCTGCGGCTGTCTCTTCCACCGGACCCAGCCCGGCCAGATAGGCCTTCCGCCCCGCCGACACCGCTTCGCGGAATGCCTCCGCCATCAGCTGCGGGTCCCGGGCGGTGGCAATTGCCGTGTTCAGCAGCACAGCGGCTGCGCCCATTTCCATCGCCTCAGCAGCTTCGGAGGGTCTGCCAATACCAGCATCCACGATGATGGGCAGACCCGTTTCTGATATCAGAATCCGGATCAGCTCCTTGGTCTGCAGCCCGCGGTTAGAGCCGATTGGCGCTCCCAGCGGCATGACGGCTGCAGCTCCGGCCGCCTTCAGCCGGAGTGCGGCTGACAGATCAGGACTCATGTAGGGCAGAACAACGAAACCCTCAGCAGCTAAGATTTCCGTGGCTCTGATCGTCTCGGTATTATCAGGCAGCAGATATTTCTGATCATTGATAACCTCAATCTTCACCCAGTCTCCCAGCCCCGCTGACCTTGCCAGCCTGGCAATGCGTACCGCTTCCTCTGCGGTGCGTGCACCAGAGGTATTGGGCAGCAGGGTCATGTGGGAAGGAATATGGCTGATGATATTCTCCTTGCTCTCCGGATCTACCCGGCGCAGGGCAACCGTAATAACCTGTGATCCCGAGCGGGCAATCACTTCGGGAATAAGGGTGTTGCGGCTGTATTTTCCGGTCCCGATGAACAGTCTGCTCGTTATAGTAACTCCTCCAATTACCAATGGATCTTGCATCATATCGCCTCCTGTGATAAGTCACTGCCTTAAGCTAAATTACGTATCTGCATTGTTCCGTCTGCTGCGCGTGCAAGGCCCGCCTAGCCTCCGCCGACAAAATGAACCAGTTCAACATGGTCCCCCTCATCCAGAAAGGTATCTCCATAAGCATCCCTGCCGACAATCTCACCATTCAGCTCCACAATAACCAGCTTCCCGGTCCACTCCGGGCGGGCCAGAAGATCAGCCAGAGTCCGGCAGCTCTCTTCATACCTTCCGCTGCGTCCGTTAACAGTCAAATTCATTCCTGTTCACCTCCTTTGCCCGGTGCGGGGGCTTCATTCAGGACTTCAGCACACGCTGCGGCCTGAACGGATGATCTGTAGGCCTCAGCGGCGCCAGCAGGGTCCGTCGCTCCGCATATCCCGGACATTACGGCTATTCCGGCAGCACCCTTTGACAGAACTGACCTGGTATTGCCCGGTGTGATGCCTCCGATGGCAATCAACGGTATACTGCTGCAGCGGACGGCCACTTCCAACTGCGCCAGGCCCCGTTCCCGCTGTCCGGGCTTGCAGGCCGTGGGGAATACATGTCCATACAGACAGAAGTCCGCTCCCTGCCGTCCAGCGCGTGCCGCTTCCTCCTGGGAATGCACCGACCTGCCCAGCCGCAGGCCCGGGGCAATGCCGCGCGCCCCGGCAGGCGGCAGACTGTGCCAGGCCAATTGGACGCCGGCTGCCCCTGCTGCCAAAGCCACATCTATCCGGTCATTAATGACCAGCTTAGAGGGCGGAACCCCCGCTTGCAGCAACCGCTCTGCGGCAGCCAGAAGCTCCTGTGCGGACAGAGCTTTTTCCCGGAGATGGATATAATCCACCATGGGATGTACAGCAGCAGCCAGTTTGGCATACTGCTCCGGATTCAGCCTCCCGTCCGAGATCAAATGGATTTCTTTCAACACCTTCACCTCCCCCTCTATACGGCATTCCGGAAAATACAAAAAGACCGCCCCCTGTATCAGGAAGCAGTCCGGAATATAAGCAGGAATACCGGGTAAGCCGTTACCCCCGCTGCATTATTCATTCTCCACTTCCCTACGCTGGTATAAACCAGATCAGGTTCAAAGGGTCCGAACAGATATGTTCGTCTCAGCCTTGCGGCACCCCTAGTGATCGTTCATATTCTATTGTTCTTGCAGTTTGTATATTAGCATATTATTCCTGTAAGAGCTATTCTTTAATAGATTCAGTTATTAAATCCAGCAGGTTTAAGCGGCAAAAAAGCCAGCCTTCCGGCTGACTTTTCATCTGTTTGAACCTTTGATGCCTTAAACCTGTATAAACTTATCCGGCTTACAAAGCAGTGCCCATGGTCAGCCGTTAACGATCTCGCCACCGTTCACATGCATGACCTGACCGCTCACATAAGAGGAATCGTCAGAAGCCAGATATACATAGGCCGGCGCCAGCTCTTCCGGCTGTCCCGGACGCTTCATCGGCTGGGTGCCGCCGAATTCACTAACCTTCTTCGCGTCAAACGTAGACGGAATCAGCGGCGTCCAGATCGGTCCCGGTGCTACCGCGTTCACGCGGATACCTTTGTCCGCCAGATTCATCGACAGGGAGCGGGTGAAGCTGAGAATCGCTCCTTTGGTGGACGAATAGTCCAGCAGCTGCGGGCTGCCACGGTACGCCGTAATCGATGTGGTGTTGATGATCGTGGAGCCTTTTTTCAGATGGGGCATCGCTGCCTTGGTCAGATAGAACATGGAGAATATATTCGTCCGGAACGTCCGCTCCAGCTGCTCGGCGGTAATGTCCTCAATCTTATCCTGCGGATGCTGCTCTGCCGCATTGTTAATCAGGATGTCCAGCTTGCCGAGTCCCTCAATGGTTTTATTAATCAGATCCTGACAGAAGGCCTCAACTCCGATATCACCGGAGATCAGAATACACTTCCGCCCCTCCTGCTCCACCTGGCGTTTGGTTTCTTCCGCATCTTCATGCTCATTCAGATAGGATATCACTACATCCGCCCCTTCTTTGGCAAAATGAACGGCGACGGCACGACCGATTCCGCTGTCCCCTCCGGTAATGAGCGCGGCCTTGCCCAGCAGCTTGCCTGCTGCCTTGTAAGCCGAGGTTTCAAACTCCGGAAGCGGGTTCATCTCGCTTTCAATTCCGGGCTGCTGGTCCTGTACCTGTGGAGGCAGGGTTTTGACGGGTTGTTTGCTGGTGTCTGGCATAATCCATTCTCCTTTCGCTGTACCGTTATACTGTTTTACTAATCATGTTAGGATGGCTAAAAGTCTGGTGTTTATGCATCATACTTACCTAGCAAAAAACGCTTTACGTTATTTTACTTACCACATAGGGCAGCCGGCCAAACAGAAAATCTTCAGTCCAACGCGTTCCCCGGTGCATTATAGAGCCTGCAGAAGGAGAGTTATCCTCATGTCCAAAAAATCAAAAACCATCATCGTTGCCGACAAAGGTGTCATCCTGTACCAGGGCAGAATCCTCCTCGTCAAGCGGGCTGCCGCCGATTCTGCAGGTGCCGGAAGCTGGGAATGTGCCGGAGGCAAAATCGAATTCGGTGAAAGCCTGGAGGCTGCACTGGAAAGAGAAATTCTTGAGGAAACCGGACTTTCGTTTACGACAGAACGTATCCTTTACGCGGTAACCCTGCTCACGGACCCTGCAAGACAGGTAGTGATTATCACCTATTTATGCCGTGCAGCCCGTGACGAAATCCAGCTCTCGGAAGAGCATACCGATTACCGCTGGTGCACTTTAAGTGAATTACTCACCCTGCTGACGCCCCAGATTATCACTGACTTTCAGGAACACGGCATTTTTGAGCTGGAAGGGTTGATACGGTAAGTAATGAACGGTTTCTATGAGAATATTATATATATCCGGACATTTTTATATCCTATACTTTCTCTTGGAAGTCTTCAGTCTTCACGGGAGGGTCAGTTCTGCCATGGGAAATGAAAATGAAATTATACGATTGACTAACGCGACGTTAATCGACGGAACCGGGCGTCCGCCGCTGTACAACGCGAGCATTGAAATTGTTAATGGCCGGTTCGGTACGGTTGCCGGGCAAGGGAGCAGCAGGCTGGAGCATAACCCAGTCACGGTGATAGATCTTGAGGGGCTTGTCGTCCTGCCGGGATTTATTCATACCCATGCACACACCGGCTTCAAATTCATTAATAACGAGCCGCTTCACGGGTACCACAAGGAATATTTAGCTGCCTGCCTCTCAGAAGGAATAACCACGATCCGTGACGAGGGGATGACAACTGCAGCAACGCTTGATGACGTGATGGTACATACAAAAGCGCTGGACCGCAGATCTTTTCCCCGAATAATCACAACCGGCAAAGTCTTCACGGCTCCCGGCGGGTATGGCGGGCAGGCCCCTATCGGAGTTGGAAGTGCGGATGAAGCCAGATTGAAGGTCCGCGAGGTATTAGAACAAGGGATACATTGTATCAAAACAGCGCTGGAAGACGGTTATGATCCCGGGACAATCGGACTGCCGCAGCTGAATCAGGAGCTTCTGGAGAGTATCTGCCGGGAAGCCCGGAGCATGGGTGCTTATGTGTCTGCTCATGTAACCAGCTCGCATAACCTTCAGATACTGGTAAATGCGGGAATTAACGATGCTGCGCATATGATTTACGACCGGCTGGACGATGACCTGATCCGGCAAATGGTAGCCTCCAATATCCGGATCGTTCCCACGCTCACTGTAGCGAAGATGTTTCAGGACAAATTCGGCGCTCCGCTGTTAGAACAAGGACAAGATAATGTCCGTAGATTCATCCAGGCTGGCGGAGAGATTGGCCTCGGGGATGATTTTATTGAAGAAATAAGCCCGTGGTACAGGCTTGGAATGCCCTGGGAGGAAATCCGTTTGTTAGGCGAAGCCGGTCTCACCCCGATGCAGATTATCACAGCCGCCACTTCAACCGGTGCGAAGATCTGCAATCTGGCACATGAGATTGGAACAATTGAACCTGGCAAGAAGGCGGATCTGTTTGTGATTGAGGGCGACCCGCTTAAGGATATAGCCAGTCTCCGGAAAGTCAGATTTGTGATGATGGACGGCAGGATCGTATCGAAATAGAGGTATCTCGTTTGATTACAGGCCGCTTTCCACGAGGAAAATGGCCTTTTTTATTTTATATGCCCAGTATGGTTCTCTGCAGTCCTGTCTATAGCTGATCCGCCGCTGCCTTCAATGCAATAATCTTGTTCGCCGCCGTTACCTCCAGCAGGGCCTTCTACGCATCCGTCAGCTACACTTGGCCCGGTTACCTCCACGGAGGCACCTTGTGTTCGATTTTTCACATACATTGTCCCTCCTTTGGCCCATCTTCCGGGGAATTCAGCGGGGGTCCTGAGACAAGAACATATCGTCCTTCAGACGGATCTGATTCAGTGTCATACACAACAAAAAGCCCTGACAGCCTAAGCTGCCAGAGCCTCTGATACTCCCGGTCCTTCCTAATAAATCAGAGCCAGGTTTAAATAAGGCGCCGGTACACCATGAAAAAGATCATGATAACCAGAACGACCATCAGCAGCAGGCTCATGGTCCGGATCTTGGCGGTTTCGGCAGAGACATCACGGTTCTCCCGCATTCCGGCCGCAGCCAGGCGCAGAGGTCTACTCATGATGCCGCCAAGCGCAAACATCGCTAGGAGCAGCACAACTACAACGATCATCCAGGCGACAGAATAGTCACCCTTGGACATCATATAGCCTCCGGTCAACAGCTGGATAACTAGTCCATACTGGGCAAAGCGGTTGAATCCGCCGATGGCACTCAAGGTGCCTTCCTTTGCAGGGGAAGACAGCTTCGCCGTCCCGCTCAGAATAAACGGCAATACCAGATAGAAGCCAAGCGCCAGTGTGCCGATCATATGCAGGAAATAGAAAATACGGTCCATACCAATCTCCTCCGTTTACATTATAGGATTAAGCAGAAGCAAAGTCCCGATTCAGCTTGCAAAAGGGGGCTTCAGCAGCTGCCGGCTAACGTTAGTTACACAGTTACTGCTGATGTGACCGCACGTACAGAATCGGCTGATTTATCCAGAGCCGCCTTCTCTTCTGCCGTAAGCTCCAGCTCGAAGATCTTCTCGATGCCATCTGCACCCAGGAGTGCCGGGATACCCATGAACAAATTATCGTATCCGTATTCACCTTCCAGCAGGGCGATTACCGGAATAATCCGTTTCTTGTCCTTGAGGATTGCTTCCGTCATCTGAACCAGTGACGCTGCAGGCGCATAATAAGCGCTGCCGTTACCCAGCAGGCTGACAATTTCACCGCCGCCGACACGGGTACGCTGCACAATCTCAGCGATGCGTTCCGCTGGGATCAGCGTGTCGATCGGAATACCGCCAACACTGGAATAACGCACAAGCGGAACCATATCATCCCCATGGCCGCCCAGCACGAAACCGCGTACATCTTCAACCGAAACATTAAGCTCCTGGGCGATGAATGTACAGTAACGCGCGGTATCGAGTACGCCGGATTGTCCGATTACGCGATTCTTCGGAAAGCCGAGCGCATTGTAAGCTACATAAGTCATCGCATCGACCGGATTGCTCAGAATGATCACGATAGACTCGGGGGCCACCCGTTTCACGTTCTCGCAGACCGACTTCACGATACCCGCATTGGTGTTGACCAGGTCATCACGGCTCATGCCGGGCTTACGTGCAATCCCTGCCGTAATAATGACGATATCGGAATCGGCTGCATCTTCATAGCTTGAAGTTCCGGTGATCTGGGCATCGAATTTCTGCACAGGCCCGGCTTCCAGCATATCGAGCGCTTTACCCCTGGTCGGATTCTCGAGCTGAGGAATATCGAGCAGCACTACATTGCCAAGCTCCTTCTGGGCAAGCATAAGCGCCGTAGTCGCGCCGGTGAAGCCGGCACCTACGACAGTGATTTTATAACGTTTGATGGCCACAGGAAGACCTCCTAAAGGTTGGATAGCATACACTTCGTTCATTTCACTTCGCAAGACTGCCCCGGAGCATGAACCAATGATGTTGAATGGGCAGGCGGATGCACAAGCATAAGTATAAGCTGCACGTGTGTGCAGCTTATACTTGTTAAATACCGGTTAGTCTGCTTACAGATTGCTGATAATCTCGTCAGCAAAGGCGGAACATTTCAGCTCTGTAGCGCCTTCCATTTGGCGGGCAAAGTCATAAGTAACCGTCTTGTTGTTAATGGCGGTGCTCATTCCCTTGTAGATCAGGTCAGCTGCTTCCTGCCAGCCCAGATGCTCAAGCAGCATAACGCCGGAGAGAATAACCGAACCCGGATTCACAACATCCTTATCCGCATACTTAGGTGCGGTACCATGAGTAGCTTCAAAAATAGCATGTCCCGTAAGATAGTTAATGTTCGCTCCCGGAGCGATACCGATGCCGCCGATTTGCGCAGCCAGTGCGTCGGAGAGGTAATCCCCGTTCAGGTTCAGCGTCGCAATGACATCGAAATCGGTCGGGCGGGTCAATACCTGCTGCAGAGCAATGTCGGCGATAGCGTCCTTGACAATAACTTTGCCGGCTGCTTCAGCTTCCTTCTGGGCAGCATTCGCCGCAGCTTCACCCTCACGTTCCTTGATGACATCATATTGGTTCCAGGTGAAGACCTTGTCGCCGAACTCCTGTTCAGCCACTTCGTAGCCCCAGTTCTTAAATGCGCCTTCGGTGAATTTCATGATATTGCCTTTGTGAACCAGCGTCACACTCTTGCGTCCGTGCTTGATGGCATACTCAACCGCAGAACGTACCAGGCGTTTCGAGC
The DNA here is from genome assembly GCF_038009025.1 of Paenibacillus sp. FSL R7-0297. NCBI lineage: Bacteria > Bacillati > Bacillota > Bacilli > Caryophanales > Paenibacillaceae > Paenibacillus > Paenibacillus sp. FSL R7-0297. Next base: position 6,263,756 of record NZ_JBBPAQ010000001.1, read on the forward strand.
CTTCCTCGGAGACAGGTTTAATGCCGATACCGGAGGTTTCCGGGAAGCGGATCTTGTTCACGCCCATTTCCTTCTGCAGGAACTCGATAACCTTCTTCACTTCAGCGGAACCTTCCTGGTATTCAATTCCGGCATAGATATCTTCAGTATTCTCACGGAAAATAACCATATCCACCAGCTCCGGATGCTTCACCGGTGAAGGAACACCGTCAAAATAACGTACTGGACGCAGACATACATACAGGTCCAGCTCCTGGCGCAGCGCCACATTCAGAGAGCGGATACCGCCTCCGATCGGAGTTGTCAGCGGGCCTTTGATGGCTACAATATACTCGCGGATTGCTTCCAGAGTGTCATTCGGCAGCCATTCACCATATGTATTGAAGGCTTTCTCGCCGGCAAAAACTTCGTACCAGGCAATCTGCTTCGCGCCGCCGTAAGCTTTCTCTACGGCCGCATCCAGCACACGCTTGGAGGCTTTCCAAATGTCACGGCCTGTACCGTCACCCTCGATAAAAGGGATGATCGGCTGATCCGGAACCAGCAGCTTGCCGTCTTCGATTGTAATTTGTTCGCCTTCTGTGGGCAGATCGTACTTTTCCAGTTTCAACATTAGTGGGAATTCCTCCTAAAAGTATGATGTACAAGCAATAATCAATAAGCATTTGCTGCATATATTATAGTTCATTGTACTAAAGGGGTGGAGCGGCCCGCAAGGGGCCGCTTTGTTATCGTTCGTCTACAGGGACGTATTTCATGTCGGACATGCCGGTATATTCGGCGCGCGGCCGGATAATCCGGTTGTCTTCATACTGCTCCAGAATATGCGCAGTCCAGCCCGAGGTCCGGCTGATCGCGAAGATCGGAGTGAATAGCTCCCGCTCAATCCCCAGCTGTGTATAGACGGATGCCGAATAGAAGTCGACATTCGGTTTGAGCCCTTTTTGTCCGGTAATCAGCTCTTCAACCTTGACCGACATGTCATAGAGTGTAGTGTCATTCTTCATCGTGCCCAGCTCATAGGACATCTTCATCAGATGTTTGGCCCGCGGATCGCCGTTCTTGTATACCCGGTGTCCGAAGCCCATAATCTTCTCTCGGCGTTCCAGCTTGCCTTGGATATACGGCTCAACGGCATCAAGCGTGCCGATTTCCTCCAGCATCTTCATCACGGCTTCATTCGCACCGCCATGCAGCGGTCCCTTAAGCGCACCTATAGCCGAAGTAACTCCGGAATAGATATCTGAAAGTGTAGCGACAGTTACCCGCCCGGCAAAAGTAGAAGCATTCAGCTCATGGTCTGCATGCAGCACGAGGGCAGTATCCAGCGCTTTGACGGATATGATATCCGGCTGTTCTCCCCACAGCATGTAGAGGAAGTTCTCGGCGATGGTCAGGCCTTCTTTGGGCGCTACCGGCTCAAGTCCCTTACGGATGCGCGCCAATGCGGCAACCACAGTCGGAATCTGTGCCTGAAGCTTCACAGCTTTGATCTGATTCGCTTCACGGCTCATATCATCCGCAGCCTCGTCGTACAGTGCCAGGGCGGATACGGCAGAGCGCAATGCCGCCATTGTGTTCGCTTCCTTCGGATACAGCTTCATCTGGGCAAGCACCTGATCCGGAATCTGGGCTGAAGCACTCAGGTCGCGGCGCAGCGATTCAAGCTCCGGTACTGTCGGCAGATTGCCGAACCACAGCAAATAAGCAGTCTCCTCAAAGGTCGCATTATCCGCCAGATCATCAATATCATAACCGCGGTAAGTGAGCACTCCATCCACAATGGAGCTAATCGATGAGGTCGTTGCAACGATGCCTTCAAGTCCTTTAGTAGCTGTCATAGTATCTCTCTCCTTTTCCAACAAGGGTATATAATGCTGGTTCAAACCTCATGAAAACATTTACATTTCTAAGTATTTTAATACTCCGCAAAAGGCGTCAGGACAAGAGCTGAAGATTGCAACTATATTTCTGCTGTTTAACCTGTAATAATCATACCGGATTTTGACGGTTATGTGAACAACGTGGGAGCTTTGTAGTGGATCAAATGATTTTATCGGAGAGATAGAAAAAAACTAACGAAAAAACTGTTTCATGATTGCGCTTTCAGGTTAATAGGCTACTCCATTCAACTCTTTTCCGGCCCTGCTAGTCTTTTCGCATGCTCTATGAATATACATAAGACGAGCAGTTATTCCTTGTACACCCGTTAGAGTAGGAGGGACCGGATATCGATACACTTGTGCTCAAAAGAGTGCTGCGCGGCCTGTGGGTCGTGCTTGCTGCCGCCGTGATCCTGCTGGCTGTTTATGTACTGCTTCCGCTCCTCTATCCCCTGCTGCTGGCTTGGCTGCTGGCTTACCTTATACATCCGCTGGTGCTGATCCTGCGGGGCCTGAAGCTCCCGGGCTGGCTGGCAGTGGCCCTCTCACTGCTTTTTTATATTGGAGGTACGGCTCTTGTACTGACCGCGCTGATCACCCGGCTGGTGAAGGAACTCATTGTGCTGCTCCAGACGTTTGACCTCCATACAGACCAATGGCGCGAGCTGCTGCTGAAGGTTAGCCGCAATGCCAGCATTCAGAATATTATTAACCAGATCAACCAGTTTTACCACGACAATCCGGGTTACCATGCCACGATTGACAGCAACATCAGCAGAACTACGGAAACTGTAGGCCACGCCATGACACAGCTGATCACCGGATTCTTCAACATGATTCTTGGGCTGATTTCCTCCCTCCCGAGCCTCGGCACGATTCTGATCGTGATCGTACTGGCCGCCTTCTTCCTCAGCACCGGCTGGGAACGGCATAACGCCAAGCTGCTCTCTCTCCTCCCTGCTCCGCTGCTGCGGCCGGTCTCGGAGATCTGGAAGGACCTGCGCAAGGCGTTGTTCGGCTACCTCCGTGCCCAGCTCGTGCTGATCTCCGTAACTGCGGTGATCGTAATCATCGGCCTGCTGCTGCTGGGCGTAGACTCTGCCTTCGCCATTGGCCTGACCATCGGCATCGTTGATCTGGTGCCTTATCTCGGGGTTGGCATCGTGATCCTCCCCTGGGCGCTGTATTCTTACATGACCGGGAACCTGGCTCTGGCGGTCGGCCTTCTGGTGCTGTATGGCATCATTCTGATCACCCGGCAGGTGCTTGAGCCGAAGGTGCTGGCCAGCAGCATAGGACTGGACCCGCTCGCCATGCTGATCGGCATGTTCGCCGGACTTCAGCTGTTCGGTATGCTGGGCCTGATCCTCGGCCCGGTGCTGCTCGTCATTCTGGACGCGTTCAGCCGGGCCGGCGTGTTCCGCGCGCTGCGCAGCTACATCCTCAGCGGCCGGCTGCATTAACTTTATACGCCAACACCTCACAAGCTCCTTAAATGCCAGTAGAGCAAATATCCGGCTACGGTCTGGACCTCCGTCACCATACACCGAGCCCGTTTGCGCTATCCGCCGCACATTTTATTCGGTTTTCTGTGAAAATACGTCTGGCACTGCGATAAACGCACGGCCTACGCGGCGCACCCAGTCCAATTGTGTTCGGTTTTTCGATTACATTTGGCCTACGCGGCGCACCCAGTCCAATTGTGTTCGGTTTTTCGATTACATTTGGCCTACGCGGTGCACCCAGTCCAATTGTGTTCGGTTTTTCGATTACATTTGGCCTACGCGGTGCACCCAGTCCAATTGTGTTCGGTTTTTCGATTACATTTGGCCTACGCGGTGCACCCAGTCCAATTGTGTTCGGTTTTTCGATTACATTTGGCCTACGCAGTGCACCCAGTCCAATTGTGTTCGGTTTTTCGATTACATTTGGCCTACGCGGTGCACCCAGTCCAATTGTGTTCGGTTTTTCGATTACATTTGGCCTACGCGGTGCACCCAGTCCAATTGTGTTCGGTTTTTCGATTACATTTGGCCTACGCAGTGCACCCAGTCCAATTGTGTTCGGTTTTCCGTTAAAATATGTTAATAAATGAAAAGACGATGTTCTGTTTTTTAGCCACGCTGCTCATTTTCATGCTGGAGTTGTGCCTTGAAAGACATGTTTGTTTTCGCTTACATTGGGCCCGTTCCTCGTCCATCGCATTTCCCACCGCATACTACTGCATAATCTGCAACATTTCGCTAAATCTGTTTCGGCTACAAGTAGAAAAGCGCTCAGCCGCATCAACCCGCAGCCGAACGCTTTTTACAAACCTCAATGTCCTTGCGGCACCGCCGGCTCTACCTGCGGTAGAAGGTGAAGTTACCGTTTTTCATCTTCTTCTCGATCCATTTCAGCAGAAAAACCCGATATAGCGGCCGGGTTAGCGGGAATACCAGTGTAAAGCCGATCAGATCCATAACGAATCCCGGCAGGATGAGCAGCAGACCGCCAAAAAAGATACACAAGCCGTCCAGCATGGTCCGTCCGGGCACCCGTCCTTCCTGCATATGGGTTCTGCTGTCCTGCAGCACTTTTTTGCCTTCAAACCGCATCATGAGCAGACCGATGACCGAAGTGGCCAGCATGATCAGCAGGGTCTTGGGCGCTCCAAGAAAACTTGAGACATAGATGAAACCGAATAATTCCACGGCCGGGACGGCGAATAATGCAGCCCACAGCCATTTGTTCCTGATCATACTGCTCCTCCTTCTTCTTCCTTAAGCGCCGTAGTGATAGCGCGGAACAGCTCAGGCTGCGCCCTGTCGATACGTACAGGCTTCCATTCCTTGTTCAGCCAGACATGGCTCGTCGTGCCGCTGACCAGCAGTTCGCCGGGAAGAGGTTCACTGGCCCCCGGACGCGCCTTATTGATTCCGGACGCTCCGATCACTCCGCCTTCTCCGTGCGCTTCCGCCACACGGCGAATTTCATATTCATAGACAACCCTTAAGGCCGAGAAGGTTGTTAACCGTGCATATACGGCAATAAGATCATCATATCGCGCCGGGCTTTTAAATTGCAAATCTGCAGAGGTCACAGGCAATAACAACCCCAGGCTCTCAAGTGTCCGGTAGGCAAAGCCCAGTCCGCGGAACATCTCCGTACGCCCGCTCTCAAACCAGGTCAAATAATTGGCATGATAAACCACACCCATCTGATCGGTTTCCTGATAACGCACACGAAATGAAGTCTCATGCCAGCGACTGGACCACCCCGGTTTGTGTGAATTCATATTCATGCTCCTTTCTGTAATGGCACGCGGGCAGCTAAGCGCTGACTCCGCCGGAAGAGGCCTTCAGCGGCAGCTTGCTGCGTGAGCTCCGGGCGACATAGAACAGCAGAGCCGCGCCGGCCGCCGCACTCAGCATACAGGACAGATTCATAAGGCCGACCCCGCCCTGATTCAGCAGCATTCCGTTCAGCAGATTGCCCAGAATACCGGCAAATCCGGAGAATACGATGTTAAATACGCTTTGTCCCGTCGCCTGCATCTCCGCAGAGGTAATCTTCGATACATATTCAACTGCAGCAATATAAAAGAAGCCGAAGGATAGGCCGTGCAGCACCTGTACCCCAATCATGACCGATGGATACGGGAAGGCCACCTGAATCCCCCAGCGCAGCACATAGATCAGCGCACCCAGCAGCAGCGTCCGCTCCATACCCAGCCTGCGTATAACCTTGGAGGCAAAGAACATGGAAGGTACGTTAGTGATCGAAGCCAGAAACAGGGCAAACCCGGCATAGCTGGTCGATCCACCAACCGATTGGAAGGCAAGGACGAAATAAGTACCGAACGCCGTCATCGTCTGGTTCACCAGGAAGCTTCCCCCGAGAAAGGCCAGGAATATTCGGTTGCCCAGCAGCTTTTTGACACCCTGGGAAAAGGACTGGCTCATCATGTGATTCTCTTCCGCCTGCTTCGGCAGGGTGAAGGCAATCGCCACTGCAACGGCATTCAGCAGCAGAAACGGCAGCCAGATCGTGGATACCGAGAATTTAGAAACATATTGCCCCCCGGCTATGGCTCCTACAGCGGCTCCTATGCTCATCATCATCCGGATGCTGCCGTAAGTCGATCCGGCTCTGTTCGCCGCTGCAATAGCGTAAGAGTCGGCAATAGGAGCCTGTGTGGAGGAGAAGATCGTGGATACCGTGTACACCAGCATCAGCACAATGAAATACTCCGACCGGTACAGCACCGCAAGCAGCGCCGGAACCGCCACACTCAGAAGGAGCACCAACCGCGCCTGGTTATATCTGTCAGAGATCACTCCCCATAGGGGCTGGACACAGATCGCGATCAGTGTGCCCGTAGCCATCAGCATGCCGATCTGGCTGACGTTAAGTCCGTTCGATTTGAGCAGCAGTGACAGATAAGAGCCGAAGGAGCCCCCGGCGAGTCCCAGAAACAGATAAAACCCGCGCAGCTTCGATATTTTTTCCATTGGAGTTATAAGTCCTCTCTCTTCCTTTTTAACAGAATACCCAACCTTAAGAGCCTCTTACTGCATTAAATAGAGCAGAACATATTGTGAGGCGGTGGACAAGTGGGCCAAGTCAATAGATTGATAAGCAGTAAACCCTGTCTGAAAGATAAACTCAACACAGGCAGAGCCGTCAGCTCAGGCTTCGGCTGGACATCCAGCAACTGGAGCGGTTATGCCATCTCGGGCAAAAAAGGCACTTACCGGCGGATATCGGCCGACTGGATCGTCCCTTATGTAAAACCTACCGTCAAAGCCACGTATTCTTCGGCCTGGATCGGCATCGACGGCTTCCGAAACAGCAGCCTGATCCAGACCGGAACCGGCCATGAATCGGTAAACGGAACCGTCCGGTACTATGCCTGGTGGGAAATTCTTCCTGCTGCCGAGACCGTTATCCCCTTGCCTGTATCTCCCGGAGACCATATGCGCGCTTCCATCGTCAAGCTCAGTCCGGGAAAATGGTGCATCACTCTGCGCAACCTCAGCAAAAACTGGGTTTTCCGTACGATCCAGCGCTATCAAGGGCCACAAACCTCTGCCGAATGGATCATGGAAGCTCCCCAGCTGGGACAGAATATCGCACCGTTGTCCAAGGTATCGCTGGTAAGATTCACCTGCTGCCGGGTTAACGGATCCAGTCCCAGGCTCAAGGCTCAAGACGGCGGCATTATGGTCCAGAACAAAACGCTACTGGCCGTGCCGTCTCTGCCGGGTCCCCGCGGCGATTCCTTCTCGGTCCGGCGGATCTACCGCAAAAGCCATCCTGCTGTCTACTCCAGAAACCCTATATTTACAAGAACCTGATTGCCCGGTTTCTCAAAACTCTCAATTCAATATATACATTTGTATCGTTTATATCAACCCGCAAGTGAAAACGGCTTTGCCTTCCTGAAAATAAAAAGAGCAGCGGCTAAGAAGGCCACTGCTCTAATAGGTGTATTCTGTTAATGCTGCAGAACCTCTTCCAAATCCTAGTCGGCTGGAATCGTATCTACCTTCACCAGGTTAGTGGAACCGGAACGTCCCAGCGGGATACCTGCAGTGATTACAACCAGATCGCCGGCTTTAACCAGACCGGAAGCTTTACCACCGTTAATTGCAGTTTCCAGCAATTCATCAGTTGAAGTAGCTTCAGGACCGAATACAGGAGTTATACCCCAAACCAGCGCCAGCTGACGCATAGTTCTTTCCTGGGTAGTTACAGCAATGATTGGTGATTTAGGACGGTATTTGGAAACCACGCGTGCAGTGTGGCCAGTTACAGTCGAAGAAATGATAGCTTTAGCATTCAGATCCAGAGCGGAAATCGCTACAGATTGGCTGATCGCTTCAGTTACCGTAGTTTCCTGAGCAATTTGCTGCTTCATGAAGATTTCACGGTGGTTCAGGGCAGATTCCGCCTTCTCAGCAATGCGGGACATTGTGAGTACGGATTCTACCGGATATTTTCCGGCAGCAGTTTCACCAGACAGCATGATTGCATCGGTTCCGTCGAAGATAGCGTTCGCTACGTCACTCGCTTCAGCGCGGGTAGGACGCGGGTTGCGCTGCATGGAATCCAGCATCTGGGTAGCAGTGATAACTGGTTTGCCAGCGATGTTACATTTCTGAATCATCAGCTTCTGAGCCAGAGGCACATCTTCAGCAGGAATTTCTACGCCAAGGTCGCCGCGGGCAACCATGAGGCCGTCGGAAGCTGCCAAAATTTCATCAAGGTTATCGACACCTTCTTGGTTCTCGATTTTGGAGATGATTTGGATGTGGGAAGCGTCGTGCTTCTCAAGCAATGCACGGATTTCCTGAACGTCGCTGGCTTTGCGAACGAAGGAAGCGGCGATAAAATCGATGTCCTGTCCGATCCCAAAAACGATATCATTGGTGTCTTTTTCCGTAATACCCGGCAGGGAGATAGATACTCCTGGTACGTTAACGCCCTTCTTGCTCTTGATTGTACCGCCGTTAACAATACGGGTCTTGATTTCGGTGCCTTGAATGTCGACAACAGTAAGACCGATAAGGCCGTCGTCGATCAGGATAGTCGATCCTACTTGAACATCGTTAGGAAGGTTGTTATACGTGATGGAGATACGGTTCTGGTCGCCCAGGATTTCTTCCGTAGTCAATGTCAGGTATTCGTCCTGAACCAGTTCAATCGGTTCTACTTCCAGCTTGCCAGTACGAATCTCAGGTCCTTTGGTGTCGAGCAGAATGGCAACAGTCTTGCCAAGTTCTTTGGAAGCTTGACGGATCGTGTTGATCCGGGCACCGTGCTCTTCAAAATCGCCGTGGGAGAAGTTCAGACGGGCCACATTCATACCAGCCAAAATCAATTTTTTGATATTCTCCAACGATTCACTTGCAGGTCCGATCGTACATACAATTTTACTTTTCCGCATTAGGTTTTCCTCCGTTTTTTCGTTCTCTCTGTCTCACTTTTTCCAACTACAAAATCTACTATAAGGCTTGCTCTCTGTATAGGAACTTTATCACATGTAGTCACATGTACCTTTTATTGCGCCCTTATGAATATTACTGCAAGTTGAAGACAAAATCAATGTTAGTGCCTGTTTTTGCTGTAAATTAAAGTCGAATTTTATAAGAATGCCGTCAAAATAAAAATCACCCCGCAAAGTCTGCGGGATGAATAGGGTGGGAATAAATGGTTAAAGTATTCCGAGCGGCTTACGAACAGGAACAGACTGGAATATGTCAGAAAGTGCAAATGATAAGTGTGAATTACTCTACAATCTGCACTTCTTCTTCAAGCGTATCCTGTTCCTGGAGGGACTCCGAGAACTCGCCGATTTTGCGGAATTTAAGGTAACGGTCTTCCTTGAGTTCTGCCGAATCCATCACGGATATCTCCTGTAAATGACGCCATACCGCATCCTTGATTGCTGCTGCCGTTGCCTCGTAGTCACGGTGTGCCCCGCCTTTGGGTTCTGGAATGATCTCCTCGATCACTTCCATCTCCAGCAGGTCAGACGCCGTAATCTTCATCGCTTCAGCTGCCTGCTCCGCTTTGGTGGCATCCTTCCACAGAATGGACGCCGCCCCGTTGGGGGAGATCGCTGAATAGATGGCATGCTCCAGCATCAGGACCCGGTTGCCCACGGCCAAAGCCAAGGCACCGCCGCTGCCGCCTTCGCCGATAACGACGCAGATGACCGGTACGGCCAGCTGGGACATCTCGTACAAATTGCGGGCGATCGCTTCGGACTGTCCGCGTTCCTCTGCCGTATTGCCGGGATAAGCCCCTTTGGTATCCACAAACGTTACGATAGGACGGCCGAATTTCTCTGCCTGCTTCATCAGACGCAGCGACTTGCGGAAGCCTTCCGGATGCGCGCTGCCGAAGAAACGCAGAATGTTCTCCTTCGTATCCTTGCCGCGCTGCTGTCCGATTACGGTGACCGGACGGCCGTTCAGCTTGGCGATTCCGCCGACTACGGCAAGATCATCACCATACAGGCGGTCGCCATGCAGCTCCATGAAATCGGTGAAGATCAGTCCGATCAGATCCAGTGAGGTCGGACGGCCGTGATGCCGGGCCAAATGCATCTTCTGGGCCGGGGAGATATCCGAATATACTTCATTCTCAAGGATGTGGTAACGCTCCTCAAGACGGGCTACCTCATCTTTGAAATCAATACCCTTCTCTTCGCCAAACTGCTTCAGTTCAGCAATTTTCTTGCGCATTTCTACCAGAGGCATTTCAAAAGGCAACTCTCCTGCCAACCTAAAATCCCCCTTTCACATCATGCAGCTCCAGCAGCTTGGTTAACGTGGAGCGCATTTCCTTGCGGTGCACAACCATATCCAGCTGGCCGTGCTGCAAATTGAATTCCGCTGTCTGGAAATCTTCCGGCAGTTTCTGGCGGATCGTCTGTTCAATCACAATCCGTCCGGCAAAACCGAATACCGCACCGGGCTCGGCAATAATAATATCACCCAGGCTGGCGAAACTCGCCGACACCCCGCCTGTGGTCGGATCAGTAATTACGGAAATATACAGGCCTCCGGCTTCACTGAACCGGGCCAGCGCGCTACTTGTCTTCGCCATCTGCATGAGACTGAGGATGCTCTCCTGCATTCTCGCTCCGCCCGAAGTGGAGAAGATCAGCATCGGAAGTCTCCGCTCTGTTGCTTCTTCAACCGCTCTGGTAATCTTCTCGCCGACTACGGACCCCATGCTCCCGGAGAAGAACTCAAAGTTCATCACCGCAACAATAACCGGATGGCCGCCAATAGTGCCCTGGCCGGTGATTACAGCTTCAACCTGTCCAGTTTTGGACTGCTGTTGTTCCAGCTTAGAGGCATAGCCGGGGAACTGCAGCGGATCAACGGATGCCATTTCGCTGTCAAACTCAATGAACCCTTCGGGGTCCAGCGTCATCGCAATCCGCTCCGAAGCGTTCAGGCGCATATGATAGCCGCAGGATGGGCATATTTTCAAATTCTTCTCCAGTTCCTTGCTGTACTGGATGGTTCCACATTTGTTGCATTTGTTCATGAGTCCTTCTGGAATCTCACGTTTGGGGCGCTCGCCTTCCGCCGGTCCGCCGCTTCGCTCCAGACGCTCTGAAGGAATGATCGCGTACTTCCGTTTTTTCTGAAATAAATCTTTGAACAAGGGTCGCACCTCTTCAGCCGTTTATTTGCGTAGATAGCAGCTTGCCGCTGTCATGACCGCTCATGTATCTCTAAGTTGTAAATCTCAAGGATGCAGAATCAGATTCAGGACCTCCTGCACTTCTTCAAGCTCTCCCGAAGGAACCAGAATCTCAAACTGCTGCTTGGACATATTAATCGGACGGCATTTTATCAGAAATCCTTCTTCCGTAAGCTTCCTCTGAATCATCTCCGCCACTTTGGCGGTCGGCGCTATATAGATTACCGTCCACATGCCCTGCAAGGCCTCCCTAATCTCAAATCCCAGCCGTATCCTGTATATAATGGAATCATGATAACACAGTTTTCTTTTTTCCCGCAACAGGCTCGGCAGGATGGCTGCTGGACCGGGAGGCCGCTTCTAACAAATGCAAGAGCTGCAATTATGCCTCTCCGGAGGCAGGAGAATAGACCTTCGCCCCTTCATGGCGGTGGGCAATTCTGGCCGATGCCGCGGCTGCAATCCCGGCTACCAGATCATCAAGAAATACATGAATGCTTCCCTTATCATCATTCAATTTGCCGATAATTCCAAGCTTTATTTTGTCCAGATAACCGAAACCTGTCAGCCCGATCATCCCGTATACCCCCGTGATGCCGAGCGCCAGAGTCTCGTCCGCCCCGTAGAGCGATTCATCCGCCTCCAGTACCGCCTGAAGCGGCTGCGGCAGCAGCTTCTTCTCCGCCAGCTCATCCAGCGCGACTCCTGTCATCAGCGTGTACTGTACTTCTCTTTTGCCCAGCACCGCCTTGACGCTTACGAGGCACTCTTCCTCAGTCAAATCGGGATAATAGGCGGATTGCAGAATATATACGATCTCAGCGATAGAATCAAGCGAAACTCCCCGGCGCTCCAGCAGGTCTGCTGCCAATTGATAGGACATGATGTGATTCCCCTTTCCGCACGGGACAATGCCCCGCTCGTTCCCTAATGTATGCGGAAAAGGGCGGAAATGTGCTTATTTTTCTACCTGATTCTGACGGTTCCGGCTCCCAGCATGCTCTCTATTGCCGCAAACAGCTCCTCCGAGGGCTCGATCCGGTAGCTGTCGCTGAGTGCCAGCACCTTCTGGTTGCGCTCATAGAACAGCAGCGTCGCGGCTGGTCCCGGATGGGTCTGCAGCAGCGCCTGGAGGCGCGGCAGCAGACCTTTGAGCTCAGCGCCCGGCGTGATCTTGATGAAGACACGCTGGGTGCTCTGCGCTGAGCTTGCGGAGCGCTCAGCAGAAGCGGGCTGCCCCGTGCGCAGCGGGGCAGGGCTTCCCGGCCGCGTATCTGACGCGGCCGGGGCCTTAGGCGCGGCCTGCGCAGCGGCCGCGTTAGCGCGCGCACCGGGCGGCTGTGCCGCCGGTGTGCGCGTGCCCGGTGCAGCGGCTGCGCCAGCTGCACTGCCGCTGCGGGCGCCGGGGCCAGCGGCGCCCGTACGGGCTGCAGGAGCTGCCGCAGGCGCTCCTGCGGGGGCGTTCCGGCCCGCGTAGGCGGGCCGGGCGCCTGCGGCGCTGCGGCGCTGCAGCAGGCCGCGCACGCTGTCCGAGGTGAGCGGGGCCACCTCCTCGGCCAGCAGCTTGAAGCCCTCGTCCTCCTGCTGCACCTTGGCGCGCAGGGCCAGCAGCGCGCCCTTCTCGATCAGGCCGCGGCTGCGTTTCCACACCTCAGGGAAGAGTACGACCTCACAGCGCTCGATCTGGTCTTCCCATTCGACAAAGGCCATCGCCTTGCCGGCCTTTGTCGTAATTTCCTTAAGCGACACGACCATGCCGGCTGTCACCGTCATGCTCTCGTCTGCCATTTCGCCAAGATCCATCAGCTTCTGCATCCCCGGCTCCTCCAGCAGGGCCGAGCTGTCATCCAGCGGATGGCCGGACAGGTACAGACCCAGCAGCTCACGCTCCAGCTCCAACTGCTGGGTCACGGAGAATTTCGGGATATCCGGATAACGGATTTCCCAGTTCGGCGTCTCAATCAGATCATCGAACAGCTGGATCTGCAGCTCATCGCGCTCTTTGCGCCACTTCGCCGCTGCATCGACTGTCTCATCCAGCATTGCCAGCAGCTGGGCCCGGTGGCCGGGAAGCCGGTCGAAGGCGCCTGTCTGCAGCAGTGATTCAATCACGCGCTTGTTGCAGACACGCAGATCGACACGGCGGCAGAAATCAAGCAGGCTGTCGAACGGACGCTCCTTGCGGACCGCCATAATATTCTCCACCGCCAGCGTCCCGACATTCTTAACCGCAGCCAGTCCGAAGCGGATATGCCCGCTGCCTTCGCCGGGTACAGGGGTGAACAGCACGCCGCTCTCGTTAACATCGGGCGGCAGCACGCCGACCCCGCTGCGGCGGCATTCCAGCACATACTCTGCCACCTTGCGGTGGGTTCCCATGACCGCGGTCAGCATTGCTGCCATGAACTGCACAGGATAATGCGCCTTGAGATAAGCAGTCTGGAACGCCAGCACGCCATAGGCGGCAGCATGGGCACGCGGGAAGCCGTAGTTGGCAAACCGCACGATCATGTCATACACCTCATTGGCATCCGCCTCCTGATAGCCCTGCTTCAGACTGCCCTCCACAAAGTGGCTGCGTTCCTTGTCCAGCGTCTCCCGCTTCTTCTTGGACACCGCACGGCGCAGCAGATCCGCTTCGCCAAGCGAGAACCCCGCCATCAAGGAGGCGATCTGCATGATCTGCTCCTGATAGACGATGATCCCATAGGTATCGGCCAGAATCGGCTTCAGATCAGCATGAGGATACACGACCTCGAACTCCCCGTGCTTGCCCCCGATGAATTTCGGAATAAATTCCATCGGACCCGGACGGTACAGAGCCACCACGGAGACAATATCCTCAAAACCGCTGGGCTTCAGATCCTTCAGTACCCGCCGTACGCCTGCAGACTCCAGCTGGAATACGCCTGTGGTCTCGCCTGCCCCCAGCATCTCATAAGTCAGCGGATCATGATCCGGGATGAAGCGGAAATCAGGGACGCTGCCGGTCATTTCCTTCACCCAGTTCATGCAGCGTTCAATAATCGACAGGGTCCGCAGCCCCAGGAAGTCCATCTTCAGCAGGCCTACACTCTCCAGATGCTCCATGGAATACTGGGTCAGCGCTGTACTCTCACTGCCGGCCTGGAGCGGAACGGCATCGGTCAGCGGCCCCTTGGAGATGATCACTCCGGCAGCATGCGTTGAGGCATGACGCGGCATGCCTTCAACCTTCATCGCCATATCAAGCAGCGCTCTGGTCTTCGGACTGGTATCATACAGCGCCTTCAGCTCTGGCGTGCTCTCCAGCGCCCGGGTGATGCTGATGCCGAGCTGGCCCGGAATCAGCTTCGCCGCCTTGTCCACCTCGTTATACGGCAGATTCAGTGCACGGCCTACATCCCGTACAGCTGCTCTTGCTGCCATCGTTCCGAAGGTAATGATCTGCGCCACATGCTCCTTGCCATATTTGTCCACGACATAGGCAATAACCTCATCGCGGCGTTCGTCACTGAAGTCAATATCAATATCGGGCATCGTAATCCGCTCCGGATTCAGGAAACGCTCGAAGAGCAGATTATATTTCAGCGGATCTACATCCGTAATCTTCAGCGTATATGCTGTAAGACTGCCTGCCGAGGAACCACGGCCCGGGCCGGTAACAATCCCGCTCCGGTGGCAAAAAGCGATGAAATCCCAGACAATCAGGAAATAATCGCTGAACCCCATGCTCTCAATGACGCCCAGCTCATAGGCCAGCCTTTTCTCGGCCGTTTCCTTCTGCTCCGGAGATGCCCACAGCGGCGTATCCGCGTAGCGCTCCTCCAGCCCGCTGCGGCACAGCTCACGCAAATAAGCGGCGGCATCCAGCCCTTCCGGCAGAGGGGAATACTCCGGCAGAATATGATTGCCGAACGTCAGCTCCAGATTGCAGGCTTCTGCAATCCGCAGCGTGTTCTCCAGCGCCTGCGGCACATGCGGGAACAGCGAGGCCATCTGCTCGCCGCTCTTGAAGAACAGCTGATCCGTGCCGATCTTCAGACGGTCCTCATCATCCACAGATTTGCCTGTGCCAATACAGATCAGCACATCCTGAACCTCGGCATCTTCCTTGTCCATATAATGCACGTCATTCGTAGCCACCAGGGGAATATCCAGCTCGGCAGCAAGCTGAATCAGCTTCGGATTCACCCGCTTCTGTTCAGGCATCCCATGATCCTGCAGCTCCAGGTAGAAGTCCGCGCCAAAAATCTCCTTGTAACGCAGCGCCGCCTTGCGCGCATCCTCCTCACGCCCGTGCAGCAGATGCTGCGGTACCTCTCCGCCAAGACAGGCGCTGAGGCAGATGATTCCCTCGGCATGCGCCGCCAGTGCTTCCATATCAATCCGCGGCTTGTAATGCTGGCCCTCCAGATGGCCGATGGAGATCAGCTTCATCAGGTTCCGGTAGCCGATCTCGTTCTTCACCAGCAGAATCAGGTGATAGATCGGCTGATCCTTGCGGCTGCCCCGCTCACGGCGCGAACCTGCGGTTAAATAAGCCTCACAGCCGATAATCGGCTTGATGCCGTTCTCCTGGCAAGCTTTATAGAAAGGGATTGCCCCGTACATCACTCCATGATCCGTCAGCGCCAGCGATTTCATGCCGTATTCGCCGGCCCGGCGCACCAGGTCCGTAATACGCGCCGCCCCGTCCAGTAAACTGTATTCGCTGTGCACATGCAAATGCACGAAAGGGCTCATTATCCCCACTTCCCTTCAGTTCCAAAATCAAAACATAAGATGAAACTATTTTATCATATTAGAGGGGGAACCGCCCATAGAATGGATTAAGCGCATAAGGACAGGCAGCGGATAAGCAATTGCCTGGACCGGGAAGGAGCCTTATGATGAATATTTTCCTGAGCAAAGCCGTCCTCGACTTCTTCATCGCCTTCGGCATTGTATTGGGCGGTTCCCTGCTGGGCGGGATCGGAGCCGTGGTCTCTCTGCAGCCGCCTACGCACACCATGCTGGATATCGCCGACCGGATCAAAATCTGGGCACTGGCTGCCGCCGTCGGCGGAACGATCGACCCGATGCGGGTCATTGAGAGCAATATGCTGGGAGGTAACCTCTCCCCCGCCATCAAGCAGATTCTCTATCTGGTCTTCGCTTTTCTGGGCGCTCATATGGGCAGTGAGTTAGTCAAATGGGTGTGCGGCAAGTAGAAACAGAAGGATAATGGATAGCGCTGAGCAGATACATTCTTATATTTAAAGGGGTGATGAATCCATGCGCCTGCCGCCGTTTCACCGCTACCGGCGTTTCTCGCAGATTGCTGCCGTTTTTGTGCTGGGAATGATTGTGGGCGCCGTGGTATATAACGCCATTTATCATATGGGATACAACGTGCTCTGGCTAAGCAATCAGGAGCTCCGGATACAGATCGAGGAGTACCGCAATGACATTGACACGCTCAAAAAATACAACAATACCTCCACCGTAATCCGGGAAATTAAGGTCCGCACCGAGGACAGCAAAGTTAAGGAAGGCACCGCTGTGCTAGACACGGTGACTGTCAAGGAAATCCTCAGGAAGCTGGTCAGCGATCTGGAGCCGATGCGCGGGCGCAGCATGTTTGAAATCGATTCTGACGGGAAGCTGGCCCGCCTGCTGCTGGACGGCAAAATCTATATTGTACGCGAGAAAGAATATACTGTCAGAATCCGCACTATGCTCGTTATGGAGGGTGTGCTGCAAATCTGGGTGGAGATCGCTCCTTATAAGCGCACCTGAGTCATAATCATGGTACAATAGTGGGCAAATCATAGAATGGTAGAGTATAGCCGAAGTACCGTTTCCCACCTTCCACTAAGGAGCTGTCTGTCCATGATTATGCTCATCAAGTATCTGCTGTTTGTTCTGCTGGTCGTCTTTATGATCAGCGCCGCCATGTACAGTTTCTCCTCCCGGAGGGCCGTAGACCCGCTAATCAAAGGGCTTAAGCGATCAATTATGAACATGCTGCTCGGCGCAATGCTGGTAACGCTCTCACTGATGTCGATGTTCATCTTCCGCGGCTCGACGCTTAATGTTGTCATTGAAGCAGCTTTTCTGCTGCTGGGTATCTTCAACATCTTCTCGGGGCTGCGCAGCCACGGGTACTACAGCCGGCTCCGCAGCGGGAGCGGGAGCTGAGTGTTTACGGTATCCGAAACCGGTATCAGAATGGGTATTTGAATCCGGCTATTAATCGGTATTTCAATCGCTATTTGAGTCTTTGCATCTCTATGTGAATCTTTGCATCGGTATTTGAATCGCTAGTTATCTTTGAATCGCTAGCTAAATCGCAGCATCTCCCTCACTCGGCTCTCCGGTAGAACTATGCGAAGTGGAAATTGTACACTTATTACTGGCCAAGCCCTACCTTTCAGGGGAGCAGTTGGAAAAAAGGCACTTATTTCGTCCGCTTTCCTCCCCTGGTGTAGATTCCGGCGGATTCGATGTCCTTTTTCCACTTATTGTTCCAAAATTGGGGAGTTCGGGACAATTAGATACCCTTTTTCCACTTGTTGCCCGCTGCTCATAATAGAGACCTATCCACTCAGTGTCCATGTAACCAGATTCCCAGCCCGTCGCCCATATAGTATTCAGCTTTTTCAGCCGTTCAGCTTCTTAGCTTCGCAGCCATTAATCCAACCAGCTATTCTATGGCTTGCCGCAATTCCCCTAGTTAGTCCCTAATGCAAATAGACCAGGTTACTCTCCCGGTTACTACAGGATAGCCTGGTCTATTTAGTCTGTATTCGTCTGTATTCGATTCTGATTCATCTGCACTTGTCGATATTATTCGTTCTGTATTCATTTTCTGTGCGAAGACTGCATGTATGCCTACACTATTGCTAAATGTATATATTTGAGCGTTTTAACCGTGGTCAATCGACTGCAGCATCAGGACGGCCTTGGCCACAATGGTCTCCATGTGACTGATTTCAATCTCCAGCTTGCAGGTACGGCGGCTGATCTCCAGCAGCTTCGGCATGACGATAATGGAATGCTCGATTTGCACCGGGCGGATGAAATAGGTGGACATGTTATCCAGCACATAGTCATTGCCGGTGATGTCCTTGGCCGCCTTAAATGCGGAAAGGGTCATCAGTGTGGACAATATCCCTTCCGAAATCGTCCCAAGATCTGTTGCCATCTGCGGTGTGATGAAGCCGTGGAAGAACAGCTTGCCTTCCTCATCGCGCTCATCGGCAAAACCGTTCCAGATCAGATGATCGAAGGTCTCCCCGAGCTGCGGCTGGTTGCTGGCATCACGCAGACTCTGCAGCACTTCCCTGCGGGTCAGCGAGCCGACCAGCTTGCGGTTACGGTCCACGATCGGCAGGAAGTCGATCCCTTCCCACATCATAATCTGCGCTGCCGAAGCCAGGGAGGTCTGCAGTGCAGCGGTCACCGGGCTGCGGACCATGGCCTTCTCGATGCTCTGCCCTTCTGCGAGCTCCTCCACATCGCGGCGGCCCACGATACCGATGACCCGATTCCACTCGTCGGTCACCGGGAAGCGCTGCTCACCGCTCGAGAGGGACAATTCGCGTAATTCGCCGACTGTACTGGAGATTTTGAGCGTATTCAGGCGCGGCTTGCCCTCCACAATATCTTCCACGAGCATAATCTTCTTCTTGATCAGCCGGTCAAAAATCGCCCGGTTAATCATTGAAGCTACTGTAAACGTATCATGCCGGGAAGAAATCACCGGCAGGTCCAGTTCATCCGCCAGCGCCTTCACCTCTCGGCTGGTACCGAAGCCACCAGTTACTAGCACCCCTGCCCCCTGCTCCAGTGCAAGCGAATGCACATCATCACGGTTACCCACGATCAGCAGGCTGTCGGCATCGATATAACGGATCATGGCATCCACTTTCATCGCGCCAATCACATATTTATGAAGATGTTTGTTCAGACCTTCCGCTCCGCCGAGGACATGTCCCTCGACAATGTCCACTACATCTCCAAACGTAAGCTGATCAGAAATATTGCGCGGCTTTTTTTCTACCCGGACCGTACCGATCCGCTCCTTGGTAATAACGATTCCCAGGTTCTCCGCTTCCTTCACGGCACGGTATGCTGTACCTTCACTGACGCCCATTTCCTTGGCCAGCTTGCGGACGGAGATCTTCGTTCCCACCTTCAGACTTTCAATATGCTGCAGCAGTTGTTCATGCTTTGTAATATTATCGCCTTGACCTTCCAACTGTTACACCCCCATACCCCGATCTGTACTATTCTGTACCCATTATAACGCTGGTTACAGCGGAGTACAACAGAACGGGTATGCTTCTTTCAAGAGATATGTCAACTGTATGACAAGCGATACCAGAGGCGATTAAGGGCAGCCGCACTTAGAACAACACACACATAATGCATGCATAAGTACAGCCTTGAATATAGCTATAACACAGTTCACCCCCGGTCCGCAGCTTTCGCGAGACAGGGGGTGAGCCACTTCAGCTTGCCTATAGGCGCCGGCCAAATCCTATAATCTCTGGGACACCCGGGTTTCTTCGTTCCACTGGCCCTGCCACTGCTCCAGCTTAGCCTTGCGGACCGCCTCCAGGCGTTTCTGCTTCTCTTCATCCACTCCGATGATAAAGTGCAGGTGCGAGGCAATCACCATGAAGGCAAATGCACACCAGACAATACCAAAGCCCAGCACCCAGCCGGGACCATTCTGAAAAGACAGCTTCGGCAGCGCGTACAGCAGCATCGCCAGAGCCGCCAGCAGATACACGGAATGCTTGAATTTGTTTCTTTTTTTCATTGTCGAACCGCTCCTTCGTTCTAAAGGGTTGTCAGGCTGAACTTGAATCTATATCTCTACTCTATGAACTTCAGGTTCGGATTATGAGACAAGTTGCTAATTTTTCATCTTGCTGATTCCGCTGCCTCCTGGTTAAGTCTAGCCTGAATGCCGGGAGTGTGAGATGATGGAGCCATGAAGAGGAGGAATTTACATTGAATAACATTTGGGGCCAGTCCGAGTACATAATCCGCAAAAAAGTATTCTCCGTCATGGGGGCAAAGCTGCATATTTACAACAGTTCGGAGGAACTTTTGCTCTTTTCGCAAATGAAGGCGTTCAAACTGAAAGAGGATATCGCCCTGTACACGGACGAGAGCATGGAGAGAGAGCTACTGCGCATTAAAGCCCGCAAAGTGATAGATCTCAGCGCCACCTATGATGTCTATGATTCGGAGACCGGGAAATCTCTGGGCGCACTCCGCCGCAAAGGCCTGAAGTCTATCATCAAAGATGAATGGGTGATTCTGGACACCGGCGATACCGAGATCGGATTCATTAAAGAGGACAGTATGTTCATGGCGCTTCTGCGGCGTGTCATTACTCTGATTCCGCAAAAATATAATGTGGAGATCGGCGGCATGGTCATCCCGGCCTTCCGGCAGAACTTCAACCCTTTTGTCACCAAAATTATCGCCGACTTCTCCGAGGACCGCAAAGGTGTACTCGATAGACGTATTGGCGTAGCTGCCGCGATTCTGCTCTGTGCCATTGAAGGCAAACAGGATTAGATTAGAAATGTCGGCCTTAGCATCAAAAAGAGGGTGATTCCGGAGCCAAATGGCACTGAAATCACCCTCTTGCTATTATCAGGAGAATCCCCTTCTATAGCGCTTATTGTTGTCCGCCGTACATTTGGGATAGGCTGTCGGTGATGATTTTGTTCACATCTTCGATGACTACACTAAGGCGGCGCTCTGCGTCGAACAGGCGGCGGATGCCGAGATTCAGGTTAAGCACCTCGAACAGCTTCTCCATCTTCTCCATTTCCTCCTGCGGAGGCATCTCTCCGCTCATCATCTGCTGCTGCAGCTCGATTTGGCTCTGACGGAAATTGTCGAGCATCAGCTTGCTCTCCGGATCTGCTTCGATCACTTTCATCGCGCTGGTGATATCTGATACCTCGGTGCTGTCTTTAATGGCTCTCGCCAGTTCATGTGCCTTGTCAATTACGTTCATTATAAATCCTCCTAAAAGTTTTGTTAGCATCTGCTTCCCTGAGTCTTCTTCGCAAAACTCGCTTCGTAAGCATACGCTTAAGTTTTGTGTATCCGCCCAAATTTCGCGGTCACGTTATTCCCCCTCCAGCGGCCAGACTTCTGTCTGTGCGGCCTGCACCTGTACTCCATCTGCTGAACGGGTCACCGCCGCCGGACATTTAATCCGCCCGGCACGGCTTTTTAAAGAATAGGTCAATCACCAAGGGTCAGATGTCTCCATATGATGAATGATATGTAACCCTAAAGATTCATATTGCCGGCATCATGCTGCCTACCGGAAGGAGATCCACGATGTCCCAACTCAAGATCCCGGTCCAAACGGTCCACTCGGGCATCCTGCAGGAAAACGCTGTAATGCTAGGCGACAAATCCATGAAGAGGCTCAAAATACCGGCGCACGGAACAATCCAGCTAACCTTCGGCTCTTTCCGGCAGGAGGTTACCGTTATTCCGGTTCCCAAATCCGACAGCCTGCGCGTAAGCGAAGGGCTGGCGCGCAGGCTGGGCTTAAGGCAGCGCCTCACGCTTAACGCTTCCTATAGTTCAGGCAGCCGCAATCTGCGGCTGGGGCCGATGATTGGAGTTCTGGTGAGCCGGGACCATCCCGAGCATCCCGACAGAGTGTTCGGCCAGATCACGATGTTCTGCCGGGAACTGACCAATGCCTGCCATGCACAGGGCGCCTATGTATATTTCTTTACCCCGGAAGCGCTGGAAACGCGCAGCACTACCATCCAGGGCTGGGTATACGATGAGGGCTGGCGGAAGCTGAGTCTTCCTGTGGCCGATGTGATCAACAATCGGCTGACGACGCGAAAGGTAGAGAACAAACCTAGCGTACAGCATTTTTTGGCGGATGTAAAATCCCGCTACGGAACTCATTTTTTCAATGAAAAGTTCCTTGACAAGACAGAGGTATTCGAAGCGCTGGCACAAGATCCCGCCCTGCAGCGGTATTTGCCGGAGTCGCATGCCCTGAATGGCTTCGCCGTATTGAAAAGAATGTGCAGCAATTATCCCAGTGTGTTCCTGAAACCTGTACGCGGCAGCCTGGGCAAAGGCATTCTGCGCATCTCCAAAGAAGACGGCGGCGGCTATCGGCTGCAGTCGACAACACCGCTGGGGACACGCAAGCAAAGCTATCCCAGTCTGGCGAAGCTTTTTGGGTCCATTGCCCCGAAGATGAAAACGACCCGCTACCAGATTCAGCAGGGCTTGCCCCTGCTGGAGCTTGGACGGCGGCCGGTGGACTTCCGGGCACTCGTACAGAAGAACGGCACCGGCAAATGGGGCGTCACCTCCATTGTGGCCCGGACCGCCGGAAGTAATCATTTTGTCTCTAATCTCGCCCGGGGCGGGACGCTCAGTACGGTCCGGGAAGCCATCGGCAAAAGCAATCTACCGCCCGGAGCGAAGGAAAGCTCCCAGGTTCAGCTTCCCCGGGCAGCACTGGCGATCGCCAGAGGCGTAGAGACTTATATCCCGGCGCATTTCGGGGAGCTGGGCATCGACCTTGCGCTGGACCAGTCGGGCAGAATCTGGCTGCTAGAAGTCAACTCCAAACCGTCCAAGAACGACAATACACCGCTGAACGACCAGAAGATCCGCCCCTCCGTCAAACAAATGATTCTATACTGCCGCTATCTGGCCGGGTTATAAGGAGGACATCATGACCGAAACAGCAATGGGGTTCCTTGGCATTATGACAGGCCGTCGCCACGGGAATCCTCCCATCGCAGAACCGGAATTCTGCAGTCATCTATGCCGGGCGGCCCCGTTGTATGATCTGAAGGTCCTTGTTTTCCATCCGGAAGGTGTCGCCAAGGACGGCGCCTCTGTCAGCGGGTATCTCTGGCAGGAAGGTCAGTGGGTGCCTGCGCAGTCACCTCCGCCCGATATTCTCTACAACCGCTGTTTCTACCGGACTCCGGAGGAGAAAAGAACTGCAGCCGCTGCCCTGGCTGTACTCTCCCGCTGTCTCCCCTGGTCACGCGGACTCCCGGATAAATGGGGCGTGTACGAGATCCTGCGGCGCAGCCGTACAGCCGCTGCCCTACTGCCCGAAACTCTGGTTTATAGCGGCCGTGAAGCACTCGGCAACATGCTTGCCGAAAGGGAGTACGGTGTTTTTCTGAAACCCAAAACAGGCTCCCACGGCAAACGCACCATGCACGCTGTACTTCTGGGCAAAGGCGAAGGCGGCGGAGTGAGTCTGCGGGGAAGAGACCGGTTGAACGAACCTTTTCAATATGTTTTCGGTACGCTGGACGAAGGCCTGGACTGGATCCACGGCTTCATCGGCCAGCACCGCTATATCATACAGCCATATCTGCATCTCACCGGCAGCGGAGGACAGCCGTTCGATGTGCGGGTGCTGATGCAGAAGAACGGTACCGGCGCCTGGTCTATGACCGGTATGGCCGTACGTCTGGGAGGCCGGGGATCGCTTACCTCGAATCTCCACGGCGGGGGAACCGCGGTTCCCGCTCTGCCCTTCCTGCTTGCCGAATACGGCAACACAGGCCGAAGCCTGTATGAGGAGCTGATCTCAGCAGCCGCTCTCCTGCCTCCACTGCTGGAAGATTCCTGCGGGAGACTCGGAGAGCTCGGTCTCGATTTCGGCATTGATGCCGGAGGAAGAATCTATCTGCTTGAAGCTAATTCCAAGCCAGGGCGCACAGTGTTCCGGCTGACGGGCGACCGCCGGGCTGCTAGGCTCGCCGCCGAGAATCCGCTGCGCTATGCGCGTCATCTGCTGCTTACATCAAGCGGCAAACCACAAGCTGTCTCACCGGCAGCTCCGTTCAACGGGAGAATGATATCAATCGTTCCTAAGGAGGATTCATAAATGGGTCTCACTTTTTGCAATGTGCATTTCACCAAGCAGCCCCAAAGAGTTGTCTATGTCTCGGGTGAACTGATGAAAAGCCTGAAATTATCCGGCAAGAAAAACATCCGCCTGCGGCTTGGGAAGGATGCCATCCCGGCGATGATCAAGCCGATCAAACGCGCCGGCAAGCATCTCTTCCTGGCCTCGGGAGTGAAGAGCGCAATCAAGGTTCCGAAATCAGGCGGCATTTATTTGCGCAACCTGCAGAATGATGAGGTCCAGCTCGGACCGCTGGTCGGCGTACTTTCCGACGGGCCCGCCTCCGCGGCACAGCCTTTTGGCTCCCGTACCGGCTTCATCAAGCAGCTGCTGCGCGAAGGCAGCAACAAATGCTATATCTTCGCCTTCATGCCGCGTGACATCGACTGGCAGCAGGAGCAGGTCAACGGCTATTTCCTCACGGCCGGCGGCAAATTCGAGCGTAAGATGGTGCCGCTGCCGGATGTCGTCTACAACCGTCTGCCCAGCCGCAGAGCGGAGACTTCCCCATACATCAACCAGCTGCGGGAGCGGTTCGGACGCAAGAAGATTCCCTACTTCAACTGGAGCTTCTTCAATAAATCGGATGTTTACCGCCTGCTGGAGAATGACGGTGCCGCCAACCGCTTCGTGCCTGAAACACACAGCAATCCCAGCACAGAACAGATGCGCGATATGCTGGACCGCCACCACTTTGTCTATTACAAACCTTCCGCAGGCAGTCTTGGACACGGCATCTACCGCCTGACCTACCTGCCGAAGAAGGGGTACTTCGCCCGTTACCGTAAGAGCGGGAAGAATGTGCTGCTGCGCTTCACCAGCTTCGACAGCCTGATGCGCATGCTGCGCGGCCGTCACGGACAGAGCCTGCAGAATTATGTGGTTCAGCAGGGGATCCGGCTGATTGAGATTGACGGCTGCCCGATTGATTTCCGCTTCCATATGCACAAGAACGGCAGCAACCAATGGGTAGTTGTCGGCATCGGGGCCAAGAAAGCCGGCCGGGGCAGTGTCACCACCCACCTGAAGAACGGCGGCGCCCTGCTTACACCGCAGCAGGCACTGGGCCGTGTCTTCGGCGCAAGATCGGATGAAGTGCTGCAGCGCGCCAAAACAACAGCCGTCAAGCTGGCAGAATCCCTGGAAATCCAGCACCGGCATCTGCTCGGTGAGATTGGATTTGATCTCGGGATTGACCAGGATGAGGATATCTGGATGTTCGAGGCCAATGCCAAACCGGGACGCTCTATCTTCCGCCACCCCTCCCTGCGCGCTGAGGGCAAAGCTTCCATTGAGCACATCCTGGAGCATTGTCTGTATCTCAGCAAATTCCGCAGGAGGGATGACTTGTGAACAGCCGTATCCCTGACCCCGGCAAGCCCGTTATCGCCATCCTGACGACCAGTGACCGGCTGAAGCAGTTTCGCGGCAACCGCAATAACTTCCGCGATATTATCCGCACCGGCAAAGAAATGGGTTATCTGGTATATGTCGTCACCGTCCGCGACCTGAAGCTGGAGGAGCGGATGGTGAACGGCTTCGTCCCCTCTGCCAGCGGCAAGCTCTGGTACTCCATTCCTGTCCCGCTGCCGCAGGTGATTTATAACCGGATTCCGAACCGCGATGAAGAGGAGAAGGCACCGGTCGCCCGCAAAATAGCGGAATGTCTGGAGCATCCTGAGATCCAGCTGTACAACCCGAGATTTTTCAATAAATGGAATCTCTTCGAGTGGCTCAAGGAATCCAAAGCAACCTCAAAGCATGTGCCCAAGACCCGCCGTCTGCGCAGTGCAGCAACCCTGACGGCCATGCTGAAGAATCACGACAGTCTCTACCTCAAACCGGAGAACGGCAAAGCCGGCAAAGGGATTATGCGGCTGAGATACCGGATGGATGCTATGCTGCCTTACCGGCTGCAGATCCAGAGCGGCAAGAAGAACACGACCTACAAAGCCGCGTCCATCGAACGTCTGTGGGCCAGAATCGTCAGGGAAAAAGGGGTATCCCGCTACATCGTGCAGCAGGCCATTGTGCTTGCTGCGCACCACGGGCGCCCCTTCGATCTTCGCGTGCTGCTGCAGAAGAACGGCCGTGGCGCCTGGGCGGTCACCGGCATTGGCGCACGGCTGGCCGGAGCCCGCAGCATCACTACCCATGTGCCGCGCGGCGGCAGCATTGAAGAGCCCTCCAGCATGCTGGAGGGAACCTTCGGAGCAGAGCAGGCTGCGGCCATCCTGAAGAATGTCCCCACCACGGCGCTGCTGATTGCCCGGCAGATTGAACGCGCTTCGGCCACCATGCTGGGCGAGATGTCAATGGACCTCGGCGTCGATGAAGAAGGCGGGCTGTGGTTCTTCGAGGCCAATTCCAGGCCGATGAAATTCGATGAGCCGGCGATCCGCAAGCTGTCGCTGGAACGCATTTTTCATTATGGCCAGCATCTATCCCGCCAGACTAAGCCTAATTAAACCCGTAAAGGAAGTGACACCATGCAGATATCCTCACTCTACGACAGCAATCCGGTGCAGTGGAATTCCAGACTAGCCGGATTGCTTGAATTCCTGAGGGAGTATGGGGAGCAGCGGATTACGCTTCGCGGATGCAGGCAGCTGGCCCGGCTGACACCGGAGCAGCTCGCCTTGCCGGGAGTTTCGCTACTCGTTGCCACTGTACGGGGTCAGAACGGCCGTCAGCTCGCAGGTGTCAGCTTCGTCTCCGGCTACGGCAAGGAGGCCTGTGTAGTAGCCGTTCATCCCCTGTACCGCAAGAGGCATACCGGCACAGCCCTGCTTACCGCGCAGCTGGAACGTCTTGGGCAGCTGGAATGCCATGTAGCCTGCGATAACCCGGCCAGCCTGAAAATGTGCTTCAACAGCGGGCTAGCCGCCGTAGACCTGGTTAACGGCCCTACGGGTAAACCCACGCTGCTGCTGCGGTCCTCCCGGACTGCAGCCGGACCTACTATTCTCCCACAAGAAGGTGAACTCCTGTGCCAGAGCCCGTCTTAGGCATCCTCACGCTATATCTGAATGACGCCAAACAGCTTGAGGAGAAGAGCGTGTACCGGAGGATGATTATTGAAGGCAGCCGGATTGGCCTGGATGTCTTTGTGTTTACCCCCGCAGATGTGCATGTAAGCAAAGAACAGATCCATGCCCTTGTCTATGATGTCAAAAGCGGAACATGGTCGCGCAAATGGCGCTCCTTCCCGAATATGATCTATGACCGCTGCCGGATTCAGCGCAGCCAGCGGTTCCAGCAGTTGCTGCGCTTTCGCGCGCGGTATGATCATCTGACCTTCCTGAACCGTCCGCTGCGGAATAAATGGACGGTTCACCAGACCTTTTCACAGAAAAGCCGTTTCCGGCAGCATATGCCGGAGACTCTTCTATATCAGTCTTCCGCCGATCTCCACCGCATGCTGAAGTTCAGTCCGGTCGTCTACGTCAAGCCGATTAACGGCACGGGCGGACGCGGCATCCTGCGGATTGAGCGGCAGCGGGAAGGCAAGTCCCTCTACGATATCCAGGGACGCCGCCAGAGCCGGCAGATCATCGCGCCCCGCAAGGTGTCGCTGAGCCGCCTGGATTCGATTGTCCGCCAGTGGTGTCTCGGCGGACGGTTCCTCATCCAGCAGGGCATTCCACTCCGCTTGCCAAGCGGCCGGTTCCATGACTACCGGATGCTCGTGCAGAAGAACGGCCAAGGCGTCTGGGAATTCACCGGCATGGCCGGCCGGGTAGGCGCGGCCCGCAGCGTCACCTCGAACCTCCATGGCGGCGGGCATGCGATGCGGGCCGAGGCCCTGCTGAAGCAGTGGCTCGGCAGCGAAGAGCGGGCCGACAAAGCCATGCGCACCGCAGAGAAGCTGGGAATCGAAGCTGCCGCGTACCTCGAAGATAGCTTCGGCGCGCTCTGCGAGCTGGCCCTGGACCTCGCGATCGACCGCGAGGGCAAGATCTACGTGCTGGAGGTCAACCCCAAGCCGGCCCGCGAGGTCTTCGCCCGCTCCGGCGACAATAGCACTTACCGCAAAGCGCTGGTACGCCCGCTGGAATATGCGATGTGGGTGTATAAGAACAAGAATACGCCGAGCTCGGCGAAGACGGTTGAGGAATGAAGAATGTTAGATAACAGCAAATAACCGCCTCTCCGTAAAGGGGCGGTTATTTGCTTATTTAAGATATTAAACATTTAGAACTATCACCGTTCAAATTAATCTTCTTAATAAACTTTTATGAGAATATGCAATATCTTTTATTGGCGCCTCATTGAATGTAGGCGATGGAAATAATAAGACATTACTCAAATCGTTAGGAAGCACTTCAATTTCAACTAATCTTAAACTGTTCTCAAGATCAACAATTTCGAATGCTATGGACTGTTTACCAGACATCGTTAGAATTAATGGAATTTCTGCGATACCATCATGAAATTGAACATCAATTGTCGTAGTACCAGTAGCTGATAGCTCTACATCTCCGAATTTCCCAAAGAATTCAGTGTTTGAAATTGTATAACCTGACACCTTTACTTTAGCAATTCCATTTAATATACCTGTATTAATACCGTCATCACTATAGACACTATCAACAACACTTAACTTAACAATTGTTGGTTCACCAACATAGATTGTTGATTGAGCCATTTCAACAGAGCTATCAAGTTGTTTTTTTGTTTTTAAGATCATGTTATTTATCTCTATCCAACCTAACTCAGACCATTCCGACCACAAGTGTTCGTCAAACACTTTCACTTTCACTTGGAAGGCTTGACCTGACGGTAACGCTTCACTCACCATCCAAGTGTTCTCAGTAGCAGTCATCGGCTGACTCACGATGCCCGAATCCACTATTTCATTTCCACTTGCATCCAATATCTGCACCTGGTACGCCGCAAAACGTGTTAATGCTGCATCTTTTTGAATCCACCGGATGGTCGGCTGATTTACATTACTTTTCTCCGGTGCTTCTTTACTTCCCAAAGGATAGGTCAGTACTGCCTCTGGAGCCGTATTCTCTTTCACTAATGCAGGTGTTGTGTGCACATCCGTCGTCCCGTCTCCGAGCTGCCCATGTTGGTTAACGTCTCCCCAAGCCCACGCGCTTCCATCGGTTTTAACGGCCGCCGTATAAATCTTCCGTTGGTCGTCGTTGTACGCCACTCCTACAGCGCTCACTTCGCTTATTCCTTCAACTTTTACAGGTGTATATCCATCCCATCTCCACAAACTCCCATCTTCCCGGATCGCAAAGTTACCACCACCGCCTACGATAGTTTGAATTCCACTTAACGGGTTCAATGTGAAGACCCTCTGATAGTTGCCTCCCCACAGTACTACACTTCCATCTTTTTTCAGTGCAAGTCCACGATTACCTATTTCTCCTGCCACAATACTTGCTAAATCTTCTAATCCCGTCATTGGAACAGCCATTAACATGTTTGATCCTAACGATCCCGGGATTTGATAACTTCTTCCATCTCCCCATCCCCATGCCGTCCCTGCACTCGTCATGGCGTAAGCGTAACCCTTGCCTGCCGTGATTTGACTTATCCCACTGATGCCTAATACCCGCACAGGGGTACTCTGGTCTATTGTGGAATTATTCCCCAATTGTCCATTATAATTTTCGCCCCAGGACCACACGGTCCCGTCGTTTTTCAAGGCATAACTGCTATACTGACTTGCTGCAACGGCTACAATACCTTCCAAGCCCCGGACTTGGGTCGGTGTATTACTGTTATTTCCTGGTCCATTTCCCAACTGACCATATGCATTTCCTCCCCAGGTCCATACAGTTCCGTCCTCTTTTAACGCAATACTATGCTGTTTTCCTACTGCCACGGATTTTACACTGGTTAGTCCCTGAACGGAGACTGCTGTAGTTTTAGTCGAGTTCGTCCCATCTCCCAGTTCTCCAGAACTATTCATTCCCCAGCCTCTTACCGTTCCGTCTTCCTTTATCTGCAAAGTATGATCTGATCCCACTGCGAGATTTACTGGAGTTCGTACTGTGAAACTGGCTGCAATAGAGGAGTTACCTGCTTCATCCCGTGCAACAGCTTTGAATATATAATCTCTATTTGCTACAAGATTTTCAAATGTGAATTCAGGATTCACTACATTTCCAACTAACTTAGAATCTTGATATAAATCGTAACTAGTAACCGCTACGTTATCAGTAGATGGCGACCATGAGAGCGTCACTTTGTTTCCTCTCAACAGTTTCGTAATGAAATTCCTTGGTGATGAAGGATTTATTCTATCAACTTTAGCTTCCCCCGTAACTTCCTCACTAAGATTAGTTGCAATATCTGCCGCTCTCGCATAAATGGTATATAATCCTTCAGTATCAATAATTATAGGTGTTGTATAATCCTTCCATTCTCCCCTGTCAATCTTATAATGATATTTTTGAAATCCACTATTTGGGAAACCTTTATCCGTATCGAAACCTCCAGATAAGGTCACTGTGACGAACTGATTTGTCCATTTTAAAGGCTCAATTGTCATTATTGGTACGATAGGCTTTGTCCTATCAATTTTTGCTTCCCCAGAGACTTCTTCACTGAGGTTAGTAGCAGTGTCTACTGAGCGACCTATAACCTTAAATAAACCCTCCGTATCAATAATAATAGGTGTGGTGTAATCCTTCCATTCACCCCCATCAATCTTATATTGATACTTTTGAAACCCACTATTAGGAAAGCCTTTATCTGTATCAGTTCCACCCGACAATGTTATGGAGACCGACTGATTAGTCCATTTGGATGGTTCAATTGTCATTATCGGTTTAGGAGGATTGGTCTTATCAACTTTAGCCACCCCAGTTACTTCTGCACTAAGGTTAAATACATTGTCTACTGATCTGGCATACACATTGTATAAACCTTCTGAATCGATCACAAAAGGAACAGTATAGTCCTTCCACTCCCCGTCTTGGTTGATTTTGTACTGATATTTTTGAAAACCGCTATCAGCGTCTGTCCCGCCGCCTAATGTAATCGTTACATACTTATTCGTCCAAGCTGTTGGATCGATCGTCATTACGGGTACAGTCGGATTGGTAGTGTCTACCTTCACCGTTTCCGTTAAGACTTCCGAATCATTTCTATTCTTGTCTCGAACATACGACTTGAAATTATATATTCCTGTGTTAGGCAATGCTAATGGTTCTGTGTACTCTTTGTATTCAGAATCATTAAGATCATAAAAGTACTTATAAACACCAGATGCATTATCTTCTCCAGATAAGTTATAATAAACGTTTTTCCCATACCATTCATTGACGCCTTTTACCCCATCAATGTGTGAGCTTAGTGTTGGAATTGTTTCGTCTTGGGTTCCTCCAAGATCTAGATCAACAGTAGGGCTAATGCTACCTTCGAAGTTATCATCGCCATTCTGATCTATCTGAAGTACGACTTGCCCATTCTGATTAACATCGGCTATAAATACTGAAGTGGGAGTAACGGCAACATTATCAAAACGCAATGTTCTATCTTCAATATCTTTTTCATTTGCCCATACTATCGAGAAAGTTAATTCACCATATCCTGTACCAATGATACGAACTTTATAGTCTTCAGTATCATTAACTAGAGCAATCTTTGTTTCACCGTCTGTAAAGTAGTTGATGTCTGGGATTTTAGACTCAAAAGTTTCAGCGCCTGTTGGGCCTGTATGATTGCCTGAGGAATCATATATATGTAGTTCTACCGGACATTCCGCCTTGAATTTTAAAGTTTTTATTTCTTTAGTCTCATCACGAATTTTATCGGAGACAAATTCATTAGGTTTATCCTTTAAAATTTTCAAGATTTTTTGCTGCACTTCAGGACTCTTCACAAGACCTACATGAGACCTGCCAATATAAAAAGTTCGTGTTTCATCAAGCTTAAAACCTACTGTAGCACTTGATGTAGGAACAACGCCATCTCCCTGTATAACTTTCACGTCACTCAGATATTTATCGTTTAACGAAGGCACGTAGTAAACCAATTTACCAGGAGTTTCTCTCTGATCGCCAACTATAAAGTATGAATCTACCTTTTTTAGTGTATTAAGTACATCCAAAGAAGAATGAAAATTCTTGGCATTTTCAAGCAAGACATCATTTGACCAATCATTAGTATCCTTAATAAAATTCTCCGTTTCACTGAAGGTATTATATTTAGTAACTTTCACTTTAGGAGAGTCAGGCTTTGGATATGATTTAGTTTCAATATATCCGTTGGTTTGGTATGAAAAATAGGATTTATTGGGTAGTAACTCATAAATAGATGGCGTATTTTTCTCCAAATTTCTTACTGCAGAGCCAACTGTTAAATAAGCTAAGTATTCATTGTAAGATTTCCTGTTTCAAGCATATTGAACGCTTGTGGAGCGCCAAGAAATGGTGTGCCAATTGTGATCAATTTTTTTATTAGATTACTATTCCCTTGTCTGATAAATTCAGTGGCGACAAGTCCTCCCATACTATGAGCAACAATATAGTAGTTACTATATGGAGACGCAGCCCGCTCAATATTTATTCTTTCTTTCAACTTCTGTGCATTTATACTGGAGCCTAATCTCCAATCGTAAGGAAAATCAACGACGTGATATCCTTCATTTTTAAAGAAAGCAAGGATACCATCATAATCACTGATACTATTGCGAACACTTATGCTATTTTTACTTTCTCCTAAAGCGCTCATCTGCAGGCTATTAATTTGTTCGCGAATGCGAGGGACATTCTTGCTATCCTCAGGCTCCCATACCTGCTCATCTCCCAGAAACAACTCACTTCCCATGATTCCAGGTAAAAATATTATTCTATCTTTATAAACAGTAACCGTACACTCATTAGTATAGTAAGGTTGATCGGTCGGCTTTACAACAAATCTATAACTTCCTTCATCTTTGGGTTCATAAGAAAAATGGTCGCCCCAGCTTGATGGTTTATAATAATAATCCGCTTGTAAGACACCATCTTTATAAATATTAATGAGTACTGGGTGAGCCTCAGCATTAAAACTATAATTAATGTATATCTTTTCTCCATATTTCACGACTGCATTATCTGGGTATACTGATGTACTCAATATTCCGATCGAAGACTGTTCGGTTGGATTATTGCTGTATACAGATTCATGAACTGAATTAGCATATGTATAGTTTTGAAGATTTCCAGTTAGATTAAATAAAGAAACAAAAATTGTAATAATTATACTTAATGAAAATATTCTTTTCATATTACATTCCCCCTTTATTATTTAGAAAGAGTAGATTTTTTCTTATTTTGAATAGATAATATAGAGCCAAAATAAATTGAATAATAGAAATACTCCAAGGAAGCAGAAAGAGCATCTCCACTTGATATTCCGGAAAAAATTTAGTAGAAACAAAAACTCCATACTCACTATCGCCGTTATCTTGTATTGCTTTGAAAAATAAAAGAAGTAAAAGGCTTGAGAGCATAGTTACTAAAAACCAGTTGACATTGTACTTTATCCGCTGAGTTCTTATAAGCAAAAAAGAATTAGTAAAACATAACAAAAGCGGTATAAAATACACCTTAAATGAGATTTTTAATAATTCTGTTCCCCATCCCTCAATTTTTATCTTTAAAAAATAGATTAAGATTAGATGGAGCCCAACAACCAGTAATACATACAAAATAGCTTGAAGTACTGTCTTTATTGATTTCATCTTTCGTCCCCCTTTTCTACTCATTTACTAAAGCTCGTATGATATCATCGCCCTTCGTTGAGTATTCCCCCTACTTCACTAGCTCTGATACCATAATTGAATTCCCATGACTTATTTGAACTTAAATACTAAATACCCTTTTAATGTAATCATCGGAAAATTGAAGGATAAAATGAATAGTAAAACCTAACCACTGAGTTAGATAAAACTTTATTTAAACTGACTGAAGGTATATGACACAAGAAGACTTTGAGTTCTGAATATGCAGATAAACTCAAAGCAATTTCTCGCTTGTCATATATACGTCTATAATGCACGTGTCTTTGTGTTTACCCCCGCAGATGTGCATGTAAGCAAAGAACAGATCCATGCCCTTGTCTATGATGTCAAAAGCGGAACATGGTCGCGCAAATGGCGCTCCTTCCCGAATATGATCTATGACCGCTGCCGGATTCAGCGCAGCCAGCGGTTCCAGCAGTTGCTGCGCTTCCGCGCGCGGTATGATCATCTGACCTTCCTGAACCGTCCGCTGCGTAATAAATGGACGGTCCACCAGACCTTTTCACAGAAAAGCCGTTTCCGGCAGCATATGCCGGAGACTCTTCTATATCAGTCTTCCGCCGATCTCCACCGCATGCTGAAGTTCAGTCCGGTCGTCTACGTCAAGCCGATTAACGGCACGGGCGGACGCGGCATCCTGCGGATTGAGCGGCAGCGGGAAGGCAAGTCCCTCTACGATATCCAGGGACGCCGCCAGAGCCGGCAGATCATCGCGCCCCGCAAGGTGTCGCTGAGCCGCCTGGATTCGATTGTCCGCCAGTGGTGTCTCGGCGGACGGTTCCTCATCCAGCAGGGCATTCCGCTCCGCTTGCCAAGCGGCCGGTTCCATGACTACCGGATGCTCGTGCAGAAGAACGGCCAAGGCGTCTGGGAATTCACCGGCATGGCCGGCCGGGTAGGCGCGGCCCGCAGCGTCACCTCGAACCTCCATGGCGGCGGGCATGCGATGCGGGCCGAGGCCCTGCTGAAGCAGTGGCTCGGCAGCGAAGAGCGGGCCGACAAGGCCATGCGCACCGCAGAGAAGCTGGGAATCGAAGCTGCCGCGTACCTCGAAGATAGCTTCGGCGCGCTCTGCGAGCTGGCCCTGGACCTCGCGATCGACCGCGAGGGCAAGATCTACGTGCTGGAGGTCAACCCCAAGCCGGCCCGCGAGGTCTTCGCCCGCTCCGGCGACAATAGCACTTACCGCAAAGCGCTGGTACGCCCGCTGGAATATGCGATGTGGGTGTATAAGAACAAGAATACGCCGAGCTCGGCGAAGACGGTTGAGGAATGAAAGATTGGTAATGAACAGCAATGAACCGCTCCTTCACAAATACAGAAGGGGCGGTTCTTATTACTGAATCAATAAAAATAGGTAAGGTATATAACAGATATTAACAAAATTGAGTTATTGTCTGAGTCGGAGAAAGAAAAACTTAAAGAAATCACAGACAGATTTGTTTTCCGTGTCAATAGCTATTATCTTTCTTTGATTAACTGGGACGATCCGTAGGATCCTATTCGAAAACTAGTCATACCAGGTGAAGGAGAGCTAATGGAATATGGCCGCTGGGATGCTTCAGATGAGGATACAAATTATGTTGTACCAGGCTGTCAGCATAAATACAGAACGACAGCACTTCTAATCGTATCCGAGGTTTGCGGGGCTTACTGCCGCTATTGCTTCCGTAAACGGTTGTTCCGTAATGATGTGAAAGAGGCTCAGTCTGATGTCACACTAGGATTGGTATATATTTCAAGTCACCCCGAGATTAACAATGTACTTCTAACGGGGGGGGAGACAGTCTGATTCTCTCGACTTCGAAGCTTCGTTCAATCATTGAAAGTCTTAGAGCGCATATATGAAGATCAAGAGCTGCTGAATTTGATTCAGACTCATTCTACTGAAGACAAACGGATATATGTGATGGCACACATTAATCATCCTCGTGAAATAACACCTGAAGCCAAAAAAGCTTTTAAAGCTCTTCATAACGCTGGAGCTATTGTCGTTAATCAGACACCGGTTCTCAAAGGTAAAAACGATGATCCCGTTATTCTCGGAGAACTTCTGGACCGACTTTCGTGGGCTGGAGTCACGCCTTACTATTTCTTCGTTAACCGTCCTATCGCCGATAACCGGGAGTTTGCTGGGGGAAATCAGGGAATTGGTTCAAATCATGCAGAAGTACGAATAAGAAGCTAAAGATCCTATTTTCAGCTTACTGCAGTGTGGGGTCGATATCCTTTTCATGGTTGTTTTGGCTAACCTCTTTGAAAAGCGAACCTTGCTCCAAAGCATCTTCTGACTTCAGGCCGAGCAAACGTTCTAATTCCCCAATGGTCACTGGTTTGGCATGCCGCATTAGTTCATATCCTAATTGGCCGTTTGGTTCAAGTGTAGCGGTTTGGACATCTGTGAAGTTCGTAATCCCTTGCTCTCTGAGCCTTATTTCAAGTTGGTCTACTGACATACGAATGGAGCGAAGAGTAGTAATGTTGATTTGTCCGTTTTCAATAACGATCTTGGATTGGCCACTAAGCACCTTTTCAAGCCAATTAAATTTCAATTGTAAATATTCAATAATTAATAATGACACAATAAATACCGAAGCAGAGCCTATCGCTTGCCACAATTCATGATTCGCAATAGGTTGAACTATGGTAGTACCGATTGAGATCATTATTACCGTCGTCGCTACACTCATCTGCGAAATTGATTTTCTGCCGGCAATTCTCAGAAGAATCATTCCGACTAAGACTAGAAAAGCAGATTTCCATATCCAAGCTAGATCCATCAGATCATCCTCCAGAAATACCGATTTCAATTAGTATGTAATTCTAAATTGTATCCTATTCAAAATTTATCCATGATGCATATATTGAACCTTTCCATTACAAAGACACTCCAGAACTATAAAAAAAACAATTAAGAGCTTCTTCCTCGATCTATTGTGGGAGAAGCTCTTCTCTCTCCTATTCACAAAATTCACGCCAGCGTACTTATGCCTTGCGGTTTGACTTAATGATTCGTTAACATAAGGCGAATTGTATTACGGGCCACTCAAACTCTTTGATTGAGATTGTTTATGATGTTAAAAGCGGAACATGGTCGCGCAAGCGGCAAGTTCCTCGTCCAGCCGGATATTCCGCAGCAGCTGCCCAGCAGCAGGTTCCATGACTACCGGATGCTCGTGCAGAAGAACGGCCAGGGCTTCTGGGAATTCATCGGCATTGACCGGCCAGGTAGCCGCTGCGCATACCAAGAAGACAGCTTCGGCGCACGCTGCGAGCTGGCACTGGACCTCGCATCGACCGCGAGGGTAAGATCTACGAGCTGGAGGTCAACCCGAAGCCAGCCCGCGAGGTCTTCGCCCGCTCCGGCGTCAGCGGTACCTACCGCAAAACGCTGGTCCGCCCGCTGGAGTACGCGATGTGGGTGTATAAGAACAAGAATACACCGAGCTCGGCGAAGACGGTTGAGGAGGAAATGGAATAGATCGACAAACAACCGCCCTTTCG
The DNA here is from genome assembly GCF_038009025.1 of Paenibacillus sp. FSL R7-0297. NCBI lineage: Bacteria > Bacillati > Bacillota > Bacilli > Caryophanales > Paenibacillaceae > Paenibacillus > Paenibacillus sp. FSL R7-0297. The sequence goes on from NZ_JBBPAQ010000001.1 coordinate 6,301,023, forward strand.
CAGGTTTGCGAAAGGGCGGTTGTTTACTAGATTACGTGATCCTTAATTCATTTTCCCCGTTGTGCCAGCAGCTTCAGCAGAACCGTCACAGCCTCAGCTCTTGTAGCAGAGTCTTGCGGAGCAAATTCGTTGTTGCCCTTCCCTTGCACGATACCCGCTTGCTTCACGAAATCAATGCTGGCCTTTGCCCAGCCTGGAATATTCTTATCGTCAGCGAAGCTGGTGGTCAGCTTGACTCCGGTAGACTCACCCAGCGCTTTGGCGAGGATGACCGCCATCTCGGCGCGTGTGATTTCTGCATTCGGACGGAAACCGCCGTCCTCATAACCTGTAATTATGCCTGCTTGAACCGCCTGTGCGATGGCTGTCTGCGCCCACACTCCAATTGTAGCTGAATCTGCGAATTTCAGATCCGCCCCTGCTCCTTGATGCTTCAGCGCATTCATCAGCATCACAGCGAATTCCGCACGCGTCACTGAATGATTCGGCTGGAACGTTCCGTCCAGGTAACCCTTAACCATGCCCATGCTCAACGCTTGCTGGATGTTGGCTTCTGCCCAATGTCCAGCGACATCACTCAGGATAACTTCCGTAGGACTCTCCGTGACCGGCGCTCTTACTGGCAATCCCGTCACTTCGTCTACACTGAGCACTGCATATTTCCCGAAGTGATCCACTTCCACAATGATGTGATTCCCTTCGCTCTTGCCGCCTGCGACTTCAATCCAGGCTTTCTTCACCTCATCATAATAGAATACCGCTGCTAGTTGGTTGCTTGTCACAAGGGCTGGATCAAAGGCAATGTTCAACCTAACCGGTTTAATGAAGTTCTCCAGGAAGTTTTTGGTAACCTCGTACACGGGACTGAGCAGGAGCTCGTTATTTGGGAAAAGCTTTTGTGGATCCAGCACCTTTTCAATGGATAATATCAACTCTTTGTTTATAGCTCCGGCGGGAATTGAAATCTTGATGGCATCCTCGAAGCTAACTTCACCCGCCTGGTTTACGGGAAGCGTTAATGTACCGTTGGTACTGCTAACAATGATATTCGTTGGGAGGATGAAAGTACTTCCAGGGTCAATACTAACAAGCTGTGTAGCCGGGAATTCGGCAGTTATAATGCCTGAGTCCGCTGCATTCGTCGTTGATGCTCCAGCAACAGTGAAGAAGTTCGCAGGCACTCCCGTTAAGGTATACCCTGGCTTGGCCGTGATTGTAATCATCGCCGTATACGCCGTGCCTGGGGCAAATACGGTCATCGCTGGTGACCAGCTAACCGTGGCTATATATTCTGGCGAATAAGTCGCCGTCGTTACCGGCGTAGTCCCGATGATCGGTGCGGTCACACCCATTATCCCGGGTGTAGTAATTGGAACGTTTGATACAGGCACTTCCGTGACAGGCAACGCTGCCGTCGCCGGGAACTCGGCGGTTACCACTCCTGAATCTGCTGTATTGGTGGTGCTAGCTCCCGGTACGGTAAAGAAGTAGGCAGGTACTCCAGTTAAGGTATACCCCGGCTTGGGCGTGATTGTGATCGTCGCCGTATAAGCCGTTTCTGGAGCAAATAAGGTCGTCGCTGGTGACCAGCTAACCGCGGCAGAATATTCTGACGAGTACGTTACCATCGTTACCGGTGTGGCACCGGTTAGCGGTGCAGTTACACCCGCTATCTCTGCTGCCTTGATGGGAATAGCTGACACAGGCACGATCGCCGTCGCCGGGAATGCGGCGGTTACCACTCCTGAATCTGCTGTATTGGTGGTGCTAGCTCCCGGTACGGTAAAGAAGTAGGCGGGTACTCCAGTTAAGGTATACCCCGGCTTGGGCGTGATTGTGATCGTTGCGGTATACGCCGTTCCTTCACCAAAGCTTGCGTCTGCCGGAGTCCAATCTATCGCCGCTGTATACTCTGCCGTGTCCGCTATCGATGCTGTCGGCGCTTCACCTGCGACCGGCGCAGTCACTCCAGCTATCGCTGCCGTCTGGATAGGCACCGCTGCCGTCGCCGGGAATGCGGCGGTCACTACACCTGAATCCGCTGCATTCGTCGTTGTAGCTCCCGCTACAGTGAAGAAGTCTTTAGCCACTCCTGCTAAAGTGTAACCTGGCTTGGGCGTGAGGCTGATCTTCGCCGTGTAAACTGCTGCTCCCGCAAACTTCGCGTCTGCCGGAGTCCAATCTATCGCCGCTGTATACTCTGCCGTATCCGCTATCGATGTTGTCGGCGCTTCACCTGCGACCGGCGCAGTCACTCCAGCTATCGCTGCCGTCGTGATAGGTATCGCTACCGTCGCCGGGAATACAGCGGTCACTACTCCATTATCCGCTGCATTCGTCGTTGTAGCTCCCGCTACCTTGAAGAAGTCTTTAGCCACTCCTGCTAAAGTGTAACCTGGCTTGGGCGTGAGGCTGATCTTCGCCGTGTAAACTGCTGCTCCCGCAAACTTCGTGTCTGCCGGAGTCCAATCTATCGCCGCTGTATACTCTGCCGTGTCCGCTATAGATGCTGTCGGCGCTGCACCTGCGACCGGCACGGTTACTCCAGCAATCGCTGCCGTCGTGATAGGTATCGCTGCCGTCGCCGGGAATACAGCGGTCACTACTCCTGAATCCGCTGCATTCGTAGTGGTTGCTCCGACTACAGTGAAGAAATCTTTAGCTACTCCGGCTAAAGTGTACCCCGGCTTGGGCATGAGGCTTATCTTCGCCGTGTAAACTGCTGCTCCCGCAAACTTCGTGTCTGCCGGAGTCCAATCTATCGCCGCTGTATACTCTGCCGTGTCCGCTATCGATGCTGTCAGCGCTTCACCTGCGACCGGCGCGGTCACTCCAGCTATCGCTGCCGTCGTGATAGGTATCGCTGCCGTCGCCGGGAATACGGCGGTCACAACTCCTGAATCCGCTGCATTCGTAGTGGTTGCTCCGACTACAGTGAAGAAATCTTTAGCTACTCCGGCTAAAGTGTACCCCGGCTTGGGCGTGAGGCTGATCTTCGCCGTATAAATCGCTGCTCCCGTAAACTTCGCGTCTGCCGGAGTCCAGTCTATCGCCGCCGTATACTCTGCCGTGTCCGCTATCGATGCTGTTGGCGCTTCACCTGCGACCGGCGCGGTCACTCCAGCTATCGCCGCCGTCGTGATAGCTATCGGTGCCGTCGCCGGAAATACGGCGGTCACAACTCCTGAATCCGCTGCATTCGTAGTGGTTGCTCCGACTACAGTGAAGAAATCTTTAGCTACTCCGGCTAAAGTGTACCCCGGCTTGGGCATGAGGCTTATCTTCGCCGTGTAAACTGCTGCTCCCGCAAACTTCGTGTCTGCCGGAGTCCAATCTATCGCCGCTGTATACTCTGCCGTGTCCGCTATCGATGCTGTCGGCGCTTCACCTGCGACCGGCACGGTCACTCCAGCAATCGCTGCCGTCGTGATAGGTATCGCTGCCGTCGCCGGGAATACAGCGGTCACTACTCCTGAATCCGCTGCATTCGTAGTGGTTGCTCCGACTACAGTGAAGAAATCTTTAGCTACTCCGGCTAAAGTGTACCCCGGCTTGGGCGTGAGGCTGATCTTCGCCGTATAAATCGCTGCTCCCGTAAACTTCGCGTCTGCCGGAGTCCAGGCTATCGCCGCCGTATACTCTGCCGTGTCCGCCAGAGCCGCAACCGGAGTTTCTCCAGCTACCGGCACAGTCACTCCATCAATTGCTGCTGATTGGATAGGTACAATCTTGATATCCTGGGCATCTACACTCCGGATATGTTCAGCAATCGCTGGTTGTGCAGCCCCTTTTACCCGTAAATAAATCTTATCGCCTAGTCTGACTACAATGTTGTCCACGCTTGTATCGACTATCGGCGTGTACGAGCCTGTGTTGACTTTATACTCCATCCCACTTGCCACGCCGGTTAACTTCGTCGTTCCTGCATTCGTTCCTGGTGTCAAAGCTATAAACGCCCATAACTCAGGATAATGTCCTGGAAGCATATACCAATCTTCGCTGAAATCCCAGTCACTAAATGTGGTTGGATCTTGCATTTCTGCGGTTGTTTTACCCGTACCTTTCCTGGTATCCGTCTGTCCTGTTGTGCTACTATCGTAGAAGCTGTTGCTAATGGTTCCACTGGAGAGGTAAGCAACCAAGCCCCCCATATCATAATAATTACTCCCACTCACATTTCCTGTGGCATAACTATTGATAATGGTTCCATCGTTTCTAGCAACCAATCCGCCCACTAAAGATCTTCCAGCAATACTTCCTGTGGCGTAACTGTTTTTGATGATTCCGTTGCTGTAATTACTACCAACCAAGCCACCACTTATTCCATTTCCAGTAATACTTACCAATGCGTAGCTGTTGCTAATAGTTCCGTAGTTTTCATTAACTAAACCTGCTGAACCATTCACGATTCTTCCGGTCACGTAAGTGTTGCTAATAGTTCCGTAGTTAGTGGATAACAAACCACCCGATGAGTACCTTCCTTGCACCTCAATATCTTCCAGAATCATATTGGTAATATTCCCTGTAGACCTTCCAAACAATCCGACCTCAAAAACAATAAAAGGTTGATCAATTTTCAGATTTGTGATTTTAAATCCATTGCCGTCCATGTTCCCACTAAACGGAGAACTGCTGGAGCTATTGGCACTATAGATCCTCACTCCTATCGGCATCCAATTATCATAACTACTCAAATCAATATCAGCTATTAAATTAAAATAAAGACCTGGATCCAAATAGTTCCTAACCTCACTCAGTTGATCGGCCGTTGCAATCTGATAAGGATCACTTGCTGTACCCGTTCCTCCAGCGAAGCCTCCCGCAGCATGAGCCGTCCCACCTCCAGGTGCAATAACCCCCGATATTCCTCCTATTACCATTAGTAGCACCAGAAAAACCGACAATCCTTTTTTATACGCCTTATTCATACGCATTCCCTCCTCCAAAACTTCTCCACTTCATATATCTCTCACAAATATTTCCGATCTCCTAGCTTCTTTGTGTCATTTCTCATTGTATTCATCCCACTATAAGCCTTTCCGTGCAAAAAAATAACTCCCCATTTGGGGAGGTAGGCCTAATAATTATTCAACGAATATCTTTAACTCTTTGGCACGCTGCAAGGCATGTATCCGATTGTTCGCTTCAAGCTTTCTATACACATTCCGGATATGAAACTTTACAGTTTCGCCAGTGATGTTTAGATCTGATGCAATTTCCTTGTTCGCCAAACCAGCCGCAATCAATACTAGGACCTTCGTTTCCTGATCGGTCAGTAGTTCTTTACGGGGCTGTTCGGCTGGTAAGCTGTCTTGGCTCTTGACCTGCATAGCCTGAAGCAGTTGCTGCACATAACCAGAAGTAACAAGCAGCTTATCCCCCAAGTGATTATCTTGAAGTCTCTTCCCATAAGCCGCCAGAAGCTCTGCCATCACAGGGCCTTCATCTATAAAGCTGCGAATATACCCCCCCGGCTCTGCCTTTTGCAGGGCTGCCTCTACCTGAATCAGCGCCGCCTCCATTTGACCAGAGCGCTGAAGCGTCAGACTTTGCAGAATGATGACCTGAATACGATCACGCAGACGGTCTTCCCTCCCCAACATGCGATTTAACTGTTCCAGCAAGTACAGTGCTTCATCCATCCGCTCACAAGCAATAAGTACTCTGGCAAAAGCAAGATATTCTGTCACCCGATTCAACGAAACCTCATCCGTATGCGCAAGACCGCAGCTTTGCAGCCAGTCTAAAGCCTCTTGAAGTAAGCCTTGCTCCAGGGACAGACAAGCCTGTTCTGCTTCAATTCTGTACATAAACAATTCGTAATCCGGAGAGGCAATTTGCATTTTCAACTCGTTCAGCAGCGCTCTGGCCCGGATCGGATTGCCTTTTGCTTGCTGGATCCGTGAAGCATTCATGGATATTTGGATCATTATCCGCGCAAAGGGCTGCATATCCTGGCGTCCGAGCACCATCGCAGCATACCTCTCCGCCTCTTCGAGCCGGTTCCACTCGTATAACAGCTTGCTGTAGGAAGCGCATAAGAATCCGAGAAAAGGGTATTCCTGCTTGTTCTGCCACACGCTGATCCATTTGGGCAGGAATGCATCCGCTGCATGAAGATCATTGATATGGGTCAATAGATCGTCAAATGAATCAAAGCCCTGGTATCTGTTGCGTCCCACCGTCTGAAAGAAACTGCCTTCCGGCATATACTGCTCAACCAGCCCGAAGTAGTCTGACGTTCGTTCCAAATCTTTGTGCAGATAGGAGGTGATCGCATGGAAAAAGTAGATATTGCCCATGGCCTGCTTCCATTCCGCATCCGATACTTTGCCCTCCAGTGCTTGAAACCGGATGGTTGCCTGTTTCACTCTGTGAAAAGCTTCGGTCCATTCCCCAACGCCCAATAAGACAGAAATATAAAATAATTCAACCATTGGCTTCTCAGCAAAGGAGTTTTCCGGTAAAACAGAGACCCATCGGATCAATACAACACTTTTCGTCTGGACTAACGTATGTAGATTTTTCTCAATTAACCGGACAGCATCCGGATAATATTTCCCTTCTAAATAATGTTCCACCGCTTCTTCGTCAAAGCCTTGTGACTCCAGCCACTCTGCCGCGCGAACATGCACCTGCATCCATTGATCTGTGTCTGTTCTGAACAATAGCTGCTGTAAGAAATCCGAGAGCAGGTGATGATACCTGTACCATGTCCGATGATCATCCAAGGGGACAATGAATAAATTCATTTGCTCCAGTCTCTCCAATTGTGCTTGAGCATTCGCCTGACCGGTTACTGCCTGGCATAAGGAAGCGTTCATGCGGTTCAGGATGGAGGTTTCCAATAAAAAAGCACGTATCTGCTCCGGCTGATGGTGAAATACCTCTTGCAGCAAATAATCGGAAATATCATGCTGATGGCCGCTGAACTGCTGAAGGGTAGCCGAAATATTGTCACTTTGCTTCAAAGAAAGGGCTGCCAGCTGCAAGCCGCTGATCCAGCCTTCCGTCTGCCGGAACAGCATCTCCACTTGGTCTGGAGTTAAGCCTAAATCCGTTGTTTCGCGAAAAAAAACAAGTCCTTCGTCCAAATGAAAACGCAAATCCTGCATTTTAATCTGATGGAATTCACCTTTGGCCAGCAGCCTGGCAGTAGGTATGGACAGATCCGTACGACTTGCAATATAGAGGTGAATATGTGGAGGTAAATGCTCTAGCAGATAGGTGATGGATTGATGAATAGCGGGAAGTTCTATGACATGATAATCATCGAGTATAACTACCAATTCGTTCGGAAAAGCATTCAATGCATTCAACAATTCCATAATCGCAGGCTCTGAAGATTGTGAAGGACCGCTATCCAGCAGGGATTGCACCGCTAAGCCGAATCCGGGCTCTCTCTCCTGAATAGAAGCGGTGAAGTAACTCCAGAACTGGATCCAATCATTATCCTGTGCGTCCAGCGAAACCCAGGCCACAACGCTGAGGCATTGTTTCACCCATTCACTTAATGCCGTAGTTTTGCCATATCCAGCCTGAGCGGAAATCAGTGTTAACTTAGCCTCCCTTCCTTCATTCAGCTTATGAAGCAGCCTCGGCCGGGCTACCAGAGATTTACGGACATGGGGGATATGAAGTTTAGTATGGACCAACAATAAATATCCCTCCGTATATTTGCAGCATGTTATGCTGATATTCGCTATAAGTTAGCACCGTCTCTTCAGTCTCATATTATATCAGATAAGATACTTAATAATATCGACTCCACCCTAAAAAGTAGCGGTTGATATTTTCACCCTTGGAACGTAGTTCACTTCATTTCTGCGAAACCAAGGGGTATAGGTATCTTTAACGAATACAATTGATCTTTCTTTCGCATATAAGTATACACCTTGTGCAATGAGTATTCTTGTCGCATACTCCAAGTAAGGGAGAGATGACATGAGAAGAATGAGGAAAATCACGATCACGAATGGCACGCAGATTTCGTTAAGAACTTCGGGTATGCCCCCGAAGCGGATATCATCGGGGCAGCTTTTAAAGCGAACGGTCATCTAATGCATGCAGGTACGGTACTATTGCAATCCTACTCGGTATATGAAGAGATTCTGATCCACTTTCAGAACAACATCAACGTCTATCTCGCTGAGCAGGATGGCGTGAAGCTTCTGAAGTGGCTAGGTGATGCGGTCAACGATCGGAAACCCTATTCAGTGGGCAGCAAGTTCCTCACGATGCCGGAGCCGGCGCAGAGATAATTCTGGAAGCTTCGGAACATTAGCATAAGACAGGGGAGAAAATCATTGAATTTGCGTGAAAAGCAGATGCAATGGACGAGGGAGATTATTAAGGATACAGCGCTGGGCTTGTTCTGTGCTCAAGGTATTGAGCGCACGGGTATGGCTCAAATAGCGGAGCAAGCCGGCGTCTCCCGGCGCACTTTGTATCATCATTATAAGGACAAGGAAGAATTAGCCGCTCAAATCTATGTCCTGAACCTGGAGCAGATGTTTGGACAGCTGCTGTTTGACTTTGATTTTGCACAGCCTGTACAGTCACTGGAGAAGATTCTGAATCAATACCTGGCGCTGAGAGATCATCAGGAGTCACTGATCTACTATGATGCCATTTTCGGAGTATACTACAGCACCCTGTCCAAGAATCCTGCGGACCTGCCTGATTTCAAGAAGGCTATGGAAGTCTGTTATTCGGGGTTAATACGCCTTGAGACCGAATCTGTGACTCTGGAGGACAAAAAGAAGTGGCTGGACATTCTGCAGAAGTCCACCCGCCTGTATTTCATGTATTTACAAAAAGCCGTAATTATTACCCATCAGCGGGGCGGTTTGGTTACCGAGGAAGACCGGGCAGCGGACCGGCAATTCAAGGATTTCATCATGAATGGTGTACGGGCAACCTGACGATCATCGTGGTTCCCTCTTCAGCCGTAACGTCCACCTCAATGCTCCCCTGATGCAGGGAAACGATTTTTTGGACAATCGCAAGCCCCAGACCGTTCCCGTTGTTATTTCCCCTGCGCGACTTGTCTGCTTTATAGAATCTTTGGAATATGGCGCCAACCTCTTCCGGAGAAATCCCGATGCCGTTATCGCTGATGGTGACGGATACTTCTGCTGCACTGCTGTCTACACGGATACGGATCTTCCCGCCTTCAGGCGTGAACTTGATGCTGTTGCTGAGCAGATTCATCCATACTTGCTTCAGTTGGTCTTCATCACCAATGATATTGACGGCTTCGGGCAGTTCCAGATCGATAACGATGCTTCGGGCAGACCATTGCGGCTCACAGGTCACAACAATAGTTCTAATCTGCTCGTCAAGCCGGAAGAAGCCTGCTTGGAAGGGATGATGTCCGGAATCCAGGGAAGCGAGCTTCAGCAAATTATCACTTAGTCTCGACAGACGTCCACTCTCCGCAATGATGATATCCAGATAGTCCTTGCGCTCCTCCTCCGCAATCAAATCATTATTCTGCAGCGCCTTGGCAAAGCCGGAAATAGATGTGAGCGGTGTCTGGATTTCATGAGAGACATTCGATACGAAATCCTGCCTCATCAACTCCAGCTGCTTCAATTCTCCGGCCATCTCTACATAGCTTTGCGTCAACTCCCCGATCTCGTCCACACGGTTCCTTTTAAGATCCACCTCGAAGTCACCTTTGGCCAGTCTTTTGGTTGCATCCGTCAATGCCTTGATCGGCTCCACCAGATATCTGGCAGCCACAACAATACATACACTTCCCAGCACAAGCACTAGCAGCAGCACAAAGAGTACCATCCGGTTGACGATATCCTCATTCTCGGCAGAGTACTGCAAGAACATTGCATACCACTCCCCCTTGAGCATAAAGGGCATCCCGATGAACGTATCCTTATCTTCCGTCGAGGAACGATAAATCTTTCCCTGCAGCACTTGCCGGACAACCCCGGGGGTGATGGTCACAGCCGGACTATCCGAGAGCCCGTAAAAAGTATGTTCTCCGGATGGATCGTACAGGTTAATGGGATGTGCCGATATCTTAACCATACTATTCAGGAACTCATTGGTATCTTTAGGCTTGGCGTCATCATAGCGGTGAATGATCTCCTGGCCCACTGCGAGCATTTCGCTCTGTCCCTTATAGCTTATTTGCTGCTGAAAAACATACAAGCCAATGAAAAAGGAACAGATCAGGCTGAAGATGATGATACTGAGAAACGTAAGAATGACCCGAACATACAGTGTCTTGATCATGGCTCAGGGATCAGCCGGTATCCCAGGCCGCGGGCGGTTTCGATTTGAAAACCCTCGCCATTGCCGCTGAACTTCTCCCTCAGCCGGCTGATATGCACATCTACAGTCCGCCCGTCCCCTTCATAATGGAGTCCCCAGATTTGCTGAATCAGTTGTTCTCTGGTGAAGATCTGCCCGGGGTGACTGATCAGCAGAAACAGAAGATCAAATTCCTTCAAGGGAAGCGTGACCGGTGCCCCACTGCGTGTAACCTGAAAGGTCCGGCGGTTAAGCACCACATTGCCGAGCTGCACGGACTGTGAAGTAACTACCAGTGAGCGTTTGAGCAGCGCTTTTACCCGCATCACCAGTTCCACCGGATCAAACGGCTTGGTCAGGTAATCATCCGTTCCGAGCTGAAACCCTTTGATTTTGTGGGCAGATTCCGCTTTGGCCGTCACCATGAGGAGGGGGAGGTTGGCATCCGAACGCCTGATTTCCCTGCACAGCTCCCAGCCATTCAGTCCCGGCATCATAATATCCAGAATGACAAGATCGATCTGTGAATCCTCTATGATGGACAAGGCCTTGGTGCCGTCCCCGGCTTCTTCGAGGTCGAACCCTTCTTTGCGCAGATATAGAGACATCAGCTTCCGGATATTATCATCATCATCCGCGATAAGTATAGTAGCCACGATCATCCTTCTCTCTTAAGCGTTATCCAAACTGCCAGCCGAGCAGATTCCAATAGTAGAAGAAGATCATCAGTACGACAGCCGAAAGCGTCACTAACGTGTAATGCACCCGTTTAAAGGCGGTCCAATACTTATTTATCCAAACCAATATAGCCGAGATTAACATTGCTAAGGTCAAGCCCGCCATAATGATTGGCATAACCAGGCTGACAGACAGCAAAGGACTGATACCGCTGAGCTTCTGCATAATGTCCATGGACATAATAACCATAAACAGAGTAATAAAAGATAACAGCGCCCAGCCGGCAGTTCCCGCAGATAATCGGATGGCCCGCTTTTCTGGGGGCGTCATCGCCTTGAACCTGCGTCTGAAGAAGAGGGGGCCGGGCAATGCCGTGATGAAAATGAATCCCACGACACCAAGGAGGATAAGCCAAAACTTACTCTGGTCCAAAAGGGGCGTACGCTCCAGCGGCATCTCCGGAGCCATGTCCAGGAGCATATGTGTAACTTTGCCGGACTCATCCGTAAGGAAGCCGATTTGATCGGTCCCTCCTTCAAGCTGGAACAGGTTAGGACCGATGGCTCTGTACAGCTGTTGTTCACTGCCGCTTCCCAAGGATAGCTTATTATCCGCAATCGTAACATTCAGCTGGGCAAAAAAGTTAAAGAACTTGTCAATATCACTTATGTTGCGGCGTGTAAATTGATAGGAGCCGGCATATTTCTGCACGGATTCCCCAGAAGCCGAGAACTCCGGCTGCTTCACTTCGGGAGCGGGATAATACCGGTTGAACAAGGCCTGGACCAGTTTTGCTGCCGATTCACTGCCTTGACCGCCATTGTAGGATAAGAAAATCCCCAGTTGCTTGGCAGGTGCGAGAAACAATTCCGTATTAAACATCGGATCGGAGCCGCCATGAGAGATTAATGTTAACCCGTTCACCCGCTTCTCAGCGAATCCGAGTGCTACTCCCGGCAGGCGCTTATCGAGCTGGAATGCCGTTGAATGCATGAATGCAGCAGTCTCAGGCTTCAGAATCTGCCGGTCTCCATATCTCCCGTCCTGCAGATGGGCGATCATGAAGTGTGCCATGTCTACCGCAGATACGGTACCCGAGCCGGCAGGACGAAATCCGCCCTCGAATGTAGGCGTGCCTGGAATAAAGCTTCCATTCTCGCTATTATACCCTACCACCTGGTACGGGATGAATGAGTCCGGCAATGGCTCCACGACCGTCGAATATTTCATGTCCAGCGGATCGAAAATATACTTTTGAATATATTCATTGTATGGAATGCCGCTTACATCCTCCACAATCATACCCGCAAGCGTGGCACCATAGTTAGAATAGGCACTCATCTCACCGGGCGGTCTGATCCGGGCAAGCATATGTTTATGGAGTGTTTCCGAGATGGACCCAGGCAATCCGGCTGGATCAGTGACGATCTGATAACCGACTCCCCCCTCTTCAAACCCTGCTGTATGGGTCATCAAATGACGCATGGTGACGGGTTCAGGATAAGTGGCGGGAATCTTCACGGATTTCAGGTAGGTGTTAATGTCCGTGTCCAGCTCAATCTTACCTTGTTCCACCAGCTGCATTACAGCAGTCCAGGTGAACAGCTTGGTCGTAGAAGCGATACGGAACATGCTGGTTACAGGGTCAACCGGAGCCGCTTGTTTCAGATTGGAACTGCCATACCCTTTGTCCAAAATGATCTTGCCGTCCTTAACGATGGAGATCACCGCTCCCGGAATTTGCAGCCGGTTCATATCCTCTTCCATGATTCCGTCAACGAAAGCAGTCAGACCCGCGATATCCTCCAGATTGGCGGCAGGTGCTTCAGTCTGAGGTACCACTGGCTTGGTTTGAGCCGTCCCGGCCTTGACATGTTTCCCGGGAAATATGAGGCTCATGCTTAACCCGATTACAGCTAATATTGTCAGACCAGCGGCCAGCCTTTTATTCATAGTTTTTTCCATATTATCCTCCGCATCATCTTATATATTGTAGTCCGGATGATCATCCGCCTGACACTTATAGAGACTAACAGAGTATTGTGAATAGAACGTTAACAAGACTATAAGCTGTCCACGAGCAGGTTCATTACACGAATCTATGAGCTGGTTCATCTGCGCAAATCCGTGGGCGAACAGGTCGGTGAAATTCTTCAGGTCGATAAACTTCTTAATGTCTATATAGTAATCCTGCCTGGTCCGCGCGCATCCTCATAGTGCGTTTGGAGCAGATGGAGCGAATGGAGCGAAGTAAGGCCACTATTACTCTAAATCCTGCACTCAATACAACATTTCCCTCCTTAAAAGGGCCGAAATTGGAAATTGTTGCACAAAATCTCTTAAGCCCCCTAATCGAATTGGAGTCCTAAAGATGCATAAGGTACACTAATAGAGAAGGGGATGAGGACATGAAAAGTAACAAGTTGTACGATGAACAACGGATTAAAGTTGCCCAGGAAGCGATTAATGGGACGAAGCTCTCTTTCCTCGCCCGTAAATATTCAGTTTCTCCCAGCACGATTACGAACTGGGTGAAGTTCTACAAAGAACGATTTGGTGAGCAAGCGACACCTTCAGTTAACGAACGTATTGAAGATGCCAAACGTGTCCAAGAGTTAGAGACCAAAATGGACACTGCGATTAAACTGCTGGGCGAAAAGGATTTGGAGATCGAACTCCTGCGTGAACTGCTAAAAAAGACCAACCCCGCTTACAAGACAGACTTGAAATAGCCGATGAAAGCATTAAGCGGGGCTATGCGGTATCGGTGGTACTTCGGCTGGTGGGTGTGCTGGAATCGACCTACTATGCCCGCAAACAGCGTCAAAAGGAGAACACCAAATCTACGGTAAGCTTAGGGACAGCCGGAAGACCGATCCCAGCGTATTCGTTGACGAAAGACGGCCAGAAGGTCAGCGACGAGCAGATCGAAGAATGGCTTAGCGAACTCGTTGCAGGCGAGGAACACGGCTACGGTTACCGTAACTTAGCGCATGCCCTCTACATCCAGCATGACTTAATTCTGAACCACAAGAAGGCCTACCGGCTTTGTAAAAAGCTAGGGCTGCTCCAAAAGAAACCTGACAAGAAAGTGAGATATCCAAGACGGCTTGCCCAAAACCGCGTGGTTACCGGAGCCAACCAACTTTGGCAAATAGATATTAAGTACGGATACATTCATGGCTACGACCGCTTCTTTTTTATCTTTGACATGATTGATGTGTTTGACCGCTGTATTGTCGGCTACCACTTGGGTGCAAGTTGCAGTGCAAAGGAGATCTGCACGACCATTAAGCAGGCGTTGAAGGCCCGTATACAGCCTGGAGGGGCTAGGCCTATTCTTCGCTCAGACAATGGTCCTCAATTTCTCAGTCATGCTTTTGCAGAGATGTGTATGGACCCGGATGAACCTTTGATTCATGAACGGATTCCGCCTAAAACGCCGAATATGAATGCATATATTGAGTCCTTCCACAGCATTTTAGAACGAGATCTCTACAGCAAAATGTACTTTGAAACCTTTGAAGAAGCCTACGAGACTGTCACGGAGTACATTGAATTTTACAACGAACGCCGCTTTCACGGCAGTTTAAACCGATTGAGTCCTAACCAATACCATGCGGCATGGAGAGCAGGCCAAGTGGCAGAGGTAAACATCTCACTTTAAGAAACTGCAAGAACCAGAGATTTCAAGAGAATGACTCCATAATTAAGGGGCCGAACCGAAATGCAGCAATTCTCCTCCACCAAGCCGATTATTGTAATAATTGTTGTATTTCGGAGGTCATTTTTTAGAAAATTAGGCTACTTGCTGGGATTTGCTCAACTGTTTGTTCAACTTGTCCAATGCAAACTTACTAAGATTGTAAGCTAGTGTACTGAGCTGGAAATCGACACTTGCCCGTACGCCGCGGTGACGTGTGCGTTTCATGCCAAAATACTCTTTGAGATAGGCAAAAACACGTTCCACTGCCGTACGCTTTTTGTACAGCTCTGTAAAGCTTTCGCTCCCTCTTGCGGGATAGGTATGCTTACGCAAATCCGTTTGGATGCGGATTTTAAACACCTTTTGGCATCCGGAACCCAGTAGTGGGCAGCCTTTGCACTCGCTCGGCTGGGTATACTTCAGCGTTTCGTACTTGGCATCAAAACTGTCGTAGCGGTAGGCATGTCCTTGGGAGCATACCGGCGTGTAGTCCACGTTCATTCCCTCGGGCGGATCTTTGCGGTGAATCATGGGAATCGCCGGATAGGCACCTAACGAATGAATCAACTGGTAGATAGACGCGCAGTCGTACCCTTTGTCGCCCAAGATATGCTTTACCTTCAGTGTGGGAAACTTCAGGGGCAGGCCTTTGAGAAGAATAACGGCCATGCGCTGGTCATTCGGATTCGCCGAACTAAAGAGGCCGCTCAAGATATACTGGCAGTCCGTATCGACGAGCAGATTCGCCTTGAAACCGTAGTAGCTCGTCATTCGACCCTTCGTATTTTTCTTGTCACAACGCGCGGCATGCCGGGGCAGCGCGGCCAGCAGTTCGTCATACGTGTAAGGTAACATCGCTTCAATGGTTTTCTGAAACGGTCCGAGACTTTGGTCATATGCTTCCTGTTCCTGACGCCGGCGTTCCCTTGCCGCATTCGTTGGACGTCCACGCTTGTCGTAGACGGGTTTCTTCGGTGGTTCGTTCACAGCCGCCTCAGGCTCAGGCTCGGGAAGTTTGAACTGAAGTTGCTGGGCTCCTGGAGCCTCATTTGGCTTTTGCCCTCGGCGAGCCGCACGGCGCTTGGCGGCCGATTCGCTAAATTGGCAATCCCAAGCCTCGACCATGGAGGAATCCACGGCAATATGTGTGCCGGTTACAAAGCCTTCTTCTAGGGCAGAGGTCACCAAGGTATCCTGCAGTTTTTCAAGCATCCCCGTGTGCTCCAGCGCATGAATCAAACGGGAATACGAAGATTCGCTCGGGATATTATCGGAGCCGGTAAATCGGCACTGCGCCCGAAACTCTTCGCTATGGGTAAGACGCCAGACCAGGGAAGAAACAAACTCGATGTTCTCCATTTTAGCGATGAGCAAGGAATAGATCATGGCAGGTACATTCAGTTGTTCGGGCCGGCCCCGGTTGTTCTTTTTCCGAAGAACGTGCAGAACCTTGGCGAGATCTAAGTGTTCAAAGATTTGGCTGTATTTATCTTCCGGGCGCATCAGGAACAATTCCTTGAAGGAAAACAGTTCTTCTTGTCGAATGGAATAGATAGGGATTACCTCTTTTCGTTCTCGGGTGTTGGTTTGGTCGCCTATATCTTCGAGAACTTGGGGAGGTACTCCTTTTTCTATGCCTAAAAAAAACAGTCCCAGCAAGGGTTTGGAATTATGAAATTGACTCTTTCATACAACATTTTATCCTGTACATCCGCGAGCTTAAGAATCCCATTAGCCGCTATAGGCTGGAGCTCTGAGACAACACCTCATTCCAAACAGACTCCCTAACTCACAAAACCAACTTGAATACTCAAAGCTCTTTTCCGGGCCAATGCATCAGCACTTACATAAACAGCTACAGAAACAACTACACGAACCACTACAGGAACAACTACAGGAACATATCGGGTACTCCCTGCACCGGCTCGTAATAACAAATATATGAATTTTGCATCACCGGACGGAGCAGACCTTTACGTACCAGCTCCTGCAGCTGCTTACGCGCCGTCCGAAAGTTCAGATGGTGTTGCAGCATCACGTCCTTGGGACGTAGTCCCTTGTCCAGGCTCCAAGCCAGTTTAACAATTTCCTTGTCCTGCGGGGAGAGGGATTGCCCGGACGGAACCCGGATCAATGAAGGGGCAATGATCATTTGCAGCAGCATGCGGCAGATCTCAGGACGGTTCTGCACATCATCGAAGGAGAAATGTATAATTCTCCAGCCCAGTCCATTCAAAAAGGTATCCCGGTCCTCATATTCAGGATGCAGATGATCCAGATTGCCGAACAGCGGCCACCAGACATTTTGCAGGAATAGCTTCTCGGCATATTGATGCCCCCGTGCCAGCCGGCCTCTGCGCTCCCCTGTTCTGACCGATAAATGCTGGTCCATTAGCAGCTGATGTGCGTTTTCAAATTCCATATTCAGTTACCTCCCTCTCTCATTTACGCAAAAAAAGAACGCCCCTCTGCCAGCAGCAGCTTGGGACGTTCTTCGTCTGAGTTAATTATACCCCTAGCACAACAGGTGCGGCAATCATGTTTCTTCGTACCTTTTAGGGAATTTCAACACCCATAGTGCTACAACTAAAATTATTTGTATTACCAAATAGTAAAAAGGGAAAATCATGACCAATTCAAATAATCCGCTATCAAATTTCAAATCTATAAAACCATATTCAGCAGGCTCACTTACTTTATCTTTATGAAGAAGAAACAGAAAACCAACACTAGGAATAGTACTTACACAAAACCAAAGTAAGTTATATCTAACTCTTCTTGTTACTAATGACATCATGCAGGTTACATACAGAATAATGAATAGAACAGAATATATTATGATTGCTTGTCGTACCGCTGCCTCGTCCCACGCCTCTGCTTTGATATTCAGAAAATGAATCACAAATAAATGCACCACTGCGATAAAAAACACTTGTGAAACTGCCCTTATTCCAGTAACAAATTTATTCTTCAAATACATATCACCTCACGATAGGCCCCTTATATTCTTTTCCATTACTCTTACATTAATAAGATAATATATAGTCATGATTAATTGGATGATTATAATACCTATTGGAAGCAGATAGATTATTTCAGCCGAATACTTCGGCATTGTATTGAATTCTCCCCCACTTAGCTAACGCTTGAAGTGGCGGATTCTTGCGAACAGAAGAGTACCCTCTTCTTATGGAGCAAGCGATCCCTGCGTTCCCGCAGTTTTACATTTTTGACGCTAGGGAAATCTTGAATTCTATCGTTTGGTTAGGTGGGGGTTAAACCGCTACTTGTTCAATATTGTGAGCGGCGTTTTCGTCACGGTCATGGATCGTCCCGCAGGGCGTACACGTCCATTCCCGAATGGACAGGTTCTTCACCTCGGGGTGGATCGTGCCACACACATGGCAACGCTGACTGGTCGGCTCAAACGTGTCGGCGATCCGAAGATTTCGTCCATACCATTTCGCTTTATACGTCAGCTGTCGCACCCACTCGCCCCAAGACGCATCAGCAATGGATTTTGAAAACTTGGGGTTCTGAATCATATTCGCCACACGCAGATGTTCGATACTAATCGTTTGGTTTTCACGAATCAGTCTCGTGGTCAGCTTGTGGAGGAAGTCATTTCGTTTATTGGCAATGCGTTCGTGAATACGAGCGATATGCTGCCTTGCTTTCTTCCAGTTGGAGCCGCCCGGAGTACGCCGAGCCATCCGCCGCTGCCAAAGCGCCAGCTTGTTCTCGTATTGACGGTAAAAGCGAGGATTGGCGATATGTTCGCCGTTTGAGCATACTGCATATTCTTTCAAGCCTAAGTCGATGCCAATAGGTGTATCCACTTGGGGCAGAGGGTTCTTTTGAACTTCGCAAACGAGCGAGACGAAAAATTTCCCGCTGGCGTTTTTACGAACGGTAGCGGACAATATCCGGCCTTCCAGCTTCCGGGAGTTTGCAAAACGTATCCAGCCGAGTTTGGGGAGCTTCAAGCGACTGCCCTCCATGGCGATATTCCCGTTGGTGAATTTGGTCGTGTAACTTTGAATCGGATGCTTTCGGCTCTTGAAGCGTGGCGCTTGATTTTGCTTCTTGAAAAAACGATCAAAGCTATCCGCCACATGACGAGCAGCCGACTGCAAAGCGATGCTATCGACTTCTTTCAGCCAGTCGTATTGTGCTTTTAAACCGGGGAGTTGTGTCGCACAAGCGTGATAAGACAAGCCTTTTCCCGTTTCCGCATAGCTTTGATTCCAAGCTCCCAAGAAGTAATTGAACACAAAACGGCAGCAGCCAAACATTCGACGAATGAGTTGCTGTTGCTCTGTATTGGGGTAGATCCGATATTTATAGGCTTGATGAACCAGGTGTTTCGAAGAAACCTCCTGCGCAGACACGAGCATGTGCAACACCTCCTTTTAGTGATCTCATCCATATTATAGCACATACGTTCGTCTTGAAATCGAAAACTACTGATTCATCCCCACCCTATCGAGGGTGGAGTATTCTCAGCTTTTTTAGATAAACAATACACCGTTGAGAAAGCACATGGCGAGGGGAAGGATGTACGTTTTACACAGTAAAAATATTAACTCTGTTCCCCCTCCTCCCTCTATCCTGATCCCAAGAAAGTAAATTAATATCAAATGTATTGCAATTGCTGCCAGTATATATAGAATGGCTTGGAGTACCGCCTTTATAGATTTCTTCATTGTTTTTCTCCCTTGCTTTAACATGTATTAGGCAAAATGATTATTATTTGAATAAATCTCTAGTTATGTAAGCCAAGGCGCAAGTAAGAATAAGAGCATTATCGTGCTAAAACAGATCAGAAGCAAAAGATGAAGGTTCTTCTCTAATAAGTGTTTTGCAAAGAAAAAACAGATTACCAGGCACACTAACAAAAGGACAATATAAAACGACAGTTGATTATAGTCGGTTGCTGCCCAAAATAAACCGCCTCCGCCAGCAGAAAAGACTATGCCGATGACTAGAAAGTACATTCCCACTCCCATTAATCCGCTTAAAGCAACAAATATCAAACTGATAATCATATTCCGCTCCTTAGACTTGGTCACTGTTCCTCATCAGCAAGATATAATATCAGGAATCTATTGAATATTTTCCCTTTACCCCAAGTTATCGGATTCTCCCTGTGATTTGTGTAGATCAACAAGATTAAACACCCTTCTTCTGACATATCCTCAGGTGGTGCTGATACATCAATTTCTCGGCATTCTCCGCACCGACTTTGTCCATCTGGCTGATGAAATCGTTGTAGGGCGTTGTTGTCCTTAAGCTTCAAGCCCATAATTTCCTGCTTGAATTTCGGCAGGCCGTCAACCATGTCATAAGACTAGCCTTCAAAGAATAGGCATAATTGTTGTACGGAATACAATTCTGATTACCAGTTACCCCTGTGTTTGGGCGAATTGTTGTATTTCGATCGATCTCACGAGAAAAATGTTGTATTTTGTTCAGTAAATGATCACAGCAAAAAGCCGCCTCCCTGCCGCTGAATAGCAGAACCCGGAAGACGGCTTAGACCGTAAACTAATAGAAATAGATTAACTTAATTGCATAGTGGTTAGGCAGGTGTCATCGCTCTCGAAGGTGGATACTTCGGTCATGGCTTGTTTCCCGTCATGCGTGACGGTGATCTGAAGCTTCTGGTCGCGCGGGAGCCATAGGTCGATGAACCCGTTAGGCTGGGACTTCAAGGTCTGCTTCATCACTTCCTTGCCTTCGGCGTCTTCAATGTATACATAAAATTCCTGACCCGCCATTTCCCCCTGGCAGCCGGTCAGGCTGTGTGTTGCACACGGATGCGTCTTCTGCACATACGGGGCAACCGACAGAAAGAATTCGTTCTCCGGCAAATCATAGGTGACTTCATTTGGACCGCCGCTGTCCACGATGAGCTGGGTGGAGGTAATGGAGGCGGACTGGGACGTCAACGTGCGCGAGCTGTAATCAGACACCATCTGCTTAATGTCCTGAACAGCGGCCTGACTAACCGGCTGGCTGCTGCCCTGTCCCCCTTCAACGTCAGCCGTGTTTCGTTCACCGCTTCCGGCATAAATAAAGATTCCGATGGCCGCAACAACTGCACATGTACCCGCCACGATTTGTTTTCGCATACTCTATATGTTCATCTCCTTGTGGAATATCAGCCTTAATACTTGTCTTGATCATTTCTCCGCTCCACTTTCCAAACATACAGCAGGAAGAGCTGAAGAACAAAGTAAATGAAGGGAAGAAGTGCAATCAATTGAAAATCATAACCAAACAGACCCAAAAAATCTTCCTCAGCTTTACTTGCATCATAAGTTACTCTAGATACACTTAAAAAAATAAATCCCGGCACCAGGTTGGCAAGCCACCAAATGAGTTTGTATTTCAGAATATTAACCCGAAAAAAAATAATATAATTGATACATACAAGAATGACTGGAATGGCGTAAACTTGTTCCAAGTCTGATAAAACGGCATGATTCCAGCCCTCGATCCGAATACCCAGTACATAAATCAGTAACAAATGCAGTGAAATAAGGATTGCTGTACTTATCAATGCCTTTGTAATTAGAACCGCCAGATTCTTCATCCCCGCATCCTTCCGGAAATTTTTTCATTCCCGCTGCCTAGCCCATTTCTTCCCTCAATTCATATTCCATAAACAGAATATCACGTTTCATTTCCTTCATGCTAGCTCTGGTAATGCGTCCGCTCTCGTACATGAGCTGAATGTTGTCACGCTCCAGCTGAATCCCTGCTCTGGACAGCTCCTGCAGAGCCTCTTCAAACTCCCGTTTGGTGGAGGAAAGTGACTCCGTACGTGTCAATCTCATCTGCGCCCGTTCATAACGCATGATCAGGGCGCTGACCGCTTCGGGTTCGGTCTCCCCCCTACTTTGCAGCTCTATCAGCTTCTTCAAGACGTATGCAAAATTGGCCGACTGCAGCCGGTTCCATTCCTCACGCCGTTCCTGTCCGCTTAGACGAACCTGCTGAATCACCCCTACAATCTCTTCCCAGCTTTTGATTGGAACCAGGTCATTCCTGTATTCCGGATCACGGGTGTGCATGAATAGCTGCTTGTTCAGCCGGTTCAGATAACGGTAGGCCGTGTACGGGTTCACCTCCCGCTGCTTCATCGCAGTCAGGGTGTACTCTCTTTGCCACTTGAGCGATGTAACACCCAGCATCCGCTCCATTTCCTCTGCAGCTTCATTTTTCTTCAGCATGCGGATTCTTGAAGTGTAGGTGCTGATCAAGTGGCTCAGAGCCATTCTTGAATGATCCGTAGCCTGATCGTTTAGACCGGAAACTACATTGCGCAGAATTTCGATCTTGGCCTCCACCTCTTCGGCATTATGCTCTGCTTCATTTTCTTTGCCGAGCAGCAGCGGCAGCAGATAGTTGGAGGCCAGCAGGGTCCAGAGTATCACACCCGCCGCAAGGAAAATAATCAGATCCCTGGCCGGAAACCGGGTACCGTCATCCAGGAAAAACGGCAGTGACATCGTACTCGCGAGTGTGATCGTTCCCCGGACTCCTGACAGCGTGAGAATGAGGGCTTTCTTGAACTCCAGCTTCCAGTGTCCCCGCGGCTCCTCCCCTTCGGGAATATCCATAATCAGCATCCAGATCAGGCGCAGGCCAAGAACAGCCGCTGTTAATAATAACGTGTACAGGATTACCTGGAAGTTCCCGATATCCGGATTGTTCCAGACAGTCTGTATGATCTCCGGCAGCTGTGTACCCAGCAGCAGGAAGACCAGGCCGTTCAAGACGAAGATAATGACGGACCAGGTGCTTTTGGACACGATGCTCAGCTTAGCCACCTCGGGATTCATCTGCTTATATCCGAAGGAATGGGCAATACCTGCGCTGACAACGGCCAGGATTCCATTAACCCCCAGCTCCTCTGCCGCCATAAAAATCGCAAATGGGGTCAGAATCTCAATCAGCATATGTAACGTAACGTTCTCCATCCCGAGTCTGCGCAGCCATCTGACTATCCCGTATTTAATCAGCGTGAGCAGCAGCCCCAGCACGACACCGCCGAGTGAAATGGTAATGAAGCTCAGGCTGGCTGTTCTGAGGGAGAATGCCCCGGTGACCATAGCGGCCACGGCAAACTGAAAGGATACCAGACCTGAAGCATCGTTGATCAAAGATTCCCCTTCGAGAATTTGCATCGTCTGATGCGGGATTTTGACCTTCTGCTCCAACGCGCCTACAGCGATGGCATCCGTAGGGGCAAGTGCCGCTGCCAGGGCAAACGCCGCAGCTAACGGCAGTATAGGCAGCAGCCAATGGAGGAAGTAACCCAGGACAGCTACCGTCAGGAGGACCAGTCCCAGCGCGAGCAGCAAAATGGGCTTCTTCAGCTTCCATAACGCCACTTTATCCGCAAGCCTGCCGTCATTAAACAATAAGGGGGCAATGAAGAGCAGCAGAAACAGCTCTGGATTCAATGTCAGTTCAAAATGCAAAGGCAGCCAGGTCAAAGCCATCCCCAGCACAATTTGAATGATGGGCACGGAAACCGAGGGGATAAACCGGTTCACCAGATTGGACAACGAGACCGCTGCGAGCATCAGCAAAATATATTCAAATAATTCCAAGCGATCAAACCTCCATGTCTGCACTCTCTAGCGCTGCTATAAAAATAAAATTCGTATGTAAACTCAGTATAAACGATCTTTAGGCAAATATCCGCCCCGTACGTTCCGGGCATGCAAGTCAGCAGCTCAGCTCACGCGTGCGGACAGTTACGAATTGTTGTATGCATGCAGCATTGTTCAGTGATAATCGGGTGCCCGGGAGGATTGTTGTATGAAATACAGGATTATTTCATATATCGGCTTAGTGGAGAAGAAATTCCTGTCTTTTATACAACAAATTTGAGTTATAGCCGATTTAACAGGAGAATTGTTGCATTTCATGCAGGATTTTGCATCAAGTCTAAGCGAATTCGCATTCAACCCGTTGCCTGCAGCAGTCGCGTTACTCAAACCGGTCCCTATCCACGCCATGCAAAATAACCCCACAAAGTGGGGCTGTAGCTTCGATGATTACTCAGGTACTTTGCGGGGCAGAAGGCGGTCCTTATCGTGTACGAATTCCTTATCCTATTTCATTAGCGGGCCCACCTCAAGCTCCATTTGTCCGAGCAGCCCGTCCACGGTAGAGCTTTGCGTGTAGAGCCCGTCCAGCAGCCTCTGGATCTTCGTATCAATCTGCTGCCAATTCTTATGGCCTGGCGCGATCCGGGCATCCGCGATCTGGTCGAGCACGGCCAGCTGGATGCTCTCCGGCGAAGGCTTGGAAGCCGCTCTCAGGAAGACATCTGATTCAAGCACGGATCGCCGGGAGGGTACGAAATATTGCGCGGTAACACTCATGGCTTCTGCGCTGGTGATGAACTTCAGGAATTCCGCGGCTTCGGCCGGATGTCTCGTCTCGAATACAGAGACTCCAGCATAACCCAGCGAAGTTCCAGTCCCCTTAACACCTGCCGGCATTGGAGCGATATCCCAATCAAAGTCAGTAACCGCACGGGCCTTCGAGGTATAGCTGTAACGGTCCGTGTACATCCCGACCCGGCCACTGTCGAAGGTCAGCTCATCGCCCGGAAGCGGATGTACCTTATCCTTGAACATCATATCACTGTAGAGCTGCAGCGCCTCGCTCCCTGCGGGAGAATTCAGCGCAAAAGCCGTCGCACTGCCGTCAAAAAGCTCGGCGCCATGCGACCAGAACAGCGGGAGCAGCGCATCCGACCAGTTGTTCCAGTCGCGGACCAGCTTCACACCGTAGATGCCGCGCTGCGGATCAGTGAGGCTGCGTGCGGCCTTGAGAAACTCCTCGTAGTTCCATTTCCCTTCCTTATAGAGCTCGGTTGGCGTCTTCAGACCCTTCTCAAGAAACAGGTCCTTATTGTAATAGATCAGCACCGGAGGTGTAGAGAATGGGATTCCGTACACTCGATCCTCCCGCTTGAAGATGTCAAGTGTAGACGGATAAATATCCGCGAAGTTATATCCGTTGTCTTCTTTGACCTCTGCTGCAATGTCCACCAGCTGGCCCGATTCCAGCAGCTGGGGAATCATCCGCTCCGCCAGCCAGCCGGCATCGGGTGCGGTACGGGAGGCCAGCATGATCGACAGCTTCTGCTGATAATCAGCAAAAGGGATCGTCATGATCTCTACCTCCATCCCGGGATGGAGCAGTTCATATTCATCCACCAGGCCCTCAACCATTGCCTTCTGCGCATCGTTGCCCCAGATGCTGAACTTCAGCTTCACAGGCTCCTGCACAGCAGCCGCCTTACTTGCTCCTGCTTCTTCACCGTCCACGGATTTCCCGTCAGACGCCCCTCTTCCTGCCCCTGAAGAGCAGCCCGCAGTCATTAACACCGCTATCATAAGGCTTAGCAGCCTTGTCCGCATCATTAATCCTCCTCCTGCCTGTCCCCCGCGGGTCCGGCATTGTTCATGGCTTCCCAGTTCATCGGCAGCCGCAGTGAGACCGTTACCCCGCGCTCTGCCGTATTCTCAAGAGTTAATCCGTAAGGCTCTCCATAGAGCAGCCGGAGCCGCTGATGGACATTGCGCAGCGCAAAACCCTTTTGAATCCGGCCGAAGCCGCCCTGCTCCGTCTCCATACCGGGCCGGGATTTATTCTGATACAGCTGTTCTTTAAGCTCCTGCATCCGTTCACCGGTTATGCCAAGACCATCATCCTTGACGGACAGCACCAAGTCTTCCTCTTCCACCGAAGCCGTCAGGGCAAGCTGCAGCTTGTCCTGGCCCATGGCATGCTCGATAACATTCTCAATCAGCGGCTGCAGAATCAGCTTCGGCACCACGCAGTAATCGAAGGAAGAATCAATATGGATTACAGCCTGCAGCTTGTCTCCAAGACGCATACCCTGGATTCGCAGATACGCTTCTACGAATCTAACCTCATCCAGAACGTACACCATCTGCTCCTGGCGGCCGACCGTATAGCGCAGCAGCTTCCCGAGACTGGTCACCACACCCGAGAGTTCCCGGGTATTGCCTTGAAGGGCCAGCATGTTCACCATTTCCAGGGTATTGTACAAAAAATGCGGATGAATCTGGCTCTGCAGCGCCAGCAGCTCGGCCTCCCGTTCCTTCAGCCGGGTCTCATAGACCTCTTTGACCAGACGGTCGATCTCGCCGATCATCGTATTGAAGCCTTCGGTCAGCTGCCCGATTTCATCGCTTGTAGTGACCGTAGCCCGCTCCAGGAACAGCCCCCGCTTCACCTGCCGCATCTTCGACTGCAGATGGGCGATCGGCTTAATCAGGCGGTTCGACAGTAGAATCGCCGCCGCATAAGCAGCCATCAGGGCTATGATGGAGACAATCAAGGTAGAATTCGTTAGCTCGCGTGCGTCTTCTCGGAGCTGCGTCCGCGGAATCAGCGAGGTCACCTTAAGTCCCGTATAAGAAGAGCGGGCAGAGGCTGTAATATAGGATTCACTTGAATCGGGAAGCCCGTCTGGCCCTGAGTACAGCATGACCTGTTCCTTGCCGGTAATCTGCAGCAGACCGCTCCCGCTCGAACGCACCGTGGATACAATTGAACCGAACCCCCGCGCCGTCAGATCCACCTTGACGATCCCCAGCTTGTCATTCGTATAGGGCTCACGGATAACCCGGGCCACGGAGATAATCCCCTGCTTCGCCTCTGTATAATAGGCCGCAGCATGCGGCGGAAGGATGGCAAGACCACCGTCTTCCTGTTCAACCGCCTCCATCCAGTCTGCCATGCTGCGGTCCCACCGCTTCCTGACGCTCTGGTCCAGATTACTGAAGATTCCCCCGTCATTGGTGAACACCAGAATGCTCTCAATCTCCCCCCGGTCAAAAGCCAGCGAAGAAATAAACAGATTCATCTTCAGCGTCTCATCCGTAGTTAAATAGGTGTTCGCCGAGCCGCTGCTGCTGCTGTGCTTGCGGAGAATCTGCATCATATCCTCATCGTACAGCGGCGTAAGTGTAAGCCGGTCCAGTTCCTTAATGTAATGCTCCAGATTGATATTAATCTGGCTCACAACCTGATTGGAGAGCTCCACAGTGCTGCGCTCCACACCCGCAGTATATTTCTTATAGCTTATGGTGCCGATCACGAGAAACGGAATCGTAATCAGCAGGCAGAACAATACGATAAACTTGGTGCGCAGCGGCACATATATAGATTGGTTTGAACCTTTTCTGAATGGCATGCGGACAGCCTCCCCAAACTCTGGATACCCACTCCAACATAGCATAATTCGAGTCCGAAGTCAGAGACGTTCTCCCTGGCTGGCGCAATACTTCCTCTACAAAAATACAGCAGACAGCACACCTCTTAGGGTTGCTGTCTGCTCCTGTGAAGGAAGGTGAAACGGCATGCGGGAGAGTGCCGCACAGTAAATCCGGGTCAGCTGTTCTCAAGCTCCCCGGACCAAACGTCCGTCTGCCTCCAGAATTCAGCAGCAGTCAGCGTGCCGCTGTGAATCATATAAGCGTAGTCCAGTAGATTCGGCAGGCAGGGCAGATCCAGCAGATAACGGCTGAATGCATGCGCGGCGATCTCCGAGGTCTTGGTCACGCTGGCCCGGATGCGCAGCGGACCCAGGGAGAGGCTGCTGATGTCGTCAAGCCGCTTGTTGGTGTATCCCAGCTCCGTGAACTCCAGATCGTGGAACAGCTCATGCGCGAGATGGATGTCTGTGATTTCCTTCAGCGTGAAGGAACGGCCGGGAAGCAGCACACCGGCACACTGCCGCAGTTCTTCCATGGACGATTTATACAGTGTAATGGCACGCTCCTTGGCCGACAGCTCAATCTGGGCACGGAAGCGGATCTGCCCGATGGTGCCCTGCCGTTCATTGAGATTGACGCTGATTCCGCGGTCCCGGCAGATGGCCCCGACATCCGTGCCATAACGGGCTTTGAAAGAAGTGGCCTGCTCCCTGCCGATCGCCAGCGGGCGCTCTACATAATAACGCCGTTTGCTGTGCGGTATTCTGTGGAACAGCAGATCACTTTTGAGCTCGGCATATCCCAGCACATCATCGCTTGGCAGTGTACGCGCAGCTGTCTTCATCACCCTATGCACCTCCTACTGATAGACGACAGCGAGCATTTCGCTGTTGTCCTCAAGCAGCTGGGTTTCCACTTCGAGAATGGAGAACAGCTGCTCCTTGGTCTGCATCCCGGTCAGATCGAGCATTTTCTCCTTATAGAAGACAAAGGTCTTCGGGATCGTCGCATTAGCGTCTGAATAGATTGTATTCTCCTCCAGGAACGAGGCAAACCGGTCGGTCATATTCTTCTTCAAAAAAGCCAGATGATACGCATTCGTCTTCTTGAAGCGCACCACGCCCTCGCGGTCCAATACACCGACATGGCTGAGCTTCTTCTTCACCAGCCCGAACATGGACTTCTTGATCTCACTGGACTCGAACAGGAACCATCTGCCGGAGGCCGCCTTCAGCTCCGTCTGGTCAGCCGGCTGGCCCAGCGCTTCCGCCGCCGTCCGCATCAGCTCATTCACGGGCACCTCGCGGCTGGCCAGATCCTTCGAGCGCAGCTCGGTCGAGCCGGTGGCGATGGCCCGCAGAATATTGCGCTGCGAATCGATTTCGATCGTCACGTCAACCGTAGCTTCATTCGCTCCGGACTGGACGATTTTCTCCATAATCTCCGCCCGGATCAGCTTGATATCCCGCTCTGTCGCACCGACCACAGTCTTCTCGATCTGCTCGCGGACCATTGCCATCCCAACGCCGATCGTGGAGATATACGGCGCATTATTGGCGATCTGGTGCTTGAAGCCTTCACTCGCCGCCATCGCCGGAACGAGCACAGCTCCGCTCCCGCCGCCGCCCACCAGCGTAACAAACCCGGTGTCCAGCTCATAATCGCTGATCATCTGATTCACTACCGCCATCACCTTGCGGATGGCAATATCCATTGCCGCCCTTGCTGCGTCTTCCGCAGACATGCCGAGCCGGGAACCCAGCGCCTGCCAGGCAATCCGTGTGCTTTCCATATTCCCGCGGGCATAATCCTCCTCCGGCACATGGTTCAGCAGATTCGCCGCTCCCGCCAGGGTCAGTGCATATTCATGTCCTCCCGCACCCCGGACGGTGACGTAATCTGGATCACCCGGGCGCGGACTGACGAGTCCGATGGTAGCCTGCTCCAGATTCTCCTTACCGGTGAAGCATTCGTATTCCAGACCGGCGATATGCGCGCTGCGCGGTCCGACATCCGTGATCTTGCCTCCGCCGATCTGAATCATACTGCCCCCGGCAACGGCGAGTGTCCGTACATCCAGTGAACGCAGATACGTCTTATGTCCGCCTACCTGGGCATTCTCAATCATCACCTTACCGTTTTTGATCACGGAGATATCTACGCTGGTTCCGCCGACTTCGAAGAAAATGCCGTCCGATATCTTCTCATACATCAGGGCGCCGGCGACACCGGCCGCCAGCCCTGACAGCATAGTGAGGATCGGACGCTTGCGCACCTCATCGATGCTCATGACACCGCCGTCGCAGCGCATGATCATCAGCTGGGAGGTAATCCCCGCTTCTTTGACGGCCTGCTCAGTCATATTGGCGGTCTCCATCATCTTCGGAATCAGGCTCGCATTGACGACCGCTGTGCGGGTCCGCGTCTTCAGTCCATAGAGCTGGGAGATTTCATGTCCGCCGGTAGCGTACACTCCCCGGCTGCGCGCCGCTTCCATCACTCTCAGCTCGTTGGCCGGATCATCGACACTGTAGGCTTCCGAGGCCACAATAACCTCTGCCCCCTGGGCAAGCAGCTGATCAATCGCCGCATCGATGGTTTCCGGTGTCAGTTCCTTCGAATCAATGAACTTGTGATAGGTGGTAAGATATTTACCGGCAGCCAGCTCGATATTCGCCACATTAGTCTCGGAGCGGGCACTGCGGGCATCGAGGCCCGTGCCCATCCCCACGATACCTACACGGGCTACGTCTCCTTCGAGCAAGGCGTTGGTGGCCTGCGTCGTCCCGTGGGCGATGAACTTGATATCACCGGGAAGAATGCCGTTCTCGCTCATGATCCGCTGAATGATCTGCACAATCCCGCTGGCGACTCCGCGTTCATCGTGATGCGTTGTGGGCATTTTGACCTTGGACAGCACCTCAAAGGTCTCATTGTCTATCGCAACGGCATCCGTGAAGGTTCCTCCGACATCGATGCCGATCCTGATTTGTTTATTGTTCATAGCAGGTTCTCCTCTCCATGAAGCTTATGTCTCTAATCTGCAATCCGTATTCGCCTAACCAGAACTTAATCTAGAAAACGGTCAGACCCGCGATAATCATCGAAATCATCACAGCCGCGAACATCCATGGCAGTGTCTTGCGCAGGGTTTCAATAATATCCGTCTTGGTGTAGTCGGCAATCCAGACATTGTGCGAGTTGGTCGGATCGCTGACAGCCTGCAGATTGCTCACGATACGCAGTGCCAGCATGGCTGCAACGGGGGCCATCCCTCCGGCGACAATCAGTGCCGCTATTCCGCTGCCGAGTCCCCATACGTTGAGCGGTCCACGGTAAATCGCAAGCGGAGACAGCAAAGTGAAGACGAGAATGTACATCAGCGGACTGGTTGGAATAATGCCTTCGATCAGCGGCTGAATCAATAGCGCCACCGGAGGTGCGGTTACCGCGCTGAGCAGCATCCCGATCCCGATCATCAGCCCGAGGGCACCAGCCACATCCTGAATCCCTTCCACCAGCGCACTCGACAGCACATGGATCGGACGCTTGGGTGTTGCGAGCAGCAATGTGACAACCGCCCCCATGAAGACTGCAGAGACAATATCAACCTTCAGGAAAAATACCAGCAGCACCGGAACAAGCGGGCTGATCAGCGCAATGGCTCTTACGTTCTTGGTATCCTGAGCCTGGAATTCCGGCTTGAGCGGCATGGCCCAGGCGCGGCGGACCTTGCCGTCTTTGCGGGTATAGTAGACGATCATAATCAAGGCAATGACAATCAGCGGAATAGCGCAGATCAGTGAATACGAAGCAATCGTGTTGGTCGGCACCTTAAGCACATCGGTATAAATCGCCCAGGTAGAGACGTTGAAGACGACGCCGACCGCATTGGCCAGCAGGACAACAAGGCCGCTGACGAACGGCTTAAGACCGGCGGTGAGCATAATGGGAATAGCAATCGTTCCGACGAGAATGACCATGCCCAGCCCGTTGGCAGCCGAGAAGATTACAGACGCGGCGAGGAAAAAGATAATGGCAATCGCCAGCGGCTTGTCACCGGCCAGCTCCGCAGCCTTACGGATAATGGTCTTCGTGATGCCGACCTTGCTGAGAATCTGGCCGAACCAGGCGCCGAAGATTAATCCGGCGATGGCGGTAGACAGCTTCATGGCCCCGCCTGCGAGCACACCCTTGGTGATGGTGAAGGTATCCGGGTTATCGGACAGAAGCGGGATACCCGCGATGGCCGCCAGCAGAATCGCCATCATCGGCAGGGCGAGCAGCGTGGTCAGCTTGCGGGTCATCATCAGGCCCACAAACACAATGAATACAAGTAAAATGCCGATAATTTGCACAGTTTCCAAACCAATTCCTCCTAATAATTTGTTGAATATACGTTGTTATATGAATTATTGTGCTTCATTACCAACGGAAACCAAGCCATCTTGGAATCAAAAGAACGGTGTACATTAATCTTGAAATGATCACCTCCGTATCAACTCCGCGCTTCCCGGTCATGAGGGCAACCAACGCGGGGTGCAAGAAGCTAGTAACAGAGCTATAGCTGCAACAGCAATAGTTATAGCAGCAGCAACAGCAACAACAGCAACAGCAACAGCAACAGCAACAGCAACAGCAACAGCACAGCATTTAATTGTATTTCATACAACTAAAAGTCGGGCCGGTTTTATCGGAATAATTGTATTCTGTACAACTAAAAATAACGGTAAGTCCCCTTTTGAGGAATATGGGGGAATTATAACTGTATCAAATGCAATTAAAACTTTCGCAGCGCCATAAACGCTCGCTTTAGTTGCACAAAATACAGTTAGAGCTTAGGCGCGGTCCCGTCACAGCCACCAGACTGCGGCTCTAACATGGAGCACGGTGTGCTAATCCGAAAGATTAACAGTTCAAGCTGTACACGATATTATTTTTGCGCACAATGCTCCGTCCATTACACCTCCAGATAAGCACCATGCGCCACGAGTGTCTGCTGCAGTTCCTTATAGTCCACCTGCTGCACGGGGACTCCTTCTTTCACGGCCAATGCCGCCGCAGTACCGCCCGCCTGACCAATTGCCCCCACGGTTGGCGTAGTACGTACAGCCGCCTGGGCTTCAAAAGTAGCTGAGAGACATCTGCCGACCACAATCAGGTTGTCGATTTCGCTTGTGATCAGGCAGCGGTAAGGGATTGCGTACATCGCCCCCCATTCCAGGTGATCCGTTGCGGTTCCCTCGCCGTCCGGGCTGTGAATATCAATCGGATAGCCGGAGTGGGCGATCACATCCGCAAAGGGCTTCACCGACAGAATATCCTGCGCGGTCAGTGTGTACACACCCTTGATCTGGCGGGAGCCGCGGACACCGATGGACGGACCTGTGGAGACTACCACGGACTCTTCAAAGCCGGGAATATACTTTTTCAAAAAGAGCTCCAGCTCCCTGCACTGCCTGCGCCCTTCAATCTCCGCCTCGCTGAGGCTCCACGGATCTGTGCTGTCCTTGCCCAGAATACGTGTCGTGTTCATAATAATCTCGCCGGGATTGCTCGTCTCGAAGAACAGCACATCCTCTCTCGGAATACTGATCTCACCGCGCGACTTGGCTTCCCGGAACTGCTTGTCGAAGCCGGCGACAGATAATCTGGCCGCAGAGTCCATCACGGTGATATCAAGGTTCATGCGCGGGAAGTCCTCGCGGTGCTCCCGGATGTACGCCTTGATCTTCTCCGTGTCCACCCCCCTCATCTTCATCTTCAGGGTCATCGGCTGCGACTGCTCATCGGATTCACGGCCTTTGGTGAACGGCACTCCGGACCAGGCAGCCAAGTCCCCGTCTCCGGTAGCATCAATGAACACATCTGCCGTAATCCGGCTGAGCCCTGCCTTGTTGCATAAGGTAAGCGACTCAATGCGTCTGCCCGATACTTCAGCCCCGGCCAGCATCGTATGATACAGCACCTCGCCTCCGCTCTCCTGCAGCATCAGATCCAGCTCGTATTTCATCGCTTCGGCATCGAACGGTGTCACCGAATAAGTGTAGTTGGTCGCGTCCGGGATATGCCCCGGTGATTTGCCGAGTGCCTGAAGCCGCTGAATCAGCTCATCAGTGATCCCCTGGATAGCCTGCTTATGCCCGGCATGAAAAGTCATCATCGGCCCGACACCCGCAGCGGTTAGAGTTCCGCCGAGGAAACCCCCTGCCTCTATGATCAGTGTTGCGGCGCCTGCTCTTGCTGCCGCGATGGCCGCGATCGAGCCGGATACCCCGCCGCCTGCTACAACAACTTCATATTTCCGCATCATTGCTCCTCCTTTTCCCCTTTTAAGTTAACGGTTACATTACAGCTGTTCCCTGTACTGCGTGGGAGTGCTGCCGGTATAGTCCTTGAATACCGCCATGAAATGCTTGGAGCTTAGATAGCCTGATAATTTGGCTACCTCATAGATTTTGAGATTCGTTTCCTTCAGCAGCTGCTTGGCAAGGTTCATCCGGCACTCCGAGACATAATCCGTAAAGTTCTGCCCTGTTTCCGATTTGAACAGCACTGACAGATACTGGTGATTCAGATGCACCTGCTCCGCCATATATTGCAGTGAAATTTCCTGATCCAGCCGCTGCGCAACCAGTTCTTTCACTTTACGGATCAATTGCCTGCCCTTCAGGTCTGTTCCGCCCTCTTCCGGCTGGTCGGCCAGGCCGCTCCGGGTTCCGTGCTTGCGCCTGTAATCCCCCAGTGCCTGGGCCAGCTCCGTGCGGTCAACCGGCTTCAGCAGATAATCGCTAATGCCGTATTTGATCGCCTGCTTCGCATATTCAAAGTCGGCATACCCACTTAGAATAAGAATGTACAGGTCAGGGTACTGGTCACGGACCCGCCGGATCATCTCCAGACCGTTCATTTCATTCATCCGTATATCCGTAATCAGAACATCAGGCTTCACACTCTTGAGCGCCTCCAGCGCAAGTCTTCCGTTCTCTGCTTCACCCACCACCTGAAAGCCGCCGATAACCTCCTCAATCAAATGTTTGAGGCCCGAACGGATCAGGGCTTCGTCTTCAACCAGAAACAGCTTGTGCAAGCCTATCCCTCCTCATCCACATTGTCCGGGCCTCTGCGCCCGCCTTCGCCGGGCTCCTGAGGTTCACTTCTGGTGAAACGCTTACACTATTAGTATAAAATTTGCACACCCCCAAAGAAACGGTCCACATTCGAGAAAAGGTATGAAATTTCGAGATTTATCCGTACCCGTACCCGCTGATACCAAAACGGATGTCCTTAACGCCGGTGATCCGGCAGTAAAGACATCCGTGTGAACTTGCTTTTGTACAAACTATTCCGGGATCTGCTTCCTTACAGGTCTTGCGCTGTGCTGTTGTCGTACAGCCCGATTAATTCATCGAAGGAAGAAATAATAACGTCGGAGCCCTTCAGCTCATCCTGCCGTCCGAATCCGGCGTAGCCGCAGCCAATTACCGTCTGCCCGTTGCCCTTGCCCGCCTCCACGTCAGACGAACGGTCGCCCACCATCCAGGCACTGCTGATATTCTGGTTGTCCAGCAGGAGTCCAAGCAGCTCCGTCTTGGTTGCCGTTCCTTGTCCGCCTGCACTGTATAAGCCCTCGAACAGCTCCTTCAGCTCATGTACCACTACGATGCTGTGAATATAATCCTCCAGCCCGTTGCTGGCTACGAACAATTTCACTCCGCGCGCATGAAGCGCACGCAGCGTTTCCACTACCTTAGGGTACAGAAGGGTCCCTCCGGCTTCCAGTCCTTCGATCTCCAGCTGCAGCAGCAGCTCATCCGCCCGGCGGTGCACGGCTTCATCCGCTTCCGGCATTACATTCTTCCAGATTTGCGCCAGCAGCATGCCAAGGCTGCCCAGAATACGCTCCTCCGGCGGAGTCGGCCCGGAATACAGCCCTTCTTCGCGCAGGATATCAAACATTTTATGATAGGCCGGCAATAACAGGCTTTCCGTCTGGAACAGCGTACCATCCATATCAAATACGATGGCTTCCGGTTTGTTCAATTTCGGCAGCTGTCTGTGCCCTGCCTGTGTCTGTTCTTCATAACTCATAAGGTGACCCATCCCTTCCAAATTGTTCTGCCTCTGACTCTCTAGTTCATCTGGAGCTTCCATAACACGCTTTAATGATATAGGAAAGCAGCACGTATTGTCTACGAGCCTAAGAATATGTGTTGATATTATTATTACATAATGATATATTACACATTGTCATATAACATATTGATATAAGGAGTGTTTACACAATGAAATTAATCATTCAATTTCTCAAACAACCCGTAACCATCGTCGGGATTATTACTGCGCTGCTGTTCCAGGTCTTCTTCAGCCTCATCTGGATCACCGGCTACGATCATGTCACCGACCGGGTAGATCAGCTGCCGATTGCCATTGTTAACGGAGACGGCAGCGCTGCCCAGTCCATCGCTGACAATATATCGGCGTCCCTTAACTTCGAGCAGGTGAAGGGCCTCTCTCTGGCAGAGGCGCAAGAACAGCTTGGACACCGTACCCTCCGGATGATTATTGAACTTCCCCCAGGCTTTACTGCTTCACTAAGCGATCTGTCGGCCGGGGCCAAGATCCGTTATTATCTGAACGAATCCAATCCGCAAATGGTCTCTAATGTCATGCAGGGCGTAGCGGCAAAAGTCACTGCTGGCCTGGATGCAAAGAGCAGTGCTGCGGGACTTGGCGGCGTGCTCACTGCTATGAAGCTGCCGGAGGCAGAAGCCGCAATGATTCGAAGCAGCGCAGCAAGCCGGATCAGCTCCGATATCCAGATTGTGAATCCGGCTACCAACTTCGCTGAAACCATGGTTCCGCTAATGGTCGTTACGGCTTCCTTCACCGGCGGCATGCTGCTGGCGATGAATCTGAGCAAGGCCTCCGCCAGCCTGACCGCTGCTGCCGGCAAATGGCAGCGGCTTAGCACCCGGTATATGCTGATGGCAGGCACCGCACTTGCCGGCTCACTCATCAGCACTTCACTGCTGCACACTCTCGGCATCCACTCTTCGCAAGGCTTCCTCGGCATGTGGATGTTCGAATTTGTCGTCATCCTCTCCTGCATGACAGTCGCCAATCTCAGTCTTGTGCTGCTCGGCGATGCCGGAGCGTGGCTGAACATTGCGCTGCTGTCCTTGCAGATGCTGAGCTCCGGGGCAACGATTCCCCGGGACGTACTGTCCCCCTTTTACCAGTCGGCCGGCCAATTCTTCCCTGCTTACTATGCTGTGGACGGCATGCTGGATCTTGTCATAGGCGGTGAGGGTATCCTGCACGACGTGACGGCGCTGCTCTATATTGCCGCTGTTGCTACCGCTGCCTGTGTCCTGCTTACCCTGCTCCGCCGGGAGAAAAGCCCAATCCGGGCCGAAGCGGCAGCCAATGTCTGAGTACCTGCGAAGCTTCTGAGACCCTGACACCTTCCGCGAGCTCAAATTGAGTCCGGCAGCACAGATGTGATATGGTAGGAAGGAGAGAGAGGAGCGGCAGACGTTCATGAACATTCAAGATGTAATACTCGGGATTCTGAGTGAGAAGCCCCATTCCGGCTATGATATCAAGCGGCATTTCGAAGAGTATTTCTCCTTCTTCTTCGATGCCAGCTTCGGCACGATTTACCCGACCTTAAGCAAGATGGAGAAGCTGGGTCTGATCTCCAGGGAAGCGGTACGCCAAGAAGGCAAACCGGATAAGAACATGTTTACGATTACCCCCGACGGTAAGCAGCACTTCCAGGAGTATTTACGTCAGCCTGCGGAGAAGGAGGTGCTCCGTTCCGACTTCCTGATGCATCTGTATTTCGGGGACATGGCGGATGAAGAGACCATGCATACCCTGCTCCGCGAAGCCCTCCGGGCCAAACAGGAGATGTACGAGGATCTGGAGCATAAGCTGCAGGAGCTGGACAAAACCGGCAAGCTGACACCCTCCCAGAAGCTCTGTATGGAGCTGGGGCTGGTGCAATACGATGCTTTTATCCGAAGAGTACAGAGTGCGCTGGAGAGCTGAACTATCAGCATTGCCGGGCATAGATCTGCACGCAACACAAAACGGCAGTCCTCCTTAAGCCTAAGCCCGGGGAACTGCAGTCTTTGTTTATACTATTTAAAAGGGACCGGAGTGCAAACACTGTTAAAGTGCCTGCGCTGCGGTCCCTGCTGTCATTATTTATGGTGCGGTTTAGAACAAAACTTATACGTGGTCGAAGCTTGCAATCAGTTCGTCGAGAACATCTTTGCTGACCATTTTGCCTTTGAAGTTGATCAGGTTCTCGGCACTTCCGGAGAAGATACAAGTAGGTTCATATTTTCTGAGAATGATCTTTTCGCCGTCCACAAAAATTTCGAGCGGGTCTTTTATGTCAATTCCCATCGTTCTGCGTAGTTCAATCGGAATCACGATACGTCCCAGTTCATCTACTTTTCTTACAATACCTGTTGCTTTCATCATTATGCATCCTCCCTTGAAATAACGCTTGATTCATCATTCAGTGTTAAAAGCTATCAAAGCTTCTAAATAGTAGAAATGATTATGCTATATCTGCATTGTAAAGTGCTATTTCTTTCCTGTCAATTTTATTTCTACATCTTTTGATATATATCGACAAATTATTCGACAAAGTTTAGAGTATATTCGACAAAATAATAGCCTGAATCATATTTTATCCAATTTCCTCTCGGATTGACAGTTTTTTATTTAAATTTTAGAAAAAACCTTGATTTCAGCGTCTTTAAGGTTCCCTTTAGCCTAATCGCTGCGACTCCGTTCCTGTTTCTGTTCATGTTCATGAAGATGTTCATTCCCGTTCCCCATCCTGCACTTCTGCCCCACCTTTTATTGTTTTCTAGTATCTGCTCCGAGAACAGTTGGATAAAAGGCACTTAATACTGGCTCAAGTTTCTCTGCCGGGAACAAGAGTTGGAAAAATGACACTTAAATCAAGCATAATCTGCTCGGTTAGTTATATGGGCAAAAATTAAATGATCTTTTTCCACTTAATAGGTCCAAAACTCTGTAAATGGGCAAATTAAGATACCTTTTTCCACTTCCTATATTTACTGGACTGTTTCAACCTCTGCTTCGTCTATACACCAAATCGCAGGAAGTGAATCGAACAACGGGTTCGGCGGAATTAGACGGATGATTCAGACGGTTGATTTCCCTATTAATAAAAATACCCCCTCAAATACCTGGAGTTCGATCCTCCAGCCCTTGAGGGGGCGGTACTTATTTAGGGTTAATCCTAAGACCGAAGCTCGAAGAGCCTCGCGGTCTTGCCCGGCGGGAGCGAGACGCTCAGTCTGCCTTCCGCCGGGTTCCAGCTCCATTCCGCTCCGTGCGCCTGCGGATAGGCGCAGCGGGCATCTGCGGCCTGTCCCTTCAGCTCAGGGACGGGCAGCGTAATCCCGGCTGCATCTCCGGCAATCCGCCATACGGCGATATAACGGATATCTCCGTGGCGCAGGCCGAAGCTGACCCATTCCCCGCCGCTGTCCGGCAGACCGAGCGGCCAGAAGGCGAACGCCTGCGGGATATGGGCGCGGATGGATTTGTAATAATCCAGCGCCTCCTTCACCAAGGCTCTGCGCTGTGGCGCAAGCTCGGCCAGATGGCCGCTCTGGTGAACGCGGAGCAGCAGCGCATTGACCATGTTGAAGATGACCTCTTCATCATCGCCTTCGCGCAGCGGATACGACCACACGGCAGATTGCTCCGGCGTCAGCGCCGCCGGGGAACCTGCGGCAATGGCCGCGTACTGCACATAATCCTCCTGGTCGCTGGTGGACTGGATGCTATGGCGGCTGAGCATGGCATAGTCCATCCGCATGCCGCCGCTGGAGCAGTTCTCGATTACCAGTTGCGGGTAACGGACGAAGATACTGTCCAGCCAGGCCAGATACGCCCGGTTATGCTGCAGCAGGCCATCCCCGAAGCTGTCCGCATCCGTCTCGGTACCAATTCCTGCGTTGATGTTGTAATCCATCTTGATATATCCGACACCGTATTCTTCCACCAGCCGGGCAATGACGCCATTGGCATGCTCTATGACCTTCGGACTGCGGTAATCCAGCTGATACCGGCTGCGGTCCTTCACCCGTTTGCCGTGGCGCATGAAGAACCAGCTGTCGTCGGTCTCGGCCAGCTTCGGACTGTTGACCCCCATAACCTCCAGCTCCAGCCACAGTCCGGGAATCATCCCTTTGCTACGGATATCGTCCAGCACATATTTGATGCCTTCCGGGAACCGCTCCATCGACGGCTCCCACTGGCCCACGCCATCCCACCACTCGCCCGGAGCATACCAGCCCGCATCAATACAGAAGTATTCACAGCCGACATCGGCGGCGGCATCAATCAGCGGCAGCAGCTTCTCTGTTGTCGGACTCCCCCACAGACAGTTCATGTAGTCATTAAAAATAATCCGCAGCAGCTCATTGTCCTCATTCGGTCTGCGGATGATCCGCCGGTACGCGGTCAACTGTTCTGCCGCGTCCTGGAAGCCGCCCTGCACAGCGCCTGCGGCCACCGGCACAGAGGTGAATTCTTCACCCGGGGCCAGCTTCAGCCACCAGTGATTGTCATGCTCCGTAGGCCCGCTGACCAGCAGCGTGAGCTGGTCGTACTGATCCGTCAGCTCCCAGTGCCAGGAGCCGTT
Organism: Paenibacillus sp. FSL R7-0297; assembly: GCF_038009025.1. NCBI lineage: Bacteria > Bacillati > Bacillota > Bacilli > Caryophanales > Paenibacillaceae > Paenibacillus > Paenibacillus sp. FSL R7-0297. The sequence continues at coordinate 6,340,663 of NZ_JBBPAQ010000001.1, forward strand.
GTGCTCAATCTGCCAGAACAGGCTTGTCCCGCTCTCCTTGTTCTGCAGTACCGCCATGGGCAGCAGCTCAGCCGCCGACCAGGAGCCGGTATTGCTGGCGGCAATCCGTTTCGAGCCGCGGTCGGCCAGATGGGACATGCCCAGCTCCGGCAGGCTATAGCTCTTCCACTGCAATTCACTCTGCCAGCCGCTGTGAGCAAGGCTAACTTCAATTTTACCGTTACGGTCTCCACTGCCCTCTTTATCCACTCCCGTAAGCGCAAAGGAGGAAATATACTCGACCGCAGCATCCGCATCCCCTTCATTGCGCAAGACCGTCCAGGAGCGCACAATCTGCACGCTTGTATAGAACTGATAATGCTGCACCGCCCGCACTTCCGTAACCAGATCCAGCAGTGTAATTTCCAGCTTGCGTCCCAGCTCATTTACATAATCGCTGTGTCCGCTATATACCATACGAAGCCCCGGATATGACGCGCGGTGTGTCCGACCGTGATATTCTGCCCGGTCTTCGCCAGACAGTTGCAGCTCCAGCAGCCGGAAGCCGGGCTTGTTCTTCTCTTCAATATCACCAGCTTCAAGTGGCGCCGCGCCGAAATGCAGCAGCCGCACATCCTGCTCTTCCGTAATTTCAATCGTAAGATAAAGTCCGTTCTCGCCAATCTCTATGAGTGTGCTGGCCATGTATATTTTGCCTCCTGACAAATGTTAGTGTAAATATTAGTCTCTTTGGTCGTTTTGGTCTCTTTGTTTTCTTTGTTTTCTTTGTTCTCTTTGTTTCTATGCCTCTCCTGATTATGAGGCCTTCTCTTATATTCGTAACTCCTGATTTCTTGCGTTGCTCGCATAAGTGGCGAAGTAACGGAGGGAGGTTTGGAATTGGAGGAGCGCCAGCGTCCGCCTGAAAGCTTTCCGCAGGAAAGCTCGCTTCGGAAGCATACGCTGTTTGGATTTCTACTGCGGCCAGCAGTTTAAATCGGGAAATCCAAACCTAACAGCGGCCGGAAATCCAAACATCCCGCAGTTACATATAGCCACTTCTGCCCGCCACCGCCACAAATCCGTGTTACATAGAAAGAAGGCCCCCTCAGTAATAAATCTACTTCGGAGGCCCTCCCGGTACTAAAGCTTTTATTGAGCGGACCCGAATTGAATCCAGGCCTTTTGAATTTCGTCAATCGCTTGATCCTTAGTCTTGCTGCCACCGATATAAGCCTGCATTAATTCACCGAATTTCTGATGGAACGTATCCAGCGAATAGTTCACCGACAGGTCGCCGGATTTCTCGGTTTTGAGGATCTCTTCCATTTCCTTAGGCATTTGCAGGTCAGGCATCGGTGCATCCTTGATTGGAGGAATAACCTTAGCTACTGTGGAGAACCAGCTCTTACCGTATTCGGAAGTGTACAGCCAGTTGAAGAATTCAATCGTTTCAGCAGCTACAGCAGAATCCTTGTTGATGCGCAGCGCCTGGTCGGCACCGGTGATGATCTGGGACTGCTCAGCTTTGTCGCTGACAGGGTAGCCGGCGATGCCCAGATCAAAGTCAGGGGTGATTTTCTTGATCGCTTCTTCATCCCATGCGCCTTTACCGGTCATGAATGCTGTTTTGCCAAGGGCAAAGTCACTGACTTCAGCATTGCTGTCGCGTTCCAGCGGCTTGTCCGTTCCGTGTTTTACCGTAGTATCAATGAAGGTGAAGAAGTTATCCTTCAGCACCGGATGATCCGCGAAGGTCGTTTTGCCGGCGATGAAATCAGCTACGAGTGTTTTAGCGTCAGTACCTGCATCAGTTGCTGCAGCGTCAACGAAGTGTTGGAAGATATGCTTCCATACCCACCACTCTTTGTAGGCGTTGGCGAATGGCGTGATGCCTTTCGCTTCGAGCTTAGTGATTGCGTCATCCATTTCAGCGGTAGTCTTAGGAACTTCAGTGATGCCTGCATCTGCCAGCAGCTTCTTGTTGTACATCAGGACGAACAGGTTGCCTTTGACCGGAAGTCCCAGTACTTTACCGTCCGTGGAGCTCATGTTGGAGCGGACAGCATCTGTCATCGCTGCTGCCAGCGGTTCATTGGTCAGGTCAGCACTGTATTCAGCGAAAGTATCGATATCGCCGCCAGCGGTAGTCTGGAACACGTCAGGCGTGCTGCCTGCGGCAATTTTGGATTTCAACACCGTATTGTAGTCAGCCTGCATAATTTCCAGATTGATTGTTACATTTGGCTTAACCTTCTTGTATTCAGCGATGTAGGCGTTGAAAGCGTCTGTGTACTCGGGAGATGCGGTAAACATATTAATCGTGACGGGCTTGGAAGAATCTGTAGCTGTATTCTCTGCTCCATTTGTTCCACCCGTGTTGTTAGCGGCATTATTATTGTTGTTCCCGCCGCAACCGGCCAGCAGTCCGCCGACGAGCAGCAGACTCGCAGATAGTGCCATAAATCTTTTTAACATGATGTTGCCCCCTTTTCCTTATGCATCTTGTGGTCTTGCTCATCATTCTAAATAAAAAGAAAAAGGATAAGAATGTACATAAGTGAACTTATGAGGGTAAAAAAGTGTGTTCATGTAACCGTTTCACTTTTCTACCCCAGCAGCTGCAGCCGGAATTCAGAAGGTGAACAATCATAGTAATTGCGGAACGCCTTGCTGAAATAGTTCTTATCCTTGTACCCCAGCATTTCGGAAATATCCTGAATTTTGAGGCCGGGATCAGACAGCAGTGCTTTGGCTTTGTCCATTCTTACCTTTTGCACATACTCATGAATGCCGTATCCGTACTGCCCCTTGAACAGCTTCATCAAGTATTCTCTGCTCAGGAAATATTTATCCGTGAACATCGATATCTTAATATCCTCAAAATAATGGTTATCAATGTATGCTTTAATATTTTCCAGCACGCTGCTGCGGTCTCCGGATAACGTCCGGCTGATCTCCCCGGCATACATCTCGAATATCCGGTTCAGCACACCTTCAAATTGTTCAAAGGAGGCAAAATCGCTGCGGATGCCCAGAGCGTGCAGCCCCTTATCCTTGCTGCTGCGGATTTGCGGCGGCACTGCATCCAGCTGTGCAGCAATCTCATTAAGCAGAATAATGAATTCCTGCAGGGTTCTGTCCGCTTCACCGAGTGTGAAATGCTCCGCATCCTTCCATTTGGAGACGAATTCGCTAAAAATATTACGCGCATGGTTCACGTTCCCGCTCTCCAGGCTGCTGCGGATCTGCGGCATCCGTCCGGTCAGTGAAGGATTGTCCCTGGACGCCGGCTTCTCCATCCTGCTGCCGCCGCTCTGCAGGATCATGCTGCCTTTCATGCCCAGCAGGTCAATCCGGTCGAGTGCCTCTTTGGCCTGCTCATAAGAACCGGCAATACTCAGGAGATCGCTGTAGGGATCACCCGTTCCGCCGGCACAGACGATGCCGAACAGCTCCTTCAGCGTAGCTGCGGCCTTCTTCATATGATGCAGAGACAGAAAGGCGGCGTCCGCCCCGTATCCGCCCTTCATCGTAAAGATAGCGATAAACTCCCGCTCCCCCTTGGGGCTGGCAAAGCTGAACGACTCAAACTGTCCGTCACTGTTCTCATTCATTACATTAGTTACGGCAAAATGCAGCAAATCCCGGTCCTCATGGAATCTTTCTTTGCGCACCTGCTCCAGATTAAGCATCCTCAGGATACCTACAGCGAAATGGCTGGCCGCCCCGTCCGCACCGATCAGCGGCAGGAAGGCTTCATTGGACTGCGTTTTGAAGCTGCGGTCTATAATGGACAAATACATCTTCTCCTTCAGCTTCGGCAAAGACATATTCAATGTAATATTGCGGTTGATGAACTCACTCTCCCGCTTCCGCTTCGCTTCGAGTATGTCCACCGCCTTGCGCAGCGCATGGTTAAGATCAATCCGGTTAACCGGCTTAAGGAGATAATCCACCACCTTGGAGCGGATCGCCTGGCGCGTATATTCGAAATCATTGTAGCCGCTGATCACAATCAGCAGCAGGTCCGGGAACTCCTCCTCGGCGATCTGCAGCAGCTGGGAGCCGCTCAGCTCCGGCATTTTCATATCCACCAGCACCAGATCGAATTTCTCCCGGCGCAGCATCGCAAGCCCCGCCTGGCCATTTGTCGCCTCCAGAACCTGTCCGACACCCAGTCCCTTCCAGTCTCCCAGAATATTGATCGCTTCGCGCAAAGGCTCCTCATCGTCTATAATCAGCACTTTATACATGTTGTCCTACTCCTCCCCGCGGCAGCCGCATATCCATTTGAGTTCCCTGATCATTACTTAGAATCACTAGTCCCGCCTCTTCTCCATATAGAAGCTTCAGCCGGGTATTAAGGTTCTTCAGGCCAATGCTCTCATTGCCTTCCTCTTCCTCCGCATCCGAATCGCGGTCCTCCCACTGGATCTGCAGAGAGCTCATCACCTGCTCCAGCCGCTCCTCACGAATGCCCGGCCCGTCATCCAGCACGGAAATGATACTGCGCTCAGCGGTAACATGCGCCTCGATTCGGATGGTAACCGTAGTGGATACCTTTTCCAGCGCATGCTTGATGCAGTTCTCTACCAGCGTCTGAATCGACAGCTTGGGAATCCTCAGCTCCATCAGGCTTTCATCCCAGTCGTACACGACCTGCATCCGGCTGCCGAACCGCGCTTTCTGCAGGGCCAGATAACGCTCAATATGCCGCAGCTCTTCCCGGGCCTGCACAACATCCCGTCCGCTGATGCAGTATCTCAGCGTCATGGCCAGATTGTCGACCATCTCGACGATATCATCATTGTTGTTCTTCAGCGCCTTGGTGGAGATGGCCTGCAGCGCATTGTACAGAAAATGCGGATTAATCTCGGCCTCCAGGGCTTTGAGGACGGCGTTTTTTTCAACGATTTTCATTTTATAGCGTTCATTAATCAGTTCATTGGTCTTCTCGACCATCTTATTGAAATGGCGTGACAGATAGGCGATCTCATCCTTACCCTCCACCGTTGCCTCAGCATCGAAGCTCCCCGTACTGAACCGCTTCATCTGCAGCGACAGATTCTTCAGCGGGTGCGTAATTCTGTTCGAAGTGACGCTGACCAGCACCACGGACAATACCAGGAACAGCAGGCCGATGAATACACTCAGCTTGCGGGTCGTTGTCGCAGCGGCATAGATTTCTGTATACGGAATCGGCTTAACGAGCTTCCAGCCTTCTTTTTGACTGATGTCGTAGATCACGAGGTACTTCTGTTCTTCATCCGACCACGTCACACGCCCGTTCTTCTCCGGTGTCAATTGGTCCAGCAGCCCCGCCTTCCTGCTCCCCTGATAGAATTCCTTATCGTCCACCATAAAAGGTTCATTATCCGGGCTGATATACATTAGATGCTCTCCGGTGCTGAACGGAATATCCTTCATAATCTCATCGGTCACCGACGAGTTAAGATACAGGGACAGTACGGCCTGCGGCTCCCTAGATACTATGGAACGCAGCAGCCGATGATAGCCCATGAAGACCTTGTCCTTGCTAACAGGATAATCCACACTGCTCTCCGCAGCCGGGGCTCCTTCCACAAAAGACTGGTAGGAGCGGTTGAACGGACTCGCCAGTGCCCGCTTATACCAGGACAGATTCTCAATCGGCGGATGTTCCGTCACCCGGACGGTAATATTATAGTTCTCCTTGGTGACATAATAATACTTGTGCTCCTTGATCACGTACAGGTACACCGCCTCCAGATCATTGCGGGAGAAATACAGATTCTTCAGATAATCCTCCACATACATCTTGGAGCCATAGTCCTCTGATTCATGCACGATGGCATAAGCGAACTCATCATATGAGATCTGCGGCAGAGACAATTGTTCAATTCCGCTTAAGTAACTCTCCAGATTACGTCCGACCAGCAGCAGATTGTTGCTGGTGCTCGCAATGCTGTTGTTGACCGATTCCTTGCGCAGCATTCCATAGGAAATGTACGTCAATGAGCTTACCACCAGAATGATGATTATAGTGAACAATAGAATCAGCTTGTTGGCCAGCCTGCGGGAAATGCGCTCCAGCAAAGGCTCGAGCAGCTTGTACAGCGCTCTTCTAATCATGTTCTCCGTCTCCCCGCTGCCAGTATCAGGGCCCGGTCTCAGACTCTTTTTGTCATCCGGACTCAGTTCACCTTTTTACCCCTAACTGTACTCTTAAATCCATTTTTGAGTATAGGGGTCTGATCTATAATACACAATATAGACTAACCGGAATGGTTATGTGTGGCAAGCCAGGCACAATACTCCCACCCTATAACTCAAGAAGAGGTGCATCCATGTTAAAAACACTCGGCAGAAGATGGCGCGAGAAATTCGAATTCGGAATCTTTACGCTCCCGGTTCTGATCTGTATCGCTGTCGCATTCTACATTCCCTTTGCCATGACCATCCGCTATTCGATGACCAAGTGGAACGGGATTTCCAAGCATCCCAAATTCGTCGGTCTGGACAACTTCAAACAGATCTTCTCGGGCGATACCAACTTTTCCGACGCGGCCTGGTTCACGATTAAATATGCAATCCTTTACATTGTGATCGTCAACGTGCTGGCAATTCTGCTGGCCGTGCTGCTGGACATGAAGCTGAAGAGCACCTCCTGGCTGAGAGCGGCATTCTTTATCCCTTATATCCTCAGTCTTGTGATTGTCGGCTTCATCTGGAAATTCATCTTCATGCAGGGCTTCAACTCACTGGGTGAGAGCACCGGCTGGGCCATCTTCGACTTAAGCTGGCTCGGGACACCGGGACTGGCGTTCATCTCTATCTTAGGCGTATCCATCTGGCAGTCGATCGGGTTCTATCTCGTCATCTACATTGCCGGACTGCAGTCTGTGCCGGAAGATCTTAAGGAGGCTGCTACTGTAGACGGCGCAGGTCCGATGAGAAGATTCTTTAGCATTACGCTGCCGCTGCTTGCCCCATCGATTACGATATCCGTCTTCATGGCGCTGACCAACTCGATCAAGGTATTCGACGTCATTCTGTCGCTGACCGGCGGCGGCCCTGGCGGAACTACCTACAGTATCGCTTATGATATTTACCGGGATACGTTCCAGAACAACCTGTACGGCTACGGTACGGCCAAAGCGCTTATCCTGTTCCTGGCAGTACTTGTCGTGACGATCATCCAGCTGACAGTCTTCAAACGGAGAGAGGTTGAGGCATAATGAAAACAAACAACAACAAGGCAGGCAAGATCATACTGGAAGTTGTTTTGGTCATATTGTCTCTGCTGTTCCTGTATCCGCTGTTCCTGACGATTATTAACTCGTTAAAAAGCTTCAGCGAGGTCATGACCGACGTTATCGCGCTGCCGAAGCATCTGACCTTCAGCAACTACTCTTATGTCTGGAAATTCATCAACTATCCGCGGCTGTTCCTGAACAACTTCGTGATTACCGGCGTCGGCCTGCTCGGCATCGTGTTCATCTCCTCCATCGCCGCCTATAAGCTGGCACGGACCAAGTCCAGATGGAGCGGCGTCCTGTACTTCCTATGCATTATGCCGATGCTGATCCCGTTCCAGTCGATCATGCTGACTGTACTGCAGACCGCCAAGAACCTGAACTTGTCAGAGAGTACCTGGGGATTAGGCCTGCTGTACTGGGGCTTCGGCGCACCGCTGGCGGTATTCATCTACCACGGCTTCGTGAAGGGAATCCCGACTGAGATCGATGAGAGTGCGACCATCGACGGCGCATCCGGCTTCCGCCTGTTCTTCAGTGTGATCTTCCCGCTGCTGAAATCGGTAACCACCACCATCGTCATCATCGACGTCATGTGGATCTGGAATGACTTCCTGCTCCCGCTGCTGATGGTTAACGGCTCGCCGGATACGAAGACATTGACGCTGGCCGCTTACACCTTCGTCGGTCAATATACCTCGGACTGGCAGTATGCCATGACCGCCATGGTAATGGCCGTATTGCCTTCCATCGTTGTCTTCATCTTCCTGCAAAAGTACATCGTTAAGGGTGTAGTTGCCGGGGCTGTTAAGGGCTGATCTCTAGTCATGCTCCTCCCCCTCGCCGGAGACAAATAAGGCACGGCTAAGCGGACTATCGCTTGGGCCGTGCCTTTTGGTGTTGTGCAGGATCTACATATGCGTTTTATGAGGACGCTGCGTGAACGGTCCGTTGTTCCCATTGCTCTTGTGTCCAAATTTTATTTATTCTTCTTAGTGGTGAAAATCCGGAGACCGCTACTGCTTCCGAAGTGGGCTTTCCTGCGGAAAGCTTTCAGGCGGCCGCTCCCGCTTGTACACAATCGTTCCGTCCTCTCCGCTGGTTAAGCTGGAAAAGGTTCTGCAAATCTCAAACACAAAAGTCACTCTAATGGGTGAATCGAGCTGAGCTTATGCGGCTTATGTGGCCTGTGCAGCTTATGTAAATTTAAGGGCACTAATGCCCCTCATTTCCTCCTTTAGATCGCATCCGGGGAATTCAAGGGCACTAATGCCCCTCATTTGCTCCTTTGGCTCTCATTCTGGGAATTCAAGGGCACTAATGCCCCTCATTTGCTCCTTTGGCTCTCATTCTGGGAATTCAAGGGCACTAATGCCCCTCATTTGCTCCTTTGGCTCTCATTCTGGGAATTCAAGGGCACTAGTGCCCCTCATTTGCTCCTTTGGCTCTCATTCTGGGAATTCAAGGGCACTAGTGCCCCTCATTTGCTCCTTTGGCCCGCACTCAAAGAAATCAGAGGGATTTATCCCTTTGATTTGCCCATGCTGCCAACTTGTGTGCCTGATCAGGCACACACTCGTCCTTCAAACGGTGCTGCTCCAAATTCCAGAGAATCTTATCCACAACAGACGATTATCATAATTCCCTATACAGAATAAAAGCCCGCCCGCCAGCAAGGCGTAGCGGACTTTATTATAGTCTCTCAGATTACTTTACTTTATTTCGCCAATAATGGCCTCTTTTTTTGTTGTGGCTCAGATGCACTTATCCTGCTGTTTCGGCTCCGAAACGGCGGGAAATCAGGAGCTTATCGGCTTCTCTGTCCGCATGGACGGAGAATGCAGCTTTTTGAGTATAATAACGTCCCTACAGTCCGCATGACCTCCGCCACTCCCTCCCCTTTCAACAACTCCCATCGTTTGCCTTCCAAGTAAGGACATATAAAAGAATGGTGAGGCCTATCGTTGCTTCCCAATAGAAGCCATAGTTCGTAAGTTACTCATAAATCTTTTACCGCCGTCCACATGCTTCGTCCACTCCAGACAATCAGCCGGATATTCCTGCTACTTTACATGCCTTTGCTAATCCACCTCATATACAGTCTACAACCAACCGCTCTTTCTGCTCCTCAACCTTCCTTACTCCGTCCAGCATTACTCTCTGTTGCACAATACTTCACCGTTCACTTCTCTGTCCTGCTCTTATCCACATTTTCTCTATATCGTATATCAATCTTGGCCTTACCCCTTAGTTCTCCCCATCCGCCAACTCCTGCAGCTTAAGCGCAACCCGGTACACCGGCGTAGCCGTTACGCTGTGGAACATAGCGGTCGCTTCACCCTCGAATATCTTTTCCACCGCCATGGCTGCATCGGCGGCCACAGTTACAGCACCCGTGCGGAGCGGCGTAGTTTCGAGGATGATCTCACCTCTGCGAAGGACATCGCGGAAACGTGACAGGCCGATCTCCCAGGGAAGGCCATTATAGAAATGATCATGGAATAGCTGCCCGCCGGCGAAGGCATAGCCCACATTGCCTGTGTAATCAATGCTCAGCAGCACTTCTTCAGCTCCTTGAAGAACATCCTCAGGCAGCTGAAGCGCGAGCTTATGGTCGTGAAGACGCCGCGTGGTGAGTGCGATCTCTTTCTGCGGAACCTCTACATCACAGATCTGGAACCAGCCTTCCGTCCGTCTGCTGACAGCTGCTTCAGCCTGCACCGTACTCCACTGCGTGGCTGGTGCCACTGCTCCACCGGCATATTCACGGAACTTGAAGGCATTCTGCCCGCTACTAAGGAATTCAATACCCTCCCGGGTCTGAACAAGCGGAACCTCCGAGAACACAATCCGGCTCTGACCGCCGTCCTCCAGCTCCCACAGCTTTGCAGCATCCTTGGCACTCATCGCGTAAATCCGGACTTCCCGGGCTCCGTCGCGTTTAATTACGATCATTGAGGACACTTGATGGGGAATGAGCACGTTGTAGCTGCTGCCGTTCCCCTCAATCGTTCCGGCATCGGTTGATACACTGAGAATACCGTCCTGCGCATCCAGCAGGAACTCACCATCCATACCCTCCGGCATCGCGAAGAAATAGGTGATGGCTTCAGCAGATTCCACAGCGGTGACCGGCTGGGCCGTTGCATATTTCAGGTTCAGTCCGTCCAGTGCAAAGTTAAACGGCAGCAGGAATGAAGCCTTGGGCTTGACGGTCAGCGAACTCCGCTGCGGGAAGCAGAGGACCTCCTCCCCAAGCTTAACTTCAAATACAACACCCTTATGCTCATCCATCTCTACATGATCCTGATAATTATTTACGAATAAGAACCCGGAACTGCCATCCGTGCGGACGGCATAACGAAGCGTATGCGCATCATCAGGAGTAACCGCCTCTGCACCTTCCGGAAGCACGGTTGCCATAGGGGCAAGCCGGTCTGCGAATTGGCGGAGGAAATAATGCAGCGGGCGCAGCAAGCCGTTAGACTCACGGATCTGTCCGAACTCGCCAATCGGTGCCTGAAAATCGTACGTCAGCTTAGGCGTTGTGCTCTCGTTCAGGTAACCTGTTCTGCCCACCGGATTCGTGCCGCCATGGAACATATAATAACCGATAAAGTTGCAGCCGCCGGCAAGCTTCATCAGGGTCATGGCCAGTACACTTTCCGGTTCTACCTGGAACCGGGACAGATACCAGGTCTGCATGCCGCCGCCCATCTCACAGCAGGCAAACGGATACTTCGTCCGGGGATACGGCGGATTGAACTCTCCTCCCTGGGCCTGATCATCATGGAAATTCACGAATACATATTCAGGTGTCGGTGTCTGGGTTTGACCCGGGTCACTGATGCTCCACGGGGTATAGGCATATCCGCCATACAGCGGCAGGACTTCATCTTCCAGGAACGGCGCCTCGCCCCAGCCGGTGCTGGTATAAATCGGGGCAATCAGGCCGGAATCCACCGCATACTCCTTGAGCAGGCGCATATGTGCTGCACCTTCCTCGCCGCCTATTCCGCCGCTAAGATATTCGTCCCCCTGCTTCGCCGTCTGTTCCCAGAGCGCAGCGGCAGCATTGAATTCATTCTCCAGCTGAATCCCGATCACCGGCCCGCCATCCTTGTACATCAGCGCATCAGCCTCCCGGCCAATCTCTGCAAACAATCGTCTTACATAACTCAGGTACCCTTCATCATTGGAGCGGACATCGAATTCCCGCCCGAACAGCCAGTCCGGGAGTCCCCCGTTACGGACCTCGCCATGACAGAACGGACCGACACGCAGGATAACATAGAGCCCGTTATCGCGGCACAGCTCCACAAACTTCCGGAGATTGCGGTTGCCGCTCCAATCGAATTCCCCTTCTATTTCTTCATGATGATTCCAGAAGATATAGGTGGCGATCACATTGATTCCTGACATCTTCATCTGCCGGAGTTCTGTCTCCCAGTCCGCTTCCGGATACCGCGAATAGTGGAACTCGCCACAGATAGCGAAATAAGGCTTGCCGTTCAGCTCCATGTAGTAATTGGTGAAGCTGATCTGGTCACCCTCCGGGTTGCTTCCCCCGAGTCGCAGGGTCGACGGATAGATTTCCTTCGGGGCAATATGGGCTTGTATCGTATGCTTCATGTGATCGGCTCCTCTGCAATTTGCTTGTTTTCTTCGTTAATGTCTATAAAAAAAACCACCCCAAAGCTATGCTCTGGAGTGGCCCGGAAGCCGTTACATTAGCTTCACCTTTATTTTGTTATTATTTCTGTGCTGCCAGGAAAGCGTCAATCTGGCTCTGCAGCTCTGTCTGCACCTTGTCAATACCAGCAGATTTCAGCTGTTTGATCAGATCTGCCTGACCTTTATCCAGATCATCAATCAAGCCATATTCCAGCGGAATGGCATAACGCAGCATCACGTTGCCGATGTTGGCTACTTCGTTCTTCACTGGTGTGGAGTCGAAGACAAAGGTTTCAAGCGGGAAGTGATAGATGCTGGACTGCCAGCTGTTGAACATGTTGTCCGCTTCTACCGGATACGCCGAATCTTGACGGTTCAGCGGGGAGTTCCAGCCCCAGTTCGAGAAGCCCGTGTAGTTGGCAGCTGCTGGTCCTGCAGTGTATTTCTTGTCGCCATCAGGAATATAGTTAGTTCCGGCAATACCGTACATCGTCAAATCATGAATTTCCTTGTCATTCTGCAGAAGATCGATCAGCATCAGAGAGCGTTCTACGTTCTTGGAAGTAGCATGGATCGCCATCCCATTCTGGGTCGAAATGGCTGCAATTTTCTTCTTGCCAGGAGTAAGGTCAGCAATCGCCAGCTCCACATCCGGTTTGTCACGGCGCATTTCAGATACATTCGCTGCTACAGTACCCAGGTTCTGAGCGTAGGAGGAAACTTTTTCAGCTTTGATATCCTGCCATACGTCATTTTTGTTGCTGACTACGTTTTTGGACCATACGCCATTGTCTGCAAGATCCTTGTAGTAGGTAAGCAGTTCTCTGAATTCAGGTGTGTCGTAGATGTTGAAAACTTTGCCGGTTGCATCATCCAGCTTATAAGCCAGCGGCAGCAGGTTAGCGTCTACCAGGTTCCAGTCATTGTTCTGCTCCAGCGTAGCCTGGTCAAGCTCATGCCATTTCCAGCCGTCGGCAGGTTTGGCACCGTATGCGGCAATTCCAGTTTCTTCTTTTGCAACTGTTTTCAGGTAATTGGCATAGGATTCAAGGCTGTTGATTTCAGGAAGATTGTATTTCTTGCGCAGATCCTCACGGTACAGAACTACTTTGTCGGTAACCTCAACGTTGTTGTTAGGAACCATGTAGAGCTTGCCGTCCACTTTGGCTTGCTCCCAGTTGACTTTAGGCATCGCTTCCCAAGTCTGCGGCATGTAAGTCGACAGCAGATCATCCGTCAGCTCCAGGAAACCGCCTTTGAGCGCCTGATCGTTATAGAGTGCCCAGTTGGCAGTATACACAAGGTCAAAATCTTCATTAGCCGCAAATTTCAGCGGGTACTTCTGTGTCCAATCCGACCAGTCGAGGAATTCAGTCTCCACGGTAGCATTGATTTTTTCTTTCAATTTCGTGTTCAGCTCTCCGAACACCTTGTCGTAGTCCCCCGGCTGGCCGCCGATCAGCAGCATCTTCAGCTTCACTTCTTTGGATGTGTCCGGAGCGCCGGTATTCGTAGCTGCCCCTTCTGTAGCCGTTGCCGGAGCTTTCGTAGCCTCTGCACCTGTATTGGCGTTGTTATTGCCGCCGCATGCACTGAGAATGGTACCCAGCGCCATCATTGTTGCCAGCGTAACTGTAAGCTTTTTTGTCTTATTTTTCATCATGACCGATGTTCCCCCTAAATCAAAATAGTATTGGGTTTATATTGATAACCAGGTTGCCCTGTGTTCATCCTTTGACTGCTCCAATTGTAAGTCCGGTTACAAAATATTTCTGGATGAACGGATAAGCAAGCAGGATCGGTCCTGTCGCCACAATGGTCATGGCCATCTTCAGACTCTCCGTAGGCAGATCCGTATTCACAACTGCGCCGGAGGCCATCATCGCCTTGCGCATGCCATCCATATTTCCGAGCATTTTGTAGAGATAATACTGCAGCGGCATCAGCTCTGATTTGGAGATGAACAAGAGTGCGTTGTACCAGTCATTCCAGTAGGCCAGAGCAATGAACAGGCCAATGGTAGCCAGGGCAGGCTTGGACAAAGGCACAATCAGCTGCATGAAAATCCGGAAATCTCCTGCGCCGTCAATCTTGGCGGATTCTGTAATGGCATCCGGGATGCTGCTCATGAACGATTTCATGACGATAATATAGAACACGTTCATCAGCAAAGGCAGGATCAGCACCAGCAATGTATCTTTAAGATGCAGATAGTTGACAATCATCAGGTACCAGGGGACCAGACCGCCGCTGAACAGTGTCGTGAAGAAGAAGAAGAAGGAGAAACGGCCGCGCCATTTGAAATCTCTCCGGGACAGCACGTAGGCCGTCATCGAAGTCAGGAACAATCCGAATAATGTACCTATGGCGGTTACAGATATGGTTATGCCGTAAGCTCTAAGCATTTCCTCCGGATACTTGAACAGCAGGCTGTAGGCCTCTGTCGAGAACGAGGACGGGAAGATCTGGAACCCTTTTTCGATAATCGTGCTCTCCTCACTCAAAGAGGAGGACACGACCAGAATGAAAGGGAAGATACAGAATATAGCGAGCACAGTAAGCGTCACGTAGCCGATAATGGACAGTATCATCTTGTCTTTATTGCCGCGCTTCCGGATAACCTCCGGAGTTTTCATGTTTGCAGTAGTTGAACTCATTTCAGTTGACCTCCTTTTCCTAGAATAGAGCACGATCCTTATCGTATTTACGAACGGCATAGTTAGCCAGCATGATGGTTACGAAACCAAGCAGGGACTGATAGAAGCCGGCCGCAGCAGACATTCCGATCTCATTGGAAGTAGTCAGTGAGCGGAACACGAAGGTGTCGATGACGTCGGTTGATGAGAACAGCAGGCCGTTGTTGCCGACCATATTGTAGAACATCCCGAAATCCCCGCGGAAGACGTTACCGATAGCCAGCAGCACCAGAATGATGACAGTAGGCATCAGGTTCGGAACCGTAATCTTCATAATCCGCTGGAAAATATTCGCCCCGTCAATCTCAGCCGCTTCGTACATCTCAGTATCAATGCTGGTGATCGCGGCCAGATACATGATTGTACCATAGCCCAGCGTCTTCCACGCGGATACGACCACCAGGATTACCGGCCAGTAGGCAGCGGTATTATAGATGTCCACCGGCTGCATGCCGAGTCCCTTAAGCAATACGTTGATGGTACCAACGTCGAAGTTGAACAGGTTGTAGGCAATGGCACCAACCACAACCCAGGAAATGAAGTAAGGCAGGAACAATACCGTTTGGGTAATTTTCCGGAACCATTTGCCGGCAACCTCGAACAGCAGGATCGCCGCAAAGATCTGAACCACATTATTCACAACGATAAAAGCAATATTGTACAGCGCCGTGTTTCGTGTTACGCGCCAGGCGTCACCAGAATTGAAGAAGAATTTAAAGTTGTCCCATCCGTTCCATGGGCTGCCGAAGACCCCGCCCGTGTAGTCGTATTGCTTAAAGGCCAGTATAATGCCTGACATGGGTATATAAGCAAAAAGCAGGAAGAACAATACCGCCGGTACAAGCATGAGGAGCAAGGATCTGTACTTCTTCACATCATCCCAGAATCCATGTTGTTTCTGTTTCATCTTGAATCCCCTTTCCAACAATCCCTTTTCTCTATAGCTTTATTATAAAGAAGCGCTTTCCCCGTGTGGATTAAGCCCAGCAACTAAAAGTAATACTTTTTCAACGATCGGTTAATATATACCATTCCCCAAAAACAAAAAAACGTTCCCCCCGGTTATAAAAACCGGACTGGAAACGTTTGGCAGGCTATATTTTCTGTTTCTTGCGGTACTCTCCCGGCGTCATGCCTGTGATCTGCTTAAACTGCCGATTGAAATAGATAATGTTCTTATAGCCCATGCGCTCGGCAATCTCATAGATTTTGAGTGTGGGATCGCCCAGCAGCTCGAAGACCCGGCCCGTCTTACGCTCATTCACGAATTCACTGAAAGGAAGCCCGTACTCTTCCTTGAACAGATAACCTAAATAGTTCGGTGTGAAGTCAAAATGGGCGGCTACCTCCTTCAGGGTAATCTTCTTCTCCAGATTCTCCTCCACATAATTCATAATATCATCGATCAGCTTACGCTTCTGCCGCTGCCGCTTCACATACAGCAGCTCCGACAGCTCGAAGAATCTGCGCCGCATCCAGGACAGGATATCGTGAATCGTCTCGAACTGGAAGAGAATATCCGGCTGATGCGACTCCCACTGCAGCAGCTCATACAGATTCTCATTCTGCTGCTGCAGATCCGCATGCAGCTTGGAGGTGATGCGGATAATCAGCTCATAGACATCCTTCTTGCTTGCACTCGTGAACAGCTCCAGCAGCTGGTCGTCGATGGCCACCAGATCATATTGAATGATTGCCTCCAGCAGCTTCACCACAGTCTGTTCCATCCGGGCCCCCGGTGTCCCGCGCGGCGAAGACTCCATATTATCCCGGATCAGCCGGTTCTTCCCGAGCAGCCACTTCGCGCTGAGCGCGGCTTGTGCCTGCTGGTAGGATTCGTGGAGTCCCGCTTCGTCTTGGGCATAACGTCCGACACCAACGGTTAACGTACAGGGTGAGGACTCTGCCATCTTGCGGATTAGTTCGTCCAGCATGTTCATGAAGCTGTCCTGCGGAAGGCTGCAAAGAATGACAAACCGGTGATGATGAACCGGAATCAGCGTACCAAGCTTCCCGTCCTCCACAAAGGATTTGATCACCCCGGCCATTTGCCGCGTCTTCACGCGCGCATCCTCCTCGGACAGATCACGCATTTTCCATTCCAGATCATCGATCTCGACAAGTGCAGCCGCCGCCCCTTTCACCAGAAGCGGGGTAAGGGCACTGCGCAGATGCGGCTCAGCGGGTTCAGGCGAGGGTTCTTCGAACCAGCGCAGGATGAGCTCTTTGTTCACAAGGGACAACGCTTCGCTGAAGGAACGGTTCTGCTCCCTTTCCTTCTCCATAGCTCCGCACAATGCGTCCAGCATGTCGTACAAATCCTTATCTTCAACAGGCTTCAGCAAGTAGCCGGAAGCATTGATCTCAATAGCTTCCTTCGCATAGCTGAAATCCTCATGGCCGCTGATGAAGACGATTTTGACCTTGGGATGGATGACCTTAGCCCTGCGCGCAAACTCCGTTCCGGTCATAATGGGCATCCGTATGTCTGACAGGATAATATCGACCCGTTCCTGCTCCATGATCTTAAGTGCGTTAAAGCCGCTGTTCGCCGTTCCTATTACTGCAATATCGAGCGGGCTTGCCAGCACCCTTCGCCGCAGCCACTCCAGATCGATAGCTTCATCGTCAACCAGCAATACATTGATACTCATCGCAATCATTTCCTCCTGTGTTTATACAAGATGCTCTGCCCTTAACCAGTCAGCGAAATTCCTCACAGGTCCTCATGATCCTGAACCCCGGCAGGTAGAAGCAGCTGGACGGTTGTCCCTCCTCCGTAGAAGCTGGCAATCGTCACACCGTATGCGTCACCGTATCTGAGCTTGATCCGCTCATTGACGTTCTTCACCCCGTAACCGCCGGACTGTCCCTTGCCCTGCATCATTTTCTTAACGACATCCGGACGCATGCCGATTCCATTGTCGATAATCTTCAGCTCAATACTGCTGCCGACCCTCCGGCCTGTCAGACGGATGGCAATGGACTCGCCAAACCAGGCATGCTTGAATATATTCTCCACAAAAGGCTGCAGCAGCAGCTTAATGACCTGCATCTGCATAATCTCCTCGTCCACATCAACATACAGAGTGAAGGTATCCGCATATTTGACCCGCTGGATTTCCAGATAAGTCGCCACCTGTTCCAGCTCCTTCTCCAGGGCAATGTACACATTGCCCTGGTTCAGCGTCAGCCGGTAGAAACGCGACAGGCCCTGGACCATCTCCGTGACCTTGCCGATTTCGCCCAGATTGGCCAGGCTGCTTATCGTCGAGAGTGTATTGTAGAGAAAATGCGGATTAATCTGCGCCTGCAACGCCTCCAGCTCCGCCTGCTTCTTCTGAATCCCCTGCACATATACGCTGTTGATCAGCCCCTGAATATTGGTGGCCATATCATTGAAGGAGTCCGCGATCTGCACAAACTCATCATTGCCGGAGAAGCGGATCCGCTTCTGGAAGTTCCCCTCCTGGAAGGAACGGACCAAGCCTACAATCCGGCTCATCTTACGCCCGGAAATACGCGCCACCACGTACCCAATCAGGGTCATAACCAGGAAGCTGAGCGAGCAGACTGCAATAATGACTTTGCGCAGACGGCCGGCATCCTGGGTCAGATACTTTTGCGGGACGAGCGCCTCAATAACGAAATTACTGCCCGGGATCTGCTCATGCAGACTGAGGAAGTTCTGCCGGCCATCGTCATAATTGGCGGTTCCGCGCTGGAACAGAATCGAATTCGTAGTCTCTTCAACCAGCCGCAGGGTAATCCCTTCTTCCACAGGGAAGGTATCGAAGCCGCCGAACAGATCCTCCAGGGAGACCGTAATGCGTATATAGCCGATCACCGTTTTGTAATCACTGAAGTTGACCAGCCTGCGGACATGGGAGAGATTACCCAGCTTCTGGTCGGTATCAATCTGCAGCCACAAATTATCGCGCTTCGAATCCTTAAGCGACAGGTACCATTCACTGCCCGTGATGTCCTCAAAGGGCAGAATATAATAATCGCTGTCATAGATCGGCTCACCCAGATTATCGCCCGATACAATATTAAGATCACTGTTCGGGGTATAGAGCATGAAGCGGATCTTGTTCCCGAACAGCTGCAGCGGTGCGGTGATCTGGGGAACAATCTCATCGATCATAGTCAGATAGATCTCAAACGGTGTCCCTTTCTGCTCAAGCGCCCGCTGAAACGGCTGGCTGCCGAACAGGTTGTCCGACATCCGCTGAATTTCATCCATCTGATAGCGGATGTTGTTCCTTGCCTGCTCCATTCCCGTCTTGATGTTGGACTCGGCCATTTCTGTTCTGGAATCAGTCAGCATGGAATACGAAATGTAGCCGATGAACACATCGGTCAGCAGGACCAGCAGCAGGTAGGGA
Organism: Paenibacillus sp. FSL R7-0297; assembly: GCF_038009025.1. NCBI lineage: Bacteria > Bacillati > Bacillota > Bacilli > Caryophanales > Paenibacillaceae > Paenibacillus > Paenibacillus sp. FSL R7-0297. The sequence goes on from NZ_JBBPAQ010000001.1 coordinate 6,359,638, forward strand.
ATCATCATTTTATAAGTGAAGGGCATGTATTTCTTCAGTTTAGGCATCATTCGCGGGACATCCTCTGCATGGAATTCGTTATTTATATATAAAATGCACCTAAGAAATTACGTAAGGCTCAGCCGTCACTGCGGTGAATATTTGGACTTCCGGCCGCTGTTGTCTCCAGATTCCTCAAATTATACCGCTGTTCGCGGTGGAAATCCGGTGACAAAGGCGGTCGCTACCGCTCCTACAGTTCCAGAATCCCCCTTCGTTCCTTCTCGCTTTGTTATCTTCATTGGTTCATCTTATATATTATCGTTCCACCCGCCGGAAATAAATAGCCGCTCCACAAGTTCACTTCTCGCCTTATGATTATTCCGCAGTCACCTGCAGCACCACTTCCGCAGAGGCTAGTCCCGTGGACACCGCCCGAACCTGGATGGAGCCCGCTTCCGGTGACGCCTGAATCAAGGCCAGGCACCAGCCGTTAAAAGCACGCCGCAGCGGAGACTTGTCCGGCTCATGGCTGCTTGGATTGCCGTTGCCGACGCCGAGCAGACCTCCCGCTCCCGACACTTCAAACCGGATCTCGTTGTCGGCCGCAGGAACGACATAACCCTGCTTGTCCAGAATAGCCACGCGGACCGGGATCGTATCACAGCCATCCGCCCGGCCCTCCAGCCGGTCAGGGAACAACGCGATCTGGTACGGCTGGCCTGCTGTGACTACAGCCTTCTCGGCAATGGCCAGGCCGCCGCGTTTGCCGATAGCTTTTAACTCACCCGGCTCATAGATGACCTCCCACAATAAATACCCGGTTCTATCTGCCTGCTGTTCGCCCAGACTTCTGCCGTTCAGACTCAGCTCCACCGTCTCGGTGTTGGAGAATACGCGCACTTCAACCGGCTTCCCCTCCGAGCCCGGCCAATTCCAGTGCGGCAGCACATGAACCATCGGCTCGTCCTTCCACACCGCCTGCATATAGTAATAGCTGTCTTTGGGGAACCCGCAGGTGTCCATCAGCCCGAAATGCGAGTTAATGCACGGCCACAGATAAGGGGTCGGCTCCCCCCGGTAATCGAATCCGGTCCACATGAAGACGCCGGTCAGAAAACGGTAATTCACCAGATCACTCCACGCCTGCTGCGGAGTGCAGCCCCAGGAAGGAATGTTCGTGCCGTATTCGGAACAGTAGCCCTTGACCGGATCATCTTCGTAGATTCCCCGGGTTGCCGTATAACTGGCACATTCACTGCCGATCATCAGCCGCTCAGGATATAACCCGTGGTCACGGATGTCGATATTATGGGTCTCCCGGTGTCCATAATTATAGCCAGTAATCTCTACCACATCGTTATAGCCATTCTCGTTCCAGCCATGGTTCATCGCCGCAGAGGTCGGGCGGGTCGGATCGATCCGGCGGGTCCGGTCCGCGAGTGTCTTCAGTATCCGCGCACCTGTCACGGTACCTTCAAGAACCTCCTCATTCTCCAGGTTCCAGATGATTACTGAGGGATGATTCCGGTCCCTGAGGAGCATCCGCTCCAACTGGCTCAGTCCATTCGGGCTGCTGTCGAGCTTGCGGTTCTCATCCATTACCAGCATGCCGATCCGGTCACAGATATCCAGCAGCTCGGGGGCTGGAGGATGGTGGGCACTGCGGTAGGCGTTGGAGCCCATCTCCTGCAGCAGTCTAAGCTTGTATTCGATCAGGCTGTCCGGCAGCGCTACGCCGACCCCGGCGAAGTCCTGATGGTTGCATGTCCCTTTGATGAGCAGCGGTTCTCCGTTCAGGAAGAAGCCTTCCTCCGCATCGAAGCGTATGCTGCGGATGCCGAACAGCGTCTCATACCGGTCAATCTCTTTCCCTTCATATATAACAGCCGATTCCGCCTTATATAAATACGGCGATTCCGTACCCCAGAGCATAGGCTGATTCACCTCAAAGCTCTGCTCAATCTCCGTCTCAGCATGCCAGTCCGCATAAGCATCCGCTGAATCCGCACAGATCTGTATTCCATCCGCATCATAAATCACCGTGCGCAGCGATACCGGCAGGCCCTCAGGATAATCATTGCGGAGACGTGTGCGGATGTTGACTACGGCCTGCTCTTTGGCCACTTCCGGTGTCGTTATATAGGTTCCATACTCAGCTACATGCAGGCGGTCCGTATTCTCCAGCCAGACATGACGGTAAATGCCGCAGCCCTCATACCACCAGCCTTCACATTCGCTAGCATCTACTTTGACCAGAATGACATTACTGCCCTCCCCGCCATAGCGGAGAACATCCGACAGATCGTAACTGAACCCTATATATCCTCCGTGATGCGAGCCGATCAGATGCCCGTTAACCCATACCGTGCTGGTGCCCGATACTCCGTCAAAGCGTACCGTCCATTTACTGCCTGCAGCGTCTGCAGGAAGCTCGAAGGTTTTGCGGTAGAAGCCTGTACCGCCCGGAAGATAACCATGGCTGCCGTCCCTTGCGCCAAGCATTTCATCCGGAACATACTGCTGCTCCACACACCAGTCATGCGGCAGGCTGAGTGCGGTCCATTCCAGCTGCTGCTCACCCATTCCTTTATCATTAAAAGCAATATCCAGCCACTCCCCCTCCCGGAGAGCACCCGTATCTGTAATACCGCCTGTCATTCCACCCTTGACTGCATAAGGAATCTGGAGCTCCCCTTTATAAAAGCCCCAGTTCTCATCAAACTTGACTTTGGTTCTTACGGTTCCCATACTCACTTCTGCAAAAACCTCCTTGATGAACTAATATTCATATTGTAGAGTAGATTAGCTTTACGCCGTTAGTACAATGCTAATAATGAATAGCACAAAATGAATATGACCTGGCTCCAATGCAAATAGCCCGGAGAAGAAAAGTCTGCTTCTCCGGGCTATTCAGTATATCCTCAGCACTCCCTGTTGCTTCAGAGCTTCTCGCTGACCGCTCCGCCCGCTGTGATCTTCGCATTGAAGGAGAGCTCATTCAGCAGCTTGTAGGTCTCTTTGTTATAGGCTTCACCCATGAAATTGGGCTGCCCGCCAATGATTTTGACTGGAGTAATACTGCTCGTCACCCCGGAATTGCTGATCGTGAAGTTGACCAGCATCGAATGCAGCGTCTTGTCCCCGCCCCGTGTAGAGCGGTTGAACACAAAATTGCCCAGCGAATAGTAGATCGGCTTATGCTTGTAATATTCGATCCCCATCAGACAATGGCTATGCGCCCCGAGGATAATATCGGCCCCGCTGTCGATCATCTGTTTCGCCAGAGTCCGGGCGTACTGTTCAGGGTAGTCCTTGAACTCCTCATTCCAGTGAATATAGACAATGGTATAATCGTTGTCCTTGGCTGATTGCTTAATCGCACTCAGCAGAGGCTCCGCTGTATAGGCGGAAGCCGCACCCGGACTGTTCTTGCCTGCATACCAGGAAGGATCAGACAATACCCGGCTTACACCCAGCATGGCGATCCGCTTGCCTTTGACCGTCTTGGTGTAAGGTTTAAAAGCCTGTTGTATGTTCGCGCCTGCCCCTGTGTGTCCGATCTTATTTCTGTCCAGATGAATCAGCGTGTCGAGCATGGCGGTTTGTCCATAATCCAGAATATGATTATTCGCCAGGGATACTCCGTCAATTCCTGCGTAGCTCAGTCCTGCCAATGCTGCCGGCTTAGAGCGGAAGGCGAACATTTTCTCGGCGGCATCTCCCCGCACGGAGACCGGTGTCTCCAGATTGGCAAAAGCCAGATCGGCCTTCTGCAGCACTGGCGCTACTTTGACGAACGGGAAATTGACCCCGTATTTGGCAATCTGCTCGCCGACAAAACCGTCCAGCAGAATGTCTCCGGCAAAAGCAAGCTGAATCTTGTCCTGCGGAGCAGCCCCTTTGGCACTAAGACCCGCAGCCGGTACTAATAGGAGCAGAATCATTATTATAATGGCATATCTGCGCAAGTTCTCTGGCTCCTTTTCTACAAATTCAAATGAGGTTATGAGATATAAAATACTACATACGCTTGATCAGCGCTTGCGGTCCGGTAGAACTCTTTCATAGCCGTGAAATACGTATACATATAGTCAAAAAACTCTTCCGGTTCATCATCATCCACCAGCGGGTATACCCCTTCGTCCAGCATCTGCCGGAATTGATACTGTTCCCGCATAAACGCCTCTTCTATTCCCTCCAGGGCAGCAGCGGTTTCTGTCACCTGTTCCGGCTCCAGCACAAATACCTCGGCATCGGAATAGTGTCCGGCATAATATTGGCCATTCATTGGCACAACCGCCCCAAGTGCTGAACCTTCCTCCGTGCCCCCGCCGCTTAGTGTATAATGCAGCGCCTGCCAGGCCTTATCGATATCCAGCTTCGGTTCGATTCCGTGCAGACTGATCTCTTCATCCCGGATGGCCTGAAGCAGTTCCGCAGTTACAGTGATGTAGTTACCAATCATCCCCATGAAGTTGTCTCCTTCTCTCTTCCGTCTTGAGCCTATTCTACTATACCGGAAGGAAACAACCAAATGATGGGGATTATACCTCTACCGTTCTATGCTAGTACTAACCCTGCGCCTTCTTGAGCACCGCCCGGAAACAGTTCAGGCCGCCCCACTGATCGGTATGCACCGCATCTGCCGGAAGATTGAAATCTGTCTCGCCCCAATACTGAAACCCGGCCTGGAGCAGAATCTCATTCATCCGCGGCAGGTTCACGGTCGGATAATCAAAGGTCAGCACGAGCAGACCTTCTCCATTAAGAGTTCTGTGAAATTCCCGCACCGCAAGCACCGAATCCTGCACCGACAGATGCTCCAGTACCGAGATGCAAAAAATCGTATCAAAGCTCTCATCCTCATACGGCAGTGCGGTAAGATCCGCCTGGGTCAGATGCAGCCGGTTTGTTCTTCTGGCCTGCACCTGCTGGGCTGCCAATTCTCCGATATCATCGGCAATATCCTGCATAATCGCTTCCCGTGACAGAATCCGGGCATCAATATCACAGGCGAAGACCTCTGCACTATAGCCGGCAAGGTAGAATTTAAGCGGGTGGGATATTCCGCAGGCGGCATCCAGCACCACATCATGCGGTGAAATAAAGTTGGTGCACCATTCGTATTCATAGGGACGGCTCCACCAGGATTCCGGCAAATCATAAATCAGCTTCTCACGGCGGGCATCAGTATTCACAAAAAAACGGGAGACATATGGATGTGTCGGCATAACCAGGACTCCTTTTATGAGGGGATTTCGGTAGTGAGAGTATATTCACGAATCCGTATTTCATGCTATACCTGAATGATAAGCTGACACCGGCATGGATCGAACTCTGAATCTACGGGATAAGGAGCAGATGTAGATATCTCTTCATACAAAGCAGGTGCTGTCCTTATACGGGCAGCACCTGCTTCATCAGTAATGGATAGTCCTGCAATGCTTGCTTAAGTCCTCCTTCTCCCTTTAGTATTCAAATCAGCTAGATGTCACTGGAGAGATATACCTGATACGCAGCGTTATTTGCTACATTCCTATTTAAAAATAAAGAAATGGCATCATCTCTGACCACCGGACTGCCAGGAATATTGCTGACCCAAGTAACAGTAGCAGCTGCTGGTGTGTACACCGAATTATTTGAAACAAAAACCTGATGTGATCCTACGTCTGAAGAGAGGCTTGTAAAAATTAGAGTTCCGGTAATTGTGGCGGTTAGCGTAAGTGTTATAGTTGCCAATACATCCCCTGGAGCCGGTACAACAGCAGTATTAATCACATTTTTACTTATTTGATAAACATAATTTCCTGCTGGAAGGTTGTTTACATCAATGCTTGATGCAAATGCCACAACATTGCCTGTGGAACCTGTTACAACATATGGCAATGTCTCAGATTCCGGCCCCGGCGATCCCAGAAATAATTGAAACCCTGGATTTGTCCCTTGAAACAGAATCAACTTTGTTGATGTCGTTGACACAGGGCCTGTCGCTCCCGTTGCCCCTGTCGCTCCCGCTGCTCCGGCCGCTCCTGCTGTGCCTGTCGCTCCCGTTGCCCCTGTCGCTCCCGCTGCTCCGGCCGCTCCCGCCGTGCCTGTCGCTCCCGTTGCCCCTGTCGCTCCCGCTGCTCCGGCCGCTCCCGCCGTGCCTGTCGCTCCCGTTGCCCCTGTCGCTCCTGCTGCTCCGGCCGCTCCCGCCGTGCCTGTCGCTCCCGTTGCCCCTGTTGCTCCCGCTGCCCCGGCCGCTCCTGCTGTGCCTGTCGCTCCCGTTGCCCCTGTCGCTCCTGCTGCTCCGGCCGCTCCCGCCGTGCCTGTCGCTCCCGTTGCCCCTGTCGCTCCTGCTGCTCCGGCCGCTCCCGCCGTGCCTGTCGCTCCCGTTGCCCCTGTCGCTCCCGCTGCTCCGGCCGCTCCCGCCGTGCCTGTCGCTCCCGTTGCCCCTGTCGCTCCCGCTGCTCCGGCCGCTCCCGCCGTGCCTGTCGCTCCCGTTGCCCCTGTCGCTCCCGCTGCCCCGGCCGCTCCCGCCGTGCCTGTCACTCCCGTTGCCCCTGTCGCTCCCGCTGCTCCGGCCGCTCCCGCCGGACCGGTTGGCCCCGTTACTCCCGTTGCTCCGCGTTCACCACCGGAGGGACCGGTAGCTCCTGTTGCACCAACCCTACCCGCTGGACCGGTAGCCCCCGTTACTCCTGTTCTCCCGGCAGCTCCCGGTGCTCCTGTTATACCCGCTGGACCAGGTTGGCCTGGCGGTCCCAGCAGAGAGTTCACAATAATCTTCGGCTGGGGACAAGTCAGCTTTACAATTTTTTTACGCACCACTACTCTTCTCTTGCAGTGTTCCTGTTGCTGGTCATTTACCCGAACTTTACGTTTTTTTGAATTGCCTGTTTATTTTCATTTCCATTTCCCTCATTACAAGCTCCTTTTGACTTCAATGTTTCCACCTCCGCCCTCCCATAATATGTATTTTCAGAAATACAGTATGGGCTACTATACTGGAACCATAACTTTTTTTACAGTTTTCTACCTTCCGCATTATTCCTAACGGATTGAGATATCAATTATTCGTTGACCTTTCTCCCGCTGCTCCCGCAATTGCAACACAAACAGGCGCCCTCCCATTAAGGCGGCACCTGTCTCTGCAAGCCATTCATATTTTAAGCATAGTAGGTGAGCAACTTCGGGTCCACCCCGTGCTTGGCAATTAACCCGTCCAGCATCTTGGACCAATCCTGATCCACCGTGCATAATTCAGGATGAGCTTCGAACCAGGCGACCGAGCGCTTCACCCCTTCGGCGAAGGGAGTGGTAGCTTCGTAATCAGGAACAAAGCGTTTAATCTTGCTGTTGTCGAACACACTGCTCACAGCCTGATCACCAATCAGCCCGTCCGCCGTCCCCGGCGGTGTGTTCGCGGCGATGAAGTCGGTTGAGATATGCACAACCTTCGGTTCTCTGCCTGCGGCCTCGCCGATAGCAGCATAGATCTGATTCCAGTTCAGCACTTCGTCAGAGGTAATATGAATCGCTTCCCCGATCGCCTCCGGATGACCCAGCAGCCCGACGAACCCTTTGGCAAAATCGGAATTATGCGTCAGCGTCCATAGGGAAGTGCCGTCACCGTGAATGACGAGTGGCTGGCCTTTGCGGATGCGTTCCACCAGCGACCATGGATTACTCCAACTGGTCAGTGCCGCCGGAATGGCCGTGTCTCCATAGGTATGGGATGGACGGACAATCGTAACCGGGAAGCCGCTGTTCTGATACGCCTCCAGCAGCAGCTGTTCAGAGGCAATCTTGTCCCTGGAGTACTGCCAGTACGGATTCACCAGCGGCGTTTCCTCAGTAATGAGATAATTCCGCTGCGGCTTCTGATAAGCGGAAGCGGAGCTGATATAGATGTACTGCTTTGTTTTCCCGGTAAATAAGGCAATATCCGTCTGTACATGCTCCGGTGTGAAGGCAATCCAGTCCACCACCACATCGAATTCGTAATCCTTGAGCGCCTCGGCCGACTTCTCCTTATCGCGGATATCCCCCTGAATCACCTGCGCGCCTTGCGGTACCAAGCTGCTCCGCTCACCACGGTTGAACAGATAAAGTTCTATTCCCCGTTCCACTGCCAGCCGGGATACGGCCTGGCTGATGAGTCCCGTACCTCCGATAAATAGAACCTTCATTCTGCATCCTTCCTCTCTTAGCCGATTATTTCTTCAATCCGTGTCAATACATCCTCAGGGAGCTCAATGCCCGAAGCCTTCACATTCTCTTCCACCTGTTCCGGACGGCTGGCGCCGACCAGGGCACTGGCTACATTAGGCTGACGCAGAATCCAGGCCAGCGCCAGATTACCTACAGAAATATCCAGCTCAGCGGCAATCGTGCCCATCTCCTGAACCTTGGCGATTCTTTCCGCCGTAATTCCTTTACGCATCCATTCGAGCTTAGCGGCCCGGCTATCCTCTGGAATATCGGAGACCGAGCTGTATTTGCCGGTCAGCAGCCCCTGGGCCAGCGGCGAGAATACGACTTGTCCGATCCCTTTGCGTAGGCCAAGCGGAATAATCTCTTTCTCGATATAACGTTCGAACATATTGTAGATCGGCTGGTTGACCACAATATGATCCAGCAGATACCGGTCGGCAACCGCAAGGGCCTCGGCCATCTGCGCCGCCGTCCATTCACTTACGCCTACATAGAGCACCTTGCCCTGCCGGACCAGATCATCCAGCGCCCGCAGCGTTTCTTCAATGGGCGTTTCCGGATCATACCGGTGGCAATACAGCAGATCCACATATTCAGCACCCAGCCGTTTCAGACTGGCATGACATTGCTCGGTAATATGCTTGCGGGACAGGCCGCGGTCATTGGGACCGTCACCCATTACGCCGTATACTTTGGTCGCCAGCACATAGGATTCGCGCGGATAGCTGCTCAAGGTAGCACCCAGCACTTTTTCCGCTGCTCCTTTTTCATAAACATTAGCCGTATCAAAAAAATTAATGCCCTGGGAGTAAGCGGTTTCAATGGCCTTGACGGCATTGTCCTGTTCAACATATCCTCCGTAGGTCAACCAGCTTCCCAGGCTGATCTCACTGACTTTAAGTCCGGTTCCACCTAATCTGCGGTATTTCATGAATCCCTTGCTCCTCTCTGAATCCGGCCTGTTAGCCGGTTGCTCCATACACATGTTCATTCTAGAACAGATTGTATATAATAGAAAGAAGTGAAAAATAGTTTATTATATGTCATCCAGTATAGTTGCTATACTCTGGTATAGTGCCATGGAACAGGAGGAAATCCCTTGAAAGCAGCCAATTCTGCCAGTAATTATATCCCGAAGAACCCCATATTAATTGAATGCAACATAGAAAAAACGCTGGAGGTACTAGCCGGAAAATGGGCTTTCCTGGTACTGAGAGAGCTGCAGGGCGGCACGAAACGCTTTGGTGAGCTGCAGCGCAATATCGGTGGGATCAGCCCGCGCGCGCTGACCAGCACCTTGAGACACCTCGAAGAGCATGGAGTACTGGAACGATGCGTGTACCCGACCGTTCCGGTGACAGTAGAATATACACTGACTCCCAAAGGTGCGGATCTGCATCAGATCCTCAAGGAAATGAAGCTGTGGTCTGCCAAATGGACCTGAGAACGCACAGCTTGCGGTCAAATCGTAGTTTGTGCCCGGGGAACCATCTGGTTGCGCTCCATGAGCGCCCACACTTGTTCTGCCAGCTCTGCTGCTGAATACGGGGTGGCCCGGGTATGTAAGACAACAGGAATAGCCTGATAAAGCCGCACTCAGCTAACTGAATGCGGCTTTATTGTACTCATGTCCGCAGCCTTCATTGTTGCGGTAATCCGCCTCCGGCCTTTCAATTTACAAATTGTGGGTCTCGACTTTCTTTCCCAATGTGGTGTTTGCACGGAGAGCGTGATACTCTGTATTCGTCAAAAGCATTAATCCATTCAACCACCCGGCAAGGAGATACTCCACTGGTACTCATACCAGTTTTGCTTCAAAGGTTCAAATGATTAAACCATCAAACGAATGAGGGGATGCTATGATTAACCAGGACTACGGCACACAGCTGGTGGGCGAATTCAAAAAGAATCAGAAGGTTCTTACTGCTATCGGCGATGAGACCCGGCAAGCCATTATTGTTACGCTGATGCAGGGCACACAAATGCCCGGGATGCGGGTAGGAGAAATTACAGAACGGACCAATCTGTCCCGGCCGGCCGTTTCCCACCATTTGCGGATTTTGAAGGAAGCAGAGATCATCAATGTCCGTAAAAAGGGGACGATGAATTATTACCATCTGGACTCCGGAAGCACGCTCAAACAGCTTAAACCATTGTTTGAACAACTGGAAAGCTTGCTGCTGCAGTGTGAATAAAGTATGCCACAACCCATGATCACATCCATTAGGAGGTTCAATATGTCAACAAAATCCGCAACAGATCTGCCCGGCGAAGATCCGCAGTCGTTCAAAAGGATTATTATACCGCTCATTACTCTTATACTCGGCTGCTTCATGGTGCTGCTGGATGGTTCGGCAGTTAATGTCGCCCTGCCCAAGCTGTCGGGAGCCTTTGGTGCATCCCTGTCCAGTCTGCAATGGGTGATTACCGCTTATGTGCTTGCCACTGCAGCGGTAATCCCCCTGGCCGGATGGCTGTCCGACAAATTCGGCGCCAAGCGAATTTTTCTGTACTCCATCGCCTTCTTCACCCTCGGGTCCATCCTCTGTGCCATGGCAGCGGACTCTGCCATGCTAATTCTCTTCCGCATCATTCAAGGGGCCGGCGGCGGAATGGTGATGCCGATTGCCTTCGCCTTCGTCTATAAGCTCTCCCCTCCGGACAAAGTGGGGGCCATTATGGGCATCCTGGGAATCCCCGTCCTGCTTGCTCCGGCTCTTGGTCCAATCATCGCCGGATGGCTGGTCGATTATGCCTCGTGGCAATGGATCTTCATCATTAACATCCCGGTTGGCCTTCTGGCCATTGGCATAGGCCTGCGTTTCCTTCCGGACATTCCGCGCGAGCCGGTCACTGACTTTGATCTATGGGGAATCGTACTGGCCCCGATTGCTTTTGCCGGCTTATCCTATGGTGTAAGCGAAGGAGCAAACGGATGGACTTCATTTAACACTGTGACTGGTTTATCAATTGGCATTATCGCTTTGGTGCTATTTATCTTGGTCGAGCTTCGCCACAAACAGCCTATTCTGGAACTGCGTGTGTTCAAATCTATGGACTTCACCAAAGGCATCGTAATCCAATGGATCTTCCAGATCGCACTGTTCGGCTCCATGTTCCTGGTTCCGGTCTTTTTGCAGCAGGCCCAGAATTACAGCGCTTTTGACACAGGAATCATCATGCTGCCGCAAGCGATAGCAGCTGCTGTAATTATTTCCATCAGCGGAACCTTATTTGACAAAGTCGGCGCCCGTCCGCTGGTCATTGCGGGTATGACGTTTGTCGCTGTCTCCGCATTCATCTTAACCAGGGTCACAGCTGCCGATGGCGTCTCCGTGCTGATTCTTCCCCTGGCCCTGCTTGGAGCAGGAATGGGACTGTCCCTGATGCCGCTGAACACCCATCTGATTCAAGCTTCTCCGCCTAAGCTGGTGGGCCGGGTCACCTCGCTTACCAACGCTGCCCAACAGGTGATGAGCTCCTTTGCCATAGCCGGCTTAATGACCGTCCTTACCCGCACAATGAAAGGTTTCATGCCGGGTGACGGCATTCCAACACTGGATACTTGGACCAAAGCCTTCTCCGGTACGTTTATGGTGCTCGTATATATCGCCTCTATTGGTCTTATTCTGGGATTCCTCCTGAAGAAACCTGCGGCTCTTGAGGAAGGCGACAGTGCAGCACACCTCGAAACCGGCAAAAGCTTCATGTAAGTGACTGTCCCAATTAATTAAGCCAGCATTCTACTTCAAGGCCAAGACCCGGCAGCAGCGGTACTGCCATGGCATCACCAGCCACTTCGCCGATAAAGAAAAAGCAAAACCACACCTTAGTTTAAGATGTGGTTTTGCCTGATTTAACAATAACGTCTCGAAAAATATAACTTCTAGCAATATAGTAAATTACTGAGGCTGTTCACTACAGCAGATGGAATCCAGATGAACGTTCAGCACCCGGATTATCCGCTGTTTGTCCAGGCGTTCAGGCTCCAGCATCGCATGCAGGGCCAGTCCGTCGACCACGGCATACAGCCGCTCAGCTTCACTGTCCTTATCCAGCTCCTGCCGAAGCAGCTCATGCTGGTCCAGATAATCAATCAACTGGATGACAAGCGGATAGATAGCATCGCTAAGCTCATCATTAGGCTCCCCGGCAGACTTGAGATGGAAGATAAATGCGAACCATACCTCCATCTCAGCCATGCTGCTGTCATCTATGGGAAGAAGCTCCAGCAGTACCCTCTTAACCTGCTCCTTGGGGGGAAGATCAAGATTCATAATATCCACGATCCGTGCAGTTACCCTTTCCTTCACCAGATTCATTGCAAACACCAGCAATTCGTGCTGTGTGGAGAAATAATGGCGCAGCGCCCCCAGAGATACCCCCGCCTCAGCAGCAATATTTCGCACAGTTGCCCCTTTGATTCCCTGATGGATAATGACACGCCAGGTCGCTTCCGCTATATTCGATTTCCGCTCTGAATGATCCACAATTTTTGGCATGTGCACATTGTAGCATAAGCAGAATACGAAACACAATTTAAATAATACAGTTGTATTGTTTAAAGTTCACTGCTATACTTCCGTTATTACCAAAAATAATCCAACAAGAGGTGTATTATGAATCTGGTAGCATGGGCGATTGTCGCCTGCGAAGTGTTGTTCTGGGTTGTCATCCTTGCCGGCTTTACGGCACGTTATATCTTCAAGCGCAACACGTTGGGACTGATTTTCCTTGCGCTGACTCCGGTGCTGGACATCATTCTGCTGATCATCTCCGGTGTGGATCTGGCCGGAGGAGCTTCCGCTACGACGGCGCATGCGCTTGCGGCTGTGTACATTTCAGTGTCCATTGTGTTCGGTAAAAGCATGATCGCCTGGGCGGATGAACGCTTCCGCTACTATGTCACCAAGCAAGGGGCGCGGCCGGTCAAACGGTACGGCATGGAGCATGCCCGGCATTATTTCAAGGGCTGGGTGAAGCATCTGCTCTCTTTTGTGCTCGCCGCAGGTATTCTCTACGGACTCATTGTGTGGATTGACGACCCCGCCCGCACGGAAGCGCTGCTAAGCATTCTGACGGTATGGTCTGTTGTAGTCGGGATTGATCTGATCATCACCGTTACCTATTTCATCTGGCCCAGACAGGTAAAGGGCAACGCACGCTGAAACATTTCCCATACCGTCATCACGGTTAATTCACGGTTAATTCACGGTTTATTCACGGTTTATTCACGGCTTATTCACGGTTTATTCACGGCTTATTCACGGCTTATTCACGGCTTATTCACGGCTTATTCACGGCTTATTCACGGCTTATTCACGGCTTATTCACCCGCTCTTATATTTTTGACCGTCCGGTTCTCCAGTGTGAAATTCCGGTAGATTCTCTCTCCGCCTTCGCCTGTTGGGGCTTGTGCCAATAGTCCAACCTTGATCGTTTCTTCCGCCGGAAGGTTAAAGAAGCGCATCATATCAAACCTTACACCATCTGTCGAATAATGAAAGGCGAAGGCATTCCCGGACCTTGCGGCCTGCAGCCATACCTCATTGCCATCAATATTACAGCCATTGGCATCATCCGAGGTCTGATTTGTTACTACACTGACCACGGCGTGGGTATTGAAATCTGTCAGCTCAAAGCAGGCCTTGGCCCAGACCGTCAGGTCCTGCATCACCATAATGGAAGAGGAATCGTAGGTATCCCGGAAGTCATGGCTAACCTTCACCCGCAGCACGAAATCACCGGACACTTCTGTATAGAAGAAGGGTGCATTCGTCAGACTTTCAGGGGTAAGCCCTTCTTCAGCTATGGCACCGTTGTTGCAGAAAAAGTCGCTGTTAGCAGTGGCTTCTAATATAATAGCATCATCCTCAAACCTGATGTTCCCCTCATTCATCCACTTGTACGCCGGAAAATCCGCTGCATTCATTCAATATTCCTCCCATTTTTGGATAAATCTTATTTATCGGAAACGCATTCTCTTAATATAGCAAAGATATAAATTTATCTCAAAAAGTATATTTCATTAGTGTAAAAATATATGTGTTGACTTAAACCATGGTTCAAGTCGTATCCTATTCCTGTCGACAACTAACCAACTGCCATGGAGGTCTCCAGATGAAATATGTTTCCATTAGCGAAGCTGCAGCCCAGTTAGGGATTCCGGAATCAACGATTCGTTATTATGAGAAAAAGGGTTTATTGCCACAGATGGAGCGTGATGAAGCCGGGAGGCGGATATTCTCGGAGAATCGTATTGCTTTCCTTAAGATCATTATTTATTTGAAAAATACGCATATGCCCATCTGCAGTATCCGGCAATATGTGGACTGGATGTTAGAAGGGGACAGCACGACTGAACTCCGGCTTAGAATGTTTCAGGAGCATAAGCAGGCTGTGCTGGCGGAAATTGCGCTCATGACAGAATCCTTGCAGGGCATCGACAAGAAAATCGTACGGTATACCAATTATTTATCAAAATAATGGAGAAGAGGTACCACAATGAAACTTTCAGGAAATACAATCCTTATTACAGGCGGAGGCTCGGGAATCGGGCTCGCTTTTGCCGAACGCTTCATCAATGGCGGGAATACAGTCATCAGTACCGGGCGGCGTGAACAGGTCCTGCAGGATGCCAAAGACAAGCTCCCCGGCCTGATTACCCGTGTAAGTGATTTGAATATAGAATCCGAGCGTACCGCCTTGTTCGACTGGGTAACTGCGAACTATCCGGAAATAAATGTATTAGTGAACAATGCCGGGACCCAGCAGCGCTTCAATGTACTCAAGGCAGATGCGAGAAACAACTGGGCTTATTTCAATCAAGAAATCACAACTAACCTTGAAGCCCCTCTTCATCTGGCGATGCTGTTCGCTCCATTATTCGCAGCACGGGAAGCGGCGGCTATCCTGAGCGTCACCTCCGGCCTAGCCTTCACACCGTTTGCCATTGGCCCGATCTATTCAGCGACGAAGGCGGCGCTTCATTCGTTCAGCATGAGTCTCAGACTCCAGCTCTCTGATACCTCTGTAGAAGTGATTGAGATTGCTCCTCCGGCGGTGAATACAGATCTCGGCGGAAGCGGGCTGCATGTCCACGGCGAACCGTTAGATGCGTTCACGGATGGAATCTTCCAGGGATTAGCCGAAGGACTGCAGGAGATCGGCTACGGCACTTCGGTGGACCGGCTGCGCATGTCACGGGATAAGATCGACGAATATGCTGACAATATGTATCAGGCAATGAAGAGTTATATTGAATAACATAATCATTGCGAGCATTACGCTTGGTATACAAACAACCCCGCCGCAAATGGACGGGGTTTAATTTTTATTGAAACCAGCCGCGTACGGAAGCCGTAGTACGGGTAACTAACGATTAAAGCCGCACTGCAATGGCTACTACAACCTTAGAGGAGGAAACAAGATGTTTAAGAAAATTCTTGGTAAAGTCCTGCACTCCGTGGAGCAGTCCAAACATGGCGGACACCGCAGGCATTCGAGCAGCAACAAAGGGAGGCCAGTATCCAGAAGGCATTCAAGCAGCAGCCACGGATACAAGCGGCATTCCTCTTCAGATGCCCGCCGCGGAGGAACCGGACATAAATACTATAAGAACCGTTACGGCAGTTCAAGCTGAAGCTGGCTTGATTTCTTCATACACAGTCAAAAGGCGCCTCTTAGCATTTGGCTGAGGGCACCTTTTTTTGAACAGATATCATCGCAGCAGACTCTTATACAATTCTCCGGCCTCACGCATAAATCCAGCTGTGTCCGGATAGGTCTCCTGCTCCCCAAGCAGCCGGGACAGTATCTGCAGCATTCCCGGCGATAGCTCCAGCTCTTCCCGCCAGCTCCGCTCCGCCCCTCCCCGTACTGGCACATAACCGGAATACAGCATGAACAGCATCAGTTGTCCTACATCGTACAAATCCGAGGCGATCACCGGCGGCCTACGTTCCGGCAGCTCTTTCTCCCTCGGCTTCAGCAGCCAGGGTACGGTATCCGCCTCTCCTATTTGTGCGGCCAATCCGAAATCAATTAAGTACAGATCTTCATTCTGGAGAATCACATTGGGAATCCGCAGATCGAGGTGAACGTATCCGCGCGAATGGACATGGGCAACCCGATCCATCAGTTTCAGCGTTGTGGCCAGACATTCCCGCTCACCATAGACGATCTGTTCATCAAAGATCAGATCCTCCAGCGTCTTCCCCGCAATATAATCGGTAACCAGCCAATTCGAGCCTTTATATTTGAAATAATCGCGGTATTTAAGAATATTAGGATGATCCATTGCCTGTAAAATAGCACCCTCCCTGGCAAGCAACGCCCGGCCAACCGCTTTCTTGCTGGGTCTGGACTGTTTAATCGCAAAGAGAGCGCCATTCCTTGAATCATAGCAGAGGTACGTCAGCCCGTAGCTGCCTTCTCCCAGCAAAGCCTCAATTGTATAATGCCCGCCAATCACAGCCCCTTCCGGGAAGGGATAATCCCGCCAGGCCCGGATGAATCCGCGCCACCGTTCAAATGCCATAACCATTATGCTCCCCTTTCCACTATCCGCATCCTGCACCAGATTGATCATCAGTAGCAGTATTATCTCACAGATGGCTGTATCTGGCACCGAGGCACGGCAGGTCAGCACAAAGGCAGGGCGTTAACTACAGAAAAAAGAGACTATCCAACCAGCCATTTCATAGCTTTTGGAACAGCCCCTAGTTATGTATCATAAATGTTGTACGTTTTACAGCTTTGCTTCCAAGTTGCCCTGGGGTTCGCGAGGATTCCTGTATGAAATACAACAATTATCCCGCATAGCCGCATAAACAAGCAGAAATCCTGCCTTTTGTACAACAATTTCCGGTTAGGCTCGAATCCATGAGCGAAATGTTGTATTTTGGGCAGGATTAAGCTCCTCAGAACACCTTCTTCTTATCCCGTTCCTCAATCAATATCTGCACAGACTCCTTAAATCTTAGCGCATGCACGATTTCCCGCTCCCGCAGGAACTTGAGGCTGTCCTGCAGATCCACATCATCCGTCATGTCGATCAGCCACTGGTATGTAGCCCGGGCCTTTTCTTCGGCGGCAATGTCCTCATACAGGTCAGCGAGCGGATCACCCTTGGCTTGGATGTAGGCGGCTGTCCACGGCACCCCTGCCGAGTTCTGGTAGAACAGCGCATGATCCCGCTGCGCGTAGTTCGGACCGAGTCCCGCCGCCTCAAGCTCACTGATCGAAGCGTCCTTGGTCAGTTTATAGATCATGGTGGCAATCATTTCCAAATGGGCAAATTCTTCAGTCGATATATCCGTTAATACGCCGATGACCTTATCGGGAATCGCATACCGCTGATTCATATACCGCAGTGCCGCCGCCAGTTCTCCATCTGCCCCGCCGTATTGCTCCATCAGATAACGCGCCATCCGCACATCGCATTTGCCGACACGCACCGGGTATTGCAGCTTTTTCTCATAAATCCACATTCGTGCACTTCCCCCTCCTTAGACTTATTCATTCCTCACCCGGGCCGCTAGACTTGCCAAGGCCAGGGACTCTGACTCCATTGCCACGGACATTTGGAATACGCGCGGCCGAAGTTCTGCAACGGGCCGTATAGCTCCTGGAACTGGCTCGCCAGCTTCGTTCGTTCGAAGGTCAGCTGATTAAATTGCTCAATGGCCTTCAGATCCTCAGGATGGGTATCCAGATACAGATTCAGCTCCACCAGTGCGAAATCGAGCACCTGCAGCTGCTCCAGCATTTCGTAATAGCGGGGTTCGCAAGGATTTGCTTCCATCGCCTACTTCCCTCCTTTGGACTTGGACTCATACGGGCTGAACAGCGCGGGCCATAGCGTTCCGTACTTCAGCGCTTCAGGCAGGGAGAACTGCGGCAGATTCGGGGGCTGGAAATTAATGAATTGGTTCGGCGGTACTACATACGTCTTGAACGGCACCGGCGGACAGGGATCAAACGGTCCCCTATACGGTGTCCATACACGTTCCTGGGAGTTCAATGTTTCATTCCTCCTCAAAGTTTGATGAGCTTCGTTTCATGGATGTCATATCTGATAGTTACCTTCATAACTAATTTATGACAGCTCTAAGGGATATCAGAACGCAATTGCAAAAAAACAGGGCACACCAGCAGCCATTAGCGGCTGCCAGTGTACCCTGTTACAATTTAACTCTTTATTTCAGCAATTGCCCTGCTTACTCTTTCTCTTCTTCCGTATCTTCTGCATCCTCTGCGGACTCCGGCGGATTCGCCCGGTGGATATTAATCCGGGTAATCCGCAGCCGGGTGGACTCCTCCACCTCGAAGGTGACGTCGCCGACCACTACCTGTTTGCCTTTGGACGGATTGCCCTCCAGCTCCTTGAACAGCCAGCCGCCAATCGAATCCACTTCTTCATCTTCGATGATGACACCTGTAAGATCATTCACGTCTTCGATCAGCATGCGGCCTTCAACGGAAATGTATTCGCCGTTGCGCTCCACACTGGGGCGTTCATCCTCAAACTCATCATGCAGATCGCCGACAATCTCCTCTAGGATCTCTTCAGCCGTCAGCAGTCCCGCAGTCCCGCCATATTCATCTACGACCAGGGTCAGTTGGGCTTTGTTCTTCTGCATCAGACGGAGCGCATGGCTAATCTCCATCGATTCCGGCACATTCAGAATCGGCCGGACCAGTGAAGCCAGGTCATTCTGCTGCTCCAGCGGTGCGAAGAGGAGATCTGTAATATGGATGAAGCCGATAATCCGGTCCTTATCCTCGAAGGCTACCGGATACCGGGAATGCTTCGTTTCTGTAATGATCCGCATATTGTCCTCCAGGGGGAGATTGCTGTACAGTACATCCATATCCGTACGCGGGAGCATGACTTCACGGGCCAACAGATCGGAGAATTCGAAGATATTGTCCATCAGCTTCATCTCGTCCTTGTCGATAACCCCGCTCTTCGCACTCTGATTCATCAGGATACGGATCTCCTCTTCCGAGTGGGCAGCTTCGGCTTCACTGGCCGGTTCAACCCCCACCAGCCTCAGCAGTGCATTAGCCGACGCATTCAGCACCCAGATGAAGGGGAGGAACACATTATAGAAGAACATCAGCGGAGCGGACAGCAGCAGCGCTGAGCCTTCAGTTTTTTGAATCGCCAGGGACTTCGGTGCAAGCTCACCCAGCACAATATGTAAGAAGGTAATAATCGAGAAACCGATAATCACAGATACCGTAGAGATCAGGGTCTGATCCGAAACGCCTAGCTGATACATCAGCGGTTCAACCAGCAGCTCAGAGATCGCCGGTTCTCCGACCCAGCCGAGTCCCAGCGAGGCGAGCGTAATCCCAAACTGGGTGGCAGACAGATATGAATCCAGTCTTTTATTGACCTTCAGCGCATACCCGGCCATTTTGTTCCCTTCGCTGACGAGCTGAGTCAGACGTGATTGTCTGACCTTTACCAGCGAAAACTCCGCCGCAACGAAGATTCCATTCAATAATACGAGCACCAGAACGAGCAAAAGATTAAGCAATAAGCTTCCTATGTCAAATTCCGTATGCACTATAATAACGCCCCATTTCTACAGAGTGATCGCTTTTCTTGTCTTGAAATCAACCTCAGGATAATACATATCGGCTACCAGAAGGTTGGGCCCGCAGCAGCCGGCGGCATCGCAGTGGCAATTCACTTTCTGATTCAGCGGATGCTTAGTCTGCCACTCGGTAAAAATGTCATCCAGCCTGGTGCTGCTGATATTGCCAAATGCAGAAATATCGGCGAAATCTGTTACGAATACATCGCCCGTAAATAAATTCACGTTCACCCGGTTTCTTCCGTCCGGGTCGTTGCGCAGGGTAACATTCTTCTCACTGCGCAGTCTGCGCAGCAGCTGCTGGTCTTCCTCGAGGAAGCTGCAGGCGAAGAACGGCAGTGTGCCGAACAGCATCCACATCTCAGGGTCACGGGCATCCAGCAAGGAATGTATGGCTGCATTCATCTCTCGAAGTGACAATACGGGCAGCTTCGAAGCAAAGCTGGAAGCATACATCGGATGCACCTCATGGCGTCTTGCCCCCATCTCCCCGATCAGCTTGTGGATCTCTGGAAGCTTGGTATGCGTACGGTAATTAATCATCGACTCCGCGGAGATCAGCATACCGTCATCGCTAAGCCGGCGGGAATTCTCCAGCATGGTGTCATACAGCCGGTAGGCAGCTTCCTTCGAGACCGGATGTCCGCTGTTCGCGAAGCCCACCTCATGAAAGTCATCCCCGTTAACATAGTTGAAAGAGATGTGCATGACATCGAGGTATGGAAGCAGCTGCTCATAACGGGAATACGGCATGGTAAGATTGGAGTTGATCTGAGAACGGATGCCCCGCTCACGTGCATACTTCAGCAGCGGGACGATGGTGTTCTCCACCGTTCCGGCACGGAACATCGGCTCCCCGCCGGTGATGCTGATGGTCTGCAGATGCTCTACCTCTTCCAGACGGCGCAGCATATTGGGGAGTGGCAGCAGCTCCCCTTCTTTCATAGTCAGGCTGTCTCCAACAGCGCAGTGCTCACAGCGCATGTTGCACAGATTGGTCACCGTCATCTCTACGCTGGTCAGCACATGCCGCCCGTGCTGGCGAAGAGAGGTAATCGGATCCCAGGGATCGTACTCCGGCGACAGCTCTTGTACAGGTATTGACGATGATGGCTCTAATATACTCATTTCTTGATGCTCCTTTAATGCTTATTCCTTATTATTAACCTAAAACAAATGAAAAAGAACGATAACTTACGCTATATCATACCACGACAAGTGAAAAACTGCGCATCTGCCGCTGATTTGCTGTAATTTCAAAAAAACAGCAAGGCAGAGAACACAGCTCCGCAGCCAAGCGGACGCCTGTATTCTTTCCTCGCTGCTAACAACGCCTATCAAGTGCTCTTCACTATAATTTCTCCGCCATCAGTCACATCTACAATGACTACAGAGAGGGCCTTGCCCAGATCATGCTCATATGGGGTGACCGGTTCCCCTTCCGGGCCGTTAAGCACGCGTACAACAGGTCTGTGCGGTATGCTGGGATCAATCTTGACCACAACACCGCTCTCGCCGGTGCTAAGCTTGACGGTAAGCCCCAGAGGGTAGATCGCCACACGGTCTCTGAAAATCTCCAGCTGCTTCTGCTCATACAACGTGCCGGAGCCGACATACAGCGCCTCGACCGCCTGATGCGGCAGCATGGCTTTTTTGTAGATCCGGTTGGAGGTCATCGCATCATAGGAATCCGCCACACCCAGCCACTTCGCATATTCATGAATCTGCGGACCGGTCAAACCGCGCGGGTAGCCGGAACCGTCGATCCGCTCATGATGCTGCAGTGCACAATGGGCCGCGAGCAGCGGGATATTCGGCTCTTCCTTAAGAATCCGGTAACCGATTTCGGTATGCGCCTGCATGTGCTTGAATTCATCTTCACTGAGCATCCCGGGCTTCTGAACAATTTTGACCGGAATCTGTGTCTTGCCGATATCATGCAGCAGCGAACCGAGTCCGATGACCCGCAGTTCTTCCTTGCTGTAGCCATGGGCAATGCCAAGCACCAGTGTGTAGAGGCATACGTTCAGGGAATGCACATACAGATAGTTGTCTGCGGTGTGCATATCCAGCAGCATAATCATCGGATCTTCCTGAGCCGACATATCGTCCAGTATGGAATCCATCACTTTGGAGAACTTCTTATCCAGATGATAGAAGCCTTTGGTAATTCCCGAAGCGCCGGACATTTGCTGAAATTGATTTCTGATTACCTTGAGCGCCTGATTTCGCGTCTCATCCTGCAGCATTCCGGGAATCACGACATCTTCCGTGACGGAATCCTCTATATAGATATAGCCGATATCGATCCTAGCGAGCCGCTTGATCAGGGCATCAGTAAGCTCTACTCCATCAGCGAGCAGAACCAGTCCTTCATCACTATAAATTTTTTTACCCAGCTTCATTCCCGCCTGAAGCCGATTCACGGATACTAAACGCACCTTGGCTCACTCCTGCCTTTAACGGTAAATTGCTATTCTGTTTCGGAATCCTTGAGTTAAACGCTGTGCCTATACCGTTACCTTGAGCGACCGGACAAGCGCATGTATGTAAGACTGCCTCTCTTGCCCGGTAATGCTAAGCCGGGTGAGCTTAACGCATAACAAACAGCCAGAAGACGGCCGCAAGTATGAACCGGTAGATCGCGAAATGGGTCGGTCTGATCTTCTGGATCAATCTCATAAACAGAACAACTACCACATAGGCCACCACGAAAGAAATCACGAAGCCAATGGCGAAATACCAGATGGTATCATTCGTGAAATTGCGGTAGGAATCCAGCAGTTCATAGCCCGAGGCTGCACACATAATCGGAATCGCGATGAGGAAGGAGAAATCCGCCGAAGCCTTGTAGCTGACCCCGCTGAGCATCCCCCCGGAGATCGTCGAACCGGAACGGGAGAACCCTGGCCAGAGCACGGAAATAATCTGATAGAGTCCGATCGCCAGCGCCTGCCCGTAGGACAGATCATCCAGCTCATGCGCGGTCACACGAATCTTGCGTTTGTTCACCCATTCCGCGATAATCATCAGAATCCCGCCGGCCACCAGTGCCCAGAGAACCGTAGATGCACCGAACAGGCCTTTGATGAAATCACGGGCGAAAAAGGCTACTGCGAGCGCAGGCACAATACCCAGCATCACATGAATCAGGTTCAGGCGTGATGCCGGCATAACTCCGCCTCTGCTTCTGCCGCTGCGGCCGATCCCCAGCAGATTCAGAATCCGCTGGCGGTAGACAATGGCAATGGCCAGAATGGCCCCAAGCTGAATGACAATCTCATACGTCTTCATAATGGAATCCTGCTCGTCAAACCCCAGCAGCTTCGTGGTAAGAATCATGTGTCCCGTTGATGATACCGGGATA
Source organism: Paenibacillus sp. FSL R7-0297 (assembly GCF_038009025.1). Lineage (NCBI taxonomy): Bacteria > Bacillati > Bacillota > Bacilli > Caryophanales > Paenibacillaceae > Paenibacillus > Paenibacillus sp. FSL R7-0297. Next base: position 6,382,792 of record NZ_JBBPAQ010000001.1, read on the forward strand.
AACTCAGTTATTCCTTCTACAATTGCCAGAATTATTGCTGTAATTGTATCCATATAATCCTCCTGATCTAGTCAATGAAATCTGATGCAGCTATGACTACTAATGTTTGTATGAATTGCGGGATGTATCAGGTGGTCAGACTCACCCAGCGGGCAACTTCGCTCTCATCGAGACTCCCCGGGCGCTGGAGCTCCATCCGCAGCAGATCGCGCAGGAAATGAGGCAGCAAATAGACAGGCTCCCGGCCATTCGCTATACTCTCATACCCGGTGCGGAATGTGAACATATCCAGTGTACCGACACTATACTCCCGTCCGTCTTCCAGCTTTTCTCCGCCGACAAAAATTGCAATACCGTTATCATACGGCATGACCCTTGGATCGTACAAGATTTTTAATCCGTCGACAGCCAGACTGCCCAGCATATTCCCCCGGAATCCATAGCCGTAGATTACCTTATTGCGGTATTCCTCCATTAGACTCTGTTCCAGCGCAGTGCGGATATCCTTGCCGGTAAGCTGCACAATGCACGGATTAATCGGGGAAGGGCATAGGGCATGCAGCATGCCTGCCGTAATATTACCCTCCGGCAGGGGGCCGAGCAGCTGCCCGGAATTGACAAGCGAGAAGGAGCTGCCCGTAAAGCGGCGGACAGCCTGTGCCAGCAGGTTGCCAAACGGTGATTCGCCCTGCAGGTCGAGCGGCAGCCCGCGGTCGCTGATGGCAACGGTCTCCTGCAGCACCTCACGGCCACGCTGCAGGTGAATTGCTGCCGCCGGAGCGATGATCTCTTCAGTCAGCGCGCCATTGACTGCGGTACATCCCCCTTCAGCCAGCCGGAAGGCTCCGCCCGGCTGTTCACGCTCAAATACCAGCCGTCCGAGATACCGGCCGAACTTACCGGCTCCGCATACGGCCGTGCCGTCTATCATCTGCGGCTTCTCCAGCATATGGTGGGTGTGCCCGCCAAGAATGGCATGTACCCCTTCCAGATTCTCTGCCAGCTTCTGATCCGCAGGCAGCCCCAGATGGGATAGAATGATCAGAATATCTACTTGAGGGGCTAGCAGCAGACACTGCTCGCGCAGCGCTTCTTCAGGGTCCAGCACATCCCAGCCCAGCAGGGAGTAGAAGGAAGTGAAGGCTGCCGTGGCACCGGTCAGCCCGATCTTAATCCCGTCTTTCTCCAGGATGGCATGACGCTGCATCCAGTGCGGAGGCTCCCCGGTTGCAGACTCCAGGAAGTTGCAGCACACCACAGGACACTGGATGCCGGTGAATATAGCCGAGAGCATCTCCTGTGAGAAGGTAAGGCCTTCGTTGTTGCCGATAGTTACAGCATCATATCCGGTCAGATTCATAATATCGATGTTAGCCTGCCCCATCGTGCCTTCCGTCTCTACAGCAGCCCTGTCCATATGGTCCCCGATATCCAGCAGCAGCACCGGACCTTCGCCTGCAGCAGCCTTCATTGCAGAAATCTCTGCCGCTACAGGACTCATCATTTCATAATGGCTATGTATGTCATTGGTATGAAGAATGGTTAATCTTTGCGGCTCAGGCTTCATAAGCTTGCTTCCCTCCCACTTGTACAGCCGTTTATAGTGTAAGCGGCAGGCTTGTGCTCTTCTAGAGTTAGCATAACATTTTCAGGCTCAATATGGTATATTGTAATCATTATAAGCTGTCCTAACTTATGTAACTAAGAGGTGATTAAATCATGCATGTGTCCATTCGACTGTTTGCGGGTCTGGCCGAAGTCATCGGCTCCTCTACTCTGACATTCCATGCCCATGAGTCGCCTTTGACAGCCGGCAAACTGAAAGAACTGCTCTCCGCTTCATATCCCGATGCCGCTCCGCAGATCAATGTATCCCTGGTTGCCGTTGACCGGGAATATGCGCCGGATGATACAGAGATTGCCGAAAGCTCCGAGGTGGCATTGATCCCGCCCGTGTCCGGCGGAGAACCTGAAGCTGACGAGACAGCAGACGGCCTGTTCAGCATTACGGATCAGCCCTTGAAGGCTGAGCTGCTCCTGGAGAAGGTACAGGATGTTAACCACGGAGCCTCACTCCTCTTTGTAGGCACCACCAGGGAGATGACTGGAGATCAACAGACAACCGCCCTTCATTATGAAGCTTATGTACCCATGGCACTGAAGAAGCTGCAGGAAATAGGCCTCCAGATTCAGGAACGCTGGCAGGCTCACTGCGCAATTGCACACCGGATCGGGCTCGTAGGGCTCAAAGAAGCCAGTGTTGTCATTGCCGTATCCGCACCGCACCGTGATACCTGTTATGAGGCTAGCCGTTACGCCATTGAGGCGCTAAAAGTCTCAGTCCCCGTATGGAAAAAGGATATCCGGGATTCAGGCTCACAGTGGCTCGGGAAAGATCTCCAGGCTGAAGAATCCTCCAGCTATAAACAGTACTCCTAAACCATTGAATATTCCCGACTTTGTTGCTATGCTGGAAAAAATCGCTATAGTAAGGTGGCATATTCATTGAGAGTACACGTCATGGATCTAAAACCGGGTGATCATCTGCGGATGGATACCTTCAGCTCACGAGGGCTGCATGTACTCCCCAAAGGATCGCGACTCCAGTTAGAGGAGATCGCCAAGCTGATACAGCATGGCGTAGATTATGTTGATATTGAAACGGTGCAGGAAGAACCCGCACCCTCAAGCAGGTCCTCAATCATCCAGGCTGCCTCCAGCAGCTTCGACATCATGATCGATGGTTTTGAATCTCTATATATGGAAGCACTCACTAAGGGAAGCTTCAATCAGTCCGTTGTAGACGATATCCTCCAGCCGACGTTATCCACGCTCGACAAACACAAAGATGTCGTCTCACTCCTTCTGCTGCTTGACCGGGAAGACAATTATACCTACAACCATTCCCTGCAGGTAGGGATGCTATCCTATTATATTGCCTCCTGGCTGGGATATTCCAAGGCGGAGTGTTATGAGATCGGCCGTGCAGGATACCTGATCGATATCGGCAAATGCCGGATCTCCCCTGATATTCTGAACAAACCCGGCAAGCTGACCGCTGCCGAATTCGACAAAATCAAACTACATACGGTTTACGGGTACGAAATCATTCAGAATTCCATGAACGATCCTTTCACAGCTTTAGTCGCCTTGCAGCATCATGAACGTGAAGACGGCTCCGGCTACCCGCATCAGCTTACCAAGAACGATATTCATCCTTATGCCCAGATTGCAGCGGTCGCCGATATATACAGCGCCATGACCTCCCACCGTGTCTACCAGTCCAAGCAGGAACTGATTTCCGTACTGCGCGAGATCAACTCACTCAGCTTCGGCAAGCTGAACGGCAAACCGGTACAAGCTTTCATTCAGCATCTCATGCCTAATTTCATCGGCAAACGCGTACTGCTCAGCACCGGAGATATGGGTGTAATCATCATGAACAACCCGCTGGATGTCTTCCGTCCGCTCGTACAGAGCGAAGGCAAATTCCTTGATTTGTCGCGCGAACGCAAAATTGCGGTCGTGGAGATCTATATGGAATAGGCCGGTTACATATAAATTCATGCAAAAAGGAGATTCCTGAACCCGGATACGGCTTCAGCGAATCTCCTTTTCTTTTAACGCAGGCTATAGTTCTTCACCATTGCTGGCGATGACCTTCTTGTACCAATGGAAAGAGTCTTTCTTCGAACGGTTCAACGTCCCGTTACCGTCATCATCCAGATCCACGTAGATGAAGCCGTAGCGCTTCGACATTTCCGAAGTAGACATACTCACCAGGTCAATCGGTCCCCAGCTTGTATAGCCCATCAGTTCCACACCGTCCATAATGGCTTCCTTCATCTGAGCAATATGCTGCCTTAGATAATCGATACGGTAGCTGTCATGGATGGAGCCGTCCGGCTCAACCTTATCATATGCCCCAAGCCCATTTTCAACGATGAACAGCGGTTTCTGGTAACGGTCATACATCGTGTTCAGCATAATCCGCAGCCCGGTCGGGTCGATCTGCCAGCCCCATTCCGAGGCCTTGAGATAAGGATTTCTTATCCCTCCGAACAGATTACCCTGTGCCCGTTCCCCTTCAGGACTAACAGACAGCGTGAGGGTCATATAGTAGCTGAATGCCACATAATCCACCGTGTACTGCTTCAGAAGTTCATCATCGCCCGGCTCCTTGTGGAGAACAATATTGTGCTCTGCAAAATAACGGTCCATATATTTCGGATATTCTCCGCGTGCATGGACATCGGTAAAGTACAGGTTCAGCTGATTCTCATGCTGGTTCAGCCGCACATCCTCCGGATTACAAGTAGCCGCATAGCTCTCCATCCGCGCCAGCATGCAGCCCATCCGGGAACCGGGGATAATCTCATGCACCAGCCTGGTGGCCAGCGAGCTTGCTACGAACTGGTGATGCAGTGCCTGGTATATCGTCTGCAGCTTATTCCCGGCACGGTCAATGACAACACCGCCGCCGGTAAACGGGCTAAGGGTCATCATGTTGATCTCATTGAAGGTGATCCAGTATTTCACTTTATCCTTATAGCGCCGGAACACCGTTTCGGCATAGCGGGTGAAGCAGTCAACGAGTTTGCGGGAGGCCCAGCCGTTGTATTTCTGCGTCAGACCGAGCGGAGTTTCGTAATGCGCCAGGGTAACCAACGGCTCTATCCCGTATTTATGCAGCTCATCGAATACATCGTCGTAGAATTTAAGACCGGCCTCATTCGGCTGGGCATCATCGCCATTCGGATAAATCCGTGCCCAGTTGATCGACAGACGGAACACCTTGAAGCCCATTTCAGCAAATAAAGCGATGTCCTCTTTGTAGCGGTGGTAGAAGTCAACCCCTTCACGTTTGGGAAAACGTGCGTTGAATTCGCCGGAAAGAATTTGAGCGATCCGCTCTGAGCTGATTTCGATAGCATGATCATTGCTTCGCTCTGCTTTGGGCACGTAGGCTACCATATCCGCACTGGACAGGCCTTTACCGCCCTGATCATAAGCGCCTTCCAGCTGGTTCGCGGCAGTAGCCCCGCCCCACAGGAAGTGATCCGGAAATTTCTGTTTGAACTTAGTCATGTGTATCTCCTTTTGTATGCCGCAGGTAATTACTCAATGGAGAGCGGCTTCTAGTGTATTAGGGTTAGCAAAGCTTCGCCGTTTATTACTTCACTTCCGGTATTCTTCAGAACATCGAGGTATCCTGCCGAGTTGGTGACAATGACCGGGGTCGCTGTTACAAAGCCTGCCGCACGGATAGCTTCCAGGTCAAATTCCAGTAATAGCTGTCCCTGCACGACCTTATCTCCCTCTTGTACCTTTTTGTCAAAATGTTTCCCTTTCAGCTTCACCGTGTTGACTCCTACATGGATCAACAGCTCTGCGCCGCCATCCGAAGTAATGCCAATCGCATGCCCTGTCGGGAATACCGTGGTTACCGTTCCGTTCACCGGAGAAGTCAGCTTCCCGGAGGACGGCTCGATGACAATGCCTTTACCCATTGCGCCGGAAGCAAAAGCTTCATCGGGCAGACTATCGAGCGGCTGCAGTGCTCCTGCCAGAGGACTTACCACCATTTCCTTGTCAATCATAGTTGGCGTAGTTGGGTTAACCGGTCCGCTTGAGTTAACAGATGCTGCTGTATCGGCTGCCGGGTCATCAAATCCAAGTACAAATACCAGGACAGCAGCCAATAAGAAGGCAACGGCAATACCGATGATTACCCAGATGAATCCAGTTCCGAAATAAGTAGGCAAGGCCAGCAGTCCCGGCAAGGAGAAGGACAGTGCTCTTGCGCCGCCTTGTGCGATAATCGCTCCACCGATCGCCCCGGAGATACAGGCGTAGATAAACGGTTTCTTGAGCTTCAGGGTAACCCCGTAGATTGTCGGTTCAGTAATCCCGAAGATGGCTGCCAGTGTGGAAGAACCGGCCAGAGCTTTGAGCTGCGGGTTCCTGGATTTCAGGAATACGCCGAATACTGCACCGGCCTGAGACAGAACCGCCGCACAGAGGATTGGCAGCATAGTATCATGTCCCAGAGTAGCAATATTACTGAGCATGATCGGTACAAAGCCCCAATGTACACCGAAGATCACGAATACCTGCCAGAATGCCCCGGCAATGGCCCCGGCAACCAAAGGACTAAGGTTGTACAGCCACGTATAGCCGGAAGCCAAACCGTCACTGATCAGTGATCCTACAGGCCCGAAGGCCAGGAACGTGAGCGGAATTACGATTAAGAGCGCGAACATGGGCACCAGAATATTTCGGACTGATTCATGAATAAACGAACGGAACCATTTCTCCACATAGGATTGTACCCATACCGCCAGAATGATCGGAATGACGCTGGAGGAATAGTTAATCAGCACAATCTTGATCCCCAGGAAGTTCAGCGGGTCCGGCGAACCCACAGCAGCAATTACCGAAGGGTATATCAGCGCCCCGGCTACTGCTATGGAGACAAATGGATTGGCTTTAAATTTACGCGCCGCTGTAACTGCCAGGAACACAGGCAGGAAGTAGAACACGCTGTCTGACGCCGCATTGAGAATCAGATACGTACCGCTGGTGCCGCTGATCCATTCCAGCGAGAGAATCAAAGCCAGCAAGCCTTTAAGAATCCCGGCACCGGCGAGTGCACCAAGAATCGGAGAGAAAATGCTTGAAATAATATCGACCGCTTTGCCGAGTACACCCGTACTTTCGGAGCTTTCGTCATTACCGCTTTTCTCGGCATCCTGCAAAGAGGTTTCCTTCATAATCTGCTCGAACACCTGGCTGACATTGTTGCCGATGACGACCTGGAACTGGCCGCTGTTCTCCACCACGGTAATGACACCCGGTGTTTTTTCAAGCGCTGCTTTGTTGGCCTTGCTGTTATCCTTCAATTTGAATCTCAGGCGTGTTGCACAATGGAATACGGAATTCACATTACCTTCTCCGCCAACGAGTGTAATAATCTGTTTGGATAAGTCTTTATTGCTCACTTGGGTATGCTCCTTTATATGTTCTGATTGATCAAACATCGCTGCAGAGGCGGGTTGTGCCAGCAAGTTCTACTCCCCCCTGCAAACAAGAAAAACCTGAACTCAGGGCAAAAGGGCGTCAAAAACGCTAATTTTGCCATCAGTTCAGGTTTTGCCTGCATTACCAGTTACACCCTGTAGGATGGAAAATATGAAGTTGTGAGGTTGGCACAGGTTACTTGTTATTCCAGACTATTACGGTCCGTCACCCGCTGGATGTGAATGGTCAGATAGACATATTCATCCTTGCTTAAGCTCTGGCCATGGGATTTCTCCAGATACTCATTGATCTTGCTTGCACATTCGAAGGCCTTGACATAAGTCTGCCTCACCTGGTTATACAGAAATTCCTCGCCGCTGTTATTGGTCTCCTTCTTCAGGATCCGCATGGAGAAATACTGCAGATGTGTCAGGAACCGCGAGTAATTCAGTGAAGTCTCATCAAGCACCAGCTTGTAGTGATAGGTAACAATATTCAGAATATTCTGCACGATTTCCGTCATCTTGACGGTTGATCTCATCTCATTGCCGCCATCCATCCTGGCATTCACCAGATGCAATGCAATAAAACCGGCTTCATTTTCACCTAGCGCTAGGCCCGTTGCCTGCTCGATAATCTTGAGGGCATCCAGCCCGATCTCATATTCCTTCTTGTAAAAGCGTTTGATTTCGAACAGCATCGCGTTCTTCAGCAGGATTCCCTTTTCGAAACGCTGCAGCGCAAAATGAATATGGTCTGTCAGCGTCAGGTACAGGTTATCACTCAGCTCAGTGCCCAGCACCCCGTTCGCATACATCACAATCTCATTAGCCAGCTCCAGATGCACCACTGGAATATCATTCAGCAGCTCCGTCAGCCTTGCCGTGAATTCGTTCTCATTAAGCAGGAAAATCTTGTCCACCTTAGCCGGATCTACATAATCCCCTGCCACCTTGTTGAAGGAAATCCCTCTGCCCATGACAATGACTTCCTTGCCTTTCTGGTTCTTGGTCAGAAGTACATTGTTGTTCAGCACCTTCTCGATAATCATCTCTATCTCACCTCCCGCCATATAGTTTGTACAAAAAAAGCCTAAGTTGATCCCAATATCATTAAGAAAATGATACTCGCATCAGCTTAGGCATTGCCCGCGTTACCGGTCACAATCCTGTATTACTGTTATTGTAGCATAAAAAAAAGCGATTTCAAGAACTTTATTTCTTATGATCTGAAAATTTATTTTCTGTCAAATGCTCCAGTTTGAATCCGCGTTTCCGGGGCTAGGCTGATAGCAAACGATCAATTGGAGGAGATAACCTATGCTTGCAGTTCATCAGCGCCTTGCGGAGCTGTATACCCTTAGTCTGAGACGGCCGCTGGCCGCAGCGGAACGCGACGAGCAGCAGCACTGCCTTCATGTCAACACGGTGTACTGCTGGGAAATGGCCCGGCTTAACAACGAAGCCATGCTGGCGGCACATACGGAAGACTCTCAGTGGCAGCAGGAGATTAGTGCACAGATGCTGGAGGTCCGGGTAACCGGCAGAGCCGCCAAGCGGCAGGGGTGAATTTCTATAAAAATAACAGCAGCCCTCCCTGCTAATAAAAGTGTGCCGGGGAGGGCTGCTGTTTGTCATTCACCTATAAGAAGCGGAACTGCGCTTCAATTAAACCGTTATAAATGCCATCACGCTCGGTAAGCTCGGCGTGATTGCCTTCTTCCTTGATCTCGCCATGATCCAGCACCACAATCTTATCCGCATGGCGGATGGTGGAGAGCCGATGGGCTACGATGAAGGAGGTCCGGCCCTGAAGCAGCAGCTTCAGCGCTTCCTGGATCTTGATCTCCGTCTCCGTATCGATACTGGCTGTCGCTTCATCCAGGATCAGAATCCGCGGATCGGCGAGCAGCGCCCGGGCGAAGGACAGCAGCTGGCGCTGGCCCATGGACAGTGCGCTGCCGCGCTCTTCGACTTCAGTTTCATAGCCGCCCGGCAGCTTCATGATGAAGTCATGGGCATCCACCGCCTTGGCGACCTCCTCGATCTCCTGATCGGTCGCAGTCAGCCGTCCGAACCGGATGTTGTCGCGGATCGTTCCCGAGAAGATGAAGGTATCCTGGAGCACGATCCCGATCTGTTCCCGCAGGCTCTGCAGAGTAACATTTCGGATATCCCTGCCGTCAATCGTGATGTCGCCGCTCTTGATATCATAGAACCGGCCGATGAGGTTGATGATCGTGCTTTTACCGGAGCCGGTATGGCCGACGAGGGCAATCGATTGGCCGGCTTTCACATCGAGATCAATGCCTTTGAGCGCGGCGCGGCCTTTTTCATATTCAAATACGACCTTGTTAAAGTGAATGTCTCCCTGAATCTTGGACAGCGGCGTTGCGCCCGGCTTATCCTGAACCGCAGGCTGCTCATCGAGATACTCGAAGATCCGTTCCGAGGAAGCCATGGCCACCAGCAGCTGATTGTACATCTGGCCGAGGCGGTTAATCGGGTCCCAGAAGTTACTGACATACGTACTGAAGGCCACCAGGAAACCAACGGTAAGCTCACCGGACTGGATCAGATAAGCCCCGAACCAGAAGAGAATCATCGTTCCGAAGCCGCCGGTGACTTCAATAATCGGACCGAACGCCTGGTTCATTGCCGAAGCCTTGTTCCAGGATTTCCGGCTGTCCATATTCATGGCATCGAAATAATGCATATTTTCTTCTTCCTGGGTGTAAGCCTGGGTCACGCGAATCCCCTGAATCGACTCATTCAGATGGGAGTTGATCCGGGAATTCTTCATCCGCACATCCTGCCAGGCGATCCGGATCCGCTGCCGCAGCTTGGTGGAGATCAGGAACATAACCGGTACAGTGATCATTACCGCAAGTCCCAGCTTCCAGTTGATCAGCAGCAGTATGACCATAATGCCGACCAGCTGGACGCAGTCGATCATCAGGTTGACGACCCCATTCGTGAACAAATCCTGCAGTGAGTTGATATCATTCGTCACCCGCACCAGTACTGATCCGGCCGGTCTTTTGTCGAAGAAGTTGAAGGAGAGCTTCTGAATATGGCGGAACAGATCCGAACGCAGATCATAAATGACCCGTTGCCCGATCACATTCGTATATTTAATCCGGTACACACCGGCGATCCATTGGATCAGATATAGCACAATAACACTGGCCGTCAGCGTGTATAGCAGCGTAAGACTTGAGTTGCCGTCCTCGGGAGCAATTGCCTTATCGATCGCCATACTTGTCAGGAATGGAACCGTCAGCTTCGTCACTGTACCAAGAATCATCATTACCGCAACGAGCGGCAGCATCTGCCTGGCATATGGCTTCATATAGCCGAACAGGCGGGTGAACTGCTTCCAGTCAAAAGCCTTGTCAATCACGTCATCATCCTTATAGACGAAACGCTCCTCCAAAGTCTGTTCCTCTGCCTTGCTGTTATCCTTCTCTAACGCCGCACTTGCGGCCTGCTTGGATGTCTCAAGATTCATGCCGGATCACCTGCCCCTAGTTCATTATCCCTGGCCAAATAATCGGCATATTGAATCCGGTATACATCCTGGTAAGGTCCCGGAACCTCAATCAGTTCCTTATGCGTACCTTGCTGCACCATCTTCCCTTCATTCATAACTATAATCTGGTCGGCATGGCGCAGAGAGGAAATCCGGTGGGCAATGATCAAGGTTGTACGTCCGCGCATAACCTCCTGGAATCCTGCCTGAATCTCATGCTCCGTCTCCATATCGACCGCGCTGGTCGCATCATCCAGAATGAGAATCCGCGGGTTCTTCAGCAGCGCGCGGGCAATGGCAATCCGCTGCTTTTGTCCGCCGGAGAGGCCCATCCCGCGTTCACCTACCACGGTATCATAGCCCTCCGGCATCTCCATAATGAACTCATGCGCCTTCGCCAGCTCGGCGGCACGGATGATTTCATCCATGCTGACATTTTTGAGTCCATAGGAGATATTATTGCGGATGGAGGAGGAGAACAGGAACGTCTCCTGGAACACCGTCGAGATCTGTGCACGCAGACTGCGGACCTGGAGATCACGGATATCCACCCCGTCGAGCTTGATACTTCCTTGATTCACATCATAAGCGCGCATCATCAATTGGGTAATGGTTGATTTCCCGGAGCCGGTTCCCCCCAGGAATCCGATGACCGCACCGGGCTCAGCATGGAAATGAATATCCTTGACTGCCGGCATCTTGTTCCCGTAAGCAAAAGTAACATGATCGAAGTCCACTTCGCCTTTCACATCGGACGGTACAAGCACACTTGCATTCTCTGTATCCTTCACATCTATCTGCTGATTAAGGACTTGAAGCACGCGTTCTCCGGATGCCTTGGACTGGGTATAGTTGTTGATTTGGAAGCCAAGGCCCCATACCGGACCGATAATATACCAGATCAGGCTGAAGAAAGCGACAAGTTCTCCGAGCGACATATGCTTGTTAATGACCAGTGTACCGCCAACTCCCAGCAATATCGCTACACTGACCGAAGCGAGCAGCTCCATCACAGGGAAGAATTTACTCCATAGCTCGGCGGCAAAAATCTGATTATCCTTATAACGTTCATTACGGTGTGAGAACTTCTCAACTTCGTAGGCCTCTCTGGCAAACGATTTGACTGTTCTCACCCCGGTGACATTCTCCTGTACAGCCGTTGTCAGGGAGCTTAACGCCAGACGCATCTCCTGAAAGGCCGGGTGAATCTTGGATTCGAATCTGAGTGCAACTACAGCCAGGAACGGCATAGTGATCAGAGTAACCAGCGTAAGCTGCCAGTTGATTGTGAACATCATGATGGAACCGAACAAAACCATAAAAAACACATTCAGCAATTGGGCAAATCCGAAGCCGATGAACATCCGGATCGCTTCCAAATCCCCGGTCAGCCGGGACATCAGGTCACCTGTCTTCGCCGTATCATAGTAACGGAAGGACAGGAATTGCAGCTTCTCATAGCAGGCATTGCGCAGCCGGTAGGCCAGAAAATTCCCCAGCCGTCCACCGAAGAAGCCATGGGCAAATTGGAGGCAGGCCTTAACAATAATTACACCAAGCACACTAAGAGCGAGTACGGGCACCTCAGTAAACTTTAGGGGAACAATAACATCATCAATCAATCTCCTTAACAAATTGGGGGTAATAAGCCCCACTGCAGTTGCGGCCGCCAAACATATAATCGACAGAATCAAATAGTGCAGCTTCTCCCGATAAAAGCCCCGCAGTTGCCTGAGAACATCCATATCTCTCCTCCTTAAAGCTTTACGAAGTAAAGCTACTTCGTAAGCATGGTCTTAGCCCCAAAACCTCACATCTCAAGCCACCTTTTTATGCGCTTTCAATTTAGGGACTTTAAGCAGTTTATCACCCATGATTTAATGCGGCAAAGGGGAGAAATGAGCATTTTCCTTGTTTTTTCGGAAAAAACAGGGCTTAAGCAGGTGAAAAAGACCTCCCATAGCTTTAATTCCTCCTATTTCCTCGTAAATACTGCTCAATTAAGATATAGCAAGATTCAACCCTGCGAAACAGCTTTTTGGCTGTCCGTTAAAAGGAATATTATGTATTAATATTATAAAAGTGTCACTGCAAGCCTTTAACGGCCCCCTTCCTGCCTGAGGCGGACTGACATTCCGCTAATCGGGCAAATCAGAGAATTTGCCTGCCGCCTGGACTCACATTCCTTTATTTGATCGCGCGCCTCTCCGTTCAGGCGCGAAAATACAAGATATCGGAATCTCAGTCCGTTTCAGCGTGACTCCACACAAAAAAGCACAAGCAGCAGAGCATAACAGCAATGCCTCGGTGCTTGCACTTATTCATTAGCCTAATCATTACACCATTCAGCTCAGAGAACATAATTCGGGCATCTCCAATCAACAACCCCTCCGGCATCCCCCTGCTCCGGGCTATCCAGTTCAAAGTTTGCTCCAAAGTGAAGAGTTCCGGCCAGAAGGTCATCGTTACTGAATCAGACTGGATAGCGATACCGGAGCAGCTGATTCCTGTAAGACATACTCAACAAAAAAATGCCCACAGATCTTAGACAATATTACGTCAAGAATCTGTGGGCACGTACTGGATATTACTTAATTATACTCGAGGCTCCTGTTTAACCGATAGAGCCTTCCATCTCGAACTTGATCAATCTGTTCATCTCTACCGCGTATTCCATCGGCAGCTCTTTGGTGAACGGTTCGATGAAGCCCATAACGATCATTTGCGTAGCTTCGGCTTCCGTCAGGCCACGGCTCTGGAGATAGAACAGCTGCTCTTCAGAGACCTTGGATACTGTAGCTTCATGCTCAAGCACGATGTTATCGTTCATGATCTCATTGTAAGGAATCGTGTCCGAGGTGGACTCGTTATCCAGAATAAGTGTATCGCATTTGATATTGGATTTCGCGCCTTCTGCCTGACGGCCGAAGGAAGCGAGTCCGCGGTAAGTGACCTTGCCGCCGTGCTTGCTGATCGACTTGGAGACGATGGTGGATGTGGTGTCCGGTGCCAGATGAATCATTTTGGCGCCTGCATCCTGGTGCTGGCCTTTGCCTGCTACCGCGATGGACAATACCGAACCCTTGGCTCCGCGGCCTTTAAGCACGACAGCCGGGTATTTCATTGTCAGCTTGGAACCGATGTTGCCGTCTACCCATTCCATGGTGGCATTTTCTTCGGCTACCGCACGTTTCGTTACAAGGTTGTAGATATTCGGCGCCCAGTTCTGAATGGTCGTGTAACGAACACGGGCATTCTTCATGCACAGAATTTCAACCACTGCACTATGCAGGGAGTTGGTACTGTAGATCGGTGCGGTACAGCCTTCGACGTAATGCACGAAGCTATCCTCATCTGCAAGAATCAGCGTACGCTCAAATTGTCCCATGTTCTCGGAGTTGATCCGGAAGTAGGCCTGCAAAGGCACTTCACATTTCACACCCTTCGGAACATAGATGAAGCTACCGCCGGACCAGACTGCACTGTTGAGTGCGGCGAACTTGTTGTCTGCCGGAGGAATGATCGTCCCGAAGAACTTCTTGAACAACTCCGGGTGATCACGCAGTGCAGAATCCGTATCGGTGAAGATTACACCCTGATCTTCAAGGTCCTTCTGCATGCTGTGGTAAACAACCTCGGATTCGTACTGCGCCGAGACACCGGCCAGGAATTTCTGCTCCGCTTCCGGAATGCCAAGCTTATCGAAGGTTTCCTTGATCTCCGAAGGCACTTCTTCCCAAGTCTTACCCTGTTTCTCAGAAGGTCTTACATAATATTGAATGTCTTCGAAATCCAGATCGTCCATATTGCCGCCCCATGTTGGCATTGGCATCTTGCGGAACTGCTCCAGGGACTTCAGACGGAAATTAAGCATCCATTCCGGCTCGTTTTTGATTGCGGAGATTTCCCGGACAATTTCTTCCGTGAGTCCTTTACCAGACTGAAATATCGACTTGTGCTCGTCACGGAATCCAAACTGGTATTCCTCCATATCAGGCGCTTTCTTAGCCATGGTGTCAGCCTCCTTGTTTCTAATGTTGTGGGTGATTCTCTTCCGTATCTATGCCTTTGCGAAGCGCGTTCCAGGCCAGTGTGGCGCATTTGATCCGCGCCGGAAATTTATTAACACCGGACAGGGCTTCAATATCTTCGTAGTCTCCGAAATCTGCTGCTTCACCCTTCATCAGAGAGGAGAAGCTGTCCGCCAGTTCAAGCGCATGCGCTACAGTCTGGCCTTTGACCGCTTCCGTCATCATCGAAGCCGACGACATGCTGATTGAACAGCCTTCGCCGCTATAACGGGCGTCCTTGACGACGCCGTCCTCTACCTTAAGCTGAAGCGTAATGCGGTCGCCGCAGGTAGGGTTATTCAGCTCAATCTTGAGTGCATCATCTTCGAATGAACCACGGTTCCGGGGATTTTTGTAATGATCCATAATTACGCGTCTATATAAGTCATCCAAGTTCATAGGCGAAATACTCCTTTGCCTTGATTAAGGCTTGAACCAGCGAATCTACATCCTGTTCCGTATTGTACAGGTAGAAGCTGGCCCGAGCTGTAGAGCTGACCTCCAGCCAGCGCATCAGCGGCTGGCAGCAGTGATGTCCGGCGCGGACAGCAACCCCTTCCGCATCCAGCACGGTAGCTACGTCATGCGGATGGACATCACCAAGGTTGAAGGTTACTACTCCAACCTGACGGTTTCGGGGGCCGTAGATCGTCAGATCACTGATCCCTGACAGGCGCTCCTCCGCATAAGCGGCAAGCTGCATCTCATGACGGTGAATATTATCAAGGCCCACTTCCTGCAGGAAATCAATCGCTGCTCCCAGTCCAACGGCACCTGCAATAATCGGTGTCCCGCCTTCGAACTTCCAGGGCAGCTCTTTCCAGGTCGATTCGTACAGACCTACATCATCAATCATCTCGCCGCCGAACTCGACAGGCTCCATGGTCTCCAGTAGTGCCTTCTTACCATACAAAGCGCCGATTCCGGTAGGGGCGAGCATCTTGTGACCGGACAGTGCATAGAAGTCACAGTCCAGATCCTGCACATCCACCTTCATATGCGGTGTGCTCTGTGCTCCGTCTACCACGATTACGGCGCCGTTGCGGTGAGCGATTGCTGCAAGCTCTTTGATAGGATGGGTGACACCCATAACATTGGATACATAAGCGATAGCTACGATCTTGGTCTGAGCCGTGATCGTCTTCTCTGCATCCTCCAGCGTCACCGTACCATCCTTCTGCAGAGGAATGAATTTCAGGGTTGCCCCTGTCTTCTTGGCCAGCTGCTGCCAGGGAATGAAGTTACTGTGATGCTCCATCTGGGTAATCACGATCTCATCCCCCTCCTGCAGGACAGAAGGTCCGTAAGAGGAAGCTACAATGTTAAGTGCGCTTGTAGTACCGCGTGTGAAAATAATCTCCTTCGTGCTGAGGGCGTTAATGAACTTAGCCAGCTTCTCGCGGGCGCCTTCATAAGCATCCGTTGCCCGGCTGCCCAGCGTATGCACTCCGCGGTGGACATTGGCGTTATCCCATTCATAATAAGACTTGACCGCCTCAATGACCTGGCGCGGCTTCTGGGAAGTGGCCGCGCTGTCCAGATACACCAGTGGGTGGCCGTTAATATTCTGATTCAAGATGGGAAATTGCTCCCGAACTCCGCTGCTAATCATTGGCCTAACTTCCTTTCCACAAGAGATTGGAGCTGATTGCGCAGTCCCTCCAGTGGAATTTGCGACACAACAGGAGCTAGGAAGCCATATATGATCAGTGTTTCTGCGTCATGCCGCGTAATTCCCCGGGACATCAGGTAATAGACTTGCTCGTAATTGACCTGTCCTACGGAAGCGGCATGGCCTGCAGTTACATCATCTTCATCTATAAGGAGGATCGGGTTGGCGTCGCCGCGTGCTTTGGGACTCAGCATCAGAACCTTCTCGGTCTGCTGTCCGTCCGCTCTTGTCGCACCTTTCTCGATCTTCGTAATTCCGTTAATAATGGAAGTGGCCGAATCCCGCATCACTGCGCGGGTAATCATATCACTCGGAGTGTTTCTGCCAAAATGCTGGGCCTGTGTAGTGTAGTTCAGCTTCTGCGAACCGGTACCTACAGCAATTACCTTGGCATCCGAGCTTGAGCCGTTACCCTTCAGCACAGACTTGGTGTCGCTCGCCGTATCGCCATAGTTCATCTCACCGATGATCCATTCGATCGTTCCGTCATTCTCCACTACCGCACGGCGGTAGGTAACATCCGTGGTATCTTGCCCAAGCTGATGCACCGTGGCATAGCGTACTGTGGCTCCCGCCCCTACAAATACCTCAACGGCCCCGTTATGCAGACCCGCTTCGGACTTATCCGATACATAGTTATCTACGTAAGTTAATGAACTATTCGTATCAGCAACAATCAGAATATGCGGGACAAAAGCAGCCTCTGCATCATCCGTTAACAGCACCGCCTGCAGCGGGGTTTCGATGATGACATTCTTCGGAACATAGAGGAATACCCCGCCGTTCCACAGCGCTGCATGCAGTGCTGCGATGGAATGCTCTTCAGGCAATACTGCCTTATGCAGATAACGCTGCACCAGATCACCATGCTCTCTGACTGCTGTCTGCAGATCAGTGAATATCACGCCTTGCGCAGCCAGCTCAGGAGCCAGACGGGCATATACGGCTCCCGAATTGCGCTGAATGATCAGGCTGCCTTCCTCCTGATCCTTGATCAGAGCGGCAATTGAAGCAGGTGCTTCGCTAAGGGATGTGAATGCCTGGCTTGCCTTGTACTCTCCGTAGTTGTTAATGTTCCAGCGGTCAATCCGTGTCTTCTCCAGCTTCGGCAGGGCAAGCTCAGCGGCAAGCTCCAGTGCCTTCAAGCGGCTGTCCTTCAGCCAGCCCGGTTCGCCGCTGCTCTGCGATAATTCGCCGAGCTTCTGGGCATCCACGGGAAGAATGGTTTGCGTCGTCATAAGTGATTTCCTCCTTCCAGCGTTTCTAAGCTTCTTGTCCTACAGTTTCGTCTTCAATGCCGAGTTCTTCCTTAACCCATTCATAACCTTCTGCTTCCAGACGTTCCGCAAGCTCAGGGCCGCCGGATTTCACAATCCGTCCCTGCATCATGACATGTACATAATCAGGTTTGATGTAGTTAAGTAAACGCTGATAGTGAGTGATAACCAGGAATCCGCGTTCCGGACTGCGCATGGAGTTCACACCATCGGCAACAATTTTGAGTGCATCAATATCAAGACCGGAGTCGATTTCGTCAAGAATGACGATCTTAGGGTCCAGCATCATCATTTGGAGAATTTCATTACGTTTCTTCTCACCGCCGGAGAAGCCTTCGTTCAGGTAGCGGTGCAGGAATTCAGGATTCATATCCAGTTCCTTCATCTTAGCTTCCATCAGCCGGATGAAACGAATCAGGGAAATCTCACTGCCCTCTTCACGCCGGGAATTAATTGCACTGCGCAGGAAGTCGGAATTGGTTACCCCGCTGATCTCGCTCGGATACTGCATAGCCAGGAACAGGCCGGCACGGGCGCGTTCATCCACTGCCATCTCGAGCAGATCTTCACCTTCAAGCACGGCTGTGCCTTCTGTAACCACATACTTTGGATGACCCATCAAGGCTGAGGCCAAAGTACTTTTACCAGTACCGTTCGGTCCCATGATGGCGTGAATTTCTCCGCCCTTCATTTGAAGGTTGATCCCCTTCAGAATTTCTTTTCCTTCAATCGTCGCTTTCAGTCCCTCAATGACAAAATCTGCTGCCATAATTATTATTCCCTCCATTGATCGATTTGCGAAATCAGAAAGTTGTATTGTCACAGGATTTCCCTGATTACAAGCAATTAGATTTTATATCACATTATAATTATTATAAATTGAATCACATTGATTATCAATGATTCTCACTAATTTTATTACAAAGATCCGATTTTTACAAATACCCACTATCAAATTTATTACTCTGCAGCCTGAATCTGCAGCTATTAATAGAAATTATTGCCTGAGACCGCTCCCCCTGCTGAACTGTTCGAAAACCACTGGAGCAGACAGGGAATTAGAGACTCTCTTCTCTCCCCCCAGTTCAAGCACAGCAACGATCCGTTCCCGGGGGCGAATTCCGAATGACCTGCACTGCTCCGCGTCATAAATCCATTCGGGAATCAGGCGGCGCAGGTTCCATGGTTCGGACTTGGCCAGCAGCTGAAAGTTCTGGATCAGACAGCACACTGCCGCATAATCCTCTTCCTGTCGGTGAAGATCCGATTCCTCCGTAGCTACGACCATAAGGAACGGTATTGAAGCTTCCTCTCCAGAGGCTCGCAGTTTCCGGGCAGCTTGCCCCCCCGTTACATAGATAAAACGCCAGGGTTCTCTCATTCCGTCATTTGGCGCCCATACAGCCTCGTTAAGCAGTTTCAGGATGCTTTGCGAAGAAACAGGGTTGAGATCCGGATGTAATCTGTCGTCTTCACCTATTATACTCCAACGCTCCTCTGCCGGGGTTCTTTTCCGGGCTTTCGGCGTCTTCTCGAAGTAGCCGATTTCCATCATCCCGGCAAACCTCTCCCCTTCTCTCAGGCCTATTGCAGTAAACAATGATTCGCTGCAAAACATGGGATCCGTATACCACAGCATCCCTAGCCCTTGTTCCCAGCCCAGCAGCTGAATATTCTGCATAATGCTGCAAACCGCAGCGTAATTTTCGTCGCGCTGCCGCTGCTTGTCGGCGGATTCAGCAATGAAGACTACGTGAGCGGGAATATCCGTTACTTTTTTTTTTAATAACTCTGTAATTTTGGCAGGAAGGAGTTTTCCCAGATGACTTTCCTTCATCTTGGCAATCATGCTGTCAGCCAGCTCTTCACGTGCCTCCGGTGTGGCGAAATAAAGACAGCGCCAATACGGCGTCCCCTCAGCTTCGTACAGGCTTGCTGCCTCATTCAGCAAAGAAACGATCCCTTCTAATTCGACCGGCCTTGCGCTGAATTTCCGAATGGTCCGCCGTTCTCTTATCGCTTGAGACACATTCTTCATCGTTATCCTCCCCGAAATATTGTTAACATTCAACAATTTAAATTGTTTACTAGTAAACTATATTTCGTGAAAACATAGCTGTCAATCTATTTATTGGAATAAATACTGAGCTTTAATAGTTAAACATCGAAATCCCTCGTTAGTTTACAAGTGAATAATTTAGAGGTAGGATAAAGATAATTTTGCATAACAGGGAGATGCCAATCCTTATGAACTCATCCGAAGGACTTAAGCGGTTGCTGTATGGCCGCTTACTCCACTTAACGCATTTAAACGAACAGCTTTTTGCATCCGAGCTCGATGCATTCGCTGATCTTACCCGTCAGTATGGGCTGACTTTCACTTCAAACTCTTTGACAAGCATTCATGTCATTGACTGCATCGGCAACCACGAGCCTATTAACAGCACCTCGATTGCGGAAAAAATGAATTTGTCCAAGGCGAGCATTACGAAAATCAGCGGCAAGCTCCTCCAGGAAGGCTGCATTAAGCGCAGCCGGATGAATGACAACAGGAAAGAAGTCTATTTCAGCCTTACCCCCAAAGGCAGGCAGCTCTTTGTCGTTCACGCCGAGATGCATGAAAACTTTGAACAGAGCTTTATTCAGGGTTTGAACACATTCTCGGAGGCGGAACTGCAGGCTTCATTGAAATTTATTCAAACCGTGATAAGTCATAGTGACACTATGATTAAAAATGACGAGAATTCCTAGTCAGTATAAAGCTTACTTAAGATTTGAACTTGAAGCTTAGCCGTCACTGCGGTGAACATTTGGAGCTCCTATAACAGCATCTGATTTAAACTAGTGATAACTAATTTTGTATATCGCTTGCTGATGGTTTGCTTGCAATGATCCTATTCCGGTATATGCGTATGCTTAGTTGTATTTCGTACAATTAAACTGCCTTTGGACCTAGGTTCTCACCCATTCGGACAGATTTAGTTGTACAGACTGCAGTTGTATGATGCAGGCAGCCCTTTTCGCTGTTTTTAACTGCACAATATACAACTATTACTGAATTTCCACTTGGAACTGAATACATTCATTGCTGCAATTTTAAATGAACTCTCTTCTTTAGTTCGTAGCATAAATAAAGCCTCCCGCACGGTATTACCCAGGGGAGGCTTTGTTTATGCTTTTGTCTCAAACTTACACAGCAAGGATTATCCAGCTATCACTCAGCCCAGGAAAGAGCGCAGCATCCATTGGTTCTTCTCAAGATCAGCGCGAATCTTGATGAACAGGTCGGCAGTCGGCTGATCGCTGACTTCTTCCGCCAGTTCGATGCCTTCAGTCAATTCTTCCGCTACTGTAGCGAAATCTTCGATGAGTGCCTGCACCATGCCCCGTGCATCTTCCTTGCCGGTTGCTTCCTGAATAGTGGCAATTTCCAAATATTCTTTCATCGTCGCTGCAGGACTGCCTTTGATACTCAGCAGGCGCTCGGCAACCTCGTCCATTTTGAGCGTGATATCATCGTACAGTTCTTCAAACTTTACATGCAGGGCAAAGAACTGCTCACCTTTCACATACCAGTGATAATTATGCACTTTCACATATAGAACGTTGAGGTTAGCTACCTGACGGTTAAGTACCTGTTCCAATGAAGCGGTATTTACTTTGTTTGATGCTTTAGCCATGAGTTGATCCCTTCCTTATCCATATATTTGCCGGCTGCTTGTCCATCATCCGGCTATGCATTAGTCTATTCTCCATTTACCCTTCTGCCCGCAGGGCGAAACAAAGGAGGACACTGGACAAGCACCTTTTTCCCCGCCGCGTCCTGCCGCTTCCGGTCCTAACCCTTAGGATGAGCCAAGGTTCCTTACCTTATGCTCCGGAACATGTGATACAACATAATTATTCTTATTTTCAAGGCAAAAAGAGGGCCACCGGCCCCCTGCTGAGTACTCATCCAGTCTGCTGTCCTACACCATCAGCAGCAGGGCCTCCGCCCCAGTCATGCCTGGAACGATGCCAAGCTTCTCTGCCTCTATTGTAACGGATTCCAGCGGGGCAGCCAGCAGCTGCGGTAATGTGCGTACCCCCACTGCCCGTGCGGCAATAATCTGCCGGTCACTCAACGTATTATTGAGCAGTCCTATATCCAGCGCCCCGCACATGATATATCCACGGCTTGTGCTGATGCTCAGCAGCGTAGTTTTGGGCAGCTTCACTTCAACCCCAACCAGGACATAATCGCCTACCTGTACAGGCTCCAATGTTACCATTTGCAGCACCTCCTATAATCACGTTCCACGATCTAAGTTATGCGTCCTACTTCAGCTGCGTGTGGACGATTGTCCTAGTTCCTTAATAAATTAGAGGGGTCATAAGTCCTTAATTCTCTGCCGGAGGGTATATAAATTCTGCATGTTTAATGGTATAGTTTAAATACTATATAAATATTTGATGAATCGTGTTAAACGATAAAGCTGGGGGATTAATGGACAAGAAACTACAACACACAGATGGCAACTATCTCTTCAATGTCGACATCCTGATTAATGCCCGTACTAACCCGCTTGCATTGCAATACTTACTTGAAATGTTGAACAACAGCGATAAAATCACAGATTTCAACATTAACTCCGGTCTAGAGCTTGGAAGAACTATTGAAACACTTCTGAGATCCGCTAAAATGGCTCTAAAAAATGATTCCTTTACTCCAGTTCCAGTTTCAGTGAAATTGCCAGAAAAGCCAGCGGACAAACCTGCTGATAAACCTGCCGCCAAGAAGCAGCCTGTAGTAACACCGTCGGAAACTCCGGCCGATGTGTTCGGTAAGATCAGGGAATATATTCAGAGCAACCAGCTGGTCCGGCTGAGAGCGAACCGGCACGGCAAGCAGGTGTCTATGCCCTGCCGGATTCTGAACTTTGATGAAGGCGCTAACTCGCTAAGCGTGTACCATGTTGACGAGAAGCAGGTCTACACCTTCAAGCTCAATGAAATCGACGAATTTTTGTAAGCAAGCTCAAACAAGCACCCGCCCTGGATTCCGGGGACGGGTGCTTGTTTATTAGTCCTTGCGCGAGAAAGCCTCCACAGCTAAGCATATCCAGCCGGCAAGGAAGCATACGCCGCCGATGGGTGTAATAGCCCCAAGAATTTTGATCCCGGAAGTGCTGAGGATATACAGGCTGCCGGAGAACAGAATAATTCCCGCACCTATCAGCCGGCCCGCCCAGGCAAGCCGGGCACTCTCTCCCCATTGGCCTGCTGCCAGGCCGATAAGAATCAGAGCCAGAGCGTGAACCATATGATACTGGACACCGGTCTCGTACACTTTCAGGTACTCTTCACTGATCACAGCCTTCAGCATATGTGCGCCGAACGCTCCGATTCCCACAGACAGCATAGCCAGCACAGCTCCCCAGGCTACCAATCTTCGTTGCATGGATATACAGCTCCTTTGTCTCTTGAACTCCTCCTATCTTAACGTATCCGCATGGCTGATTTCCAGCAGCAGAATTTGCGGATATTTCTGCCGTAATACTTGCTTTTAGAGCCATCTTATGGAAAAGTGATACTATCAATCTTTTATCCCAAGGAGTACAGCCTATGGACCATAATCCCCCACCCAAACCGGAAACCGCCCCATCCCGGCCCGCAGAATGGGGCTCATCAGAACAGCCAATACCTGCTGATCCAGCATACGCGTATCAGGAGAACAAACGCGACTTCAAGCACTCAGGCCCCGGTATCGTTTCTTTTGTCATTGCTCTGTTTACTCTGGTCGGTTATGCAATTGCGTTTGTGTATGTTGGTACACAGGCATCTTCCATCATGAATGAGAATAATAAGCTGATTGCCGATTCAGCGGAAGTGATTATGTATTTGGGCTTATCCGTGCTGATTCTGGCTGCTGTTAATGTGATCGGAGCTGTCACCGGCATCGTCGGGCTTACGCTCCGAAGACGCCGTAAGGTATTCGCAGTCCTCGGCACCCTCATCAACGCCATTATCCTTCTGGTGTTCATGCTGTTGATTTCCATGGTTCTGATGAATGCAGGCGCTGCCTAGGCAGGCGTAATGAATTACACAAAAACACAGCACATCCCCATATTCACTGGAGACGTACTGTGTTTTCTGCTTTTATCACAGCTTAGGATCGGCAGTTATAGCTCAAACTCCTCGCTTGAATCTGAAAGTCCGCCATTCTGCACACCATAATTATTCGCTACGGCAAGAACATACACCTTGTATTTAATCCCGCTGGCAATTGCATTTCCGTTCGCATCTCTGGCTGCAGCTGCAACTGTCGGATTGGATCCGTTTGGAGCCACCGCCTTATACTGTGAAGCCGGCACTCCGAGCGCATCCGCTGCACCAAACCCTTGCTTGGAAAGGACTACGTATACCCGATATTCCAGGATATTAGCCTCGTTCGATGATTTGGTGAAGCCGATCAGAAGGTTACCTTTGTCCACACTATAAGTTACATTCGTAACAGAGGTGACTGGTGTTTTGCTGGCTAGGGTAATCACTGAAGATTCTCCGGACAACACGTTCGGGCCAGCATAATTCGCAATTCCGACGGACAATACATACACTTTATAGCTGATTCCATCTTTGATTGTAGTACCGCGCACATCTCTGGCTGAGGAGTCTAAAACTGTGCTGGTGCTATTGCCGGATGTACCTGCTGAAGTGTACGTGGAGACATTATTCGCATCAGACAAGCTGAAGCTGCTGTAATAGGACGTAGGCACTACCAGAATCCGGTACTCTCTGATGTAGGTTTCATCCGCAGCATGAGTAAATGACACCTTCAGATCACGGCCGTCACCGAAATCGGTAACATCGCTGACAGCGAGGCCGGACACTGCGCTCACACTTGAGGAATTCAATAACGTAATTACCGATGAAGCTGAGGAAAGTACACCTGACCCCGAGTAACTTCCGCTTCCAATAGATAATACATACACCCGGTAACTGATCTCATTCTTAAGCAGATTCCCGCGCACATCTCTGGCGGAGGAAGTTAATACCTGGCTGGTCGTGGAGCCCGATGTACCTACTGATGAATAATTTGCACTTGATACATTATTCGCGTCAGACAAGCTGAAGCTGCTGTAATAGGATGTAGGCACCACCAGAATCCGGTACTGGCTGACATAAGTCTCATCTGAGGCATGGGTGAATGACACCCTCAGGTCGCGGCCATCCCCATTATCGTTAACGTCAGTCACACTCAGGTTAGTCACAGCACTCATGCTGAAATCATTCCATAGCGTAATTTCGGCAGAGGCAGGAGAAAGAATATTGGACCCTGCATTCCCCCCGCTTTTGACAGATAAAATATACACTCTATAATTGATTCCGCTCTTCAGCAGCGTTCCGCGCACATCTCTGGTGGACGAGGTCAATACCAGACTGGTAGAAGAACCGGAAGTACTCACAGCAGTATAGTTGGCTCCCGATACATTATTCGCCTCAGACAGGCTGAAGCTGCTGTAATAGGATGTAGGCACCACCAGAATCCGGTACTGGCTGATATACGTTTCGTCAGCGGCATGGGTAAAGGATACCTTCAGGTCACGGCCGTCATTATAGTCGTTAACGTCAGTGACATACAGGCTCGAGATCCCAATGCTGGATAAGGTAACCGGAGACGAAGCAGCGGATAACAGATTATTGGCGGTATTGCTGCTGTCAACTGCCATGGCGAATACCCTGTAGCTTGCCCCTGTCTGAATCAGTGCTCCATCTGTATCCCTGGCTCCTGAGGACAGAATCTGGGTAAGATTAGCACCTGTCTTGGTGACTTGTGTGTAATAGGCACTGACGACAGAATTGGCTTTGGCCAGATTAAAGGCTGAATAGTTAGCCGCTTTAACCACAAATATCCGGTAAGAGCTGATCTTGGTCTCATCTGCCAGCTTGTTAAAGCTGACGGACAGATCGCGCCCGTCACCGTAATCGCCATTATCGGTCACTTGTACGTTGTTTATTACCGGTGCAATGTTATTGGTCAGAGTAAGGGTCGAAGAACCGCCGGAAAGCGCGCTGATGTTACTTCCTTTGCCTATTGTAAGGACATAAGCCACATACCCTTGACTGCTTTTAATTACTTCTCCATCTGCCGTTCTCGAAGCAGAAGTCAGTTTAACCACAGGATTGGTGCCTGTTACCATAACTGAGGAGTAATTAGATGCGGGCACAGCAAGTGCTGACGACAGATCAAGCGAATTCCCCGCCTTGACGATCAGAACGCGGTAATGGTCCACCAGAGACTCATTAGCCACCCGGTTGAAGCTGATCTGCAGGTCGCGTCCATCACCAAAATCACTGATATCCTGCGTGGTTACGCCGGATACCGGAGCGGTATTAACAGCGGCCGGAACCGGAGTGGTTACCGTCACAACCTTGGTGGTCTGATTCCAGCCCACTTCCCGGCCCAGCGCTTCACTTACGAACCGCGTCGGAACCATTGTTCTGCCCTTCAAATTCTGACCGGGCACATCCAGGCTTACAGACTGATTATTAATCGTAGCTGTCTTGGAGCCGATCTTCAATATAACCGTTGTACCCTCCTGCACCGCCGTTACGGTCTGCGTCTTCTGATCCCACTTGATAGCGGCATTGAAGGCTTCGAAGATTGCACGCAGCGGCACCATCGTCCGTCCGTTCACCATTACCGGAGGCTGATCCGTAGACAACTGGACGCCATCAACAATGATGCGGATCGGTGTGACTGCTGCCTTAGCCGGCGATTGAAATAGTAATGGAATTATCAGTAACCCCACTACAATAGAAATCCATAACTTCTTCACAAACTCATCCTCCCAGATAGGAAAAAAATCTCAACTATTTCTATCTCTTTGACGTAAGATCACGGGTAAAAGTTTCTCGCAAACCGGTTACAATAAAATAATTTTTTGGAGGTTGAATCATGCCGCAGACAAGTGAAAACGGTAGTCCCCCTTTATTAAGGACACTACCGTTTCCATGGTAAAGATTAGGGATAATGGATGGCGACGAAGCCTATGCATTCTTATCTTGTAAGCTGGCGGTGCCGCTTCGCTGCTCTGCGCTTACTGATTAACCAGTGAATCCAGTGAAGCATACACATGAGGCCCGAAGCCTTCCGAGGCTTCCCGCTGCGGAATGTTCAGCCTGATGAGATAGCCTTGGCCGTCAACTTCCTTCACTGCAACCTGGCGTGTCAGACCAGAGCCCATTGCGGTAAGATACAAGCGGATGCCGGACATCCTCCGGTCCCGCTCTTCCCGGGTAAGCGCCGTAACCTTGCCTGTAGCCGCAAGCTCAGCCTTCCCCTCTTGCTCTATGGCATCCAGATTGAAATCGGCTGGAAGCTTGATAATTTCTGCGTAATACCCCGGGTCTACCTTCATCGCCAGCTTGCCGCTAGCCGCGTCAAAGCTGAAGATATCGAATACATACAGGGAGTACCCTTCTCCCTCGGCAAATGCTGCCGTCTTCTCTTCCTCCATCCCTTCCAGTGTCAGCCTGAAGGTCTGAGTATCCGGGAGCGCACTAGCCGCCGGCGCGGCCCCCCCGCCCTCTGCCTTGGACAGACTGGATAACACACGCTGGACCGCGGTCCCATCGCTTCCGACCACTTTTTCCACATACGTAAAAACAACGGCATCATTCATCTCAAGCAGGTCCGGCGCATTCTCTGTGCCTGCACCCAGCTCAAAAGCTGTGGGTCCTTCTTCAGTCTCAATCTCTACGGAATGATTATCAATCTGTCCGACATAAATACCTGATCCCTGAATCATCTGTACCTCTGCGGCACTGGAAGGACTTGGTGAGAGAGCAGGGCTGGGGGTTCGCGCTGCTGCGGTCTCCGCAGGTACGGATGACGGACCCGCAGATGGTTCTCCGGGTGCTTCAGCCGGATAATTCCCGCCGCAGGCGGTTAAGAACAGCATTAATAGAGCGGCTGTTGCGATAGTAGGTAGCAATCGTTGTGATTTCATGGTGGTTCCTCCTCAATAGCATACGGTAAGGTCAGATCCTGCTGCTTACCTTAATAAGGATTACCCCGTAAGCAGGGTTGCATAAACTTGCCGGACGGGGCTGGGCATCCCCGATAGATGTTTACATTACTCTGTAGAGTCCGCCCGAACAGCTATAAACTGCTCACATATCCCCCATCCCCATGAATATACTTTAGTTACAACCAGCCGCACCCATCACAAGTGTAGCCTGTACCAATTTCAAGAGAATCATGGGAGGTGGTCATCCTTGCCCCAGCCAACCGGTCCATATGCCTTTGTTGTGTCTAAAGAAGACTGGTCCCTTCACCGCAAAGGCCATCAGGATCAGGAGCGTCACCAGCAAAAGGTCAGAGAAGCCATTAAGGACAATCTGCCGGATCTCGTTACTGAGGAGAACATTATTTTGTCGGGCGGCAAGCAGATTGTGAAGGTGCCGATCCGCAGTCTGGATGAATACCGGATTATCTATAATTTCCGCAAGCAGAAGCATGTCGGCCAGGGGGACGGGGAGAGTCAGGTAGGCGATGTACTCGGACGCGATTCGCAGTCCGCCCAACCGGGCAAAGGTGACAAGGCGGGGGATCAGCCCGGGCAGGATACCGTCGAAGCTGAAGTGGATATTGAGGATCTGGAGGATATACTGTTCCAGGATATGGAGCTTCCCCACCTGAAGCCGAAGGACAAGGAAGAAATCGAGGTTAAGTCCATCGTCTTCAACGATATCCGCAAAAAAGGTATGATGTCGAACATAGACAAAAAACGCACACTGATGGAGAATCTCCGGCGCAACGCCAGCAGCGGAAATCCGGGAATTCACAGTATCAGCCCGGACGATCTGCGCTACAAAACATGGGATGACATTACCGTTCCCCATTCCAATGCCGTAATTATTGCGATGATGGACACCTCAGGCTCCATGGGTACTTTTGAAAAATACTGCGCACGCAGCTTCTTCTTCTGGATGACCCGCTTTCTGCGCCGCCAGTATGAGAAGGTTGACATTGTATTCCTGGCTCATCATACCGAGGCCAAAGAGGTAAGCGAGCATGACTTCTTCACACGCGGCGAGAGCGGCGGCACCATCTGCTCCTCGGCTTACCAGAAGGCGCTGGAGATTATCGACAGCCGCTATCCTCCGGCCAAATACAACATTTACCCCTTCCATTTCTCGGATGGCGACAACCTGACCTCCGACAATGAACGCTGCGTCAAGCTGATCGGAGAACTCCTGAAGCGCAGCAACATGTTCGGCTATGGCGAGGTGAACCAGTACAACCGCAGCAGCACACTGATGTCCGCCTACCGCCATCTGAAGCAGGAACAGTTCATGCATTATGTCATTAAGGATAAGAAGGAAGTCTATCAGGCGCTGAAGACGTTTTTCGGTAAAAAAACAACCGGGGCTTAAGCTGTGGTGTATCCCGTGGCTTACAGCAACAAGATGACAACATTATACAGGATGCTTATTTCGGCATTGTTCCCCCTCCGTCTCCAGGCTAAAAAGCATCCCCTTGCGAGCTATTCATCCATCGCAAGGGGATGCTTTTTGCTTTTTGCTTTTTGCTTTTTGCTTTTTGCTTTTTGCTTTTTGCTTTTTGCTTTTTGCTTTTTGCTTTTTGCCTGTATTTTCCGCAAAGTCCTATTGACTTCTATATCGGCCACCGATATAATATGTATATCGGTAGCCGATATAGCGTTAGACGATGTAACGGCGATTGCTATAACGTCAATTGATGTAAGGGTCCGTTAATACAAGACTAAGGCAGGTGAGGCATTTGTCAGGAAGCAATGAATACGGGGCGCTGACAGAAGGCGTATATTATATTCTTCTGTCACTGTTCACCCCGATGCACGGCTACGGAATTATGCAGAATGTGAAGCTGCTGAGTAACGGGCGCGTGGAGCTTGGCGCCGGCACGCTGTATGGCGCACTTGGCACGCTGGTGGAGCGGGGCTGGATTGAACCGCTGGCGGGCGGCCAGGATACCCGCAAGAAGGAATACCGGATTACGGAGTCAGGCAGATCTGCACTGCTGAGCGAAATGACCAGGCTTGACGAACTGCTGTCTAATGGAAGAAAGCTAATAGGAGGCGAACCGGAATGAGTCATGTGGTACGCAAGTATTTCTCGGATTTTGAGAAGGAAGAGCAGTGGCTGAATGACATGTCCGCCAAAGGTCTTGCGCTTGTTGAATACTCCTGGGCCCGTTATGTATTTGAAGAGAGCGCCCCGGGGGAATACATCTACCGGCTGGAGCTGCTGGAGGAGGATCCGAAGAAAGCCAAGTCTGCCGAATACCTGCAGTTTATGGAGGAGACCGGAGCCGAGCGTGTACCAGCCGGCAAAAAGCCGTCGGGCAAAACTGTATATGTCAACCCGCGCTGGGTAATCTTTCGAAGAAAAGCAGCGGAGGGTGCTTTTACCATCTATTCGGATACCGATTCCAAAATCAAGCATTATCAGAGAATATACCGGTTATGGATTTCGCTCGCGGTGATGGAGCTGATCATTGGCGCCTTTAATATATTCCTGGTGTTTGTGAATAATCCCACCGCCCTCAACAGAATCAACCTTATTATGGGCCTGCTGCTCATCGTTCTGGCCCTGTTCTTCATTTCAATAAGTATGCCTATCCGCCGCAAGATTACCAAGCTGCAAAATGACAAGCTGGTGCGGGAGTGAGCCTTAGTACTCCGCAAGGCGTTCTGCGGTGACGATATGGGCGTTGGCGGGCGTTCTGCGGTGATGATTCGGGTTTTGGCGGAGCGTTCTGCGGTGATGATTCGGGTTTTGGCGGAGCGTTCTGCGGTGATGATTCGGGTTTTGGCGGAGCGTTCTAACGGCGCGTCTCCCCGCTCCGGCTCTATTCAGTCTGTGAAAAGGACTGAGATTCCGCTATTCCGTCAGATTGGGCAGATTCGCGGGCCAAGCGGACTGAGATTCCGTTAATTGTCCGATGAGGCTTCATTTGTGGCTCAAATGAACAAGATAACGGAATCTCAGTCCGAATCAGCGTCAATATGAGGCTTTTGGTCAAAATAGCGTCTTCTCAGTCCGCTTCATTCCGACTATGCCGTCTGCACCAGTAACTCCCCCACTTGCGCCACAACCGTCACATCCGTCACATCCGTCACATCCGTCACATCCGCCACATCCGTCACATCCGCCACTACCGTATCTTCCGCTTCTTCCGCCTCTCACGCCACTACCGCTTCTTCCGCCACTCTCACTTTTTTCCTCCCTCCCGCCACATCCACTTCTCACGCCTCTCCCGTCTCTACCCCCTCTCCCGCCACTCCCCCAATTTTTCCATTTCCGGTTTCAATCTATTTTGTGTGACCTTCACATCCCCGAACCATCAATAAAAAGCCGGAAGCAAACGGGCTGCTTCCGGCCGAAATAACTTATTTAGTGCACTTTCTCTCTATCCTTGCCCTTATCGGACTCCCCGGCGTTTTTGTTCGCAGCCTCACGGTCCTGCATCATCTCATCCACCGTCTTCACCTTCAGCCGGGCAGCGCCTTCGTTACCGGCATTCACCGGGATCAGATTACCGGAAGCGAGGCGTTCCTTCGCTTCAGCGATGGCTGCACTGTATTGCGGCAGCCATTGTTCTCCGGCAACCAGCATCTCATCGACCATCTGCCAGATTTCCTTCGGATTGCACACTGCACCAACCAGCGGGTCCATCATGAAGGCCTGGCGCAGCAACTTATCATCGCCATGCACAGCCGCTTCCACAGCCAGACGCTGCACGGAGATGCTGACGTTGCAGACAGCCGCCAAGCCCAGCGGCAGGTCGCCAACCAGCGGCATCGAGATACCGTTGCGGTCTACATACCCTGGAGCTTCAATAATGGCATCATCCGGTAAATTGGAGATTACCCCGTTATTCACAGTATTGAAGTGGCCTCTGTACACTCTTCCTGTCTCAAGACCTTCGATAATATAAGAGCCATGCTCCTCGCCACGGTTGTCTCGGGTATACTCCAGAGCCGGGTCCTTCATCCAGTTCGGGAAGTCCGTCTCGAACCAATTGCGTCCCTCCGTACAGACTCGCAGGTATCCTCCTGTCTCCCCGTTGATCCACACGCCTAGATCAATCCAGTCCATGATCTCGCTGGCACGCTTGCGGTACCAGGGAACATATTCGCTCAGGTGGCCATTCGACTCTGTGCTGTAATAGCCGAAGCGGCGGAGCATATCAATCCGCACCTTCTCTGTACGGCTATACTCCGGATGCTGCTCGAAGGCCTCCAGCAGACCAGCCGTCAGATCCTCTCCCTCATGCTTCGCGGAGATGTACCACGTCTGGTGATTGATTCCGGCGCAGATAATATCGACCTGCGACTTCTCCAGCCCGTAGACTTCAGCGATCTGATGATGTCCGTGCTGTACACCATGGCAGAGTCCGATGGTCCGTACACCGCCATATTTATTGCAGGCCCAGGTAAGCATGGCCATCGGATTCGAGTAATTCAGGAGCAGCACATCCGGCGCAGCCGTCTCCCGGATATCCCGGCAGATCTCCAGCATCTCGGCAATGCCGCGCTGTCCGTACATGATCCCTCCCGCACACAGCGTATCACCTACGCATTGGTCCACGCCGTATTTCAGCGGAATGTCCACATCGGTGGCGAACGCCTCAAGGCCACCCATGCGGATAGTGCAAAATACGTACTTGGCATCCTTCAACGCTTCTCTCCGGTCCGTGGTGGGAGCGATCACAATATCCAGGCCGTTCTCCTTAATATCCCGCTGGCACAGCTCGGTGACCATCTGCAGATTATGGCTGTTTATATCCATGAATGAGACTTCTATATTACGGAATTCCGGTACTGTCAGCAGGTCGCGCAACAGCCCGCGAGTAAATCCGATACTGCCCGCCCCGATAAAGGTTACTTTAAAAGACATCGTTATCATCCTCCGGCTAAGAATAGTGGGTTCCTGTCCATTGTAGCAAGGAGGATAGGGGAAGCGTAACCAATATCATGACCACTTTGCCGTCATAGTGTCAACAATTCTCACCTTTAGAGTGGAAACCATTCTATTCCTCACTCCAGGAATGGCGGTCCAGCGAGTTGCGGTATTCGATTGGAGTACATCCGGTATACTTTTTGAACAGGAGATGAAAATACTGCCTGCTGCTGATGCCCACATAATCGGCGATCTCCGCGACCGGAATCTCACTCTGACCAAGCAGCATCCGTGCCTTCTCCATACGTAGCCTGTTCAGATAATCGGTTAGGGTCTGGCCGGTATGTGTCCTGAAGATCCGCTGCAGATAGCCCGGGTGGACATTCACAGTGAGCGCGACTTCCTTGACTTGAATACTCCGGTCATAGTTCTGGTGCAGGAACTCTACCGCGCGCCGTACATAGAGCTGTGAAGGCTGCTGGCTGACCGGCAGCGATTCCAGCCGCAGTCTGGACAGGCGCAGCAGCAATTCCGAGAAGAGCAGATTCGCCATGCTGTTACCGCGTTTCCCCTGCTGATCCTGATCCAGCTCCAGCACCAATGCCTTTAGTACATGAAACACCTCTTCCTGGTCTGACAGCACCAGACTATCGAAGGGACTCTGCAGCAATTCCGCCAGCGCCTCCTCCTCCCGGGCCAGCCTGCCTACCGAGGGAGCTACACCGCCGTACTCTGTGAACGAGAATTCCACATTCAGCATCCGGCAGGAGGCCCCGTCTTCGACGATCAGCCTGTGCGGAACGCCTGCATCCAGCAGAATCATTTCTCCCCGCTTCAGCCGGAAGGGAGTATGTCCGCCCGATTCATCCCGCACCTCGACCACACAGCTGCCTGAGATGAGATACATGATTTCTGTGGAGTTATGGTGATGGTAGGCCATCGTGTAGTTGCTCCACTGCTTGTAGTAGTAGGCCAGGAATCGCGGGCTGTAATCCCCGTCAAGCAAGGACTGCTGAAAAAGACTTCCGTTCAACTCCGGCATCCCGCATGCCCCCTCTCCGCTAGTATTCATAGCACAAGTGTATCCCGTGAGGTCACCCAGGACAAGAAGCAGGCTGAAGCCCACTACCGGAATAACATAGCTTAATAAGTGAATTATTTCTTGAATGTAAACTAGAATATCGGTGAGGATCACATAGATTCAGAGCTTCCTCCTCGCAGAGAATCGAAATTATCGAATGCTCTCTCTATTAGAGTATATGTACAACTTTAGTTCATGTAGCCGAGGGTTTTCCAGAGTATTGTTGTATGAAATACAAGAATTGGTTCATTCATCCGATTGGACTAGAAGAAATGTTGTATTTCGGAGTCAATTTCATAATTCAGTTTGCTGAATAGTTAGACTCGGCCCCAAATCTGAGGTCATTTTTTAGAAAATTAGGCTACTTGCTGGGATTTGCTCAACTGTTTGTTCAACTTGTCCAATGCAAACTTACTAAGATTGTAAGCTAGTGTACTGAGCTGGAAATCGACACTTGCCCGTACGCCGCGGTGACGTGTGCGTTTCATGCCAAAATACTCTTTGAGATAGGCAAAAACACGTTCCACTGCCGTACGCTTTTTGTACAGCTCTGTAAAGCTTTCGCTCCCTCTTGCGGGATAGGTATGCTTACGCAAATCCGTTTGGATGCGGATTTTAAACACCTTTTGGCATCCGGAACCCAGTAGTGGGCAGCCTTTGCACTCGCTCGGCTGGGTATACTTCAGCGTTTCGTACTTGGCATCAAAACTGTCGTAGCGGTAGGCATGTCCTTGGGAGCATACCGGCGTGTAGTCCACGTTCATTCCCTCGGGCGGATCTTTGCGGTGAATCATGGGAATCGCCGGATAGGCACCTAACGAATGAATCAACTGGTAGATAGACGCGCAGTCGTACCCTTTGTCGCCCAAGATATGCTTTACCTTCAGTGTGGGAAACTTCAGGGGCAGGCCTTTGAGAAGAATAACGGCCATGCGCTGGTCATTCGGATTCGCCGAACTAAAGAGGCCGCTCAAGATATACTGGCAGTCCGTATCGACGAGCAGATTCGCCTTGAACCCGTAGTAGCTCGTCATTCGACCCTTCGTATTTTTCTTGTCACAACGCGCGGCATGCCGGGGCAGCGCGGCCAGCAGTTCGTCATACGTGTAAGGTAACATCGCTTCAATGGTTTTCTGAAACGGTCCGAGACTTTGGTCATATGCTTCCTGTTCCTGACGCCGGCGTTCCCTTGCCGCATTCGTTGGACGTCCACGCTTGTCGTAGACGGGTTTCTTCGGTGGTTCGTTCACAGCCGCCTCAGGCTCAGGCTCGGGAAGTTTGAACTGAAGTTGCTGGGCTCCTGGAGCCTCATTTGGCTTTTGCCCTCGGCGAGCCGCACGGCGCTTGGCGGCCGATTCGCTAAATTGGCAATCCCAAGCCTCGACCATGGAGGAATCCACGGCAATATGTGTGCCGGTTACAAAGCCTTCTTCTAGGGCAGAGGTCACCAAGGTATCCTGCAGTTTTTCAAGCATCCCCGTGTGCTCCAGCGCATGAATCAAACGGGAATACGAAGATTCGCTCGGGATATTATCGGAGCCGGTAAATCGGCACTGCGCCCGAAACTCTTCGCTATGGGTAAGACGCCAGACCAGGGAAGAAACAAACTCGATGTTCTCCATTTTAGCGATGAGCAAGGAATAGATCATGGCAGGTACATTCAGTTGTTCGGGCCGGCCCCGGTTGTTCTTTTTCCGAAGAACGTGCAGAACCTTGGCGAGATCTAAGTGTTCAAAGATTTGGCTGTATTTATCTTCCGGGCGCATCAGGAACAATTCCTTGAAGGAAAACAGTTCTTCTTGTCGAATGGAATAGATAGGGATTACCTCTTTTCGTTCTCGGGTGTTGGTTTGGTCGCCTATATCTTCGAGAACTTGGGGAGGTACTCCTTTTTTTATGCCTAAAAAAAACAGTCCCAGCAAGGGTTTGGAATTATGAAATTGACTCTTTCGTGCAGGATTTTCGCTTATTTATGATGTGCAGCACAGAGAATAACACAGAAAAACAAGAGCAAAGGCACGAAGCGCTCTACTCTTGTTTTCAATGATCCTATCTAAGTGTCTATCTCTGCTCTTGTTCGCCATGATTAATAAATTTTAGTCAAAACATCATTCACCACGCTATACACTCCGCCGCCCTCCACCATTTCCAGCGTCCCGTTCAACAGGTAGATCCCTGTCTCTTCATCGATCCCGTAATTCGGAAGATCGCCGAACGTACGGAGGGCGGTTCTTAAATGCTCTTCATCATCCCACTGGGTAAAATGTACGGACAGCAGCAGCTCAGGGATCAGCTTCAAGCCCTTGCGGTGATCAAACAACCTGCTTTCGTTGTCCTTGGCCGAAATAATACACAGCTCCGGGCTGATTAAAGCTCCCGCCGAGAACCCCGCAACCGGAACGCCAAACTCATACCTCCGTTTAATAGCGCCGCCTATCGCGGTATCTACAATATAATCGGCATACAGGTCCGTATCCCCGCCTCCGATGATAATACCCGAGCAGGTCTCTATGCTCTGAACAACAACATCGGTAGGTGTAGCAGGCAGCGGGAGATAACGGAACTCTGTTAACCCTGCATCAGCCAGCGGACGCGTATAGACCGGCACGTAATCTTCCCAGCTCTCCCCACGCTCCACGAATAATACAACAACAGGACCTGCCCCTTCACCCGCTTTATCTTTAAACTTCCTTGCCAGATCCGGCGTAAACGGCGGGCCCCCGCCATTCAGAAATAAGTGCTTATCCATAACATCACCTTCAGCTTTTTACAGACAACTATAACGACATGTGCAAACTCTGGCAATAGTACTTCACTTTATCAACTACACACCGGCTCATCCCTGAAAAGAAACCATCGACTGCTTCAGTTTCTCCGCTAGCACCTCCAGCTTACCTGACAGAGCCACCAGTTCCTCGCTCACTATGAATTGCTGTGAAGACATCGAAGCCACCTCTTCTGTTGAGGCACTGGTCTGCTGAACGACCGAGATTACACTCGCCATGGATTGCCCCAACTGCTGCCGATAACCGGTCAGCTCCTTAACCGCCGCCGAAGACTGGCTTAGATAACCGCTGAACACTTCCATCTCCGCCCGCACACTTTCAAAGATAAGCGAGGATTCCCGGACTGAGGTTATCTGCCCGCTGAACAGCGGTGCTGCTTCACTCACTACCTTAACCGTGTTCTCGATATGGCCGCTGATCTCCTCCGTAATTCTGGAGACAGACGCAATCGACTGGCTGGATTGGTTAGCGAGTCCCCTGATCTCATCGGCAATGACAATAAAGCCCCTCCCCGCAGCCCCCGCACGTACAGCTTCAATCGAAGCATTAAGCGCCAGAATATTCGTCTGCTTGTTCATGGCGATCATCGGGGAGAGAATGCTGCGGATCAGCACCGTGCTGTCACGCAGCATAGCCGAGTTCTCCTGAATCAGATTCATCATCTTCAGGGCAGATTCGCTTTGATCCACCAGCTTCTTCATCAGCTCCGCTCCCTGGCCGCTTACCGCCATGACCTTTCCTGCGGAATCGGCCATGACTGCATTCGTCCCCGCCACTTCGTCCGTC
Source organism: Paenibacillus sp. FSL R7-0297 (assembly GCF_038009025.1). Classification (NCBI taxonomy): domain Bacteria; kingdom Bacillati; phylum Bacillota; class Bacilli; order Caryophanales; family Paenibacillaceae; genus Paenibacillus; species Paenibacillus sp. FSL R7-0297. Next base: position 6,419,946 of record NZ_JBBPAQ010000001.1, read on the forward strand.
TTGTCTCCCATCAGCTCCACCTTGCGGTTGCTGCTCTCCGCTTCTGCTGCCAGGCTGGCTGCCCCACCGGCGATCTCCCCGGTTGCGGCAGCCACTTCCCTGGCATGAGTGCGGGTCGCACCCGAAGCAAGCACCAATTGCTCGGACGTGGTCAGTACCGCTGCCGCCGAACTGCTGCTCTGGCCGGCCAGCCTTGAGATCTGCTCCATCATCCGGTTGAAGCTGTGTCCCAGCCGCCCGATCTCATCCTGGCCCTTGAAGTTCGTCCGCACCTGCAGATTCCCCTGTTCGCCTTCCTCCATCAGCCGGGCCAGCTTGCCCAGCGGCCGGCCAATTAGCCGCACCAGAATATAACCAATCACCAGCGCGATCACAGCCGCAGCCAGCACAACCAGCAAGGTAATATAGAGCAGCCGGTCTGCCGAATTAGTGAAATCACTCACCGGTGCATAACCCAGCAGTGTCCAGTCAGCTGTCACCAGAGGCTGATAGACCACAAGCTGTGAGCTGCCCTGCTCATCAGCCGCAGTGAAGGATTGCTCCATTCCTTCAGCTTTTACCTCCGCAGGTTGTATGTAAGAGGGCTGTCCGAGCAGCCCGTTATCCGCCCCGTACACAATATTTCCGGCCCTGTCAAGGATACGGAGCTCCCCGTCAAGTCCGATATGCAGATTGGATAACACATCGCTCAGAGCTTTACCCTTCACCTCAATCAGCATATAATACTCCGCTGCCGGGTTCTGGATATTCCTCAGCAGACGGCCCATTGTCATCGAGGACTCACTGTACGCATCGAAGAAGCCTTTGGCCCGTACGGGGAACCAGACAGGATTGCCTTTGCCGTTATCGATCGCCTTCATGCGCGCAAGAATCCCTTCATCACTGCGCACGCCGCTGATGCCTGTTGATTTATAGGATTCAGCATCCACCATGCTTCTTGCGACCAGCCGGACGCCAAGCAGCCGCTCATCGGAGCCCCTGACGGAATCCAGCTTGCGGCGGATCCGGTCTTCAGCTGCCACCTTGGCTACCGTTCCGGCACCGGGATTATTCACGGTTTCCATATCAGCTTTTAGAACGGAGTCCACAGCGAATTGTCTTGAGAGCGCTTCATATTCAGCAAACAGGAAGTCCAGCTTATCCGCAGCCTGTACAATGGACTGTGAGGATGCCGCCGCTACCTCGTCGGTGATGATTCCTCTTGCAACGTAATAGGAGGTTAAGCCGAGCACAGAGGACAATAGCACAATTGTACAGAACAGAATCACGAATAATTTGACGCCAACCGATCTGAAGTTTAATTTCCGCTGCCGTTTCATTACACTCTCCCCTTTTATGTATAGGTAACAAGTACAAACGAAATACAGGTGCAGCCCTTCGTTGACTGCATAAAGGACGCACCTGTTATTCATAATGACATCAGTATTTCTTATTTCCTTAATCTCTAAATCTTTACCCCTTACTAGCCCCTGCGGTCAGTCCGTCAACAAGCAGGCGCTGCAGGAAGCCGAACAGAATCATAATCGGTACAGAGATCAGTACAGCTCCCGCTGCAAACAGCGTGAAGTTGGAATTCTGCATCGTATTGACCATATCCCACATTCCGACTGCGACGGTCCAGTTCTCCTTAGTCCGCAGAATCAGCTTGGCGAAGATGAAGTCCACCCATGGGCCGACAAACTGGGTCAGTGCCATATAAGTGATCATCGGCCGGGACAGCGGCAGGATAATCCGTGTGAATATCCCGAAGTTGCTCGCCCCGTCAATCCGCGCGGCTTCATCCAGCGAACGCGGAATCGTATCCAGGAAGCCTTTGGCAATTAAGGTTCCTCCGAGCGGTGCTCCGGCAGCGTACACGATAATCAATGCCAGATGGGTATCCAGCAGATTGAACTCCTTCAGCAGCAGATAGATCGCAATCATACTCATGAAGCCCGGGAACATCCCGAGGATCAGCAGGGTTGACATGGTCGTCTTGCGGCTTTTGAACCGGAACCGGGATAAGGCGTAACTGGTCAAAAGCGTCAGCACCACGCCGATCAGCATGGAGAACACGGCAATCTTGAGCGTATTCGCGTACCAGGTTCCGAACATATAGACCGGTGAAGTGAACAACTCTTTGTAATGAGCCAGTGTAAAATGTTCGGGAATCAGCGTTTTGCTGTACAGGGATTTGCCCGGACGGAAGGATGCCAGAAGAATCCAGAGTGCCGGATAGATCGCTGCAATCGCCAGGATAACCAGAATGATGTAGCTGAGGCCCAAACGAATAAAGCCCGTAAGCTTGCGTCCGATGATCATTGAATCATATCCTCCTCTTGGAATGATTTGGTCCGGCGGTAATTATACAGGGAGAACCCGGCAACAATGATGAAGAGTATAATGCCTATTGCAGAAGCCATATTATTCTTATTCTGATCCAGCGTCAGCTTATACAGCCACGTTACCAGCAGGTCCGTTGACCCGGCATACTGATAGTCACCTTTCACCGGACTGCCTCCGGTCAGCAGGTAGATCGCGTTGAAATTGTTGATATTTCCGGCAAATTGCATAATCAGCGTTGGCGCGGTAGAGAACAGAATCATCGGCAGGGTGACAATCCGGAACTTCTGATAATTCGTAGCCCCGTCCACTTCGGCTGCTTCATACATATCCCGCGGGATTGTGGTCAGCACGCCCATGATGAGCAGCATAGATACCGGAATACCGACCCACATGTTGACGATGATAACCGTGACCTTCGCCCAGAACGGATCAGTCAGCCATGGCAGTCCGCCAAGTCCGAAGTAGCCGAGATACTGGTTGATCGGGCCAAACTGTCCGTTGAACAGGTTGCGCATCAGCAGGAGGGAGATCATCTGCGGCACGGCATAGGGGATGATCAGAATCATTCTCCATAGTCCCTTGAAGCGGATCCCCTTTTGGTTGATCAGCAGGGCAACGAGCATCCCGCCGAAGTAAGTAGTTACAGTCGATAGAACCGCCCAGATAATTGTCCAGGTAAGTACTCCATAAAAGGTCTGGCTCCAGGATTTCAGCACCAGCAGGTTACGGAAGGTTTCAAAGCCTACCCAGTCCACCAGCCTGGCCGGCGGGATGTGATCGGGTGCGGCGTAGTTAGTGAAGGCCAGCATGATCATAAAAATAATCGGCATGATGGTGAAGAACAAAATACCGATACCCGGAAGCAGCAAAAAGCTCTGGGCAAATTTGTAATCCAGAATATAGCGTACGGATTGCTTGAAAGTATTCGAGGGACGACCGGTTTCGCGTTCTGCTCCGATTTTAAGGGCATCCCTAATATTCATGTACCAGACAATCAGGAATAAAACCAAGAACAGCAGGGTAATCAGACTTTCAATCAGAATGACGATGGAATGATCACCGGGAACCATTTTGGCAATGCCCTTTACCTTTTCAAGGCGGCTTGGAGATTCCCCGAGTGTGGTGATGCCCCAGAAGGCCCTGCCCAAATTGGTAATGAAATAGAATAGTGCGCCTGCTTCTACAGCTATGAAAATAAGCCCTTTGATGAATTGGCGGTTATATATTTGTCCCAATCCCATAAAAATGGCCGACAGTACTGCGGCTCTAGCTTTGTATCGCTGCATTTCCCTTCCGTTCTCCTCTCCGCGCGGAATTCAGGAAACTGCCCGCCGCGAGCTATGCGGCGGGCGATTTGATTCCACTGTGTGTTGATGGTTGTTTGTTGCCTCAAGGGCAGCTGATGATTACACTGCCGGAGAGCTGATTTTACTGGGCAGATGCCCCGTTATTCAAATCCTTAATTTGTTCTACTGCTTTGTCCATAGCTGCCTTAGGATCTGCGTTGTTATCCCAAATTTCAGGAAGTGCCGCATTTACCGGGCTCCATACGTTACCCATTTCAGGAATCGAAGGCATTGGCTGGGAGTTCTTGGCCTGTTCAGCAAAAGCGGATATGAACGGGTCGCCGGTGATTTGCGCATCCTGCAGCGCTTCGTTGTTCGTAGGCACGGAACCGACCAATTTGTTCAATGTCAGCTGAGCGTCTTTGCCGGAAGCAAAGCGGGCATACAATTTAGCCGCATTCGGATACTGACTATAAGCGTTGACTCCGAAAATTTTAATCCCGGAGAAAGTAATTGCCGTTTTGCCGTCGATGGTAGGAATCGATGCGACACCAAGGTTGTCTCCCAGCGCTTCTTTATAACCGGCAAGCTCCCAAGGTCCAGTGATGTCCATGGCCACATCACCAGTGTTGAACAAGCTGCGCTTGATATCTGCGTTGATGTCGCCGCTCTTAATCGGCAATATTTCTTTCAGCTTTACATATTCACTCAGACCTTTGATCGCGCCTTCATTGTTCAGACCGATATCGTCTTTGTCCGTGCCGTCTTTGCCGAACAGGTAACCGCCTGTTGTAGCGATGAACGGATAGTTGAAGTACATATTGCCGACTTCCCACATAATTCCGTATCTGTTCTTGGCTTTATCAGTGAACGTTTTGCTGAAGGCAATTACATCATCGAAGGATTTAGGTGCTTCTTTGACCAGGGATTTGTTGTAGAACAGCGCATAGGTTTCTGCCGCTCTCGGATAACCGTACAGTTCACCCTCATAGGACGAACCTACGATGGATGCTTCTGTGTTCTCAGCTTTGGTCTGCTCACCGAAAATATCGTTTGGAAGCAGCAGGCTCGCGCTTACCGCCTTACCCAGATTATCATGAGGAATGAGGACAACGTCTGCAGCCAGACCTGACGGGCCATCTTGTGTCAGCTTGCCGACCTGATCGGGCGGTGCTACCTCTTCAATTTTGATGGGAACGTTGTACTGCGCGGTGAACTGCTTGGCGATTTCTTCAGCAAATGCTCTTTCTTCTTTACTCTCCCAGACCACCAGTGATGCGCCGTCTTCAGGTACAATCTCATCTGTTGCCGGAGCATTCCCGCCGTTCGTGCCAGCGTTGTCTGTTGCTGCTGCGTTATTCGCAGGAGCATTGGTTGCTGCTGCATTTCCCCCGTTATTGTTGTTTGAGCCGCACGCCGTAATCGACATTGCCATAGAAAACGATGCGGTGAGAACCATGATTTTTTTCAAATTCATTGCTTTTAACCCCTCCCGATTTGTATATCACTTAATTTGAACATGATGCCTCCGACTTTGCGCAAACGATTTCAGAAGACTCAAAAAAAATTCATGTTTTGCAAATTGACCCTTCCTTATGTGCTCCGCCAAGTTTTAGAAAGCGCTTCATTCCTGAATTCATAATACATCAGCGGGCAAGATTGTTAAAACGTTTGCACAGAGTGTATTTAAGCAAATTCAATCATTTTATACACATAATCAATTATTTTCTTTCAATTTCACAGAATTTCTTTAAATATCTCTGTTTATCATTTGATAAAAATTTAAAATCCGCATTTTTTGTTGTATTTTAGCGAATTGTGCAATTTTATTACCAGATAATCTCATTTTCCAAGCTTTGGAAATCGGTTTCCTCCCTAACGGCATTTGTGCAAATGTTTGTACAAACGTATTGAACCTCAATTTATTCCATGCTATAATCCAAAACATTAAGAACGCCCCTGTTCTTCACATAATTCAAAGGCAATGTTACTTCAATTGGGTACAACCTCGGACAAGCTACCCGGCGCCGGTTGTGCCTGTTTGGTCTGCGCAGAATCTGCATGATTCGTGCGATTGTGGCACAGTTGCTGTGCAATCATGCACTTGCCAGATATAGAGCTGTGTTTGAAAAACGCTTGCTTCCGGAGCCAGCGCTGGTTTGCCCGGTGTCATTCAGGGGTGTTTGGTTCACTAAACCTTAGGAGGAATTAGTATGTTGTTAGAAGCTGTGTATCATCGTCCGCGCCTCAATTGGTCTTATGCCTACGATCATGAAACGATCCACCTGCGTCTGCGTGCCAAGAAGGGGGATTTGACCGAGGTGTTCGCCTGGGCCGGAGACAAGTACGCCTGGGACAACACCAAGGAGTTGATTCCTATGACTCTTTTCACTTCGGATGCGATGTTCGATTACTGGGAGTGCGAGTCCGTCCCCCTTTACCGCCGTTTGAAGTACGGCTTTCTGCTGCAAAAGGGCCATGAGCGCATCTGGATGACCGAAAGCGATTTCCAAACCGAACGTCCCGCCAATCCAAACCGGCTGTTTGAATTCCCTTATATCAACCGCGGTGACGTGTTCATTCCACCGGCGTGGGTGAAGGATGCTGTCTTCTATCAGATCTTCCCGGAACGTTTCGCGAACGGCGATTCCAGTCTGAATCCGGACAATGTACAGCCATGGGGCGGCACACCTAAGCCTGATAACTTCTTCGGCGGTGATCTGCAGGGGGTCATTGACCATCTGGATCATCTTACTGAGCTGGGTATCACGGGCATCTATTTCACTCCGGTCTTCACAGCCACCACCAACCATAAATATGATACGGAAGACTATATGCAGGTCGATCCCCATTTCGGTGATGTGGAGACGCTGAAAAGGCTCGTCGACGCCTGCCATGAACGCGGTATCCGTGTCCTGCTTGACGCTGTATTCAATCATGCTGGACGTACCTTCGCCCCGTTCGTGGATGTGCTGGAGAAGGGCGAAGCCTCTGCTTATAAAGACTGGTTCCATGTCCGTGAGTTCCCGCTTCAGGTCGTGGATAACATTCCGAATTATGACGCTTTTGCCTTTGAGCCGCTGATGCCGAAGCTGAATACTGAGAATCCTGAGGTTAAGGAATATTTGCTGAAAGTCGCTGAATATTGGATCCGTGAGGTCGGCATCGACGGCTGGCGCCTGGATGTGGCCAACGAGGTCGATCATGAATTCTGGCGCGACTTCCGCAAGGTGGTGAAGCGTGCGAATCCCGAGGCTTATATTCTCGGTGAGATCTGGCATGAATCCGCACCTTGGCTGGAAGGAGACAAGTTCGATGCAGTGATGAACTACCCGTTCACGGATGCGGTGCTCGACTTCTTCGTGTATGGCAAACTCGATGCGGAAGGCTTCGCCAACTCCATCGGCAAACAGCTGTCGCGTTACCCGCTGCAGGCCAGCGAGGTTGCCTTCAACCTGCTGGACAGCCACGACACCCCGCGTTTGCTGACGCTCGCGGACGGGGACAAGAATAAGCTGAAGCTGGCTGCGCTGTTCCAGTTCACATTCATGGGCACCCCCTGCATTTATTACGGAGATGAGATCGGCATGGATGGTGATGGCGACCCGGACTGCCGCAAGTGCATGGAGTGGAATCCGGCGATGCAGGACCGCGGCCTGTTCAATTATTACCGCAAGCTGATCGAGATCCGCAGCAGCCATCCGGCACTGCGCACAGGAAGCTTCACGTTCCTGGAAGCCGGTCCCGGGGGTACCAAGCTGGCTTATGAACGTAGCCTGGGCGATGATCTTATTCTCGTGCTGATCAATACGGAAGAGACCGCACAGACCTTCCGGGTAGACGTACAGGAACGCTCCTGGGAGAACCTGTTCACCGGCGAACCGCTCCGCGCGGAACGCGGCAAGCTGTCGCTCAAGCTCCCGGCTTACGGTTATGCAGTACTGCAAGCTAATATGGTCTAGCCACCCTCTCAGAAGCTCCATTCATTGGATTGAGTTATATTCCAGGCATAGCAAACAGGGTATTCCGCAGCCGTTATGGCCTGCGGAATACCCTGTTTACGTTCTGATTTGATTCGTCGCGCGCTATTTGCCGAGCAGCTTGTAAATCACCTGCGCACTCTCTGCACGGGTCAACGGTCCTTGCGGCGCAAAGAGATGATGGTCTCTGCCCTCTACCAGTTCCAGCTCTACGGCAGCGTTCACATAAGCACTTGCCCATGCACTGATACTGGAGGCATCCGCGAATAAGGCCGGGCCTGTTGAGGAAGCCAGGAGCTTGCCTTGTTTGAATTCCAGAGCGCGGATAATCATCACCGCCATTTCCTCACGGCTGATAGTAGCATCCGGGGCAAAGACAGTCCTGCTGCGCCCGTTAACAATGCCTGATTTGACGGCAGCGGCTACATAAGAGGAGTACCAGGCATCTGCCCGGACATCAGCGAATATCGCTCCCCCTTCCCCTGACTGTCCGAGTGTACGCATCAGCAATGCTGTAAACTCCGCACGCGTCACCTTTCTTGCAGGTTCAAATTCAGCAGCCGATACCCCTGTTGCCACCTGTTTGGCTGCAAGTGATTTAATGGCAGCAGAAGCCCAGTGGGTATCCGGCACATCCTTGAACACTGTATTTATCTGAAGTGCTGCATATTTGCTGAAATGTGTAACTGCAGCAGTAAGTGAACCATCCGCTTGCGCTTCGCCCCCAATATACTTCAGCTCACCGTTATCTCCCAGATAGAACACACCTGTCCAATCCTTAACCGGGTTGCCCTGAAGCTTAAGTGTCAAAGTAACCGGCTGCCTGAACGTTGTAACAGTTAGGCTGGTCCCGTCTTTTTTGATAATCTGCAGTTTAAGGTCGTATACCCCGGATACAGCAGTTGCAGCCGTGTTCTCCTTACTGAATCTCTTGACTGCATCCTGCGCTGCAGCTTCGCTAAGCGGACTCAGCTCCATCAGGATATGTGAACTTTCTGCATCCGCACCTGTAACCATGGCCCCAATATCAGCCAGCACAGCATTCGGGATTGTAACGGACAGCCCCTCCGAGTGAATAACCAGCCCGTTATTCCCCAGCAGCTTAGCCGCCTGGACCGGCAGCAGCAACGAAGTATTTCTCTGTCCCAGACTGAGCTCTACTCTGCCCTCCTTGCCATTCCGAAGATCCGACTCACTTATAATCTGTGTACCTGCCGGAACCGCCGTTGGAGCTGGCGTTACCGTTGGTGTTGGCTTTACAACCGATATAGCTTCGGATTCTACCGCTGGCGTTGGTTCCGCTGTTGGTGTTGGTGTTGGTGTTGGTGTTGGTGTTGGTGTTGGGGGTACCACAACCGGCTCCGCCGCCAGAATCACCGTTCCGCCCTCATCTCTTCCCGGTAGATCAACCGTTACTTTCCGGGCAGCCGATACCGTGTACAGCTTGCCGCTATACTCATCTCTTACAGTAGACAATGCCGCAAACGGAACGGGAATTTCTGCACTTACACCTTCCTTCTTCGTGTTGATTACCGTAACCACGTTGTCGTTCCCGTATTGCTTGTTGAAGGCCAGATATCCCAGATCATCGGAGCCCGCAAGCTTGGTGCGGATACCTTTGGCATATAGCTGCGAATATTCGGCCCTAATGTTCAGCAGCTTCTGATAATGATCATGAAGTCCCTGCTCTGCAGTGAGCTGTTCCCAAGGCATATCGCCCCGGTTCTCGCTGAACTCGCCGCTTGCCATATCTCCGGCATTTTTCCCAGACCGGCCCAACTCTTCGCCGTAGTAGATTACCGGCTGGCCCTTGGCCGTGATCTGCAGCGCAGCTGCGATCTTGAGCTTACCTTTGTCACCGTCAACGTAATTTGACAAGAAGCCATCCTCATCATGGCTACTGAGGAATTGTGCCATTACCCCGGTATTGCTGATCTTCGCTTCGCGCTCCTGCAGATAAGCATCCACAGCATTAATGGTACCCTCTGCGAACAGCTTGGCCTGATCATTAAAGCTAAAATCAAGCAAACCGTCCATTTGCCCGCTTTGCAGCATGCCGCCATCATTATCGGCGGTTCCGCCGAAGTATTCGCCAACCATTTTGAAGCCCGGATCTATTGCCGTCAGCGCATTTTTAAATGCTTTCCAGGTTGTGCCCTCCACATGCTTGACCGTATCAACGCGGAAATAGTCGATTGTATCTCCCCGCTCGGTCCGGGCATTATCCAGCCAGCCTGTCTGCCAGGCAATGATCTGTTCACGTACCGCAGGATCCTCCGTCTTGAAGTCCGGCAGGGCGCTGAGCTCGCCTTTGATGACATCCGTATCGGCTTGAACGCCGTCTGTACGCAGCATTCCTGCAAAACGCGCCTTATCCTCAGCGGTTACCTCCGGATTGTCGTCATCTGCCTTCAGCCCGTAGCCCGCATGGTTAAGCACTACATCAACCATAATCTTGATGCCCTTGTCATGCGCCTTCTCAATTAGTTCCTTGAAGGTTTGCATGTCTCCAAGGTGCTCATCAAGCTTGGTGAAGTCTTTGGCCCAATACCCGTGATAAGCATATTGCTTGCCGCCGAAGCTGACACCCTGGTTGAAATCAATATTATCTACAACCGGCGTAATCCAGAGCGTGTTGATGCCCAGCTCCTGCAGATAATCGAGATTGTCGATCATTCCCCTGAAATCGCCGCCATGATAGGCTTCAAGATGTGCCTTGTCCACATTCTCATTGTTGTCAGGGTCACCGTCCTTGAAGCGGTCGGTCAGTGCGAAATAGATCCGTGCTTCGTCCCAGTCGAAATCAAGCTTGGAACCGCTGTAGGTTCTGGCTTTCACCTCGATTTCAGCAGACTGTCTGTGCAGATTGCCATACTGGTCCACAAGGACAATTGGAATGCTCTTGATACCTGCCGGTACCTCATCCTTCACCGCTATAGTCTGCTGCATAAGCTCTGTATCAAATTTGACCTTGGCTGGTCCACCTAGTGCAGTAAGGTCCAGATAAGCCTCCTTATAAGACACTTCCTCTGCCGCAACAGCCTTGACCGTTAGCACAGCATTCTCATTGGAGGTTACAGCCCGCGGATTGACCTCTGCTGTAATATTAACTTCCGGCTTGTGATAGTACAGGGAAGATTCCCCGCCCACCGTGTTGTGCGGGTCGGTGAACTCGCGGGTCACTCCGTCCTTGGTTACGATGAAGGTATACTTATAAATGCCTTCCTCCAGACCGCTCAGCCGGTAGCTGAACCATTCCTTGGCCGGATCATACTCCATCGGATATTCTTTGCCGTTCACCTTCACTTTAATGTCTGTTATCGCAGACACATCGCCGCCGCGGAACAGCTCGTCATCACGGTACAGGAAGGTTATGGCTTCATCCTGCATCAGCGGACCGCTGATGCCCGGGGTGATTTCAAGCTCTTTGACCATGCTGGTTACACGGACTTTGGTAAAGGCCTCGCCGGGAGTCAGAACAATATAGCGGTCATCCGCTATATCCTGTTTGTTGCCAGACCAGTCCAGACCTTTTATGAGCACAAAGCCCACCTGGGTTGCGTCTTTGCCTACTTCAATCAGAACCGTCGAGCTTGCTGAATCTCCTGCGGGCTCGGGGAGCTTCACCTCACCGTCTGTTGCCCCGGTATACCACAGCCATACACTCCAATCCTTATAAATCCTGTCTTCCCGGGTGTAAGTGAACTGCACATACCGTTTGGTTTCCACCGGCGGGCTGGTTACTTCTACGGTCACATTCGCGGACACGCCGCCATAGGTAATGGTAAGGATCGCTGTTCCAGCCATAATCCCCTTCACCAGCCCTTTGCTTGTCACTGTGGCTACTTCCGGTTTATCGGATACATACAGCGCCCTGGCGGTCACTTTGCTTGAAGTGCCGTCCGCATATTTCGCCGTGACCACAGTCTGATGCGTGGCCCCCTCCTTCAGCGTATAGCTGGACTGGTCCGTCTCCAGCAGAGACACTACTGCTGCGGCTGCATCCTTGCGGATAATTACAGATGTGAGCGGGTCGAGAGTGATCGAATCCGCAGTCAGGCTGAATCCGCTCTGGTCCGCAGCAGAAATAGCTTCGGTCCCGGCTTCGTCATTATCGGCAAGCACAGTACCGTTACTCAAGTTCTCCGGCAAAGTAAGAACTCTTGTCTTGCTGTCACCGTTCATGAAGACATAATAGATCCCGGTTCCATCCGTTGCCTTGCTTGAATAACCGATCACCAGATCATCCTTCTGCATTTCAGGTGACTCAATAAGCTTGACATTGGAATTCACAAGACTGATGTCGCCCAGCCGGAAAGCGTTGGTAGACTTTCTGAGCTTAATCAGCCCGGCCGTATATTCTCTGGTCGCATTCTGCACCGGAAAGTTCACTTCATCCGTTGCTGCGGACCAGTCGAAGGCATTGACCGCATCCGAAGAATCGTATGAATCGTTGATGAAATAACTGACAGACTGATCAGCCGCATCGCGGACTTCCGTATATTTCTGCTCGGGTGCCCCCGCAGCCATCCATTGCTTGGTACGCCCGTACTCCTGACCTGCCTGCAGGAATGCGGTTCCCTGCGAAGTCAGCAGCAGCATGTTTCCGAGTCTGATCCGTTTCTGAATCTCCAGCTCGTTCGCCGGATTCTGCGGATTCTTGTGAAGGGCCAGGGCAATGACATCATGGAGCGTCAGATTATCATGGGCTTCAATGTATTGAACGATATCTCCCGGATCATCTGCCGGAATATTGGAAGGCTGCGCTTTGATATTGTTCAGGATCGTCGTCAAGGGGCGCGCTCCGCCCGTAATGAACCTCGGATCTCCTTCGGAGCCGTACCCGGATTTCAGCTCATTGCGGAACTCATCAGAGAACACGCCGACACTGTCCGTCTTATCCATCCATTTCTGATCAGCAGCCTTGCCTTTGAGGGATGGATCCGAAGCCTCACCCCCGAAGGTAATCCAGCCCTCCCCGATGAACAGGGCCTTGGGATTAATGGCAGCCGCTGCGTCATAAGCAGCCTGTACCGCATCTGCCGTGGCATCGCCCATCATATCCCAGCGCATCCCGTCGATTTTGTACTCCTGGAACCAGTATTTCACGGAATCGACCATCAGCTTCTCGGCCATCTTATGGCTGGTTGCCAGATTGTTGCCGAAGCCGCCGATGAAGTTCCCGGCCGGGTCCTGGAAGGCATAATAATTAGGCACGATGTCATTCAGAAATTCTTTTTTGGCCATATGGGTGTACACAACATCAAGAATGACGCCCATCCCGGCTTCATGCACCGCATCGATCAAGCCTTTCAGCTCTTTAATCCGCTCTTCCGGATCTGCCGGATTGCGGGAATACGCCCCGTCCGGAGAGAAATAGCTGTGCGGATCATAACCCCAGTTATACTCATTGCCTTGAGCTGAATAGTCCAGCTCCCTGTCTTCCATCCCGGTTTCGTCCCCGTAATACCAGGCCATCACCGGAAGCAGCTGAATGTGGGTGACACCCAGGGATTTGATATAATCCAGCTTCGACTCAAAAGCCGCATAAGACCCCCAGCGTTCCCCGCCGAGACTCGACTGGATTGCCGGATCGGAGGTGAAATCCCTGATATGCGCCTCATAGATAATGGCGTCTTCACGGTCCTCATAGCCGGCAATGTCTGCAGCCTGGAAGCCCTCGGGATTCGTAGCGCTTAAATCCACAATGGCTGCCTTGCCCACCGTATCACCGCCTGGGCCCGCTTCTCCTGCCGTATTCACGGTGAATACAGCCATGGATTTGGCATAAGGATCAAGCACCTGCTTAGTTACTCCCTCATTGGTCACTTCATACTGGTAGTAGAAGTCCCTGACATCCTCTGCGCCGGGTGCACCGGTCAGATCAGCCGGAGTCAGCTCCGCCGTCCAGACTCCTTTATCCCCCAGAGTCAGCCCGGCGCGGCCTACAGTGAGATGAGCGTCAGCTTTATCATAGACAACCGCAGTCACTGAGCTCGCTTTCGGCGCCCATAGCTTCAGAGTTGCCGACTTGCTGGCCTTATGGTATGTGGCTCCGAGATCGTCACCTGTGTAATTGTACAGCTCATCCATCATTCTCCATCCGCTGGAAGCGGATACAGTTTTACCTGCATACGTTACACTCAGCGGGATTTTCTTCAGATCAAATGCACCGGTAGTCACTTCAACCGAAGTTGTGCCGGTAACCGCCACACCTGTAACAGAAACAGAGGCTCCTTCCGAATCCTTTATGGAAATGGCTGTTTTTAGTGCATCCGCCGTAAGTCCGTCCGTTAATGTGAACCCTAGCCATAGTTTGCTTGCGGACAATATATCCGCGGATAACAGCCCGACCGGTGTCTCGCCAAAAGGTGAAGTATAAACATTCGGGTCATTTTCCTTCACCCACAGCTGATTGTAACGGTCCAGAAAAGCGAAGCTTTTGTTCTCATTGCCCGCCGGTCCGTCTTTGTCTCCGTTTGTAGGCTTCATAACAATGAAACTGATAGTCTTGGCATTCTCCTTCAGCGGAATATCCGCATAGGCTCCGAAGGAATCCCGGTTCTCCGGTACAAAAGGAGTTGCGCCCCGTGGCCACACATCAGACGGCGTCACCACATCATCCCACAGCCAGAGGCCGTACTGGCTCTGATTGTTGTCGGCCCGCATGTAGTGAATCCGCACTGTATTCGCCGGAAGCTCCACCGGTTCATAAGGGGTTACTTTATTCGAGCCTTCCGTGATCCAGATCTCATTGGTCTGCGGAGTACTGATGTTAAAAGTTTTGTCCCCGTCCTCCATTTCCTTAACCCCGGTAGTCCGGTTTACCACGAGGAACGAGATCGTCTTCGCCACATCCTTCACAGGCAGATCGACATAAGCGCCGTAGGCATCGGTTTGTCCATCAGGGAAAGGAACGGCATCTTTTGGCCAATTCACGGACGGCGATACAACATCGCCCCATGTCCATAATGCCTGGCCGGAATAATCACCGGCAGCACGGTGGTAATGCACTCTTATATGTCCCGCTGGAACAGGCACGGCCGTACCCGGTTCAGAAGGAACCGTGTAATGGGCAGAGACACTGTTGTCCTGCGCATTGTATTTGAAAGTTACCGGCAGCCCGGAGGGAAGCTTAAGCTCCTGCGCGGTGTCCGGATAGGCGACTCCATCCGAAGGTGCAGCTCCCGGGAGATAAATCTGGTAGGTATAATCACCAGCGGGCAGCATGGCCGTATGCTCATAGATCCCGTTGAAGTCCGGATCGGTTAGCAGCGTTCGGGCATCTGCCGGGGAATCATTCTGCTCGTCTCCAAGCACAGTCTGCAGACTGCCGGTCACCCGGGGTAAACGGTCCGCAGGCACCGGTGAATAATACGTGGAATCTGCAATCGCTTTGGTAATGTCATTATAATAAAAGGTTACACTTGTATCCTCGCTTAAAGTAATCTGAATGTTGCCGCCCGCCTCCGTCCCGGCTGGATTAGTGTAGCTGCCATACCCGTAGTTCTCCGTCCAGGCATCGTTGAGGGCAACTTTGTAGTGATAGGTTCCCTGCGGCAGCATGCCGGTGAAGGTGTACAGCCCCTCCCCCCTGTAAGTCATTTGGGTTACTGTAGACTTCTCGTTCCAATCTTTCGGTTCAGCGGAATCCAGCCCCGTGAACTTACTCTGCAGGTCACCAACCAGCACAACCTTTGTCGTTTCTGCGCTGACTCTGGGCAGGTTTATGCCCAGGCCAGAGCATACAAGAGCGATAACCATCAAGATTGCAAAAGCCTTTTTTATCCGTAAAGCAAATTCCATTCCGTCAATCCCCCCATGAATGTTATGAACTTCAACTGCATGAACGGCAGAATCCCCAACTCCGGTTGCAGGTGTCTGCTGCAATGTTGGCTTATCAGGCCCAACTGACTCCGATCCTCCTTGAAAAATACAAAAATCATGCTCTGAATTTGCCCTTCCCTACGCAAAATCCATTCCTTTTCTGCGCAAACGTTTGCAAAACATTCTGCACTTACTCTTATTCATTGACTACGGGCAGCGACATAAATATCCTGCATAAAATCAGACTTTGTAAACGCTTAATTCATTTCGATTTCATACTAATCTGCTAGTAAAGTTATTGTCAACTAGTAATTTTCCAAAATATTCTGCAAAACGTGCCAATAGTTGCACAATATTTAAGTCATTAATTGCATTAATTTGCACATTTCATATTCATCCACTTACTTCCGTCAATAATTAAAAAGCTGAGAAATTCTAAATAAATCCTTATTTTATAAAGAAATTTCGAAAATTAATCAGATATATAATCATTCACATCAATCTAAGAACGTTTGCACAGTTTCGGTGCAATGTCCGGAGTACCTCAATACTGCCTACTCCCACGAATACCACTCCATTGATAAACATCCAGTGAATCCCTGTGGAAAGCTTGTGACCAGCACAGTAAAAATGTTCATTTCATCACTTTCTATGCCAGTATTGTGCAACACACCGGGTTTCTCTATTTACAATCATCAGGACTTCGATTAATATTACTGTGTAAAGCAAACGGTTCCATAAGGAGGTTTCTATGACAGTTACCATTAAGGACGTGGCCAAGAAAGCGGGAGTATCTCCCTCCACGGTCTCCCGGGTGTTGTCAGGCCATCCCAGAATCAGCCTAGAAACTTCCCGTAAGGTTAAAGTGATTATGGAGGAAATGGGCTACACCCCGAACATGATGGCCAAAAGTCTCGTTTCCAAGACAACCAACAGTATTTGCATCATTCTTCCGAAACCGGCTGAAGAGCTGTTCTCCAATTTGTTTTTTATGGAATTAATCCGCGGGATCGTCACCCAGTCCAGCCGTTCGGGCTATGATGTGCTGATCAGCTCCGGGGCAAATGAGAAGGAAGAGCTTGAAGCCGTCTCACGCTTGCTCAAAGGACGCCGCGTGGACGGCGTTATTCTGCTGTATTCCCGTAAAGATGATGCGGTGATCGATTTTCTGGAATCAGGCGGCTATCCCTTCGTGCTGGTTGGACGAAGCGACCGCTATGAAGATATATTGTCAGTCGACAATGATAATATCATGGCTGCTTATGATGCAACGAACCACCTTATTTCCATGGGTCATGAACGCATTGGCTTCGTCAGCGGCCCGCCGAATCTTATCGTTTCGCGCGACCGTCTGGAAGGCTACCGTAAGGCAATGCAGAATAAAGGCCTTGAAATGAAGGCGGAATGGATTGTCGAAGGCGAGTTTCTGCAGGACAGCGGCTACCGGGCGATGTCATTCTTCATGAATCTCCCGAACCGTCCAACGGCACTCGTTGCGGTGGATGATATGGTCTCTTTCGGGGTATTGCGCGGACTGAATGAGCTGAAATACAAGGTCCCTGAGGATCTGGCGATTGTCAGCTTTAACAATATTCCGCTCTCGGAATTGTCCAGCCCGCCAATCAGCAGCATTGATATCGGAATCTATCATCTGGGCTATACAGCCTCACAGGTGCTGATTCAGAGTATTCAGAAGCCGGATAATCATGACGGATATACGAACCGTTTTGTCATTCCCCACCGTTTAATCGTACGGGAGTCATCGATGTATACTCCGGGTAAGCAATGACTTGCACAGGCTGCAATGCACAAGCTGCAATGATGCACAAGCAGTAATGATTCACAAGCAGTAATGATTCACAAGCTGATAAATGAAGCTAATCGCGCTTCATTTATTTTTTGGAGCTTTGTACAAACGTTTGCGCTAAATAAGATCGAACCACATTTGGATAGGATTTTCCGCCCTGGTCAGGCTTTAGCCTACCCTGGGAGCACTGGGGGTTTCGCAGACGGATTGTTGTACCTGGTGCAGCATTCCCCGTCCATTTATTGTGACGCGCCCATTCGGCGCGATTCTCAAAATAGATTATATCCACTTACATTTTAGGAGGTTCAATATGTCAGAAATCAAAGCTTGCCTGTTCGATCTGGACGGTGTACTCGTGGACACCGCCAGATACCACTATATTGCCTGGAGAGAGCTGGCGGAGGAGCTCGGATTTGTCTTCACCGAGCACGATAATGAGCGGCTTAAGGGTGTCAGCCGGGCCGCTTCCCTGAATATCCTGCTGGAGATCGGCGGCATCGAGCTTGGAGAAGAGGAGAAAACAAGACTGGCCGAGCAGAAGAACAACCGCTATGTGGAATACATCGCCAAGATGGACAGCTCAGAGATTCTGCCCGGCGCGCTGGACTTCCTGAAGGAATGCCGGAAACATGGCATCAAGGTAGCCCTGGGCTCCGCCAGCAAGAATGCGATGACCATCCTGAACAACACCGGCCTTACCCCCTACTTCGATGCTATCATAGACGGCACGCACACCAGCGCAGCCAAACCTGATCCGGAGGTCTTCCTGCTGGGAGCAGAAGCAGTCAACACCGCCCCTCAACACTGCGTAGTCTTCGAGGATGCCGAAGCCGGCGTCCTGGCCGCCACCCGTGCGGGCATGCGCAGCGTCGGCATCGGTTCGCCCGAGACGCTGGGCGCAGCGAATCTGGTGGTCCCTTCGCTGCAGCAGATCAGCGTCCGGACATTACAGGAATCTTTTGCCTCGGTTTGACGAATATTAACAGCTGCTGTGTAAGATGAGTCCTTGTCTTCTGCCCTACTCTTTATAAAAGAACTATATGTGAGATCTAAAGTTACGTGATAGCGGAGCAGGCAAAAGGATTGTGGAGAAGCGTCAGCGTTCGCCTTTGTCCCCGGATGCTTACCCAATAAGCTTCAATCTGAGCATCCGGGGACAACAGCGATCGTAACAACCTTTTGTCGGCGGAGCGGCCAACACGCAACTGTATCATCGAACTGATAGTTCATTTTATATACCTCATTCCCCCATCTAAAAGGAGCCAATAACAATGAAACAATACCTCAAAATTGATGAATGGTCCATCATCGAAGAATCCTTTGATCCGCAGACCCAGGAAATTTCCGAAAGCGTATTTAGCATCGGGAACGGATACATGGGCGGCAGAGCCAACTTCGAAGAACAATACAGCGGGCACAGCCTGCAAGGCAGCTACATGGCCGGTGTATATTACCCTGACAAGACACGGGTCGGCTGGTGGAAGAACGGCTATCCGGAGTATTTTGCCAAAGTCCTCAACAGCACCAACTGGATCGGCATCAACGTTGAAATTGACGGTACACCGCTCGATCTGGCAGCCTGCACCGTCAGCGAATTCCGCCGTGTACTTAATATGAAGGAAGGCACTCTTTCCCGCAGCTTCACAGCCACGACCGCAGACGGCAAAGAAGTGAAGGTGGAGAGCATCCGCATCGTCAGCATGGTCCGCCATGAGATTGGCGCGATCCGCTACTCCATCCAGCCGCTCAATTTCTCCGGTGAGATTACCGTGACTCCTTATCTGGATGGCGATATCAAGAACAAGGATTCCAACTACGACGAGAAGTTCTGGAACGAGGTCGAGAAGAAAGCGGAACCGGCGGGCGGACATCTCACCCTGAAGACCAAAAAGCTTGATTTTCACGTAACCTCGGCTTATGTATACGATATTCTGCTGAATGGTGAGCCGGTTGCCGCTGAAGCGGATGCCCTGGAGCAGGAGAAATACGTAGGCAGCAAAGTTACGATTCCGGTACAGTCCGGCGATCAGGTGGTTATTTATAAGTATGCCGCGAATGTCACCTCCCGCAATTACGGGCTGGGACAGCTGGTAGACGCTGCACGGACCGCCTTGCAGAGTGCGCGTGAAGCCGGATTTGTAGCGCTTTTGACGGAACAGGCTGCAGCTTGGGGTGATAAGTGGAAGGAAAGCGACATCATTATTGAGGGTGACGTATCGGCGCAGCAGGCAATCCGGTTTAATATTTTCCAGCTGAATCAGACCTATACGGGCGAAGATGACCGTCTTAATATCGGACCGAAGGGCTTCACCGGGGAAAAATACGGCGGCAGCACCTACTGGGATACGGAAGCTTATTGTGTACCCTTCTACCTAAGTACCGCCGACTCCACGATTGCCCGCAATCTGCTGATCTACCGTTACAAGCATCTGGAGAAAGCCAAAGAGAATGCCCTGAAGCTCGGTTACAAAAAAGGCGCGCTCTACCCGATGGTGACGATGAACGGGGAGGAGTGCCATAACGAGTGGGAGATTACGTTTGAAGAAATCCACCGCAACGGCGCGATTGCCTACGCAATTTACAACTATGTGAACTATACCGGCGACAAGGCCTATCTCGGCCAATACGGGCTTGAGGTGCTGGTAGAGATCTCCCGCTTCTGGGAAGAACGCGTACACTATGTGCCACATAAGGACAAATACGTGATGCTCGGCGTAACCGGCCCGAATGAATACGAGAACAACGTCAACAATAACTGGTATACGAACCGGATTGCCGCCTGGACGATGGAATACACACTGGAGGCGCTGGCGTATCTGCAAGAGTATGAAGGCACACGTTATGCAGAGCTGGCCGACAAGCTGGGACTGCTGGACAGTGAAACGGCACAGTGGAACGAGATTATCGCCAAAATGTACTATCCGGCCGATGAAGAACGCGGCATCTTCCTGCAGCAGGACGGCTTCCTCGATAAGGAGATTATCCAGGTGAAGGATGTGCTGCCGGAGAACCTGCCGCTGAACCAGAAATGGTCCTGGGACCGCATCCTGCGCTCCTGCTTCATCAAACAGGCGGATGTGCTGCAAGGGCTCTACTTCCTGGGTGACCGTTATGATCTGGAGACCAAGAAGCGCAATTTCGACTTCTACGAGCCGATTACCGTGCATGAGTCCTCCCTCTCCCCGTGTATCCATGCGATTCTGGCCTGCGAGCTGGGCTACAAAGAGAAGGCTTATGAGATGTATCTGCGCACTTCACGGCTGGATCTCGATAATTACAATAATGATACGGAAGACGGCTGCCATACGACCAGCATGGCCGGAACGTGGATGTCGATTGTACATGGCTTCGGCGGACTGCGTGTGCTGGGCGACCGGCTGACCCTGAACCCTTCCAACCCGGGACACTGGACCTCTTATTCGTTCAAAATCATGTTCCGCGGCTCGCGCCTAAAAGTTACAGTTACCGATGTACAGGTTACGGTTAGTAATGAAACCGATGTTCCGGCATCCCTCACGATTCATGGCAAGGAGTATACGGTGAACGGACTGAGCAGTGTGACTGCTGACGGTTCTTCAGTAACTGTGTAGTCTCTGTCTCCCCCGCCCCGGAGGCATTAAGCTTCTTCGGGGCTTATTTATAATTTGAACTTGTGAAGACAATATAAGATGACAGTAACGGAGGGGAATTTCGGAACTGTAGGAGCGATAGCGATCGCCTTTGTCACCGGATTTCTACCGCTAACAGCGGTTTAATCAGGAAATCTGGGGACAACAGCGACCGGAAGTCCGAAAATCACCGCAGTTACGACCAGCATCTACATTGGAAACTTCTCTAGCTCAAATTTCAAATACCACTCAAAGGAGCCCACCCAAATGAATAGAGCCTTTTGGAAAGAAGCCGTAGTCTATCAGATCTATCCCCGCAGCTTCCAGGACAGCAATGGAGACGGAATCGGGGACCTGCAGGGGATCATCTCCCGGCTGGATTATCTCCAGAAGCTGGGCGTCGATGTCGTCTGGCTGTCACCCGTATACAAATCGCCGAACGATGACAATGGTTATGATATCAGCAACTACGAGGACATTATGGATGAATTCGGCACGCTGCGGGACTGGGAGGAGCTGCTGGCCGGACTGCATGCACGCGGCATCAAGCTGATGATGGATCTCGTAATTAACCACTCCTCGGATGAGCATGCCTGGTTCGCGGAATCCCGCGCCTCCAAGGATAACCCCTACCGCGATTACTATATCTGGCGTCCCGGCGGACCGGATGGCGCGCTGCCGAACAACTGGAGCTCCATCTTCAGCGGACCAGCCTGGGAGAAGGATGAAGCCACAGGCGAATATTATCTGCATCTGTTCTCGCGCAAGCAGCCGGATCTCAACTGGGAGAATCCGGAGTTGCGGGAAGCTCTCTATAAAATGATTGCTTTTTGGCTGGACAAAGGTGTAGACGGGCTGCGGATGGATGTTATCAACATGATCTCCAAAGTAGAAGGACTCCCTTCCGCACACCATGAGGGCCTGGCTCCCGGTGAGCTGGCCGGTGGCGGAGAATATTACATGAATGGACCGCGGGTTCATGAGTATCTCCAGGAAATGAATCGTGAAGTCCTCTCCAAATACGATGTAATGACCGTCGGCGAAACGCCGGGGGCAACTGTCGAAGACGCCATTCTCTATACTGACGAAGACCGGCATGAGCTGCAAATGGTGTTCCAGTTCGAGCATATGGATGTCGATTCCGGCCCGGGCGGCAAGTGGAATGTGATTCCGTGGACGCTGAAGGGTCTGCGCGATATTTTGCACAAATGGCAGGTAGGCTTGTCTGAAAAAGGCTGGAACAGCCTCTATCTCAACAACCACGATCAGCCGCGGATGGTCTCCCGGTTCGGGGATGACGGCAAATACCGTGTGATTTCGGCCAAAATGCTCGCTACCCTGCTGCACACGCTCAAAGGTACACCTTATATCTACCAGGGTGAGGAAATCGGCATGACCAACGTGAAATTCCCTGTGCTGGAAGACTACAAGGATATTGAGATACTTAATATGTACCGGGAAAAGGTTACGGAAGGCGGCGGAGATCATGAGACGGTTCTCCAGGCGATTCACACGAAAGGCCGCGATAACGCCCGGACCCCAATGCAGTGGGACGCCTCAACGAATGCCGGTTTCACCGCTGGCACACCCTGGCTCAAGCTCAATCCGCGCTACACAGAGATCAATGTGGAACAGGCGCTGGCCGATCCTGACTCGGTATTTTACTATTATCAGCAGCTGATTAGCCTGCGCAAGCAGCATTTGATCATGGTGTATGGTGAATATGAGCTGCTTTTGCCGGAGCATGAATATATCTACGCGTACACCCGGACACTGGATGGTGAGAAATGGCTGGTGCTGCTGAACTTCTGTGACACGCCGCAGACTGTAGAGCTGCCTGACGAGCTGAATGCCGTAACCGAAACGATTATCGGTAACTATCCGGAGGAGCCGGTGCCCATGGACCGCAGTACGCTGCGGCCATATGAAGCAAGAGTCTGCCGGTTAGGCTAGCTTATGCCGGAAGCTGACAACCCCCTTGAAACATGACATCATAGGATCATAGACTGTAGGCCGTTGACTGTACCCTGTCTCAGATGAGCAGAGAATAACAGGACCGGACCGTAGGCCGCGTGATAATATGAACTTAAAGGGAGATGGCAAACATGGAATGGCTGATCCGAATGAAGAACGCGCTGGATTATATGGAGAGCAGAATGACCGGACCGCTGCGGATCGAAGAGATTGCCGCAGTGGCCTATGTCTCCCCTTTCCACTTCCAGCGCATGTTCAGCATGCTGACCGGCGTCACCGTAGCAGACTATATCCGCAAACGCAGATTGACTCTGGCCGCTCAAGAGCTGGCCATTTCAAACATCCGGGTGCTGGATGTCGCACTCAAATACGGATATGACTCTCCGGAGTCATTCGCCAAAGCGTTCCGCAAAGCGCATGGGCTTACCCCCTCTGCCGCACGCGAGCCTGGGGTACAGCTCAAAGCCTTCCCGCGCCTCTCTTTCCATCTGTCATTGAAGGGAGATCAGGAAATGGATTACAAAATCGTGAATAAAGAAGCTTTTACCGTTATCGGCAAATCAATGGAGGTTACCACCAAGGATGGGGAGAATTTCCGCAGAATTCCGCAGTTTTGGGATGAATGTAATGATGACGGCACATCAGATAAGCTGATTGAGTTCGGCTTACGCGAAGAATGGCTCGGCATCTGTATGTGCATGGACATGCAGAAGGAAATGCTGACTTACTGGATTGCTGTGGAAAGCCCGCCAGGGGCGGATCCCCAGGGGTATGAGACTGCAGTGGTTCCGGCTGCGACCTGGGCGGTATTCAAATCCGTAGGAGCTATGCCTGATGCGATTCAAGGGGTCTGGCAGCGCATTTTCCAGGAATGGTTCCCGGGAACGGGCTACGAGCATACAGGCGGACCCGAATTCGAGCTGTATCCTCCAGGCGATACCTCGGCCGGGGATTATGTCTGCGAAATATGGATTCCAGTAATGAAGAAATAAAGAATGAACTTCTTCGCTATACCGGAAATGGCTTCACTGTCCCTGCAAGGACGGTGAAGCTTTTTTGCATGTGCACAGTCAGCTCTCAGGCGGATGAAGAAGCGGCATAACCGGCCAGCCTCACAAGCTAGCATTTTTTATTTTGAGATTCGAAGCAGGCTTGGTATAATAAACAGATTATAGGGTCTTAATATTGAGTATTGTCATCCAAGATCGGTGAAGGAGATATTCATGTCTATCGTAAAAATCTTTTCAGACAGCACTTCCGATTTGCCGCAAGGCTGGAAGGAAACGTATGATATCGGCATTGTCCCGTTATATGTAGTTTTTGAAGACGGTACCTTCAAGGATGGTGTAGAGATTACACCCGAAGAAGTGTACCGCCGTGTCGCCGCGGGTGGTGCACTGCCCAAGACGGCAGCCCCTTCCCCGGCTGATTTCATTGCCGCTTTTCAGCCAGTCGTGAGTAGCGGTGGAGATATCGTCTATATCAGTCTTTCTTCTTCTTTATCCTCTACATATCAGAATGCCCTGCTGGCCGCAGGCGAGTTCCCTGATGGCCGGGTACATGTTGTGGATTCCCAGACGTTATGCGGCGGGATCGCCTTGCTGGTCATGAAGGCCGCCCGCGCCGCAGCCAAAGGCCACAGTGCGGCCGACATCGCAGCTATGATCGAAACCTCCCGTGAACGGGTGGAATCCGAGTTTGTCGTCGATACGCTGGATTACTTATATATGGGCGGACGCTGCTCAGGCATGCAGAACTTTATCGGCAGCCTGCTGAAGATCCGGCCTGTACTGCGGCTGGTGGATGGGGCGATTGTACCCGTAGCCAGAATCCGCGGCAAGAAGGAGAAGGCCGTAGAGCAAATGCTGCAGCATGCGCTTGCGAATGCTGCCGATATGGACAAGGAACTGCTCATTGTTGCCCATACCCTGGCCGAAGAGGATGCCAAGTATTTGGAAACGGCACTGCGTGAGCAGACAGGTGTGAATGAAATTGCTGTCATTCACGCCGGCTGTGTCATCGGCAGCCACTGCGGGCCGGCTACAGTTGGTCTTATGTATATGCACTAGAATGATCAGGCGCTACCTTTGACGAATCCAATGTCTGCAGCTTATGCAGATAAGGATTCGTTTTTTGTTGCATAGTAAATACAGTATAGTAAGATCAGAAAGGGCGATTTCCAATATTTATCAAGGGGGTATACGATGCAGGAGCAGATGGCACGTGCGAATAAGACGGCTTGGGAAACGAAGGCATACCAGGCCTGGACACAGCATCATGGATCACCTGAGGAGCTGGCCGGGCGATTGAAGCAGGACCCAAGGCACCCGTTGCGGCATTGGCTGAAGTACCTAGGTAACCCGACAGGATTGAAGGTGTTGAACCTGCTCGGCTCTCACGGGATGAAGGCGAATTGTTTCGCTTTGCTGGGTGCTGAGGTTACTGTCGTGGATATTTCTGAAGAGAACCGGCTGTATGCCAGTGAAGTAGCGGCAGCGGCGGGGGTTACACTGAACTACATCTGTGCAGACGTCTTAAATATCCCCGGCGAGGAAGCCCTGGGAACCTTCGATGTTATCCTGATGGAGTTTGGGATTTTGCATTACTTTACGGATTTAAATGCTATTTTTTCTTTGGTCAGCAGAAGGTTAACGGCAAACGGGAGGCTCATACTGACGGATTTCCATCCGTTCGCCAGGGCATGGATGACAACCCGGAATCTTCAGCATCCTACGGGTAATTATTTTGACGATACACTCAGGGAAGGTGAGGTTGCCTTTGCCAAGCTGCTTCCCGAAGAGGAACGGTCCGGGTTAGCCCAAGTGGTGACACGGGGCTGGACTGTAGGCGATATTATCACTTCAGTAGCCTCCCAGGGGCTATATATCCGCACCTTTGAAGAAATCAGGAGTCCAGGGGACCCGAGATTCCCTGAGTTCTACACGCTGATTGCGGATCATATTGCGGGGCAGCTGAACCCGCTGTATCCTGAAACATCAGGATAGCAGGCAGTCTCACCCAAAGGCAGGATCAGCTGGTGAAGCAATTACCTATACAGCTGCTAATAGCAGCCGCAAACAGAAACAGCAAGTCTCCTGACGGAGACTTGCTGTTTGTTATATTAGGGCTGGTATACTTCCGCTTCAACCTCTTCCTTCACAAAAGGAAGCATGAACCGGAAGATCGATCCCCGGTTCTCTTCGCTCTCCACGAAGATCGTTCCGCCCATCAGCTCCACCAGCTGCTTGCAGATCGCAAGGCCTAGTCCGGTGCCGCCATATTTACGGTTAATGGACGGATGCAGCTGGGAGAAGGACTGGAACAGCAGATTCAGCTTGCTGTCAGCAATACCTACCCCTGTATCACGGACAGAGAACTCCAGCAGGTATTCCGGCGAGGCCGGCAGCGGAATATTCTTCACCGAGAGGGTCACACTGCCCTGATCGGTGAATTTAAGTGCGTTGCCGACCAGATTGACGATAATCTGCCGCAAGCGGCTCGGATCGGTCGTGACAATATCCGGCACGCTGGTATCCGCCCACCAGCGCAGGGCGAGCTTCTTCTCCTCTGCCTTGGGAGTGAACAGATCAATGATACCCTCCAGCATCTCGCGCAGGTCGAAACTCTCCGATTGCAGCGGCATTTTGCCGGCTTCCATCTTGCTGAAATCGAGAATATCATTGAGGATCTGCAGCAGACTGTAGCTGCTGCTGCGCAGAATCTCGGTATAACTGCGCTGCTCTTCCTCCAGATTTGTTTCCAGCAGCAGATCTGCCATCCCGATCATACCGTTCATCGGGGTGCGGATCTCATGGCTCATCATCGCCAGGAAATCAGACTTGGCCTGCGCAGCCTGCTCAGCCGATTCCTTGGCCCGGAGAATCTCCCGTTCGTTCGTTATATCACTGAAGGAGACGACCACACCGCAGATCATGCCTTTATCCAGCAACGGAGCAATCCGGTAGTTCACGAAGAAGCTGGTCCCGTCCTTACGCCAGAAGATTTCATCCGCTTTGCTGCGGGTAACGCCATCTTGAATGGTGAGCCGGATCGGACATTCCAGCGGTGAATGCCGGGCTGCACTCCCGCCGATATAGTGAATCATTTCCATCATCGGCAGTCCGGCCAGCTCTGACGGCTCATAGCCCAGCATTTCGGCCCCTTCACGGTTGATAAAGATCGTCCGCCCCAGCGTATCCAGTCCGAAGATTCCGGCAGAGACGGAATTCAGAATCAGACTAAGCCGTCTATCTTCCGCCATCTCAAAAACAAACTCCGAAAGCGGCAGTGCTTCCCCGGCCAGCTCATCGTCCGTCAGGGGAGGAAAGTCCGCTCCCTCAAGCCCTATACGTTCCGCACCGGACGAATCCCGCCTGCTCATGCGTTCCCAGCTTTGCAGCAGCAGAGAGAGCGGCCGGTCCCCGGTATCATGAACGATGGCAAATACACCGGCAATACCTTCCTCTGTATGAAGCGGCACATACCTTACAGAAACAGCATTACCCCCGGAATCCCCTGCTTTTGCTCCGCTTACTTCTGCCGCTTCCATAATTAATTCGAAGCTGGATGTAATACCGGCCAGAGCAGATGCGAAATAGGCCTCCCCGGGAGGATGCATCCGGCATTCGATCAGCCTGGCTGCGTCCTCTGCACTTAAGGTACGGTTGCTGTCGGCATAACGCCCCTGTCTGTCCAGCACGATAATGAGATCCGGATGATGATCGAACAACGCTCTAAAAGCACTTTCTTCAGAAAGTGCCCGGCCCAGGATAGAAGCCCAATCTGTACGCATGGCCCGCCTCCTCTGCTGCTTCATTCCTGCTATATTATAGGACCATAGATTGCGAAGAAACTCTATTTATGTAGAAATCTCTGAATTACTTACTATTATAACAAAAAAACCGCTATTGGTCGCCACAAAACATCGCAATCTGAGACGGCTGAGTAAACAAAAAAACAGTGCCATCCCGTGAGGGACAGCACCCGTTCTGCCGGTAACAGCAGGTCTGCCTTTCTTGCTAAGCCACATCCTGATGCTCAATATTCCGGATCGACAGGTACGCTATCCCCACTCCCACCAGCGCCAGAGAGAGCGAAATCCAGATCAGATTGCCCATCCGGAAGCCCCCGTTCCCGAAGCCGGACGAGATCAGCATGACAATCAGAACGGCGGAGACAATGGTAGCCGGTACGGATTTGCGGCGCATCCCGAAGTATAACGGAATCAGTGCAATGCCTGCAGCGTAGAGTGCATCCGTCCCGGCCTTCATCAGCTGGGTAGTGATCAGCTCCTGTGTCAGTGTTCCCTGAATCACGTCAGGCACGAAATAATCAATCCCGGTAAGAATGCCGCTGATTACAGCATCAGACAGGAAAATACTGAGGAAGGTAAACAGAAACACAATGATTAACTTTGCAGCCAGCAGCATTTTGCGCGGAACCGGGTACATGAACAGCACAGTGATGGTATTGTTCTTGTACTCGTCGATCACCAGCTTGCTGATCAGGACAGAGGCAAAGATGATAAAGGTCGCTTTTACAAAAACGAACACTCCGTCGAATAAATCCGTATACGTGCTGAATTCCCCTTCGTTAAGCGATGTAAAGGCGATAAGAACCATGAAGCCCAGAATGGCGAGATCGGCAATCAGCACACTTTTGAGAAAATTGAATTTGTTCTTACGCAGCTCCAAACGAATCAGCTTAAGCATTGCGGGCACCTCCTATCAGTTCTACGAAGTGATCTTCCAGCGAATGATGCTTCTTGCTCATACTCTCCAGCTCCACATTGGCTTCAGCCAGTGCCTTACTCAGCTCCAGCTGCGGAATCTCGTCGTAAATGCGTATCGTGCGCGGGTCGAGCACTTTGTAGTTCGTCAAGCCCAGCTTATGCTCCAGGATATAGACAGCCTTCGTGCACTCGCCAGTAATCAGTTCAATGTATTGTGTATTCTGGTTACGGATCGTATCCATCGCCAATTGTTCCACCAGTACTCCTTCACGGATCACGCCGATGGTGTCGGCAATCTGTTCGATCTCTCCCAGAATATGACTGGAGATCAGCAGTGTCATGCCGTACTCCTGGCTCAGCATGCGGAACACCTCGCGCAGTTCCTTGATGCCGAGCGGGTCCAGCCCATTGATCGGTTCATCCAGAATGAGCAGCTCCGGCTTGGTCATCACCGCTCTGGCAATGCCCAGCCGCTGCTTCATCCCCAGGGAGAATTGCTTCACAGGTTTCTTGTCCACGGCACTCAGCTTCACCAGCTCCAGTGCTTCCTTCATCGCTTGGGGATCATAATATCCCATATACTCGCCATGCAGCGCCAGATTCTCGCGGGCACTCAGCTTGTCGTAGAACACCGGATATTCAATGATGCTGCCCATCCGCTTCAGCATTTCGTAAGAGCGGTGAGTCATCTTCTCGCCGAAAAATTCAATCTCGCCCGCCGTCGGCTTCACCAGATTCGTGATCATTTTCATCACCGTAGTTTTGCCGGCACCGTTGGGTCCCAGGAACCCGTAAATTTCACCCTGCCTGATCTCCATATTCACGCTGCGTACGATTTCCTTCTCCTCATAGACTTTGGTTAAATCCCATGTCCGGAGTATGGTTGTCATGTCCGTTATCCCCTTTGACTTCTTCTTTGTCTTCCTGGTATTTATTCTACAGGGCGGAGTTTGCTTTTTTATTACTTGAATCTTACGTAAATCTTAAGCTGCGTCAGAATACGCGGACCGCCCCGCCAGAACCGGAATTCAGAAGGTCAGCCGCTGAAAAGAAAGCGTAAATGCCGTCCGGACATACGGCTTGCTGCTTAAGGAAATACGGCCGTTCATCTGCTCGGTGAGCCGCTTGGTGATGGTCAGCCCCAGGCCGCTGCCCTGGTAGTCACGGTTGCGCGAATCCTCCAGGGTGTAGAGCCGCTCGAACACCTTGTCCTCATGGCCTTCGGCAATGCCTTTGCCCCGGTCCCATACTTCTATGAACACCTGACCGGCAGTGCTGTACAGCTTCAGCCCCAGTACCCCGCCGGCCTCGCCGTAGGCAATCGCATTCGACAACAGATTGGACAACACCCGGTCCAGTGCATCATCGTTGCCCATCATATAGAGCGGCTCATCCGGTATCTCGATCTGCACGTCGGCACCTTTGGCACTCAGAATATCGTAGAACACAAGAATATTCCTGCGGCAGACCTCACCCAGCTCCACACGTGACAGCGGGATATCCCGGTCCCCCGACTCCAGCTTGGCCAGATCAAAGAAACGGTTCATCAGCGTGATGACTTCCCCCGCTTTGGAATGTATGGTGCGCAGAATACGTTCCTGCTCTTCCGCTGGCATGTCTTTATCATGCAGCAGGGTCTCAATATACCCTAGCACCACTGTCAGCGGGGTCTTCAGGTCATGGGAGATGTTAGCCAGCATACTGCGCATAGACTTCTCCAGCCTGGCCCGTTCTACGGCTCCCTTATGATTGACATCCAGCAGCCGGTTCAGATCGGTCAGCAGGATTTGCAGCTCCAGACTGCTGCTCATCAGAAGCAGCCGTTCATGCGAGCCGCGCTCCACAATGCTCTCCAGCTTGGTATGAATATATTTCAACTGGCGTGCGTGCTGCCGCGAATTCATTACTTGCAGGACAAGGACCAGCAGAAGCAGAGCAATGATGATAATGAACAAGGCTGTCATTGCTGCATATCTCCGAGCTTATAGCCGATGCCCCACAGCGTTCGGATATATTCCGGATGGGAAGGATCATCCTCAATCTTCTCGCGCAGTCTGCGCATATGTACATTGATTACATTCTCATCCCCGAAGTAATCATCCTCCCAGACCAGACTGTAAATCTGCGCCTTCGTGAACACCCGTCCCGGGCTGCTCACGAACAGCTTCAGGATATGGAATTCCTTGGCGGTCAGCTTCACTTCTTCCCCGTTCTTCCGCGCCGAGAAGTTGTCCAGATCGACCGTTAGCCCCTGCAGTTCGATCACTTTGGACTTCGGCGGCTTCGGCTCCTCTCCGGTCTGCGTCAGGTTGCCGGCGGCAGCCTGGCTCCCTTGCGCTGCGTACCCGGCCCGCCGGATCGCCGCCTTCACCCGCGCGGCCAGCTCAATCATCGAGAACGGCTTGGTGATATAATCATCCGCGCCGAAGCCAAGCCCCAGCGCCTTATCTACATCACTGTCCTTCGCTGACATAATCAGCACCGGCACAAGGCTCCCGCTGCGGATCATCTGCAGCACATCCGTGCCGCTGCGCTTCGGCAGCATCAGATCCAGCAGTACCAGATCATATGGCGGACCGCCCAGAAATTTCTTCACCGCCACCTCCCCGTCAAATGCTGTCTCCACCTCGTAGCCCTCTTTAGTCAAATATGAACCTACCATTTCGCTGATTGCCTCATCGTCCTCAATCAGCAGCACCCGCTGCAGCATAATGAACCTCCTGTAATTCTATTTGACGCCGCCTGTAGCAGCAGGCAGCTGTAAGTAACTATCCCCGGCCTCTACAAGCCCGATAATGTAATCTGCGGCCTCCGTCATGGTCTTGCCATCCCTGCCGGTATCACATTCGCTCCAGGCATAATGCCGCTCGGCACTATTGATCATCACCGTCAGATCATAGCTCTCATAAGGCTTGAGGTTGCAGCTTGTACTAAGCTGCTTCTCCACAAGGTAATTGGCCAACACCAGCTTCCGGTAGATGCTCTGCCGGTCTGCCTGCGGCAGGGAGAAATCGCTGATTTC
This sequence comes from Paenibacillus sp. FSL R7-0297, assembly GCF_038009025.1. Lineage (NCBI taxonomy): Bacteria > Bacillati > Bacillota > Bacilli > Caryophanales > Paenibacillaceae > Paenibacillus > Paenibacillus sp. FSL R7-0297. The sequence goes on from NZ_JBBPAQ010000001.1 coordinate 6,451,506, forward strand.
GCTGGCAGTACCGTTCAGCATATCTTTTACCAGGGACTGATTCACCGTATTGATCTCATTCCTGTGATTAAACCCGTATTTGAGCACAAACTCAAATTTATCCTGCGAGCTCAGATCGAAGCTGACGATAAGTAAATCTCCATCCCCCATATCCCCCTCGCAGCCCTTCAGGGAGTACCTCAACTGATGCTTCTCCTCCGTCCGTACAAGCTCACTACAGCTGTAAGTCTTCACTTCACGGGAACCGAAGGCATCCTCAGTGGTATCATAATCGAGCTCCAGCCGTCCGCCTTTATACCTTAATTCGATAAAGATCGGGTCGCCTTCGATAGTATACTGCACGATCCGCTGGCTGCCGCTTCCCCGCTCCATGAAGCTGTCCAGCTTGTCCAGATTGCTGACCCCGTTGCCGTTAGAGGATATGACATCCTTCTCCTCGTCAATCTTGTGACTGATGGCAGATGAGCCTCCACGATCAAATAACGAGCAGCCTGTAGCCAGAACCAGCAGAAGTAGAGCCGGAAGAGCTGCCCTGGCCAGGCTTCTGAACAGCACAACCATTATTCTCAGCTTGCACAGCAGTTTTGAGTCAGGCGTTACGTTCACGGCTGATGACCTCCCTGAAATCACGATCGGATGGAGCTTTTGTTAAAGTATACCAATGCTGCGCACGCGATTCTACTACAAAGAGCCATACATACCCGCTCACTTTAAGTTGTTAACATACTCCCAGCTTCACCACGGTGACTGTCGGGACTTCCAGCTACTGTTGCCGAAACTAATTCTCGATTGGCCCGCTGTATGTGGTAGAGGGTCCGGCAAATTTCCTATAATCATGCCCATAATATAGGCGTGTTGATTTCCCAAAAAAAGGGACGAAAAAGGCCGCCATTTCGGGTAATGGTAAGTACGACCAAACCAAACCGAAATGAGGCGACCTCATGAATAAATATACCCCATTTTTAGCCGTTTTCAAACAAGTGTTAACACCGGAAGAAGTCCAAATGGTGACCGGACAAACCGAGGACTACGTGGATAGAGGAACCAAAATGACCGTCGGGTTGCTGCTCGATTACTTTGTCCAAGCCTGCTACCACAAATGGGACGGATTCCGGCAGAGTGCCCGCTTAGGCCCAAGCTTTGACTTGCCAGAAATTCATTACTCCACCCTTTCCGGCAAGGCCGGTGAAGTCCCTTACGAAATCTTCAAACGTATCTTTCAAATGCTCGTCACGAAATGTAACCGCCAAACCCGGCGGCATTTGAATCTTCCTAAAGATCTTTTGCTGATTGACTCGACTACGGTCACGGCAGCGAACTCTCGAATGCCTTGGGCCTCGTACAAAAAATTCAGAGGGGGTATTAAGCTGCATGTTGCTCTTTCGCATGGCCAGCGTTCACCCCTGAACGTGAAGGAATCGATCGCGAAGCGCAATGACGCTCCGTTTGGAGAAGTCTTGGCCGATACGGACTACATTTTGGTACAGGATCGGGCGTATGGAAAAATCAGCAGATTGGATCAATATGTGCTCCAGGGCCAGTCGTTTGTGATTCGGCTCAAAGACAATCTCCATTTGGTGAAGCCAAGAGAACTCCAGCGACCCGCAGAGGGAGAAACGAAAATTGTTCGTGATATTACTTGTTATATCGGTCAAGGGAAGTGCCAATCTGCTCAGCGCCACCGGGTCGTAGAATTTGAAAATGACCGGGGTGAAGTCGTACGGGTCGTGACCGATTTGAGAAAAGAGTCCGCTCATGTGATCGCTGAAATCTACAAGGCACGCTGGGAAATTGAAGTCTTTTTCCGCTGGATTAAACAGCATCTGAACGTGCCATGTCTATTTGGAACCACCGAAAATGCGGTATACAGCCAATTGTTTGTGGCCCTTGCTGTCTATGTGCTTCTGAAACGCGTTTATGATGAAATCCACCCCAACGTGCCTGCCTTTGCTCAACTGACCCTTTGGGAATTTATGCAGCATTGGCGTATATTTAGTCTTCCGCTGGAGTGGCAGGTTCAACTTAGTCTGCTCAGGAACAAAGGGGTTTTGGGGATTATATCCATCCCATAATATGGGGAATCAACAGGCCTGCCCATAATACAACATTTTGCTCCTAAAGGCGGCCATAATCCGAAATTGTTGTATGGATGCAGCATTTCTCTTCCTATAGTTACTTGCACATTCCCGCAGCTACTGCCTGTTAAGATTCTTTTAAGGAATGGCCCTTACGTGCTCTGCCACATTATGCTGTGGGACAAATACTTTTATGATGAGGCCTTTGTCAAAGTGAAGGAAGGCCAGCCGCTGACGGCAGTTCATCAGGACTTTAATGAATTCAATGCCAATGCGGTTCTATACGCCAGGACAGTGACCAAGCAGGAAGCGATCGGGCAATTCGTATTGGAGACGGCAATAAATTCAGCATTCGCGAACACCTGAGAGATTTCATTCCACACGACAAGCATCATAAGCAGCAAATCGAGAAGTATGTTTTATCAGTTACAGCCATTCAATTTAAACAGCTGCAGCCCCAATCCTCCATGTCACCGGAAGGCTGGGGCCGCAGCTGTGTATGACTCTCTTTTCGCCGAAACTAAGCTTAATCTTGATTCCTGATCACAATATCGAACTTCTCATGATACGGATGCATGAATAATTCATACTGAATTCTGCGCTGTTCGTGGGATTTCATTAAATACTGAAGATCCGTCCCCCGCTCAGCCACATCACGGAATCCCCTCCGCCTCAGCTCGGTCTCCCCATCCGTATATAAGTAGACTTTGAGATCATACAGACTTGGGTCCGTAAAAGCAACGCTCATGCCTTCTACAATATTAATCTTGTTGTCAGAAGATAACAGCGTACTCTTGCTATAATGCGTACCGATGGTATACAGATCCAAGCCGTCCCGCAGCATACGGATGTCTCTCTCCAAAGCAGCTACGTTATGGGCAGCAGGGTGACAGGCAGTCATTTTATCACGATATGGTTCATTGTTATATTCGTAGTCAATCCTTGCGTACCGCCTAAGATCAGAACCGATAATGTAAGGGTCAGTATTCAGAACATTCACATTCTCTTGCCCCACAAGACTGATCAGATGATGGGCAAACGTCGTCTTTCCCGATGCCCCGTGACCCGAAATCCCCACGATCACTCTCTCTGCCTGACCGTTAATCCACCCGGCTATTCTATGCAATTCCTGATTCATAGCTTCCTCCGCATGTCCTCTATTAGAAGTATCCAATATCCTATACTATCACAAAAGGCGGACCGGGATCGGCTGCGATTCTACCTGACTGCGTTCAATTCACGGGTGTTTATCCGAGCTGGCACCGGCAAGCCGCTTCCGCAACCAGGCGTACGCCGGCTCCCCGTGTATTTCATGCCCTCCGGCAAAAAAATCCGCCTCTATCTGTCCGCCATGCCCCGCTGCGTTATAGATCGCCTCCAGCCCGTCCAGAGCTTGCTCCGCGCCAGCCGGACCAAACAAAGGATCGGTATCTCCCGACTCCAGGAACAAGCCGCGCGGGGCAATCAAACCAAGCAAATCCGGCATTTCTGCTTCCAGCAGAATGCCCGGAATATAATTGTCCAGACAATGATTTCGGGTAAGGATGCTATCCGCAAACGTATTGGCATATCCGCTGACGACAGCACAGCTGATCCGCTGATCCAGTGCAGCTGTGAAGCCGGCTACCAGCCCGCCGCCGGAAATCCCCATAATGCCTAATCGTTCACCGTTTACCTCTTCCCGCATCTGCATATAATCTAGCGCACGCATACTTTCATAGATCCGGTAGCCTGCCATCGTCTGCCCCGCCATCAATAGCGCGGAGGATAGGCGGAAGCAGGAATTGCGCCCGGGCTCGCCGCTCTCCAGATCCTCTGCCAGCCGTCTGTCACCGAATCCGAGCACCTCGGGCGCTGCGACCACAAAGCCCTGCTTCACCAGCGAGACGGCAAAATCCTTATGAAGCCCCGGGTCACCCTGTCGCTGCGAGCCGTCCGGGTTGAGGCCGGTAATCTCACGGCTGCCGTAGCCATGCCCATGAATAGCCAGAACAGCCGGGCAGGGAGAGGATAACGGCTGCCCGGGAATCAGAAGATACATAGCCATTCTAAGTCCATCATATGTGGTGATCTCTACACGCTCACGTATATATCCGTTACAGGCTACCCGTTCAAGCAGCACGGGTGCAAGCGCCGCCCGTTTATCAGGAAATCTCCCAAGCCGCCCGGTAAAGCTTGCAGCAAGCTTTGCCCGCCACTCTCCGTAAGGAATGTCCTCACGGAAGGCAGCGCTCTGCACTGCGGAAGCCGTCAATTGCTTCATATATTGTTCCAATGATTCCATCGGGGTTCCTCCGATCTAAGTTTACAGGCTTCATACAATGCCGCTTAGTATGGTACTACCCATATCCACGCTCTTAACCGGGAAGCGCTTGCAATGCAAGAGACCGGCCGGCATTTATCATCAATCCATCCTATTAATAATTCTTTATTAATCCGGCCACATGAGCTGACTCCTCTGTATGAACAGTTACATGTGGAATATTCTCGATATATCCATATATTAACACACTTTGTCACATTATCTATCTCTGCCTTTATTCAAAAATTTGTCAGTTCTATCCCAAATAGCTCCCTGTGAACTCTTATGTTATACGCGGTGCAGCTTACGGTATTTTGATGGCGTTACCCCCAGCTTCGCGGTGAATACCCGGCTCAGATAGAAGCCGTTCTCATAACCGCACTGCTGGGCGATCCGCTCGATGGGCTGCGCGGAATCCTCCAGAAGCTGACATGCCCGCCGCAGCCTGAGTCCAGTCACGAATTCTGAAGGGGTGACCCCATAGGCTGCACGGAACCGCCGCGTTAATTGTACCGGCGTAATGTTCAAGGTAACGGCCAGCTCCTGCATGGTCACCGGTGTGCAGGCATGCTCAACCATCCATTGTCTGGCCTGCTGCATCTGCGGACCGGGATTCGTTCCTTCAGAATAGATTTGTTCCGCTGCAATACTGCGCTCGATTTCCAGCAGCCTCCATACATCCTCAAGCAGATGCTTAATCCGGCCCAGCATGGGCTCCTCTTGAATCCCTCTTCCGATGCTCCGCATGTAGCGGTACGTTGAACTTAAGCGCTCCACATCTCTGACGACCCACCTTCCGCTAAGCGTTGCCACATCTTCCGGCTCCACCTCTGCCTCCCATACGAATTGAATGAAGTGAAAGGTTAGAGGGGTGAGCGTTCTCCGGTAAAAGGCTGTACCGGGCGGACATACAATAATGTCCCCGAATCCGCCTTCCCCTTCGTGATCTCCGAACCGGTACACAAACTGTCCTTGTTCAACCGCAAAAATCGTCCACACGGGATAGGTATCATGCTCCAGCAGGAACTGCTTTTTCTGCTCCCAATAGAGATAGGCTACTGGATGAACTGACCAATTATTTCGCATGCACAGCTCTCCCTCCAAGCAATAACGAAATGAAATAAAGTATATACTCTCAGAAATTATATGCATGTTATTTGATGATATATTATTTTATCATGAAACTACGGATATATTATCATAAGTCAGAGGAGAGGTTCAATAATGCGCAAAGAAACGGTCCAAACGGATGTCACCGTTATAGGCGGAGGTCTGGCGGGAGTATGTGCGGCGATTGCAGCGGCCCGTCTAGGGCAGAGTGTCTCACTGGTCAATAACCGTCCAGTACTTGGCGGCAACTCCAGCAGTGAAGTGCGGGTATGGGTGTGCGGCGCCACCTCGCATGGCATTCACCGGTATGCCCGGGAGACGGGGATTATGGGGGAACTATTTGTAGAGAACCAGTACCGCAACAAGGACGGGAATCCGTACCTGTGGGATATGGTTGTGCTGGAAGCCGTGCAGGCTGAACCGAATATTCAGCTGTTCCTGAACACGGATGTGCATGAAGCCGAGGCCGATGAGGAAGAAGGCGGCGGGCGGCGTATCCGCTCGGTTACCGGGTGGATGATGGGGTCAGAGCGGAGCATCCGCTTTGAGAGCCCGGTCTATCTGGACTGCACCGGAGACGGGCTGGTCGGGTTCCTGGCGGGTGCAGAATACCGGATGGGCCGCGAAGCGCATGATGAACTGGGTGAAGAATGGGCACCGCTGGTTGCAGATGATATTACCCTCGGCAGCACCCTGCTCTTCTATACCAAGGATGCCGGCCATCCGGTCAAATATATAGCTCCTTCAATGGCCATAGATATTACAAAGACATCCATCACCGAGAACCGCATCATCCGCAGCGGCGATAATGGCTGCGCCTACTGGTGGATTGAGTTCGGCGGCGAACAGGATACGGTTCATGACAATGAGGCCATTCGCAACGAGCTGTGGTCGATCATTTACGGGATTTGGGACTATATTAAGAACTCCGGGAATTTCGATGCCGGGAATATGACGCTGGAATGGGTCGGTTCGCTTCCGGGCAAACGCGAATACCGCCGCTTCGTAGGCGACTATATCTTGAACCAGAACGATATCCTTGCGCAGCGTGAATTCGCGGACCGCATTGGCTTCGGCGGCTGGTCGATCGATCTGCACCCGCCGCAGGGTGTCTATGCTACCGAATCCGGCTCGAAGCATATGTATTCTGACGGCAGCTACCACATTCCGTTCCGTTCACTGTATTCCGTGAATGTGAACAACCTGCTAATGGCCGGCCGTGACATCAGCGCCTCGCATGTGGCGTTCGGGACGACCCGCGTTATGGCTACCTGCGCGGTCATCGGCGAAGCGGCCGGCACCGGCGCTGCGCTCTGCGCTGCCAAGGGAGTAACGCCGCGCGAACTGCATGCGAACCACCTGAAGGAGCTGCAGCAGACGATGCTCCGCCAGGATGCCTCTATCCTGGGTCTGAACAATGAAGACGCTGCCGACCTGGCACTCCAGGCTGCCGTCAGCGCCTCCAGCGAACGGAACCGCTTCGCAGTGGAGCATCCGGCATTCAGCGTCCCTCTTACAGCTGACATCGGCGTCACCCTTCCGGTCGATCCTCTGCTGGACGGAATGGAGCTGCTGATCGACGCAAGTGAAGCAGCGGAGCTGACCGTTCAGCTATGGGAGACCGGACGTCCCGAGAATTATGTTCCCTATGCGCTTCTGCAATCCGCATCGGCTTCTGTCATCTCCGGTACGCAGCAATGGGTGAAGCTCGACCTGCACTGGCAGCCGGAGACGCCGTGCAATGCCTTTCTGATCATCAAGGCTAATGCGGCAATCACCCTGCATATGGCAGATCAGCCGACTTCGGGGATGCTCGCCTATGGGCATAGCAACACACCGGTAGTATCCTTGGATTTCCAGAATCAGCCCGCACAGCCTGTAGTCCTGTGGGACAAAAAGAAATTCGATCACACGGCCCCATGCATCCGCCTGTCTGGGCAAACCCAAGCCTTCGCCGCAGACAAGGCAGTGGACGGATACCTGCGTCCTTACGGCGGCCCGCATCTGTGGTCCTCTGACCGAATGAACTCCGGCCGCCCGGAATGGCATGAGCTGGCCTGGAGCGCACCCGTAACCCTCCGTGAGGTGCACGTTACCTTCAATGACGATGTCAACGAGGATCTGATTAACCTGCATCATCATATTACGCCATATGAAGTCCTGCCAACGCTCGTCAAGGATTATCGTATTGAAGCTTACGTGAACGGCAACTGGACGGCAGTCGCCGCAGGAAGTGACAATCACAAGCGCAAGCATGTGCACCTGCTGAGCGAAGCTGTCGTAGCAGACCGCCTGCGCGTTATCGTTCTGGAGACGAACGGCAGCGAGTACGCGGAGATTATTGAGGTGCGGGTGTACGAGTAACCGGATACAGAAGATACAACAGCCTAATCCTTTGGCGTAACTGCTCAAGGATTAGGCTGTTTGTATCCAAGAAGAGATGAATAAATCTATGAGCTTACGCTGAGTTTATTTTAGAGCTTCATACAAGGCAATAAGAGTCAGGGACTGTCCGTATGCCATCGGCATGAGGGTAATGTTCTTGTAATGATCCTTATCCATTCCCATCCCGGTTCCGGCCGACACATTCAGCACAGTTCCATCTCCGCTAATATTGTGACATACCGACTGAATAGCCTTATCTGCCGCAGCCTGATAGGAGGAATCGAGAATACCGGCTTTAATGCCTTTTAGGATACCTGCGGCAATTGCAGCCGAACCGGATACCTCTTCATAGCTGGTGGGGTCCTGCAGAACTGTATGCCACAGGCCGGAAGCTGCCTGAAGGGATACCAAGGCATTGACCTGAGCTTTATACGTATCCACCAGAAATTTCCGGATACCCGGGCTAATCGTATCCTGGCAAGCTTCCAGGTAATCGACGATGCCATAAGTGAACCAGGAATTACCGCGGCACCAGAAGATACTGCCGAAATTATCATTGCGTTCGAAGCTCCAGCCGTGGAAGAACAGGCCGGTATGCTTGTCGAACAGATACTTGATATGGAGCAGAATCTGGTGTTCAGCTTCATGCTGCCACTCCGGCCGGTTGAACTTGCTCCCGGCCTGGTTCAGAAACAGAACCGCCATAAAGAGCGTATCAATCCATAACTGTCCATTGTGCAAGTGAATTTCATCCCGGTTGCCAATGGCAGTGACCGTATGCTGAAAGCCTCCTTCTTTGGTTTTGGGCAACTCATGAAGGAGCCAATCCGCATGTTCCCGGCATAGCTCTTCCAGTTGGCTGGAAGGCTCAAGCTGATCCAGGAGCAGAACCAGAGCCAAATAAGGAGCTGTCGTATTAATGTTTTTGGAAGGCAGTCCAACCTCCAGATTACGGGAATACCAATTCTGTAAAAATTCAATATAGCGTTCATCGCCGTAAACCTTCTGCAGCTTGTAAAGACCATACAGACCGACGCCCTGCGGCCAGTCCCATTCTTCAATTCCGAAATCCCGTTGCACAATCCCTAACTTTGTATCGGCCTGAACCACGGTTTTATCCTTTTCATAGTCGCTGCCGCCCAGATTCATAAGCTTATCTACTACCAGCCCAATTTTTTGAAGCAGGTTTTCATTTGTCATGGATTCCTAAGCTCCTTGTCATTCAATATGTTCAGGCTAAATGGTCCGCAGATGCCATTGACTATTAATTTCTTTAATTAACGTCATATCGCATTTGGGTGTTCGATCATAGGCCAATAGACCGTTAATTTCTTGCTCCACATCGGTCAACTGCGTATAACAGTAACCATAAATAATCTTAGAAGCGTATACAGCCTTCATGATTCTCTCATATTCCAGAACAAGATCCTCGGAAGATTGTGCACTGGTATATCCCCAACCATCGTCAGCGCCTGCCTTATAGCTTATCCCGCCAAATTCAGTTAACAAGATCGGCTCTCCCCGATGCTCATAACCGTCTGCATATATACTGCGGGCCGATGGAGTTGAAGCAAGCATCGTCTCCTTCGTAGACAGCATCCGCTTATACTCTTCATACTTATTAGGCTCATCTGCCCGGCCATGCTGATAATTGTGTACCGCACATATGTCAGTCCGTGTCATTTCCCATCCATCATTCGATATCACTAACCGGGTATCATCCAGGGAATGAATAAGACTATACATGGCTAAGCTGTGATACTGCTGCTGCTTATCCGATTTCACCCTCGGAATTCCCCAGCTTTCGTTAAGCGGAACCCAGGCAACAATCGAGGGATGATTGAAGTCACGATCAATAATTTCAATCCATTCTTTGGTTAAACGGGCCACAGCATCACTATTGTAAGAAGGGCTGGCAGCACATTCTCCCCATACCAGGAACCCTAGCCGGTCCGCCCAGTACAGAAACCGCGGGTCCTCTACCTTTTGATGCTTACGGCAGCCGTTGAACCCTAATTCTTTGGCTAATTCAATATCTGTCTTCAGGTGTTCATCCGTTGGCGCAGTAAGTAATCCTTCCTGCCAGTAACCCTGATCGAGTACAAGCTTTTGATAATAAGGTTTGTTATTCAGATAGACCATACCGTTCTCTGTATGAACTTTCCGCATGCCGAAATACGACTGTATACCATCCACCTCAACCCCATGATCGTAAAGCTTCATTTCAACATCAAACAAATTAGGAGTTTCCGGAGTCCAGGTCCAGCCGGCATGATGAAAGTTAGTCCGGAATATCTTCAAACCAAAGAGATCTACCGTTCTGCGCGTTATGGGCTGCAACAATCGTACCCGATCCTGAACCACAGGCACTCCCCGAAAAGAAATACGGATATCCAAATCTAATTCTTCTGATCCGTATCCCCCACATTCAGCCTCGATGCCAATGCTCCCTTGATCTACATCGGGGTGGAACTTCACCTGATGAATATAAACAGGGTTCACCGCCTCCAGCCACACGGTCTGCCAAATCCCTGTCGTGCGGGTATACCAGATGCTATCGGGCTTCTCAAGCCAGAACTGTTTGCCCCGGGGTATAGTCTCATCCTGTGAAGGGTCCTCCACATGAACAGTCACCTGTTCCTCCTGTCCGGTTAAAGCATGCGTAATATCAAAGGAAAATGGAGTGTGCCCTCCCTCATGCATGCCGATATAATGACCATTCACATACACCCAGGCTCTATAATCTACCGCTCCAAAATGTAAGACAACACGCTTCTTAACCCAACCTGGATCAAGTGTGAAATTACGCTTATACCAGACATAGTCATGAAAAGAGGTATCGTGTATTCCACTTGCAGGGGTTTGAAAAGCAAAGGGAACTTGAATGGTCTGACTAAAATTCTGGCTTGGATCATACCATCGCTGTGCAGCTCCAACATTCTTGTCATCAAATTCAAATTGCCATGCTCCATTTAAGTTTAGCCATGCGTCTCTAACTAACTGTGGACGCGGGTATTCCATCCGATGTGACATCTAGCTTCATCTCCTATCCTATTAGTCCCGAAACAATAATAGTTAACTTTTGTGCGAGTTCAACAGTAACCCTTCCTCACAAGCAAGCAAATACTATCATGATGAAAGCGTTCTTTCAAGCTTGTATCAACGTTATTCGTGATTTTCAACTTTGTGGTATACAAAATAAAATTACCGCTCAACTGAACCTAATATTGTTAACAAAAAAGTTAACAATAAGTTATAATGTTCAATATCCGCTAAATAAGACTCACTAAAGAAATTAACAAAAAGCAAAAGAAGCGGAGGGGAAATTTGGAACTGTAGGAGCGGTAGCGACCGCCTGAAAGCTTTCCGCAGGAAAGCTCGCTACGGAAGCATACCCAGTCACCGGATTTCCACCACGAACAGCGGATTGGATGAAGAAATCTGGGGACAACAGCGGCCGGAAGTCCAAAGGTTCACCGCAGTGACGACGAAGCTTCAAGTTCAATACTTAAGTGCGTCTTATATAGAAGCTATATTGATCCCGATGAGGAGGTACTTATGTTCTTAGAACTCGATGAGAATGGTATTTCTGTTTTGAAAGCACTGGCCTCTGACACAAGAGCTTCCATTCTCAAACTATTGTTACATACACCACTTACGGTCAGTGAGCTCGCCAAAAAGCTAAACTTAAGCAAAGCTATCGTTTCACGCCATATCCGGTTACTGGAGGACGCCAAGATCATCAAGCTCCAGGACAACTTAGAGGTTACTGATAGCCGAAAGAAGAATTTCATTCTTGCTGTTGATCATATTGCCCTCAACTTACCGAAGAAGCTCCATCTTCCTTTTAATGTAATTACTAATGAAATTAAGCTCGGATACTATTCTAATTTTTCGGTCACCCCTACATGCGGATTAGCCAGCCCCGCCAAAGTAATCGGAAAGTTAGATGATCAACGGACCTTCGTATCCAATGACCGGATCGATGCTTCCTTACTTTGGTTTGCCGAGGGCTTCGTTGAATATATGATTCCGAATGAGTTCAACCACAATTTCACTGCAGAATTATTAGAGTTATCCTTAGAGCTCTCTTCAGAGTTTCCTGGTTCCAACAATAATTGGCCAAGTGATATCGCTTTTTATATCAACGATGTTTTTTTAGGCACCTGGACGGCTCCAGGTAATTTTTCAGATGTGCGCGGGAAATTAACACCAGCCTGGTGGGATAATGAACTAAGCCAGTACGGCCTTTTAAAGCATTTAAGAGTCACCAAGAAAGATACTGGAATAGACGGTCAAAAAATATCATCGGTTACCCTTGCCCATTTAAAGATCGAAGATTCCCCCTTCATCAAGCTGAGGATTAGTATTGATGATCATTCTAAGAACAAAGGTGGACTTACTATTTTCGGGGAGCACTTTGGAAATTATTCACAAAATATGCTACTTAAAATATTCTACACCGAGGTAGAATAATAAATATTTAGGCTGGCTTCGAATCTCCAAGGGGTTTACGCAAAAGGCTCTCCATGAACGATGTACATCGTTTTGGAGAGCTTTTTTATGGATAATATTCTGATACAATATAAGGACAAACCAAATTCGAGGTGCCAGCCATGCAATGGGAAGAGGTTCGGAAGATTTATCCCAATCAATACGTCAAGCTGCAAATCCTTGCATCACATACCGGACGGCGTGATTGTGTCACATACCGCAAATGATGAACTGAAGGTTGAGATACTTCAACAAGCTCAAAAGGATCGCAGAGATGGAATTTCCACATACAGTGACAGCGAAGAGGAGTTTGCCCAGTTACTGAACAAGACCCAGAACGAATAAATAGCCTAACCTCTTTGCGTATTCGCTGTGGGATAGGCTATTTTTTGTACAATAACTCATCTGCCCTCTCATGCCTCACTCTTCCCCATCATACTCCCTCCCCTCCGCCCATATACATAAGAAGAACGGTTCACAAGCTGGAAGGAGAGATGGATGCATGCCCGGTGATGAGATTAAAGCGCTGGAACGGGCGATTGCCGAGATTACGGAGATTGCTACCGGCTTCGGCCTCGATTTTTATCCGATGCGTTATGAGATATGTCCTGCGGATATCATTTATACCTTCGGTGCCTACGGGATGCCCACCCGGTTCGGACATTGGAGCTTCGGTAAGACTTTTCATAAAATGAAGTCGCAATACGATTTCGGCCTGAGCAAAATTTACGAGCTCGTCATTAACTCGAACCCGTGCTACGCCTTCCTGCTCGACGGCAACTCCCTGGTGCAGAACAAGCTAATCGTAGCCCATGTGCTGGCGCACTGCGATTTCTTCAAGAACAATATGCGATTCTCGATGTCCAACCGGGATATGGTCGAGAGCATGGCGGCCACCGCCGACCGGATCAACGATTATTCCGTCACCTATGGAACGGATGCGGTAGAGAGCTTCATTGATTCGGTGCTGGCGGTCCAGGAGCATATCGATCCCAGCCTGATCCAGCCGCGCAAGCTCGGCAAGACCCATCTGCTCGAAGCCAAAATGAAGGAGCGCAAGGACTTCCCGCCCGGCGGTCCCGGACCGGCACATGCCTACAGCGAGCTGTGGGATCTGGAAAAAAGCCCGGATGCCGATACCCCCGCGCCGGAAACCGCCGGCAAACGCACCTTCCCGCCCGAGCCGGAAAAGGATATTGTCTGGTTCATCCAGCAGTATTCCACCGCTCTGGAGGATTGGCAGCGCGACATCATGACCATGCTGCATGACGAAATGCTCTATTTCTGGCCGCAGATGGAGACCAAGATCATGAACGAAGGCTGGGCTTCCTACTGGCATCAGCGAATTATGCGTGAGCTGGATCTGACAGCCGAAGAGACCATCGAGTACGCCAAGCTCAACTCATCTGTAGTACAGCCCTCACGCCAGAGTCTGAACCCGTATTACCTGGGACTGAAGATCTTCGAGGACATCGAACGCCGCTGGGACCGCGACAAAATATTCGAGGTCCGTGAACTGGATTCGGACACCTCTTTTATCCGCAGCTATCTGTCGAAGGAGCTGGTGAGTGATCTCGACCTCTATGTCTTCGAGAAGAAAGGTCCGGAATGGAAAATCACCGACAAAGCCTGGGAAAATGTGCGTGATCAGCTTGTGCTGGCCCGGGTTAACGGCGGCTCCCCGTACCTCGTCGTCCAGGATGCCGACTATGAGCGCAACGGGGAACTGCTGATCGCCCACCACTATGAGAGCATCGAGCTGGATCTGAAATATCTGGAGCGCACGCTCCCGCATATCTACGCCCTCTGGGGCCGCACCGTACATCTCCAGACCGTCGTGGAAGACAAAAAAGCCCTTTTTACCTATGACGGCAAAAAGGTGCAGCGGAAGTTTATGTAGGTAACGTGTATATGCTCGACTAACAAGCCGCAGGCTGATTGCGAAATGCAATTACTCTGCGGCTTGTTTGAAAATATAAGAATTTATACGTTGCAAATGATAACTTATCCTTCTATTTCTCGCTGAATGGGTACCGTCCTTTATGAGGACGGCGAAGCCGTTTCTACTTGTCGTATTAGACTTCGAAGTCAAACCGTCTACCAAGCGGTATCTGAAAATCCTTAAACACATTCGACTGCACGCTATCCTGCTCCGAATATAAGAGTTCAGCTGTAAGCCTGGGCTATGAACTTAGTTCCAGAAATATTGCATCTTCTTATACCCGACATCCCATATTTTCAATTCGCCCTTAATCGTGAGCTTCAACTCGTTCCCCGGCTCGAGGGGTATCCAGAATGGAGACGGGTACACTTCCGGATTACTCCGCTGATATTCTCCAGAACCGGTCAGGATCTCCCTGCCATCCAGGGTCATACTGATGCTTCCGGAATAATCTGTGGGTTCAGGGTTTCCGTAATTGAAGGAGAAAATCGTCTGTCCCTCAGACTTGTACGTGAACGTTCTGGAATCTCCGTCTTCAGCGCCATATAGGTTATAGCGGAGCGGTATCTTCTGTCCGTTGATTTGAATACTGTCCGGTTTAGCGGATGAATTGCCCGAACTGTCCGTCCATTCAGTGATCGCCGTAAACGGACCCTCTACTTTAGTTATTATTTTGTCTACCACCGCCCCTAATCCCCATAAAGCTATAAAGAGAACCAACCCCGATATAGCCGTTGCCACCAGATTGCGCCCGAGGCTGCGGGAACGAAAACCAAGCTTGTAGGCCCCAAAACCGAGGGCTGCTCCAATCGTATTCTGAAGCGCGTCGTTGATATCGAAGCTGCCCAGGAACGTAAGGGCCTGGATTGTTTCCAGCACAAGAATCCCTATGAAGAATAAGGTGATGAACCGGACGAAGCTGACCCGGTACAGCCATGGAATCAATATACCGAAAGGAATAAAAGCAATAGTGTTCCCGAAACCCACCATACTCATTAGGCTGGGATGCAGAAGATCAGCTGGAGACGGCAGCTTAATGAAGTTGTCAGGCATAAAAATAAAGGTGTAGCCAAGCGAGTGGTCATACGATTCTCCTCTGCCGAAGGCGAAGAACATAAAATAAAGAACAAGCAAGGTATACAATACGGTTATGGTTAGAAGAATCTTGCGTTGTTTAGCCATGGTTAACTCCTTTGCGGGATGTATATTGTTAAACTGAACTGACGGGCACATTGTACCACATCTTACAATCACCTGCTAAGTGGTTTCATGTAACCCTCTAGTCTAACCTTCATCCTCCTCTGACACTGCGCCGCCGGGGGTCTCGAAATATACTCCAGCGCAATCTCAGCAATCTCCTCTGCCGTCAGGTTCTCTCTTAGAAGCTGCTCAAAATAATCAATACTTCGTTCGATCTCCCTGCTGTAATTCAGATGCGCCACCAAATCTTCCTGTTCAAACCATCATTTTCTTCAGACTGCGTATATATCGTGATTTCACAATGATGAAAAAGACGCTTTGCAGAATCAGATACCCGGCAAATGTGATCAGTACCGGCTTGAGCACATTCATTATTCCCGTCTCCAGGATAGGGCTGATGACAACCAGACTCTGAACGGCAGCCACCACAATGGGTATATAGAAGAGTATCGCAATCTGTTTGGTTGCCGATGCTGACATTTCACTTGTGCTTAGCCCGATCTTGGATAACGCACGGTACATACGAATATCTGCAGCCAGATCACTATGCAGCTTGAAGTATAAAAAACTGGCCGATGCAACCGAAAAAATCAAAGCAACAAAAACACTGACGAAACTGAGCATGGCTGTACTTTGTTTAAGGAGCCAATAATTAGCGGCGCGTGAAGTTAAATCGAACACCTCATCACTTTCCCCTTCCATCCCGGTATTCCATTGTCTCAGCTCGGTGCCTACGATGTTCTCCTGACTGTCGATGGAAGGCAGTGAACCTGTATCCCATGCCGGAACCTTATAGTGATAACTGATATAAGGTCTGACCTCCTTTCCCTCTTCAGCCGATCGGGCTACTCTTACCACCTCCATCCACTTCTCCGGCACAATCAGCACAGGAGCAAATGAACTGATGAACCCAATCGATTCTGTAGTAACGCTCTCCTTGACATAGAGGGATACGGCGGGCTGTTCAGCCAAGGTCACCATTTGGTCACGGATATAATCATTCTTCTCAACCTCTGGCGACGCCAGAAGAACTACTTCATTTGAGCCCAGTCTGGTTACGACCGGGAGACCAGCCAAAGGCGCAAGCTCATTATATTGGGCAAGCCCGATCAGATACAAGCCGTTCTCACGCCCCCCCTCATCCTGGACCGAGGCAGAGAGCAAGTCGGTTCTCTTCTCCGTGTACTCCACACCCGCTGCCTTAAGCTCCTGGTGAATTTTGCTCCGGTCCGGATCTGCCGATGTGGTCCGGTAATACGTTTGGGTGATGGCAAAAGGTTTCCCGTTGTACTCTTCTCTTCCGGCCTGAATGATGGACAGAACATACCCTGCCCCCATACTAGCCAAGGCTGTGACTACTGTAATCATAAATAACATCCGCGAGTTGTCCCGCAGTTTATAGCTCATTTCTGAAGTCCACAACAGCCGCGTACCACGCCAGGTAGACCTGCGGCTGCGCTTAAGCAGACGAATGAAAACAACAGACAGCTGGGAGTAGAACAAATAGGTGCCGGTAATTCCCGCAATAGCGGCCGAAATAATAGCAGAGGGACTGAGTTCAATCCGCAGGGCATAAAATCCGATAATCAGCAGCACTACGCCAATTAAGGACAGAAGGACGGAGGCTTTTGGCTGTTTTTTCGGTTTAACATTTCCCTGAAGCAGATCCAGTACTTTGTTATTGCGGATAAGCAGCAACGTAAAGATGGAAATAAACAGAAACAAGGAGACGAAGGACAGGGAGGTGACCCGCATTGCTTGGACAGGCCAGTAGAAAGGTAAATCCTCAATTCCAATTGTCCTCGTGCTGAGCAGCAGAAATAATTTGGAGAGAAGCATCCCCCCTGCGATTCCGGTTACAATGGCAACAATGCCGATCAGCATATTCTCAAGGAAGATTAGCCGGTTAATCTGGTTTGGCCGGGCACCCAGGATGGTTAGAATCCCAAACTCCAGATTACGTGATTTCAAAAACGTTCCGATGGAATACAGTACGAAGAAAAAAGCGAATACATACACAATGTAGGCTGCGACCTGCATACTCGTTACCGCCATGGGACCCATATCCTGACTCGCAATCCCGGGATGATAAATGAATACGGAATAAGCAAAAAACACCATGACCATAAAAGAACTGCTCAGGAAATAAGCAATATAAGCCCGGGCGTTACGCCGTACATTATTAAACGCGAATTGAGGAAAGCTCATGACTATTCCCTCCCCAAAACGATAGTGTGTCGATAATTTTCTGGAAAAAGGCCTGACGGTTATCGCCACGGTGAATTTCGGCAGCCAGCTTGCCGTCCTTAATGAAGATGATCCGGTTACAGTAGCTCGCTGCCTGCGGATCATGGGTAACAAGCAATAGCGTGGTGCCTTGCGTACGGTTAATGTTCGCCAGCGATTCCATAACGATCCGTGAGGAATTAGAGTCCAGGGAACCGGTTGGCTCATCAGCCAGGATCATCGCAGGAGAAGTAATAATTGCGCGCGCAAGAGCAGTCCGCTGCCGCTGTCCGCCCGATATCTCATAGGTGCGTTTATTCAGGATATCCTTAATGTTAAGTTGTTCAGCAACCTTCTGCAGCAGAGAATCCATCTCGCTTAGCTTACGGTTGTCTAGGGTAAGAGGAAGCACGATATTCTCAGCTACGGTTAATGTCTCTAGCAGATTGAAATCCTGAAAGACAAAGCCGAGTTGTCTGCGGCGGAAATGGGCCAGATCTTTCTTATTCAGCTTATAAGGATTATTGCCGTTGATATTCACCTCTCCGGAGGTGGGCTGGTCGATAGTGGATACCATATTTAGAAATGTGGTTTTACCGCTGCCTGAGGGTCCCATGATACCTACAAATTCCCCGCTCTCAACACTGAGATGAATATCTGTAAGTGCCTGGGTCTTCACTTTGCCGGGATATACTTTATTCAGTCCTTTGACTTCCAATACGATCACTGAAATCATCCTTTCCTTAAGGAAACAAGTGTTTACCTGTGTGTTGGTCTTTATCCTTGTTCCAATGTACAGGATGAGCTATTCCGCTGCTATGGTTTTACCTTAAGGCTATCTTACACATCGCTTAAGGTTATGTTCGGTTTACTGTGCAGGGGCTTGGCCGTTAAAAATAATCCGCACCGCAGTTCCTACTCCGGGCTGGGATTCCAATTCGACGGCATGTCCCAGTCTGGTGCAGATTTCCTTAACCAGATAAAGTCCCATTCCGGTGGACTCATGGTATTGACGCCCGCGTTCACCGGTAAAATATGGGTTGAATACCCTTTTTAAATCCTCGGGAGAAATGCCGATACCCTGATCTGAAATCTCCAGAACTGTATCCTTGCCGCGGGGGTGTGCAGAGATCGTCACCGCTTTGCCGGAACCGACCGTGTAATTGACAGCATTGGTCAAAATTTGGCCCAGCATGAACATCAGCCATTTGGCATCGCTGTATACATGGGTCCCGGCATCAACCAGAATATTCACGGAGACCCCCCTGCGGATAAATAATCTCCGGTTCCCGGATACCGCATTGGCGACGGTCTTGCGGAGGGACAATAGTTCTACTTGAAAATCATTCTCAAAACGTTCCAGACGGGAGGTATGGATGACCATTTCCAGTCCTTTGCGCAACTTCTCCACCTCCTCCTGAATACTGCCGGCGGTTTCGTCCTCCAGATCCTGCAGTATGAGCTGTATGACAGAGATAGGGGTCTTCATCTGATGCACCCAGCGGTTAATGAACACAATATGCTGGTCCATCTGCCGGATATGCCCATTCATCTTCTCCTGATACTGGCGGTCCATGTTCTGTAGTAACTCATGAATGGCCTCGGGAAGCGCAACATCTCCAAGGGGGGTCAAATCATCCGCAGAGAAGTTACGTGGAGTGCTTAACAGCTTATATAACCTGCGGTGTTGAACATAACGGTAACCGAGGTACAGGAGAAGAATACTGCCGCTCAGGAGTACACCGTATCCTATGATCACGGGAGGCCTGTTCTCGCCTGAGATCCAATACAACACCGGAACCAGGAGCACTTGCAGCAGGTAGAAGAGCAGCAGAGGAAGCTGGTCCTTCCAGAATAATCTCATGGTGCTTTCCCCGTTAGATTCAGAAGATAGCCGGCGCCCCTTACCGTTTCTACAACATCTCCCACGCCAAGATCCTTGAGCTTCCTGCGGACACGTGTAATATAGACATTCAAGGTATTATCATCAATGAAATGCTGGTCCTCCCACATAAGATCCAGCAGCTTCTCCCGGGTGACCACACGCCCCTCCTTCAGCAGCAGCGCTTCTATCAGGATGGCCTCCTTCTGGGTCAATTCCATGGATTCCCCGGCATACTGGATAGTATAACGTTCAGGAAACAGGGTTAGAGCGCCTGAATGTAGTGTACGCTCCCCCTGAATTTGTGCATAAGAACCATAGGCTCTGCGCAAATGGCTGCGGATTTTGGCTAAAACGACTTCGTAGTGGAACGGTTTGGTAATATAATCATCGCCGCCGTTCTCCAGCGCCATCACCTGGTCCATCCCGCTGTCTCTAGCCGAAATGAACAGAATTGGACAAAGCGAAATTTGGCGGATCTGGCGGCACCAGTAATAACCGTCATACTTGGGCAGATTGACATCCAGCAGCACAAGACCGGCAGCGCTTTCCTTAAAGGCTTCCAGCACGTTAGTGAAGTCTTCAATAATGATGGTATGATAATCATATTTAGAGAGGTATGCACTCAGCAGCCCTGCAAGCTTGGCATCATCTTCAATGATCAGGATTGTTTCCATAGGTCCCCTCCTTTGTCCGTTATACAGTAACACAGGCGGGGAAAATCATGCAAAATCAGCCCCTGCTTCCCGGCCGCTCCACTACAGGAACATAGATCTCCATCACCGTATCCACCCGCGCATGACACCGCTCGTCATAGAACTCGAAGTTCAGCTTGCCCTTGGCGTGCTCATATCCGCTTTCCGGGAACCAATCCTCAAAGATATGTCTCCACGTACTCTTCACCACCTGGGCAAAAGCGTCCGGATTCGCCTCATCGGTGGCATCCACCGGAGGCGTAGTAAACACGGCATACTGCGCAGCAGGCACAACAGCCGTAAGCATATCCTCAGCCACAAGGCTGAAATCATCGACAATGACACCCAGCAGGTAGACGGCATTGCCGCCGCCTTGCGCCGGGACACACAAACCGACCTCACCGTGCTTCGGCGGGTTCAACAGGGCATACATTTTGTTCTCCAGATTATCTCCGTCATAGCAGTACCAGAAGGAAGCGACATCCTGCGTATAACTCCCGGACTCCACGTTCGTCTCTATGCCATAACCAGCCACCTTAAACGCCGGTTTGCTCACCATCACGGGCTCCCTAATATAATCCCCGATTTGGTACACCGATCTGTCCCGGAGATAGCCGTCCATCCGTGCCGCATACTGCGAGGGACTATAGCCGAAGGCCTTGCGGAAGGCTTTGGCGAAACCGCCGGGAGTCTCAAAACCATAATCCAGCGCGATATCCATAATCCGCCGCCCGTTAAACAGCTCTACTGCTGCCAGGGACAGCTTCCGGCTGCGCACATATTCCATAACCGGCATCTCCCGGCACTGGCTGAACATCCGGCAAAAATGATACAGCGAATACCCCACCTGGGACGCGATGTCTTCCGCCGTCAGGTTCTCCCGCAGATGCTCCTCAATATAATCAATACTCCGCTCGATCTCCCTGCTGTAATTCAGGTGCTCCACCAGCCTTTCCATGACACATAGCTGATTCCATTATAACAACCGGCAGCCAGCGGGTCTGTTCCTAATTTGCTGCTTTTCATGTTACTTCTCCGTTTTTTAATGATTTCCCCATTATCCGATCGGGTCAGAGGCAAGCTTGAAGGTGAACACCTTATACGGGTTTATGCTGAATGCTGAAACGCCGTCACGTATCGTGATGCTGCGCCCTGTGGCCTCCTCCATCAAATCTGTCTCAGTCAGCCTACTCTCCTAGCTGAATAAAATGTTCGATTCTTTTGGCAAACGGTATATTGGATTCCTCCAGATTAAGTTGTATATTTGTATATAAAAAGTAATATATATACGAGACATTATACATATGCATGCACCATACGTAAGTAAGCAATTAGTAATGATTTTTCAGCTTTACTTCTGCTTTTTTAACTTATATATTTGTATATACCAATATACAAAAGTGTGAAAGGGAAACAGATGAAGGAGCCAAACAAACGAATTCCAATCTACCTGCAAATACGCGAATACATCACTGAACAAATCCGCCTCGGAAGCTGGAAGTCGGGAGATACGCTCCCCTCGGAGAATGAGCTGGCCCGGTTGTTCCAGGGGAGCCGGATTACGGTGAAGCAAGCCTTGAAGACACTTGTCGAAGAAGGAGTTGTATACCGGGTTCAAGGAAAAGGAAGCTTTGTGGCAGAAGGCGCGGATAGCATTATGCAGGCGATGGACAGCCCAGTCTCCATAAACTCATTCTCGCTCCATCCAGTGGCCGGAGCGCCACAGTATGCGGGAGAAAGATTATCAGCCCCCCCGTTCATAGCCTTTATTATTCAAAACACGTTGGACTCTATATGCTCCGAGCTGCTTCTTGGCATTGAAGCAGCAGCAGCCGATGGAGGCTTCCGGGTCCTGTTCATGAACGCCCGGGAATCCCGGGAACGGGAGCTCGCTATGCTGAAGGAAGCTGTCCAAAGCGGCGCCAAAGGTATTATTTTGTTCCCGGTTCATGGTGAAACATATAACGAGGAAGTGCTTCGTCTGACCATGGAGCAATATCCTGTCGTTGTACTGGACCGTTATTTGCGCGGCGTGGAGACCAATTGTGTCTGTTCAGACAATGAGAACGGAGCATATCAGGCAGTCTCCTACCTGATCAGCAAGGGACACCGGAGAATTGGCTGCATCTCGTCCCCTGTTCTTGGCACAACCTCGCTGGAGGACCGGCTTCACGGCTATGAGCAGGCTTTGGCCGACAACCTTATTCCGGTGGATCACGCTGCCCGGCTGTTCGAACCTACACCTGAAGGCATTATCAATTTCCTCAGGACTCAGACTACCCTTACCGGGCTGGTGGCCTTCGACAACGTACACGGCTCCCTGATTATGAAAGCTGCTGAACATTTGGGCATCCGAATTCCCGAAGATCTTTCCCTGGTCATATTCGACGATTATTCCTACCCGGAACTGTTCAGGGTTCCACCCACTGTTATCGTACAGCCCTTTCGGAAGATGGGGCAGGAAGCCGCTCTGCTCCTGATGGAGTTGATTCACAGCCCCCAAGCAGAACGCAGACGCATCACCCTTCCGGTTCAGCTGATTGAGCGGAAATCAGTGGAGAATCCGCCTTCCAGCCCCCGGTAATAGCCTGAGCCAGTCCAGCGGATGGAAAGACTCTCTGGCTACCAGCTGCAGCAGAGAGTCTTTTTTTCGTTCATTTTAACCCTCCGGCCTGCGACTTTGCTATTGTTAATATTTAATACGAGTCTGCTCCGCTGGTACATCTATTTGAAATGTTATCGGCGTTTCATCTCATCACGCTTTATGATCATGGAATTTACAACTTTTGAGGGGGCGCTGAAATGAAATCCAGTTTCACAGGCAGGGTAATCCTTATTTACGGCGGTCTTCTGCTGGTGGTCATATCCATGACCTTCCTCTTCTCTTACATGGGAACCGTCAGAGGGCTCCGCAGCCAGTTGAAGGAAACTAATTTTGCACTTTTAAACCAGATAAATCAAAAATTAGAACTTTCCTTCAAGCAGACGGAAAAGGATTTGCTGCAGTTGACCAATGAGCTTGAATTTGTCTATTTCATGAACAACGTCTATAAGGATGATGCGCAGAGATATGCCAATTTTTATGGGTTGGACAGTAAGCTTGGGACGTTCATGAACCGCAATCTGCAATTTTCATCCATTTACGTTTACTCTCATGTAAGCGGTGACATTCTCACCCAGCAAAATTACATCAGTAACGATGGAACAGAGGACCAATGGCTTACCCAATATCTGAATATGGATGGTTACTTCAAATGGCTGCCTACACACCAGATTTCCGACGGCATGGCCTTGGAGGATGTGGTCACCTTGATCCGCTCTTATCCGGCATTAAGCAAGCCGGGCTTCCGCACCGGGCTGCTGGCAGTAAATATGAAGGAAAGTGTGCTCTACCAGATGATTCAGGATATTTACCAGGATGGAAACAAGGGGCAAACCTTCGTTATTGACCAGCAGGGTCAAGTCGTTACCCATAATGATAAATCCAAGCTGCACAGCTCCTTAAAGGATATGCCATATCTTGAAAACGTACTGATTGGCCCGGATGCCGGTTCCTTCAGCATCAAGCCGGAGCAGGAAAAGCAGATGGTGTTTTATACAACCTCGACTTACACAGGCTGGAAGATTGTCAGCATTGTACCGGAGGACCAGATGTACCGCCCCCTTACAGTGAC
This sequence comes from Paenibacillus sp. FSL R7-0297, assembly GCF_038009025.1. Lineage (NCBI taxonomy): Bacteria > Bacillati > Bacillota > Bacilli > Caryophanales > Paenibacillaceae > Paenibacillus > Paenibacillus sp. FSL R7-0297. The sequence continues at coordinate 6,475,491 of NZ_JBBPAQ010000001.1, forward strand.
CCGCAATTTGCTCCTTGCTTTTAGCGTACTGATGTTTGCAATTGCGCTAATCATTCTTTTCTACGTCAGCCGCAGAACTTTCCGTCCTATGGACGCATTGATTGGCAAGCTGTCCGGCAAGTATCGGCCTGTGCAGGCTGGACGGTTTGACGGCACTCCCCATAAGGGATTGTCCTATCTGGACGATGTCATCGAGCAAATGTTTTTGGATCGGGAAGGTCTGGAACAGCAGGTGAGAGATGCCAAGCCTATGCTGAAATGGCGAACCGTGATGGATATATTGACCGGTTACCGGACTGTATATTCGACGGTGATCCCTCATCTGGAATTTACAGGAGTACGCTTGTATCCCGAATGGTTTGTCGTGTGCACCGCGGAATTCGGCAAGGAAGGCGGAATTTCCCCACGGGATGAAATTCTCTATGCCTATGCGCTATGCAATGTGGCCGAGGAAATTATCTATAGAGAGAACGCAGGTGTGGCCATTGATCTTGGAGGTTGCCGGGTTGTTATCCTATTGAGTTTCTCGGAGGGAGACGAGGCACAGAATCATCTGCGTGCCGCCACACTGCTGGAGCATATTCTGGATGTAATGAGCAAACAAATCGGGCTGGTGGTCACCGCAGGTGTAGGGAGATGCTACCGGGAGCTGGGCAACGTTCCCCGCTCTTATGAGGAGTCCAAGGTTGCATTACGCTACAAAATGGTAACCGGACCCCAGACCGTCATCTCCATTGAGGATTTGCAGCCCCTGCAAAGCCAGGATTATTATCAATTTCCCCAGCGAATTGACCGCATTCTGGAAGCCCTTAAGCAGGCAGATCGGGACAAGCTTCAAATGCTGGTTCAGGATGTCTTTATGTCAGCGGTCAAGAACAATGCTCCGCCAGAGCTTTTCAAGCAATTATCGTTTGAGCTGGTCATGAGAGCCATGCAAATGATAGACTCCATCGGCATTGACGTCAATGAGATCCAGGCGGAAATCGGCACGGCACACGAGGTGATTCAGAAATCTGACAACTGGAGGCAAACCGAGGAATTGGTAAGTACTTTGCTGCTCCGGCTGTTGGGGGCTATAGAAGAGAAACGGATGCAAAGGGGCAAAAATGATACCATTGACCAAATACTGATTTATATCCGGCAACATTATCAGGATAGTGATCTGTCCCTAGACAAGCTAGCTGATGAATTCCATTTGAATCCTGCGTATATTAGCCGGCAGTTCAAAGAGCATGCCGAAGGCAACTTCATCGACTACTTGATCGAAATCCGCATCAACGCAGCCAAAGAGCTTTTGAAGGATAAAACCGTCCGGATTTATGACGTATCCGAGGCAGTCGGCTATACCAACAGCCGGAGCTTCATGCGCAGCTTCAAGAAGTACACAGGTCTTACACCAACGGAATACCGGGAGCGCTTCTTGTAAGAGAGGCCATCGCAGAGTCCTGCCTGATATCACGGCAGGGCTCTTTGTATTCACAAAAAGCCTTACGGAATAAGGCTTGTGAGGAGCACACTGCAAAAATGGATACCATAGTAGAAAAATGAAACCTTCCATTTGTCAAAAAAAGCGACGTTCGTCATAACGAATCTGTATCCAGCCGCCTGTCATGCCAGTAAGATTAATTCTGCGAGGGGGCCCCTCAAACATATAAATGCTGTGGTTTGGAGAGGATGCGAGAGATGAGAAAGCAACAGTCGTTAACTGCTATAGAGGCTTCCGTTTCACCGGAAGCCCTGACAATGCGTGCTTCCATGGCGAGAAAAAAATTCAAATGGAAGCGTATTAAATATGATAAATCCCTGTACATCATGCTCCTGCCCGTAATTGTTTTCTACCTGCTGTTCAAATATTCACCGATGGCCGGTGAAATTATTGCCTTCAAAAACTACCGGTTTGCCGATGGCATTGTAGGAAGCGACTGGGTAGGATTCAAGCATTTTCGGATGCTGTTCGAAAGCACAGACTTCTGGCGCGTATTCCGCAACACTCTGCTGCTCAATGTGTACAGCCTCGTTGTAGGCTTTCCGGTCCCGATAGTACTGGCTCTCCTATTGAATGAAATTCGGTTGGAAGGCTTCAAACGCCTGATCCAAAACCTGCTGTACATCCCGCACTTCATTTCCTGGGCAGTGTTGGGTGGAATCCTGATTACTATGCTGTCACCCAGCACAGGGGTCATTAATCTGATTCTGCAGCATGTATTCGGCATGGAGCCCATCTACTTCATGGCCAGTTCCAGCTGGTGGCCGGTGGCATACACTGCTTCCTCCATCTGGCGGGAAGCTGGCTGGGGAACGATCCTTTACCTGGCTGCCATGTCCGCTATTGATACACAGTTGTATGAAGCAGCCAAGATTGATGGGGCCAACAAGCTGCGTCAAACCTGGCATATTACCTTACCGGGCATCCGCAGCACCATTGCCATCCTGCTTATTCTGCGGATGGGCAGCATGATGGATGTGGGATTAGAGCAGACCCTTTCGCTGCAAAATGACTCTGTACTAGATGTAGCTGATGTCATCAGTACCTACGTTTTCCGGGTAGGACTGCAAAATATGAACTACAGCTATACGACAGCCTTGGGCTTATTCCAATCCCTGATCAGTCTGATTCTTGTTGTTGGTGTGAACCGGTCGATCCGCCTGTTCGGGGAAAGGGGGCTATGGTAATCATGATGAAAAGAATGATGAAAGATGCCTCGCCGCTGGCTCTTGCCGGCAGCCTATTGAATTATTTGCTTCTGGGGCTGCTGTCTCTCCTCACCTTATATCCTTTCTGGTATGAGATATCCGCATCCTTCAGCAGCAGCAGAGCCATTACTGCCGGAGAGGTATACTTTTGGCCTGTAGAGTTCAATGTACAAGCATACCGTAGGCTGCTCGAGGATGGCCAACTGCTCCACGCCATGGGTAATACGGTCATCGTAACCTTAGTGGGCACCGCCTTAAACATACTTATGACCATTCTGGCAGCTTATCCCTTGTCCCGTAAAAGGCTGTATGGCCGGGGACCGATTCTCTTGTTCATCACCTTCACCATGATCTTCATATCCGGAATTATTCCCAATTTTATTCTGATCAAGAACTTGGGAATGATGGATTCCTACTTGGCCTTATGGTTGCCGGGGCTGATCAGTACCTACAACATGTTCGTCATGAAAAGCTTTATGGAAGGGCTGCCGGAGGAAATTGAGGAATCCGCCTCCATTGATGGAGCTGGAAACTGGCGTATCCTGATCCAGATCATGTTGCCCTTATGCAAGCCAATTATCGCGGCGTTGTCCCTATTCTATGCTGTGGGATGGTGGAATTCCTATTTTAACGTCATGCTCTATATTAACAGCTCCAAGCTCCAGACCTTGATGCTCAAGCTTTACCAAATGATCAAGCAGGTGGACGAGAGTCTGCTGAACAGTGGAGGCGGCAGTGAAGGGGCGACCGCCGTCATCCTGACACCGGAAGGAATCAAGGCAGCTTCCGTGGTTATAGCCATCCTGCCGATTCTATGCGTTTATCCATTTCTCCAGAAGCATTTTGTCAAAGGTGTATTAATTGGCTCCGTTAAAGGCTGATATCATTGAAGAAGAGCTGCAACAGCTGCCTTCTCTTGATATATAAAAAATTTTTTTAAGGGGATGAAGCAATTGGCAACATTCAAGAAAGCCGCCTTAACAGTAGTGATAGCCTGCCTGGCGGTATCAGCTCTGGCAGCCTGTGGTTCCGACAAGGATTCAAGTGCCTCGACAGCGGGTGGGACAAGCCCCTCCTCGCAAGCTTCAGCCAAGAAAGAGATCAGCATTTCGGTCTTTGATCGTGGCGAAGTGCCTGCTGAGGAGGGAAACTATGAAAGCAATCGTTGGACCAAGTGGATCAATAACAATGCTCCTGCGACTGTCAAGTGGGTGCCGGTTCCCCGGAACGAGGCCCAGACCAAGCTGAATACACTGATTGCTTCCGGCAGCGCTCCAGACCTCATCTGGGAGTACGACCGCAACTACATTGCCCAACTGGTCAATCAGGGTGCGATACAGCCTATAGATTCTTATATAGAGAAATACAGCACCTCCTACAAAAAATATTTGGAGGAGCATCCGGAGCTCGACTCCTATCTTACCTTTGACGGAAAAAAGTACGCCGTTGCCAGTGTGCGCGGCGTCGAAAGCATTGCCAATCATGGCATGTGGATCAGACAGGACTGGCTGGAAAAGCTGGGACTCAAGACCCCGACAACCGTAGACGAATTGATCGAGGTAGCCAAGAAATTCAAGGATGGTGACCCGGACGGCAACGGCAAGGCGGATACTGTGCCGATCGTGTTCAACGGCAATGGCGTACCGATTATTAGAGAATTATTTATGGCATCGGAGAGCCAGTGGTATGTAAACGGCGACAAGCTGGAATACGGCAGAGTAACCGACCGCTATATGGACAGTCTGGCCTTCCAAAAGCAGCTTTTCGACGGCGGTCTGATTGACAAGGAGTATATCACAGATAAAAACTTCCAGAGATCCATGCAATTCTGGACGACGGGCAAGGCAGGCATTATGCTGGGGTCCTGGAATATGGAAGCCGAGTTCCTTGATTTGAAGAAGAATGTGCCTGAGGCCAAGATGACAGCACTGGAATCCCTTTCCACCCCATATGGCAAAAGCGGCTTGTATCAGGAGGCATCACCGGGTATCTTCGTATCATTTAACAGCAATCTCAAAGAGGACAAGATTGAAGCAGCCTTCAAATTTCTGGATTGGATGATCGACACTGGCTGGAAGCCTCTGAAGTACGGAGAGGAAAATGTGCATTACAAAGATGTAGACGGTGTACCCCAGATTATTGATGCTGATAAATTCCGCAAGGAAGTTACTTTTGCCCGGGAGCTGCCTATTGTCAACCAATATGAGCAGAAGCCGGAATGGTTCCCGGTCATGGCGGCCTCCGACGCCTTGTCCCAGGAATACGCCAAGGAAAAGGCCAACTCCCTGACACTGGCCATGAAAAATACGTACCGCCGGGATATCGCTTACGGTCCGAGCCAGCCGGAGGTCAGCCAATTGATTGCCACCTTCGCTCCGATTGCCCAGCAAATTGAGGCCAAGGTCGTGACAGGTGGGACCTCCATGACTGCAGAAACCGGCATTGATGAAATCCGCAAGGAATGGAAGCGCCTGGGAGGCGATGCCGTAGAGAAGACGGTCAACGAGTGGTATCTGGAGAACAAAAACCAATTAAAATAATTTCATGCAGAAGCTGCGGAGCGGGTCAGCTTGAATGGCGGCTTGCTCCGCTTAAATCGGAGTACATCCACCCATGTTTCTGAATTTGCCTTATTAACTATCAGTCTATTATAGGGAAATGGGGTTACAGCATGAGAATTCATTGCATGAAGTATATAAATTATCATTCAAAAAAACTGGCAGCGCTCCTTGCGGCAGTTCTCCTTCTGATGAGTGCGCTGCCCGCCTATGCGGCAATCGATCGGTTATATACTGCACCGGCTGGAGCCACCGCTACGACCCCTGCGGACAATCTGTTCCGTTTGGCAGATGGCACGCGGGAATTCGTTTTGCTCGACAGTACTGTAACGGCGGGAGTTTACCAGTATTTCGTGCTGTCCAAAAATAATTACGGCGCCAGCACCTTTGATCCGGACAACACTGCAAAGTTTGATGTAAGCGATACCAATAATATCGCCTACTGGTTGAATCATGATTTTATTGACCCCAGCTCCACAAGCTCTGTCAAGCTGGAGCCAGCTATCGTCAACCATATTGACTTCCAGCATCAGTGGCTGACTGAAGGCGGCAATGTTAATACGACCTATACACAAGACTTCACCACGACGGCCGGCGTCGCCTTGCTGTCCCAGACCGAATATGCCCAGTATGCCTCAAAACTGGGATATAAGGATAATATGACCGCCTGGGGCTGGTGGCTTCGTTCCGCACGAGGCAAAAATGTGGGCACTAACATTGTACTGTGCGTGCCATCAGGTGGACTAGGAGAAACCTCCGGTGCTGAAGCCAAAACCACTAACATGATCAGACCGGCCTTTTTCCTCAAGGATAGCTTCTTTGGCACTGTAAAGCTGGATGTATCTACCATGGGCAGCAAGGTGAAGCAGGTGCTGCAGGACCACTATTCCATCGAGCAGCTTCGCCACATCGGCTACACCGAACGGGAGCTGGGCCTTATCGGCTTCGATGTGCCTGAGATTGTCGAGGTCAAGATGGCCCGGACAGACCGGGTATATAGCCCGGATACCGTATCCTATTCGGTCTATTTCACCAATAATACGGAGCATTCGGTAAATTACAGCGTCTATCATCAGATTGCAGGCGGACCGCTGGAGGAACAAAGCATCATGGTTACGGCCTCTCAATCTTTGGTGAAAACCATCATGCTGCCTCCACAATTAAATGGCATCCATTCCCTTCACGTAGAGGTGAAGGAGGCTCAGCGCCAGGTGGTCAGCTTCGATTCCGCCACCTTTGCGGTGTTTCCCGATTACGAGCGGCAATTCGGCGATGATCAGTCCTTGTTTGGAGTAGCCACCCACTTTGATCAGAGCAACAAAACGGATGCCGCAGACACACTTTTGATGGACAGGGCGGGTATCCGCTATATCAGAGATGGTATATCCTGGAACAAGGTGGAGAAGGTAAAGGGTGTTTTTGATTTCACCCAGACCGACAAATGGGTGAATGACGCCGTCTCCAAGGGTATGCAGATTGTTTCACTGCTGTGCTTTTCCAATTCGCTATATAATGGCGGACAGGATGTAAAGGTCGGACCCGCCACACAAGAGCAGCTGGATGCCTATGTCAACTATGTGGAACAGGTGGTAAGCCGTTACAAGGGAAAGATCAACACCTTCGAGCTGTGGAATGAGCCCAACATCAGCTTCTGGCTGCCGGAGCCCAATGTCAGTGACTATGCGCGTCTGGTGAAATCCGCTTCGCTGGCCATCCGTAGAATCAATCCCGATGCGGTGATCATTGCGGGCAGCGTAGCCAATCAGAACGGTCCCCAGTACTTGGATGACATGTTCCTGCAGGAGGTATATCCCTATATTGATGCGGTTTCCTTCCATCCATACATCTATCCTAACGATCCGGATACAAGCTATGAGGCCAAACTGAAATCATATACCGACATAACCAAGAAATACGGAGCCTGGAAAGACCAAAATATTACTGAGGTGGGCTGGCCAACCTCTACCGATGCCAGAGGCGTCAATGAAGAGCAGCAATCCGTCTACCTGACCAAGCAGTTTCTGATCTCTTCCGCCAATGGTATTAGGCAGAGCGCCATCTATGATTTGCGTGATGACGGTACCAACCCTGCGTATACTGAAGACAACTTCGGCATCGTGCGGATTGACCGGATGCCCAAACCAGCCTTGATTTCCTTTCAGCAGCTCAACAGAGCCTTGGCAGATGCCTACTTTGTCGGTGAAATGAATTCAGGAAGCCAAGTGAAATCGTATTTGTGGAAAAAGGAACAGGAATATGTTATCACTGCCTGGTCCTTGACAGGCGGGAGCCAATCTATTGCTTTGACCGGCAATCTGACGCAAACCGACTACATGGGCAATCCGCTTCCATCCCACAGCTCCGGCAACAGCTATACCGTTGGCTCTTCTCCGGTTTATTTTACCGGAATTGACCCGGCTTGGGCCAAGGAGCAGTTGAAGGTATTAGCGGTAAGCCTCCACCAGAATTGGTTGGCGGAATGGGGTAGCTCCTTATCCGCAGCCCCGGCTCTCCAGAGCCAATTGCAGAGTCTGTACGCGAGCGGCTTCGGCAGCGGTGCATACGCCGAGATCAAGGCTTTGGCAGATCAATATGAGCTGCTGGGCCAAGGCATCGTGGAGGAAGCACAGGCGGGAACCTTCACCATGGAGAATGCGATGAGTATGCTATACGCCTATCATCTGGCAGTGAAGCCTTTGGAGGCATTGATGCAGGACTCACAGAACCAGCCGACGCTGACCGCCTTGTCCTCCACTGCTGAGCTTGTGAATACGAGCAGCCTGATCCAGGCCAAGCTGCAGAATATTTCTGGAGGCAGTCAGTCATTTGCCCAGGAGATCATGCGACATGCCCGTGAATGGAACGTGAAGGCAGCTACCTACTTGCAGGCTGACCGTCCGGAGATGGCGCTGGCCTGGGATCAGACTGCCGGGCGTTTGGCGCGTTGGGCTGCCAAGATTAGCGAATTCGAGGCTGCAGAGCCAACAAACTTGCTGCTGAGCAGCTATCCCTCCAAGGTGTCCTTGTTCGAGGGAGGATCGGCCTCGATCCAGGCTGCCGTAACCAATGCAAGAGGAGCGACGCTGTCCGCCAAGGTTAAATTAGTGGAATCAGGCGCAAACCGAATCATTGCCGAAACAGAAGTATCCGTTGAGCCGGGGACAAATATGCAGATTCCCTTCACTATTCATTCTTCTGATTTTCAATTAAGCAGCCCCTCTTCTCTTGATCTGATATTGGAGAATCCAAACGGCGAAGTACTGCGAACCAAAGCTATTCCCGTGAACATTGCCGAAAAGGTGAGTTATAGCCTGAAGCCTAGTGGGCAAACCATGGATCAGCTCGACAGTATCACGGTCAACTTGAACAATCTATTCACTGATGTGCTAAGCGGTACTGTTGAAATTGACCCTCCTCCAGGGTGGATCATGGATGCCAGCAAACCTTATAGCCTGAGTGCCGGAGAGATTCAAGCGGTGACCTTTTCCGTAAGCTCGGTCCGCAACCAACCGCTACACGAATATTCGTTTGCAGTCCGGGTGAAGGACACCGAGGGGAATCTGCTAAAGTCCGCCATACTGCCCTTGAGCTTTGCGGTAATGGTGAGGGCGGAGCAGCCCTTGACAACAGCAGGCTTTGACGGCAATCTGGAGGCTTGGAAGAAAGCCTATCCCATCTACCTCAATCCGCCTGCCGATCCCCTGTCCGCCGAAGCCTGGCAGACTAGCAATGTGGCAGCCAGAATGTATACTCAATGGGATGAGGATGCCTTGTACGTGCTAGCCCAGGTGTATGATGATTACCAGTTCAATAATAAATCGGGTATGAATATCTGGGATGGAGATAATGTGCAGATCAGCATCGACCCCTTGAACGACAAGGCCACCAAATACAGCACGGATGATTACGAATATGGTTTTGCTTACACCGGAGCAGGCAATGAGGTGTATTCCTGGCAGGCAGCAACGGCATACGGCCAGAGCTACGGGCAAAAGCCATCGGAATGGGTTCAGGTGCTGCGGGACGAAGCGCTCAAGCTGTCCACATACTTGATCCGGTTGCCCCTGGCTAATATGACGCCTCTTCAATTGCAGGAAGGGACCGTCTTTGGCTTTAACGCTGCAGTCAATGACGCAGATATATTGAACCGGGAGCGCTTGGTCGAATTTACAGGGGGCACTGCCACCAGCAAGAACCCCAGCCTATACGCCAACTGGCAACTGAGCGGGGTGGAGCCGGACTTTCAGGCATCAACTGTCTATAGCATTGTTATCGACAGCCTGACCGGAGGCAGCATAACCGCAAGCACTGCAGCAGCCAACTAGTCCACTTTAGACTTATTTACAATTTGAAGAGACGCACCAGCCGCAAATGCACGGGCATCCTCGAAATCCTGCTCATCGGGATGCCCTTTTTTATCCAGATTGAAGCCCAGCGGACTGAACTCCCCGGGACAGTGGAACTCACCGACGACGTTGCAGCCTTTGGCTGCCAGCTTGGCCTGGACCTGTGCTTTGTTCTTGAATTCCCCCGACCCGGATGTGCAGAAAATAAAGACGTTCTTATCCCGGAGCGGCATCTTCTTGATGAACTTGGTCAGCTTCCGGTGGATTTTGGAGGCGTAAATGCCTGAACCTAGACCGATCAGATCATATCCGGACAGCATCTCCGGCTTAACGTCCTCCACTTTGGCCAAATCTGCACCCAGCACTTCAGCCATAGCAGCTGCAATCCTGTGTGTATTCATACTGCGGCCTGACCGGTAAATAATAATTGTCTTCATAATAGCGCCTCGATTCTATATATTCATAATATGAATGAACTTAATTATATTCATTCATCACTAGCTAAAATAAAATGTCCAGTACATTCCCTGAACATTTAATAATGTATTCCGCCTCCGGCCAAAAGATGCCTGATGCTCTTGTCAGGACTGTGTATCCGTCAAGCCTTTCATGATAAACTCGACCAAATAATCCAGAATCTGTGGAAAATAGCTAACCCCGATCTCTTCCTTGTGGATGTCAATATACGGCACGGAGTTGAACAAGGCAAGAATCATGCCGTCCTCCAGATCCTCTCTGATCTTCCCTTTGGTCTTCCAGTACCGGATTAATTCCAGCGTACCGCTGTTCATCATTTCATGAATACCCTCTATTCCGCCATGCTCATAGAATTCCTTCTCCAGCTTGCTGAATAGAGCTTTGTTGTACCATTCCTTCAGGATTGGATTACTATGGATTCCGCTGTAATTAAGCGCCATGATTTCTTTGAGCACCTTGGCAGGCTCATCGTCCAGATTAACCGAAGACTGCAGGATGCTCCGCTTCAGCTTCTCGTTCTCCTGCAGATAAATATCGATGAACAGCTTCTCCTTCGAGGCGTAATAATTGTAGAACGTGCCTACGGCGAACCCGCACATTTTGGTGATGTCGGAAATATTGGTGTCCTTGAAGCCTTTGGAGCTGAACAGCTCTTTGCCGCATCTGAAAATCTCAGCCTTCTTATCTTCCATCCGTAAGCCCTCCGTGCCTGAGTGAATAATATTTAATTCATTCATAATGTAGCACAGCGCTGCTGTCATTACAACACACTTTTAACTCCCCTGAATCGTATCACTTCAAGGGTGAGATGAATAGGCTGTTGTAATTAATTGAATAATGGAGGTACCCTCATGACCTTTGAGAACGAATATCTGAACAGTCAAGCTTATCCATCCGCCTATCCTTATGCTCCGCGTAACACTTCCTTTCCTTACTCGCATTATTACCATCTGGTCCGCTCAGAACCCGGTCACACCCTTACGGCAACAGAAAACCAAAGTGTAAAAAATGAATTCGTAAAAGGGCATATGAACGCAGATGTCGGCAGCGGGCAAGGGATTCATGTAGATGCCGGAGGTGAAGTAGGCGGTAAACACGGCATCGGTGTAAATGCCGGCGGGAATGTAGCATACACCGGCGCTGGTATGCATGCAGGCGGCCATATCGGCAACACTTCTTATGGAATCCAGGCACAAGGTAACACCCATCTGGACAGCGGCCAGGGTCTTGGACTTAATGCAGAAGCCCAGGCCTTCGGCAAATACGGCCTTGCTGCCCAGGCAGCTACCCAGCTGGGCGGCGGCCAGGGAGCCAATTTCCATACAGGGGCGCAAGCCGGAGGTGAACACGGTCTGAGTGCAGAGGCCGGCGGTCATCTGGGCTTAAGTCAAGGGGCCGGACTCCAGACCCAATTGCAGCTCGGCGGTGAGAATGGGCTCGGTGCCCAGGCCAAGGCGCAGCTCGGCGGAGGTCAGGGCGCAGGCTTAGGCGTTACCGGACAGGTAGGCAAATATAACGGACAATTAGGCTTTACTATTGGCGGCAAGAATCAGGAGGCCAAGGAGTAACCGGGCCGGAGGTTTGATCCGCCCCTGACTTTTAGTGCAGGAGGGGGCGGTCAGCCCCTATTCTCCGTGCGCCGGTATACATACGGACAAGCGTGAAGCATATAAATTATACTTCAATTGGAAACGGCTTTACCGCCCTTTTTCAAGACTATACCTCGTCCGCTCAACATCTGTTCAGTAACAGTATCTGTATATGAAAGTTCCGCTGAGCTTTAGCAGAACCGCCAGCGACTTTCAGAAGGATCACTGAGCTGGCTGTAGGGCTGGAAACCAGCTGTTCCCACAAGCAAGTGGAGAAAGGTGTCTTAATTATTCGATTTCGGAGGTTCATAGGACATTAATTGGAAAAATGACATCTATTGCTCGGGGTTTCAGCGACTTTGAGTGATCTGAAACTATTTAAGTGCTCTTTTTCCAACTGCTGTTTTAGCAAGGCTCTGTTGTTCATCAGCAAGTGGAGAAAATCCAACTGCTATATTTTAATTCTGGCGCATATTCAAGTGGAAACGGATACCGTCCTTAAGAGGAGGGTATCCGTTTCAGCGAGAAATAGAAGAATAATTTATGGCGAATCTTATATCTTAAAAAAAGGACCGCCAGCAGGCAGTCCATATCCTATTCTCTGATAGCTTTAGCGGTTCAGCAGGCTTCCGACATATTTCAGCAGCTCATTGGCGCAGATCGGGCAGTAATTGTGCTCATCAATCAGGCGGCGGCTGACTTCGTTGATGCGTTTCAGCTGGCTCTCATCCGGCGTTTTGGAGGAGGTGGTGATTTTGACGATATCCTTCAGGTCGGTGAACAGCTTCTTCTCGATCGCTTCCCGCAGCCGGTCATGGTTGTTGTACTCGAACTTCTTGCCTTTGCGGGAGTACGCGGAAATGCGGATCAGGATCTCCTCGCGGAAGGCCTTCTTGGCATTCTCGGAAATGCCGATCTGCTCTTCAATGGAGCGCATCAGCCGCTCATCCGGCTCCATCTCCTCATCCGTGAGCGGGTCGCGGATTTTGGACCAGTTGCAGAAGGCTTCGATATTGTCGAGATAGTTCTCGAACAGTGTTTTGGCGGATTCTTCAAAAGAGTACACAAACGCCTTCTGCACTTCACTCTTGGCGAGAATATCGTATTCCTTGCGGGCAATGGAAATGAAGTTCAGGTAACGTTCGCGTTCCTCCTTCGTGATCGAAGGATGCTGGTCCAGGCCGTCCTTGATCGCCCGCAGCACATCCAGTGCGTTCATGCACTGCAGGTCGCCTTTGATCAAGGCGCTGGAGATACGGTTGATGACATAACGCGGGTCGATACCGGACATCCCTTCATCCAGATACTCAGTCTGCATTTCCTTAAGATCGGCTTCCTTGTAGCCCTCCACCTCTTCGCCGTCGTACATGCGCAGCTTCTTGATCAGGTCCATGCCCTGCTTCTTGCTCTCCTTGAGCCGGGTCAGGATCGAGAAGATCGCCGCCGCACGCAGCGCATGAGGAGCAATATGCACATGCTTCATATCACTCTGTCCGATGAGCTTGGCGTAGATTTTCTCCTCTTCTGAGACCCGCAGATTATAAGGAACCGGCATGACGATCATGCGCGACTGGAGAGCTTCGTTCTTTTTATTGGAGATAAAAGATTTGTACTCGGTCTCATTGGTATGAGCAATAATCATCTCATCCGCCGAGATTAACGCGAAGCGCCCGGCCTTGAAATTGCCCTCCTGGGTCAGCGACAGCAGATTCCAGAGGAATTTCTCATCGCATTTGAGCATTTCCTGGAACTCCATTACCCCGCGGTTAGCCTTGTTGAGCTCACCGTCGAAGCGGTAGGCACGCGGATCGGATTCCGAGCCGAATTCCGTGATGGTCGAGAAGTCAATACTGCCCGTCAGGTCGGCAATATCCTGTGACTTGGGATCGGATGGGCTGAACGTACCAATCCCCACCCGTTCTTCCTCTGACAAAAGCACCCGGACTACCGCAACCTGTTCAATGTCACCGTGATACTCATTCTTCAGCCTCATCTGGCAGGACGGGCAGAGGTTGCCTTCGATGCGTACACCCAGCTCCCGCTCGATCTCCGGCCTCAGCTCCAGCGGAATCAGATGCAATGGATCCTCGTGCATCGGGCAGCCTGCAATGGCATATACCGCACCTGCATCCGTGCGCGAATATTGCTCCAGTCCGCGTTTGAGCAGAGTGACGAGAGTCGATTTCCCTCCACTGACCGGTCCCATCAGCAGCAGGATCCGTTTGCGCACATCCAGCCTCCGGGCGGCGGAATGGAAATATTCCTCCACCAGCTTCTCCACCGCACGGTCCAGCCCAAAGATTTCCTGTTCAAAAAACTTATACCGTTTACGTCCGTTGATGTCCTCGACGCCGTGTGACTTGATCATGTCGTATACGCGGGAATGAGCCGTTTTAGCGGGAGAGGGGTCTTTTCTCAGCAGTTCTATATAGTCCTTGAAAGTGCCGCTCCACGCCAAACGGTCGTTCTCAGCCCGATACGAAGCTATACGCTCAAAAATATCCATGGCTCGCTGCCTCCTCTTGCGCTCCTACTTGCTCCACCAAGCTTAGAAAGTGTATTACATACCTATGCGGCGAGCCCGGAATAGTTGACCTCTTTTTTGCTGTGCTATAATAGAGAATCATGATTTCCCTTAAATAATTACGCTGCATTAAGAGCGCAGGAGTGACTACAATGGCAATCAAACAGGAAACGGAGCTGTATGCTCCTTTGAAGAGTTTTTTTGAGCGGCAGGGCTATGACATCAAGGGTGAGGTGCGGACCTGCGACCTGGTCGGCATCCGGGAAGACGAGGATCTGCCGCTGATTGTGGAGATGAAAAAATCGTTCAACCTCGCCCTGCTGCTGCAGGGGGTGGAGCGGCTGCGCCTTAGCCCGAATGTCTATCTCGCCGTGGAACGCGTACGGGATAAGAAAGGCGCGGTGAACCAGCGCTGGGGCGAGCTCAGCGGGCTCTGCCGCCGACTCGGACTCGGGCTGATCACCGTCGTCTTCTACAAGACGAAGGCCCCGCTCGTCGAGGTGCTCGCGGAGCCGGGCGAGGCGCCGCCGCAGGCCCGCAGCGCCGTACGCCGCCGCGAGCGCTTGCTCTACGAGTTCCGCGAGCGCAGCGGGGACTACAACACCGGCGGCAGCACGCGCGTCAAGCTAGTGACGGCCTACCGCGAGAAGGCGCTGCGCGTGGCCGCCGCGCTGCAGGCCCTGGAGGCCGAAGCCGCTGCTGGCGCGGCCGGCCTCACAGATGGGCGCGCCCCGCTGGGCGGCGCGCCCGACCCAGCCGTGCGCGGCGTGACGCCCGCCGCGCTGCGTAAGCGAAGCGGCGTGCCGGGCGCCGCCGCCTACCTGCAGAAGAACTACTATGCGTGGTTCTTACGGGTCGAACGCGGCCGCTACACGCTCACGGCCGCCGGCACTGCAGCGCTGATCGAATACGCGGCGATCGCGGAGATCAGTGCAGGCAAGCTGTAGGCGGCTTGCCTGCAGGAGGGGGCTATGGATTCTTTGAATCATGTTTGCGGTTAGCACTTCTCGCACGTTCTCTGCGGGTGCTTGGCGGGGTTTGTCATAGCCCCTCTGGACCATTCGCTAGTCAGACGGACTGGAAATCCGCTATTTTCCCAAATCTGTCAGTTTTTCTCGCTAAGTGGACTCAGATTCCGTTATTGAGTCTGCCACAACCCGTTTCAAGTCCAAATGAACAAGTTAGCGGATTCTCAGTCCGATTAAGCCTCAGAATCGGGTTTTTTCGGGAAATAAGGTCTTTTGAGTCCGCTTCACTCTGCTGAGGGTATGCTCATCTGCGCTTCCAACTGTCCAGTGCAACCTTCCTTCTGTATCCTTTGGTCAAATTGCTGCACTCCAGTATGTTCTCTATTACATCATTCCTGCTCATCGGAAACTTACAGGTGTGTTATTTCTGCTGGAGCAGAATCAATGATTGGGCTGTCTGCTCAAAATCCTTCCGGTCAAACATTCTGGCTGAGAAGATTTCAAAATGGGTGTTATCTATTTCACCATACAAATATTCCACCGTACTATCCTCTTCGCTAATCCACTTTCCTTCCAATTGCGGGGACAGCTGCACCTTCTTAACCGTTCTATTTCCGCCCGCGGGCTCCAGCTCCTCCATAGACTCAGTTATCGCCATCCGGATGAAATGAAGGGTCAACCTTTTTCCGTCCACCTTGGCCTCTTCAAAATAATCATCCGGACCGCCGCCAATCTCAGGAATATATACGTTCACCAGGCCGGCTTTTTGCGCCGCTTCCCGGATCTCCTGGAGCTGATTCCGGCTGTAGTGCAGCTTGTTGACCGGTTCCTCACATACAGGAGTATCTAAAGCCGAACGGCCCGTTTCACCAGTGCCAGAGGCTGGTCCTGCGGTTTCAGTGGGTACAGCCGCATCCGGTGGTTGCGGATTACTGCTGCATCCTCCCAGTAGCAATACTGCAATACAAGCTGCCAACCTATATGGTTTGTTTATTTTCATTTTCTTTCAGCTCCGGTTCCTTGGGTTTGAAATACATTCGACACTCAGCCCAAAAAAAGAAGGACAACCGCCCGCCATTCCATGGCAAGCAGTCATCCTTCTTCTATATCATGCTCCGGTTATTCCCGTCACTCTCAGCTCCGCGCCGTAAACTCCGATACCGCTTCACTCATCAGATTCATGCCCAGCAGCAGCTCATCCCGGCCGGGGTGGCTGAAGTTAAGCCGGATCCGGTCCGAGCCTCCGCTTACACTGCAGAGCGGTCCGGGCAGAAAGGCTACGCCTTTAGCCAATGAGACACGCAGCAGTGCCATGGCATCCAGCCCCTCCGGCAGCGACACCCAGAGGAACATCCCGCCAACCGGCATATCATAAACGCTGCTCTTCCAGGCCGGGCGCTTCAGAAGCTCGGCCATCAGCTTCAGGCGGGTGTTGTATTCCCGGTTCAGCAGGGTGATATGCTCCCGCAGATCAAAGGCGCTTACACTAAGCAGATGATGCAGCAGCCGCTGGTTCAGCGAGCTGGACTGCCAGTCCGCCATCTGCTTCGCAGCGGTCATCATCCCGATCAGTTCGCGGCTTCCCGCCGCCCAGCCCGTCCGCAGCGCCGGCGCAACCGTTTTGCTGAATGAACCGATATACAGCACATGCCCGCCCTCGCTGACATTCTCCAGCGCGTAGAGGGAAGGATATCTCAGAGATGGATGCTCATCATAACGCTGGAAATGCAGATCACCGTACGAATCATCCTCAATAATCAGCACGTTATGCGAGGTGCACAGCTCAAGGATTTCCTTGCGCCGTGCAAGGCTCCACAGCACACCGCTCGGATTGGTAAAGCTCGGCGTGGCAAACAGCATTTTGGGCCGGTGCTGGCGGATTCCGCTGCGCAGATGATCGGGCAGCAGGCCGTCCTTATCCCCCTGCACCGGAATGATCACGGCTCCCTGCATCCGTAGCGCCTGCAGAATGCCCGGAGAGGTCGGATTCTCGACCAGCACCCGGTCACCGGGATCTATATAGACTCTGGCCAGCAAATCGATGGCCTGTTGGCTTCCCGTTGTCAGAAGAACTCCGCCTTCGGCCACATTTACCCCTTTGCCTCCCAGCCAATCTCCGGTAAGCCACTCCCGCAGCGGGCCATAGCCCTCGGGATCGCCGTACTGCAGAGCTCCGGCATCTGCTGAAATCACTATCGACGCCGCTTCTGACAATAGCGGCAACGGGAATAATTCCTCCGCCGGCAGCTCTTCCGCCAGTGAGATCAGTGTGCCGCGCCGCGTCTGTTTGCGGATACTCAGCAGTGGTGATGACAACAACGTATGTGCGCGCGCAGAAAATTCATACTTCATACGCTCCCCCCTTTACCCTGGTTAAAGAATATTCCAGCCCGGACGGCATTATGTCGTTATACGGGGATTAGGCGTAGATTTGCTTCGTCTGTCTTGAGAATAGGGCGAATTTCTCGATCGCCTGTGCCCTCGTAGATACTTCCAGCTTAACATAAATCTTGCGTAGATAGTTATCGATCGAGCGGCGGCTGACTTCAATTTCCAGGGCAATCTTATCGTATGTAATCCCTTGCACAATGCGTTCCATAATAAACATCTCTGTCTGTGTCAGCTGCATTACAGCGTCCAGCCCTCTGGAAGAGGTCACCGGACGCAGCCCCTTCTCAATCCATTCAAGCGGAATGGAAAGGAAGCCTTCACGGATTCCACTAATCATCTGCAGCAGCTGATTCGGAGTCGCCGCCTTGGACAGTACTCCGCTGGCTCCAAGCTCAATCAGTGGCTGAAACATTTCTTTATCGTTCTCTTCAGTCATAATTATGAAATGGGAGCTCTGGGAGCTCTGCTTCATCTCTGGCAGAACATCCTCTACCGTTCCCTCCGGCATTTGATAATCACTGAGTACCAGGTCCGGCCCGGTATCCCGCACCATGGAAACGCATTCGCTCCAGGTGGAATACATACCTGCAACCTCCAGCTCGCCCCCTTCTTCCAGAATCAATTTTGTTCCCAACATACTTGTGGGATGACATCCCACGATGACCACCCGCCAGACTTTCATCAATGCCCAGACCTCCTGCTATCTATATAATTTACCAGAATGGAAAGCGCGATAAGCGTTTCCGGTTAACACGCAAGCAAGGAACTATGATGTCTTGTCTGTTCTTCCTACTTTTACCTTGAATACGCCCCTCAGATATTCCAATCTATAGAAATTGTATCGCAGTAGTTTAACTGGATGCAATTACTTTTTCTTGTTTTCACAAGCTCTTTCACTTTTGCGAAAATAGTAAAAGTCTGATAGAATGGGGACTTGAAAAAAAATGGCTTGAGGTGATGAAATGCAACCGCTAGCGGAATCGACCCGGGTACACTCGCGCCGGAGCGCAGAGAGAAGCGGACCTTCCGTAAAATGGTTTCTACTGTTTTGGATTTTGATGATTGCACTCGGCGTTTATGCCGTGTACAGCTACACGAACCATCTGAAAGATCAGGTGCTGAGCGAGCTTGGATCACAAAGCCAGCAGCAGCTTACCGTTTTGAAGACCGATTATGAATCCAAGATCTCCGTCCTGACCGAACAGGTGAAGGAACTGCAGAGTACCGTGCAGACCTTTAATGAATTATTGACCTTCACCAAAGATAACGCCAGCAACAAGACGGACAACAGCAACAAACTGTATACGCAATTAAGCGAGGTCAAGAAACAGCTGGATGCGCTTAAGAAAGAGATGGATCTGCTCAAATGATGACTCCTGTCAAAAGAGTAAACCGCTTCTTCATGCTCCTGACCGCGCCGCTGTTCGGACTGCTGCTCTGCCTGTGGCTGTATCAGCCGCCGCTCAACCTCAAGCTGGATACCGGGCCCTTTATTGCTGTCTCCGGCCCTGTTAGTGAGACCGCTAAGCTTAAGCAGGATCTGGCCGTAGCCAAGAGCTATGCGTCTTACACCATCAATTCGATCAGTGCCAGTGCCCTGCTGTACAAGCAGACCACGAATGCCATGAATGCGCTGGTCAATACGGCGGCAGCCCAGACTTCCCGCCCGGAGCGGATCTACAATAACCGGATTACCTCCCGGCTGGGCATACCTGCCGATGTAATTACCAGTGACAGGATTACCATTGAATTGTACCGGCTGAACCCCGGAAACTATAAAGCATACGCGCTAAAGATCAGGCTGAAAGATCCTGCCGCCATGAAGATGAGTCTGGCCGGTGACGGCACTGGCGCATCCGAGACCACCATGCAGGCCGTGAACCGCTATGGTGCATCCGCCGGCATTAACGCCGGCGGGTTCGCCGATCAGAACGGCAAACGTTATCCGCTGTCTACAACCATTGTCGGCGGCCAGTATTTGTATGGCTTCGAACCCAGCTACAAAGATCTCAGCTTCGTCGGCCTGAATAAGTCCGGGCAGCTGATCGGAGGCAAGTTCAGCAGCCGGGCACAGCTGGATCAGCTGGAGCCCGTTTTTGGCGCCACCTTCGTGCCTGTTCTGCTGAAGAATCACACCAAGACTGTGATCCCGCAGAAATGGCAGATCACGCCGAAGCGCGCACCGCGCACCGTGATCGGCAACTTCAAGGATGATCAGCTGCTCATTCTGGTGGCCGACGGTTATGACGAGAACGGCAATTCCGGGGCTACTCTGGCAGAGCTTCAGGACAAGCTGTATGACCTTGGCGTTATTGATGCCTACAATCTCGATGGAGGCGGTTCTTCCTCGCTGATCTTCCGGGGGAAGGTAATCAATAAGCCTTCTGACGGCAATTTGCGGCGTGTACCGACGAACTTCCTGTTCTTTAAGTAAGCAACTCGAAGTTCGTCAATGCCATAAATCACATTTCCATTTATTTTTGCGGAATGAAAGCGTATAATCAGATTAACGAATAACAGTCACTAACGGAGGTGCACAGCATGTCGTTCTCCCTGACTTTTTGGATCGTGACCCTGGTTTTTCTGCTGTTTCTGGCCGGCATCCTTACTTCTTCCTACAACGACGACAAGACCAAGGGCTTATGAGTCCGCTGAGCGTTTACAAAAAAAGGAGCACCGCACTGATGTGCGGCGCTCTTTTTTCTTGCTGAAACGGCACCGTCCTTGTCAAAGGACGGCAAAGCCGTTTCCATTGGCTTTCAAGAAAAGCTTTTCCAAACAGCAGCCCTGTTACAGGACGCCGTTCAGCGCTTCTCCTATGTAGACAGTAATGCTGTTTAGACTTACGCGTGTCTTGGCAATTGAGTCATTTCCGAAAGGCAGCTTGCACAAATATAACGGTCTTTATATTCGCTTACGCCTTCCATACCTCCGCAAAAGACACACTTAGGACGGTAACGCTCCAGAATGATGTGATCGCCCTGAACCAGAATTTCT
Source organism: Paenibacillus sp. FSL R7-0297 (assembly GCF_038009025.1). Classification (NCBI taxonomy): domain Bacteria; kingdom Bacillati; phylum Bacillota; class Bacilli; order Caryophanales; family Paenibacillaceae; genus Paenibacillus; species Paenibacillus sp. FSL R7-0297. Next base: position 6,496,035 of record NZ_JBBPAQ010000001.1, read on the forward strand.
ACAGGGTCCCCTTCATTCATTGAATACCTTTTACGCAGGGACTTAGGCAGAACAATTCTACCCAGCTGATCTACTTTACGTACAACGCCAGCAGGTTTCATATCTAACTTACACTCTCCTGTTCAACTGATAATAGTAGCTACATAAGGTGAACATAAGAATGAGAACTCTCATTCTTATGTTCACGTTCTATACTACTTATTTCGGCACTAATTAACTATTTCGTTACTAAAATGTCGAATCCTGCTGAAAAAAATAAAAATTAATGTCAACTTTTAGAAAAGTTGCGGGAAATCCATCTGCCGGAGTGCTTCATAAACAATAATCGCTGCAGAATTAGATAAATTAAGCGACCTTACGGCTTCGCTCATCGGCATGCGCATTCTGGTTTCCTTGCCCGCTTCCAGAATATCTGCGGGCAATCCCTTGGTTTCCTTGCCGAACACAAAGAAATCACCATCCTGAAAGGTGAAATCCGTATAACGCTTCTCCGCCTTTGTCGTGGCGTAGAAGAAGCGGCCCTCCTTATACTTCTCAAGTACTTCACTGAAGGAATCATGATACTCAATGGTTACCGCATGCCAATAATCGAGTCCGGCACGTTTCAGTGTTGCATCATCTGTACGGAAACCGAGGGGACGTACGAGATGGAGATGGGTTCCTGTAGCCGCACAGGTGCGGGCAATATTGCCTGTGTTCGCCGGAATTTCCGGTTCTACCAGCACAATGTGTAATGCCATAATTCGGATGCTTCCTCTCTGTAGGGTCCTAAAGACTTACTTGGCCCTGTAATGAATTCTTGATGATGGCTCCAGATACAAGGCGGAGCCCGGAAATCCTGAGCTGCGGGCAAGAAGAAGACCCTCCGCCACCAGGCGGAAGGTCAGGAGCGTTCTTTCATTAACCTTGGGTTTGCTGGAAATGCTTCATGAAATCGACAAGCGCCTTAACGCTCTCATGAGGAACGGCATTATAGATGGAGGCACGCAAGCCGCCCACGCTACGGTGGCCCTTGAGGCCGACAAAGCCTTCCGCTTCAGAAGCTTTGATGAACTGCTTCTCCAGCTCCTCCGATTGCATCCGGAACGTTACATTCATAATGGAACGGCTGCCTTCTTCCGCAACTCCGCGGTAGAAGCCGTCACTGCCGTCGATATAGTCATAGAGGAGACCTGCTTTATCACGGTTCTTGGCTTCGGTACCGGCAAGCCCGCCCTGTTCCTCAATCCATTTTAACACTTCATTAACCATATATACAGAGAAGGATGGCGGCGTATTGTAGAGAGAGTTGTTCTTATAATGTGTATCATACCGCAGAATCGTCGGAATATTCGCAGGAGAACTGGAAATCAGCTCTTCCTTGGCGATCACTACAGTGACGCCTGAAGGTCCGAGATTCTTTTGCGCACCGGCATAGATCAGACCGAATTTGTTGATGTCGAAGGAACGGCTCAGTATGTCACTGGACATATCTGCGATCAGCGGAATAGAACCGGCATCCGGATACTCTGCATATTGTGTCCCTTCAATCGTTTCATTCGATGTAATATGCAGATAAGCGGCATTGTCCGCAGCCTTGATGCTGTCAAGCTCCGGAATCGCCAGGAACTTCTTATCCTCTGAGGATGCGGCAACATGCCCGCCGCCTGTCAGCTTGGCTTCCTTCAGGGCCTTGTCAGCCCAGCTTCCTGTCATGACATAGCTGCCGACCTGGCCTGCAGAGATGAAGTTCATCGGCACCATAGCAAACTGTGTGCTTGCTCCGCCTTGAATGAACATTACCTTGTAGCCTTGTGGATTGCCGAGGAGCGAAAGCAGGCGTTCCTGAGCTTCATTATGCACGGATTCGTATATAGCTCCGCGGTGCGACATCTCCATAATGGACATTCCGCTCTCCCGGAATTCAATAAACTCCGCTTGTGCACGTTCCAATACTGTAAGCGGCAATGCTGCCGGACCGGCATTAAAATTGTATGCTCTCTTGCTCAAAATTGCTCCCACCCTTTCTCTCCTATGAATATGGATATCGCTATGATAGCAGATAACATTAAACAGCAGCAAGTATAATTATTCACATAGGAGGTAAGCTAGACACGCTTCAAGAGGCAAAAAATTGATAGCTGCGCTTCCAACCCTTGCTGTGACGCGGTAAAATGGTGATGTCAATAAAAACTTCGGGAGAAATTACATGTTTTTCACCCCATAGAATGATCCGCTCCGCCGTGAAATCCCCGCTCTCCCGGATTCCGGCACCGCTTGGCTTATGGACGAGCTCCCAATAATAATCAGCCGCCGCGTTCTCCCAGCCCTCCAGCCGACAATAGAACGGACGGTCCGGCTCTTCCTTCCACGTAAGATTGTTACCGGACAGGCTCAGCAAATTGTCCGTATATGAGGACTCCGGTGCTGCAATCCGGAGCATGCCCGGCAGTCTCAGCTCATATTCTCCGCCGACAGCCGCACCGTTGATCCCGACAAAGTTATGAATATATTCCTCTATGCGCAGCGGCTTGTCTCCTACATTCTCAATCTCGTAGGTAATATCCAGCCGGTCCTCATTCAGCGTTATCGTCTTAATCAGCCGCATACTATAACCCCGGCACTCCATCGGCTGGACGGTGTAAGTGACCGAATGCCTGCTGAGCTCTTCATGAATGATGAAGGGAACGAGGGGATACTTCCCGAAAAAATCGTATGCTTCATCGCTCTGCTTCTGCAGCAGCCCGACCCCAGGCTTCGGGAACCACTCCCCGGCAGCTGCTTCCTCATAGCCGATTGCCCGGGAAATGGCGAACTCATTGCACAGGCCTATACCTCCGCTGCCCTGTCCCGGAACCAGACTCTCCGGCACACAAAAGGAATGTCCCCCCTGCTCCAGAGTCACTCCTGTAATAAATCCGCTCCAATCAAACCGGGTGCCGCTATATGCTCCCGGCTCTGCGATCTCCACTGTAAGTATTCCGTTTGATAGAATATGTGCCATTTAATGCCCTTCCTTTCCACTTTCTATGTTTGGCCTATGATCGATCTATGCTTGACCTATGGATTCTAAGCTTACCCGTTACGGCTGTGATTACACAAGCTTCCGGCTGCTATTTCTGCGGTTATCCTGAAGTTACACTCTTATGAGCAGCTACTGCACCATATATAGGGCATCTCATATGAAAACGCCCGCTCCCGGCGGACCGGCAGAGCAGGCGTCTTAAATTCCTATCTTCCGGCGTTACGCCAGTTCAACCTCAAGCAGATGGATTTGGCCTTCAGGGAGGGCACTCAGCAGACTACGTAAGATCATAGCCCCTTCTGAGACGCGCTGAAGCGTTACCTCAGCCCCGTTTAGCTTCACGGCATGTATTTGGTACTCTCCGTATTCAACGCTTCCTGAAGCCGTATAGACGACTTTCAGCTCACGTCCGGCAAAAATAGTTTTGATAGAAGCGCGGCCTTCGGCATCAAACTGTTCTTTAACCAGCTTCGGCTGCAGCAGCAGATCGCCCAGCCTGCCTTTGACACCAAATACCTCTGTGACCATCGTCAGCAGCATCCAGCTTGCCGAACCGGTCAGATACGTATACATCCCTCTACCCTGCTCATTGATATATTCCGGGATACCCGGGTACATCCGGCTGACTTCAAAGTTCGCGCTCAGGCTGTACAGCGAATCGAGTACCTTGCGTCCTTCTTTAACAAATCCGCGTTTATACAGCGCATTCCCATACATTACAGTCATATGGCTGAACATGGCTCCATTCTCTTTGTGGCCAAAAGCGAAGCCGAAGGCACGGCCTAGATTTTGCTGAATACCGCCGAAGTTGCTGTTCAGACGGTAGCCGATTTTGTCATCGAACAGATTGCGTTCCACTGCCGAGACAATGCTTGAAATCTGCTCCGGTGCAGCAGCATGACCCAGCAGCGGGAAGACCTGCCCCGTCAGCGTCATGCGGGTACCTTCAGCGAACTCACCCTCCACACGTTCCCCGTCGTTATTGTAATAGCCGTTGAACCAGCCGTCGCCATGCCCGCTTTCTACCCATTCATTGCGGCGCAGGTGATCGAAGATCCATTCTGCTTTGCGGGCCAGATCCGCTGCAACCTGTTCCAGCTTCAGCTGGACACGGATTCCGCTAACCTTATTCGGTGCTGCGCCATAGTAGCGGTCCAGCAGCCCGTGTTTGGCAGGAATAGATTCATAATTAACGGATTCGCCAAGCGAATCCAGCAGCAGCGTCATTTCTTCCGCAAGCTCCAGGGTATCTCCTCCGGTACGTTCCTTAAGCGTGATCAGCAGCCGGGAGAGATCCAGCAGATTGCTGGCATAGAAGGCTGTGAAGGTTACACTCTCCCCCCGCTGAGCAGCCATATCCAGCCCGTCATTCCAGTCAGCGCCTTCAAGCAGAATATTGTTATGCTCACCCACATTGAAGAATGGAACCAGATTCTGCAGCAGGATATGCTCCAGAATGGTGCCTGTATACACTTCACCTGCTGAAGTCTGCAGGCTGCTGCCGGCTCCAGGCTCCCATGACGTATCGCGTTCCCTGCAGCGGCTCATGAAGGAATCCCGGAAATAGGTCTGCTCCTGCAGCAGGAAGTCGAGATCACCGCTCTGATCGAGGTACAGCATCGTAGTGAGGAATGGCCATGCGCCGTGATCCATCCAGACGCGGGGAATATTATTACGGTCTGCTATGAATTCACCAGGCTGCTGCCCGATGATCGTTGCATTACTGCCGTCGATTCTGACACCGGCATAATTGTTCAGCAGCAGGCTACGCACATCAGCAGGCTCCATGATCAGCAGAGCGAGACAGTCCTGCCAGAGATCACGCCAGCCGCGGCCGCCTCTTCCATAGTCATGATAAGGCAGGAAGGAGTTACCGTACAGTCTGCGCAGCACGGGCTGCAGAGTAACCCATTTCATCCATTCATCAGCAGCATGATCTCCCGTATGGAATTCTACGGTATTCACTTTTTCCGCCCAGAAGGTCTTACTCTCCTCCAATAATGTATCAAAAGCCTCGGTTGAGCCGTACTTGGCCATCAAAGCCGGCACGCCGATTCTGTCATTCTCTATCGCAAGTACAACTACATAGGAATGGCTCTGTCCCGGAGCAAGTGTAACCTCTGCAAAACGCAGTCCGCCAAGCGCTTCATACCCTTCCTTGTGTATTCCGCCCCCTTCACCTATCTCCGGAGCCAGATTGCGCACCACCGCTTCCGGCCAGTCCAGACTTCCGCCTTCACCGATGAATTCCTCCTGCACCGGGAAGAAGCCAACCGGCTGTGCTCCGCCTTCCGCAGCACCAAACACACCGTAAGAGGTATGATTTACACGGTGCCCGCGTTCGTCGAAGGAAAGTGCTGGCTGTACCTCCACACCGTAAGCGGAAGTATAAGTCCGGTTCAGCAGCGAAGTAACATGACGGTGATCCCGCAGATCATCTGCAGAACGCGCATACAGCGGAATGGCTGCCGTCGGAGTCAGCGTGAGCTCCTTCGTGCCGCTGTTTGTCAGCACAACCTTCATCAGCTCTACTTTGTCATTGCCGCAGGGTACGAAGCTCGTGATCTGTGCTCCTAACCCCAGCTCCTTATTGTTGCGGGACACTTTATGCCATAACAGCCCGGCTTCCAGCAGAGATTCGTCAGCACCCTCGCCATATACCGCAGCATTCTGCCGGGCGGAGTCTCCCGTAGCTGACCATGCGCCTTGTCCTTCGATATATACCCAGAAATTGCGGGAAGCGCGGGAATTATGCAGATCCTCCACGGAGAGCGGCGGAGTAAGGAATGTATTATGACCTGAAGTCACCTGACCATGCAGCTTCGGGCTGACCGAGGACATCATGCCCCCCTCATTCACCAGCGGAAAATATAAAAAACTGCTCCGGTCCGGCTGCTCCAATCTGAAATCCCCATTATTGCCGGTGAAGCTCCAGCCTGATTTTATCTTGTGATCGTGATTCACTGTATTCATCCTCTCTATAATACAAAGATAGATTGCATTTTTAATCACACTTTCCGAAATCGGTTTCGTTTTTCATTATTGCATCGTTATAAATCTTTGTAAAGGTTTTTTTCATGTTCTTTGATGTGCAAAATAGTTACCATAAAAGCTGATATCACAGCCTTTTATGTGTATTTCATCAATTACGAAACCACTTTCGTTATCAGACTTATATTATATATAAATCTGGCCTAAATATAGTACAAACACGCCTGAAATTTCACATATCTGAAATACATGCGAAATGTAAACGTTATATATAATCAAGTTGAGATTTTATAGAATATAATCTATTAAATAACACGAAAAATTACGAAATCGCGACCAATCATCAGGCCATGCCAGACTGGACTCTCCACATCCCCTAAGTTAGTGAGTTGGAATGAGAATCCGTTATTTGAACAAATCCAGGGGATTCACTTGCCAAGCGGATTCAGATTCGCTTATATAAGCATCTCCCCCTCCTTTCGGGCTCGAATGAAATACATAACGGAATCTCAGTCTGTTTGGGCCTCGTTAGGAGGCTTTTTGACGAAATAGAGTCCTCTCAGTCCGCGTTAAATTACTGATGATCCTCCGCCCCAGACCGATCAGCAGCCCGGCCTTTGCAACCGCCCGTTTCCGCCAATGCCGCTATACTACAATCATTTGTGGCCATACCAGTTACTCCCGTACGAACACAACAGAAAAAGCCCCCGGAATCAAATGATCCTGGAGGCTTCTTCATCAAGCTCTATTCAAGTTAACTTATCTTATACATCAAAGTACAGGGAGTATTCATGCGGATGAACACGAATCGCAACGGCTTGCGCTTCAGAACGTTTCAGAGCGATGTAGTTATCGATGAAGTCCTTAGTGAATACGCCGCCTTCTGTAAGGAACTCGTAGTCAGCTTCCAGAGCATCAAGCGCTTCGTCCAGTGTACCTGGAACGCTGCGGATCTTCTCTTTGTCTGCATCAGACAATTCGTAGATGTTCTTGTCCAGTGGACCATAACCCATTTCTTCAGGGTTGATCTTCTTCTTGATTCCGTCCAGACCCGCCATCAGCATTGCGGAGAATGCCAGGTATGGGTTAGCCGTGGAGTCCGGTGTACGGAATTCAATACGACAGCCCTTAGGAGTTACAGCAGCTACCGGTATACGGACAGCAGCGGAACGGTTACCCTTGGAGTAAACCAGGTTGACCGGTGCTTCATAACCAGGAACCAGACGTTTGAACGAGTTGGTGCTTGGGTTAGTCAGCGCGATCAATGCAGGAGCATGATACAGGATACCGCCGATGTAGTGCAGAGCCAATTCACTCAGGTTAGCATAAGAGCCTTTTTCGTAGAACAATGGCTCGCTGCCGTTGAAGATCGACTGGTGAACGTGCATACCGCTACCGTTATCGCCGAACAGTGGCTTAGGCATGAAGGTTGCTACCTTGCCGTATTGGCGTGCAGTGTTCTGTACAATGTATTTGTAAGTTAGGAGATTGTCAGCTGTTTTCTTCAGGGTGTCAAAACGGAAGTTGATTTCCGCCTGGCCTGCAGTCGCCACTTCATGGTGATGGCGTTCGATTTCAAGGCCTGCTTCAGCAAGCAAACGGCACATTTCACTGCGGATATCCTGTTGGGAATCTACTGGAGCTACAGGCACGTATCCGCCTTTAACGCCAACTTTGAATGCCAGGTTGCCGCCTTCGTCTTTACGGCCAGTGTTCCAAGCTGCTTCTTCGGAATCTACGAAGTAGGAGGAGCTGTTCATTCCGCTCTCATAACGAACGTCATCGAAGATGAAGAACTCGGATTCAGGTGCGAAGAATGCAACTGTACCTACACCACTGGATTGCAGGAACTCTTCAGCCTTCACAGCGATACCGCGCGGGTCACGCTCGTAACGTTCGCCATCCGGTGTGAAAATATCACACATGATGTTAAGCGTTGGGTGAGCTGTAAAAGGATCGATGTATGTAGTGCTTGGATCAGGCATCATTACCATATCCGACTCTTCAATCCCACGGAAACCTGTAATGGAAGAACCATCAAATGCTACACCATTCTCAAATGTTTCTTCTTCAACTGCGGATGCTGGCAACGAGATATGGTGAGCACGTCCACCCAAATCTACAAACCGGAAATCCACCCATTCGATATTGTTCTCCTTGATCGTCTGCAATACTTTTTCAACCGACATGCTTTATTCCTCCCCAAGTTCCGAACATTAGGCCGCTCACAGTATCAAATGTTCTTGTTTTTATTTTTTTGCTGTCGTCATTATAAATCTCAAACCTAACATCGTCAATGCTTATGTCAGGTATTTCTTACGACAATGTAAGATATTCTGACGCTTTGGTGAAAAAACTCTGTTCATCCGATTCCCATGTCACCTTTGTCCTATATTCAATAAAAATAGCCCCCTTCCTCCGCCCAAAGCGGGAGAAGAGGGCCTGTAAGAAGCTAATCCGCACTTGAAATTCAAACTACCGGGGCTGCTTCCAGTGAAGGAGAGAACTTGCGTCCGACAAGCGGGGCCAGCTTCTCAAGATCTCTAAGCAGGCTGTCGAACTGTTCCGGGAACAGAGACTGCACTCCGTCACCTGTCATTGAATTATCAGGGTCGGTGTGCATCTCGATGATCAGACCATTGGCTCCCGCAGCAACCGAAGCCTTGGCCATAGGCGCAACCAGCTCACGGCGTCCAGTGCCATGGCTTGGATCAGAAATCACCGGCAGATGGCTGAGGTTCTGCAGCACAGGAATAGCTGAGAGATCCAGCGTATTGCGTGTGTAGGTTTCAAAAGTCCGGATTCCGCGCTCACATAACATGACATCACGGTTGCCTCCGGCGAGAATGTACTCTGCTGCATTCAGCAGCTCATCGTAAGTCGCACTGAACCCGCGTTTCAGCAGGACGGGACGCCCGCAGGTTCCCAGCTTGCGCAGCAGGTCAAAGTTCTGCATGTTACGTGTGCCTACCTGCAGAATATCCGCATGCTCCGCACAGATATCTACATACTCCGGTGTCATCACTTCCGTGATGGTCAACAGGCCGTGGCGTTTACCGGCTTCAGCCATCATCGTAAGACCTTCTACACCCACACCCTGGAAGCTGTAAGGTCCGGTACGTGGCTTGAAAGCACCGCCGCGCAGCACCTGGCCGCCGGAAGCCTTAACAAGCCGTGCGATTTCATCAATCTGCTCCGGGGATTCCACGGCACAAGGGCCGCCCATAATGACGAGATTCTCTCCGCCGATCTTCACCCCGCGGATATCGATAACCGTATCCTCCGGATGGAAATCACGGCTTGCCAGCTTATAGGACTTGGTAATCTTCACGACGTTCTCGACGCCCTTCATCTGGCGCAGATGCTCGGCCAGCTTCGGCGTCACGCCGCCGACAAGACCGATCACAGTATGATCTGCTCCCCTTGAGAGATGTACCTGCAAGCCTTCTTTTTCAATTATGGCAATAATATCATTTACCTGATCCTGCGGTGTTTGGTTGGATGTAATAACGATCATATTATAGCTCCCCTTTTTGGACACTTATTCTTATAAACGGGTACAATCAATTTAAATTTGATACTATCTCGCTACGACGCGTGTACGCTTTTAAGCACTAAAGTGATTTTACCGCAAGTTTCCGTTCCAGTCAACCCCAATAGGCTATATATAACAAAACCGCCGGAGGTAAAATCAATAACTCACTAACTTTATCACGGCACATGCTCGCAGGAGCGGCTAGCGCCCAGGAACGAGAAAAACGGCAGCATACCCGGTTACAGGCCACACTGCCGCTATACCTATTCTATAAGTTCATAATTGCTATCATGTCAGGTAGCACTCGTACTCTTGTTCTTCACAGGCGGCAGAAGCTTCGCCATATTCACCGTACGTTTGATCTCCCAGGTCTCGGGGTTCGATTCGTCATACTGCTCCAGATAATTGATAACTTCCTTGGTAATCGGCGTTGGCGTAGAAGCGCCTGAGGTTACCCCTACCTTGGTAATTCCCTTCAGCCAATCCCTATTCAGCTCAGATACATCTGAGATCCGGTGAGCCGGTACACCGGCAATTTCTTCCGACACCTGTGCCAGACGGTTAGAGTTATTACTGCGCGGATCACCGACAACAATGACCAGCTCACACTGGCCGGCCTGCTCCGCTACCGCTTCCTGGCGGACCTGGGTTGCCATACAGATCTCATTATGGACCTCGGCTCCCGGGAAGGTCTCCAGCAGTTTTTTCATAATATGCTTAATATCCCACTGGCTCATGGTGGTCTGATTCGTAATTACAATACGCGAGGAAGGGACCGAGAGACCGGCAATTTCATCTTCCTTCTCAATCAGATGGACATGCTGAGGGGCAATCCCCACCGCACCTTCCGGCTCAGGATGACCTTTCTTGCCGATGTAGATAACCTCGTAGCCCTCTTCAACCTTTTCCTTGATGAGGTCATGAGTCTTTGTTACATCGGGACAAGTGGCATCGACTGTGGTTAACCCCTTGGCCCGTGCTATCTTGCGTACCTCGGGCGACACACCATGAGCAGTGAAAATAACCGTCCCGCTTTCTATTTTATCCAAAATATCCAGACGGTTATGCCCGTCCAGCGTAATGATTCCGTCATCCTCAAAGGAGTTCGTGACATGGCTGTTATGCACAATCATGCCCAATATATAAATCGGCCGTGGCAAATCAAGATTTTGTGCGGCCTGCCGTGCCATTACCATAGCATCGACGACGCCGTAGCAATAGCCCCGGGGAGAAATTTTGATGACTTCCATGATTCACCGCTTTCTGCTGTCAATGACTGCTGTAATAGGAACCGTTTAATTATACCCTATTCCAGCGGCGGGGCAAAGAGAAGCGGCATCCAGATCACAAAAGTCGTCCCTTCCCCCTGCCGTGTGACCACCTCTACAGAACCGCCGTGCTCATCAATTATCCATTTGGCGATGGACAGCCCCAGACCGATCCCTTCGGTAATTCCTCTAGATTCATCCGCACGGTAGAAACGGTCAAAGATGTGCGGCACTTCGTCCTTATCCATCCCGATTCCGGTATCCGAGATACGGATTCCCACCTGGTTCTGATAAAAGACGGCATCCAGCGTAACCTCACCCGCAGGCGTGTATTTAAAAGCATTATCAATGAAGATGAACAACATCTGCTGCAGATAGTCCTTGTTGCCAAGAATATATTTGCCGTTCAACTGGCCCATTTCGCCCACAGACCACTCCGCCTGACGCGGCAGGAAGGAAGCACGGCGTGCTACTTCGGTCATCATCGGCTCCAGCGCTACCGGCTCTATATCAAAGGTCCGGCCTGTATCCGCTCTGGCCAGAGAGAGCATATCCGCCACCAGCCGGCTCATACGCTTGGATTCATCAGCAATATCCTTCACCGATTCAATGGAGAGCTGGCGGATTTCCGCCTCGGTCATCCGGCTGTCATCCGGCTCCATCTCCCATATCTTCTCCAGCAGATCAATATTTCCGCGAATCGTTGTAAGCGGTGTCCGCAGCTCATGCGAAGCATCCGAGACGAAGCGGCGCTGCGTGGCATAGGCCTCCTCCAGCCCCGTATAGAAGCCTTCCATCCGCCCGAGCATACTGTTCACCGTCTCAATCAGCCGCCCGATCTCATCCTGCGGTCCGTCGTATTCAATGCGCGAGCTCAGATCCGTCCCGGTCTGTATCCCGTTTGCCGCCTCAATAACCTTGCCGATCGGACTCATTGCTTTGCGGGCCAGGAACAGCCCGAAGGTGAAGGCTGCGATCAGAGTCGCAAAAGAGCCAACGAGCAGGATATTCTTCAGTCTCAGCATCAGCCGATCCTGCTCACCTGTATACGCGGCCATTTGCAGGACTGCAGCAGGATTGCCTTCATACCCCGGAATATCAACAGCCCGCTGATAGATTAAGAAAGAATTTCCTTGGTAGCTCTCTCTAACAAAGCCCTGTTGGCTGACTATAGCGGCTTGTTCCGGAATATTGAACCGAAGATCAAACGTCTTCATGTTATTATTGGGAACAATCCGCGAAATATCATATATATACAACTGTGCAAATAAATTCTGGCCTTCCAGACTTCCGCCCACATACAGATTGGAAGTTCCGTCATAATAAGTAACCGGCTGCAGTTCGATCTGATTGGCCTGATTCTTAAGACGGTCCTTCAAGTCACCGTACGTATTAATATAGACAAACCCGTAGATTAACGCGGACAGGGCCAGCAGCATTATGGCCAGAATCCCTGAATACCAGGCAGTCAGCCGCAAACGTATAGACATATTAGTCACCTCTTAGGATGTAGCCGGCTCCCCGGATCGTTTGAATCAGCCTTTTGCCGCCATGCTCTTCCGTCTTCTGGCGCAGCATTGCGATATATACCTCAAGCACATTGGATTCACCGCTGTAATCGTAACCCCAGATCTTATCCATGATGAGATCACGGGACAGCACCCGCTTCGGGTTCTGCATGAACAGATGCAGCAGTTCGAATTCCTTTGCCGTCAGCTCCAGACGTTTGCCTGCACGCGTCACTTCACGCGAATCTACATCCAGTGTGATATCCTCATAGGAAACCGCCTGGTCCGAGCCTCCGCCCTGCTCACTTTTGCGCCGGAGCAGTGCCCTTACCCGGGCAAGCAGCTCCTCCAGAGCAAACGGCTTCACCAGATAATCGTCCGCACCCAGATCGAGCCCTTTGACCCTGTGTTCAATCTCATCCTTGGCCGTCAGCATAAGTACCGGAACACTGCTTCCGCCCTCACGCAGACGGCGGCATACCTCAAACCCGTCCACTTGCGGCATCATTACATCCAGGATAACCACATCCGGATCGCTGTTCAGAACGGCACGCAGCCCATCTGCCCCGTTAGCGGCTGTTTTGACATCATACCCTTCAAAGGCAAGCCCGCGGCGCAGCATGGATATAATTTTCTCATCGTCATCAATAATTAGAATATTCGGTCGCATCAAGCAGCCCCCATTGTTCAGTTCATATATCTATATTGTATCATGAATCCGTTTACCCGCAGCCTATGCAGCAAAAACGGAAGGGTCTCCCCTTCCGCTGTACTGCTCACCGTCCGGTGTGTTTATTGCTTCTGAGTTTGAGTCGTGTCAAAATCATTTTTATTGCCGATCTTTACCGGAAGATCCAGCTTCTTACCGTCACGAACCACATTCAGTGTCACCTGATCGCCAACTTTGAGCGTCTGGATGTAAGTAATCAGATCCTGGCTGGTGGCATAGTTCGTACCGTTCACACCTGTGATGATATCGTAAGGGCGGAGGTCGGCGGTATACGCTGGAGATTTGAAGACAATCTCGGCGACTACGGAGCCTTCTTTAAGGTCAGTGCCCATTTGCTTAGCGACTTCATCGGTAATGGTCATCAGCGAAGCGCCGATGAATGGTACCGGTTCTTTCGGAATTTCCTGATTGGCTTCCAGTTTCTCTACAACTTCTTTAATGGTATTGACCGCGATAGCAAAACCGATACCCTGGGAGTCTGTGCTAACCGCCACATTCATCCCGATGACCTGACCGTTCATGTTAAGCAGCGGTCCGCCCGAGTTCCCTGGATTAATCGAAGCATCCGTCTGCAGCAAGTTCTTGTAATTGCGTGTGCCGCTTCCGTCTTCTTCATTAATATCAATACTGCGGCCCTTGGCACTCAGTACACCTGCTGTAACGGTGTGGTCAAAGCCCTGCGGGTTACCAATCGCTACGACTTCTGAACCTACCTTAATGCTGTCGGAATCACCAAGCGCCACTGTAGGGAAGTCCGTTCCTTCAATTTTGAGCACTGCCAAGTCCAGATCTTTGCTGGAGCCGAGCAATTTCGCTTCATAAGGTTTGGTATTGCCGTCAACCGTAACCTGAATGACATCTGCATTATCCACCACATGCTGGTTGGTCAGAATATAACCGTCTGAATTATAAATGAAGCCTGTGCCGATTCCGTAAGGAGTAAGCTGGGATGAATCCGAATTGTTTGATTCCGGCTGGGATTCTGAATTGGAGCCGGAAGATCCGCTGCCGCCGAACTGATCACCGAAGAAGAATTGGGAGAACGGATCGCTCATATTCGGATTACTGCTGCTTCTGCTGCTTGATTTAACCAGCGTCTCAATTTTGACAACTGCCGGTCCCACCCCATCTACTACGCTGGATACATCACCCGATCCGGTAACCAGTGCTGCTGTGGAAGTGGAAGGCGTAATGGTAGCACTTCCGTTCGCTGTCTTAGCTGCTGTATTCGTAACGGCAGCAGTAACTGCCTGATCGCCTGTGAACCAGTTGCCCCGGTCCGCCATGAACATCGAACCCGATAATACAATCATTCCTGCAAGAAAAGAAATAAGTACCGCCTTAACCGGCTTCTTCGGCTTACGGTTATACTGCCAGCCATTGCCCCCCTCAGGAGGATTGCCGCCGCGTCCGCCATTGCCGTCATATCCTGTGGTACGGAGCGAAGTGCTGTAAGGTAAAGGCTTGACCGGCTGCGGAGGTGAGATCTCTACACGCTCCGGCTCCCGGCGGTTATAGTGCTGCGGATCTTCACCATTCATCTCGTCGTTGTTCAGGGATTTGAACGGCCCATAGGAATAGTAGTAGGAAGAGCCTGCTTCGTTTGATGAATTACTGTTAGTGCTATCTTTACTGTCCCATTCCCGCTGCGGTCCCGGTTCATTATCACGATTGAAGTTGTTCTCACGATTGTAATTGTTTTTGTTATCGTCCATGTTTTCTTTCCTCCCGCGCTCTGCCGCATCCGGCAAAGTGTTATTTGTTTTCTTGTTCTTATTTTGTACTTTAAACCTTAAGGTCACATTAAAAACAATTTAAGCGGAGATAAAAGATATGAACACTTAAAAGAGAATATGAGGGAGAACCGCCGGAAACGCGGTTACTGAGGCTGTTGAGGCAATTGCCGGACGTAGAGGACATGCAAATCCCCCGGCATTATAGCGCCGGGGGTATTGAAGGTTACCGCTTCACGCATACGTACAATAGGCATGAAAATTGTACATATTGCAACTTTGCTTCCTAGATAACAGGATGTTACGGAGAATTGTTGTACGAAATACAGGCCTGTTGATTCCCCATATTATGGGATGGATATAATCCCCAAAACCCCTTTGTTCCTGAGCAGACTAAGTTGAACCTGCCACTCCAGCGGAAGACTAAATATACGCCAATGCTGCATAAATTCCCAAAGGGTCAGTTGAGCAAAGGCAGGCACGTTGGGGTGGATTTCATCATAAACGCGTTTCAGAAGCACATAGACAGCAAGGGCCACAAACAATTGGCTGTATACCGCATTTTCAGTGGTTCCAAATAGACATGGCACGTTCAGATGCTGTTTAATCCAGCGGAAAAAGACTTCAATTTCCCAGCGTGCCTTGTAGATTTCAGCGATCACATGAGCGGACTCTTTTCTCAAATCGGTCACGACCCGTACGACTTCACCCCGGTCATTTTCAAATTCTACGACCCGGTGGCGCTGAGCAGATTGGCACTTCCCTTGACCGATATAACAAGTAATATCACGAACAATTTTCGTTTCTCCCTCTGCGGGTCGCTGGAGTTCTCTTGGCTTCACCAAATGGAGATTGTCTTTGAGCCGAATCACAAACGACTGGCCCTGGAGCACATATTGATCCAATCTGCTGATTTTTCCATACGCCCGATCCTGTACCAAAATGTAGTCCGTATCGGCCAAGACTTCTCCAAACGGAGCGTCATTGCGCTTCGCGATCGATTCCTTCACGTTCAGGGGTGAACGCTGGCCATGCGAAAGAGCAACATGCAGCTTAATACCCCCTCTGAATTTTTTGTACGAGGCCCAAGGCATTCTAGAGTTCGCCGCCGTGACCGTAGTCGAGTCAATCAGCAAAAGATCTTTAGGAAGATTCAAATGCCGCCGGGTTTGGCGGTTACATTTCGTGACGAGCATTTGAAAGATACGTTTGAAGATTTCGTAAGGGACTTCACCGGCCTTGCCGGAAAGGGTGGAGTAATGAATTTCTGGCAAGTCAAAGCTTGGGCCTAATCGGGCACTCTGCCGGAATCCGTCCCATTTGTGGTAGCAGGCTTGGACAAAGTAATCGAGCAGCAACCCGACGGTCATTTTGGTTCCTCTATCCACGTAGTCCTTGGTTTGTCCGGTCACCATTTGGACTTCTTCCGGTGTTAACACTTGTTTGAAAACGGCTAAAAATGGGGTATATTTATTCATGAGGTCGCCTCATTTCGGTTTGGTTTGGTCGTACTTACCATTACCCGAAATGGCGGCCTTTTTCGTCCCTTTTTTTGGGAAATCAACACGCCTATACGAAATACAAGAATCGTCCCGTTTAGCCGTTTGAACGAGTTGGAATGCTGCCTTTCGTACAACAATTTTCGATTATAGACGATATGTAAAGGAAAATGTTGTATTTTGCGCAGGATTCACTGGCCTGAAGGAGCTAACTCTGCGCCCAGCCCTTACGGTGGGCGTAGATGGCCAGCTGGGTGCGGTCATCCAGCTCACATTTCATCAGCAGGTTGCTGACATGCGTCTTCACCGTCTTGATGCTGATATGCAGCTCCTCGCCGATATCTTTATTGGTTTTGCCCTCAGCGATCAGCAGCAGAACTTCCTTCTCCCGCTCGGTCAAGCCGGAAGAGTCGCCCTGTACGGTACGCTGGCGGATGCCTCGGGTAAGTGCCTGCGAGACATCGCCGGTCATCACCGGCATGCCGCGGTACGCGCCTTGCAGCGCGTAGATCAGCTCTTCTGCCGAGACGGTTTTGAGCACATAGCTGACTGCCCCTGCCTCGATCGCGTCTACAACAAGATCATCCTCCAGGAAACTGGTGAGGATGACAATTTTGAGACCCGGGAATTCGGCCAGCACTGCGCGCGTTGTCTCCGCCCCGTTCATGACCGGCATCATCAAATCCATCAGCACCAGATCCGGCAGGGCATCATGCCCCAGTTCACGCAGCATGCCTAGCGCCTTATGCCCGTTGGCTGCCTCACCTATAACTTCAAACATTGGATCAAGCATCAGATAGGTTTTGAGCCCCATCCGCACCATATCATGATCATCCACCAGCAGCACTTTAATGAGACTCATTCTGTACTCCCCCTATCAGACTCAGATTCGGCATCAACCGGCTCCGGGATGCCCTGCACAAACTTTGGTATATGTACGCGGATCGTCGTTCCCGCCCCCTTACGGCTGATAATCTCTACCTGGCCGCCGAGCTTCTCGGCACGCTCGCGCATGGTGGTAAGTCCGTAGGAGCCCTGTTTATGCTGCACCTGCTCGAAGCCCTGCCCGTCATCGCTGATGCTCAGCACAACCTGGCGCGGCACTTCACGCAGCGACAGGCTGACTACCCGTGCTCCGGCATGCTTCACGATGTTCGCCATCGACTCCTGAATAATCAGGAACAGCTGATGCTCAATCGCTTCGGACAGCTCACCCTGCAGTTCAAGCTCCTTTACCCCCTTGAGCCCGTTCTGGCGGCAGTAATCCGGGAACCATTTCTCCAGCGCCTCGAACAGATTGCGCCCCTCCAGCTCCACCGGACGCAGCTGCGCGATCAATGCCCTCATTTGCTTCTGCGCCATCTGGGACATGCTGATCAGCTGGTCCATCACCGTCTGCCCGTGCTCCGCGCTCCGTTCAAGCACTTTAGGCAGCGAAGAAGCGGACATGTGAATCGCAAAAAGCTGCTGGCTCACCGTATCATGCAGATCCCGGGCCATACGCCTCCGCTCTTCCAGTACCGCGCTCTCCGCCGCCTTTTCCTTCTCGATGACTTCCTGTTCACCCAGCTGCTGCAAAAGCTTCATCTTCTTCTCCACAGTATCCATCATAATATTGAATTCGTGATATACCCGGGCAAAAGACTGGTCTTCGCTCTCCGGCATCCGTACGGACAGATTGCCTTTGGCTACCTGAAGCATATTCAGATCCAGATGGTCGATCCGCCGCTGAATCCGCTGTCCGGCAATATAGCCGATAGTCACTGTGAAGAGCACAATGCCCAGACACAGGTACAGCCACATGCGGGTATCCACCACCCGGATATAGCCCAGGCATGTCCCGGCATACATCAGTCCGGCAGTTACTCCGCCGCTAAGCAGGAAATACACCAGCAGCATCCACTTCGTATTGCTGAAGATCGTCCCCATTTAGCCCACCGTTTTGACTTTAATGTCACCGATGAAGCAGCTGACGTTAATGCGGACTTTTTTACCTGCTTCCTTATAATAAGGCGTCTTGCACTGCACATTACTCATGAACCCGCTGCGCGACTGCTCAAGCACCTGCATATCACCAATGAACGAGCTGCCGTTAACCGATACACCAAGATTCATATCATCGGGAATATAAACCTTAATATCACCGACAAAAGCGGAAATGTTGATCTTGGTCTCACCGTAAGGAATTTGCGCATTGGTCAGATCCAGCACTGTATCCCCGATAAACTGCGAAATATTGGTTTGTTTCAGCTGGAAATGCTCGCGGCCCATATGGACATCCCCGATAAAAGCCGAGCGGTTCGTTGTTTCTTTGTCCTGCCCGGAATCCTGAAACTCCTCATGCCATTCGCCGTGGCGGCGGGCATGGCGTTCCTGACGCTCCTGGCGTCTGCGTTCATGGCGTTCCTGCTTCTCCTGCCACCGGGCATCCGACGAAGAAGAGGAGTCTCCCTGTTCTTCGTCTTCATCCTCCGTGTCTTTGTGCAGATAATCATTCCAGTCCCGCCCGCCGGCACCGGCAGATTTGCCGAACTTCTGCTCAAACTGCTCATCGAGCGTCGATTCCAGCGGTGCAGGAGGCTTCGCATCCAGCGGGCTTTTGCCCGGTTCGGGCGGATAGAAATCCGGTGGTGCCGGAGGAACCGGCGGCGTTGTCCCCCGCGGCTTGAAAATAACGGCTAAACCGCCGCCGATCAGCATAACCGGGATCAGCATTTTGAAGAAATCACCTGCCGAGAAGTCAAACCATTCTAAATTCCGCCCCAGGAAAAACACGCCGATGGCCAGAAAGAAAAATCCGCCAAGTGTTGCAGAGAATCTCGAATGCTCATCGTCCGGGGACAGAAAGCGTTTAACCCCTAATATAATCAGAATAACCGGCCAATACGTAGATATCATTGAACCCAAGCTGAAATCAGTGTAGCCCATCTGTCTTAGCAGGAACAGGCCTCCGAGACCGATAAGGATCAGTCCGCCGAGCACCTGGCTGGTGAACCGTCGTTTCATATGTCATTCCCCCTAGTAGTTAGTGTAACTCTCGCTTCTTCACGCTTATAGTCCTAGTCTACAGGAAGAAAGCTGCGGGGAACAGCGGCGTGAGAAGGAAACAGGCCTCAGTCTCCAGACCGAGACGGCTGGAATATTCCGTTAATTGTATGATGCCCATAAAAAAGCTGCCCTTTCAGCCCATAATCCGGACGTGAGAGGACAGCCTTGACGCTTCAAATGCTCATACCGTTACCCCAGCATTACTGCTGTGGTTTTTGTACCGGTTTGGAGAACGTGTTGCTCTTAGTAGTTGCACCGTCGTTCTCAACGGCAAACTCAGCATTGTATTTTTCATTCGGTGTTTTGAAGTTCTCTTGTACCTTTGGTTTCTTGGAATTGGCCACGGAAATCACCTCCCTTTTCCTTCAGTACAGCCTGTTTAGAGCTGACGAAAAGATTATATCGGAAGAGGCAAGTCGCTTTGCCCCAGTCGATATTATGGGAAATGTGACGTCGTATTATGCATGCTTACGTGAAAAACAATTCAAACTCAGTGAGGCCGGTCCAGCCCTTAAATAACCTCTTCCAGCAAATATTGCGGCACTGCATTATAGGTCTGGATTGCATGTCCGAGACTTTTCAGCATACTCTCCGTGCATTTTCCGTTACCGCGTTTGATGAGATGGACGACAACCGTCTTCTTGCCCCATTCTTTGTACACCTGCTTGGTGGTGCTGAAGTACAAGTCAATCTTCCGCCCTTTAATCGCTGAACCGGTGTCGGCCACTATAGCATATCCATAACCCGGAATATATAAAATACTTCCCAAAGGCAGAACTTTCGGGTCTGCAGCAATGGTGGATACGGCATTCTTGTCCCGGCGTACCTTGACACCCGAGTACGTAATTCCATACTGCGGATGCTTCGCGGTCTTGCCTGTGGATTCGTACCCGGCCGTATAGCCGGTCGCTGTTACTTTCATTGAAGTGATGATCTGCTCCGGCGCAGGTGCAGCTACCGGTACCGAATCCGGCTGCTTGGGAGCTGCCTTCGCCTTCGGCTTACTCTCCGGCACCTGTGCTGGCTTAGGAGCCTGGACGGTAACCGGCTGCCGTAACCGCGAAGAGCCTCCCAGACGGGATGCCGAACCTGCCTCTTGACGCTGAACCTGAGAATTCGTGGTGGCCGCACTAAGTTGTCCTGCAGTGTCTCCCGTCCCTCTTGCCTGTGCCGATTTGCGCGAATCATCCGGGTAGATCCCGGCTGCTGTCAGCAGAAGCACGATGGTGACGAAAAGACACCAAAACCTCTGGTATAAGCCCATTTTGTTCATTAGTTAAACCTCCCCATATAGCGAAGGTTTCCCGTTTCACAAAATTTTATACCTGACACCGGATAATAGCGGTCCCACGCGGCTTATAACAGAGGTTATTAATTCGTAATTATACGTACTATTAACAGCTTGTGAATGCTTTAGATTACGCGTCCCGCAATTTCCTGCGTAAGCGAATCGATGACTTCCTGCAGCGGTTTGGCGCCGATGTCGCCTTCACCGCGTTTGCGGATTGATACGCTGCCGGCATTCATTTCATTCTCGCCTACGACGAACATGTATGGAAGCTTCTCCAGCTGTGCTTCACGGATTTTGTAACCCATTTTCTCATTGCGCAAGTCAACTTCGGCGCGGATGCCGCTGCGCAGCAGCTTCGCAGCCACTTCCTTCGCATATTCATCAAAGGCCGAGGATACCGGAATGATCTTCACTTGCTGCGGAGACAGCCACAGCGGCAGTGAACCGGCAAAGTTCTCCAGCAGGAATGCTACGAAACGTTCCATAGTTCCTAGAATTCCGCGGTGCAAGACAACCGGACGGTGTTTCTGTCCATCATCCCCGACATATTCCAGCTCAAAGCGTTCCGGCAGCAGGAAGTCGATCTGTACAGTCGACAGTGTTTCTTCCTTACCCAATACTGTTTTGATCTGAACATCCAGCTTAGGGCCATAGAAGGCTGCTTCGCCTTCGGCTTCGTAGAATGGCAGGCCGGCTTCTTCGACAACCTCACGCAGCATACGCTGTGCTGTCTCCCACATTTCATCATTGGCATAATACTTCTCTGTATCCTTAGGGTCCCGGTAAGAGAGTCGGAAACGGTAATCTTCAATCCCAAAGTCGCTGTATACCTGCTTGATCAGCTCGAGCACGCGGATGAACTCGCCTTTGATCTGGTCCAGACGACAGAAGATATGGGAATCATTCAGCGTCATCGAACGGACACGGTGCAGGCCTGTCAGGGCTCCCGACATTTCATAACGGTGCTGGATGCCCAGCTCGGCAATACGGATCGGCAGATCGCGATAGCTGTGCATCGAGCTCTTATAGATCATCATGTGATGCGGGCAGTTCATTGGACGAAGCACGAACTCCTCGTTATCAATAGTCATCTTAGGGAACATGTCTTCCTGGTAGTGTTCCCAATGTCCGGAAGTCTTGTACAGCTCTACATTCCCCAGTACTGGAGTGTAGACATGCTGGTAACCAAGGCTGGCTTCCAGATCTACAATATAGCGCTCCAGAATGCTGCGCAGCTTGGCGCCCTTAGGCAGCCAGATCGGCAGGCCTTGTCCAACGAGCTGGTTGAAGGTGAAGATTTCCAGTTCCTTGCCCAGCTTACGGTGATCGCGCTTTTTCGCTTCCTCCAGCAGACGCAGATGCTCGTCAAGCTGGGCCTTTTTGATCCAGGCTGTGCCGTATACGCGCTGCAGCATCTTGTTCTTGCTGTCTCCGCGCCAGTAAGCACCGGCTACGTTCATCAGCTTGAACACTTTGATCTTCGCAGTGGACGGCAAATGCGGACCACGGCAGAGGTCGAAGAATTCGCCCTGTTCATAGATTGTAATCACGCTGTCTTCCGGCAGCGCCTGAATCAGCTCCAGCTTGTAAGGATCGGCCAGCTCGCCGAATCTGTCCAGCGCTTCCTGACGGCTTACCTCATGGCGGACAATCGGCAGGTTCTCAGAAACGATACGTTCCATTTCCTTCTCAATCTTCAGCAGATCCTCCGGATTCAGCGGATGCTCCAGATCCATATCATAATAGAAGCCGTCTTCAATTACCGGACCTACTCCGAGCTTAACCTCCATAGTTCCGAACAAACGTCTTACCGCCTGGGCCATAAGGTGAGCTGTACTGTGACGCATCACTTCCAGGCCTTCCGGGGAATCCAGGGTTACGATCTCTACAAGATCGCCTTCCTGCAGCTGAGTGGACAGATCCACGACGATTCCGTTGATTTTGCCTGCAGCGGCATTCTTACGAAGTCCGCTGCTGATCGAGGCTGCTACATCATCAATGCTGCTGCCGTCCGGGTATTCCCGGACCGAACCGTCCGGAAGTTTGATATTTACTGACATTTTTCTTCCTCCTAAAAGTTTGTTAGCCAATACTTCCCTGATCCTTTACGTACAAACTTACTCCGGGAGCATTGGCTTAGTTGTGCGGAACATCCGCTTCTGTGATACTTGCTTCTTCGGCAGGTCTCTGCACACAAAAAACACCCGTCCCGCAAAGGGACGAGTGATTGCACCCGTGGTTCCACCCAAATTCGATACCATTATACAAAAGCTGCTGCAGAGCAGCGGCATTGCAGAATAGAATCCTTCGTCAGCATGGAGATAACGGCCATGAACCGGCGGTTCTTACTATCCTGCTGAAATGATGTCCGCAGCCGGACATCCCAGGAATTCATAACCGCAGCTACAAAGGGGTAAATCAAAAGCCGGTACCGGAGGAAATTGCAGCCTGGGGTTTCCTCTCTCTGAAGCGGTCCTGAACATCGATTCATATCTTTGTCGAAGCTGATAACGTGAATTACGGTAATTATAAATCTCAGCTTATCTTCCGTCAAGTGGAACCGGCTGTGCCTCCTCACAAGGACGGCACAGCCGGTTCAGCAAGTTATACAAGTCTGAAGCGCCGCCGCCCCAGGCTGTTCATTCTTCTTCCCGGCGTTTCTTACCCGGCAAGCGGCCTGCGCGCTTCAAAGACTCACGCAGCAAGTATTCGATATGTCCGTTTACGCTGCGAAACTCTTCTCCCGCCCAACGTTCCAGCGCTTCGTGCAGTTCGGGATCGATCCGCAGCGGAAAGCTTTTTTTGGCCGCCATAATATTACCGCCTTAGTACAACGAGCCAGCGTTAATGACTGGGCTCGCACCGCGCTCCGACACAATCGCCACCATCAGATTATTGATCATCGCCGCCTTGCGTTCTTCGTCCAGTTCAACTACACCGCTCTCTTTGAGTTGGCGGATTGCCATATCCACCATGCCGACAGCACCTTCTACGATGATCTGGCGTGCAGATAGAATGGCCGAAGCCTGCTGGCGCTGCAGCATTGTGCTGGCGATCTCTGTGGAGTAGGCCAGATGGGTCAGGCGGGCTTCGATCACTTCTACACCGGATAAGGACAGACGCTCCTGCAGCTCCACCGCCAGTTCTTTGGCAATCTCATCGGCATTGGCCCGCAGGGACATGCCGGTCTCATTGAAGTTATCGTAAGGGTATCTACTCGCTACATGACGCAGCGCCGTTTCACTCTGGATTTCCACAAACGCCATATACTTATCTACATCAAACAGCGCCTTGGCCGAATTAATGACCTTGAATACAATCACCGCAGCAATCTCAATCGGATTTCCTTCCACATCATTGACCTTCAGCTTCACGCTGTTGAAGTTGCGGACCCGCAGCGATACGGTCTTGCGGATGCTGAACGGAATTACAGCGAATAACCCGCTGGTTGCAATCGTACCGACATATTGGCCAAAGAAGGTCACGACCACTGACTTGTTCGGCTGAACGACGGTAATACTCGTACATAGAATACCGGCTGCAACAAACAGGATGACAGGCAATGCCACGTATTCCTGAACGGCACCGTAAATGCCGCCCCCGATACAAATGGCAATTAGAGCCACCACCCAGAATCCGCTGACAGGATGCAATGTTTTCTCTTTCATAAAGATGCCTCCATTAGATATGTATTTGATATAATTATGATATCACTTTTGGATAGAACTGTAAACTACTATTGTAAAAAAATCACTGCCCCTTTACCGTTTTTCTTTTATGATTTGTCTGACATTACGAATGTTACGAAGCATCAGTATGGACCAAATCACAATGAACAAAGGATGTGTAACTCATGAGTGTTAAAGATCAAGTACTGGAAATCATTAAAGCTTCAGCAGCTCCTGTAACTGCAGGTGAAGTTGAGAAGCTGTCAGGGCTGGAACGCAAAGCGGTCGACAAGGCCTTCACCGAGCTCAAAAAAGAAAATGCGATTGTCTCCCCTATCCGCTGTAAATGGGAAGCTGCAGTGAAATAACAAGACGCCTATGGTCTGGGCTGGACAAGCCTTAGCATCCTCGTAAACGGAAAGGCCCGCGCACAATGTGCACGGGCCTTTTGCCTGATTCAATTGTATTCATATAGAAATCAGGAAGCTTTGTTTTCCAGCATCCGGTAAATAATGACGGCCGCCTGGGCGCGGTTTGCAATAC
Organism: Paenibacillus sp. FSL R7-0297; assembly: GCF_038009025.1. Taxonomy (NCBI): domain Bacteria; kingdom Bacillati; phylum Bacillota; class Bacilli; order Caryophanales; family Paenibacillaceae; genus Paenibacillus; species Paenibacillus sp. FSL R7-0297. The sequence goes on from NZ_JBBPAQ010000001.1 coordinate 6,520,853, forward strand.
TTTTCGGTGCGAATTTCTGGGCGTCCACACCGTTGACGATCCCCAGCTGAGTAAGCTGTGCTACAGGCTGCTGCGCATAGGACGCAATCTTGGCCTTGTCAGCAAACTTATTCAGAGCAGCAGGATCAACCGGCTGCAGCTGATCCTTGAGGGCATTAGCGATCATGATCGCCATTTCCTCACGGGTAATCTCACGGCCCGGCTCGAATTTCCCGTTGCCCGAACCTCTTACCAGACCTGCATTTACAGCAGCAGCGATGGTGTCCGAGTACCAGACTCCTTGCTTCACATCGCTGAACGTAACAGCTGTTGCCGTATTCGTCAAGCCGAGCGAACGAACCAGCATGGTTACGAATTCTGCACGGGTCACGCTCTTCACCGGAGCAAAATTCGTGCCGTCGATGCCTTTAATAATACCTTTTGCCGCGAGTGCATTAATGGCCTCCTGTGCCCAGGCTACCTTACCCAAATCTTTGAATACTGCTACAGGTGCGGCAGGACTCTGTGTTGGAGCCGGAGTGGCTGCCGGTGCAGGAGTTGCTGTTGCCGCCGGACTAGGAGAAGCTGACGGTGAAGCAGTTGGTTTAGGTGTTGCAGTCGCAACAGGTCCTGTACCAGGGTTTGAACCCGGGTCTGCAACATTGGTAATCCGGCCTTCAATAGCAGCTCTAATGGCACCGCCTTTGAACGTATTCACAATATACTCGTAGAATACGTCCAGATCAATCGGTCCGGCCAGCGATTTACTTGCTTGCGTCAATACTTTGTAATTGTCCCCGCCTGCAGCCATGAAGTTGTTGACTACAGCCGTATAGGTCTTGGACATTTCAATTGGTGTCCCGTCTGTTTTGGTCAGATTAGCCACACGGCTGGCAACCGGCAGATACATGTTGGCAGTATATTTCAGACCGGAGATCTGCAGTGTCTTGATGTCTGGTGTTCCGTCGGCTTTCACTGCCCATTGCTGCTGCAGCAGTGTCTTAATCTGTTCACCGGTAAGCGTCAGCTTCACCAGTGTATTGCCAAATGGCTGGATCTTAGCCAAGTCACCGAAGGAGACATTCCCCTTTGGCAGATCGGCGCGGATGCCGCCCGGATTCATGAAGGCAAAATCAGCAGGAGCCTTAGCGCCGTCTTTGAAATCAGCTTGACGCATGGCATCCGCAATCAGGTTGCCTAGAGGAGCTTCCTTCAGGTATACATCTGTACGGGTAACCGTACCATCTGTTGTGCCTACAGGATTGCTCAGCTCCGGGTGCTTGTCCAGGTATTTTTTCACCAACGCTGCTGACTCTGCATCAGGAGTGATACCAGGATCATCCTGGAAGGTCGTAGGAACGATAGCAGATTTCTCTTTAACATCGCCTGTGGTGTGGTCGATCACCAGCTTAATGTCATCATAAGCCGTACCATACGAATATGCCTGAACGATCAACTTGCCGTTAACTGTACCGTTGGCCAGTGCGTGGTTGTCGCCGGCAACGATGACATCGACCGGGGAACCAGCCGGGAGGGCATTCGCCAGATCGGCCGCTTCGCCTGTCGTCTTGCCGTCTTTAGTTGTTGCAGGATCATGCGCAAGCACAATAATCGTTTGTACGCCTTTATCCTGAAGCTCCTTAGCGTATTTATTGATTGCCTCGACTTCCTCGGTCGCGCTCAGGAATTTAACGCCTGCCGTACCTTCAGGGGATACTTTGCTTGGCGTAGCCTTGGTCACGACACCGATAAAGCCGATTTTGACGCCGCCGATTTCTTTGATTACATACGGATTAATGATCGGAGTCCCGGTTTTTTCATCCACCGCATTGGCATTGATATAATCAAAGTCCGCGCCTTTATGGACGATTGACTTATTCTTTGGATCTTCACCGCCGAAGATTTGTGATTTCATCGCCCCTACACCTTGGTCGAACTCATGGTTACCCAGTGAACCCACATCGAATTTCATCAGGTTCATCCACTCGATCGTCGGTTCGTCGCGTTCAAGCGAGGATACCGGAGCAGAAGCGCCGACAGAATCGCCGTTATGGAACAATAGAGAGTATTCATACTTCGCCTGGGCTTGTTTCAGGTAAGCTGCCAGATAGGCGACTGTCCCTGCTGGCCGGTTGCTGACAATAGAGGTTGTATCCAGCTGTCCGTGCAAATCGTTGACTCCGATCAGATGCACTTCAACATCTTTGGTCGGTACCGGAACGGATTGTTTCAGATTCAGATTAAAAATTTCAAAGCCTTTAGCGTTCTTTGTCCCTGTATCGCTAATTTTGCCGCTAGCATAAGGAACAGCATCCGGCGACGATGTAAAGGTCACATTGACATTGCCTTTGATCGGTGCAATCGACCAGTTATTGTCGGCCGGTTGGTTAACGGTTCCTGCTTCCTTGATATAATCCATCAGAATTTGGCGGTTCTCGTCCAGAGTGTCAATAATCATCTTGGCATCTGTTTTGAGGCCCGGGAAGTTCCCGCCGCCGCTCGCACGATAATTGTTAGTAACAACGATAAACTTATCATCCATGTTCAGTGGTTTGTCATTATACGTGATTGAGGTAACCCGGCTGGAATTGGCATCATTAATTGTGCCATCTTCTTTGTATTTCGCATTGCGGGTTACATCGATCGTATACTCGATTCCGTCAATCACATCGAAATTGTATACGGAGAATTTAGAGTTAAGCAGCTCCTGCGTGGTGGATACCGCCGGTTTGATACGGTTAAAGGCGCCTGCGCTCATTTCAACCCATTCTTTTACCGTTGACCCCTTAACCAAAATTGCCTTCAATGTATTATCGTAAAGATACAAGTCACTTGCACTGCGGATCGTCAGGTCGCCTGCTTTAATATCAGTATATTCATCAGGGCCGTTGCGTCCTGCTTTGAAAGGCGCGCCTACGCTCAGTATTGGCATCCCCTGGTAAGCAGCCAGAGTCGGATCTGTATTAATCCGGTTCTCTACATAGCTTCGCTGTGCATAGGTTACGATCTGAACGGTCGGATCATCCTGCACCATCGCGAAGAAGCTGTTCATCGGCACATCCGTTTTACCCAGCGGTGTATTAACATATTGAATTGTAGCTTCATGGGCTGCTTTTAAGGCCGCGTCCACTGCAGCATCCGGAGTCACGCCCGTAATTGAACGGGTAGAGGATTGGGAATTGGTTTTGTCTACAACCCAGCCGTCTCCCTCTGGCTTAATGGTGAGGTCAATCAAGCCCAGATTGTTTCCGCCGAAGCCGGCTTGAACAGCTGGAACACCATTGATCTGACCTTTGGCATTGTCGATGCCAGGCAGCAAAGCTTTGGATGCATTCTTGAACGATGCGTCCAGAGCATCCACAGTTGCTGCCGGGAATACTTTATGGGTGTGGGAGAATGTGATTGCATCAATATTAGGTACCAGGCTTAGTGCTTTGATGTCATTCTCGGAGCCATCGCCGAGCACTGCCGAATCAGCATAACCAGTGTGCGCCATAGCAACGATAATATCCGCACCTTTTGCCTTCATCTCAGGAATGAATTTTGCCGCTGTTTCAGCAATATCTTTAGTAATAACCTTGCCTTCCAGATTCGCTTTGTCCCAGTCCATAATCTGTGGTGTAACAAGACCAATCAGGCCTACGTTAATCGTCTGTGTAGTGCCATTGCTGTCTTTAACTTGCTTTTCCAAAATTTCATATGGTTTAAAGTAATTTACATCGTTATCAGGATTATTGTCTCCGTCGTTAACATATACATTCGCATTAATAAAAGGTATATCTGTATATGTTGCCGAAGTAACGCTGTTCAGATACGGCAGACCATAGTTAAATTCGTGGTTGCCGAGTGTTGCAGCATCATATTCCATTGTATTCAAAGCCGCAATCATCGGATTGATTTGTATAGTCTTGCCTTCAGCATCTACTTGCTTCGAAGCGTACGTACCCAGCGGTGTACCCTGAATCAAATCACCGTTGTCGAGTAAAAGATTGTTTGTGTTGTTCATCTCTGCACGAGCCTGTTTCACCAGCGTTGCCGTCCGGTCCAGTCCCACAGTCAGTGACTCTTTGTTCTTGAAGTAGTCCCAGCCCATCACATTGGTATGCACATCTGTAGTACTCATCAGCCGCAGGCTGACTGTGCCAGGTGCAACAGTGGCAGCTTCCGCCTTCCCGCCTCCCAGTACTGAACCGGCAACAACTCCGCCTAGTACCTGTGCAGTGATCACAGTTGCAGCCAGTATTGAAGCGATAGGTTTGTTCCAACGCTTTTGTCTCATATAATAGAATACCCTCCCAGTCGATCTCTTTAAACTGACCGTCAAAGCGTAACATATCGCCAACTTTCAATCTATCAGACTGGGTTAACTAGAATTGCGAGTTTTGTAAATTGTAAACAAGAGTAAGAATATAGGGGGGCAGACATTGGACGAGGAAAAGAACACACATCGGGAATTTTTTTGGGTCAAAGACGAGAACCGAAACGTAAACCTACAAGACATACGCTGGTTTGAAGAAATGCTCACCTTTGATACTTTGCGGGAAGCGGAAGAATGGGTGATGAGTGATGCCTATAATAAGGTTGGCGGACGCCAGTTCGACGGCTATCTGACCAGTGATCCTAAGCTCGCTTTTGCACTGGTCTATAACCTGACACGACTGAAGACTCTTGGCAGCGCTTCTTTCAATAATATCTATGCTGATGAGAAGGAGAAGGATGGCCAGACCCTATTTATGGTTTGGGTGGAGTGATAGGTACTGAACGCAAAAAACGCCTATCCATCACCTGTCCCTGCGGATAGATGATAGATAAGCGTTGTATCTGCTCTGCAATATAACCGGGCTAACACCATATGAGATGTCGCTCTACCCTCTAATTCTGCATGATGAAATCATTGTCGATCTTGACGCTGCCATCCTCGAAGGTCCGCAGGATGTCGTAACGCGTGTTGCGCTGCGCCGGGATCTTGCCTGCTTCGCGGATGAGCTGTGTAATGGACTCGATATTGACCTTGTAGGTCGCGCCCGCCGAGGAAACTACGTTCTCCTCGATCATCGTGCTGCCGAAGTCATTGCAGCCGTATTGCAGTGAAAGCTTGCCGACCTCAGGGCCCATCGTGACCCAGGAGGACTGGAAGTTCTTAATATTATCCAGCACCAGACGGCTGATCGCCACAGTCTTGAGGTATTCCTCCGGTGTCTGCCGGTCCAGCTTAAGGTTCGTATTATCCGGCTGGAAGGTCCAGGAGATGAAGGCCAGGAACCCTTCGGAATCATATTTGTTCGCAATGCACTCATCCTGGGCTTCACGTACACGAAGCAGATGCAGCGCCCGCTCTTCCATACTCTCACCGAGGCCGATAACCATTGTGGCCGTCGTGTTCATGCCGATCCGGTGCGCGGTCTGCATAACATCCATCCACTCGCGCCAGGAGCCTTTGAGCCGGCTAATCTTACGCCGTGTGCGGTCGTCGAGAATCTCCGCTCCACCGCCGGGAAGAGAATCCAGGCCTGCAGCATGAATCTCGCGCATGACCTGCTCCAGCGGCAGTCCGGATACTTCGACCATCTTCATGATCTCTGCCGGTGAGAATGAATGCATGGTGATCTCCGGGAACCGCTGCTTAATTCCGCGCAGGATATCCGTGTAATAGCTGAACGGCAGATTCGGGTTCGTTCCACCCTGCATCAGAATTTCGGTCCCGTTCACGCTGATTGTCTCTGCTATCTTCTGATAGATAGTTTCATCGGGAAGGACGTATCCTTCCTCCGAACCGGGTCTGCGGTAGAAGGCGCAGAAGCGGCAATAGACATCGCATACATTGGTGTAGTTAATATTGCGCCCGATTACGAATGTAGCCAGCGGGTCCGGGTGCCAGCGCTTCATAATAATATCCGCAGCCGCGCCCATTTTCTCAATTTCATTGCTTTCGAACAACGTGATTGTGTCTTCTAATTGAAGACGTTCACCTTTAAGTGTCTTATCTAGAATAAGATCAATTGCACTCAACGTTCGCAGCCTCCTCTTAATCCTATGAAGTATAGTAGATGAATTTAATTTAAAAAATAAACAAACTCGTTCCCCCATCGTATCACAATCGGATGAGCTTGAAAAATCTTTCGCCAAGTGAAAACGATTTTGCCGTCCTTTTATTAGGATGGAACGTTTCAGCGAGAAATCGAAGGATACAACATTATAAGGTAAACCACATAGAGTCTTATATTTAAATAAACAGCAGCACCGCATTGGTGCTGCTGTTTAAGGTGACTGCAAATTCAGATAACTGAACGGATCTGTTCCAACTTGAACTATTCCAGTTCGGTGCGTGCGGCTTCCAGTGCCTGCGCCAGATCAGCGATCAAATCGTCCACATGCTCGATGCCGACCGAGAAACGCAGCAGCCGGTCATCTACGCCAACCGCATCACGGATTTCCGCCGGAATATCGGCGTGAGTCTGCACAGCCGGATAGGTCATGAGCGATTCCACACCGCCAAGACTCTCTGCGAAAGCAATCAGGCGGATATGGCGGAGCAGCGGCTCCACATATCTCGCATCCTTCACCTTGAAGGAGAAAATTCCGGTATTGCCCGAAGACTGGCGCTTCTGGATTTCATACCCCGGATGATCCGGAAGCCCCGGATGGAAGACCTCAGCAATGGCCGGATGCTCCAGCAGATAACGGGCGATAGCCAGTGCATTGCTCTCATGCCGCTCCATGCGTAGGGCGAGTGTCTTCATTCCCTTCATCAGCTGATAGCTGTCGTTCGGGGCAAGAACGGCTCCCATTGAGTTATGCAGAACAGCCATTTCAGCAGACAATTCAGCACCTTTCGTTACTATAAGTCCAGCCAGTACATCATTGTGTCCGCCCAGATACTTGGTCGCGCTGTGAACGATGATATCTGCTCCAAGCTCAATCGGGCGCTGGAAGAACGGGGTCAGCAGCGTATTGTCGACAATCGTGAGCAACCCGTGGTGGCGGGCCCATGTACATACCGCTTCGATATCCGTAATCATCATCAGCGGATTGGTTGGTGTCTCAATGAATACACCCTTGGTGCCCGGCTGTCGCGCAGCCTCCAGAGCATCCAGATCATTCGTATCCACATAGGAGGCGCTGATGCCGTATTTGGACAGAATCCGTTCCAGCAGACGATAGGTTCCGCCGTACAGGTCGAGCGAGACAACGAGATGATCCCCTTGCCCAAACAAGGCAAACACAGTAGTCAATGCAGCCATACCCGAGGCGCAGGCGAAGCCGGCATCGCCGGATTCCAGTACCGCTGCCGCATCTTCGAGCACAGAGCGGGTAGGATTTTTGGTGCGGATGTAATCAAAGCCCGTGCTCTGTCCGAGTCTCGGGTGACGGAATGCCGTCGCGTTGTACACCGGATAATTAATCGCCCCTGTCGCGGGGTCCTCCATCGAACCAATCTGTGCCAGTCTGCTCTCAATTTTCAGTTTCTCGTCCATTTCCATTGCCTCCTAAAAGTTTGTTAGTATTTGCTTCCCTGAATTTCTTCGTACAAACTGGCTTCGGAAGCATGGGCTTAGTTTTGTATAGCGTACACAACCTGATCATTCTTCGACAAAACTTGCTTCGGAAGCATAGACTATGTGTTGTGCGCCAACCCATCCTTCTATAATACAAATACAACTTTTAAATAAACGCTCCGATATCGTAGGGTGTCTCCTGGTATACATAGTAATTGAGCCAGTTAGCGAATAATAAGTTGGCATGGGCACGCCAGACGGCCGGCGGTGTACGGGTGGGATCATCTTTTGGATAATAGTGCTTTGGAATCTCAATATCCATGCCTTTGGCGATATCGCGGTCATACTCCCATTTCAGGGAGAACGGATCATATTCTGAATGTCCGGTCACAAAAATCTGCTTGCCGTCATGCGTAGAAACCAGGTATACACCGGCCTCCTCTGATTCCGCCAGAATCTGCAGATCCGGATTATTCTCTATATCTTCACGGGAGACGTCGGTGTGACGGGAATGCGGCACATGGAATACTTCGTCGAAGCCCCGCAGCAGTTTCACATTATTATGGCTCAGCGTATGCGGAAACACTCCAAAGCATTTATCCGGCAGACTCACCTTACGCACACCGAAGTGGTGGTACAGTCCTGCCTGCGCGGCCCAACAGATATGCATGGTCGAGGTTACGTTCTGCTTGCTCCATTCAAAAATCACTTTCAGCTCTTCCCAGTAGTTGACATCCTCGAACTCCATTTGTTCCACCGGAGCACCGGTGATGATCAAGCCGTCAAAGCGGCGGTCACTGATTTCATCAAAGGTTTTGTAAAAGCTCTTTAAGTGCTCTGCCGAAGTATTCTTCGAGGTATGGGAGCTGGGATGCAGCAGAACAACATCCACCTGAAGCGGTGAGTTCCCGATAAGGCGCAGCAGCTGCGTTTCCGTGGTTTCTTTGGTCGGCATCAGATTCAGGATGGCGATCCGCAAAGGACGGATATCCTGATGAAAGGCATGGCTTTCATCCATTACAAAAATATTCTCACCGGATAATACTTCTTTGGCCGGAAGACTGTCGGGAATTTTAATAGGCATTGCTGTTTCCACTCCTTAACTGAAATTAGGTTCCGCTTGGCGGTTAAATCTGATCCAAAACAACGAAAAAAGACCTTTCTCGGGCGAGAAAGGTCATATATCTGCAGTCATATGCGCCTCTCTCATCTGCCAGAGAACTTCCGCCGGACAAATAACGTCCTGCAAAGCTTCCGCAAGAATTAGCACCGTGCGTTCACACGCCGGTTGCCGGGTTTCATCGGGCTAGTCCCTCCACCTGCTCTTGATAAGATTAAGCTGTATTCAGTTGGAAAAGCTAAAGCATCCGGAGATACTATTCTTAAAATTTACTTTAAATCATGAACCTCCTTTTCGTCAAGTCCATACAATGCTTAAGGGGCCCAGAGAATGAAAAGAATTTATCTTGAAAGAGGCATACCCGGGCGTTATACTAGACAAGTGTTTCAACCATAAACGGCGAAAAGAAGAGGTGAGAGAAGAATGGAAGGCGACCCGGGCTCGCGAATAAGCGTGCAGAAAGAACAACCACACAGGATTAACATCAGCTTGCCGGCGGCGGGGGCAGTTCTTCTTCATGCTCTCGGACCGTCTTTTGGCCTTCATCAGTAGATTGTACCACCGGCCAAGCTGATTTTTTCTCTGTGCTTTAATTAGCATATCCCTGGAGAAGACCAGGGACAGAAGGAGTGAATCAGATGAAAATCCGGCTGGTAAACGCAGGGGTTTTTACGACTATTGACAATATTGAGGATACACTTACCGCACCCGCTGAGGGTTTCTATTGGATTGATGCGGATGCTGAGGACCTTGTAGAGCTTCAGCCATTGTACAATCTGCATGATCTGGCTGTGGAGGACTGCCTCAGTGAAGAGGATCAGCGCCCGAAGCTGGAGATTTATGAGAGCCATTATTTTATCGTAGTAAACAGTATCCGGTTTGATGACGAGGAAATCTTCCTCCGCGCGCTCAACGTGTTCCTGGGCAGACATTTCATCATCACCGTTACCAAGCAGAAGATCCATGAGCTGCGCGTCCTGAAGCCTGTACTCTGGGAGCAGGAGGTCAGTGAGCCTGACCGCTTCCTGTACCTGCTAATCGACCTTGTGGTTGACAACTTCTTCTCCGTAGGTGACCGGATTGAAGCGCGGATTGAGAAGCTGGAAGAAGACATCCTCATGCACACCAAGAAATCGCATCTTAGCGAGATCATCGGTCTGCGCAGTGAAATTCTCTGGCTGAAGAAGATGCTAGGCCCGCAGAAGGAAGTTATCAACACGCTGAACAAAAAAGACCTCCGCCTGATCGACGATCAGCTGCAGAAGTATTTCAGTGATATTTATGAAAATGCGGTTAAGATCTCTGAAACATTCGAAACGTACCGCGATCTCATGGGCAACTTACGTGAAGCATATCAGTCCAGTATCGCTAACCGCGCCAATGAAATCATGAGAGTATTTACGGCAATTACTACGATATTCATGCCGCTGACCGTTATTACCGGTATCTACGGTATGAACTTTGACAATATTCCCGAGACTCACTCCCAGTACGGCTATTATGGAGTTATCGCCGTCATGGTGACGCTCGGCTGCGGAATGCTGGTGATATTCCGCAAGAAGGATTGGCTATGAAGCACAGCGGACGAATACGCAGGACGAAGGCACCGATTACCTAGAGGGTAAAGGAAGCCTTCGTCTTTTTGGTATATGGCGGGCTTTAAATTTACTGTTGTCCAGAAGTATCCTTATCCATGCTGTTGAACAACCGCTCCGTATCCTCGCGCTTGCACAGCTGACGCTCCGGGTTCATGACCGCCGCCGCACCGGAGGCAACGCCGAATTGAACAGCTCTGCGCAGCGGCCAGCCCCGTTCCAGACTATATACGAGTCCGGCTACCAGACTGTCACCGGCACCAACTACGCTGAGTACGGGAACCTCAGGTGCCCGCAGGTGCTCGCAACCGTCTCCCGTAATCAGCAGCGCCCCGTCCCCGCCAAGCGAAACCACAACCACCTCGGTCCGCCCTTCTTCGATCAGCTGCAGCGCGGCTGCCTTCACTTCCTCATCACCGGTTATAGTACGGCCCGATAACTCTTCAAGCTCCCGTGCATTAGGCTTCAGCAGATAAACTCCCGCATCAGCAGCCAGCTGCAGCGGTTCACCGGAAGTGTCGACAATCACCCTGGCATTCCATGGCTTCACAATTTCAATGACACGGCTATAGAAATCAGCCGGACAGCCTGGAGGTAAACTGCCGCTGGCTACAAGATAAGTTGGTTTGTCCGGCAGCGCCATTAATTGTTCGAGGCATTGCTTCCAATCGCCTTCGATGAACCTCGGGCCCGGCATGTCGAACCGGAACTGCTGTCCTGTGGATTCCTCCACGACAATCAGATTCTCCCGGGTCTGCCCGCTGATCGGAATCTCCTGATGCTTCACGCCCTCCTGTTCCAGCATATGGTGCAGCAGCTGACCATGAAGTCCGCCTGAGGCATACAGTGCAAGGGAATCCCCGCCCAACCTATGAATCGCCCGTGACACATTCACACCGCCGCCCCCCGGTTTGTACGAGGCTTCACGGCAGCGCAGCTTATGATCGGGAACAACCTTACTTATACCCGTACTGGCATCCACGCTAGGATTAACCGTCAACGTAACTATCATATGTCCCACTCCTTTTTAACTGCATACAGGTATAGTACCCCTAATCGCCCCTTTCTCCTAATAATTTGCAGACACTGCCGGCCGCAGATAAAACCCTGCAGCTCGCTTCCTCGCGGGAAAGGGGGAAGCGCGATACAGGGTAAGCTCCGGGAAGTAGGCTGCTTCCTACAGGTTCGTCGCCAGCCCCAACCCGGCCGGTTGCTCCCGGCGGAAGCGGATACGGATCAGCCGCAGGCGCTCATAGTACATATCGAGGCCTTCTGCGGGCGAGAAATCCTCGCCATAGGCCTTATAGAGGACGGGCTTCAGGAAGGTATCACCAATCAGCTCATAAGCTGTCCATATATTGTTCTGTTCCTGGGAAGTGACTTCATTGAGTTCAAGAGCAATGAGCTTCTCAACAGAATAACCGTCCTTCTCCAGTTCCTCTACAGCTTCAAGAACTTCACGGCGGGAGACCCCGCTGAGCCCCTTGAGCTGCTCCATTCCCTGCCCTTCTTCAATCCCCTGAAGCAGCACACGCCGCAATCTCAGCCGCTCCAGCTGCTTCTTGTATTTCAGCTCCTTCTGTTTGTACAGCCAGGAAACAAAGCTCTCTTCGTCCACCGAATCACTTACCCAGCCCAGCGGATATTGATGCTCACGCTGCACACCGGAGGTAATACTGAGCCAGTCGGCGCCATATTGCGAGGCTTTACCTTCACCTACCCCGGGAATCTGCAGCAGCTCTTCTGCCGTATGGGGCAGAAATGCACTGATCATCCGCAGCAGACGGTTGCTAGCCAGAATATAGGGTGCCTTGCGTTCACTGGAGGCCTTGCCTCTGCGCCACGAGCATAGCTCCTCATAGACCGTTTCATTTGCGTACTGCTCACTGTAATATTGCAGCTTAAGCTGCTCCTGACCGCGGCTGTTAAGATGCTCATCTTCATGAAATACACCATCAATCAGGGGGCGGTAACCGTCACCCATCTTCATTGCAAGCTCATGCCGGTACACACACAGCATTTCATTCCATGAACCGCCTTCATACCATAGGCTGTCACCCATTTCCTGTTCCCCTGAGAAGTCGCGCCAGCCCAGACGCCATACCCCCTCCTCCTCTCCAATCCACAGCTGGGCAAATACCTCCTGGTCCACGCCTGACATTCTGGACAAACGGTTCATAAATACGATCTGCATATGAATCCCTACCTTCATCGTCTTACAGTATGCATGGTCTTTGTGCGGACCACCGGAATCTCTGCCCCCGCCCGATACGGTTTCAGCGGGAAAGATAAGGAACATTTATTGCGCGGAGCCTATAAATTCTTATCTTTGCACAAAAAAAGCACCTCTCCCACGAAAATACGTGAAAGAGGTGCTTCCTCTTAAATGCTATACTGTTAAAACCTAGGATACCACATATTGCGAAACAGTCAATGTCTTTTTATAGCATATTCTACTGTCCGTCAAGCGCCAGCTTCGCAAGACCAAGCGCACCCGAGAGTCCGGCATTATCCCCGAGCTGAGGAGGGACGATATAACTGCCGATCGCTGCATTGAGCGCCGGATGCTGCACATATCCGCCAAGCAATTCCTGCAGCTTGGTATGGATCAGCGGGAAGAGCTGGCTCTGCTTCATCACGCCGCCGCCCATCACGATTCTCTGCGGCGAGAGGATCAGCACATAGTTCATCAGGGCATGGGCCAGATAGTGGGCCTCCATCGCCCAGGCCGGATGATCCGATGGCAGCTCGCCCGCAGGCTTGCCCCAGCGCTTGCCGATCGCCGGACCTGCCGCCAGGCCTTCCAGGCAATCGCCATGATAAGGGCAGAAGCCTTCATAGATATCTTCCGGATGGCGGCGGACCAGAATATGTCCCATCTCAGGGTGAGACAGCCCATGGATCAGCTTCCCGCCGACCACTGCACCGGCGCCGATGCCGGTGCCTACTGTGATATAGAGGCAGCTATCCAGCCCTTGGGCGGCACCCCAAGTGTACTCGCCCAGGGCGGCTCCGTTCACATCTGTATCGAAACCGACCGGAACATCAAGTTGCTCCGCCACGGCTCCTACCAGATTATATCCACCCCAGTGGGGTTTCGGTGTGGTTGTAATATATCCGTAAGTAGGGCTGCCGATCACCGGGTCAATCGGTCCGAATGAACCGATGCCAATGGACTCCACATCTTTACCGGAGAAGTATTCTAGTACCAGCCCCATCGTTTCTTGAGGGGTTGTGGTCGGAAAGCTCACCCGGTCGATAATCGTCCCGTCCTCATTTCCGATTCCGCACACAAACTTTGTTCCTCCTGCTTCAATCGCTCCCAACAATTTCACTGCAGCGTTCTCCCTTCTCCATTACCATCATTAAGTGATTGCTTCCAGACTTTGAAATTCAGCAGCATATAATCCAATCTATTCCCTGATAAATAAAGCCGATAACCTGCCAGCAGGGTAATAAAGCGCTCTCTTGATCCTATTATACGAGGCTTAAAGATGTATGACAAGCGGTTGACATATGTGACACGGTTAAAAAATATTCTGGAATTGCTCGCCTCCGGTCTGGAAAACTTAGAGCCGCTGCTTCGCCTGCTTCTTCTGTTCCCGATAAGTGAGGCAGGCCTCCACCATACGTCCGGCTGCCGGGAAATGGGAGGCCAAATGAATATGCGCATACGCCGCCATAATGTTGCCGCTGATATACCCTTCCGGCTGACTGCCTCCTCTGCCTTTACTCTCATAGGCATAAATCCGGTCTTCGCCGGGAATATAGCTCATGCCGGAATAATGGAATTCATGGCCGCGCAGTCGCCCGCCCTGCTTCAGCAGCAGGCAATCGTGAAGTGCTGTCACCTCACGGTACCCGAGCGCGGCGCGGCGTTCCTGCATTATGCTGTGCGCCGGAATGATCCCGGCCATCTTATGCACAGCGCCGGAGCGGTCGGTCAGGCTGCGGGCCAGCACCATGTAGCCGCCGCATTCCGCATACAGCGGCATTCCGTCTGCAGCTGCAGCTCTTACGCCGTCCAGGAAGAGCGAATTCGCTGCAATCACAGCAGCGAATTCTTCCGGAAACCCGCCGCCGATATAGATTCCATCGGCCTCCGGCGGGATTCCTTCCCCGCTAAGCGGACTGAAAGCAGCCAGCCGCGCACCTGCGCGCTCGAGCAGCTCCAGATTGTCGGCATAATAGAAATTGAATGCCGCATCCCAGGCTATGGCAATAACCGGCTGGACAGGACGGTGCGCCGGCCTGCTCGTATCCGCCGGCATGATCCGGGCTGCCGGTGAAGACAAGGGTGGCCCTGCTGACACAGGCTGCTCCTGTGATGCAGGCTCCAATGCCGGCAGGCTGCCCGAATCCGGAGTCTCAGTCGCCGTAACCACCGGCATCCCTGGCTCCAATATACCCGGGCTGCTAAGCGAGGGCCCTTGCGCCTGCAGCACCGCATCCGGTTCCGGCGGATACTGCAATGCAGGCGCAGCAGCGGCAAGCTCCAGCAGACGCTCCAGATCGGTTCCCTCCGCCAGCAGATCGGCGGCATGCTCGAACAAAGGCTCCAGCTCTCCGCGCTCCACAGCGGGAAGCAGGCCAAGATGCCGCTCCGGGATATCGAGGCCGCTGTCGCGCGGCAGCCAGCCGATGACCGGAATGCCGCAGGCCGCTTCAATCGCTGCCCGGACCATCCGGTAGTGGCCCTCACTGCCGCAGCGGTTCACAATAACCGCAGCAATCCGCACCTGCGGCTCCAGCTGCTGAAAGCCCAGCACAATAGCCGCTGCACTGCGTCCCATGCTGCGGACATCGACTACAAGCAGCACCGGACTGTCCGTCAGGATAGCGATCTCCGCCGTTGATCCGGTGAGTGCAATGTCCTCTTTGCCGTCATACAATCCCATTACGCCTTCAATGACCGACAGGTCCGCATCCTCCGAGGTGGTCAGGAAATACTCCTGCAGATAGCTGCCTGAAGTCATCCAAGAGTCCAGGTTGCGGGAGGAACGGCCTGTAACTGCACTATGATAAGCAGGATCGATATAGTCAGGCCCGCATTTATAGCCCTGAACCTTCAAGCCGCGCCGGGCAAACGCCCGCATCAGTCCCAGTGTGACCGTTGTTTTGCCGGAGCCGCTGCCCGTGCCTGCTACTACAAAGCGCGGGCGTGTCTGCAAGAACGGCTCCCGGTCCTTCATTTCATTCCATGTCTCTCTCACTGCTTCTCCCCCGCTCTAACCGGCATAGACAACCCGCGCTACGGCGATTGTCACATTTCCGCTTTTATGTTTGCGCTGCAGCAGCGCCTGCGCACCTGAAGACAGCAGTGCGGCAGGCTCACAGACCCCGTACGCTCCGGTTGCTCTGAACACTACCTCCGAAGGATTGTCCAGAGTGACGGTGTTCAGCTGGTCCGGTGAATACAACGCCAGCTCCCAGCCGTATTTGGCACACAGAGCCAGCAGTCCAGCCTCATCTCCCTTTATTCCGGCGGTCGCCACATTCCGCACACTGTAGAGCGATAGCCTGAGCTCTGCCAGCGTATGCAGCACTACAGCTTCAAGCTCCTCCGCAGAGGTTCCGCGGTTACAGCCCAAACCGAGCACCAGACTGCGTGGACGATAGACTACAGCGCATTCAGCAAGCACGGCCTCCTCCGGCTCATCTTCATCCGGCAGCCGGTCACTCACCAGGATCGCTGCACAGAAGCGGAAGCCGCTGCTTCGCAGCTCATCCCTGCTGGCAAATACGCGTACATGCTCCGGCAGCACTGCCCCCGGCGGCAGCCAGTCCGGCTCTCCGCTCTCCTGGACAAAGGCTACCGAGTCCCCGTTGACGAGCGCAGCACTGACACTTTTCATACCGGTAAAGCTGTCTGCGCGCCAGCCGTATTCCCGGCCAAGCAGATCCACAGCGAAGGTGCCCTGCACATCAGAAGCCGTTGTAATTACCGGATGACTGCCGAGCAGCCCGGCGATCTGCAGCGTCAGTCTGTTGGCCCCCCCGAGGTGGCCGGACAGCATGCTGATGACATGCTCCCCGCGCTCATCAATGACGATGACGGCAGGATCGGTTCTTTTGTCCTGCAGCAGCGGAGCAATCAGCCGGACCGCGGCGCCCAGTGAGAAGAACAGAATAACCCCCTCATAATCCCGGAAGAGCCGGGGGAGTAAATCTTTTACCGGCCCCTCAAAAAGCGAAATCTCCCCAGCCCGCATCTCCAGCCCGCCGCTATACTTGGCATAACAAAAGACCTCCGTCTCCCCGAGCATCGCTCCCAGCTTCAGCGCCAGCCCGATGCCGTTTCGCGTGATCGCGACCGCTGCATACCGCCGCTTACTCACCAGAGCCAATTCCTTCCCGGCAGCCATGGGTAAATGCCTTGTCATAGAGCTTGGAGCGGTGCTGATCGCGGTCTGTCAGCCCGGGGTCCAACGCCCAGCCGGCCAGGATCATGGCATGCATGGTGATGCCCGCTCCACGCAGATCTGCTTCCAGATTCTGCACCGTTGTCCGCAGAATCTGCTGATCCGGCCAAGTCGCCCGCTTCACTACAGCTACCGGTGTATCCGGGCTCCAGCCGGCAGCCAGGAATTCCCCGGTCACATGCCCGGCCAGGGAGGCACTAAGAAACAGCGCCACTGTACAGTGATGCTCGGCCAGCTTGCGCAGCTGCTCGCGCTCCGGCACCGGTGTGCGTCCTTCCGCACGGGTCAGAATTACCGTCTGTGTCAGATCAGGCACGGTCAGCTCTGCACCAAGCGCCGCAGCGGATGCAAAGACCGAGCTTACACCCGGCACGATTTCATAGCGGACGCCGCATAGCTTCAGCAGTGACATCTGCTCCAGAATCGCGCCGTACATGGACGGGTCGCCCGTGTGGACGCGGGCTACGCTTTTACCAGACTGTACTGCTGCCGCCATCAGCTCCACCTGCTGCTCCAGATCCAGCCCCGAGCTTCGCAGTACCTCTGCACCGGGCTTCGCACTGTGGATCAGCTCCTCACTGACCAGAGAATCGGCATAGAGCACCAGGTCCGCTGAGCGCAGAATCCGGCTGCCTTTTACCGTAATCAGCTCAGGATCGCCGGGTCCGGCACCCACAATGTATACTTTAGGTTCGAGCACGATATCTGTCATTTGCTCACCACCATCAGACTTAAGTACTCCAGCTCCTTGCCCCGCAGATCCCGCGCATCGCGCCATACCGTTTCATAAGGCGAGGTTACCTTAGTAACGACGGATGCTTTGCCGGACAGTCCCAGCTCATCCAGCACATCCAGCACCAGATCCAGCACCTTGGCCACCTTGAGGAATACCACCGTCTCGTGATGCAGCAGCGCTTCCTTCAGTGCCTCACGGTCATCTGTCGCCGGGATGATTCCCACCCGCTGATCTCCGTCCGCCAAGGGCTGCTCCAGGGCAGCAGCCGCACCCAGCACCGAGGAAATCCCCGGTATGGAGACGATCGGTACACCGGGATGCAGCTCCTGCATTAACCGGGCCAGGTGAATAAAGGTGCTGAACAGATTAGGGTCACCCTCCGTCACAAAAGCCACATCCCGGCCCTGCTTCAGCTCACTCCAGCACAGCTCCACAGTGCGGTTCCAGCCGCCTGCCAGCAGCACCGGATCTTTCGTCATCGGGAAGATCAGTCCGAGCATGATTTTCTCATCCGGCTTCACATGCATCTCGATGATTTCGTGGGCGTAGGATTTGCCGCCTTTTTTGGTTGCCGGGTAGGCAATCACCGGACATTCCCGCAGCAGCCGGCAGGCCTTGAGTGTAATCAGCTCCGGATCACCGGGGCCGACACCGACACCGTACAACGTCCCGATCGCCCGGGGAGTCAGCCTTTCCTCCAGCTTCAGCTCTTCCTCATCCATAGCATCATAGAGCGCACTTGCGGCCTGCATCGCCGCTTCTGCCAGCTGCGTTTCAGCGGCAATTCCTTCTCCCTCAGGTGCTTCCTGCCCGTCCACAGCCTGTACTGCCCGCTGACTCGCCTCCGTTACATGGGTCTTCATCGCGTATTCCTCCTTTGTTTCTGCTCGCTTCTTGCTTCCTTATATCTGAATATCTAATCTAATCTGATCTAATCTGTTCTGTTCTGATCAGCCTCAACTCTTCCGTCCACTAACCACATACACGGGATTCATACCCTCGAACCGGGTCATGCCGAGAATCGGCTTACCGCGTGATGCCTGAAGCATAGTTACCCCGCAATCCAGGCCTGCCTGCTTCAACGCCTCCATGCTTCCATATAGCGTCTCAATGGTGATCGCTCCAACGACAATCCGCCCTTCCGGCCGGAGTCTCGCGGCGCAGAGCGCGATAATATCCGCCAGCTCCCCGCCGCTGCCGCCGATGAACACTCCATCCGGATCCGGCAGACTCTCCAGGCCCTGCGGCGCTTTTTGATGTATGATCTGGAAATCGGCGCGGAACCTCCGGCGGTTCGCTTCCATGTTCGGCAGATTTTTCGCTCCCTTTTCCAGGGCATAGACCTTGCCGAGCCGGGCAATCCGCGCACATTCCGCCGCAACCGCACCGGAGCCGGAGCCGATATCCCATACCACCGCATCCTCGGACAGATTGAGCTCCGACAGGACGAGAGCCCGGACCTCACGTTTCGTGATGAGGCCTTTCTCCGGCTTCCGCTGCTGGAACTGCTCATCCGGATAAGCGAAGCCGCGCCGCAAAGTGGAGCCGGTTCCCGGCTTTCTGCGCAGGATAACTACATTCAGCGCCGCAAATTCACTGGTCTCCATCTCATCCAGCGTCCAGAAGCGGCAGATTTCTTCCGCTCCCCCCAGCCGTTCGCACACAAACGCTTCATATTCCATCATCCCGAACTCACGCAAATAAGCGGCAATTACCGCAGGCGTATTACTCTCGTCCGTTAGCAGAGCCACCTTGTGCTTGCCGTCTATGCGCTGGGCCAGTCCCTGGATGGGGCGCCCGTGCAGACTGATCAGCTCGGCATCCTGCCAGCTGTCCCCCAGCCGGGCAAACGCGAGCTGCACACTGCTATAGTGCGGAATAACCTCAACATGCTCCGGCCCGAACTTGCGGACAAGATACCCCGCGATGCCAAAAAAGAGCGGGTCCCCCGAGGCCAGAACCACGGTCCGCCGCTCCCTCCACAATCCCTCCAGCTTATCTGTAAAGGGCTTCAGCCCGCCTTGCAGAATGATTTTCTCACCGGTATATCCGCCAAAAAAATTCAATTGCCGTTCTCCGCCGAGCAGCACCTCACTGTTATTCACTTTGCTTAAGCTATCCGGTGTCAGGCCGCCGGCGCCATCCTCACCGATACCGATAACATAGATCAGGTTACCCACAGATCTCCGCCCTTCCCAGCACTCGGCCCTTCATCGTCATCAATACCATTTCCACAACCATGCCCCCGTTCATATGCTTCAGACTTTGTTCACAGGCATGCCGGCACAGGCTCTCAAAAAAAGCGGAATTCCCAGCCTCGGTCATCATATCCACCACCTGCGAGGCAGTATTGGCGGCGGCAATCTCCTGCACCTGCTTGTCATCTGCCCCGGCCTCCGCCGCCACGGCTGCCAGAAATCCGAAGTCAACAGGTGCGTTCTTCGAGTGGATCAGCATGGCACCTTGAGCGACCTTGGAGAATTTACCGGCCATGCCCACAAAGGTAACTTTCTTGATCCCATAGGCCTTGGCATGCTCCAAAGAGAAGCCTACATACTCCCCCATTTGGATAAAAGCTTCCTCCGGAAGCCCGGCAAACATCGCCATCGCATATTTCTCACTGCTGCCGCCGGTGGTCAGAATAATCTGCCCGTTCCCCGTCGCGGCCGCAACCGAAATCGCCTGGACCACACTCGCCTTGTAGGCTTCGGTGGAGAACGGGGTAACCACGCCCCGCGTGCCGAGGATAGAAATGCCGCCGATGATGCCGAGCCGCGGGTTCAGCGTTCTTAGGGCAATCGCTTCGCCTTCCGGCACGCTGATGACCACCCGCATCCCCCGCGCCGCGCCATGCTCCTCCAGTACACCGGACACCGCCTCCAGTATCATCCGCCGCGGCACCGGATTAATCGCCGCTGCTCCGACGGGCATCGGCAGCCCAGGCTTCGTCACCCGGCCGACGCCACGGCCGCCGTCGATCTCCACACCGGGGTGATCCAGCCAGCTCACCGCTGCTTCAATCCAGGCCTGATGCGTCGCATCCGGATCATCTCCGGCATCCTTGACCGTGGCACAGATTGCGGAGTCCGCTCCTTCGCGCTGCCAGCCTGTAAGTTCAAAGGAATGCCGGAAGCCCGCCGGGAGATCAATATCCACAGCGGGAAGCCTGTCGCCTGTAATCAGCAGCAGTGCCGCACCCTTGGCTGCGGCGGCGGCACAAGCACCTGTGGTGTAGCCCCTGCGCAGAGGGGCAGCAGGAGTTGAGGAGGCAGGAGCAGCGGAAGGTGACGATGACAGACCGCCTGGTTCCGCACCTCCTGAGTCACCGCCGGACTCCGCAGCTGTGTCTGTCCCTGCCAGCCGGGATAGGGCAGGAGATGTTGGCTGTGCTTGCGGTCGCTGCTGAGGTTGCGGTTGCGGTTGCGGTTGCGGTTGCAGTTGCAGTTGCAGTTGCAGTTGCGATTGCAGCTGGGGTTGCGGTTCAGCTCCTGCAAGGGTACGGCAGTATTCTTCAATATTTTCCGATTCTCGTTTTGCTGCATACTTTGCATACTCTGTATCATGCTCAGTCTCGCGATTCGCTGCGTACTCCGCATCATGCTCAGGCTCGCGATTCGCTGCGTACTCTGCATCATGCTCAGGCTCGCGATTCGCTGCGTACTCTGCATTCTTCTCAGACACCCGCTTTGCAGTGTACTCTGCCGTGGACTCATTATCATGCTTCACCTCCGTTTCCTCCTATTCTGATCTGCCCGGTTGTCTGCTGTTTCCTCGCTCATGGCAATCCCTCTTTGTGATGATATGCAACCTATTTGGAGCATCGTAGATATATTTAGACACGCCAACAATTAAATAAGCGAGTTCAATCAACAATGCAGCGATTGATGTATTCAGTTCCAAGTGAAAATTCCATAATAGTTGTATACTGTGCAATTAAAATCAGCGAAAAGGTAGGCTAGCATCTTATAACTGTACTCTGTACAACTAAATCTGCCCAAATGGGTGAGAACAAGCAAAAAACAGTAGTTTAATTGTACGAAATACAGCTAAAGGGATAATTTGTTGTAAATCAGACGTTTTAGTTGTACAAAGTGCAGTTAAGTAAACATACCTCATAAGCCTGGCATATGGATTAGAACTTGTTCATATCCTGTTCAAAACCCGCTCAGACCCAACCTTATAGAGTTTTGGCCCAGCGCTAACGCAGATCCCGCTTATACCTGACGCAGACCTAATTTAATTCGCCCGCAGCCCGGCGGACCGCCAGCAGACTCAGTGCGTTAACCGCTGCAACGACGATTGTGCTTCCGCCCTTGCGGCCGACATTCGTGATGTAAGGAATGTCAAGCTTGCGCAGCTCATCCTTGGATTCCGCTGCCGAGACGAATCCGACCGGCATGCCGATGACAAGACCCGGCTGCGCTGTGCCTTCTTTTACCAGACGAATCAGTTCCAGCAGGGCAGTCGGCGCGTTGCCGATCACATAGATCCCTCCCGGAGCCTGTGCACAAGCTTTGCGCGTAGCCATAATGGCCCGTGTAGTCCCGAGCGCCTTCGCTTCTTCCATCACATCCGGATCAGAAATATGAACCCTGACTTCCCCGCCGTACCGCTGAATCCGCTCCTTGGCAATGCCCGCCTCCACCATCCGCACATCGGCAATAATCGGCTTGCCCTGCAGAATGGCGCTGATCCCCGCCTCAATCGCCCGCGGGTGAAAAACAAGACTGCGCCCCAGCTCAAAATCGGCAGAAGCATGAATGATCCGCTGTACTATTTTGTACTCCAGCCTGCTAAAGGAATGTTCACCAATCTCTTCAGTAATCATCTGAAAACTCAGACCTTCTATTTCCTGCGGCTGTACTGTCACCGGCTTGAAATCCGTACCAAAATCCACAGTTACCCCTCCTTGTTCATTTGCAGGGCAGTTCTCACGGCCTCCGTAATCTCGTCAAAAGAGTCAAACACCTTCCCGCTCTCTCCAAAGCTCAGCTCCGGCCGCATAATTAAAATGACGTAAAGCCCCATATCCAGCGCGGCATGCAGCTTCTCATCCACCGAGCCTTCCGCCCCGCTCTCTTTGGTAATCATCACCTGTGTGCCATATTGCCGGTAAAGTGCCTCGTTCATCTCTCTGCTAAAAGGGCCCTGAAGCGCAATAATATTCCGCTGCTCAATGCCAAGGGACAGGCATTTCTCCATATTCTCCAGGCAGGGCAGCAGTCTGACCGTCAGCCGGATATCCGGATCTCCCAGCAGCGCTTCCGCAAACACCTCAAGTGTCTTGCCGCCGGTCGTCAGCATAACGGAACCCTTGAGTTCCCTGGCCTTGCGCGCAGCCTCTTCATAGGAATGCACAACGATCAGCCGGGGGTGGCTGTCATAGATAAGACTTTGCCGCTCGTAGCGAAAATAGGGCAGGCCCAGCGCTGCAGCCGCGCCCATAGCATTGGCGTGTGCCTCCAGCGCAAAAGGATGGCTGCCGTCCACTACTGCACGATAGCCGCCCTCCTGCAGCAGCGAGATCATGGCCGGCTTATCCAGCCTGCCGACCCGGGAGCGGATTGCTGCGGCTTCCAGCCGTTCAGCCGCACTGGGCGTTACGACAGAGGCCTGCAGCGGCAGGCCTTGTCGCGACAGGTTCAGGGCCAGCTCCCGGGCATCGCTGGTGCCGCACAGCATGAAGATCATCGCGGCTGGCGCAGATCCCGGTTGTCTGCCGGAGCCGCTGTTCCGGTTACATCATGCCGGTCTTGATGCCCATGGTCATGATCCGCGCGACCGTGATGCCCATGCCTATGATGCCCATGACCGTGATGCCCGTGTCCGTGATGCTCATGCCCATGTCCTCCATGTGCGTGATCCCCGTGATCGTGTTCCTGATGATCGTGGTGTCCATGATCATGTTCCCCGTGCTCATGCCCATGATGTTCATGCCCGTGATGCCCGTGCCCATGATCCCCATGTCCATGCCCCTCCTCACCATGGTGATGATGATGGTGGTGGTGCAATGCCGCTTCATCACGGTACTTGCAGTTATCGCAATTGCTGAAAGACTGTCCCTCCATCGTCTCCTCAATGCGCTCTGTAAGCATATCCACAAGCAGCGGGTGCGTGCCGAGCTGGCGGCCGAGCTGCACTTCAATTTCCGGATGCTCTGCGGCGAAGTGAGAAACCATTTCTGCGAACTGCTTCATCAGCACTCCGGTGAACAGCAGGTACGGCACAACTATAATCTTACGCGCACCCAGTGCCAGGCAGCGTTCAAGCCCATCCGGAAGCGACGGCTTCGTGATGGCGATGAAGCAGCTTTCAACGCTTTGGTAAGACGTTCTTTCCCATAGCAGCCGGCCCAGCTTATAGAAATCACTGTTGGCATCCGGATCACTGCCCCCGCGCCCCATAAGCAGCACGATGGTATCCTTATCCTCTGCTGCAGATGTTGTACAGGCTTGGGCTTCCTGCAAACTCAAGTCTGCAGCTCCGGCTTCATTACTGTCTTTCACAGAAGCAGAAAGCGGTTCAGCTTCCCGTATCCGGTCCAGCACAATATCGACAGCCCGCTCCTGAACACCCAGCGGACGCCCGTATACAAACTCCACCCCCGGATATTTCAGCTTGGCTTCATCGATCGCCATAGGAATATCCAGCTTGGAATGGCCCGCCGCGAACAATATAATCGGCACAATATAAATTTGCGTCGCACCGCCCTCCACGCATTTGGCAATTCCGCCCGCGATTGAAGGTGAGGCTAGCTCTATGAAGCAGGTCTCAAACTTAAGCTCCGGCTTGCGGGCGGCTAGCTGGCTGGTGAATTGCAGCAGCTCATCATTTCCCGCTTGAATCCGGCTGCCGTGTCCAACCAGTAATACGGTTCTCATCATGCGTACTCCCTCTATGCTGTCATTATTATCTATACTTCCTGCAGTGCTGTTCACCTGTTCTTCAATACTGCCCATTCGTTCATAAAAAGCATGAAACCGCTCCTTCTCCCGGCCTTGCGCAGTATAATGCTCTACTGCCGCTGCTACAGCAGCCACGGCTTCATCTTCATCCATACCTTCCCGGACCAGAGTGCCGGCATGCGCTCCCCGGCCCGACTTCTTGCCGCCCAGATAGAGCTCATAGCTGCCCCGCGAAAGGACCAGCCCGATGTCATCCAGAACAGCCGAGCTGCAGGCCATTCCGCAGCCCGCCACGCTGATATGCAGCTCTTTGGGTACAGCGAGCCCGTGCAGCAGGGTATGCAGGCGGACCGCCGCGCTTAAAGCGCCGCTTCTCCGCAATTCACAGAACCCGCAGGTTTTTACTTTCACATAATCACCGGGTATACTAACGCTCAGTCCTGCCTCTGTAAGCTTCGCGGCCACCTCAGCACGGTCGCCCGGATGGCTCCGCAGCAGAAAATGTCCGTCCTTCGTATAGATCAGCTGCCCCTCATCGCCTGCCAGCTCCGCCAGCAGTTTCATCTGGATACCGCTGAATCTGCGGCTGCCGATGACAGGAGAAACCTCCAGCTCAAAGGTTTCATCAGCGTGTTCCGCCAGCTGAACGGCAGGAATACGTGGACGCTTCACGCGCACAGACGCTGCCAGGCTTAGCGCCGCAGCCTCCTCCGTCCGTCCCCCGTCAGTTGGAGCCATTCTCTCTGACACCAATCGCTCTACCCGTCCGGTTTCACCGGCAGCTGCACCCGGTGCCACTGCTCCATCTATCCGTCCCGCCTCAGCAGCCACACTCTCCACCGCTGCCCCTTCAGACCGTCCCGTCTCGACTGCCACACTCTCCGCCTCAGCCGCAGCCAGCGACCAAGGCTCGGCCGCAGGGCGCAGCCGCTCATGCGGCTTCAGCGCCTGCGTCTGCGCGCCAAGATTGTACTTGCGCTCGTATCCGCGCGGCGTAACCATCAGACCCTCGTAGACCACCGTCGCCGAGTTGCCGACGATAACCGTAGAGAGCATGCCGATCTCATGCTCCAGCATCTCCTGCAGCGTAGTGACGATCGTCTGCTGACGGTCACGGTAGGCGCTTTTGACAATGCCGACCGGCGTGGAAGGATCACGGTAACGCAGCAGGATATTGCGTGCTTCTTCAATCTGGCGCGTCCGCTTGCCGCTGCGAGGGTTATAGAAGGCGATCACGAAATCCGCAGCGCCCGCCGCTTCTACACGCGCGGCAATGCTCTCCCACGGGGTAAGATGATCGCTGAGGCTGATTGTGCAGGAATCATGCATGATCGGCGCTCCCAGCAGGGAAGAACAGGACTGGATCGCCGATATTCCGGGGATCACCTCGACCTCTACTCCGTCAGCCCGGTTCCAGCCCCGTTCAATCAGCACCTCGTAGACCAGACCCGCCATGCCGTATACACCGGCATCGCCGCTGGATATTACGGCAATGGTCTGGCCGTCCTCGGCTCGGCGGACGGCCTCCTGCGCCCGGCTGACCTCTTCGGTCATGCCGGTGCCGACAATCTCCTGATGCCGCAGCAGCGGTTTGATCAGATCCACATAAGTGTTATAGCCGATTACAGCCTCACTCTCTTCGAGAGCAGACAGCGCCCGGCCGGTAATATGCTCCAGCGCTCCGGGACCGAAGCCGATAATCAGCAGCTTGCCTTGTTTCTTCATCCTTCTTCCCCCGTTCATGAATACCTGTATTAACTATTCAGCAGCCTGTTTAGTACAGCTTTGAAATCTCCCGCCGTGCGGGGGGCTGGCTGGCCGGCGGTGTGCCGTGCAGGCAGGCTGTACCACAAGTCGGCCAGCAGCGGCAGACCGAGGCCGATGGCCTGCAATTCTTCCGCCCCGGCAAAAATCTCCTCCGGCGTCCCCTCAGCCCGGCACCTCCCCTGATCCAGTACGATAATCCAGTCCGCCCAGCGGTACGCCAAGTTCATATCATGCGTAGTCATAACTATGGTTGTGCCTTTTTCATGTATAAGGTCAAGACCCTGCAGCATCTGTGTCTCAGATAACGGGTCCAGATACGAGGTCGGCTCATCCAGCAGGATCAGCTCCGGCTCCATCGCCATTACTCCGGCGAGTGCGGTGCGTTTTTTCTGCCCCAGACTAAGCTGGTGAACCGGTTTGTCACTCAGCTCCGTCAGGTTCAGCAGTTCCATGACACTGCGGCAGCGCTCAGCTATTGCGGCTTCGTCCATCCCCGTTCCCCGCAGCCCGAAGGACACGTCCTCCAGAGGCGTGCTTAATATGAGCTGCTGCTCCGGGTCCTGAAAAACAAGGCCCACGCTTCGCCGCAGCGCGGCCAGCTCTTTTTTGGCATAGGACAATGTCTTACCTCCCTGCTGAACCGTACCCTTCTGTGGACGCAGAATGCCGACAGCATGCAGGAACAGGGTCGATTTGCCCGAACCATTATGGCCGAGCACCACCGTTTTGCGGCCTTTGGGAATGGAGAGGGTTAGTTCACGCAGCGCGGCTTCCTTCGTATCCGGGTAATGAAACACCACCCCGTCAAAAGCCAGACTATATTCCATGTCCATGGCGTACTCCTCTAATGTGATTTGGCAAATCGAAATTGGATAAATGTTGTATGTTTTACAGCTTTGATACCTAGATACACCGGCCTTCGGGGGGAGTGTTGTATGAAATACAAGAATTGTCCCGTGAAGCCACTTGGAGGAGACGAAATGCTGCCTCTTGTGCAACAATCTTGGAATACATCCGATATATCGGGGAAATTGTTGTACTTTGGGCATGATTTCAAAAAAGCCAGCAGCTTTCCTGCACTAAAATCTTAATTTCAACCGCTCAGCCACAGCCAAAGCTGCGCCAGCGCCAGCACAGCGATCCCCGCATACGCCCGGACCGCATAACGCCGCGGCACAGGCCGCGCGGTATACGGCGGCAGAATGATCTCCCCCGTGAACCCGCGGGTCAGCAGCCCCTGCGATAATCCGTAATAACGGTGCATCGTATTGCCGAAGAGGGCGCCAGCCATGGCCGCCGTCTCCCCCAGCCTGGCCTTGTACCCTCTCCGGCCGCCGCGCAGCCTCCGGGCCAGCATCAGTCCGTGCGCTGCATCATTCAGCAGGAACAGGAAGCGGTACATGATCAGCATCAGCTCCAGCACAATCTGCGGCATACGCAGTCTGCGGAGCACTTGCAGCAGCTCACTGAACGGCGTGGTGAACATCAGGAAGAAGCAGCAGCTTGTGCAGGCAGAGACCCTAACCAGCAGTTCAGCGGCCCGTTCCAGTCCTGCAGCTGTGATATACACCGGAAGAGGCTGCCCCGAAATCCGGAATACGCCAGCTTCCCCGGCAGCGGGGTGGCCGAATTCCACGAGCAGTGCCGGGACACTAAGGCCATAGAACAGCAGCGCCGTTCCAAACAGCAACAAATAGGCGCGATAGGGAATTTTGGCATGCAGGATGCACCATGACATCATCCACAGCGTAATCACAATCTGCAGCACCGGATCCACTGTATAGGAGAGCAGGAACATCAGTGCCGCGAACGAGCTTTTCCACATGGGAGACAGCTGCCTTAAGGCATTATTATAAGAAAGGACATCAATTCGTCTGATCACTTCCTGATGCTGTTCTGCTTCGCCTGGCCTTGTTTCCCTTTCAGCAGCCCCAGTGAATATCCGATCACTCCGGCGCCAATCGCCGCCTGTAATGCGAACAGCATACTCTCCGTCTCACCCGGGATTTCGGTCAGCGGCTTGAACCAGGGTTCATATTCCGGGTTAATTTCTGTGATCACACTCTCGGCAGCATCATCGGCCCCGCCGAACTCCCCTTCTACGAACAACAGCGGCAGCACACACAACAGGACAACGGCCAGCAGCATCAACCCATTGTTCCATTTATTGCTCATTATGCATTTCCCCCTTTAACCTTGCGTTTCAGGAGCGACATTTCATTCGGACTGTACGATTTCAGCCAGTTCCACAATAATACGGTCAGCAGCCCTTCGCTGATGGCCAGCGGAATCTGCGTTACGGCAAAGATCCCTCCGAATTTGAGAAAAGACGCCAGGACCCCGCCATCCGCAGCCGGAAAAGCCACCGCAAGCTGGACGGAAGTCACTACATAAGTCATCAGGTCGGCAACCGCCGCCGCACAGAATAAGGCCAGCTTCTCTCGGTCCGGCAGCTTCATCAACAGCTTATAGACTGCATATCCGGCAAAAGGCCCCGCGACCGCCATCGAGAACGCATTCGCCCCGAGTGTAGTGATTCCCCCGTGCGCCAGAAGCAGCGCCTGAAACAACAGCACAATCGAGCCGATCACGCCCATCGGCAGCGGCCCCAGCATTACAGCACCAAGCCCTGTACCCGTAGGATGAGAGCTGCTTCCGGTAACGGAAGGCATTTTGAGCGCCGATAGAACGAACGTGAACGCCCCTGCCAGACCGAGCAGCAGCTTCAGCTCAGGATTCTCCTTGGTCATCGATCTAAGCCTGATAATCCCGAGCACAAAGAACGGTAAAAACGCCACCCACCAGAACACAGCCCAGCCTACCGGCAGAAACCCTTCCATAATGTGCATAGCCTGGGCCGTCCCAGGTTCATTCAGCAAAAAGAACACTGTAAATCCGGCAATCAGCGCCGCAAAACTCCAAAATCCGCGTTTCTTCATTTGTCAGCCTCCACGTTTCTTAAATATGGCAAACCAAAAAACTCCCGCCCTTCTGGGTGGGAGTGTATGTACGCAGGTATGATTCGATAGAGAGCACTGCCGTGCGCCAACAAAGGGCTCTGCACCCGGTCGCTCCGCATGGTCCGCTCAACGCTGTGTCTGCATAACATTGAGCCGGCTCTGATCTTGATCTTCAAGATTCCCTCCGGTTCTACAGGGGCACATCGCCTCATCTTATTAACCTATCCGTACACCGCTCCTATCCGCGTAGAGTCGTGGTGTGTGTAATCAAGGTAGGTCTCCTGGCTTGGAATACGGGCGCTGCATCCTTCGTCTTCCCCGGGATCTCCCCAAGTGACATCATGAAGTTCAGCTCTTCCTTACAGTGGCGGGACCGCTCGGGACTTGCACCCGATTCCCTGTTATCCCTTGCCTGATCCGGCAAGAGCACCTTGTTACATCGCTAATCCATCCTACATCATAGCGGAACAGGCTCTGCATGTCTGTGATAAAATTGGAGCGGCTGCGAGGCGCAGTATTCATTTGCTTGTTAGGCAATATTCATTTGCTTGTAAGAATATCATTTGAGTAATATAATTATTAACTATATAACCTGAACGTGGAGGCAGCACATGAAACTTGATCTAACCGAACAATCTTTACCCGTGTATGAAGCGTTATCCAGCGCTGTGCGCCTGCAGATGCTGCGGCTGCTGTCCGAACAGCCTATGAACGTCAAGGAACTGGCCGGGGCGCTGAAGCTCAGCAGTGCCATTATGACCATGCATGTGCGCAAGCTGGAAGCTGCCGGACTGATCCGCAGCCACATGGCTCCCGGGCGCAGCGGACTGCAGAAGATTTGTACACTGGCCGCCGAGAGTGCTGAGATTATTTTCCCCGGACAAGCCAGAACACAGCGCAGAGGCTACCGTAAGGAAATACCCGTGGGCCACTACTCTGATTTCCAGATTGAACCGACCTGCGGATTATCTACCACCGAGCGGGTAATCGGCAACTTTGACGATCCGCGGTATTTCTGGGATCAGGAGCGGGTGAATGCAGGCATCCTGTGGTTCGGCAAAGGATTCGTGGAATATAAAATCCCGAACTTCCTGCTGTCCAGCCAGAATCCTGAGGAACTGGTCATCACCATGGAGATTGCCTCCGAAGCCCCGTCCATCAATAATAACTGGCCCTCCGACATCACCTTCACACTGAACGGACAGCGGCTTGGATTCTGGACCAGCCCCGGCGACTACGGGGACAGCCCGGGCAAATACACTCCTTCCTGGTGGCCTGCGCTCACCAACCAATATGGACTGCTTAAGCAGCTGCGGATTACTCCGGCGGGCACGTTCATGGACGGTCAGAAGCTGTCAGAGGTTACGCTGGATCAGGTCAGTATCCGTGATAAACAGTGGACGTTCAAGGTTTCTGTGGAAGACGATGCGGAGCATATCGGTGGTCTTACCTTGTTCGGCAAGGGATTCGGCAACTACAACGAGGATCTGGTCTTTGAACTCTTTTATACAGATGCTGTTGAAGCGTCGGCAAATACCAGCCGGACGGAAGGACCCGGACAGGATTAGACAACAAACAGCGGCAGAAGGAGACCTTAAGATCAGGTCCCCCGCTGCCGCTGTTGCGGTTACGGTATTATTACTAGAGACAGCCATGCGGTTTAATCAGTCACAGGCTGCCACAAGCCGCCTCCCGGCAGCGGACAGCCGCGTGCCTTCAGCCGGGCCACGACCGGTATAATGCAGCCGCAGGCCGTGCAGGTCACGCCATCCTGCAGCTTAGGACAAGCTCTGCATAGAGCAACCCGCTCGGCATAGACTTCATCCGGGGCAGTGTTCCCCGGATTGAACATCGAGGAGGCCAGAATCCGGGCAATCTGCGCTTCCGTCACCTTGTACTCCTCCCGGCATCCCTTGCAGGCTGAAGTGGTTGTCATGCTGCTGTTCTCCTTACGCTTCCGGAGTAATTTCCAGTACAGTTACCGACATTGGCGGCAGAGTAACCGTCAGCGTATCTCCTTCAAGCTTGAAGCCGTTGAACGGCTGCGGTGTTACAGCTTCCGGCTGCTCGAAGGTATTGTGGGCATCGATGGAAGACCCGGCAAGTGTTGTGCCGCTTACGGCCGCTGACTGTCCAGCCAGTCCGCGCAGCTCCAGCGGCAATACTGCCGGTGCAGCGTGATTCAGGTTGCACAGGCTGACATGAATCACGCCCTCTGCTGTTACGGAAGCTGAAGCAGATACTTCAGGAATCTCTACGCCCTCATAGCTGTATACCGGGCTATCCACTGTCAGATCCAGCAGCTCCGCATCCTGATGTACTTTATACATATTGAATACATGATAGGTTGGAGTCAGAAGCATTTTCTCGCCTTCGGTCAGAATTACAGCCT
The DNA here is from genome assembly GCF_038009025.1 of Paenibacillus sp. FSL R7-0297. NCBI lineage: Bacteria > Bacillati > Bacillota > Bacilli > Caryophanales > Paenibacillaceae > Paenibacillus > Paenibacillus sp. FSL R7-0297. The sequence goes on from NZ_JBBPAQ010000001.1 coordinate 6,552,225, forward strand.
GCAGCACGTTTACGGTCTGGGCAATGTTCGCCATCCGTACACGGTCGCTGTGCTTGTGGAAGATATTCAGGGTCAGACCGGCAACCAGCGCATCACGGATCGTGTTCTGCTGGTAGAGGAATCCCGGGTTGGTACCCGGCTCTACATCATACCAGGTGCCCCATTCATCGACGATCAGGCCCACTCTTTTCTCCGGATCATATTTATCCATAATGACACTGTGGCGGGTAACCAGCTCATCCATGAACAGCGCTTTCTTCAGTGTGGTGAAATATTCATCCGTTCCAAAGCCGGTAGCCGCACCTTTATTCGCCCAATCCGAAGTCGGCAGGGTGTAGTAGTGCAGGGTAAGGGAATCCATGAAGCGGGTGGCTTCGCGCATCAGCACTTCGGTCCAGTTATAGTCATCCGAGTTCGCGCCGCAGGCGATCCGGTGAATCTTGTTATCCCCATAGTTGCGCACATAAGTCTGATATTGGCGGTACAGGTCAGCATAATATTCAGGACGCATATTGCCGCCGCAGCCCCAGTTCTCATTGCCCACGCCGAAATAAGTTACACTCCAAGCCTCTTCCTGGCCGTTCTTCTGGCGCAGCTCAGCCATCGGCGATACACCGTTAAAGGTCAAATACTCAACCCACTCGGACATCTCCTGTACCGTTCCGCTCCCTACATTGCCGTTGATGTACGGCTCACATTCCAGCATGGCGCAGAGCCGCATGAATTCATGTGTACCAAAATGATTGTTCTCAACCGCACCACCCCAATGGGTATTGATCATGCGCTTGCGTTCTTCACTTGGGCCAATGCCGTCCTTCCAGTGATATTCATCGGCGAAGCAGCCGCCCGGCCAGCGCAATACAGGAATCTTCATTTCCTTAAGCGCTTCCACCACATCGTTACGGATACCCTTCGTATTCGGAATCGGCGAATCTTCCCCTACCCAGATGCCTTCATAGATACAGCGTCCCAGATGCTCAGCGAAATGTCCATAGATGTTGCGGTTAATTGTGCCTTTGCGGATGTCAGTGTTCAGTACAATGCGTTCTGCCATTTCAGTTAGCGCTCCTCTTTAGGTTAATATATTTGTTAATCATTTAATACTTATATTAACATTATAGTCAGGCTACCTCCGGTTCGTCAATCTTTAAATTAAGTGGCTCGTGCAACCGTTTCTTAAGAATCTTTCCATCCATCGCTGCGGTGGCGCATAGGTTGAATTCTCCCCCACTTAGCTAACGCTTGAAGTGGCGGATTCTTGCGAACAGAAGAGTACCCTCTTCTTATGGAGCAAGCGATCCCTGCGTTCCCGCAGTTTTACATTTTTGACGCTAGTGAAATCTTGAATTCTATCGTTTGGTTAGGTGGGGGTTAAACCGCTACTTGTTCAATATTGTGAGCGGCGTTTTCGTCACGGTCATGGATCGTCCCGCAGGCCGTACACGTCCATTCCCGAATGGACAGGTTCTTCACCTCGGGGTGGATTGTGCCACACACATGGCAACGCTGACTGGTCGGCTCAAACGTGTCGGCGATCCGAAGATTTCGTCCATACCATTTCGCTTTATACGTCAGCTGTCGCACCCACTCGCCCCAAGACGCATCAGCAATGGATTTTGAAAGCTTGGGGTTCTGAATCATATTCGCCACACGCAGATGTTCGATACTAATCGTTTGGTTTTCACGAATCAGTCTCGTGGTCAGCTTGTGGAGGAAGTCATTTCGTTTATTGGCAATGCGTTCGTGAATACGAGCGATATGCTGCCTTGCTTTCTTCCAGTTGGAGCCGCCCGGAGTACGCCGAGCCATCCGCCGCTGCCAAAGCGCCAGCTTGTTCTCGTATTGACGGTAAAAGCGAGGATTGGCGATATGTTCGCCGTTTGAGCATACTGCATATTCTTTCAAGCCTAAGTCGATGCCAATAGGTGTATCCACTTGGGGCAGAGGGTTCTTTTGAACTTCGCAAACGAGCGAGACGAAAAATTTCCCGCTGGCGTTTTTACGAACGGTAGCGGACAATATCCGGCCTTCCAGCTTCCGGGAGTTTGCAAAACGTATCCAGCCGAGTTTGGGGAGCTTCAAGCGACTGCCCTCCATGGCGATATTCCCGTTGGTGAATTTGGTCGTGTAACTTTGAATCGGATGCTTTCGGCTCTTGAAGCGTGGCGCTTGATTTTGCTTCTTGAAAAAACGATCAAAGCTATCCGCCACATGACGAGCAGCCGACTGCAAAGCGATGCTATCGACTTCTTTCAGCCAGTCGTATTGTGCTTTTAAACCGGGGAGTTGTGTTGCACAAGCGTGATAAGACAAGCCTTTTCCCGTTTCCGCATAGCTTTGATTCCAAGCTCCCAAGAAGTAATTGAACACAAAACGGCAGCAGCCAAACATTCGACGAATGAGTTGCTGTTGCTCTGTATTGGGGTAGATCCGATATTTATAGGCTTGATGAACCAAGTGTTTCGAAGAAACCTCCTGCGCAGACACGAGCATGGGCAACACCTCCTTTTAGTGATCTCATCCATATTATAGCACATATGTTCGTCTTGAAATCGAAAACTACTGATTCATCCCCACCCTATCGAGGGTGGAGTATTCTCAGCTTTTTTAGATAAAATACTGCTGTGGGTGGTCAGACCCGTTTTCCCTAAAAAAATCCTTTGACACCTAGATGTCAAAGGATAAAGGTAAATCGAAAGATCTTCATGTTGTGGGGGAACGGACTTCAGCGATCAGGTCTGCGATGAGAATATAACGGTCGGGAGCCGCGCCGATAAAGTGAAAGGGGTAGCAGGTACTTACGGTTAGGACAGCGTGGTCTGTAGGTACAATAATCGTTTTATCGTCTTTATCAACAATCCGTATAGCACTTATCTTATAGGTGAAAGAACCGGCTGATGTATCAACGACAAGCTCGTTTCCTATTTCCAGCTCGCCTAATTTAGCAAAGACTGTATCCCGGTGTCCGGATAGAACCGAATTGTTATTCTCACCCGGCAGGACGCTTTCCGAGAAATGTCCAATTCCCTCCTCCAACTCATCCTCGTCTGTCCCGTGTATAATCGGAAGAATTTGCTGTAATGCCGGAATTATCAGCTTTCCGATAACATCGCCTTCCAGCGGCCTTATGGGATAGAGGATATCATCCTGCGGCGGTATGCTGCTGGAATCGCCTGCTTCTACCGGAACGGCGATGCTGCTCTTTACACTATGGCGCTGATCAGCCTGAATTGGGATAAGATCTGTATTCTCATTATAAGCAACGGGAACGGTTTGCGCCTGAATATGAATCAGGGCCCAAGAGATAGACAAGATCCCCAGAATCATTGATCCCAGGGAGATAATGTATATCTGTTTTCCGGCTTTTACTTTATGCTCAGTGTGCCGTTTATTCACGAAGCTTTCTCCTCCATAAGATTACTCCTCCCATTATGGTTAATAGAGATCCTGAGAGAAGCAAGTTGTACCACGGCGTCGCGGTAGCCGGAAGCTGGCCTCCGGTGACTGTAGGTACAGATACGGGAACCACCTCAAACTTAAACACTGTTCCGTTATGGGAAGTGAATCTCACCAGAATATTATAAGTCCCTACCGGTGCTTTAGCGATCCTATAATTGACACTTTCAGTTCCTTCTGTATTGTATAACTTCCCCCCCAGATCGAAATTCCACACTCCTGTGTCTTCTTGATTATCAGGGAGCTTTGCATCAATAATCATATCCCCGTCCGGAAGTAAGCCTACTTTAACCCATTCCGTTTCAACACTCCAAGCAGGCGCTGCCGGCAGCTCCGCAGGAGGTGAAGCAGCAGGAGTATTGACAGGTGAAGCAGCAGGGCCTGGCGTTGCTGCAGCCGGGATTGGTGTTGCCGTGGCCGGTATTAGCGTTACTGTTGCTGGTATTGGCGTTACTGTAGCCGGTATTGGTGTTGCCGTTGCTGGTATTGGTGTTGCCGTTGCTGGCACTGGCGTTGCCGGTATTGGTATTGCCGTTGCTGGTATTGGCACTACCGTTGCTGGTACTGGTGTTGCCGTAACTGGTACTGATGTTGCTGTAACTGGTACTGGCGTAGCCGTTGCCGGTATTGGCGTTGCTGTGGCCGGTATTGGCGCTGGTGCATCTGTTTCTACAGGCGGTTGTACCGGTGGTTCCACAGGCGGCTCCTGGACACAAGCCGGAACGGTAATGTTAGACGGGCCCGGGCCAGTGAATGTAACTGCATCTTGTGACAGAATTCTGCCATTTATAATAGTATCAATACCAACCGTTGTTGCTGAAGATTGACTCAATAAACTGCCATTGAACTCCGTATTTGCCGCGAGTGTCGCGGCCCCGTTCACCACCCAATAGATATTACAGGCTTGTGCCCCGTCTGTTAATAGAATCTTCGTACCGGCCGTTGTATCCAATGTCCCTGCAATTTGGAAGATAAAAATATCATCACCGCTAAGTGTTACATCAGCACTGATATTAACTGCACCTGGATAATTATATATACCGGGCAGCAGGATTTCGCCTCCCAGATCCGCTCCAGCCGTTCCATTAACAGTAGGCACCTGTGAATTTGCATACCCAATGGCATTTCCCAAATCAATGTCAGCAGCATGATAAACACTATCATCTAAATAATTATTCCCATTCGTTATATGTGGAATTACGGTCTGAGTAATAGCTCCCGTATTTCCGGAAACGGAAGTCTCAACCGTTGTCATCGTCTTTGCGAGTAGCCCGAAAGTGGCCGCTGAACCCAAATTCATGTCTATTACCGCAGCTGAAGCGGGCAGCAAAATCCTTGAAAAAGACAGTGTGAAAACCAGCACAATTGCGGTGAGTCCTAGATATTTCAGTTTCATACGCATGCTCCCTTTTTTGTTGCCAATTTTTACCATTATATACTTATTAATTCTACAGTAGTCTTGTCGAATAAGCAAAGTAAATCTGTAATTCCGCACCTTACACGATATACCACCCCTGCTGAACCCAAATGCACTGCAAAAAACCACCAAATACCCGAAAGTGTCTGACGGCTTTACATTATTGTTCCGGCAAGATTCATTTCACTGTCCATACAAAAGATGATATCATGGCAGTGGCAGCCAAATAAAACACATGGAGAGTACTATGATCAGACCCATATGTAAAGATATGACGATTCTAAGCCAGAAGTCCACATCGGCAACCCCAGAGGATCTGCCAGTGTTAGATGACCTTCTGGATACCTTGCGGGCGAACGCAGACCGCTGTGTCGGCATGGCGGCTGACATGATCGGTGTTAACAAGCGCATGATCGCCTTCAGCATCGGACAAATGAATATTCCAATGATCAATCCGGTCATTGCCCAGCGTGCCCATCCGTATGAAACCGAGGAAGGCTGCCTGTCCCACGAAGGCGTACGCAAAACTACTAGATATGAATCCATTGAGGTAGAGTACTTAGACTATAATTTCAAGCCGCAGAAGCAGACCTTCACCGGCTTTGCGGCGCAGATCATTCAGCATGAGATCGATCACTGCGACGGAATTGTAATCTGAGCCCGGCATATGGTATTCATTTGTTAGGGAAAACACAAAAAGACCCCTACGCGAGATTTTCGCAAGGGGTCTTCTGCTTGTTCAGGAGGCTCTGGCCTGCCTAAGCCTATAACTAAGCTCTACTCAGCCCAAATCTCCGAGTTCAATCTGTACGATTCCCCGTTCATCCCGGACCTCGGCGATCCCGCCGATCAGATGCATCAGGCTGCCGAACTCCAGCTCATTGAACTTGCGAGCCGCAGTATCCCGCTGCAGTGCCCACAGACAGTCCGCCAGTTCGCAGACCACCGGCACATCGCAGCGGATTTCCGCCAGCTCCCGCGAGAGATGCAGCATATCGAGGTCAGCCTCGATTTTGGCCCGCACGCCTTTGGGCAGCAGATGCAGGTTCTCAATGACACCTTCCACAGTGCCGTATTCGGTCAGCAGCTTGGTGGCTGTTTTCTCACCTATGCCCTTCACACCGGGATAATTGTCGCTGGTGTCGCCCATGAAGCCCTTCAGGTCAATCACCTGTGCAGGGGTGAGGCCACGCTCAGCAAGAAGTTCCGCCGGATCATACACTTTATAGTTGGAGCGGCCTTTTTTCATAATCACAACCTTGACGCTGTCATTCACCAGCTGTAGCATGTCGTGGTCACCTGTGAGAATATAGACCTCTGACTCCCCGCTGTAGCACGAAGCCAGTGTACCGATGCAGTCATCAGCCTCATAACCAACCAGACCGATATTCGGCACGCCCAGCTCGGCCACTACCTCTTTCACGAGGTCAAACTGCGGAATCAGCTCCAGCGGCGCGTCAATCCGGTTCGATTTGTAGCCGTCATACTTCTCCGTACGGAAGGTACCTTTGCCCATATCCCAGCAGCACACCACATGTGAAGGCTCAAACGTACTCACCGCGTCGAAAAAATACTGCAAAAATCCATACACCGCATTCGTCGGAAGCCCGGCGCTGGTCTTGCGGATATATCCTCCATAAGAGGTAGCATAAAAAGCCCGGAACAGCAGAGCCATTCCATCAACGATCATTACCCGGCCCTTAGTGTCTGTTACTGTGCTCATGTGTAACCTCTCCTTGTATTCTGTAATTTAGGTATTGCTCCAGGCCTCAGCGTACTGCTCATCTTTGTAGCCGACTGTAACCTTCCTGCCGTCAGTGACAACCGGACGCTTGATCAGCATCCCGTGGCTGGCGAGCAGCTCAAGCTGCTTATCTTCACTGAGACCGGCCAGCTTGTCCTTCAGATTAAGTTCCTTGTAGACCTCACCGCTCGTATTAAAAAACTTCTTCAGCGGCAGTCCGCTGTTCTTCAGCAGGACACGCAGCTCCTCCACTGTGGGCGGCTGCTCGGCAATATGCTGCAAGTCCAGCTCATGCCCCTGCTCCTTCAGCCATTTCACTGCGGCGCGGCAGGTGCTGCATTTCGGATATTGATACACCTTCAATTGACTCATGTGGTTCTCCTTTTATTATAAGCGCAGCGGAAGTGTTGCAGTGCGCTGATTATTAGGGCTGCCGGCGAAGCCACGTTCGCGGGCCGGATGGGCGGAACATTGGTGCACCTGCGTTGCTACGTTTAACCACCACTCTAGCCGCCTATTCCGTTAGAGGCATCTGGGCTATGTGCTGAGTGATCGGAATTAAATGGAAATTGTACATTTAGTTAGCATAAATTCGTAGCTTAATAGGAATTAGTTGGATTTTAAACACTTAATTTGAGCGCATTTGATACTTTCCGGCCAAACCTCTGAAATTAGTTGTACTTTTTCCACTTGTTGGATTTAGAGTGGAGAAACAGCTAAGAACAAGTGCAGTCTCGCACTTATTTCACAATCTCAGCTGGCCCCTGGCTGTACCCACCAGCGGAATTCTAAGCGGACCCTCTATCTAACGGCTGCCAGCTGAGACCGTTATTCCCTGGCTGCAATCTCACGCAGCTTCGCCTGCAGCAGCGCCATATCCGGCGGCAGCGGAGCTTCGAAGACCAGATCAGCATGCGTGACCGGATGCCGGAAGGACAGCCGCACCGCATGCAGCGCCTGGCGCGGAATGGATGCGTCCAGCGCCGCGATCTCCGCCAGCTGCGCCGCTTCCTCCGGCGTCAGCTGCCCGCCTCCGGCAGGCGTCAGCCCTGCCGCTTGCTGCCCGCCGCCCGGTTGCGTCGGCTCTGCCCCGCGCTGCCCGCCATCCGGCAGCGCCCCCGCCTCCGGCGCCAGAGCACCCCCAGGCGCCGGGCTTGCCCCAGGCTGCCCATACAATGGGTGACGGTACATGCCGTCACCGATCAGCGGGCAGCCAATAGAGCTCATGTGCACCCGGATCTGATGGGTGCGCCCGCTCTCCAGCTTCAGTTCCACGCGCGAAGCCGCGCGCGGATAGACCTCCTTGACCTCGTACCGGGTCAAAGAGGGATAACCGTCCGGCGTCACGATCCGCCGGTGCGGCTCCAGCGGGTCGCGGTCGATCGGACCGTCGATGTCGCCGCTAGGCACAGCGGGAACACCGTGCACAAAAGCAGCATAGCGCTTGTCCACCGTCCCGGCGATCATCTGCTCGGAGATATGCTGATGGCTGTACGGGTTCTTGGCAATGACCAGTACTCCGGAGGTCTCCTGGTCCAGCCGGTGGACAGGGCGGAAGCGGACCCGCTCCCCCTTCTCTGCCCAGTAATGGACTACTCCGTTCGCGAGGGTCTCCGTGTAATGGCCATGGGTCGGATGGACAATGATCCCTGCAGCTTTGTTCACGACTAGCAGATGGCCGTCTTCATATAGAATCTCAAAAGGAATCGGCTGCGGCAGGATATCCTCTGACGTTTCTTCCTCCATCCGGATCTCTACCCTGTCTCCGCTGCTTACCTTGACACTGATATACACACGCTCTCCGTTCAGCGTAATCCCTAGGTCTGTCATTTTCAGACGGGACAACAGCTTACGGGAGACATCCATCCGCTTCTGCAGGATGGTTTTGAGCAGCCAGCCGTCTTCATCCGGCGGCACAATATAGGTAATCGGCGGATAGTAGCTAGTCATTTGTTCCGGAACACCTTTTTGCTGCGCACATACTCTACCTCAGCAACCTCCTGGCGTGTATTGGCAGCACGGGCCAGCGCGAAGAAATAATCAGAGAGTCTGTTCAGATAGACAACAGCCTCCGGGTTAATATCCGCACTGCGTCCCAGGGTCACCGCCCGGCGCTCTGCGCGGCGGCAGACGGTCCGGCAGACATGCAGGACCGAGGACAGCTGGCTTCCGCCGGGCAGAATGAAGCGTTCCAGTTCCGGATTCTCCGCCTGCAGCACATCGATCCAGCCTTCCAGACGGACAGCCATCTCGCTTTTCACCTTATATTTGTTCTCGCTCAGCTTCACGAATGCCAGGTCCGAACCGCAGTCAAACAGCTCATGCTGTATCTCCAGCAGCTGCTCCCGGACATCCGCGAACCGTTCATCCTCCATTAGACTCCGTGCCTGGCCGACAAAACAGTTCAGCTCATCTATGGTGCCATAAGCCTCGACGCGGACATCGTCCTTGCCCACACGGCCGCCGATGACTGAGGTTTCCCCTTTATCCCCCGTACGCGTATAGATCGCCATCGAATTCCCCTCCTAAGTTGCAAATCACATAGTAATAGTGTAATCGTTCTTATGTATGTAGGCAAACAAAGATCATCATTTCTGACATGTAAATAACTCCCTAATGAGCATATGGAATCCCGATCCCCCCGCCTACGGCTTCCGAAAAGTAATGCAGTACATCAGGCCTTTGCATACCTCCTTATATTCGATCTCCAGCATATCCTGCGGAATGAGTCCAAGCACCCCCGGCAACTCCTCCCCCTGCTGAAAATACCCCTTAACCACCGGCACCTTCCCGTACGTCCCCTTAACCAGCTTCTCTGTCTCATCGGCAATCATCAGTCTGGTGCCCGGCTTTGCCACCCGGATCATCTCCAGCACCGCAGCTCCCGGATCACTGAAATAATTAATTCCGCCGACATGGTAGACACAATCGAAGACGTTGTCCCGGAAAGGCAGCTTCTCCGCCTGTCCCTGGAACAAATGGGCCTGCAGCTTCCAGCGCCGCAGATTGCGTACCGCCTGCTTCAGCATCCCGCTGGAGATATCCAGCCCATACAGCTCTGTATGTGCACCCAGATAGGGGAAATTATCACCGCTGCCCACCGAAGTCTCCAGAACTAGGTCACCTTCCCGAAGTTCCAGCGAAGACAGAAACTGCTCTCTGTACCGGCGTTCCCCGCCGAATTTCAGAACGAAATAGGCTTTGTTGGACAGCCGGTAGAAACGCGCTATCCGGTTGTACAGCTCAAGGTACTTTTTGTTGCTGCCCTCGGCATCCGCTTCTCCCAAAAAAGCGAGAAAGCCCTGCTTCAACGGATACTTACGCCCGCTCTCCGGATTAACTGCTCCCGTTCCTTCGAGCTTCAGCTCATCATACGTAAAGGGGTCCCGCAGTATATCGGCTTGTAACATAAATATCATCCTCTTTTTCCGGTACGCTGCAGAAGAGCCCGTACCTTTAGAATCATCGTGAGTATTCATTATATGCCTGCGGCAGGGGTCCGCCATCAGGCCCCGGGTCCACCTCCTCCTCCGCCCCGGGACGTACAAGCATTACAGCAGCCTGAATCCCAGGCAAGGTTCCCCGGCTTCAATCGTCCGCCTCATTCGGGCAAGATATACCTTCTGCCCTTCCGTAAGCGTACCCGGATCTGAGTGCACCATATGATAGGTATAAGAATAGAGATTCCGATAATCTATAAAGTAGCCGATCTGAGCCGTGAATCCGGTATCGGCGTTCCCCCTGCGGTAGCCTTTCATAAAAGCGTGATAGAATGCCAGCACAGCGTCCTTCTTGCCCGCATCTTCCGGCACAGTCTGGGCCATATGATAGACTGCAATGGCAATATCATACGCAAACCAGTGGTATTCCGCATCCCCGAAATCTATCACTGTCAGCGTGCCGTCATGCAGCAGGAAGTTATGCGGATGAAGATCGCCATGAATTAGGCCGAATTCATTCCCGGAGGTGCCAAGGCGGCTGAATTCTTCCTGGTATACCTTCCACTTTTGCGTCAAAAGAGGGTCTGTTTCAATCCTCTCCGCCAGCAGAATTATATTCTCCTGCCAATGTGGACGCGGATGGACTGCCTGGTAGCTCCGGGCACAGGAATGCAGTCTTCCCATCGCCTCTCCCCAGTGCTCGAATACCAGCGGATTCCAGACCGTCTTATCTTCCCGATTCACATATGTACCTTTAACCTTATGGAACAGAATATAATAAAAAGGCTCTGACACCGGGCAAATATATTTCCCGGACTCCAGGCACAACGGTCGGATCGCACTCACTTCACTCTCCTGCAGGTAGTTCAGCCATTCCATCTCCGACAAGGTGTGTTCCCTGGGGACCACGGTGTGATCCAGTATTTTGACGACTATATTCTCCGCTCATCCCCGTTCAAGCTCAAATACATTGTCATTATACCCTCCAAGCAGCTTGACCGCTTCAGGAGGACAGCCGAGCTCTGTGAACACCTGCTGCCGGATACTCTCTGGAATCATCGCACTCCCCCCTGTCCCTGCAAAAATTCTATCAGCTCCCGGTTAACCCGCTCCGGCTGTTCCATATTGATGCCATGGCCTGAGCCCCCAATCACCTTATAGCGGAAATCCCCGTCCTGAAGTATGCCGATAAAATCCTTCTTATGCTGCAGCTTGTAATCCCCGATCAGGAAATACAGCTTATCCCTGACTATAGCCGCGCGGGCCTTGTCATAGAGCTCAATTCTCTGGACAAACATCGCCTGCTGGTTATGATTCTTCATGAGCAGCACCACATGCTCGGCCAGTTTAGGATGTTTTTCCGCAAGTCGTGATTCCGGCGAACTGAGCTTATTAAATACCTTAAGCAGATTTTTGCGCGTAGGTACCATTATTTCCGGGAACATCATCAGCAGCGTCTGGATCATGTTTTTTAACGGAGCCGTGACCATTCCCCCTTCCATACAGACTGCCCTAAGGACTCTTCCGGGCTCGTTAACCGTATAATTGAAGACCATGTACGCTCCATTCGATACACCTGCTGCATAGAATTGTTCCAGCTTCAGTCCATCCGCGATGCTGTTAATCCAATCCACCTGATTGAAATTCTGCTTATTGAACCTGTCACCCGGCACGCTCTTCCCCGGCCCTCCCAGCGTATCCACCGCAATGCAGCAGAAATGCCGTGACAGCTCCTTCATGTTCAGCAGCCACATCACTGCCGAATTATCGCCTACCCCATGGAACAGGAGCAAGGGCGGTAAGCCGGCCTCTCCCGCTGTTATGCAGTGTGTTGTCCCGTACGGAGTCTCGATATCCAGCTCCCTAACCTCCGTCCCCCAGTCCCCGAGCAGCTCATTATAGGAACGGAGAACCCGTTCTTTGCCGGCATCACTTTTAAATACCTTGACCATGGCTGATTCCACCTTTTCGGATATGGGATGGGCTAATGATCTTTTTTCATGAAGCGCAGAACCAGTTCTGTTGAGGGAAAAGGAGCAGCAGCTGTGGCCTGTACCCTCGCTATGCCAAGCCCCTGGATGAATGAGAAATAGGCGACGGCGATTTCGACCGGATCACCCGGAACAATCTCCCCTGCCTGCTGCCCGGCAATAATCAGGGGAATGAGATGCTCGAACGGCTTCATAATCTTCTCCTTGGCTACACGCTTGGCTTCCTCCGGAATGGCTTCCGAAGTTGCCGTCTGCAGCAGAATAAGCCGGAAGTGCTGCAAGGCAATACTGTCCGGTGACAGGAAGGCCTCCGTCAGCCAGGTGATCCGCTCCATCGGGCTTCCCTCCAGCTCTGCTGCATATTGCACCGACATTCCCGCTCCGTCCGAAGCCAGCTCAACAATCCTGGTGAAGATGTCGTCCTTGGATTTGAAATACATATAGACATATCCCTGGCTGAAGCATGCACTGGCGGCGATATCCTTGATTTTGGTCCCGGCATAGCCTTTCCTGGAGAAGACCTCGACAGCATGATAAATGATCTGCCGGATCGCCTTGTCCGGAGCCAATTGCTCAAAGCCCTCAATGAATTTACGTTCCAGTAATTTGCCGTTGTCGCTCATGCTGTTATCACTCTTGCTGTTATCACTCACGATTCCCATCTCCCTCAAAATGAATGACTGTTCATTCATTTTACTGCGAAAGGATATTTATGTAAATCGAAAGAGGGGTGACTCTTTGCCACGGGCAAATGATAAGTACCCGTTTATCATTATATTCTTATATCATTCTTCGATTCAGTACAACTCATGCTAACAGGTAAATTAATCTGGTGCTTATGCGGCTTATGAAGCCTGTGCAACATATGCAGATTTTAAAGCTACCTCCCAATACTTTCCTAAGAATACTTCCGGGGCAGTCCCCTGCGAAATTGCTCACCAGAGCTTCTCCTTTCCTCATTTTGCGTGCAACCTGTGAAGCGCTTCCGGCCGATTCAGGGGCACTTTTGCCCCTCATTTCCTCCTGCCGCCCGCTTCCGGCGGATTCAGGGGCACTTCTGCCCCTCATTTCCTCCTGCCGCCCGCTTCCGGCGGATTCAGGGGCACTTCTGCCCCTCATTTCCTCCTGCCGCCCGCTTCCGGCGGATTCAGGGGCACTTCTGCCCCTCATTTCCTCCTGCCGCCCGCTTCCGGCGGATTCAGGGGCACTTCTACCCCTCATTTCCTCCTGCCGCCCGCTTCCGGCCGATTCAGGGGCGCTTTTGCCCCTCATTTCCGCATCCCACCTGGCGTTCGGCGTATTCAACGGGATTTATCCCTTTGATTCACCCTACCGCCCACTTTCAACGGAGTCAGCGGGATTCCTGATACAAGAATAGTTCCGTCCTTCAGACGGTCAGCTCCCAGTTACAAAAAGACTTATCCACAACTGACGAAAATCATACTCACCTCTAATCATAATCACCTCTAGATGGTGCAACTGTGAGGCAGACTAAAAAACGGACATCTCCCTAAGGGAAATGTCCGTTTCAATATAAATCAGCCGGTTAATTGTTCTTACGGTGGCGGCCTCTCATATACTCATTAATCTTCAGGTCCAGCAAGCTGCTGATGGCAATGACATTATCCGAGGTAAAGGAATTCTCCTGTAAAAAGAGCTGTTCCATTCTGCTGCGGAGTACCTGTATTTCATTTTCCAGCGAGAGTCTGCGTGCATGTGCATCACCCCTGGGAGGATGTTTCCCGCTTCCGGAACTACATTCCCCGCCATAGGAAGGTAAGTAATAATCTGCGCTCAGCACAATCATCCCTCCTAATGTATTATTGCGCGATATCCGAGTACTGATTCTGAATGCCTTCCTACTCGCACCCTGCGCCCTATCCAGAATAAGAGCTCCATGTAAGTGTATTACAGGTGTTTCCTGTCCTTAGAGTAAAATAATACCATATAGAAAGGTGATCGGCTATAGTTCAATTTACTTCATTACCCTTACATTACTCTGCCCGCTCGCGGGCCAGTTGTGAGACAAATGCCCCAATTCGTTCTACCGCTTCGTTCAGCTGGGATACCGAGGTTGCATAAGAGCAGCGGAGGTACCCTTCACCGCCCAGACCGAATACACTGCCCGGAACTGCAGCCACCTTATATTCCAGAAGCAGGCGCTGGGCGAATTGATCGGAGGTCAGTCCGGTGTGCTGAATACTCGGGAAAGCATAGAACGCGCCTTGCGGCTCATGGCAGTCCAGCCCGGCATCACGCAACCCTTTGACGATCAGCCGGCGCCGCTGATTATAGGAATCCGCCATCCGGTCTTTCTCTTCCATTCCGTTGGTCAATGCCTCCAGAGCAGCCACCTGGCCCATCGAAGGCGCGCACATGACTGTGTACTGGTGAATCTTCAGCATCGCGGAGATCAGATCCGGGTGACCGCAGGCATACCCCATCCTCCATCCGGTCATCGCGAAGGCTTTGGAGAAGCCGCTGACCAGGATGGTGCGGTCAATCATACCCGGAAGGGAGGCAAAGCTTACATGATTGCTTCCATAGGTCAATTCAGCATAAATTTCATCGGAAATTACTATGAGATCATGTTTCTCTACCACTTTGGCAATCGGTTCCCAATCCTCACGGCTCATAATCGCACCCGTCGGATTGCTCGGATAGCAGAGAATGAGAATCTTGGAGCGCGGGGTGATCTTGGCTTCCAGATCAGCCGCCGTAAGCTTGAAGTTATTCTCTCCGAAGGTCTCAATACCGACCGGAATACCGCCGCCAATTGCTGTTATCGGTGAATAAGAGATATAGCAAGGCTCGGGAATCAGAATCTCGTCTCCCGGTGAGATCAAGGCCCGGAGGGCCAGATCTATTGCTTCACTGCCGCCGACGGTGGCGATAATCTGGTTCGCAGGATCATATTGCACCGCGAAGCGGGTCTGCAGATATTCGGCAATGCCATCGCGTAGCTCCGGCATGCCTGCATTGGAGGTATAACCGGTGAAGCCGCGCTCCAGCGAGTATACGCAAGCTTCCCTCACATGCCAGGGAGTTTTGAAATCCGGCTCCCCGACACCCAGTGAAATAATATCCTTGCTGCCTGCCGCCAGATCAAAAAACTTGCGGATGCCCGAGGGCTGTATCTGCTGGACCAGCGGGGCCAAATAGGAATTCATCGACTTCGTAATCATGGCATTACATCCTTCACGGAGATATCATCAGACGGTTGTCTTCTTCATGCTCTTCAAAGATGATACCGTCCTGTTTGTATTTTTTGAGCGTAAAATTAGTTTTGGTAGAGAGTACCGCATCAATCGGCGACAGCTTCTCGGAGACGAAATTGGCGACCTCCCGCAGATTGCGGCCTTCCACTTCGACCAGCAAATCGTATGCGCCGGACATCAGATAGACGGATTTGACCTGCGGATACAGATAGATCCGCTCGGCGATTCCTTCGAACCCGCGGCCCCGTTCCGGTGTGATCTGAACCTCGATCAGTGCAGTTACCCGTTCATCGTCCACCTTATCCCAATTGACCACAGTAGCATATTTCACAATGACATGATCCTGTTCCATTTGTGCAATTACGGTCTTGACATCTTCTTCTTCCGCACCAAGCAAGGTTGCCATTAAAGCCGTTGAGCTTCGCGCGTCCTCCTTGAGCAGTTCCAGCACTTTCCTCTTCAAATCATTCATTTCCTTCATGCCTTCCCTCCGGATAGTTCGCCAGTCCGGTACCCCTGCTTCAGGGCAGAGCGCCTGCGAAAAGAGTTTAGTATTAATATGACACGAAAATGACAGTTCTGCAAACAAAATAACCCCGCCGGGGCGGGGTTACAATGGATCTTTTTATTTGTGTTTCTCCACACCAGCGGACGGGGAGTCCTATGCTTCATCCGCCCCGCGTGAGGGTTACATATAGTAAGAACCATTATTATGCTGCTGCACATTAGCCTGGTGCACAGGAACATTGGAGGCCTGGTTATAGGCACCGGCTCCACCTGTCTTCTCACGCACGAACTGCTGGCATTTCTGCTGTGTCTGCTGGGCGCTCTGAATCTGCTTGTCGATATCCTGACGCAGCGCTTTCCCTGGAGGGGTATACATGTTGAGCTGCGACATTTGCATATACAGCTCACCCTGAAGTCTGAGCGTATCCATCGTTAAATCGTTGAACACGCGGCGTACCGTTTGACAATTCGACTCTGTGGCTGCTGTTGTATATTCCCGGACTGTCCGCTTCAAATCAGCCAGAACCGTGTTCAGTAAATCTTCATCCGCCATGAATGGCGTTCCGTTTTGTGCGTACACAGTAAAACCTCCTTAAAGTTTGTGAGCCTCTGCTTCTTGAGTGATCTTCGTACAAACTCACTCCGAAAGCATACGCTAAGTTTGTGTGTAATAATTTCGTGAGCTACTGCTTCCTGCAGTATTTATTGCGGCTGCGTCGGCGCATATTGCTGATGCTGATGCAGCAGCTGTACAAGCATGTCCATATGGTGTGTGTGGCTTTGAATCTGCTGTACACAGATTCCTTGCACCGTGGAGTTTTGAGTGGTTCCGGCTGTAGCGGCCAGCTGCTTAATCAGCAAATCCTCGTTGGAAATGGAATCAGCGATATATTCCAGTTCTTTTCCGCTTAGTGCCTGCATTTGGTTCGATTGCATGTTCGGTAATCCCTCCTTCTGGATGTTCAAGCGTTCCTTAGTATGCCGCAGAGCGGAATTCTTTATGTGCCAAAAAGCGCAAAGGTGCCTTCAGCAAAATTGATTCATCACCGTTATACCAGCGCATGAGCGGCTGAACATTTGCAAATAATACCCTATCGTTATCATACAAAGGAGCGACCAAACCATGAAACTCAACAGCGGGCAACTGCCCTGGGAGAATACTCTGCCTCATCCGCCGGTTTATCCGGTACTTGAAGGAGATATCACCTGCGACTGTCTCATTATAGGCGGCGGTATGGGCGGGGCGATAATGTCCTACCGCATGTCCCTCAGCGGAGCAGATACAGTCCTCATCGACAAAAGAGCGGTAGGCAGCGGAAGCTCCCACGCCAATACGGGACTGCTGCAAATAGCGAATGACAAATCGCTGACCGCCTGCATGAATACCTTCGGGGAAGAGAACGGCGTGCTGTTCTACAAGCTGTGCCAGCAGGGCGTCCGCTCCATTCTCGAATTGCCGGGCAAGCTGGACATCGATCCGCAGATCATCGCCCGCAGCAGTCTGCTGTATGCCAGCGTTCCTGAAGATGTACCCGCTCTGCGGCTGGAGCATGAGAACCTGACACGGCACGGATTTGATTCAGAGTTCTGGGATGAAGAAACCATCCGCTCGCATTATTCCTTCTCCAAACCGGCTGCGCTCTTCTCCAGGGGAGATGCCGAGACTAATCCGCTGCGAACCGTGCACAGTCTGATTGACAAAGCGCATTCCGGCGGAGTCCGCGTCTACGAGCATACCCAAGCCCTTAATTATGAATATAGTGCTGACGGCGTAGTCTGCCACACGGAGAATGGCCGGATCATTGCGAAGAATGTTGTGTTTGCCATGGGGTATGAAACCCAGGATATGAAAAAGGACCGGGGTGCGGAGCTGATCAATACCTACGCTATTATGACCAAGCCTGTTCTGAACTTTCCAAAGTGGTATGAACATAGTCTGCTCTGGGAAACCGCGCGGCCCTATTTGTACTTCCGGACCACTCCGGACGGCCGGATCATTGCCGGAGGCAAGGATGAGCAGCTCACCAGTCCGGAGCGCCGCGATGTCCGTGTGCTCTCCCAGAGCCAGCGGCTGCTCGAGGAGCTTGTCGCCCTGTTCCCGGAGCTTCAGGGAATAGAAGCCGAATATTCCTGGGGAGCGGTCTTCGGCTCCACCCGTGACGGATTGCCTTATATAGGGCCGCATCCGGAGTACCCGCACAGCTATTTCATTGAAGGCTACGGGGGCAATGGAACCGTCTACAGCATGATCGCCGCCGAACTTCTCTCAGATACCCTTGCCGGCAAGGTACGCCCCGAGCTGGAGCTGTTTTCACTAACCCGTACAGCGAAGCCTACGCCGTCCCCGGCAATCCAGGCGTAACCAGCATAGAGCATAGCTAAGGGAGCCTTGCTGCTTCCGGCGGGAGCAGCAAAAGGCACATGCAAAAAGGGATGTCCGCGAGCCTGATGGCTGCGGAGCATCCCTTTTTATGATAAACCCGACATTATGGAATAATAGCTTATTGCGCTTTTACAAATTCAGCAGATTTGATCCCTGCCTGGCGTCCGAAAATAATGATCTCGGCTACAGAGTTCCCGCCGATCCGGTTCTGGCCGTGTAATCCGCCGACTACCTCGCCTGCTGCAAAAAGTCCAGTGATCGCTTTGCCGTCTTTGTTCAAGACCTCTGTATTGGTGTTAATCACCACACCGCCCATGGTGTAGTGAATTCCCGGGCCGATTTGAATCGCATAGTACGGTGCGCCGGATAGATCATTGTCCATACCTGTAGTTCTGCCGAATTCCGCATCCGACTTATTCTTCACTGCGCTGTTCCAGGTATCTACGGTCGTTTTCAGCTGATCTGCCGGAACATTCATTTGTTCTGCCAGCGCCCGGGTGGTATCCGCTGTTTTGACAACACCCATCTTGATGTACTGGTCCACCGCTTTGACACGGGACTTCACACCGGAATCAAATACCAGATAAGCGGATTTCTCTGGAAGCTTATTGATGGAAGCCGTCACTTTATCGCGGGTATCCATTTCATTACCGAAACGTTTGCCGGTGCTTGAGACAAGGATTGCGCCTTCGCCCCGCACAGCTTCACCGATCAGGTAGGATTTCTCCTGCTGTACTGTCGGGTGAACCTGGATCTGATCCATATCCACCGTTGTGCCGCCAACCTTCTCAATCATCTTGATGCCGTCGCCGGTGCTGCCGATCTGATTCGTGGTTACTAATCCTTCCAGATCAGGTCTAACCTCGGAGATCAATTCCTTGTTCGCACCGAAACCGCCGGTTGTAACAATAACTGCTGCTCCAGTAATCAATTTCTCATCGGCCTGGTTAAACAGCACCTTGACGCCGTTCACCTTGCCATCTTGCACTGTAAGTTCCTTCACGTCCGCATTAACGAACAATGGAATCCCTTGCTCTTGTACATTTCTTACGAGTCCTGCAACCAGATATTGACCGACTGCTGAACCGTCTTCGGGACGGTGGGTACGCTTCTCTTTCATTCCGCCGGTAATCGTAATATTGTTCAAACGGATTCCAATTGAATCCAGCCAGTCAATGGCACTTGCGGAATTATCCACGAAGAAACGGAGCAATTCCTTGTTATTCGTGTCGTGACCGCCTTTTAGCGTCTCTTCATAGAACAGATCATTGGTGTCCTCGATGCCCTGCTCCTTCTGGAACTTCGTATGCGAAGCGTTCATACCCGAAGAGGATTTGGTAGTATTACCGCCGGCAACCGGCATTTTCTCGAGAATAACCGGGTTCATGCCGTTAGCCTTGGCTTCCAGCGCTGCCGACATTCCGGCACCGCCTGCGCCGACAATGATGATATCATATTTATCTTTTAACTGATCGTACGGTGTATAGCTCGCTTCGGATGCTCCCGATACGGCTTCGGCTGTCTCTTTAGGTGCAGTGGTTGCTGCAGGCTCTGTGGTTGCGCTGTTCTTACCCTTGCTCTCATTGACACTGCCGCCCGCATTGTTGTTACCGCAGCCTGCGATAACCAGCATAACGGAAAGAACGAGTATAAGAGTCGCTGCAAATCTCTTTTTCATAGTAATGCTTGCCCCCTTGTGCATATTTTCACAATTAGCATAGCGGCAAAAGGGCTGTCCTTGGAAGCTTACGTAATTAAAGAAATCATTAAGTAACTAAAGTAAGTGAATTTGCGTACGGAAGTTTATAGTTTTATAATTGGGACTTACACATTCGTATGAGTAGGAGGAACTGAACCATGGACAAAAGCAAAAAATATGTGCTTACCGGCGCCATCCTGACCGCAGCTGGTGTTTCTCTAATGACCTATACAGCAAACCGTTACACTTCCTTCAACAAAGTGGTGTCCAGAACCATCCGGCTGGAGGATATCGCCTCCCTTGAAATCACCCGTCTGTCCTCTGTTCCCGGTGAACAGAAGGATATTGTGGTTACGGAGCCTGAGGCCATCAAACAAATATGTGATGATTTCGCCGACGTCCGGTTAATGAAATCAGCGCGGAATGTAAGCACAGACAACAAATACAGCTATTATATTACCATCGTACAGGCTGACCGGAAGCAGCGGTTTGATATCATTCTCAAAGGCGGGCAGCATATGATAATTTACGATAATGATATGAACAATCCGCATTTGAAAGCTTATAAAATTATGGGTTCCTTCCATCCGCAGGCATTGAAGCTGGCTTTTGCTTAAAACCGCAAGGCGTAGCGTAAATCATCCCCGGAAGCATAGAAGACATTACCTATGAAGTCATGGCCGGAGGAGTCCGGACATGACTTCATAATATTTTAGGGCCGCTTTAAGCCAGATAGCCAATCTCCGCTTCATCCCTGGAAGGCACTTCGCCGGCAAGCTGCTTCAGCAGCTTCTTCATCATGACCGAAGCCTTCACCTTGGTATGGAGACACGGCGAAAGCTCCATCTCATAGTCCCCCTGCTTAATAGCCTCCTTCAATTCCTCAACTGTAGAGCAGGATACATGTAGCCGGTTTATTACGCTGCCATACTGCAGGCATTGATGACTGTCACTGCCGGCAACCACAGGAACGCCAAGCTTCTCTGCAAATGGCGTAATCAGGTTCTTGTAGGCTTCAGCCCCCTGCACGTAAATATCTTTAGCATTGAAATCAAACGCATCCAGCCGCTTAAGCAGCTGAGGGTCCAATTGATGAAGTGGAGTAGAGGTGCGGAACGGATGGGCCCCTATTTTCCACAGATTGAATTCATCCGCCAGATCCAGCAGTCTTTTGAAAGGAATAAAGCTACACTGAGCAGTGTAATCTTCCAGCAAAGAACGGACAGCAAGAACATTCTCCTTAAGCCCGATCAGCAGGATGTGGCCTGTCTCGGCAATATCCACTTCCATTCCCGGAAACAGCTTCAGCCCGTCCACATCATAGTAATGTCCGTTATACGGATACATCTGATCCAGTGCCTCGTACATTGCGAAGAAATTAGAAGTATTAAAATGCTCTGTCAAAGCGGCTGCCTGCAGTCCGTTCACTTTAGCTTCCGACATCATTTCTGCGAAATACGCCGGGGAAAATGCTGATTTCTTAGACAATTTTCCGTGTGTGTGCAGATCAATATTCATATAGGTTAGGCTCCTTTTAAGTTTGCAGATTAGGTTAATACACCAGCTCAGGGTACAGGGTTCCAAACCAGAACAGCAGTATAATGTAAATCGTTGAACCGGATAAAAAAGCCCAGTCCGGCCTCTTCATCCGCAAATAGGACAGCTTGATCTTCTTCACCTTCGGATTGCTGAGACCGTAGCTGAATCCGCGTGTCTCCAGCGCTTCAATCGTGGTTCGCGACCGTTTGGCTGTATTGAGCATGAGCGGGTAGAAGACCAGCACCACAATCCGCAAGTAATACGCAACTGTTCTCCAGTAGAACACCCCGTGACGATGCGGTCTTTGCCCCCTGAGTCTGAAGGACAACAATATCTGGTGGAATTCTTCCAGCAAAGTAGGCAGAATACGATAACCGTAAGATAAACTAAATGCAAAGGCATCAGGTATGCCTAAGGATAAAAGTCCGTCACTAAGCCGTTCGGGATCCAGACTGGAGAATACAGTGATGCTCGCCAGTGAAATGACAGAAAGCTTCAGCGTCAGCGTTAACATTGGCAGCAGGGATTCACTCCCCCCTCCGAAAAAAAGCGTCAGCACGAACATCCAGCCGATCTGTCCGGTCAGGCCAAGGCACAGGATACAGATGATTAGCGGACTAACCCGTGACAGGACAGTTGTTATGACCATGAACACGAACATTCCTAATAAGATTGTCCGGTTATGCACAAACCAGGGCACGATGGCAAAAAACAAATACCATAACAGCAGTGTCCGGGGGTCAAGCCTGCCCAGAAAGGTAGCGCTGTTGTTATACGCGGTCCCCAGTAATTCCAGCTTGATCTGTTCTACAGAGATCCGGTCCAGCGCTTTTTTAACAGCCTCCATAGATTCCGGCCACCTCCTTCTGTAGCTCCACTTGGCTCACAAACTCGTCCAGGCTGCAGCAAATGCGCGGCAGGCCGAGTATGCGGCTTAGCTTCATTAATTGTGTCTCTGCCAATCCGGCACGCCTCAAGAGCATTCCGTCAGCAAATATTTCATCCTTCGTTCCGTCAGCAATGATCTGTCCCTGATGCATAACAATAATTCTACTGGCCCATTCAGACACAAGCTGCATATCATGAGTGGCGATTACCACCGTCTCCACATGGCTCCGCAATGTCTCAAGGACGCTAACCATTTCCTGCTTGGTCGAAATATCCAGATTCGCGGTGGGCTCGTCAAGCAGCATAACTGCAGGGCGGACAGCGGCACCGATTGCCAGGGATACCCGCCGCTGCTGACCGCCGCTCAGCAGACGGGCATCCCTCTCAGCGAGCTCACTAAGCCGGAACGCCTGGAGCATCTCTTCTACTCTCCGGTCTGTATCCGCTAACTTCCGGGCCTTCAGATAATAGGAGATTTCTTTGCGTACAGAATCCTCGATAAACATATCCTCCGGATTCTGAAATACATAAGCAACCGTACCGGACAGGCGCTCGGGCGGCACACCATTGACTTCTATGCCTTTCACATTAACCGTTCCTGAGGAGGGTCTGGCAATACCTGAAATCAGTTTCATTAAGGATGATTTCCCTGCACCGTTGTTACCGATAAGGGCTACCGATTCCCCGTGTTTCAGCTCCAGCTTTACCCCGTTCAGAACAGGATGAAGTGTCTTGTGAATCGTGCGGTACGACAGGTGAACATCCTTCATTTTAACGATAGAATCCACATCTCCTACGCCTGTGCGGATCTGCCCGCAGACTGGATAGGCGGACCCGGCCTGCCCAGCCGGCCCTTTACGGCGGATCATCCGGTCAAGCCCCTCTTCAGGGGTCAAAGGGAACTGTCCTGCGTTCCGGTCATTCTCCTCCAGCATCCAGACAGCTCTGGTCACATCCGGCGGATAAATGCCAAGCTCCAGCAATTCTTGTACCGAGGACAAAGCATCACGTACCGGCTTCTGCCAGCGTATGGATCCTTTATCCATTAGGATAACGTTCCTGCAGTATCCTGCTATAAATTCGGTATGGTGCTCAATGACTACGATGGTCTTCCCGTGCAGCTCATTCAATTGCCGCAGGATATCATAGATATGACGTGCATGCTGCGGATCAAGCTGGGCTACCGGCTCATCTATGACCAGTATTTCCGGATCCATTGCTAGTGCTCCCGCAAGAGCCAGCAAGTGCTTTTGCCCACCACTAAGCTGCCAGATAAATTCATTTCTCAGTTCGCTAAGTCCGGTCAACGCCAGCGCCCGTTCTCCCCGTTCCTTGTAGTCCGCAAAACCATAGTTCAGCGGGGTAAAAGAAACATCATCAAGCACGGTCGGACGCACCAGCTGGTTCTCGAAGTCCTGATAGACATAACCGATATGCCTGGATAGTTCAGAGACACTCCGCCCTTCCGCCGGTTGACCACAAATCATCGCTTCTCCGGCGAAATCTCCTGTGTAATAATGCGGGATTAATCCATTGAAGCATTTACAGAGTGTGGATTTGCCGGATCCGTTGCTGCCGATCACGGCAACAAAATCCCCTTTCTCCAGTTGCAGGGATACATCCCGCAGTACAGATTGTTCCGCCCCCGGGTAAGTAAAGGACACTCCTCTAAGCTCCAGGACCAGTTCATGCATCTGCCTGTCCTCCTTCCTGACGCCTGCGTGCAGCACGCCGGATTAGCGATAGAATGGTCACAACCGCAATGATGACGGCAACCAGCATGCTCAGCCAGATCAGCTTTTCCTCACCTGATTCAGCCCAGGCAAATTCAAAATCACCGAAGTTCCAGCCTGATTCCGACAACAATTCAGAACCTAGCGCAACCATGATCAGAATCGTACCTGAAATGACAAGCTTTGGCGACAGCCAGACCCCGGATGCATATTTCATATTCCGCTCACGCGGCTTCATGCCGAGCAGCGGCTCAATCTTGCCGTACAAGCGGGGAACCAGATACATCGTAGGCAGAAGGGCGAACAGAATGCCCGAGAACAGCACATCATTCAGAAATCCGACACCTTCGATGATGACGATACTTTCCGCCAGACCCTTAACCGCTTCCAGTTCCTCCACACCGACCCATACCTTCAAGATATCTACCGCTGAGCTAAAAAACTGGTGAATCGCCACTCCGGTAATTGCGGCTGCGCCTACCTGTCTACGGTTCTTCGGATCGGATACCATAAGGCCTGCTGTATACATCGCAAGAGAGAAGGTAATGAATTTCTCCAGTTCGCCCAGTCCGCCGAATTGACCCAGCATCAGCTCACCAAAGATCACTTCGCCGACAGCCGCTCCTACAGCTGCATACAACGGGTGAAACAGCATACATAAGGTCAGAGGAATGAAAGCGAAATATTCAATCGACAATTCAACCGGACCCAACTGGATGCTAGGCACCAGCTCCGTAAACATATTAGACAAACCATACAGCGACATCGACAGCACAAAAATCATCATTTTTTGAGATTGGGTCAGCGTGTAGCGGGTCTTTAACGTGCTCATAAACAGTTGGCCTCCCTACAGGAATTTATCTTTATTATAAAAAGGCCATGTCAGCACAGGTTTTTCCATTTGTTAAGCTGGAGTAATATTTTTTTCAGAATTTTTAACGCTGTAAAAATATTTACAACATCTTCAAGCGTTATATTGTGTAAAAAGAGTACATCCGGAGGAAACGCATATGTATAAAGACTGGAATCACCGCCCGTTCTCACCCAACCAGCGGATCATCGCCGATTTTATCCAGAAGAATGAGCAGCGGGTTGTCTATATGACAGAGCAGGAAGTTGCTGACGAGCTCCATTTGAGCATCGCCTCCGTCTCACGTTTCTGGAAAGCAGCCGGCTTCAAGCATGCCAAGGATTTCAAAAACCGGCTACGGTTCCGGTTCGAATCTACGCCCTCGGTTAAAATGCGTGACGCAATGGAGCGATCCGATGATAGTTCACTCCCCCAGCTACTGCTGAATAATTCCCTTCACCATCTGCAGGAGACACACCGTTATTTGAATGAGACGTCGCTGCAGTCCGCGGTAAACAGTCTGTCTGCTGCACGGATTGTATATGTTTATTGTCCCGGCCCCTGCGGCGGACTGGCTGAACTGATGATCTACCGGATGGCGCGCTTTGGTCTTCAGATGAAGCGGATGGCTCCGAGCGGCCATGAGCTGCTGGAGACCCTAATGCATGCAGACAAACAGGATGTGGTACTGGTTTTTGGATTTGTGCAGCTGTTACCCGAAATCGAGGTGATTCTGGACCATTCACGGGAGGCAGCTTATCAGGTCATTCTGATCACTGACCGACTTGTATATCCCCGGTCACAGGATGCAGATATCGTGTTGTATGCAGGAAGAGGCGAGGTTTGGGAGTTTCATTCAATGGTCGGCCCTATCTACATCATTGAGAATCTGATTCTCGGTGTAGGACTGGTGGGCCGGGATCATAACCTGAGCAATCTTGACAAGCTCCAGCAGCTGCGGGCGCAGTATGGAGGGAAGCTTCCGCGTACCTGACAATTATAAAAAAAGGACCCGAAGGTCCCCGCTAACGCTCAGCCGCTTATATATTTGCTTATAAGTTCATGCCCCTCGGGCTTCACCTTATACATATACACCGGTCTGCCTACCGCGCCGTAGCTGAGCTCCATCTCCAGAATGCCCGCCCCGGTCAGAAAAGCCAGATATTTACGGACGGAGATCCGCGAGATCGGTGCGTGGCTGCTGATATCTTCAGTGGAGAATACCGGGTTCTGCAGCTGCTTAATCGTATTCCAGATGCTCTCCAGTGTGCCTTCGGTAAGACCTTTGGGCAAAGCCGGCACCTCAGCCTTGCCTTCTTCAGCCTCCGCAACGGAATGGCGCAGCAGCTTATCCAGCTGTTCCTGGCTCAGATGCTCTTTGTGCATTAACTGAAAGTCTTCGCGGTATGCCGACAAAGCCGCCTGAAACCGGGCAAACTCAAATGGCTTGATCAGGTAATCCACAGCCCCGTTCTGCAGCGCTTTGCGGATGCTCGCATTATCGCTGGCGGCGGAGATCACAATGATATCCGCCTTGCTTCCCTGCTCCCGTAGCGCGGACAACAGCTGAAGCCCGCTGGTACGGGGCATATAGATATCCAGCAGCAGCAGATCGATCTCCTGCTCGGCCAGCATCTTCAAGGCCTCATCTCCTGAAGCCGCCCAGCCCGCGAACTCGAAGCCCCGGATCTGTTCGAGATAATGGCGGTTGAATTTCGCTACCATCGGGTCATCTTCTACAATCAGCACTTTAATGTTCATTGGCTCTCCTCACCCTTTGCAGCATATGGCACATTAACGATGAACGTGGTTCCCGGCCCGCTGCAGGCGGCAATCTGAAGATGTCCCTGCAGCTTATCTACACTCTTCCTGACTAAATACAGTCCGATTCCCCGGTGTTCCCCCTTAGAGGAGAAGCCCTGGACGAAGATCTGTTCCCGGAATGCCTCCGGAATCCCAGGCCCGTTGTCGCTAACCTCACACAGCAGCCTGCCTTCTTCATAGTGAAAAGCAAGTCTGACCCGCTTATTGCTGTGTACGCCTCTGCTGTGTTCGTCTGTCCCGGACCCGCCCAGCGCTTCCATCGCATTGTCCAGCAAGTTCCCGGCAATGGTAATCAGCTCATGAATCACCTGTGAATCTGCCGATTCCGGCAGATCACTGTCCGCAGTCAGCAGCAGCTCGATTCCCGTCTCGCGCGCCCGGCTCAGCTTACCCAGCAGAAAACCAGCCATAACCGGGTCCTTAATCTGTCTGGTGATGGCCCCGATCTCCTGCTGGTAGTTACTTGCCGTTCCCAGAATATACTGCTGCAGCTCATCATATAAGCCCATATGCGTCATGCCCATAATGACATGCAGCTTGTTCATGAACTCATGGGCACCTGCCCGCAGGGCATCTGCGTAGACAGCAATACCCGACAGCCGTTCGGCCAGCACAGCCAGCTCGGTCTTGTCACGAAATGTAGCAATAGCTCCGGCAATCTCGCCGCCTACGCGGACCGGCAGGCTGCTTACGAGCAGGGAGATACCGCCCAGCTCCAGCTCCTGGTCCTGCCTTCCCTCCCCGCTGGACAGCACATGCTCCAGACGCAGCTCTGGCCAATAATCGGTAATCTGCCGGTTTACAACGGCGCCGTTAATTCCTGCCGCCTTGAGAAGCCGGTGCGCCTCCATATTAATAAGCGTAATGCGCGCTTCCTGGTCAATCGCAATAATCCCCTCGCGAATGGATTCCAGCATGGCGCTGCGTTCCTGCAGGAGTCTGGAAATATCGGCAGGCTCCATGCCGAACATCATTTGCTTGATCCTCCTGGCCAGAACAAAGGCGCCTCCGGCTCCAAACAGCGCACCTGAGACCAGAATGGCAATAATCGTCCATTCATTCTGCCTGACCAGACGTTGCACCCTGTCCATTGACAATCCGGCTACTACGACCCCGAGCTGATGGCCTCTGCCATCATAGACCGGCACGAATGCCCGCAAAGAATTCCCGAGCGTCCCTGTTCCTTCGGAGATGCTCTCTTGTCCGTGCAGCGCAGCCTCCTGCCCGCCACCCACGAAGGGCAGCCCGACCTTGGAGGCATCCGGATGTGAATACCGGATGCTGTTCATATCCATCACCACAACAAACAGGATATCATTGCGGCGCGTAATCTTGGAGGTATAGGCTTGAATCCCCTTGCTGTTCCCTTCGCTTAATCCCTCTGAGAGCAGCGGCATCAGGGCAATCGTGCGGGCAATCGTAATAGCCTTATCCTCAAGGGCATGCCGGGTCTGGGGAATAATCTGATTGCGGAATATAATATATAAGACCAGCAGCACCAGGACTACAACGGCAGATATCATCACCGCTACCGTTGTCCTTAGGCTGTAGCTTTTTTTCTTGGCCATGGATGCCCATGCCTCCTCATAAATAACGTTTGTACCAGGATATCCCGGCTAGATCCAAGCCGGTTCAGCACCTGCACCCGGATCTGTTCAGCTCAAGTTATCCTGTTATGCTTCCTTGCTTCAGCAACCGCCGCAGCACCAGCCAGCCACCCAGCGGAGCCGTTCCCAGCAGCAGCATAAGCCCTGTGACAGCCTGCGGGGACTGATTGACCGACAGCACAGCGATGAACACAAGCAGCCCCATCAGCCGCCCTGTCATCAGACTCAGCTCTCTAAGCACAACCAGCTCTACCCGTTTGCCGGCACTCTCTTCAGAGACACCCATCAGATCGAAGCTGGTAGACGTCATCGGCAGCATGTAGAGCGGGATACACAGCGAGGTTCCAATGCCCATAATTAATAGCGTGGCGTAATTCACCTTCCACAGAAGCGGCAGAATGAAAGCGGCCAGCAGCAGACTGCCGGCCAGCATCCCCCTGAAGCGGATTCCGGGCTTGAACCATTTGCCGGCCGCATAGTAGCTGATCAAAGAAACTGCCGAGGTAATCAGTGCGAACTGCCCAAGCTTACTCTCCTCACGGGCCGCAATATAGACCAGCAGTCCGATCAGGAACGAGAATACGCCCTCCCGTACTCCCTGGAACAGCAGCGCCGCCGCAGCGGGCCGCCATGGACTCTCCTTGCGGCTAAGCTCGCGCCAGGGCTCCAGCCACAGGTAGGTTCCGCCGCGCGGCCGCTTCTCCAGCCCGAAGCTGAGTACAGCAGCCACTCCATAGATACAGAGTGATAGAATAAATACGATACGATATCCCCGCTCTCCCTGCCAGTGGGAGATCAGCACCCCGGACACCCACGGACCCACAATGCCAGTCAGCGAACCCAGCAGTCCCATCCAGCCGTTGAAGAAATCGCGGTTGCCCGCCTCGGTAATCTCAAAGAAAACAATATTAAAAGCCAGCCAGTAGAACCCGATCGAAAGACCGAGAATGAGTCCCAGCGGCCAGATATAATGCACCGCTTCTCCGCGCAGCCAGAGCACCAGCAAATAAAAAAAGCCCGAAACGGCAATTCCCAGCCGCAGGGCATTCATTTTGTTATGCTCCTTCACCCATTTGCCGCCCAGCCAGAAGCTTAGTCCGACTGCGAGCTGCTGGGCAACCGTAAACCAGCCGATCATGGCGAAGTTCTGCCGGCTTTTCCATAAATATACGTTCAAAAAAGTACCTGCCAGCACCGTAGCCAGCAGGTAAAGCCCGCCCACGGCAAGCAGCAGCGCTGCCTGGTTCCGTAATAACCTCCTCATGCTATACCTCCCTGCTATTCTGGACATCTCATGTAAACATAACATGTCCAAATTACAGGGAAAGCATGAATTTCAAGCTTATTCCGATGCAGTGCTGAGATTGCGTACAAGCTGAATGCGGTCTTCCTGCGCCAGGCTATGCTGCACATGGAAGCAGGAAGGACATACGAACAGATTCAGCGAGAATGGCGGCTTCAGCACCGGTCCGCCGCCAAGCGCTTCTGGCGTTGCCGGGGTAAATCCGCTTACCTGCTGTGTGCCCGAGTGAATCATCAGCTCATGGCATTGTGGACATTCTGGCGCTTCCAGCTGCGCAGCCAGCAAGCTGGAGACACTCTGCTCATAACGCGTCAGATCATAATCATCGCCGAACTGGACCAGGGTATTAAATATGGGAACCACACTATCCTGGTCACCTTCGTCATCCCACAGACCCTCGTCACTGACCTCTTCATCTACGGAAGCATCCTCTGGGTCTACCTCTTCATCTTCAAGATCGTCAGCGCCTATTGTAATTGTGCGGTAACCGCTAAGCTCATTATTGCAATGAGGACAAGTGTCCTCCGGACCAAACTCCTCATCCCATACAATCTCGGTATGGCACCAAGGACATACTGTCGTTTCCATCTGTATAATCTCCTTCGTTCCTCACATTAGGTTCAATTCAGTGCATCAATAAATATATAATCCCGGCCGCTATAAACGCCAGAGCGGAAATGAACAGAACCCGAACCAGAATCTTCATATTTCCCTGCTCCCTAAATTAAAATATAGCAGCACCGATGACATAGGACAATGAAACGGAGATCAGCATTGCTGTCAGTCCCACGGCCCGGTTATCCGCGGCAATCTCGTCATCAATCGAAAAGACGGGGGTTAGAAATTCAAACAGGAAGTACGCCAGCAGCAGCAGGAGGAAACCCACAGCCGACCATTTCATCGTCTCATAGATCGATGCTCCCGCTTCAATGCTGAAGCGCAGAATATTGCAGATGCCGAAGATTTTGCCCCCGGTTGCCATCGCTACGGCCACATTCCCCTTGCGGATTTCTTCCCAGCAGTTGTATTTAGTCACCATTTCAAAGAAGGACAGGAATACCACCAGACCCAATATGGCCACTGTGAAGTAGCCGAGCAGCGCTCCCAGCGGATGATCCAGCAAAAGATCAATATTATCTTGCATACTTCCCCCTCTTTCTGCCGGACGCTACTGCAGTTCAGCCACGGTTA
Organism: Paenibacillus sp. FSL R7-0297; assembly: GCF_038009025.1. Taxonomy (NCBI): domain Bacteria; kingdom Bacillati; phylum Bacillota; class Bacilli; order Caryophanales; family Paenibacillaceae; genus Paenibacillus; species Paenibacillus sp. FSL R7-0297. Next base: position 6,583,015 of record NZ_JBBPAQ010000001.1, read on the forward strand.
CGCCCGCGCCGCCTTCGTTGTAATTCCCGAGCCGATAGCTTTTGATATGCTTATGCTTGCGCAGATATTCCTGAATCCCCGTCCGCAATACCCCCGTGCCTTTGCCGTGGATAATCGAAATCTGCCCCAGATTGCCGAGGAATGCTTCGTCGATGAAACGGTCGGTTTCCATAATGGCCTCTTCCAGATTGGCCCCGCGCAGATCGAGCTCGGTGCGGACATTCTCATCCCGCGTACGCTTGACTGTCGTAGCCCGGCGCAGAGCCGGGGGAGGCGAATCCGGTGCGGAGGCCAGGAACTCCAGATCACTCAGATTAACCTTCATCTTCATGATGCCGAACTGCACCACGGCTTCCTTGGCACCGCTCAGCTCTACAACAAGACCCTTCTGATTCACATTAGCCACCTTGACTTCATCTCCGGGCTGAATCTTCCGCGGCGCCTTGGTACTGCTGCGGGCGATAACCTTCTTGCGCGGTGCAGGCTCCGCTTCATCCAGTCTTCGGCGGGCTTCGATCAGCTTATGCTCCTTGACGGACGCCCCTTCCTCCATTGCCAGGCGGCGGAGGTCACTGATGATCTCCTCGGCTTCCTTACGCGCCTTGGCGAGAATATCGCTGGCATCCTTCTCCGCCTTCTCCAGACGTTTGTCGCGCTGGCCTTCCAGCTTCTCCAGCTCCAGCTGCTGCCGCTTGCGGAATTCTTCCGCTTCGCGGCGCAGACCCTCGGCCCGTTCACGCTCATTCTCTGCGGTGAGGCGGTTCTCTTCCAGGGAAGCGATCATGTGCTCGACGCGCATGTCTTCTTCCTTGACTTCGCCGCGCGCATGCTCAAGAATGGCATTCGGCAGCCCGAGGCGCTCGGCAATGGCGAACGCATTGCTTCGTCCCGGCACACCGATCAGCAACCGGTAGGTAGGACTCAGGCTGGCCACATCAAACTCCATACTGGCATTGATGACGCCTTTGCGCTCGTAGGCGTAAGCCTTCAGCTCGCTGTAATGCGTAGTTGCCACCATCCGGCATTCTGTACGGTGGATATTCTCCAGAATGGCAATCGCCAGGGCCGATCCCTCCGCCGGATCCGTTCCTGCTCCCACTTCATCGAGCAGAATCAGACTCTTCGGCGTCATTCTCTTCAGGATGGAGATAATATTGGTCATATGGCTGGAGAACGTACTTAAGCTCTGCTCAATACTCTGCTCATCGCCAATGTCGGCATAGATCGCATCGAAGACGCACATCTGGCTGCCTTCCTCTGCCGGAATGAACAATCCTGACATCGACATCAGGCTGAGGAGACCGATGGTCTTCAGGGTAACCGTCTTCCCGCCGGTATTCGGGCCGGTCACGATAATCGAGCTGTACTGGTTGCCCAGCTCCACATCCAGCGGCACGACCTGCTCCGCAGGAATGAGCGGATGGCGCCCTTTGCGCAGGCGCAGGTAGCCGCGGTCATTCATACGCGGCTGGGTAGCCTTCATGTCACGTGCCAGGCGTGCCTTGGCGAAGATGAAATCGAGTTCGCCGAGAATATCGATATCATAAGCCATCTCTTCGGCAATATCGCCGACAAGTGCCGTCAGGCGATGCAGGATGATCTCGATCTCCCGCTCCTCGCGCAGCCTTGTCTCGCGCAGCTTGTTGTTCATCGCCACAATCGATTCCGGCTCAATGAACAGCGTCGCCCCGGAGCCGGACTGATCATGCACAATGCCGCCGAAATGGGCACGGTACTCCGCTTTGACCGGAATGACAAACCGGTCACCACGGATCGTCACAAGCTGATCCTGCAGCATCTTCGATACCGAAGAGGAGCGGATCATGGAATCCAGCTTCTCGCGGATGCGGGTCTCGCCGCCGCGCAGCTCCCGGCGGATGGAGGCTAGCTCTGTACTGGCCGAGTCCATTACATCCGCATTCTCGTCAATACACAGGCGGATGGCATCCTCCACATGCTTCTGCTCCGAGAGCAGATCGCTCTGGGCGAAGAGAGTAGGAATCTTCTCATCCTCATGCATCGCCCCGAGGAACCGCTTCACTCTGCGGGCTCCGCCGATGGTGTTGCCGACAGAGAGCAGTTCCACGGTGCCGAGCATTCCGCCGATCGAAGCGCGTTTCAAGGCGGGCTTGATGTCAGTCACACCGCGGAAGGAAGGAATCCCCTTCAGCCGGTCAACATTAGCAGCCTCATCCGTAGCCTGCAGGAGCAGCTTCACTCCTTCGAAATCTCCGGAGGGCTTCAGCGATTCGGCAGTCAGTCGTCCCATCGGTGTCTGCGTATACTGCATCAATTTATTTAAAATCTTGCGATATTCAAGCGTATGCAAAATTTTGTCGTCCAATTACTGTCACAGCTCCCTTCATAGATGGTTACATTATACCTAATTCAGCCCATTTTCGCTATTTGGGTATGATTTCTGGGCATAGAAAAGCGGCTGCGGGCCACAATAACAACGCACATATCCTTACGCGAACGCCAAAGGAGGTTAATTTAGGTGAAATTCTTAGGTCATGTGGTACGTTTCGTGGTCGCTGCAATCGTTCTGATGGTGGTCGGCTGGATTGTCCCGCAGTTCACAGTCGGGGGATTCTGGAGCGCTCTTGTGCTTGCGCTGGTTATAGCTCTGCTCGGCTGGGTGGTTGAAGGCATTTTCGGCAAAAAAACAACACCCTTCGGCCGCGGTATCGTCGGTTTCCTGGTCAGCGCACTGGTGATCTGGATTGCCCAGTTCATTGTGAGCGGAGTCAGTGTCACCATTCTTGGAGCGCTGCTCGCAGCCCTGGTCATTGGCATTATCGACCTCTTCCTGCCGGTATCCACTCCGTTTGAAGCGGCCAAGTAGAACCGGCTAAACCGTCCTTAGGGGACGGGTATCCGTTTCAGCACACAACGAAACCCCCAATCCCCGGATTATACCGGATACTGGGGGTTTGTTGTAATTAAAAAATTTTTTAAACTAATAATTACGCATAGGACACCATCGGATCATCGCCATGGGTGACAGCAGCCGTGACGACAGCATTTTTGCCGCCACGCTTGGCACTGTAGAGCGCTTCGTCCGTCTTGCGGAACAGCATTTCCTTGCCGTCCCCCAGCTGATAATCGCAGAACCCGATACTGACCGTAATCGGCTTGCCTCCGGCGTACGGATGCTCCATAGCAGCTATACCTACCCGCATCTCCTCGACGGCAGCATAGGCTTCCTGAAAGCTTTTATCCGTAAAAATCACCGCGAACTCTTCCCCGCCGTATCTCGCCGCGAAATCATTCAACCCGATCAGACCATTCACCTTCGCTGCCACCTCCTTAAGCACGAGATCGCCGACCCAGTGTCCGTACGTATCATTGACACGCTTGAAGTTGTCGATATCAAACAGCGCCAGTTGCAGCCTCAGCCCGTTGCTCGAGCACTGCTCCAGCAGCGAATCCAGATATTCATGAAAGGTTTTGTGATTGTACAGGCCGGTAAGCGCATCGGTCTTCAGCAGCTTGTCGGAAATCGCCCGTTCCACCATCAGCCCCTGCTCAGACTTGGTCAATTGCTCCAGATATTCGCGGGTCTCACGGGCCCTGACAATGACAGCCTGCGTCATCACGGCGAACACAATAAACGCACATTCTACGATCAGAAACTCCAGCAACGGTTTGTCCAGCAACGGCCGCTCAAGCCCGAAATAAATTCCGCTATAGAATAGCGTGCTAAATACCCCGAGATAGTGCAGCACCCGCTGGTCGAAATAGATCAGGGCAATCATAATCGGCATCATAAGTGTCATCTGGGCACCGTCTACAAAAGGCTCCAGCACAAAATACATCAGATAAGAAACGATAAACCCGCTGATCACAATGGCCTGCTTATGATAATGCTGTGACTTACGCAGCCAAATCTCGGCGGAAGCCATAGCTATAATGATCATCAGATTACAGGCGATGAATAAGTGGCCCTTACTGGGAATGAGGATGGTCTTAGTTTCAAAGGAGTGGGAGGACAGCATAAAAATAAATTGGGCTGCCAGCATACAGAGCACAACAATCCAGTATCCGTTCAATATTCTGCGGTGCCATTTCTCCGCACTTTGCGATTCGTGGGCTAAAATAATGTGGATCCCCTACTTCTAACCAAATTATATAAAGTTGAAATTATAATAGCTTTAATTATAATAAATTTTAATTGTTTTTGCATCATTTTTTTGCAATTTTCGACAAAGTTTGGAGTCAGCTTCCGGTCAAACAATTCCTCACAGATTATCCAAGACAACCATCGTGATTTAAGCTATGCTAATGACACCTGTTATCAAAACTCTGAGCATAAGCTTCCGAAGCAAGTTCTGTACGAAGAAGTTCAGCAGGTCTATGCCCACAAACCTTTTAGGAGGCTACTAATGATCAGGAAAGCGGCTATTCTTTGTTCTATTGTATTTGCACTTCTGCTTACGGCTTGCGGAACCGGCACGGACAGCAGCAATCCTGGCGGCGCTAACAGCTCGGCTGCCGACACCAATCTTACGGCGGAAGAAGAAATCGTCATTACAGCAACCAACTACAGCTTTGACCAGAAAGAATACCGTTTGAAAAAGGGCGTACCGGTCAAAATCATCTTCAAAAATGAAAGCGGCAACCACGGCATTCTTGTGCCTGAGATGAAGCTGCGGCTGGATGCCAAAGATTCCTCCAAGGTGATTCTCCCCGAGGAGGCGGGAACCTTCGAGGTCACCTGCGCGATCATGTGCGGCTCCGGCCACAGTGAGATGAGCGCCAAGATTATTGTCGAATAAGCGGCTCTGTAGGCACAGCAAACAGCCGGCCAAGGTCAACATGGGACTCAGTCCCATTGTCCTTAACCGGCTGTTTTGGCTGTTCTGCTGAAATTGTTTAACCTGCTGGTGCTGCCGTTATTTCACACCCTTGCTGCGATTGGAAATATCCAGCCAGACGGCAATGACCAGAATCGAGCCTTTGACGACATACTGCCAGAAGGATTCAAGTCCCATCAGCGACATTCCGTTATCCAGCGAGGTCATCACCAGTGCCCCGATAATGGCGCCGATGACTGTGCCGGCTCCGCCCATCAGCGAAGTGCCGCCAATGACGCAAGCGGCGATAGCATCCATCTCAGCCATATTACCCGCAGTGATAGTGGCCGAGGCCAGGCGTGAGGTCAGCACGATGGCGGCGATCGAGCCCAGCAATCCGCTCAGCACGAAGATCAGCATGGATTTGCGCTTGATGTTAATGCCGGAGAGGCGTGCCGCCTCAATATTGCCCCCTATTGCATAGATATGACGGCCGAAGGTAGTCTTGGTCGACAGGAAATAGAAGATGACCGCCAGCACAATTACGAAAATAATCGGGAACGGTATGCCCTTGTAATTGTTCATCACGGCTACAAAAGCCACCACCAGCAGGGCAAGTCCGGCCACCTTGGCGATGTCCAGGCCCAGCGGGGCGATTTCGAAGCCGTATTTCTTGCGGGAACGGCGTTTATTGAATGCACTCCAGAGCAGTAGTCCTACTGCGATCACACCAAGGATGATACCGAAGCCCGGAGCAAAATAAGCATTGCCGAGCAAGGCCAGCACCGGATCAGACACCGGAATGGTCATCGACTCCGTCACACCCATCAGCACGCCGCGGAACACCATCATCCCCCCCAGGGTGACAATGAAGGCGGGGATCATTTTATACGCCACCAGCCAGCCCTGAATCAGGCCCAGCACTGCACCTGCGGCCAGTGTGCCAAGGATGACTACAATAGCCGGCAGCTCCAGCCAGTTGCTGAGAATTGCTGCCATGCCGCCGGTCAGTCCAACGATGGAGCCGACAGACAGATCGATATGCCCTGCCACAATGACCAGCACCATGCCAATGGCCAGAATGGAGGTCACTGACATCTGCGTGAACAGATTGGACAGATTCCGCGAAGTCAGGAAGGTCGGATTCAGTACTCCGAACAGCACCCAGATCAGTATTAATGCACCCACCATCGTATAGGCCCGCATATCCATTTTGCCGAACAAGCCGCGTAAGCGCGATCCTCCGGCTGCCGGAACCGCTTCAGGTTCCTTAAACTCTTTTTGCAACTGCATCTCTATCTACCTCCCGTAGCGGCCAGCATAATATTCTCCTGCGTCGCTTCCCGCCAATCATATTCCCGTACGAACTGCCCTTCACACATCACCAGAATCCGGTCGCTCATGCCCAGTACCTCCGGAAGCTCCGAGGAGATCATAATAATGGCCACTCCCTGCTCTACCAGCTGATTCATCAAATTATATATTTCGTACTTCGCCCCGACGTCGATGCCCCGGGTAGGTTCGTCCATAATCAGAATTTTGGGGTCACTCATCAGCCACTTGCCGATAACGACCTTCTGCTGGTTCCCCCCGGACAGTGTGCCTACCAGCGTCTCCAGCGAAGCTGTTTTCGTCTTCAGATCCTGCACGTACCGGTCTGCCCACTTAATTTCCTCATTCTCATTGATGACCCCCAGCCTTGCGACTTTGCCCAGTGTGGCTAAAGTGGTGTTACGTTTGACATCCATTCCCATGACCAGTCCCTGGCGTTTACGGTCTTCCGTAACCAGGGCAATCCCCGCCTTGATCGCATCGGCTATAGAACGGATCTTAATGGCCTTGCCTTCAATCAGCACCGTTCCTTCGGCCCGGCCCCCATAGGCGCCGAACAGGCTGCTGACAAGTTCCGTGCGTCCGGCGCCCATCAGCCCGGCAATGCCCAGTATCTCACCTTGACGAAGGCTGAATTCAATATCGCGGAGCACCTTCTGCTGGCGCTTCTCCGGGTGCCATACATTATAATCTTTGACCTCAAGCACCTTGTTCCCAGGCGAATGCTCCACGCGCGGATACCGCTCCGTGAGCTCACGTCCAACCATTAGGGATACAATCTGATCGTCATCTGTCTCACTGCGGTCAAGTGTAGCTACCGTCCGCCCGTCCCGCAGCACGGTGATCGAATCAGCCAGTGCGAACACTTCAGGCATTTTGTGTGAAATATAGACACAGGTTACCCCTTCGCGCCGCAGCTGGTTCAGAATGCCCATCAGGATAGACACCTCGCTCTCGGTCAGAGCTGCCGTCGGTTCATCCAGAATGAGAATCTTGGTATGCTTGGAGAGTGCCTTGGCGATCTCCACCAGTTGCTGCTGGCCGATGCCGAGATTACCGATCTTCGTGTCCGGAGACAGATTCAGCCCGACCTTCTTCAGCCATAGCGAAGCCTGATGATAGAGCTCATTCCACTGGATCGCCCCGCGTCTGACCGGTTCAGCTCCCAGGAAAATATTCTCTCCGACTGTCATTTCCTTCACGAGTGCCAGCTCCTGATGAATAATCGCGATACCGGCCTTCTCCGCATCCGTTATTCTATGAAACGACTTTTTCTCCCCATTGATCAGGATTTCTCCGCCGTACGTCCCCGCCGGGTACAATCCGCTCAGTACCTTCATCAATGTGGATTTGCCCGCGCCGTTCTCGCCGCATAAGGCGTGAATCTCCCCTTGCTTGACCTTGAAGTTCACATGGTCCAGCGCCTTAACACCGGGGAATGTCTTGCTGATCTCTACCATTTCAAGTACATTCATGCCTTCCGCTCCTCCTTCCGGCCCTTAAACCGGCAAGCAGATGCGGTAACGCCACTGGCGCCGCATCTGCTTGCCGCGAAGGCCGCCCTTATTGTTTCGGCCACTGGTCCTTCGGAACGTTCTTGTAGACATCCTCAAGCTTGTGGAAGCCATCCTTGATCAGTACGTCCAGGTTATCCTTATTGACCGCAAGCGGATCGAGCAATACAGAAGGAACATCCACTTTACCGTTGTTAACTGATTTTTCCGTCGAAATACTTTCGCCTTTGGCAGCTGCTATCGCCATTTCCGCAGCTTTCGTTGCAATCGCGTTGATCGGTTTGTAGACGGTCATCAGCTGCGTGCCTTCAGCGATGCGCTGTACCGCAGCAAGGTCAGCATCCTGGCCGGATACCGGTATTTTACCGGCCATGCCCTGTGCGGTGAGCGCCTGGATCGAACCGCCTGCAGTCCCGTCATTGGCTGCTACCACACCTTGTACATCATTATTGTTCGCGGTCAGCGCATTCTCCATATTTTTCAGCGCTTCTTCCGGCTTCCAATCCTTGGAGAACTGGTCGTAGACAATCTTAATGTCGCCCTTCTCTTCAAGCGGCTTCAGAATATTCATCGCCCCTTCTTTGAACATATGGGCGTTGTTATCGGTATCTGCACCGCCGATATAGACGATATTGCCTTTAGGGGCCTTATCTATGACCGCCTGAGCCTGGAACTCTCCGACACGCACGTTATCAAACGAAATATAATAGTCTACCTCAGCATTATTGATCAGGCGGTCATAGGCAATGACCTTGATGCCTTCCTTATGAGCCTTCTCTACGATCGGAGCCGTTGCTTCCGCGTTATGGGCAATAACCACAAGCACATCCACACCCTGGGAGATCAGCTGTTCCGCCTGGCTCAACTGGGTAGCATCATCACCGTTTGCAGCCAGCACCTTCACTTCACCGCCAAGCTCCTCCACTTTTGCCGTAAAGATATCCCGGTCCTTCTGCCAGCGTTCTTCCTTCAAGGTATCCATCGACATGCCGATGACAATTTTGTCTCCGTCCTTCGTAGCCCCGGTTGTCTCCTTCTTCTGATTATCACCGTTTGAGACTACTCCACAGCCCGCCATTGACGCTGCCAGCACTAACGCTGCCATCCCCAGTGAAATCGCTCTTCCGTATTTTCTCACTCTGCCCTACGCCCCTTTTCATTAGCCGCATATTTGATTGCGCTTACAAAAAAAAGTGTAGCATGGATCATCCTCCGCCGGAGCCGCTATTCCCAGCACTTTCTTGCTCTCCGCCTGCATTCCGTTATCCTCTCCTGTAATGTAATTCTTCCCGGCCGCTTTCATAGGATTATCCGGGGCAGGGGCACAAAAAAGTCCTTGCTCTATTAGCAAGGACCCTGCTTCTCATGCTGCTGCCGGAATTCGCTTGGCGTCATGCCGGCTGCTTTTTTGAAGACCCTGCTGAAATAATTCGGGTCCTTGTAGCCTACCTCGTAACAAATCTCCTTGAGGTTCAGCTGATCTCCGGTGATCAGGCGCTTCGCTTCGTTAATTCTTAGCCGTGTGACGTAATCAATGAAGGTTTCGCCCGCATGCTGCCGGAACAATTTGCTGAAATAATGCGGGCTTAAGTTCACATACTCAGCCGTCTGCTCCATGGAGATATCCTCTTTATATTTCTGGCTGATATAGAGCAGCGCCCGCTGATGGACATGGGAACGGTTATGCTCCTGTTCCTGCTCCAGATTGTGGATCAGCCGCTCCAGCCAGGTTTCTGCGCTCAGCCTGAGGGAGACAGGGTCCTCCGCCGCACTTAAGGAAGCGAGAATCTCCGCCCCCGCCACAGAATGAACCCCTCTGGCGAGGAACAGCAGGAGCCCGGTCACCTCTCCCCTTATCACAGGCAGCTGCCGCTCACCGCCCTGCTCGAAATAGGCATACAGCGTACCGAAACGCTCTAACGCTTCCTGCTTGCTCCGCTGCAGCAGGGCATCCAGCAGCCGCTTCTCCTCATCCAGGGATACGGCCGTCTGCCCCGAGCTCTGGATGATATCATCATAGTGGTGCACGCTGAAGGAATCATGGTGATCCGCACAGACACGGACCGCTTCCCGGTAGGATCGGCTAAGCCCGTCCCAGCCCTCGCGGATCGAGCCGATGCCTATGCTGATCGGCAGACCGAACCGCTGCTCCATCAGACTGCGGAGCCGCTCCCCCCAATCCATCGAGCTGACGCGCTGTGAGTAACCGGTCCGCCCCGGCGGCAAGGGGATAAACAACGCCAGCTGATGCCCGATTAGCGGCCCGGACAGACAGCCAAGCCCTGCTCTGGCAAACTGCTTGACCGCCTCATAGATCCCCCGCTTGCCCTGCTGGAACTCTTCCCAAGCTGCGCCCGAATGTCTGGGGAATGACAGCACCATCGCATAGCCTTTGGCCCACTGCAGCTCCAGCAGACCAGCGACTTGTTCCAGCTCCAGATCCTGCACATGCTCCAGCATGAGCATCATTGTCAGTTCGTTCTCGGCCAGCGGAAGCAGGTGGGCCAGCTTCTCCTGCAGCTCCAGCTGCTCATTCCTGCGCTGCTTCTCCTCCTGGATCACCGTCATCAGCTGCTTCAGTACATCCGCCACTTCGTCCCGTCTGGCCGGCTTCAGCAGATAATCACGCACTCCCAGCAGCAGCCCCTCCTTGGCATAGGAGAAGTAATCATGAGCGGTAATCATCACGATCTGCGCGGAAGGAAGCTTGGTGAGAATCTGCCGTACGGCCTCCAGTCCCTGAATGCCCGGCATCTTAATGTCCATGAAGATAATATCAGGCCGGTGCTCCTCCGCGAGCTGAATGGCCTTCCGTCCATTCTCGGCATGCAGAAATTCAAATCCATCCGGGAAAATATGGCGGATCATCAGCTCCAGCCCTTCCCGTTCCAGCGCCTCATCATCGGCGATCAGCAGTCTATACATCGTAATCTATCTCCTTTCTCACCTGCGGCTCAGGCAGACGGGCGGAAGGGTACTTTGAACAGCACCGCCGTCCCCTGTCCTTCACTGCTGTCAATCTCGATCAGCTGCTGCCCGTCAAAGAACAGATGCAGGCGTTTGAATACATTATGTGTCCCAAGTCCGGTGGACTGACCTTTACCGCTGAAATACGGGGCTTCTTCCTCGATTGATCCCATCAGCCTCGCTACAGTCTCCCGGTTCATGCCCACACCGTTATCGCTGATCTCAATCTCTACAAGTCCGCTGCGGTAGCGGATCGACAGTGACAACACCGCCCCTTCCTCCATTTGCTCCAGCCCGTGGACAAACGCATTCTCGAAGATCGGCTGAAGAGTCAGGCAGGGAATCATTCCGCCGAGTGCCTGCTCATCAATATCCATCTCAAAAGAGATCCGGTCACGGAAGCGGGCCCGCTGAATGTTAATATACTCGTTCACATGCTCTACTTCCTCGCGTAGCGGGACGGCCTGGTCAAGCTTCTGCAGGTTATACCGGAGCAGGCGGGATACCGATACCGTCAGATCGCTGGTCCTTTCCGCTCCTTCCAGATACGCCAGCTTGGCGATGGAATTCAGCGTGTTGAACAGAAAATGCGGATTGATCTGGCTCTGCAGCATTTTCAGCTCTAGCTCTTTAACCAGCCGGTCCTTCTCAACGCTCTTGATATTCTCCTTCATGAGCTCCTGGATATTGTCGATCATTCCGTTAAAAGCCCGGCACAGGATGCTGATCTCATCGTTGTTGACACTCTCCGGCGCTTTCGTATCCATCCTCCCCTTGGAGATCTGCTTGGCGGTGGCCACGAGGCGGCGGATAGGTCCTGTGATGCTCTCGGACAGCCAGATCGCCATACAGATACTAAGCAGCGCTGCGGTAATTACCAGCAGACTTCCCAGCCGGTTCAGCTTGGCCGTCGTGGACATAATCTCCGCATAGATCGGCTTGTACTGGTCCAGTTCCAGGTCAACCAGCTCCTGGGCTTCCTCGCGGATGAACCGCTGTGTCTGCTCCGCCTCGATATAGGCACCGGCCAGTGTGTTGGAGTCCTGACCATCAATCTCTGTAATCATCTGCCCGGCCTGCTCCAGAAACGTATCAATGATATGACTGTAATTCATCAGCGGAAGGCCGCTTCCCCCGATGGTCGCCATTCCGTCCAGCTTCGCCCGCAGCTCCTGCACTGCGCTCAGATGCTTCTGCACCTCAGGGAAGCTGTCCGCGTCCACCTGCATAATGAAACGGTTCAGGGAGCGCATATTCTCCCCTACCTCATAGGATACTTCCTTGTACAGCATGATCCGGTTCATCATCAGATGGTAGCTCTCCTGCACGTTCTTTCCGCTCTCAAAAAGCACAAAAGAGACTGAGCTCATCAGCAGCACAAGCAGCGGAATACAGATGAGCAGCTTATGGCGGATACTCATAGGCTCTCTCCCTCCTGCACATTAGACTTGTCCAGCACCTTCACCCCGGTGAAGTATTTGGACTCCAGCTGCATTCCCTGAAAATGCTCATGGAGCAGCCGTACAGCCGTAGCCCCCATAAGATAAGGCTGCTGTGCCACGGTGCCTGTGATATCCCCGCGGCTGATGGCAGCAAGGGTCTCTGCCTGGTTATCGAAGCCAATGATCGTCATCGGAACACGCTTCAGGCTCTTGGAGGCCTGCAGTACTCCCAACGCATCCGTTGAGCTGGTACCGACCATCACATCAATCTCCGGATGAAGCCGCAGCATATCGGCTGCCTGCTGAATTGCCTCCATATGTGAGATGTTAGAGCTGCGGACATCCACAATTGCAAGACCGCTGTAATTTTTTACAATATTACTGAGGCCGTTCAGACGCTGAACCTGATTCTTAGCCAGCTCGCTGCCGATGATCACACCGATCTTCCCTTTACCGCCGGTCGTCTGAACCACCATACGGCCCAGCGCCTCGCCTGCTGCAACATTGTCGGTCCCTACATAAGCCAGCCGCCTGCTCGCCGGAGCGTCGGTATCAATGGTGATTACCGGAATCCCCCGGTTCACGGCTTTATCAATTACGGGGGTGAACTTCTCGTCGTTCAGCCCCTGCACAATGATCGCATCCGCCTGTGCGGCAATCGCTTTTTCCAGCAGGCTGATCTGCTCCTCCATGTTATTGCGAACCGGGCCGGTGAACTCGATATCGATCCCATACTTTGCAGCAGCCTCCTTGGCGCCCTTCTCGACCATTTCCCAGTACGGATGGTACCGCTCTTGTTCGATCAGCACAATATGATAGCCCGAATTATCCCCGCTAGAGTGCCCGCTCAATTCATTGACAATACTGCCCATCCGGCCCGAATGATTGGCAAAGTCTATAAACAGATATGCCAGCAGCAGAAAAAGCACAATAACCCCCGCGCCGCTGACCCATTTTTTATCCATCATGTTCACCTCAATCAACATCCTACCCCGAGTTGTAAACGGTTGCAATATTTAATTTATGAATAACATATTATGTTAAACCTATAAATTCTGAATCATTAATTGCAAGAGTTGCCTATTCGCAGCCAAACCCACCAGATGGCGATTTAAGCGACACACCAGTGTTTGACTTATCTCCACATGCCTATTGCTAGAGTCAAAGGGGATTTATGATTTCCTCAGTCCCCTCTACCGTCCACCTCCGGCGGATTCAGGGGCACTTCTACCTCTACCCTCTCGGAGGCGCATTGTACTCGGTTATTCGCATACATTCGGCTCATCTACTCTACCTGCCTACCGCCCACTACTGGCGGATTCAGGGTACTTCGGCTCTTCATGCCCGCCCTTTGGTCCGCTTCCGAAGAAATCAAGGTTGCTTTGAATCACCTTATCATCCACTTCCGGTGGACCCGGTTGGACTTCCCCTACTAAGCAAAAGAGCCGTTCCAAGCAGTCTCCTGCTTAAAACAGCTCTTTCGTTAATGCATCCGCCATTCAACTGTCCTGTTCGATCAGTTGAATCCATTCATTATATTCACTCTGCAGCTTGGCATATTCCGCCTGCAGGCTGCGGTGCTCCTGGGAGAGCTTGTCCAGCTCACCCTGCTGCAGCTCGAACTGGGCCTGAACCAGACGGAGCTGGCCCTGGACGAGCTCGTAGCTCTCGCCGATCTCCCCAAGCTGCTGCACGGTCTCGCTGCGCGAGCGGCTCACAGATTCCGTCTGGGCTTCAGCGTCCCCGGCTTCCTGCTGCCAGATCTCAATCTCCTCACGCAGCTTCGCTTCCTGCTCGCTCCACTGCTGCTCGCGCTGCTTCAGCTCTTCGTACTTCTGCTTCCATGAAGCTTCGTACTCCCTGGTCTCGCGGAGCGCTTCCTGCTGCTCCGCCGCCGCTGCGGCAGCTTCGCGGCCTGCCTCATACAGCTCTTCCAGACGCCGCGCAGCTTCCTCGCCTTCGGCTTCCAGCAGCTCATAACGTTCCTTCAGCTGTTCGCCATCCTGCAGAATTTCATCATACTGGGCGATCAGCTCTTCGTAGCGGCCGCGCAGCGCCGCCAGTTCCTTATGGGCTGCCTCTGCCGCTTCCTGGTGAAGGGCAGCTTCCTGCTCCGCCTCAGCACGAAGCTGGGCCTCCAGGTCAAGCTGCTGCACCATTCCATCCGCCTGTCCGCGGAGGGTCTCTACTTCACGCTGCAGCGCTGCCGATTTCTCGCCGGCTTCCAGAAGGTTCATCTCCAGCTCGCCGATATCCTCCATATGCTTGTTCGCAAGCTCCTGCCAGGAGCTTGCTTCGAGCGCGGTACGGTCAAATTCCGCCTGTGTCCGGCTTAGATTATCCGTCGTCTCCCGCAGAGATTTGCGCAGAGACGACGCTTCTTCCTGCGTCAGCTCATAACGCTGGCGTAACCCCTCCAGCTCATCATTCAGCAGACCGCTGAGCTCATTGGCAGTCTGCAGTTCTTCCAGCGCCGCACTTAGCTTGTCCGCTGTTTCCTGCAGCGCACTGTTAAGTCCCGCTGCTTCATCCTGCGCCTGCACGTAACGCTTGCGCACTTCCTCCAGCTCTGCGCTATGCTGCTGCCCCTGCTCTGCCGCAAGGCGCAGCTCTTCGCCAAGCTGCTCTTCCCGCTTCAGCACAGCTTCGTACTGCGCAAGCAGCGTCAGGCGCGCATCGCGCTCGCCCTTGAGCCCGGCTTCCGCCGCGCGCAGCCGGGACTGCAGCTGCCCGGTTCCGCCGCGCAGCTCAGCAAGCTGCTTCTCCAGCTCCTGAAGCTGCTGCTTGTGCCTGTGCTCCTGCGTCCCCTGGGATTGCCGCAGCTCCTTATTCTTGGCAAGCTCCTTCTCAAGCGCTTCGCGCTCTCCGCTGAGCTCACTGGTGAGCGTCGCCTTGGTATCGGCGAGCTCCTTGCTCAAGGTGGTACGGATCTCAACAATCTCACTGCCCATAGACTCCCGGGTCTGGATCAGCTCCTGCTCCAGACCTGCCAACGTCTCCGCTTTCTCCCGGGTCAGTGTCTCCCGGAGCTGCTCCAGCTCCTGCAGATGAGCAGCCTTCAGCTCTTCAAGCTGCTGCAGCCGTAACGCTTCAGCCGCTTCCAGCTCCTGTCTTGCAGCTTCGCGGCTTGCAGCCTGCTCTGCTTCGTAAGTCTCCCGCAGCGCTTTGAGCTCTGCTTCGCGCGCCTGCAGTGCATCTGTCAGCTGCCCGCGGCTGGAAGCAGCAGCCTGCTTTTCTTCCTCCAGCAGCTGTGCGTGCATCTGACGCTCCTGCTCCTGCAGGTCCAGATGCCTTGCGCGTTCTTCTTCCACGGCGGCAATCAGCCGTGCCGCTTCTTCCTTGGCGGCCGCTTCAAGCTTCTCGTATTCTTCCTGCCGTTCGCGCTGCGCCTCCTGAAGGCGTGACACCTCCACGCGCAGCTCGGTACGTTCACCGGTCAGCATATTCAATTCATTCTTGAAATCCTGAACCTGGATAGCCTGCTCTGCCATATGTACAGCTGCAAGCACCGCGATCCGCGGGGTATCCAGTCTGGAATGTGATTTGGATATTGCACGCATATGCTCATCGACATAACGGGCAACCTGCTTCATATATTCAGTGCTGCTTCCGACAAGTTTATAGGAAGTTCCGTATATCTCCACGGCGACACGAGTCCGGTCCATAGCCACAGTTGTGCCCTCCTTTGTATGTGTGCGGATTCTAAGCTGATTTCCTTACTGCTATTGTAGCGTTATTCCTTAACCTTTGGCAAAAAAACGTGTTCATTTCATAGATTTAAACCGGACTCTGTACTTCACAAGGGTACAGCAAAGCCGCAGCGAATCGGTTTCTAAATGGATTCGCTGCGGCTTTGCACAATTCCTGCTATTTTCTTAATTCTGCGCCAAAAGTTTGCTCCAGAGCAGAAACGACTCTGTCATGCACTTCCACAACCTCTTCATCGGTAAGTGTACGGTCCGTATGACGGTACAGCAGCGAGAGGGCTACGCTCTTCTTTCCAGCTTCCATTTTGCCGCCGGTGTAGACATCGAACACTTGCACATTCTGCAGCAGTGTTCCGCCATGTTCACGGATGGAAGCTATCAGGTGCCCTGCAGGAACCTCTGCGTCTACTACTACCGCAATATCCCGTTCCATCCCAGGGAAGCGGTGAAGCTCACTGTACTGTAATTGGGCGCGCGCCGCATCATAGAGCGGCTGCAGCAGCACTTCAGCTACATAAGTATCCTCCAGATCCATCTGTCGCTGAAGCTCCGGATGCAGCTGTCCGATGGTACCGATCTTATCACGGCCTTCAGCCTGCAGCAGGTAGACGGAAGCAGAGCGTCCCGGATGGTAGCCTTCAGGAGCATCCCCTTCATAGATTATGCGGTCCGTAAGGCCAAGATGGGCAAATACAGTTTCAAGCGCACCCTTAAGATCGAAGAAATCTACAGGCTCAGCCGCTACATTCCACTGCTTGGCAGCACGTGTGCCGCTCAGCAGCAGTCCAAGTACCGGCAGCTCGTTCGGCTGGCGGGTAAGCACTTCTTCATCGGTGAAGAAGACATTGCCGATTTCGAACAGCGCCAGATCGCCTTGACGGCGGTTAGTGTTATAGAGGGCAATGTCCAGCAGCTGCGGCAGCAGGCTGGTACGCAGCACGCTGCGTTCCTCACTCATCGGCATCGCCAGCTTCACGGAGAGCTTGCCGTCCGCAAGTGCCGGGAAGAGCTTGCTCTGTTCCGGCTGGATGAAGGAATACCCCATAACCTCCTGATACCCGCCAAGGGCCAGCAGGCGGCGGAGCTCACGGCGCAGGAACTGCTCTCTGGTGAGTGCCCCCGGTGTAGTAGTTCCTTCAATAAGGGTTGTCGGGATGTTGTCATATCCGTACAGGCGGGCAATCTCTTCAATGAGATCCACATCATAGCTGATGTCGCCGCGCCGCGTGGGAACCTGAACTTCGATGATTCCCTGGGCAGCATCACCGCACTTGAAGTGCAGACGGCCGAATAGGGTCTTCACTTCCAGCAAAGACAGCTCGGTACCCAGATATTGATTCAGCTTCTCCAGCGACAGGGTCAGTACTTTCTCCTCAGTAGAGACACTGCCTGCCTCAACAATACCTTCATGCACAGAGCCGCCGGCATAGCGGGCGATCAGGGCAGCCGCACGGTTAAGTGCAGGAATGACGGCATTCGGATCGACTTCCTTCTCGAAGCGCTGGGAAGCTTCAGAACGCAGACCCAGCTGACGCGAGGTCTTGCGTACAGTCCCGCCGTCGAATTTGGCGGATTCCAATACGATATTGACGGTATTTGCTGTAACCTCAGTCGATAATCCGCCCATAACGCCAGCCAGGCCGATAGCTCCTGACCCGTCAGCGATGACAAGCATCTGCGGCTCCAGCTTGCGCTCCTGGCCGTCAAGTGTTGTCAGCAGCTCACCTTCATGAGCGAACCGTACACCAATCGTTCCGCCTGCCAGCTGATCGCCGTCAAACGCATGCAGCGGCTGTCCGTATTCCAGCATTACGTAGTTGGTGATATCGACGATATTATTGATCGGGCGTACCCCGGCCGCCATCAAGCGGTTCTGAATCCAGAGCGGGGATGGAGCTGTCTTCACTCCGGCAATATAACGCACAGCATAATGGCTGCAGTATTCTTCATTTTCAATATTGACAGTGATGGAATCCGCTGCCCGTCCGCCTGCTTCCACAAGCTCTGCCGCCGGATCTGCCAGCTGCAGGTCACGGCCCAGAATTGCGCTCACTTCATAAGCAGCACCGATCATGCTCAGACAGTCGGAGCGGTTAGGCGTCAGGTCGAAATCCAGGATTTCATCGTTCAGGCCAAGCACCTTGAGGATATCCTGGCCGACTTCTATATTCTCAGGCAATACGAGAATACCTTCCTGCAGCTCTTTGGGCAGCAGCTTGTCGTTCAGCCCCAGCTCTTTGGCCGAGCAGATCATCCCCTGCGACAGCACGCCGCGCAGCTTAGCTTTCTTGATTTCCAGTCCGGGCAGCTTAGCGCCAACCAGTGCGACCGGAACCTTCTGTCCCGCTGCGACATTCTTGGCACCGCAGACAATCTGCAGATCCTCGCCCTGTCCGGCATCCACGATGCAGATGTTCAGCTTGTCGGCGTCCGGATGCTTCTCTTTGGATTTCACATAGCCGGTTACGATTCCGGAAATCCCTTTGTTACGGCGTTCAACTCCGTCAATCTCAATGCCGGCGGTAGTGATTTTGTCCGCAAGTTCATCAGCGGTCACCCCGTCCAGCGATATATAATCAGCCAGCCAGGCGGTTGATACTTTCATTTTCGCACACTTCCTTTTGTTTCAGATGTATTTATCTCTCCATGCCGGCCTATGCTTGGCGCGCGGGAGCGGATCTAAAACAAGCCACGATGCCAACTTCGTTCTATTAAAATTCCTGTAAAGCAGTGTTCCTACAGAGAATATTTGGACTTCCGGCCGCTGTTGTCCCCAGATTTCTTTATTTATACCGCTCTTCGCGGTTGAAATCCGGTGACAAAGGCGGACGCTGACGCTCCTACAGTTCCAAAATCCCCCTCCGGTCCTTCTATTACAGTCATTTCTATAGAACAGCCGTCATCGGCTTGCCAGTATCCAATCCCACGCACCCCGCACACCCGCCAAATCTCTAAATCCCCTTGAACTGCTTCACAAAACCCATATCATTCGTGTAGAAGTAGCGGATGTCATCGATTCCGTATTTCAGCATCGCGATCCGTTCCGCACCCATACCGAATGCGAAGCCGCTGTAAACTTCAGGGTCGTATCCGCCCATCCGCAGCACATTCGGGTGAACCATACCTGCACCAAGGATCTCCAGCCATCCACTCTGCTTGCAGAGACGGCAGCCTTCGCCGCCGCATTTGAAGCAGCTTACATCCACCTCAACGCTCGGCTCGGTGAACGGGAAGAAGCTCGGACGCAGGCGGATGCCGGCCGTAGGACCGAACATCTCTTTCATGAACTGCTGCAGTGTCCCCTTCAGGTCGCTCATCCGGATATTACGGCCGATGACCAGACCTTCAATCTGATGGAACTGGAAGGAATGGGTCGCATCGTCATCATCGCGGCGGAACACTTTGCCCGGACAGATGATTTTGACCGGAGCTTCGCCATTCATAGCCTGCATGGTGCGGACCTGCACCGGAGAAGTCTGTGTGCGCATCAGAATGTCTTCCGTTATATAGAAGGAATCCTGCATATCACGGGCCGGATGGTTCTTCGGCAGGTTAAGGGCTTCGAAGTTGAAGTAGTCTGTCTCCACTTCCGGTCCTTCTTCAATCTGGAAGCCCATCCCGATGAAAATATCCTCGATATCCTGGATCACCCGGCTCAGCGGGTGAACTCCGCCCTGCGGCAGGCCGCGGCCCGGCAATGTAACATCAACCTTCTCCGCATTCAGACGGTTCTGTGTTTCCTGCTGCTGGAAGAGCTCCTGCTTCGCGCCGATGACCTCTTCAATGGCACTGCGTACCAGGTTGGCCACTTGGCCGATCACCGGACGTTCCTCTGCGCTGAGCCCGCCCATACCGCGCAGAACTTCAGTAAGCTCACCTTTTTTACCAAGGTATTTCACGCGCACATCATTCAGAATCTGCGGATCGGTTACCTCCTGCAGCTTCGCCAATGCCTCGGCCTTCAATGCTTCCAATTTCTCTTTCATGCCTTGTACTGCCCCCTTAAATCTCGTATTGTTCAACAAAAAAAGGCCTTTCCTCCCGGTAAAGGGACGAAAAGACCGTGGTACCACCCTTGTTAGACGGCTGCAGCGCTTCCCTTAAGAGCAATATTCCCTCTTTCGGTGCGGTGGAGACCTGTCTCACTTTAACAGAAATAACGGTCTGCGGCCGGTATCCCCTACTGTCTCCCTCAAGGCGAACCTGAGTGGAATTCAGGGAACTGCTCCGGAGTGAACTTCGGCAGCTCTGCTCTCTTAGAAACGCTCTCAATCTGCGGCGCTTCCTCCCTGTAAGCCAGGCACTGCGTACTTTTCTCCATCAATGCATTTATGCGGATTGTGTCAAATACACTCGATCTTCCAGTTCAGAAGATATGTCTATTTATTATATGCAAAAACAGCGCTTTTGACAAGTTGCACAATTTTAGGTTAATTTTTATCTTCCTTTAAGCTTCCTTTAAGCTTCAGCACCGTTTGAAGGGCTTTTTTTCAGCAGACGTTCAGCCGGATTTGATATTTTCCCTATTGAGAAAAGCCTAGCTGTCCTTATTTTGAATGCGGCAGCTTTGGGATCGTATCGGCTTTTATACAGGGAGGGAATTTCATGCTTAAACGAAGAAAGGCATTTGTCCTGCTGTTACTCAGTACATTTGCTGCAAGTCAACTCGCGGGGATCGCGGGAACCACGGCGTTTGCTGCCCCGGCCAGTACAGCCACTGCCAAAACAGCGGCCACAGTAACGGAAGTCTCCACACTCACCGGTCTCAGCGCGATTAAGCTCGGCACTACGCTTAGTGTGAAGCTGAGCCATGTAGGCATTCAGAGCCAAACCGGAGGTAATATTCTCACCTATACACTCACTTATACTAACAATGCTGGCAGTAGCGTCAATCTGGTGAACTATTTCTCCAAGATTGTGACTACCGGCGGCAGCATCATCAAGGGAATCCCCGTCACCGCAGACAGCACTACCAAGAAGATAGCTGCGAAGCAGAGCACCAGCATTACATATTATGCGAATATCGGAACAGCCGCCTCGGTCAAAGGGCTTAAAGTCAACATGTACGGCTGGAACTTCAGCTCCGATAATTATGAACAGCGTATAGGTACTTTTACCGTTCCGTCTAACTATTCGCTGTCCGCCCTTAAGGGTGAGATCCGCAAAGTTGAACTAAGCAGCATTCCGGTCAACACCAAAGCTGAATCTGTGCAAATCTATAAATATAACGGCAAGGTCTATGCCAAGGTTGGACTGAGCTTAACAAATCTGGGCACCAAGGTGCTTACAGACCCGGGCTACAGCCTGTACCTGAAATCCTCGGGCGGCTCTACCTTCACGCTCACGCTGGATGACAGCAGCTCTGAATACAAGATTCAGCCTCAGGAGAAGAAGACGCTCTACTATATGACTGAGATTCCCTCCTACATGAACGTCACCAAGATGACGCTGCAGATCGCCAAGCTGGATGAAGGGCTGAAGCTCTATCTTCCGGTCTCCTCCTATTCCCTTCCTGCTGCGGGTACAGCTGATTTCACCGTGGCGGCTGGCTATACCAAGAAGATCTCCATCGACAGCAATATTGTAGACATGAAGCTCGCGGACGCAAGTGTGCATGCAGACAATGGCAACGCCGTGTGGAGTTATCAGCTCACCCTTAAAAATGCCGGCACCAAAGCAGTGACTTTACCTGCGTATGAGCTTGCTGTCAAATCCGCTGAAGGCTATACCTTCCCGGTAACAACGACTGCGTTCAGCTCCCTTACCTTGAAGCCGCTGGAAGAGAAGCTGATTGAACTAACCGCCAGCGTTCCGCTTGAACTGGGTCAGGATACGCTCGAACTGCAAATGGTTGCCCCTGCGGGCAGCAGCACCAGTACCACCACAAGTAGCACCAGCAGCAGCAGCACCAGCAGCAACGGCAGCAGTGAGAGCAGCAGCAGTTCAAGTAAAGTAATACTGCCTGTAGCCTATTTCAAAATCCCTTATTCCCTGGCAGGCAATACTCACATTTCTACAGAGAACAGCATTACCAACAGCTACGGCACCTTCGGCGTCACACTGAATTCCCTGCAGCGTCTGCCATGGGGCAGCGAAGATATCGTACAGGCTAAGGTCAGCATCAGCAACCATTCCTCCAAAACAATTACTCTGCCTGCACTTACCGGTGTGCTGAAAGTGGATCAGACGGATTTGAGCTCGTCCTCGCAGCTGTACATGGAGAGTACCAGCACGGTTCTGGCGCCTGGAGCCAGCATGCAGGTCTCGGTGCTTGCCCGCGTGCCCTATACGCTTGATTTCAGCCAGGCCCAGATTATTCTGCAAGAGACTTCCGGCACCAGCACTACCCAGTTCCTCTCCCTTGGCACAACGGACGGGCTTAGCAGCGGTATTACGCCTTTGGCTGCAGGTGAATCGTTCAAGATTACTTCGACCGGTAAAAAAGCCAGCGTGAAGGAACGTTCAACCCTTGTATACAGCGGAACCAGCAATAACCTCATATACAGTGAAGTAGAAATGAACAGTGAAGAAACCCGGCAGACTGATCTCTCCCGGCTGTATGGACAATTCAAAACCGCAGACGGACAGTATTTCGAGGCAACTGCGGTCCAGTCGGAGAGTTCCACGAGTCCGGCAGGCAAGACCCTGGTTACCTTCTGGGCTAACATACCGGCTGCCGTTGACACAAACGGCCTTCAGCTGTATGTCAGCCAGGGGATTGCAGACGGTAAGCTGACTTCAGCCGGAACTGCGGCTACAGCTTATGTGAATACATCAGCACTGACACTGGCTCCTGTGGTGCCTGCACCTGCTTCCAACCTGACTTCTGTATCCCTGTATCCTTACACACTGGCCATTTCAAATTCCACAGGCACTATTACATCAGGCACCACCAGTCTTGCATTGGCGTTTAACTACAATCTCTCGCGGGATACAACTTACCAGATGGGAGCATTCGACCATAAGCTGATTCTGCACATCACTGACCCGTATGGACAATATTTCGAGAAAACGCTGTCCCTTGGAACGGATTTGGCAGTAGGAACTTATGGCTCCTACACAACGACCATTACCAACTCACTGTTCAAGAACTTAAGCGGAGGCACTTACAAGCTCACTCTGTACGACGAATTCCAAGGCCAGCGGAGAGAGCTTGGCGGACAGGTCTACTCCATCGATGTTGTGACCAAAGCAGCTTCAACTACGGATACCGGCACTACAGCGGCCGCAGGTAATGGAAGCACCGAAGCAAGCGGTTCTTAAGATTCTCAGGTACACCTATTACATCAGGGCCTTATATTATTTGAGTAAGATGGAGGATCGGAATGAAAAAGAAGAAGAAAATGATTATCGCCTCAGCCGTTGTTGTTATTGCTATTGCAGGAATTCTGGGCTATGTATTGTGGCCGGATCAGAACCCGCAGGTCAATGCCGCTCCAATGAATACCTCTATGGTGACCAAGGGAAATATCCTCGTCGGTGTCTCCGGCTCCGGCTCAGTTTCGGCAATCAACAGTGAGAGCATCCGCACCAAAGAAGCCGGTGAAGTGGATACAGTCATGGTTAAAAAAGGCGATGTCGTCAAAAAAGGCGATGTGCTGATCACCTTTGTGGCGGGCGATTTCGACGACAAGCTGAAGGAAGCCAACAAATCGCTGGAGAACCTCAAAACAGAGCTTACGAACAAGCAGGAAAACTACAAAACGATCGCGATGAATAATGCTACAGATGAAGAGCTGGAATCGGCAAAAACAGCCATTGATAAAGCCAAAAGCGATATTGTAGATCAACAGGATTCCATTGCTGCCATCTATGAGGATATGGTTCCGCCAGATCCGTTAACGGCTCCTATCGACGGAACGATTACAGCTGTAAATATTACGGACGGCGAACAGGCTCAGAATGGTACAGAGCTGTTCACCATGACTGACTACGTTAATTTGAGCGTAACGGTACAGGTGGATGAACTGGATATTCCTCAGATCAAACTGGATCAGGTGTCAACGATTACGCTGGATGCGCTTGAGGATAAAGAGTTTGCCGGCAAGGTTATTGATATCGCCAAGGAAGGAACCTCCTCAAACGGCGTCTCCCTGTTCAATGTCACAGTAGGCTTGAATGACTCTAAGGGAGTACTGGTCGGCATGTCCGCAGAAGTCGCGATTACCATTGAAGAGAAAAATGATATTCTGACCGTGCCGATCGAGGCGGTATCCGAAGTGAACGGCAAATATTACGTGAATGTGCCTGTGACCGAAGGCGGGGAATCCGCGGCAACGGACAGCGGTGCGGCAAGCAGTCAGGCTCCGAGCGGCGGTGCGGTGGGCGGCCAGATTCCTAGCTCTGATGCGGCAGGCGGTCAGGCTCCGAGCGGTGATGCGGTGGGCGGCCAGATTCCTAGCGGTGATGCGGCAGGCGGTCAGGCTCCGAGCGGTGATGCGGTGGGCGGCCAGATTCCTAGCGGTGATGCGGCAGGCGGTCAGGCTCCGAGCGGTGATGCGGGTGGCGGCCCACCTAGCGGTGAATGGCAAGGCCGAGAAGGTCAGACAGGCGGCCGGGGCATGCGCAGCGGCGGTTACGGCGGCGGTGAATTCCCGGGCGGCGTATCCGGCGGCAGAACCGCAGCAAGCTCAGCATCCGGCCAGAAACGGGTTGCCGTTGAGGTGGGTATTCATAACGAGAGCAATATCGAAATCGTGAGCGGCTTAAATGAAGGGGATGAAGTGATCATTCCAACTGTGATCTCTACAGGCAACACTTCCACCCAGCAGACACAGATGCAAGGCGGTATGGGCGGCAGCTTCGGCGGCGGAATGACCGGCGGCTTCACTGGCGGCGGAGCTGGCGGAGGAATGACGGGCGGCGGCTTCTCCGGAGGCGGTGGCGGACGATGAGCACCTCCGAACCGTTAATCCGGGTTCAGAACATGCAGCACAGCTATACCATGGCCGGAGAATCAATGGTGATCCTCAAGGACCTGACCTTCAACATCGAATACGGTGAGTTTGTTGCGATCATCGGACCCTCAGGCTCGGGCAAGTCGACCCTGATGAACATGCTGGGGTGCCTGGATGTCGCGAATGAGGGTAATTATTTCCTGGACGGCCAGGAAATCCGCAAGCTGTCCGACAACAAGCTGGCCCAGATCCGCAATGAGAAAATCGGCTTTATCTTTCAAAACTTCAATCTGCTGCCGAAATTATCGGCAGTAGAGAATGTGGAGCTGCCCCTTATCTACCGGGGAATGTCTCACCGGGAACGCCGAGAGATTGCCCGCAATGCTCTGGTCAGTGTGGGTCTGGAGAGCAGAATTGATCATCTTCCGTCCGAGCTGTCGGGGGGCCAGCAGCAGCGTGTGGCAATCGCCCGCGCCCTTGCCGGCACCCCTCCTCTCCTGCTTGCCGATGAACCGACTGGTGCGCTTGATTCCAAGACGGGCAAGGAAGTTCTGGAGATGATCAAAGCGCTTAATGAACAGGGACATACCATTATTCTAATCACGCATGACCTCGAAATCGCCGAGCAGGCCAAACGGATCATCCGCATTCAGGACGGGGATCTCGTGGAGGATCGGAAGGTGTCCCACTCATGATGCTGTATCAGAGCATGAAAATGGCTTTTAAAAGTATTCTCAGCAGTAAAATCAGAGCCTTCCTCACGATGCTGGGCATCATTATCGGTGTATCCTCCGTAATCGCCCTAGTCTCGGTAGGCCAGGGAACGACTTCGCAGATTACGGAATCCTTAAGCTCTCTTGGAACCAACCAGCTGACGGTTAACATTATGGGACGCGGGGCGACGACTTCCTTAACCTACGAGGAAGCTCTGGCACTTGGAGAGATTGAAGGGGTGGAGAATGTATCTCCTGTAATCACGGGGAATGTTACCGCCAAGAATGGGACCGAGAACGTTTCAGTATCCGTTGAAGGGATAACACCTGCCTATGAGGAGGTCCAGGATTTCCATGTGCAAGCCGGACGGTTTCTGCTGGAGATTGATACAGAGTACCGTCAAAAGGTAGCCTTGATCGGAACAGATACGGCTGAAGATCTGTTCGGCACGGATGACCCTGTAGGTCAAAAGGTACAGCTCAATGGAAGCAGCTTCAAGATCGTCGGTCTGCTGGAGAGCAAAGGCTCAACCAGCGGCGGCTCCAGCGACGAGAAGATTCTGATTCCTATCTCAACCGCTGAACGGTTTCTGCAGAGTAAGGGAGTCCGCTCGATTACGATCACAACTACTTCCAACGATAATGTGGAGGATGTGAAAACCGAGCTGGAGTCTACTCTCGATGCCAAATTCAGCGGTGCGGAGAACTCCTACTCTGTCTTCGATTCTCAGGAAATGCTGGAAACGGTGAACGAGACCAGTGATACGCTCTCTATGGCACTTGGCGGCATTGCCGGTATATCCCTGTTCGTCGGCGGCATAGGAATCATGAATATAATGATTGTCTCCGTTAACGAGCGGACGCGGGAGATCGGAATCCGCAAAGCGATCGGGGCCAAAAAAATCAACATCATGATGCAGTTCATGATTGAGTCTGTAGTCTTAAGCGGAACAGGGGGCCTGATCGGAGTCGGGCTGGGGCTTGGTGCCAGCTGGGCCGTGGGGAAATATACAACCATGAATGTGGCGACATCCTGGAACATGGTCCTGATCTCCTTCACATTCTCCCTGATCATCGGGGTTGTCTTCGGAATGATCCCGGCTAACAAGGCAGCCAGAATGCGGCCAATCTACGCGCTGCGAACCGATTAGCCTTCCTGTATTAACGAGCCTGGTTATATCATATTTACTCTATCCGTCCGCCTCAGATTGGTTGAGGCTGGCGGATTTTCCTGTTCCATCCACCCTTTCCGGGTAAACTAAGCCGTTTCAGCAAAATTAACTTTTAATTAATCCCGGGAGGGGTATCGTTTGCAATAAATGTGGGTAATAGGTCTCAAGGGTAGAATACTTATAGTAGTTAGTTATACATATATCTTCGTAAAAGTAGCACGTCATATGTCTCAAGCAATTTCCTTCCCGGTTTCCCGGTTCGCTTGACGACCCGTAGATCCGGCAGCAGGAGATGATGAGGCTTATTATTTTTTTCAGCAATTGCTCTCTATGAAGGTAGTCCTATATACTGGTGAAAAGAAACCGCGGTTAAACCGGGATTTTTTCTTTCATTTCCCTCCTTCTTCCCCTGCTTTTAGGACTCGCTAACATAATCTCTCTTTATCTGCCAGCAAACAGCCATTTGCCGCATAAGGATAAGTTCCGCATGCACCCAAGGTACACCAATGAGATTCGTAAAGTTCTATGCGGGGAGAGGATGACAGTGGCAGTTTTTTCCGAGATCACAAGTACACGCAGATTAATCCTATTATTCACCTCCATCTCCGTAATTCTGGTTGGCATCAGTGTTGCCTCCCTGTTATATCTGAATTATACGATGAATAAACTATCGGATTCCTTATACAGTGATGTATACCAGAACTCCGAGCTTGTGCTGAATGCCGACCGTGATCTGCATCAGTCTGCCATCGCGCTCCAGACTTCCCTCAGCGGCAATATAACGGATGCGCAGCGCAGTGTGCTCTCTCAGGAGTTCGAGGACAATAATGCCCAGGCGCAGCAGCGGGTCAGCACTGCCCGTTATAATCTGGATTCTGTAGAGAGTCCATACAGTGGAATGAAGCAGAGTGAGCTGCTGCTGGATGAGCTGGGAAGCGAGCTGGAGCAGTTCGAGACCTCACTTAAGCTCTGGAAGGATAACGGAAGGGGACTGATCTCGCAGCGGGTCCAGAGTGATTGGAACCCTGCGGCCTACTCCCCGCTGGCCGTACATACCCAGCTCACCGAGGTAAGGGGGACGCTGGATACCGCCGAGGATCTGATCGACAGCTATGCCCGGCAGGTTATTCTAGAGTTCAAGAATCTGAAAAGCTCGCTGTTCGCCGTCTATTCAGTATTCCTGTTCCTGCTTGTCCTGGTTATCATTTATCTCTGCCGCAGACTCATATCATTGCAGAATGAAATGCTGGAAGAGAAATCACTATACCAGCTGATCGGCGAAACCATGTCCGATTTCATTATTTTGACCGATCACAATGGCCTGATCCTGTACGCATCCCCATCTCATTCAAGTGTACTTGGGTATGTTCCAAGCAAGGGCGCCCCTCTCTCCAATTATATCCGCGAAGCCGAGATTTCCTGGGCCAAGCTGAAGAGTGTAGTTCAGGCTTCACCGCGGATTTCCGAGCTGCGTATGCGTTCGGCAGAAGGGCACTGGGTATGGCTCGAGACCAAAGTCACACCTATTCCGGGAAGCCGGGCTTTCCCTGCACAATTCATGCTGGTATCGCGTGAGATTACCCAGCGCAAGCAATATGAGGAACGGCTGCACAAGCTGGCCTTCTATGATCATTTGACTGCCATTCCCAACCGGGCCCATTTCAAAATGTACATGGAGAATCTGATTAACCAGCCGGAGGAGCGCCGGCAGGAGATTGCCGTAGCCCTGCTGGATTGCGACCGGTTCAAGCAGCTGAATGATACGCTGGGGCATCTGGCAGGGGATGAATTCCTGCAGTTGCTCTCACGGGAGCTGCAGCAGACCGTTAAGGGCTCAGGCCAGGCGTTCCGCATCGGCGGTGATGAATTTGCGGTGGTGTTGCACCGGTTCACAAGTCCGGAAATGCTCGATGAAATGCTGGCGCGTCTGCTCCAGCTGTTCAATAAATCCTGGTCGGTCAACAAAGGCTCCAGCTTCCATACTTCTGCCAGCATTGGTGTAGCCCTCTATCCGCAGCATGGCAGCAGCATCAATGATCTGCTCCGCGCCGCTGATCTGGCCATGTACCGCTCCAAGAATCATGGCGGCAATGAGGCCAATCTGTACAGCGAGAATGTGGATGAAGAATACACTCGCCAGCCGAAATAGCCTAAGCCATTCAGATAGAGGGGGCGCATTCCTTAGCGAATGCGCCCCCTCTATCTGTTATGCTGAAGAAATCAGCTGTTCATTTGTATTTTGTATAAGGCATGTTTTAAAGCCGTGCAATATTCTTTCACAACTCTTTGGCTGATCTCCGCAGAAGGAAAGTATTCTTCAAACCCATGAAAACATCCGGGGTACAAATGAAATTCAGTCGGCACACCCGCCTGCGTGAGCCTTAACACATACTGAATGGTTTCATCGCGAAACGGATCTAAGTCACCGACGCAGGTGTATGTGGGCGGAAGTCCTGACAAATCGTCTGCCCGTGCCGGAGCGGCATACGGGGATTCTTGGCCTTGTTCTCCTAAGTACATTTCCCAAGCCAATTGGCTTTTGGCTCTGTTCCATACTCTGTCATCTGTTATTTCGTTACTGGACCTTGTAAGGAGCTGATCGTCAAGCATCGGATAGAGGGGCATTTGAAACATAATCGGAGGGCCGGTGTGCCTTATAAAAAGAGCTGACCTGTCCTTCCCCTGGGGGAAGGAACAGATCAGCTCATATTGCGTTCTAACTGGTGCGCTGCAGCGGATCAGCCGCCTCACCGTCGTGCTCCAGCTTACGTTCCCGTACGGTTACTTTCAACACCTGCTCCTCGCTGCCGGAGCAGTCGATGAAGCGGTCTCCGGCACCGTCCTTCTCCTCCCAGTCATTCAGCCGGAGGATGTACCCGATAGACGCTGTGCCTGGCAGCACCTCGATCCGCGCTACTGCGTGACCGTCCTCCATGTGCTGGAAGTCCCGTTGTCCATCCTGAATGCCTGTACCCCATACCCAGAGATTCCAGCCCCGGTAATCGCCGTCCGGCCGTTCATAATGAACTTCCACTACCTTCGATCTCGGTTCAGGCTCGCCGTATTTATCGTAGAGCACCATCATCGACAATCCGGCAATTTCAACATTGCCGTTCTCCGTCTGCCGGAAAGCTTCCGCTCCAGCATGAGTATGATCAACAACGATATTCCAGCAGCCGGAGGATTCAGGCAGACACTGGGTTACCGGTTCCATATTTGCATTGTAAATCACTACAATATTATTCCATACATCGCCGCCGGCATGATTCTTCAGCACATAGGCAATGACTCCGCTGTCACAGCGCAGGAACTCAAGACTGCGCTCAATCTCCTGACGTCCATGCAGCCGGAAAGCCGGATGTCCCCGCCGCAGCTCAATCAGACCTTTGTAATATTGATATACGGGAAGGAACTTCTTCTTGTTCTCCCAGCGGATGGCATTGATGCAGTCCGGACTGCGGTAGCTGTTATGGTCACCGTATTTGCTGCGCAGAAGCTCATCTCCGGCGTGCAGGAACGGTATTCCCTGCGAGGTCAGGATAATCCCGTTAGCCAGCAGAGAACGCCGTACAGTCTCATTCTCCAGCACATCCAGGGTATCAATCGCGAAATACGGATCAGCCTGCTCCACAGCGGTTTCCAGATCCCCGCCGCCCCGCAGCCTGCCATTCTCAAGCTCCAGTAAACGCGCTTCCTGGCGTAATCCCTGGGTAGCGAGAATTTTGTCCCACAGATTGAGATTATCATGTGCCGTTACATAGTTCACTGTCTCTACAGGCGAATCGGTGAACTCATGTATGGCTCCCTTGATCCCGGAAGCAACCGCACCTTCTTTACCGTATTCTCCGGTAGTGAAGCCCTTGCCCCAGCCGTCACTGTCTCCCTTGAGGGCAGAGCGGAAGTTATCATTGAAGACGGCATAACCTTTCCCGCGCTGCACACCCTTCAGGGTCTTGGTGGCAAGCGGAGAGTCTCCGCCTGTCCAGGGCTCACCGTAGAGCAGCAGATTCGGATTAATCTCCAGCCGCAGCTCTTCCGTGATCTCACGCATGGTCACACTGTCCATTAATCCCATCAGATCAAAGCGGAAACCGTCGATATGATACTCTGATGCCCAGTAGGTCAAGGAGTCTTTAATATATTTGCGGACCATCGGCTGTTCTGTCGCCAGCTCATTACCGACACCCGATCCGTTGGAGAGCCGGCCGCTATAGTCATGGCGGTAGTAATAATCCGGTACAAGCGGCTGGAAGGGTCCTTTTTCTAAAGAATACGTATGGTTGTAGACCACATCCATAATGACAGAGATACCACGGCTGTGCAGGGCCTGCACCATCTCCTTGAACTCACGGATACGGGTAGGCGGACTGGCTGGGTCTGTGCTGTACGAGCCTTCAGGCACATTATAGTGCTGGGGGTCATAGCCCCAGTTGTAGTCTGTGAATAGCGGAGACAGCGGTGCTTCACCGGGAGCCTTCAGCTCATCCACCGTCTGGAAGTCGAATACCGGCAGCAGATGCACATGCGTAATCCCCAGCTCAGCCAGATGATCTATGCCCAGTGCATGACCCGCAGCATCCCGCAGCCCCATCTCAGTGAACGCCTTGAATTTCCCCTTATGGGTAAGACCCGAGCTCTCATGAGCCGAGAAATCACGTACATGCAGCTCATAGATTACAGCATCGGCCGGATGCGCCAGTACAGGAGAAGTATCCTGATCCCAACCAGCCGGATTCGTATCCTGCAAATCGATGATCGCCGTCCGCAGACCATTAGCCGATACAGCCGTTGCATAGGGGTCTGCAGCTTCATTGATGCTTCCGTCCGCAAATACAGCCCGGTACATATAATACTTACCCTTAAGATCACCGGAAACCCTGACTTCCCAGACCCCGCCGTCTGAGCGCTGCATGTTGATAATCCTGCCACTGTCCTTGTAATCTCCGGTATGGCCGGCTGATATGCCATTCCCGCCGGTAGCATACAGCACCAGCGATACTGCAAACGCAGTCGGTGCCCAGACTTTAAACATACTGTACTCCGCAGAATACGTTAATCCAAGGTCTTTGCCTTCATAGGTCTCCATTACTGATTCTGCATTTATATAATTGCTGCTCATTTCTATTCACCATCCTAATGCTCTCTGCCATCCGGCCGAAAACTGATCACTCTATTACAACCAAGTTATTTCCATATATCACCAAACCAATACTTGCACAGCTCTGCAAGCGGGTATCGCTGAGAATTCTTACTCACGGTTCATCTTATAATATGTAACATTATGTTCACAGGTTTGGGTTACGGGGTAGAATAGCATCTGCTTGCTATATCCTATATCGGCATGAAGTCCCGGGTATTTAAGTTCATGAGGTGGTCGCTGCGAATCTACCCGGAAGTATACTTGTCCTACTGCCAAATAACAACTGTTAAATGTTGTTTTGCTTCTTTTAGCGTTTACGCATGACCTTTCCGAACAACGTCAGAATTGGAAGCAGCAGGAATCCGGCAGCCAGAATGGAGGCCCTGATCGAGAAACGGCTGCCTATATAACCAACAACCGGACCGCCTGCGGACTGGCCGAGTGCATCCGATTGACTAATCATCGACAGGACTGTGGCCCGGTTCCGGCTTGGAAGCTTCGAGTTCAGCCAGGTAGTATAGATAGGATCGCTCACGGAACCGGCCACCCCCAGGAGAAGCACCGCAAAGATCGCGGCCGTGAAATTCGGTGCAAGCGCAAGCAGCAGGATGCAGCCCATGCGGATACAGGTCAGTATGAACAATGCGGCAGAGATCCTTCGTTCCAGGAGCAGATCCATTCTTTTCCCGGCAAAACGCACGGCCAGTATCCCCAAAATTGTTGCCGCTGCACTGATCAGGCCGAACCATACCGCCATTGACACGGAGGTATCCGGGAAGCCGATTTCATCGATGAGGTGGATTTGCCACAGGCGGTCATACCCTTCAGACGCAGCCCCGTTAAATAATGTTACAACGGTCAGCAGCAGAAGCAGGGGGTGATGTCTGAGTACGGATACGCCGCTTACCCAGGTCTTGCCCAGTTCACGGACTGGTGAGGTGTGTGGCTCACGCTCCCGCCGGATAAAGCCCGTTTCCTTCATATAACGGATTAATACCAGCCCAAGTATGAAATAGACAGCGCCTCCTGCCAGGAAAGGCATATTCGGCGCAAGCAGTGATAATCCTACACTGACAGCAATGCCCAGCAGAGATGCACTTAGCGCAAATACTTTGGAACGCATAAAAATCGCCCCCGTCTGCTCCTTATCCAGCTCGTCTACAATCCAGGCCGTGTCCGCCCCGCTGACAAACGTCCAGCCAATGCCATACAGCATCTGGGACATAAGCAGCCAGGCAAATGCAGGCACCATGGAGGCCGGGTGCATCATCCAGATAATACATCCTTCCAGCACAAAAGCACTTCCCAGCACGAACATTCCGATAATAACCGACAGCTTACGGCTGTATGTATCTGCTACAACACCTGTTATACCTTCGAACACTAACACTGTTATCTCTAGAACCGTTCCAACCAGTACGAGCTGGAACGGATTTAACCCTAGCTCAGTAACATAATAAATGCTGTAGGTTGTAAATATGGTGCTGCCCGCTAATGACATCATAAACACCATGAACATATAAAGCTGCGAGGCACTGAATTTCTGCAAAAATAATTCCACCCTTCGGAAGTGATGGACTTATTATATATAATGCTGCCGGAAAGGGCGGTTCCGTTCTTGCTGAAGTGGATGCATGATCACAATTCAAAAAAAACCGGCCTCCTGTATCGGAGACCGGCTAAAGTAGTTGGAAAAGTGGAATTGCCTCAAACAGAAAACCAAAAACGAATTAATTCACACGGCTTTGCACAAGTGCCGCTACTTCCTCGGCAGTGCCGAGCTGCAGCGCCTGGGCAGCCATTTCCTTCATATCTGCAGCAGACAGCTTGGCAATCTGGCTGCGAGCCGGCAGAATGGAGGTTGCACTCATGCTGAATTCATCCAGGCCAAGGCCGAGCAGCAGCGGAATCGCTGTAGCATCGCCGGCCATTTCACCACACATGCCAGTCCACTTGCCTTCGGCGTGTGCTGCATCAATGACGATTTTGACCAGACGGAGAATTGCCGGGTTGTATGGCTGATACAGATAGGATACCCGTTCATTCATACGGTCCGCAGCCATTGTATATTGGATAAGGTCATTCGTACCAATACTGAAGAAATCCACTTCTTTGGCGAACTGGTCAGCCAGTACTGCGGTCGAAGGAATCTCAACCATGATGCCCAGCTGGATGTTATCGGATACTTCTTTGCCTTCTTCACGCAGCTTGACCTTCTCTTCCAGCAGCAGATCACGGGCTGCACGGAATTCGCCGAGCGTCGCGATCATCGGGAACATAATCCGCAGGTCACCGTGGGCACTGGCTCTAAGCAGGGCACGCAGCTGGGTGCGGAAGATATCCTGACGGTCCAGACACAGACGGATCGCACGGAAGCCGAGGAACGGATTCATTTCCTTCGGCAGATCCAGATACGGCAGCTCTTTGTCACCGCCGATATCCAGTGTACGCACAACTACCGGCTTACCTTGCATGTTCTCAAGCACGCTGCGGTAGGCATTGTACTGAATTTCTTCGGAAGGCAGCTTGTCGCGGCCCATATACAGGAATTCAGTACGGTACAAGCCTACGCCTTCGCCGCCGTTCTCAATTACACCCGTTACATCATTCGGTGTACCGATATTGGCAGCCAGCTCTACATGCTTGCCGTCAGCCGATACAGTTGGTTCATCACGCAGCTTCTTCCACTCGGCAATCTGCAGATTATAAGCTTCCTGCTTCGCGGTGTATTCAGCGACTTCAGCCTCTGTCGGGTTGATCAGCACATCGCCGTTCAGACCGTCAACGATGATCAGATCCCCTGCTTTGACGAGAGACAATACGTTCTTAGTGCCTACTACAGCCGGAATTTCCAGGGAACGGGCCATAATCGCGGAATGGGAAGTACGTCCGCCGATATTGGTTGTGAAGCCTTTAACGAAATTCCGGTTAAGCTGTGCCGTATCAGAAGGTGTCAGATCCAGTGCAATCACGATAACCTCTTCACTGATTTCTGCCGGACTCACATAGTGAATGCCGAGCAGGTGGTTCAGTACGCGCTTGGTTACGTCACGCATATCGGCTGCACGTTCCTGCAGGTACGCGCTCTTCATGTTCTGGAACATTTCTACAAACTGGGTGGCTACTTCATTTAGGGCATAGTCCGCATTTACCGATTCCTCGCGGATTTTATCCATTACAGGCGTAATCAGCTCGGGATCATCAAGAATCAGCAGATGAGATTCGAAGATCTCTGCTTTTTTCTCGCCAAGCTCTGCCAGTGTGCGCTCTTTGATGCTCTGCAGTTCGCCTCTGGATTTATCCAGCGCATCATTCAGCTTCGCAAGCTCAGCGTCCACATCCGTGACCGCTGTTCTGGTAATGGTGTAGTCCGGATGTTCCAGGATAAAGGCACGGGCTACTGCAATACCTGCGGAAGCCGCGATTCCTGAAATTTTACTCATGAACTTCTCCCAGCCCTTCTTTAACCATAATTTCCTGCAGTGCGCTGAGGGCTTCAGCTTCTTCACTGCCTTCAGTAATAAGGGTCAGGGTATCTCCTGCTTCAAGGCCCAGGGACAGAACGCCCAAGATGGATTTAAGAGTTACTTTTTTGCCTTTGGCTTCCGCAAAAGCCTCAGTGCCTTTGAATTTTGTAGCTGTATTTACCAGCGCTGTTGCCGGGCGTGCGTGAATTCCATCTTCGTCAATGATTCTGAAAGTTGTTTGCATAATAATATCCAACTCGCTTTCTATTAATTAGGATAGTTGCTTATGGTGAAGGCCGCGCTCCCTATAATTATAATGGAAGCGCTTCGCCTTTGCACATTTTACTGAATGGTGATGATATCCTTATCACCGATGACTACTTTGCCCGGTTTCTTCAGGGTGACCGAAGAGCCTTCAGGCAGGTTGGAGAAGATCACCGGAGAAATGACCGAAGGTGCATTGGCCTTCACATACTCCAGATCCACTTCCATGATCGGCTGCCCGGCAGCTACCAGATCGCCTTCTTCTACCAGTACAGTGAAGCCCTGGCCCTTAAGCTTAACGGTATTGACACCGATATGCACGAGCACTTCCTTGCCGCCGTCGGACATAATGCCTATCGCATGCTTGCTTGGGAAGACATTGAATACCTTGCCGTATACCGGCGAGGCAATCTTGCCGTCATCGGACAGGAAGGCGAAGCCGTCACCGGTCATCTTTTGCGAGAAGACCGCATCGGGAACCAGTGTAATATCCATCAGCTCACCGTTCACAGGGGATACGATATCCTCGGCAATAATAGCCTCACTCTGCTCGCCGGCCTGTTGCTCAAGCTCCGGCTTCGGCGCTACAGGAGCAGCAGCAGGTGTCCGTCCGTTCATGACATCCTGAATCTGCGATTTGATCGTGTCCGAACGGGTTCCGAAGATCGCCTGTACGTTGTTACCCACTTCCAGAACCCCAGAAGCACCAAGTTTCTTCAATCGGCCCTTGTCAACGCCTGCTTTATCCTTCACTTCGACACGAAGGCGGGTAATACAAGCATCAAGATGTGTGATATTCTCTTTGCCACCCAGAGCAGACAGAATGTTGCGCGGCAGATCGTCGCCGGTCTTGGATACACTTTCCGTGCTCATTTCTTCCTCGTCGTCCGAAGCCTCTTCTCGGCCTGGAGTCTTCAGGTTGAACTTGCGGATAACGAAGCGGAATCCGAAGTAGTAAATCACTGCCAGGACCAGACCTACCGGAATGACCAGCCACCAGGCTGTGCGGTTCGGAATGACGCCGAACAGCACATAGTCGATGAACCCGCCGGAGAAGGTCATACCGATTTTGACATTAAGGATGTGCATGGTCATGAAGGAAAGACCAGCAAATATCGCATGTACAGCGAACAGCAGCGGAGCAACGAACAGGAATGAGAATTCCAGCGGCTCGGTAATACCTGTCAGGAAGGAAGTCAACGCTGCAGAAATCATCAAGCTTCCGACAACCCGTCTGTTCTCAGGTTTGGACTCATGATAGATCGCAAGGGCGGCTGCCGGAAGTCCGAACATCATGAACGGATATTTACCAGTGGTAAATGTACCGGCTGTGAAATCCACACCGTCACGAAGCTGCTGCATGAAGATTCTCTGGTCACCACGGATCAGATCTCCAGCCTTGTCTACATAACTTCCGAACTCATACCAGAACGGTGAATAGAAGATATGGTGCAGGCCGAAAGGAATCAGGGAACGCTCGATAACCCCGAAGATAAAGGCTGACAGCGTCAGATTGGTGTTGATCATACTCTGCGAGACATAGTTCAGACCGTGCTGGATCGGCGGCCATACCAGAGTAAGCGCAAGACCGAGAATCAGGGAAGTCACCGCAGTCATAATCGGTACAAAACGTTTACCCGCGAAGAAGCCGAGATAGGACGGCAGTTCTATACGGAAGAACCTTTTGTACATAGATGCGGCCAATATCCCAACCAGGATACCACCGAATACCCCTGTCTGCAATGTGGGGATCCCCAGAACACTGGAATACGAGAAATCTTTCCAGGTCAGCACGTATGCGTTGACGCCGACCACCGTACCCATGGTTACGTTCATAACCAGGAATCCGATAATAGCCGCAAGACCTGCTACACCTTCGCCTCCGGCCAGCCCGATGGCTACGCCGACTGCAAACAGCAAGGAGAGATTATCAAATACAATTTGCCCCGAATTCATCAATACGGTAGCAATCGCCTGTACCACATCATTCTCCAGCGCCGGAACATACTGCAGGAAATCCGGATTAACGAGCATGTTCCCTATGCCGAGCAGCAGACCAGCAGCAGGCAGAATGGCAACAGGGAGCATTAGCGCCTTACCAACTCTCTGCAAAACGCCAAATAACTTTTTGAACATTGAGGTCACTTCCTTAATCGTTGATTTCGTTCAAACAGAAGCCAAAAAAGGCATGAGCAATACAGTACACAGGTTGTCGCCTAACGCTAAAGTTAGATTACCCCGAGTTGGGGCTAGACAACCATAATACTGTAAATCACTCATGCCTGATCGTATCAGTTACACGTTTGTATTCTGTTTTGTTAATAACAGGGATCATTGTAGCACCGATAATTTGAAGTTGCAAGCATTAATTAACAGGCTAAATGCTGTCCTGCTGTTCCATACCGGATTCATCTTCCTTCTTCTGGGCAAGACGCTGCAGATGAATCGTCAGATAACTCACCTCGGCAGGATATACCGGGATATGCACGCGCTGTTCGATAACCTTGGTCAGCTTCCAGGCAAGCATATACATCTCGGGATATTCACGTTTCATCAGCCCGTCAAGGGACGAAGTCTCACGTACAGTCTCCCCCCGGCGCAGCCTCTCCAGCACAAAACGCAAATGAGTCACCAGACGTGAATAGTCCAAAGAATCACGCGGAATGCGGTATTCGAGGTTATCCTCCACCAGTCCCACCATGTCGCCGATCAGCTGCGAGTGCTGCTTAACCTCCGAGATATGCCGGTTGCTGAGTGCACTGACAATGTGAAGCGCCACAAATCCGATCTCATCCGGCGGCAGTGATACCTTCATGGCTTCGTTAATCCGGTCCACTGCATATTCCGCCAGCCTGTATTCCTCCGGATAGATCTCCCGGGTCTCGTACAGAAAGGGATTATGTATGGATATATGCTGTTCACTCCTGCGGATGGCAAAGGAAATATGGTCGGTGAGCGCGATATGGATATGCTCGTTAAGTGCCTGCCGGCTGCTCTGCATAATATGCAGGACGATCTCCTGGACCACCTCAATCAGCTTCTCGTCCACCTGGGGCACCAGCTGCTTATACTGCTCCTGCTCCTCCTGGCTCCGCAGAATGAACATTTTTTCCACAGAAGAGAGGTTGATCCGGTCCCGTGTCTTACGGTTGAAGCCGATACCCTTGCCAATGACCACTACCTCGGCATACTGGGGATGCTCAGCAATGATAACGTTGTTATTGAGTACCTTGCCCACTGTTATGCTGCTGCTCACTTGCGACACCTCTTTTAATTCTGGATACCCGATCTATTTTGGCAGCACGATACACGTATCAGCATGTGAAGATTAACCTTGAGCTACTATCATAACATCAAGAATCTCAAATTAGAAGTGTGCGGCAAAGAGCCTGGGACTCATTTCACCCGAAACGTCCGGCCTGAGAATTTGTAGACCAATATCAGGGCCGCCAGCATATAGACAACAGCAGAGAGCACTACAATAAAAGCAAAAATCCCGGGCTCGCTCTTGAACTGCATGGCTATAAAACCGGCTGCCAGCACGATACTGTTCACAATCGTAAAGAACGGATTCTTCACATTCAGCTCGGTACTGTACGGCTGGAAGATGTAATACATGAACAGATGATGCACCGAGAAGAACAGGGACAGGGCCACAATGGTCACGCAAAAGATAACCGCATCCGCAGCGCCCCAGCTCTCACCCGACAGCAGGATCAGCAGATTCACCGCCAGGCAGATCGCGGCAGCCGGAATCAGATTAAGCAGGCTGATGCGCAGCAGCCGGATCCGAAAGTTGCTCAGGATCGCCGACTGTTCGCGGTAGAACCCGTAACGCAGCAGACTGAGATCACAGTTGTAGAACATAGCCTTGCAGACACGTTCACCGATGGAGGTGTAATTCATAAGGATCAGAAAGGTCGGCAAAGCGCTGATCAGATAATGGGCCATTCTGTTAAAAGCTGCTTCCGAGAACAGCAGCGTCAGCAATGCAGCCGCGAAGAGTGCGCCAATAATCACCAGGCGCCGCTGCACTGGATGAATGAGTAACCGCCGGTGGCGCGAGAAAAATATCGCATTCAGATAAGCATACCCGCTTTTGCCTGCGAATCGTCCGTGGTTCAGCTGCTCCGCCGTGTACTGTTGCTCCCGGGTTGCGACATCCTTCACCCGTGCCTCCTTCATCATGCGTCCCATATCCAGCAGCGGATCATCAATTTTGGTCACGGCATCCACTGCATTGCGGTAATCCGGATAACGGGCGATGTAGACTGCACAGAGGGCTCCCAGCACGGTCACACCAAGCACCAGAGGCAGACTGAACAACGTAGAACTGTCCACCAACGCAAATCCCGGGAGCAGAGGTACATAAGCCAGCAGGTATCCTGCACCAATGGCGGTCCAGACCCAGCTAGTTTTTTTGACAACCACAATGCCGTATTTATCAAAAAACCACAAATGCAGGGCCTCGCAGGCAATACGCCAGAAGGTCAGCAGCAGAGCAAGAACACCTCCCTGCCACAGCGGAGCCCCCAGAAGATTCCCGAAGACCATCATCGCCGGGATAAACGTAACCGCAAAGCTGATCCCGCGCAGCGCCAGCGTAACACGCATATATCTCTCCGCAGGGAGCCTCATTAGCTTCACGAATATATACTTGTCCCGTTTGGGCTCCAGAATAACCGCGCTGGAAACCGCAGCGACCAGAAAGCTTAAACAGAGCAGGACCTGCAGGTACAGCTGATATTGTGCTGAAAGCGTTAAGGTTAATTCACTGCCTGCAAGCTTTACGGGCAAATAGACCATAAGCCCCAAATAGGCAAACTTGGACAAGAAGGCCCAGATGGCTTTGAGGATATAGACGATTACCGATAAAGTCTGCTTAAGCGCCGTCTCAGAATAGACTGAAGCCGGTACCAGCTTGCCGATAACGGGGATTTTTCTGAAATAGAACATCAGCCGGTTAGCGCCGGACATCCCGCGAATCTCCATGATCGCCCTCAGCGTGCTAATCATGGTCTCCATCCTTCAGCAGCGCGATAATCTGCTCCTCGAACTCCGGACTGCGCAGCGTTTCCGCGGGAATCTCACGGAGCGAGCCATTATTCAGAATTACCAGCTCATCACAGAGATCGGCAGCCAACTGCAGGATATGGGTGGAGAAAATAATAATATGCTTCTGCTTCATCTCACGCAGCAGCTTCTTGATCTCCAGCGCGACCACCACATCAAAGGAGGTCAGCGGCTCATCCAGCAGAATCAGCGGCGGCCGGGAAATGATGAAGCAGAGCATCTGAATTTTGTTCTTCATCCCGTGGGAGTAGCCCTTAATCAGGCGGTGGCGGTCCTCCTCCTCAAAACGGATGATATCAAAATACTCTTCGATACTTCTGCCCGGTTCTATTTTATCCTTATTGATATCCATGTAGAACTTCACAAACTCATAACCCGTTAAGAAATCCGGCAGAATCGGCAGGGAAAAGACGTAGCCGATCTCCTCTTCGCGAAGCGGAAGACTCACTTCCTCCCGCCGCAGAAACGCCCCGCCGCTGTCCATGCGTATCTCACCGCTGAGGCAGTTGAACAGCGAGGTTTTGCCGGCACCGTTGCGTCCCAGGAGCCCGTAAATCTTGCCTTGCTCGAAGGTGAAGTCAATTCCCTTCAGCACTTCCTTACCGTCAAAGCTCTTGCGTATATTATCCAAAATGAGCTCCATGCCTGCACCTCCGTTTCTTAATGCGGTATTTCTATAAAAAAGGTATGACAGGCGGTTAAACCTGCCGGCCATACCTCTGTGATACGCTATTATTCCTCTGGTTGTTCAACCGGGGCGGCCGATGGTAATACGGCCGGTTTCGGTTTACCCGGGAGGGCGGTTACTGGCGCTCCGGTATATTCGGCAGATGCTGCCAGCTCCGGCTTGCCTTTGGTTTGGGTCAACCCTTTGATCAGCGCTTCGACATCAATGCCGGACACGCTTTTCAGCATCTCAGGGGCCGTCGCCATCAGTTGGGTCACATAATTGCTGACCCGGGCCGCGCCTTCCCCGTTGCCGGTATCCACAACCGTCAGCTTATCAATGGAAGCCAGCGGCTCGGCAATCTTCCCGGCCAGCTCCGGCAGCATTTTGACGATAATATCGAGCACCGCCGCTTCGCCGAACTTCTGGAAGGCTTCCGCCAGCTTCTCTTTGGCTTCCGCTTCGGCCAGACCGCGCAGCCGGATAACTTCCGCTTCTGCCTTACCCTTGGCCAGTTCGGCATCCGCGACTGCCTGCCCTTCCAGACGTTTCTGCTCGGAGGTCGCTTTAGCCTGAGTCTCAATACTGTACTGCAGCGCATCCGCTTCACGCATCCGCTTGGCCTTGTCGGCTTCCGCCGCCTGCTCCACCGCATAACGGTCAGCTTCCGCTTTCTTCTTCACTTCCGCATCATACTGCTTCTCGCGAACCTGGATTTCCTTGGTCTGCAAATCAATTTCGCGTTCCTTGCGGACCAGCTCGACCTTCATCTGCTCTTCAACCACCGTCTGCTTGGCCCGCGCCTCCTGAATATGGTACGCCTGGTCCGCTTCCGCTTTGGCGGTATCCTGATCACGTTTGAACGCCGCTACCTTCAGCTGGTTCTCCTTCGAGGCTTCGGCGATATTGGTATCACGCAGCAGTTCTGCCTTCTGCCCCTGCTCTTCGGCATTGGCCTTCTGAATCCGCGCATCCCGCACAGCCTCGGCTTCAGCAATCTCTGCATCCCGCTTCACTGCGGCAATCCGCGGCTTACCCAGCGCTTCCAGATATCCGTGCTTATCACGCACATCCTTAATGGTGAACGAGACGATCTGCAGCCCCATCTTCTTCAAATCACGGGCTGCAACACCTTGAACCTCCTGGGCGAAACGGTCCCGGTTGCGGTAGACCTCTTCAACGGTCATTGAACCGAGTATCGCCCGCAGATGGCCTTCGAGTACTTCCTGGGCTTCGCTCTTCAGCGCCTCAATCGGCTTGCCCATGAACTGCTCGGCTGCCGTAGCTACATCCTCGGTCGAGCTGCCCACCTTAATGATCGCGACCCCATCGGCAATAACCGGAACACCCTGCTCGGTGTAGACCTCCGGGGTCGTCACGTCGAGCTTATGGGAGAGCAGTGACATGAACTCTGCCTTCTGAAAGACCGGCAGAATGAACGCACCGCCGCCGCGGACAATTTTGATTTTGCGGCCGGAGCCGTCATCTGAGATATGATTACTGCCCAGGAAGGAGCCGGTAACGATCATCCCTTCATCAGGTCCTACCGTTTTGTAACGGGCCCAGAACGCAATACCGAGTACAAATAATACAGCCACAACGACTGCAGGAATAAACAAAAAATCAGGAATACCGAACATTAAGAATCCTCTCCTCTTCTCTCTTCGAATTCTGACACAAGGGCTACCCCCTCGCGGACCTCCACAACTACAACCTTGATACCGGCCGGCAGCAGATGCTGTTCAAAGCTGGCCGCCGTATGCAGACTGT
This sequence comes from Paenibacillus sp. FSL R7-0297, assembly GCF_038009025.1. Lineage (NCBI taxonomy): Bacteria > Bacillati > Bacillota > Bacilli > Caryophanales > Paenibacillaceae > Paenibacillus > Paenibacillus sp. FSL R7-0297. The sequence continues at coordinate 6,625,936 of NZ_JBBPAQ010000001.1, forward strand.
TACCAGCGCCGAACTTTACCATAATCTCTCCGTAGCCTGCAGCAGGTACCGGGACGGTAACCTCGCCGATTCTGCCCGGCAGCTCATTCATTGAGAATCCGTTCGACATTTCGCTGTTCCTCATTGGCTTCACGACAACAAGATGCAGCACTACTCCCATAAAAGCCGCAATCAGCAGGGACAAGGCAAGAATTGCGCCATCTTCCAGTCCACTGTAGCGGCTAAGCAGTACCCCCGCTCCGCCGAACACCGTTACTCCGCCCGCCAAGATGGCAGGATTGACGAAATCAAAAGATACGAAGTCAAAAACCCCGTGCAGAGCGCCTCCGATCAGGTCGCCTACAAGTACACTGACTACAGCAAAAATAATGCCCAGCGCCAAACAGCCCAAATACAGCGTTTGCATGTTTGTCTCCTCCCGTCTTTACTTCCGGACTGTCATACTAGTTTAAACGCTGAAACCATGTCCTTGGTTTCACAAAGTTGGGTATTAATCTCAATATTGTATCTCTGAAGAGAGATTATTTAGGGATCTTCATGTTAAAAAACCGCTCCCGGCGAACGGGAACGGCTGAACAATGGTGCAGCATATAGGGTTAACCATTGCCGGTATGTCTATCCAGCTGCCTTACAGGGCCAGCTTACAAGGTCAACTGCCTGTAAATGAATTTACAGAGCCAGCTTGTAAATCTCTACAACATCCTCACGCTGAAGCTTGCGGAAGTTGCCGAATGGGCCAAAACGGACAGCCTTGTCAGCCATATTGCCGATTTCGCTGTCATCGATGTCATAATCACCTAGCGTCTTCGGAGCCCCGATCGAATCCCAGAAGCTGCGAAGCGCCACGATGCCTTCAAGCCCGACCTCTTCATCGCTTCTGCCGGCCGGATCGATGCCGAATACGTTCACTGCCAATTGGCGGAACCGGGCTGGGTTCGTACTGAGGTTATACTTCATCCATTGCGGGAACAGAATGGCCAATCCTCCGCCATGCGGAATATCGTAAACTGCGGATACGGCATGCTCAATATTGTGGGTAGCCCAGTCACCGGCAAAGCCCATGCTGACCATCCCGTTCAGTGCCATGGTGCCGCAGTACATGATGGTCTCACGCAGTTCGTAGTTATTCAGATCTTCGATCAGCTTGGGTGCAGTCTCGATTACAGTACGAAGCAGGGTTTCACAGAAGCCGTCCTGTACCGGTGTGTTGCCGTCTGTGTGGAAATAATGCTCCAGTGTATGGGACATGATGTCCACCATGCCGTAGACCGTCTGATCACGCGGCAGGGAGAAGGTATTCTCAGGATCAAGAATCGAGAATGCCGGATAGGCATGCACGCTGCCCCAGCCCATTTTCTCCTTGGTCACTTCATTCGTAATTACCGAGCCGTTGTTCATTTCCGAACCGGTAGCCGCCATAGTCAGCACAGTCCCCAGCGGAAGAGCTCCCTGAGGCGCCGCTTTGCGCTCCACGAAGTCCCACATATCCCCATCGTATTTCGCACCGACAGCTACAGCCTTGGCACAATCCAGCACACTGCCGCCGCCGACGGCGAGGATCAGTTCGATCCCGTTCTCGCGGCATAAATCCACGCCTTTATGTACGGTAGACAGGCGCGGGTTAGGCTCCACTCCGGCCAATTCCGTAACTACAGCTCCGATGGCATTCAGCTCAGCAATTACATTGTCGTACAGGCCGCTGCGCTTAATGCTGCCGCCGCCGTACATCAGCAGTACATTCTTGCCGTATTTCGGCACTTCGGTGCGGAGTGCCTGCAATGTCCCTTGTCCAAAAATCAGCTTGGTAGGGTTATAGAACTCAAACTTACGCATATGGGTAAACCTCCATGAGTATATGAATGTGACGCACTTGTATATTATAGACCTCCGGCTTGCCGCATTCAAATGACTACAGAGGAGCGGCAAAAGGTCGGTGTCGTGTTTAAAAGACACGGCGTTCCCTTAACGCCTGCCTAGCACAAATTCAAAGGGATTTATCCCTTTATTTTCCGCTTGCCGCCCGATTTCGGCGGATTTAGGGGGATTTATCCCTTTGATTCCCCCATATCGCCCACGTCCGGCGGGATCAAAGGGATTCTGCCCCTCATTTCCTCCTGTCGCCCACTTTCAGCGAAATCAGGGGCACTTCTGCCCCTCATTTCCTCCCGTCGCCCACTTTCGGCGGAATCAGGGGCACTTCTGCCCCTCATTTCCTCCCGTCGCCCACTTTCAGCGAAATTAGGGGCACTTCTGCCCCTCATTTCCTCCCATCGCCCGCTTTCGGCGGAATCAGGGGCACTTCTGCCCCTCATTTCCTCCCATCGCCCGCTTTCGGCGGAATCAGGGGCACTTCTGCCCCTCATTTCCTCCCGTCGCCCGCTTTCAGCGGAATCAGGGGCATTTCTGCCCCTCATTTCCTCCCGCCCCTCACTTCTGGCGGACACATCATTGCATCGCAGTTTCCCGCGCAATATAAAAATGTCCCCGCCGATACTCCGGCAGGGACATCTCATTTACAAGACACAGCAGCTTAGTTGAACCCGCTGCTGTTCACGAACCGGCGGAAAGCCGCCTGGCCTTCCGGTGTACGCTTGTAGACTCCCGCATGCTCCAGAATATGCGTGAACTTGGTGCCTACCTCGTTCTGCACTGTCTTCACCGCTTCCTCGCGGCTCAGGGAGGTGCCGAAACGGCCGGCCAGCTCCGCGATCCAGGAGGCATGCAGCGCGAGCGGATGATCAGCGCCCTGGCTCTGGACCGCTTCCAGCAGCGCGGTGTCTCCGGCCAGAACGCCAGCGACAGCATCGAGCTCTTCCTTGAGGCGTCCCGGCAGAATCGCCAGGCCCATAACCTCAATTAGCCCGATGTTCTCCTTCTTGATGTGGTGCATTTCCCGGTGCGGGTGGAAAATCCCTTCGGGATATTCTTCGCTGGTCCGGTTGTTGCGCAGCACCAGATCCATCTCATAGCCGCCGTCTTCTGCCCGGCGGACAATAGGTGTAACCGTGTTATGCGGCACGCTCTCCCCGGCTTCTTCACTGAAGGCCAGGACATCAGCTGCCGGATCGCTGTAAGTCTTCCAGGCCTCATAGATACTGTTGCCGGCTTCCAGCAGCACGGCAGGATCTGCCCCCTGCATCCGCAGCACAGACATTGGCCATTTCACAATGCTAAGGCTAACGCCTGGATATGCAGCATGGGTGAAGCTATCCTCTTTGGGCGCCTTCTGGATGGGGAAGGTGTGGCGTCCGCCCTGGAAGTGATCATGGGTCAGAATGGAGCCGCCGACAATCGGCAGATCGGCATTCGAGCCGATGAAATAATGCGGGAAGGTTTCAACAAAGCTAAGCAGACGCTTCAGCGTATCCTTCGTCAGCTTCATCGGCACATGATCATGGTGGAACACGATACAATGCTCGTTATAGTACACATACGGCGAGTACTGGAAGAACCATTTCTCATTGTTCATCGCAAGAGGAATCACTCGCAGATTCTGGCGCGGCGGGTGATTGACCCGTCCGGCATAGCCGACATTCTCGCGGCAGAGCTGGCATTTCGGATAGACCGGCGGCGGGAGCAGCCGGGCCATGGCGATTTCCTTCGGGCTTTTCTCCGGTTTGGAGAGATTGATCGTCATCTCGATATCCCCGTACGGCGAATCCTGGAGCCAATACACATTCTTGGCCACCCGGTCCATACGGATATAGTTGGAATCAATACTCAGCTTATAAAAGCGGTCAGTGGCCGCCTGAATGCCCTGCCCCGCCTGGATCGCGGCGAACTCCGCATTTACCTCAGACGGCCGGGCCATCAGAAGGCCCATGATCTTGGCGTCCAGCAGATCGCGGTAAGTGTCCGTATTCTCCGGAATCAGCCCGGTCTCAAACCCGTAGTCGATCAATTGATCCAGCGGTGCCTGCGGACTCTCAAGCGGACCTTCAGTGAATTCACCGGCATACGGCTCACTGAAGCCGAACTGGTCCAGCAGTTCATTGCGGCTGTAATCAACGTCAGCAGGCTGAATCAGCTCCTTGTGCTGCGCGAACAGGACCAGCTGCTCAATCGCATACAATGCCTTCTCAGAGGCTGCAGCCGTAATATTATCGTTCTGCATTTCAATTCTCCTTATTTGCTGCAACCTGTATAGCTGAACTTAAGATATTAACTTAAGCCATAGACGTCACTACGGTGAATATTTGGACTTCCGGCCGCTGCCCGCCCCCAGATTTCTTGATTGACCCGCTGATTGCGGCTGAAATCCGGTGACTGCTGATGCTTCCGAAGCGAGCTTTCCTGCGGAAAGCTTTCAGGCGGTCGCTAACGCTCCTACAGTTCCAAAATCCCCCTTCGATCCTTCTGGCTTTTTATTTTTCTTTTGTTCATCTTATGATTGCCTATTCTTCAAGCCAGGCTTCCATACTGTTCACAACAAGTACAGTGACAGGCTTAGACGCCATACCCTTCCGGGTTCGCGGAGTGCCAGTTCCAGGCGCTTTGGATGATGCCTTCCAGATCGGCATGCTGCGGGTCCCAGCCCAGGATCGTCCGGGCTTTGGCCGAAGAAGCGACCAGTACTGCCGGATCACCGGCGCGGCGCTCCTGGATTACAACCGGGATGTCCAGGCCGGTTACCTTCTTCGCAGTCTCAATCACCTGCTTCACTGAGAAACCAAGGCCGTTGCCCAGGTTGAAGATATTGCTTGCACTGCCGCTGCGCAGGTAGGTTACCGCACGGACATGCGCATCCGCCAGATCGCTGACATGGATATAGTCTCGTACGCAGGTTCCGTCTTCTGTCGGGTAGTCTTCGCCGAAGACCGCGATGTTCTCCCGCTGCTTGAGTGCAGCCTGGAGCACCAGCGGAATCAGGTGACTCTCCGGACGGTGGTCTTCACCGATTTTGCCGCTGGCATGTGCACCTGCAGCATTGAAGTAGCGCAGCGCTACGTATTTGATGCCGAGCACCTTGTCGAACCAGGCCATCATGCGCTCCATGGTCAGCTTGGTCTCCCCATAAACATTCGCAGGTTCAGTGCGGTCCGTTTCTTCAATCGGCACCTTTTCCGGTTCGCCGTAGGTTGCGGCTGTGGAGGAGAAGACGATTTTATCCACTCCGGCATGCTGCATCGCTTCGAGAAGACACTGTGTACCGTACACGTTGTTGTCGTAATATTTTACCGGATCCTTCATGCTCTCGCCTACCAGAGAACTCGCTGCGAAATGGATTACCGCTTCAATCTTGTTCTCGGAGAAAAGCTTGGCCAGCAGTTCCTTGTCGCGCAGATCTCCCTCATACAGCTTGCCGCCCAGCAGCGCCTCGCGGTGCCCTGTCAGCAGATTGTCGATAACTACGACCTCTTCCCCGCGGTCCAGCAGCTCTGCTACTGTGTGGGAACCGATATATCCTGCTCCGCCCGTTACCAGAATCGCCATCTTATTTCACTCCTTTCAGTTCTTCAACGCCGTTGCCGATCGTGCATACATAGAACTCGCCCGTCAGACCGGATCTATTCTTGTAAGCTTCGCCGACTTCGGTAATGAAACGTTCCACATCATCCTCATGTACCAGAGATACTGTACATCCACCGAATCCGGCACCTGTCATACGCGAGCCGAGTGTTCCCGGAATACGCTGCGCTTCTTCAACCATAATGTCCAGCTCTTCGCAGCTGACTTCATAGAGGTCACGCAGGGAGACATGGGAATCGTTCATATAGAGTCCGAATTGCTTCAGGTCATTGTTCTTCAGGACTTCAACCGAGTCAAGTACACGCTGGTTCTCTTCCACCACATGACGGGCGCGGCGTCTAACGGTTTCGTCGGTGATTTTATGCTGATGAAGCTCGAATTGTTCAGGTTTAAGCTCGGCCAGATAAGACAGGGTTGGTACCTCTTGCTTCAAAATAGCCAGAGCCTCCTCGCATTGGCTGCGGCGTTCATTGTACTTGGAGTCCACAAGACCGCGCTTCTTGTTCGTATTGCCGATAACCAGCTTATATGAGCCAGTCACAAATGGAACCAGGCTGTATTCCAGAGTGTCACACATCAGCAGGATGGCCTGGTCGCGTTTGCCATTGGCGACAGCGAACTGGTCCATGATACCGGAGTTTACGCCGACATACTGGTTCTCCGCACGCTGCGACAGCAGGGCGATCTCTACAGTATCCGTGTCTCCACCAAGCAGTGTCAGGAAGGCATAACCTGTTACTACCTCGATAGAAGCGGAAGAGGATAAGCCCGAGCCGTTCGGAATTTCTCCGTGGAACAAGAGGTCATACCCTCCCGATACCGGAAGGTCCTTCTTGGCCAGCTCGACCATAACACCAACCGGATAGTCAACCCACTCGCCGGTTTTGGCTTTGCCGATTTCGCTGTAGCCGATAGAGGCTTCATAAGGGAAATTCGTCGATGCGAATTGAACCTTGCCGTCTGTACGCGGACGCACGATAAGGGTAGTTCCAAAGTCCAGTGCTGCCGGGAACACATAACCGCCGTTGTAGTCCAGATGCTCTCCGATGAGATTCACACGGCCTGGTGCGTAGAACACCCGCGCCTCTTCGCTGCTCTCTCCGTATTTCTCGATAAATTTACTGTTAAGTTCCTGTACGCTCATTATTGCCACTCCATCCTTTCGCTGCTTGTGCTTGGGCTTTCAACTTGTTTCCAACTTGCTTCCTTCATGCTTACATTATAATAAAATCAGACTTGCCCTGATAATGCAATCATGTGTGCAATACATGGACAAATGTGACTTCCAGCCGCCGGGAGGATATACTGGAGATAAAGATTCATTTCTGCGCTTCCCCTCATGCTTAGCTATGATAGCGTTATATTCAAGAAAGGCGGATGGCCGTTGGAACATACCTATTCCGTAGGATCAAATCCCGTGTATTTCGATCAGCAGCCTCTGCATGTGCTGTTCGCCGGGGAGAGCCAGACGCTTCCGCTGCATCAGGCCGGCCCCAAGATCTACGATTATTATCTGCTTCACTACATTGAGTCCGGCTCCGGTGTATTCCGGACCGAGCAGCGCAAGTATGAACTGGGAACGGGAGACTGCTTCCTGATCCACCCGGCCCAGCTGGTCAGCTACATCTCCGATCAGCAGCAGCCCTGGCGGTACCGCTGGGCCGCCTTCACCGGAGCGGAGGCGGAGCAGCTCGCCTTGCAGGCCGGATTCTCCCCGGAGAAGCCGGTCCTGACCTCGGCTGAGGGCAGTGTGATCCCGGGCGCACTCGCAGGGATGATGTCCGCCTTCTATGGGGGTAAGGAGAGCGCGCATCTGACCTCGCTCGGCTATCTTTACCTGATTGTCGGCGAAGCATCCGGTCTGCTGATCTCCTCGTCACGGTTGCCCGGGGCAGAATCGCAGGTCAAACGCACGGTGAAGCAAATGATCAACTATATGGCTTCCCAATATGCCCATCCGGTCTCCATTGAACAGATGTGCGGCAGCCTGGGCTATAACCGCGCTTATCTGTCACGCATCTTCAAGCAGGAGACCGGCCTCTCGCCGGTTACCTATCTGCTGAAGCTGCGCATCGAGAAGTCCCGCCAGCTGCTGCGTGAACGCCCCGAGCTATCGGTAGAGCAGGTCGCATCCTCCGTCGGCCTGACCGATGCCCTGTACTTCTCCCGGCAGTTCAAACGCTTTTGTGCCCAGTCCCCCAGCACTTACCGGCAGGCGACTGCCAATCCCGGGGAGAAATAGGCTCAGGAGAACATCCGGCGTTCTACCAGAACTCCGCTTAAGCCAACAGCCCGTTTCCTGTTCCGGAAGCGGGCTGTTACTTGTCAATTCTATAGATTACTCAGGCTTCATCCTCTGTTCCAAGGATCGTCTCAATCCGTTCCAGCTCTTCCTGCGAGAAATCACCATGCGCCAGAGCAGCGATATTCTCCTCGATCTGGCTTACACGGCTGGCGCCGATCAGCGCCGAGGTCACCTTGCCGCCGCGCAGCGTCCAGAGGAGCGCGAACTGGGCCAGGCTCTGGCCGCGTGCTACCGCCATCTGGTTGAGCGCGTGGATCTTGCGCAGCACCTCCGGCGTAATCCGGCTCTCATTCAGGAAGGCGGATGGCCCGGCGGCCCGGGAATCGCCGGGAATGCCGTTCAGGTATTTGCTGGTCAGCAGGCCCTGAGCCAGCGGGGTAAAAGCGATACTGCCGATGCCATGCTCCTCCAGCACATCCTGCAGCCCGCCTTCAATCCAGCGGTCGAGCATGGAATACCGCGGCTGATGAATCAGAAGCGGTGTTCCGAGCTCCTTCAGGATGCCAATTGCCTGCTCTGTCTGCTCAGCCGTGTAGTTGGACAAGCCGATGTAGAGCGCTTTACCTGAACGTACAGCATGATCCAGTGCTCCCATCGTTTCTTCCATCGGGGTTTCGGGGTCTGGACGGTGGGAATAAAAAATATCCACATAGTCCAGTCCCAGCCGTTTCAGGCTCTGGTCCAGGCTGGACAGAATATATTTGCGTGAACCCCAGTCGCCGTATGGGCCGGGCCACATATAATATCCCGCCTTGGTGGAGATTACCAGCTCGTCACGGTAGGGAGCGAGATCACGGGCAAGAACTTTGCCGAACAGTTCCTCTGCCGAGCCTGCCGGAGGACCATAGTTGTTAGCCAGATCGAAATGGGTAATTCCGAGATCGAAAGAGCGGGTGATCATCTCGCGGCCATTCTCATAAGTGTCGATGCCGCCGAAATTATGCCACAGGCCCAGTGAAATTGCCGGAAGCTTGAGGCCCGACCTGCCGGTGCGGTTATAACGCATGACTTCATACCGTTCATCGCTAGCCACATATACCATTGCTTATCCCTGCCTCTCGTTTCCTCAGTTATTGCAATACCCTATTTTAAACTCCGTACAGACTTTGTAATCTTCACCCCGGGGAAAAGCTTGAAATCCTCATCCGAGCAGTCCTTGTATTCTGCCCATCACATCGCCAATCCGGTCCGTAATGATCAGATCTGCCTGATGGTCGTACGGGGTCGGATCGCCGTTAAGCAGCACCGTATGCCTTCCCCGGAAGTAGGTGATCAGGCTTGCCGCCGGCTGGACTGTGAGCGAAGTGCCGCCAATCAGCAGCAGGTCTGCTGCCGCAATCGCCGCCACTGCTTCGACCAGCACATCATGATCGAGCGCTTCCTCATAGAGCACCACATCCGGCTTAATGATGCCGCCGCACTCCGGGCACAGCGGCACAGCAGCCGTCTGCTCCAGAATCTGCTCCAGACCGTAATAGGTATTGCAGTCCATGCAGTGATTGCGGTGAATCGAGCCGTGCAGCTCCAGCACCCGGCGGCTTCCCGCCAGCTGGTGCAGACCGTCGATATTCTGTGTAATGATTGCCTTCAGCTTGCCCTTGGCTTCAAGTTCAGCCAGCAGCCGGTGGGCCCCGTTCGGCTTCGCCTCGGGATGAATCATCTTACTGCGGTAGAAATCAAAAAAAATGTCCGGCGAGGACATGAAAAAGCTGCGGCTCAGCATCACTTCAGGCGGATACGGAGAGTTATGCTGAGCCTGATATAGACCGGCCGCCGAACGAAAATCCGGTATGCCGCTCTCCGTTGATGTTCCGGCGCCGCCAAAAAAAACAATATTCCCGCTGTCTTTGATCCAGGAAGCCAGTAGCTGCAATTGATCCATAGAGTCCCACGTTTCCTCTCTGTACAGAAATGAAATCAGAATGTAACCCGGAGCTGGGCATAGCCGGAAACAACAATATCCGCATCCAGCAGGTGGGCTGCGGTCCCATCTGGAGACAGACCCACAGCAAGCCGCAGTCCGGCACCCTTGCCCAGCTGCATATCCGCATTGCTGTCACCGATAATGACCGTCTCGCCGGGCAGCAGGCCCAGCTCCCGGCAGGCCGTCTCGGCCATCTCCGGTGCAGGCTTGCCGTGCTTCACTCTGTCTCTGGTGACGACGGAATGGAAATACCCGGAAATCCCAAGCCACTCCAGATGCTCACGGGTAGTGGCCATATGGTCTGAGGTCACGACACCGAGTTTCAGGGAAGCGGCCGCACACTGCTCCAGAAAAGCATGCAGCCCCGGCATCGCCACCGCCGCCCTCTGCCGGCGCAGCTCGTTCATAGCTTGCTTGGAGATCGCATTCACCTGCGTTACCGCTTCATTCCAGGGAACACCGGCAGCATACAGCTGCCAGGCCAGAATCCCGATCGTTTCTTCAGCGGTCGCCATAGAGAGCGGTCCGGAGGGGTCATACCCGGTCACCTTGCCGGTGGCATCATGAACCGTACCCAGCACAGAAGCAAGCTCCGGCCCGCCTCGCGGCAGGCCGCCGATTATTGCCAGCTGGCTGCCCAGCCCCTTCAGAATCAGGTCCGCCCAGCTTCCCCAGGTGGCAAGCAGATCCAGCAGCGTTCCATCCTTGTCGAACAAGATGCCCCTGCACGGAACGGATATCTCATTAATATGCAATTCAGGCATTCAGACTGACACTCCTCTCCCAGGCGGAGTTACTTCCGTTATTCGGTGCTCACTTGCTCTGACGCAGGTTCCCTATCCAATCCAGCAAGGCCCGCGCAGTGCGGTTCTGCTGCTCTTCCTCTGTGATGGTGGCTATGCCGTCACCCTTCTGAGGGCCGTAGCTACCGAACTGGGCATGATTGCCTCCATTGACCGCCGTGTATACCGTGTTGCCCGGAAGATAGGCGCGGCCTTTATTATAGCTCTCCTGATCAACCACCTTGTCCTCGGTACCCAGCACCGACAATACGGACAGCGTAGTATTCTTTAAACTGCCTTTCTCATCCGGGTAGGAAGCCAGAAAAAAAACGCCTTCCAGCTGGTCGGCATGAGCTGCAGCGAAGCGCGAGGCCATTACCCCGCCAAGCGAGTGCCCGCCAAGCACAAAGGACTGCTTCGGATGCACGCGGATGATCTCTTCGGCAGCATTCCCCTTGATCACTGCCAGGTTAAGCGGCATTCTTGCGATATAGAACGGGTGGCCGGCTGCTGCAATTTTCCTGGCAAGCGGAGCATAAGCTTCCGCCTCGACCAGTGCGCCGGGATAAAAGATCACGGCGGTGCCGAGTGCAACCGACGGCTCGAACGAGATCCAGTTGTCATTCTGCTCTACTGTAATTCCCCCGGCAGAGACAAGTGCAGTCTCAGCTCTTTCAGCAGGCTGATACGGAGTCAGGTACTTCCATATAAACACCCCAGCCACCAGCAGAATCAATACAATTCCTATAAGCACATTGCGTTTGGTACTGCTTTTTCTCAATAGAGTTCACTCCCGGATACTGCATACAGAAAATTATAGTGTAATCAATGAAATCAAACAACCTTCAACACTTCGCCACATCTAGCGACCATGAGAGCGCTTACCATTGTGATATATTTCACTATTTATTTACCGAAAATCATGTATTTTAAAATTAAAGTATTAAGCAATGCGCAAACCGCATTTATTGGAGGTAACGTCATGATCCGGGAAAGCTCGCTCGACACGCGTGGAGAAACGTTTTTTCTTAATTTACGCTTCATGCTTATTGTAACTGTCTTTGTGGCCAATGCGATCGAACCCCTGATTCTTGAAATGAGCGGACTCCACACCCTGTACCAATGGATCTTCAGCTTTCACATGCCGCTGTTTGTGCTCGTGACCGGTTACTTTGCCCGTAAAAGCTTACAGGGCTCAGCCGGCCGTAAGGTGCTGCTGCAGATTGGACTGCAATATATTATTTTTCAGAGCCTCTACTCGGCACTCGACATTTCCTTCTTCCATGTAAATAACATACAGCATTCCTTCTTCGCTCCTTACCTGCTCCTGTGGTTCCTGGCCAGCCACGCCTTCTGGCGTCTGCTCATGCTGGGGATGAGCCGCTGGAGCAAGAGCGCCCAGTTTGCCTTTGCCATAGCCGCAGGTGTGGCTGTAGGTTATCTGCAGCTGGATGGCATCTGGTTCAGCATCAGCCGCACCTTTGTTTACCTGCCCTTTTTCGTCATCGGAACTCATTTCTCCTTCGGAGCTTTCGTTAAGCTGTATCAGCAATATGTCAAAACCGCTGCCGCTGCCGCTTCACTCCTGTTGCTTATCGTGATGGGCTTAGCGGGACGCGGTCTCCCGATGGGCTGGCTGTTGGGCAGTATGACCTATATGCAGCTCGGTGCCCATGAATGGTATGCGGGGGTGTTCCGGCTCGCTGTGTATGCTTTGCAATTTGCCGCTTCCCTGGCGTTCCTGGGCCTGGTCCCTTACGGGTTAAGCCGCATGACAGATTTGGGACGCCGCACCCTCTACGTCTTCCTGCTTCATGGATTTATTGTCCGGGCAGCTGCCGTTTCCGGCCTGTATGCCTATATCGGAAATGCTGCCGGAGCCGCACTGCTGATTGCAGGCGCAGTATCCTGCACGGTGCTGCTGGCCCAGCCCGCTGTCAAACGTATGCTGAACCCGCTGGTTGAGCCGTCTGTAGACTGGATGATCTCGCTCCAGCGCGCCGCCATCAGACGCTCACTTTAGTAATTATTTACTGAAACCTCTTCCCTTCTTGATATGTAGAAGCCTGTCCCGCCGCGGATAGGCTTTTTGATTATGAATGCCTGTGGAGGACAGTGTAGCCGTTTCCATTCGTGTGCCGGGAGATGACTGCGACAAACTTCACATTGCCCGGTAGAAAAATGAGGTTTTTTGTGATAGACTCTCTATTAACGTTCGTATCCAATCCGCTTATTTTATAGAAACGGCTCCGCCCTACTTCTGTTCACTGCATGAAGCTGGACCTTGTTCCTTCTATAAACCGCAGACACGCAGCCTCTGGGATTGCAATGCGTTAATGCGGCACTATATTTGTTCTCACCGTTCCAAGAGGTTAGGCTCACAATACTTTTAGGGGGAAATCTCATCATGGCAAACAAGAAAATGCGTTCAGACATGATCAAAAAGGGCTTTGACCGCGCTCCACACCGCAGCCTTCTGCGGGCCGCAGGCGTTAAGGAAGAGGATTTCGGCAAGCCGTTTATCGCAGTCTGCAATTCCTATCTCGACATTGTACCGGGTCATGTGCATCTGCAGGAATTCGGCAAAATCGTTAAGGAAGCTATCCGTGAAGCCGGCGGGGTTCCATTCGAATTCAATACCATCGGCGTAGATGACGGTATTGCCATGGGACATATCGGAATGCGCTATTCGCTCCCAAGCCGCGAGATTATTGCCGATTCTGTGGAAACGATGGTTTCCGCTCACTGGTTCGATGGAATGGTGTGCATTCCCAATTGCGATAAAATCACCCCGGGCATGATGATGGGCGCACTGCGCGTCAACATCCCGACGATCTTCGTCAGCGGCGGACCGATGAAGGCCGGCGTAGACAGCAAAGGCAAGAAGCTCTCCCTGACATCCGTGTTCGAAGGCGTTGGCGCCCATCAGGTCGGCAAGATCAATGACGCTGAACTGCTTGAACTGGAACAATTCGGCTGTCCAACCTGCGGATCATGTTCGGGTATGTTCACAGCCAATTCCATGAACTGTCTGGCTGAAGCTATGGGCCTCGCTCTCCCGGGCAACGGCACCATTCTGGCTGTTGCCGAAGAACGCAGAGATTTCGTCCGCAAATCAGCTACACAGCTAATGGAACTGATCAAGCTGGATCTGAAACCGCGTGATATCGTAACCCATGAATCGTTGGACAATGCCTTTGCGCTGGATATGGCTATGGGCGGCTCCACCAACACTGTGCTGCATACCCTGGCACTGGCTCAGGAAGCTGAAATCGACTATCCGCTGGAGCGTATCAATGAAGTAGCCAACCGCGTGCCTTATCTGGCCAAGCTGGCTCCGGCATCCGATATCTTCATCGAGGATGTGGACCGGGCAGGCGGCGTCAGCGCTGTGCTGAACGAGCTGCTGAAGAAGCCGGGTGCCATCTTCGGCGACTGCATGACCGTAACCGGCAAGACTCTGGCCGAGAATGTCACGGGTCATGAGATTCAGGATACGTCAGTTATTCATACAATAGACAACCCTTATTCCCCAGTAGGCGGATTGGCTGTACTCTACGGCAACCTGGCTCCGGAAGGCTCCATCATCAAGGTTGGTGCCGTAGATGCTTCCGTTGGCGGCTACCACAAAGGACCTGCCATCTGCTTCGACTCCCAGGAGCAGGCGCTGGAAGGGATCGCGAACGGCAAGGTCAAAGAAGGCCATGTCGTTGTTATCCGGTATGAAGGTCCGAAGGGCGGACCGGGTATGCCGGAAATGCTGGCACCGACTTCGCAGATCGTCGGTATGGGTCTTGGCGCCAAGGTCGGCCTGATCACCGACGGCCGGTTCTCCGGAGCGTCCCGCGGCATCAGTATCGGCCACATCTCGCCGGAAGCGGCTGAGGGCGGACCGATTGCTTTTGTCGAGGATGGTGACATCATCGAACTGGACCTGAAGGGCCGCAAGATCGAGCTGCTGGTTGAAGAAGAAGTGCTGGCTGTCCGCCGCAGCGGCTGGAAAGGCTTCGAACCGAAGGTGAAGACCGGTTACCTGGCCCGCTACTCCAAGCTGGTTACCAATGCAAGCAAAGGCGGCGTGCTGAAGATCTAATCGGCTGCAGCGCAGTGAACTGATACAGCAGAGGAACTGAAGCTGTCACAAGCTGAATATTAAGGGGCTGTCCCGTAAGCAGATATTCTGCCGGCGATGACAGCCCCTTTTATATTCCCAAGGCTTATAACGTCAATAGAGCAGTGATTCTCCAATAACAGGAGAACCGCTGCTCTATATTGTTGTGTTCGTATGCTGCTTGTCAATGGATTTTGGGCAAGGGAAAGCCAACCGGCCCCAAGCGATTCTCTGACTATGTCCCCGCACTGAAACCGCCAGTAATCACAAGCTCCGCTGTCTGGGTGCCGGCAAGGCTTCCTCCCGCCATCACCGTAACCCGGCAGGGAACAGGCGCAAACTTCATTGACGTATTCCATATCCCCAGCTCTTCCACGCCCAGATGGAAGGTTACGGTCTGCTCTTCTCCGGTCTGCAGAGAGATTTTGCTGAAGCCCTTCAGCTCCGCAATCCGGCGGGTGATCCCCGACTCCCGGGCACGGATGTACAGCTGGACTGTCTCCAGCCCTGAGATAGCGCCGGTATTCTTCACATTGATGCTGACAGCGACCCGGCTGCCTGCATCCAGATCAGCTGTTGAGATGGAGTCAGCAGATAACGAGACACTGCCGTATTCGAAACTTGTGTAGCTAAGCCCGTGTCCGAAGGCATACAGCGGGGCAGACGGCATATCCACATATACCCGGGGACGGCCCGGGTCCTTCTGGTTGTAATACACCGGCAACTGCCCGGAGGAACGCGGCAGAGACACCGGCAGCTTGCCGCTGGGATTCACGTGGCCGAACACAATTTCAGCGATGGCCTGTCCGCCTTCCGCGCCGGGATATGCCGCGCAGAGAAGTGCACCGGCTAGCGGCTCCAGTTCGTCCAGTGCATGCGGACGGCCTTGGATAATGACTGCGACCACCGGTGTGCCGGTGGCAGCCACCGCTTCAGCAAGCTGCAGCTGGATGCCGCCGAGCCGCAGGTCGGCCAGATCCACACCTTCTCCGCAGTCCATTTCGGATGGACTGCCTTCACTGATAATTGCGGCACCGTTGGCCTCAAAGTCGCCGCCGAACTGCCGTGCACTGCTGCCTCCCAGCACCAATACAGCAACATCCGCACGCTGTGCCAGCTCCACCGCTTCGCTCAGGCCGGCTGTGGAAGATTCGCGGATGCCGCAGCCCAGGGCATGTACAACCTCAACCCCGGGCGGGGCACATTGCCTGATGCCCTGCAGTACCGTCGTACCGCTTCCTTCCCGTTGTATGCTGGTATAATCGCCGAGCTGATTGTAGAGCCGGTCCGCGTTCGGACCGATAACCGCAATCCGCCGTAGCTTGCCGGCGAGCGGAAGCAAAGCGTCTTCGTTCTTCAGCAGAACGGCCGATTCCCGCGCCACCTGCAGGTTCAGCCTGCGGGTATCCGCATGACCCACCACGGAAAGCGCCAGCTGCTCATCCGTATATGGACGTTCAAACAAGCCGAGCCGAAATTTCAGCGCCAGCACACGGGATACTGCGCGGTCAATATCAGCCTCGCGGACAAGACCCATATTCACCGCCTCCTCAAGCGTGCTGAACGCTTTGTCCCACAGGCTCAGGTCAACGCCGGCGGATAAGGCCAGCGCCGCTGCGCCTTCATAACTGCCGGTCAGCGCAATCAGACGGTCAACAGCCTGACCGTCAGCCATAACGATCCCGCCGAAATCCCATTCCCCGCGTAGAATACCGCTCAGCAGCGCCTCATTCGCATGGCAGGGAATGCCGTCGATTTCATTGTAGGCTGCCATGAATCCGGCCGCACCTGCCGCTGCACCTGCCTGCGCGGCCGGGAGATGAATCTCGCGAAGCTCACGTTCACCGATTGCTGCCGGCCCGGCATTCCTCCCGCCCTGCGCTGCTCCCTGAGCGCACAGATGCTTAAGAATCACTGCAACCTTGTCTGGTGAATCCAGCTCTTCCGGCGTTGTTCCCTGCATCCCGCGCACAGCCGATGCCGTGAAGGCAGCCGCCAGGAACGGGTCCTCGCTGTAGCATTCCTCGGAACGGCCCCAGCGCGGATCTTGCAGAATATCCAGGGCGGACAGCAGCCCGAGGTGAGCCCCCCGGCTGCGCAGCTCCAGCGCTACACGGCTGTAAGTCTGTTCCATCAGTTGTGGATTCCAGGTTGCTCCGGCAGCCAGATTCACGGGCAGCAGTGTTCCGTCCAGTGCCTGATGCCCATGCGGGCATTCCTCACTAAGCAGCACAGGAATGCCCAGCCGGGTATGCTCCAGCACGTAGCGCTGCACCTTGTTCGCAGCAGCAGCGCTGGCGGCGGCTGTAATCCCGTTGCTGTAATCCACCCCTGACCACGGGTCACTGCGGAATAATCCATACAATGCCCCCATGCCTGCTCCTTCAGCCACTTCCCGGCGGAAGGCCTCGGTAAGCACAAGCTCCCCGTTCTCCCAGGCATAAGCATCCCAGCCATACATCCGCTGGTTCAATTGGCCCGTCTTTTCACGCAGTGTCATGCGGGACAGAAGATCCCGAACCCGCTCCTCCACACTATAGGAAGGTTGCTTATATATTTCCATCTCTTGCTCCTCCCGCTTGCCAAAGTCATCTATATAAGACGCACGTTCCAAATTCCCCCTCCGCTTCTTTTGCTTTTTGTCTATTTCTTTAGTGCTTCTTATCTAACTGACTTGTCCGGCTTAACCTTACAAGTCCTTGCTCGCCCTCAAGCCCCGATATTCCTTGGGGGTCATGCCCGTATAGGACTTGAACACAGTTACGAAATATTTGTATTCCTTGTAGCCCACCTTGTCGGCAATTTCGAAGATCTTATCATGTGTAGCCGCAAGCAGTGCCTTAGCCTGCTCGATCCGCAGCTCGTTCATATATTCCGTGAACCCCTTGCCCGTGCTCTGCTTGAAAATATAGCTGAAATAACTGGGCGTAATCTTCAGCCAGGCCGCGACCTCGGATGCCTTCAGATCCGTACGGTATTGCGCTTCAATGTAACGCTTGGCCTTCTCAACGATCCAGTAGGAGCGGTCTGTGCCATTCTGTTCAATCAGCTCCAGCAGATCGCCCATGTCCTTCTGGATCAGCTCCTGCAGAGCATCGTAAGAATTAAACAGGTAGAGGTCCGGTGACTGGCGGCCGTAATCCATACCGGTAATTCCGCTCTTGCGCAGCCGTTGGCGCAGCAGAGCGAACAGCTCCTCATACACAGTCACGATCTCATGCAGCAAATACGATTCACGCTTGAAAAAACTCAGCATTTCCGATACCAGCTCCCCGGTCTCACTGGCATCCTGCTTGAATAGAGCCGCTACCAGATTCTGCACCGTACCTGCAATATCCAGTGCCGCAGGCTCCCTTGTACCGCTCCACTGCCGGACAATATCTTCCTCAATCACAGCAGAGTTATCCAGTACAGCATAGCGCAGCAGCCCCACAGCTTCCGCACATCGGTCCGCCGTCTCTGCGGCATCGTCATAAGTCTGCGATGCTCCGCAATTCAGCTCCGCCCCGGGGATAAGCCCGGGAACGAAGCCCTCCAGCCATTCACGCCATTCCTGCGGCTCCAGCCGGTGGTCTGCCGCCGCCAATGTAATCAGCAGATTCTCATGATCGAAGATAGAGACAAGCTTCAGGCCTGGTAACGCCAGCTGCCCCTGAAGGCAGCCTATCCACTGCTCCTGCAGCTGCTCATACTCCTCTTGCCCAAGCTCCGAATAACGCCCGTAGAAGCAGCTCAGCTGCGTGGCAAGAATTCTGAACTGCTCTCCCTGAAGTGAAGAGGGAGCAGCCTTGCGGTAAGCCATCCCTTGCCGGGCCATATTGGTCAGCCAGAGCTTCACTTCATCCCTGCCGCCCTCCTGCTTCTGCTGCCGGATATCTTCTGCCAGCTTGCCCACTACTCCGGTAAGCTCGTCTATATTAACCGGCTTCAGCAAATAGTCGTTCACCCCGAGCCGGATCGCCTGGCGTGCATAATCGAAATCTTCATAGCCGCTGATAATTATCATGCGGACCTCAGGATAACGCCGCCCCACTTGCTCGGCAAGCTGGAGACCATCCATACCGTCCATCCGGATGTCCGAAAGCACGAAATCCACCTCATGCTCCCCCATAATCTGCAGCGCTTCCTCGCCGTCGTAAGCTTCGCCGATGACCTCTATCCCCAGCGCAGCCCAGTCGATGGTCAGGCGAAGTCCTTTGCAAATGACCGGTTCGTCATCAACAATCAGCATTTTAAGCCCTTTGGTGTCAGTTCGTCCGTTATTGCTCATGATCTTCTGCCCCCTCGCTTCCGGCCTGCCGCAACGGGAGCGAGACACGGATTCGTGTGCCTTCACCCGACGTATGGATAATCCGCAGCCCGTAATCCTGTCCGAAAAAAATAGACAGCCGTTCATGAATATTGCGCAGCGCCCCTTCGTGGCCGCTTACGCGCATGGAAGGCTTGTGATCCAGGGTAGCTGCGATTTCCCGCATTCGCTCCGGAGTCATGCCTATCCCATTGTCGGTCACATCAATTCGTATTTCATCTTCAGCCGTATAAGCCTTTACATCAATCGTGTGAACAGGCTTGCTTCTATCCATAGCGTGCTTGACCGCGTTCTCCACCAGCGGCTGGAGGGTCGCCTTCAGAGTAACTGCCTCTTCAATGCCCGGCTCCAGGTGCAGCGAATAGGACAGCTTATCCCCCAGACGGTACTGCTGTAAATACAAATAAGCCTGTACAAATTCCATTTCCTTGCCCAACGTCGTATGATAGCTTCCGTTATTGACGCTGGCGCGAAAGAATCTGGACAGCATTTCGATCAGTTGACTGGATTGCTCCGCCTGCTCCAAGCGGGCCGTCCAGCGGATCATATCCAGGGTATTGTACAGAAAATGAGGGTCCATCTGATTCTGCATCAGCCTTAGCTCCGCTTCCCTTTCGCGGAGCTCCAGCTTGTATTTATGATCAATAAGCTGCTGGATGGTCATGACCATCTCATTAAACTTGCTGCCCAGTTCTGCAATCTCATCCTGAGAGCTGACGGGCACCCTCGCGCTGAAGTCACCGCCGGCCACACGCCCAGTCTCGATCTTCAGCCGCAGAATCGGACGGATAATCGTATAGTGGAATCCAAGAAGTGCAGTGAGCGCCAGCACCAGAATAGCAATCAGGATAATGGACATCACGATCTTGACGCTGCGGAATTCCTCCGCCATCTTCTCTTCGGAGATCATAACGACCACTTTCCAGTCGGAATTTTCAATTTGGTTATACATTGTCAGATACCGCTGGCCCCCGATTTCAGCGGTGGCCAGCTTGCTGCTGCCAGCCGTGAGCCTTTGCATCAGGCCCTGGTCCGGCACATAACCGTCCGGCAGACGGTTGACGGATTCCAGGATCAGATCACCTGCTCCGCCCATTACGAACACGCTGCCGTAACCAGCTGCCAGCACGCCTTTTTCAAGCTGAGCGGCGATATCCGCTTCATCGAGCCGGATGGTCAGCATACCGAGCGGCTTCGTAATCTCACTGAAGGAATTCAGGACCCGGATCATGGAGAGCACCCGGACCTGCCCATTCCATGAACTGTTCAGCGGATAGCCCTCAGTCCAGAGAATCCCGCCTTTTCGGGCCACCGCCTCACGCTCCCACTTGTCTTCATCCCCACTGAACGGCTCGCCCATCTCGATGGTATTACCGTTGTAGCCGGAAATCTCAATGGATCGGATATAACTTCTCGACATTAATTGGAAGGTCAGGAAATCCTCAATATTGCGTTTATATACAGACCTTTGTTCAGCCTCAAGCGGCGGATAGCTGCGGAGAAAGTTCCGCATGTCGGGACTCAGGATGAAGTAGTCGGCGATATCCTCCACCATTTTGGTCTGTTCGCCAAGCTGGCTGGTCACATTATCAAGGTTGCGGCGGGTAGCACTGACGAACTGCTCGCGGAGTACCTTGTTGTACTTATATTGAACAATGACCCCGACCCCGATGGTCGGCAGAAAGACAAATAGCAGAAATATCACCATAGCCTTGCGCTTCAAGCCGAAATTACCGGCCTTTCTCCAGCGTGTTTGCATCCTCAGACTCCTTTTTTCCTCCACCGCCGCTGCTTCCAGGACCTGCTGCACCCATCACTGCGGACCCGGATTTAGCCTTTGACAGCTCCAGCGGTCATCCCGGTAACCAGCTGCTTCTGCAGCAGCAGATAGAAGATCAATATTGGGACGAGTGCAATCGTCAGCGCCGACATCTGCAGCGTATAGCTCGCCGTCTCCACACCGACGAAGTTCGCCAGCCCCAGCGGAAGCGTCTTAAGCGAATTGGAAGTGATCAGTACAAGCGCGAATAAGTATTCATTCCAGTTGTAAATAAAGTTGAGAATCACGACGGTAGCCATAGCCGGGCGGGTGATTGGCAGAATAATAGACCAGAAAATGCGGAATACACCCGCTCCGTCCATAATCCCCGACTCTTCCAGATCCTTGGGAAAGCCCCGCATAAAGCCCTCCAGAATGAACACCGTAAGTGACAGGTGAAACGCCGTATACGGCAAAATTAGCGAGAAATACGTATCTATCAGGCTCAGTTTCTGCATAATCAGGAAGATCGGGATCAATGTGGCGTGAATCGGCACCAGCATCCCCAACAGGAACAACGCATACGTGAAGCCCCTGAGCTTGAAGGTGAACCGGGCAAGGAAATAGGCGGCAAGCGAACCCAGCAGCACGGTCACAATCAGCGATACGAACGTAATCAGCAGACTGTTCAAGAAGTAAATGTTCATATTCGCAATTTCCCAAGCCTTAGTGTAGTTGGAGAAATGCAGTGTGGTCGGGAAGGAGAACGGGTTCGCCGCATATTCCTGCTCTTCCTTAAACGAATTAACGATCATCCAGAAAATCGGAATTATATTCATAATAGCGAACAGACTCAAAAATGTGTAGGCCATGACTTTGAATAACGGTGTTTTTTTATCCATAACTTCTCTCCTCCTTTCTGTAGATCTTCATCAGGCGTCCTTCTCCCGGCCAATCCGGTTAACGATAGAAATCACAACAAGACTGAACAGCAGAATCAGAATCGATACTGCGCTGCCATAGCCGTAACGCAAATTCATAAATGCGCTGTTGTACATATAGAGCGTCATGACTTCTGTCTGATGTGCCGGCCCGCCGCCGGTCAGTACCTGAATCAAATCAAATACGCGGAAAGAGTTACTGATGCTGTATACGACCGCTACCATAATTGTGCTGCGGAGCATCGGAATCGTGATATGCAGTGTCCGGCGGAATCCTGTGGCACCATCCAGCTCGGCAGCTTCATTAACTTCATCCGGGATATTCTGCAGAGCAGCAAGGAAAATAACCATGTACAGCCCGCAGTTCTGCCAAATGTAGGCCACACTGATGGACAACATAGACCACTTCATGTCCCCCAGCCAGTTCTGCTGCCAGCTCTCCAGTCCGAAGAAGGCCAGCATGCTGTTCAGCATCCCGTATTCCGTGTTATAAATCATGCCCCAGATTAAGGAAACCATGACGGACGAGATGACAACAGGCATGAACCCTACGGTACGGAAGAAGCCAGAGCCCTTAAGTCCCTTGTTCAGCAGCATCGCCATGATCAGCCCCAGCGGAATTTGACCGACCAGCCCCGTCAGCATAATGACAATGTTATTCTGTACAGACAGCCAGAACGTATCATCAGTAAGAATACGGGAGTAGTTGTCCAAGCCGACAAACGTCATCTTGCCGATCCCGTTCCAGTCCATCACCGAGTAGTAGAGCGAAATGCCGATCGGTATGATCGCAATTCCAAGATAGATGACCAGCGCCGGGAATAATCCGATAAAGATCGCCAGTTTATTTTGCTTAAGCGTATGCACAGGGCATCCCCCTTCCAGTTGAATCCTCTTCTGCTTATGAAATGGAGAAACGGCTTCGCCTGATGATGCAAACGGCGGTTTCCGTTTCTCCCTGTTAGTCCTAGTTCATTTGGTCAAAAGCTGCCTGTGCATCCTTGGCGACCTCTTCCGGTGTGCCGCGGCCTATAGTGAGCGCCTGTATGCCGTTCTGCACAACGTCAACCACTTGTGTCGGAATGATGCTGTCGAATACAGGAGCCGTGCCTTTGCTGGTCAGCTCAAGCATTTCTTTCAGATAAGGGCTGGCATCCTCAGGAATTTCTACGGTGGCCGGAACTACAACCCCGTTGCGGATCAACTCCTTGTACAGGTCCTCACTGACAAAATACTTCATGAATTCCTCAGCCGCCGCTTTGGTTTTCTCATTCAGTCCGCTCTTAATGGCGATGCCGTACTGCACCACACCCGCACTCTTCACCGGATCACCTTTGCCGCCTTCCACACTCGGGAACAGGGCAATGCCGAACTTGTCGCCTTCGTCATTATTGATCCGGATTCTCGCATCTACCGTTGAGGAAGAGATATGCATAGCTGCTTTGCCCTGGATGAAATAATCCTGGCCTTGTACGGAATCCATGTTGTTGGCATCGGTATTGAAGGCCTTCAGCTTGGTCAGCTCATCAATGACCGCAATCGCTTTGACGAACTCGGGGTCAGTGAATTTCGCTTCCTTATTTACCACCTTTGTAAGGAAGTCACTGCCGGTAAAACGGTCTCCGAGAATGGACAGATAGGAGGACTGTAGCGGCCATTGCTCCTTGTTGCCCAGCGAGATTGGCGTAATCCCCGCCGCTTTCAGCTTGGTGACTGCGTCGATGAACTTATCGTACGTATCAGGAAACTCTGTGTAGCCTACTTGGGCGAACATCTCTTTGTTGTAATAAATGATGTCTACGAAGGTTTGTTTGGTCGGAACGGCATACTGCTGACCGCCTATATTGAACCCGGCCAGGGCGCTCTCCGGCAGAATTGACTTCCAGTTATCCATCAGACCATCAATCGGCTCCACCAGGCTGCCTTCCACCAGCGGCTCGAGATCGGCTCCAGGCCATACGACATTGATGTCCGCCAGATTGTTGGCGGCTGCAAGCGTCCGCAGCTTAGTTTTATATTGTGCAGAAGGCACTCCGTCCTGCTTGATCACAATATTCGGATGCTCCGCCTCAAATTTGGCGATCCGCGCCTTGTATACCTCATTGTCCACATTGGGCGAGGTCCAGGGATGCATCATATTCAGGGTGATGGTCTCTTCGCTATTCCCGCTCCCGCTTGCATTACCCGCGTTGTTGCTGTTGCCGCATGCTGCTGTGAACAAAGCCAGCGCGCCCGCCATCCCAAGCAAAGCTACTTTTTTGGTCTGTTTCATTGTCACCCTAATCAACCCTCTTTCTACTATTATTAGTATCTGCTATTCCCGCACCTCAGATTCCCTCTTGCAGGGACTACCTGAGCTGTTACGTTAATTATAAAAGCTATTAGCTGCGGTCTATATCCCACAAATGTTAGATTATATCCGATATTCTACAGCGGATTTGCAATAAATATGAAAAAAACACTAAAAACCATGAAATAAAGTCATATTATATTACATAAGACGTTATATAAATACCTCTTTTTCCGGGGGACTTGCGGGTAAACGCTTCCAATATTAACAGGATAGGAACCGCCTGAAAATATCCAAGCGGTTAGCGAACATCCTTCTACAATACCGTCTGCCCCAGCAGATGCTCCAGCATATCGGAGAGCGGAACAGTTGCCAGTGCGATGGCTGTATCGGTTACGCCGTAGTAGATATGCAGAATTCCGTCATCGAGTACACAGCCGGTCGGAAAAATAACATTGGGAATCTGATAGCCGAATTTCTCATAATACGTCTCGGGCTCCATGATGAATTCTTTCGTTCTGGCGATCACCTTGGACGGATCTTCCAGATCGAGCAGCATCGCGCCCAGGCGGTACACTGTATCGTCATCTACACCGTGGTACAGCAGCAGCCAACCATGCTCCGTACGAATGGGCGGAGTGGAGGCACCGATCTTTTTGTTCTCCCAGCTGTTTTCCGCTTTGGCCAGCAGCTTCGGGGCTTCCCAGTTTTTCAGATCCTCCGAGTAAGAGATCCAGATTGCTGCCTGCTCTGTTCCGTAAGTTTCACCGATGTACTCCTCCGGTCTGCGCAGCAGCGCGTATTTGCCGCCTATTTTCTCCGGGAACAGCATGTTGTTGCGGTCGTTAATCTCAAGCGGGGTTGTAGTACTTACATACTCCCAGTCCGTCAGATTGCGGGAGGACATCAGAATGGAGCGCGTCAGCCAGTGTCCTTCCTCTTCTCCCCAGCCATCGGGATATTCAGGTATGGAGCGCTCTGGAATGCCGGTTCCGGTCGGATAATAATTCATTGCACAGGGGCGGAGCGCAAAGCTCATGTAGAACAGATCCCCAATTTTCACTATTCTCGGGTCCTGTACACTGCCGTACGGAAAGCCGAGCATATCGGGTGTAACCACCGGCTCGTCCTTCACATGAGTGAAATGGACACCATCCTCGCTTTCCAGCAGACCCAGAACATTTTTGCACGGCGTCAGGGAGCCTGCGGTCCGTTCAATCATATAGAATTTCCCGTTATCCTTGATCACTGCCGGATTAAATACCGTCGCCAGCCGCCAGTCATATTTGCCCGGAACCACGATTGGATTCTCCGGATGTCTGTTGATTTTCATTGCTCTGCCTCCTCAGGGTTAACCTGTACTTGAATTGAATTATCCCCATTATAGCCCGCCCCCGGGCGTCAAAATATCCCGCGCAGTATAGAAATCATCCGAATAATAGCGCTAATATGCCCGGTTAAGGGAGAAGACTCAGCGCTGAACATCGCCGCCCGGATTCATCAGCATCCGGAAGACATCCTGCTCGGAGGACATCGGCGAGTCTCCCGCTACAGTATGCGCCAGCACTCCGGCAGCGGCAGCGAATGAAACGGTATGCTGCGGATCAAAGCCCTCCAGCTCACCGTGAATAATACCGCTGGCATAAGCATCTCCCGCTCCGACCCTGTCCAGGACTGTAAATGTCAGATTATCTGAGAACGAGAAGCAGCCTGCCTTGAAGATATACCCGCGCAGGGAGTGACGGTTGTCCTCATGAATGGTCCGCTGCGTTCCGGCAACTGTACAGAGACTGTAACGGGCAGCCACTTCAGGAATCAGCTCCCGCAGCTGTGCCTCCCGTTCGCCTTTTACCGCATCCATGCCCAGGATGAACATGGCATCCTGCTCGTTCATGAGCACAATGTCAGCCAGATGAAGCATCTCTTCATAGTGCGGCTTCGCCAGCTCATAGCCGCCTTCCCTCCAGAGGGACGGGCGGTAATTGCAGTCAAAAACCACGAGGCCTCCCTTGAGCTTGACCGCTTCGGCGTAGCTTTTCATCGCCGTTCTGACACCGTCATTCATCGCCAGCGTAATGCCGCAGAAATGGACAGCATCCGCTTTGCCAGCAAGCCCGGCAAAGGAATACGTATTCTGCGGAGCTGTATTGAAGCTGCTCCCGGCCCGGTCCGTGTAGGTCACTCTGCCGGGCCGGGCCCCGAACCCGTTCTCCAGGAAATACATTCCGATATACTGCCCGCCGCGCTCAATATAGCCGGAATGAATGCCCAGCTTGCGCAGGCTGGCGATTGCGGCATCGCCCAGCGGCCCCTCGGGCAGCCTGGTAACCAGACTGCCCTGATGCCCGTACCGGGTCAGAGCGGATAACACATTCACACCACTCCCAGAGAATGAATAGTTCAGATTGCTGGCTTGTGACAGCAGCTCATATCCGGGTACCTGCAACCGCATCATCACTTCGCCGAAAGCGGCGATCTGTTTAGACATAGCTGTCCGCCAGCCTGGTCATCATCCGGTATAGCTTCTGCACATCGGCAGGCCGCGTAAGCCCGGTACCCTGGTCAATAATGGAGGTATAGACATGGGGAATGACCTGCGGGACGCCAGCACTAAGCGCAATAGACAATATAGCCTCAAAGTTGGATAGGTCAATGCCGCCTGTCGGCTCCAGCGCAAAGCTCTCCTCGGCACAGGCTTCAGCCACCGCACGCAGCTCTGCTTCCCTGCTCAGACCCTGCATGGGGAAATATTTCAGTGCATTGCCGCCCATATCCCGTACTAGGGCGATTGCTGCCTTCACAGGAATAACCGCCTGCTCCGTCTGAGCGGCGCTAACCGGTCCAGTGGAGATATTAACATAGCCGGGCTGCCCTGCCGGAGAGACCAGACTGTTGATCCAGCTGTTCTTCCCGCCCAGACTTGCACGGGTGATGCCTACGGCAGGAAATACCTGATTGATGTGGCTTCCGCCATAGTACCTGGCGATTTCCGCCACCACTGCAGCTTGACGGTTATCCCCGGCTCCCAGTCCGATGGATACTGCACCGTCAATTTCCCGGTCATAGGCTTCCATTGCTGTTACCGCTTCCTGGACAGTGGCATAATCCTTCGAGAGTACGCCAACCAGTACATGCCCCTCGGACGCCTCGAACACCTCTTTGGCGTTCCCGATATCCCGGGCCAGCACATTCAAGGCGACCCGTCCCTTGTAGAACCGTTCTGCAATCTTAGACATCTGCTTCTCCTCCAGTCAATTGGCGAATTCTCGCCGCAATGATGTGAATGTCATCGCCCGTGAGCGGACGCGGATCAATATCGAAATAACCCTGCCGGACGCCGTAGTCCCGGGTATAAATGGCGATATCCCCCTGCTGCAGCCCTTCGGACAGCTCCTGTGCGGAAATTCCGGCCAAAGCCCGGTCCACCTGGACTCTCCCCCGGAAGATCGCCCGTCCAGCTTCATCCTGGACAACAGACACCTGTATGCCGGGAAGCCCATTCAGGGTCAGCAACGTCTGCAAGGCTGCTTTTTCCTGCCTGCTGTTATCCTGTTTAACCGCATACTCATCCAGCGCCTGCAGCAGCCCGAACGTCGTTTCTTTGCCGACCTTCATACTCCGTCCGATGCCGTGGAGCTGTACCTTCAGCCATTCGATATAGGTCCGCTTGCCCGCGACAATGCCGGAGGTCGGTCCTTCAATAGCTTTAGAACCGCTATAAATAACCAGATCGGACACCTGCACATATTTCTGCAGATCCTCTTCTGCTGCGGCATCCACAATCAACGGAAGGCCTGCCGCCTGGGCGACCTCCCAGGCCTCTTCGACAGAAATCATATTCTTCTGCACCGCATGATGGGATTTCACATACAAAATGGCAGCCGTCCGCTCCGACACAGCGTCCCTGAGATGCTCTGCCCGGCCTTCATTGGCATAACCGGCTTCCAGGACTGCCCCGCCGCCGAGGTAGATCATAGTTTCAACAGGCGCACCATATTGCACGTTATGCCCCTTCAGCATAATAATCTCATTCCGGTACAGCTTATCCTGATGCAGGCGAAGGCTTGCACGCGGTTCGCCGCGTGTTACCACCGCTGCTACCGCAAGTGCAATTCCGCTGGAAGCCGAATTGACAATCACCGCAGCCTCCGAACCGATATGCCGTGCTGCATAGTCTCCAGCCTTATCTACCAGCTCGGCAATCTCCACATACCGCTGTCCTCCCTGCTTCATCGCATCCATCACCGTATCCGTAGGGGCTGATACCCCCAGGATACTCATGCGGCCGCTGGCATTAATCACCCGCTTCAGGCCGTATTTCGCATTCAATGAATCTGCCATCAACGAACACTCCCATCGCTTCAATAATTTGCCGGCCTACCCGCCGCGTGCCTTCTGAATCCACCAACTCGACCAGCTGGTCCTTCACTCGGAATAACGTCAGATTAGCCTCGCCTCCGGTGCGGATTTCACCCAGCTCAGGTCTGCCAAGCCAGTCTGCAACCTGTGTTGTCACCCGTTCCACTGTTTCCTCAAGAGAATAGCCGAGTGCAAGAAATTTAGTCAGCACATGGGCCAGACTGAAGACCGGGCCGTGCATCCGGTTGCCCCGGTAGATGTCGCTGCTGATCGTATCCGGATGGACACCGCTGCGCCTCGCGGCTTCCGCCACATCAAAGGAAAAGCTGGCTGTTCCGTGTCCGACATCCAAATGGACTCCGCGTAAGACCGCTTCCTTCAAGACTTCAAGCGGCTGGCCCGCACCGTCAAACAGATTATTGCTTTTGCCGTTCAAATAATGGGTGATGATATCCCGCCTGCGCAAAAGCGGAATCACCTCACGGATATCCGGAGGACCCGAGCCGATATGTACCATCAGCGGCAGGCCCGTCTCTTCCGAGAGCTGAACCGCCGCATGCAGCGGCTCAAGTCCGTTCTCCTTCACCACACTCCGGCTGATCCTCGCCTTCAGTCCTACGATAAATCCCGGGTGCTTCGAGACAGCCAGCAGTAGCCTTGCCCGGTTAATCCATTCCATATCGGCCAGCTCATCAATCCGCTGCAGCCCGATATGTGATATGTTGAGGAAAGCCAGCAGCCTGGTAGCCGCTCTCCGCCCCGCTTCTGCAAGCTCAGCGATCCGGTCAGCCCCGCAGCTTCCGGCATCCACAATAGTGGTCACGCCTTGCTTCACGCCTATCTCATCTATCTCGTCCCCGTACGGGTCAAAAGCGGGAAAAGCATGAACATGCATAT
Organism: Paenibacillus sp. FSL R7-0297; assembly: GCF_038009025.1. Classification (NCBI taxonomy): domain Bacteria; kingdom Bacillati; phylum Bacillota; class Bacilli; order Caryophanales; family Paenibacillaceae; genus Paenibacillus; species Paenibacillus sp. FSL R7-0297. The sequence continues at coordinate 6,655,082 of NZ_JBBPAQ010000001.1, forward strand.
CAATCCAGCCGCTGGAGACATAGGCTCCCGCCGTCTCCCATACCCGGCCGCCGGCCGCATCTGCGGTACCTGCGGGTACAATCTCTGCGATCCTTCCATTCTCCACCACCAAATCCACTTCTTCACCGTTCATCCGCCTTACCCGGCGGAGCAGCAACCGCTCTGTCATCATCCTCATCTCCCTTCAGTTCAACTGTTGATGCCGCCCACTGTATGAATTAATCATAGCCCGGCCCCGCAGAAAGAAATATCCCATAAAATTGCGATTATATCGTGAGAATTCAGATCATTCTCCAGTGCATGGATACCAGAAGTATTTCCTATTTCTGCCGCAACGCAAAATAACCCCACAAAGTGGGGCTTAGCATCTATGATTACTCAGGTACTTTGCTCGGACCCCCATAGCCTAATTTTCATCAAAAAAAAAGCCTTCAAAACCCGCAGGTTATGGAAGCTTATCTTATAATTAGTATTATAATTATTATTATGGCTATTTCATTTAATTCCTTATGCGCTTCAATGAACCACCGTTGCTCCGGGCAGTTCAAGCTCAGCTTCCAGGGAGTGCTCCTCTTCCCGCACCCGTTCGCGCTGCTTCACCGGCTTCTGCGGCCGCTGCTGGTTCATCTGGCCAGACAGCTGCGACACGGGCATCAGCATCATTTTGGGTACCAGCAGCTCACTGCGGACTTTAAGTCTCGCTCCGCCTGACGGATGAATGACGCTGAGCAGAATACTGAGATAGAATTTGGTGGAGCTTGCGAACAGGCCGTTTGGCAGATCCAGAACCATGAATCCGAATTTCTCCGGCCCGCGGTTCAGCAAGCTCACACCGTAGAGCGCCTTGGCTTCCGCCAGTTCCACATCACCGGCAATCCGCTCCGCAAGCACTGGGAGATCCTTCTCCATGCGGCGGATCATGCGGATGGCCAGCTGTGCCGAGGAACGCGAATGAACGCCCAGCTCGAACAGCTGCCTGTTGTCGATATGCAGCTCTATCACCTTATCACCTTTGCTTAAGGTCTCGCCGTTATCCATGTGCACGGGATTCCCCTGATACTTACGCAGCCGGTAATGCAGGAACGGATCTGCCGGAGAGATCGTCTTGATCTGGAACAATAGCTGGAATACCTGTTCCCAGGCCAGCCATAAGCCGACAACCAGCCGTTTGCCGAAAGACAGCCTTGTAATAGGGGAGTCCTGTACCGCCTTGATCATCTCGTCAATCCGGATACTTCGCAGCCCCCGTCGATCCGCTTCTTGAAGCATCCGCTCCAGGGCAATAAGCATATGCTCTGGTGCATGCGGATCGGCACCGAGCGTAGTACCACAGTCATGAAGCAGCAGGACCTCACCGGGACCCAGCTTAGAGATCAGCTTGTCGGTCAGCCGTTCCGCCCCCAGCTTCTCCTTCCAGTCGCCGAACATGGCCGACCAGAGTACAATCTGCACCTGCCGCCGCTTCGAGAAGTCAAACAGGTTCACAATCCCCCACGGCGGACGGTAATACGTGCTGCGCTCGCCGGTTATTTTGAAGATAATATCATCGGTCCGCTGAATTTGCTTCCTCACCGTTGCCGGACGCATCAGCCAGTTCGTCTTGTGCACATAATTGTGAATCCCGATAAGATGCCCTTCATCATGCATACGCTTAATAATCTCCGGATGTGCTTCAGCATGTGCACCGACCACGAAGAAAGTCGCCTTAGCCCCATAACGCTTAAGCAAATCCAGCAATAACGGTGTATAGTGCGGGTCAGGTCCATCATCAAAGGTCAGGCCGTAATCCGTGCGCCCGATTCCCTTTCGAAAGACACGATAACCAAATATCCGGCTGATCATTCCAGGAATGAAAGCATAAAAGGTAGAGATATAAAATAGCCAGAGCAGCAAAGTCTGCATGTAAATTCCCCGCTTTTCCAGAGTTGACTTTGGCTCGTCTTACGTGTGATACGGCCAAGTAGAGTAAGTAGAAGCGTCTGCTGTCCTGCAAGAGGACAATACCGTTGTGGCGACAAGTAGTGCATTCAAAAAACATTACCCCCTATTTTAACACAGCTGCCAAAGAAATAGACGCTTTTTTAATAAAATCGTGTACAATGAATTGAAGTGATTATTGTAAATTTATCTAGAAAAGGAGTCGTTTATCTCTATGCTGCCGCTGTACAAAAAATATTGGCGCACTTTTTTCGACATCGGATTGGTTATCCTGACGCTGTATCTCGTGATGCTGGGATTCAGTAAGCTGTATCAGCTGGCCGCTCCTGTGTTCCTGTCCTTTTTTGTCTTCCTGCTGATTGAGCCGCTGGCCCGGTTCCTGAACCGCAAGGGAATGGCTAAGCCTTTTGCCTCCGCTATCTCCGTGGTCCTCTTCCTAGTGATCCTGCTTGGCGCCTTATTTGCTGCCGGACTGCTAATTACGACCCAGGTCATTCAATTCCAGGATAATCTGCCCAGATATACATACATAGTCCAGCAGCATTTTACTGAGGCTACCACCTATCTCCAGCAAAAAATCGATGCGCTCCCGCCCGATCTCACAGATAAGCTGAACGGTTATTTCACCGATGCTACCAATGTCCTCTCGACGTGGATGGTCACCTTCTTTAAATATATGATCGGTGTGCTTGGCTCCTTCTCTTCCTTTATGGCTAATTTCGGCATTGCGATTATTCTGGCCTTTTTTCTCAGTATGGAGATTAAGGACTGGCGCCGGATTGCCCATGACAAGCTGCCCAAGACCTTTAAGACGGCTTACGCTTTCCTGCAGGGGAATGTGTTCAAGGCTATCGGTTCTTATCTAAAAGCCCAGCTGATTCTGATCAGCATTACCTTCGTGATCGTTCTCGCCGGACTGCTGATCCTGCAGACTGGAAATGTTCTTACTCTAGCTCTGATCTGCGCCTTGTTCGACCTGCTGCCACTACTTGGAGTACCGGCGATTCTGATCCCCTGGATCATTTATTTATTCATTGTCGGCAATACCTCACTGGCCATTGGTCTGATCATTCTGCTGGCAGTGGTGATGGTGATCAGACAGCTGCTGGAGCCCAAAATCACCGGAAATTCGATTGGCGTCTCCTCGGCGTTCCTGATGCTATCCTTCGTCATTCTGTCTTCCTCTGTATTTGGTATCGCTGGCCTTATTCTGTCGCCGATCCTGCTGATCCTGCTCAAGGAGCTGATTCAGCAGGGGTATCTGCAGCGCTGGATCTATCTGCCGCAGGAGGAATTCATCGTGTCTCCGTTCGCCGCTTCTGAACCCTCCACAGCAGGCGGCCCCGTATCGGGTAATACGGCAGGTACAGCTTCGGCAGGTACAGCAGGCACCGACGATACTCAGGCCCCCGTTGACCCGGACAGCAGCTCAAATACTTGACCGAATAATTTGGCAGCTGCCTGCGGACTGCTTGGAGCCACGTTCTCGACAGCAACGGATACAGCATATCTCGGATGGTCTACCGGGCCATAGCCGATGAACCATTGATTATTGCGGGCCGCGCCTTTGACCAGAGTCTGCGCTGTGCCTGATTTGCCGGCGACCGGCCATTCAAGGCCCTGCAGCGTCTTGCCTGTTCCTTCTGTCACCACTTTACGCATCATGGACAGCAGCACGCGGGCGGTTGCCCCCGATATTCTGCCCTGCGGGGCAGGGGCCAGATGTCCCGGAAGCTCCTTCAGCGTCTGGCCGTTGGCAAACGCAACCCGCTGCAGAATACGCGGCGCTCTAACCTCCCCGCCATGCAGCAGCGTGACTACGAGGTTCGCCGCCTGCAGAGGCGTAATCCGCACATCGCGCTGGCCGATCGCGGTCTGCACCCTGGCCCCGCCGTCATCCGGCAGCAGCGTGGTGAAGATCGTCCCCGTCTGCTCCCCGGAGAGCGGCCGGAGCAGTGGAAGGCCCAGCGTATTCTCCGCCTGCCAGCCGATGTCCCGTCCAAGGCCAAGTGCCAGAGCAGCAGCATTAAGTTGTGCTCCACTAAGCCGCTCGGCAAGCGTGGCGAACACGGTATTACAGGACACGGCGAACCCTTGCGCCATCGTAAGGGCGCCGTGTCCTTTGCCGTTCAGGCAGGTTAATCCGTATTTACCGTATTCCCCATTACAATAGAACGGTTCCTCCGGTGAAGTTAATCCGGCCTCCAGGGCAGCAGCGGCAGTGACTATCTTGAAGATGGACCCGGGTACCGCTGCCTGCAGCGCCCGGTTGTTCCACTCCCCTCCTTGCGGTGAGATCTGCTCCGGGTTGTAGAACGGCAAGGATACCATCGCGGCAATATCGCCGTTCTGGCTATCCAGGACTACAACTGCCCCCTCCTTTACGTTCGCTTCTGCGGCCAGTTGCTCAATACTCTCCTGTAGTTTCTTATCAATCGTGGTATATAAAGACAGCGGGTAATAAGGATTCCCCGGTGCTTTGACTATAATCGGACTGCCTGGAACACGGTTTCCCCGGGCATCCACCTGGGCAACCGCCTCCGTATGCCCCACTCCCTGCAGCAGCGGCTCCAGTGTTTTCTCCAGCCCGTCCGTACCTGTACGCGGAATCCGCAGACCAGTCGGTGATTGCCGTAGCGCTTCACCCGAAGCTTCAGACAAATAACCAAGCCATTGCCGTCCTGAAGCGGCTCCATCATATCTGCGGGCAAAGGGTAGCGCCTTAACCCCCTCAATTCCCAGCTCTTCCACTTCCCGGGCCTCTGACAACGACAATGCCAGCGGAGTGCCCCCCTTGCCGGAGGGCCAGAGCAGCGGCTCCTTAAGCCCTGTGCGTGTAGATTGCAGCTGGCTGTAGCTGACCCCAAGAATTTCTGCCAGGCGGTGCAATTGGTTATCCCCGGCAGGCTCCCCGGTAACCGTATGCAGCGGAAGTGATTCTTCCTGCGGAAACAGTGCCGCTGTCCATACAGTCTCTCCGGCCAGCGGTTCTCCGTTCCTGTCATAGAGCCGGCCCCGCCCACTGTCCAGTACTGTCTCCCGCTCGCTCTGAATTTCAGCCATCTGTGCCATCGTGTACCCGCTGCTGCTTACCTGCTGATTCTTCATCAGCAGCTGGACCCAGGCCAGTCTGATGATCAAGCCTGCAACGAGCACAGACAGAATCAGCAGACTCCAAAATATACGTTTGTGAACCAGCTTCTGCAAGTGTTATTCCTCCATCAAGTGGGCTGCTGAACTATGGGTTCTATTATGCCCACCCCAACCCGCAAAAAAACCGCTTCCCCAGAAGGAAAAGCGGTTAACACTCACAGCTTACACGCTAAATTTAGACAATCGTTCTTTAAGCTTGGATGAGGCATTCTCCAGTTTGGCGGAGAGATTGACCAAATATTCGCTTACGCTCTCCTGCTCGCCGGTGAGGGATGCCACCTCCTCGGAGGTGGCAGAGGATTCTTCCGCAAACGAGCTGACATTGCCAATCGTCTCGGACAGCACTCTCTGCGAGTGGTTCAGCCCGTCTATCGACGATGACACGGAATCCAGCCGGGTGATCAGATGATTCATTTGACCCTGCACGCTGATGAAGATCTCACTGGTGTTCTGTACATAGGTCATCTGTTCTCCAAACAAAGGTGCCACCTCGGATAATGCGGCTACAGTCTCATGCATGTCATTCATAATTCTGTCGGTGATCTCAGCCACTACTGCAATGGAACGCTTGGACTGTTCAGCCAGCTGACGGATTTCATCAGCGACCACGGTGAAGCCTTTGCCCGCTTCGCCTGCCCGGGCTGCTTCAATAGTAGCATTAAGCGATAAAATATTGGTCTGCTGGGTAATGTTCTGCATGACCTCAAGCACCCGGATGACTGACGAGGTGGTATCCTTGAGTTCATTGACCTTAATCACGAGCTTCCCTGTCCTATCGCCGGTCTCTTGCGTTCTGCCCAACAGCTCCTGCAGTTTGACGACACCCTCTCTGCTGGACGCCTCCACGCTATGTGCGGTCCCGCCAATCTCCTGGGCCGCAGCAATCACCGCATCCATCCGCTCGGAGATCTGGGCGGTCATCTCATTTCCGCGGTCTGCTTCCAGCGCCAGATTCCCTGCACCGCCGGCAATCTGTTCAGTTGCTGCGGCAATATCCTGTGCGGCTACAGCGGTCTCGCGGGATGCATTGCCCAGGGCATCTGCTGTCTCCAGCACTTCACGTGCAGTTTCATTGGTGTGCACGACCAGCTCTGTGATCCGTTCCATCATCATGTTGAAGGAGCCTGACAGCTGGCCGATTTCATCATTCGAGACTACCTTTGTACGCACACGCAGGTCACCTTCTGCCCCTTGGAACATCAGGTCCCGCAGGTGCGACAGCGGCCGCGAGACCATCCGTACCATCCAGAAGCCAATGAGAATGGCGATGAGTGCAGCGGCAGCCACTGCTATGTAGGTGGTGTTAAGGATACGTCCCGCATCCTTAATCAGATTCTCGGAAGGGACAACGCCCAGCAGTCTCCAGCCCGAGCTCTGCAGCGTACCATACACGGCAAGAATGGATTTGCCCTTCTCATCTTTGGTCGGCAGGGACCCTGTGCTCTCGCTGAGTCCCTTGAACAGGGTGCCGCCCAAGCGAAGATACGTGTCTGTCTCCTCATGCTGGGAAGAGGCAATCATCTCATCTTTGGTAGTCAGCAGTTGGATATAAGAGTCCATCCCCAGATCGACTTTGCTGAGCTGGCTGGCCAACTCCGTAGTCTTGATGTCACAGACCGCTATGTATCCTGAGCTTCCGGCTTCCCCCGCTACGGATTTGGCGAAATGGACCACGCCTTCTGCTTCCCCTTGCTTCAGTGCCTCGGTAATCCACAAGCCCTGCGGCTTATCCTGCAGCTGCTTGTACCACGAAGCTTTGCGGACACCCGCCAGGAATTCATTGTCCACAGCCCCCGCTGACGCGGCAGGCAGAGCTTCATTTAGAGGAATCAAATAAACCGCTTGCACATTAGTAACTGCAGTGAGCCAATGGTTCAACTCGCCACTGATCACAGCGGCATGTTCCATACCCCCGCCTGCGGCAGCAGTACTTTCTTCTGAGACTGCCTGCTGAATATCCTTGTTGTAGAACAGCTGTCCCAGATTATCTTCAAAACGCAGCAGAGTCACATCAAGCTTCTCTGCCGTTTGCTCGACTGTCTGCTGATTAGCGGACAGTGCATTGTTCTCGATAGTTTGTTTGGCAACAGAGTAGGATGTATAGCCCAAAGACAGAACAATTCCCATCGTCGCAACGAAAAACACGAGAAAAAGCCGCACCCCCAGCGACTTGGAGGGATGCAGCCGAGTTAGAATACTTTTACCGCGAACTGTTGACTTGCTCAAAAAATCACCGCCGGATCTGCTGTATTCTTGTAGGGAATGATTTCCGCACAAGGCCAGTATTAATAATATACCATCAGATCCTTTATCGCTGTGATTTTGTTGTATGAGATGAATGCTTCCTTATTCGGCCTAGATTCGATCTAGATTTTACCCAAATCCGCATCATCGCCAACCTCTTCATGGGTGTCGATCACGTAGTTGATGATTTCCTGCACTGTCGTATATGCAACACTACATAATTGTCAGCCGCCCAGTAGTAGATTGCAATGCGGCCCGTTTCGGCATCATTCAAGGTCGCGCACGGGAAGAGCACATTGATCACGAAACCGCTCTCCTCATACCATTCTTCCGGCGTAAGTACGAAGTTCTTGGAGCGGTATTTGACTCTCGACGGCTCGTCTCAGGCTTCCCACGCAATTCCCTCTTGAAAACATTCATAAAAAGCGTTATAACTTAATTGTATTATTGTTATCATTAAATAACAATAACATAATAACAAAATACAAATAAATTATTATTTTTCCTGGGCCAATGATGCAGCGGAGTCTTCCATGGAGCTGATGAAGAGGTTTACCGGTGCGAATTGGACCGCCATCGCATTCAGCGCACTTCAAGCTACCCCGCAATCTACAGAAATCCCTTATTGGTCGGAACCTACGGTCAGTGATGAAGAGGTACGCTGGGCCATCCGCCAGGCAAAATCACTTGAACTGAAGGTTTGCCTGAAGCCCATTGTGAATTGTGCAGACGGCAGACGGCACATGGCGGGCTCATATCAACTTCTTCGACAAGGATGTTTCCTGTGAGCCGAAATGGTCAGAGTGGTTCCGTTCCTATACAGCCTTTATCCTTCATTATGCTGTGCTTGCCGAAGAGAGCGGCTTCTAGATGTTCTGTATCGGCTGTGAGCTGGTCCAGCCGGACCGGCAGTGCCGCCATCCCGAATGACTGGAATCTCGAGGGCGGCCCGGATCTTGAAGAGCAAAGCCGGTTCTACCTTGCCATGTTCGGCGCCTGCGGGAAGCGGGACTGGGTACGGGGCTTCATGCTGTGGGATTGGCCGGCACAGCTCTATCCGCTGGACGAAGCTGCGGGCAACGATGATTACTGCATGTACGGCAAACCGGCGGCCGGCATTATCGAAGCGTATTACGGTTCCAAGACGAAATCCTTGTCTACCCTGTAGCCGGATTTCAATATCTACCATTACTGTTTAGGAGTGAACAACCACATGACGAAATCGCCCCTGATTTGGCGGAATGAAATGGAAGCAGAGCTGAAAGACAATATCCTCAGCTTCTGGATGAAGCATACCCTGGATGAACAGCATGGCGGATTTGTAGGTGAAATTGACAACCAGATGAATACCAATCCGGAGGCCGGAAAAAGCCTGGTGCTGAACGCACGGATTCTGTGGACGTTTGCGAGCGCTTACCGCATGTATGGTGACGCTGAATATCTGACTATGACTGAACGGGCCTACGCCTATTTGCTTCAATATTTCACTGACACCGAGTACGGCGGCTATTACTGGATGGTTGATGCGCTGGGAGCCCCTTCCGAACGCAAAAAACAGATCTACGGCCAGGCTTTCGCCATCTATGCCCTGGCCGAGTTCCATCATGCCACCGGACGCCAGGATGCGCTTGATCAGGCTGTGGCACTGTTCCGTCTAGTCGAGCAACACGGATATGATCCGCTTAATAAAGGTTATATCGAAGCCCTTTCTGAGCAGTGGCAGATGACTGAGAATTTAAGCCTCAGCAGCAAGGACATGAATGAGAAGAAGTCGATGAACACCCATCTGCATGTGCTTGAAGGCTACACCGGCCTGTACCGCGTGTGGAAATCCGAGGAGCTGCGGGTCCGGCTGGCTGAGCTGATTGAGGTTATGCTCCTCCACATCATTGATGCTGAAGGCAAGCATTTCCATCTGTTCCTGGATGAAGAGTGGAATATCAAGTCCGACCATATCTCCTACGGCCACGATATCGAAGGCAGCTGGCTGCTGGTTGAAGCGGCTGAAGTGCTTGGGGATGAAGAGCTGCTGCACCGGGTGCTGGCAGTTGCATTGTCCATGGCCGAAGCTACATTGGCTGAAGGCATTGACACTGACGGCGGAATCTGGAATGAAGCCGATCATAATGGGCTGCTGGATAAGAATAAAGACTGGTGGCCGCAGGCGGAAGCAATCGTGGGCTTCTATAATGCCTACCAGCTATCCGGAGATCCACGCTTCCGCGAGGCTGCCGAGGCAGCTTGGACGTTCACTAACAGCTACATGGTCGATCATACATTAGGCGAGTGGTTCTGGGCCGTTGATGAATCCCTGCAGCCGCTGGAGCATGCAGCCAAGGTCAGTGCCTGGAAATGCCCTTATCATAACAGCAGAGCCTGCTTTGAAATGATCGGAAGATTGACAACAACCTCAAAGGAGACTAAATAATGAGCACATTATTCAGAGAACGCAAGGCGCAGTTAACAGAACGGTATGAATCACTGATTGCCCGCAAAAATGAGAAGGTTCCCTTTGGCAACGGTACCTATGACCGTTATCGGTACCCGCTGCTCACTGCAGAGCATGCGCCGCTGATCTGGCGTTATGACTTTAACCCGGCAACCAATCCTTATTTCGCTGAACGGATCGGCGTGAACGGCATCTTTAATCCGGGGGCTATTGAGCTGGACGGCAAGTTCTACATTGTGGCCCGTGTCGAGGGGAATGACCGCAAATCCTTCTTCGCTGTGGCCGAGAGCGACAGCGGTGTAGACGGCTTCCGCTTCTGGGATCATCCGGTTGTCCTGCCGGAAACTGAAGATCCGGATATCAACGTCTACGATATTCGTCTGGTGAAACATGCCGACGGCTGGATCTACGGCCTCTTCTGCACTGAGCGTAAAGATCCCGCTGCCCCGCACGGTGATCTGTCCAGCGCAGTCGCCCAGTGCGGGATCACCCGCACTAAGGACCTGAAGACCTGGGAACGTCTGGCTGACCTCAAGACCGGCTCTGCCCAGCAGCGTAATGTAGTGCTGCATCCTGAATTCGTAGACGGCAAATATGCTTTCTACACCCGCCCGCAGGACGGGTTCATTGATGCAGGCTCCGGCGGCGGCATCGGCTGGGGATTGTCCGATACTATTGAGAATGCTGTAATTACCAGCGAATCCATTATGGATCAGCGTTATTATCATACGATCAAGGAAGTGAAAAACGGCCAGGGCCCGGCACCGGTCAAAACCCCTCAAGGCTGGCTGCACATCGCCCATGGTGTCCGCAACACTGCTGCCGGACTGCGTTATGTACTGTACGCATTCCTGTCCGATCTGAATGAGCCGAACAAGGTTACCCATGCTCCCGGCGGACATTTTATCGCTCCGGACGGTGAAGAACGCATCGGCGATGTATCCAACGTTGTATTCTGCAACGGCGTAATCGCCCGGGACAACGGAGACATCTACATCTACTACGCTTCCTCCGACACCCGGATTCATGTAGCTACCACTTCAGTAGAGCAAATGCTTGATTATGTGCTGAATACTCCTGAAGATCCGCTCCGCACTTATGCCTGTGTCCAGCAGCGCATTGCCCTGATTGACCGGAATCTCCAGCTGTAATTGCAGCTGTAATTCCGTCTGAAGGAAGAGCTCATGAAGTGTCTCTACCAGTAAAAAGGCAGTACCTGCAGAATGATCTGCCGGTACTGCCTTTTATTCGTTTGATCCGCTGGCTATAAGGTATTCAATAATTCGGTGACGTATTTAACGACAGTCTCCGGTCTGTGTATGGGGATGGAATGCCGGGGATCTTCTTCGGTAATATGCTGTACATTTGGGGTCAACCTGGCTAAGCGCTGCTGGCCTAGCTTCCATTCTTCATCCGGACTGCCCGCGCTAAGCACTGTAATGGGCAGCTTGCTGCTTAGCGGCTCTGCCGCCTTCAGCTGCAGGGCACTCTCTTCCGCGCAGAGCAGTTCCGCATATGCGGCCCGGTAAGCACTCTTACGGTATCCCAGACTTGAGGCGTTTTTTTGGATAGCTGCCGGGAGTCTCCGCCCTCCTACAGGCCTTCTTAGCAAACGGGGAATCCCCGCAGGCGCGAACAGATAACCTAGCTTATATTGCCGTCTGTTCGCCTCCCGCTGCTGTTTTCGGCGGTTGCTCATTTCATCCGTAAGATAACGGCTCTCATGTACAGCATCAACCAGCAGGAGCCCTTCCACTTCATCCGGATATTCCCCCGCAAAACATCTCACAATCATACCTCCATAGGAGTGGCCCACCAAAATATAGGGAGGCTTGCAGTCCATTGCCTTCAGCAGTTCCCTGAGCTCGCGGACGTATTTCCTGCAGGTTGCACTTTCCGGCTGGCTGCCGCTCCCGCTCCACCCCAGGCCTGCCCGGTCATATGAGACTACCTTGGCATACTGCGACAGCTCCGGCTGCACCATGGACCAGTCCAGGGATGATCCCCCCATACCCGCTTCCAGAATTACGGTGTGGTCTCCCTTCCCCATAACTTGGGCATGAAGGCAGACATCCCGCACAGGAATCATTTCTCCAGGGGGCTTGTAGGTTAGAGCATCACGTTTCGTAAGAACATATTGAACGATGGACAGCGGTGAACAGATTATTGAAATGAACCGGTGCAGAGCCTGCTCGTTCTGCGGAATCGCGGCCATGTGTAACGTCACACCCTTCTCTTAACTGATGTCCAAATTATATAGGCGTGTGCTCAGACCAAAAAGAGAAACTATAACCGGGACATTTCCTATTTTAGTACAACAATTATACCTTCGCTGCTTACTTATGCGTCTCCATTCTACGGGTAGCGAATCGAGTGTAAAGGAAACGGCGTGTTCAGAGCAGCAGTTAACGCGCGGATAGCGGACAGCGGCTCAGACGCACTGATAATTCCAACTATGCTCTTGGTCCAGCCACCGAATCCCGGTGGACAATGTCGGCAGCAATCAGGATCTTCTCCAGCGGTGCGGCAGGATTATGGATACGGTTCAGCAGCTTCTCTACAGCCGCCCGGCCCATTGCCTCTTTTGGAACATGTACAGTAGTGAGCGGGGGAACCCCCCGTGTGGCGTCCTCAATATTGTCAAAGCCGGTTACCGAAACATCACCCGGGATCGCAAAACCTTCTGCTTTGAGCAGATCACTAATGGTGAGCGCAATGAAATCATTGGCACAGACTAGCGCGGTTGGCAGACTTTTGGTTTTCTTGCGTATGTGCATCCATTGCTTAAAGCTCTCATCAAAAGTGCCATCATCCATTCCCTCCAGCTGCAGCATTTCATCATCACCGGCAGGCGTCCTCATTCCATTCTCTTCCAGGGCGCTGCGGAAGCCGATCCAGCGGTCTCGGAAGCTGCGGGAATAGCGGATATTTCCGATAAAATGCAGCTCCGTGTGTCCCGTGCCCATCAGATGATTGCTGAGCCGGGTCATGCAATCCGTATTATTGGCGAATACCGTATCACTTGGAATAAGCGGATCTTCATGGTCAATCAGCACCATCGGCAGGCCGATACGGTGCACCTCCAGCAGCAGTGAGGTCGAGATCTGGCCCACGCCAATCAGCCCGAGCAGTCCGCTAGGGTTGAGAATATTGACGAAGTTATCCGTCCGGTGCTCAGAGACTATGACCATGCCCAGACCTTCCTGGTCCAGCGCAAGTGCAATGCCGTCAACAATCTTCCCCCAGTATAGGGAATCCTGGGTTTGCGAACGGATATTAGGCATAAGCACCAGGACTGACTGTTTGTTCCGGTCACTGTCCACAGGCTGCGGAGGGCGTTTGATACTTTGAACATAGGCATTCTTTTGAGTGAAGTAACCTAATTGCGAAGCCGCCTGAATGACCCTCTCCCGGGTAGTTTCGTTGACACCGCCTTTGCCGGACAGGGATTTGGACACGACAAACTTGGAAACGCCGAGATGGTCGGCGATTTTTTGCATAGTGACTTTCTTAGCCATATATAAGACCTCCAGATACTATTCACGGTTTAACATAACGAGTCTTTATTCAGTGTTGCTAACTTTTTCGGAAATCATAACTTTTAGCTAACAAAATTATTATACGGGGTCGCAAACCGATGTACAAGCATAAAGAAACCGCTCCTTCCCGGATGGAAAGAAGCGGCGGAATGCAACATATATATGCCCGGAACGATTCAATTTGTTATTGTACGTTGCCGAATGCTTAGATCTTAAACAGGGACAGCTTGCTCTCCAGCTGTGTCGATGCACTCTGCAGCTTACCGGACAGCGATACGAGCTGATCACTAACATTCTGCTGCTCATTGCTGAGGGAAGCAACTTCTTCAGAGGTGGCCGAAGACTGCTGCGCAACCGCACTTACATTGCTCATGGCATCGGACAACACGCCTTGGGAATGATTCAGGCTGTCGATGGCACCGGTGACCGATTCGAGGCTGGTAATGAAGTCTTCCATTTGTCCCTTCACCGATACGAAGATGTCACTGGTACTCTTGACTGAACTCATCTGTTCCTTGAACAGCGGGGCCACTTCTGACAGCACTGCTACTGTCTCATCCATTTCAGCCATAATCTTGTCTGTAATGCCGGCAACCAGGGCGATAGACTGCTTGGATTGGTCAGCGAGCTGCCGGACTTCACCGGCAACCACCATGAACCCTCTGCCTGCTTCACCCGCTCTTGCCGCTTCAATCGTTGCATTTAGAGACAGGATATTCGTCTGCTGGGTAATATTCTTCATTACATCCAGTACCTTAATCACGGAATATACCGTGTCCTTCAGGTTGTTGACCCGGTCCACCAGTGCGCTTGTCATCTCACCGGTGCGGCCCGTCTGTTCCAGCAGCGCTTCGAGCTGGCTGGCACCGTGTCCGCTGGCTTCCCCTACTCCGCGGGCGGCCTGATCCATCTCGGAATTAGCAGCAATCACACTTTGCATCTGCGTAGCAATTAGATCCGTCAGTTCATTGCCGCGTTCCGCCTCCTGTGCCAGACTTCCGGCCCCGCCAGCAATCTCTTCTGTAGCAGCAGCAATCTCCTTGGCAGAAATCGCCGTCTTGCGGGAAGCGTCGCCCAGATCATTGGCTGTTTCAAGCACCTCTCGCGCAGTTTCCGTTGTCTGGGCAACCAGTTCGGTGATCCGCCCCATCATCAGATTGAAAGAAGCGGACAGATCTCCGATCTCATCCTTCGAGACATACTCTGTACGGACGCTAAGGTCACCCTTGGCCCCCTGAACCATAAGATCCTTCAGACGTGCCAGCGGCTTGGCAATCATCTGTACCATCCAGAAGCCAACCAGAATGGCAAGCAGAGCTGCAGCTCCAGCCGCTATAAATGTTGTGAACAGAATCGGAGTGGCAGCTTCAACCAGCTGGCCGGTAGGAACAACTCCGGCGAGCTTCCAGTCTGCCTTCTCCATCGGGTTGTACACAGCCAGTACATGTTTGCCGCTCGCATCCTTGGCTTCCTGACTCTCGCTGTTCTTCTTGCTCTCCATAATAAAGTTAAGCTCTGACACCTTGCCGTCCTCTGCCGGTACGGAAGAAGCAACTACCATTCCTTCCGGTGATACCAGCTGAATCCGCGAACCGTCCCCAAGCTTCACGCTCTCGAAGGCTTCTTCAAGCAAAGTGCTCTTAAGCTCAAGCAATACAACATAACCTGCATTCGAGCCCAGGTTCTTGAGCGATCTGACCATAGCGATATTCTTGCCGCCATCGCCTTTAACGGAAGTCGGGAACCAGTAGTTCTGTGCGGACTTCGCTTCCGAGGTATAGTAAGGCTCATACGAGGTTGAATTTTTGACAGCAGTCTTGTACCATTCCTGATCTCTTAAGCCGTCCATGGTAAGACCGGAGCTCCCGCTCGATATTATCGTCATCGCAGGGTCCTCAGGAATCAGTGAGATCGCTACGATATTAGAATCTGTTGTAGTCTGGCTGGAGAGCTTCTTGCTGATGGCATCTGTAGCCACAAATTTATCATAACTGCTCGCAGCAGTTGCAAGCTCATTCAGATTCGATTGCATTTGCGTATCGAAATACAGCTGAAGTGCCAAATTTTCATACTGCTTCAAGGTAATATCAAGCTTCTCAGAAGTTTGGATAATCGTCTGCCGGTTGGCTTCGGAAACATTATCCTTAATGGTATTCTTGGCTTTGTTGTAAGACAGAATCCCCAGGAACAGCACAACAATCACAATTGAAGATAAGAATATCAGGAAAAGCTTAACACCAACTGATCTCAGCGGGTTAACTCTCTTTACCTGGCGTACTGAACCATTCAGGACGTTCTTTAAAGTTAGTTTTTGAACTGCCGCTTTACTTGTTGTCTGGGTATCACCTGTTTGGCCTGTCTCAGCCTTTTGTACAACCTTAGGCTTTTTACTGTTCTTTCCCACTTTAATCCTTCTCTCTTTCGGTTTGTCTCTGTCGCTCTCCGGATTTGGAGCCCCCATTACAATCACCTGCCAATTAGATTAGACGTCGTATGTAAGCGTTACCTGTGGTATATATCGGCACAAAGGCTCATTTTTCTTAGTATTTTATAGAAATTTCTTTAAAATTTCTATGTTTTTGTCGAACTGCATTAGTATTTTGGTCTAGAACTAAACCCCCTACGGGTGAATCAAACCGGAGTGTATGAAGCTCCCATGCTGCATTATTTCCAGCCGGAACTTGGCAGACGCTTCATGGACACATCGGCTTGTGAGGAGGACTGAGATTCCGCTATTCGGCCAAATCAGGCAAAATCTCGCGACAACCGGACTGAGATTCCGTTAATTGTTCTGAATCAGCTCATTTGAAGCTTAGAAGAACAAGATAAAGGATTTTTAGTCCGATTCATCCAGATTAGGCAGGCTTTTGGCAAATTGGCGGATTCTCAGTCCGCTTCAGTAAGAGGTATCCTGCTCCGGGGAGCCGCCGGAAAGTTCATTCCACATTCATCTTTCTTCAGATCCAGCCCGCTTTCCGGCGGATTCCAAGGTATTTACGCAAAAAAAGGACGCCCTTCTAGAAGAAGGACATCCCTTTAAATCTTTCTTATAACTTTATTTTCTTTTACGCATCATGTCAAAGTAAGCTACAGGCTGGTCGACCTTCATGCGCACCCGCTGCAGCGGGTGACGGGCAACATCCAGCGGATTCCCCGCCTCGTCCCACAGCTCGCCGACGGTCTGCTTGAAGAAGGTGTCATCCGGTCCGAAGAATTCCACTTCCTGGCCCGGTTTGAAGTTATTGCGCTGCTGGACAAGTGCCATGCCGCTCTCCGCATCATATTCCAGCACCAGGCCGGCGAAATCATAAGGTGCCGCTTTTTCCTCCGGCTCATAAATATGATCCTCATGATCCGGCGTATCGTAGAAGAAACCTGTATTGAGCGGACGGTTAGCAGCCTTCTGCAGCTCCTCCAGCCATTCTGGCTTCAGCACATAACCCTCGGGGTCAGCCATATAAGCATCAATCGCTTTGCGGTACGCATTAACCACCGTTGCCACATAATGGATCGACTTCATTCGGCCTTCGATCTTGAAGCTGTCAATCCCGGCTTCGATCAGGTCAGGAATACTCTCCAGCATGCACAAATCCTTCGAACCCATCGAGAACGGATTATCCTCCGGCTGATGCAGCGGCAGCTGGGTTACGCCAGGCTGCAATGCCTGAGGCGCCACTGCCTGGTCCTCTTCCGATACCCAGGTTCCTTCCGGACGGCCATCCTCGAACAGGTCGTATTTCCAGCGGCAGGACTGGCAGCAACCCCCGCGGTTGGAATCGCGGTCTGTAAAGTGATTGGACAACACACAACGTCCGGAGTACGAGGAGCACATCGCACCGTGGATGAAGCTCTCGATCTCGATGTCCACATGCTGCTTGATCTCGGCAATCTCCTCTAAGCTGGTCTCCCGGCCAAGCACGACCCGCGGCAGTCCTTCCTGCTTCCAGAAAGATACTGCCTGCCAGTTGAGCGTGGACTGCTGGGTACTAAGATGTACCTCAAGGCCAGGTACAAGGCGGAGCGCGGTGTCTACAATTACCGGATCGGCTACAATAATGGCCGCAATCCCGGCCTCATATAAGTTACGCAGGTATTCTTCAATCCCGGCGATGTCTTCATTGTGAGCATAGATATTCGTCGCTACGAATACTTTGGCGCCATACTTCTTGGCAAATTCAACACCCTCGCGCATTTCCTCAAAGGTAAAGTTATCTGCTCCCGAGCGCAAGCCGTATTTCTGTCCTCCGATATATACTGCATCCGCGCCATAATGCACGGCGAATTTCAATTTCTCTAAGTTTCCTGCCGGAGCCAGGAGCTCCGGTTTGTCCAGACGATAACGTTTCCCCTTGAATTGGGGCTTGGTCATG
This sequence comes from Paenibacillus sp. FSL R7-0297, assembly GCF_038009025.1. NCBI lineage: Bacteria > Bacillati > Bacillota > Bacilli > Caryophanales > Paenibacillaceae > Paenibacillus > Paenibacillus sp. FSL R7-0297. The sequence continues at coordinate 6,672,775 of NZ_JBBPAQ010000001.1, forward strand.
GTTCCCATTCCTGTTCTCCCTCCTAATTGTCGCAGCTACTGCAAGATTGAACGGCCGGCATTTGGTGTGAAGGCGCAACTGCGGGGAATGTTTGGACTTCCGGTCGCTGTTGTCTGCAGATTTCTTGATTTATACCGCTTAGCGGTGAAATCCGCCGACAAAGGCGAACGCTGACGCTCCTCCAGTTCAAACTTCCCCTCCGCTGCTTACACTATAATGTAGCCTAGACAATCCATTGCAAAAGCTGAGACAATGCTTTTTATATATTTTAATATACCTGTTCTTTGTAGAAGAAGCCGAACGACAGTTCACGCTCAGGGTCCTGCAGCGCCCGGATCTCATCCATCCAGGCCTCATCGTAAGCATATCCGGCGGGATCGGCAGCATACAAGTCAATAGCATGGCGGTAAGCCTTAACTACGGCAACGTTATAAGCTACCGGCTTCAGCAGCCCTTCAATCTTCAGGCTGTGCACGCCAGCCTTCAGCAGGAAATGCAGATCCTCAAGGATACAAATATCGTCCGAGCTCATAATATGTGTTCCGTTCTCATCCTCATATATCGGGAATTTCTCATTCGGCCGTTCTGCTTCTATCAGGAAAAGCCCGCGCTCCTTGCCAAGACTGCCACCATCACCCGGACGTCCCTGATGAGACATGTAACTGGCTACCAGCTTACGCTTGGAATGATAAATATTCGTCATGCCATGTACCTGGACCTGGGCCTCTACTTGCAGATGAGGCACCATTTCGGTCATTTCGTCCATATTCAGCTCACGTGCCAGAACGACCCGCGAAGCTCCCTTACTGCCCCAATAATTGGCTGTGGCGTAATTGGTAGAGGTCATTTCTGCATTCCAGTGCAGCTTCAGCCCTGGCGCTTCCGCCTTCACAGCTGCCAGGACAGCAGGGTCTCCGAATTCGACCCCGTCTACACCCAATTCGCCGATGGCTTTGATGTAAGCAGGCAGTTCTTCCAGCATTTTATTGGAGATCAGCCCGTTTATGCTTACGTACACCTTACCGCCTGTATCATGTGCAAGCTTTACAGCCGCTGAAGTATCTTCCAGCGAGAAATGCCCGGCGAGCCGCATGCCGAAACGGTCATCCCCGATCAGCAGCGCAGTTGCGCCTGCCGCAAGCAAAGCTGCCGCTTCTTCCAGCGAGGCTGCTGTCGCCAGCAGCTCCGGTTTGTTATTCATTGTGTTACCTCCTGTGCCTATTGCATCAATACTATTGTAGCGCTTTTCCTACTGATTTTGTTTGCTTTTTTCGATATTGGCTAAATGTTCCTTGTAGGTCTTGGCGAATAAATGCGCCTGAGAGCCATCCTTCTTGGTGACATAGAAGAAATATTCCGATACCTCAGGAGTCATTGCGGCTTCAATAGAAGCAAGCCCCGGGCTACTGATCGGTCCAGGCGGCAATCCTTCCTGCTTGTACGTATTATAAGGGCTGTCCACCTTCAGGTCCTTCTCGTAGAGCCGTTCCTTCTGCTTGTCCAGTAAATATTGGACCGTAGCATCAATCTCCAGCTTCTGGCCCTTGTCCAGTCTGTTATAAATGATACCGGCGACCAGCGGTCGTTCCTCGTTCACTACCACCTCACGCTCTACGAGCGAAGCAACCGTCATCAGCTCATGCAAGGTAAGCCCACGGTTCGCCAGCTTCGCCTTCCACTCAGGGATCGTGTCCAGCTTCTTCACCAGCTGCTCCAGCATGGCTTCAATGACCTCCTGCGGAGTACTGTCCTTGGCCAGCTCATAGGTTTCCGGGAACAGATACCCTTCAAGACGGTGCCGCAGCTCCTTATTCTCCGGGATTCCTAAAGTTCCTACTGCCTCAAGGCCCGCACCTGAATCAATCAACTGCAGGAACACCTCTGCCTTCTGATTCCACGCTTCAGCCAGCTTATCTGCAACCTGAGTCGCAGTGTACCCTTCGGGTATCGTGAATACAACGGTATCTTCCTTCACGACATCCCCTGCATTCATCCGGCTGATCAAGGTATCATAAGAGTCCCCCGGGCTCACGTTATAATTTCCTGCCTTGAAGCTGGAGCCTTCCTGGACCCATTTTAGATACCCTTTAAAAAACAATCCGTTCTTGATGATTCCCTTCTCTTCCAGCAGGTCAGCAATTTGTGAGCTTCCCATACCCTTCTCTATTGTAACCGTCACGGCCGGCCCTGCGGGCTCTACCGGCTGCATTCCATTCCAGATATACCATGCTCCTCCCCCTGCAGCAGCTGCAAGGACAAGGATTATAATGAGCACAGTGCGGATCACGGCTTTCAAATGTTACGCCTCACTTTCCGACTATAAAGTATAAAATTGTATTGTTTTAAATTCAACATATTTTTATTTTCCTGCATTCCAAGCAAAAAGAGCGCGGAAAAAAATCCGCCCTCTTCCGTGCTAATGCTATTGGATTATTCGGTGTCTTCAGCCGGGAAGGTAAGCTCATCGTACAGCTCGGAAACATCCTCCCACTCTTCATCGTCCATAATGCTCTCCAGTTCAGGAAGCCCGTCAGGAGAAACCACGATCCGCAGAATTTCCTGCTCCGCAGCTCTTCCAGAACCGGCCAAAACAGCATAAGCACGATCACCGACAGCAAATTCAGCAATAATATCGTAAACGGAAGACTTGCCCTGCTCATCTTCCAGTTCTACTGTTTCTCCGTATACCTCTTTAAGCTTCGAAGTCCATACCGCTTGATCAGCGGAAAAATCAGTCATTCTCCGCTCCTCCATCCAGCTCGTCTACCAAAGTATTGAAGGTTTCTTCTACAATCGCCCATTCCTCGTCATTCTCAATCATGAACAGCTGCAAGTCGTCGCCGTCTTCTTCGTAACGGAACGCATAGACTTCATCAGTCTCTTCATCCTCAGAATCAAGTGGAACCACCATCATATACTTCGCATCCGATCCGTCGACTTCAAACTTCATGATGACCTCAAATTCCTCTTCATTACCTTCCTCATCAGGAATATAGATAATTTCCGGTTCTTCTTCTTGGCCGATCTGCTCGTTTGTCATATCCGCACACCCCTCACCTTTTACTGTTAGCATCCAAAAAATTTTGCAATATCAGGGCTGCGGCCATTTTGTCCACAATCCCCTTGCGTTTCTTCCGACTGACGTCCCCTTCAATCAGCACCCGCTCAGCAGATACCGTCGTCAGACGCTCATCCCAAAGGTGTACGGGTAAATCAAGTTGCTCCCGCAGCTGGTCTGCGAATTCGATGCAAATTTCACCACGGGGTCCTACTGAGCCGTTCATATTCTTCGGCAGCCCAACGACAATCTCACCGATTTCGTACTCCTTGACCAGTTCACGGATACGGTCGAATTCGTTGCCGTTTCCGCGCCGCTCAATAGTCTCCAAAGCCTGCGCTGTCCACCCGAAAATATCGCTTGTGGCGACACCGATTCTGCGGTCGCCGTAATCCAGTCCCAGCTTCTTCATCATTTCGGCTGGTCCACCCGATGATTGGCCAGATAGAACCGGACCAGTTCCTCAATCAGCTCATCACGTTCTTTTCTCCGGACCAAACTTCTCGCATTGTTGTGGCGCGGAATGTAAGCCGGATCTCCGGAAAGTAGATACCCTACGATCTGGTTGATCGGATGATATTCCTTCTCCACCAGCGCGTCGTACACGGCGAGTAAAATTTCCTGGGGAGAAGCTTCCTTTTCGTCGCCCTTCACATTGAATTTGACCGTTTTGTCCATGGAGTCCATTTGTGACACCTTCCTTCTGCAAAATCACCCCGATTCGGGCGGCTTCGCAAAGTTGCTGCTGTACAGCTTACTTGCTGCCTTCATCATAACATATTCATGGCCCAACGAGGAAATCCTGCCCCTGTAAAAGCGCTTTTTTTGGTATTTTATCTACAAAAATAGATGTTTTTTTGGGTTTTAAGCTATTGCAAGCCCCGGGTCAATAATGAATAACCCCAAAAATTATACATTTTGTGAATAAAGCAGCGGTACTGATATGTTGCCCTCAGTACCGCTGTATCTTTATCCGGGGAATTTCTCAGCTATTTCAGGCAATCCGTTAAGCCAATGCAGCTACAAGCTCTTCGGCCTTCTTCAGGGCTTCGCCCAGCTTGGAGGCATCCTTGCCGCCAGCCTGTGCCATGTCCGGACGTCCGCCGCCGCCACCGCCGCAGACCGCAGCGATTTCTTTGACCAGCTTGCCGGCGTGGAAGCCTTTCTTCACCAGGTCCTGCGGCACAGCAACCACAAAGTTCACCTTGTCATCCATTACTGCGCCGAGCACCAGTACGGCATCCGGAAGCTTGGATTTCAGTTCGTCTGCAGTCGAGCGCAGAGCATCAATATTGCCGGCTTGCACGGATACTGCCAACAGCTGCGTGCCACCGCCTACTGTAATCACACTGCTGGTCAGCTCAGCTGCAAAGGTTGCGCTCAGCTTGGACTGCAGCGATTCGTTCTCGCGGCCCAGCTCACGAACCTGGGCATGCAGGGCTTCGATCCGCTTAGGCACATCCGTCAGCGAGGACTTCAGCAGTGCTGCCGATTGCTTCAGCAGATCCAGCTGGCTCTCCGTGAACTGGTAGGCGTAGCGGCCGGTCACCGCTTCGATCCGGCGCACACCGGAACCAATGCCGCTCTCGCTGAGCAGCTTGAAGATTCCGATCTGCGATGTATTGGCTACGTGGCATCCTCCGCACAGCTCCAGGCTGTAGTCGCCGACCTGCACGACACGGACGATATTGCCGTATTTCTCACCGAAGAGGGCCATCGCTCCCATAGCTTTGGCTTCATCAATCGGCTTGTTCTCAATGACAACATCGAGGCCGCGCCAGATCTGGGCGTTCACGCGTTGTTCGATATCGCTGAGCTCCTCCGGAGTGATGGCTCCGAAATGCGAGAAGTCAAAGCGCAGGCGTGAGCCTTCTACTAAAGAACCTGCCTGGTTGACATGGCCGCCAAGCACTTCCTTCAGCGCTTTATGCAGCAGGTGGGTTGCCGTATGGTTCTTCACGATATCCTCACGCTCGGCACGGTTCACTTCCGCACGGACTGTATCTCCAACCTTCAGGTCCCCGGCTTCGACAGTAACCAGATGCACATGCTGGCCATGCGGAGCTTTGAAGAGTCCGGTAACCTTGGCAGTCACAGAGCCGCCGGTCAAAAGTCCGGTATCGCTCACCTGACCGCCGCTTTCAGCGTAGAATGGAGTCGTTTCAAGGATAACCTGGCACTGGGCGCCTTCACTGACGACATCAGCAAGTGCGCCGTCAACTACAATCGCCAGCACTTTAGACTCGGTTACCGTGTCATTATATCCAACAAATTCACTTTTAACCGTCAGCTCGGCAAGTGCTCCGCCCTGGATCTTCATGCTGGCGCTGTCCTGGCGGGCTGCTCTGGCGCGGTCACGCTGCTCCTGCATCGCAGTATCGAAGCCTTCACGGTCTACCGTAAGCCCCTGCTCGGAAGCGAAGTCCTCTGTCAGGTCGAACGGGAATCCGTAAGTGTCATAGAGCTTGAACGCATCAGCACCTGCAATAGCACTTAGGCCGTCAGCCTTTGCTTTGGCACTGATCTCGCCCAAGATAGCAAGACCATCGGACAATGTTTCGTGGAACCGTTCTTCTTCCAGGCGGATGATTTTGGCAATATATTCACGGTTCTCCACTACGGAAGGATAGTATACACCCATAACTTCGCCAACCGTCTCCGTCAGCTCGTGCAGGAACGGACGATCAAGTCCAAGTGTCTTGCCGTAACGGACTGCACGGCGGAGCAGACGGCGGATGATGTAGCCGCGTCCTTCATTGGAAGGAAGCACGCCGTCACCTACCGCAAAAGTAACGGTACGCACATGGTCGGCAATGACTTTGAGCGCAATATCCTGTTCAACATTATCCTTGTAGGTTACACCGGCAAGACCGGCAGTCTTCTGGATAATCGGCTGGAACAGGTCGGTGTCGAAGTTGGAGTCCACATCCTGCAGAATAGAAGCGAAGCGCTCCAGACCTGCGCCGGTATCAATATTCTTGTTAGGAAGCGGTGTGTAGCTGCCGTCCTTGTTATGATTGAACTGCGAGAACACGAGGTTCCACACTTCCAGCCAGCGTTCATTCTCGCCGCCCGGATACATCTCAGGATCACTCATATCACTGCCGTAAGCCTCGCCGCGGTCATAGAAGATCTCCGAGCAAGGGCCGCAAGGTCCTTCACCGATGTCCCAGAAGTTCTCGTCGCCCAGCTTGATGATGCGTTCTGCAGGCAGACCGACTTTTTCATTCCACAGCTTGAACGCTTCTTCGTCCTCTGCATACACGGTAACGGAAATCCGGTCGCCATCAAAGCCGATCCATTCCTTGCCGGTAAGGAATTCCCAAGCCCAGGTAATCGCTTCTTCCTTGAAGTAATCGCCGATGGAGAAGTTACCCAGCATCTCGAAGAACGTGTGGTGACGGCGCGTCTTGCCTACGTTCTCAATATCATTGGTACGGATACATTTCTGTGAGTTGGTCAGGCGGGGATTCTCAGGAATCTCCCGGCCGTCGAAGTAAGCCTTCAGCGGCGCCATGCCTGCGTTAATCCATAGCAGCGATGGATCGTTGTGGGGCACGAGCGAGGCGCTCGGCTCAATGCGGTGACCTTTACTCTCAAAAAACTGCAGCCATTTGGAACGGATTTCACTTGCTTTCATCATGTACAGCTCCCGTCTCATCATTTAATGCGGCACTTTGGCCGGAAAACTCATTGTTGCCCCAAAAAGTTACCCGAAAAATCAAAAACAAAAAACGCCCCTGAATTAGATTCAGGGACGATGATTATCGCGGTACCACCCTGGTTATCGTCTTGTTCCGTGAGAACACGGACTATTGCAGACGATCGCCTTGTGCGGCTGTTAACGGGTGCCCCCCGGCGGGATTATCCCCGCACTCCGAAACTAGCTTTCTGCCGGCCTGCCTTCAAGGTTCTCACAGCCAATTGCGGGGAATCCGCAAAGGAACCTGTTCTCTGATGGAGCCATTCTCCGGCGTACTTGTTTTCATCAACGTTTTATCCGATTTACATTTTAACATTTCAAGTATAGCCAGCGGCCTGATATCTGTCAATCTCGGGCAGGAAAATTGCCTGAGCGGGGCCGGTAAGCTGTGCCAAAAAGAATATTTACAGCGCTTACATACAGGCGTATAATTCAATTTGTTCAGTACGTCGAGACGTAGCTCAGCTTGGTAGAGCGCTTGCTTCGGGAGTAAGAGGCCGCAGGTTCGAATCCTGTCGTCTCGACCATAACTAATCTGCCAGCCCCCTTGATTGTCAAGGGGTTTTTTGCACGAATATCAGGGGCCTTCCCGGCATTCTTTCTCGGCAAGTGCCACCTTCTTGATGCCCATTCTGATCTGATTCTCGGATAGATTCGAATATCCCAGAATAAATGTAGGCTTCTGAGGCATATGCTCAAGAAAGTAATCGGATGCCGGATATATCTTCACTCCAAGCCCTAGAGCCTTCGCGGCAATCCACTGCTCATTCACCATTGTATCCAGCTCAATGAGCAGATGTAATCCAGCTTCGTCTCCGAAAACCTTGACCCGGCTGCCAAACTCATGTTGCAGCGCATTTACCAGACAGGAGCGGCGGGTGGCATATAATTTCCCCATTCGGCTTACATGCTTGGCATATTGTCCTGACTGGATGAAATCCGCGAGCGCTTCCTGCTCCAGCGTAGGGGTCATCCGATCCGTAATCCATTTGATTGCCAGAAAGGGCTTTATCAAGGAAGGTGGAAGAATGGTATAGCCAATCCGCAGTGCAGGAAACAGAATTTTGCTGAAGCTTCCCACATATACGACCCGTCCAGAGTTATCCAGCCCTGCGAGTGCAGATACCTTCTGCCCTACATACCGGTATTCACTGTCATAATCGTCTTCAATAATGAGTGCTCCAGACCTTCTTGCCCACTCCAGAAGCTGAATTCTCCGGTTAAATGACATCGTCACCCCCACCGGAAACTGATGCGAAGGGGTTACATAGATCAGCTTGGGGGTTGTTGACTGTCTTTTACTGTGAAGCGCTAGACATTCATCCATCTCCTGAACACATATTCCTTCCTGATCAACCCGTACGGGAATCACTTCACCCCCTGAGTAGCTGAATATTTCCCTGAGCACGTTATGGGTTGGGTCTTCAACCAGCACCTGATCTCCTTTACTCAGGCAAAGCCTGGCGAGAATATCCAGAGCTTGCGTAGCCCCTGTCGTAATCACAATTTGCTCCGGAAGCGCCGGAATGGAGCGGGTAGAACGAACTAGCCTGGCAATCTCCTCCCGAAGTGCCAGGGTGCCTTCTGCCGGTCCGTATGTAAGCATATCAGGCGTGGCCCTCCGGCAGACCTCCGTCAAGGCACGCTGCCACCGGTCCATCGGAAACATATCCCAAGCTGGCACACCATGACGGAAATCATAAGGAACCGTTGACGGTGAGGGAAGAGCCGATACGAATTTCGGTGCTTTGGTCGACACAGCGCAATAATTGCCCGTCATACTGCCGGGGTCTGTATCTGCGCCCGCTGCGTTGACGGCAACAAACGTTCCCGCTCCTCTCCTCATCTCCAGATAACCTTCCGCCCGTAGCTGCTCATAGGATTGAAGAATGACACTGCGGGAAACCAGAATCTGCTCTGACAACAATCGCGTGGCGGGAAGCTGGTCTCCGGCTCGCAAGCACCCGCTGTTGATTGCCTGCAAGATTTGCTCAAACACCTGTCTGGATAAGGATGTATCCAAAGTCTTATCTATTGTAATTAACAATTCAGATCCCAAGTATATCCCCCTCTATCCCCTATGCGATCTTTCTCTATAAATGGATTTAAGCCTCCGGGTTTTGAAACACCGAAGGCTTGCTGTATATAGCTCTTCCTATACTTCTTGCAGTGCCGGGCGATCCTGGAGCATTTCATAGACTTGAGCAACATCCTTGTCCCCGCGGCCAGAAAGACTAACCACAATAATTTCATCCCTGCTCATGGCTCCTGCAACCTTCATCGCATAGGCGACAGCGTGGGAGCTTTCCAGGGCCGGGATAATTCCTTCCGTCTTAGATAGGGTCAAGAAGGCATTCAACGCTTCTTCATCGGTAACCGAGACATATTCCGCACGCTTAATCTGCTTGTAATAGCTATGTTCCGGGCCCACACCAGGGTAATCCAACCCGGCTGCAATGGAATGGCAGTTCTCGGCATCGTTCATCACGTAGCATCTGAACCCGTGAATAATGTCCGGCTTGCCTGTACTAAGCGGAGCCGCATGGATTCCGGTCTCGATCCCTTTTCCTGCAGGCTCTACGCCCACTATCGTGACACCAGGATCATCCACGAAGGGATGAAACAGCCCAATCGCATTGGATCCCCCGCCTACACAAGCAGTGATCAGATCAGGAAGGCGCCCTTCCTTCTGCAGAATCTGCTGTTTGGCCTCTCTTCCAATGATAGCCTGAAAATGACGGACCATCAGCGGAAACGGATGCGGTCCAACAACAGAGCCGATGAGATAGTAGGTATCTTCATAGTTCTGTGCGAAATCATTCAGCGCTTCATCCACGGCTTCCTTCAGTGTTCTGTTACCGGACTTCGCAGCCACAACCTCTGCTCCCAGCATCTGCATACGGAATACATTGAGAGCCTGTCGTTCAATATCCACCTCACCCATATAAATGGTGCAAGGGATATTAAACAAGGCACATACGGTAGCAGTCGCTACACCATGTTGCCCTGCGCCAGTCTCTGCAATAATTCTTTTGGCCTTCATCCGGTGGGCAAGCAGAATCTGGCCGATAGTATTATTGATCTTATGCGCTCCGGTATGATTTAAATCTTCACGCTTGAGGTAAATTTTGGCCCCGCCCAATTTATCCGTCAGCCGCTGCGCATAATACAACAGACTTGGCCTGCCCACATATTCATTCAGGTAGTACTGGAACTCCCGCTCGAACTCTTCGTCGTCCTTATAACGCTGAAAAGCTTCGTCCAGTTTATTAAGCGCCGCCTTTAGCTCTTCCGGAACATAGCTTCCGCCAAACTGCTCCTGATCTTCTTCGCCAAATATACCATCCGCAGTTACCTTAATAATACTCATAGAGTAACCCCCTATATATTTTTAGGTGTGCCAAAAGAAGTTCTTATAAACGAGTCTCTCATTCTATACGGTACTGTGCAATCAAACACGACTTTTGTGGTCATGCCAGGCTTCGTTATCTGTGGGGACATGCCTGGCATTTGCGACGGGTCCAGATGGAAGCCTTCAAGTCCCGGGAAGGTAATAATGTCCACATCCGCCTGAAAACGGGTCGTCATGGCCCACCACACCTCCTCTTCACTGAACAGGTTCACATCCTCATCAACCAGGATCACCTGTTTGATCATACGAAAAGACCGAAGAATCATCGTTCCCGCGCGCCTGACAGCGAGATCGTCCTCGTCATTCATTTTATGAAATTGAGCAAATAACAGCAGTTGGCCTCCCCCGGCAGAGCTGCAATAAGCATTGGTAATCCGGGAGGTCACTTGATTGCGTACATACTGGAGGACTCCGGCTTCCATCCCCACCGCTAAAAGATTGGATTGCTCGTACCCTGGACCAATCACGGTTTGAAATATGGGATGAGCTGAGGATGTGATTCCCGTAATCTTCACAACAGGCAAATGGGGGTGTGCCTGGCCGTCATATCCCAGAAACTCCGGCATGGAATGGCCCCCAGGCTCTCCTTCAGGAGCATACTCATGGGTGATTGCACCTTCCAGTACATACTCCGCTTCGGACAAGCAGTCTGCGGCAACAGATAAACAGGAGGAAACCTTGACTGGCTGTCCCCGTAATCCGCCTGCAATAGCCAGCTCATTGAACCCCTCGGGCGCTACAGCACCCGTGCAGCAGGAGGCAATGTATATAGCAGGGTCCAGACCGATATTGATGGAGATCGGAAGCGGCACGCCCATTTCTTGTGCAGCCAGGTAGAAGCCCTCCAAGTGGCGGCCCGGGACCATCCAGATTGTCAGCTCGTTGTTGCTTTTCACCCATAGCCTATGAATGGAAATATTACTGTCACCAGTGACAGGATGCTTAGCGACTACTAACCCGAGTGTAATATAGGGTCCCGCATCCTGCGTACTCATTGTAGGGATCGGCAGCCGGGCGAGGTCAACGTCCTGATGGACCACCTCCTGACAGGGCGGCTTCTCGCATTTTACGGGCTCAATAGAATGCTGTGCGGCATCCAGCAGGAAGTCCGCAATATATTGTTCTTTCGCCCCGAGAAGCATTGCACACCGTTTCCGGGTTCCAAAGATCCCCGCCAGCGCCGTCTTGTTCACAGGCATCACATGTTCGAATAACATCGGCACTCCGGGGCCGGTTGGTGATGCGACTGGAACCCCGCCTCCCTGGGCAGCATATAGAGCGGCTAATTCATATTTAGCGTCCACAGGCACCGTATACCGCCGGGGTCCTTCACCCTGTTCCGCCAAGTATACAAGGGCCGACTTCAGATCATGAACCGCGGTGCTCACACCGCTGGCTCATCTGACTGCTCACGGCTGTGCAGATATTCAAGCTGCATATCCGTCAGAACCGTAATTAAAGTCTTGTAAGTAGCCGTAGCGATCTGTGGTTCAAGACCTGCATCCTCTGCCAGCCTGGCTACCTTATCTAGTACCTGCTGAACCCGGTCACAGGAACGGACAGACTCTTCATCCGTCTTCAAGACCATAATTTTCTTAACGACCCGCGTTCTTTCAGCGAGCAAAGCCACAATCTGCCGGTCAATGATATCAATCTCTTGACGATGAAGCGCAAGGTTCTCATTCAACATTACAAATCCTCCCTAGATAATTTGAGATTCATATGAGTATGATACATAGGTCGAAATGAAATTATGAAATATTTGATATCCGCTTTCAGTGCATACACTTTCAGGATGAAATTGAATAGATTCGATTGGAAATTCCCTATGCCGTACCCCCATAATATATCCATCATCCGCAGATTCTGCAGTGACTTCCAGACAATCCGGCAGCCCCTCCCGGCTCACGATCAGGGAATGATAACGCGTAGCCCGGAACGGATTATGGAGTTCTGTAAAACAGCCTTTACCATCGTGGATAATCTCACTGGTTTTGCCATGCATCAGATGTTTCGCCCCTATCACTTTGCCGCCAAAAGCAAGTCCAATCGCCTGGTGGCCCAGACATACGCCAAGGATCGGAAGACAGGCTCCATATTGCCGGATCAGCTCGATATACCGCGCATCAGCCGGATGGCCCGGACCTGGACCCAGAACTACAAAATCTGGAGCCATCAGCTCCACAAGACCCGAACTTAACTGATCGTTACGCACCACTTCAAGCTCTACTCCGGCTTTCATCAGATATTGGCAAATAATATATACAAAGCTATCATATGCGTCAACGACTAATGCTCTCATGCAGTACCTCCCTGCCTGTGACCGCCCAGAATAATGCACCCATTTTATGAAAAGTTTCACTCCATTCCTTCTCCGGCACAGAATCAGCCACCACTCCCGCAGAGGCGCGGATGGAATACGAATCAGGCTTCCGATGAACCGCTGTCCGAATGCACAGTGCCATATTTACATATCCGTTGAAATCAATGAATCCCATAGCCCCCGCATATGCCCCGCGGCGCGTGGTTTCAAGCTCTTCAATGATTTCCATGGCCCGAATCTTGGGGGCTCCAGTCATTGTGCCTGCCGGAAAAGTAGCCGCAATAATGTCATACATGTCCTTTGAGGCCTTCTGCGTTCCTCCTACACTTGATACCAGATGGTTCAAATGTGAGTACTTCTCGATCACCATCAGTTCGTCTACCTCCAGAGTCCCTGTTTCACAGACCCGGCCAATATCATTACGGCATAAATCTACCAGCATAATGTGCTCCGCTACTTCCTTTTCATCCCGCTTCAGAGCTTGTATGAGTCTCTCATTCTCCTCTGGAGTGGAACCCTTGGGGCAAGTACCCGCAATAGGCCTCATTGTGATGTTCCCACCCTGGATTTTAATATACAGCTCTGGACTGGCGCCGATCAGCGTCATCCTTCCAAAAGTGGCCAAATACATATATGGCGATGGATTACGCACCCGTAGTCTCCGATAAACGTCAACTGGAGTCATAAGACTATTAATATTAATTTGATTGCCTAGCTGGACTTGATAGATATCTCCGGCCGAAATATATGAGAGAGCTTTCTTCACATTATTCTGATACACCTGACGGTCTATCGTATATTCCACGGATAACGGCTCTACAGCATCTGCTAACGTCCGGTTTACCTGCAATTCACCCTTGTGGAGCATACGGCCAATCTCCGCCTTGGACAGGTCATCCCAGCCCTCAGCAGATTGGTTAAGAATCAGCCTGACTGTCTTGTCAACCAGACTATATTCAATTAACCCTTGGTAAATGGACAAGGCAAGATCCGGGACCGTTCCATCATTCGGAATCTGACTCGGCAGACTTTCAACAGACCACGCCGTATCATAGCCCAAGTATCCAAAAAATCCGAAATAGAAGGCTTCGCCCTGGTCCGGGACAGAAACGGTGAACTGGGACTGAACGAACCGCAGGAAATCCCACAAGCCCTTGCGGTCCCGCAAATGCAAAACCCCATCCCGTGAGACAAGCAGCCCTGCCTTCAGCCCTCCCTGGCTTACCCGCTCCATAATGGACTCTAGTCCTGTCAGTTGTATTTCTGTTGAGAACGCTGTAATCGTAAAAAGCGGTTTGAACCCTATAAAAGTACTCTGGGCACTCTTGGAAGACCCCGATAAGGTTTCCAGAAAGTAGGTGTTTTGCTCCCCCAGCTGTTCCCGTAAGGATAAATAGGTCTCAAAGGAATCGTGAAACGGAATATCATACACTTCAGTGTCTACTTGAATCGGATGCAAGATTCTTCACACTCCCCATCTGTATTAGTCCATTTCATCAAGAACAAACACCAGAGTCGGGTTACCTTCCATCCCCTGTGACCGATGCGGATCCCCATCAGGAATTACAAAACCCATTCCGGGACTGCAGGATACCTTTCTGTCCTCATAATGTATTGTGAATTCTCCCTGCAGCACATAACCCACATGCCCTTTCAGGCACCAATGCTCTTCATTGAATCCCGGAGGAAGCTCCAGCAACCGAAGCCGCTTATTGCCGATATAACTGATTTTCACACGCCCGTTAGCACCCGGCTTTTCCCAGCTTGTCCATTCCATGTTAGGAAAATCAATCCCTCCGAGAGCCTCCAGTTCCTTATTCGTCACAGCCATCAACCTCCACTTTTTATTTTTTAGTATATGAAAACCAATGATGGGTGAATCTTTTACACTAGCGGTGCTTGCAGACGACGAAGCTCGTTCTCGCATATTCTCCGCTCATTCTCTTCCTCACACTGCAAAAAGGAATGATTCGTAATCTGCGAATAATGCTTCATAGCTGAGATCATATCAATCATCCGGTTGATCATTCTCCGCACAGAATCCAGCCCCTCTAAATCACTGAATACCTCGCTTGCTTGTCCGGCATGCAGAAGGGCGGGGAAACCGCTCCCTACCAGGATCATGCGATTCAGCAGAATATTGTTCACAATCTGAGAATGAACATGCTGGTGATTGTAGCGCCGGCCTGTAATGATAGCTCCCCCGACCTTGTTCGTAAGGGGCCGCTCAAACCGGAGATAGCATACCCCTGAGCGTTCAATAAACATTTGCATCAGATGCCCCATGCCAAAACCATGAACAGGAACTGCATAAATGATCCCTTCGGCCTTCTGCATCATCTGTACAATGTACAGCATGTCGTCCGTCAGCCCGCAGGCCTTCTCCCGGTAGTTACAATCCCCGCAGGTCCCGGAAGGTGAGATATTATACTCTCTTAAATTAAGTACTGAGAGATTTGCTCCTCTGTGGATAGCTATTTCATTGCTATACTGCAGGATCTGGTCTGTATTCCCACCAATGCGGGTTGATCCGCATATCGCTAGCAGTTCTACCGGCTTAATATCCATAGGCGCATTTTCCTCCCATTCTTAATGGATTATAGAATTTCAACCAAAACAGCAACAGCGACAGAAGCAATGATGACACCAAACAATGGCACCTTTTTAGCGAGTACAAGAACAATAGCAACCACACCCGCTGCAATCCCGACCATCGGCGCCTCTTGATCCACCTGAAATATACCGGGAATAATTAACGCGCTGAGTACAGCCAGAGGAAGATTCTCCAGAAACCAGTTCTTTCGCTCCTCCATCTCTGCCTTACGCACAAGCAGCAGCGGCGCAATGCGGAATAAGAAGGTAAGCATGCCCATTCCCAGGATCACAATGATTGTCACATGACTTCACTCCTGACCTTTTCTTCTTTGGAAGGAAATATTCCGCCGACACATGCTCCTATGATCATCGCAGCCACTACAGTAGCTGTTCCTAACAAGGGCTGCAGCAACCAGGAGGAAGCAGCGGCTGAAATACAGATCGCCAGGTTTCTTTTGCTGAGCCGGATCTGGGGTATTACTAGTGCAATAAGCAAAGCGTACAGGGAAGTATTCAGCGCCGGCAAAATATTGGCGGGAATATAGTCTGCTAGCATAATCCCTGCATACGTTGCGATTAGAGTGACGGCATAGGGCGGGACCTCCAGCCCCAGCAGATAAGGAAGGGAATGATTCCCTGCTTCTCTGCGGTTTTTGTCGGACATCATACTGACCGCATACACCTCTTCTGTCAGCCCGAATCCAACAAATCCTTTGTAGAAGGGGCGTGTATTCCGGTTCATTCTGGAAGAGAATGACATGCTGATGAAAAAGTATCTTAAATTGATGACGAACGTGAGCAGCAAAATAATAGGGGCAGCGGTTCCCGCTGCGAGCAGCTTGGCTGCGATAAACTGGCTTGCTCCGGCGTAGACCACAGCGGATAGAAGGAAGACCTCCAGGTCGCTTAAGGAAAGGGCTTTGCCGACCAGGCCGAAGGTGATGCATGCCGGGATATACCCGATAACAATGGGAATGGAGTCAATAATACCTTTCTTCACTTGCCTCATGGGCTCTGTCACGATCCGCAAAAACCTCCCCGGTATGTAATTGAAAGGTATGCACAGGAGAATCCTTATGAATAAACGCCCATTCCGATCTCCCTGCTCCGGTAAATGGCTGCAGCAATTCATTTAAAAGAAACGTAGTGGCCTCTACAAGTACTCTAGCTTCTTTATGGACCGCTTCAATCGTAAACAGCATTTGTGAGGATTCGGCGGTTGTCTTAATATGATCGCTCTGTCTCCAGTTCCAGCGCCGGGAGTGTGCTCTCCCGGCATCATCTGCATAAATAATCTCACCGGCTGAAGGAAGCTCGCACTCATCCACTTTCCCAATCGGCAAGAACGGTTCATTCCCCGCAGCTCTTCTGATAACGAATTCTTGTATATCAGAGATATCGCAGGAAGCTATCGGTGTGCGGCATTTCAAAGAGATCGCATTGCATAAATTCACGAGCGTATGGATTCGGGCCAATGCCCCCTGTTCAACTACACGTCTTATGAGCGATTCTGCAGCGCAAGGATACCTTGCGGGCTTGACACCAAATTGACTATAGACCTTTCGCCAGGCTGCAATGGTCGGAATTTCACTTATTGATTCTTTTTGCAATCCTGAGTTCATGATTTCCTGTTCCATATGAGCAAGCAGCGCGTTCACTTCAGAATCCCTGTCTAAGTTTGCAATATGAGAGGTCGCGATCAACCCGACATGTAAATCAGGGGCTATCTCAAAAACGTCCTCCGAAAATTCCACTTTAAACGCTCTGCTGCTTTCTTCTTTCCCGGTATGGACTTGATTCATCTTAATCCTCCTTCGGAGCATTTCACTTCACCGCATTGCAGCGGTACATGGAATATTATACCTTATATACATTTTATTTATATACTACCAATTTCCGGACAATCCACCATACCAATTTTCTTTTTTGAACTGAAACGGTTTCTATACACAGAAACGGTACCGTCCTTAAATCGAACGGTACCCGTTAATGAAATCGACCTATATAATAGGCGTATAATGCGGATTGTTAAATCCTGTCGTCTCGACCATAACAATGAGTTAGATTGAGTGTCACTCTTTATCCAGCGGATGGCGGATATCATCCTTATAGAAATCGAAAATGAGTTGCTGCTGCGTTCCTCTCACTGCATAGAACACGTCGGAGATACATTTTCCTTTACGTCTTAGCTCGTTCTCCAGCCATTGTGTCGTAAGTCCGTAATTCTTCAGGTTATCCTCCATCACAATGCCATCCATAATTAATTCTACCGGGAAGGCTTGCGGGTGAGACGGCAGTTTCATATCCTTCTTCTGTACTCCCTGATATGCCTCCTTTTTCAGTACGGACAACCTTCCGTTATCTTCAAGAATGGCATAATCCACCTCTTCTATATTGAAAATATCCTTCTCCCGCAGCGACTGAGCGAGTGAATCCAGCGTATATTTCAGTTTGCGCATGTTGCCCTCCAATATCTTTCCTCCCTCAATCAGTACCGTGGGTGAACCGGAAATCCAAGCCCTCCACTTATGGCTCTTCAGCGCGATCAGCGACAGCAGAAACGACAAGGCGGCAACAACGACCAGTGCCAAAATCAAATAGACCGATTTCAGGCTCTCGTTAAACGCCAGATTGGCGGCTATCGACCCCAGCATAATGCTGGTGACGAAGTTATGTGCGGTCATGTTCGATATCATCTGCTTGCCCAGCAGCTTAGGGATAAACAGAAGTAGGATGACGGAAATTATCGTGCGGACCAGAATATCCATATAAGCATGCATAGCGCAATCCCTCCTCCCCCCATTCTTTCCAATACGATCCGAAACAAACTATTGGAACAGAGGCAAAGAGCCGGAAGCGGCGATCCGTGAACGCGTGCCCGTCTTTCCCAAAAATCTCAGAGCAAAAAACTTCCCGGCCGCCTTTCAAAATAGAAAAGCGAGAGGAGATACGTAACAGTAAGTACCGCCGCGCGTCTCACTCTCGCCTGATTAAAAAAACACACCTGATGAGCCCGCCTGCCAGCTCTTCATCATCTCTTGCGTTTTGTGCCGATGATGATTAATATCGCCCGGGCGAAGGGCTTCGCCGCCTACATCGGTGACGGAAGCAACCGTTGGCCAGCAGTTCATCGCCTGGATGCAGCGGTGCTGTACCGCCTGGCGCTGGAGTCTGCCCCGGCAGGCTCACGGCTGCTCGGCGCTGGCGATGAAGGCATTCCGCTCCGCGAGATCGCAGAGGTCATCGGGCGGCAATTGAGTGTGCTGGAGGTCAGCATAACAGCTGAAGCCGCCGCCGCCCACTTCGGCTTCCTTGGTGCCATCGCGGCAATCGACATCACAAGCTTGTACAACACTGCGCAGGCAAGCCTGGCAACAAGGGAGCTTCTGGGCTGGCAACCGGTTCAACCCCGACTGGTCGCCGATCTGGAAAACGGGCATTATTTCACATAGATTGTTGCAGGCACTAAGCCGCTTGGAGGCGCGAAAAATGCTGTCTCTCATACAACAATTCAGCGGAAATCGTTGATATAATGAAGAGAATGTTGTAAGCAGGACTAGAACCCGAGGAGGATACTGAATTGGACAAAATCATTCACTGGGGCATTATCGGCTGCGGGGATGTAACCGAGGTTAAGAGCGGTCCGGCCTTGCAAAAGGCCGGAGGATCACAGCTCGCTGCCGTCATGAGGCGCAGCGGAGAACTTGCAGCCGACTATGCGCGGCGGCATGGGGTACCCCGCTGGTACGACGGGGCAGCCGGTCTGATAGCCGACCCCGGCGTGGATGCCGTGTATATCGCTACACCGCCGTCCACCCATATGGAGTACACCTTAGCGGCAGCGCAGGCCGGAAAGCCAGTCTATGTGGAGAAGCCCATGGGTCTTAATACGGCAGAATGCGAAGCCATGATTGCTGCCTGCGGGCAGGCGGGGGTTCCGCTGTACGTCGCTTATTACCGCAGAGGGCTTCCGCGCTTCCGCAAGGTTAAGGAGTGGCTGGACACGGGAGCGATCGGCGAACCCAGGTTTGTGCGCACCCTGCATATGACTAAGCCGCTCGCAGCGGTAAGTGAGGAGAATTGGCGGGTGGACCCGGAAATTTCCGGCGGCGGGTTATTGCTGGATGTGGGCAGCCATACGCTGGATCTGCTCGATTTCCTGCTTGGCCCGATTGAAGATGTCAACGGATATGCGTCCAACTTTGGAAGCCCCTACAAACCTGAGGATACCGTATCCGGTAGATACCGCTTTGAGACAGGCGTTCATGGGACGGGCATCTGGTGCTTTAATGCCTTTACTAACGAAGACGTTACTGAAATCATCGGCAGCCGTGGCAGTATCACCTTTTCCACCTTTGCGGAGCAGCCGGTTATTCTCAGGACCGAAGATGGGGAGTACCCTGAATTCATTGCCCACCCGCCCCATATCCAGCAGCCGCTGATCCAGTCCATTGTAGATGAGCTTCTGGGATGCGGCACCGCTCTCAGCACCGGCGATACCGCTATCCGTACCAGCCGCGTGATGGATGAACTTGTGCGGAATTACAATGGACGCTGATTGCCAGCATATTTAAGAAGAACAATAAACCTGCAACATAAACAGCCAGCTTCCGGAGATCCGCCCGGCGGCTGGCTGTTGCTGCGCTCAATCAGAAAGAAAACTCTACGTACGAATTACAGCTTCCAGATCCGGTACAGAATGACCGCTGCTTCCGCACGGGTAAGAGTATCGTCCGGGGCAAGCCTGCCGTTCTTACCGTTCACAACTCCGTATTTCAGCAGAGCTTCCAGACTGTCCTTGGCGTAGGCGGAGATTCGCTCTGCATCCGCGTAAGCATCCAGAGTTCCGCTGCCTTGCGCCGCTATCCCGGCTGACTTCAGCGCGCGGGCAGCGATTACCATCATCTCCTGCCGTGAAATCGTGCTGTCCGGCTTAAAGGAGTTATCTGCATAGCCGGTGACAATGCCGAGCTGCTTCGCGGCGGCAAGCTCCTTGAAATGCTCAGCATGATTCCCGACATCGCTGAATCCAGCACCTGATACTGCAGTAGCTTTGAGTTCAAGCACCTTCAGAAGGGATGCGGTGAAATCTGCTCTGCTCATTGGAACCGCCGGGGAGAAATTGCCGCTGGAGGTTCCCTGGACAAGATCACGCGCCGCCATGGCAGCGACAGCCTGCTTAGCCCAAGACAGATTCCCCAGATCCGTGAATGTCAATGGAGCATACGCCGCTGCAAAAGTGCCAAACTCTGATGTCTGGAACACAAGTGATCCGTTCGCCGCATCATAACGGCTGTTCACGACAGCAGTCCTATGGCCATCCTCACGGAGATAGCGCACCAGCAGTGAATCTGAGTAACCCAGCTCTTCCACTGCCGGCTTGTAAGGAATAGAAACTGTTATTGGCATATCCGCGTTGCTCCAGGCCATCTCCCGGCCTCCGGCCGACAACTTCAGCTCCACCACCGGACGACTGCCGGCTGCCGCATCCGGACTGGCCGCCGGGGACGCTTTTACACGAATGGAGATGTATTCAGTGTTTGCTGTAATGCCTGCCAGCTGCCCGCTTGGAATTGAGAGCGTTGCATGGTCGGTCTTGATCACAAGCACGAAGTTTGCCTGCCCCTTCAGGCTTTGCAGCGGCAGTTCAACTTCATATGAGGCTGCACCCGTCTGCTTCGGCAGGTCGATCACGATTTGTTTCATGCCGTCTGCTGCCGGGACTGCCTGCTCCAGCGCTTTTCGCAGAATATCGCCCGTAACCGCGGCCTTTGCCTCTCCTCCCTGATTCTTGACCTCCGGTCTGATCGTAACCACGCCGTCCTTGCTGTCCAGATTCACAGGCTTCGGCGTAGGGGTGCTATTGACATAGTTTGTTCCGCCAGATACCGGTGCCGGGGTCGGGGTTGGTGTAGCTGTTGGTTCCGCTGTTGGTTCTGTTGTTGCTGCCGGTGTCGGCGTTGGTGCCGTTGTCGGTTCCGGTTGTTCATCCCTGCTCTTGAGAGTCAATATGCCGTATACAGAGGTGTCCTGATAACCGTTCCCGGTGGTATCATTCCAGGCGGCAACACTTTGCCGGACGCCGCTCTTGGCATCGTTAATCTGAGTGTCGAAGCCGACCTTGGTGCCGCCGGCCGGGGTGATTTTTTTGAACGGAATCTTCATTTCAAGGGTATAGCTTGTTCCGGCTACCTTGGTTGCCGACACGAAGCCTGCACTGATGTCTGCCGGACTGAAGGAGGCTTCATTGTCATAATTGACCCGGAACTGTCCGTCATCGTCCTGATAGAAGGTGGTCCGGCCCAGATTCTCATCCAGGAAGACCTCGACAGAGTCTTGCTCCCACACATTCGTATTACTCTTGTCCAGCTGGGCATCGCTGACCTGGACCAGTACATATAGATTCTGGTCATCCCACAGCGCGCGTGCCGTTCCGCTTGCACCCTGCCAGGCCATCTGATACCGGTTCACTGCCATCTCAGGCGCCAAGGACCAGATTGCATCCGCGGTTCCGTCAATGACCGGTGTGCCGTAAACGGCCTCAGACACCTTAGCCTCTGTCGTGTTCGGTTGATGCTCTGCCATATATTTTGCCGGATCGATGACGCCGTAATATGCCGGTTTGGCCTGCAAATCCCTGTCGAACAGCAGCGGGCTTGAGGAGGCTCTCCAGCTCGTACGGTCATCCATTCCCCAGAAGGTAACACGTGCGATATTGGCGGCATGCGTCTTGTAGATATCCATCAATCTCGCATACAGATAGCCCTGGTCGACCAATTCCTTCTCCGTTTGCTTATTGTCGCTTCCGGCTTGAATATCGAGCTCGGTAATGCTCACCTCTACCCCAAGCGAGATGAATTTCTCCAGCGACAGCTTGACGTTATCGGGATTCGTGTTGATATTGTAATGTGCCTGCATCCCCACACCGTCAATCAGCAGCTTCCCGGGGTGGGCAAGCGCGTACCGGTCGTTAATCTCCTTGACCATACTGTATATGGCCTGGGCTTTGTTCTGGTTATCATCGTTATAATCATTATAATACAGCTTGATATCCCACTCTGGATGATCGTCCAGCACCTCTCTGGCCGCCAGGAAAGCCTGCTCTACATAGTCCGCTCCGATGGCATCCTGCCAGGGAGCTTGACGCAGAGCTGCTTGCCAGTTAGACGGATTGGACGGGTTATCATTCATCGCTTCATTGACCACATCCCAGGAAATTACCCTGCCGCCGAAATGCTCCATGACTCCCTGGATGTGGGTTCTCAGATTCGTTAGAGCTTCGGCACGCCCCAGAGGAACTTTATTGCCTGCTGCATCCGTGGTCAGGTTCATCCAGTCAGGCGACTGCTGATACCATACCAGTACATGCCCATGCATCTTCATCCCTTCAGCCAGCACCTTGTTCACCATGGCATCTGCCGCTGTAAAAGTGAAATTCCCCTTAGTCGGCTGCAGCGCATCCGGCTTCATGGCATTGCCTGCGGTAGCAACGTTGTGGTGCATCTTCAGCAGATCCAGCCGGACACCTTCCAGATCCTCGGCGGATAATGCGTTGCCGATCAGGAAGTCATTCTGATAGGCTGCTTTTAGAGGAACCAGATCCCTTTGAATATCCACCGGGCCGGTGCCTGTATGCTCAAAAGTGATATCGTCGATATAAAAGGAGGCTGCTGTGTTGTTGGAGCTCTCAATATAAAGAGTCAGATATTCGCCGCCCACACTGTTATAGCGGTAGCTGCCCTCAAATTTCACCCAGCCGTCAGCGGTGCTGATCGTCTTGGGGGACAGGGCCACATAACTCGCACCGCTGTCATTGCCCACCTGCGTAGACAGCTGGAGCTGCGCGCTTGCCGGATCGATCAGCTTCACCCAGGCAGAGAGGGTATATTCGCTGCCCTTGTCCACGTACTTCTCCACACGCAGGGAAGGCCCGTGCCAGGTAGATGTCCTGCCTTCCACCTTCAGTGCGTAGGCACCATCAGCCGTATGATTCTCTTCATTGGTCACCGTAAGCAGCTCGGTTCCCGCTCTGCCAGTGAAGCCGCCTGCTGTCTGGTCTTCAAAGGTGATCGTATTGAATGGTAAAGCCGGGTCCCGGACAGGTTCCTCCCCGCCGCCTGGAGCGCCCTCTTCAGTGAACAGAATATCTCCAAGGTAGAATGGCACTGCGGCCCCGGCCTCGTTGGAGTTGATGCGTAAGGCATAATCCTTCTTGCTGGTATCGACCGTAAATTTCTTAGTCAGGATTACGGATTCCCCTGCTTTATAAGGTACTGCTGCATCGTTGGTATAGTCGTCTACCGTCTGCAGAGCTGCATTGGCACCGCTGGGGAGCGCAACATTGGCGTCAACGTAGACGACCGCAGTGACGGTGTACGTTTGCCCGTTCTTGAGGCCGACATCCGAGAACTTAAAATCGACCGCATCCCAGTTATTTACCCGGTTGCTTACGTATAACGCTGCCCCATCGGCATTTCCGTCAAAAGGAACTCCCGTGACTGCACTAAGGCTGGCGCCTCCGGATTGGACAGCCTTGCCTATGCCGCCCCCAAAGGTTTCGTGATAAACCATGGCCGGGGCCTCTGCTGCCTGAGCAGCGGGAATATACCCGCCTGCCGGAAGAAGCAGGACGGCCGCCAGTAATACGAGAGAGACTTGCTTGATTATTCGCTTCATGCATTGCACTCCTCTGTATGAATTTGGATTTCTTTTGAGTTAAGCGCTTACAGTTGTATGAAAGCTGCCCCCTTCTCAACCCAAATCGTAGCACAATGCCAAAACCGCGTCTTACCCGAAACTAAAGATTGTACCGTGCTTTTTATAGTTCATTTCCTGGAGTGTCACAACTAAGAAGGACCGATCTATCACGTTATAAGTCGGATGCTATAGAGACCGGATTAATAGCAGTTGGATTTACTACACTTGCTGATAGGCGAATGTCCTCTGCTTAATCAACAGCAGTTGGATAAACAGCACTTAAATCATTCCATACCATTCAAAGTAGTGAAAACCAACCATGTTAGATGCTGTTTTTCCACTTGCTTCAGCACATTGCTTAGAAGTTGACGAATTAAGATACGTTTATCCACTTGCTTGCCTGAAGAAGCCGCTCCTACCGGAGAACACTTGGACCGCCTAACGTAGCTCGGCATCGTATCGTGCAGCCTTCATTACACCACCTGCAGGGAGTCTGTACACTATGCGAAAAACACAAAGCAGCGCTGCCTGGTACCGGGAGCAGCACTGCTCTGTTGTCTGTTTCATATATGGGAGATACGCCAGGGGACAGCCTTATCACCAGCAGCTATCATATCAGCTTGTGCGCAAACCATTTCTCGCCTCTGAAGCGCCATAGAAAAACAGCTCCGCGGACCGCCCACTCGCAGTTCATCGCCAGCCAGACCCCCAGCACACCGTAGCCGAGGACGATCCCGAGTATGTAACCGAATATAACCCGGAACAGCCACATCGACAGCATGGAGGTAATAGAGGTGAAGCGGGAATCCCCCGCTGCCCGCAGCGCGGACGGCAGAATGAAGCTGACCGCCCACAGCGGAATCTGGGCAATGGCATTCACCAGCAGGACTATAAACAAGTCGTCAATGATCTCAGGAGGCGGAGAGAAGATCGACACTAGCGGATGGAACAGCGGCATCAGGATCAGGGCGACCAAGGCATACGAGGCTGAACCGATCCAGAGGAAGGACTTGATGAATTTTCTGGCATCTGCCACATCCCCCCGTCCGATGCTTTGGCCGACCACCGTTACGATCGTCAGCGACAACGCACTGGCCGGAATCTGAAACACCATCGCCAGCGAGCCGGCAATAGCATTGGTCGCAATAGCATAGGTGCCCATACTAACAATAAATATCTGGGTCAGCAGCTTGCCGCCATTGAAGAACATCTGCTCTGCTGCAAATGGAACACCGATGAACATAATTCTGCGCAGCATGGAGAGCGGAACATGGAACAGGTCGCGGACCCGCACACGCAGTACCGTGTCAATCTTGAACAGGTACACCAGGGCAAAGATCATGCCCGCATACCGCGCGATGTTGACCGCCAGTGTCATCCCCAGCACACCCATATGCAGCAGGTTAATGAAGACTACGTTCAGGAGTACGTATAACAGATTCATGATCAGCGACAGCATCAGCGAAGCCCGCGTCCTGCCGACGCCACGCAGCGCACCGCACACAGCCTGAACCACCGCGATCCCCAGATAAGAAATACTGCTGCCGATCATGTAGATCCGGGCATTATCCAGCACATCGGCGGAAGCTGTTCCGAACAGCAGGTTCAGTATCGGCGTGTGGAAGCCCATAAGCAGAATTCCGATTCCCACGGCGATCAGCGATACCGAGGTGACCGAACCCGCCGTAGCCTGGGATACCATCCGGTCGTTGCCGCTGCCTTTGTACTGCGCAACGACCACTGTCCCGCCGGTAGCAATGGCAACGAACACGTTGATCAGGAAAATATTCAGTGAATCTACCATATTCACCGCACTGACCGCCGCCATGCCGGATGAGCTGATCATCGCAGTGTTTACCAGATTTAGCCCGATGATGAAAGCCTGGTCAATCAGGATCGGAATAAATAAAGCTATAATTTGCCGGTAATCCATCCCTTCCCCGGAAAGATACTTCTCCAGCCATTTTTTGGCCGGCAGTCGAGCCTGAAGCTGCATAAACATATCACATTCTTTTCTGTAGAATAATTGCGGGCAGACTGTACATTCCTTCCAGTTTACTACAAATCTAACTTCACGTCTGTAACCAGTGAGAGAAACCCGGAATACAAAAAAGCAATAAATCCGCAATTCTCCATTAACGAAAGAACGGCGGCTTTATTGCTGCTGTATATGAATTACTGCTCTTTATCCCGGCCAAGCAGTCCGCTGAGCGCTTCGGTCACATTCATACCGGTAAGCGTCTGGGTCAACTCAGGAACCTGGGCCATTATTTTGGCAATATCGCCGGTAATTTTGTTCACGCCTGAGGTAGCTCCATCCTGGGAAATCACTGTAATCTTATCCACCTTGGCGAGCGGGGAAGCAATTTTCTCAGCCAGCTCCGGCAGTATTTTCAGGAATTCCACGGTAAGCGCAGCTTGTGTGAACTGTTTGTACGCTTCGGCTTTCTTCTCCAGGGCTCCCGCTTCCGCCGCTCCGGCCAGCTGGACAATCTCCGCATTCGCTCTCCCTTTCGCCAGCTCAGCTTCTGCCGTGGCCAGTCCGCGCTTGGTGGTTGTCGCTGCCTCGGCTTCCGCCTCAAGAATCTGCCGCTGCTTGGCGGCTTCGGCTCTCATGATCGTAGCCTGGTTCTCCGCCTGGGCAGGCTTGATCACCGTTGCCTCCAGCTCCCGCTGTCTCAGCTCGACTTCGATTTCCCTGACTGTCCGGTTGGCCTCCGCTTCCATCTGCGTGATTTTGACCTGTTCGGTAACGAGCGATTGCTTAATTTTGTTCTGCTGCAATTCATACGCAAGATCCGCCTGAGCCTTCTTCACTTCTGTCTCCAGCTTGAAATCCGCCTGCTTAATGTTCAGTTCCTTCTCGTACAGGGACTCCTTCGCGCGGGCGGCGGTTCCCGCTTCAATGGTGGCCTGATGTGCATTGGCTTTGGCAATGGAGGATTCCTTCTCCGCCTCGGCCTGCTTGATCTGAATATCGCGTTCCGCTTCCGCCTTGGCAATGCTGGCATCGCGGCGGATGCGCTCAATTTCCGGAACCCCCATATTGTCGATGTACCCTTTGTCATCCGTAATTTTTTTGATGGTGAAGCTGACGACCTCAAGCCCCATCTTGTCGAGGTCCTCCGAGCAGGTCTCCCTCATCTTGCTGTTGATTTCATCAGGCGTCTTGAGGATGGATTCCACCGTCAATTGCCCGATTAAGCCGCGCAGGTGGCCCTCCACCGAATGCAGGATAATTGTCTCGCGGTCTTCTTCGGGCCGGTCGATGAACTGCTCACTGGCCGTCAGAATAGCGGTGGGATCGCTTTTGATTTTTATCTGGGCGACCGCCTCCAGGTTGAGCTTGATGCCCTGCCGGGAGAACATCGCCTGCGCTGGAATGACATCGAAGCTCATCAGCATCATCGAGATGGTCTTATTGTTCTGGAAGCCCGGGATGACGAACGTCCCGCCGCCCTGCACCACTCTTTTACCGCCGAGACCGTATACAATCATCGCCTGATTGGGCGGGACTTTTTTATAAGCGGTCACGATACTGAACAAAGCCAGCAGAATAACAACAACAATGCCCGAGATTAAATAAAGAATAACCATTTGGTCCGACACTCCCCGTCATTTATAATTCTCCGAATTCCCTCTCGAAGAGGGTTACTTCCGCCATTCCCTTATCCACCTTCAAAATAATCACCCTGTCGCCCTTCACGAGCTGCTGGCCGATTGCTGCCCGCACTCCAATGGAGCGCATCGTTCCGTGCAGCACATATTTCATTTCCCCGGCTGCCCCATCCGCTGCAGGTACACTGACGTATCCAAGCTGCCCTGCCTGCTCATAATCCAATTCATTCATGCTGCTGTCATACCGGGTCATCACCCGGGCCAGCACTGCATACATCAGACACCCTGTCAGCAAGGCTATCATGGTGCAGATCAGCACTACTGCAAGCACGCTCATTCCGCTGAAGCGGCTAAGCATATAACCAGCGCCGCCCCAGACTGTGACAAACACCATCAGCGGGAGTATAGGCACAAAGCCCGGCCCCCCGGCGTCACCGCCCCCCGCATGCAGATGACCCGCCAGGCCATGCCCATGAAGTCCGCCGCTGAGGAGCAGGAGCAGTCCGACCCAGAAGCACACGATAAATGTAGTTAAGATAACGATCACCTCCTTAGGCAGTTCTGATCACAATATAAATAAACTTTTCCCGTTGTTATATGAATTATCCGTCTTAATTCAGACCGTCTCCCCCTGCTGCCTGCACAGCAAAAAGACCACAGCAGCAGCAGGGCTCTCCGTGGTCGGTTAATCGATCATGGCGCTCATCCTCTCTCTTCGAGGCTTACGGGGTTAGCTGACGGATTCGGGCAGCGAGATTGCCCTACCTTGCCGGAGCACCGTTATACAGCATGCAGCAAGGATTCACCCCAGGTGTGCGGCCGCTATCTGAGCCTAAGCCGTAATCACCGTTGGTTCCCCCGTTCCCATTACTGGAATTCAGCCATTTGAGAACAGTTAAATTTCATTCGGTTGTTGATTTGAATCTTACGCCTGCAGCCATTTAATGTAAAACGCTGCGGTTGACAAAAGAAGCCAAAAATGCCGTTCCTGCACGAATGAAGGCGTATACTTTGCTTTCGCTCTTAAGCGGCCGATGATTTACTCCTTTTTGCTCCGTTTCTCTGGAGCAGTGCTGTTACATAGCAAAGAGGCTGACCACCTGCATTCCCTCTGCCGGGTGTAGTCTTTTTTATCGGATACTCGCTTCTGCTTATACGCCAGTCTTCTGTGCTTCATCCAGCTGCTGCAGCTGCTCTATCTGATGCAAATGATTAAGCAGCTGCTGATAGTGGTCGGCTTTTTGCTGGACGGTAAGCACCATCTTCTGGAACTGCCCTGCATCCTGTCCCGATTTCTCCAGAATACGCAGCAGATCGCCATTGATCTGCTCCACATCCTCCATGCTGCTCTCCTGCGATTCCTGAATCTTCTCCAGATGCTGGAATACCTCTTCCTCCGCTTCCACGATCTCGTTCATGTATACCGTGGACTGGCTGATCTTCGCATTCGTCTCTGTCATCGCCGTTGTCCCGTCACCGGACTTGCTGTGAAGCTGCTCCATCACCTGGGTCATCCCCGAAAGGGAGCCCATGATCTCCTTCACATGACTGCGCGTGCTGTCGGCCAGCTTGCGGATTTCTGTGGCAACCACCGAGAAGCCCCGTCCGTGCTCTCCGGCCCGCGCCGCCTCGATCGCTGCATTCAGCGACAACAGATTCGTCTGCTCAGCAATATCCGTAATGATCTTTGCCAGCTGCTCGATGCTCCGGAAATGCCCCCGCAGGTCCTCATTCAAGCTGACAAATTCAGTAAATACCGCCGAAGCCTTCTGCATTTCCGCCGAGATCTGGATATTGGCCTCTTTGGCGAATTCAATTTTATTGGAGGAAAAAGAGAGGCTGCCATACATTTCATTGATGAGATCTTCGGTCTGTCCGCTGTTGGTCTTCAGATGCTCCAGAAGCTGCTGGGTCCCGCAGATCTGGCTGATCAGCTCACCGCTGCCCGCCCGTAAAGCCGCAAACTCCTCTACCAGCTGGGCCTCTTCCTTAAGAATCTCGTCAGTTTCGCGGCGGATCTGTCCGGCCAGGGTATAGGCGTGCATCCCATAGGATTCAGTGGCTGAAGCGTCGTTAGCGGCAGCTGTCCTGCCAGTATTCTCTGGAGGCTCAGTAGCATTAGCCGCTGCTCCAGCTGTCTTTAGCGTCCCGGCTGATTGTCCGGAGCTGTCCGTTTTTTCAAGAACGGCTAATGTATTATGACTTTGAACAGCTCCGGCAGAGATGCTTTTGCCCCATGAAGTGCGTAATCTGGTTATCCACTGCATAATCAATCTACTCTCCCTTATTCAACCAGCAGCAGAATCATGGTCTGGTTGGCATGCTTTTTATAATATTGCTCTCCGTAGCTGATGAAACCTGTAGTGTTGCCGCAGAATCCGAGCATAGTCCTGTCAAAATCCGCCCACAGACCGTCCCGGATGAAGAGCTGGTCCCGCAGCGTACAGTTAATGTTAAGCACAAAGGAAGGCTTGTACGGGCTCCCGCCCAGCGTCTCCCCCAGCACAGCAAGCGGATCTGCTGCACTCAGCACCTCTACATAAGTACTAGACATAACCTGGCTGTAAAATGTGACAGAGCCATCCGGATTAATGGTCATCGGTGAGGCGATGATCAGATCGTCTTCGTATCTTTTGCCCAGCGGGCTGCTCAGGAAATGCTCTGCCAGCTCCGCCTCCGGGACACCAAGCACGCGCGCGTATTCTTCCGCAGCAGGACGTCCGTTGAAGGAATACACCGTTCTGCCGAACACATCGGCTTCTGTCACCAGCAGCGTTGTCCCGGTGGGAACATAAATATTTTCTTTAACCAGTGCAGTACGACCCGGCATATTGAAGAAAATCCCCAGGTTCTGCACCCGGCGGCTTCCTATGTAAATATAAGTCTCTCCATGCTCATCATCCGCTGCACTTCCCCCAATAATCTTGAACTCCGGGGCAATGAAAAATAGCGAGGAGAGGATCGTCTCCTCCATCGCGCCTGTACCGTCACATAGCAGCAGCAGAAAGGCATTAGAGTTGCCTTGTACTTTGTGATATGAGGCACTTAGCACATTGCCTCTAAGCACGGGCGGATGCAGGATCTCCACAATATCGGCTATCCCTGATTCGTATTCGAACCCAGTGACTACGCCGCTGCGGTAGCCCTGCGGGGTATATTCGCCTTTGGTTGAGCACAATACCGCCCGGGAGGGTGCATGCCGGGACAATTCGCTGACTGCCGCAGCGGAAGCGAACAGCACCAAGCCTCTGCTGCTATCCAGTTGTTCCAGATGCCGCTTGGCTTCGCCCAATGTGTTAAAAGATAAAGCTTTCATTATGTATATCAACCTTCCTCCGCGGGAGTTCCCCCTGCAAACGTTACTGAAAAATTAAGCTTTAATTTTCAATACTTCTTATGGTAAAACCAGAACCGGGCCTACTGTCTGTGAATAATGTCGCAATCCCCTCGCCAAAGCCTTATTTCGGGCGCAAAAATACGGCTGTCACGGGTGACTAAGGTTGAGCGGCTTACAGAAAGGCTGTATCATGAACATACTGTAGATGCGATGGATGCGATGGATACGATGGATACGATGCTCAGAGCCGGGCATCACATTAATAACAGAAAGGAAGTGTGAGGCCATGACTTATTCACAGCGTTCCAGTCACCCTGCTGCCGCATCGGACTACACCTATCTGGAATACCAGATCGAATTAGCTGCAGAAGAATTGGCTGTGGCAGTAAAGGCGCAAGACGAAGCGCGGGCAAAGGCCATCCGCGAGCAGATTGCCAAACTCGAAGACGAGCTGGCGCTGCTTGAGGATTAAGCCGGATTACACCTGATTAAGCCGATTAGTGTAGTACCCTCACTTCTCGATTCGATTCTATCTCTAACAATAGATCATGTGATAATGATTATCAATGACAAAAAGATGTAGATTCCAGCAGCGCCGCAGGAGCCAACTGTTTTCTCAAGCACCGATATTCATTCGGTGCAGGGCCGGGCTTCCGGCTGCTGTGGGGAATATGAGGCTGTGCTGGTATGTGCTGGGTGTGTGCTGGGTGTGTGCTGGGTGTGTGCTGAGCGTTCTGCCCGGCAGCGAATGAGTTTTTTGAGCAAAGATTAAGCTTTACTGCCCGTCCAGGCAGAAATGTTGTACGTATTACAACTCTGCCCCCCTAGTTTCCACGGAGTTTGAGGGGATTGTTGTATGAAATACAACAATTGTCAGGATAATCCGCTTGAAAGAGGGTAAATGCTGTATTTCATACAACAATTA
Organism: Paenibacillus sp. FSL R7-0297; assembly: GCF_038009025.1. Classification (NCBI taxonomy): domain Bacteria; kingdom Bacillati; phylum Bacillota; class Bacilli; order Caryophanales; family Paenibacillaceae; genus Paenibacillus; species Paenibacillus sp. FSL R7-0297. The sequence goes on from NZ_JBBPAQ010000001.1 coordinate 6,704,443, forward strand.
ACAATTATATACGGATATAGGAGAATCCCCCCACAAGAGTGGGGCTTGTGCTCGCTGACTACCACGCTGACTACTGGTTACCTCCTCCTTACCACGCTGAACACTGATTACTTCGCACCACGCTGACTACTGTTCACTTCGCTCACTACCACGCTGACCACACATCAACTCACTCACTACCACACTACTGGTTACCTCATCCTTACCTCGCTGACCACTGATCACCTCGCTCACCAGCACATTCACTTCCTTGCGACTACTGATCACCTCGCTCACTACCACACTCACTTCCTTGCGACTACTGATCACCTAGCCCACCACCACACTCACTTCCTTGCGACTATTGATTACCTCCTCACAGCCACGCTGACCACTTAGGTACTTTGCAGGCACCCCAAAACAATAAATCACCTTATAAAAAAGAGGTTATCCCCGTCATTGCTGACACAGCGGGATAGCCTCTTATGGTTTATCTGTTTACCTTTTTACCTATGGACTTCCCAACCAGAAGCTATAGCTTAGCCCAACTTCACCAGGCTGTAGTTCTTCTTGCCTTTGCGGACGATGATGAACTTGCCGCCGATGGCCTGCTCCGCCGTAATCTCCGTCTCCAGCTCATTGACGCGCTCCCCGTTAATGGAGATTGCACCCTTGGTAATATCCTCACGCGCCTGGCGTTTGGACGGTTCAATCCCCAGCTCCACCAGCCAGTCCACGATGTTCTTCGATTCCTTATCTGCGGTGAAGGTCGGCATCTCCTTGAAGCCTTCTTCGATTTCATCGGCGGTCAGCGAGCGGATATCGCCGCTGAACAGCGCAGCGCTGATGCGTTTAGCCTGCTCCAGCAGCTCTTCGCTGTGGACGAAGCGGGTCATCTCTTCGGCCAGTGTTTTTTGTGCCTCGCGTTTATGCGGCTCCGTCGCCACCTTCTCAGCAAGCGCCTCAATTTCCTCCTTGCTCAGGAAGGTGAAGTATTTCAGGTATTTCACCACATCGCGGTCATCGGTGTTCGCCCAGAACTGGTAGAACTCGTAAGGTGTGGTCTGCTTCGGATCCAGCCAGATGGCGCCGCCGGCGGATTTGCCGAACTTGGTACCGTCTGCCTTGAGCATAAGCGGGATGGTCAGGCCGAAGGCTTTGGCTTCGTTGCCTTCTTTCTTACGGATCAGATCCAGGCCGCTGGTGATATTGCCCCACTGGTCCGAACCGCCGATCTGCAGCTGCACATCCTCATGCTGGTATAGATGCAGGTAATCCATGGACTGCAGGATCTGGTAGGAGAACTCGGTGAACGAGATTCCGCTGTCCAAGCGGCTGGAGACTACGTCCTTAGCCAGCATCGTGTTGATGCTGAAGTTCTTGCCGATGTCGCGCAGGAATTCGATGACGTTCATGTCCTTGGTCCAGTCGTAGTTGTTAACCATCCGCACCTGATTGTCGCCTTCAGTAATGAACAGCTTCTTCATCTGGGCCGTCAGCGCATCCACATTCTCCTGTACCTGCTCCAGCGTCTGCAGGGAGCGCTCGCTCTGGCGTCCGCTCGGATCACCAATCGTTCCGGTAGCCCCGCCAATCAGAATGACCGGACGGTGTCCCGCCAGCTGGAAGCGTCTAAGCATCATAAAAGGAATCAGGTGGCCGATATGCATAGTGTTGCCTGTAGGGTCCACGCCGCAGTACAGCGATACAGCCTTACTCTCTGTTAATTCGCGCAGTCCGTCCGCATCTGTCTGCTGGTTAATGGCGTCGCGCCACAGCAACTCGTCGATAATGTTCAACATGTACAGCCCCTTTGGTATGTTTTATGTGTAATTGGTATGCATTGATAAACAGCCAGCTTACCGGGTAACTCTGCAATTCCCGAATTTGGGCAACAAAAAATCGCCCCTTGTCTATATAGACACAGGGACGATTATAATTAACCGTGTTACCACCCAAATTGCACAGACATCACATTCAAACATGTCCGTACCACTCTTCCGCGAGTTATCGTTCGCTTAGCTCCGCTTGGCATTACCCAAGATACTCCCGAGGTGTAATTCGCAGTCCATTGTATATACCAAGGTTCCATCAACCCCCGGCTTTCTGGGAACAGGGACAAAGTCTGCTACTGGCTCGTTCAACGTATACCAACTATAAGATTACAGAAAGTATAGCCGCTTCTAAAATTGTTGTCAATGCGGAAGGCAGCACCAGCCAGGAGCTGCCTACTCCAAATCCGCTCCATTGCTGGCAATTGCCTTCTTGTACCAGTAAAAGCTCTTCTTCTTCTTCCGGTCAAGCGTTCCGTTTCCGTCATCCTCCTGGTCCACATAGATCACGCCGTAACGCTTGGACATCTCCGAAGTCGACGCGCTGATAATATCAATCGCCCCCCAGGCGGTGTAGCCCATGACTTCGACCCCGTCCAGAACCGCTTCCTTGACCTGAGTGATATGCTTGCGTAAATAATCGATCCGGTAATCATCCTGGATGGAACCATCCTCTTCGACCTTATCCTTCGCACCCAGCCCGTTCTCCACCACAAACAGCGGAAGCTGGTAACGGTCGTACAGCTCTTTCAGGACAATCCGCAGGCCAACCGGATCCAGCTGCCAGCCCCATTCAGTAATTTTCAGGTTCGGATTCTTCACGGTGCTGAACAGATTGCCGCCGGTCACGCCGTATTTCTCCGGGGTAACTGTGGATATAAGCGATGTATAGTAGCTGAAGGAGATGAAGTCCACCGTGTTCTCACGCAGGAGCTGCTGATCGCCAGGCTCAGTGGCTACCACAATATTATTCTCGGCAAAATAACGCTTCATGAATGGAGGATAACTTCCCCGTGCCTGCACATCGGTATGCATCAGGTTAAACTGATTATCAATCTGGGCCTGCAGCACATCCTCCGGATCACTGGTCGCCGGATAATGGATCATACGCGCAAGCATGCAGCCAATGCGGAATTCCGGATGAATCCGCTCGATCGTTTCACTGGTGACATGCATCAGCTCTTTGAGGTTGGTGTAATCTTTTTTCTTATAGTATGGCATCATATCTGCCGTAGATAATCCTTTACCATCTGCGTCAAAAGCACCCTCTGCCTGGTTTGCAGCGATTGCTCCGCCCCATAGGAAGCCATGTGGAAAAGTCGTCATTTTGTCATCTCCTATTGTTCGTTATAAAAGGCAGGCCGTAACTGCGGGATGTTGGGACTTCCGGCCACTGTTATGTTTGGATTTCCTGAATTTATTCCGCTGTCAGCGGTAGAAATCCAAACATAGCTTATGCTTCCCATGCGAGCTTTCCTGCGGAAAGCTTTCAGGCGGACGCTATCGCTCCTAGAGTTCCAAACTTCCCTCCGTTACTAATAGCCTTTTGTTTGGATGAAGCGGATTCTGTAACCTTATAGCTCAGCGTTCAGCACCGGTTCGCCGAATGTTACTTCGCCCAGCTTAAGCGGCAGAATCTGCTTATAATCAGCCGTATTGGTAACGACCATAGCGGTTGTAATATCATAATTCTGTGCAATTTGCGCCAGATCGAAGGTGAGCAGCTTGTCGCCAGCCTGAATCGGATCACCGGCCTGCACATGCGCTTCGAAGAATTGGCCGCGCAGCTTCACGGTGTTGATCCCGACGTGGATCAGGAGTTCCATGTCGTCAGTGCCCCGGATAACCATAGCATGCTTGGTTCTGAAGACATTCATTACGGTACCGCTGCAGCCAGTTAATACCGCCGGACAATCCGTCTCCGACGAAGGTTCCCAGAGGTCCAATCGCGATCAGCTTATGCCCATAGCAGCGCTCTGTTTATGACTGGCAGGATGATGGCAGTGCAGCGGTGTGACCTCAATGACGTCTGTGACTGTTGTGACTTCTGTGACAGTGAATCCATTGCATAGCCAATATAGTAATAGAGAGGGATTTACTGGTAAATATTTCTTCATCCAAAGGAGTGTTACTTATATGCAGCTTAAGACAGGGGAAAATGCAGGGATTTTTACAGGAAAACGTATTTCAGCCAGGTTTATCGTTGGCCTTATTATTCTGGAGATTATTTTCGCGATGACGGTGAACCTCCTTTTCTTTGAAAAGGGGACCTTCGATGACATTAACCGGCTGACACACGGGTGGATAAATGCCACGTTATGCGCGGGACTGCTTGGTCTCATGGTAATTGTCATTATTTATTTATGGGCAATGGTCCGGATTCCGCTGCGGGATCTGGGACTGAGACGGGAGAAGCTGCTGGCCGGATGCCTATGGACATTTGTGTTCTGGCTGGCTGTCAATGTAATGAGTACCTGCATCAATCTCATTGCCGGTACAGCACTTACATGGAATCAGGACCTTGCCGACATTCCGAATCTGTTTCTGGGCGCTTTGCTTGGACAATTGTTCGGCAATGCCTTGCTGGAGGAGATCATCTTCCGCGGCTTCCTTTTTGTGCAGATCCATCATTGGTTGTCTGGAACGGGTAAGCCTTCCTCCCGCATAGTTAAGGCGATGGTCATCTCGCAAACAGTCTTTGCCCTCATGCATATTCCGAACCGGATTTACGGCGGACTTCACGGAATGGAGTTTGTGTATGATTTTATCCAGCTGGTTATTCTCGGGATGCTGTTTGCACTCCTCTATGTCCTGACCCGGAATCTGTTCATCGTAGTGGGCGTCCACTCGCTGCTGAATGTGAATCTGGTAATCTGGACGGGCAGCTACGCCACAACGGCTTCGCTTACCTGTATGGGCTTTGCTATCGGAATTCTTCTGCTGCTGCGGAGAAAGAAGGTACATAGCCGGAAATCCGTGATACATTATTGAAGGTTTAAATGTAAAAAAGCAAGACCTTTGCAGAAGAAGCCGCAGGGTCTTGCTTAATGGGTTCTAATTACCCGGGCGAACAGGCTCTAGTGCATTTATCTGGGATACCGCGTAAGTCAGCTAGGATTTGCCCCGTACGGCTTGTAAAGCTCCGTTCATCCGGTTCCCTAGATCTCGCTCCAGTTTCTCATCCTGCTGAGCAATGTATTCTTTGTAGCGGTCCTTTATAGTCTGAGGATTGTCACCAGAAATTCCACGCATGCCTTTGTACTGCTGATTCAAGAATATCCACATAAAAACGGATTTGATTGTACGTATCCAGAAGATACTTGATATTTTGCGATTCCACTTTCGGCTATCCCGACACTTGTGCAGACTTTTGGGTCAGGTGATTGCATTCACTTACCGGACGCTCCATATGGCCCTGGTCATCTGTGCACCAGGATTGCGACTGGAAGGCGAGGAACAGGCCGAGCCATTTGTCCTCCTGCTCAAAATGAATCACAATTCCGCCATCCTGCCAGATGCCGTCGTCTGCTCTGTATTTTTTAACGTTCCCTTGATTCATGTGGATATTGTGAATACCGCCCGGGAAAGGTTCGCCGTATACATAGATTTTGGCTGTTTCATCCTTGATGGCACGTTGCAGATAAGCATCCACTTTCTCATTCAAGTCATTATCCGGACCGTCTTCATTGTATCGAAGTGCGATCATCTTGGAGGGGTCAAACAGTCCGCCACGGATGTAGTCCAAGGCAAATTCATCACGGTTGGATTTACCAATTTTAGTAACCCCGTCCTTTAAACTCTGCAGGTGGGTAATCTGCTCAGAATTAAATTTATCTCCGACCAGATAGAGCAGCTCTGAAGGCTCCTCAGTGGATTGAACGTTGATGGCCAATTTGTATTCTCTGCCGGCAGCCTCGACTACTGCATGATAATGCGGGGTGCTGTCACCTGTGGGTGGTGCAGGTATTCCTCTGATGATCTTTCCTTTTAACACTCCGTATGGATTCAACGGCATAATAATCGCTCCTTTTTTGTGTGTAGTTTGTGTTGTATGTGCTTGCTTCAATCGGTCAAGTGCCCATTTGGTTTTGGACATATCCTGCTCGAGCAGCAGATTAGCCTCTTTGAATAGGGTCAAGGAAAAGCTTGAATTCAAAAGACATTCCTTCGGGCATGATTGAACCTCCTTGTCAGGGTGCGGATTATGAATATGGTTCAAATCCGGTTTATTGTTTCTCCAATACTCAGCCAGCAGCTCCGGTGCGGTCAGAAAGAGCAAGCCATTGCCTTCAGCTGCTTTGGAACTGCCCGGCGGCAAAGTACATCTGACAATCTGCGAATATAACTCACCTTCAGTTAACTTGCGGTTGAATTGGGATTCACTTTGATAATAGTTAAGCACAAGGGCTAATGCCTCGGCAACATAGGGAGAAGACATCGAGGTACCTGACCCATAAGAACTTCATATCGGGCCCGTCCATTAAAACCATCCGCAAAGGAGCGGTTAAACATTGAGCATATCCTTCTACCACACGATATCGTGTGGTATCTTGGATGTAGATACACTGGTGCAACATCGTCACAAAGTTATTTTCAGATACTTAGGCAAAGGAGAGTCAGCATTATATGAAGAGTATCGCTGTTTTTTGCGGTTCGAATGACGGCGCTTCGCCCGTCTACAAAGAGTACGCTGTTGCTCTGGGCAAAGAGCTGGCTGCACGGGGCATCACGCTGATCTATGGCGGAGCTACTGTCGGCTTAATGGGCGCTATTGCAGATAGCGTCATGCAGGCGGGGGGACGCGTGATCGGGGTTCTGCCCCATTTTCTCAAGAAAAGAGAAATCGAGCATACCCGTCTGACCGAACTGATTATGGTGGACTCCATGCACGAACGGAAGCTGAAGATGTCTGAGCTTGCCGATGGATTCATTGCCATGCCGGGCGGGCCGGGCACGATGGAGGAATATTTCGAGATCTTTACGTGGGCGCAGCTCGGTCTGCATCAGAAGCCCTGCGGGCTGCTGAACGTCAACGGTTACTACGATCCGCTGATTGCCCTGTTCGGCAACATGGTCCAGGAGAAGTTCATGCAGGAGAAACAGCATTCCATCATGCTGAACGATACGACTGCGGAGGGAATTCTGCAGCAACTCGCTGATTATACCCCGCCTCCGGTGAAGAACTATCTCACGGATGAGCGGACTTGATTGTTTCCTTCCAGCTGCGGGCTTACCGCGCACCATATGGATTCATCAGAATTTCAGCCGCTCCTTCACCGTCCAGGAGCTTGCTGATGCCCATAATATGAGCGTGTCCGGCTTGCATCATAAGTTCAAAGCCATTACGGCAATGGGACCGTTGCAGTATCAGAAGCAGTTGCGCCTCCAGGAAGCCAGACGGCTCATGCTGAGCGGTTCCATGGGTGCCACGGCTGCTGCCATGGAAGTAGGCTATGAGAGTGCCTCGCAGTTCAGCCGCGAATACCGCAGACTGTTCGGCCTCCCGCCGCTCAAGGATATCCAGGTTGTGCGAAGAAGCATCGACCCAGGTGAATTCTAGCAGACCATTGGGAAGTCTGGCGCTCCCGAAGTATACTAGAGAAGCTGGTCCCGTCTATTCTCATTATCCGCAGAAGCATCTATAGCGATATAGCCTGCACATCCTGCAAGAAAGAGGTTATTCACATGTCGTTGTCTTCTTATTCCGCTTATGATGCTCTAGGGCTTGCCGCTCTTGTCAAGGCACGCGAAGTCTCACCCCGCGAGCTCGTGGAAACCGCCTTCGCCCGGCTCGATGAAATGAATCCGCTGCTGAATGCGGTGGTGCGTACCCGCCGGGAGGCAGCGCTGAAGGAAGCGGATGAGATGCCGGTCCCTGATGGCGACACTTCCCGGCCGTTTGCCGGCGTACCCTATCTGCTGAAGGATATCTCCCAGGCGATTGGCGGAGAACCGCTGACCTCGGGCGCCATGCTCATGAAGGACAATATTCCCAAGCGGGACTCTAATTACGTCGCCCGTATCCGCCGCGGCGGCTTCATCCCGCTGGGACACACGAATACGCCGGAATTCGGCCTCAAAAATATTACCGAGCCGCTGCTTCACGGCCCGGCACGCAACCCCTGGAACCCCGCCTATTCCCCCGGCGGTTCCAGCGGCGGGGCTGCGGCGGCCGTAGCCGCAGGGATTGTTCCGGCGGCCGGAGCCAGTGACGGCGGCGGCTCCATCCGCATACCGGCTTCGTTCACCGGCCTGTTCGGACTGAAGCCGACGCGCGGGCGCACGCCGGTCGGCCCTGGCGTCGGCCGCCAGTGGCAGGGCGCGTCGATCGACTTCGCCCTGACGCGGACTGTGCGCGACAGTGCCGCGATGCTTGATCTGCTGCAGGTGGTGCAGCCGGAAGCTGCTTTTCAGACCCCGCTGTATCCGGGGGTCTATCTGGATGATCTGCTGAAGCCTGCGCAGCAGAAGCTGCGGATTGCGTACACTACAGCTTCACCGGTGGGCACACCGGTATCAGAAGAAGCTGTACATGCTGTGATGAACACTGTAAAGTGGCTGGAATCGGAAGGCTATGCGGTCGAGGAGAAGCTGAGTCCGGTTAACGGGGTCAGACTGATGGATAACTACTATACGATGAATGCCGGTGAGGTATCGGCGATGTTCCTGTCGCTCGAGAGCGGTATGGGCCGCACGATTGCGGCAAGCGAAGTGGATATTGTTACCTGGGTGCTGGCCGAAGCCGGTAAACAGGTCTCAGCTGCAGAATTCGTTCACAGCCTGCATGAATGGGATATGGCTGCCGCGCAGATGGCGGCGCTGATGGACCGGTTCGACCTGTACATCACACCTGCGAATGCGGATTCCGCACCGAAGATCGGAGAGCTGACCCAGACGTCTGAGGAGATTCAGAAGCTGCTGGAGGTCAGCAGTCTGTCCAAAGACGCTCAGCGCCGGATGATCTATGAGATGTTCGAGCCCAGCCTAACCTATACGCCTTTCACCCAGCTGGCGAATCTGACCGGTCAGCCGGCGATGAGCGTACCAGTGCATCTCACGGCGGAAGGCCTGCCGATCGGGGTTCAGGTCATGGCCTCCAAGGGACGCGAGGATCTGCTGCTTCAACTGGCCGCTTGTCTGGAACAATCGCCGCTCTGGGTGGGCATGCAGGGCAATCCGCTGTTTGCCTGATAGGACTCGTTAAATGAAGGATGCCCGGCAGGCACAATGCAATAGACTGCATTATGCTCGTCTGTCTGCCGGGACACCTATCTCCTGAGCAGGAAAAGCTTCTGCGCTATCCTCTGAGGTCGATTTTCTGCAGAGTATTCCAACTGCCAGATAGATGAGAAACCGTCTAATATCTATCTTTTAATCCCGTCCTTCATCCCTCACTGTCCAGTATCTCTCCGCAAAAACAAGACTGTTCTCCATCACTTCACCGCCAGCCGCAGACATCTCATATTAGAGTACTCATAACCCGCAGCTTCATAAAAATGCAGCGCCCGCGCGTTCTCCGCATCGGCCAGCAGGGTGATCCGCAGAAAACCATGCTCCTTGGCGTAAGCAACAATGCCGTCCATGAAAAACCGGCCGCTGCCCTGCCCGCGCTCATCTGCCGCCACAATGAAATCCTCCAGTATGATTACCGGCCCGCCTTCAAACGTGCTGAACGCAAACACCAGATTCACCATACCAGCCACCTTATCTCCCCGCTTGAGCAGCAGCAATTGACCGCGTTCCGGATGCTCCAGAATCAGCCGCAGCCCTGCCCTCTGCTTATCCCGGTTAGCCGCACCGGCGAAGTCTTGCTCCATTCCAAACAGCTCCTGCAGCAGCAGACACATCTCTTCAAGATTCTCTGTGCCAGCTTCGGCTATCATCAGCATAGTCCCGTTTCATCTCCGCTATTATTTTATTTAGCTTGGCTTAAAACCTCTGAGTTTGCTGATAATGCCGTGAAGGTTGAGCCCTTGCTCCCATCATAAATGCTGCTAATGGATTCAACTGTGACTTTTACCCTCCGCAAGAGACGGCTGCCCCGCCTAACAATGAATGATCTTGAAAGACCAAGGACCGGCTGATTGCAGAATGTACAACAGAAGCAGAGTAAAAGACTCCCCAAATCACATTCTATTGCATTAGGTACAGCAGAATTTAGGAAAACGTCCGATATGGGCTGAAATCCGAAAATCTAATGTACAGAATGCAATAGAAGGCAAAAATAGAGCCATTCCCCCTTATTCGGCTGTACAATATGCAATAGAATTCTGCCGTAACCAGAAACAGCAGGCGCCATGGACACTGTTTCGTCCATGGCGCCCGCCTTAATATCTGAAGTCATTCCAGTGCACTTGTTAATCGACGTTACTTATACGGGCCTAAGCGGCGCTTATCCCCACAGGACAAGTGACGGCTTTGCAGTCTTATTAAAGGGCGGTACCATTTCAAAGCACTCGGAATTCCCGCGGGGTCAGGCCAGTCATCCGGTGGAAGAGACGGGAGAAGTAATGGAGTGAGCTGAAGTGGTTTTTTGCGGCAATCTCGGTGATGCTCAGCGGGCTATGCAGCAGGTCTTCCTTGGCCCGGTTAATCCGGAAGCGGTTCATATACTCCACTGGCGAGACCCCGGTGGATTTGCGGAACAGCTCGAAAAAATGCCCTCTGCTCAGGTGAAGACTGCTGTAGTAAGCTTCGAGCGGCTTCGGTACATCATGCAGCAAATCCTGCTCCATCTGCTCCAGCAGTCCGCTGATCCTCCGGTCCGGAATCGGCTGGCCGCTCAGCAGCAGATGCAGCAGATCATCAACAAATTCCTGGAAATGACGCTGGATGGTCAGATTGCGGATGAAGGTCTGCTCATTGTCGAACTCCCCTGCCTTATAGAACTTCTGAAACCGCTCAGTCCACCCGCGCAGCAGCCCCACGTCCATGAACTGCGGAAGCGGATACGGGAAAAGAGGACCCAGCATCTCCTGCTGCAGCTGCTCCGGCTTATAACAGATCGGACAGGCCCAGTCAAAGCGGCCTTCCCGGTCCACATGATGCCAATCGAAGTAGCAGCACTGATGAACCATCGGATCGGCAGAGTCTGCCTGCCATTCATGAAGCTGTCCGGGCGGAAGATGGATCAGCATTCCCGGACTTACCCGGAGCGTCTGCCCGCCGGTCAAGAGGATGCCGTGTCCCTCGCTGATCAGGTAGACCGAGCTCATATAGCAGATTCTCGGGGAGCTGGATTGTCCTTTGGCAAAAGGATAGCGGGTAGCCAGATAGACATACGGATGTATAGCGGAAAAGTTCATACCGTCTCCCCCCTTCCGCAGCGGTTACTCTGTACCGCTGGAAGCCTGCGCGGCTTCAATGGCAGCAGCGAGCTCCTCATAGGATGCCGTCTGCAGCAGCTTGCCGTTCACCATAAACTTCGGAGTACCGTTCACTCCGTAATTCCCCGCTGTTTTGAAATCCTCTTTGACCGGTAGCATGTACGTATGGGCCTGCAGATCCTTAGCGAAGCGGTCATAATCGATGCCGCTGATATTGTCCTTCACAAAATCAAGCATAAACTGGGGTGTAGCCCAAATCTTCGTCTCATCCCCCTGCTGATCGTACAGCTTGCTCATAAAATCCCAGAATTTATTGTTGTCCTGAGCAAATACCGCTTCTCCGGCACTCGCTGCCATGATTGAATCGCGGTCAATGAAAGCAAAATTTGTGAAGAACAGCTCGGCTTTACCGGTATCGATGAATTCCTGTTTGAACCGCTCAAAATAGGTCTCCTTCCACTTTTTGCAGGCAGGGCATTTGAAATCGGCAAATTCGATCACCTTGGCTTTGGCTGTGCTGCTGCCCAAATGCGGCTGCTTCTCATATTTCAGACCGTTTGCATCGAAGTCCCCGCGGATTTCCATATAATTGGGCAGTCCCTCCAGTCCGCCGGCCGCTTTGGACCGTGTCAGGAAGGCCACGGATACAATGAGCACCAGCACACTGATTACAATAACCGAGACTGCGAACCCGAAGCTTTTCTTTGTTTGTTTTGCCTTCATTTTAGCCATCGCTGTTTATCCCCCTAGAACAAATAGACACCGCTTATTGATAGCGCTTTCTGACCTGAATATAAGCCGTTGTCTGCTCATCGTAAAGGTACATTTGCGGCAGCAGCGTACCTTTCCCCTGTTCAGGCCTGGCCCAACAGCCCGGCACCAATTCATCCGCCGATCGTGCAAAAACCGGACCCTCCGCTAAATACTTTCCGGAGGGAATCGCCTACGATTTATGCAGGAAAACCATATAGATAGTTTGGCGTATTGGAAGTATAGGTGAGCACTGCTTGGAGGAGGCATAACTATTATGAAAAAAACTAAGGTACCACCGGTGCCAGAGGGTGCGGAAGCGGCGAATACAGAGGTGGTGGAGCTTGGGATGGCCGGGGCGGTGGCTGCGGCAGTGAGTGCTGGGGCGGTGACTGCGGAGGCGGCAGATTCTATGGCGGTCACTGTGGTAGAGGCTAAGACGGAGGCTGGGGCGGCAGAGGAGAAACCTGGACCAGCAGCAGGTTATACAGCGGCGGGCGGTCAGATTCATGCCCAGGAGCAAGCCAGCCGTCATAATATTAACTTCCGCGGGCCGGCGGCAGATTTCTTCGAGGGGGCACTGCTTGGTAACGGCGGGCTGGGTGTGGTGGTGACCACCCGGCCGGATGCGGTTATACTGCACTTCGGACACAATAATGTCTGGGATATCCGCATTGCCGAGCATCACGCAGAAGAGATCATGACTTTCCAGGAAGTGTACGACCGCTTCACTGCGCTTCCCGCTGACCTTCCACAGCTTACGGACAACCCGTGGTACCGGGAATACTGCGAAATGGCCGGAGACAATTACAGCAAACCTTATCCGCGCCCGATGCCCTGCGGCTCGCTGCTGCTCCGGTTTGACCGGCGCCGGGCTGAGGTGCTGGGTCACACGGTGCATATAGGCGAGGGACGCTGCACGGTTGATTTTCTAGTCGGCGGTGAACCGGCGGTATTCGAGCTGTTCGTGGAGATGGAACAGGATAGGCTGTGGATGTCTGTCATAGATACGGCAACCGGGGCGCAGCTCCCTCTGTTCCACGAAGCCAGACTGATCCCCGATCCCAAAACGCCGCAGGAATTCCCTCCGGCACACTGGGATGATGCTGCGGCTGGCCGGCTGTCTTTTACACAAATTCTGCCGCATATGGAGTTTCCCGCTTCGCCCTATATTCCGCATGAGCGGGATAAGGCCTTCCGGCTGGCGCTCCGGCTACCGGGAGCAGAAATAATCAGCGGCAGTGACACTGCCCGCCTGGACATCTCAGTGAACTCCGGCGGATTCCTGGCCTGCGCAGAATTGCAGGAGGGCTTTGCAGCACAGATAGGGGCTGAAGGAGCGGGCGTTGAATCTACAGCCGCAGAGGCGGAGGATGCCGGACCTGCAGTTGAAGCTGGAACTACACCTGGAGCAGGACCACGAACAGTAACCGAAACTGGGCCTGAAACCGGACTCGGATCTGAAGCTGGCGTTCACCTTATGACTGACGTTGTACCTGTATTTGGAGCTCAGCCTGAGTCTGGAGCCCGGGCCGGAGCAGAACCAGTAACTGGAGTTGGTGTAGCAGCTGTTATGGGTTCACCTACACGCACCCAGTACAACACTGCACTGCTAGGGACCCGGGAAGCATGGCGAAATTACTGGGGACATTCGTTCATCGCCTTGGAGGATGAATTCCTGGAGCGGATCTGGTATCGTAATCTCTACTTCCTGAATTGCTCCGTCAAGGCGGGGATCACCTGCCCTGGCCTGTTCGCCAACTGGAGCTATGGTTCCATCGGCTCGGAATGGCACGGAGACTACCATATGAACTACAATACACAGCAGCCGTTCTGGGTGACATTCTCCAGCAACCATCTGGAGAAGCATCTGCCTTATGTAGACATGGTAGATCATGTACTGCCGGTCAGCCGCAAGTGGGCGCGTGACTATTACGGTCTGCCCGGTGCCTATTTCCCGCATTCAGCCTATCCTGTTGAAATGAGCATGATGCCTTACCCTGTTCCGCATTGGGGCCGGGAAATATGTGAGACCCCGTGGACTGTACAGAGCTTATGGTGGCATTATCTATATTCCATGGATAAGGAATTCCTACGCAATCGCGCCTTCACGCCCATCAGGGAAGCCGTCTTGTTCATGACTGCTTATATGAAACGTCCCGAAGTAAATAACCGTCTCCGGGAGGACGGCTGTTATCATATTTTTCCGACGGTGGTGCCCGAGCTGTATGAGATCACTCCGGGATTTGCCCGCAACAGCGATTGCCTGATCGACCTGACGCTGACCAAATTTATCTTCCGGGCGTTCATCAGCGCTTGTACAGTTCTGGGTGAGGATGAAGCAGAAGCAGCTCTGCTAACCGAAGTACAGGATATCCTGAATCACTTCCCGGTATATCCGGCAGCCCAATCCGCTGAAGGCCGTGTATTGGTGTCGGTGGCAAGCGAGGACCCGGAGACTGTCTACAACGTCCCGGTTCCGCTGACCACGGTATTCCCCGGCGAAGAGCACGGCCTGCATTCTCCGCCCGTAGAGTATCAGATTGCGGTGAATACTTACCGGAATCATCTGAATGAGGGCGGGAATGAGCTGGTGTTCCAGTCCCTGGCCGGAGCGCGGCTTGGTATCCTTGATCTGGAGCGCTTCAAGCGGCAGATCTCCTACTGCCTGCTGCCGAACGGCACCTGCACAGACAAAGTGCTGATGAGCGGCGGACGGTACTCCGACACTGACGACTTCAGCTACATGTCGCGTATGGGCATCTGGTTCGAGAATTTCGCACTGCCCGCCGTTATCAACGAGTGCCTACTCCAGAGCTATAACGGCGTGCTGCGCTTCTTCCCTAATTGGCCGGAGCAGCAAAGCGCAGAATTCCGTAGCCTGCGAGCGGTAGGCGGGTTCCTGGTCAGCGCGTCCATCCGGGCAGGTGAAGTGCAGCAAATCGAGGTGTTCAGTGAAGCAGGAGCTCCGTTATCCTTCTATATTCCTTGGGAGCAAGGGGCCGAATGCACCCGCTCCTCCGGGGAAGTGCAGACGCACACAGGTCCTGCCGGTATGATGCAGACTACCGCCGGGGAAACGATCCATATGGTGAAGCGGGATCTGCCTAGATATCAAAGACAGAACGGAGACTAAGCTGACCGTATAGCTCTTCTGCTGTCCTGGAGCTGCTGAGAGCTTTCTTGGCAACTGTAACGGTTCTTGCAGCGCCGCCCGGCATGTCGAAATAGTTGTCGCTGAAGATGGCGTCCGTTTGCTTGAAATCCAGCGCTACAAACCGGGCATAAGCCTTGGATTTCACCGTGATGACGAACCTGTCTTTCTCCTCATTCCCCGTGTTGTTCTTCTGATGGGAATCCATCACAAAGGAGAAGATATTGCGGTCCTCCGGCAAGGTGAAGCTCTCGATCGTCTACAGGCCTGGAAAAGACTGAAGTCCGAACTCCGACATATAGCGCGGATAGAGCTTCCGGTAGTCCGTAAAGGGTTCCTTTCCGTGCCACACTCCCCAGTAGTGCATGTCGCCGTAATTCTCGTCATTCGGCTTGTCAAATCCGCCCTTGGAGGACGGCGAAGCCCGCCAGTAGAATGTATTCGGATCGATCACCCGGGCAATCGCTGGTAGCAGCACCTCATATTGCTTGATATAATCCGCCTTAAGCTGTAGGGAGGTAACATTTTCCCAGTTCCATTCGTCCCAAGCCAATTCCTGCTCGTTGTTGCCGCACCACAGACCCAGCGAGGCATGATGGCGAAGACGCTTCATATTGTCGATGGTCTCATGGGTGATGTTCTCCTCGAATCCCTCGGTCAGCGCAAAATAAAGCAGGCATACAGATGATCCTGCCAGACGATGAGGCCATATTCGTAGCAGAGATCATAGAAATAATCATCCGGGTAATATCCGCCTCCCCAGACACGGATGGTGTTGAAATTAGCGGCAACGCAGCTTTGAAGCAGACGGTCTGTCCGTTCACAGTTCGTGCGTGCCAGAAGGTTGTCTTCCAGGATATAGTCCGCACCCGTGGAGAATATAATCACCCCGTTCACCTCAAAAGCAAACGATTCTCCCCACTCGTCCTCTTCCTGCTTCACCGTAATCGTTCGGAGCCTGATCCGCAGCGTCTGCTGATCGAGTACTTTCCCTTGCTGGTTCAGAACAACCTCTACCCGGTACAGCGGTTGTCCGCCCAGATTATTCGGCCACCACAGCTCAGGCTGATCAATACCCAGCCCGATATGAAGATCTGTGCCAGCCTTCTCGGACACACGCTGCTCCAGGACTTCCCCCGATGGCGCGTGGACGCTGACCACAATCTCACGTTCGGCGGCAACCCAGCCCTCTGTTCTTACCCGGACATCCAGCGAGACCCGGCCCTCCCCGTGAGTTTGCGTAATATACACATCCTCGAGGCGGGCACTGTTATAGCCCTGGATGGAAATGCTTCTCCAGATGCCCATATCAGGCAGCTTCGGACCCCAGTTCCAGCCGAACATGGAATGTGCCTTGCGCAGGTGGGAGATCCCCTCGACCGCATCGGCACAATTGACCAGCTTCAGCTCCGCCTGTTTCCTAAGGGAGTATTCCATGGGGGAGCGGAACACCGCATGGATGGTATTGTCACCGGGAATCAGTGCAGCCTTGATATCCGTTTCATATGTCCGGTGCATATTGTCGCTGTTCAGAATCAGCATCCCGTTCAGGTACAGCTCACATAGGGTATCCAGCCCTTCGCACCGCAGCACCACACGGTCATGTGCCAGTATACCGGTATCGATCTGAAACGTACGCCGGAATTCATAATCGTAATTGGATAATTTCAGAACCCCGTACTCCTGCTCGCGGTAGAACGGGTCTGGCATTGCTCCTGCATTCAGTAAATCATGATAGACAGATCCCGGCACACTGGCTTCCAGCCAATGCGGACCCTCAAGCCGCCTCATTTTCCATTTGCCTTTAAGATCAACAAGCTGCATTTCTTAACCCTCCCTATATTAATTGAACTTAAATTTTTTAGAGCAAAGGAACTATCGCCGCTGCGGTGATAGTTGGACTTCCGGCCGAAGGTGCGTGCAGGCATATCGTCAATGGGGAGGTTCAGGTGCTCAAGGCCGGCTGTCTTGTACTCGTCAGGCCCGATGACACGCACAGATATGAAGCGGAGGGTGACGGGGATTGCCGTTTCTTGAACATTCCCTGCCGCCCGGGCCTGATTGGGGAAGCGCTCGCTTATCTGAATGAAGAAGAGTTTACGCGCGGAGTACTGGGCCCGGCGCTTCCCCGGATCGCCATGCTGTCCCGGCAGGAAATGGACGAATTCTTTCGTCATATCGAACGTTACCTTATGCTCTGCACGATCGACAGAGTGAAGGCAAGAATTCATCTGAAGGGCCTGCTCATCGATACACTGACCCGCTATTTCTTCTCACCGGAGACCGCCGGGCAGCCTGAATTTCCCCTGTGGCTGGAGCACGCCGTCTCCAAAATCCAGCTGAAGGAGAATCTGAACCAGGGTCTCCCGGCTCTGTACAAGCTGTCCAGAAGAAGCCCCGGCCATGTGAACCGGGCATTCCGGCAGTATTTGAACCAGACGCCTACCGGATATATCAATTAGCTGAGGTTGAATACAGCCCGCAATCTGCTGCTCACCACTGAGCTTCGGGTCGTCGAGATTGCCCTCGAAGCCGGCTTTGAGAACGTCAGCCACTTCTATCATCAATTCAAGAAGATCTACCGCCAAGCTCCGCTGGATTTCCGCAGGAACGGCCAGGAGAGCCGGACGCTTCTCTGAATCTCCCAGCATTAATGTGACAACAAAGAGGGCTTCCCCTCCGCATGCGCGAGAGAGGAAGCCCTGAGATTCATTATGCTTTAATTGGAAGCCCACAGTTCCATACGTTCTTTGTACTTCTGGTTAATGATCTTTTCCACTTCCTCATCCCCGGCCTTCTTCATATCGGCAAGCATCTTGTCGAAGGTGGCGTTGGCAGCTTCCTCGGAATTGGCAATAATCGTTCTTGTGATGCTCTGATCCATAATATCCTTAACCTTCTGGGCAGTCAGCGCTTCGGGCGTTCCGCCGTCAGGATTGAGATTGTCAAATTCCGCTGTATCCCATACGGAATCCCCCAGGCTCTTGATCGCCAGCTCATCGCCTTCACTGCGCTGATATTTAACCGCCAAATCGTAAGGCTGGCCATTTGGATCCAGCCCGTTCTTAATGAACCACAGCCATTTGCGGACACCGCTCTTCTTCACCGTATCGTCCCAGTTATCCTTGAAGCTCTGCAGGAACGCCGGATCAGGCTGTCTTTTGCCGTCCACCATGGTGTACTGCTGACCTTCCAGACCCCATAACAGCAGATGCTGTCCTTCGTCACTGGCCAGGAAATTGAACAGCTTCATGGTTTCTTCCGGGTGCTTGTTGTTCTTGGTAATTCCGATAGCATCCCAGCCCAGCGAGCTCCGCGGTCCAAAGGTTGTCTGTGCCGGATCAATCCCTGGCGCAACCACCTTGTATGCAAACAGCTGGTTCTTCACACCGCCGTCTTTCTTGAGTGCCGCGTTTCCGTTACCCGGATCCCAATAGGCAGCCGGTGTGGCGAATACGGCCCCTGTGGCAAGCTTCTGAATCCAGGTCTGGGTTTTGCTGATGGCGAATTCCTTCTCAATCAAACCTTCCCGGTACAGACGGTTAATGTACATCATCATCTCACGGTACTTCGGATCCTTCACATCATATTGCAGCGTTCCGTTGTTATCATAGTAGGTTTTGAGACCCCACATTCCCTTGAACGTCCCCAGAATGGCACCCATATTCTCACCGTTCATGGCCATTGGAATCGATTCCTTGCCGTCAATGGTCGGGTACTTCGCTTTGAAGCTCTTGAGCAGGGCCTCGAATTCATCCGTAGTGAACGGAGTGGAGCCGTCTGCCTTGTCCGGAGCCAGCTCCTCAAGCAGGTTCTGTCTGATATTCATCCCGAACACCGGATCGCTGTCCAGTCCGTACCAGTTCGCGAAATAATAATTCTTACCGTCTTTATAACGGGTTTTCTGTAAGGTGTCACCATACATGGCCTTCAGATCCGGGCCGAATTTCTCTATTAAATCATCGAGCGGAATGAACGCGCCGCTTGTAATGTACTTATCCAGGGAAGCATCTCCACGGCTCATGAGTACCACATCCGGATAGTCGCCGCTGGCAAGCATCAGGCTAAGCTTCTCCGTCGGATTTCCGGTCGGCTGCTGAATAGAGACCTGTATGCCGGTCCGTTTCGTAATTTCCTGGGCTACTGCATCCGTGAACGGTTCTCCCTTGGTATTTCCGTCAAACCAGGTTAACGTAATCGATTCCTGCTTCGTCTCTTCGCCTGCTGCTGTATTTGTATTTGTATTTGCACCAGCATTTTCTTTCCCGTTACCCGAAGCGCATCCGGCAAGCAGTCCGGCAGTAAGTGCGGCAGAGAACCCCACGTTCATCCATTTGTTTTTGTTTATCATTGACACCCTGATTCCTCCCATTAAATAAGAATTCATTAGTGCATTAAGCAGCAAGGCACAAGCTTCCGCCCACCTCCCTTCAGAATCTGTTTAACTATATTAACTTTTTACTGCCCCCAGTGTCATACCCTTGACAAAGTACTTCTGCAGGAAGGGATACACGAGAATAATCGGCAGGGTTGCCACCATCGTCGCCGCCATCCGGATTGTATCACTCGAAACCGCATTCCGCTTGGCGGAGTTGGCCAGCATCTGCGTCTGCGATACCATGCCTCCGGTCTGGAACTGGCTTAATATTTTGACGAGTACGGCCTGCAGGGTCTTCAGATCAGAGCTGTAGGTGAACGCATACGAATCGAACCAGGAATTCCAGTGCCCGATGGCCTGAAACAGACCCACTGTCGCCAGTACAGGCGTGGTCAGCGGCAGTACGATCCGGAAGAAAATCGTCAGGTCATTCGCCCCGTCTACCCTCGCCGACTCTTCGATCTCACCGGGCAGCTGTTCCATAAACGTGCGGACAATGATCATATAGAAAACATTCATCAGGCTTGGCAGGATAAATACAGAGAACGTATCAATCATGTTCAGCGCTTTGAGCACCATGTAATAGGGAATCAGACCGCCGCCGAAATACATGGTAAAGACGAAGTAGAGATTCCAGCCCTTGCGGCCTACCAGATTACGCCGGCTCAGCGGATACGCCAGCATCGTAATGACAAGCACCGACAGCGGAGCACCAACCACGGTCCGTTTGACCGTTACCCATAAACCGCTCATAATCTCACTGTCTTTGAGTATCTGATTATAGCTGTCCAGGGTGAGGACTCTGGGCCAGAAGTAGACCCCGCCCCTCACTGTATCCTCCGCGCTGTTCAAGGAAAGAACGAGAATATTCCAAAAGGGCAGAAAGGTAACCAGCAGGACAAGGATAAGAATGGAATATACAATGAATCTGAAGATATGATCACCGAATCTGTCTAAAATCATTACAAGCGCTCCTCTCTATTCTTGTATTTAGAACAACGCCTGGTCGTTCACATTACGGGAAATCCGGTTCACAATGACAACTAGGATGAAGGCAACCACAGATTTGAACATCCCCACGGCAGCCCCGTAAGAGAACATGCTGTTCTGCAGCCCGTATTTGTAAGCATATATGTCGATAACTTCCGAATATTGGAGCACGGTGTT
Source organism: Paenibacillus sp. FSL R7-0297 (assembly GCF_038009025.1). Classification (NCBI taxonomy): domain Bacteria; kingdom Bacillati; phylum Bacillota; class Bacilli; order Caryophanales; family Paenibacillaceae; genus Paenibacillus; species Paenibacillus sp. FSL R7-0297. The sequence goes on from NZ_JBBPAQ010000001.1 coordinate 6,725,029, forward strand.
ATTTTGCAGCAGATATTGCTGTTCAAAGCCCGCATTCAGAATGCCTCCGACCGCCAGGATTCCCAGGATCACAATGGTTGGACGCAGCGCAGGCAGCGTAATATGCCACATTTGCCGGAACCGGCTGGCTCCGTCTACCCTTGCCGCTTCATACAACTCAGGGTTAACGGCAGATATTGCTGCCAGATACATGATGGCACTGAAGCCCATTTCCTTCCACATGTTGGACAAGGCGATAATCCACCAGAACAGGGGGCCATTTTGCAGGAAAGCGACCGGTTCTTTGACAATTCCCAGCAGCACCAGGAGATTATTGAACATCCCGTCCGAAGCTAGCATCGTAATCACAATGTTGGCCGCGATAACCCAGGAGATGAAATGCGGCAGGTAGGAGACCGTCTGCACAAAACGTTTGAAGAATCCCTGCCTTGCCTCATTCAGCATAAGCGCCAGGATGATCGGAGCCGGGAACCCGAACAGCAGGGTCAGCAGGCTTGTCGCCAGCGTATTGCGCATGATCCGGTAGAAATCACCGGTGGTGAAGAAGTATTCAAGCCATTTGAAGCCCACAAATTCGGCCCCGAAGAACTGGTGCAGAAATGTGCCTCCGCCCGGCTGGTAATTCGTAAACGCCATGTACATTCCAAACATAGGCCCGTAAGAAAATAGCAATGTCGCAATAAAAGCAGGCAGCATGAGCACAAATAACCACTTTTGCTCCTTTAACCTGTTCCACAGGCTATTGCCCCTGACTGATTTGATAGCGCTTGCTTTATACATCAAATTCCCTCCCTTTTCCTCTACAGCAGCATGCCTGGCTACCTCTCAGTTCGACTTCATGTATTCATCTTAAATCTGCAGCGGGGTGCTTTCTATACTCCAATCCTCCGAATGATAGCGCTTTTTAAAGATGTTTCGGCACATCCGATTATTGGATTTCATTATTGCGTCTGCTATGATGAACTAGTCAATAACCGGTAAAGAAGGGGCTTCTCCGATGCGTCAATTGTATAGAAAGTATATTTATCTGCCTTTTGTCGACCTGAGCTTCCGCTCCAAATTGTTCCTGGTGTTCGTTCTGGTCACCATCATTCCGATGATGCTGCTGGTCTATTTCTCCTATGAACTTACCAAATCCAAACTCACCGAGCAGATCTATATCAATATGATGAGTTCAACGGCGCAGATTAATAAGAATCTCGAAAACAAACTGGACAGCTATGAACATATATCTGCTTCTATTTATCTGGATGACAGGCTCGCCAGCTATCTGACGGCTGAATACGTGGATGATCCTTCTTATCTGGACGTCTATAAGTATATTGGCAACCGCATAGATACGGTTATGGCGGCTTATCCTGATTTTGACAGCGCATTCATCTATTCCGATAATCCGTCTCTGCCCAAAGATAATTATTATATCAAACCCGTTACACCCGAAGTTCAAGCTACAGAGCTGTACAAGCAGCTGCAGCAGTCCCATGGCAATATCATCTATCTGACTACTCCGCAAAGTGAAGACAGTCCCGCCATGTTCACTCTCGCCAGACTGCTGAACAACAACCGGAACGAATATCCCTACGGAACGCTGGTCTTCAGTGTCTCCGAATCGGTCATCTTTTCCCTGATGGAGAAGGAAGCCGGCGGCAAAGACATCTTCATTATCAATGACGAGGGCATTATTCTGTCGTCCGCCAACAAGAAGCTTCTGGATACAAGCCTGCCCGAAATGCTCAATCATCAGTTCGCAGGAGAAGCTTCCGGCCGGTTCGATACCACGTACAAGGGGGTTAAGGCTTTTGCCGTCTACAACACCCTCGCCAACGGCTGGAAGACCGTGTCAGTTGTCCCTTACGAGAGCATCATCAAAGACGCCAAGTCCTTGTCACAGCTCATTATCAAAATCTCGCTCGCCTTCATTGGCGTAGCCTTGCTTCTTATCTATATTACCGCGTCGCTGTTCAGCAACCGTATCCGGACCTTAATCCGGATGGTCCGCCGCATTGAGCGGGGCGACTTCAATACGCCTAGGGAAGAGCAGCTCGGCAATGACGAGATCGGCCAGCTGCACTTCGCCTTCAACCAGATGACCGGCCGCTTGAGCGGTCTGATTACCGAGGTGTCCCGGAAAGAGCTGCTCGGCAAGGAAGCAGAGCTCGACCTGCTGCAGGCCCAGATCAATCCTCATTTCCTGTATAACACGCTTGGCTCCATCTCCTCCCTTGCGGTTAAGCATCAGGACAGCCAGATCCAGGATATGGTGCAGAATCTGGCCAAGTTCTACCGGATCTCGCTCAATAAAGGGAAGAGTATCCTGACGATCAATGAAGAGATCAAACTGACCCGGAGCTATAATGCCATCCAGCTGATCCGCTTCAAGGGGCAGCTGAACATTACCTACACGATTGATGAGGCGATCCTGCCCTACTCTACAGTGAAACTGACCCTGCAGCCTTTTATCGAGAACTCGGTAATCCATGCCTCTTGGAATCAAGACAACCCGCTGAACATCCATATCAAAGGCGTCACACAGGACAATGACATTATCCTGTCTGTGATTGATGACGGCATGGGTATGAGCCGGGAGACACTGCAGTCGCTGATGGGAGAGAAGCCGGGCCGGGGCTATGGCATTATGAACGTAGACCGGCGGATCAAGCTTAAATTCGGTGAGTATTACGGGGTAAAAGTATACAGCCGGCTAGGCATAGGTACGGTCGTACAAATCCGGCTGCCGCAAAAGGCAGTGTAGTCCAGCAACCAATGAGGCGCGGCAGCTTGTAAAGGTACGAGGCCGGCGACTAGCAAAGTTATAAGGCCGGCAGTTGAAGAGGCGTATCCGGCCCAAGGCCCAAAAACTCAGCGATAGTTGTATTTAGTACATTTAAAAATTGTAAAAGGGTGCCCGCACAACTTTTAACTGCAGTCTGTACAACTAAACTGCATAAATCGGTTAAACCGGCCTATATCCGGCTTTTTAATTGTACGAAATACAACTAAAGGGATGATTGTCAGAAAAACAGATGATTTAGTTGTACGATGTACAGTTAAGCCGCAGCTGCCTTCAGGCATGCCAAACAGGAGAATCCCGGCCAGCCGTTCATGGCTGCGGGATTCTCCTGTTTCATGAGTGTAAAGCTTATTGGACAGCGAATAGCAGGTTATAGATCACTTGGGCCGCTTCTGCCCGGGAAGCGATCCCTTGAGGGGCAAACTGTCCCGGCCGCTCTCCTTGAACCAGTCCGAGTTCTGCTGCCTCAAATACAGAAGACTTCGCCCACGAAGACACGAGGTTCATATCGTCAAAAGCCGCAACAGAAGCACCAGCCGGTGCCTGGCCGTTCTTCAACGCATAAGCCTTCATCAGCATCACCGTCATTTCCTCACGGGTAATCTGTGCGCCGGGCTCGAATCTTGCCGTAGCTCTGCCGCTTACGATACCGGCTGTGTATGCGATGCAGACCGGCTCTGCATACCAGGCATCCGGCGCCACATCCGTGAAGCGTGATTCGCCTGGAGCCGTCAGTCCAAGGGAATGAACGAGGATGGAGGTGAATTCGGCACGGGTAACCGCCCGTCCCGGTTCGAACTTGTCTGCGCTGGTGCCTTGAATAAGCAGCTTCGCCGCAAGTTCCCTGATTACGGAGCCGGCCCAATGTGCGGCCGGAACATCGGCAAAGGTCCGGTCCAGTTCCAGAACGGCATAGGTGCTGAAGTGGCTGACCTTGGCCGTCAGTACACCATTGGTATAATCGGCCTTGATATATTCCAGCTTACCGTTATCGGTAATATAGTAGATGCCTCCCCGCTTAGCATCGAAGCCCTCTGCGGCTGCCAGGCTCAGCGTGACCGGAAGATTGAATGCGGGGAGCGTCTCCGTAGCCCCGGCTTTTGTGGTAACCGACAGGCTGAATGCATAGATATCCCCCTTCAGGGCAAGATCCGCACGGAGGGTTCCCGCAGCGGCGGCTACCACCGCACTTCCCTTACTGCCGAGCGGCACCATCTTCAGCGAAATCACGCTGTCTTCACGCTGGTTCTCCGGCAGCCTGTTCTGCAGCTGGCGGATCAGATCTCCCGGGATCTGCAGCGAGAGCTTGCCCGATTTCACTTCCAGCGTAAGATTCGCCAGCTGGCGGACTACAGCGGAAGACAGCTGCAGCTCCTGCACACCTCCCTTGAGCTTCACGGCCGCTAGTCCGGACGCATTGTCCAATTGGAGCATATCCGGCGTGAGGGCCAGAGTTCCAGCGGCATTGGCCGGGCTCACAATACTGCCGGAGACGGTGTTGTTATTACTGTTGCCATTGTTGCCATTGTTGCCGTTGTTTCCGTTGTTTCCGTTGTTTCCGTTATTTCCGTTATTTCCGTTATTTCCGTTATTTCCGTTATTTCCGTTATTTCCATTGTTGCCAGGGTTCCCAGGATTCCCCGGTCCTTCAGAAGCGGCAGCTGTGACCGTAACGTCTGCCTTGGCTGTCAATCCTCCGTCCACTGTCTTCACCGTAATCGTGGCCTTGCCGGCTCGAACAGCAGTTACCATTCCATCCGCTACAGTGGCTACGGCGGTATCACTGGAAGTCCAGATTACCGCTTTATGGGTTGCCGCTTCCGGGTTCACCACAGCAGTCAGCTTAGCGGTTTCACCTGCGGTAAGTGTAAGCTCCGCCTTGTCGAGGGTGACACCTGTTACCGGCTTCGGACTGACCGTCAATTTCACCAATTTCGATTCCGCCGGCTGCAGCGACACCGCCAAAGAACCGGTGATGGACGTAGTTTCTCCCGTCCACAGGTCTTGCATCGTGTAGGATTCCGCAGCATCCAGTCCGGCGCGGCCGAGATCAACCGTCTTATCCGCCGAAGCATTGGCGCTGAAGTTGAATACAGCCAAGTAATAATCGCTTCCTTCCTTCAGAACAAAGGTGTCGGCAGCATTGGCATTCGTGTTTCCTTCCAGCGGCTTGAACGCTTGCCCCTTCAGCGCCAACTGGAGAACGTCCGTGTTGTTATACAAGGCAGCCATGTACTCCTGTGCCTTAGTATCGTTCACATTATCCGAATCCAGCAGTACCGTTCCGGCAATGACGCCCGAGTTCACCCGGCTGCGCGCTTCCGTCAAGCTTGAAGCACGGCTGAGTGCGAGATGATCGGGGTCGGTATACGGATAGATTGTTCCATTTTGCCAAAAGCCGTAGGTCAATGAATTCAGCATATATTCTGTTTCATTGATCTTGCCGTAAGTGTCGCAGGAAATGCGCCGGCTGTGTGCATATTGGCTCGGGAAGATCGGAGCAATGGATTCGCTGATGAACATGGTTCCGTCCAGCTGCTCATTAACATAACGCATTCCTTCATTATACGCCTGGATTCCTGTCGTTACTTCCGGGTCATAATGCTGACCTTCCAGAGAGCCATGAGTCAGGAAATCCAATTTAATATACGTGAAGCCAAGACTCTTGAACTTGCCGAGGAAATAATTCATCCGCATTTGTGCTCCGGGGTGCGTCACATCCAGCGGATAGGCCCCATCCAGCGTCGGCAGCGGCTGACCTGCGGAATTCTTAAGCACAATATCTCCATACGTATACTGGTTATTGGTGCCTTCTACCGGCTGGCTCATATTATTGCCCCAGTATACAAACGGTGCCCAATAGATCCCGGCATGCTGGCCGTTGCCTTTAATTACGGATACGGCATCTGCAAGCTGCTGATCATTCAGATTGTCCCAGTAAGAGTCCATGTTGATGAATACATTGCCGTTATTGTTGAACTTCTGCAGATGCTCCTTGAAATAGTTGGAGACATCCACCACGTCCTGATACGACAGTGAGCTTTCATAAGCACCCCAGCTGTTCCAGCCGACCGGCACGCCTTGCGGCAGCGCCTGGCTAAGCTCAAGGGGAGGCGCAATGATGGCATTGGCTTTGCCGTATTCCTCCAGACCGGTACGGTAATCGCTGAAACCGCCTACCATAATCAGCGGCGAGGATACTTCTGTGCCCGTCAGGCTGCCATGAGGCTGGCTATCGCGGGTCACATCGCTGGCTGCACCGCCATAGACCGCCAGCTCATTGAGCTGGCCCGCTGAACCTTTCCAATCAATGCCGGTCTTCCAGGTATCATGGGTTACAGAGCCGAGCACCAGTCCGCTGCGGGTCGAGTTATTGAATACTGCCGTCAGCTCATAACTGGTATCCGCCCGGTTCATGGTCTGGGATTTATAACGGATCCAGGCATCGTTGTCAAAAGGCACCGTCAGCACCCGGTTATCCGCACTGGTACCAATATCCACACCACCCGTACGTTTCACGGTAACCGGCGACATATAATTGGTCTGAATCGCCGTATCGCTGACTGCATCCAGGCGGGTAAGGAAATAGTCTTTACCCTCATAAAATTTGTAGACCTGCTTCAGTACTGGCTTACCAGCCGAAGTATGGACAAAAGTCAGCTCAATCCCTTTGCCGAATCCGTCCTGAATCTCAACGGGTGCACCGGCACTGGCATGACTCTCATAGCCTTTGCTCTCTATAAGAGTGCCTCCGAGCTTGATGCTGCTGTAAATTCCCTGCAGCTTCTGTCCGTCAGCCCAACTGTAACCGGTGTACCCGGTCTTGGTATTCAAGGAGACCTCATAGGGTCCGCCTGATACCAGCTGGCCGTAAGTATAATCGGTAACCGTGATCGTCCCGTAGCTGTGCGATTCTCCCGCTGTCCCGAGATTGTCATCCTCTTCACCCGGATTCTCCGGCCCGGTGTTCGCCGCCGGCTCGACGATAATCCGGTCAATATCCGGCGCATACCAATTGCCGTCGGCAAAAGTAATGGTATTCTCGCCTTCGTTCAGCGGTAGTGTAAGTTCATACATGCCTACTGTATCCCAGTCCGGAGTCTTTGGCAGTTCATAATACTGCTCGGCACCGCCGTTGGCACGGACATAGAAGCTGCGCGGATCGCCTGAAATATAGGCTACCGTGACCCGGTAATCACCTGTCATAGGGGCGGTTATCTTGTTGAAGGTCAGGGAGCTTCCGCCATTCAGATACCCTACCTTTTGCCCGCCGGAAGCCTTAGGGCTGTCCGAAACCCGGGCCTCGCCGGTCAACCCGTTACCCGGAGCTTCCGCTTCATAGCTGACCGTGAACGGAATCACTTCGATCTTGTCCATATCCGGGGAATACCAGTTATGGTCCGAGAAGGTGATCGTGTTCAGTCCCGCCTGCAGTCCCGCCTCCACATCATAAGTTCCTAACGTATTCCAGCTGGCCGTCTTCGGCAGATCAACTATCTCGTCCGGACCCTGATTCACCTGCATATAGACAGGCCGGGGATCGCCGGAAATATAAGATATCCGGATCAGATAGGTTCCGGCTGCCGGAACAGTGACGTCCGTAAACTTCAGGGAGCTGTTCTGATACAGATCCGTTACCTTTTGGCCGCCGGAGCTGATACTGCTGTCTGCCACCTTGGCATTGCCGGTTACGATATTCCCGGCTGCTTCAGCCTCAATCACTGCACCGTGCAGATTGTTCATCCAGTCGCCTTCACCTTCACCCGGACCGGTAGGCGCCAAGCCGCCGATTACGATCTTGTCGATGTCCGGTGAATACCAATTGTTGTCATCGATCAGGATGGTGTTGGCTCCAGCGTTCAAGGATAGCCTCACATCGTAAGTGCCCACCGTATCCCAGTCAGCAGTCTCAGGCGGTTCCTCGAACTGTCTGGCCCCGCCGTTGGCACTGATATTGAAGGGGCGGGAATCGCCGGAGATATAGTACACAGTGATTGTATAATCTCCCGCCGCGCTGACATTGACATTCGTAAACTGCAGGGAGCTGCCCTGATACATGCCCCCGACCTTCTTGCCGCCGGAAGCCACAGGACTGTCCGAAATCGAAGCATTCCCGTTCAAAATATTCCCGTCAGCCTCGGCTTCATAGGTGTTCGCATCATCTGCGTATACCGGCCTGATGAACTGGCTCCCGCCGGCCCCCGCCAGGCAGATGATGATAAGAAACAGAAACCCTTTTTTCATAAACTGTCCAAGCATAACATCCCTCCGTTTGGTTGTCTCCATAGCTCTTGTAATCGCTTTCCAAGCTAATTGTAAAAACCGGGAGGGGAATGCACCATATCGCAATCTTACAATTCATAAGGGAAATCATCTTTCTTGCTTACGCTCACATACTTTTACGGAACTCGTTCGGAGTGACCCCCAGATTCTTCACAAACAAGGATATAAAATACGATGTGCTCTCATAGCCGACACGCTGTGCAATATCCTGAACCTTAAGCGAGCCGTCTGCCAGCAGCTCCTTCGCCTTGCCAAGCCGGATGCGTGTCAGATAATCGTGAATCGTCATACCGGTCTTATCCTTGAAAATAGACCGTAAATAGTTCGGCGACAAATACACCTGCTCCGACAGGCTGTTGATCGTAATCGGCAGATCATACTGCTGGTCAATCACGGTACGGACCTTGTGGACGAGCTTTGCATTTTTGTCCAGCAAACGCTCACCCAGCATGCTCACAGCAGTTTCCGCCGTACCCAGAATCAGATCTTCAATCTCATGCAGCGTCAGCGCATTATAGATGGAATGATACAGCTCCGCGCGCTTGAAGCCTTCAGGGGCCGGCTCGTGCAGCGCCAGCAGTTCGTCCGTCAGATTAATGGCCCAGTCGCAAATGTTTTTTTGTTTGACCCGCAGCGTGGCCAATCCCCCGAAATACCGGTGGAGCTGCTGTGCAGCCTCCCCGAAATCCAGCTGATTGATCGTATTGAACCATTCCTTCCGCTCAAATGGCGGCAGATGTTCGCTGTAGAACTGGCCACGGACCGCATCGCCATGAATGATTTTGCCCGCACCTTCATAGAAGCGCTCGTTCAGGATCACACGCGTCTGTTCATACAATTCATGGATATAGGGGAGAGTGGACTCCTGCCCGCCTACAGCAGCGGTTACTGTGAAATCCAGCGCCCTGCGCATAGCCTCAGCGAGGTCCTCCCAGGCATAGTGGCCCGGCTGCTTCGCAGCTTCCATATAGACTCCTACTTCCCCTTCCTTATAGGGTACAAAGACCGTATCCACATTCTTCATCTTGAAAAAATGACCGAGATAAGCCTCCAGCCTGCTCATCCATTCCTCCAGACTCTGCTGCTCCCCCTCTGCTTCCTTAGGATCAACGCTGAATAATGCCAAGGCATAACGGGTCGTCTCCGGCAGGCGTGCCAGCAGACTGAAGCTGTTCGCCAGTCCGGCGGCAAGTTCCGTATTTTTTTCACAGGAAAGCTCCTTGAGGATCTTGGCTTTGGCAGCCTCTATCGAACGAAGCTTCATCCGCGATTCCTCGCAGAGCTGCTTCACTTTGGTGATAACGCTCTCAATTTCACTCAGATCAAGCGGCTTCAGCAAATATCCGACAGCTCCTGCATGGAGGGCGGATTTCACATAATGGAATTCATCGTGCCCGGTTAAGAACATCACCTGAATCCAGTCATAACGTTCATTAAGGGTATGGGCAAGATCAATGCCGTTCATAATGGGCATCTGCACATCCGTAAGCACAATGTCCGGCCGGGTAGCCTCTATCTTCTCCAGGGCTTCCCTGCCATTGCCGGCTGTGCCAACGACATAGATCCCCATCTCTTCCCAGCGTATATAGTCTCTCAGCGTCTCAAGTTCAAGTGCTTCATCATCTACCAGAAAAATGCTGTACACCGGAGTCCCCCCTCTTTGCTGCCTGCTTCCACTCCAATTATATTCTTTTCCTGCCATTCAACGATGGCCCGGAACAAAGAAAGTCATTTTCAGGTATAGTTCGTTAATTAGGAGTATACCGCTTCTGCTCTAAAATCGTCGATGGAAGTCATTATCTGCGCTGCCTAGAGTTACCGGTTACTCTGGAACAAAAAGCAGCTCTTGCTGGAAATGCGAAGGGTATTACACGCAAGCCTGGCTCTCGTCATATAACAAAAAGCATTAGACTCTGTAGCGATGATTTGCCGTCGTAAGTGGCTGCAATCGCTATGCGAGTCTAATACCTTTATCCTGACAATTTGCTATATTTCTTGTTTCAAAGCTAGTATACGATTTAAGCCGGGTGCCCCGTTGGTCGCACAATCAATTCATTCACATCCACTTCCGCAGGCTGTTCAAGGACATAGGCAATGGCGCGGGCAATGCCGGAAGCCGGAAGTGGATTAGCCCGGAACGATTCCATCATCTCACGTGCTGACTCATCTGTGATAGTATCAGCTAATTCCGATTCGGTAACTCCAGGAGAAATAACTGTTGTACGAATGGTCTCCCCCATCTCCTGGCGTAGGCCCTCTGTGATTGCTCGGACCGCGAACTTGGTAGCGCAATACACCGCTGATTTTGGAAAGACGGTATAGGCACCGACAGAGGCGATATTAATGATATGACCAAAATTCTGTTTCTTCATGATCGGAATTACAGCTCCGATTCCGTGCAGTACACCACGAACATTGACATCAAGCATGAGGTTCCACTCCTCGATCTTCAATGCATCAAGCGGTGACAGCGGCATCACGCCAGCATTATTTACGAGAGCATCAAGACGTCCGAATTGATTTATGGTAAATTGGACAATCGCCTTCATCTGCTCAAAATCGGTTACATCAAGTAGCTGGTACTCCACCATACCACCCTCATTTCTGATTTCCTCCGCCAGTTTTTGCAGCCTGTCCGTCCGTCGTGCTCCGAGCACTACCTTCGCGCCGCGCTTAGCGAGCCATCTGGCGGTTGCTTCACCGATACCACTGCTGGCACCGGTAATAAGCACTACTTTCTCTTTTAATTCAGACATGCAGCATCTCTCCTTTATGAATTAATGAAATAAGCTCGTTGTTACATCTTCATTATGGCGGTAACTTCCTACCCTGAGTTAGCCGAAAGCTGCTAAAGAATTGCCTAATTCTCCAAAAAGTAATAAAGTATATTAAAGGACCTACAGAATGGAGAATACCGTTGACTGAATTGACCGAACGAATTGAACGTCTTGCCATACAGGACGGAACTATCATTACCGCTTATCACGCTCTTTCATTTGTTCGTTCTTCCGATGTGTCCGAGCCGGTTCCTGCAGTATACAAGCCATCCCTGTGTGTGATTGCCCAAGGCGCCAAGCAAGTACTGTTAGGCCCGGAAAGCTATTTTTATGATCCTGGCAGTTACTTGGTCGCATCTGTGCACCTGCCGATTACCGGTCAAGTAATTGATGCCTCTCCGGAGAAACCATACTTGTCTCTGCAGCTTCAATTCGAGATGGATCAAATACTGGATATAATTCAACAACCTTATTTCACAGAAAACACAGGACATAAATCTCATCGCGCCCTAGTTATCGGCCAGATGAGCAATTCACTTCATGAAGCCATCTTACGTCTAATTCGTTTGCTAGATACTCCAGAAGACCTGCCTGCCTTGGCCCCTTATGCAGTGCGCGAGATTCTTTACCGCATGCTGCAGACCGAACAGGGGAACACCATACGGAACTTCGCTCTCTTGGGCAGCCGCGCCCAGCGAATTGTCCCCGTGATTGAACAGATTAACCGGGAGTATACAGAACCCATGCGAGTGGATAATCTTGCGAAAGCAGCTGGAATGAGCACATCGTCTTTTTTTTCCTGCTTTAAAGAAGTAACGGCCATGACCCCCCTCCAGTACCAAAAGCGACTGCGGCTTACCGAAGCCCGAAGGCTTCTCCTTGCGACAATGAGCGATGCTACAAGTGTTGCTTATCAGGTTGGCTACGAGAGTGCCACGCAGTTCAACCGTGAGTACGCCCGCTTGTTCGGTCAGCCGCCCATTAGGGATGTACGCAGATTCCTGGGAATGAATCCGCAATAAAAAAAGCACGCACATTCTCTTTCTTGAGAGTGCAGTGCTTTTTTCGCTTTTTATTGAATATTTATTCTACTCTTTCCGGTAAAAAACCATGCCCCCGTGATAGAGCACCGAATCGCGAAAATCACCGTCAGCAGTGAAGCCTGTATCATCCACATATTCGATATGATCGCCCAGAATGGTATAGCATCCCTGATAAGCATGATTTCGATTCCCGCGCGCCTCATCATAACGGCCGTTAGGCAGCAATTCATGCCGCACATAACCATCAGTAGTTTCCCACATCCCGATATACGGATGGGGAGGTGTTTTGTTGATTTTCATTTCAAACATTCCTTTCTACCATGACTTCATATTTGGTTCCGCAGTTTTATTATTCCATTCAGGTCCAATGCTGGGGTAGCCGAAATCTATGATTTTATTGCCTAATTCTCCAGCATTGGAATTGAGAAGAACAAAGGGCAACCAAAATATGCATCTTCGCTGTAGTGGATGTCTAAGGTCTTTTTAATTTAATTGAAAAGACGGGGGCAACCTTCGCCCCCCGCCTGTATCATGATAACAGCTCCAGCCGGCTGTCCAATTTGTAGCTTCCGCCTGTTTCTGCCAGGAAGGAAGTTCTTTGATCTCCCCAGCGTACCGTAACCATTCCCGGAGAGAAGGTGCGGACCTCGGCTGCTGTCAGCCGGCCGTCATGCCAGGCAACGTCCACTTCGGCATTCCCCTTGGCACGGAGGCCGGATACCGCTCCTGTGCTCCAGGCGGCCGGAAGAGCAGGCAGCAGGTGTATCTCATCGGCATGGCTTTGCAGCAGCATCTCGGCAATAACAGCCGTACCGCCGAAATTTCCGTCGATAACGAAGATATTGCTCTCCGCTCCGGCTATACCCGATTTGGAATAGGTGAACAGATTATCGAAACACAGGCCGCCGATGAGGTGGGAGATGTGCTTGTAGGCCTTCTCCCCGTCATGCAGCCTGGCAAAGCCAAGCCCGAACAAAGCCGCGGTGAACTCCACATCCTCCAGCTCATTCTGGAGCATCCGGTTCTCCAGTGTCACTCGGGCTGCCCTGCTGAGCTCCGGTGTCCGGCCGGGAGTGATCCCATTGCCGGGATATAGTGCAAACATATGGGACAGGTGCCGGTGCTCCGGCTGGGCTTCCTCATAGTCCTCCAGCCATTCCTGCAGCTGGCCCTTCTTGCCGATCTGAAGCGGCGGAAGCTTAGATATAGCTTGCCGCAGCATCCGCTGGAACGCTTCATCCCTGTCCAGCAGTTCCGCCGACATCAGGCAGAATTCAAACAGCTCCCGCACCACAATCTGATCCATGGTCGGTCCCATGGACAGCTGCTGCGCTCCTTCACCGGGATCACCGGGATAGAAGCTGTTCTCCGGCGAATTGGCCGGGCCGGTAACCAGCCATCCGTACTTGGGATGGACACACATGTAATCCAGGTAGAAGGTTGCAGCCTCTTTGAGTACAGGATAAGCCTGTTGCTCTAGGAATTTATGGTCAAGGGTATATTCATAATGCGTGATCAGATGGGTGGCGAGCCATAGTCCGCCTGTTACATTGAGTCCCCATGAAGTCTCCCAGCCCGGAAGTGTGAATCCCCAGACATTGGAGAAGACATGGGCGACCCAGCCCCCGCTGCCATACAGCTGGCTTGCGGTCGATCTTCCAACCTGTGCCAGCTCTTCAATATAGCGCATCAGCGGAAGATGACTGTCCCCCAGATTCGTAATCTCCGTAGGGTAATAATTCATCTGTGTGTTAACGTCCAAGTGATAGTCGCAGCTCCAGCCCATCCGGCAGGCTTCACCGTCATTCCAGATGCCCTGCAAATGCAGCGGCAGCGGTGAATCCGCCCGTGAGCCGGTGATTGTCAGATATCGTCCGTACTGCAGGAACAGCGCGAACAGCTGAGGATCCTCCCCGCCGCCCCGGGCCAGGGATTGAATACGCTGATCGGTAGGGAGATCCGCCTTGTCTGAGCGGCCCAGCTGAATACTTACCTTGTCGTACTCCCGGCGGTAATCGGCAATATGCTCTTCCCTCAGCAGTTCGTACCCCTTGCCCATTGCCTGCTCCAGTGTGCAGCGGCTGTCTGATTCCCAGTCCGTATCTGTACGGCGGTAATCGGTGCTGACGGCGAAGTAAATCCGCGCTTCATCGGCTCCGGTGACTGTCAGCTTGCCGTCCCCGCTATGAATCGTACCGCCGGATACCGCCACCTTGACCAACCCTTTGGCATGGACCCCGCAAGCACCGTTGCTGTGTATACGTTCTGTTGCCTGGCTCTTGAATTCCAGCGTTTCATCATCCACGGCTGCCGCTGTGAACGACTCCGTTCCGTTCACCAGACTCAGCGTAAAGGACACTTCGCCCGGCAGACCGCTCCAGATTCTTGAAGCCACCAGATTGCCGGCATGCGAGGCGAAAACCTCACGGTGCAGCGCTGCGCTCTTGCCCTGATACACGGCTCCAGCCACCGCGTTCGTCAGATTCAGCTCCCGCCGGAAGTGCCCGGCATCTCCTGATTCATGCTCCCGCTCTTGCTTCTGCTCCGCAAATTCAATCACCACCTCGCATAATCCGAGGTTCGTACCGAAATTCTGCTTCTTAGGCTGCAGATGCTGCTTGGCAAGACGGTCGCCAGCGTCGTAGTCCCCGCTGAAGAAATGCTGGCGCATCTCTTCCAGCGCAGCCTTGCCCCCTCCGGAGGCAGGCACCGGGTCAGTCTGTCCCGACCAATAGGTAACCTCGCTCATGCTCCACACTTCACGGTGCGGAGCAGCCATCACAACGGCCCCTAATCTGCCGTTACCCAGAGGCAGCCCCTGAGCCCAGCCCTCCGCGGGGGCCGAATACCACAATCTATAGTCGTTCATCCCTCATTCTCCTGTCTGCCATGTCTTTACAATCAGCTTGTAAATTTTCGATTCTGCCGGTTCTAGTGTTATTGAAAGCTCACCACCGGATACTTCTCCTTGCGTGCCTTCCCACAGATCCTGAAGAATGTAAGCCGCCTTGGCATCCAGCCCGGCGCGCGCAAGCGGGACGGATTTATGCGCAGCCTGTGCATCATCGAAGTTGAAGACAGCCAGATAGAAGGCTGCCTCTTCAGCAGCTTCAAGCACGAAGACATCGGAAGCCCGCTCGCCCAGATCGCCTTCAACCGGCCGGAAGGTCTTCCCGAGACGGGCCACATCCATGATATCCTTGTTGCCGAGCCATGCCTTGGCCCGGATGGCCGCTTCCTCCTTGCGGAAATCATCGCCCAGCAGCAGAACCGTACCTGCAATGACCGAAGCCGTCAGCCGGCTTCTTCCCTCATGCCATCCGGTCGGCTCCTGGTTGAAGCTCTTATACAGCACCGAATGGTCGGGATCGTTATAGCGGTATAGCGTGTTATTCATCCACCAGCCATGCGTCAGTGAGTTAAGCAGGTACTCCGTGTCCTTAAGCGTACCGAAGACGTCACAGGATACGCGGCGGCTGTGCGCGAATGCATACGGGAACAGCGGAGCAATAGACAGGTTGATGAAGAATGGTCGGCCTGCCGCTTCCGGTGAGAGCTTCTGCTGCAAGTACGACATCCCGTAATGATAAGCCGCAATCCCGGTGGTAATCTCCGGATTGTGGTGCTGTCCCTCCAGCGCACCATGCGCGAGGAAATCCAGCTTGATATACTCAAATCCCTCAGCAATGAATTTGTCCGTGAACCAGTCGATTCTCAGTACGCTGCCCGGGTGCGTAGGATCAATAGCCAGACCGCCGTCCACATCGGGCAGAACCTCGCCTTCACTGTCCCGCAGAAGGATATCGGCGTACGTGTATTTGCCGTCCGTCCCTTCAACAGGCTTACCGAACTGGGCGGGACTGCCCCAGAAGGCAAAAGGCGTCCAATAGGTGCCGGGCTTATGGCCGTTGTTCCGCACCACGTTCAGCGCATCCGCCATTTCGGCCGGTGTCAGCTGGTCCCAGAAAGCATCGAAGTTGATGTACAGCGTGTCCTCATTGTGGAATCCGAGCGGCTGTACTTCCTGTTTCAGGAAATCACTGGTTGAAGTGTACAGGTCATAATCCAGGTTGCTCATCGCGGCGGACCAGCTGTTCCAGCCGGCCGGCACCCCTCCTGCCCATGGCAGCGGAGCTTCGATCCAGGTGTTGGCCCGTCCGTAGGCTTCCAGACCTTCTCTGTAATCCTCATAGAAGCCCAGCCATACCAGCGGTGATTCTACACTTGTCCCCTTAACATATCCATGCGGCTGAAAGTCGCGGGTCATCTCGCCTGCGGCACCGCCGTACAGCTCCAAATCCAAGATTCCTCCGGCCTGCCCGCTTTTCACCTTAATTCCGGTTTTCCATACCTTATGGGTGAGGGAACCGAGAATTATTCCGCGGCGGCTGTCCGGCCGGAACAATGCTGTTACTTCGTAGCTCTCCGTCTGGAGCGGCGGCTTCTCCACCGTATATCTGACCCATTTGTCATTGTCATAAGGCACCCGCAGCACACTTACATCCGCCGGTCCGGACTCCCCGTCCAGGGACACTTCCCCGGATTGAAGGACTGCCATACGATTGATCCGGAGCTCCGAATCACTGGCCATTACGCTCTGCAGCAGGACAAATGCGGATTGCTCATAAATATAAAAATGCTGCTCCAGCTGCGGAAGCTCTGCCGACTCGTGCAGGACAATCAGATGAATGCCTCTGCCGAATCCGTCCTGAACAATCCCGTGCTGCTCCTTCAGCTGATGGCTCTCATAGCTTCCGGTATGATATTCCCGGCCGTTCCAGCGGTATGCGCTGCGCATCCCCCTCACTTCGGAGGAATTCCTGCTGGTGCAGGAAGCCTCCCCTGTCGCCAGATCGATGTCCAGCTCCAGCAGGCCATTATTTATACGGACCAGAACCCCTTCTTTGAGTTCTACGTGTACGCCAATTTCGCTGTCAGTTCGCATGATTTGCCTCCCTTTTATGCGTTTTGAACCTTGCAGGCGGCAGATCTCCCGGACCTGCACTCAAAGTCTGATCTCATTATAAAAACAGAACTATCCGGTTGCCATGCAGCGATCTTCCGATCTATAACGCGATCTGACGCATTTCCCCCAAGCCCCTTCAGTCAGCTTGGCCGCAGCTCCGCGACTAATCGTTCCACCAGCTCAAGCAATTGCAGCGGTTCACTGATTGTATAATCCGGTACCTCCTCTTCATCTGCGGGGACCAGGGGATAACGCGGCGTCCAGCTGAGAAACACGCTGATCATCCCCAGTGCATTGGCTCCCCTGATATCCCTACTGAGGTTATTGCCCATCATCAGAATCCGGGAATAATCGGACGGCCCCAGCCCGAGCGCATCAGCTGCCGCTCTGAACATTCTCGGATCCGGCTTCTCTACCCCAATATGCCCTGAATAGATCTTCGCCGAAAAATATTGATCCAGTCCATTCTGCGAATAGATATTGTCAAAGGACCGGACCTCTCCGTCAGCAACCAGCGCGAGCAGGTATCCCCGCTCGAAAAGCGTCCTGACCAGCATATCCGCCCCCGGAATGAGCTGTGCACAGATAACAATGCCCTCCCCGTCGCGAAGCTCCGTGCCTTCATCGATAAGCGTGTCTCCGCTGTCCAGAAAGATAACCGGCTTCTTCTGCATCTTCACTGCTCCTCCACATCAAATGAATTCCCAGAGATGTCTGCCCCGCTGCAGGCTGTCAGCCGGATTGCCTCCTCAAGACTGGAGTGCTTATCCCTGCCCTTATCCCTGCCATCTGCCGCCAAAGCAACAATATCGTTGTGCCTGAACACCAGTCCCTGCGTGCTTTTGGCACTGAGTACAGGGGCATCCATAATCTCAAAGATGTTATTCTCTATGCATATATTCCGGTGCACCGGTGCATCCCTGTCAGCTTCCTTATTCTCCGGAGCAATGTCGATGACAGGGGCTTCGCGGCTGCCGCATGCAATGAACCGGTTCCCGGTAATCGTCATATCCCTGACTGCCCCGGACTCATACCAGGACTCCGCATCGGCAGCGACCAGAATGGCGCTTATCTGCATCCGCTCAAATCCATTGTCGCTGATTACCGTATTGCGCCGGGTAGTTGCCAGAATCCCCCGGGTCGGAATCCGCGCAAAAGCATTGCCCGTGATCTCCAGCTCGGGGGTCCAGGTGACATTCTCAATGACATCGGTCCCGCCGATACCCGGCGGGACCGGCCCGTCCAGCGTCAGCATCAGTTCACGCGGATTCAGCTGAAGAACACTGGCAACCCGGCTGACAGCATAAGCTGTCAGGGAATCCGCGCGGACGAACTCAATCTCGTCCCCCGGGTGAAAGGCCTTGAAGCCATACGTTTGCGGATGCATGAACCGGACCTTCAGCGCATCCTCCGCCAGCTGCCCCACAATCCGCAGATAGGTACCGTGAACATTAATGGCGTCATCGTGTGCTCCGGTAAAGCGGCTGTCTTCAATCCGGACCCGTCCCTTGCAGCCGGACAGATGAATGAAATCGGCGAACCCGGCCACGGTCCGTCCGGTTTCAGGACGCGGTGACAAATCCAGCTGCAAGAAGGTAAGATCCCGGCTGAATTGGCCGACAATCCCCAGCCCGTGCATGAAATGTATCCCTACGTTCTGAAACGTAATGCCGGAACTCTCGGTGATGAGGATTCCCGCCTGATCACGGATGCCGTCCCTGACCTGCAGGACGTTCCCCGGGACAGCATCCGGCTGGAATGCGAAATAGAATCGCAGCCTGTGCGGGCTGATCTCCTCGACATGCCGCGCCTCTGCCAGCCAGTTCTCAGTCCGCCAGGTTATGTTCTGCAGGAGATCGCAGATCTGCATCGGACCTTCACGGAACCGCCAGCCTTCGCCGATCCAGTCCAGCCTGCCGCCGTTCAGTTCATACCGTGAATCCGGATGAACGGTGACTTCGCAGCAGTCAGTACCGCAGCAGTCCACGGTCATCTCGGCTACAGTAGGCCGGCTGTAATCCAGATGCAGGTTGCGGATTTCCAGGTCCGTGCATTCGTCCAGAATCAGCATAGTCTGCTTGCCGTGGAAGACGAATAGCGAGCCGTTCCCTTCCAGCGTCAGCTGATGCTGCCTCTTCAGCAGCAGACCGGCGGTCTTGGTCACATCCGGATGTTCTTCCTCACTTGTCGTGTTGGTGATGCAGTAAGGAACCCGGAGTGCGTGATCCGGGTAGAAATGATAGCTGCCCTGCGGGCAATCCAGCAGCACCGGTCCTTCCAGCCTGCCTGCGGCTTCTATGGCCCGCCGCATCGCAGGCTGGGTATCCCCGCCTGAATCCGGAACCGCGCCGAAATCGGTGAAGCGCAGCACCGTCCGGTGAACCGGCTGGTCATCGTCTACGGGATGAACTACGTGATGAATATCCTCCACCTCCCTGATGAATGGTTATGAAGCAGACAGCACATTAGCTGCAGCTTCTGAGTAGCTTTAGTTACAGAAAACAGAGATAATTCAGCTGCCGAGCAGCACTAGTTACAGAGAACAGAACTGCATCAGTTGGCTGAGCAGCACTAGTCAATTATAGAGCAGCTTAAGTACCCGCAGGCCGGTCCCGGTACTCCGACTGTCCTTGTGCTCAGTGTTGCGGACGGTAATCCGCAGCACCCCGCGTTCCAATTGAACCGGGAATAACGCCAGGATAGGACGGTAAGCATTCAGGCACCAGTCATCGAACAGATTAATTTCAGCGAAAAGTCCGCCGTTCAGCGAGTATTCCACAATACCCGAGTCCGGCCCGTACAGCAGCACCAGCCCGGCACATTGTCCCGTCACCGTGAAGGTGAATTCCTCCTGCGGATCATCTGTATGGGCATGCTCCGTAGAGAACCGCCAGTTCATCAGCGGCTCCCCAGGCTGGAGCTCTTGTATGCGGAAGCCTGCGGAATAGGCAGCGGCACTGTAATCCAGCAGCCCGCCATATTCATAATTTTGGCTGTCCAGCGGAGCGGGCAGCAGCGCCTTTTCACCTGCTTCCTTTATCAGCAGCGCATTCTCTTGCATCCCTGCCTCCTCTCCAGGCACCGCCACTTCCGCTCCCGCTTCCCGCCCTGCTTCCTCCAGCCATCCCGGCTGAACGCCGCATGGCACAATCGCCTGGTGCAAGTACTCCTGCACCAAGCCGGCATACAGCGCATGCCCAGCATCCAGCGGATGATATCCATCCGGAGCGAATCTCTTCCAATTCAGCTCACCTGTGTGGATCATGGTGTACACCTTTGCCGCACAGTCAATCGACGGGATGCCATAATGATCGGCCACCTCCTCATGTACGGCGATATTGAACGGCTTGTAACCGGTCAGATTCTTGTCGGCTGCCGTGTACACAAAGATCAGCTCCGTCTCCGGTGACAGCCGCCGACACTGGCGGACAATTCCCTCCATACCGCGAATGGACTCCTCACGGTCCTCCCCGTCATTGACGCTGAATTCTACAAACAGCAGATCTATCTCCCCGTGCCGCAGCACATGCTCCTGCAGCCGGTGTGCACCGAAGGTGGAGGTAGTCCCGCCGACCCCGGCATTGATGCAGCGTACGGGATGGCCTGCATATAAATTTTGCAGGTACGCCCCAGTCAACGCGCGCCAGCTGGCGGCATCCGGATCTGAAGCGCCTGCCCCCTCCGTAATTGAGCCGCCCAGAAAAGCGGCTGTAAGCGGGGCATTCCCCGCAAGCTTACTTCTCATCCCGGGCAGTCCCCGGCGCGGTGTCATACCTGGATTGCCGCCGCTGTTCTTGTAGCCCATGAGTTCACCTCCAGAAGCAATAAATGGATACATCATACCTACAGACAGCAATGCCGGCCAAGGAGGCCGGCATCCGTTTTGCAGCATTCAGGCCGCCCGCGTTTCCGCACTATCCGGCTTTATTTCGCTGACACATCATAAGCCTTCTGCAGAATCTCCAGGTAGCGGTCCAGCTTCAGATCCTTCAAGCCTTTTACATAAGCATCCCAGTCTTTGTTCAAGTCCTTGTTGCCCGTAATGAACTGCAGTTCGTTCTGCTCAATGTAGTTTCTCAGGTTCGTCTGCAGCATACTAGCTTCATCGATGTCGGTCGGATCAATCCAGATGGACCACAGCGGGAACAAGTCCCTCGGCTCATGGCCCTGATACAGCAGCGATGCATCATACAGTCTGCGTTCGTAGCCGTTCGAAGCATAGATATCGGTTCCCTGGACAAAGGTATCGCGGTATTCCTTCGGCATATAGAAGTGGCCCATTCCGCTCCAGCCTGCATTGCGCGGCGCTTCGCCTTCTTTCATCGGAATCTGCTTGATCACCGGTGTAACATCTTTGCCAAGTGCCACATCGCCTTCACCCGGATCGGTCCAGTCAATGCCTTTCATCCCGCTGGCCGAGTTGGTCTGGCCTTCCGGCGTGAACATATAATCCACCATTTTGATCAAAGCAATCTGTGCTTCTTCACTCGCTTTGTTGGTAATGACAAACTTGGCTCCCGGCGATACACCGCCTGCATCATGTGTAGCAAATGAGACTCCGGAAGGACCGGTAAGCGGAGCGAGCGGGTTGTAATGCGCTGAACGCGTGTTGCCCGGATCAATGTTGATGAAGATGGCAGGGTGCATGCCCGCACCAGCGCCAAGAATTTCCGCATCGGCATTCTCGCCGATTTTCTTGAACGCTTCAGCATTCTGGGTGAAGGCCCCCGGATCAATCAGCCCCGCATCGAACAGGGATTTGATATAGGTCAGGCCCTCTTTCCATTCCGGCTTGATGGCTGCCGATTCGACCTTGCCGTCAGGTGTCAGGTTGAGGTAATTGCGGTCATCGTCATAGACGAAGCTGTTCATCAGATAAGGAATAATCCGTACACCGAAATCTTCGGTGGAACCGCTGAGCGGCACTTCATCCGCTTTACCGTTGCCGTTCGGGTCCTGTGTCTTGAATGCTTCAAGCATCTGCTTGAAGTCTTCGGTAGTTTTCGGTTCTTCCAGATTCAGCTTTTTGAGCCATTCGGTGTTAATCCACATTTTATTGGGATAAGAGCAGTGGAAGCATTCCGTGTAAGCACCCAGCCCGTAAATATTGCCGTCCGGCGCCGTGTTCAGCGTCTTCAGCGCAGGCGTTTTTTCCATCGCTGCCTTAATGTTGGGTGCATACTTGTCAATCAGATCATTCAGCGGCACAAGAACGCCCTGCTGGCCGTATTTCAGCACATCGCCCTGCGAGAATTCATCAATGTAGGCAGTGAGCAGATACGCATCGGGATAGTCGCCGCTGGCCAGCGAGATCTGGCGTTTCTCTTTGGCTCCGTCAGACGGGTTGATCTGCCAGTCGAACTTGATGCCAAATTTGTCCTGAAGGAAGGTGGTGAATTTATTGGTTGGAATATCAATGCCCGATTCCTGAACGGCAAAGACGCTGACTTCAACAGGCTCCGTTGCCGCCGGTGTATTTTCGCTTGCATTCCCACTAGTGGCCTGGGCGCCCGAAGAGCTGTCTGTATTTTTGCCCGAGCATCCGCTGATCACAACAGTAAGTACCGTTACCAGCATTAACAAACTAATAAGGCTTTTCTTCAAAATCAATCACTCCCTTTTTTTGAGTTGAACAGGGTGGATATTTCTTGCTGCCGGCGGATGAACTCACCCCCTTTGCAGGTGTATATGCCAGGCCTCAGCCCTTAACGGACCCGACCAGCATCCCTTGAACGAAATAACGCTGTACAAAAGGATAAATCACCAGCACAGGCAGCGTAGCCACAACAATCAGCGCATATTTCAGAAGCTCCGCCATCTGCTGCCGTTCCACCATCGCCATCGCATCCATCGCTCCGGCACTGTTGTTCTGGATAATAATGCTGCGCAGCACCAGCTGAAGCGGGAACAGATCCGCCGACTTCAGATAGATCAATGCATCGAAATAGGAATTCCATTGTCCGACGGCGTACATCAGCACCAGCACCGCAAGGATCGGCTTGGATAACGGAAGCACTATGCTGCGGATGAACCGCATGTCACTGCAGCCGTCAATTTCACTGGCTTCAAGCAGCTCCTCCGGAATCGAGGCCTGGAAGAAAGAACGGGCGATGATCACCTGCCACACCCAGATAGCATTCGGAATCAGGAGCGCCCAGCGGGTATCGATCAGGTGCATCTGCCGGACCACCATATAGGTGGGGATCAGCCCGCCGCTGAAGATCATCGTGAACGTAATGATCATCATTAACGCATTCCGTCCAAAAAACGCTTTGCGCGACAAAGGGTAAGCAATCATAACCGTCAGGGTTACGCTGATCAGTGTGCCGGCCGCCGTATAAAAAATTGAATTGGCATAGCCGGAAACAATCTCATGCGTACTGAACAGCACCTTGAACGCCTTGAAGGAAATATCGACGGGCCAGAGCCACACCCGGCCGGAGGTTACAGCCGCCGGGCTGCTGATGGAGCTGCTGATAATGAAGATAAGCGGGTACAGTACGGCTATCACCACAAGGATGAGCACCGTATAGACCACAGTGAGGAAGATCCGGTCACCGGTGGATTCTTTGATTTTTTGGGAAATTGCTGGTGAAGCGGCCATACGAGCACTCCTTTCCTACCAGATGCTGTTGTTCGTGATTCGTTTGGCCAAGCCGTTAACCGTGAGCAGCAGGACCAGATTAATTAAGGAATTGAATAAGCCGACGGCGGTAGCGAAGCTGTAATTGGCATTCAGCAGGCCGATCCGGTACACATACGTAGCGATGATCTCGGAATTGACGATATTCAGCGGATTCTGCAGCAGATATACCTTTTCAAAACCGATCGCCATCACGTTGCCCACATTCAGAATAAGGATAATCACAATTGTCGGCACGATGCCCGGAAGGTCAATGTGGCGGATTTTCTGGAACCGTGAAGCTCCGTCCACCTTGGCGGCCTCGTACAGCGTAGGGTCGATGCCGGCCAGGGCGGCCAGATAGATTACGGCGCTATAGCCTGCGGTCTGCCAAATATCGGACCAGACATAAATTGAGCGGAACATGCCGGGCTCCCCGAGGAAATTCACCGACTGCAGCCCGAAGAAATTCAGGGCAATATTGGCGAAGCCGAGGCGCGGAGCGAGAAACAGCATAATAATCGATACCATCACCACCGTCGAGATAAAGTAAGGAGCGAAGGAGACCAGCTGGACAAACCGTTTGAACCGTCCGCCGCGGATTTCGTTGATCATCAGTGCCAGCAGGATGGGAATCGGGAACCCCGCCAGCAGCAGGAAGCCGCTAAGCAGAATGGTATTCTTCACCAGCGTCCAGAACATCGGATTCTCGAAAAAGAGTTCAAAATTCCTGAAGCCTACCCATGGACTGCCCCATATGCCTTTGATCACGTTATAATCCTTGAACGCCAGAACCGCATTCGCCATCGGATAATACTTGAAGATCAGAAAAAACAGTAAAGGCGGAATGACCAGCAGATGGAGCTGCCAGTGCTTCAGCATGCTTTTTCCGGCGTTCGAGAGCCAGCTCTGGCCTTTGCTCCGGGGAGCCGGCTTGTTGTTTAAAATCAGATTTTTCTCCAGATTAATCCCCCCCTAAAGTTGTGCCAGCGTGTACTGCGTTGGATTGTGCTCATGATTGTACCTCGTGCAAAAATCGCTTCGGAAGCGTGTGATTGGTTTCCGTATTACTTTGTTGGTTCATTTTGCGTAAAACTTGCTGGGGAAGCAGGTGTTTAAGTTTGAATGGCTAAATTGTGTGATAGCGCTTTCTCCACGACTCGATCATAAGGTCCGGTGGCGGTCTTGAACAGGTACATTTCCGTATTTTGCGTACAGTTCACCCGGATTCCGGGGGCCATTGCATACGCTTACATCCAGGATTCCGCTTATCCCTTGTCCAAATCAGGGGCACTTCTGCTCCTCATTTCCTCCTCCCGCCCACTTTTGGCGGAATCAGGGGCACTTCTGCTCCTCATTTCCTCATCCCGCCCACTTTTGGCGGAATCAGGGGCACTTCTGCCCCTCATTTCCTCATCCCGCCCACTTTTGGCGGAATCAGGGGCACTTCTGCCCCTCATTTCCTCATCCCGCCCACTTTTGGCGGATTCAGGGGCACTTCTGCTCCTCATTTCCTCCTCCCGCCCACTTTTGGCGGAATCAGGGGCACTTCTGCTCCTCATTTCCTCCTCCCGCTCACTTTTGGCGGATTCAGGGGCACTTCTGCCCCTCATTTCCTCCTCCCGCCCACTTTTGGCGGAATCAGGGGCACTTCTGCCCCTCATTTCCTCCTCCCGCCCACTTTTGGCGGAATCAGGGGCACTTCTGCCCCTCATTTCCTCATCTCGCCCACTTCCGGCGCATTTAAAGGGATTTATCCCTCTCATACTGCCATCCCGCCCACTTTCCGGGCATTTAAAGGCAGCTGCTATTTCCGGCTACCTCAACTTGGTACTAATTTAAAATGAGAAAATTTGTTTTATCAACAGTTATCTGAATGGTGTTCTTTTCTAACGATGTACTTTACCAGAAAATAAAAAAACGACCGCGCGTCCGGACCATGGACAGCTGCAGCCGCTTGAGCATGTGAAATCAGTTCTATTCGCCATGCGATTGTCGGTAGGTGCTCGGCGAAATGCCCGTCAGCCGCTTGAACGCCCGCCGGAAAGAATGCGAGCTGTTGTAGCCGACTCTGGCCGCGATCTCATCCACCGTGTACCGGCTCTCTCTCAGCAGGATTGCCGCCTCATCCATCCGTACCTTAATCAGGTGATCCGAATAATTCACCCCCGTCACTTCCTTAAACAGCTGCGAGATATATTTCTCGGGCCGCTCCACATGCTCAGCGACGCGGTACAGGGTGAGCTCAGTATCGGCGTACATCTCTGCGGTATACTGGTACATCTGCTTGATGATCTGGGTGTGCGCATCCTTCTTTTTGTTGGTGATGAATCCGCAGAGCTCTCCGGTCAGCTCAAGGAATTCTGCCTGAATACTCTCGATCGGCGACGAGGTGTCAATGTCGATAATCTGACGTTTGATGCTCTCACCGAGCGGGGACTCCATGAATATTTTTTGATCCAGCAGCTTGAGGAAGGTGCCCTTCATCTCCCCGATCAGCTGATGCTTCATCTCCATAGACAGCTCGCGGGGCCCCAGATTCTGCGCAAAAGTAGCGTCAATAATCCGCTCCGCCTCGGCCAGCTCGCCGGCACGGATCGTACTGATCAGACGCTGCTCCGTCTCCAGAGGATAATAATAGGTCGTATTCTCAATCTGCACCTCCTGATGGCGCATGACTCCTTTACGGTTCGTATATACGGCATATTCCAGTGCCTGTCTGGCCTGCTCGAAGGACTGGCTAACCTCAGTAACCGACGAGAAATACTCCCCGAAGCCGCCCTGCACTGAAATGCGGTATTCCTCAAACACCCGCTGAACCCACTGATCCATCAGGAGCTCCATCCCATCTTCCTTGCCCGCCGGCCCACCGTCAGCTGTGCTGGAGAAGAACAGGATGACTATTTTGTCCGAACCCATATCTGTCATCGGGAGCGGACCCGCCAGCTCGGCAAACGTCTGCTTCAGCAGGAGCCGGGCCGCATTCAGCTCATTCAGGATTTCAACACTGTCCATACCGGAATACCCTTTGATCTGCAGAATTCCCGCATACCCGGTTCCTTCACCCAGTCCGATATCCGCCTGCACGGCTGCCGAGACAATCTCTTCCCTGGATTCAAATTCCCCGGCGATCAGCCGTTTAAGAAAAGCATCCCGGACCAGCGGCAGCTGACGGTTAAGCTCGGTCTCCAGCAGCTTGTTCTTCGTAATCATGTCGGCGATATTCCCGCTCAGGAAGTCGAATTCATTGCGCTCGGGGCTATCCTCCTTGCCGAACTGCTCCTTCATCACGGCCAGCAGACGGTTAATCGGCATACTGTTTCTGTAGGCAAGCACAAGCCCGGCCAACAGACCGAGGAACAGGGCGCCAACCGTAATCAGCCAGGTCATATGCTTAATAGTATTCGCGTTCTTCATCAGCACACTGCGGGGAATCCCCGCCTGGTACACCCAGCCGTTCGTGCCGGAGCGGGTCGTGATCACGAGATCATCCCTGTAGAACTGGCTTACCTTATCCGCGTCAAAAAAAGGATCAGCAGCCAGCTTATCCACGTAAGCATCATTTTGCCCCTGCAGCACTATCGTATTGCCCTCTGCATCGCTGATATGTACCCAGCCTCCATCACGCTCGGTCAGCCCGGACAGCAGACTGGCGATAATCTTCTCGTCAATATTAACCACCACGACAGCCGGCGAAGAATTATTGAAGCTGTCCAGCGGCAGCGACTGCATGTAAGTAATCACTGACGTTGACGTACCTTTACTTACGTATGCGCTCAGCGGCTTAATCTCACTCCGGTGCGTACGGTCCAGAATCTCCTTTTTCCAATCCTCCAGCGGGAGATCCTTGTAGTGATAGATCTCGTAATAATGATCCGGGCGGTAGGAGGAGCCGGCAGTCAGCACCAGATCATAATTGGCCAGATAAATATAATAGTCCTGCAAAAAATCATTCGTCTGTCCGAAGGTCAGGACATTGCGCATCGCTCTCCAGATCCCGAACACATTCGTTTCACGACCTTGTTCATTCATCAGTACATTCAGTTCCTGATTTATGGCCAACTGCCGGGTAAGCCCTTCAACCTCAGCCATGCGGCGCTCCAGAATCTCCTGGCTTTTCTCCAGCTGGGTCACGCTATTCTCAATCGAAATGGACTGGGTTACAGAGATTGAAGTTTGGTACGACATGTAGCCCCCAATGCTGGGAATGATTAAGATGACCAGATAGGAGATCAGAAATCTGCGGAACACCTTGGAGTACTTGGGCATGGTAAGATTCTCCCCTCTATTGGTAGCGCTATCATAATATTAGCTTAAAACAATTTGCCGTCCAGTCAAGCTTTTGTCCTGCGCCCCCGCATGGCGGCAATCGGGAATTTAATAAAAAGCAGCGATGCAGGCCGGCATCACTGCTTTTTATTAGTAATTCCGATCTCGCTGCAGACCACTGCCGCCCGGCGCGAGATTCGCGCGAGCGGCAGTGCAAGCGGATGATTAACATTAGTCAGATGTTAGAAATCTAGGAATCAGGAGCCGCTGAACTGCTCACCCCCTCCGTCTGCAGGCTTCCAGGCATGATTCACCGAAGCCTCCATGATGTCAGCATAAGCCCAGTGGGTAAGCGGAACATCCCGCCACGGGGTAACTGCCATCCCGCGTAATGGTCCTCTGCCGGTAAGTCTGTTAATCACCGTAACCGCCTCTGCCCGCGTTAACGGATTGCCGGGCTTGAAGCTGCCGTCGCTGTAGCCGCTCAATATTCCGGCACCCTGCGCCTTCAGGATGGCTGCCTCTGCCCAGTGCCCGGCAATATCCGGGAATCCGCGGCCTGCCGCCGTGTCTGCCGTGTCTGCCGGTATCAGTACGGCTGCCAGACTCGCCATCTCGGCACGGGTAATCAGCTTCCCGGGCCTGAAGCTGCCGTCACTGTAGCCAGTCATAAATCCGGCTTCGGCCACAGCGGATATCGCCGCCGCTGCCCAGTAATCTGCGCTTACATCACTGAACGATGCCGCTGTTCCGCCTGCCTCCGGAGTGATGGCTTCGAACAGCAGTGACGCCATCTCGGCGCGGTTAATTTTCTGGTCCGGCTTAAACAAGCCGTCCGGATATCCTTTGGCATATGCAGCATGCTGCTCCTCTGCAATGCCCGGCGTAGAAGACGGAGCCACTGCTGGAGACGGTGTAGGCGTCCCGGTCACTGCCGGTGAAGCGGTTGCTGCCGGAGCCGGATTGCCTCCGGTTTGCGCGGTGGCTCCGGGCTGTGGTGTGGCTGTAGCTTCCGGCGTTGCAGCAGGTTCCGGCGTTACACTTGGAGCCGGTGTTGCCGTCGGCTCTTCACCCGGACCCTCGTTAGCAGCCGGCAAGGTGATTCTTAACTGATCGGCCAGCATAAGACTGCCTGATTTCTTCTCGGCCTTCAGCACATGCGAGCCTGCCTCCAGTCCCGTAATCACGGCAATACTCTGCAGGATCTGCCGGTTCGCGCTATAGGCGCTGGCTGTCTGCCGCAGTTCGCCGTCCACGTACAGCTCAATGTCTCCCAGATCCGGGCCTGTCGGCCCTACGAGTGAAATCCCGCTACCCGTGAAGGCATATTCGACATAATCACCATCATGCTCTGTGTAATGCACATCGTTCTGATAATCACCGCTGAATTCAAAGGTCAGCGTAAGTGTTCCAGCCGACTGAGCAGCCAGATAGGACTTCGCGAGCGTGACTGTACTGCCGGAGAGCGTATAATCCATACCCTCCACCAACGTGTAAGACCCTTGGCGGATACCCCCGAACAGGCCCGGCTGCCGGAGCAGCGTCACGTCTATATCGGCCTGAGCCGCAGCTGCCTTGTCGAAGACAGCTTCCACAGGATTAACGAGGTCGGGAATTTCCACTTTCAGCATATCCAGCAGCATGAACCGGCCTGACTTCTTCACTGCCCGCAATGTATGAATGCCTTCCGGAAGACCGGAAATGCTGTACAGATTCTGCTGGGCCAGCCGGCCGTTCCGGTACGCGCTTACGGTTTCTTTGAATTCTCCATCGACATAGATATCCATATCCCCCTGCGAGCTGTCTACTTCGGTATATAGACTGATCCCTGTCCCGTTGAAGGCATACTCGAAGGAATCACCGTTAAGCTCGGTGTACTGCACATCATCCTTGTAGTCTCCCATGTTTCTTCCTGTACTGCGCGACCAGGAGCCATTATAGGTAATTCCCGGATCATCATTGTTGATCTGTTCGTAGCGTACGGTAGAGGAGCCTGTGATCTGGACAGTGAACAGCTCGCTGCTTCCTCCGTCGAAGGTGAGGGCCAGCTCCGTCCGGCCGGATGGCTGGTTGAACAAATACTCCTTATTCAGGATGACTGTGCTGCCGTCAGCAGTGTAATCGGCGCCCGGCAGCAGGGCAACGCCATTATTCGTGATTGCCAGCAGCGAGTCGCTGCCGGCTGCCAGTGCAAGCTCCAGATCCGCCTGGCTGCCGGGGGCCTTGTCGAAGCTGCCTGCCTGCGGATTAATCAGCTGGCCTGCCGTAATCCGCAACGCATCGAGCAGCATATATTGGCCGGTGTCCTTGACCACCTTCAGGGTATGCTCCCCCTCCGCCAGCCCCGAAGCGCTATATACGATCTGCTGGGCTTCCTTATCCCCGGACGTATACGTTCTCACCCGGTCCGGGCTTGCAGCATCGTCCAGATACACCAGCATATCGCCTTGTGCCGGGTCCTTCTCCGTCAGCAGCTCAATTCCCGTACCGCTGAAGGTATACTGGAAATAGTCCCCGTTCTGCTCCGTATAGTGAACATCTGCCCTGTGGTCTCCGGCAGATCTGCCGGTCGAGGAAGACCAGGAGCCGCTGTAGGCAATGGCCGGATTGCTGTCATTGACATAGACCGAGCGGGTAACCGAAGCTCCGCTGCCTGTTCCCGGATCACTCGGATCTGCTCCAGCTTCCCCTCCAGCTCCGCCTCCCTGTTGCCCGCCGTCCCCCGGCTCTCCTTCACCCGGAGCCGGGGAGGAATCCGTGATGCTAATATTCATATCCTGGCTGCCGGGGACCTGCTCCTTCCCGGCGTTACGCTGCCAGGAGCCGGTGTAGCGCAGTCCGGTATCATCATCGTTAACAATCGAGGTGCCCTCCTTGGCTGTCACCTTGAACATCCGCGAAGCATGCGGTTCAAGCGCACCTGCATTGTAACCGTCCTCAAAGGTTCCAAGCTCCGTGTGGCTCCAGAGATCGCGGACAGAAGCGGGACCTTCGAGTCCGATATCGCTCCACTTCACCTCCACTGCTGCACTGCGGCTGCCGAGATTGAACAGCGCCACATTGTAGGTACCGTCGCCGTTATTCGCATACCAGACCTGCTGCTTCGTATCCATCGACACCGGATGGGCAGGACGCCCGGACTGGTTGACGGCAATGACCTCGTCATTCGTCAGCAGCTGCAGGCCATAGTCGTCAAGCCGGGTCATGTCGTTGCCGATATAGAGCTGCGCCGCAGACACCGCCCAGAAGGTCATGGCTGTCTGCCGTTCATCCTTGGTCAGACCGTCCATTGCTCCGTTCCCGACATTCAGCGAATCGAAGTCATTCCATCCGCCGGGACCGGCATCCCGCCACCATACGGCAGCATCCGGGAACAGCCGGGCGATATTGGCCCACTGGGTTAATCCCACATTGCTGTCGTAGGCTTCAACATCCCACTGGATCCGCCAGCCGTTGGCGTATTTCTTCCAGAAGTCCACATAATTATGATCGAGCGCCCAGGAGAGCTCGAACCAGATGTCATGCCGGGCCAAAGCCTTGGACCAGGCTTCCACATCGCCGCGTGCATCAAGACTCAGATTGTTGATTCCCGACCCCGGAGTTACGCTGTCAAATTTGACGAAGTTGATCCCCCATTCGCCAAGCATATCGGCGATGGAATCAATATACTTTTGCGCGCAGGGGTTGCTGAAATCGATCTTGTAGCTGTAAGCATTCCAGGCATCCACGATCTTGAGCGGCTGCACGGCAATGTCCTGCATCCGGCATTCACCGGCAGTTCCGTAGATTTCAAGATTCTGATTATAGGCGTCGATGGACAAGCCGGGGATCAGGTAGATTCCGATTTTCTGCCCGTTGTTGTGGACATAGTCGATGACATCCTGAAAACCGTCCGGATACCGTTCCGTACTAGGAACCGGTCTGCCGTATTCATCCATACTGCCGTTCCAGCCTGCGTCGATATTAATGTATTCATAGCCGTGCGACTGCAGCTTCTCATGCATGGCATCCGACTGCTTCTTGATGCTGTCCGCCGATATCCAGTTCCCTGAAGGCTCATACACCTGCATACTGAAGCTGCTCCAGCCCATATAAGGCTTCTGTGCCAGCTCCTTGTCAGCTGCCTCCGCTACATCCTGCCTGGTTCCCGCAAGTCCGGTTTGCGCTGCTGTCATGATCAGCATCAGCAGGCACAAGCCGATTTTCTTACCCAAAGACTTCAAATATCCCAGCTCCCCTCGGCAATTTATAAAGCGCTTTCTATTTCTGCCGCAACTTGCTCATTGCATGCTCTCTGCTTACTCATGGTGGAACGGCGAATAATGGTAGCGCTTTCCATACGAGTTGATCATAGGCGGTTGCCGCCTTCCTTGAATAGGTACATCTGCGGTGTTTGGCGTACAGCTGCCCCTGTTCGCGGGGGACAAAACTCAGTCGGGCATCCAGTTTTCCTGCAGTTATTGCTCCTTGTGATGGTGAATGGTGCTCGGAGATTAGTTGGATTTTCTCCGCCTAATTTTTCCTTTTCCCTCGTTCTTCTCCGATCCGTGTGGCAGCAAATGCTATTTCTCCAACTAATCTACCGTATACAGAAGTTTCTGCGTTAATAGATGTCGTTTTTCCACTTAGCTGCCCTTCTCTTCTTTACGTGTGGACCCAGCAGAAATTGCCTGCTGTGGAGAGGACATTGCACAATCTGCGGTACATCAAGCAACAGAAAAAACCGCCTGAAATCAGACGGTTAACAAAAGTGGAATTTATGGTTTAAAGTCTTCATCGCTTACAGGGTTACAGCTTACAGGGTTATAAATTACCCGGATTCCGGCTCATTCGGACGGATTCCCCATCACACGTGGCCGCACCTCGTTCACGGCTTCCATCAGACGGCCGCAGGTTGAGATCAGCTGATCAATCTCCTCCCCACCCACCTTATCGATAATCTCGGCCAGCACACCCGAATAACGGTCCATTCTGCTGCCGAATACCGCCTGGCCTTTGGCCGACAGGCAGATATAAATGACCCTGCGGTCGGTTTCGGACATTACACGTTCAATGTATCCCTTCTCTTCCAGCGCACTGACCATTTGTGAAGCCGTCGGCCGGCTGACCTGCATCAGCTCACTTAACCGGGAGACCATCAGGCCGCGGCACGGGCCTCCCCGTTCCTGTTCATCCGCCTCCTGCTGCTTCATGGCTGCATGAATGACAAACATCGTTACAAATTCTCCATGCGGGATAGAGTCTAGGCTCTGCTGACGGGGGGTTAGGCGTTTTATATTTTCCAGTGCGATAAGCAGCTGCCTTTCCCGGCTGTCCTGGACACTCATGAGACACCTCCGATCTATACCATTAGATTACCTACCTAACATGTAAAAATCAATACAAACCGCTATTCTCTCCTGGCAAAAAAATAAAAATATTGTGGTGTTTAAACTATTTGTGTATTATACATAAAAGGTAGTTTGGCTACCTAATTAGAATATCATAAAATGCCAAACTATAATACGTTCAGGATCAAAGGAGAGTACCCTGCCATGGAGCATCTCACGCAAAAAAAGAAAGTAACCATTATGGTCGCCTTAATGGCAGCGATGTTCTTCGCGGCGATCAATCAGACGATTGTCGGCACCGCGATGCCCCGGATTATTGCCATCCTGGGCGGAATTGAGCATTACACCTGGGTAATCACCATCTATATGCTAACCTCCACCATTGCCACGGTGCTGGTCGGTAAGTTATCCGATATCTACGGCCGCAAGCCCTTCCTGCTCGCCGGGATCGTTATTTTCATCATCGGGGCCTTCCTGTCAGGCTTGTCTGACAACATCTATCAGATGATCACCTACCGCGGGATACAGGGCGTCGGCGGCGGGATTCTGATGTCGGCCACCGTCACTGCCGTAGGTGACCTGTTCGCTCCCCGGGAAAGGGCGAAGTGGACGGGAATTATGATGGCCATCTTCGGATTCTCCAGCGTAATCGGCCCTACCCTCGGCGGATTCATGGTCGATCATATGGATTGGCGCTGGATCTTCTGGATCTTCCTGCCACTCGGAATTGTAGCCTTCATCATGATCTGGAGAATGTTCCCGAAAAGCACGCGCGCCGTTTCCGAAACGATCGACTATCCGGGTTCCATCTTCCTGTCCCTCAGCATCGTCGCCCTGCTGCTCGGCTTCTCCTGGGCAGGCACCAAATATGCTTGGAGTTCACCGGAGATTCTCGGACTGTTCGCGGCTGCCATTGCCAGTGCAGTCATTCTGATATGGATCGAGCGCAAGGCCAAGAGTCCGGTGCTCCCCCTCTCCCTGTTCAAGAATTCGATTGTCACCCTCTCGATGATTATCGGCTTCCTGATGAATGCGGGCATGATGGGTGCAATGATCTATCTGCCGTTCTTCGTGCAAGGGGTCGAGGGCGTGTCCCCGACCAATTCCGGCTTCATCAACATGCCGATGTCGCTGATGATGATTGTGCTCAGCACACTGGCCGGCCGCTGGATCTCCAAGTCCGGTAAATACAAGCGCTACGCCATGATCGGCATGCCGTTTATGGTCGCCGCCATGATTATGATGGCCTTCATGAACAGCATCGTCATGGCTGTGGCCAGCATGATCGTGTTCGGGATTGGCCTCGGGCTGGCCATGCCGGTATTCACGCTGACCGTACAGAACGCCGTGGCTCCGCAGATGCTGGGCGTAGCTACGGCTACCAACACCCTATTCCGCAACCTTGGCGGAACCATCGGGATTGCCGTTATGGGTACCGTGATGAACACAACCCTTACGCATAAGCTGGAATCTGTGGTAGCCTCAGGCAAAGGCCCTGACCTGTCCAAGCTTGATCCGGAAGCCGCTAAGCAGCTTACAGCCTTCATGAATCCGCAGCTGCTGCTCGACCAGCCCAAGCTGAAGGAGCTGCACACCACGCTGCCGGAGCAGATCCGGCCGCTCTTCAATCAATTGATTGAGATGCTGCGCGGGGCGCTGAGCGACTCCCTGACGGTAGTGTTCCTGAGCGGTACTGCGCTGCTCGTTATTGCAGCCGTGCTTGTTCTGTTCCTGAAGGAGATCCCGCTGCGTTCCAGCGAATCTAAGACAGAGGCTGCCGCAGAGGAAGCCGGTGCAGGAAGCAAGCTGCGGAAGGAGAATGCGACCGCAGGGCATTAACAGCTCCGGAGTTCATCCTGAAAAAACAAAGAGATGTCCCGCAGCTGCAGCTGTGGGACATCTCTTTGTGTATACAATGCTCAACATTACTGTTCAGAAATCATTCTGCTGGCTGTTCAGCTGCTCGAAATATTCGTACACCCCGTTCAGCAGCTCGCTTAAGGTCTCGCTTCGTTCTTTGCCGAGATGGTCAATCATCCCCTGGAAGGTCTCCCGGGATTTCGCCACCGCCATATCGGCAAGATGCGCTCCCTTGTCCGTTAAAGTAATGTCGCTGATTCTGCGGTCCTGGCTATCTGGCGTGCGGACAGCGTATCCTTGGGCAATCAGGCTGTTCACCATCTGCGTGACCGTGGGAGAAGTCACTTTGAGGAGCTTGCTGATATCGGAAACCGTCCGCCCCTTGCTGCCTTCCTGCTCCATGCCCTTCTTGATCGAGACCAGCACACGGATTTCACTCGGCTTCAGTCCCCAGAGCGTCGTCTTGCGCCAATTCATCCGGGCAAACTGCTGAAAGGCTTCTATTAAATCATCAATATGTTCATATTTATCTTCGTTCATCGGTACACCCCATAAGCTTTATTAACTTAAGTATAGCCCAAATTAGCCCAAACCCTCCACTAAGGAAACAGCACTGCCCTGATTAATCCTCTTCCAGAAAAGCCGCATTGAATTTCCGCAGCAGCTCGCCGAAGGAATCTCCCTCTTCATCCGACCAGTTTACCAGCAGCTTGCCCATAATTTCCTGCCGCATCTGCCGGTTCTCATCCAGAATTTCTCCGCCCAGCTCCGTAATCTGCAGGGTATAGGCCCGTCCATCCACAGGGTCTGGTACACGGATGATATATCCCTTGTTCTCCAGTGCAGCTGCCTGCCTGCTGACGGTGGAGATATCCAGCTGGAATTCATCAGAGAGAGCCTTCACTCCGGCAGTTCCGTTATTAAAAGCAATCTGATGCAACAGCAGGTAGGCCGCCCGGTCGAGATTGCCGATTTTTTTGTACGTGGTAAGCGAAGTCAGCCGGCGGACAAGAACCGCCATTTCCAGCTCTATCGTCTCTATTGAACGTTTCTCCATGCAGTCCCATCCTCTTCTTCATCATCTTCTTCTTCATTGACATCATTCTTTCCACTTGTATAATACAAGTATATACTTTCATTATGCAACTTATTTTTGCATACATACTTTTCAGGGGGAACCTATATGAAAGCCCATGAGTTCATGATCCGACAGGTCTACAAGGTCAAGCAGGAAGACACTGTACGGACTTTTATCGAGAAATGCATCACCCACCGGATCAGTGGCATGCCTGTAGTCAATGACCGGAACGAGATTGTCGCTTATTTGAGCGACGGAGATATTATGCGCTATATCGGCAGGCATGAGGATCTGATTGTGGATTCTTTTTTCCAGATCAATGTATTCGTCGGGGATAATGATGAGTTCGAAGAACGGACGCGCAAGCTGCTGAGTCTGAACGTTATGGCCATCGCCAAGAAGAAAGTGGTCACGGTGCACTACGAAGAGGACATTGAACAGATCGCCACCATACTTGGCAAAAAGCAGATCAAAAAGGTCCCCGTTGAGCGTAACCGTGTGCTGGTCGGCATCATCAGCCGCGGCGATGTGATCCGCCATTCCTTCAAGGCTCTGCTCTAGCCCCGGTCCCGCCTGCAAGACAGCGTTAGCCGCCACTGCCCGCTACTGCGGCTGAACCGTCCCCGCCACCAAGCAGGAACACCACCCTTATATCCTCACCTTCTTCTCATCTTGGGCTAGTTGCGGGCACCCTACCTTTTGTGTCATTGTTGAAGTAAGTGTAGTCTATTCACAGGTCTAGTACATTCATAAGGAGAGAACCGTCTTTGCTGCTTATTCATGAAGTTATCGCCAATCCCAAAGCCAGAGAAATCTATTTCACCATAAGAAAACACGGTACCGTCTCCAAACATACTCTGCTGGACGAAAGCGGACTGACCATAAGCACGTTAACACGAATACTGGACGAATTGCTGTCTATGAAGCTGCTGATGGAAGTCGGCTTCGGCGAATCTACCGGGGGCCGCCGTCCTATCCTCTATGAGACCAACCCGGCCTATGCCTATCTGCTGGGGCTGGAGATCTCCCGGACCCACGCTAAGCTCGTATTGATGGACTTTCATCTGCAGCTGCTCGGCGAATATACTTGGAATATGGATACCGCCCTTACCCCGGAGCACCTGATGGAATCCCTTCATGAAGAGGCGCGGCGTCTTCTGGCCTCAGCCTCCCTTGACTTTAGCCGGGTCGCCGGACTTGGCATCGGTGCCGTCGGTCCGCTGGACCGCAAAGCCGGAGTGATTCTGAATCCGGCACGGTTCGCAGCCCCGGGCTGGTCGCAGGTACCTATTAAGGAGGAGCTGGAGCAGCGGCTGGGTGTGCCGGTATATCTGGATAATGGAGCCAACACGGCCCTGCTCGGCGAATACTGGGCCAGCAGCAACCGGATGCAGCATCATCTGCTCTACCTCCATGCTGGAATCGGCCTGCGCTCCGCCATCATGAATGATGGCCGGCTGCTCTATGGCATGATCGATACCGAGGGAGCTGTCGGGCAGATGATCATTGAAGGCTCCGGGTTGCCGCCGCATATTCCCGGCGGCAACGCCGGTGCGTGGGAGAGCTATGTGTCCATCCACACCCTGGAGAGACAGGCGCGCGAAGCGTGGCGGCTGGGCAGCAGCGAGTTGCTCCGAGGCTGGGCAGAGAGTGCGGAGCAGCTGGAGTTCGCTCATTTAATAGAAGCACTTCATGCCCGCGACCCTGTGGTTGTCCGGTTATTTCATGAGATGGCCGTCTACTGCGGCATCGGGCTGGCAAATCTGATTAATATCCTCCACCCCGAGGAAGTCATCCTCGGCGGCCCGCTATTCCTCGCGGCAGAGGATTTCTATCAGGAGGCAACCCGGATCGCCCTTGAGCGGACCTATTACCGCGAGCAGTATAACGTCCGCTTTACCCGCAGCAGACTCGGTGAACGCTCCGTGGCAACGGGCGCATGCGCCATGGTGCTGCAAGAGCTGACGAACTAGGGGAACAGGTGAAAATAAAGTCTTAGACTGCCGCTGTTGTCGTTCAACTAACACTTCCCGTTAGTTGAACGGATGCTTTGCCATGAGTAGTAAAACTTTCATAATAGCATTTAAAGGCATATTACATTATCAATTGTTTTCACTGTGTATAATGCTTATTTGGTTCGCTCTACAGAATACAGAAGAAATTCCATATCTATATTCCTAAAATTCTTAGTATCTTTATCAATAATATTCATACCATTTCGAACAGCAACTTTTTGAGAGGCTATGTTTGTGTCCCTAATAATAGAATAAACCCTATTTGCATTAAGAACTGAGAAAGCGTATTCCTTGCAAGCAATGGCCGCTTCTGTTGCGTAACCTTTGTGCCAATACGCTTTTTGAAACAAAAATCCTATTTCCAAAATTTCTTTTTCTCTCCAGCCTTGCATTGTCAAGCCACATTGACCAATCATTTCGTTTGTTTTTTTTAATACAACTGCCCAAAGTCCAAAACCATATTCTTCATATCTTTTAAGATGTCTGTTAAGCCAATTTTGTGCTTCTTCTAAGTTGAATGCACTTTCATAAGCAGCACACATTACTTCCTCATCACACAATATTCCGCACAATGCATCATAATCGGACTGCACCATTTCTCTAATTAAAAGACGTTTTGTTTCTATAAAAAATCTCCCACCTTTCTATTCTATCAATAGCCTTTCAACAATTTCATTCCTGCCCGTGAGCTTAATCAAGCATTGTCAGTCTAATACTTTATTTTCTTTTGACATCGGTAATCACACTTACGCATCGATTATCACTCTAACACACCGATTATACTCTAGCACGCCGCTCATTACTCTTGCACACGACAATCACTCCTAACGGTGCATCAGGGTAATTTCGGGGTGGGGCTTATCGGGTACGATTATTCTCAGTGAGTGCTGGCGCCCTGTGGAATGCCGATGTTCGCAGAGTGCTTGCGGGCTCAACAAACCAGTCGGCCTGCCCGCCGGTGACGCGGACTGAGATTCCGTTATTCGGGCAGATCAGGCAGATTTGCCGGCTAAGCGGACTCAGATTCCGTTAAGTGAGCGAATTCACCTCTTTCGTGGCCCGAATCTGCAAGATAAGCGATTCTCAGTCCGCTTCAGCCTCATATAGAGGTTTTTTGGAGATATAGCGTCCTCTCAGTCCGCTCAGCTATTAAGGTATGGAACTTTAGTAGCACACAGCAAATCTAATCTATTGGAGCTAGATCTTATCTTCTTAACAAAAACACCTCAGGATTCCGCTTAACAGGGAGTCCAGAGGTGTTTCGCTTTGTTGATTTTGTTGCCTGCTGCCCTTAGCCCCGGAGCACAGGTGCCGAAGATAATCCGAAGCGGACAAAGCCATACCGGTCCTGATAGACATGCGTGTCAGGCTCCAGGTCTTTGTCGGTCCAGCCGGGCTTATCCTTGAAGCTGTCCGGACCTACCTTGTAGACCTCACCTTTGATATGATGATGCGGTCCGAGCAGATTGCGGCAGCTGCCGGTCAGTTCCAGCCGTATCCGGTTCTCTCCTGCATGCAGCAGCCCCGAAATACCAGCGGTATACGGCTCCCACAGGAATCTCCGCACCTCTGTACCGTTGATGAACAGCCGGGACACAATGGTGTCCGGAGGCGAGTAGAAGGACCAGCTTGCCGGAAGTGCTGTGCCTTCATTAATACGAACGTTCTGCTCAAGCGTGAGGATGCCGGCAAAGAACGGGAAGCCCTGCTGGACCAGATCACCGGTTGTTACGGATTCGGGCAGTCGTGTCAGCTTGAAAGGTCCTTCCGTGAACACGGCACGCCGCTCTCCATACGTATACGGCGCAGCAGATTCTACGCCAAAAGCGCCAACGATATATATACTCTCAAACTCCTGATCAATTGTCAGATTATTGCCCTCCGCTTCAAACTGCTTCGCCTTCTCAAGCTTGGCAAGCAGCTCACCGCTGGGACTGAACCGGGTACTCAATTGCAGAATATTCTCTCCAGCAACCACCTTTCCGGCGATGGGCAGGGTGCGGAAGGAGATATCCCGCCACCAGCCGCAAT
The DNA here is from genome assembly GCF_038009025.1 of Paenibacillus sp. FSL R7-0297. Lineage (NCBI taxonomy): Bacteria > Bacillati > Bacillota > Bacilli > Caryophanales > Paenibacillaceae > Paenibacillus > Paenibacillus sp. FSL R7-0297. The sequence goes on from NZ_JBBPAQ010000001.1 coordinate 6,765,094, forward strand.
CCGCCGAAGAGAGCGGCTGTCCGTTCAGCATCAGTTCCATATCTTCAGGCTGCTCCAGAGCCAGATACAGCTCCTGCACCTCCAGCAGACTGGAATCCGCCTGGAAGCGGAACTGCAGCTCAACGGCAGCTGCCCGGCCATACGCCAGCAGCTGCTCCTGAATGAAGATAACCGGCTGCTGAGCGGACCACTCACCGCCATCCAGCCGCATACGGGCGGTATCCAGCGTCAGACTGTTCAGGTCAGCGGCAGCAACTATCCATTCCGGGCCAAGCTCCAGTACTACAGCTGCTTCTCTATTCTCCGCTACCTCCCGGCTTTCTGCCGCTCCCATACTCTCCGCTGTCTCCCTGGCCTCATCCGCATCACCGTACTCCTCCACCTTCAGCAGCAGGGAATGCGCAGCATAGAGCGGCAAGGCAACCCGCATACCTTGTGCAGAAGCCTCGCTATCCAGTTCAGTGATGCTCCCGGTTTCCGGGTCGATCAGGGATACCCGGCCCCGCTGGCGCAGCTCGATGTTCACATTGCCGCAGCCTTCTGTCCCGGAATTGACTATATAATAGACCACCGAATCTTCCAGATTTACCGACCGTACATTCAGCGTATCGGATGCAAGCTTCCTGCCTGCCTCACCGGTAATCTGCACGAAGGGTGCCGAGACCGCTGTTACCGCGCTGCACAGTGCTTCCGAATTCCATTCCGGCTGGACCGCATGCTGCAGCAGCCATTCCAGTTGCATGCTGTCCTCTCCGCTCACGAGTGCCGGAGCAGATCCACAGGCAACCAGATGACCACCCTGCTCAACGAACTCCTCCAGCAGCGCTACCGTTACCCGGTCCAGCGTCAGGCTCGGCGGAATAATTACAGTGCGGTACGCCGCCTCCCCGACGATAAACCGTCCTTCACTTACGCGGCCATGGCGGGCAATTATGCTCTCACTGCCGTAATCATGTTCGATAAGTTCCTGGCAGAGCCAGCGGGTCAGCCGTGCAAAAGCCTCATGATAAGGCACAATCGCCGAAGTGTTCTCTCCGCATTGGGCCAGCCACGCGGACCTTACCGGGTGAAGCAGCAGCACCTCCGCGCGGCCCGTTCCTTCCGCCAGAATCATCGCCAGCCGGGCGAAATAATCATTGAAGCCCCGGTAATCCTTCCACCACGGCTGCTGATAGAACAGGGAGGGCGGATAATCACGCTTGCGCAGCCCCCGGAGCGAATAGCCCTGCAGATGCTGGCAGAGAAAATTGATACCGTGGACGAACTGCCACTCCCCGATCCGCTTCAGATCCTGAAAGCTGACATTCCAGCCGGAGCAGCCGAAGCTCTCGGTAATCGTCCGCTTCTTCCCGGTCTGGCGGGCCGCCGAGCTGACCTGCTTCGGAACCAGCGGCTCCTCCCCGACGAACCGGCCCAGCCAGTCACAGCCGGGAATCTGCAAATATTCGTAGAAGGCCATCGGATCGCCGACGGAAGTAACCTGATGCATCAGCTCCTGCTCGTCGACCACATGACCCGTGGCCGCCCAGCCCTTAGCGGCGCAGAAATCGCCGATCTGCTTAGCATAGGCTTCGGTGAACATGGCAGTCACCGTGCTCCAGTAATCATAACGGGCTTTGTTTGAGCTGCTCTGGGGGAAGAACAGCGCGGGCAGAATCTCCTGCACGGCATATCCGCTCTGCGAGGCGAATGCCTCTTCCAGCTCGAAGGACCACGGCAGCCTGCCTCTGGCGAATTGCGGCTCATCCGTGAATATGCCCGGCAGGGCAGCGCCTTCCGCCTCGAACTGGCCGAATGCCTCCCAGTACCGTTCGTAGGCGGCTGTAATGAACTCACCTACCGCCAGCTTGCTTAGTGTATCGGTATAATACGGATTCACCTCATAATACATGGCGAGATCCGCAGTACCGCGATCTTCCGGCGGCAGCAGACGATATTCGCCCGAAGCTGCTTCTAGCGAATAGCAGGCAATTGCCCTTTCCACCGGATAACGGAACGGCGGCTTCTCCCAGGCCAGCATCTTCTGCTGATAGGCAATGCCTTTGGCCGGAACCTCACCGTCCGCGAAGCCGCTGGGCCAGCCGTTCTCGTCGTAGAACCAGGCGTTCATGCCCAGCTCCCGGCTCTTCACAATCGAGAGGCGGATCGCCTCCATCCAGGCTTCGCCCATGTACGGGGTCTGTAGTCCCCCGCGGGCGTGCATGAAGAACCCGCCGATCCCGGCTGCATGCATCTCTTCGATCTGCCGCTCCAGCTCAGCCGGCTCCAGCTTATCATTCCAGGACCAGAGCGGCGCAGACCGGTATTCTGCCGGAGGTCTGGGCAGCTTCTCCCATAGCTTGCTCATCGCCCGTCCTTAGCCCTTCAGGCAGTAGCTGATCAGATCGTCCACATGAGCCGTAGCCAGGCATTCAATCGTATCCGCAGAGCCGTAGTAGATTTTGACCTCACCGTTATCCTCAAGAATCATCCCGCCCGGAAAAATAACATGATTGCGGAAGCCCCCGTCAATCTCATAATCCGTCTCCGGCGCCAGCAGCGGCTGCCTGGCCATCCCAATAATTTTACGCGGATCTTCCAGATCCAGCAGCATGATGCCTGCCGTATAACGTTTCTTCCAGGTAGGCTCCCAGCCGTGTTTGCCTCTCGCCGGGTCAATATCCACCGCATGGAAGGTGGTCAGCCAGCCCTTGTCCGTTCTGACCGGAGGTGCAGCGGGACCAACCTTGTCATTGGCGAACGGCACCTGCTCGACAGCGAGCAGCAGGCTGGAATTCCCCCAATACCTTAGATCCGGTGACTCGGAGATCCAGGCATCGAAGCGGTCCTGCCCCCCGCGGCTGTATACGGTGAAGGGACGCTCCAGCCGGACATAATGGCCGCCGATTTTCTCGGGGAACAGCACCATATTGCGCAAATCCGGTGTGGATAGGCTGAGCACCTCGAAATGCTCCAGATCATCGGTAACGGCTATCCCGCCGCGGATGCCATGCTTCGTATCGACGGCAAAGCACATATAGCAGCGTCCGCCGATCACCGTAAGGCGCGGGTCGTAGGCGCGGATAATCTCTTCGTCATGCATTTTGAATACCGGCTTCGGGCCGGCTGTCCAGGTCAATCCGTCATCACTGTAAGCAATGCCAAGATCGGTCGTGTGATGCGGCTCAATCGTCTGTTTGTCCAGCGAGCCGTAATCGTTGCGGAAGATCATCACATATTTGCCGTTAAATTTCGTTACACCAGCATTGAATACCAGTGCGGTAGGGTAAGGGACCTTGGATGCATCCAGCACCGGATTACCCGGATAGCGCTGAATGAACGGGGCGGATTGCAGAATAGCAGGAACCTGTAAAGTCATGGGGTATACCTCCTTGAATATAGTTAAGCTCATGCAGCATCAGCAGGGATCTACCCTTTGAGGGAACCCGCCGTCATCTGCATAAAGGACTTGTTGGCAAACAGATAGGCAATGAGAATCGGCAGGATGGATAAGCAGGCGCCTGCCATCATGTAGTGGGTCTGGGAAGCCGCAGATATCCCGTATTTCAGGTTCGCCAGGCCGACAGTCAGCGTCTGCAGCTCCGGCTTGGTCATGGTGAACACCAGCGGCAGCAGATATTCATTCCACGCGCCCCGGAAGGTGAATAAGGCGCCTACGCCGAGTCCCGGCCCCAGCAGCGGGAGAATAATTCTCCAAAAGGTACGGCCCAGGGAGCTGCCGTCAATCAGCGCGGCTTCATCCAGCTCTCTGGGAATCCCCTTCATGAAGCTGAGCAGAATGAAGAAGATGGAAGCATGCGCGGAGATCAGGATCAGAATGACCCCCCAGAGGCTGCTGTGCAGATGAAGCTTGACCATCAGATCGAATTGCGGACGCAGCACTACCGCCCCCACGGCAACGAACATGGTGAAGGACTGCAGGCCGATATATATTTTTTTGCCGAAAAAGTCCATCCGGTCCACCACATAAGCAGCCATGGATGAGACCAGCAGTGTGCCGGCCACCGCCGACAGGGAGATGATCAGGCTGTTCAGGGTGTACCTGGAGAAGTTCGCCTGTTCCCAGGCTTCGGAATAGTTGGAGACATGCCAGCTGCTTGGCAGGAAGGTCGCTCCGGTGGTCAGCTCGGCATTCGTCTTGAAGGAGCCCAGTAGCGTAATCACGACCGGAATCAGGGTTATAAAAGCAAAAGCCAGCAAAAATATCCAGAGCACAGTGTTGCCCAGTATGGTTCTTATTCTCATCTCACGTCTCTCCTCAATCGGTCTGATTCATTCGTCTGGATGCATAGAAATAAATGAGTGAAATCATCCCTACGATTAGCGCGGACACGAAGGCGACCGCACTGCCATATCCGAACTCCTGCACCTGAACCGCCGCACTGCCTCCGCCGACAGGGAAGAATAATTTGTATAAGTACAGGAACATCACCTCAGTCTTGCCTACCGGACCGCCTTCGGTCAGGACCATAATACTCTCGTAGCCCTTCAAGGCTGTAATAATTGCCAGCATAATAACCATCTGCATGACCGGACCCAGCATCGGCAGCGTTACATAGCGGAATTGCTGGATTCTGCCTGCCCCGTCCAGGGAAGAGGCCTCATACACATCCTCAGGAATATTCTGCAGACCGGCGAGGAAGAGCAGCATATAATTCCCGACCGCCCCCCACGCTGCAACGAGAATGACGGTTAGCATCGCATACTTCGGCCCCAGCCAGTCAACGCCGGTGTCCGACAGATTGAACTTGATCAGGAACTGATTCAGAATTCCGTTATAGGAGTTGAATATGGTGAAGAAGACTACGGCCATAACAGCTGTACTGATGACGGTCGGCATGAAAAAAATCCCCCGCAGCAGCTGTCTGCCCCGCAGCCCGCGGTTCAGGATGGCGGCCAGCAGCAGAGCCAGCGGAATGGTGATCAGCAGCTTGCCTCCTGCGTAGATGAACGTATTCACAACCGAATCCCAGAACTGGGTATCCTTCAGGATGCGGCTGAAGTTGTCCAGCCCGGTAAACCGTGCGGTTCCATAACCTTTATAGTCATAGAACATGTAGCGGAACGCCCAGGCAATCGGGTAGATTCCGAGCACAAGTGTCAGAAAGGCACTTGGAAAGATAAAGCTGTATGAGAATAAGGCATTTTTTGTTTTATTCATAGGGTCTCTCCCGGCTCCTTTCCCTTGCGGTCAGGGCAGCGGGGATGGAGAAGGCTTCTTCCCCCATCCCCGCTGCCCTGACCTGTATCTGTATGCTAAACCGCTGATTATTTGGCGAACTTGCCGCCCAGGCTGGCCGGATCGAAGCTGGCATCGGGCTCAGCTTTTACACCATCATTCTTAATTGCGCTGTCCAGCGCAGCATTGTAACGTTTGTTGAGGTCAGCGATGATTGCTTGCAGGTCGCCGCCGTTGAGCATGTACTTGAAAAAGGCGTCATCCGATTTCATGCCCTCGGGAGCAACCGCCGGATAGACCGGCCATACCCCGTCATACTTGTTCGGCAGGAACCCTTCAATACCGCTTACATCTGGCGTTTTGGCTACCGAGCTAACCGATGGAACCATGGAGATACCGAAGCCTTTTTCCTGATAATCCGTCAGCACCTGATCTTCATACATGAACTGCATGAACTTCCATGCCGCTTCCTTATTCTCCGATTTGGAGCTTAGACCCAGCCATTGGCCGCCGAGGAAGCCGGAAGCGCCCTTCACATTGCCGTCGATCGTAGGAGCCGGTGCTGCTGCCCAGTCAATTTTGGCCGGGAACTGATTCTTGTAGACGCCCGGCTCAGAGGAGTAGGACAGATACATCCCGATCTTGCCTTCTGCAAACTGTGCCCGCAGCGGATCGATATCCAGGGATTCTACGCCCGGAAGCATGCTGCCGTCATCCTTAATCTGCTTGAACGCGTTGATAATAGGCTCGAAGCCGCTGAAGTCGTACCGTGCTGTCTTGAAGTCATACCCGAAGCCGCCGAAGCCGCTCAACTCCGCAATCACCCGCGCCGAACGCCCGAACGCACTGCCGGGACTCTTGAAATTCTGTGCAAAGCCGTAAGCCCCGTCCGCCTTGCCCGCTTCCGTCAGCTTCTTGGCTGTATCCACCAGCTCCTGAAGTGTAGTTGGAGGATGCTCAATGCCTGCTTTGGCGAACAGGTCCTTGTTGTACACCAGACGCATCGTCGTTCCGTAGTTCGGCAGACTGTAACGTTTACCGTCGAATTCGTTCAGATCCGGCATAGCCGGGAACTTCGCCTTCAGCTCATCGGTGAGGAATTCATCAATAGGAGCGAGGAAGCCTTTTTTGTAGAACGTCTGGATGGTATTCTCCTTCACCCGGATCACATCCGGCGCATCCGAGGTCTGGAAGGACAGATCCAGCGCCGTGTCGAAGTCGTCGCCCTTAACGACCAGTTCCACCTCAATTCCGTCAGTGTTGGTTTCGTTGAACTCGGCAACCTTCTCCTTCACAAAATCGGCATCATGGCGGTCGCCCGTCCAGTAGCTGATTTTAGTCTTTTCCCCTGAACCTGAACCGCCTGTTCCAGCATCTCCTGTGCCTTCTGCTGCATTGTTGCCGTTGCCGCAGGCTGCCAGGCCAAGTGCCATAACCAGGCTTAAAGATGTCATAAGCATACGCTTCATCATTGGTAGTGCCCCCTTATTTATCGCTGCTGAATTTAACTTACAACCTGATTATAGATGGGGTAACGCTTACACATAAGGCGGGTAAGCCCACATTGAGGGCAGGTTTTTGCGGGAATTGCTGAAGTGGCTGAAGCTGCCCTGTACACAAAAGGGAGCGAATCTCCGTTATGGCGGAAATCCCTCCCTTGTTCCTGTTTATTCTTTTCCCAGGTAATGCAGTTTAAACTCCGACGGGGTCATGCCCGTGTACTTCTTGAACACCTCACTGAAGTAACGCCTGTGCTCATAACCAAGATCGAGGGCAATCTCCTGCACCTGCAGGCCGTCAATCAGCATCGCCTTAGCCTTCTCCATCTTCTCATGCATCACATACTGCTGGAACGAAACCCCTTGCACCTTCTTGAACAGGTTGGAAAAATAGCCCTGGCTGAGGCTGATCTGCTTCGCAACCTGCTCCAGCGACAGACTGGTATCCAAATGCTCCCGGATATATGCCTTGGCCTGTTGAATAATCCGCGTGGATTCTACAGATCGCGCTTCTTCCACCAGGGAGCAAGCCGCCCGGCACAGGTGATCAAGCAAGCCTCGGATATCCTGCAAGGACGGATGCATGCGGTTCCTCATAACTTCAATGCTCCGTTCCAGCGGCTCTACCTGCTCATACGGGAACTGCTCCAGCATAACGCGGCAGATCCGGAAGCTCAGCTCATAGCCCACGCTTTCAACATAACGCGGCTCGGGCAGCAGCTCATTGTCCAGCAGCTCTGTGAACAGCTGATCCAGCACCTGCAGGCTTTTGCCGCTATTCCCGGAACGCAGGGCAAACAGCAGCTCCTGCTCGGCGGCTGCGGAATAGCTGTGAAGTGCGAGCGGTTTATTCTCGATATCGCCGTAGTTGTATACACCGTTGCCGCCGGTATAGAAATGATACCCCAGCGCGCTGAGCGCCTGCCCGTACGCTGTTGCCAGTTCATGAATCGAAGATACGCCCAGCCCCATGCCGACCGAAAGCGTATTGCGTGAGAATTGGCTTACGTTCATGCAGCAGGCCTCCGTGATCCGCGCAGCGGTGTCCGGGTCCGAGCCGTTGATAATGCAGACATAGCGGTCTGTGGCCTCACGGATAATCACCCCGCGGGTCCAGGCGGAAATCGTCTCCTCGAGAATATTATGCAGGCTGAACCGCAGCAGCTCGATCTCCTGCACAGGCTGGCCCATAAGCTTCTCCGCAAAATGATCAATCTCGGCGACAAACACGAAGAAATCATGCTGCGCAAGGGGGATGTCCAGATACGCCCATCTGGACCGGGCATCTGCCTCCGTCGTCTGATGATGCAGCAGGAAGGTCAGATATTCCTGGCGCAGTATGGGCATGCTTTCTTTGATTTTGGATTCCATTACCGCAAGTCTGGCTGTCTTCTGCCGCTCCTGCCGGCACAGCTCCTTCGCCTTCAGCACCACATTCACAATCTCATCCAGAGAAAAAGGCTTCTTCACGAAATCAAGTGCACCCAGCCGGATCGCTTCCTGGGCATAGGTGAACTCGGAATAGGCACTAAGAATAATAATCTTGCAGTCCGGCAGAAAATCCAGTATCGCCCGGGTCATCTGCAGCCCGTCCATTCTCGGCATGCGGATATCGGTCAGCACAATGTCAGGCCGGGTCTCGCGGATCATCCGCAACCCCTCCTCTCCGTCCAGCGCGGTGCCGGAGACCTCAATACCATGCTCCTGCCAGCCCGGCTTACGGGAGATCATCTCCACTACACTTCTGATATCGTCGATAATACACAGCTTGAACCTCTCCGGCTCCTGCCCCCGCTCCAGCTCCTGTTCCATCTTTATCTCTCCTCCCCTAGCGGAATCCACAGATCCGTCCGTGACCCCTTGCCCGGTGCTCCGTCTATTTCCATGCGGGCGTCAGCCCCGTAATACAGCGCCAGCCGGTGCCTGATGTTGAACAGGGCATAGCCCTTTTTGGACAAGGGTGCAGTGTTCATGCCCTGCTTCACGCTCGCAGCATCCAGCCCCCGTCCATTGTCCGCAAGGGAAATATGCAGCATGCCCTGCTCCCTGCCCACCGTAATGTCAATTCTTCCTCCCCCGGACCGGTCGCTGAAGCCGTGCTGGATGCTGTTCTCCACAACCGGCTGCAGCACGATCTTCGGAATCTGGCAGGCCAGAAGCTGCTCATCCTCCACGCTCACGGTATATTCAAACAGATCTTCATAGCATTTCTGCTGAATCGCGAAATACTGCCGGACATGGGACAGCTCATCCTCCAGCGAAATCAGATCCTTGCCTCCGCTGAGGCCGATCTGGAACATCTGGGACAGCGCCAGAATCATCTCATTCACATCGTCGTTCTCGCCCATGACCGATTTGCAGTAGATCGTATTCAGCGTATTGTACAGAAAGTGCGGCTCCATCTGCGCCGTAAGCGCACGGATCTCCGCCTGCCGCTTGTCCTCCTCCTTGGATTTCACATCCACGATCAGCGCCTTGATCTCCGACATCATCCGGTTGAACTGGAAGCCTACCTGCGCGATCTCATCCTCGTACCTGCTCTCATACACTACGCTGAGCTGGTTCTCCTCCACTCTGCGCATCAGCCGCCGAAGTTTGAACAGCGGCTTCAGCAGGGCTGAAGTCAGCTGATTGGAGATCAGCCAGGTGGTCAGCAGAAAGACGGCGATTACATACAGCGTTGTACGCTGCACCCGCTGCAGCTTGCCCAGCAGCAGGTCCCGCGACTGCATGCCGGAGATGATCCAGTCCGGTGAGACTGCCGATCTTTTATAATTCACCAGATACTCCTTGCCGTCATAGCGGTAGGAGTGGTCCTGCGGATCAGCATCTTCCCCATTTGCCGCCAGCAACGGCTTCCAGGGGAACTTGCCGCCGAACGGCCAACGGGATTCTACCACCGCATCCCCTTCGCCGCTCAGCAGGTAATAATTCCGGCCAAGCGGCTCCCCGCCCTGATTCAGCAGGCCGTCAATCCGGCTCTCCTTGATGTTGACCACGATATACACATTGCTGATCGGTGTGTATGGATATTCATAGATTCCCCGGACCACGAATGAGATGACCCGCTGGTTGCCCGTGAACAGCCGGTCAAAATGCCCTTTGGCCCAGTAGCCGCCCGGCTGCTCCTTGCTGAGATCATATAATTCCGAGCCGTAGAACGAGTTATCCTGTGCGCGGATCTGCGTGGTGGAGTAGAAGTCGCCGATCGGTGTAACGATCAGCACGTTCTCGATAATCGGCTGATTGAACGTTGCCTGGGAGAGCACATATTGCAGATCCGACAGATGCACATAGTAATTCGACACATCATGGCTGAATACATCAATCATCATTTTCCGGTAGGCATCGCTCAGCATCAGGGACTGCACGGACAACGCTACATCGTTCAGCCGGGAATCGAGCAGCTGTGTGGTTTTGCTTACCGTCTCCTGGCTGCTGGCATAAGCATTATCCTCAATCTCCTGCGCGGCGGTCCAATACGAGAAGCTGCCCATCGCGCTAATTGACAGCGTTATCAAAACAATAAAAGAAAACAGAATCCTCTGCTTGATCGATATCCGGTAATACCTGCCTGCGAGCTGCCGCCAGACTTGCCCGCAATAGGCTATGAATGTATGCATAGTTCCCCCTTCTTCAGTACTGGTCAGAAAACCGGAATCAGATCAGCCATTTCAGCAATTCTCCGGCAATCCGCTCATGTCCCTGCCTGTTCGGATGATTCACATAGGCTTCGAAGCTGCGGAAGGTATCGGATAACCCGGTGCGATAACCCGGTGCCCTACTCTCCGGCCATCTCCCGGAGCTGCTCCGCATGCTGCACCAGAGCCTGCCAGCTTCCGTCCCTTGTACCATACGACCGGTCCCGGCCCGGCGTCAAGAGAATCCCCTTAATGTTCTGCACGAGCGCCTTGCTCAATCATATCCCTCCATGCGTCCCGCGCCGCCGCCAGTCCGGTGCTCCGGTCATTAAGCGAGTAGTCCAGGGCAGCCAGCCCGGGCCGGTGGCTGAGCACTTCGGGCATGATAGTATCGGATGACGTAACAATAGTGGTTACAGGCTTTGCCAAATTATACTTTTATACTTGTATCATCTTACTCAGCCCGCCGGAGAACCAAATCTCCATGAGAGTCGAATCAGCTGGAGCTTACCGATTATTCATTCTCTCAACTGAAACTTGTCGAGCGATGGCAGGTCATTAAACCAGCCTGCCCGCCTGCGAAGCGGACTGAGATTCCGTTATTCGGACAGATCAGGCAGATTTACCAGCTAAGCGGACTGAGCACCATTGCCTTAACAAGGAACAAAATCTATTCGATTTTTCCTATACATTTGGTCCAGTTACCTTCGTGATAGCTCCAACTTCTTTAGGGGGCTGTGGAGCTTGTGTTCGGTTTTTCGCATACATTTGGTCCGGTTACCTTCACAGTAGCTCAATGTGTTCGGTTTTTTGCATACATTCGGTGCGACCCCCTTATCCCGGAGTCCTCCGTATAAAATCGGTACTTGTCGTAGCCTTGCTCTTTATTTCGCTTTTTCTCTCGGCCAGAAGAAGCCGGAGCGGTCTTCTAGGGTCAGCACCCACTCCGCAAAGGTAGCTGGCGGCATGTTGCGAAGACTCGTATGCATTCTGCGGTTATTGTAAAAGTCCATGTACCGGTCCACGGCTTCATAGGCCTCTTCGAACGTGTCGAAGGCCTCTTTGCGGAACAAATCCCGATCGATATTGCTGTGGAACGATTCAATAAAAGCATTTAAATCCGGCGTTCGAGGCGGAATGCGTTCATGGGTCATTTCCCAGCTTTCACACATGTCGCCAAACAGGTGGCTGACGAACTGTGGTCCGTTGTCGGTGCGAATCACCGGACGTGCGCTGTCAGGGGCGCAGTGTTGCTCCATGGCGCGTCCCAGCGTCTGGCAGGCATGCTTCGCCTCACACGACGATCCCCGGTGGTAGCCGACGATGACACGGGTAAACACATCGATAATGCTCAGGACAAAGAAGTGCCTGTCACGGCCCACCACGTAACCGTACTTAATGTCCATCTGCCAGAGTTGGCCCGCTCCGGTAATGAACCGGTTCTCCGGCAGCTTCCGGGGATGCTTAAAGCGCTTCTGACGCTGGGGCTGCAGGATATCCAGCGCCTGACACAGCCGGTAGCTTTTCTTGTGATTGAGCTTCAACCGGTGCTGGTTCCACAAGCACTTGGCCAGCAGTTTGTACCCGTACACGTGCTCTTCTCCAGCGATTAATTCCAGCAGCCATTCCTGGATTTCCTCGTCGCTAATCTTCTCGCCAGACTCGTTCAAGGAGTAGCCTGGCTGGGGCCTTCCACGCCCCCCTTGAACGGCTGTTGGGGACAGTGACCTGCGTTTCTTACGGTCGTAGTACGTGGACTCCGCTAGCCCTATGAGACGCAGCACTAAGGCCGCTGTATTCCCCTGCTTAATGAACATGTCGGCTACCTCGATTTTTTCGGATAAGCAGGGGTTGGCTTTTTTAGCAGTTCACGGAGAATCTCAATCTCTAACTCCTTTTCGCCGAGCATCTTGACGGCCTTCTCGTATTTCTGCTCCACTTCCAGCAGGCGCTTCAGTTCCTCCACCTGCTCCTGGGGATACGGATGATCTTGTTCCCCATGGGCCCCTCGGTAGTCTCTCACCCACTGATTCACCGTCGCTGGGGTCACCCCATATTTCCGGGCAACCACCGCTGCCTTTATGCCAGACAACACCTCTTGCGCTGCCTTCTCTCTTGTTCCTGTTAGGTGTCCCATTGTGCTCCTCCTCCTCTTGTATTCAGTCTACATTTTTGTGGGGGAGGACTCCAACTTCTTTAGGGGGCTGTGGAGCATTTGGTCCGGTTACCTTCGTGATAGCACATTGTGTTCGGTTTTTCGCATACATTTGGTCCGCTTACCTTCACAGTAGCTCATTGTGTTCGGTTTTTCGCATACATTTGGTCCGGTTACCTTCGCAGTAGCTCAATGTATTCGGCTTTTCGCATACATTGGGCCCGGTTACCTTCCCAGAAGCACATTGTGTTCGGTTTTTCGCATTCACTGGCCACCTTTGGCCCGCTTACCAGGGGATTCAATGGGATTACGGATCTGCTCCTAATTCCAAGGGACTTATTGTCCACAATTGACAAATATCAGAATCCCCTATACAACAGGAAAGGCAGCAGTCCCCCTTAACCGGGAGGCTGCTGCCTTTTTATGGTTGTCTTTCACCTGCTGTTATACTCGCCCAATGAATCCGCTCAGGCGCTCCACCGCCGGGCTACAGCCGCCCACCCTGAAGCGCAGCCGCCAGCCTGTCGCCGAAACGGCTTCCCAGCAGCTCGTAGCCTTCGGCTCCCGGATGCAGGCCATCCGTCAGCAGGTCCCCATCTTCCGGGCCGAACCATTCCAGACCGTCCAGGTAATGCAGATGGCGGTCTCCACGCGACTGCAGCAGCTTCACCGTATCCTTAATCTCCCTGCGCATCAGCGGCAGGGTGAACCCGAGCTTGTTCTCCTTCGTCTCCCGCTCCTCCGTCCCGTAGATCGGAGAGATGACCGCCAGCGGCGTCTCCTTGTGCTTCTCACGGATGGTCTCCAGCATGCCGATCAGCAGCGGCTTGAACATCCGCGGACTGGAGGCTGCTGCACCGTATATATTGACTCCGACGCACAAGGTAATCAGTTCAGCCGGCAAATCGCGGATCAGCCGGCCCGCCATCGGCTCCATTAGGCAGTTGCCGGAGAAGCCAAGATTGGTAAGATGATAGCCGCATGCCCCGGCGGCAATTACCGGCCAGGTGCGCGAAGGGCTGGACGCTGCCACACACTGGGTGATGGAGCTTCCATACGTCACCCACCGCGGCCGGTTGTCCGGCAGCGGTTCAGCAGCAGCTTCATCTTCGATCTGCAGCCCGCTAAGCGTAATGCCGGTATTCTGCGGTAGATAGATTTCCAGCTCCTTTATTCCCGGCGGAAGCCCGGTGAACAAGGCTTCCGTGTCACCCGCAGCAAGCCGGAGCGTCTGGAGCAGCACGCTGCCGCTGAGACAGTCCAGTGCGGCAGCCTCCGCAAGCGGACTGAACGACAAGGCCAATGTCCGGGAGCCGGTGGCCAGCCGCAGCCGGATACCGGAGCAGATTTCCGCCTTGCCATCAATCCCGTCAGGCGGATACAACTCATAATCCCGGTAAGGAATACGCCAGGGCTTGATCACCTCCTCCCGGTGCTCCAGTGAAACTGCGCCGTGAAAGCATTCATCTGTCAGAGGAAGGCTCTTCAATGCCCTTCCCCCGCTTCCCTTGCTTCCCTGCTGTCCGCCGCTCCGGTGCCCGGAACGAAATCCTCCCCCAGCCACACATCCTGCTCCAGCAACCGCTGCTGCAGCTCAGGGATCGAGATGCTGCGGGAATCCGCGCCATCCCGGAGCGCCAGCGATGCTGCCGTCCCGCAGGCCTGGCCCATCGAGAAGCAGTTCGGCATCACCCGCAGGGAGCCCTGAACCGCCCGGTCCGAGGACACGGAGCGCCCGGCCACCCACAGATTCCGGATGCCTACAGGAAGCATGACCCTGTAGGGCACGCCGTGGGAGACTCCCGGCGGCAGATGATTGAAGGTCATATCACTTTTGCTGGTAGCCAGGTGGATATCGATGTAATAGGCATTGCGGGCGATATCATCCGGGAAGGATCGGGCCGCAATGAAGTCGTCCACGGTTAGCCTATAATCGCCCTGAATGCGCCGCGTCTCCCGGATGCCAAGCTGCTCACCGCTCGCCACCAGATGTGCCGCCCCGAAGCCCGGCACATACTTCCGGAAGAATTCCAGCTGCCGCAGCACGGTCCGGCGGCCTTCGATAGCTCCGCGCGTAAGCTCCTCGGCCTTCGTTCCGTCTACACCAAACACATGGCCGAAGTTGACACCCACCAGATAATCACTCACCCAGGCCAGGCCGGAAATGGACTTGCGGCCTTCCGGCAGCACCCCTTCAGCCATAGCCAGCTCAACCGTCCGGTGCAGCTGACTCGTATCCCCCGTTTCTTCCAGGAACCGGCTGAACTCCCTGCGGTCCACATTCGCCAGCAGATAACACATGCTGCCCGGCTGAAGCTCCCCTTCCTCGCCGCCTTTCTGAAAAGGAACGCCCGACAGGGCAGCGATGTCCCCGTCACCCGTACAGTCGATAATATACCGGCAGCGGATGAAGGACCGCCCCGATTTGTTGACAATAATCACGCCCTCGACACTCTGTCCATCCGGTGACAGCACAACATCATAGACAAAGGTATGGAACAGCGGAGTCACACCGCTCTCAAGAATGGCATCGTCATAGACGCGTTTAAGCACTTCAGGATCAATCGGCACCCAGTCCAGCAGACCGCTGTATTCCTTCTGATAGCCGGGCCCGCAGGCCTGCTTCATCCGCTCCATCAGCTTCAGGCCGAGGCCGCGGATAATCGGCTTGACCTTGTCCGTGTAAGGACAGAAGGCAGGTACAAGCGCTACAGTCCCCATGCCGCCCAGATAACCCCGCTGCTCTACGATCATGGTGCTTGCACCGCCTTCGGCAGCAGAGATGGAGGCGGCAATCCCTGCCGCTCCCCCGCCGATCACCAGCACATCCACCTCGCGGGAGACAGGCACATCTGCCACCTGTAGCGTTATATGTCCGTAATTCATATCTCCGTGATTCATAATTGCCCTCCTTGTAAAGCCGGTTTAGTTATTCAGTCCCCTTCTCCAGACATAGCCGGAGCAGGTCATCTACATGCGCAGTCGCCAGGCATTCCACCGTATCCGCAGCACCGTAATACATTTTGACCTCCCCGGAATCCTCCAGAATCATCCCGCCGGGAAAAATCACATCGTTGCGGAACCCGCCCGAGGTCTCATACCGCGCCTCCGGTGCCAGCAGCGGCGCTGCCGCCCGGCCGATAATCCG
The DNA here is from genome assembly GCF_038009025.1 of Paenibacillus sp. FSL R7-0297. Lineage (NCBI taxonomy): Bacteria > Bacillati > Bacillota > Bacilli > Caryophanales > Paenibacillaceae > Paenibacillus > Paenibacillus sp. FSL R7-0297. Next base: position 6,780,716 of record NZ_JBBPAQ010000001.1, read on the forward strand.
GCTGGGATCTTCAAGGTCAAGCAGCATAATCCCGGCGGTATAGCGCTTCTTCCAGCTGTCCTCCCAGCCGTTCTTCCCCCGGCTGCGGTCAAGATCGACAGCATGGAATGTGGTCAGCCAGCCTTTGTCCGTCTTGACCGGCGGGGCACCGGGCCCCACCTTGTCATTGGCATACGCCACATGCTCTACAGCCAGCAGCAGCTTGTGATTCCCCCAATACTTCAGGTCCGGGGAATCACTCATCCACATATCGAAGCGGTCCAGTCCGCCCCGGCTATACACCGGCAGCGGACGCTCCAGCCTAACGTATCTGCCGCCGATCTTCTCCGGGAACAGCACCATATTGCGGTTATCCGGCAGCGACAGGCTCAGCACCTCGAAGGAGCGGAAATCGTCCGTCACGGCGATCCCGCCGCGCAGGCCGTGAAGCGTATCGACCGCGAAGCACAGATAGCAGCGTTCGCCAATCACGGTCAGGCGCGGATCATACACCCGGACCACTTCCGCATCATGCCAGGACCAGCACGGCTCCGGCTGCACCTCCCAGCTTACTCCGTCATCGCTGAAGGCGAGTCCCAGATTCGTTGTATGGTGGGGAGCGACGATCCCCTTGCTCTCATCCCCGTAGTCATTGCGGAATACCATTACATATCTGCCCTTGAATTTCGTCACCCCGGCGTTGAATACCATAGCCGGCCCGTACGGGACATCCGCAGGCTTCAGAATGGGGTTAAGCGGATGCCGGACCATCACCGGACTTGAGGTAAGTGTTCCTATCGTCAGATCGTTCATTATGGAAGATTCTCCTTTGCATATACAAGATTAGAGCTACCCTTTCACCGAACCGGCTGTAACCTGGATGAAGGTCTTATTGGCCAGAATATACGCCAGCAGCATCGGCAGAATGGACAGGCAGGCCCCGGCCATCATCAGATGGATCTGCATCGCGGCCGAGGAGCCGTAGCGGAGATTCGCCAGCCCGACAGTCAGCGTCTGCAGCTTCGGATTGGTCATGGTGAATACCAGCGGCAGGATGTATTCGTTCCACGAATGGCGGAAGGCGAATAGTCCGGCAACACCCAGTCCTGGAGTCAGTAGTGGCAGGATGATACGGAAAAAGGTACGGATGAAGCCGGAGCCATCGACCATAGCCGCTTCATCCAGTTCCCGGGGGATCGCTTTGAAGAAGCCCTGCAGCATGAAAAAGGTGCTGGAATGGGCGCTCACCAGAATCAGAATAACCCCCCACAGCGTGGTATTCAGATGCAGGGCAACCATCAGATCGAACTGCGGGCGCAGCACAATCGCACCCACCGAAATAAACATCATGGACGCCTGCACCGTCACATAGATCCGTTTACCGGGGAAATTACGCCGGTCCACCACATAGGCGGCCATCGAGGCTACCAGCAGCGTCCCCACTGTAACCATTACACTCATAAAAGCACTGTTCCAGGTATAGCGGGCAAAATTAGCCTGTTTCCAGGCTTCCGCATAGTTGGCGAATTGCAGCTTCGCCGGAAGCAGGCTCCCGCCGGTCATCATTTCCGCCCCGGTTTTCAGCGAGCCGGTCAGTGTCATCAGCAGCGGAAATAAGGTCAGGAGTGCTGTTGCCAGCAGGAACAGCCACATAAGCGTCCGGACCGCTATTCTTCCGGCATAGCCGGATGGCCGGGGCGCCGTCTGCGGCCGTCCCGTCGGCTGCTTGGCTATCACATGTTCGTTCATATCAATAAACCTCCTAATACACCTTGTTCATTTTGCGGCTGAAGTAGAAATACAGTCCGGTAACCGCGCCGACAATCACGGCGGATGCGAAGCCCACGGCACTGCCGTAGCCCAACTGCTGCGCTACCGGTGAACCGGTGGATACAGGGAATAGCAGCTTATACAGATAGAGGTACATCACTTCGGTTTTGCCGATCGGTCCGCCTTCTGTAATGACCATGATGCTCTCATAGCCCTTCAGGGAAGCGATAATCGCCAGCATAATGACCATCTGGGCAACCGGAGCCAGCATCGGAAGCGTAATATTCCAGAAGCGTCTTCCGGCGTTCGCCCCGTCAATGGCCGCGCTCTCGTACAGATCCTGCGGAATGCTCTGCAGCCCGGCGAGGAAGAGCAGCATATAGTTGCCGACCGCACCCCAGACCGCCACGATGATAACCGTCAGCATTGCATGCTTCGGACCAAGCCAGTCAATCGGCTGTGAGACCAGATGCAGCTTCATCAGAACCGTGTTAACCATCCCGTTATAGGAATTGAAGATGTTATAAAAAACAACGGAGATCACCGCCGTACTGATCACGGTCGGCATGAAATAGATGCCCCGGAGCAGACTCACCCCGCGCAGTTTGCCATTAAGAATGACAGCCAGCAGCAGGGACAGCGGCAGGGTCAGCAGCAGCTTGCCTCCGGCAAAGACGAAGGTATTGCGGACCGATTCCCAGAACAGGCCGTCCCGGAGCAGCCGGCGGAAATTGTCCAGGCCTACGAACAGCGCCTCACCGTACCCGGCATAATCATAGAACATATAACGCAGCATCCAGAATAAAGGATAGATGCCAAGGGTAATCGTCAGAATAATGCTCGGCGCAAGGAACAGGGAGTTCTCCCCAAGCCTTCTCCATTTGTAAATCATGCGTTGTCCTCCTTCGGGGAAAGCAAAGGGGCTGCGCCGGCAATCCCGTACAAGCCCCTTCCTAACCTGTTATTCTCCCTGCGGTTTCAGCGGATCAAAGGCAGGGTCCGGCGTAACGGTAACCTCACCCTTCTCTAACGCTTTGGTCAAGGCGGTATTATATCTTGTGTTCAAATCTTCAGTGATGGCCTTGGCATCTCCGCCTGCAAGGATATATTTGAAGAAAGCATCCGCATAGGTAGAGCCCTCCGGAGTAACGCTTGGCACTGCAGGCCAGAGAGAGTCATGCTCGCCGACCAGGAACCCCTCCATGCCGTTAATTTCCGGGTTTTTGGCCTGTTCTACAATGGTTGGCACTACGGCAATCCCGAAGCCCTTCTCATGATACGTCTTCAGAATATCGTCACCGTACATGTATTGCATGAATTTCCAGGCAGCCTCCTGATGCGCTGATTTGGCACTGATGCCGAGCCAGGTACCGGCGGACACGATTTCAGAGGTTCCTTTAATCTGGCCATCCAGTGTCGGAGCCAGGGCACCCGCCCAGTTGATTTCAGTCGGGAACTGGTCCTGATACACCCCCGGCTCTGTCGAGAAGGAGAGATACATCCCGATTTTTCCTGCCGCAAATTGGGCGCGCAGCGGGTCGATGTCCAGCGTCTCTGCACCTGGCAGAATGCTGCCGTCTTCATACATCTGCTTGAAGTACTCGATGGTCTGGGAGTAAGGTGCGAAATCAAACTGGCCTGTCTTCAGGTCAAAGCCGAGTCCCTGATAGCCGCTCAAGGAGAGAATCTCCCGGATCGAACGGTCAAAAGCCGACTTCGGACTTTTGAAGTTCAGCGCGAAGCCATACACACCTTCTCCTTTGCCCTGCTCGGTAATTTTCTTGGCATCATCGACCATTTCCTGCAGCGATACAGGCGGATTCGCGATGCCCGCTTTGGTAAACAGATCCTTGTTATAGATCAGGCGCAGAGTGAGGCCGGTATTCGCTAAGGAGTAGACTTTGCCGTCAATCCGGTTGACATTGTCAATAATTATGCTGCCGAATTTGGTTTTCATGTCATCGGTAAGATAAGCGTCAATCGGTGCCAGATATCCTTTTTTGACAAATTCAGCTGTATTGCCGCTCTTGAGGCGGAGCAGATCCGGTGCCTGATTGCTGGTAAAAGCAATATCGACGCTCTGCGCGTAGTTCTCGGACATCACCGTCAGCTCCACCTGGATATTCTCGCCGTTGGTCTCATTGAACTTGTTGATCAGCTCTTTGATATATTCCTGGTCATGACGGTCGTCCGTCCAGTATTTAAGCTGTACAGGCTCGCTTGCGGCAGAGTTGCCGCCAGCAGCGGCTGTTGCCGCGGGAGCTGCCGTGCCTGCATCAGGTGCTTCAGTTGCCGCACCCTTGTTGTTGTTCCCGCCGCAGCCGGCGATTCCGGCGGCCAGCATGAGGCTCAAGCTGAGACCCAACCATTTTTTCTGCATACATTCTACCCCTTTGATTAACATTTGTATTGTGAGCTCGTTCTCATTATAAGCCCCCTCCCCCGCAAAAGGAGTGCGGCAGACTCACTCTCTAGGGACAGAAATCTATGGTTCTTAGCTGCTGAAGCTTCCTTATCCGGTCAGGTTCCCGTTCTCATCGTAGTTCCGGATATACGCCAGCAACTCTGCAAAATTAACCCACGATATCCCCACCTTCTGATCTGCCGCGCCATAAGACATGATTAAATCATCGCCCACGACAATGCCTCCGGTCGTAAACAGGCAGGGTGTCGGGTAATCCTCCGGCATTTCCCAATCCCGCTCTGCATACATCAAACGGTCGGAGCAGCGGTGAATAACAGCCGGGACATCATTGTCCTGCTCCCTGAGGATCATGAAGGATTGCGTATACCCGAACTGGACATTTTTCTTCGCGTGATAAGGCACCAGCCATTCTCCGTTCCCCAGGTCTACCGGCGGCCAGCTTGCGCCCACACGATCTTCCTCCCAGTCAAAGACCGGGGAAGCCAGCAGGCTGTGCACCGCTTTGGGCGAGGCCAAATCCGCTATGGCTTCCGCTGCCGCCAGATAAATCGAGGGCTTACCCGCCTTCTCTCCCCCTTCAAAGGGAAGGACATTCATCGGCCGATGCAGCATAAGATATTGCATTTTACCGGCAATCCTCATTTTCCGGGGAAATAAGAACACATCACGGTTATCGCTGACATGTCCCTCGGTGAGCGGACCTACATACTGAAAAGCGCTTTCATATTCACCCTGCTTCAGCTTATCCAGATTCAGCTTGTAGAGCACACTGACTGTGTCATTAGCCCGGGTCGATTGAATGAACGGGTCTGCCTCATCTCCGGCAAAGATCCAATCCGGAACATATTCAAACCGCGTCTGTACCGGAGGCTGCTGGCTGCTGAGCCAATAAGGGCCAGGGGGAAACGGCCGGCAGGCCACCGTGACGTATAACTCCTCTTCGATATAAAAGATACGCGGGTCCTCCACACAGCCGTTGGCATAATTCCGCACTTCATTACCGTAAATATCCGTGATATACAGCTCGTGCTCCTCATACCCCAGTGCAGGCGCCAGAGCGGGTCTTGTAAAGTCAGCCTCCCAGGTTTCTCCCGCATCCTTGCTGCTCGCATAACCCAGAAAAATCGGATAGGGATCATGACAGCCCTCTCTTCTTTTGTGCCGCCATGGCCCGGTGGCCCGGAATAGCATATGGATTTCATCAGAATCAGGGTCTTGAATAATAGCCGGATTCAACACCATTTTATCCGCCCAGTCACAGCCTGGTACAGGCTCAAGAGCCGGTTTGTCCAAATAGCGGAATTTCGGTTTCTTCGGTTTCATAGTTTCATAGTTCCTCCTGTTATACATCATGGAATAAGAGCTTTTGCCGTTTTTCAGGAATCACCTTATCATACGAAATCCCTGATTTCAAAAGCCTTTTGCTCTAAAAACAGCTTCCGGACCAAAACAGTAAGATCCGTCAAATCAAAAAGGAAGATCCATCATTCCCGCCTGGCCGGCCAGCGGTTATGATAATTTCTGCAGGTGAAAACAGGCATTAGGAGGGGAACTATGAACCGGGAACAAGTGTATGATATTGTCATTTACGGAGGAACCGCGGCAGGGATTACAGCTGCGGTCCAAGCCGCAAAAATGGGCAAAACCGTGGTGGTGATCGAGCAGGGGCAGCGCATTGGGGGCATGACCAGCGGAGGTCTGGGAGATACGGATATCGGGATGAAGCAGGCGGTCGGCGGCCTGTCCCTGGAGTTCTACCGGCGGGTAGCCCGGAAATATAATCAGGACGGGGCACGCTGGCTGTTCGAACCCAAAGTGGCGCTCGAAGTACTGCAGGACCTGGTGTCCGAACAACCTATCGAAGTTGTCTGCGGTGATAGGCTTGAGCTTCAGGACGGAGTGACCAGACAAGGCACGACAATAACCTCTATACGCATGGAATCAGGGAACATCTATAGGGGCAGAATGTTTATTGACGCTACGTATGAAGGCGATCTGATGGGCAAATCCGGCGTATCCTATACTGTCGGCCGGGAGCCGAATTCAGCTTACGGAGAGACGCTCAACGGTATTCAGCCCGGCGACGAGCTGAACGAGCTTCCATCCGGTATTGATCCCTATATCATTAAAGGAGTACCCTCAAGCGGTTTGCTCCCGCGTGTCAATGTTACCCGCGGCGGCGGCATCGGTGACGGTGACAACAAGCTTCAGGCCTATAACTTCCGCATGTGCCTGACGGACAACCCCGCCAACCGCCTGGAGATCGGGAAGCCTGAGGGATATAACGAGGCCGATTATGAAATTCTGTTCCGGGCCATTGAGCAGGGACAACGCTCCCGCTTCTTCAAGTTAAACCGGGTCACAGCAGAGAAGACGGATTCCAATAACAACAGCGGCATTTCAACGGATTACAATGGAATGAACCATAGCTATGCGGAGGCGGATTATCCGGCAAGAGAAGCCATGTGGGAGGCACACCGCATCTATCAGCAAGGTTATGTCTGGACCCTGCAGAATCATCCGCGGGTGCCGGAGGACATCCGGGCGGTCTACAAGCCGTGGGGGCTGCCGCTGGATGAATTCACGGACAGTGGCCACTGGACACCCCAATTGTATATCAGGGAATCCCGCAGAATGATCAGCGATTATGTGGTTACGGAGCATGATGTCAGATTGGACAAACAGGTGCCGGATTCCATCGGAATGGGCTCCTTCGCCATGGACTCGCACCACACCCAATATTATGTGAACGAAGACGGTCATGTAAGCACAGAGGGCGGATTCTATGTCAGACTGGCTGCGCCTTACCCGATAAGCTACCGGGCCGTTGTGCCGAAACGGACGGAGTGCACCAATCTGATCGTACCGGTATGTGTATCTGCTACTCATGCCGCCTACGGATCAATCCGGATGGAGCCCGTATTTATGATCCTTGGACAATCGGCTGCGGCTGCTGCCGCACTAGCGCTTGATGCAGACGGGATTGTTCAGAATGTACAGATGGAGAAGCTGCATTCGATCCTTCTTCAGGGGCATCAGGTTCTGTATACAGATGTCTAATCTGTGCATCCCTACGGATGGAAGCGGAACCCGAATCTGCGCCGGTATTCTCCCGGGGAATGTTCAAAGTGTCCACGGAACATCCGGCAGAAATGGGCATAGCTCTGGAAGCCCGTTTTGTCGGCGACCTGTTCAAGCGTCAGATCACTGTACAGCACCTGCTGCTGCGCAAGCTTCAGCCTGACGCTGATACAGTAGGCGAACATAGAATGGCCAAAAGCAGCCTTGAACAGATAGGAGCAGCGGGAGACACTTAACCCGGCGGAGGCCGAAATCTGCTCCAGGCTAAGCGGTTCGTGGGCATGGTTGTCTATGAATAACTTAAGCTTGTACGCGGTATCCGCTCCCTTGGTGCGCGCATTGACCCCAATCACATGCTCCAGGGTCAGGCAAAACGTTCTCAGAAGATAGTCCAGGATCTCGTCCAAGTTCTGCATGATTTTTTTCTTCTCGCTGATGATATGCTTCCATAGCGTAAGCACCGTATCGTCAAAACCGATATTCGTTTTTACGGGCAGGCTTGTGTTAGCCCACCACGAGTCCAGCCACTCCCCCTTGCCGGCCAGGAAATAGTCCGAAGCAGGCTGAGTCTCACCCGCTGCTGTTACGCTCCGGGGCTGAACGTTTAGTCCGTAGGGCTGACCGGGAGGATAAATGAGCAGGTCTCCGGGGATGATGGTCTCGTAATTGCCCGCCACCAGCGCCCGGCAGGTTCCTTCCGCCTGAAACCGGAACAGATAGTAGGTCAGCCCCTCTTCGTACTTCACGGAGTGGGGCTCCGTGTGTGCGAAATAATTAGCATAAATGACGCCGGTACGTTGCGGATCGGCCTTCGTCATCGGTAAGGTTTCTCTTCCGGCCGGTCAGGATGATAGCCCGCCCTGAATTCCGAAGGTGTCTGCCCGGTGATTTTCTTGAACATTTCACTGAAATACCGCCGCTCCTCATAACCTGCTGCCAGGGCGACCTCCTGCACCGGCATCCCCTCTACCAGCAGCGCTTTGGCCTTCTGGATTTTCTCCGTAGTCACATACTGCGTGACCGTCATACCGGTCACCTTCTTGAAAAGACTGGAGTAGTAGCTCGCGCTAAGATGGACGTAAGCGGCGCAATCCCCTACCGTTATATCCTCAGAGAGATGGCTCTGAATATAATTGAGTGAGGCATAGATAACCTTCTGCCCCTCGGACAGGCTGTTCTTGCGCACCAGTCCGGCCCCTTCCACGCATAATTCCAGCAGCTGCCGCTGCAGAGAGGCCAGCGGCAGTCCCGCTGTTCCCTGAGCGGCCCTGAACCTCTGGATCAGCGGCTGAATATCCGCATACGGAATCAGCTCATAGAAGCTCCGGATCGCCGAGGCAGCCAGCTCATCGTACAGGCTGAGCAGATAATCCGGATTCTGCCGGGAGACAAGACTCTGGAGGCCCGTCGAGATATCCTCCAGAATGGCCGCTGCCTTGCTGGCATTGCCGGAGCGCAGAGCCAGCAGCAGCTCGTCCTTGTATTCCAGGGACAGCGGCTCCTGGCTGCCGGCCGGGAGAATATCGTCATAACGGATGGCTGCATTGCCTTCTGTGAACAGATGATAGGCCAGCGCCCGGTTGGCCTGCAGATAGGAATCGGGCAGCTCACTCGTCTCCTCCACTCTGCCTCCGACCCCGACCGAAACGGTGAACTTGGTGTAGCGTTCAATATTCCGGCAGCAGCGTTCGGCGATCTCCACTGCACTGACCGCGCTGCAGTCATTCATAACCGCCAGATAGCGGTTATGTCTGGCGCGGAAGACTACGCAGCGCGCATGCTCGGCAATCGTCTCCTGCGTGATATTGAGCAGCGAGAAGCGGATCAGCTCCACCTCGCGGATGGACAGCTCGGCTGCCCGCTCCTGAAAGTGATCAATCTCAAGCAGCATGACCACAAACCCCTGCGGGTTCAGATCAATATTCAGGAATTCCCAGCGGGCCGCCGCCTGCTCCCAGGCTGTACGGTGGCTGACCAGCAGGGCGAAATATTCCTGCCGCAGTACCGGCAGACTCTCCCGCAGCCTATTTTCCATCTCCCGCAGGGTAAGCAGCTTCGACCGTTCTTCCATAATCTCCGCCTTCGCCCGCAGCACCGCCTTCATAATATCCTCTTCGGTAAACGGCTTGACGACAAAGTCAAAAGCGCCAAGCTGGACAGCCTGCTGCGCATATTCAAAATCAGCATAGCCGCTGATCAGAATCACCTTACAGTCCCGGTGGCGTTCCAGCACGGCCCGCAGCATGGACAGCCCATCCATCCTCGGCATCCGTATATCCGTAATTACAAGATCCGGGCGCAGCTCCGAGATCATGTCCAGCCCATCCTCCCCGTTGGCTGCCGTACCCGCCACCCGGATACTTTGCTCCGCCCAGTTCATGCAGGTGAGTCCTGCGACTACGCTTTTGATATCGTCTATAATGCACATGCTGATCACACCATTATCGTCCATCCTGATGCTCCTCTCTCTTGGGTAAAGATATGATGACCGCCGTTCCCTTGCCTGGCCCGCTGTCCACCCGGAACACCGCACTGTCCCCGTAATAGAGCTGCAGCCTGCGGATCAGATTGGACACGGCATACCCCTTATCCGATTCCCGCCAGAACAGCGCACGAACCTGATCCTCCTCCATGCCTGTTCCATTGTCGCGGACTGTAAGGCACCAGCGCTCTCCCTCGTCCAATATCTCTATATCAATCACTCCGCCGCTTTCCAGATCACGGAAGCCGTGCAGAATGCTGTTCTCCACCAGCGGCTGAAGCAGAATGCGCGGAATAGCGAGTGTATTCAGCGCTTCATCCTCTACGTAGATTTCATAACGGAACAACCCTTCATAGCAGCTGCACTGCAGCTCCAGATACTGGCGGACATGCTCCAGCTCCTTGGACAGCGTAGTAATCTCCTGCCCCTTATTCAGCCCCAGCTGAAACAGCCGGGACAGCGACACTACCATTCGCTGCGACTGCTCCACCTGCTTCAGATTCAGCTTCCAGTAGATCGTATTCAGCGTGTTGTACAGAAAATGAGGGTCCATCTGCGCCGACAGCGCCTTGATCTCCGCCGAGCGTTTATTCGTCTCTGCCTCAGTGACTTCACCGATCAGCACTACGATCTGCTCCAGCATCCGGTTGAAGCGGATACCGACCTGGGCCAGCTCGTCCCCACTGCTGCTCTCGAACCGGGCGGTCAGATCATTGCTTTCCACCTTTTTCATCACCTTCATCAGACCTTGAAGGGGCCTCAGCAGATAACGGGTAAATGCGCCGGATACCATCATCGTGACCGTGAAGGCAGCGAAGGCCACCACCACAAGCATCCACTTGACATAGATCATATCCTTCAGCACGCTGGCTTTGGACTGGATCGTGGTCATCGTCCAATCCGCGATGCCCAGATGGGCATAGTTCAGCAGATAGGATTCACCGCCGAGCTTAAACGTATTGCTGAGATCCCGGCTGCTGCTGATCCTACCGGTCAGATGACTGCCCTCCACCGCCTGCCAGACCAGCGGGTCCTTCACAGAATACACGGGCTCACCTGAAGCGTTCAGCAGGAAGCTGCGCGCCCCGCCGCCGGTGCCTCCGCTTACCAGCTTGCGGAAGCCGTCTTCGCGGATATTGACTACAATATATACACCTCTTACCGGAGTATCGAATATGGGCTCCAGAATCAGTGAGATCACCCGGTCCTTACCGGAGAACAGCATATCCTCATGGCCCTCGACCCACAGGTTCTTCTTATCCTGTTCAATGCGCTCATACAGAAACGTATCCTTGAACTCCGTCAGCCGGTTGCGGTTCATTGACGACGGGTAGAACTCCCCGATCGGCGTGGACACATAGATGGACTGAATCAGCGGCTCGGCAATCCGCGCCTGCGAGAAAACGTTATCAAGATCATTCAGGTGGGTATAATATCTGCCTGTGTCCCCGGAGACGACATCTCTCATCATATCGTGAAAAGGCTGGCTGATCATAAAGGTCATCATAATCAGTGTCAGCTTGTTCAGCTTCTCGTCGATGATCTGTGCCGATTTGACGACGGTATCCTGGGTGAGCTTCAGCGCATTCTTCTCCAGGATCGCCGCCGAGATGGAATAGGATAGCCCTCCGGTCATCAGTACAGAGAGGAGAATCACGGCCAGGAATGCGGTTTTTAATTTACTGCGGAACGATTGCTTCCGGAAATAGTCCATGTTCTTCACGCCTTCCTCTGTACATGCCTACTCTTCGATTATGTCACCCGGACCAGGGGCCAGGCAATAAGCGGCTTAAGATACAGTGAACTCACCGTATGCGGAGGATGGATTTACCGTATGTACAAGGGGAGGGCACCAATTCATACGCCCCAACATAATTCGAGGGGATTTCCTCTGCTACAACCCGAGTTGGCGCCGTAATGGATGAGGCCTTCATGGCTGAAGCCCTAATGGATGAAGCGGACTTGCAGTTAGCACTTCTCGCACGCTCTATGCGAGTGCTTGGCGGAGCTTATCATAGTCCATCCATCTGGACCATCAGCTAATCAAACGGACTGAAAATCCGCTATTTGCCCAAATCTGGCAGATTTGCTGGCTAAGCGGACTCAGATTCCGTAAATGGGTCCGCCGCAGCCCATTTCACGCCCAAATGAACAAAATAGCTGATTCTCAGTCCGCTTAACCCTCATAAAAAGGGTTTTTCGGGAAATAAGAGCTTTTCAGTCCGCTTCACTCTGCTGACGGTACGCTCACCTGCTCCAGCACTTAGCAACCAACAACCAGCAACCAGCAACCAACAACCAGCAACCAGCAACCAGCAACCAGCAACAGCTTATTTCGCCAGCCTTTGCTCGGCAAAGAAAAAAATCACCCGGAAGGCAAATCAAGCTGGAGCTTATGGAGCTTATGGAGTTTATGGAGTTAATGGAGCCTGTGCAGCTTAAGTAGATCAAGCCACTTACGCCACTCCAGACAGACTACTTCCGGGCAGCCGCCTGTGAAATCAAGCGCACTAATGCCCCTCATTCCCGCCTGGCGCCCGCATTCGGCGGATTCAGAAGGATTTATCCCTTTGACTGGCAGATCCGCTCCACATCCCAATGAAACTTATCCGCAACAGACAAAACTCATGATTCCCTAAAGTAAACCTAACCAAAAAGCCCGCTTGAATTCCGGTAACATCCCGGCTTCAAACAGGCTCTAGTGCTGCGGTATTTGTATACTTTGCTGCAAATACTTTTGCTTTAACTGTTACTTTCACTTTAATTTACTGTTACTTGTACTCTTGCTATTGCTATTGCTGTTGTTACTCTTATTCCGTTGTCACTGTAGGTGCTGTAATCCGAATTTGTCTTAGAGGAGCTGAGACCGGGCTGGCTTACCCTTGCAGAATCCCGCTCTACCCCACAATTCTCAGCCACTCTGCAGCGATCAGATTGTACTGGCCGCTGTTGGATGCACACCATCCCAGACCCATTATTACGCATCTATTCTTGCTACGGTTCCCTCAAAAACAGCCTGAAGCGGTACATGCACAGCCTGGAACTCCTCCGCAAGGCTGCGGACAACCTCCTAACAATGAGTCAGGAGCTTCAGCCATTCCGGCCAGTTCTGTGCAGGAGCGCCCAACTTCAGGAGAAACGGCTCGCGTCAATTATATGAAGAGAATGCGCAATTAGGATTCCGGCTTGCTGTGCTTCAGCAAAGCCAATATGTTATTGAGCAGATGCACCTTGCGGATGGGCTTGATAATGATGGAGGCGAACTGCGATTTGGTCTCCTCGTCCAGATTCGTCCCCAGGGGAGCAAGCAAAATCACGGGCAGCTTCCTGCCCGGAGCAAGCTGGCGCATTCGCTTGGCAAGCTCTGTAGCTTCTGTCCCTGCAATATCCTTGTCCATAAGGATCAGATCATAATCGTTGTTAGCTGCCAGAAGATCCATCGCCTGCTTGGCGGTCTGGGCAGAATTAACTACCACACTCCAGTCCTCAAGTACCGAAGAGATGACATGCAGACTGGTCTGATTATCATCAACAACCAGCATCTTAATGGAGGCAAGCACATCTTTCTCGAAAGGAATCGAGGGCAGGCTTGTATATTTTTCGAGATACAGAGTGACCTCCAGCTTCGTCCCTGTCCCCTCACGGCTTTCAACGGAGATCTCTCCCCCCATCAGCTCCACCAGCTGTCTGCAGATTGCCAGTCCCAGTCCGGTACCTCCGTAATGATGAAGCTCGCTGCTCTGGTGAACCTGGGTATATTTGTTGAACAGCAGCTTCAGCTTGTCTTCCGCTATACCTATTCCAGAATCCTGCACCGTGATCCTTATTCCTATTTCTTCTCGGAGGACAGGCAATGATTTCAACTCGATGAGGATTTCCCCGGCGTGGGTGAACTTCAGGGCATTGCTTACTATATTCATGATGATCTGGCGTATCTTGGGGGCATCACCCAGAACATACAGGGGAATTTCCGAATCCACATTCAGAATCACTTCCAGATTTTTCTCAAAAGCCTTGGTGGAGAACAAATAGACGCTCTCCTCCAGTGCGGTGATAATATCAAACGGTTCCTTTTCAATGACCAGCTTGCCCGCTTCCATTTTGCTGAAATCCAGAACATCATTCAGAAATTGCAGTAGCTTGGCATTGCTCGATTCAATGATCTCCATGTAAAACTGCTGCTGCTCGTCCATTTCAGTCGTCATCATCAGATCGGTCATGCCGATAATGCCGTTCATCGGGGTGCGGATTTCATGACTGAGCATGGCAAACAGATTCAGCTTGGATTGGCTCTGCTGTTCTATGAATTCAACTTTCCGTTCCAAATTCATAATATAGGTGAAAAAATAGGCCATTGCGCTTAATATATCCAGGTCTTCCTTCGTATGCAGGCCGGCTGCAGGGTCCATCAGACAGATCGTACCCACAGACTCCCCTTGCGCCGTGATCAGAGGAACGCCAATGAACGAGTGTATGCCCCGTGTATGTATAAATTCAAGAGCAGTGGACCCCGGATGATTATGCGTGTCAGCGACCATTGTCGGCTTATTGTCATTAAGAATAACCAGACTACGAATAGGATCAAGAAGGGCGAAATTGTCCTCCTCCTTCATGATAGGCGCTTCCCGGTTGAAGGTCCGCAGCAGGGGAACCAAGCCTAAACCGTGAATCGTAATCATAATCGTATTTGACGTAAAAATCTGGCTTAGCAGTTCAATCATCCGGTCTGCAGCATCCTCTAAATTGCAAATGACCGGACTCCGGGTATTCATCTTCTCCATCATCTTTCTAGAACTCCATTCCAAAATCCATATTTAACTATTTAAACTTATTTTTAATTTCCACACTGTATGAACTTTGTCCATTATTCCTATTTGTCACCATTCACCTTGTAATGCCCGATTGTCCAGCAGAGCCGGCATGATAAGCCATTTGGATAATTAGAAAGGAAACTCCCTATGTTCTTACACTTTAAGAGGGTATGTTACGATCAACTGGACTGCTCCTCATCATAACAGAAAAAACACAGAGACAACCTAAAAAAGTGCACAAAAAAACTATGAAAGGAATGGAAAGAAGATGAAATACAGAAAACTGGGCAATACAGGACTTAAAGTCAATGAAATCGGCCTGGGCAGCTGGCTTACTTACGGCACGGCGGCGGAACAGAAGGCGGCGGATGCCTGCGTTGCCAAAGCTTTTGAATGCGGTATCAATTTCTTTGATACAGCTAATGCCTATAACCGCGGTGAAGGTGAACAAGCAGTCTGCGCCGCCCCAGGTTCGGACTATATTGATGTGTATTTCTGCCACCGGTTCGATAACGAACCCCCGTGGAAGCAACGCTCCGCGCACTCGACGATCTGACCGCACAGGGTAAAATCCTCTATTCGGCTGTCAGCGGATGGACCGCTGCCCAAATCTCTAATGCAGCCGGCATCAGCGGCACGGCATAGCCCGCCCTGCAATTCCCATTTGCAGCAAATACCTGCACGTTAAAGCACCGCCCGGAAATGGACGGTGCTTTACTATAGTTGCAAGCCTATAGCGGATAATATTCCTCTTACAATTTACCTGCCGGCGCGATGTGTCTGCGGGCATGGGCAGTCTGTACTTTATTGATCAGCTTCTTATAGTCCTCTTGCTGCGCAGCCGAAGCCTGCGGCCGATATTGCTCAAACAATCGCACACAGCGGATCACACAGGTCTCGCTGCCCAGTTCCGCCGAAGCCTCCAGGCTTTTGAATACGTAGCGGAATCCTTGCTCCTGTTCCCCGGCACGCAGGTAATATCCCGCCAGTTCATAGAGCAATTCCGCGTAATTATCCGGCAGTTCCGCTCCCGGCTTGTCATACCCCGGGGGAGACCACTCCTGCTCCACCTGCGGCAGGAACCGCCCGATCAGCTCATCCACATTCCAGTGAAACCGGTTGGCTGCCTGAACGGCCTTCAGCATTCCGGGGAGCAGGCCGGTGCCGCCCGTGCCGATATACTCCACATAGTTATGAAGCACTTCCAAATCTCCGCACATTAAACGGAACAGATAAGTGTTGACTATTGCCTGACTGCTGAAATACTCTTTTATTTGCCGGACTTCCTCTGAATCTTCCACAATCCAGTCCATTTCTGCATATAAGGTTACATAATGCAAAGCACGCTCATATTCACCGCGCCCGTCACATACCACGGACTGCAGCCAGTAGGCGTATAAAATATAGAAGCATAGCGGCTTCGGAGGTTCCTTCAGCTCTTTCTGCTTTCTGACTTTGTGATGCTTAATCTCATATTGAATCGCTGTCTTACGGTACAGCTCTTCGGCCAGCAGCCATACCTTATCCCAGTACTGTAATGACAGATAGACATCGGCCAGCTGCTGCAAAGCGCCTAATTGATCGCTCTCATCCAGCCGCTCCACGAAATATTCGAACCGCGTGGCTGCCCGGAAGTCCGCCTCCCGGTCCTGGCCGACCCTAATGGTGAACAGCCGGTACTGACATAAGGCCAGCCGTTCCGAATGCTGGTACTTCTCACTGTCGGCAACCCCTTCATAGAGCAGAGCCGCCGCCTGATAGTTGCCTTGTCCGTAGAATTGCTCCGCTGTATCAAACAGCACAGGAGCATATGTAATATTGTCCATTATAATAAGGACGACCTGCCGGATACACTCCAGTTTGTTCAGCTCCGCGCAGCGGTGGAGGAACGGGCCCAGACGCCGCCAGTCGGGTGTGGAATGAATGACACATTCATCTATATAGAGTTCGTAGAACGCCCCTTCAGCCAGCCCCATTCCGGAGGTAATCCGGTCCAGCTGCTGCATGGCAATGGGACGGTTGCCGTTAATAATACTGCTCAGTGTTCCGGAGTTAACGCCGGATACCCCTGCGAATTGATTAATCGTCATTCCTTCATTTCTTAGGAAAGCGGCCAGCTCCGCTTGAATTGTAGTCTTATGATGCAAACCAATACCGCCCCTCAAAAAACCATATATTCGAATATTAATCCAGATATTCCTATATAATAAGTCCCCCAATTATACAGGTCAATCCGGTTTGAACGGTTCAAAATAGGTTGACAAAGACGGAATAAATGTTATATATCCCCATTTTATCTACGAAATCAGTTTAGACTCTTCTGCCTGCGCGGCCGCTTTGCGGATGAAGCCCTGCAGCGGCTTTTGCAGCGTAAGTCCCAGCAGCAGCGCAAGCACGCCGAACAAGACCAGCAGCAGCGCATCACGGATCGCTACCTCCGGCAGCAGACCGCCTACAGCTTCACGCAGCAGGCTGATCGCATAAGTAAAGGGCATAAACGGATTCAGTACCTGAAAAAAGTGTCCGGTGGTACTAATAGGAAAGGTTCCGCCGGAGCTGGAGAACTGCAGCACCATAAATACGATGGCAATCCCTTTGCCGATACTGCCGAACACCGAGACCAGCGTGAAGACTATCGTCACGAATACCACGCTGATCAGTACGGCAAACAGGACAAACCAGACCGGGTCAGCAACATAACAGCCTAGCAGAAAGATATTACCCAGAACCGCCACCAGCGCCTGAAGAATCCCGACTGTAAGGAAAGTCAGCAGGCGTCCGAAATAGAGCTGATACCCAAGGTAGCGGATTCCGCCGGTATCCACAGCTGTACGCAGCAGCGAGATCAGCAGGGTACCGCCTACCCATAGGGACAGCACGACATAAAAAGGCGTCATCGCCGATCCATAGTTTGGAATCGGATATAACGTCTGCTGCTTCAGTACAACCGGATTCGCCAGGAAATCACTCTGGCTCTGGATATCCCCGCCCAGCAGCTGGGCAATCTCCTCCAGATCGACCTCTTCTTTGATATCGCGGAGCGTCGCTGCCGCCTTGCGGACGCCTGCCACCAGCGCAGGCAAATCGCTGCGCACCAGCTCCGCCGCACGTTCCACTCCCTGGTCTGCCCGCGGCAATCCGGCAGTAATGAAATCCGCTGCCTTGCGGAACTTCACCTCCGCCGCAGGCAGTCCGGTTCTGGCAAATTCGGCCGCTTCGTGAATCTGCGCCCCGGCCCCCGGCAGTCCTTCCTTAATACGCGGAAGTACGTTAGTGACCAGATTGCTGAATGCCGCCATCTTCTCTGTCATACCCCCCGTTGCGTTATGCACCTCTTCGCGGATGGCTGGCAAATCCTGCCGCAGGGCAGCCAGGCCGGATTGTCCATACTGGATGGCGGTCCCCGCTTCCTCCAGTATCGTGTCCAGCGCAGCCAGCCGCTGCGGAATATGCTGCAGCGCTGCCGCGGCATTCCCCGCATCCGCAGTCAGCTGCTGCAGCACCTGCTCCGCTGCGGGCAGAATTCCCGCGTTGTACCGCGGGATAACCCCCTCCAGGGCAGCTCCCGCCTGCCCTGCCACCAGGCTGAGCTGATCCAGCTCAGCCTCCGTGGGCTGCGCGCCTGCCTGCGCAGCCTGTGCCAGTGCCGCCGCCTGCGCAGCTGCGGCGGCATAGGGCTTCCGCGCCGCTTCGACGGCGCGGAGATCACTTGCGCCCGCGGTCCCGGGCGCAAGTGTGTTCAGGGCGCCCAGCAGCTGCGCTGTGTGGGCGAGCCCCTCGCTTGCCGCGGCCAGCCGGGCCGAGGCAAGCTGCAGCTGCCGCGCAGCAGAGCGCTGCGCGGGTTCCTGCTGCACCGCACTCTGGTGCAGCGCTTCACTTGGCTGCGCGGCGTCTTGCCGCAGCGCTTCACTTGACCGCGCAGCGTCTTGCCGCAGCGCTTCACTTGACCGCGCGGCGTCTTGCCGCAGCGCTTCACTTGGCTGCGCGGCGTCTTGCCGCAGCGCTTCACTTGACCGCGCAGCACCTTGCCGCAGCGCTTCACTTGACCGCGCGGCGTCTTGCCGCAGCGCTTCACTTGGCTGCGCGGCATCTTGCCGCAGCTGCGCGGTCAACTGCACGGCCGCTTCCCCGGCCTGCTGCAGCAGATACAAGTTCTGCTGCACAACCCCGGGGACAGCCGCAAAGGCTGTGCCGTTCCCGGCCAGGAACTGCTGCAGCGCAAGCCCGAAGCTGCTGCCGGCAGCGGTGATCCGGTCAGCCTGCGGCAGAACCTTGGCCGCAGTGTCCACTGCGGCTGCGGCCTCTTCCAACCGGACCTCCGCCCGGTCCAGCACACCGTCCACCTTGCTGAAGTTCGAATCCAGCTCGGATACCAGCAGGGCAGCACGTTCAATGCGGGGCAGCTTCTCCTGCAGCTCCTCCAGATGTCCGGCGGCAGCCGTAATCTGCGGCCAATATTCGTCGATCTGCTCCACGGCTTTTCCCGCCTGCTCTACCTCGGGGAGCCTGGAGGCCAGTCCGGCAATCCGCTCCGCAGACGAGGAGATCTCCGGCCAATCCTCCTGCAGCTTCAGTACCAGCCTTCCGGCTCGCTCAATCTCCGGCAGCTCCGCCTCCAGTTTGAACAGCCCGGCCTCCACTCTGCGGATCGCGGGCAGCTCGGACTGGAATTCCTCATCTACCCCGCGCAGGGCGGTCAGAACCGTACTGCTGATCGTTTCCGTGAAGTGCTCGGTGATCTGCGTGGTGATCGTGGAAGCACCCTTTGCGGTAATTTTTGGAGCAATCGCATTAATTTTTTCATTAACGGTATATTCAATCTCCGGCTTCTCCAGCTTACCTTCAAGAATTCCGGTCATCCGCTCAGAGAAGTCTGCCGGAATCACAATACTCGCATAGTAATCCCCCCGCCGCACCCCGTCCACTGCAGCCTCCGCATCTGTAAACCTCCAGCCGAGTGACTTATTGCTCCGCAGGCTTTCCAGTACCTCCGCACCGATATTGAAGCTTGTACCCTGCACGGCCGCACCTTCATCCAGACTGGCTACGGCGATTTTGATCCCGGAGGTGTTGCTGTACGGGTCCCATACGGCCGCCACATTCACCCAGTCATAGACTGAAGGCAGCACAACAAGCGCTGTAATCAGCAGCATGGCTACAGGTATCCTGAACAGCCTCAGCCAATCTCTCTTGTATATTTGCCAGATCTCCTTCAACCCCAGTCACCTCTCAGCCGATAGTTGGATAACTTAATATGCCCCGGATGAAGGCTTTATACGACGGTGACTGGCAACGGGAGGTTGCTGGAGGTAAGCAACCCAATAATTGGAGTGGCTCTGGCAGAGAGATTTGAAAATTTATTTGCAACATTTCTTGAAAATCAACGTTATTAGGGTATGAACACGTTTGAGAACTATACTGAAGGGTAATTAGGTATATAGACTTACACCGTGTCATATTACGCCAAGGGGGAAATTCCACAATGTTAAAAAACAAAAATGTCTATCTGTTTCCTGTATTGGTCCTGTTGTTCCTCTCCCTCGTGACTACGGCCAGCACGACCATGAAGACCGCAGAAGCCCAGAGCAGCGATCATATCCAGCACTTGACGGTTTACATACACGCACTCGAAACCAATAAGGGTCAAACCACCCTTACCGGGGACGAAATTACATGGTACGAAGGTGCGGCAGCCGATGCTATCTTCGCTGAACGTGAGCCTGAAGCCGCAGCCGAAATCGGCGGTGTACCCGACGGTTACTATATCGTGAATGACAGCGATTCGCTGACTTCCTACCCGGTAGCCCCTAATGCCAAAGTAACTATGCAGATCTACGACCACACTGGTAATATTGAGGAACTGGACATTAACTGGAACGAGGCGCTCAGCCTGAAGCAGTTCACTCAGGAATTTGCCAAAACTGATGTTTTCGATCTAAGCCAATCTCCTTACCACATCACCATCCAGAACGGGCAGATCGTCTCCATCGTGCAGCAATACACACCTTAAGTGATACGTTAGTCTGATAACCTATTCTGTCATCTCCCCAAGCCACAGTCTGTTGTTAACAACAGCTGTGGCTTTTTTGCGCCTACAGTACTTCCCTGTCTGTGGGTATCATGTTATGACGGGCGGCTGTAGTGCTCAAGAACATCAGAACATGAAGCAGAAGCAGCTGTTCAGGCTGTGGAGATTTTTTTGTGCACAATGAACTTTTAGAACCTCTGCGGACTCTTATCTATGAAAGAGGTGAGAACATGAATGTAAGCCGTCTGGTCAGACAGGCACAGCGGGGCAATAAAGAAGCATTACTAGAACTAATCCTGGCCGAACAGGACGCTTATTACCGGCTTGCCTACAGTTATATGGGAAATGAGCATGATGCAATGGATGTCATGGAAGACATGATTGTTACGCTTTACGAGAAGCTGGGGCAGTTGAACAATAGGGAGGCCTTCTACAGCTGGAGCAAAACGATACTCGTGAACCGCTGCAAGACCGTCCTCCGCAAGCAGGAGCGTTATCTTCCTCTGGACGACGAAGACGACCGGGAGCCTTCACTTGCCGCATGGACCGCAAATAACCCCTACCGCTATACGGAGTCTGAGCTGGACATGTCGGCGTTGCTTGCTCACCTGAATCCGCGGCAACGGGAAGCGATTGAACTCCGCTATGTTCATGATCTTCCCTATCAGACAATTGCCGAGATGACCGATTCACCGGTGGGTACAATCAAGTCAAGAATCTCGCAGGGCATACAGAAACTAAAAGCCATGATCGGAGGTGACCGTTATGAGAACGATCGAGGAGAGATTACAGGAGCATCAGCAGATCATGACCCCATCAGAACTTGAGGGCAGACTTCGAACAGCGCTTGAGCGCGTTCCTGTGAAGACAAGAACCCGGATTAGAGTGAAAACCTGGGTTGCCTCAGCAGTTGCAGCCTTTATTCTGACGGTTGGCATCTATCAATATCCTGCATTTGCATATTACGGCGGGAAGCTGTTTAGTAAAAGCGAGCTGGATACCATGGCCTTCGCTGAATTGGCGGACCACGGATACGGTCAAAGCGTCCATAAAAGCAAAACGTTAGATGACGGAACGGTTATTACCATTAACGGGGTGATTGCGGACGACAACGCCCTGACGATGTATTACAGCATTGATCCGGCTTCAGGTAGTATATATACCGGCGACTTCCCTGCCGGCAACTATTCTCTCCGTTACGGAGTAGATAAACTGGAAGGGTTCCTGACGGATTCAGATCCTCTGGGGGGGAGCGGCGGAGGCAGCAAAGACGGTACCCGTTACGAGGGAGTATTCAAATTCGAGCCGGCCAGCCCTTTCTCCAGAACATTGACCGTTACTTTCAGCGAGCGGCTGGAGAATGGGACAGTGGCACACTATCCTGTCTCCTTCAAATTTGAAGCGAACAAAGCCATGAAAAGCCTGCTTACAGCGGATATTTCCCAAGCTGTTCCGGTGGATCAGGGAACGGTCCACTATGACTCTATTACAGCTTCTCCAACTTCAACCCTTGTGAAGGGGCATTATGAACTGGAAGATGGGGAAACTCCGAGATTTTCGGCTGTAACCAAGCTCTATGTGAATGGGATTGAAGTGAATTACTGGTCCATGCGGTCGGCACGTTCCGGCAAAACAGGACTTACGGAATTTGAAATCGAATACGATGTACTCCCGACAGACAAGCTGCAAACTGTTGAACTGGTACTCGATAATTTCACCGGATATGAGCAAATAGAGCAGCCTGTCTCCCTGGCTGCGCCCTCTGACCGCTCCATCCTGCTTGGCGAGGAGAAGCTCTGGATTCGAAGCGTCACCCGGACTGGTTACGGCTATGATATCGTGATCGCCGGGAAGCAGTTCACCTTCCTTGACACGGAGACTTTAGCTGTCCAAGCCGGAGGAACCACAGTTCCCGTCACTTCTATATCCCAGTCCCGTCCATGGGACTTGAAGAACGGCAACATCCTGTGGGAGCGGACGTATTCGTTCAATACGGAGGAGGCGCCGCAGCTCCTGCTGCTGGACGGATTCCACTACATTAAGACTTATAACAAGTCCATAACGGTTCCTATAGATGGCAAGAAACACTAGAAATGCACTATGTCTTCGAAGTGCCGCGGCGCTAATTTCAATCCACAATTCGCGGCACAGAGCTTCACCTAGGCATAAATGTTGTACGTTTTACAACTTGGCCCCCTATATATCTGGCTGTTCGGGAGGAATGTTGTACGAAATACAAGAATTATCCGGCTAAACCGCCTGGGGGAGGAGAAATGTTGTATTTCCTACAACAATCTTGGATTAGGACCGATATCCTGAGGAAAATGTTGTATTTTGTGCAGGATATCGCATGAACTCAATAAAACCACTCGGAACTCCCACACAAACGGTGGGGTAATCAAGAATATCTTAAGATTAGCTTCTCTCACCGATAGTTGTATTCCGTACACTTAAAAGACGGCCAGCAAGCAAATTCGGCCACTTAATTGTATTCTGTACAACTAAAAGTAGCGAAAAGTGCTCCTTTGCGGCACAAAGGTCAATATAATTGCAGAGAATACAACTATAATACTTACCGCGCAATAACTGGTGACTTTAGTTGTACCAAATACAGTTATAACCCATCAGATAAAAGCAAGACGCAAAATATCCCGCTCCCCTATCAGGGTTGCGGGATGTTTGTGTCTATATAAGCTGAACTTAAGTTCACTCTATATAGCAGAACCTTTCTGCATCCGCAGGCCTGTCATCTGCCATTGCGGCTCCGGGTCACGGGAACCGGTCCGTTACTTCCCGCCGTCCTTCACCGGTACGCCGAAATCCGGCGTGCCGTCTTCATTCCAATGCAGGCGCTGGGCCCGGGTATGGCGGTTCGGATCGTAGAGCGGATCTCCGGTAATCTCCTTATAGTTGCGGGCATGGTAGATTAACACATCCTCACCGTTCTCATCGACCGTGAAGCTGTTGTGCCCCGGGCCGTATTGCCCGTTCTCCTCACTCGTCTTGAAGACCGGTTCAGGATGTTTGGTCCAGGAGGCGGCATCCAGCAGATCGCTGTCTTCATCGGCGGTGAGCAGTCCCATGCAGTAATTATAGTCGGTCGCGCTGGCCGAGAAGCTTATGAAGATCTTGCCGTTACGCTTCAGAACAGCTGCGCCTTCATTCACCCGGAAGCCAATAATCTCCCACGGATACTCCGGCGTGGCGATCATGGTCTGCGGACCTGTTAACGTCCAGCCGTTAGCCATGGCCGAGATATACAGGTTAGAATTCCCTTCGATAGCGGGGTTCTTTTGCGCCCATACATAGTATCGAACTCCCATGTGTTCGAATGAAGTGCCATCCAGAGCAAAGGATTCCCAGGCAGTCTTCATCTGGCCTTTCTCCACCCATTCCCCTTCCAACGGGTTCGCCGAAGCATTCTCCAGCACGAACATACGGTGGTCGAACAGCCCTTCCTTTGTTTCCGTGGTCCGGGCAGCCGCGAAATAAATGTACCATTTGTCATCAATATAGTGGATTTCGGGAGCCCAGATATTGGCGCTGAGCGGGCCGTTCTCCTCTTTGCGCCAGGCTACTACTGGCAGCGCCTCTCTAAGTCCTTCTATGGTTGCAGCTCTGCGCACTTCGATCCGGTCATATTCCGGCACGGAAGCCGTGAAATAGTAATAGCCGTCTGTATGCTTGTATATCCAGGGGTCAGCACGCTGCTCTACAATCGGATTACTGTATTCTCTATTTGTGCTCATCATGGTTTCTCCTTTGGTCTTGAGCTTTTTGTCTCAGGGTCAGGACAACAACCGACGCCGGCGGGAGCTGGCACTGCAGCACTCCATCCATACACCGGGCGCCTTCGAAGGGTACCGGAGCTACCGCCTCCGGCAGCTCGAAGGTGTTATGGGCATTCAGATCGCTGTGCGTCAGAATCTTCCCGCTTACAGAACCAGTGACACCGGGGAGCTCAATAGCAAGACTGGCATTATCCGCATGGCTCATATTGCAGAGGGAAATGTGGATGACCCCCGCCTCATCCCGGGAAGCCGATACGCTAAGCTGCGGAATCGAGTCTCCGCCGCAGGTATATTCCGGACTGGTGAAATCGACTGCAAGCAGCTCATTATCCTGATGAACTTTGTACATTTCAAATACATGATAGGTAGGGGTCAGCAGGATTTGCTCACCTTCCGTAAGGATCAGCGCCTGCAATACATTGACCATCTGTGCCAGATTGGCCATATGCACACGGCTGCTGTGATTCTGGAAGATGTTCAGATGTATTCCGGCCACGAGCGCATCTCTGAGCGTGTTCTGCTGATACAGGAATCCGGGATTGGTGCCCGGCTCGGTGAGGAACCAGGTCCCCCATTCATCTATAATCAATCCTACCCGCTTCCCGGGATCATATTGGTCCATAATCGCCGAATGCCGGGTAATAAGCTCATCCATATGGAGTGATTTCTTCATCGTTTCGAACCATTCATCCGTATCGAATCCAAGCGCATAACGCTTCTCTTCCCAGCTTCCCGGAATTGTATACGAATGCAGGCTGAGCCCGTCCATGAAATGTCCGGCTTCGCGCATCAGCACTTCCGTCCAGTTGTAATCATCCACATTGGCGCCTCCGGCAATTCTGTAGAGCTTGTTGTCACCGTAATTGCGCGCATAGGTCTGATAACGGCGGTACAGGTCGGCATAATATTCCGGCCGCATATTGCCCCCGCAGCCCCAATTCTCATTGCCGACTCCGAAATACTTCAGCTGCCAAGGTTGCCCCCGGCCATTCTCCTTGCGCCAGTTAGCCATCGGAGATTCACCGTCAGAGGTCATATACTCGACCCATTCCGACATTTCCTGAACGGTACCGCTGCCCACGTTGCCGCAGATATACGGCTCGCATTCCAGCAGCTCGCACAGGCGGAAGAATTCATGGGTGCCGAAGTGATTGTTCTCAACCACACCGCCCCAGTGAGTGTTAATCATCCGTTTACGGGTTTCAGGCAGGCCGATGCCGTCTTTCCAGTGATATTCGTCGGCGAAGCAGCCGCCCGGCCAGCGGAGAACGGGAATATCCAGTTGTTTCAATGCGGCAACCACATCATTGCGTATACCATCCGTGTTCGGAATCGGCGAATCCTTACCTACCCATAGACCTTCATAGATACATCTGCCGAGATGCTCGGCGAAATGCCCGTACAGATGGCGGCTGATCCTGATTGCCCCTTGACCTGTGCTTACCTTCACATTAGTCATCGTTCTCTTCTCCATCCTTTCCTGCTCCATGTATACATTCTTCTCAGGAGCTCTGCTTACCCCAGCTGCAAATCCCGTTGTCATTCATGCCGGTGAATACCAAAGCCGGCTTCTGCTGTTCCCAGTCCCAGGCAGGCAGCAGCTGCACCTTCTCCACGTGTCCTTCACCCTCTGCAAGGCGGCTCCAGACCAGCGTCAGTGTCTGCTCCCCATCATGGGTCCAGTGTCCCTGTCCGTGCTCACCCGACAGTTCTCCACTCCAGAACAGCTTCAGCGGAACGGACTGCACCTGGCCGTCTACCCCCGGATCATGAACGATCCGTTCCCACTCTCCCGGGATCAGCGCTGCAGGAATATTCTGCTGCGTCTCGCCGGCATAACGTTCAGGTGAAACCACCGGCCAGCCCTCTGCGGTCCAGAGAATTCTGCGGATATGCAGGTACGGCCACAGCTTGTCACTTCCGCCCCGTGCATGATGCACCATGTAATAGCTGCCGTTATCGTTCAGAACCGAGTTATGCCCCGGCGCGATCCAACCCGGATCTTCTCCGAACCGGTAACCGCCCATCACCTTGACTCCGACCTCATGCTGCGGCATATGTGTAATATCGGCTACATCGCAGCCGTGCGCATCCAGATATGGGCCTGTAATAGAATTCGAACGGGCTACGCGGACGTTGTAATCCTCAAACAGCGAATCATACGACAGGAACAGATAATACTGCTTGAATTGATCATTGTAGATAATATAAGGGCCTTCTACTGCCCCGTCCTCCGTAGCCTTGTCACGGACGGCAAGCAGCTTGCCGAAGCCATCCTCCAGCGGTTTGCCCGAATCAGGGTCCAGCTCCGTAATATGAATCCCGCCAAAAAAGGATCCGTAAACTATCCACATCCGCCCATCCGCACACTCAAGTACATTGGCATCAATGGCGTTGACCGGGTCCTCGCCGCGGGTCTTAATGACAACACCTTCGTCTTCCCAGGGCCCTTCGATATGCGCTGCAGTTTGCAGGCCGATCAGCGATTGCCTGCTGCCGAACGAGGAGGCCGAATAGTACATCCGGTATCTGCCGTTCACCTTTACCACATCCGGCGCCCATAGATTCACGGAGTTCGCCCAGTCCAAGGCTACCTGAGGGATACCTGGAAGCGCGTACTGTACCCACTGCCAATGGATCAGGTCCTCTGATTTACGGACCATGACTCCAGGCACCAGTTCCCCGCCGACTCTTACATCAGTAGAGAACACATAGTAACCTTCCCCGGTCTTAATGATCCCCGGATCATGCGCGTTATGTACACTCCACTGTGACTCCTGATCAAGAATAGAGGTGTCGTACATTTTGAACTCTCCCGGGGAGGAGGGGAACTTCAGTCCAGTTCCTGTGCCGCTTAAAGGATCTAACATTTCCATTACCCCTTTACTCCGGAGATGGCTACAGATTCAATAATCTGCTTCTGGAACACGAGGAAGATAATCAGCATCGGCAGCAGGGCAATAATCGAAGCTGCCATAATCAGCGGATAGTCCGTCTGGATTGCATAGGTCGCATTGAAGTTGGCGATAACCAGCTGGAGTGTTTGCTTCTCCGGTGAATTCAGGTAGATGATCGGAGACAGGTAGTCATTCCAGATGCCCATGAACCACAGGATCAGCTGTGCAGCTACCGCCGGTTTGATCAGCGGGAAGGTGATCGAGCTGTACAGGCGGAAATACGAGCTTCCGTCGATTTTGGCCGCTTCAATGATTGCGTTAGGCACACTGCTCAAATATTGCCGCAGGAAGAAGATCATCACGATATTGCCGAACAGACCCGGAACGATCAGCGGCAGCAGGGTGTCAATCCAGCCCAGCTTGGAGAACATGAAGAATTGCGGAATCATAACTGCCGGATACGGAATCATCAGTGAAGACAGCATTAACAGGAAAATCTTGTTTTTACCGGGAAAGCGCAATTTGGAAAAGGAGAACGCCGCGAGACTGGAAGTGAACGTGCCGACAATGGTCACAGTCACTGCAATGATCAAGCTGTTCTTGATCCCGCTGAGCAGCGGGCCAGCATCCCAGATTTCACTGTATTTATCGAAATGGAACGGACTGGGAATCCACACTGGAGGCAGGGCGAACACATCCTGCTTATCCTTGAATGAGGTGGACAGCATCCAGAGCAGCGGGCCGATCATGAACACCGCGCCGATTAATAGTAGAACGAATATGATGGTATTGGTAACTCTTCTTCTGCTCGTCATATTTAGGGTCTCCTCTCTCTCAGATCAATCGACATCGAACGATTGTTTCTCGTTCATTCGGAATTGGATAAGAGTCACGACAAATATGAACACGCCGAGTACTACCGCCATTGCGGAGGCATAACCCATCTGGAAGCTGCCGAAGGCCTTCTGCCAAATGTAGAACACCACGGAAGCCGAAGCATATTCCGGACCGCCTGTCGGGGTCATAATGTTCATCTCGGTAAAAATTTGCGATCCTCCGATAATATTGGTAACGATAATGAAGAAGGTTACCGGACGCACCATCGGCCAGGTAATATGCCGGAACGACTGGAAGCCGTTCGCTCCGTCCAGCTCAGCCGCTTCATAATAGGATCTGGAGACACTCTGCAGCGCTGCCAAATAGAGCAGCATTGTATAGCCGAGTCCCTTCCACACCGCCATTATGATAAGCGCAGGCTTGACGGTGAATTTATTGGCCATCCAGTTCGGGCCGCTAATGCCGAACAGGTCCAGGAACTGGTTCACGAGTCCATAGTCACCGTTGTAAGCCCAGTTCCACATAATGGACACTGCCGCCAGTGAAGAGATGACCGGAACATAATAGATTACCCGAAATGCTGTAGTGCCGGGCACGCCCCGGTTAAGGCCCAGCGCCAGCAGCAATGCGAGCGTAATCCCGATTGGAATGCCAAGCATCATGAAGAGTGTATTGAATACGGCCTTATGGAACAGCTCATCTGTCAAAAGATCGGTGAAATTACTCAGGCCGATTACGTTCATCTGTCCAAGTCCATCCCAATCCGTAAATGAGCCATAGATCGAATAAATCATCGGATACAGCGTAAAGATGAGTAGTCCCAGCAGCGGAGGAAGAATAAACAGAAATCCGTAGATTTTCTCCTTCCGGTAGAGGCCTGACTTAGCGCTCATTACAATCACCTCAAATTCAGATAGTTCAGAACAAAGTGATGCTGGTCCGCTGTTACAGGAGACCCCGCATCACTTTTATTCTGGTTTAGAACTATGGTGTACAGCTTATTTCTTGGATTTAGCTTCCTGCTCCACTGCTTTATCAAGCAGCTTCTGCATCTTAGGCTGCTCTGATTTCACATACTCTTCCGGTGTAACCTTGCCGTCAAGAACCGGCTGGATATCGGTGTAGAACAGGTTATACCACTCAGCATTGTAAGTATAATGACCTGGGAGCACTCTTCCGTACTCGTTAACCACCTGCAGGAACTCTTCTTTGTTGGCTGGTTTTGTTGTTGTATCTGCAGCCCACTCGGTAGCCATATCAATCAGGTTCGGAATTTGTACTTTAGCCTTAACAAGCGCTTCCATACCTTCCTTGGATGCCGTCAGATAGTTGATCAGCTCTACAGCTTCATCCGGATGTTTGGTCTTGGCGGAAGCACCGATACCAAGTGATCCGGTCCATGTAGCGGATTTGCCTGTGGAGCCTGCAGGATAAGGAATCAGATCATAATCGAAAGGCAGTGTTTCATAGGTACTCATATCCCAAGGGCCTACAGGGAAGAAGGCCATTTCGCCTTTCATCCAGCGCTGGTAGGTATCCAGTGTCTGTGCTTGTTCTGTGGACGGCGTAATACCGTATTTAAGCTGCATGTCGGTGAAGAACTGCAGAGCTTCGATAAATTTCGGATCATCAATCGTTACTTTTGTTTTGGTAGCATCGATCCAGTCAGCCCCGTTGCTCCATACGAAGGATGGCAATGCCCATTGCACGTTGAAGCCTGCGCCGAATTGATCCAGCTTGCCGTCGCCGTCTTTATCGGTCGTCAGCTGCTGGGCCACTTTGATGAATTCATCCCAAGTGTAGGGTTTGTCTTTGTCCGGCAGAGGTATGCCTGCTGCTTCGAACATCGTTTTGTTGTAGCCGAGTGCGAATGGGCCAACATCTTTAGGCATTCCGTACAGATTGCCTTGTCCGGCCATAGTGCCGTCGTAGCGGTACAAATCCACACCATATTTCCAAATGTTGTTCAAATCGATATTAGGGTTATTCTCTACATAGCTGGTAAGGTCCAGCAGCACGCCGCTGTTCACATAAGCCTTCAGGTCCCCGGATTCAAAATAGAATACGTCCGGCACGCTGTTGCCTGTAATAGATGCTTTCAGCTTGGTAGCATATTGATCTGCCGCAGTAACGACAATTTTAACCTTGACGTTCGGATGGTCTGCTTCGAATTTCTTCACGACACCTTCATAGGCTTTTTGCTCATCGGTTCCTCCACGGAACATGAAGGTAAGGTTTTTGGTTTCTTTCGAATCATTCTTGCCGGCATTTGCAGTGGCTTCGCCTCCGCTATTGCTACCGGATGATGCATTGTTGTTCCCGCCGCAGCCTGTAAGTATAACTGATACCATCAGAACTAACGACAGCAGTGTAAACCAGCCCTTTTTCTTTAACACTGTAACCCCTCCTAGGATTTGCTGAACAATTATAATGCTATATAGAAGAACTAAAGTAACCGTATACAGGTTTGTTAGTTCAAGCTACCTCATCTTACGACTTACGTTTCATATATTATTAAAATAATTAAAAAACATTTGAATGTATTCGCTTACAGATATAAAATAACATATATAAAGATCACTGTAAACACATAAATATAAAACTATTCATATATATTTGAATCAAAAGTCTTTGAAGATATAGTTACTGAATATAACAGGCTTTTTTCGCAATTTATCGGCTTTATTCATTTATAAAAATATAAAATAAAAATCCTTTTCGTTTCATATTTAGCTTAAATTTAATTATAATGTACAAATAAAGGAAGAATGCTTTCCTTTTAGGCTCAATTAGTTTATAATTTTATAAAATAGTTTTTTTCTAATGACCTCACTGGAAGAAGGTACCCTAAATATGATTTATATCAAAGATCTGATGAGCGGGATTGATATTTTCAAGGCGCTCAGCTCCGAAATCCGCATCCAGATTCTCGAACTGCTGGCCACGAATCAGGCGCTGAACCTCAATGAAATTGCCAAGAAGCTTAATCTCAGCAATGGTGCAATTACGATGCATATCAAGAAGCTGGAGGAAAGCGGCCTAATCGAGATTAATACCTCAGTAGGCAAGCATGGGATCCAGAAGGTCTGCTATCTGAATAAAGATAAGCTGATGGTAGATCTGCGCAGCAAGGATGTTGACAATCTGTACGAGGTCGAAATTCAGGTAGGCCACTACAGCAATTATCAGGCTGTCCCTACCTGCGGACTGGCAACCAAAGACAGCATTATCGGCGACTTCGACGAGCCGCGTTACTTCGCCGATCCGCAGCGGATTGATTCCGAGATTATCTGGATGGCCGAAGGATTCCTGGAATACCGGATCCCTAATTATCTCAAAGCGAACCAGACCTTCCGGGAGATCCAGTTCTCCATGGAAATCGGCTCTGAAGCACCAGGCTTCAACGATAATTATCCTTCCGACCTGTATTTCTATGTAAACGGGATTGAGATCGGTTTCTGGACCAGTCCCGGAGACTTCGGTGATGCCCGCGGCACCTTCAATCCTGACTGGTGGCCTCCTCACCTCAATCAGTACGGAATGCTGAAGCTGATCCGGATCAATAATGAGGGAAGCTTCATTGACGGCTGCCGCATCTCGGATATTACCCTCGATGATATCAAGCTGGATTACAAAAGCGAGCTGACCTTCCGCATTGCCGTCACCGACAAGCCGGTGAACAAACGTGGCTTAACCATTTACGGCAAGCATTTCGGCAATTATAGCCAGGATTTGCTGGCTCGTGTGCTCTACAATGTTCATGAGGTTGAAGCTCCTTCCAGCCGTGTAACCACGGCGGGGGCCGTGGACTGACAGGTTCTGCAAGGCAGAAAGACCATTCTCCGCTCAAGAGGATGGTCTTTTTTATGATGTTTTAGCGTCCCCCGCATTCTCCGAATCCTCCGGCCCGCCGCTGCGCTAAACTCCCCGTATAATTGTCCCCTCCGTAACCCACACTAACGAATGTCTTTCAAACTACCGTGAGGGAGTGTTTCGAATGCGTGAAGGGTTGATACCCGCCGTTCTTGGAACCGTAGTAACTGCTTCCAGCGCAGCTTTTTTAGGCAGCAGATATAAAATGGCTGCAACAGGCATTCTTGGATTTGGTCTGGCGCATATTGTACTCGGCACCATCGATTTGTTCGAACACAGGTAAAAACATTGAAAGATGGCCGGTCCGTGCGGATGCACGGGCCGGTTCCTTTTATCAGAATCCAAATAGAAGAAACAACAAAAAGGCCCCCACCCTCCTACGGGTAAGGACCGCTGTATACATAAGGTTTATTTCACAGCTACATAAAACAGCCGCTGGGCGGAATCGTCAGCTTCGATCCACTCGAAGTCCGCATAGATCTTAACATCGCTGAAACCGGCCTTCAGCAGTTCCTGTTTCATCCAGTCCGGATCATAGGCGCGCTGGGTATGCGTCTCTTCAAAACGCCGGTACACATCCTGGCGGCCCTCTTCACGGGCGAAGATGGACAGGTGATGCTCAATCTCCCGGCGCGGTACGTCCAGCTCACAGGTCCAGATGTACGATACGTTCGGCTCATCCTGCACGAAGGGCTGTTCTTCCTCGTAGCGCGTCAGCGTATTCGGATGATGTACATCGAACAGGAAGGTTCCGCCCGGCTTAAGTCCGGCATAGGTACAGACAAATACGTCCCTTACATCCTGTTCTTCCAGTACGTAATTGAGGCAATCGCAGAAGGAAATAACCGAATCTACAGGCTCCGGCATCTCCCATTCCTTCATATTCTGTCTAACCCAGCGTACACTGCCTTCCCGTAAAAAACGCCGTCCCTGCGGCTGCTGCTCCAGCTTACGCTGTGCCACCGCCAGCATGTCCGAAGAGAGATCAATCCCCGTCATATGATAACCTGCCGCGGCCAGCGGAATGGTCAGGCTGCCGGTACCGCAGCCGAGTTCGGCTACCGTAGACGGCTTGCCGTATTTGCTCCATGCCGTCTCCGCAAAGGTCAGCCAATCCGGATATGGCATATCCGCCATCAGCTCATCGTATACATAAGCAAATTTCCCATAGGAGGACACTGGCGTACACCGCTTTCTATAAACTATTGGTTGTCAGAAAACTATTGGTTGTCAGATTCAGGCTCCGAATCTGCCTCTTCCTTGCCGGCCAGATAGGTCCAGTTCTCTTTCTGGGTAACCAGGCCTTCCTTCATCAGCTTGCCCAGCGCACGCTTGAAGGCTGACTTGCTGATGCCGAAGCGCTGCTTGATAATATCCGGAGGCGTTGCATCCGAATACGGCATGCCGCCGCCCGGACGGGTAGCCAGGAAGTCCAGCAGTGCCGCTGAATCCACATCACGGCCTACTTCCTTGCGGTGGCCCATACTGAGGTTGACGCGGCCATCCTCACGGATATGGGCAACCCGTGCTTCAATCATTTCTCCCAGACGCAGCAGCCGGCTGCGCTCAGAGGAATGAACCATCCCGATGATGCCGAAGCCGAGGACACCTGCATCTACAAGGACAAAGGTACCCATCTGAAGCGGCTTATACACCCGCGCCGTTACAGTCTGTCCCTGCCATGATTCAGGTGCGGGCAGCGCCAGCGGCGCAAGCTCCTGCTCTCCGGCCAGCTTGGCACGAAGACGCCCCTGCTTGTCATGCTCCATAATGGCGAACACTTTATCGCCGATCTGCGGACGCAGCTCCACCAGCTCCGGAAGCTCGCCAATGGGCAGGAGCAGCTGGCGTCCAAGCCCCATCTCCAGGAAGCAGCCCAGACGCGGATGAATATCGGCCACTTCAAGCAGCGCCATTTCGCCCAGCGTCAGGTAAGGCTTCTTCATTGTAGCTGCAGGACGGTCCTCGGTATCGAAGAAGATGAACACTTCAACCTTGTCACCGATCTTCGGCTTGCTGCCGACCAGCTCGGTGTAGTGAAGCATGATATCCTGGTCACCGGCGCTCAGGAAGTATCCGTAAGGGGATACCTCCCGCATCACTTCAAGCATAACCGTAGTTCCAGCTATCAGACTCATACCGTTTCCACAACCTTGGCATCCGACCACAGACGCTCGATGTTGTAATATTCGCGTTCATCGCGGTGGAAGACATGGACGATAACATCCCCAAGATCCATCAGTACCCAGCGGGCTGCGTCCATCCCTTCGATGCCTTTGATCATTCCTCCGGCTTCATGAACTACCTTGCGAACCTCAGTAGCAATCGCTTGCACCTGGGTATCCGAATTACCGTGGCAGATAATGAAATAATCACTGATCGGCGACACGCTGCGCAGATCCAGTGCCACCACGTTCATTGCTTTTTTGTCCTGAACGGCATTCAGCGCCAGCTCCAGAAGTTTGTTTGATTGTACACTCATATTTTATCCTCCAGTATTCTTACTAAATCGTTGCGCGCCAGCACCGTAAGCGGGAACACGATCCGGCGCTTCTCCAGCAGCAGGCTGATCGTGGAATCCAGTCCTGCGATCAGCCCTTCCTCCAGGCTGACCTTGGCCAGCCTGCGTATCTCATCCACACCGGAGAAGTCCCGCCCAGGCTCAATATAATCAGCCAGGCAGACGATTTTGTCCAGCAGGCTCATGTTCTCCCGACCTGAAGTATGGTAGCGGATGGCATTCAGTACCTCAGTATCCGTAATTCCATAATCATGCTCAGCGGCAAAAGCGCCCACCTCGGCATGCCATAGCTGCTTGTCGTATTTCAAAAGCTCGGTGGATAACCCGTTCTGTTCAATGATCTCCCGCATCCGCTCTACAGGCCAATACTTGGCGACATCATGCAGAATTGCCGCTGTCTCGGCACGTTCAGGATCAGCGCCATAACGCTGCGCCAGCTTCACAGAGGATTCCATCACGCCGAGTGTATGCTTCCAGCGTTTGTCCGGCATCTGGTCAGAAACCGCTTCAATCAGCGCTTCGCGGCTGTACCCCATACAATCCACTCCTTTGAACATATTCAAAGACTGCGTCCGGCACCATATAGCGGATGGATTTCCCTTCGGCAGCCCGGGCTCTGAGCATTGTAGAGGAGAGGTCCACCAGCGGCATATCCGCCAGCACTACCCGCTCCGCAATGAAACCGGGCAGCAGACCAAGATCAAGCGGAGTCCCCGGCCGGCCGACACCGATGAAGGTCAGTCTCTGTACCAGTTCCTCTATCCCCTGCCACTTGGGCAAATACTGAACCATATCCGCTCCGACAATGAAAAAGAATTCATGCTGCGGATATTCCTCCTGCAGGCTGATCACCGTTTCCAGGGTATAGGACACTCCGCCTCTGACCACTTCCCAGTCGAGGATGCCAAATGAGGGATGGTCCTTAACCGCTTCCTGGACCATAGACAGCCTGTCCTCGCCCGTTGCTCCGGCCTCATGCT
This sequence comes from Paenibacillus sp. FSL R7-0297, assembly GCF_038009025.1. Classification (NCBI taxonomy): domain Bacteria; kingdom Bacillati; phylum Bacillota; class Bacilli; order Caryophanales; family Paenibacillaceae; genus Paenibacillus; species Paenibacillus sp. FSL R7-0297. The sequence goes on from NZ_JBBPAQ010000001.1 coordinate 6,816,191, forward strand.
TATGGGGCGGAATATGCGAAGGCATAAACCAGACCTCATGCAGACCGTAGCTCTCCCGCGCGGTTTCCGCGGCCATCATATGGCCGATATGCAGAGGATCGAAGGTTCCTCCCATTATTCCTACTTTCAAGAGGTCAACCTCCTCCTATTATCCGATGAACTTCATCCGGCTGCAACCCTCGCACAAGTGTGCGGGCTGCGCCGCCAAACCTTTAGCGGGGCAGCTCAATCGTTTTGTTATCACGTGATTCCTTGTACAGAACGATCGTTTTGCCGATCACCTGAACAAGCTCCGAACCGGACTGCTCGGCAAGCGCGGCACCAATTTCCTTAGGATCTTCGGCATTGTTATTCAGCACACTGATCTTCATCAGCTCGCGTTTCTCAATAGCTTCTTCAATGTGACGGATCAGATGATCATTGACGCCGCCTTTGCCGACCTGGAATACAGCATCCAGATGATGGGCCAAAGAGCGGAGATAGCGTTTTTGTTTACCAGTTAACATAAATGAACAAACTCCTTAATTAACATATATTATTACCTTACTTGGACGAAATCATTTCCCCGGCACTCCCGCCGAGGCAATCCACAATAGTCTGCCGCATGATATCTACGGGTGCTGGGAGTCCTGTCCAGTACTCCAGCGCATAGGCACCCTGGTAGACGAACATTCCCAGCCCTCCGTGAATGATGCAGCCCCGCTGCTGGCTCTCCGTAAGCAGCCGGGTTTGCAGCGGATTGTATATCAGATCGCTTACAATCATTCCTTCATGAAGCCAAGCCGGATCTATCGGCATCTCCTCCATGTGGGGGAACATGCCTACTGAGGTCGTATTGATCACAATATCCATGTTGCCGATGACGGAAGGAATGGCTTCAATACCCGTTCCGGCTACGCTCCCTCTATTCCGGAAGCCGTCTGCCAGCTGATGGGCACGCTCCTCGTTACGGTTGGCGATTAAGATAGAAGCGGGATGCTCCTGCAGCAGGGCTGAGACAATGCCCCTGGCCGCCCCGCCGGCTCCAATCACCAGAATACGGGTGCCTGCGAGTTCGGGCGCAACCTCCGCCTTGAGCGAACGGACATATCCGATTCCATCCGTATTGAAGCCGGTCAGCACACCTTTGTCATTAACAATCGTGTTGACCGCACCGACATCCACCGCGCTGGCATCCAGCTTATCCAGATAGTCCATCACCGCAACCTTGTGCGGAATGGTTACATTCACCCCGCGGAAGCCGAGGGTCCTGACCGCCTGCACGGCATCCCCCAGCTTGTCCGGAGTGATATGCAGCGGCACATAAGCGCCGGAGAGTCCAAGCGCCTTCAGCGCCGCACCGTGCATCAGCGGAGATTTGGACTGGGCGATCGGGTCGCCCATTACGCCCAGCAGAAGCTCCGGGTGTCCATCCTTACCATTCAGGCCTGTCTCAGCCATAGTATCGCCCTCCTGCAAGTTCTGTCAGCATCTGCTTCATTGATTTCGCTTCGCAAAGCTCACTCCGGAAGCATCGGCTTATGTTAGATCAGCGAAGGACGGGTAAGCACCTTAACGCCACGCGGCACATGTATAGCTACAACTGCACCTGCCGTACCATTCACCTTGATCCAGCCCAGGCCGGAGATGAACAGGTCAGTCTCGCTATTCCTGGCGATGCGGAACTCATGACGCTGCCACTGCGGCAGCTTATCCATATCCGCCGTTCCCGGAGGCGACAAAAGCTCGCCGCGGTGGTCCTGATACAGCGAATCGGCGCGCTCCAGCTTCGTGCGGTGAATCTTCAGCGTACTGCTGATATAGCAGGTGAAGGATTGGCGTTCGCCCTGAACGAAGTCGAAACGTCCCAGTCCGCCGAAGAACAGTGATTGGCCCTCATTCAGCTGGTATACTGCAGGCTTGAGCGGATTCTCCGGCATTACAGCACCCAGATCCTTACGTTCAACCAGTTCACTGTACCGCCAAGGATAGACAATCCCCGGAGTATCAATAATGTAATGGCCGTCATCCAGCGGAATCTTGACCATATCCAGCGTCGTGCCCGGATAACGAGAGGTAGTCAGCTCCTCTTCCAGGTCGCTGTAATCGGAGATCAGCCGGTTGATCAGCGTAGATTTGCCTACATTGGTCGCACCGACAACATAGACATCACGCTGTCCGCGCAGCTCGGTTACTGCCTCCAGCAGGCGGTCGAAGCCCTGGTTACGTTTCGCGCTGACAAGCACAATCTCAGCCGTGCGCAGTCCCTCTTCCTTGCAGCGCTGCTGCATCCAATTGCGCATTCTGTTCCAATTGGTCACCTTAGGGAGCAAGTCGCTTTTGTTGACCGCCAGAATAACCTGATTATTGCCGACAAACCGCTGCAGCCCGGAGATCAGACTGCCTTCGAAATCGAAAATATCCACAATGTGGATGACCAGTGCGTTCTTCTCGCCCACTCCGCTGAGCAGCTTCAGGAATTCGTCCTGGTTCACCGATACGGAAGAAGCCTCGTTGTAATTCTTAATCCGGAAACAGCGCTGGCAAATTACGGGTTCCCGTTCAAAAGCGGTCTCCGGTATATACCCGGGAAGCTCCTTGTTTACAGTCTGGAGCTTGATACCGCAGCCGCTGCATTTCTCAGGCCGTTTCTTGTCGTTGTTCACTGCATTCATTAAGATTTATCCTCCTCTTGCCACAATCCTTGCTTGCGCAGACGTGTCAGAGCAATCTGCTCCACCCTGCGGTTGATTCTTGTACCCACGCCTTCATCCTTGACGGAGATCGGCAGCACGAGCACCGTGTACAGGCCGAGCCGGTTGCCGCCGTATACATCTGTAAGCATCTGGTCGCCGACCACTACCGTCTGCTCCGGCTTCAGATCCATCAGCTTCATCGCCTTCAGAAAAGGGGCATTGCTCGGCTTACGGGCCTGATGTACAAATTCAATATTTAGCGGTGTTGCAAAGCGCGACACCCGGTCCATATTGTTATTTGAAACAATGATCAGCTTGAAGCCAAGCTCCTTCACCTTCGTGAACCAGAGCAGCAGCTCAGGCGTAGCCAGAGGCGCCTTGGCGCCGACCAGCGTATTATCCAGATCCGTAATAATCCCGCGGTATCCTTGACGGTACAGCTCTTCCAGATCAATATCAAATACCGTATTTACACGGAGTTTGGGAACTAACCTTTCAAACAATACTTTCACCTCATTTTCATACGTAAAACTTGTATCCAGCGCTATATCCAACTGTCAAAATCCACCTGTTAGCGGTACTTTATGATACTGGAGCATTACTTGCCGGATTTCATGCTTTTTCGCAGCCGCAAAGCTTCAGTATACACGCTGTGCCAGTCTTTGTCTTCAATAACCTCAGGGCTGTAATTCGCCCGCTCGAACATGCCCAGGAGTGTGGACAGATTTGCCGCTGCCGCAGGCCGTTCTAGGCTCCAGCGTTCCACAGATTCGCGCAAGGTTTCATGCTCTTTCTTCAGCATACCCTTACTTCGGACATACCTTACCCAGCGCTGCGTTTCTGCTACAACTTTTTGTACCGGAGTCAGCTGATGGCCGATGCGCAGACGCGTGATCAGGAACCGCAGACTCATGCGCCGCTGCCAGAGCAGGAATCCGGTCCAGAGCAGAAGAATAACCGCCGCTCCTGTTACTACCCAGACACCCGGATGGAACCCTTCACTTCCGGGGGCCGTATTTGCCGCCTCCTGTTCAGGCTCCGCTTGCTCTTCTTCCTGCACTTCTGGTTCTGATACGTTGTCTTCCTCCGTCTGGGTCAGCACCGGTACATTGAAGCCGGGCGTGGCCTCCACCGGAACCCAACCGTAGTCACCGAAATAAATCTCTGCCCAGGAGTGGGCATCTGCGTTTGTAATCGTATAGTTATTATTCACTAGACCGCCTTGCTGAAGCGCCAGATTATCCGGGATTTCTGCCTGTTCGCCGGGCGCATAGCCCTTGACCCAGCGGGCCGGGATATCCAGGGAACGCGTCATTGTGACGAGTGCAGTGGAGTAATAATCGCAGTAGCCTTCCATAATCTCAAACAGGAAGCTCTCGACCATATCTTTGCTTCTTGCGCGTGAGACATCCGGCTGATTCGTGTAGGGGAAGGTTTGCTGGAGATATTGCTGCAGCAGCATGACCTTCTCGTACGGCGTCTGTGCTCCGGCAGTAATCTCCTCCGCGAGCGTACGGACCCGCTCTGGGAAGTTACCCGGCAGCTGGAGATACGGGTCAAGAACAAGATTTCCGTACAGCTGTTCATAAGTCTGTGTACTCAGCTCCTGAAACGGTACCACTGGTACCTCCGAGGTCACCACATAGGTCTGGGGGTAAGAGCGTGCACTGCCCGCTGCATTCCACAGCAGCTCGCTGTCTCCCCCCCGCCATGACAGCCCGTTGCTCTCCGCCACGCCATCCACAGCATTCACTTTTACAATCGAGTAGCCGCCGAAGAGCACAGGATAGTTGTTGCCGCCCAGCAGCTGAACCGTCTGCGTCAGTGTCCGGGTCTCTGTCTTAGGGGCCGCAACAGGCTCCAGCATTTCTCCTACCTGGACTGTCCTGAAGGTTCCCCGGCTGAATGTATCATCGTCACTCCAGCCTTTTCCGGAATACGTACTCCGGATCTCTCCGCGCATATAGGTCCGCAAATCGGAGGTGACGGTCATTACGGGAGAATAATCAAAGTTAAAGCCTCCGCCAAGATTATCATCATTCAGACTGTAGCCGGAGGTGGTTGCGCCATTTGTCCCTTCACCGGTTGAGCTTTCACCGCCGCCTGAAGAGGTGCCTGAAGAAGGTGTATTTCCGCTCCACTCCTGCCAGACCGTATAGGGGTCGGTTAACGTAGGACGTACATCCGGCATATTCACTCCGGCAATAATGACAAGTGAGAAGATAATCGCTATATTAAGGGCGACTTTGAAAGGATATTTGAGCAGATAGGCCCAGCCCCGCGGATAATACAATTGGAAGCTTCTTAGATGCCTGGTGACCAGCCAGCCCATTCCGGCAAACACGGTCCAGGCTACTTCCTGCCATAATACAGATGTTGTAAAAGAGTCCAGCACGGCGAACGCCGTAATATTCATCCCGATGAACATTAGAATCCGCACCTTGCCATTCACCCACCAGGATGACAGCAGCATCAGCACCCAAGCACCCAGCGCAAACCAGATATACGGATTCATATGTGTGATGATATCCGGCAGCCGTTCTCGAAATGTAGGCAGCCAGGGATTCGGAACATATTCCCCGTAATGCAGAAGAATACGATACACGAGGTACCCTATCGCCACACCTTCAAGCATGAGGCGGTAAATCCATTTAACAGGTATAATAATTTCAATTAAGGCTACTGTTACAAGAGTCAGCAATACAACGGCTGTTGTCTCCTCCAGCCAGAAAGGCACAGTGTAGGAGACCCACTGCAAAGCGATGATCACGAGCCATAGCAGTGTCAATGCGTGATGCCATGAGGATTTGACTGCGTTCTTCCAATGCTTCATCGTACAGGATCACCTCCAAGTACCGCAGGGAGCTCATGAAGTGTGCTGATATTATGACCGGTAACCCCATGCGACTGAAGAATATTCAGCCACTCTCCGGCCCGGTATTTCCCTGAAGGATGAAGAACATGAATGTGGGACGGGGTCATCCCCCTGCTGTCAGCCCAGCGCAAGGTATCCAGTACCACCCTGCCGCTCTGCGGGCTGATCAGGACGAAGTACGCCCCCTTGGGGAACATCCGCTGGGCACTCTCCAGTCTGGTAATCAGCGGACCACGGCCTTCCGCATTGATATCGATCAAATATTGAATCATCTTCTGCCGCTCTGCATTGCCTTCCGCCGGACTGAACACCTTCGTATGTCTATCGAGGCAGCACAGGCCGATGCCGATTCTCTCCCGGATGCCAAAGCCGAGCAGTGAAGCCGTGATGGATACCGCCAGCTCAAACTGAGCGGAGTTGTAGTAACCGCTTGAGCTGCCGTCCAGCACCAGAATCGTCCTGGGCACAGATTCATGCTCGAATTCCTTGGACTTCCAATCCCCGGTCTTCGCCGTTGCATTCCAGTGAATCCGTGTCAGCCGGTCTCCGTAGACATAATCACGGACTCCGTTGATCTGCGTCGTCTCGCGCCGCGACTGAAGCAGTGAGACCTGCGGCCCTGACAGGCGTGCTTTGCGTTCATACAGCTGCCATCGCGGCACCATGACCACCCGGGGCATCACCCTGAATTGTCCTTCCGCCTTAAATGTGCCTTTGTGCTCCATCAGGCCGAAGATGTCTTCGCTGAGAATATCCGTGTTCTCAAAAGCATAGCAGCCCCGCTCCAGCTGCGGCGTCTGGAACAACAGCTCCCCCCGACCTCCCATGTTAGGAATGAGGCTCTCCTCAAACACCCATGACTCTCCATTATGACGCTTCAGGATTTCCCGCACCACCACGTAGGGTAAGGGCAGAAATCCCGGAATCGTGACCTCCAGCTTCACCCGCAGATAACCTCCGGCATAGAGCAGATCAGGCTTATCCTGTTCGGAGTAGAAGCTGCGGGTACCCTTGGCCCTCCGGACGCCGCCCAGTCCCCCAATGATTAGATACAGGATCAGGACCGATACCATAATGAACAGCATGAACGAGGTTTTGCCGCCCTGAAACAGCACGTAGAGCAGAGTGATGACCCAAATCGCAAGCACGCCCATGAATTTCCTTGGCTGAATAACGGCGGCCGCTCCCGCTAAGATGCTCCTCATCTTATTGCCTCATCGTTACAGGCACATGAATGCTCTGCAGCAGCTTCTGCAGCAGGGAATCCACGCTTACATTATCAAGGCGTGATTCCGGTCGCAGCAGAATGCGGTGTCCCAGGGCAAACGGAGTAAGGGTCTTCACATCATCAGGCAGAACATAATCGCGGCCCTGCAGGAAAGCATAAGCTTTGCATGCCATCATGAACGAAAGCGATGCCCGGGGGCTGGCCCCCAGAAGGATAAGCGGGTGTACCCGCGTCTGCCGGACTACATCGAGCAAATAGTTCAGGACCGGATCGCTGATATAAATATCGCGGATCTCCTCCTGGATGGCGGCAATGGTATCCATCCCGGTGACCGGAGTCAGCTTGTCTACCGGTTGGCCCTGCTGGTGAGTAATCAGCAGATTCTTCTCGGTCGCGGCATCGGGATAACCCAGGCTGATCCGCAGCATGAAGCGGTCCAGCTGGGCCTCAGGAAGGGTATAGGTGCCTTCAAAGTCTATCGGATTCTGCGTTGCGCAGAGCATGAACGGATGCGGCAGAGGATAGGTCTCCCCGTCGACCGTCACATTGCGCTCCTCCATGACCTCAAGCAGTGCGGACTGGGTCTTGGTGGTCGCCCGGTTAATCTCATCGGCAAGCAGAATATTGGTCATGACCGGCCCCGGGCGGAAGTGAAACATTTCATCGCGCGGATGATAGACAGATACACCCGTAATATCACTCGGAAGAATATCGGGATTGCACTGAATCCGGCGGTATTCACCAGACATGGAACGGGATAGCGCCCGGATCAGCTGCGTTTTGCCAGTCCCCGGAACATCCTCAATCAGGACATGTCCGCCAGCAAGGAGTGCCGTGAGCAGCAGTTCAATTTCGAAGCTTTTACCGAGTATACAGGATTCTAGATTAGTGCGGACAGCGTTCATAATTTGCGTAGATTCTTGACGTACGGGCATATATGGTAAACCTCCTATGTCAGAATAAGCAGTAATATATACATTTTACATGATTCGAGTAGTGAAAGTACATGTTAGGGGCCGTGAAATTATAGAGCGGCTTACGAGATTTGTCCAAAAGAAACACTTACCGGCCGCAGCAAAACACAGCATCTTCCGTCATAGCCCGGAGGAGCGCCTTCAGGGAAGCCACTGGAAAAAGTGAGCATCACAGATACCTTTCATTAAGTTGTGGTTGTCCGCTATTACCGAGTTCGAAGAAACGCTGACTCTATAGCGGAATTACCAGCGGGGCTGGGGTGTTTGGGCTTCTGGTATGTTCGGGCTGGGCGTTCAGGAGCTGGTACGTTCGATAGATTCGATAGCGTTGGGGTGTTCGGGAGGCTGATTAGATAATGTTGTACTTTTTGCAGGATTTCTCGCGTCCTGAGGGGGGAAATCCGGTATTGTTGTAATTTGTGCAAGATTTCTTGAGTTCTCCTCATAATGCTCTGCTAACCGGCAGGCCGAGATTACTAATACCTCACATTTCCTCACTTAGCCTACCCCAAGCACCTTTCAAAGGCTTCTACTTTCCGGAAATTCACAGCCACTCCCTCCCTCCCCTTATTTCCGCCCACCGCAATCGCCTATAGCAAATTAATAGCTACCTTTAAAATCAATGGCATTGCTTTGGGTTACAGTGTAATCCCAAAGTCAAAAGACCGCCAAAGGCGGCCCTCCTAATTTAGCTTTATTTCACTTAGTTTTTCTTTTCCCACTTAATCCTTCTACATACGTTACTCCACTTATTTATTCTATAGCCTTCTCTTCACCCTAGCCCTTCGGCCGGACAACAAGCGCTGCCAGGAATGAGAAAACAATCGCGGAGGAAATCCCTGCACTTGTAACATCGAAGATCCCTGTCACCACCCCGACCCAGCCATCCCTCTCCAGCTCCGTCAATGCGCCGTGCACCAGGGAATTACCGAAGCTGGTAATCGGAACGCTTGCTCCGGCTCCGGCGAATTTCACCAGCGGGTCATAGATCCCGAAGGCATCGGCAATCGCACCAAGTACGACCAGCGTACTCATAGTGTGGGCGGGAGTCATCGCTAGCACATCGAACATCAGCTGCCCAAGGACACAAATGGCTCCTCCGATCAGAAAAGCCCATAAATAAATCATACTTCTTCACCTCCGCTCTCCAGGGCTACCGCATGGGCTACGCACGGAATACTCTCCCCTTGCTGATAAGACAGCGGTGAGAGCAGCGCTCCGGTTGCCACAATAAGCACCCGTTTCAGTTCACCTTTTTTCAGACGGCTCAGAATATGTCCATAGGTCACTACCGCCGAACAGCCGCAGCCGCTTCCCCCCGCAATAACATATTTCTGCTTGTCCAGGTCATAGATCATAAGCCCGCAATCATTGAAGACTGTCTGCTCCATGGGAATCCCCTCTTTGGCCAAAAGCTCCTTGGCAATCGGCAGACCTACAGATGCCAGGTCTCCCGTTACAATCAGATCATAATGCCCCGGTGACAGCCCGGTGTCCCGGAAATGCGCGGTAATCGTATCAGCGGCAGCTGGTGCCATTGCGGTTCCCATATTGAACGGATCCTTCAGTCCAAGATCCATAATACGCCCAAGAGTTGCTGATACGACATAAGGACCTTTAACGGTACCGTCATTCACGCCGACCACTGCACAGCCTGAGCCCGTAACTGTGTATTGGGCCGTTGGCGGCTTCTGGGAGCCATATTCTGTAGGATAGCGGAATTGTTTCTCCACCGTACAGTTATGGCTTGATGTGCCTGCCAGTGCGTACTTGCCGCCGCCGGAGTCGACGATCATGGAGGCGATAGCCAGACTCTCCATGGAAGTCGAGCAGGCGCCGAAGACGCCAAGATAAGGCACGCCGAGCTTCCGCGCGGCGAAGGAGCTGCTGATGATCTGGTTCATCAGATCACCGCCGACAAAAAACTCCAGCTTCTCCTGCTCCAGATTCGCGTTCATGAGCGCGAGCTTGGAAGCTTTTTCAAACAATGCACGCTCTGCCTTCTCCCATGTCTTCTCGCCCATTTCCAGCGAATCGTAGATAAAATCAAAGCTTGAAGCAAGCGGGCCCTCTCCCTCTTCCGGGCCTACCACTGCGGAGGAGCCGAGAATGACCGGACGGTTCGTGAATTCCCAAGTTTGACTGCCGAGCTGCTTCATCGTTTAATGCGCACCTCCCCAGCCCATAACGGCATAAACGACACCTACGATAAAAGCGGCAACCACGCCGAATACAATAACAGATCCGGCCAGCTTGAACATATTACCGCCAACCCCGAGCACTAGGCCCTCTGCCCGGTGTTCCAGTGCCGCCGAGCACATGCTGTTGGCGAACCCTGTGACAGGCACGGCCGAACCTGCCCCGCACCACTGGGCAAGCTTGTCATATACACCGAAGCTGGTCAGAATGACGGAGAGCAGGATCAGAATAGCCACTGTCGGGCTTGCTGCTTCCCGCGAAGTCATATCGAATATAGCCATGAACGCTTCCTGAATGCCTTGTCCCAGCACACAGATCAGGCCGCCTGAAATAAAGGCGCGCACACAATTCTTAAACACAGGACGGGATGGCACATATGGCTTGCTTAGCTCCTTATAATCCTGCGGGGTCAGCGTATCAAGCCGCAGCTTGACGCCTGATTTCTTTGTCTTTGCCGGCAATGCAGACACCTCCAGTTAGGATACGAAAGGGAGCGGGCAACGGGATACGCGTTTCCCGTCCCTCCGGTTTGTGCTTCAATAAAGGTTTTTCCTTATTGTTCACTATAGGCGGCCCCGTTATGTCCCCTTAAGCTCAGGAAAAATAAAACAGCACAACAATCAGCAGCAAAAACAGCACCAGTATCAGCACGGTTTCATTGTCCCGCCGGTACCGGCGGGGGTACCGCTTGTGGAGACCTCGGGCCTGCACCTTCCTGGACACTCCCCGATTGCCTGCTGCGGCTACGCTACCTGATAGCCACATTCTCCTCGCATCCTTTCCCGGCTCCTGCCTGCAGAGCCCTTACAACATAGTATTCGTCTACCAGGTCACTGTGTTCATGTGCCTTCCTGCCATGGACAATCGGCGTAACAATGTTCATACTGGGTAAGATGAACAAAGGACAATCACCAAAAGCGAGAAGGAACCGCAATAACACCTGATCCTGACAAGTGGAAACGGACTTGCCGTCCTTTTTAGGACGGTACCGTTTCAGCGAGAAAGATAAGGATAATTTATGTGCGGAGCATAAAACTCTTATCTTTTATCAATAACTTAAGTTCATCCTATAAGTGTATAAAAGGAGCGATATATGTATGAATCCAGAAACACTCGACTTGTTCAAAACATTGACCGAATTCCCTTCAGCCCCCGGCTTCGAGCGTGAATTGCGCGCTTATGTCAAGGAGGCGATGGCGCCTTATACCGATGAATTCGTGCAGGACCGCCTGGGCAGCCTGTTCGGCGTGCTGCGCGGTGAGGCGAACGGCCCCAAGATCATGGTCGCCGGACATTTGGATGAAGTGGGCTTCATGGTTACCGGCATCACGGACAACGGAATGATCCGTTTCACGCCGCTGGGCGGATGGCTTGCTTCGGCAGTGGCTTCGCAGCGGCTGCAGATTATCACACCAAAGGGGACACTGAATGGCGTTGTCGGCAGTACACCGATCCACCTGCTGAGCGCGGAAGAGCGGGGCAAGACGGGCGATATCGGTAAAATGTACATAGATATCGGCGCGGACAGCCGCGAGGAAGCACAGAGCTTCGGCGTTGCCCCGGGGCAGCAGATTGTGCCGGTCTGTCCGTTCACCCCGCTGGCCAATCCGAAGAAGATTATGGCCAAAGCCTGGGACAACCGCTATGGCGTAGGTCTGGCAATTGAATTAATGAAGGAATTGCACGGCAAAAAATTGCCGAATACTGTCTATTCCGGCGCTACCGTCCAGGAAGAAGTCGGACTGCGCGGTGCGCGGACCGCGGCCAATCTGCTTCAGCCGGATATTTTCTTCGGCCTGGATGCCAGTGCTGCTGCCGACATGACCGGTGACCGCCAGGCCTTCGGCCAGTTGGGACAAGGTGCCCTGCTGCGCATTTTTGATCCTACGATGATTACCCACCGCGGACTGATTGAATACGTTCAGGATACGGCGGATACGCACCGGATCAAATACCAGTATTTCGTCTCCCAGGGGGGAACGGACGCCGGTCAGGTGCATGTCAGCGGGATCGGCATTCCTTCGGCGGTGATCGGGATCTGTTCACGTTATATCCATACGGCTACTTCCATTATTCATAGCGACGATTATGCAGCGGCCAAGGAGCTGCTGGTCAAGCTGGTTGAAGGCCTGGACCGCACTACACTGCAGACGATTCTGGAGAACAGCTAAGCAGAGCTTTAATTCGGCGGGTATGGTTATGCCAATCTTATTATTACGGTGCCTCTCTTACAAAGAGGGCGCCGTATTTGTTATGCCGACATCATACGCACCGGAAGCGCAAAAAGCCGCAGGGATAGGTTGCCCCCGCGGCTGTAGTTCTATAGATTTATTTCAACTTCGCATATTGCTCCATCGCAGATTTATGAACCGGATGATCAGCAGCAATGCCCGTATACTTCGCCAGAGCAGCTTCTGCGCCAAGCTCAGTAATAGCGGCTTGCAGCTCCACTGCTTCCGGGTCATCGCTTACATTGAACAGCAGTGCGCCGGCCATTGAGCGGGTCAGGGCAGCATAGCTGAGCCCCCTGTCGTACGCCTGCAGCGCAGGTGAGACCAGACGGTCATTCGGCGACAGCTTGCGCAGCGGCGAACGGCCGACACGGGATACTTCATCGGTCAGCGCCGGGTTGCGGAAGCGCTCAAGGATTTTGTCGATATACTTGCTGTGTTCTGCCTGATCGAAGCCGTGCTTCTGGATCAGCACTGCACCGGTTTCTTCCAGCACTTCACGGACCTGTGCAGTCAAAGCTTCATCTGCCATAGCCTGCTGGATGGTTTCGTACCCGCGCAGGAAGCCAAGATATGCTGCGGAGCAGTGTCCGGTATTCACGGTGAACAATTTACGCTCGATATAAGGCTCCAAGTTATCCACGTAGTGCACACCTTCAACAGGTGTATAGCCCGGGATCATCTGGGAGGAATCTACGACCCACTCATAGAATGGCTCTACGACAACCTTCAGAATATCCTCATGCTGCTGCAGCGGAACAATCCGGTCAACCGCTGCGTTCGGGAAAGCAATAGAAGCATCCGCTTTGGCACGGGCTGCTTCATCCAGCTTGGCATACACCAGCTCTTTGAGCTGAGCACTGCCTCCAATCGCGTTCTCGCAGGCAATTACATGCAGCGGTGCGGAAGAGACCGCTACCCGTCTGCTGATGCCATCAGCCAGAACACCTGCAATATGCTTCAGAATCGACACGCCGACAGCTGTGGTAACCAGATCGGCTTCAGCAATCGCTGCAGCAACTTCTTCACCATGAGTAACGCTGCTGAGTGCAGTTACATTGTTGACGATTACCGTCTCCTGACCCTCGCTGGCCAGCGTTACCGGGTACTCACCGCGCTCCTTAAGCTGGGATACAAACGCCTCATTTACATCCACGAAAGTTACTTGATACCCTGCCTGCGACAGCAGTAGTCCGATGAAACCTCTGCCGATGTTACCCGCGCCGAAATGGACAGCCTTCATCATTCCATGCCTCCTTCGAAGATCGCGATCACATCAGCGGCAGTTGGAGCATTCATTACACGCTCGATGGCATCATCTTCTGTGAAAATCATCGCCACGTTGGTCAGGACCTCCATATGCCCGTCGCCTGCGGCGGCAATACCGATCACTACGAATGCAGGCTCATCCCCGCCGAAATCCACGCCGTCCGGAAAACGGATCACAGACAGTCCGGTAGATTTGATGAATGGCCGTGCTTCCTTGGTACCATGAGGGATCGCCAGCCCTCCGCCCATATAGGTGGACACCACTTCTTCGCGCTCCAGCATCTTAGGAATATATTCTTCCGTTACATGTCCTGCATCGACAAGCAGCTTACCCGCCATAGTGATCGCTTCGTATTTATCTTTAGCGGCACCGTGCATAATTACTTTATTCTCTGACAGTATACTCATATGGTTTCTCTCACTTTCAAATTAAATTTTAGTTTGGAAAAAATGAAGCAGCTCTGAGGACAGATATCCCCGGATCTCAGGCTCCGTACGCTCCTCCAGCAATTGTACCAGTTCGGAATTAAGCAGCAAAGCGCTGATCTCGCTGAGCACCTCCAGACTCTCCTTGGACAGTCTGCGCGGAGCCAGCATAAGCAGAATCACTCTAACCTCAGTGTCTCCCTCCAGAATCACAGGCTGGCGCAGCCGGTACAACGTAAGCGATGACAGATGAATATGGCTGCTGCGGGTATGAAAAAGCGCCAGCCCCGTGTCCGGTATCACCTGACTGGTCATCCGCTCCCGCTCCAGCAGGCGCTCCAGCACAATGTCCGCATCCCCAATTACGCCGCTTCCATTCAGCAGTGCCAGCATTTCCACCAGTGTTGCAGACAAATCCATATCCTTATTGTCAATGGGATGGAACCGGAACCGCTCCAGCAGGCTGACCATTTCATCAAGAATCCCCTTGTAGCTCCTCAGCCGCTCAAGTGAAGCCTCATCCCGCATAGCCCGGTCCTGCTCACCTAATGGGCCTGTTTCCCGCTCACGCAGCGTTGTATTCTGGATATAATTCAGCAGTTTCTCTATCTCTTCCCCTGTGAGCAGGGGGCTGATTTTGATATAACGTTCCTTATCAATTGGCAGATCAATGGTAGAAATAATCAGGTCGTAGTCCACATCCGGCAGGCGTGCGGCTTCATACCAGGAAATATTGCCGAGAATCTCAATCTGCGGCATTTCTTTGGTCAGCCGGGTAGCCAGCAGACGGGAGGAGCTGAGTCCGCTGGCACAGACCAGAATGGCTCTGACATTACGCCTTAGCTGATTAAGCCGCTCGACGGAAGCCCCGAAATGCATAACCAGAAACCCGATTTCTTCATCCGGAATTTCAAGCTCAAGCTGCATATCCTCTACGGAGGCACGGACGATGTTGAACAGATACTCATAATCCCGGCGGATCGGTCCGAGCAGCGGATTGCGGATGCGTGTACCTTCACGAATCCGCTTCAGGGCGGGATCGATATGCTCCAGCAATCCTTCGCGCAGGGAACGGTCACTCTGGAAAGGAAGCCCTGTCCGTTTGACCACACTCTCCGTCAGCTTGTAGACGATCTCCATTAACTCAATATCGCCGTAGGCAAAACCGGCAGAAGAGAATGAATCCTGTACCCGGTCGAATAATCCGGCGATATACAAGACCTCTACCCGGGGAATTTCCATCCCAAGCGCCGCTCCGAGCTGCTGGACAAAGCTCTCAGCCCCGGCAATGTTGCGGTGATCAGACATTCTGGAATAACCCGCCTCTTCACCGCTGTCAATGCTCCGGCCGATTTCGATCCGCCTGGTCGTTACGGCTAGACCCAGCAGCATTTCCATGTAGACAATTTCCGGAAGCTCAGCGGTCCATTTCCATTCCATATCCCACAGGGTATTCTCTACCTCCATAAGATTGGATTTCCCTACCGTAGACAGCAGAACACGGAAGGCCGGGTTGCTCTCAGCCTGGGAGCCATGACCTACCAGATCGGACAGATCCAGATGCTCAGCGGCCAGCCGGCCAATCGCCCGGCGCTTATCGATCTCACTGCCGGTGATTTCAACGCCGTAGCCTCTTCTGCGGACCAGCTCCAGGCCGAATTTACGGACCCATTGCTCCAGTTCGTCCAGATCGTAGCTTACAGAGGCGACTGTCACCTTGAGTGAATGCGCGAGCGTGAACAGCTTCACCGGCTCTTCCGCCTCCAGCAGGGCGCAGAGCTCATACACCTTGCGGTCTTCTCCAGAATACTCCGCCGGCTTCTCTTCCCGCAAAAACAGGCGCAGCTCCGCAAGACCGGCCTCCGGGCCGCTCAATTGTATGCCTTTTCCCGATTTTTTGATCAGATTCAGACCAAAATTCTTCAGCGCAGACTCTATGTCCTCCATCTCCCGGTGAACGGTTCTTACACTCACAGCGGTAGCCTCGGCGATTTCAGCGGCCGTAATTTCTCCGCTGACTCCGAGCAAAAGCCATATAATCTGGCGCTGCCTGGCGGTAATTTTCCTCATATTCCGCGAACACCCTCCGCCCTACACCAAGTAGAAACGGCTATGCCGTCCTATAAGGGACGGCATCCGTTTCAGCAAGAAATATAAGGTAAAGTATAGTGGAACATATACTTTCTTATATTTGGAGACAAACGCTGGCTTTGTCGGCCAGCGTCTCCTTATTTGACATTATGCTTATTAATTTATCTTACACTTCTGCGTCTTACTTCAAACGTTCCACGAGCTCATCATATTTCGGGCTCTTCAGGAAGTTGTCGATCGAGATGTGCTCTGCGTTTGGATTCACGGCAATGGCACGGTCAGTAAGTGTCTTCTGCGTAACTACGATGTCGGCATCCGCAGGAATTTCACTGACAGCAGAGTTCACAACCGTAATGTTAACCCCTGCGCTTTGCAGTTTCTTGCGCAGTACGGAAGCGCCCATCGCACTGGAACCCATCCCTGCATCACAAGCGAAGACGATTTTGTTCACATTGGCTTTAGTGCGTACATTAGCAGCTACAGTAGTTGCAGTTGCCGCAGTTTGAGCTGCAGTTCCCGCGGATTTCATGTCTTTAACCTTGGCTGCTGCTTCCTCAATATCCATTTCTTCTTCGTCATTCTTCTTAACAGTCTTCAGCAGCAGGGCCGCAAGAGCGAAGGACACGACGGTTGCGACGATAACCCCGGCCAGCATTGGAAGATATCCGCCCTTAGGTGTCATCGCGAAGTATGCAAAGATACTGCCTGGAGAAGGAGAAGCTACGAGACCTGCACCCAGCATCTGGAAGGTGAATGTACCCGATACACCGCCACCGATAACTGCAAGGATCAGACGCGGGTTCATCAGGATGTAAGGGAAGTAGATTTCATGAATACCGCCCAGGAAGTGAATGATGATTGCGCCCGGTGCGGAAGATTTAGCAGAGCCTTTACCAACCAGCCAGTAAGCAAGCAGGATACCAAGACCTGGACCAGGGTTCGATTCAAGCATGAATAGAATAGATTTACCTACCCGTTGTGATTGTTCAAGCGCGATTGGTCCAAGTACACCGTGGTTGATCGCATTGTTCAGGAACAATACTTTGGCTGGTTCAATGATAATATTGATGAGCGGCAGCAGATTATGATTTACCAGGAACTCAACACCATTAGACAAGATGTTGGTCAAGCCTTCAACCAGAGGTCCAATACCTTTAAGTGCTCCAACGGATAGTACGCCACCGATAATACCGAGTGAGAAGTTATTAACAAGCATTTCGAAGCCGGCTTTGATTTTGCCCTCAACCGCTTTGTCAAATTGCTTCAATACCCAGCCAGCCAGCGGACCGACCAGCATAGCACCAAGGAACATCGGAATAGATGATCCGACAATAACCCCCATTGTAACTACTGCCCCGATAACACCGCCGCGTTTGCCGTGAACCATCTGACCGCCGGTATATCCGATCAGCAGCGGCAGCAAATATTTGATCATTGGATCAACCAGAGCTGCAAGGCTTTCATTTGGATACCAGCCGGTTGGAATAAATAATGCTGTAATTAACCCCCATGCGATGAATGCGCCGATATTCGGCATAACCATACCGCTGAGCATGCGTCCGAATTGCTGGACTCTTACCCGTGCACCACCGGATGAAGTTTGCTGAGTTGCCGTTGTGGCCATTTAAGATGCCCCCCTAATTAATTGAATGAGAACCCTTCATTTACTTCTTCTTGAAGGTCATCTCCTATGAACACATCGTAAATCAAAGCGCTTTCTTTGTCACCAAATTGAAAACACGGTTTCGTCATGAATGTTGTTGACATCATTTAAGAGTTCCTGCCAAGGGGCTATAGTATGGTGTTTCCACTGCTCCCAATGACCTATATCAGGCCTATTAGCAAGGATACTCCATTCTGTGTGCAAACCTTTTGTCCGCCGCATTCCCCTTTTAGGATGCACCCAATTACCGTTATTTATCATATCCTCCAGCCTTGCCGTACAAAATAACCGCACAAAGTTGCTGGATAGCCAGTTGCTACTTATGCTCCTCATTTCTTCCAGGGATGCACATTGTGTTCGGTTTTTCGCATACATTTGGTCTGGTTACCCTCACAGCAGCTCATTGTATTCGGTTTTTCTGTGAAAATACGTCTGGCACTGCGATAAACGCACGGCCTACGCGGCGCACCCAGTCCAATTGTGTTCGGTTTTTCGATTACATTTGGCCTACGCGGTGCACCCAGTCCAATTGTGTTCGGTTTTTCGATTACATTTGGCTTACGTGGCTTACCCAGTCCAATTGTGTTCGGTTTTTCGATTACATTTGGCTTACGTGGCTTACCCAGTCCAATTGTGTTCGGTTTTTCGATTACATTCGGCTTAAGCGGCGTACCCAGTCCAATTGTGTTCGGTTTTTCGATTACATTTGGCCTACGCGGTGCACCCAGTCCAATTGTGTTCGGTTTTTCGATTACATTTGGCCTACGCGGTGCACCCTTTCCAATTGTGTTCGGTTTTTCGATTACATTTGGCCTACGCGGTGCACCCTTTCCAATTGTGTTCGGTTTTTCGATTACATTTGGCTTACGTGGCTTACCCAGTCCAATTGTGTTCGGTTTTCCGTTAAAATATGTTAAATAAATGAAAAGACGATGTTCTGTTTTTTAGCCACGCTGCTCATTTTCATGCTGGAGTTGTGCCTTGAAAGACATGTTTGTTTTCGCATACATTTGGCCTGATTCCCCTCGCAGCAGCTCATTGTGTTTGGTTTTTCGCGCATACATCGGCCTCCTCTGGCCAGCCTTCAGGGGGATTCTGCGGGATTCCTGATACAAGAACATATTGATCCTTCAGACGTTTTTGCTTCTTGCTCCAATGAAGATTATCCACAACAGACGGAATTCATGAGTTCCTAACAAAAATACAACAAAAAGCCAACCAGAAACTTCTGGTTGACCTAATAATACGAAAAACTGCCCCCTGTACGGGGACAGCCTTGTCTTCTCATGCTTATCATTCTTAACATGCTTAGTGCACGTTCTCAAATCATATCCAGCGGAACCTTCCATGACGGCTGCGGAAAAGCATCGTCCAGCTGCCAAAGCTCATCTGACGTAAGCACAAGCTTGCCGGCGGCTGCATTCTCTTCCACATGCTGGCGGGTGCCCGCTTTGGGAATAGCCATCACATTCCCTTCACGGATGCTCCAGGCCAGCAGAATCTGCAGCGGAGTCGCTTCATGGTCTCGGGCAATTCTCTGTACGGTTTCATTCTCGGTCAATCCTTTTCTCAAGGTTCCCGCCTGGGCCAGCGGAGAATACGCCATTACAGGAATTTTGTGTCCGCTCAGCCATGGCAGGAGCTCATGCTCGATGCCTCTGGAGCCGAGATGGTAGAGCACCTGATTCACTGCGCAGTGATTGCCGCCGGGAATGCGCAGCAGCTCCTGCATGTCGGGCGTATCGAAATTGGAGACACCCCAGCGGGCGATTTTGCCGGAAGCTACCAGTGCCTCCATTCCCTCTACAGTCTCCTCCAGCGGGATGGTCCCCCGCCAGTGCAGCAGGTACAGATCCAGATGATCGGTGCCCAGCCGCTTCAGGCTCGCTTCACAGCTGCGGATTAGTCCGGCTCCTGCAGCATTATGCGGGTAAACCTTGGAAACGAGGAATACGTCATCGCGGATTCCCTTCACCGCTTCACCGACAAGTTCCTCGGAACGGCCGTCCCCATACATCTCAGCGGTATCAATCAGATTCATTCCCAGCTCTACGCCAAAGCGCAGAGCAGCGATTTCTTCAGCCCGGTTCGCTGCATGCTCGCCCATGAACCAGGTTCCCTGGCCCAGTTTGGGTAACATAACTCCGTCCGGCAGTAGGATTTTATCAGATACAGGTTTGCTCATAATAATGGAAGTCTCCTTATAGGATGAATGGTGTGACTTGCTACTACTTATTATATTTACCATATCCGCTCTCCCGAAACATCCGGCAAGTGTCCAAATCATAAACTTTCAGCGGAATCAGCCGATCAGCTTCAACCCGGCTACAGCTCCAAGAATCAGCACGATGCAGAAAATACGCCGCGGATCGCGGGCTTCACCATAGAACAACATACCCATAATCGCCGCTCCAGACGCGCCAATCCCTGTCCAGATTGCGTAAGCTATCCCCATCGGCAGGCTCTCCATCGCCAGGGACAGCAGCAGGAAGCTTGCACCGAAACCCAGGACAAGCAGGCCTGCAGACTGCCAGTTGCGGTTCTTATGCAGCTTACCTATCATGGCCACCCCGAACATTTCACATAACCCGGCGGCAATCAACATTACCCATGCCATATTACTTCAGCTCCTTTGCTTGCTTATCCGCCATATCCGCAGGCGTGGCCAGCTTCAGGCCAACAACTCCGGCCAGCAGCAACACTATCAGTACCAGCTTCAGCGGACGCAGCGGCTCTCCGAACAGGATTCCGCCAGCCAGAACGGTTCCCGCAGTCCCGAGCCCGACAAATACTGCGTAGACTGTACCGACCGGCAGCCTGCCGCTGGCCCATATGAGGGCGTAGAAGCTGACCAATATCGCCACTATCGTTATCGCCCATTCCCAGGGGGCCACAGCGTGCTTCAGCCCGATTACCCATACCACTTCAAAGCAGGCAGCACCTGCAATCATTGTCCATGCCTTGCTGTTGTTATTTTTGCTCATTTCTCTTCTGCCTCCTGAAAATAAAATAAGCCCGGAAGGTTATCGTCGTATGACGATACCTCCCGGGCTTTTATCCCTCCGTGTATACACGGCTATGGTTCACTCCGTGCGTTCTCCCTCGGACCAGACCAGCATAACAGCTGCGGAACCCTAGAGAACATATAAAGCATTATTAAGTTACAACGTATGTTAGCAAATCCCCCTGTGAAAAGCAACCCCTATGTTCTTGCCGGCACCGCTGCTGCGTCTTACTCCTGTCCGGCCAATGCGTTCATTTCACGCAAATCTTCAGCCAGATCGGCTTCGGTATATTTGCCCTGGCCGAAGCCGATCAGCGCGCGCAGCGGCATGTATTTCATCATGGCCAGGAACATTTCAGGATTATCACCCATCGCATCTTCCATCCCGAAGATACTGCCGTAATTCTTGGCTTTGCCCTCAGTCAGCGGATTCGCCAGCAGATCTCCGACCGTAGAGTTGCGGTGGAACCTTACGGCCAGCTTCGTCGTCGATACTACCTCCAGCTCTGCGGTGAGGCGGATATCGCGTGAGGATGAACCTACGGCGATCTTGAACATCCCGCTCTCCACATGCCAGTCGGCCAGCTTCACATTGTAGTAGGCAAAGGAGCGCTTATTCAGTGTAAAGGTTACGTCGCATTCTTCCCCCGGCTGCAGCTCAATCTTGTCGAAGCCCTTCAGCTCCTGCAGCGGACGGAGCACGCTGCTCTCTACATCGCTGACATAGAGCTGCACGGTCTCTTTGCCTGCTCTGCTGCCGGTGTTCTTAACGGTCACCTTAACCTTTACGGTGTCCGTATCCTTGATGCTGGTCTGATCCAGCGACAAATTGCTGTACTCGAATTCTGTATAGCTGAGTCCGAACCCGAACGGGAACAGCGGCTCAATTTCTTTTTTATCATAATAACGGTAGCCGACAAACAAGCCTTCCTTGTACTCCACGGTATCGCCTTCTCCAGGGAAATTCAGGAATGATGGATTGTCGCTCAGCTTCTGCGGGAACGTCTCCGCCAGTTTGCCGCTTGGGCTTACTTCACCAAAGAGCAGATCGGCCACCGCGCCGCCAAAAGCCTGCCCCCCGAGATATCCTTCCAGCACAGCCTTCGTCTGCGGCAGCCAAGGCATTTCTACTGGAGAGCCGTTGCTGAGCACCACGATAATGTTACTCTGAACCTCAGCCACAGCATCGAGCAGAGCCAGATGGCTCGCCGGAAGCGACAGGTGGCTGCGGTCATAACCTTCCGACTCATAGCGGTCAGGCAATCCAAGGAACAGCACGGCAGCATCCGCTTTCACCGCTGTATCGCGGGCTTCCTGCAACAGTTCCTCATTAACCTCATCGCTGGCCAGCTCATACCCCTGTGCGTAGAGGAAGCTAGCCCGATCACCTGCAACCGCCTGCATCTCGATGAAAGCATCATCCAGCTTCGTCGGATTCACATGCGAGCTGCCGCCGCCCTGATAGCGCGGTGTCTTGGCGAATTCGCCGATAATTGCCAGGGTACCGCTCTTGGCAAGCGGCAGAACACTGTCTTCGTTCTTCAGCAGCACCATGCTCTCCCGGGCCACCTCACGTGCCAGTGCATGATGTTTGTCCTGATCGAAGACGGCCTGTTCGTCCCGGCTGCCCGTACTCTTGAAGATAAAAGCCAGCATCCGCTCTACCGCAAGATCCAGAGTCTCCACGGACAGCTCCCCGTTGTTCACTGCAGCTACGATCTTGGCGTCGCCGATGCCTCCGCTTGACGGCATTTCCAGCTCCAGACCCGCCTGCAGCGCCTTCACCCGCTCATTGACCGCACCCCAGTCGGACACAACAAAGCCTTCAAAGCCCCACTCGTCGCGAAGCACTTGCGTCAGCAGCTTATGGCTCTCTGAAGCATACTCACCATTCACCTGGTTATAGGAACACATCACGCTCCAAGGCTGGCTCTGCTTCACCGTGCCTTCGAAGCTGGCCAGATAGATCTCGCGGAGGGTCCGCTCATCAATAACGGCATCCACGGACATCCGGCGGTGTTCCTGATTATTGGCGGCAAAATGCTTCAGTGAAGTCCCGACCCCCTGGCTCTGCACTCCCTTCACATGATGCGCGGCCATCTCCGAAGCCAAATAAGGATCTTCCGAGAAATATTCAAAGTTCCGGCCATTCAGCGGTGAACGCTTGATATTATTGCCCGGCCCGAGCAGAACAGCAACATTCTCGACCTGACATTCCGCCCCCAATGCCTCGCCTACCCGGGCAATCAGCTTACGGTCCCAGGAAGAAGCCAGACCCGCTGCTGACGGAAAACAAGTCGCCGGTACGCTGTTATGCAGGCCCAGATGGTCCGCACTTCCCTGCTGCTTACGGAGACCATGAGGCCCGTCTGTTACCATCAGTGAAGGAATGCCCAGCCGTTCAATGCCTTTGGTATTCCAGAAATCCAGTCCGGAGCAGAGTCCAGCCTTCTCTTCAAGTGTCATTTGTGAAATTAGCTGCCGGATTTCCGCTGCTGTTGCCGTTGCCATAGTGTAGCCCTCCTAAGAATGCGTTTTCTTTTCTTTATTTTATACGACTTGTTCCGGCATTTATGGCATTTTATTTGGATTTTTGGTAATTTGGTTATATAAGAAAAGGAAGTGTTGGTTATGCCCGAGAACATGGAAGAACGCGAAGGAGTAGAGTATACCTGCAAGCTGATATATGAGGCTTACCGGGTTCCGGTCATGTGGCTGGATGCCGCAGACACTCCCCGGCTGACCCTGCCTCCGGCATTCGAATGCCGCCCGGCCGTTCAGGGGGCTCACTCCCTGCTTCAAGAGGTCATGGATATTGCCCGTAGGAGCAGCCCTGCTGCAACAGCTGCCGGGAAGGCTGCCCGCACTGCGGCTCCGCCGTATCTGCATACTACCGGCTTCCTGGAGAATTTCATTATTCTCCAGCTGCCTGAAGCAGATCATGCCGGCGGAGCCATCCTCATCGGTCCGGTGCTAAGCGCACCGGTCACCGGAGATAACGCGGCCAGCCTGATGCGCGATTACAGCATTCCTCCGGGGCAGCAGGAAGGCTGGCAGCAGTATTACCGCAGCTTGCCTGTGCTCAGCCGGATGCGCTGGTATCATGCTGCGCTGCTGCTCTACACCCTCGCCACCGGTGAGGCATTGTCCATTACAGAGCTGCTGCTGGCTGCGGGCAATGCGGAGCAGTCTGTCCCGCAGCCGGATGACAGCCCGGATCTGGACCTGTCCTACCGCCGCGAGAACACCTGGCTGCACCATGACCCGATGCTGGAGCGGGAGATGTTCCGCCATATTGCGAACGGGGACAAGGCGGGGCTGCTGCGGACCCAGGCTTCTTTTTCGGAAGAGAGCTACGGACGGTTGTCGAAGAAAAGCCAGCTGCGCAGCAAAAAAAACCTGGCCGTCTCCTCCATTACACTGGCGACACGCGCAGCGATTGAAGGCGGGCTGTTCTGGGAGATTGCCTATACCCTCAGCGACTTTCACATCCAGCATATTGAAGAGCTTCATGATATTCCGGCCGTGGACCGCGCCCAGCTTGCCGCTCTCTGTGACTTCGCCGACCAGGTGCTGGGCAGCCGCAGTTCGAAGCTCTCCCGCATCTCCGCGCTGTGCCAGAATTATATTTACAATCATTTATATGAAGAGATTCCGCTCAGCAGGCTGGCCGAATTCACCGGACTTAACGCCAGTTATCTGTCTCAGCTGTTCAAAAAGGAGACCGGAACCGCCATCAGCGATTATATCCAGCAACAGCGGGTCGAAGAAGCCAAACGGCTGATGGAGCTGCCCGGCATTCCGCTGTCGGATATTGCCTCCCGGCTGCATTTCAACGACCAGAGCTATTTCACCAAGGTATTCAAGAAATACACGGGCCTCACTCCCGGACAATACAAGCAGGATTCAGAGCGGTTCTCCCGTTTCACCTAAGTGTGGACAATTGAGCCAAGCTCCCGATTATGACGGATCGCGGTCCGCCCTACTGTGTAATCACAGCATAGATTTGCAAAATTATGGTATGATCCGGTTAAGGACGCTTTTCTACTTTCTTACAAAGGAGCGATTCAGCATGATCGGTAGCATTGTATTTGTTGGAGTAGTTGTATATGTCGCTATGCTGGGGATTAATCACAGTAATCGTCTTCAACGCAAAAACAAGCATTACGAGCACAGAAATAATTCGGCTGATAATTATTTCTTTCCGGGGCCAGATCTGAACAACTCTGCCGGAGACAGCCGCAGCGATGATCACCATCACCATGACGGGCACAGCGGAGCCAGCCATCATCACGGGCATCATAACCACAGCCATGGCGGAAGCAGTTGGGATAGCGGCGGTCATCACGGCGGCCACGGCGGCATGGATAGCGGCGGTCATGGAGGACATGGCGGCGGTGATTTCGGCGGTGGTGGTGGCGATTCCGGCGGTGGCGGGGATTCCGGCGGCGGCGGTGGTGGCGATTGACTGAACAACAGAGTCTCCTATAGGCCATGAATTGGCTGCTCGGGAGACTTTTTGTGTTGAGCATCGTCCGGGCGCGCGTTTGGCAGGAAAGGACGTTCCGCGTGCTACTCCTTAACTACACCGCCATGAAACATACATTCATAGACCATTGTATCTCCGGCCCAAATCACCTCTGACCCGCTGAACCAGGAGAAGTCCCCGTCTACTGAGCATTTATAGATGAGATGGCCATCCGTATAATGCTCCGGCCCGCGGAAGGGTTTATCCTCCGGCACCAGCTGCAGGGCGGCTTTCAGGAAGTCTCCGCTGAAGCCTTCCGCAGTCACACGCCCGGCGTAATTCATCGCCCACAGCGGCTGGTCATCCTCCCACAAGGCTTCCTCTCCGGCAAACTTCTCCGAACCTAGGTAGGTGTCTATGTATTTCAGGTTCCCGCGCACAAATTCCAGATCATGAGACGCCGGCCGGGACGGGATTAACTCCGGCCCCTTACCTGCATAGGTTGCTTGCTTGGCCTCTATCAGAAACTTAATCTTGTCCATCATAACTATCATCCTCCGAAAGATTAATACATCTTTAGCTACAATAGAACATACGTTCTGAACTAGCAGTGATTTTCCTCCTAATATTTGTATCTATATTGCATAGCAGGACATAAAAATGTACTTTGATGTGACAGACCGTTAAGCAGCACGGTGTACTTGAGTTGGCCGTACGTAACGCATAGCGGATAATTGTATTTGGTACAACTAAAAACGGCGTAAAAACCGGATGAGCAGGAATAACTGCATTCTGTACAATTAAAAAAGGGAAAAGTATCCTTTTATGCCCTAACAGAGTTAAATAAGTGTACAGAGTGCAATTAAAACTCCCCGGTACAGTTATCCCCTGAACGGGAGTCTCAGAGCAAAGCAGGCAACCGGACATTATTAATGATGCGGATGCCTGGTGCGGCCGGAGGATGCACGGTTCAGGCTGTATAACCAGATATATGCACAAAAACACCAGCATCCGAAGATGCTGGCAGCTGCAAGACCACACCATTTCAATTGCAGTCTCTTATACTTTAATTGCCGCCTCCTATTATAGAAGGAGAAAGCGTAAGGGTGAACGTCTTATCAAACGGGGTCATCAGATTAACCAGCACTGCCTTGCAGTTATTCTGCAGCTTAGCCTCACGTACCGATGTTGCCCGATGAGCCATTTCTCCCCCCGTCAGCTCTATCCAGTCCCCGCCATAAGTATAGCGGAGTTTACCGCCTGTCCACAGGCAGCAGTCCTCTTCCACAGTCTGCAGCTCTCCGGAGGTGAAGTTTCCTTCCCAGCCAAAATTGAAAGACAGCTGTGCCATGACCTCGCCCGGTTCCTCACAATGCAGCCGGATGGTCCAGCCCGTCCCGGTGCGCTGCACCTCTGCCTCCACGGATAGCGTCTGTTCATGCGTCAGCAGACGGCTCTGGTGCGGCAGCAGATACCAGGGACTGAGCGCTGTACCCGCTGAAGGCGGAAGAAGCGCACCTTCAACCGGACCGTAGTAGCCCTTCTTCTGTTCTCCCTTCAAGAGGTATCCCTCCGGAAGTCTAGTCATCTCCTGCATCGGCACAAAGCCGGGATAGAAATAGGAAGCCAGCTGTACCGCCAACAGCCTTGCGGCACCATGACGCAGCGCAAAGAACGATGGCGTCTCCGTGATCAGCGTCACGCTGGTATCCCCATCTCTGATCCGGGCAACGGGGGCTCCGAAATCGGTATGCAGTCGGCTGTGGAAAATCCGCCCCTGATGACCAGCAGACTCCATTTCCTGCAGATAGCTGTGCCGCAGGAAATCACCGTTCAGTATTTTCTCATACTGTTCGGGCAGCCCTGCCGCTGACTCGAACGGCTGCTGGAGCTCCGGCTCCAGCAGCAGCCGCACCAGCACATTGGCCGAGCAGACACCGGGATCGGCAAGTGCTCTCCCTGCCCATTCTGCCATGCCTGCCAGCACAGTATCCTTGTCGGAACGGGCAAGAATGGCATACGGCAAATAATAGGGAGACAGATCATGCACGCTCCCCAGATCCTGCCGCCCGGAATAATCGGTCACAACCTCACCCGAAGGATGAACCAGGTAGACCATCATGTGCAGGTTCTGCCGGACCGGGTCCAGCAGCTCAGGCCGGTTCAGCAGACGGGCGGCATGAATCAGCATGATGTCGCTAACAGCGCTGTAAATGCCGTTGCTCCGCTCTGTCCATTCCCCGTCCGGCGTAATATCCATGCCTTCCGCCAGCCACTGGCTGGCCCGCTGTACGGCCTCTTCCACTCCGAACAGCTCATGCAGGAATCCAAGTGCAGCGCACAGTACCCAGCGGTGATTCGGGGTGTGAACACCTCCCGTAAGCATCACGGGAAGGGTCCGTTCAAGAAACAGGAGCATATTGTCCAGCACCGGCTGAAGCGGAGCCCACTCCTGCTTAGCCAGCAATTGATACAATTGTGCATAGCCTACCACAACGAAGGCCGTATCCGGCGGAGAATGATAGTTCGTCCAGCCCGGGGAAATCGAGCCGTCCTCATGCTGGAAGCGCAGCACAAACTCTGTGGCCAGCCTCAATCGGTCCAGGATCTCCATATTCCGGTAGTATTTGGAATCGGGGTTCGCCAGGGCAGCCCCCCAATAACACATGTCAGTCGGCGTTCCGGTTGTATGATTGACCCAGGCAACACCCGTATGGGGATCAATGGTTCCTCCGTAATACCGGTTCTCCGTATCAAGCACCTGCCGGGATATGCCCTTCTCCACTGCTCTGTCATTGCTGTCCACCAGCTGCTTATACATTATGCTTCCTCCTTGCAGAAAATCTTGCTATATCTTCTTTTGCTTTTTGTTTATTTCTTTAGCGCTTCTCATATATATAAGACGCACTCAGCCTATCCAGCTTGGCCGTAAGCAGACGGTGGCTCTCATGAATCTCCTCCGGGCGGCAGGCCGCCTTCAGCTCATACACCTTAACCTGCGCCCGTTCAATCATCGGCAAATAGGCGTCATAGAAATCGGGGTTCCCGCTGTTCACATAGGGACACCAGTGGTCGGAGAGACCGATAGTCTCATGGATGTGGACACCGACAATGTCATCCATCAGCCCTTCCATCTCCCCGATGCTGTCGTACAGTCCCAGACGGTCCATCATAATGGCATGACCGGTGTCATACCAGATGCCGACAGGCGCTCCTTGCAGCGCGCTTATTATAGTCTTGGCTTCGGCAAGCGTCGGAATCTGCTGCGGCTTGGAACGTGTCTCGATCCCGAAGCGGACATTCAGTCCCTTGGACGCGGCGCGGTTACATACTTCATCCAGACTTTCGATAATCGTCTGCACATAACCCGCGCTATAGGCTTCACGCCGTTCGAGCAGCTCTGCCCACTTCCTCCGGTAAGCCTCCGAATTCTTCCCTTGCCCGCCATAGAGCTGCTCCAGCTCCCCGGAGATATCACCCGGAAAAGGCACTTCGCCGGGATGCACCACCACAGCTTCCCCGCCGAAGCGATCGGCATACTCTGCCGAACGGACCAGCAGGTCTACCGCCCGCTTCCTCTTCTCCCTGTCTGCGAAGCCCAGCAGCACGGAATCCGTGCCATAATCAGGGTCTGCCACGTGGGGGAAGGTGTTATGGACACTGGATACGCCGATCTCCCCCCGCTCAATCATCGGTTCAATCGTAGCCAGCATTGTTTCCGTCACATTGTAATTCAGCTCCACCCGCCGGAAGCCCAGCTCACGGATCTCATTCAGCATCCCGTCACCTGTAGTGTGACGCCTGATGTTCCAGCAGGTTGAGAATGCGAATTCGCCTTTATCCTCCATATCCGTTCTCTCCTTTCCCTATAGCGCAGTGTTGCAGGTTAGCCCTTGACCGCACCAAGCATCACACCACTGACGAAATATTTCTGCAGCCAAGGATAGACTACAAGAATCGGAACGGTAGCGAAGACGACAGTAGCAGCCTTGAGGCTCTCCGGCGGCAGCTTGGTGCGGGCCGCCCCCTCCAGCTGTGTCAGCTCAGTGATCATATTGTTCTGAACCATCTGGAAGAGCTTCAGCTGAAGCGGATACAGATCGGGATTATTGATATACATCAGGGAATCCTGGAATCCGTTCCAGCGGCCAACCGCGTAGAAGAGCGCAAGTGTAGCCATAACCGGCATGGATAACGGCAGAACAATTTTCATCAGGGTGCGGAAATGCGAGCTACCGTCGATCTCGGCTGATTCTTCCAGACTCGGCGGGATGCTGCGGAAGAATGAGATCAGGATAATCAGGTTGAACGGGCTGACCAGACCGGGCAGAATCAGCGACCAGACTGTATCAATCATATGCAGATCACGGATCAGCAGGTATTCAGGAATAATCCCACCGCTGAAGAACATGGTGATGATGATCAGATACATGAACATGGTACGGCCCTTCAGCTTGCTTTTGGTCAGCGGATAAGCGGCTGCGATTGTGAAGAGCATACATAATACCGTAGTAGCAACCGTCAGGATAATAGTGAAGATCAGCGAGCGGATCATTGCATTGTCGGTAAAGACCTGCACATAAGCCTTCCAGTTCAGTTCAATCGGGAAAATCGTTACTTCCCCGGAAGTAATGGCCCGCGTGGAGCTGAGGGACACCGCAATCACGTGTACAAACGGAGCCAGACAAAACAGCACGAACAGGGTAATAAAGGTAACATTAACGATATCGAATATCCGGTTTGAGGTACGTTCACTCATAGTACTCCGCCTCCTTTCTTCATTATCATAGAATGCCGTTGCCGGTCACTTTTTTCGATATATAATTGGAACCAAGGATGAATACCAGTCCAACCACAGCTTGGAATAATCCAACTACAGTCGCCAGCGTATACTGGCCCGATTCCAGACCAATCCGGTAGACGAAGGTACTGAGCACATCGGAATATTCACGCACTGCCGTATTCCCGATGATGTAAGGACGATCGAAGCCGATGCTGACCATTTTCCCCAGATTGAGAATCAGCAGGGTAATAATGGTTGGTTTGATACTGGGCAGCGTAATGTAGCGGATCTTCTTCATTCTGGTCGCCCCATCCACCTCGGCAGCTTCAAACAGCTCGCGGTTGACACCGGTAAGCGCCGCCAGATACAGGATGGTTCCCCAGCCGGCACTTTGCCAGACACCAGTGAACAGATAGGTAATCAGCCATGGATTTTTTTCGGTCAAAAAAGGAATGGGGTTCAGCCCCATGCTCTCCAGCACCCCGTTCACCATACCGGATTGGTTGCCGAACAATTGATAGACGATTCCCCCGATAATCACCCAGGAAATAAAGTGGGGAATGTAGAGAAGGGTCTGTGATATTTTTTTGAACCATACCGACTTCACTTCATATAGCATAATGGCGAGAATAATCGGGGCCGGGAAAGATACAACCAAATCCAGAAAGTTCAATAAAAACGTGTTGCGCAGACTGCTGTAAAACTCTTTCATGCCAAAAACCTCGCGGAAGGCATCGAAGCCGATCCACTCACTGCCGTTGATCCCCTGGAACAGGTTGAAATCCTTAAAGGCAATCTGTACCCCATACATAGGGCCATAGCGGAAAATCAGGAAATACATAATGGGCAGTGAAAGCAGCGCGTATAGTTGCCAATACCGTCTGATGTAGGACGCTTTGCTCAAGTTACTCTCCTCCTATGGAGAAAAAACCGGGCAGAGCAGCATGCCAGCTCCCCCCGGTTTTCACTTTTTTTAGTTTATTTGGCTGAAATCTCTGTTAGCGCCTGCTCCAGCTCCGCTTTCAGCTTGTCTCCGCCCAGAGACATGTAATCCTTCATTTCCTGCTCGAAGGTGGTATCGAACTCCTCCGGCTTCGCCATCGCGGTCTTCACGATAATGACGTTGAGCTTGTCGCTGAGCGTAGTGCCGTATTTCGATTCTGCTTCAATCGGCTTACCGAAGACGATAGGACCCACGGTATCCGTGTTGGCAATATCGATCGACTGCTTCAGCGCCTCCTGGTTGTTCGCAGGGAAGCCCATAATCCAAGCTTTCTCATTCATAGCCTGGTCGCCGAGGTTCTTGCCGTTGGAGATAATCGCGGTGTCCCCGGAAGTGAACAGACGGTCTTGGAATTCCTGGGATACATCAGCCTTAACGACCGGGATGCCGTCCACCATATCGTAGTTCTCGCCTTCAACACCGTTGTAGATGTCAATCAGATTGTTGCCTGTCGCCATCCAGTCAAGGTATTTCACCGCTTCCACTGCACGTTTGCTGCTCTTAGGGATCATGATGTACATGCCGTTCGAGGCATAGCGGGATTTGATATACTTATTGTCCACCTTGGCATTGGTGAGGACATCCGCCGGCAGCAGCTTGCTGCCCGGTACATTCTTGTAGAGATTATCCAGCGTACCGTCGGCATAGAACAGGCTATCCACATCCTCGGAGAAGAAGCCGACGTTGCCGTTCTGAATGTCCTTGGACACCTGGGCCTTGTCTTCATCCAGACTGAAGTCCTTGCTGACCAGCCCTTCATTGTAGAGCTTGTTGAGGAACTGTGCCGCATCCTTAAAGCCCTCATGCAGCGGCAGCTCGTAGCGCTGGCTGTAGGTCAGATCGCCGCTGATCGGCTTAATGAAGGAGTAGATCAGCGTCTCTAGCTGAGCCGAGCCAAGGGACATGCCCATCGGAATGGTTTTGCTGCCAAGACCGCCCGGGTCCTTCTCTTTAAACGCTTTCAAAGTAGTGTACAGCTCATCGGTATTCTTCGGTACCGGCAGCCCCAGCTTATCCAGCCAGTCCTGGCGGATGTATGAAGTATAGCGGCCTGTAATCGCCCGTTTACCCGGGATGGCGAACTGCTTGCCGTCGAGCTGGCCGAAGGCCATCGTCTCGTCACCAATGAATTTTGTCAGCGTCTGACCGTGCTCTTCAAGAAGGGGACCGACATCCGTCAGCCCGCCTTGCTGGGCATAACGGTAGAAGACGCTGGAATCATAAGTAAACACAATATCCGGCACATCGGAGTTACTTGCCATAAGTACATTCAGCTTCGTGACTTCCTCGGAGCGCTGCACCGGTACAAATTCGACGTCAATGTTATTGGGATCACCGAAATTTTTCTGAATCATCTGGGACATAAAGTTATTGGTAATCGTGTATTGCTTCGGACTTTTGCCGCGGTCGAAGATCTCCACCTTTAGAGTTACGCGTTCGGCTTTAGCGGGTGCTTCTGTACCTCCGGCTGCCGAATTGCTCTTGCCATCAGAGGAGCAGCCTGCAAGCAGAGTAGCCCCCATTACTGCGGTCAAGCCGATGCCGATTGCCTTCTTCAGAACTCTTTGGTTTACGTTCACTGTCATTGTTCCATCTCCCTCGCCTTAGCAGGCTATAATGGTGACTTCATGATACCCCCGAGCTTGTATAGTGCCCGATTCTTAGCGGTGTCCCTCAAGCAACATGGGCCTTTAGCGTTCAAGGCTGCTTGCTGCTTCGGGATGCCCACAGTATTCCATAACTTTTGGGGGTCTGGCAATAAACCTGTTTCGGATGAGCTACAGCGCCTGAATTCGGACATCCGGTTTATCAGACCAACGATTTTCGTACGATAAACCGCTTTCACATCGGCAAAAATATAGGCCGCATCGCTGTTCGCACCCCTTTTTCGGAGGTTAGCGGACGAGTGATGCGGCCTGGGTGTACAGAGTGTAGCTGATGTAACCATGTTGAAGCTTCGGCCCAACCTGCGGCTCAGGTTCTGGAGGCTTCGCGGCGTTTCGAGGAGCGGTAATCGCCCGGCGTGATGCCGGCAATCCGTTTGAATACCCTGCCGAATGAAATGGCATTCGCATATCCTACTTGAAGCGCGATATCCTGCAGGGAATAATCCGTCTCCGCCAGCAGCTGCTCAGCTTCCTTCATCCGCAGCTCAGTGAGGAAGTCCACAAACTTCATTTTGAATTCCGTCTTGAACAGATAGCTGGCATATTTGCCGGAGACCTGGAACCGGTCACTCAGATGCTTCAGCGACAGATCGGGATTGGCAAAATTTTCTTCGATATAATCCTTCATCTCATTGACCATGGCCCGGTAGCTTTTGGTTTCGCTGACAGAGACATAGGTGCGGAATAAATCGGTGACATATTCAAATAAAATAGCCTTCACTTCATGGATGGCCTCGGCCTCTTCCAGCTGCTTCAGCCGGACCTGCGCATTCTCCGCCGACAGCTCGTCCTGCAGCTGCTCGGACATTACCGCCACTTCCCGGCCCAGCATCTGCAGCATAGCCTGGATTAGGGAACGGATCTCTTCGTCCTTCAGGAAATCCTGTTCAAACGCTTCAAAGATCCGCTCCAGCTGCTCCCGCCACTGTCCGCTCGACATGCGGAAGTGCTTCACGAACTCCGCGATCATCTGCAGATATTTATACGTCTCCAGCAGCGGCTGGCGCGCTTCGCCGCTCTCGGCCAAAGCGATATCCCCATAGATCAGCAGCTTATGCTGCATGATATATTCGGCTGCAGCATAAGACTCCCGGATCTTGGCCGGCCCGGCTGCTGCGGAGCCAATCCCGAAGCTGAGCGAAATCCGCAGATTCTGCTCTACCCAAGAGCGGCAGTCCTCCGCGAAGATGCGGATCTTGGCCTCCATCTCCTGATCGCTGCCGGTTGCCAGGAAGAGAATCGCAGCGCGCTCGGTTCCTACCCACTCTGCCCACCCCTGCAGCTCCGAATTCCGCGCCAGTTCCTGGAACACATTCATCAGGGCAAACTTAAGCGTATTCTGGTCGCCGCGGGTATAGCGGTCCTCGAAGACCTGCTCATACTGGTTAATCTCAGCTAATACAACCATGAAGCGTGATGAGGCCTCGGCACCGGTAAGGGGCGACAGCTCCTCCAGCCGCTGGGTCACCTGCTCCAGCCGCTCGCTATGCAGCAGATCGGTGAACAGCTTGCTGCGCTGCAGAAGCAGGTTCTCCCTGCTTTTTTTATCATAATCGGTCATGTGATTGATCAGATCCTCCAGCACCCCGTCAATAAGCATCATCTCGTCAGGCCTGTCGGTAGACTGATCCATCATGCGGATCTGATGGCCTTCAATCCGGTTCATAATCACCTGGATCGGTTTATAATTGCGCCGGGTCACATAGATCAGATACAATATCGCACATACTACAGTCCCGATGGCAATCGCTACCCAGAGATAAGAAATCACAGAAACCCAATTGAACAGGTTCCCGGCCTTGATTCCGCTTGCGAACGTCCAGCCGTTTCTCTCCAGCTTCAGCGTATTCAGCAGCTTGCCGCGGGTGGCACCCTCAGTGTCGGAATGCGCTTGGTACAGCGTCTCCCCGTTACTGTCCAGAATGGTCATGTAAGAAAGCTGCTGGTTGACCATACTGTCGATAAGCTGCTCCATGGCGCTCATTTTGAGATTGATGACCAGCATGCCCCCGGAGCCGAAGGGAAGCGGCATCGCTTTGTTGGTAGTCAGCACACGGATGGGGGTACGCTGAAACAGGTCAGAATTATACTCCCTGACCGGCTGCCACCCTTCCGGTAACACTGGAGTGGAGGTCATGGCCTTAATCCAGTCCTCGTCGAAGAATCCTTCAAGCTCCTTCAAGCCCGTATCTGTTAAAACGCTTCCATGGACACGGTCATACAAATAGACGGATTGAATATACGAGGATTCTTTCATCATATTACGCAGACTCTGGGCAACTGCATAGACTGTTCCCTGCTCCGGCTCGCCTTGATTATTGAAATAGAGCTTGTAGATATCGCTTCGCTCAACCGCTTCCAGCACCGACAACTCGGCTTCCTTGATCGTCCGGTCCACACTATCCCTGAGATAGCTGGCTGAGATGCGGTCTGCTTTCTTCGTCTCCATCCGGGAGATATCGTTAATAAACACAAATGAGGCAAAGATCAGAATCGTCACCGTCAGCAAAAAAATAGGGAAATAGGACAGCACCAATCGGCGATACCAGGTACGAAACAATAGACAACCTCCTCCACAACCATCTAGATACCCGTCCGCGGTCCGGCCGCTCAATAACAAACACCGCTCTGAACGAAGCCGCGGCAAATACAGACATTCAACTGAGGGGGTCATAGACATAACTTCTGCCCGAATTCCTGCCATTATAGCATACGCGCTCCCGGTCCAGCCAACCAGATAAAGTCAATTCGCCGCAGCTATCTTCCCCGCCAGCTTCTTATGCCCTGCCTGCTTGGGTTAAGCAAGCTAGGTGTGGATATATGTGGAAACAACCCGATGGACGGACATCAGCAGAAACGATGAGTTATATTGATTGAACTTGAAAAATATACAAACAGGGAAAAGTGACATAGGAGAATTATATAACTGTTGGAGCATTAGCAGTCACGGCCATCCCAGAACGGACAACTTACAAGTACAATCTATATAGCCCAAAGGAATAGGAGCCAGCACCCGGGATGTGGAGGCGGATGTCACCAGGGACGAGCGGCGGGAGGGTCGGCGGTTACCTGAAAAATGTGATTTCTCGCCTACTCCTGCTCCTTATTCACGCCCCCAGCCCATTTTTATCATACGGGTGCCCCCCATCAACCACCATTCCATGAAAAAGCGGAGTAAGCACAGCCGCAGCCGTGCACCCCCGCATACTTTCACCCCTCAGCTATAACGACTACCACCCTTATGGCTTATAAACCGCTGAGTTCCCGGATATAACGCCGTGCCTTGATGGCATATTCCAGCGGATCGGCAAGCGCCGGGTCCTGCTCCGCTTCGACGACGAACCACCCCGTATAGGGGGAGGCAGCCAGCTCGGCAAAAATCTCCCAGAACGCAATACAGCCATCCCCCGGTACGGTGAACGCTCCCGCTTTTACCGCCTGGAGGAAGCTCAGCTTCTCCGTAGTCACCCGCTGGACCACTTCCGGCCGGATGTCCTTCAGATGCACATGCCTGATCCGCGGCAGATGCTCGCGCAGAACCTCCAGCGGGTTCTCACCGGAGAAGGCCAGATGCCCCGTATCGTACAGCAGCGACACTTCACCAGGATCGGTAAGCTCCATGAGCCGGGTGATTTCCGCAGCCGTCTGCACACCGGTCCCCATATGATGGTGATACACCAGTGTCATGTCCTTCTCAGCCGCCAGCCGCCCCAGTCCGCCCAGACCAGCCGCAAGCGCCGCCCACTCCTGGCCGGTAAATACCGGTTTGTCAGCGAACAGCGGCGTGTCCATCTGTCCCTGAATGCTCCGTCCCTGTTCGGATACTACAATGACTTTGGCGCCCATCTCATGCAGGAAATCACGGTGTATGCAAAAAGCTTCTGCCGTCTCCTCATACGGGCGTACCGTCAGGTACGCACTGAACCAGGCACTGGCAATCTTCAGACCGCGCAGCTCCAATGCCCGGCGCAGCACCTCCGGGGAGCGCGGGTATTTGTTGCCGACTTCACTGCCCTGATACCCGGCAAGCGCCATTTCGCTGATGCACTGCTCGAAGGTATTGCCCTGCCCAAGCTCAGGCATATCATCATTGGTCCAGGCGATCGGAGCAATGGCCAGCTGGATGGCATGTTCTCGGAACATCATCTTGTTCTACCCCTTCCACAATCCCAAGTATGGCAGGCTTCATCTTCATGATGTGGCTTCAGGAAGCTGACCAGCCCGCCGTTTCGGCAAGTCGCAACGGCTGCGCCCTCCTTCAAG
Organism: Paenibacillus sp. FSL R7-0297; assembly: GCF_038009025.1. Lineage (NCBI taxonomy): Bacteria > Bacillati > Bacillota > Bacilli > Caryophanales > Paenibacillaceae > Paenibacillus > Paenibacillus sp. FSL R7-0297. The sequence goes on from NZ_JBBPAQ010000001.1 coordinate 6,853,010, forward strand.
TAGGAGGGCTTCCGTTTCAGTAAACCCTGTGCACTCTCAGTAGCTGCGGGCCTTCTTCAGCTCGCTGGATTTTTGCTGGTAAGCAGCCTGCACAGCCTTACTGCCGGATACTTCAGCTACCCCCACATTCCACCAGGCCCCATAGCCATGGGTCATCGTCTTGGGCAGCACCTTGATGTCGATCAGCGTGGAGCGTTCCGACTTCCGGGCCGCCGCCAGAGCAGCCTGAAGCTCCCCGGCTGTCGCCGCGCGGAAGGTCTGAACCCCATAACCGGCAGCGCTCGCAGCATAGTCGATACGCATTAGTTCACCGCTGAGCTGGCCGTCCGGACCCCGGTGACGGAATTCCGTTGCCATGCTGTCCATTCCCTGCTCCATCTGCAGGTTATTAATGCACCCGAAGCCTGCATTATCCAGAAGAATGACGTTAATCTTGCGGTTCTCCTGCAGGCTGGTTACCAGCTCTGAATGCAGCATCTGGTAACTGCCGTCGCCGACCAGCGCGTAGACCTCGCGCTGCGGCTCGGCTATTTTGATACCCAGCGCACCCGAGATTTCATAGCCCATACAAGAGAATCCATATTCCATATGATAGGTATCCGGTATCTCCGAGTTCCACATCCGCTGCATGTCTCCCGGAAGACTGCCTGCGGCTCCAATGACAATTGCATCCTGCGGTATGGTGTCATTGAGGATCGCCAGCACTTGCGTCTGTGTAAGCGAAGTACCCAGCACTTCAGCATATTCGGTGAGCTTCTCATCCAGATGACCAGCTATCTCCGGAATAAACGAATCTGCTGCGCGATCAGCCAGATCCTGCTTAACACTACCTTCCGTCATGCCACCCGGCAAGCTGCCCGCATCTCCGGCATTCCCCGGATATTCCACACCGGCGAGACGTACTCTCTCCGCGCTCCAAGCCTCCTTGGCCTCCGCGATCTCATCCGTATACGCTGAGCGGTACCCCCGCTCCTCCAGAGCTGCGGATAATGCGTTCAATCCTTCCGCAGCATCACAGACAACAGCCAGCGCATCCAGCTTGGCCGCGTGATACGGCGAGGCGTTGAGCGTCAGGAATTTCACCTCGGGATGACCGAACAGGCTCTTGGAAGCTGTTGTGAAATCCGTAAACCGGGTGCCGACGCCGATCACCAGATCAGCCTCCCGGGCCAGCGCGTTGGCGCAGCCATTGCCGGTGACACCGATACCGCCGAGGTTGTATTCGAAGCTGCTGGCGACCGCGCTTTTTCCGGCCTGGGTCTCCCCGAACGGGATGGCGAATTTCTCTGCAAAAGCGCGCAGTGCCTCTCCGGCATCACTGTACCGGACACCGCCGCCGCAGATCAGCAGCGGCCGCTGCTTGCCCGCAATCAGCTCGGCAGCAGCAGCGATCTCAGCCGGATGCGGAAGCCGGGGAAGGACGCGGTGAACTCTTTTGCGGAAGAAATCAAGCGGATACTCCCAAGCCTCCCCCTGTACATCCTGCGGCAGCGCGATTGTTACCGCCCCGGTATCCGCCTGATCCGTCAGCACCCGCATTGCATTCAGCATAGCCGACATCAGCTGCTCAGGCCGGCAGACCCGGTCCCAGTATTTGCTTACTGCCTTGAAGGCGTCGTTAACCGAGATCGACAGATTATAGGTATGCTCCATCTGCTGCAGCACCGGGTCCGGCTGGCGGGTGGCAAAAGTATCCCCCGGCAGCAGCAGCACCGGAATCTGATTCGCCGTCGCCGTAGCGGCAGCCGTCAGCATATTGGCCGCCCCCGGCCCTACCGAAGCGGTACAGGCCATAATCTTCCGCCTGCGGCTCTGCTTGGCGAACGCGGTCGCCGCATGAACCATTCCCTGCTCGTTGCGTCCCTGATAGACCGTCAGTTCCCCCGGCGCTTCCTGAAGTGCCTGTCCGAGTCCGAGTACATTGCCATGTCCGAACACGGTGAATACACCGTGCACGAAGCGTTCCGGCCCGCCGCCGAAATCGACATACTGCTGATTCAGAAATTTAACCAGCGCCTGCGCTGTCGTTAATTTGATCCGTTCCACCTGATGTCCCCCCTTCATCTTCGCCCTACTGCCAACGGGCGGTGACCACTTTTTTGCGCGTATAGAATTCCACCCCGTCGCTTCCGTTCGCATGAAGATCGCCGTAGAATGAATCCTTCCAGCCCGAGAACGGGAAGAAGGCCATCGGTGCCGGTACGCCTACATTGACACCCAGCATCCCGGATTCGATATGCTCGCGGAAATAGCGGACTTTGCCGCCATCATTGGTGAAAATACACGCTCCATTCGCAAACCGCGAGCGGTTCGCAATCTCCACCGCCTCAGCGACATCCTTCACCCGGATGACCGACAGCACCGGCGCAAAGACCTCCTCCTGCCAGATCTTCATCTCCTCCGTCACTCCGTCAAACAACGTTGGCCCGATAAAATAACCCGCTTCCTGCACCGCAGCATCCTCCCGGCCATCCCTGAGCAGCTTCGCCCCTTCCGCGATCCCCTGTTCAATGTAGGCAACCGTCCGGTCTTTATGCCCCTGCCGGATCACCGGCCCAAGAAACGTATCCTCCTGCAGGCCATTCCCGATGGTCATGCTGTTGCATTCACGCAATAGGATGGAGATCAGCTCATCGGCCACTTCCTCCTGCACCGTCACCACAGAACAGGCCATACAGCGTTCCCCGGCAGAGCCGAAGGCCGCATTCACAATCTGGGAAGCCGATGCCTCCAGGTTCGCGTCCGCCAGTACGATCGAATGGTTCTTCGCTCCGGCCAGAGCCTGGACGCGTTTCAGATGGTCTGTCCCTTTTTTATAGACATACTCTGCCACCGGCTGCGATCCGACAAAAGAAATCGCCTTCACATCAGGATGCTCCAGCAGGCCGTTCACCACCTCATGCGCACCGTTCACTACATTCAGCACGCCCTTCGGAAGTCCGGCTTCCTCCAGCAGTTCAGCGAGGCGTGCCGCCAGTAGCGGTGTACGCTCCGAAGGCTTCAGCACAAAGGTGTTGCCACAGGCAATCGCCAGCGGAAACATCCAGCAGGGCACCATCATCGGAAAATTAAACGGGGTAATCCCGCCGACCACCCCGATCGGATAGCGGTACATGCCGGACTCGATCCCAGTCGCAATATCCGGCAGCTGCCGGCCCATCATCAGCGTCGGGGCGCCTGCCGCGAATTCTACACATTCAATGCCGCGCTGCACTTCGCCGTAGGCTTCTTTGAAGCTTTTACCGTTCTCCAGTGTGATGATCTTCGCCAACGGCTCCCAATTCTCAACCAGCAGCTGCTGGTATTTGAACAGAATCCGTGCCCTGCGCGGCACCGGCGTACTGGACCATCCGGCAAAAGCTGCTTTTGCCGCCGCCACCGCCCGGTCCACATCGGCTCTCGAAGACAGGGGAACTCTGCCCAGCTCCTCACCCGTCGCCGGATTAACTACCTGCTCCGTCTGCGCTGTATCCGCTTCTACCCATTGTCCGTCAATATAATTCTTCAGTATTTGTGCAGTTGGCACTGTCATTCTGTCCACTCCTTCGGCTCTATTGATGTCTGCTGGTAATGACTTCAGTCTGTTCTGCTGCTGCCTGAATGTGTAATCGCCGCCGGTTCCTTCTGTCCCCCGCATATGTGCTTATTGTGCGCCTGATGTAATCTCCTCGTTCGAGAGCAGGAAGTCTTCCAGCTCGTTGAGGGTTGGCATGGCATCGGAGCAGCTATGGCGGGAGATGACGATGGATGCCGACGCACTGCCGCGCCGCATCGCCTCACTGACACTGTGCCCGTTCATCAGACTGTGGATGAAGGCCGAGGCATAGGAATCACCTGCACCGAACGTCTTCAGCACCTTAGCCGGAAAAATACCGCTTCTATGGCTTTGCCCATCCGCGGTATAAGAGATCGATCCGCTGCCGCCATGCTTGATGACCACCAGCTCTGCCTGATGCGCGAACCAGCGTGCCGCCGTTGCCTTATCGTCCGCACCTGCGAGATTATAGAGGTTTTCCATCATATCGAATTCGTCCCGGGTCCCGATAATACAGTCACATTTCTCAGCCGCCAGGTTATAATAGACCGCCGTTTCAGCTTTCGAAGTCCAGGTATACGGCCGGTAATCGAGATCAAAAAATACAGTAAGCCCATGCTTGCGGGCAAACTCCAGCGCCAGGAATACCGCTTCACGGGAAGGGCTCTGCGCGAGAGCGGTGCCGGAGATGAGCAGCGCTTTGGAGCTGCGGATATACTCCTCCGAGATTTCCTCTGGCTTCAGCAGGAGATCGGCCACATGATCCCGGTACATGAGAATGCTGCATTCCTGCGGGCTCTTAATTTCTGTAAAAGCCAGCCCCGTCACCGCACCCGTCCGGTCAACGCTCACCTGACTGTCATCTATGCCGCCCTTCTGCAGATAGCTGCGGATGAACCGGCCCATCTGGTCATCGGCAATCTTGCCGATGAAGCCGGTACGCATACCCAGACGCGCTGCACCGATTACAATATTGGCCGGAGAGCCGCCGACATATTTGGTGAAGGTCATCGTCTCTTCCATCGGTCTCCCGGTTTCATTGGCGTTCAGATCTATACAAAGCCGGCCAATGGCGATTAAATCCAGCTGCCGGGTAGGGTCGAACTGTAAACCGTTCATAGTAATGCCTCCTTGATCGAGCTTAGGGAATACGGTCGTTGAATAACTGACCGAGTGTTGGTTGGTTAGCTGATTGATTGATTGATTGATTGATTGTTTGATTGATTGGTTGTTTTGCTGTTTGGTTGTTTTGCTGTTTGGTTGTTTGGTTGGTTGTTTGGTTGTTTGACTGTTTGGTTGTTTGGTTGTCGATTGAATAGTTGAATAATTGGCCAGTTGATCTTTCTCAGAAAGTTATTTTCTTTTCGGGGGGAGGGTAAGCGCTTAACCTAATTTTCCTCTTTAGTATAGATTAGAACAAGGCATTTGGCAATCCTCAATTTGAAAGCGATAACAACCTTGGAAATTGCACACCACTGAACCGTTATCCTCTTTTGAAAGGACAGGGTTATTTCAGTTAATGGGAGGATGCTGAGCGGAATTGAGAGAACGTTGAAGGATAGGTTGATGAGACTCTGGGGAGAAGCGCCAGGGGGAGAAGCTGGGGAACGCCGGGACGACGAGAGAACACCGGGGGATTCCGGCTCTCCCAGTAAACAAGTGGAAAAATGTATCTTAATCCGCCGATTTTCGAGAGATGGACCGAAACAAGTGGATAAATAGCATCTACTGGCGGCAGTTTCGCTACTTTGGGGATTTTATGCTAATTTAAGTGTCATTTATCCAACTACTGTTTTGGCAGCGTCCATTCGTTCATCAGCAAGTGGAGAAAATCCAACTAATTCCTGATTACTCTCACTTCCAGACTATCCAGCCCCCTCTGGGCATCTTTGGCCTCCGTTTCAGCAAAAGACCCCACAAAGTGGGGTCTTTCCTTGAAATATAGAATTTATATGCTTCGCGCAATAAATATTTCTTATCCTTCTCGCTGAAACGGATGCCGTATTGTTGAAGGACGGCGCGCTGTTTCTGCTTGAGGGTCTCACGGGTGCTGCCCAGCCTATGAATTCCTTATTGCGGAACCGGGCCTGTAGAATGGCGGATTACCAGCTCCGGCATCAGCATAATCTTCCGCTTGGGGCTGGCCGGATTACTGATCGATTCATTCAGCAGAATCATCGCCTGCTCTGTCATCTCCCGCAAAGGCTGGGCGATACTGGTTAATGTGGGATGGCAGATTTCTGCCAGCACCGTATTGTCGAAGCCTATTACAGACAGGTCGCGGGGAATGGACAGGCCGGCACTGCGCGCCTCCTTGAGCACCCCGATCGCCAGCAGGTCATTGCAGGCAAAGATGGCTGTAGGGCGGATTTCTGTGGCCTGATTCAGCATCTCTGCTGCTGCTGTCCGCCCGTTCTCCAGCGTAGCCGAGGTGTGTATCATATTCGCCGGATTGTCACAAGCGATTCCCCCCGCCTTCAGCGCATCAAGGAAACCTTCCACACGCAGCTTGCTCCCCGGCAGATTGTCGGAGATTATCCCCAGCCTACGGTGGCCGAGGGACAGTAAATATTCTGTTGCCTGATAGCCGCCTTTATAATCATCCACCGTGACACTGTTGCTCTCCAAGCTGCGGATATCTGCTGAGAACAGCACGAGCGGCACATGATCGGCCACCATCCCACGAATCAGCTCAGGATTCCCGGGATGGGAAGCAATGATCAGGCCGTCCACCCGTTTGCGCAGCAGCAGCGAGATATACCGTGCGGCCTTCTCATCACTGCGGTCCGTACTGCACACGATTAAGTCACTGCCCTGTTCCTGGGCATAATCCTCGATACCACGGGCTGTCTCAGCAAAAAAAGGATTGGCAATATCGGGAATCATCAGCCCGATGGTCCCTGTCCGGCGGTTGGTCAGGGCGGAAGCTACCATGCTCGGCTGATAGTTCAGCTCCGCCATGACCCGCCCTACCTTTTCCCGCGTATTGACACTGATCCGTCCGCTCTTATTCAATACCTTGGACACGGTAGCGATGGAGACTCCCGCTTCCCGTGCCACATCATAGATCGTAGGTTTCATCGTTATTAAGCCCGCCTTTGCGTTCTTGCCTTCTTATAACTCGATTATAAGGAAGTCCTCCGGCGGTGTCTATCTAACAGGCATGCTGCCTCCTCCGCAAAATAGAGACCGCAGAAACTCAGACATGTCTGCATTCGGCTTCCTTGTTCTGCATTCGGACTTCCTTGTTCTGCATTCGGCTTCCTCCTTATTGAAATCCTGTCCAGATTAAAATCCTGACCAGAATACAACATTCCTTCACCAAAATCAGCTCTAATCCATAATTGTTGCATCAAAAGCAAGATTTCACCTTCACTATGCGATCATAGCAAGACTATTCTTGTATTCTCTGCAACATCTCTTCCATGCACCCGGCTGGCTATCTATGAACACAAATTGCAATAAACACTGTATTTCAGCATTTCAGCATTTCAGCATTTCACTATTTCACTATTCACTATTTCGCTCCCAGAGTATCACCGCTCGATCCAGCCGCCCCGCCCCCGCACTTCTTCGGATGTGAACCGCTGAGCTTATCTATAATTTGCTTATCCCCGCATCAAAAGGCCCCCGCTACGCGGAAGCCCCAGATTAATCTATTAACTTGCCTCGCGGGCTCCGTTCAATTTCCCCTCGCGGACTCCGCTTAATCTTCCCTCCCGGACTCCGTTCAATCTTCCACAGCAGCCGCGCCCTGCCCCGACTTGAACAGCCATTCATGATCTGGATCATTATGGAATACCCAGGTGCGGACCGGACCCGCCATCACGTTAAGATAATACGAATCATAACCCGGCGGCGCAGAGACGGGGTGATACCCTTCCGGAACAAGCACGATGCTCCGGTCGGTTACAGCCAGAGTCTCGTCTAGGCTGCGGTCGTCATTGTAGACCCGCTGCACCACAAAGCCATGGGCGGGATTCACCCTGTGATAGTAGGTTTCCTCCAGATAGGACTCCTCCGGCAGATTATCGCGGTCATGCTTATGCGGCGGATAGCTGGACCAGTTGCCGCCGCCCGTGCGCACCTCCACCACCAGCAGACTCTCAGCTACACTCTGCTCAGGCAGGATATTAACGACCCTGCGCGACATACTGCCATACCCCCGATCCTCTGCAACCGCATCGGATGGCGTAATCAGCCGGGCCGGGTATTTGCCCGTTCCCGGAGCAAGACAGGCTGCAAGCTCCAGCTCTGTCAGTGCTGTAACCTTGTAATTCGCTCCCGCCGGAACATACACAGCGTATGGTGCCATGTCTTCAAAGACCGACATACGCCCGCCGATACCCGCGAACAGCTCGCCATCCACCCGGATATCCGCCTTGCCCGCAAGCAGTACCAGACAGACCTCGTTCCCTTCTGCCCTGCGGTCCAGTGTATCCCCGGCCTGCAATTGGTACACCTCAAATCCTACATACTTCCACCCGGCACTCTCCGGGCTGACCGCAGCCACAAGTCCATCCTGGTCTGGCGCTCCAGCCTTAATGATTAGTTCGGACATCTTCCTCATCCTCCTCTGTCTTCAAGGTTTGCATCCGCTTACAAGGCTTGCATCTCCGATAGTCCCGCTCCTGCAGCAGACAGCTTGACCGGAAGCCCGCTCACATAGGATGCTCTGGCTGCTTCGGCTATCAGCTGTGCTGCTTGACCGTCGCGGCCGCTGCAGATCAGCGGCTCCTGCAGCCGTACCGAACGGGCAAACGCGGCAATCTCATCCATGAACGCCCGATTATAGCGCTCCAGGAAGAAATGCTCCGGCTGGTCGCGGGTAACCGAAGTAGCGGTGGACACCTCCACTGTCGTCGGACGGCAATTGTCGGCAGTCGCCGAACCGAGCGTGCCGAATACCTCCACCCGCTGGTCATAGCCGTAGACAGCCTTGCGGCTGTTATCAATCACGCAGATTGCTCCGCTCTCGAAGGTCAGTGTGATGACGGCTGTGTCCACATCCCCGCAGCGGCCGAACATTGGATCAATCAGGTTCGCCCCCCGGGTGTAGACCTCAGCCACTTCCCCGTCCATCAGGTAGCGGGCCATATCGAAATCGTGAATCGTCATATCCATGAACATGCCGCCCGAAGAGCGCACATAAGACTCACCGGGAGGCTGCGGATCACGCGAGGTGATCTTCACAATATGCGGGCTGCCCAGCTCCCCGGACTCAACCAGCTGCTTCAGCTTACGGAAGCTGGGGTCCATCCGGCGGTTGAAGCCGACCTGAAGCAGCACGCCTGCTTCCTCTGCAATCTGTAATGCCCGAAGGGTCTCTTCCGATGACAGACTGATCGGCTTCTCACAGAATATATGTTTCCCGGCAAGCGCAGCCCGCTCAATCCACGAAGCGTGTGTATCCGTCGGTGTACAGATGAACACCGCTTCAATCTCGGAGTCATTCAGAATATCTTCACCCGCTGCAAAAACAGAGCCAAGCCCCCGGCTCTCCGCCCAGGCCAGCAATTCATCACTCATCATTGCTTCTGCAATGGACTTCAGCTTGAACGACGGCATCGCACGCAGATTATCCGCGTGCAGGCGCCCGATTCTTCCCGCGCCGATAATGCCAACTACAATCGGATTTACCATGTTCGCTTATCCTCCTCAGAGGGTAAGCGCTTAACCTTCCCGAGAATAGTATACTTCATGCTCCCGGATGCTTCAAGCAAATCTTTTACCCGGCTCCTCTAGGATAAGGCGAAGAGACAGGATAGCTTAAGTTTAGATGTTTTTTACAGCTTGATACTGGAATTCAATGGTACAATTAAGTTATTACATTGCTTGCTTGAAGGAGTGTTGCCAATGGAATTGCAGATCGTTAACGGGCCGGAGACAGACCACCACAAGTCTTATGTGACCAACAAGATGATTGAATTTAATCTCAAGCATTTCCCTGATGAGTTGAAGGGCAGATACCAGGAAGTGAACCTGCTATTACAAGATACGGCTGGACATATTTACGGCGGATTGGTCGGTGAGATATGTTGGAACTGGTTAGAGGTGCACTATCTTTTTGTGGAAGAGGCCTGCCGGACATTCGGATACGGTAAGAAACTGCTCTCAGCAGCTGAAACAATGGCTAAGGAGAAACAATGTGATTTCATCAAATTAGACACCTTGAGCTTTCAGGCATTGGACTTCTACCTGAAGCAAGGCTTCGAGGTATTTGGAACGATACATAACGCTGGCGGCTACTCTCACTATTATTTGACCAAAGAAATCTCTCAAAAAAGCTAACTGGGAATACCCGATTGGAAATTGATTTTGCTCAAAAGAGCTGGTTTAAGGAGTGTTGAAATGATCGGGAGGACCATAAGAGTTCTGGAGGGCAACCCCAGATTTGTAATTAGTGTTTTTTATCCAGCCTCCGGGGGAGCCTCTGTCAGTGGTATAGACTTATACGCACCCTGCCAGGCGGAGGCCGCTGCGGTCTTAACGGAGATGGGCGTTAATCTTGACAACCTGAATATTACCAGTGTTATAACAACAAGTGAGTCGTTGACTATAAAAAAAGGGAGGATACCCCGTCATCCTTATATCGCCTGGCTTCGGTGTGGAACGCGATATGTATCTTGGGATCATTGCTAAGCTAATCCCCAGAGGATTTATGGTTGTTACTATCAGTGCTCCGCATGAGTCCGTGTTCACCGTATTTCCAGACGGCGGCACGATCAAGCAAGCGGCAGCAATAGCAGAATTAGCAAGCAATGACTATGCTGGCTGGTCCCGTCTCCTGGAAAGCCGCGCCCACTTAATAACCGCCGTTCTGGAATATATGGATACGCTTAACCGCTCCGACTCAGAGCTTGCAGGCCTGTTCGATATAGGTAAGGTTGCTGCAATGGGGCATTCACTTGGGGGTGCAGCTGTTCTCGAAGTCGCCAAGCACGATAATCGGATCAAGGCTGTGATCCTTCTTGATCCCAGTTTTCACCTGATACGCCGTGATAACAGTGTGTCATCGGTTCCGGTTTTACTGCTTCGGCAAGAGACATCCCGCTTCATTATGGTGATAACCATGCAGCTCCAATTCATGACGTTACCGCAGAAGCTGCAGCCGCATTCGTGGAGGCCGTTTTTAATAGGGGTGCTGTGCCTCGCAATGTAGCATTTCTGCCTAGCGAAGCCCTTGTTCCAATCAACTCAGAGGGTGATCCTGTAGTAACTATATTCTAGGAAGGAAGCTGCATTTTTAACTACTATATTTGCAGATGAAATCGTGCGTTTTGAGCATAACGATAGGATGCTTCGCTCGGATATGATGTTGCCGGAGATTGGGGAATTCGAACATAAAGAGGAGGAAACGAAATGAAAACGATAAAGTCCATGCTGGATCACCTGTACTGGGCGGACGGCCGGATCTTGGACGCGCTGGAGGCGAGTGACACGAAGAATAAAGAGCTGCTGAAGCTGGTACGGCACATCGCAGTCGCAGAGCGGGTATGGCTGTCCCGGTTACAGGGTCAAGGCAGCGCACAATATTCATTGTGGGAGGAAGCTGAAGACCTGACGGCAATCCGGAAGATATTTGAAGAGAATGCTGAGCAATACCGCATCTATATCGAAGGGCTGGAGGAATCCGGGCTGGACAAGATGATTGATTATGCCAACCAGAGCGGAGTTCCGTTCCGAACATCCGTCCGGGATATCCTGTTACAGGTCCTTTTACATGGGCAATATCACCGGGGACAGATTAACCGGGCGCTTCGGATGGATTCGGCAGAGCCTGCTCCAGTCGATTACATCACGTTTGCAAGGCTCTAATTTCCCCATAACACGTTGATGCTCATTACGCAGGAGGAACATATGGGGGGATTAACTTATGGAAGAACGAATATTGTTATTTTTAAACGAGACCTACCAAGTAGAGTTCTATAAGATTGAAGCAGTAACCAATGAAATGTACCGTTGTCACTCCCGAAAGGGTATCTTCTACGTCCGAATAACAAATTACAAGACCTATGAAGAACAATTAGAAGAGCTTAAGTGGACCCATTATTTATTCCACCAAGGTGTAGGTGTCGCAGAGATTGTACCCTCGAGCAAGGGTTCATTTCTTGAACCTTTAAGCCTGGACGAAGAACAGCTGTGCGTTGTATTTAAGGCTGCACCCGGAATCCATCTGCCGCGGACAGAGTGGAATGAAGCTGTATTTAGAGTGCTTGGACAACAAATCGGCAGGATGCACCGGGTCAGTAAAGGATATATGAATGCTGAAGCTACTGTAACTATTCGTCATTGGTATGAAAGTAAAGAATACGATTTCCTCAAATATATTCCTGTAGAAGAGAAGTCCATACGGGAGATTGCAGCCGGCGTGGTAGCCCAAATTAAAGAGCTGCCGCAGGATCAAACCAATTACGGCTTAATCCACGGTGACCTGTGGCTGGAAAATATCCTTGTAGACCGCGACTCTGCACTAACCATGATTGACTTTCAAGATTGTGAACAGCATTTCTATATATACGATTTAGTTGTGCCGATCTATTCTGCACTGGAGTACTCCTTCATGGGCGGCGGAAATCTGAGGGATTACGAGCGATCCATTACTAAGGCGCTGCTCGAAGGATATCAGGAGGAGTATAACCTCTCTTCTGAGATGCTTACGAAATTCCCGTTATTTCTGAAGCTTAAAGAATGTTTCGAATATAATCAGATGCATAGGTACTGGAACTTCAAAGAGCTAAGCGAGGCTGAGGTTCGAATCCTGAACTTATATAGAAACAAGATCGAAACCAGATGGGGCACAGGCGCTTTGGATGAACAGTGAATGCGAAACGAGGTAATAGTATGAAGATCAGAGCGTTAACTACAGGTGAACAGCCCCCAAGAGAATTGCTTTTGTCGGCGGACCCTTCCCCGAAGCTTGTTGATGAATATACCGAAAGAGGGCATTGCTTCGTCGCTGAGGCGGATAGCCGTGTAATCGGGGTGTATGAAGCGCTATTTGAGAATGGGATCCAAGTTGTCGATAGGATACGCCTGTCTCAAGATCTATAGCTTGTACAAAAAAGTGGCAGCCGAAGACGATTCTCCCGTCCTTAGCTGCCGCTTATACAGACTCATTTCTCTTGCGCTCCGCCTGTTCTACAAATCCGCCTTCGCCTCAGCAGTAAGGCAGAGCCTCGCCCAGTGCAACCAGCGCCATCGCCTGGCCATAGGCCATAGGGGCAATAACAATCGCTTTGTAATCCTCCTTAGCAGCACCGATTGGAGTACCGCTCGATACGCCAAGCACGGTGCCTTCGCCATCAATCTGATCCAGCACAGCCTGGATCGCTCTCAGCGCCGGTTCCGCATAAGCTCCCGGCAGCATTCCGGTGCGTACACCGTTCAGAATACCGGCGGCAATGGCGGCCGAGCCGGACGTCTCGGTATAACTGTCCGGATCATCCAGCAGCGTATGCCACAGTCCACCCTCGCTCTGGCAAGCCAGTAAGGCGTCTGCCTGGGCCTGCAGGATCTGCTGGAGATACGTGAAGATCCCCTCTGCCAGATACGGGCGCATCAGCTCCAGATATTCCGGCAGGCCGAGTGTGAACCAGCTATTGCCGCGGCACCAGAAGGCTTCGCTGAAATTATGCCGCTGCTCACAATGCCAGCCATGGAAGAACAGGCCGGTTTTTTTGTCATACAGATATTTAATGTGCAGCAGCAATTGATGCAGCGAGGCTTCCCGCCACTGCGGGTTATCATGCTTCACTCCCATTTTGGCCGTGAACAGAATCGCCATGAACAGCGTATCGATCCAAAGCTCATTCTCATGGAGTGAGACTTCATGCTTCTCCGCACCTGTGGTGACATGCTGATACCCTTGCTCCAGTGTCCGGGGCAGGCCATGCATCAGCCAATCCATCCATTCAAGACTCAGCTCCCCGGCCTCCTCCAGTTCCATCAGTGATAAGAGCGGAGCGGTTGTATTGATGTTCCGGCTGGGCAGGCCTTTCCCCAGTTGACGGGCCATCCACGGCTTGGTGTAAGCCTCATAACGGCCGTCCCCGAAATGCCGGTCAAGCTTTTGCAGACCATACAGCCCTACCCCCTGCGGCCAATCCCATTCCTCCATCCCGAAGTCACGGGCAAAATAACGATGCCGTCCCGCTCCTTCCACCTGCTTCTGCAATTCCGTTTCGTTGTCCGGCCGGCTCAGCCTCATCAGCTTATCTGTAACCAGGTCCAGCTTACGGAGCAGCTCCACTCTATTAATAGTGCTTCCATACACCTTCAGGTTCTGTCCTGCTTCCATGCCGCTATGCTCCCCTCTCATGCTTGCGCCCCGCGCAGCTTCATTCTGAATGTCCGGATCTCATAAGGCTTAATCTGGAAGGACAGCTCCGCTTCCTGCCAGGCTCCGAGCGGCTCCTCCATCAGATTGCATTCCTGCCAGGAGGCAATGGAATATGCGCTCTCCACAGTGATCTGCGTCCGGGAACCGGCATATTCATGCAGCCGCAGCACCACATCGTTGCCGTCTTCCGAGCGCTTGATGGCATCCACCATTACATGTGCGCCTCCGATATTAAGCAGCGGCGCTCCCGCCAGCTCTCCTGCAACGGTGCGCAGCGGATTATTCAGCTCCCACGCCTCCTGGACTACCCCGCCTTCCACAAAATCTCCAGTATGCGGATAAAGGGCATACGTAAAGGCATGATGCCCCTGATCCTGCTCAGGATCGGGATGAACCGCCGATTTCAGCAGCGTCAGCCGCAGTACGCTATCCTTGATGTCATAGCCATATTTGCAGTCATTGAGCAGCGCTATGCCATACCCCTTCTCGCTGATATCCGCCCACTGATGGCCTACCGTTTCGAATCGGGCAACATCCCAGCTCGTATTCCAGTGAGTCGGGCGCTTTACATTGCCGAACTGAATATCATAGGTAGCTTCCAGCGCATGAATATCCACCGGGAAGGCCACCTTCAGCAGTTGGTTATGTCCGTGCCAGTCCAGCTCTGTGCGGAAATCAATCCGGGCGGTATCCCGGTAGAAGAGGATGTCCTGGGTTACCGCTGTGCGGTGATAGGTCCAGCTCATGCGCAGCACAGCCCGCAGCGGACCGTTCTCGGTCAGCTCACAGCCGGTCAGCTGTGAGATCTCCGTCATCTTTTCCTGGTAAAAAATATCAATATCCCACGCCTCAAAGTCCAGCGGCTTATCTTCAAACACCTGAAGCACATTGCCCCGCTGCCCTGGAGCCAGCAGCTCACGGCCGCTCCGCCGGTCAAGCATCGAAGTGAACTGGCCCTGCTCATTCCACACCACCTCCAGGAGCGGTGTTGTCAGCGTGTTGCCGGATACGGCTGCAAGCGGCTGAACCTGTTCCTCCCGGGATGCCTCCTCTGCATGTCCGGGTACGACCTGCAGGACTGCCGTGCCTAGTGCAGGCACCGACGGAACATACACCAGCACTCCGCCGTCTGCCGTTTGCTGCTGCATCAGCCGGTTCCCGTCCGCGTCATGAACCTGTACGCTGTCTGCGGCCTCTGCGGGAATCAGTGCATACCGCGGACGGTTCCAGTTGGAGCTGTTCAGCAGGGTGACCCGGCTGCCAGTCTCTCCTTCAGCCGCGCCGTTAATCAGCGCCAGTGAACGTGTCTCTCCTTCCGCATATTCAAGGTCGCTGTCCTCGTAGACCTCCTGGATGGACGAGCCGGGGATGATGTCATGGAACTGATTGCGCAGCAGAATCTCCCAGATTCCCGCCAGTTCAGCCGCAGGATATACCGATTGCAGATTCCCCCGACTTACCCCGGTCAGCGTATACAGCCACTCCGCATCGCGCAGCAGCAGCTCCAGGCGGCGGTTGTACTTCTTGTTGCGGGCTTGCGAGGTATACGTTCCCCTGTGGCATTCGAAATACAACTCGCCATTCCAGGTATGCACGAATGCCTCTGCATTCCCGATCCGTTCATGCAGTCCGGTGAAATAGTCCCCGGCACTGCCCGTCTCAATCTTCGGAATGCCCGGAAGCTTGTTGAAGCGCCGGCGAAGCTCCAGCATCTCCCGTGTAGGTCCTCCGCCCCCATCGCCCCAGCCGTAGGCAAACATCAGGTGATCATTGATCTCCTTGTCCTGATAGGAATTCCAGATCCCGCGCAGCAGCGCCGCCGTCATCCGGCCGTTATACGTATATTCAGCCCCGTCCTTCTCTGAGGTGGTGATGAAATGCGTGAGCACCTCCGAGCCGTCCATCCCCCGCCACCAGAAGGTGTCATGCGGCATCCGGTTGAACTGGTTCCAGCTGATTTTGGTGGTCATGAAGGTATCAATGCCCGATTTGCGGAGAATCTGCGGCAGCGCCCAGCTATACCCGAATACATCCGGCAGCCAGAGGTATTTGCTCTCGACTCCGAATTGTTCACGGAGATAGTGTTTGCCCGTCATGATCTGGCGGACCAGCGACTCACCGGACGGGATGTTACAATCGGCCTCCAGCCACATTGCACCTTCCGCCTCCCAGCGTCCCTCCTTCACCTTCTCCGAGATCCGCCCGAACAGCTCAGGATAATCCTGCTCCAGGTAGGCGTATAGCTGCGGCTGTGTCTGCAGGAACTGGTACTCCGGGAATTCCTCCATCAGCCGCAGAACGGTGGAGAAGGAGCGGGCAGTCTTCTCACGGGTATGTTTGAGCCGCCATAGCCAAGCAACATCAATATGGGTATGGCCTACAGCCGTAAGCGTTACGTCAAAAGTCTGCGGCATAACCTCTATCGCCTGATTCAGACTGGAGCCTGCCTCGTACAGCGAGGTGATATGCTCCGGCGAGCCGGGCTCCGACCAGTCGATCAGGCGGAAGGCGTCGTTCAGCGCTTTTTTGAGCCACTGCTTCTCCGGCTGGTCTCTGCCCAGGTAACGGAAGGTATCCAGCGCGGCCTTCGACATATAGAACAGATCGTCAATTCTCTCGTCCAGGTAGCCGATGAAGGCTTCGCTGATCCGGTGATCCTGAATCTTGGGACGCCCGCCGCCTTCAAGCCCCGACCACAGCCGGAAGACCAGCTCTACCGTCTGCCCGCCCCATTCATCACCGAAGATCACCTCTCTATGGTTATTATCTACGCCCTGGTAAGGCGATCCGTTCACGAACAGCAGCGATTCAAAGCCGGAGTTATTGAAGTCCCCGGTCTTCCCGAAGTCAAATCTGCCGGCGATTCTGAAGCCTGCCTGACTCTGGGGCATTACGATCACTGTACGCAGCCAGACATAACGGTCCCGCCCGCGCCAATGCTCCTGAAGTCTGATTATGCCATCAAAGGAGACGGCCTCCGGGTATACGCCGTTAGCCCCTTCCTCATCCTCCGCGAACGCAAACTCTGTAAGCTCAAGAACCCTAAGGTATCTGTATTTGTCCACCTCGGCCTGGCGCTTGATCAGCTTTTCTTCTGTGAATAACATCTCATCACTCCTTGTATCCGCTTTCATATCATCACTATAGCAAACCCTCCGCCTCAAAAACTACCTTACTTTTGCTGTATTTCGCCCTGTACATTGCATATCTTGCTTTTTTGGGCCTATAATATACAGGTAATTGGTAAGTAGTACGCAGTTACATCTTTTGGGATAACGGCAACGGTGAGGAGAGAGGTTATGCTTGAAAGCGACCTGTTGTATGAGCAAGGATATAGCGTCCGTATCAATACTCCGGCTGATCCGCTGTTTTATTATTTTGACTACGATCAGCGGTCCCACGACATTAATATGGAGTTTCAGCATGATCATGCTTTTTATGAAATCCACATACTGCTCGATTCCAGCGCCACGCATATTATTGAGGGTAATGTTCATGCCCTGCAGCAATATGATATTGTTCTGCTCGCCCCGTACCGGCTGCATATGACCCAGTATCCCGCAGGGCCGCCGCATAAGCGGCTGATCATCAACTTCAACATGCCCGGGAATATCCCCGGACTTGAGGCCGCTTACCATACCATGCTGCAACCGTTCGCCGGGGAGGTTCCGATCTACCGGTTCACAGGCGTTCCGCGCAGTGCCGTGTTCGAGCCGCTGAATGCCATTTTCACCTTGTCTCACAACGACTCGCCGCTGAATCCAGTGCTGATACACAGCCTGTTCCAGCAATTTCTGTGCAGCTTATCCCAGCAGTGC
This sequence comes from Paenibacillus sp. FSL R7-0297, assembly GCF_038009025.1. Taxonomy (NCBI): domain Bacteria; kingdom Bacillati; phylum Bacillota; class Bacilli; order Caryophanales; family Paenibacillaceae; genus Paenibacillus; species Paenibacillus sp. FSL R7-0297. Next base: position 6,870,705 of record NZ_JBBPAQ010000001.1, read on the forward strand.
GGCCAGAACGCTTATGTGCTGGAGGAGATCGGAAACGCGATGATGCAAAAAATCTATTCGATCACTGCCCGTATTCACAGCCATTACAGCAGCGAGCTGTCCCTGGATTCTATCTCCAAGGAATTCTATATCAGCCCTTATTACCTGTCCCATCAGTTCAAAACCGTTACCGGCTTCACTCTGACGGAATACATTCAGATGACCCGCGTCCGCAAAGCCCAGCAATTGCTGCTGCATACCCGTCAGAAGATCTCTGACATTGCCGGACAATGCGGATTCAACAGCTTCTCACAGTTCAACCGCATCTTCAATAAGCTCAGCGGCATGTCACCCTCCGCATTCCGTAAGCAGCAGAGTTTGTCCGGCGGGGCTTCGTCCACGCTGTCGTATTGATTCAGGCGGATCATGCAACAAGCAAGTGGATCAACTTAAGCACTTGGGTGGACGCTGCGCGAACGGACCGATGTTCCAATCGCTGTGGTCTCCAGATTTTTTTCATTCCCCTTAGCGGTGAAAATCCGGAGACCAAGGCGAACGCATTCGCTTTTCCACATTCGTTCCGTCCTCTCCGCTGTTTGAGCGGGATACGAAACCCCTTGTTGAAACACAAAAAAAATCGCCTTTTTGGTAAATGGAGGTACCACCCAACCATTTCAAAAAGAGCGATTTCTTTGTACATTCAATAGTCCATAGACCAATTTTCCTTACCAATTCTACTTGTGGGACCTTCTACACTGTAAACTGAATACGGCTGAGCAGAACCTCACCCTTAAATACAAGGTACACATCGGCCGTTCCGGCATCCACGCCTGCGATGGCGCACTGGCTATGCCACTGCTGAACCCCGCCTGCCGGAATCTCCAGCGTTGCTGCCAGCTTGCCGGACGAACCGCCGGTTCTGACCTCAATGCTGCCGCCATTCACGGAAGACACGAGCACTTCGACGCCAGCCGCGCCTTTGGCAAACTGTACATTATGGAAGGCAATCCAGGCCCCGTCCTTCATCGGACGTACCGAAGCTCCGCCTGCCTTGCATTCATCCAGGAACACCGCTTCATAATCATCGTAGTTCTCGGCTTTGACGGCTGTGTACAGGTTACGCGCCGGTACCGTGTCGCCGTGTACTCTAATCTTGGCCGACAGCTTAATATCGCCGGAGGAACGGCCCACAAGAATGTTGTATTCTCCGTCTTCTACACAGTATTGTTCACGGCTTACATCCCAGAAGGCGAGATCAGACACCGGCAGAGCAAAGGCTACGGTCTGCGATTGTCCTGCGGCCAGATGGATTTTGTCAAAACCCTTCAACTGCTTAAGCGGGCGTCTGATCCGGGTTGACAGGGACTGCACATACACCTGAACCACTTCAGCGCCGTCTACGCTTCCACTGTTCTCCAGCTCTACCGTCAGGCTGATCATGCCGTCCTCCTGCACTTCTTTTGCTGCCAACGACAGCTTGTTGTAAGCCACCTGCGCATAGCCCAGACCATGGCCGAACGGATACAGCGGCTCCCCGTCGAAGTACATGTAGGTTCTTTTGCCTTGGATGATGTCGTAGTCCATGAATTCCGGAAGCTGATCCACGGAGCGGTACCAGGTCATATTCAGTCTGCCGGACGGGCTATAATCACCGAACAGGACCTCTGCCACCGCGTTGCCGAGCTCTTGTCCGCTGTGGGAGGTGTACAGCACTGCCGGGATATGCTCATCGATCCAGGTGGAAGAGATCGGATAGCTGCCGACAATCACCACTACCGTATTCGGATTGGCGGCATAGACCGCCTTAACCAGGTTCTCCTGTTCTAGGGGCAGCACGATATCCGGCCGGTCGATCTCTTCCTTCCCGTTCAGCAGCGGGTGGTTGCCGACGAATACAACTGCGACCTCAGCAGCCCGGGCCGCTTCTACCGCAGCTTCTATGCCGTTCACTACAACTTTCTTATGGAATAGAGCTGCTGCGGCAGACGTCTCTTCTTCAGCAGCGCGGATGGTTCCGTCCTCGGCGCCAATAATCAGCGGCTTATTATTCCAGGTCCGCAGGGATACTGCACCCTCTGCTTCGGGCACCAGATTCAGCGATTCCTTCACATACCAGCCGTAGATTTCATCAGAAGAAGCTGTCAGTGTGCCGGCATCCGTCAGGGTGACATATTGTCCCCGGCTTGTGGCCTCCAGGGTATTCGCGGTCCAGCCCCAAGCCGTATGGCGGAACAATTCTCCGCGCTCCGGCTTGTCATGCAGCACAGCCAATCGTCCATCTTCGCCGGTAATGCCCACCGTCCGGCCGCTGGCCGCTGAGGTTAAGAGAATCCGGTCACTGCCGCTCTCGAAGGAGACCTGCTTGCCTGCCAGCTTCTTGGTCACTCCCTGCAGAGGTGTCACCGCATAAGGCAGTGTGCCGGAATACCAGTCTCTGAAGGCTTCGTCCCCAAGCGGGCCGATGACAGCTACCTTGGACAGCGCGGATGCACTCAGCGGGAGGGCTGCATGGTCATTCTTCAGCAGGACAATAGATTCCTTGGCCGCTTCAAGAGACAAGTCGCTATGCGCTTTACTGAGAATAACGGAATCATCAATTGCCGCATAAGGATTACCTTCCTCCGGATCAAATTCACCCAGACGGAAGCGGATGCGGAAGGTGTTCGCCAGCGCGCGGTCCAGATCTTCCTCGGTCAGCAGGCCTTCACGGAGCGCCTCATGGATGACTTTAATGGTCTCCTCCGTCTCTTCGGTTACACTGTCAATCCCGTTCTTGATCGACTCGGCCATCGACTGGGCGAATGAATCGTAATATTTATGATCCTTCACAATCCCGAACAGGTCCCCGGCATCGCTTACAATGAACCCATCCATTTCCCATTCGCCCTTCACAATCTCCATCACGGCCGGGTGCAGGATAACCGGCACGCCATTCACGGAGTTGTAGGCGGTCATCATGGATTGTGCTCCGCCTTCCTTGAAGGCCGGCTTGAACGCTTCCAGATAATATTCACGCATGTTCCGCGGATCAATGCTGGATGAAGCCACACCGCGGTCGATTTCATTGTTGTTGCCGAGGAAGTGCTTAAGGGTTGCTACCGCTTTCAAATACACCGGATGATCGCCCTGGATGCCTTTGACAAGTGCGGTGCTCAGCTGTCCCGTCAGCTCAGGATCTTCCCCGTAGGCCTCCTCTGTTCTGCCCCAACGCGGGTCCCGCTCCATGTCCACGGTCGGTGCCCATAGAGTCAGGCCGTTAACGGTTGGATTCTTCCGGTAGAACGCCCGGGCCTCATCGCCGATCGCTGAACCGATCCGCTGCAGCAGCTCCGGGTTCCAGGTGCAGGCCAGTCCGCTTGGCTGCGGGAATGAGGTTGCTTTGCCCAGCCACGAAATCCCGTGAGCCCCTTCCGTACCATGCTTGTAACCGCCTACACCAAGACGGTCAATAGCCGCCTGGTATTGCGGCATCAGACTTACCTTCTCCTCCAGCGTCAGCCGGGAGAGCAGATCCTGAACACGTTCATTCAGCTGTACTTCAATTTGTCTAAACGGATATGTAGCTGTTTCCATGAATATTCGCTCCTTCAATCTTAATGATAACGGTTTCATCACATCCAAAGCCAGGCGTTCACAGTCCTCCGCACAGCCCGGTTGTTCTATCCTTCCTCATCATAAAAGATTAGCGCTTACAGCAACACCTGAACAATTGACATAAAAATCAGTTCATAATTAGAGAATCGTCAGCTGAAATCAGGAGCTGCCGGGCTGCGGGGAATCTCCGTGCGGATAATGAAACTTCAGCGCATCAGCCGACAATCCGGTAAATTTAAGGTCTCCGCTCGTAATTACATAATCCCCTTCCGGCTTGTTCTCCAGCGGCCGCTTGCGGATCTCTTTGGGGGAGATGCCGTACCTGGCCTTGAATACTTTGTGGAAATAGGAATAGGTCGCGAAGCCGCAGGCATTCGCAATATTCTCCAGACTGAAGTCGGTATAGCGGATACGCTCCAGCGCGTTCGACAGCCGGATTTCCTGCGTGTATTGAATAATGGTATACCCTGACAGCTCTTTGAAAAGATGCACCGCACGCGACACGCTGAGCCCGGCATGATCCGCAACATCCTCTACCCGCAGCGGACTGAGCGCATGCTCATTAATATAGCGGTGCATTCTCATCACCATTTCATTGGACCGCTTCGGCGCATCCTCAACATTGGCGGCTTCCACCGACAAGCGGTCAAGCGACAGGCAGAGCGCGCAGAGCAGATGGCGGATCAGCTCCGGGCTGTCCTGGACGATCCGGTGCTGCTCTATGCTGAGCTGCTGCCAGAGGGATAGCATGCCGGCATCCAGATGGATCCGCTGATGCAGCAGACGGGGCTGCGATTCCCACCACTGCTGAATCCACGAGCCTTCACAGAGCAGATAATAATCGCCGCTCTCGATCCTCCCGTCCATTTCCTCCACCACCAGATGATAAGGCTCTCCGGGCTGGTAGATGAGCAAATCCCCGGGTTGAATTCTTGTCATTCTCCCGTTGACTAGCGCCTTGCAGCTGCCCACCACCTGCAGCCGGAAGAGGAAAAACGGCGGGGGAGTAAAGGAGGTTTTGAAGGGCAGCGTATGAAAAGAATACGCGCAGGCATGCAGTCTCACGTCCACAATCGTCACCATCCCAGCCAAATAGTATATTTTTATGATCAGATAAAACATTCAATATTCGCAAATAATTAACTATACTATAACCAAATCAAAGATAAGTCCGCAAGCTTATGCCGAAAGGAACTGCATTGCCTCCATGTTAAAAAGAACCTATGCCCTGCTTCTGATTCCAACCTATCCGATATTCTTGCTCTGCATGCTGCTGCAGGGAATGGCCATCTCGATCAGCGCCCCGTTCCTGGCTGTCTACTTCACGGAAGAGCTTGGCGTATCCGCCGGAACCTTTGGAATCTTCACTGCCGTGACGCTCATCAGCGGTGTCGCTCTAAGTATGCTGATTGCCAAACGCTCGGATACCGGCCTGAGCCGCCGCAAGCTTATGGTCATCTGCATGACGTTTAATGCCATCGCTTTTGCCGGATATATATTTATCCATGACTTCTACCCGCTGCTGATCTATATGACTGTGTTCACCGCAGCCGGCGCTCCGGCGATGCCGCAATTATTCGCTAGTAGCAGGGAAGCTGTGAACGCCAGCGCATCCGCTGACCATGCCTTTGCCAATTCTACCTTACGCTCTATGTTCTCACTCGGATTCATTAGCGGTCCGCTGGCAGGAGCCGTTCTGCTGGACCATTTCGGATATCAGGGTGTGTTCCTGTCTACCACCATAATTTTCTTACTGAATGCGCTGCTTGTGTTTAGTTTCGTACGTTCATCCGCAACCGCAGCCGTCAGACAGGCCCGCACAAGTGTACACAAGCCGGTACGGCTGCACCGGAATACCCGGGTGCTGGTACCTTTTCTCGTCCTGACTTTGCTCTATGCCGGACACTGGGCCAATAACCTGAACATTTCACTATTCATCATCAATACGCTTGGAGGCAATACGCAGAATGTCGCTTCGGTTGCGAGTATATGCGCATTGCTGGAAATTCCGTTCATGTTCATGCTTGGCTTGTTATCCGCCAAATATTCTAACAAGACGCTGATGGGCTGGGGAATCGTGCTCGGTGCAGTCTATTACCTGCTGGTGCTTGGGGCTGGAGAGCTGTGGCAGCTCATTGCCGGACAGGTGCTGCTGGCTTTCTTCGTAGCCGTAATCTCAGCGATTGGAATCAGCTATATCCAGGACCTGCTGCCGGACCTCCCGGGCTACGCATCAACGCTGTATACCAATGCTACAACGATCGGCAGACTGACCGGAAGCCTGGCAGGCGGAGCCGCCGCACAGTGGGTAGGCTACCGGCATTCTTACTGGCTGTGCCTGATCCTTATTGTAGGTTCACTGGGACTGCTGTTATGGCCGCAGCGTTCCCCGGAAGAGAAAATCACCCATCAAATGGCATCCTGACAGGAGGCATTCCTATGCAAATACTACTCATTGACGATAACCCTCATGTACGTGATCGCCTAAAGCACATGCTGGAGCAGCTCTTCCCCGAAGCGGCGGATATTCTGGAATCCGGCTGCGAGCCTTCTGCCCTGCGGCTTATTCAGAAGCATAGACCTGAACTCATTATTACAGATGCCAGGCTGCTGCTGCTGAGCGAAGCCATGCCGCTGGACCAGTGGTATGATCAGCAGACAAACGGCAGAATCATCGTCACCAGCAGCCATGAATTTGTCCTGAAGGCCTTCTGCCAGGGCGGCATCGATTCTCTGCTGAAGCCCATTGAACTTGGGGAGCTGGAAGACATGCTGCTGCTTGGATCAGCAGGGATGAGCAACGGTTATAATCATCCCTATCTCGAACAAGCCGAGCTCCAGCGCTCAGACCAGATGATATGACCTATAATTACGGCAGCACGCAAAAAGAGACCGGCGGTGAACGATCCGCTGATCTCTTTTTCAATATATATAAGTCTAAATCTCCATATCCTTACCCGTGTAATCCACGAACCTGAAGTGCCCCTCCGGCGCGGTGCGCTGCTCAAGCAGACTGATAATACCTTCGGCACTGGTGCGCGGGCTCGTTGGCGCTTTCTCCCCGCCCATATCGGTGGGCATCCAGCCGGGATGCACGCTTAGTACATGTACACCACGCTCTTTCAGGGTAACATGCAGCTTCTGCGAGAACATATTAAGTGCTGTCTTGGAGATGGTGTACGGGTAGCTGCCCGGGTAAGCATTCGTAATGCTGCCTGCCTCGGACGAGATGTTGATGATCGAAGCCTCCGGCTCTGTAAGCAGCGGCAGGAAGTGCTTGACCACCCGCATCGGCCCATACAGATTAATATCCAGCGCAAGCTGCATCTCAGCAATGTCCAGCTCTTCAAGCGGGGTGTCTGAGGCATTCAGCACGGCAGCATTGTTAACAATGGAGCCCAGCGCGCGCCCCTCTTCCTTCAGGCTGGCAGCAAGCGCTGCGATCCCCTCTTCGTCCGTAACATCGAGCGCAGCCACCGTCAGCTTGTCTCCATAATCTGCGCTAAGCCCGGACAATGCGTCTTGCCCCCGGCGGGGGTCACGCACACCGGCAATGACTGAATGTCCGTGTTCCAGCGCTATCTTAACGAGATCCAATCCCAGTCCCCGTCCGGCCCCGGTAATCAGTATATTCATATGATCATTCCTCCTCTATGACACTCTTACTTATTTATCGTTCTCCAGCAGCTCCAGGATCACCTTCAACTCTTTGAACGTATCCATATAAGCATAACGTCCTCCGGTGTACTCCCCCTTCTGTTGAAGCGGGAAGCCCTTGCCTTCGAGCAGCATAATCTTCTCCTTCATTCCCTCTACTGCAAAAGCAATGTGGTGAAGCCCTTCTCCGTGCTCATTCAGATAGTCGCGCCATGTGCTAGGCTGATGATCCGGTTCAATCAGTTCCAGCTGCAGGGAGCCCATATCGAAAAAAGCAAGCTTCGCCCGAGCCTCCGTCGCCCCGCCATTATAGTTAGTCTGAGCAATATCTGCCGTATCTGTAATGCCGATCTCCGGTTTCTCGATGCCAAAGAAGTCCGCATACGCCGCGCTTACCTTCTCGATATCATTCACCAGAATTCCAATCTGCGTAATGAAGTGATTCCCAAGCAATCCTGACATCAGGCTATACCTCCTTCTATTCTGACCAGACTACCATACCCAAACGATGAAAGGGCTGTCAAGCCTGGCACAGAGATGCTTCCCGGTAAAAAACAACAGATTTTGCTCTTCAGAGCAGCGAATCCTCGCACTTCAAGTGTCTGTGCCGCAAGAATCACCGACTTAACCCTCTGGATGTGCCGGAGACCCGGTGACTGCCGACTAAAGTAATGAGCCGCTCTGAATTCCTGCACAGAATACAACATTCTGCCCGTCAAATCCGCCGTAAGCGGGAATTGTTGTACGAAATGCAGCAATTCTCCCCATCCAAGCTGATTAATGAAACATTCTTGTATTTCCTACAACAATCTGCTCAAATACTCCGGCATCTACGGGCTAGAGTTGCAAGTTTATACAACAATTCTCCAGTCGTCAACTTGAGTGGGCCTCATTATCAGCAAATTATATAAGGCACACGACTTCTCCCATCACCTATGGATTGGCAATCGGCTGGTTATCGCCTTAAATACGATGCACCGGGCCCCCTTTTCTGTTGTCTTAATCTTCCGCTCCCGGCTTCATCCGGTGCTTGCGGTAGTCACCCGGCGTAACCCCGACGACCCGCTTGAAGACCCGGCCGAACGTGATCGAACTGGTATAGCCCAGCTTCAAGGCGATGTCCTGCAGATTATCGCTGGTTGTGGCGAGCAGATATTCCGCGCGCTGCATCCGCAGCTGGGTCAGGAAATCGACGAATTTCATATCGAATTCCTCTTTGAACAAATGGCTGGCATATTTGCCCGAGATCTGGAACCGGTCGCTTAGATGCTTGAGCGAAAGATCAGGATTATCAAAGTTCTCTTCTATATATACCTTCATCTCGCTGATCATCGCCCGGTAGCTCTTCGATTCATTGACCGAGACATAGATCCGGTAAATTTCCGCCAGCCACTTCAGCATTACTGTATGAACCTGCTCCAGCGTGGCCTGCGCCTCGATCTCACTGTAATACCCCTGTAGACTCGGCCCGCCAAAAATCCGCCGCAGGCTGTCCGACAGCTGCCCCAGCTCCCGGTCAAGCATCTGGATCAGCATATGCAGCAGCATACGAATCTCTTCATCCCTGATCTGATCACCGCTGAACCAGACGAACAGCTCATCTACCCGCTTCCGCCAATTCTCATCGGCGATCCGGAATTCACGGACAAATTCGCTCAGCATCTGCAGGTATTTATAGGAATGCAGCGTGGAGCGGTCAGGCAGGCTGTCGCTCAGCACCACCATATCTTTACCGAGTGACAGCTTATGCTGCAGTGCCGTTTCCGCCGCCTTGCAGGAATCCGAAATGGCCTCCAGGCCGGTAACCACCGGGCCTACTCCAATCGCCAGCGACAACCCCAGGTTGTCACTCACCCAGCGGAGATAACGTTCCGCGAGTTTACGCAAAGTAATTTTGTCATCCTTCAGACTGTCAGCACTCCCGACGATGAGTCCAATCCGGTTGCCGCTCACCCATTCTGCCCAGCCCTGCAAGCCTTCTTCCGCCGCCAGCTCCTGGAACAGATTCATCAGCGTCAGCTTGAGCATATTCTGCTCCTTCGCCGGATATTTGCGGCGGAACCCGTCATATTGGTTCATCTCTGCGGCAATAAACGCATAAGCTTCAGCCTCTTCCGTGAACGGCTTGAACCGCTCCAGCTTCCCGTCCGGGGAATCGCCCCGTTCACCTTCCATCAGATCCAGGAACAGCTGGCGGCGCTGCACCAGCAGGTTCTCGTCATATTGCTCCTGATAGCTTACCGTCTGATTAATCAGCGTCTCCAGCGCCTGATCAATCAGCACAAGCTCGCTGCGCGACTTGCTGTCCAGACTCTCCTCGCGGAACTGCAGCGCCTGAATCCGGTTCATCATGGCCTGGATCGGCCGGTAGTTTTTGCGGGTGATATATAGAATATAAAGCGTGCCCAGCACGACGGTCAGGATGCCGATAATAATCCAGACATACGACACGACCGACATCCAGGCGAATAACTCGCCCGCACGAATGCCGCTCTCAAAGGTCCAGCCTGTATTATCCGAATAGATGCGGGTAAGCACGCTGCCTTCCTGCATATTATTGTCCCCATGCGCCGTATAGATCAGCTGTCCCTGTCCGTCCACCACACGCATGAAGGACACCTGGCTGTTCGTCATGCTGTCAATCATCTGTTCCAGCCGGTACATGCTTAAGTTGACGACGATCATCCCCTCGGCCCCGAAGGGAAGCGGCAGCTTCTTCGGCATACTAATCACCCGCACCGGCTGGTCAGAGCTGAATATCCGCAGCGTACGCACATCACTCCAGTTCCGCTCACCGCTCTCCGTCAGCGCCTGGTTCAGATATTCCCGGTCTGCGAACACTTCCCTGTCCACCAGCCCGCTGAGTGTCAGCACTTTATCATCCCACTTACGGTAAATATAGATCGAGTCAATCAGCTGATTGCGGTAGAGGACAGCACTCATATCTTTTACAGAATTATAGAGCCGGGTCCGGTCGCCCTCATCGCTCAGCCCGTTCAGGAAATCGCCGTAATCATGATTGGTCTCCATCTCCTGGAGCACGGATAATTCCACATCACTCAGCGCATTTTGCAGGGAATCTACTACGTAGCCGGTAGAGATGCGGTTGGCTTTGTCCGTCTCACTGCGTGAAAGCTCGCCCACAATCAGGAACGACAGGAAAATCAGGATCGACACGGTCAGCAAAAAGATAGGGAAATAGGAGAACATCATTCTGCTCGACCAGTTTCGTTTCATATGTACTCCCGCCCTTCTTGAAATGGAATCCGAAACCTTTTGCCTGCGGGATGAAAGAAAAGCTCACACAGATGATTTGGCCATTCGGTTTATCCAATATAGCATGCCCGCGCCGATAAGTGCACTAACCGTGCAGGCCAGATACATCATCTGTGCACCGCCTGAATAGAACAAATAACCGTTTAACAGGTTCCCTACAATCCCGCCCAATCCGGAAAAAACCATGTTGAACAAGCTTTGGCCGGTAGCCTGCATTCTTTTGCCGGAAGCCTCTGCCACATATTCCACCGCAGCCACATAGAACAGCCCGAAGGACAACCCGTGTAGCACCTGAATCCCCACCATGACCGCCGGCACCGGGAACAGCCATTGAATTCCCCAGCGCAGCGCATAAAAGAAGGCAGCCAGCAGCAGCGTCCGTTCATGTCCGATCCGCTTCAGGATTCTGTCAGCCAGCAGCATCGAAGGTATATTCGTAAGTGAAGCCAGCAGCAGCGCTGTCCCGACCAGGGAGTAACTGCCCCCGGCCTCCTGAAACGCCAGGACGAAGAAGGAATTATAAGCCGTAAGCGTCTGGTTTACGAAAAAGCAGGCCAGTAGAAACAACACAAACAGCCTATTTCCCAGCAGCTCCTTCATGCCTTGCGACAGTGATATAGCCGCTGCTGTCCGCTCCGTACTGCGTGACAGTGTTAGTACAGTTGCCGCCCCGCCCAGGCTCAAGAACAGAAACGGCATCCAGAGCTGAGTAATTTCAAAATGCGAAAGATAGAATCCTCCGGCATAACCGCCTATTGCCGTGCCAAGACTGCCCAGGCTGCGAATCGTTCCGTAGGAGGTGCGTCCTTTGCGGGCCGCAGTAACAGCATAGGAGTCCGCTACAGGACTTTGGGTAGCCTGAAAGACTATAGAGAGTATATAGGCCATTATAATTACCGCAGTGTACTTGAAGCCGTATAAGCAAGACAAAACAGCCGGTACAGAAATACTCAGCAACAGCACGAGCTTCGTCTGGCGGTATCTGTCTACCATAAGGCCCCATACCGGCTGAACTGTGATGGACAGCAGCGTTCCGATCGACATGAGCACCCCCACGACATTGGCCCCGATGCCCTGATGTACAAACAGGGTCGTTAGATAGGGATTAAAAAGTCCGCCTGCAAGACCCGATAGCAAATATAATAAGCGCAGCTTCAGCAGCTCGGTCCTGGCTTCCAGAGGTATGATTGCCGTATCATCCATGTTGCATTCTTCCTTTACCACAAGATGGCCGCAGCAGATGCGCTAATTCACCAGACAGCCAAGCCATAAACGGTCCGGGGGCTTCATACGCCGCCGTACTTCTCCGCTCCAGCAGCAGAATTTCTCCACTGCCGCCGGTGACGCAGAACATTGTTTTGGTGCTGCCGACATCAATACCGGCGTAAATCCGGGTTACTCTCGCCTCTGCCATTTCTGTATGCCACCTTCCATATTCAGGCTCTCCGCTTTCTGCGGATGCCCCATTGTAGGCAAAGATAGACCTCGCCGTTTGCTTGAGGTCTATCTTCACAGGCCTTATCTATTCTGAAGCCGGGTCCAGCCGCAGCGTAAAGGTCATCTCCTGCACGCCGTCTTCGGGACAGTGCAGATAGATAATCTCCAGCTTCTCTCCCGGCTCATCCAGTTGTATGGACGGGGCCGATGCAGCCGCTACTACACTACAGCCAAGAGCCGGCAATATCCAGCGCTCTGGCGTTATCCGGGCAGCAGCCAGCCCCGGTCCGGTAATTTCAAACAACACTTCAACCGGGACGTCTGTATCTAGCCGAACAGCCGCAGTCAGCAGATCCTTCTCTGCCGTAGCCTCAAAGATCATGCCGCGCAGATGGCTGTTCCAGCTCTTGCCCGGCTCCCTGCGGATGAGGCGCAGATCATAACGGGCACCGCCGGTATCCATCCAGTGAATGGTCGCCGGATGCATTTGGCCGTTCGTATTGCGGCTCCCCGACATCGCCCCGATCATCCGCTTCTCCCCGATCCAGGCCGCAGCGGTGCAGAGATTGCGGTTCTCTCCCGGCTTGTCCCGCTCACACAGCTCGCGGAACTGCTTCTCCACTCTGCGGCTCCCGCCAAAGCTTACGAACTGCGGCATTAGTTCAGCCGGAATGTCAACGCCAGCCAGCGCAATCAGCGGATCATGTGTTGTCTCGCAGTTCGGTGCAGCCAGATGCTCGTAGCCTGCCCCCAGCGCAAGATAGAGGAACACACCGATGGAGCTGTGTCCGGTCATCTCCATCTCATAAGCCCGGGAGAACGGTCCCGACAGATTCTCCAGTACCGGATTATAGAACAAGGCAATGTTGTTCCACATTCCCCGCTCCAGTGTCTGCCCGGTTTCCCTGAAAGCGGCAGAACATCCATAGGTTCTCCATAAGCCCAGCACCGTAAGGTCAACGCCGTAATAGGTCGTTGTATTGAACTCGGCTATTGAGCCGAATTCGGCATAGGCCGCGAGGAATGCAGCGGCTTCTTGGTCAGCATGGCGGGTCCAGTCCTCCCGGGCGAACCTGTGCCCGTAATAATGGACGATAAAGATGTGCATCAGCTCAATATTGGAGTTCATCGGCACGGCATCGGAGAGACGCCGGTCGATGGAAGCCGAGACTGCCAGCTGCATGGATTCGTCCATGCGTGAGACAAGCTCCGCCGGGAGTACATCACCGAACTCGCCCAGAATCACCGCAAACGTGCTGGCGATGAACTCACGCCAGTTCGGGTCATAGCTCTTCCATACCGGAGGCAGAACCTCATCCACTGCAGACTGCAGATATCTCCTAACCGCCAGCTCATCAAAATCCGGCAGAACCTGACTTATTTCCCGGGAAAGTGCGGTGCCGAGCCGCTTGCCGATTTTGTCAGTAGTTTCACTGAGAAAGTATGCAAAACCCGGTGCGAATTCCTTCCAATTGTAGTTCCCGGCCGGTGGCAGCGCAGCCTGGGGCGACACGCGGAAGGTGCCGTGATAAATCTCATCCGGGCAGTCAAACTGCAGGTCCATGACCTTATTCAGCAGCCCCACTGCCCGTTCATGATCACCCTCACCGCTGCGGATCAGCAGTCCCAGTGCATAGTGCGCACTGCTGCGCGTATTATGCCGGTCACTTTGCTCCTCATCAATCAGCAGCTCCATCTCTGCGTCATAGAATGAATCCATCAGCGCCATCGCCTGCTCTACCAGATGGCGCTGTCTTTCCGTAAGCCTGTCGATCATCGCCTGTGTCACGGTATCTCCCTCCTATTCGTCTTCCTCAGCCTTTAACCGCACCTGCCATCATGCCACTGATGAAATAACGCTGCAGGAATGGATATACGATAAGAATCGGCACTGTGGAGAAGACTACGCTTGCCGCCTTCAAGCTCTCCGGCATCAGCTGTGCCATACCCAGACCCTCCTGCTGCATCAGCTCGCTGACCTGATTGTTCTGGATCATCTGATACAGCTTCAGCTGCAGCGGATAGAGATCTGGACGGTTGATATACATCAGCGCATCCTGGAATCCGTTCCAGCGGCCTACGGCATAGAATAAGCTTAATGTGGCCAGTGACGGCAGTGACAACGGAAGTATAACGCGGAACAAGGTGCCCAGATGCGTCGTCCCGTCAATCTCCGCTGCCTCTTCCAGGCTCTTCGGAATACTGTTGAAGAAGGATATCAGGATAATCATATAGAAGGGGCTGATTAAACCGGGCAGCACCAGCGCCCAGACGGTATCCAGCAGGTGGAGGTTCCGGATCAGGATATAATCCGGAATAATGCCTCCGCTGAAGAACATCGTAACGACGATAATCAGCATGAACCATTTTCGTCCGCGCAGCTCCTTCTTGGACAAAGAGTAAGCAACGGCTATTGTCATGGCCATCGACAGCACGGTAGCCAGAATAGTCAGCATAATCGTGAAGCCCAGTGAACGGATCATCGACATATCGGAGAAGACCTTGGTATAGGCCTCAAAAGTGAATTCCCGCGGAAAAAAGGTCACCAGGCCCGACATGATCGGACGGCTGGAGCTGAGCGAGATCGCAATAATATGAACAAAGGGCAGCAGACACACAAGAATAGCGGCAATAATGATCAAGACATTAAGGATATCAAATATCCGGTTTGATGCGCGTTCGCTCATCGTTGTTCCCCCTCGTCTCTATTTGCTTTGGACTGACTAGAGTATGCTCTCATCCGCCAGCTTCTTGGATGCATAGTTCGCACCGAGCAGGAAGATCAGACCTACCAGCGCCTGGAATAAGCCGACTGCAGTTGCCAGTGAGATTTGTCCGGATTCTATGCCGACACGGTATACGAAGGTACTGAGCACCTCGGAGTAATCGCGGACGGCTACATTGCCGACGATAAACGGCCGGTCAAAGCCGATGGAGATCATATTGCCCAGGTTGATAATGAGCAGGGTAGCAATCGTTGTTTTGATGCCCGGCAGAGAAATATGGAAGATTTTCTTGAAGCGGCCTGCTCCGTCCACCTCTGCGGCTTCGAACAGCTCTTTGTTGATGCCGGTTAATGCCGCCAGGTATAGAATGGTTCCCCAGCCTGCACTTTGCCACACTCCGACCAGCAAATACGTGATCAGCCAGTAATGCTTGTTGGAGAGAAACGGAATAGCGTCCAGCCCCATACCTGTCAGCAGGTTGTTGATGAAGCCTGACTCTGTGCCGAATACCTGCAGCACGATGCCGCCGATAATGACCCAAGAGATGAAATGAGGGACATACAGAATGGTCTGGGCGAATTTCTTGAACCAGATGATCCGCAGCTCATAGAGCATAATTGCCAGAATCAGCGGTGCTGGAAAAGAAATAATCAGATCCAGCAGATTGAGCAGTAGCGTGTTGCGCAGTGCTTTGAAAAAATCGTTACTCTGAAAGACCTCGCGGAAAATATCCAGCCCGACCCATTCACTGCCGGCGATACCTTCAAAGAAGTTAAATTCTTTGAACGCTATCTGCACCCCGTACATCGGCCCGTATTTAAAAATCAGAAAGTAAATGACCGGCAGCATAAGCAAAGCGTATATCTGCCAGTTTCTGCGTAAGTAAGTCGTGTTCTTCACTGCCTCCACTCCCCTCTCCTGCCCTTTGTCTGCGGCAGCGGCTGGAGGCCTTGACCGGCCTCCATAGCGCATACCCTTCTCTTTCTTATGCTCCGTCCGTTTATTTGGACGTCATTTCCTTATAAGCTGCCGTACGTTCATCGAGAATCGCCTGACCGCCGCTCGCCATATAATCTTTGATCATCGAATCATAAGTGCTCTCGAACTGTTCTGGCTTAATCATGGTCATCTTCACGATAATTTCCTGGAACTTGTCGGCCAGCGCCGTTCCGTATTTCGCTTCAGCCTCAATCGGATGGCCGAACCGTACCGGCTGAATGGTGTCAACATTAGAGATTTCAACAGATTTCTTCATGTCCGCCTGGAACTTCTCCGGAGTCTGGGCAATGTAAGCCGCTTCATTCTTGGCATCATCACCGGCAAATTTGCCATTAACAATTACCGCAATATCTCCAAAGTTATACAGACGGTCCGTAATTTCAGAGGTCGCATCCGGTTTAACAACCGGAACTCCGTTCACAAGGGTGTAGTTCTCATTCTCCACACCGAACTGGATATCGAACAGGTTCGTGTCCGAAGCCATCCAGTCGAGATATTTCAGCGCCGCTACAGCATTGCTGCTTGATTTCGGGATCATGACATACATTGCATTGGGTGCATAGGCCGGTTTGGCATGTTCACCCGCCGCATTCGTGAAGGTATCTACCGGCGTGATCGAGGCACCCGGCACATGGGTCTGCAGATTCTCATAGAAGTCGTTCCAGGTGAAGTACGGCTCACCGGCATCCTCTGTATAGAAGCCTACCAGACCATTCTGCAGACTCTGCCACAGCTGCTTTTTATCTTTATCCAGACCGAAGTCCTTGCTCATCAGCCCTTCATTATAGAGCTTATTCATGAATTTCAGCGCATCCTCGAAGCCCGGCAGCAGCGCCGGGTAATCGCTTGAGCCCAGCTGCTGGGTCAGCGTATACCGCTGCTCATCAGTAAGCGGCTTGATGAACGACCAGATCAGCGGTTCATACTGCGCAGCTGCGAGACTTACTCCGAACGGAATCACCTTACCGCCGGTGTTGCCCGGATCTTGCTCCTTAAACGCCTTAAGTGTGGTGTAGAGCTCTTCCGTAGTCGTCGGTGCCGGCAGTCCCAGCTTATCCAGCCAATCCTGGCGGACATATCCGGCGTATTTACCAAGCACAAGCCTTCTTCCCGGAAGCGCAAATTGCTTGCCGTTGTATTGTCCGTAAGCCAACGTGTCCTCGCCGAGGAACTTTTTCAGGTTCGGGGCATATTCGTCAATAAGCTCTGTAAGATCCGTAAGCCCGCCCTGCTCGGCATACCGGTTGAATGTTCCCGAATCATAGGTGAACACGATGTCAGGCACTTCACTTTTGCTGGCCATCAGCACATTCAGCTTCTGAATTTCTTCTGAACGGGGAACAGGAACGAACTCTACATCAATATTGTTCAGCTTACCGAACCGTTCCTGCACAAGTCTGGTCAGGTAACTGTCAGAGATCGTATAACCGGAAGGCGTATTTCCGCGGTCGAACACCTCTACCTTTAATGTAGCAGGCTCAGGAGAACCGGAACCGGCATTGCCGCTCGCCGTATCCTCCTTCGAAGAACACGCGGATAACAGCATTGTGGAGGCCATCAGCACCGCTATTGCCGGGCTTGCCCATTTCTTAGACCCTCTTGTTGTCATTCTCTCATCACCTTTCCCCTTATCAATGTCAGAAAACTTATCTTCAGTTGCCGATTAACTTGTTGCAAGCACCTTTGATGTCACCTAGTATTACATGAGTTAAGATAAGTGCACAATAAACCATTTTCCACCCTAAAACACATGTCATATATGTAAGAAAAGCTTATAAACAAACAATTATCGTCCAAACAAACTGCTTTCAACTCCCCTATCTGCCATATACAATAGCAAATTCTGCTTATTTTGGCCTTAGTGTATGTCAGCTATGCCTTCCAGGCAGCAAGTAGAAACGGCTTTGCCGTCCTTATACAGGACGGTACCGTTTCAGCGAGAAATAGAACGATAATTTATAGCGTGAAATATATAAATTCTTATATTTGCAAAAAAAGAATGCTCCCGCAGGAACACTCTCTTCTCTACTAAATATAACCTGGAGCCGGAACAGACTCAGTGTGCAATATACGCGTCGACTTTATATCCGGAGCCGCTGCTGGTTAATTTGGCATTATAGTAACCCATGTTTCCATCCGGCTTGCATTTATAGTCTCCCGAGCAGCCGCATACGAAGAATTTCGTCCGTGGGTATCCCGGATTAATATTGCTAAGCTTCCGGTAGAATTTATGTCCATGATGTGTGAAGATAGCCAGGACCTTATCTCTAGCTTTTACCGGAATCGCCGAGAAGAATCTGGATGTCTCCGCAGCGCTGAGCACATGGCTGGAATCAACCGTAATTCCCTGCACTCTTAGCGGCCAGTGGAAATCAATAATATAGAAATACCGGTCATCCAGATTGCGCAGCAGGGTGATACTCGCCGGAGTGAATTGTCCCAGAGCACAATCAAGCCATACATATTTCACCTTACCTTGTGTCCCTGGGAAATTCATCTGTCCGGTAACCGCCCCCAAGTATTGCGTAAATAGGGACCGGGTGCTTGCCTCCCAATTTCCTATAGAGGCCTTATACGGGATGCTTCCGAGCGTGCTTGTTACTGTATTCTTGAATTCTTTGTAATACGCGTTCGCATTATTCCCGTGATCCGCTCCTGCCTGTGCATTATCTCCGCCAAAGATGATAAAGCGTTTATTGCCGCTGCCCACTGCTTTGGGCAAGAGACTTTTAAAAATACTCAAGCTGTTTCCGTATCCCACATGGCTGTCGCCAAACACCGCAAATTCGACGGCCTGGGCCTTCACTCTGCGCTTTACCCGGGGTACAGCTTGCTGCCCTGCCGGAATTACCCGTTTCCGCTTTGGACGTGCCTGCCTATTCACCTGGAACCACCTCATATCAACAGATTCGCGATGCACAGTAATATCTACTATTTATATGCGGGATGAATTGGCGGTTCTTGGACCTATGGACTTTCCTTAGCTCGAACGCAGCGAAGTGATCTGTTTGGCCAGATACTGCGGCGAATACGGCATATCCTCCCGGAGCCAGGCGATGATCGTACCGATGAGGGCTGCAGAGCCGTACCATACGGCAATGTCCTTCTGAACCGTTACTTCAGAAGCATTGCGGGTAGCCAATCTTCTCTCCACCCGGGTGGAAATGATATCCGCCATCAGCCTGAACAGACGATCGGTGAATATCGTACTCTTCCTCGACGTTAGCACAATTTTATAAAATTTCGCGTTCTCCGCAATATGCGTCAGCAGGCGCTCCAGCATCGGCCATTGTTCTCCTTCAGTTGCTTCAGCATTCCCCATATAACCGCTTACCACTTGAAGCACGTCCTCGGCCATATCATCCGCCATCTTCTCCATCATATCGGGGATATCCCGGTAATGCAGATAGAAGGTCACCCGGTTAATTTTGGCCCGCTCCGCGATGCGGTTGACCGTAATTTTCTCAATGCTCATTTCTTCCATCAGATCAATTACAGCCTCTCTAAGCAATTGCCGTGTACGCAGGACACGCGGGTCCACATGCGGGGGAGTTTTCGTCATTTTAATCACTCCATTCTTCAACGTTCAAATCGCAGACTACACTTTTCAATAAAATGTCGTTTATCGCCTATATAAACTACAGTTGTAGCCTAATCGTAAACTAATAAACAGTTTTTCAGAAATCGTTGCTTGATTACATGAAAATTTCATCTATAATCTACTTTATACATTGTAAACTATACAACACACTGTAAATTTAGTCCATGATTCGGCGATTGGAAAGGATGGAGAATAGTGAGTAACAAGACAGACATAAAAGACAGTTCCATCAAAAAGGGACCTATTCTTTTCGTAATGATTCTTGGCGCCTTTCTGGCCACACTGAATCAGACGATAATGAGCGTTGCCACACCGGAGTTAATGCATGACTTCAATATCACGGCCGCAACGGCCCAGTGGCTGACCACCGGCTATATGCTGGTTAACGGTGTGCTGATTCCAATCACTGCTTATCTGATGCAGCGTTTCACTACACGCGAGCTGTTCCAGGCATCTATGTTTATCTTCTTCGCAGGAACGGTCGTTTCAGCTATGGCGACAAGCTTCCCGATTCTGCTAACCGGACGTATGATTCAGGCAGCCGGTGCCGGTATTATTATGCCGCTGCTGACCAATGTCATCTTAACCCTGTTCCCGCGTGAGAAGAGAGGCGCCGCCATGGGTATGGTCGGACTCGCCATTATCTTCGCCCCGGCGATCGGCCCTACACTGGCCGGTTACATTATGGAACACTATTCTTGGGAGACTATGTTCTACGGCATGCTTCCGCTTACGGTTATCGTTATTGTCTGCGGATTTGTTTATCTGAGAAATGTAGCAGAGCGTTCTTATCCAAAAGTCGACTTAACCAGCGTGGCCCTGTCCACCATCGGATTCGGAACCTTGCTGTACGGCTTCAGCCGGGCGGCCAGCGCTGGCTGGTCGAGCGCAGAGGTACTGTTGTCGCTGGCTGCAGGTGTTATCTCCCTCGGCTTGTTCGTATGGAGACAGCTGGCTTCGGAAAGTCCGCTGCTGGATCTGCGGGCCTTCAAGTATAATATGTTCTCCCTGACCACCCTTATCAGTGTCATGGTTACGATTGTGATGTATGCAGATATGATGCTGCTGCCGCTCTACCTGCAGAACGCCCGCGGCTTCACAGCGATGGAATCCGGTCTGCTGCTGCTTCCCGGCGCAGTCATTATGGGATTGCTCATGCCGGTTACCGGCAAGCTGTTTGACCGCTTCGGTGCGAAGTGGCTGGCCATTATCGGCCTGCTGATCACGATCCTCGCAACCCTGAGCTTCGTGAATCTGACCGACTCGACAAGCTATGCCTATCTGATGCTCATGTCCACCGGACGACGGATCGGGATGGCGCTGCTGCTCATGCCGATTCAGACCCTCGGGCTGAACCAGCTGCCATCCAAGCTTAATTCGCATGGTACAGCCATCTCGAATACTGTAAGACAAGTGGCCGGCGCTGTGGGTACTTCCCTGCTGGTCACCGTAATGACCAGCCGTACCACTACCCACATGAAGGATATGATGGTCAGTGGCGTGCAAGACACTAAGGAGCATATGATTACAGCAGCTACCATCCAGGGTATCAATGATGCGTATCTGGTCATTGTGGGTATCGGCATCATCGGCCTGCTACTCTCCTTCTTCATCAAGAAGGTAGGCCAGGCCTCGGAGAAAGAACCCGAAATGAAGCTAAAGACGGTTGTTGCCAAGGAAGTCTAGGTTATGCAAAAGAGGTTATCCCAAAAGCCATGAAATAGCTGCCTGGGATAGCCCCTTTTTTGTTGACGGCACAACCGTTACTGCCGGGTTCCTCGCATAAACCAAACGCTTGTAGTACAATAATATCTTGGCTGTACATTCTAGAAGAAGAGTATGAGGTGCCCGGATGGCTATTAGCTTCACGAAATCTATGCTTAACCGCTTAAATCAGGAAATCACAGAGATGGAATCGGGTATAGCGGAGCTCCAGAAGAAGACCCACAAGACCCGGCTCAAAATTAACCAGATCGAAAAAGACTGTAAATTAAGCACTTCCCCCAGCGCACTTAGCAGCAAAATGAGCCGGATCACTAAATTACAGGCAGAACTCAAAAAAATCTCCCAGCAGCATTTAGAGCTGTCCAAGGAGATTAACAAAAAGAAGTCCACGCGCGCCCAGCTTCCGCCTGCGGAGTAATCCGCTGTTGCCGGCTATGTCCGTGAAGCCATGCCAGATATTATTTTTGCGGGCTAAAGCGGACACGCAGCCAGATTAACAAATAGATTACGCATAAGAAGCCCCAATAGTAATTAGCAAATATACTCTGTCCTAAGGCTACGGATAGCAGGATATGATATACACAGGTAAAGACAAAGAAAGCAATTAATAACCGTGTTATCGCTCTGTAGGATGACGGCTGCTGAATGGCACTTCTTGAAATGATGTAGGCAAAGACAATGGCTAGCGCCAAAGATAATACGATCCTCAGATTGTAATTCGTGAATACATCCTGCAATGTAATAACAGCCGCCAGCACAAGAAAGTACGCCGTCATAGTGACGCTATTACTGGTTTTGGTTTTCATTTTACCCCTCCTGAGTGCATAATTTTACGACTAAACAAATACCCTCCCACTAAGAAATAGCCCGCAGATAACAACACAAGCACAATAATTTCTGGAAGAATCTCGCTGAAACTGGCGTTGTTAATCAGAATCTTGTTCATCGCGCTTACAGCATCAAGTGTCGGTATGAGTGTCAGCAGCTCAATCTCTTTGCCCATAACCGCGAATAGCTTAACCGGCGGAACTTTGAAAAAAATCCCGGCCAGGAACATCATAGGCGTCACCACCACATTGCCGATGATGAAGGCCTCCAATGAAGTTCGGCAAAATGCCGCGATGATCAGCCCGATGCCGATGGCTGAGAAGGTTGCGATCAGGCTGACCAGGTAAGCCAGCGCATAGGAGCCGGAGGATGAGAAGCCAAGCAATAGGCTGGAAGCAAAAACAAGGGGCAGCATAATCGCTGCGAGCACCATCTGTGACAGGCTGACGCCTGCGCAAAATTCAAACGCTCTGACCTTGGACAGCATAATCCGCTGAATCGTCCGGTTCTCCAGCTCCCTCGTCACCACCATCGAGCTTAGAATCAACAGGAAAAAGACCGAAAATACCATCAGCCCCGGAGCCATATTCTCAAATTCCGAATGGACCTTCACTTCACCGGTTTCCTCATATACAATCTGCACCGGACTCTCCGCCGTGCCGTTCGCCCACACAAAATTATGAATATAATTCTCCACGAAGCTGCTGATGAAGCTGTACGTCAGATTGGACGGATTGCCGAGCAGCTTCACCTGTACCTGTGAGGACTGGCCGGAACGCCCGTTACTGAGGAGCGACTCACTGAAGCCGGGCGGAATGTACAAATGCGCATCATATCTACCTTTTTTAACCCCATCCAGTAACTCCTGCTTGTTATAATCCGCCTGAATGGTCTTAAACATCGTATTTCCGTTCGGATACTCGCTGCTTACGATTTGCTGCACCAGGCTGCCGCCGAGCCCCCCCTGATCTTCATCCGATATCGCCAGCGAATAAGTATAGAATCCCTGTCCGAAAGCCAGCCCGAAGATGACGATAAAGACAATGGGTGAAAGAATGGTTAGCAGGACCGCCTTGTAATCCCGAAACTGCTCCACTAAGCTTTTTTTGAACACCGCCCACACTCTCATTCCCGCAAGCACCTTCCCGTCAGCTTAATGAATACATCTTCCAGCGTACTTTGCCTTAGAGTGAAAGTTAACGGATTACCGTATATGGAGGTCAGCCGGCTAAGAATACGCGGAACTGCTGCAGTCAGGCGATCCCCTCTAATGCAGATGCTTGTATCATTGAACTGTACAGTATATTCCGGTGAATCCAGCTGCGCTGTCCTCTGCACAGGCTCCTGATAATAGATCTCCAGCGTCTCCTCAGGAGCAATCTTCTGCTGAAGCATAGCGGGCGTGTCACAGACCAGTACTCTTCCCCGGTCCATCACAGCTACTCTGGAAGACAGGCGCTGTGCCTCATCCATATTATGCGTAGTAAGCAGCACAGCACTGGAACGCGACAGCGATGTGATGAAATCTCTAACCAGCACCCTGCTCTGCGGATCAAGCCCGGCTTCGGGTTCATCCAGGATGATCAGCTCGGGATCATGAAGGACCGACAGAATGATATGCAGCCTTCTCTGCATGCCCCCGGATAAATTCTTCGCCAGCACCCTACGCTTATCCGCGAGCCCGACGCTTTCCAGCAGCATAGCTGTACGTTGTTTGATCCATTGCCTATCCATTCTATTCAAATCCCCTACAAAATGAAGCTGTTCTTCGCAGGTTAACAGCGGCCACAGCTGCAATTCCTGACTGCAGACTCCCACCCGCTTGTTCAAAGAGCGGTTGCTCCGGGACGGGATACCGCCAATTTGGATATCCCCTTTGTCCGGTTCCAATGTACCGGCGATTAATTGAATGACCGTTGTTTTGCCGGCACCATTTGGGCCCAGCAGACTGAAAATTTCACCCCGCCTCACCGTGAAGGACAAGTGGTCAACTGCCTTAAAGCTGCCAAAGCTTTTATCCACTTCCTTTAATTCTAATAGTATATCATTCACTCTTCTCACACTCTCCTGAACAGTTCTGATACGGGCCTCATACCAAAAGAAACTCTCATTTCTGTTATTTTATCCCACAATACTCTATTCGTCTGTGATCAATGACAAAAAAATCCAAAGGGATGTACGCCCTTTGGATTTCTTGAAATTTTGTCCGGATTGTCAGGACTACGGTCTATTATTCACTGCGCAGTGCAGCAACCGGGTCCTTCTTCGCTGCCATCTTGGCCGGAATCGCACCGCCGAGCATGGTCAGCAGGACGCTGATCACGCCTAGAATGAGCGCATGCAGCGGGTTAAGCTGAGCCACATTCTTCAGCTCCGTCAGGTTATACAGAATCGCGTTAACCGGAATGGTCAGCAGGTAGGTAATGCCGATCCCCAGAATCCCCGAGCAAGCCCCGATAATGAAGGTCTCGGCATTGAAGACCCGTGTAATATCCTTCTTGCGGGCACCCAGCGCACGCAGTACGCCGATCTCCTTCGTCCGCTCCATAACAGAAATGTAAGTGATGATCGCGATCATAATCAGTGAGACCACGAGGGAAATCGCTGCAAAAGCAATCAGTACCATCGTGATTCCGTCCATAATCCCGCCGGAAATGTTGGTGACAATAGCCGCCAGATCGGTATACTGCACCTGATCCTCCGTTGCCTTCCCTTCATTCCATTTGTCCAGATAGGCTGTAACGGATTCTTTGGCACTGAAATCAATCGGGTACAGCGAGACTGCGCTTGGAATTTCAGTTGCCCCCAGAGCGGCAAGTGCATCGTCTTTAGTCAAGGAAGCCATACTGCCTGCTGCTGCCATACCAGCGTTCATGAGGGGAGAACCGCCCATTGCACCACTCGAAGCCATGCCGGCTACCCCTTCTGACAAGGCCTGCCCTGTCAATACATTGGTATCTGCGGCTTCCTGTGCAAGTACAATCTCAGATTTCTGTGCATCGGCAATGAACGTAGCGGCCAGCTCATCGGAATAGACAATGCCGGGAGACAGCGTAGAAATGCTGGAACCTTCCTGCCCGCGCAGAACACCAACAATGTTCAGCGTCACGGCATTAGGACTATTGTAGAGACCGGTCAGATCAGCAGCTGTCCCATTGACAACAAACTGCTCGCCATTTTTCTTATAATAATCATTGTTCATTATCAGCTTCAATTGAGTTCCTACAAGATCGCTCAGATTGATGCTCTCCGCTTTATAATCCAGCCCCAGAGCATCCACTGCAGCATCGGTCAGACGGTTGTATTGATCCACGATGAGCACAAGATCCGTCTTCTCTGTAGGGAATGATCCTTCCAGCAGATCGTAATATTGCTCCAGATAGCTTCCCGAAGCGCTGCCCTGTTTGCTTGGATACGGGGCTACAGTAATATTGCTTTTATCCAGAGTGGTTGCCTTGTCCCCATCCATAACCAGCCAGTTCATATTCACGGTGCGGGTATAAGAAACGCCGTCAATCAGCTTCGGATCAATTCCATCCAGATACTCCATATACTCCTTGGTCAGCACATTCGTATGCATGGCTGAATTCACGGTCGGGTCATACGGATAGAGCTTTTTATCAACAGGATAAGAGGTAAGTTCCGTTGACTCTTGACCCGGAGGGCCAGCATTCTGCAAATTTATCGCCGTCTGGTTGATCGAGACCGGGAAGTTGGAGAGTGCGCCGGTTTCATATGAGCTGATCTGTTTATCAAAGCCGTTGGACAAGGACAGGATCAGCGCGATGCCAATAATTCCGATACTTGAGGCAAAAGCGGTCAACCCCGTACGCCATTTCTTGGTGGCGATATTTTTACCGGATAATTTCAGTGCTGTGAAAAAGCTCATACTCGTTTGCTTCAGCTTATACGCACTTGAGGTCTTCTGCGTGGCCAGCGGATTGCTGTCGGAGATCGCATGACCGTCCGAGAAGCGGATGACGCGGTCTGCATAGCTCTCTGCCAGTTCCGGATTATGGGTAACCATGATCACCAGCTTATCCTCCGCAATGGTCTTGATCAGCTCCATGATCTGCTCACTGGTCTCTGAATCCAAGGCACCTGTAGGCTCATCCGCAAGGATAATGTCCGGATTGTTCGCCAGCGCACGGGCAATCGCTACACGCTGCATCTGTCCGCCCGACAGCTGATTCGGCTTTTTGTGCACATGATCCTTAAGTCCAACCTTCTCCAGTACTTCAAGCGCCTTGCGGTGCTTCTCAGCTGAAGCTATCCCGCTGAGCGTCATCCCCATCTCCACGTTGTCTGTAATGCTCAGATGTGAGATCAGATTATAGCTTTGAAAAATAAAGCCGACACTATTATTGCGGTACGCATCCCACTCGCTGTCTTTGAAGCGCTCTGTCGATTGGCCGTTGATGATCAGCTCTCCGCTGTCATACTGATCCAGCCCGCCGACGATATTCAGCAGCGTGGTCTTACCCGAGCCGCTTTGGCCCAGAATCGCGACGAATTCACTTTCTCTGAAATTGAGATTTACTTTATCCAGTGCAACCTGTGTAAATTCGCCGGTCTTGTAGCTCTTGGTGATGTTTTTTAATTGCAGCATTGTCCGATCTCCCTTTCCATCCCTGTAATCATTAGTCTCTCTGAAATCTTCTAGTCTTACTGTACCCCAGTATAGCCGCCCAATATAAACTAAACCTAAACTCCCAGTTGAGCTTGACTTGATCTTGATGAGGTATACTAGAACAAGTACTTTGGCTTCGAGGGGGCCCAAAACCATATATAAACAAGCTATACGTTGAATAACATGGAACCGTTCCAGGAGGAGACCTTATGTTTAATATTCTTGTGGTTGAGGATGATGCCAAGTTACGCCAGCTCTTCTGTACCGTACTCACCAGAAATGGATACCAGGCTTTGCCGGCCGTGAATGGCGAGGATGCGCTGGACGTGCTGGATAAGGAATATATTGATCTGATTATCTGCGATATAATGATGCCCCGGATGGATGGCTTCGAGCTGACACGGACGCTTAGGGACAATGATCAGCAGCTTCCCATTCTTATGGTGACGGCGCGGGAGAATTTTGCCGATAAGCAGCAGGGCTTCCTCGTCGGGATCGATGATTATATGGTCAAGCCGATCAATGTGAATGAGATGATCCTGCGTGTCGGGGCGCTGCTGCGCCGGGCCAAAATCATCAGCGAGCGCAAAATTGAATGGGGAGAAACCGTGCTGGACTACGATACGTTAACTGTAATTCAGGGGCCTGAGAGTATCCTGCTTCCACAGAAGGAATTCTATCTCCTCTATAAAATGATCTCTTATCCGAATAAAATCTTCACCAAGCAGCAGCTGATGGATGAAATATGGGGGATGGACTCCGAATCGGATGAGCACACGGTGGTGGTTCATATTAACCGCCTGCGTGAGCGTTTCAGGGATAGCGCTGATTTTGAAATCGTCACCGTCCGGGGGCTTGGCTATAAGGCGGTGAAACGGGGATGAGGAGCGGCAAAAACAGTGGCCTGTGGTGGTATTTTGTATCCATGGTATTCATCATCATTCTGTCGTTTGTCTTCATTATGGCTGTGCTGGCCTTACTGTATTTCCGGGTAGAAAATAACACCTGGGAGCACGGAAACCCCTTCCCGCCTATTCTGACTATGATGTTATTCAGTCTGGTCATCGGGACCACTATCAGCATTATGGTAGGCCGCAAAATATTGTCCCCGATTACGGACTTCAGCAAAGCGGCCAAGGAGATCGCCGGCGGCAACTTCGATATCTATTTGAATGAGTCGCACCGCGTCAATGAGATCAGTGAGGTGGCACATCACTTCAATCTCATGGTACAGGAGCTGCGCAGCATTGAGACCCTGCGCAATGATTTCGTAGTCAATGTGTCTCATGAATTCAAGACCCCTATTGCGGCTATCGAAGGCTACGCCATGCTCCTGCAGGAAGAGAACCTGAGCAAAGAGGAGCATGACGAATACACCGGGATGATTATTGAGAGTTCACGGCAGCTGTCCAATCTGTCCGGCAACATTCTCAAAATATCCAAGCTCGAAAATCAGGAAATGCTTACCGAGCTGGCTGAATACCCTCTGGATGAGCAGCTCCGCCAGGCGTTGTTGCTGCTGGAGTCCCTCTGGTCTGCCAAACAGCTTAATCTTAATCTCGACCTGGAGGAGCAGCGCTATTATGGAAATGAAGAGCTGATGATGCAGGTGTGGCTCAATGTGCTTGGCAATGCGATCAAATTCACGCCGGAAGGCGGGGAAATCTCGGTCTCCATCCAAGCGGACAGCTCCTGGATCTCCGTGATCATCTCCGACACCGGGATCGGCATGACTCCGAAGGTGCGTAAGCATATCTTCGAGAAATTCTATCAGGGCGACCCCGCCCGCGCGGCCGGAGGCAACGGCCTCGGCCTGCCGCTGACCGCGCGCATCATCAGCTTAAGCAAGGGAACCATTGAGGTGCGCAGCGAGCCGGGGCAAGGCTCGGCGTTTACGATCAAGCTGCCGGTTGCGGGGGCGTGAGCGGGGCGGAGCGGGAGCCGGGGCGGAGGACTCTTGTAGATCCTCGTGCCGCTGACCGCCTGCTTTCGGCGGATTCAGGGGCACTTCTGCCTCTCATTCCCGCTTGCCGCCTGCTTTCGGCGGATTCAGGGGCACTTCTGCCCCTCATTCCCGCTTGCCGCCTGCTTTCGGCGGATTCAGGAGCACTTCTGCCCCTCATTCCCGCTTGCCGCCAGTTTCCGGCGGATTCAGGGGCACTTCTGCCGGTGCGACCCCCTTATCCCGGAGTCCTGCGTATAAAATCAGTACTTGTCGTAGACATGCTCTTTATTTCGCTTTTTCTCTCGGCCAGAAGAAGCTGGAGCGGTCTTCTAGAGTCAGGACCCACTCCGCAAAGGTAGCTGGCGGCATGTTACGAAGGCTCGTATGCATTCTGCGATTGTTGTAAAAGTCCATGTACCGGTCCACCGCTTCATAGGCCTCTTCGAACGTGTCGAATGCCTCTTTGCGGAACAAATCCCGATCGATATTACTGTGGAACGATTCAATAAAAGCATTTAAATCCGGCGTTCGAGGCGGAATGCGTTCATGGGTCATTTCCCAGCTTTCACACATGTCGCCAAACAGGTGGCTGACGAACTGTGGTCCGTTGTCGGTGCGAATCACCGGACGTGCGCTGTCAGGGGCGCAGTGTTGCTCCATGGCGCGTCCCAGCGTCTGGCAGGCATGCTTCGCCTCACACGACGATCCCCGGTGGTAGCCGACGATGACACGGGTAAACACATCGATAATGCTCAGGACAAAGAAGTGCCTGTCACGGCCCACCACGTAACCGTACTTAATGTCCATCTGCCAGAGTTGGCCCGCTCCGGTAATGAACCGGTTCTCCGGCAGCTTCCGGGGATGCTTAAAGCGCTTCTGACGCTGGGGCTGCAGGATATCCAGCGCCTGACACAGCCGGTAGCTTTTCTTGTGATTGAGCTTCAACCGGTGCTGGTTCCACAAGCACTTGGCCAGCAGTTTGTACCCGTACACGTGCTCTTCTCCAGCGATTAATTCCAGCAGCCATTCCTGGATTTCCTCGTCGCTAATCTTCTCGCCAGACTCGGTCAAGGAGTAGCCTGGCTGGGGCCTTCCACGCCCCCCTTGAACGGCTGTTGGGGACAGTGACCTGCGTTTCTTACGGTCGTAGTACGTGGACTCCGCTAGCCCTATGAGACGCAGCACTAAGGCCGCTGTATTCCCCTGCTTAATGAACATGTCGGCTACCTCGATTTTTTCGGATAAGCAGGGGTTGGCTTTTTTAGCAGTTCACGGAGAATCTCAATCTCTAACTCCTTTTCGCCGAGCATCTTGACGGCCTTCTCGTATTTCTGCTCCACTTCCAGCAGGCGCTTCAGTTCCTCCACCTGCTCCTGGGGATACGGATGATCTTGTTCCCCATGGGCCCCTCGGTAGTCTCTCACCCACTGATTCACCGTCGCTGGGGTCACCCCATATTTCCGGGCAACCACCGCTGCCTTTATGCCAGACAACACCTCTTGCGCTGCCTTCTCTCTTGTTCCTGTTAGGTGTCCCATTGTGCTCCTCCTCCTCTTGTATTCAGTCTACATTTTTGTGGGGGAGGACTCCAACTTCTTTAGGGGGCTGTGGAGCTTTCGGCGGATTCAGGGGCACTTCTGCCCCTCATTCCCGCTTGCCGGTAACGTCAAGAAGTTTGTGTAAGAGAGTAAAAGTACCTCCCCGGGTTACGGGTTGGGGTGCAGGTGTTTCTGGGGGTCGGGGTTCCCCCGACCCCCAGAAACTGGATTCATTCGCTATTCTTCTTCCGGTGTAGGTAAGGAAGGGTAGCGTGCTTCAAATAGCTCGGTTAGCTTCTTTTTGACGGTTTCCATCCCAAAGCCAGGAACGACCCGCTGCGCATGACGTTCATTGTAGTCGAGCATTTCCAGATACACGATTTTCTCAGCGGCATCCATATTGGTCAAACTGTTCATCGGTTTAAGCCGTTTGCGGATTTCCTTGTTCATTCGCTCAATCGGATTCGACGTGTAGATCGCTTTGCGGATGGGCTCCGGGTACTTGTAGAACGTCAGCAGCGTGGATAACTGTTCTTCCCAGGACTTCATTTCCTTCGAATACAGCTTGCCCCACTTCGCTTTGACCGTATCAAAGTTAGCCCGAGCCACGACCTCATCCGGCGCGGTATACACCGTCTTCAGGGCTTCCAGGACATCGGTTTTGTGCTCGATCCGGATTTTGGGGAACGTGGCCCGCACCTTGTGCACCACACAATGCTGCACATCCGCCTGCGGGTACGTCTCTTTAAACGCCGCATCCAGCCCGGGAAGTCCGTCAAACACACCCAGCAACACTTCCTGGGCTCCACGGTCGTACAAGTCTTTCAGCACCTCCCGCCAGCCGTTCGAACTCTCTTGACCGCCGACGTAGAACCCGAGGATTTGACGTTGTCCCTCTTCGTCAATCCCCATCGCAAAATAAACCACCTCGCCACGGACCGTCCCCCGTTTGAGCTTCACGTACAGCCCATCCAGGTAGATCACAGAATAGCGCTTGCTCAGTGGTCGTTTCTGCCACTGGTGGATATCGTCCAGGACGGTAGCGGTAATGTTGCTGACGGTCGTTGGAGAGTAATGGCTCCCAAACATGCTTTCAATAAATCGGGCCACATCCCGCGTCCCCATGCCGGACTTGTACATCTGGATCACGGCTTCCTCCAGCCAACCGTCCCGCCGCTGGTACGGCTCAAACATCTGAGTTTGGAACAATCCTTGACGGTCGCGGGGGACCTCCAGGTCCTCCAGATTGCCGTATTTCGTGTGCAAGTTTCGGGTGTAGTATCCGTTACGGCTATTGCGTGTACCTGCTTCTTCGCTCGCCATGAACGCCTGCATTTCAGCACGCATGATGGACTCCAAGTTGTCTTTCACAAACTCTTTAACAAGTTTTTCAAATAGATTATTCAGTGAACTTTCGGGTAAAATAGTCATTGGTAGGGTTCCTCCTTGGTGGTTTCGCAATCCCGAGGATACCCTACTTTTTTGTTGCCTGACTAGGCTCCAAATACTGGTACACAACTTATTTTACGCCATCCGCTTGCCGCCTGATTTCGGCAGATTCAGGGGCACTTCTGCCCTTCATTTCCACCTGACGCCTGATTCCGGCAGATTCAGGGGCACTTCTGCCCCTCATTCCCGCTTGCCGCCTGCTTTCGGCGGATTCAGGGGCACTTCTGCCCCTCATTCCCGCTTGCCGCCTGCTTTCGGCGGATTCAGGGGCACTTCCGGTGCGACCCCCTTATCCCGGAGTCCTCCGTATAAAATCGGTACTTGTCGTAGCCTTGCTCTTTATTTCGCTTTTTCTCTCGGCCAGAAGAAGCCGGAGCGGTCTTCTAGGGTCAGCACCCACTCCGCAAAGGTAGCTGGCGGCATGTTGCGAAGACTCGTATGCATTCTGCGGTTATTGTAAAAGTCCATGTACCGGTCCACGGCTTCATAGGCCTCTTCGAACGTGTCGAAGGCCTCTTTGCGGAACAAATCCCGATCGATATTGCTGTGGAACGATTCAATAAAAGCATTTAAATCCGGCGTTCGAGGCGGAATGCGTTCATGGGTCATTTCCCAGCTTTCACACATGTCGCCAAACAGGTGGCTGACGAACTGTGGTCCGTTGTCGGTGCGAATCACCGGACGTGCGCTGTCAGGGGCGCAGTGTTGCTCCATGGCGCGTCCCAGCGTCTGGCAGGCATGCTTCGCCTCACACGACGATCCCCGGTGGTAGCCGACGATGACACGGGTAAACACATCGATAATGCTCAGGACAAAGAAGTGCCTGTCACGGCCCACCACGTAACCGTACTTAATGTCCATCTGCCAGAGTTGGCCCGCTCCGGTAATGAACCGGTTCTCCGGCAGCTTCCGGGGATGCTTAAAGCGCTTCTGACGCTGGGGCTGCAGGATATCCAGCGCCTGACACAGCCGGTAGCTTTTCTTGTGATTGAGCTTCAACCGGTGCTGGTTCCACAAGCACTTGGCCAGCAGTTTGTACCCGTACACGTGCTCTTCTCCAGCGATTAATTCCAGCAGCCATTCCTGGATTTCCTCGTCGCTAATCTTCTCGCCAGACTCGGTCAAGGAGTAGCCTGGCTGGGGCCTTCCACGCCCCCCTTGAACGGCTGTTGGGGACAGTGACCTGCGTTTCTTACGGTCGTAGTACGTGGACTCCGCTAGCCCTATGAGACGCAGCACTAAGGCCGCTGTATTCCCCTGCTTAATGAACATGTCGGCTACCTCGATTTTTTCGGATAAGCAGGGGTTGGCTTTTTTAGCAGTTCACGGAGAATCTCAATCTCTAACTCCTTTTCGCCGAGCATCTTGACGGCCTTCTCGTATTTCTGCTCCACTTCCAGCAGGCGCTTCAGTTCCTCCACCTGCTCCTGGGGATACGGATGATCTTGTTCCCCATGGGCCCCTCGGTAGTCTCTCACCCACTGATTCACCGTCGCTGGGGTCACCCCATATTTCCGGGCAACCACCGCTGCCTTTATGCCAGACAACACCTCTTGCGCTGCCTTCTCTCTTGTTCCTGTTAGGTGTCCCATTGTGCTCCTCCTCCTCTTGTATTCAGTCTACATTTTTGTGGGGGAGGACTCCAACTTCTTTAGGGGGCTGTGGAGCTTCTGCCCCTCATTTCCGCTTGCCGCCTGATTTCGGCGGATTCAGGGGCACTTCTGCCCCTCGTTCCCGCTTGCCGCCTGATTTCGGCGGATTCAGGTACTCATACTGATCTTCTACCATACCTCTAAATCCATAAAAGAATGAATAAGCTCATACCGGCAAACTCGATTACTTCCCTGCTCTAACACAGGTTTGAATTTACCTTTTTCGCATAAAGCATTTATATATTTTCTCGCTGTACGCCGATTTATCCCAAGCTGCTTCACCACCTCCACGGGCCGGAGGAACCCGTTCTTACGGCTGGCGATCCGCAGAATATCCAACTCCATCCTCGTATATTGACGCCTACCCTCATCCGTATTTTTCAACAAACATGGAGTAAGTAAGGCTTTCAGAAGAGAGATTGTCAGCTCCGGAGCAGACTCCAAATCATCGTAAGGGATCGCAACCACACGGTACCCGGCAATTTGCAGATACGTTTCCCGGTTTAGCTCCTGGCGGTAGCGGGTCCGGTCTGTATTCTGAACATGCGGCCCGTACCCTTTCACCTCAATAGCCACCTTAACCTGACCCGGCTTCCATACAAAGTCAACAAAATAAGGCCTTCCCCGCCAATCCGCAACCTCATACTCCGGGTGAAGATCGTCCATATTCCCGAAAATCGGCCACCACACCCGCTCCACAAACATTTGCTCACCATGCCGGTGTCCCCGTTCCAGCCGGTCCAGACGTTCCCCGGTTCTCCGTTTCTTGTGATACTCCAGCCATTGGTGATGCTCTTCAGCGAACCCCATTCCTCTATTCCTCCTCTGCAAAATCCCCCGCCCCCCGCAAAGAGGAGCCTTTTTGTCTTCTTTGATTGCCCGGTTGCCTTGCGTAGACTCCAGAACCTATAGTTTCTGGCGGAGTAATGCACACAAAAAATCCCGCACCCAAAAAGCCATGGGTACGGGATGTGCTTCATCCGTTTTATAGATTATAGTTCTTGCTGCTTCCCGGCGTCAATGAACTCGTCGGCCTCCGGTAACAGCCGGAATCGCCGATCAGTTATCGTCAGGGTTGATGGCCCGCTGGAGCGTAGATAATTTCATATGTGTTACTTTTAGCGTCTCCTCATCGAAGCCAAACGCCATGACATATCCTCTATCGGTATTGACCTTATCGCCAGGAAACAGGCGCGGGATCAACACCCCGTCCATATTCTCAAAGGTGTAGCTTAGAATAACTCCATATGTGCTGCTTACTTCTGCATATGTACCATACGCCATCAGCACATCCTCCAGCGTACTTACTCCGGGGCGGATATGCTGCAGGGTAGCGGTCAAAGCAGGTTCCCCTGCGTCTTCATCTGCTTTTACCGACCATGAATCCATCTTGCCTGATGAATCATAGTGGACGGATACATCCTTATACATCTCATTGTTAAACACATCTTGTCCGGTGGAGGCTCCATAGTATTGTTCAACCAGAGACCTCGGGCTGCTCCATTCCATAATGAGTTTCCCGTCCGGATCACCTATCCCGAAATCCCCTTCAGTAACAGGTACCGCTGTGAAATCCTTTAATCCCGTACCCTTGTCCGGTAATGGAGGCAGTAACCCTGGGTCTGACAGCTCCTGCGGCCGGGGTTTCAATATATTTCCCTTCAGCTTTAACATCCTGATCCACTCCAACGCCTCTGCCCGGGTTAAAGTCGCATTCCCCTTGAATCCCTCCACAGTAGGCTCTTCCGGAAGCGGAAGCAGCTGATTTCCAAGCAGAAAAATGATGGAAGCCCTATCATTATAGTTCTTGCCCAGAGCAGAAGCTATAAACTGCGCTGCCGTCTGTCTGGTTATAGGCGCAGCTTGTGCCTGTGGGTCCTGGAGACCCGGGATGGGGTGCTTCCAATTTTTGGCCATCCGATAAGGTCCAGCGGTCCACTCTTCCCCAAAGATCGTTGCCTTCGGATAGCCGAAGGAGAGATAGTACACCTTCAGAAATTCAGCTTCCGTAATCGGATGGTCCGGCCTGAAAGTCAAGTCTGAATAACCGGTTATATACTGATTCCCCAGCGCCCAGCGTACCCACCGCTCCGACCAATGACCTTGAATATCCGGGAAAATAGGAGAGGTGACTCCCGTGTCATTGTCATCCGCTGTTTCCTCATAGCTCACTGAATCCGCTCTAACCGGATAATCCGGTGTGACGGCACCCGCAATCGTACCCGCAATCAGTCCGGCAACCACCAGTTTGATTGTCCTCAATCTTATCTATCCTTTCGTGAATATATTTTAACAGTTAGCTGTCAGAATTCCCCCACTTCTCTAAGTGGCGGGATGAATGTCAGCGGTCTTTCTCATAGACAAATACAACCTAAAATATTACAATAAAACTATTCAGTAGTATTATGAAATGGGTTGTGATATCCGTGGAATTAGACACAAATAATCATTCAGTATTCTCTCTTCATTATCATCTTGTTCTAGTCGTGAAGTACCGCAGAAAAGTAATAGACGATGACATTTCGAATCGGTTACAAGAGATATTTGAGTCTATTCAGCCTAATTACAATATCACCCTGCAGGAATGGAAGCATGACAAGGATCATGTTCACATTCTAATGAAAGCTCACCCCAATAGCGATATTTCTAAATTTCTGAACGCTTATAAGAGTGCATCCTCCCGTCTAATTAAGAAAGAATTTCCTGTAATTCGTCAACAGCTGTGGAAGGAATATTTCTGGTCCAGAAGTTATTGTCTACTGACGACTGGCGGTGCGCCGATTGAAGTCATCCGGAAGTACATCGAATCTCAAGGTCAGAAATGAGGTGGACAGGTGTTAAAGGCTTATAAGTATCGAATCCATCCCACCTATAAGCAAGAGCAGTACTTCACTAAAGTATTCGGCGCAGTTCGCTTCATCTACAATCGAATGCTTGCAGATAAGATTGAACATTACAAGCAAACGGAAACGATGCTCCAAACGACACCTGCGCCCTACAAAAAGGATTTTGGCTGGCTGAAAGAAGTGGATAGTCTAGCCTTAGCCAATGCCCAGCTTCACTTGGACAAGGCATATCAGAATTTCTTCCGTGAACCGAACGCGGGATTTCCAAAATTCAAGAGCAAGAAGAGGAATAGCCATAGCTTCACAACCAATAACCAGAAGGGAACCATTTCCATTACAGATGGAAGGATCAAAATTCCTAAACTAAAAACGAAAATCAAAATCAAGCTGCACCGTCCATTCGAGGGACGTATTAAATCATGCACCATTTCCAAAACACCCACGGGAAAATATTACGCTTCCGTATTGGTGGAAACGGATATCATCCCATTGCCCCCACTCGAGACGAAGATCGGTGTGGATCTGGGGTTGAAAGACTTTGCGATTCCTTCACATGGCGAAATCATACCGAATCCGAAGTACTTGCGGAAGTCTGAACAACGATTAGCCAAGCTGCAAAAGGACTTGTCACGAAAGAAGAAAGGGAGCCGTAACCGGTATAAAGCAAGGCTGAAGGTCGCCAGACTGCATGAAAAAATAGCGAATCAACGGAAAGACTTTTTGCACAAAACGTCCACCCAAATGATAAACGAAAACCAAGTGATCGTGATGGAGGACTTGCGTGTAAAGAACATGATGCAGAATCATAAGTTAGCCAAAGCCATATCCGAAGTGTCTTGGAGCCTGTTCAGAGACATGCTGACCTACAAAGCGAAATGGTACGGCAGAGAATTAATCATTGCCCCCAAACACTTTGCAAGCAGTCAATTGTGTTCCTGCTGTGGCTACAAAAATGCAGAAGTAAAGAACCTAGCCGTACGGGAGTGGTCCTGTCCTGCCTGTCATACAGAGCATGACAGAGACCGGAATGCGGCACTGAATCTTCTACAACTAGCCATGTAAATGGCCATTAGCGGGTTAGGAACTAGCCTATAAGCTTGGGTAAACTTGGAGCAGTAGCTCTATTGACCAAGAAGCACCCACCTCTTAGGTGGTGTGTAGTTCACTTTATCCTCTTCTTCCACATTATAGCAACCGCTGCTGATTAGGGATATGGTACTTGAGGCAGTAATTTCTAAGGCTAAATCCTTGCTTACTCCGCAAAAAAAGAGATCAGCAGCCTCGATAAAGCCTGCTGATCCCTTCGGATAGAACATTATCACCTTATGGCTCCGGTATCGCTGGAGTCTGTTCCGATAAGCATTGAACTTAAGGGTCTCGCGTTGAACTAGATGGGGAGCTGATATTAATCCGGCGTAAAGGTCAGCGTTGTGATGAACCCGGCCGGAATGTAATTCACGCTGTCTCCCGCTATCCGCACCAGCACCGTTACCGCACCGTAGAAGACCGGCGGGTTGACTGGATCATAGGCAGTCCAATTCAAGCCCCCATCGGTGGAATACTCCATCTTCTCGTTCGCGCCTGTAATGGTGTTTGCAATATCATCTGCAGTTACATTGGGCGGCCATGGCGGCTGAGCGAACAGAGCCACGTCCAAGGCAGAGTTATTCCCTGCTGCCAGGGTGAAGTTATCCGCTGCATAGGCCTTCGTAGTACTTACACCCAGACTGGCTGCACCCGCAACAAGGATTCCGATTAGAGATAGACGGATGTATTTATCGACAGTTCTCCTCATCATTTCAACCTCCACGTCTTATTAAATGAGAAATATAACACAGATCATATTATATCTTATTCTGGATAATTATTCCTTTAAAATTATAAATTTAATATAAAATTTTGGATTAACGGCAGATTTACTCTATAGTCTCAATCACTTTGCAATGAACCTGGCACCTCACCCTTGTTAAAAGCAAAAAAAGAGATTCCTGTATGCTGGGAATTGCTACGACACCCGCGCAAGAAAATCTCTTATTGAATAGGTTAGCTGATACATACATTGTTGAATCAAGTTAACCCGTGCTACCTCTCACCCGCCCAGCACTGCCGCTCAGTTCTGACGGTCTCACCGGTCTGTATCGCCTGCTCAATCATCAGTCCGAGGTACACATCCTGTGAGGCCTCCTCCAGTCCATAGAATCCGGGGCCGCCGGCGGCATAGCCAGCCATTTTATCCAGACAGGCCGCAATCGCGATCTCATCATCGTACAGCCTTGCAGGGGTGAACGGGTTGTTGTAGAGCCATTGTTCACCGCAGATTATCCCTTGAAGATAATAGCCTTCGGCATTCTCCAGTTCCCCCTTGTTGATGCGTCTCAGCTCCAGCTGAAGCGGAACCAGGTTATCCTGCTGAATCAGCACACGGTTGTCGAAGATTTCTCCCCGCTCTCCGCGCACGGAGAGGTGATTCGAACGGGTCCAGGAGCGGTGCTGATCCTTGGTGAAGTCGTATATTCCCAGCCGGTCTCCGAAATCCAGCCAGGCAAGGTCTCTTTTCAGAGGAATCAGCTTGTCCTCAGCCGGAGGGCCGCTGCGGGTAGGGCCGTTAATCCAGCGGGACCCGAACCGCATAGCCCTAATGTTAGCTTCCTCGAAACCGAGCCCAAGCATCCTGCGGATCAGGCTTGCTCCATGATACATATGCGAGACGGACACCGTTGTTTCCGTGATCCGTCCGAGTCTGCCCGAACGGATCAGCGACAGCCGCGCCTCTTGCACCGGATGATAAGGATACTGCTCGGCTACCTGAATCCGCGCACCGTGCATAGTCAGTTCCTTGTGCAGCTGCTCAAGCTCCTCCAGACTTGCGGCAGGCGGCGTCTCCGTCAGCGCCGGGATGCCTCTCTCTGCCAAGAGGTACAGATAATCCAGGGATGCCCGGCCGCTGACCGAGACAAGCACGAAATCCGGGGTTTCGCTCGTAAGCAGCTCTTCAAGAGAACGGTAAGTCTGAACCCCCCATGCTTCTTCCATGGCTCTGCCTTTGGCCGCATCCCTTACCACAAGCCCGCTAATCTGAAAGCGGTCCGGCATGGAACGGGCGATTCTGAGGAAATATTGTGCGCGGAAGCCCGCTCCGCCGATAATGCTGAATTTCACTGTCATATTCTTACCTCCCTTATCAGCTGCCGAGAGGGAACCGCGGGGCATTGGCGAGAATACCGTCCCTCGTATACAGCATACAGTCCTTAGCTAATGGAAGAGTTACCGGCCGCCCGGTAATCGAGGCTTCATAGATGGCGGTGACCAGCTCCAGCGTCTTCCTTCATGCCCGTCAATCAGAACAGCAGCTGGTAACCTGGGCCAATTCGCCTCCTGGATAAGACAGAATGGCGATTGACAGATCCATTTGATTTAGTTGATCAGCTCTGTAGGGTTCATGCCGGTGATTTTCTTGAACAGCGTGCTGAAGTAAGGAATGTTTTTGTAGCCCACCCGTTCTGCCACTTCGTAGACCAGCATATTCCGTTCCATTAATAGCTCTCTGGCTTTCTCAATCCGCACCCGGGTCAGGTAATTGTTGAAGGTTTCACCCGTAATATTCTTGAATATAATGGACAGATGATTCCGTGAGATATATACCTTATCTGACAGATCGGCCAGCGTAAGCTCTTCCGCATAGTGCTCATGAATGTAGCTGGTCATGAAATCAACAACCTGCCTGTGTTTGCCGCTGCCTTTCCATTGCCGGCTGGCGCAGATCGCGGTTATTTTGGCGGACAACCAGCCTGCCAGCTGGTCGGGCATTGCCAGATTGCCGATCTCTTTGGCAATCTGGTCATTGGTGAACAGATCATCCAGTACCAGTCCCGATTCATACAGCGAGTAGGTTATGATTCCCCACAATTCACTGCCAAGCATCTGCACGTAGCCGGCTGAGACCCCTCGCTGTTTCTGCAGCTCTGTGACATATTCGCTTACAAGCTGCTGCGCTTCGGCTTCCTGCGATGCCTTCATCGCAGCGGCCAGTTTATAGGAGAACTTGACCGGAAACAGTGCCCCCCTCTCCTGCCCGCCGCTGCTGCTCTCCCGGTACTGATACACTTCATAGGCCGGATTCATCCGCAAGGCTCCCTGATCCATCGCACGGAAAGCCTCTTCCGTGGATTCGGGAATCCTGATCCACGTTTCCTTCAGTCCTCCGATTCCGATACGTACTACCAGTTTCAGATATGAGCTGATACTGTCAATCAGCCGGGTCCCAAGCTCCTCCAGCCGGTGCGCGCACTCTTCCTCGGGATGAATAATTAATAATGCCCTATAGCTGTTCAGCTCTGTATATTCCATGTCCGTGCAAAACTTGCGCGTAACCTCACAGGCAATATTGCTGACGGCGAAGCGAAACAGATTCCAGTCGGAGACAGAGAAGGAGCTGGCCCGCTCATCGCGGATCAGTTCAATACCGATGGTGGCATGCTTGCGTTCCAGCCAATACTGATAAGAAGGCGGCAGGTGGGTATTGTTCCGGTAAGAAGGGTCCAAAGTGCCGACAGCTGCGGAACGAACCCATTCTTTCTCGACAAAGGGCTCGTACAGCATCATCTTCAGCTCAAGCTCTCCCTGTCTGATCCGCTCCTCCTCCTCTTTGATCAGCTCCTCAGTGATCCTGCCCAGTATCAACTTAAGCGTCGGCAGACTGATCGGCTTGGAGACATAGTCACTTACTTGAAGCCTGAGTGCTTGTCTGGCATGCTCAAAGTCTGAATATCCGCTCAAAATAATAATTTTGCCCTTGAAGCCTTCCTTCCTGAGATGCTCCATCATCTCGAGGCCGCTCATCACCGGCATATAGATATCGGTAATCACAATATCCGGACAGGTTGCACGGATCATCTCCAGACCATCCTCCCCGTTAAGTGCTTCCCCGGCCCATTCTGCATCCAGTTCATCCCATGGGATCGCCCGCTTCATCCCCTGGAGGACCTGTCGCTCATCATCAATAATGGCGATTTTCCACATCGTCTCTGCCTCCTTAAGCTTCCTTGCTATCCTATCCGCCGCAACGTTATCTGCCCTGCCCGGCGTGGGAAGCGCTCCCACTTCTGCCTTCCACTTAGCTCATTCGATTCTCGCTTAGTCGCTGCCCCGGAGCCTCTGTAAGCAAAGGCAAAATCACTTCTACTCTGGTTCCGCCTGCTTCACGTTCCTTCAGCGTAACCCCATAGCCATTGCCGAAATATCCGGCAATTCTCTCCCGCACATTGCGAATGCCATAGCCGCCGGTATGGCGTTTACGCGGCCGCTCTTCATGCTGCTTCAGGCCTGCTCCGTTATCATCAATAATAATCTGCAGCGCCTCCTCTGCTCTGCCTATATAGACAGCAACAACGCCGCTGCTCTGCTTATTGAATCCGTGTACGATTGAATTCTCCACGAACGGCTGCAGGGTAAGCTTCGGGATATACACATCCTGTAGCTCCGGGGCTACCTCGATCTTGTATTCCAGCCCTTCCCCCCAGCGGAGCTGCTGGATTTCGAGATAACACCGGATGTGCAGCAGTTCTTCAGAGATTGTAATGAAGCTCGCCCCGTTGGATAAGCCGATCCGGAACATCTGTCCCATCAGCTCCAGAATCCGGCTGAGCTCTTCCTGCCCGGCATCGATTGCCATCCAGTTCAGCTGATCCAGCATATTATAGAGGAAATGGGGATTGATATTGGCCTGCAGCGCTTCAATCTCAGCTTTCCGCTGCTGCTCATAACGCCGTTCCAGCGAGAGATACAGCTCCTCAATCCGCTCGTTCTGCTTGCGGTAGCCGGAGAATAAATAACCGAATTCATTCTCATAATCCGTAGGCAGCTCCTCTTTGTGGCCGCCGACGGAATACATGCGCATCGCGCTTACAAGCTTCTTGATCGGTTTGGTAAACTGCTTGCTCAGATAGTGCGTCAGCAGCACCACCAGCAGGATTGCTGCGATACCGATCAGACCGATCCACTCTGCCAGCTTCAAACTGCTTGCCGTAATCTGCTTCCATGACGTGAATTCGATTAGCGTCCAGATGGAGTTATCCATTCTGGAATAGACCAGCAGGGTGTTGCCGGAACCTGCTTTGCCCGGAATATGCACATAGCCCGACTTCTTACTCTTGAGATCGATCCACTTAGACCACTCGTTCTGTTCGAGCGTCTCCCCGATCCTCAGAATCTGCTTCCCTTCGCTGTCGGCCATGATGCGGTTTGACCCGGAGGAATTGCCGGTCAGCAGCTGCCGGATTTCCTTGGCTTTAATATGGACGACCAGCACGCCCAGATAGTCATTCTCATACATGATTTTCCGGGCGAAGCTAAGCACCGGGACGTCCCCTTGAAAGCTGGGAATGGTATATTCCCCGGACCAGGCGAAGTCGCTTTTCACCAGACGCTTGGACCATTCCTGCTTATCCAGATCAATAATATTCCGGAACTGGATGTAGCTTTGGCTCTCACTCGGCATAGGTTCATCCATATATAGATCAATACCCTGAATTAAAGGAATGGCATAGGTCAGATTGGCAAGCGCACTCTCAACGCTTACACGCTTGCGGTACCGCTCGAAATCATCCTGCCTGTTCAGCAGAAAGGTCGTCAGCTCATTGTCCCGTGAGGTAGACAGTGAAATCTGCTCAATCATATCCAGCCGCGTTGTAATTTCATTATTCAATTCGTCCAGCAGCCGCTGCTGGTAATGGGAGGTCGTCTGCACGAGGGCTTTGGATGAATTGCTGTAGCTTGTCCAAGCTGTAACTGCGATTACTAGAATGAGCACAATAGCAAAGCTGTGGAAAAACAGGCGGTCGATTCTGAATTTTTTAAAAGGATTGGTCAAGTCCTTACCTTCCTTCACTTCCGGTTCACACGAAAGAAACGGTAAAGCTGCGAATGAGGCTCGGGCGCTTTACCGTTATGTGACGGATGTTTTTTTACATCTTATCCCTTTATCCCTGTTGTCGCAATCCCGTCTACGAAATACTTCTGTAGGAACATGAAGACGAGCGTAGCCGGAAGAATGGATACAAGCGACATAGCAAGCAGTTGACCCCACTCCGCAGCAGATTGGGAATCGTTGATCATGCGCAGCGCGAGGCCGACTGTATACTTATCTACCGTGTTGATGTAGAGGAGATGACCCAGGAAATCATCCCAGTTCCACAGGAAGCAGAAGATGGTCACCGTAACGATCGCCGGGAAGGCCAGAGGCATAACCACTCTCCAGAAGATCCCGAACCAGGAGCAGCCGTCAATTTTGGCCGATTCATCAAGCTCTTTTGGAACACCGCGGATAAACTGAATCAGCAGGAAGACGAAGAAGCTCCCGCCGGCCCCGCCCGCCAGCAGATGGGGAACGATAAACGGCAAATACGTATTGACCCAGCCTAATTGATGGAACAAGGCATACTGCGGGATGATCAGCACCTGTCCCGGCATCATCAGGGTCAGCATCAGAATGGAGAACCAGAAATTCTTCAGCGGAAAATCCAGTCTTGCGAAACCAAAGGCAACCAGAGTGCAGGATAGCAAGGTTGCGATAAGTACAGCAATTTCAAGACCGAAGGTATTGAGATAAAAATCCGTAAAGGTATGTCCGGGAACCGAATTCCAGCCTTTGGTGAAGTTCTCCCATTGCGGGACCGCCGGGAAGATACCCGGTGAACTCAGCTCAGTGCTATCCTTCAGCGAAGCCCCGATCCACCAGACAATCGGATAGACCATGACGAAGCTGAAGAGAATCATGAACAGATGTCGGAGTGCAGGCTTCCAATTCAGAGTTGTCATTTGCGTTTTTTCCCTCCAGTGTCTGTTTCATAGAATACCCAATACTTCGAGGTGTAGGAGATCACAAGCGTTGCAGCCACGATTGCGACCAGCATAATCCACGCCAGTGCCGAAGCGTAACCCAGCTCATAGCGGCTGAATGCCCTTTCATACAAATACATGGCATACACATATGTAGCGTTCATCGGTCCTCCGTTTGTAATCACAAAGGCGGAGGTGAACATCTGGAAGGCACCAATAACGGCCATGATAAGGTTGAAGTAGAGGATCGGCGACAGCATGGGCAGGGTGATGCGGAAGAATTGAACTACCTTGTTAGCCCCGTCGACCGAAGATGCCTCGTACAAGTCGTTCGGAATCTGCTTGAGTCCAGCCAGGAAGATTACCATGGTGGAACCGAATTGCCAGACCGTCAGCAGGATTAATGTGCCCAGCGCTGTATCGGGATTGGTAATCCAGCTTTTCCCCTCGATGCCAAAGACCGCAATCAATTTATTGAAGATCCCGTCTACCCCGAAGATGTTCCGCCAGAGCAGCGAGACCCCGATACTGCCTCCGATAAGTGAGGGGAAATAGATCGCCGTACGGTAAGCACTGATCCCTTTAACGGCCTTGCTGAGGATCATTGCCACGAAAAGAGCTGCCGCAAGCTTCAAGGGCACCGAAGCAAGCACATACATGACGGTAACTTTGGCAGATTGTATAAATTTCGGGTCTGCAGTAAAGATCCGCTCGTAATTGCGGGACCCGATCCATTGCATGGGCTGCATCAACGTGTAGTCGGTAAACGAATAGTACAGCGATAGGAATAACGGATACGCTGTCAGCGCCAGAAACCCGATCAGCCAGGGTGAAATAAACAAATAGCCTGCAAGCGGAGCGTTCCATCGGCTTCGAAAGTATGAGCTTTTTTTCGGCGATGGAGCGGCTTCGGCTATAGTCGTTGTGGAACGGTTCATCTGTGGTCACCTCTTGTGGTCAATTTTTATAGCTTAAGTATATAATTGGTCCACGCTCTGCTAAAGGAGGGGAATGCTCGAATTCTTTTAAAATATAACGATTAATTTATGGAGCAAAGTCTATTTTCTCATTTCAATAAAAAAGCCCGGGACATTGCTGTCCCAGGCTTACGTTCAAAAATAAGAATGTATATGCTTTACGCTATAAATTATCCTTCTATTTCTCGTAGGATTGCGCTGCTTCCTTAAGCTGCTTATATGCTTCTTCCGGCGTGGATTTCCCGAAGCTGAGCTGATCACGGACCAGCACC
The DNA here is from genome assembly GCF_038009025.1 of Paenibacillus sp. FSL R7-0297. Lineage (NCBI taxonomy): Bacteria > Bacillati > Bacillota > Bacilli > Caryophanales > Paenibacillaceae > Paenibacillus > Paenibacillus sp. FSL R7-0297. The sequence continues at coordinate 6,915,672 of NZ_JBBPAQ010000001.1, forward strand.
CAGTCTTTGTCCACGAAGTTCGTCCAGCCTCCGGCTCCGGCCGACCAGGTCTGGCCATCCGGCTCCGTAGCACGAAGAAGACCTAAGCCTACCTTATCCAGATCGCTCATGTTCGCTTCCAGCAGAGCGGCATTGTCCTTGTTGGCCGGGAGACCACGGAAGGTTTTGGTGATTTGGGCGGCTTCCGGATCATTCACAAACCAATTGATGAATTTCTTGGCTTCTTCTGCATGCTTGGAATTCTTGGAAACAGCCATGTACATCGACGGCTTCAGCCATCCTCCGGCTTCTTCTGCACGCGGCATAGTTACAAGTGCGTACGCCCCTGGTTTAATACTGTCCCAAGTACCCAGATTGTTGGAGAAGCTGTAACGGAACAAGACTTTTCCCGCTGCCAGCAGGTCCATTTGCGGATCGTTTTCCTTATCGGATGCATTCACGTCCGCTGGAGGAACCAGGCCTTCTTTACGCAGCTCTTCAAATTTCTTGGTCCATTCCAGGTACGTGGCTTCATCCACGTTGAAATGACCGTCATCCGTGATAACCTGCCCTTTACCTCTTGCGTATTGGTAAGCGGAATACATAAAGTAGTTACCCGCATAGTCCAGGGTGAAATATTGACCGTCCGGCAGCTTGGCTTTGGATTCCTTAGCTAAAGCGAAGAATTCATCCCAGGTCCAGCCGTTCGCCGGATTGGCAATGCCCAGCTTATCCATGGCAGCTTTGTCATATACCATACCGAAGGCTACCGAGCCCAGTGGAACGGCATATTGCTTCCCGTCCAGTTGGCCTCCGGCCAGCAGCTTCACGTCGAATTTGCTTACATCCACCTCAGGAGCCAAATCTGCCAATTGACTGCGTGCCATCCAGTCCGGCATCCAGCCCGGGTCAAGCTGAACAACATCAGGAGCATTGTTGGCCGCAGCTTGGGTGGATAATTTGTCCAGATAACCGTCCATACCTGAATACTCCGGCTCAAACGTTACATTCGGATTGTTCTTCGTATACAAATCCAGCGCCGCCAAGGTAGCTTCGTGACGCGGCTGGGAGCCCCACCACATAATACGAAGCTTGACAGGTTCACTGCTTGGAGCAGTAGTTGCAGCCTCAGTTGCATTTGTGCTGGCAGGTGCCTCAGTAGCAGCTCCTGCATTGTTTGCTCCATTCCCTCCGCCGCCGCAGGCAGCTAGTGTACCTAATATAGCTGTCATGGCCAACATCGAAAGAGAACGCTTCCAATTCAACATCTTTAACCCTCCTGTATAAATCTGTATTGTCTTGCTACATTGCTATAGTAACAATTAGGAATTGAAGTTTATATAAGGGCAATGCACGATTTATTTTAAAATCTCCCGGAAATGCTATCTTTCGGATATAAAAAATGCCCGAGGGCTGTCCCGCTATCATAGATAGCGGGACAGCCCTGAGCGCCCAATCTGCATTCGTCTAATTTATCATACTGGCTGCAATGCGGATGATATCATCCTTGGTTAACTCCGAATTCTCCTGACCAACCGCCACGGAATAGATGATCTGCGCTTCGGGGTCAGACCAAACCAGTTTATACTTATACCCCAAGTCGAGCTCTGTGTTGCTGGAGTCATCGAGATAAATGAGCTGCTTGCCACCTATCTCAACATTCTCCACCTTTGTCTTTTCGCTCCACGGCAGCGGATATGCCGGTCCTGAATTGTCATCAACACGTGAGACACCAATTCTTACCTGAGTCTCCCCCTTCTTATATATCAGCGAGGAATACTGGTAGACAAGGTTCTCCGCCTTCTCTACTCTCCAGATCAGCCGGAAGTTGTCCCCCAGGTCTCTCTCGTTTCCGCCCTCAAGCTGCTTCTCATCTGGGACCTTTAGGAAAGAAGGCTTGATGATTGCCTCGTCCAAGACATACCCTTCCGGCATATACGCCGGTTGCTTCACTAGCGGAATGTTGTGCTTCTCTACGCTGGTCTTGTAAGCTGCATACTCCTTGAACGTGAGCGGTGGAAGGTACATGTTAAGACTCCCCTCTTCCTGCCGGTCTTCACGCGCAATTACATAGGTGGCATACTCTCCGGGAAGCAGCAACTCCTTCATGAGTTCGTGCCCTTTTGAATATTTCTGGCTGTAGAGCTTACTCTCCTGGTAGGCTTCATCCTCTATACCCGGCTGTGCTTGAGGAGTATAGGGCATCAAGGGTTCTTTCGCCTTCTCTATCATGCCGCCTGATGCCGTCACCGGAAGCGGCTTATAGGGCAGCACCTTGTACTGAGCCCCAGCCCCCTGCCGGACTTCACCGGAATACTGGGTATAACCGCCGCCCAGCAACACTACCACAAGGAGTGCCGCCACCCAGCCCTGCACCCGAATCCGCAGGATTCGCTTCCGCTTACGTCCCGTTCCGGCTTCTGTCTCAACCCTGCGCATAATGTTAGGAGCACCTCCGTTTGGCGGAAGCGTCTGCACCGTTGTCTGCTCTTCATCAGCAGATAAAGTCCCTCCAAGCCCGAGCGCTTTCATTACCGGGTCATGTACATCAACGGAGATATAATTAGCAGACCGGTCTCCGTCCTTCAGAAACCGCTCCTCCGGGGTCAATTCACTCTTGGCCATAATTGTTTCTCCTTTCTCTCAATCGCTTTTTTTAGCTTGTCTCTGGTCCGTTCATATCTTTTGCGTACGGTAGCCGTACTAACACCCAGAATTTCGCCGATTTCTGCAAACGATTTATCTTCATAAATACGCAGAATCAACAAATTCCGGTCTTCCATATCAAGCTTCCCCAGGGCGGCCGAGACCGGCTCGCTGAACAGGCGGTTCTCCACCATTTGTTCGGCGCTGTCCACTGCAACCTCCTGCCGGAGCAGCTTGCGCAGTTGAAGCTGAAATTTCTGCCGCCGCAGCTGGTTCAGACAATGGTGGTAAGCGATCTTGTAGAGCCAGGATACGAAATCCGCCTGCGGCTTGTATTGCCCGATATTCTGGTAGGCCTTAATCAGAACATCCTGCACCGCATCCTCCGCCTCTTCCTTGCTGTTCAGTAGCCGGAAGCAGTAGAGGTATATCCGCTGCTGGTACAGCCTGATCACTTCGGAGTACAGGTGGGCTTCTCCTGCCTGTATTCTCCCAATCTTCTCTTCGATAGAATCCACGTTGGTCTCCTTTCTTCTATTTCTTCTGTTTCTATAGATATAACACTTGAGCAGCCTGAGGCGTGACAATTATTTATGCCGGGCTCCGCAGCAAAAGAGACCAACAGACAGTACTCTGTTGATCTCGTTATGTAAAAACCATGCGATACAACTAGCGGTCCAGCCATAGCTCCACACGGGCGGCTCCCCGGTTCCCGGGGCCATCGGCCGCAGGCATTGTCCGTCCGTTCTTCTGGACAATGCCTGCGGCCGCCGAAGCTTAGCCCGGAAATGTTGTACGTTTTGCAACTCGGGCTCCTGGCTAGCGGGGGTTTCGGCCGGATTGTTGTACGAAATACAAGAATTTTCCTGACAAGCCGCTTGGAGGAGGAGAAATGCTGCATTTAATACAATAATTGGCGATTATGTCCGGCATTAGGAGGATAAGGTTGTATACTGTGCAGGATTATAAAGGCAACCGGATTCCAGCCGCAAAAAACAGGTTAAACGTGGTTTGAGCATGTGCTGAACAGGGTGGAATAGGGTTGACGTGGGTGGAACGTATTTTGCAGACGGCTTACAAATCGTGAACTCCGCCCCAACAAAAAAACACCTGCCCACGTCAGGAGGCAGATGTTAATTAAAGTACTAGATTCAGCGGATACCTTCCTAGCACCGCACATGCTTGCGTTTAAATCCGACGCGGCCTTTTTCGACCGCCTTTTGTATATTGTCGTAGGCATTAATGAATTTGCCTGCAGGCTTGTCCTTGCCCACCTCTACCGGGCCTATCCTTTTCGCCGTCTCCGTTGCCAGATCATGCAGCGGCGAATAGGATACGGCTACGGTGTACAGGAAGTTGTTCATTGAATATTTGGTACGCTCCGGCGCCTCATGTATACTCTTGCTCACCAGCTCCAGCATACCGGCCAGCTTGCTCTCAGAGAATTCCTTATCCGGGCGGCTTCCCAGCAGCCAGCAGTAACAGCTCCAGCCCGCCGATATTCTCAGGTCCTCCCCGCTCGCGATCCATTTATCAGCAACCTGCTGGGCAATATCCGCCTCCGCCAGAGTTACGGCCACCACGAAATCAGACAGCATATAGAAATAAGCCCCGTCCATCCACCGGTCGTAATCGGCTTCCGTCATCCCGTTAGGGTCGGCAATGATCCCGGCAAAATACATCGCGTCATAATTCCCCGTCGCATATAACTCTTCAGCCAGCGGCTGATTAATTTTAGTTTTTTTGAAAATCGGCTTCATCGCCCCGGTAGCTACACCAAAAAGCGGTTCCTGCGCGCCATTCGAGCTGTATATTTTCTTGGTTCGTTCCTTACCGAGCTCTTCCAGCTCCTGCATGACCATTTCTGCGTTCATTATATAACACTCCCTTTATCCGAAGTATTCTCTTCAAAGTGATCCCTTAAGCCTGACCGGCATCACCGGTTACTGAAAGTGTACTGTACTGCCTGTTCTGCCGCAACCTACCGGAGATACACCCGAACCACAATATCCTGGTCGTGATTGCCGAAGCCCGCCCCATACAGCGTCAATCCGCCTACATGTTCTGCCTGCTCGTCCACCGTGAACCGAAGCGTCCAGAACGGCTCATGCAGCTTCACCTCCTGAATGGTCACCTCCGACATCTTCACTCCATCTATAAAAGTACCCGAAGCGTCAATGCGGATCGTCTTGAGCAGCCCGTACTGATTCACATTCCGGTGCCACCATTCCGGCGTATATCTGCCGCGTGCCGCTCTGCCGAAATCCGCCGGACTAGTCCAGGCTCCAAGGAACACACCGTTAAACGTGAAGCCGATATCCGACGGCCATTCGTCTCTTAAGCCAGGCGCTTCCGAAGCCAGCTCCATGGATATTTCAAGGAAGTCCGCCGTCTGGCCGGCGGCCAGATAGTTGGGCATTTTATACTCCACGTATCCTCTGCCAAACCATAGAATCGCAGCATTAACCCGCTCAGGATCCAGAAAATAACGCGGATCATCCCATACCCCGATCTCCATCTCATGTGTACCCAGCCCGCAGGTTGGATGAACTTCAAACGCCGTATAATGACCCACAGAAATGCTCTGCTCGAGCATCTTCGCGTCCTTGCGGGAAGACGGCAGCTGGATATCAATGCTTGCTGCTTTGAGGAAGCACAGCTTATGCGTCCCCCCGTTCAGCCGGACCCTGCGGCTTCCGGTCAGCCCTGCGGCTTCGAGCTTCCGGATGTGCAGGGTAACGATGGACGGGCTGAGCGCAAGCTTATCCGCGATATCCTTCACATTCATTTCACACTCGGCAATGAGGCTCATAATTCTCCACCTGACTTCACTGGCCAGCGCCTCGTATAAAGGCATGTACTCCGGTTTCCCGTCCGCTTTTATCATCATGATTTTCTCCTGATCACTGAATTCATATTTCTATTAATTTAACCGATTTAAATCCCGCAGACAAGCTTAATCTATTGCTATGAATCTCAAGTTGGTGTTTAATTTCCTTAGAAGTGATCATATTGAATTTATATATATATGAATTTATAGAAGAGGTGTATGTATGAAATACAACAATCCGGTAATCAAAGGCTTCTACCCTGACCCCAGCGTATGCAAAGTGGACGGCATCTATTATATGGTCTGCAGCTCCTTTCAGTATTTCCCTGGAGTGCCCATCTTCGAGAGCACGGACCTGCTTAACTGGAAGCAAATCGGCCATTGCCTGACCCGCGGGAGCCAGATCCAGCTGGGTACGGTGAGCAGCTCGGGCGGCGTGTTCGCCCCTACCATCCGCCACAATAACGGCCGTTTCTACATGGTGACTACCAATGACACGACCCACCAGAACTTCTATATCTGGACGGACGATATTTACGGCGAATGGTCGGAACCGGTCTATGTCGATCAGGGCGGAATCGATCCGGATTTGTATTTCGAAGACGGCAAGACTTTATTTATGAGCAACGGGTTGGACGATAACGGCACTCCAGGTGTGATTCAGTGTGAAATTAACATTGAAACGGGCAGCAAGCTATCGCCAAGCCAGTCTATCTGGCAGGGAACGGGGGGACGTTATCTGGAAAGCCCTCATCTCTATAAAATCAACGGGTATTACTACCTGCTCGCAGCCGAAGGCGGAACCGAATACGGACATATGGCGACTTATGCGCGGGGGACTTCCCCTTCCGGCCCGTTCGAAGCCTATGCGGAGAATCCTGTCCTGACCAACCGCAATCTGGGCGGTTACGAGCTGCAGGGTGTCGGGCACAGCGATCTGATCCAGGATGACGCAGGGAACTGGTGGCTCTTGCATCTGGGATTCAGGCAAACCGGACGCTGGCTCACTTACCACCATCTGGGCCGGGAAGTGTTCCTGACTCCGGTGACCTTCGGCGAAGACGGCTGGTTTACAGCCGGGCATAACGGAACGGTTCTCCTGAGCTTCGAGACTGACCGCATTCCGGACACAGTGGTTCAGCAGGAGAAGAAGAGCTATACTTTTGAGAATACCGACTGGAATCTGGACTGGGCTTATCTCCGCCATCCGGCTACAGAGAATTATCTACTGGGACAAGACAAGCTGACGTTACAAGGCACAGAAGTAACGCTGGATGTTCCGGCATCCCCGACCTTTATAGGCCTCCGCCAACGGGATTTCGACGCGGTGATTTCCTGCAACGTAACGCTCACAGGCGGAGAAGCCGGCTTCACACTCTATATGGATGAGAATCATCATTATGATCTGGCAATCCGCCAAGACGGGGCGCAGTACCGGGTGATCGAACGCCTCAATATTGGAGATGTGAAATCCATCCAGCATGAAGTCGATCTGGGCAGTGACAATCAGGCCACGCTGTTGATCAAATCCGGTAAGGAGCGCTACAGCTTCTTCATTAGTAGTAAACACGGTGAAATCCCCCTCGGCACGGCCCAGACCAGATACCTCTCTTCCGAGGTGGCCGGAGGATTTACAGGGGTACTCATCGGACTGTACGCTTGCGGGGAAGATGCTTCGGCGGAGTTCACAGAGTTTAAGTGCGAGTACTTGTAACAAGCAGAAGTAGAGCCTGCGGGTATCCGCGCTCTATCTCTGCACCGCTTTGCGTATATCCGGGATATAAAAAAACAGGGAGCCCCGTTACGGGAGCTCCCTTAATGCATTCAGATCAGCGATCCGATAGTTCATCGGATCGCGAATTGCGGCTTCTTTACTTCCTGTCTTCCACAGGAATATCCGGCAAGAGGGGCCGGCCTTCCGGATAAGCACATTGATTCAGCTGGTCGCCAATCCATGCTTTGCCGTCTTCGCCCGTTTCTTTTTTCCAGATCGGTACAATCTGTTTAATCCGGTCTATCACATATTCATTTGCCTCGTAAGCAGCCTTACGGTGCGGCGAAGATACAGCGATCACCACAGCGATATCCATAATTTCAAGCTTTCCTACCCGATGTGTCACAGCAACCCTGGTATCCGGCCAGCGTTCACTGACCTCCTGCCCGATGCGTTCCAATTGCGTGAGCGCCATAAGCGGATACGCTTCATATTCAAGATATAATGTCCGCTTACCCTGCGTGAGCTCCCTTACCGTACCTATGAATAAAGTGACAGCTCCTGCTTCTCTCCGCAGAACTTTATCAGACACCGCCTGCGGCTGAATCGGGTTATCTGTAATTTCGAATAATGAACTGCCCAAGTGATCACTCCCTTTCCTTATCTGCGTGCAGCAAGTCCTTATACTGCTCAGGTGTATCAATATCTGCAGTGAAATCCTCATGTATACCCGCACCAGCAAGATCGTCCTTGTCTACCCCTAACCAGTGCATCGAATCTAATAATCCGGATAGCCGGTACTGCCGTGTATCCATTCGTTCAATAATATCTGCCAGGATCCGGTGCGGCCGGTATACCCCATGGAGCATCTGATGTCTGCCATTCATCAGGGGAAGAACAGCCTCATAGTTCCCTTCCATGAGCCGTATAAGCATCCACGAAGCGGCGGGAGCGGAAATCTTAGGGATATCACAGCCCACAACCCAGGCATATTCCGTCTCCACCCCGGCAAAAGCAGCATGAAACCCGCTCATCGGTCCATGCCCCGCACAGATATCCGGAAGATACCGGATACCTCCTTGGGGAGGGTAATCCATGTACGGAGAAGCATCGTTCGTAACAACAATTATTTTAGAGCAGACGGTTCGCATTTCCTTCAGCTGTCTATCCACGAAACGCTCCCCTTGATAGGTCAGGAGCGCTTTATTCTGGCCCTTCATCCGGGAATTTTGTCCGCCTGCCAGTATGATTCCAGTCAGCAAATCAAGCACCTCCCGTAAGTATTCCGGCTCCATTGGATTAGAGAAGTGACAAAGCCAGAGAAAGAACTTCTTCATCAATAAGCGCTTGATCCTGCAGAGGCAGTACAGGGATAGTATTCGGGCTGACCGGAGAGGCTGCACGGTGCTCAACCGCGTTTTCCTCCCAGCTCAGCCATAGGCATATATTCGCAGTCTGGTTTCGCAGCAGAATCATCTCGTCTGCATTGCGGATCAATGCGATTTTGGGATAATCCGCAGACTTGAAGCCTTCTGCAACCAGCAGATCAACCTTACCGTACATAGATGCTGCGATGTCTTCCAATGAGGTTTCGGACCTCCGCATGATTCTTGTAGCCTCTGACGAGGTCAGTACAGCTTCAACTGCACCATGCAGCAGATGCTTGCTGCTGTCTGTGCCCGGATCATCCAATTCAAAGTAGTGAGCATCATGTTTGGCCGACCCGACACGCAGCCCACGGGCGGATAAGGCGCGGATTATGCGGCAGGCCAGGGTTGTTTTTCCGCTATTCTTATAACCGACAATTTGCAGTACAGGAACCTGTCCCCGTACTGCTGCATGATGAGATTCCATAGTCACGTTGCAGCCTCTCCTTCGTCATAATAACGTTCAGTGATAACCCAATAACCCTGGGGAGCAGCGCATATCATGTGCTTCAAATCACCCGCGTCCCCCATCAAAAAAAGTATAGTTAAGGAGTCTGGCATCCTCACATGCCATGATAGTTCAGGGTAGGAGGTCATGTTTAGTATGAAGAAATATATTCCTAACCAGCACGGCGCCTGGGCGATGCTCGTTCTGCCCTTTCTGTTCGGGGTAGCCGCATCCCGGGGGCAGCTTATACATATCCCGCTGTTTGTCTGCTGGCTGCTGATCTATTTGTTCAGTTTTCCTTTGCTGCAGGGGGTGAAGACAAGGAAATTCAAGCGTTATGCCCAGCCCTTGAAGCTGTATGGCATTCTGCTGCTCCCTTTGATCATCTATCTGGTGGCGGCTGAGCCTGTGCTGTTATGGTTTGTTCTGCCGCTCGTGCCTTTGTTCGCTGTGAATCTCTATTATGCCAGAACCAAAAATGAACGTGCCCTGCTCAATGACATCTCGGCCATAGTGGCCTTCTGCCTGATCATCTATCCGGTCTTCTATGTTGGCCAGGGCGGGAGCTGGCAGACTGCGACCGAGCTGTTCGTGCTGGCCGTGCTGTACTTCACAGGAACCGCATTATATGTCAAAACCGTCATCCGTGAACGGAACAATATCCGCTTCTATTACGGCTCGGTGCTCTATCATCTGCTGGTTGCAGCAGCCGGACTCTTCCTGTTTCCGTCTCTGCTGGTTCCGCTGCTAATCCTGCTCCTGCGGGCGGCCATCCTGCCTAAGACGGGCATCACTGCCAAACGTACCGGAATCATCGAGATCGGCTTCTCCGTTATGTTATATGTGTCTGTGCTTGTGCTCTACTTCTAGTGTATACAATAACCCCAAAAGTATAAAATCAGGAAGCTGTTCTGCCGGTCATCACGGTAGAGGAGCTTCCTGATTGCTGCATCATGCTATTCCACGATCATATCCTGATTGCTCGATCCCGGCGGCACAATGGGATATACATTGCTCTCCTCGGTGATATCGAATTCCATCACGACAAGCCCCTCCGTATGCAGCGCTAGCCGGATAATCTGCTCCGCTTCAGCAAGCGTGCGTGCCCGGAACCCGTGGGCGCCGAAGGACTCCGCCAAGGCGACAAAATCCGGCGAGCTGATCCGCACCGAAGAATACCGCCGGCCCAGAAACAGCTGCTGCCACTGTCTTACCATCCCCAGATACCCATTCTTAAAGATCGCAACCTTGACGTTCAGCCCATGATCTACAGCCGTCATAATCTCCTGCATATTCATCTGAAAGCTTCCGTCGCCTGTAATACAAACCACATGGCGGTCAGGAAAAGCAACAGCGGCGCCGATTGCAGCAGGCAAGCCGTACCCCATGGTGCCCAGTCCGCCGGAGGTCAGGAACGACCGTGCTTCCGAGAACTGGTAATGCGTAGCCGTCCATATCTGATGCTGGCCGACATCTGTGGCTATAATCGCATCGCCCGCTGTAGCCTTTTGAATGCATCCGATAACTTCCTGGGGAGTCATCCTGGCATCCTGGCTCTTGCTTGATTTCACCGGACGCTTCAGCCAGGCCATGATCTGCTGATCCCAGGCAGAATGCTCCGCTTCCTGTACTTGTCCCCGTAATCCGCTAAGGAAATCTGCACACGAACCGGTGACCGCAAGATCTATGGGAATGTTCTTGTTCAGCTCGGAGGTATCCAGATCCACTTGAATTTTATAGGAACCCGGCGAGAACGCCTTCCGGTTGCCCGTTACCCGGTCACTGAACCGCACACCGAGACATAGCACAACGTCAGCACCCTGGAGTGCACGGTTGGCAGCTACTGTCCCATGCATCCCGACCATGCCCAGATGCTGGGAGTGTCCGGACGGGAAAGCTCCGAGGCCCATCAGCGTGCTGGCTACAGGAAGTCCCAGCTGCTCGGCGAATTCCTTCAGGAGTGCCGGGGTCTCCCCTTGAATGCAGCCTCCGCCAATAAGCACAAGCGGCCGCTGCGCACGGTTCAGCCGCTCTGCCGCCAGCTGAATATCCGCCGGGTCTATGAAATAATCGGTCTGGTACCCCCGGATAGCTGGCGGTGAGGACTGGCCGGAGGAGTCACCTGCTGCAGTGAATTCCGCATTCATGACATTCTTCGGCAGATCGATCAGAACCGGACCGGGCCGTCCTGTTGTGGCCACATGGAACGCCTCATGTATAATTCTTGGAAGCTCCTTGATCTCCCTTACGATATAATTGTGTTTCGTAACCGGCATCGTCATCCCGTAAATATCCACTTCCTGAAAGCTGTCCAGACCAATAAGCTCGGTGGATACCTGGCCGGTAAGGACAATTAACGGAACCGAATCCATGAAGGCGGTAGCAATTCCGGTGACGGCATTGGTTGCTCCAGGACCGCTGGTAACAAGGGCTACCCCCGGGCGTCCCGTCGCTCTTGCGTATCCGTCCGCAGCATGGACCGCAGCCTGCTCGTGTCTGACCAGCACATGCTGAATCCGGTCACAATCATAGAGCGCGTCGTATATAGGCAATACGGCACCGCCGGGGTAGCCGAACAGGGTCTCAATCTTTTTCTCGATCAGCATCTCAATCAGCAGCTGTGCTCCGTTCATAAGTTCAGTTCGTCTCCCGTCATATACAATGTAGTTTCAGGCTGCATTCCTGCCCGCTCAACCGCTGAATAATGCGTTCTGTGCTTAACCTCCAATGTAGGACATGCTGATCTTGGTTCTGTTCCCCGCGGTCTGTTCTGTCCGCTCATCGGAATAGCGGTCAGCGCGCTTCTCCCAGACATCCCTGATGGCAGCCAGCAGACGTTGATCATCCGCACCGCTGCGGAGCATTGCCCTGAGATCAAAGCCCTCCGATGCGAACAGGCAGGTATACAGCTTGCCGTCGGAAGACAGCCGAGCCCGCGTGCAGGAGGAGCAGAAGGATTCGGATACGGAAGTGATAAAGCCGATCTGCGCCTGACTGCCTTTGTAGCCATAACGCTGCGCAACCTCGCCGAAATAATGGTGCTCCAGGGCTTCCAGCACAAAAGCACCTTGGAGGCGCTCCAGAATTTCTTTTTTGGTAACGACCTTCTCATAGCTCCAGCCGTTGTCGTTGCCGGCATCCATGAATTCGATGAAGCGCAGCGTTATATTTCTATCCTTGAAGTAGGCCGCCATCGGCACAATCTCCGATTCGTTCACCCCTCTTTGTACCACCATGTTTACTTTGACCTCAAAGCCGGCTGCTACGGCATTATCAATATGCCTTAAAATCGCTCCAGGCTTGTAACCCCGCCCGTTCATTCTGCCGAACAGCTCAGGCTCCAGAGCATCCAGGCTGACATTCAGCCTGCGGAGTCCCGCAGCATAGAGCGGCAATGCCTGCCCGCCCAGCAGTACCCCGTTCGTCGTCAGCCCCATATCTTCGACACCACGGATAGCGTGGATTCCGGCAACAAGCTCGGGCAGGCTCCGACGCATGAGCGGCTCGCCTCCGGTAAGCCTGATTTTGCTTACGCCAAGGGAGACGAAGAGCTTCGTCAGCCGGAGAATTTCTGCAAAGGTAAGCAGCCCGCTTGCCGGGAGGAAGGCATAATCCTCACCGAACACTTCCTTCGGCATGCAGTAGGAACAGCGGAAATTACACCGGTCCGTTACCGAAATCCGCAAATCATGGATCGGCCGCCGCAGCTGGTCCTGCAATGGATGAGCAGTCATAGGTCTATCTCCCTTCGTGTAAGCTTACAGCACCCATTCGTCCGTACCTTCCTCAACGCCGAGGAGCAGTACATCCACAGGATCCCCTGCAGCATAACCTCTTGTCCCGCCAGGCAGCACAATCAGCGAATTGCCGCGTGCGATGGAAGATACCGCATTCGATTTGTTGAAGCCGGCGGGACGCACCGAGGTCCGGTCATGAACAGCCCGGATAAACCGGGTGAACGGATTGGCCTTCAAGAAATCCTCTGCCAGTACGGCTGTCGTACGCGGCAGATAGACTTTATCTGCCCCCATCATCGTGAGCAGGGCGGGCCTGACAAACAGCTCGAAGCCTGTGAAGCACGCCGACGGATTGCCGGACAATCCGAACAAGCACTTCTCCCCGGCAACCGCGACTGTAGTCACACTGCCCGGACGCATCGCCACCTTGTTGAACAGCACATCGGCCCCGAGGCGCTTGTATATTTCCGGCAAGTAGTCATAGTCGCCGACGGATACGCCGCCTGTGGTGATCAGGCAGTCTGTTTCTGTCATCGCCTGCCGGACCGTCAGCAGGCATTCTTCCAGCTGGTCCGCTGCCGTATCGTACATCCGGTAAGGAATACCCATCCGGGCGAGCTGGGCAGCGATCATCGGCCCGTTGCTGTTGCGGATTCTACCGGGTACGAGCGGAGCCGTCACCTCCAGCAGTTCGCTTCCCGTTGACAATATGCCTACAACCGGCCGCTTGCCGACCCGTACCTCCCCATACCCGAAGGTAGCCAGCAGCGCCACAGTTCCGGGATGAATGAAGCTGCCTGCCGGAACGATCCTTTCGCCTGACCGCATATCTTCACCCTGCAGGGACAGATTCTCCTGCGGCGCAAAGGCTTTGCGGATGGTAAACGTCCGGCCCGCATCCGAGGCCTGTTCGAACATGACTACCGCATCGGCACCCGCCGGCAGCGCGGCTCCCGTCATCAGACGGACGGCTTCGAATGCCCCAAGCGTAACCTGAGATATCTCCCCTGCGCCGATATGATCTACAACCGTGAAGCTGATCCGGCTGTTGCCGGAAGCACCGGCTGAATCTGCCGAAGCAATTGCATACCCGTCATAGGGGGACCGCGTAAAATGCGGAACATCATGGGTTGCCGTCAGCGGCTCTGCCAGGATGCGTCCATAGCTTGCGGCAAGCGGGACTCTTTCTGTACCTGTGCGGCACACTCTTTCGGTTACCCGGAATACAGCCTCCGCCACGGTAACCGGATTTCTGGTCTTTTCCACCTTCATCTGCTCCTAACTTGATGCCGGACCCAGCAGAACCGGCTATGCCGTCCTGTATGGAAAGGGATTGGCTGCTGCGGTGCAACGCCACTTCATCCGGTTATTTCTGCGTAATATCGCTGAATGTGCCTACATACCGGACATCCTCGCCGGTGTCATCCTTCACAGCGCTGATGTTGAGCCACTGCAGATACTCTTCCCCGTTCTTGCGCCTGTTCCAGATCTCCCCCTGCCACATTCCCTTGTCCCTGACCTCCCCCCACATGACGCGGTAGAATTCTTTGGATTGACGGCCTGACTTGAGAATGCTGGGCTGTCTGCCGAGAACCTCGTCTTCCGTATAGCCGGTGAGCTTCGTGAAGGCCGGATTGACGGTCTTAATCAAACCGGAAACATCGGTAACCAGAATCCCCTGTCCGGTAGAATTGAACACTTCAGAGGTAAGCGCAAGCCGGTCCTGGAAATAGAGCCACACGACCAGCACCAGACTGGCCAGCGCCACCTGGGAGAGCAGCATGAACCCGATGGAATATTGCCCGGTCGCCGAATATATCACAGACAGCATGATCGGAGGGAAAAAGCCGCCCAGGCCGCCCATCATCGATACAATTCCGTTCGCGACACCCGCCTGCTTATTGAAGTATAGCGGGACTAATTTGAAAATGACTCCGTTACCGATTCCTGCACTGAACGCAATCGCAAGGCATCCGGCTGTATATAATCCCATGTCTGGCATAAAGGCCAGGATAATAGCTGCAATTGTATAGATACTGAAGGTGCCGGTGAGCAGGAACAACGGCTGGAACTTGTCGGCAAGCCAGCCGCCTACCGGACGGAAGAAGGTCGCAACGGCAATGAAGCCGGCTGTACGCATCCCGGCATCCACCTTTTCCAGACCGAAATTCGATACCAGAAAGTTAGGCAGATAAATCGTGAAGGCCACAAAGGAGCCAAAGGTAATGAAATAGAACAAGGAGAACAGCCAGAGCTTCTCATTTTTGGATACGCCTTTGATTTGTTCAATGATCGGTGTTTTGAGCTTAGGCTCATGACGGTCCCCGAAGAAGAAATTCAAGGCGATAAACACCAGCAGCAGAATCAGATACATTTTCACCGCAGGGGCCCAGCCTATCTGTGCCGCCACCATCGGAGCCGAGAAGGTTGTGACCGCCGTCCCGATATTCCCGATTCCGTAGATCCCGTTGATCAGACCATGCTTATCTTTGGGAAAATACTTCGGCAGAGAGGTCACCCCCACCGAGAATACGGCCCCGCCGATTCCAAGGAACAGGCCTCCGATAATCAAGTGAGTAACCGTGGACGCTTCACTGATGAAGAAGACGGGAAACAACAGCAGGATAAAGCTGGACATAAAAATAACGCGTGCTCCCAGAATGTTCGCATAATAGCCCAAAGGAATTCTTAGAATCGAGCCAAGCACTACCGGAATCGCTGTGACCATCGCAAGTCTTCCCGGAGGGATGCTGATGTCCTCGGAAATAAAGGGCATCAGGGAAGAGATGATCACCCACACCATGAATCCGGTAATCAAGTTTAAGGTTTGTAGCGGCAATTGCACTTTTTTAATCATTCGACTCACCTTTTCGCCGTTTATTCTCTTGATTATTCGTATGAATACTTCCTGTACTCATTGTATCCGCCGGTCCCCCGGCTCAGATATAGGGGAGTCCCCTTTCCCTGACAGGGGAAACCCTAAAAAAATAACCCCGCACAGCGGGGCATTGCTCCAGAGCTTATTCACTCCTGCCGCCTCCCCCCGATTTATCCGGATTTCTTGTTGTCTAATTTCCTGTGCACAAAAAAAGCCGCCCCCCATAGGAGCAGCCTGTTCAGAATCACATAATTATTCATTCTTAAATGTGCATTCTCAAGTAATAAGCGTATTCAGCTGTTGGCTTAACCGCTCTTTGTCCTTCGCGCTCAGCTGATGCTCAGCCATCGGAAAGATAACCGTCTCTTCTTTGACAAAGTGTACCGTCAGCACCTCAAAGGCTTCCCCTGCATCCTTCACCGCAGCACGAATATCCTCAAGCGTCATCAGATCAGCATTGCCCTCTGTGTGATGCAGGAAATGTCCTATATACCCGTCAATCTCGCGGTGCTCCTCCTGGATGCCGACCAGCGGCCCTTGTTCAAAACCGATGTAACGGCCCAGCAGCGGAAAAAAATGTGTTTCTTCCTTCACGGTATGCTTCTTCAGCGGGCCCGTAAACTCCAGAACCGCCTTACGCAGCTTATGAAGCTGAGCTCTGGCTTCTTCCGGAGCGGGCTGCGCCCCCTCAAACCAAAGTACGATATCATGCCATTCTTCCATCAGAAAAGATAAATAGCGGTGTTCATTCTCAAGAATGCGCATGGCGGGCACCGTAAACTTGAGCCCTGCATGTTCCGGCATCAAGGCTTACCTCCATTCGCCGGTCAGAAATCCAGCATTTTTTTCCTCAAAGCATACTCGACCAGCTCCGGCCGGCTTTTAAGGTTTAATTTCTCCATAATTTTCGCTTTGTGGGCTTCCACAGTTTTCACCGAAATGAACAGCTTCTCGGCAATTTCCTTGTTCCCGTATCCTTTGGCAATGAGCGGCAGGATCTCCAGCTCCCGCTTGGATAACAGCTCGAACAGATCCTCTGTACCGCCGGTTTTGTCCTGCTTGATGAACTCACGGACCAGCGAGGTTGCCATCTTGGGATGAATATAGGTCCCGCCTTCATAAATGGTCCGGATGGCCAGCAGCAGCTCCTCGTCCGGCGCACTCTTGAGCACATAACCGGAGGCCCCGTTCTTCAGCACATGGAAGAGGTATTCATCATCGTCATGCATCGTCAGAATCAGGATTTTGGTATCGGGGTAGTCCTCTTTAATCTTGCCGGTAGCGGTCAGCCCGCTCTCTCCCGGAGGCATGCTTAAATCCATAATCAGAATGTCCGGCCGGAATTTGGCTACCATGGTGTAAGCTTCCCTGCCGTCTG
The DNA here is from genome assembly GCF_038009025.1 of Paenibacillus sp. FSL R7-0297. Classification (NCBI taxonomy): domain Bacteria; kingdom Bacillati; phylum Bacillota; class Bacilli; order Caryophanales; family Paenibacillaceae; genus Paenibacillus; species Paenibacillus sp. FSL R7-0297. The sequence goes on from NZ_JBBPAQ010000001.1 coordinate 6,932,709, forward strand.
CCGCCGCCCCGATCACTTCAATGTCATTCTGAAAATTGAGAATCATGGAGAATCCGCTGCGTACGATCGCATGGTCGTCTGCAATGACGATCTTCATCAGAAGCTCATTCCTTTCCTCGCGCAAATCATACAGGTACCTGTAAAATAATTGTCGTACCCCTGCCTGTCTCTGAATCTACGCTGAAGGTGCCGCCCACCAGCTCCGCCCGCTCCTGCATGCCAAACAGGCCAAGTCCGGTTCCATCCGGCTCGTCACCCTGATTAAAGCCGGTTCCCTTATCCTCTACCCGAAGCAGCAGCACACCGTCGTTTTCGGTAAGGGAAACTTTAACACTGTCAACCTGCGCATACTTCAGGGCGTTCAGCACCGCTTCCTGGCACACACGGTACATGACGGTTTCAATCTCACTCCCATACCGTTTCTCGGAGAGCCGGGACTCATAATCAATCACCAGGCCATAGGTTTGCTCCACCCGCTTGAAGTGCGACCGGAATGCGGCCTCCAGGCCGAAATCATCCAGAGCAGCCGGCCTAAGCTCTACCGAAAGGTTGCGGATATCATTCAGAAGCCTGGTCATGGAGACCTCGGTCTGCTTCATCTTCTTCAGCAGCTGCTCATCCGCTGTCATATATTTCAGCACACGCAGATCAATCACGGCACTCATCAGCTCCTGGGCTACGCTGTCATGCAGCTCCCGGGAGATCCGCTTGCGTTCATTCTCCTGCGCCTCAATGATATGCTTCATCATTTTGTTCTGGTAGAACTTCTCTTGCGTCTTGAACTGTCTGGTCAGATCCCTAAGCATAAATACTCTGATACCCTTCTCGTCATCTATGGTGTGAAAGGTGGCGGCATAAGGGACAACCCCCTTATCCTTCGTCTCCAGATAGACCTGGTATGAGGTGAACTCCTCGGAGTCCGGTGTATGAAAATAACAATTGAGGCAGGTACGGAGCTCCGTCTCACTCGTGTATCCCCGGCAGGTCCCGCAAAGCGCCTCAGGATTCCCCTGATACAGCTGCTTCAGAATATCCTTGTCCACGATGTTCTCGGCAGCCGGATTCATGGCCAGGGCTTTCCCTTGCCGGTCAAAAAAGAACATCGCCTCCGAGCTGTTCTCAAACAGCTTCGTCATGAGCAGACTCTGCAGATCCGTTCCGGGTGTCATCAACTTAGCAACAATTCCTTTCCGTTCAAGTCTCCAATCCCCCTACGCGCTGCCCTGTCCAGGTCCCCCAGCATGTCAGGGGTTACCTGCCGTTCGCCCCTGAAACCGCCAAGAAGCACGCCTGCGACACGGGCATCATTCCACACCGGCACAGCCCCGATGCTGCTCAGATTCTCCATCTTGGTAATGGGATAGTTAAACAAGGTGTCCGGCTGCACATCTGTCTGCACGGACGGGATTAAGAACGGTTTGCCTGTCTTGAACACGATGCCTGCAATCCCCCTGCCGGATTGAAGTATAATTCGTTTGTAACGGTCATTTGTATGGCCTGAGGCGTATTTCCACCGGATGACATAGTCATATTCCGCCGGTTCGGCAAAGGCCAGCGACATAAAGTCATATCCCAAAGCTGTGCGCATCCGGTCAAGCTCAATTTGGTAATCCACCTTATTGTTCATCGTTTCTCTCCTCATTTGAACAGGGAAAGAAATTCACCCGGCTCTTTCCGTTAATTCGATTTATTTCTTCTGTATAGGATATAACTTCTGCCTACATAATTCAACGGAACACTCCATACATGGACGAGCCGGGTGAACGGCCAAAAGGCAAAGATCGCAAACCCTGACAGAATGTGAAGCTTGAAGGAAAACGGCACATCAGCCATCAGCGACGGGTCCGGACGGAACATGAATAAACCGCGGAACCAGACAGAAATCGTATCACGGTAATCAAACTCAGGCTGTACGGCATTCGTTACAATCGTGGAGTACATCCCCATGAACACGATGAACAGGAGGAGGGAGTTGACAATCAGGTCCGATGCGCTGCTGAGCCGGCGGACATTCTTCAGCGTAAAGCGCCGCGAGGTCAGTATCAGCATCCCGAGCAGGGTAGCTGCGCCGAAGATTCCCCCGATATATACCGCGCCGATGTGGTAGAGATGATCACTCACGCCGACGGCCTCCAGCCATGATTTCGGGACAGCGAGCCCGCCGATATGACCTAGAATAACCGGCATAATACCCAGATGGAACAGAATGCTGCCGAATTTCAGCTGTTTCTTTTCAATAAATTCACTCGATTTGGCTGTCCAGTTGAATTGGTCCTTACGGTAACGGAAGATATGCCCGCCGATAAAGACCACCAGACACATATAGGGGAAAATGACCCATAAAAACTGACCTGCCATATTCATTGACTCAGGGCCTCCTGTTCAACACAAGCTTTGAAGGTTTCGCGCAATCCCTTAACCAGGTGGTAATAGGGACTTTCATTCCGCTCCAGCGCCTTGAGCAAATGGTAGGTGCCATCCTCAAGAATCGCCATCAGCATCCGGAAATTCTCCGGCGCTCCCGGAACCTCCAGCCACTGGGCGGCATATATAAATTCACACATCAGCGGTAAATAATCAGGCAGCTCACTCTCCGGCATGACAAGGCCGAACATTTCATACAGAAGCTTCAGCTTGGCGAGCATCTGCCCCCGTTCCTTGGCGTCCTCGAATTTGAAATAGGTCATATACAGCGCGCAGTCCTTCTGAAAATCAAAGGTGGCCGCATAGCTCTCCTGGATCTCATCCAGGCTGAAGCTCTGCATTTGCTTCCAATAGGCATGCACGTGGGCATAACCCGGATGAGTGCTGTCAAACGCCTCTTCCAGAAAAGCCGGATGAAAGTCCAGCTTCTCCGGATACATCAGCTGCAGGGCGAAATAACCGAAGGATTCCTTGTAATCATGCAGTTTGATCAGATCAATCACGCCAAATCCCCCCGTAGAAATTCTCTTCATACATTTCCTTGCCGGTCTTCATGGTGTCGCCGGAAGGGCTGGCCGGTCCGCAGCCGTCACAGCCGGAGCCGGAGCCCATGTCCCCCATCCCGCTGCCGTAACCGGCCGAACCCTGGGCACGGTAAGGATTCATGTGCTGCTCCTTGTGGGAGGTCGGGATGACGAACCGGTCCTCATATTTAGCAATCGCAAGCAGCCGGTACATTTCCTCTGTCTGCTGTGCGGTCATGCCGACACGGTCCAGACGGGTAAGATCGAATTCCCGGCCGGTGGACTGGGCGCGCATATAGGAGCGCATCATCGCCATCCGCTGCAGGGCTTCTTTGACCGTCTCCGTGTCGCCGGCCGTCAGCATGTTCGCCAGATACTGGATCGGCGTGCGCATCTCTTCGATGGCCGGGAAGATCATATCGGGATTCTTCAGCGAATCCTTGCCTTCGAAATAATTCATAATCGGGCTAAGCGGCGGTACATACCACACCATAGGCAGTGTGCGGTATTCCGGGTGAAGCGGGAAGGCCAGCTTGTGCTCAATCGCCAGCTTATAGACCGGCGAGTTCTGGGCGGCTTCCAGCCAGTCCTCGGAGATGCCGTCTTTTCTCGCCTGCGCCATAATCTCCGGATCATGCGGGTTCAAGAACAGATCACATTGCGCCTTGTATAAATCCTTCTCGTCCGGCGTGGATGCCGCCTCAAGAACCTTGTCGGCGTCATACAGCAGCACCCCGAGATAGCGGATCCGGCCTGTACAGGTCTCGGAGCATACTGTAGGCAGCCCGGCTTCCACGCGCGGGAAGCAGAAGGTGCACTTCTCTGCTTTGTTGGTCTGCCAGTTGAAATATACTTTTTTGTACGGACAGCCGGTCATGCAGTATCTCCAGCCGCGGCAGGCTTCCTGATCCACGAGGACAATGCCGTCCTCATCCCGCTTGTACATCGCACCGGAAGGACAGGAGGCGACACAGCTTGGATTCAGGCAGTGCTCACAGAGGCGCGGCAGATAGATCATGAACGATTTCTCGAAGTTGAACTTGATTTCTTCTTCGATCTTCTGGATATTCGGGTCCAGCGGGCCGGTTACATGGGCTCCCGCCAGATCATCCTCCCAGTTCGGTCCCCATTCCAGATCCATCTTCTCACCGGTTACAGCGGAATGGGCCCGCGCCACCGGGGAATGCTTTTGTTCTCCAGCATTCGTCAGATGCTCGTAGTTGTACGTCCACGGCTCATAATAATCCTTCATCTCCGGCATGTCGGGGTTGTAGAAGATTTTGCCGAGCGCGATCTTCGACAGCTTATTGCCGGATTTCAGCTCCAGCTTCCCCTTGCGCAGCTGCCAGCCGCCCTTGTAGAGCTCCTGGTCCTCCCAGCGTTTCGGATAACCGATACCGGGCTTCGTTTCCACGTTATTGAACCACATATATTCCGCACCCTTGCGGTTCGTCCAGGTCGTCTTGCAGGTCACGCTGCAGGTGTGGCAGCCGATGCATTTATCCAGATTCATTACCATTGCGACTTGCGCTTTAATTTTCAAGCCAGTTGACCTCCTTCATTTTGCGGACGGCTACGTAGACATCACGCTGGTTGCCGATCGGACCATAGTAGTTGAAGCCGTAGCTGAGCTGTGCATATCCGCCGACCATCTGGGTAGGCTTCAGATGAATCCGGGTAGGCGCATTGTGGCTTCCTCCGCGCGTATCCGTAATTTCAGAACCCGGCACCTGAATGTGCTTGTCCTGGGCATGGTACATGAACATGGTGCCTCTCGGCATCCGGTGGCTGACTACCGCACGTGCCGTTACGACACCGTTGCGGTTATAGACCTCGAGCCAGTCATTATCGGCAATCTGATGGGCCGCGGCATCCTCATTATTGATCCACACCGTTGGACCGCCCCGGAACAACGTCAGCATATGCTGGTTATCCTGATAGGTCGAGTGGATATTCCATTTCCCGTGCGGTGTCAGATATCTCAGAACCAGGGCATCCTGCCCGCCCTTCACTTCTTTGTCGCGCGGCCCGAACACCATCGGAGGCAGCGTCGGCTTGTAGACCGGCAGCGCTTCGCCGAACTGCTGGAAGATTTCATGGTCAATGTAGAAATGCTGTCTTCCCGTCAGGGTCCGGAACGGAACGAGACGTTCAATATTCGTGGTGAACGGGGAATAGCGCCGTCCCTGCTTGTTCGAGCCGCTGAATACCGGGGTCGGAATAACTTCGCGCGGCTGTGCGGTAATGCTCTGGAACGTAATTTTCTCGGCTGCCCGGTCTGCCGAGATATCCCTCAGCTCTACACCTGAATCCTTCTCCGCTGCAGCATAAGCCTTCTGGGATACGCGGCCGTTGGTGGCTGAAGACAGATGAAGAATGGTATCTGCGGCCTGACGGGCGGTTAGCAGCTTCGGCAGTCCGTTCTTAATCGATTCATCGTAATGCACGCCGCTGATCTTCTTGAGCTCCTCGTATTCTTCAGCAACAGAGAAGCTGATGCCATGCGCGCCTGCTTTGCCGGTTGCCAGATTCGGTCCGAGTGAGGTGTATTTGTCATGAATCTGGGTGTAATCCCGCTCCACAATCGTGAAGTTCGGCATGGTCTGGCCCGGGATGGCCGGGATTTCGCCCTTGGCCCAGTCTTTGACCAGACCCATCGGCTGCGAAATCTCGCTGATGGAGTCATGGCCCAGCGGTGACATCACAACATCCTTATAGACGCCGGGCAGCTGCGACTTCGCCATCTCGGAGAATACCTCTGACAATTGGCGGTAGATATCCCAGTCGGAACGGGATTCCCATAGCGGATTCACGGCCGGATTGAACGGATGCACAAACGGATGCATGTCGGTGGACGACAAATCGGTCTTCTCATACCAGGTTGCAGCCGGCAGGACAACATCCGCATACAGCGGCGTAGTCGTCATCCGGAAATCCAGAGCCACCATCAGATCAAGCTTGCCTTCCACATCCTCCCGCCAGACGATCTCCTCCGGCTTCTGTTCCTCGTTCGGCTCGGCCAGCAGCCCGTCGGAGGCTCCGAGCAGATGCTTCATGAAGTATTCCTGCCCCTTGGCGGAGCTGGAGATCAGGTTCGAGCGCCAGATGAACAGGGAGCGGGGGAAGTTCTCCGGTGCGCCGGGATCTTCCACGGCAAACCGTGTTTTCCGCGAGGTGATCTCTTCCACGGTGTGGCTGATAATCTCCGCATTCGTCTTCTTGCCCTGCTGCGCAGCCTCCTCGGCGAACAGCAGGCTGTTCTTGTTAAATTGCGGGAAGGAAGGCAGCCAGCCGAGACGTGCAGCCAGCACGTTGTAGTCCGCCGGATGCTGGTAAGCTACCTCCCCGCCCGTCGGTGATTTCAGCGAATCGGTGCCGCTCTCCTCATAACGCCACTGCTCTGTGGCAAAGTAGAAGAAGGATGTCGCGTTCTGCTGGCGTGCCGGACCCTGCCAGTCCTTGGCAAAGGCAACCGTTGACCAGCCTTCAATCGGGCGGCATTTCTCCTGGCCGACATAATGCGCCCAGCCGCCGCCGTTGACACCCTGGGAAGCGGTCAGCACCACCAGATTCAGAATGGAACGGTAGATGGTATCACTGTTGAACCAGTGGTTGATCCCTGCGCCCATGATGATCATGGAGCGCCCGCCCGTATCCAGCGAATTCTGGGCGAATTCGCGGGCGATCTGCACGACGACACTCGCCTTCACCGTCGTAATCTTCTCTTGCCAGGCCGGGGTGTACGGTGAGGATTCATCCTCATACCCCTTGGCGTTCAGCGGGCTGTCTGTACGCGCCACGCCGTACTGGCTCATCATCAGATCATAGACTGTGGCGGCATAACGTTCTGTGCCGTCGGCGAGCCGTATTGTCCGGGCCGGAATCATCCGTCTGAACGTGCCGTTGCCCGCATTATCGAAGAACGGGAACACGATTTCCGTCCACTCTTCCCCATGACCCTCAATGGTCAGGGCCGGCTCGACCCTGCTGCCGTCCTCCCGCTCAAGAATCAGGTTCCATTTCTTGCCCTCCTCCCAGCGCTGCCCCATCGTACCGTTCGGAACCATCATCTCACCCGCTGCTTCGTCGAAGATGACCGGCTTCCAGTCCGAGTGCGGGGAGGTATCTCCTAGATCACTCGCCCGCAGGAAGCGTCCGCCCTTCAGGGCATCCTCATGAGGGTCAAGCAGAATCAGGAACGGCATATCTGTATATTGCTTCGCATAATTCAGGAACATCGGCTCCTGGCGTTCCTGATAGAACTCCTGCAGGATGACATGCGTCATGGCCTGGGCAAGCGCCGCATCCGAGCCTGGATTCGGAGCCAGCCAGTTGTCGGCGAATTTGACGTTCTCGGCGAGATCCGGCGCGACCGACACGACTTTGGTTCCCTTATAGCGTACTTCCGTCATAAAGTGTGCATCCGGCGTCCGGGTTAACGGTACATTAGAGCCCCACATCATCAGGTAACCGGCGTTGTACCAATCCGAAGATTCCGGCACATCCGTCTGCTCCCCCCAGATCTGCGGCGAAGCCGGAGGAAGATCGGCATACCAGTCATAGAAGCTCAGCATTTGGCCGCCGAGGAGGGAGATGAACCGCGCCCCCGAGGCGTAGCTGACCATCGACATAGCCGGAATCGGGGTGAAGCCGGCGATCCGGTCGGGGCCGTATTTACGGATTGTATAGATCAGCTGTGCGGAGATCAGCCGCAGCGCGTCGTCCCAGGCCACACGGATGTGGCCGCCTTTCCCGCGCGCTTTCTTGTACAGGCTTGCCTTCTCAGGGTCTTCAACAATGCTGGCCCAGGCGTCGACATAATTGTCATGCTCCTGCAGCGCCGTCTGCCACAGCCGCCACAGCTTCCCTCGGATATACGGGTATTTCACGCGCAGCGGGCTGTATTCGTACCAGGAGAAGGTAGCTCCGCGGGGACAGCCGCGCGGCTCAAATTCCGGCATATCCGGTCCGCAGGAAGGATAGTCAATCTGCTGGTTCTCCCAGGTGATGATTCCGTTCTTCACGAACACCTTCCAGCTGCAGGAGCCTGTACAGTTGACTCCGTGAGTGGTGCGCACTACTTTATCGTGAGACCAGCGCTGGCGGTACATATTCTCCCAATCTCTGTTTTTCTCTTCAAGAATGGACCAGTTCCCGGAATAGCTCTCCACCGGTTTAAAAAAGTTAAGGCCGAATTTCTTCTTCATCGCTCAGGAACACTCCCTTCAAAATCTATTCAGTTAAGTCCATTATGGATCTCCCCGGCCCTGCTTCCCATTAGGGAAACACCTATTGAACCTCGGGAATTCCCTTGATCTGAATCCAATGCAAATAAGCCTTTCCCGCTGAGGAGAAAAGCTGTGTTCTGGCCGTTTATTGTATCCGGCAGCGGCCTGTTAGGGACTTCCCTCTTTCTTGTCCGGGGAATGCCTTAGCGGGAATTACACTACAAATCTGTGTGTTATACTGACACAAAAACGGGAGGATGAAGCAACATGCCAGGACCCTCACTGCGCCAATTGCACGCCCATCACGCTATACATCAGGGCGGGCTATCCGGCGCTGTAGCCAAGACGGAGGAAGTAGAGGAACTGCTGGAAGCGAAGGAATTCGAAGTGGCGCACCAGGCCGCTGAGCATTTAATCGAGTACTGGGAGACGCGGATTATCAGCCACGCCGATGCGGAGGAAGACGGATTCTATCAGGAGATGGCCGGGAAGCATCCCGGCCTGCAAGACGCAGTTCTCCGGCTTGCACGTGATCATGACTTACTGCGGATTATAGTTCAGGATGTCAAAGCAATGCTGGCGGAACAAGGCCTCACTCCTGAGGTGGTTCACCAGTTCCACGCACTGCTGGTAGTGAACGCGGTTCATAGCCGGGATGAGGAACGTCTTCTGTTCGGGGAGTAGCACGGCTGCTGCTCTCCTGCAGAATGGCACGCAGATCATCTCTATTCATCAACAGGTCCTCAAGCGTATACTCGCCCAGTACCTGCAGATAAGCTTGCAGGGCTCTGCCCAGCACGCCTTTGAGTCCGCACACCGGGGAGATCGGACAACTGCCGCCTGAAGGATGGAAGCATTCGACGAGATAGAAATCATCCTCCATCCGGCGCACGACCTCCCCGATATTGATCTTCTCCGGCGCAAGCGCAAGCCTAATCCCTCCCCCGCGCCCTCTGACCGTTTCAATATAGCCCGCCTTACCGAGTTCATGCGAGACCTTCATCAGATGATTCTTGGAGATGCCATATGCGCTGGAGATATCCTGTATAGTTGTCAGCTCTTCCCGCTGCTTCGCTCCGAGATACATGAGGATTCGCAAGGAATAGTCGGTATATAACGTCAGCCTCATCTCTTCTCTCCATTCTGTTTACAAATGCAATGCAGTCAACGGATTTCTGCTTGTCTAGCGGACATACAGCCAACAAGCGAAGAAGGAGAACACAAATCCGGCCTTATGTAAGTGATATTATTAACAGATGATATCATATTTTTTGTCCATTTTGTTAAAGTGGTATTTTAAATATATCTTTTATCTTAAAAAGCGTATATATTAATTTTGTAGTATATGGAGAGGGGATGATTGATATTTTATCACAACAAACTCGTGACATTGTCAAATCCACAGCGCCAGTCCTGGCGGAACACGGCACCACTATTACAACGGTGTTTTACCGGAATCTGTTCGAAGCCCACCCGGAACTGCTGAATGTATTTAACCATGCCAACCAGGCGCAAGGCCGTCAGCAGGCGGCACTGGCCAATGCGGTCTACGCAGCGGCAGTCCACATAGATAATCTTGAGAATATTCTGCCGGCGGTAGTCCAGATTGCACACAAGCATGTCAGCCTCGGCATCAAGCCGGAGCATTATCCGATTGTCGGGGAATTCCTGCTGAAGGCGATCAAGGAAGTGTTGGGCGAGGCAGCTACGGATGAGATTCTTACAGCCTGGGAAGAAGCATACGGAGTTATTGCAGGCGCTTTTATCGGCGTCGAAGACAGCATGTACAAGGAAGCGCGCGAACAGGATAATGGCTGGAACTTCTTCAAGCCTTTTACCGTTGAACGTAAAGTTCAGGAAAGCGGCAGTATTACATCGTTCTATCTGAAGCCGGCGGACGGCTTAGGCGTACCGGATTACAAGCCGGGCCAGTACATCTCTATCCGTGTGCTGATTCCTGGAGAGCAATACACCATGATCCGCCAATACAGCCTGTCGCAGGCTCCCCGGGCAGATGGATTCCGTATTTCCGTGAAACGTGAAGAGACGAATGATCCGAATGGTGTGGTTTCCGTCTATCTCCATAACCAGGTGAATGAAGGAGACATTGTTGAAGTCAGCGCTCCGGCAGGCGAATTTCTGCTCGATGTTACCAAAACCACACCTGTTGCCTTCATCTCCGGCGGCGTAGGCATTACCCCCATGATGAGCATGTTCGAGACCGTTGCGGCCGTAACACCGGACCGAAAGACCGTATTCCTGCATTCTGCACGGAATGAATCGCTCGCCGCTTTCGTTAAGGATATTGAGAAACATGCTGCAGCCATGAGCAATGTACAGACCAGAACCTTCTACTCCGGCGGCCCGGACGGCATCATTACAGGCGAGATTCTGAAGAGTTATGTGGACATTACCGGCGATGCGTATGTTTGCGGCCCTGTTCCTTTCATGGAAGCGATGATCGGAGAGCTGCGGGCACTCGGAATGAAGGAAGAGCAGATTCATTATGAGTTCTTCGGACCGGCCCTTCAATTGAACAGCAAATAGATTGCGGGTCTAAGTACGCAGCCCATGAACCCGGTATACCAAAAAGGCACACGAACCCCTTCCAAATCATTAACGATTCGGGGAGGTTCGTGTGCTTTTTATCGGGAAAGAAGCCATTTATATAGTACCTGCGCATGATTGTGTATAGGGTCCTTCGCGGCATATACCAGTGTAACGTCCTGCCCCAGCGCTAATTCTGCGATCTCCGCAGCAAGTCTCCCGCGCGCCGGATCTTCCTCCAGCTCCCGGATATAGCTGTCACTGAATGCTGCAAACCGCTCTGGAATATGGCCGAACCATTGGCGCAGCCCGGGGCTCGGAGCAAGCTCCTTCATCCACTCGTCTATGGCAGCCTGCTGTTTCGTAATTCCCCTGGGCCATAGCCTGTCCACCAGTATCCGGTACCCGTCCTCCGGAGCCGCCGGCTCATAAACGCGCTTCAGATATATAGAGTAAGGAAGGTCAGTTGACTTCCGGCAGGAACGCTCTAACATCTAGTCTCCCTCCTGTTATTCATACTGGAACAGACCGTTGTTTATTACACTCAATATACCATGGAGCAAATTGCCCTGCCAGTGACAGGCTGCCCGTAAGAATGCGTTACCGTACCAGTCAGGGCTGCCCATACGCTGCAGCTATTCCGCCTCAAGAATGAACCGGTTCCACTTCTGCTGCCAGGCGATGTCGTTCCAGAATGGATGATGCGGTGCACAGTTGGAGCATAACGTCATTCCCCAGAAGCCCAGCGCCATACCTTTGTGCAGCGAATACTCGGCAATGAATTTGCCGACCGGTCCTTCCTCGAAGCCTGCATGCAGCGGGGTATAACCGACATAACCTTCACCGATAACGACCGGTATGCCGGAATGCGTGGCCCACTCATGGGCTTCCTCCAGACGCATATCCGCTTTTTGCAGCATTGCCAGCTTATGGGCACCGTAACGGTCATATAAATAGAGGTCCCACCGGTCCGGATCGGCCCAATCATGCAGGTAGATGAGCTTCATCCCGACCGGATTGCCCTCCATCCGCCATTCCTGCCCTGCCGGCAGTGTCCACTTCTCAAAGGGTGGAGCATCCTCTCTTAATAAAGTCCGGACAAAGGCATTCGGAAATGACATTTGTTCATCATTTAATCCGGCTGCATCCATGAGTTCATTTAATACGCCTTTAATATAGAGATGATAATGGGCGACCTGCATATTGCGGGCCACATAAGCCTTCGGATAGGCTTCATTCAGCGTATAGCTGGCCGTCATCAGGATGTCGGGATGCTGCGCCCGGAGATAATCCACCGCTTCTTCTATGTATGGCTGCATCGCTTCCACCAGCTTAGGCGTATCCGTCTCTCCGATCCCCCGCTCCACGCCGACAGCGGTAAGCTGTCCGAATTCCACCTCGTTATGCAGCTCGGCATAGACGATCTGACTGGCGAAGCCTTCTTCTTTAACCAACAAGATGAGCTGATCCATGGATCTGGCGATTGCCATAAAGCGATCCTTAGGAGCGATAGCGGCCAGTTCGTCGCGCAGCGCGGGATACGCCAGGAAGCTCGGACTCTGCTGGTATTCCCAGGAAGACAGCATGATGTAGACGCCATGTGCCTTGGCCTGCCTGAACAGCTCCAGCAGGTGGGCGTGCCCGTCCAGCTCGGCACCGCCGCGGCAATTATACCAGCGGGTCCGCTGCCCGACTTCTCCGAGGCTGCCGAAATGTAACGGGCCCGGCCGTTTACCTTCCGCCGTGAACAATAAGAACGGCATCGCACAGATCCGGACCGTATTGTAGCCTCTATCCACTGCTTCCTGGAAGCGTGCGGCCAAATCGTGGTAAGGCTCGCCGGGCAGGGTCATCGTATACCAGGAGAAATCCCACATCGTAATGGTTAGTTTGCGCGGCAAATGTTCAAATACAGAATCCATAGTTGTTACTCCCTCCTTATGTTATCTGATCACAATCTCATATACAGGCACAGCGCGGACCGAAGCTATATCGGCAATCAGCTCAGCAGCGGTCTCATTCCAGCCTGCCATCGTCGTATTACTGTTCACGACAGTCCCTTTGCGGATCGGTGATGCATAGAGGTACATCCCCTTGTCGTACAGCCGCTCTTCGAACCGCTTGAGTCCGATTTCCCAGGTCGTGTTGTTGCAGAAGTTATCGTTAATGAGATCTCCGTCAATGAAGGCGTAGCCGATATCACCGGAATAATCGATTTGCAGCAAGGCTTCTTTCACACCGTCCAGAGAGCCGGATGCGAATTCAAGAACCGCCCGTTCATCCTTGACCTTCGTCCATGTAAAAGCGATCTCTCTCCCGGGGATAAGCAGCTTGTAGGTTGTAAATAAACCGCCATCGGAAGTTGCCGCCAGCTCTCCGCCCGATACCGAACCTAACCCCGCTTCAAAATCAGGGAATACGCTTAGCGTAACTTCCTCCCTGTCTGTCGATTCCAGCTTAATTTCATCCCCAGCTACCAGCAGATTGGCGTCTGTGAACAGGACACGCTGCTTCCCGCGGACTTCGGTTTTCCAGAAGCCGAGGCTCTGCTCGTCCGTCATGGTGTAGATGATAACTTTCTTGCCTGCTGCGGAGACGAGGCGCACGATGCCCGAAGTCTGCTCTTCAACTTCAATGATCGTCATATCCTCAAGCTGCCTGGTATGACCGCCTTCGGTCTCAATACCCGCCACATCGGCTGAGTGCAGCGCATAACTCCCCTTCATGCCTTCCGGCACAAAGAAGAAGTAATACACCTCATCCGCTACGTCCAGCTTCGTGATCAGCTGCGCGGTTGCATATTTCAGCGTAATTCCGGCCAGATCGAAGTTATACGGCAGAATCGCAAAGCTCCCGCTGCCCAGTGTCAGCTCTCCTTGAGCCGGAATCGTAAGCGTCTCGCCGGGAAGCTCGATGCTGACGTTCATATCCTGCAGATCGTGATTCTCCGCATGATCCTGGAAATTATTCAGGAACAGGAAGCCTGATCCCTCGTGCGAACGTACAGCATAGCGTAATTCGCTCACATCATACGGATCATTCTCCGAGGTGTCACCCGGCAGGATCGTCTTGGTCAAAGCGAACTGATGCTGGAACTCTGTGAACAAATAATGCTGCAGCTTCGTCCGTTTATACGATTCACGCACCTGCCCGAATTCGCCGATCATCGCGTTAAAGTCATAGGAGATCTTAGGCGTCGCCAGATCATTCGTGTAGGGGTTAACCTTGCCCTTAGGATTGCTTCCCCCGTGATACATATAGTATCCGAGCATATTGCAGCCCTCCGCCGTCTTCATGACAGACATGGCCGGAACACTGTTATACGGAAACTCGAACCGGTATTTATAGAACTGGACCATCCCGCCGCCCATTTCACAGCAGGCATACGGATAATCCTCCGGCTGGTAGAACGGTTCGAAATTATAGCTCACCGGAAGGTCATTATTATGTTTGTCGCGGAAAATATACTCGGGCGTTGCCGGATGCTCCTTAATGCCGTCGAAGCGGTCTGTCTCATAGTAAATCCATGGCCAGTAGGCATAACCGCCCCATAACGGGAGCATATCCGGTACTGGTGTCGTAGCGCCGCCCCAGCCAGTGCAAGTATAGATAGGCGTATCTATTCCTGCCTCAATGGCCATGTCTCTCAGCAGCAGCATATGCTCATTACCGCCGCTGCCGCCGTTCAGCCACATATTGTTAATGCCGGTGGTAAGGCCCCACTGCGCCGAGGAATGGTTATGCTCGTTCTCGATTTGGGTACCGATAATCGGGCCTCCGTCTTTATACAGCAAGCCCTGAACCTGCAAACCGATTTCTGCATATAGCCTCCGTACATAGGCCAGATACCCCTCATCATTGGAGCGGACCTCGAACGGGCGGCCGAACAGCCAGTCCGGCATCCCGCCGCTTCGCATTTCCCCGTGACAGAAAGGGCCGATACGGATCATGACATACAGCTCATGCTTATCACATAGCTGAATGAACCGGCGCAAGTTTTTATTGCCTGACCATTCATATACGCCTTCGATTTCTTCATGCAGATTCCAGAAAATATAAGTCGTGACGATGTTAACGCCACCCATCTTCATCTTAATAATCTCATCTTCCCAGTACAGCTCATCATAACGGGAGAAATGGAATTCACCGCACACGCCAAAAAACGGCTCCCCGTTCTTCTCCATATAATAGTTCGTAAAGCTGATCCGTTCGCCCGAAGGGTTCACACCGCCAAGCTTAATGTGACCTGAGAATATATTCTTTTTATCATCGTTTACTTTGATCGGGTAGTTCTTCATAAAGGTCTGTCTCTCCTTAGTTCAATTCCCGTTCAACTACACTGTACCCGTTAGGCCGATACACGGTGAGCACTTGCTGCTGTCCCGGCGCTGGTTGCACAGGGATGTTCAAGTTCAGGATATCTCCCGGCTGCATAGCTGGAATTACCAGTCTGGTTCCTTCCGCGCCTGCTGAGGACACCGTTAAGTAATAACCCCGCGCGGCATAGCTGGGAATATCCTTCCGGCATTTGAGACTCACCTCAAGCCCCCCTTCGTGCCATACAGGGGCTTCTGCCAGCAAGAGGGGGGAAGAAATCTCGCGCAAGACAGCAAACGACGGCTTCACCCGGTTATAAATGTCTACAGAACCATGAACCCGCTGCTTCAGCTTCCCTTCACCCTCTTCGCCCATTTGCGTACGGTAATCATTTAGGCTGAAGAAGATCAGCGCTGCGAACTGGGGATACTGGCGGTAGATTTCTGTTTTTTCGATAAGCAACCGGGCTCTTCTGGCGTCCCCGCCTTCAAACACCGGCTCACAAAGCCCATATTCTGCCACAACAATAGGCTTCTCAGGGTAATCGGCAATAATCTGCCGGATGACCTTATGCTCATCCAAATCACCATGCCATGATCCGATGTATTCGTTCCACATCAGCAGATCTCCAGCACCAGTCGCATCCCTGTCAGGCTGATAGAGAACACTGTTGCTTACATAATTAATCAGCCTGCTCGGGTCGAGCTGCAGAAGCTCCGCCTTCAGCTGCTCCATATAACGCAGAGTCACTGCAGACTGGCCATCCAGCTCATTCCCCATTCCCCAGGCAAAGATACAGGGATGATGCGCATGACTATCAATCATCTCCCTGGCTTGAGACAGGGCAAGCACGAAGGTGTCCTTCCCCGGCTCTGAAGGCTGCTGCCAATGCGGAATTTCCTCCTGAACCAGCAGGCCATTACGGTCACACCAGTCCAGCAAATCATTTCCCTGCTGCCAGTGGAATCGTGTAATGACACAGTTCGCTTCCTTCAACCGCTCAAGCATCGCAATCAGATCTGCCTGCTTCTCGGCCATTCCAGTCGCCGGATTCGAGCCAGGCATCCACTCCACACCCATCAGCCGGACCGGTTCGCGGTTCAGCCACAGCTCATGTCCCTTAACAACAATCTCCCGGAAGCCAAACGGGCGGACTACCCGGTCCTGGACCTGATCCCCGGTGCGCAGTACAATCTCAAGCTCATATAAATCCGGATGGTCAAAATGCCACAAATCAACCTCCGGCAGCAGGATGTCTGTGAAACTCCAGGATAAGGCCCCGCCTGTGATTTCTTCCGTCCCCTGCCAAATCCGCACTTCATTGCGGTAGTCGGCAATGTCTGCACTGAGCGCGTCAGCGGATGGTTCGCAAAGCTTAATAGCGGCGGATAGTCTGCCGCCTGTATTTCCGCCTTGGTCAGCGAAGATGACCAGCGGTTCCACCTTGAACTGCTGAATGGACGCCAATCCTGTGACAACAAGCGTTACCGGCCGGATCAGCCCGCCGTCATCGGCCCAGTCAAAGCTGTTGCCTTGAGGCAAGGCCACGTCACTGTTGCTGTTGTCCACTCGAATCACAAGCCGGTTCCCGCCTCCCGCATGAATATATGGAGTCAGATCTGCTTCAAATGGGGTATAGCCGGAATTGTAGTGGCAGCCTGCCTTTACACCATTCACCCAGATATCCGTATCGCGGTAAGCCCCTTCAAAGGAAAGCCGTATCCGGCAATCCTTCCACTCGTCAGGAACTGTTAACATTTGTTCATACCAGCCTGCCCCGCGGTAATCCTCAAGACCGTCCTGTACATTCCATGTATGCGGCACGGAGACCGTAACCGGGGACGGCAAGCCTGAAGCCTGCCATCCTTCCTGCTCGCCTCGGATTACAGGGCCGGGCTGGAACTTCCAGCCCTCTTCCAGTCTGGTAGTGTAACGTCCTTCATTGATCAAGATACCCACGTCCTTTCACCTGTGTATTCTAACCCGATCTGACCCTTCACTTCTGTACACATAAGCGGCGGTGAATCATCGCACCTTGATGATTAGGCTCCATAGATAGAGCCGTTTCCAGTTCCTTAGCAGCTTCTGAGGTACGTCCGAGTCCAAGCAATCCCAGTCCGCGCATATACCGGCAGTGAATCACGTTGCGGCGGTCCAGGTTATCCTCAAACACCAGGAAATCCGGCAGCGACACCGCAAAGTAGTCCATCTTGATCTCATCAAATATATGCTTCTCCGCATAATCAATCAGTTTATTGAAGCGGCGTTTGGCTTCCTTCTCATTATGCAGCTTCAGCCACGCCAGCCCCTGATAGAAAATCATGTCCGGCGGCTGATCGTTGTAGAACATCGCGCTTGCCGGTTCATCCAGCCCCTGTGAAGCTATGGCATAACTGGCGATGGCTTCTTGTTGCTGCTGCAGAGCTTCGTAGGCCAGCCCGAGGTAATAGTAGATATTGTTCTCCTGGGCACCCTCCAGCCTGCCTTCACCCAGATTCAGCGGATAGACAAGAGCCTGCTTGAAGCGGACAACCGCTTCTTCGTAACGTCCAGCCTGCAGATGCTGTTTACCAAGCTCCGTATGGGCGAATTGGTATTGTCCGGTTACTTTGCCTTCCCCTCCTTCCCAAGGGTGGAAATTCCGTGAGCTTAAGCCTGCGAGAGCTTCGTCATACCGTTCAAGATTGTTAAGCAGCGTAACATATTCGACGAAAAGATCATCACGCCGCTCCACCTGGCCGCGCTTCGCTTCAAGAAGGGCGAGGCGCTCCGCTGAGGTCCAGGCCAGCTTCTTGCGGAGCTGGTCCAGTTCAAACAGAATCCGCACATCTTCCGGTGAGCAGGCGTAGGCTTGCTTAAGCGAAGCCATGGCCGCCTGCGGGTTATCCTGCTTGTTGAAATAGGCGAGTCCTAGGTTACGGTGAACCGTTGCGTAATCTCCGCGAAGCTCCCGTGAACGCTCCCAGCTTGCGATGGCCTCCTCCGGACGTTTTTTATCATAAAAGAAGTTGCCCAGATAGTAATACGCCTTGTCATCTTCCGGACTGGCCTCGACAGTGCTCTCCAGCAGGGCAAGCTCAAATAAGGTATTAGGGAAGCAATAGGCCGGGTCAGCAGACTGGCCGGCACTGCGCTGCTCTTCCGCCTTCTGAAGCTGACCTGTACGTGCATACAGCTCTCCAAGAGCGTAATGCAGCACCGGATACACGGAGCTTCCGGCAGGAACAGCTCTTTCGCCAATCTCAATGGCTTCTGGCAGCAGGCCGCAGCCCATATAGTCCGAGATCAGATTGAGATAGTTGTATGCGTCACTGCGCATAAGCAGATGCAGTTCGGACAGAACCTTTTCAGCACCAGCAGTGTCTTCCAGTGCACGTAGTGCAAGCGCCAGCTCGTTATAGGCTCCGAAATCAGCGATATCCAGACCCATAGTTTCCATAGCGAATGCCTTGGCCTGCTCCAATAGTCCAAGCTTGCGGAGCATAGCTGCCTTCAGATTACGGGCTTTGTAATTGCGTGAATTGCGGATCAGCGAACGTTCCGCCTGGTCAAGCGCTTCCGCGTACTCTCCCTTGTGACTGGAAATTTGCGCCAGAGAGAAGTAACCTGCATCCTGCCAGGCTGCCGACCAGACTGATTTGTGAAAAGCAGTATAGGCTTCGTCCAGACGGTTCTGGCCGCGAAGTGCGACACCCAGCTGATAGTAAGCCTCGCTGTCATAAGGGTTAGGGTTCCGCCAGGTCAACCGCTCGATCGCTTTGCGGAAATGCTGCTCACCGTCCTTGTAAAGTCCGCGGCGCATCAGCAGGATTCCATATGCAACATTCAGCCGGATATCTCCGCTGTCCCGCTTTAAGCCTTCCAGATAGTAGGCTTCCGGCTCGAACGTAGCGTGCCGGTATTGTTCCAGATGCTGGCCTGCCAGATACAGCTCCTCTGCTGAACGCAGCTCTTCCGGCGCCGCGAGCGGCTTGGCAGCATCGGGGATACGCTCAATCTCAGGACGTTTCGGCTGATAGGCGATAAGCAGTCTGCCTTCCGCATTCCGGACAGACAGCTTCAAGTCATGCTCCTGCTCACCGTTCTCCAGTGTTATAACTGTCTGATACACATCCACCGGGGACACATCTACCGTCTCACGCAGGTAGCAGTTGGCTCCCCCGCTCAGTTCTACAACTGCCTGCTCCAGCTTCGAGGTCGCATACACCTTAACCAAGGCCTGACCGGATTCAACATCAATTTCCAAATTGACAGCTGCTTCAATTGAAGCATTTTTCACGACCCCAATTTGCTTGTAAGGCATGAAATATTGCGTGAAGGTCTTCTCCTCATAAGGCTGCAGCCAGGTAAAGTCAGGCTGGTTGTCCGTGTATACGCCAGTCATAAGCTCAATGTACGGGCCATCCTCATCGGTCAACTGACGGTCCCACGCCTGGCCGAACTCTCCATTGCCCCAGGTCCATTGCTTCTTGCCAGGCGAAACATGATGATTCGCCACATGCAGCAGCCCAGCTTCTACGCCGTGATCATAGCCGCCGACGAAGTTATAATCGGATTTATAAGCCATATAAGAAGTCGGAACCGGGATATTCTTGTAGCGGGAAATATCTACACCTTCCGAATAATCCTGTTTGTAGTAGGTTCCGGTCGCGATCGGGAAACGGGATACATCGCGCTTGCCGTGGTCGAATACGGCAGTTACATCCGGAGGAAACACCGATTGCGTATGATCATTGACCGCCACCGCCGGATTCGCCCACCACAGGAAGGTCTGCGGCTCAGATGTCCGGTTGTAAACTTGAGCATTAATCTCCAGATAAGCTTTGCCCGGATACAGCTTGAAGGCGGCGGTAACCTTGGTGCCGTACATCCGGTCAATTTCACTGACCCATACTGTAGCGCTTCCATCTTCGGTTTGCCCATACCGGTATTCTACCGGACCGAAGGTATTCGGGCGGTGATGCTGCGGCCAGTTGAATTCAATCCCCCCGGAAATCCACGGTCCGGCCAGACCCACCAGTGCCGGCTTGATGACCCGGTTATAGTAGACGAAGTCGTAATTATTGGTCTTGTCGAGTGCCCGGTAGATTCTGCCGCCGATCTCCGGCATGATTTCAATCCGGATATATTCATTCTCCAGGATCACCAGCTTGTAGTTTTTATCGGACTTCACATCCGAGATGGACTCGATTACCGGGTGGGGATACACGCGGCCGGAGCTTCCCTGATAGACTCTTTTCTCCAGAAACATAGGATTGGGGTCAGCTTCTCCCGCCTCATACGTAGGAATCAACACGCTTGTCCCCCACACCTTAACTTGGATTTGGCCAGATCCGGCTGGAGCTGCCTCCAATGTATGCCCTACAGCTTCTTGCTTCATGCTTAAACTGCCTCCCTAGTCTTGATAGTTATACTTTAGCGTCTGGCGAGGAAGGTTCCAATTGACGAAATGCGGGAAGTGATGGATTATATTCTTATTCTATATAGATTGAACACTACTTTATTTATAATGGGCAAGGGTCGCGACTGCGGAAAATGTTTGGACTTCCGGCCGCTGTTGTCACCAGATTTCTTGATTATTGCCGCTTTTCGCGGTTGAAATCCGGTGACAAAGGCGGTCGCTATCGCTCCTACAGTTCCAAACTTTTCCTCCGTCACTTTTTCCCATTTATAAAACCACTAGTTCATTCAATCTATATAGTATTTATTAGGGGGGCAGCAGAAATGAGTCATGACCATATTCGCAAGCCTGAAGGGTTTGTCGAGGAGAAGCTATATGTGCTTCCGGAATACTGGATGAAGGAGCTGGAACAGGAGGAGCTGACTGCTTCCTTGTTTATTACGGACATCGGTTATTTCCCTAACGCCCAGTATCATTTCAGGGAACGCCTGGAAGGCAGCCCGTCGCATATCTTTATCTTTTGCGAAGCCGGAGCGGGCTGGATCGAGCTGAATCATGGAGAACGCATGCACCTCCAGCAGGGAGATATGATGATTATCCCTCCCGAAACTGCACACAGGTATGGAGCAATGCAAGAGAACCCATGGAGCATCTACTGGTTTCATTTCAAAGGAAGCCACGCAAATAGACTGGTGCAGCTGTTCGGTTTATCTAATGCTCCCTTCTCATTATCACCAAGCGGTAAAGCCCGTTTAATTGAATGGTTCGTCCCTGCCTTTGAGATGCTGGCCGAGCGGACTTATGCCCTGACTACACATATACATGTTGCGCAGACCGTAAGGCAGCTGCTCTCCGGAATTGGCCTGAGCGCCGGGAAATCCGCACAAGAGAAGAAACGCGAAACTTATCTGGAGCAGGCGGTTCAATACATGAATGGACATATGGACGGCTCTATTTCACTCATTGAGCTGGCTAATCATGTAGGGGTATCGAAACAGCATCTGATCTATTTGTTTAATTCTGAAACCGGAGTCTCTCCGATTGAATATTTCCTGCGGCTCAAGATCCAGCGGGCAGGTCATCTGCTCGATCTTACCGAGCTCAGCATTAAGGAAGTCAGCTCGGCCGTAGGCATTAACGATCCCTATTATTTCTCCCGGCTGTTCAAGAAAATGTCCGGCTTCTCGCCCTCCAGTTACCGCAATATTCCGAAGGGCTGATCCGCCTTAACACCATGCAAAAAAGCCCTGCACTCTGCAGAGCTTTCCTCCCCCTCCGTTTACTCAACATCCTTCCCGGTGAACAGCGATACTCTCGCTTTTACCAGCTCGGTATATTCCTTCTCCATCTTCTCAGCACCGGCTTTGTTCAGTTCGGCAATGAAATCATCGTAGATTTTATCGAAATCGGCTGTGCTGGCGAGGATGGCTTCCGGTATGCGCTTGTGGACAATATCCTGTGTTTTTTGATAGATGACCTGATAGTCTCCATCAGTTGGCACCGGCATGTTGTACAGCGCACCCCACTCCTTGACCGGGAATTCATCCTCCGCAGGGAAGAGATCCTTCCAGGTTGTCGCTTTATAAGCGGCCAGGCTCTCCTTCTCTGCATCCGAATATTCGGCCAGGATCTGTTCCGGGAAGTTCGTGGTATAGTAATTATCCGTGGAATCCTTCACCCCGTCACCGTAGCGGACACCCAGGATGGAGTATAGGCCAATCCCTGTATTCTTGGTGAAATTCGCAGCATCGTTAACCTTCTGGTCGAGAATATCAGCAGGAATGACACGTTGTCCATTGTCCGTATTGTATTGTTTGCCTTCTATGCCCCAGTTTCTCAGCACCTGGCCTTCTTCCGAGGACAGCCAGTCCAGGAATTTGATCGCACGGACCGGATCCTTGCAGGCAGTGGTGATGCTGATGCCATAGCCGTCCACTCCGACCGACTGCATCGCATGATCCTTATACTCCTCACCCAGCGTCACCGGGAAATGCGCATACGTATATTCATCTTTACCGGCTGCTTTGAGGGCATTCTCCGCATCCTGATACTCCCATTCTACAGAGGTTAGACCCAGGACCCGGCCGCTGGCGATTTTGGCTTTGTATTGATCATCCTTCTGGACAAAAGAGTCCTTATCGAGCAGCCCTTCATTATACATATGGTTCAGCCAGCGGAAGTACTCCTTCTCCTCCGGTTTCTTATAATGCAGCATCGTCTCGTACGTTTCCGGATTCACATAATATTCGCCGTCATTGGTTCCGCCTGTAGTGATATCCCCCTGATTGGTGACGGTAATCATAACCTTCCAGCCGTCTGCGTTCACCGTCATCGGGATCGTCGGCTGCCCGTCCGTGGTCGGATGCTTGGCCGCATATTCCTTAAGCACCTTTTCATAATCCTGCACCGTTCTGACCTCCGGATAGCCAAGCTCCTTCAATACGCGGTGCTGAATCTGAAAGCCGTTGGTTGCATCAAAATTCTGGTTATCCACACCGACATTGGTCGGGATCGAGTAAATGGCCTGATTGTCGTTACTGTATTTCATCCGGTTCATATTATCGCCCATGACTTTTTTGATATTAGGCGCGTATTTGTCGATCAGGTCGGTCAGATCAAGGACGGCTTCCGCATCCACCAGCTTGCCCAGCTCGCCTTTGGCATAGATGAGTTCGGGATAATCCCCGCTGGCTGCCATCATTGAAATTTTGTCCTGACCGCCGCCGCTGCCGACATCGAATTCCGCATTCAGGGTAACCCCTGTCTTGGCGGTAATCTCTTTGCCGATATCATCCTGCATCTTGTTCCAGTTCGGACTGGCATCGGCACCAAAAAAAGTAAAGGTGACCGGATCTGTATCGTTTCCGCTGGTATTCCCGTTCGCAGCATTCCCGGCGTTATTGCCCGCATTGCTGCTGCAGCCTGCCGAAATAAGCAGTGAGCCTGTCAGAAGCGCTGTGCCTAGTTTTCTTGAAAGTATTGCTTTCATCTCTCTCATCCCCTTTTGTTGAATGCGTTTACAGTCTCATTTTAGCGCCGATGTTGGCGGATAACCTTGATTTTCGAGTCGCAGACTAGCATTATATAGACAAACACGTATTTCAGAGGTGGGAGCTTTATGAGCAATGTATATTTGAACTGGTTCACGACCGATGAGCATTTCCCGTTCTTTATTCAATACGGCGGCCATGAGGAAGATATGGATCTGCATATGCATGCGGATTTCTCGGAGCTTGTTATTGTGCTGAAAGGGCATGCTTCGCATATCGTCAATGATGAGGAAGCCTTTATCAAAAAAGGCAATGTATTCGTCATTAACGGCGGTACTCCGCATGCCTATAAGGACCCGTATGATTTCAAGATCTGCAACATTATGTACAAAGCCGATATGCTCAAGCTGGCCGGACCGGACTTAAGAACGCTGAACGGCTATCAGGCGCTGTTTGTCTTAGAACCCTTTTACCGCAGCATTAACGCCTATAAAAGCAAAATGAACCTCCCCATCGTCAGCCTGGAGTATGTCTCATCGCTTGTGGCCGGCATGATTAGCGAATATGAGCAGAAGCACCACGGCTATCAGACTATGCTCGCCTCCAGATTCATGGAGCTTGTCGTCTATCTGTCCAGACATTATGATACTCAGGAGAAGGGCGTGGACAACAGCCTGATGCACCTCGCCAGTGCGATCTCCTATATTGAGGATCACTATCATGAACCGGTGACCCTTGATACCATTGCCGCCAAATCAGATATCTCTGTCCGGCATTTGAACCGGATCTTCCAGGCGTATTATCAGACTACACCGATTGCTTATATTCAGCGCCTCCGGCTGGAACAGGCCTGCTCACTGCTCAAGCAAACCAGACAACCCATAACCGAAATCTCCTATAGCTGCGGATTTAATGACAGCAACTACTTCACCCGCCTCTTCAAAAAAACGTATGGCAGGTCCCCGAAGGCTTACCGCAGTCAGCAGTAATATTTGAGTTTTACAAAATTATTCAGTATGTTTAAAAATATGAAAGGTGGTTTAGTAATGAAGATTCTCATAGTTGGCTATTTTAACGAGACCGCAAAATCAAATATTGTAAGGTATTTTCCGCAAGACTGGAACGTTGTAATTGTCCCGCCCGGAGAAGAAATGCTGCATCATATTGAAGATTGCCAGGTACTCATCCCTGAACATATTAAAGTGGATCACAGCCTGCTTTCTAACGCAAAGAAATTAAAGTTGGTACAGACGGGTGCAGGATTTGATAATGTAGATATCCCTGCCTGTACACAGCTCGGCGTTTGGGTGGCCAATGCTGCAGGAGTGAATGCACAGGCAGTGGCCGAGCACGTAATGGCACTAATATTGTCTTATTATAAAAACATACCGTTTCTTGATAATTTCATGAAAAACAAGCTGGATGAACATCAATTGGACTATGCAGGGAGTGAATTGAACGGCAAAACGATTGGAATTATCGGTTTGGGCGCTATCGGAAAAAAAGTAGCTGCGTTTTGCGGGGCTTTTGATATGAATGTACTGGCTTATGCTAGACATGCTGCTCCTCAATCAGACGGTTTTGTGAAAATGACAGATTTCGATACTCTTCTAAGCACATCGGACATAGTCAGTGTACATGTACCCTTGACTCCGCAAACCAAACAGCTGATCAACAAAGCGGCATTGAGCAAAATGAAGAATACCAGTCTTTTTATCAATACAGCCCGCGGCGGGATTGTCAATGAAAGAGATTTGATTGATGCCTTAAAAAACGGGGATATTTCAGGCGCATGCCTGGATGTGTTTGAATCGGAACCGCTTCCCATTGACAGTGAGCTCCGGAAGCTGGGTAATGTGATCCTTACTCCCCATACAGCAGGGATGCCTGATGGCCGAAAATTTCATAAAAAAAGATATGATTTCTTCATAAATAATATAAAACGTGTAGAAAATGGGGAAGAGCCAGAAAGCAAGCTCAATCAGTTATAATTTAAACTCCAGCGGGGACGGGTGATCCTGCCGCCAGGGCAGCAGTTGCAGGGGTCCATACAGCAGGTCTGCATGGACCCCTGCGCCGTACTCTATACCGCGGGCTGATCCAGCGGCTCATAATCGAACCAGTCGTACGCTGCCGGAGCGGCCAGCCCCGCCCTTGACGTTGCATACATCGCAACGAATACGCCTGTGAATCCACCGGAGATTTCTGTGCTGAGATGATGTGTCTCTCCGCTGCCCAGTTCTATCACCCCGGACTCCGGGCTTTGAACCGAGGCTTCTATGCTCCCGGGCAGCGCCTTAATCCTCAGAATAACCGGTCCGGCCGGACATTCCTCTACATGCTCCACCCGAAGCGAACCGACCGTCCGCCGGAACACGGCGACTCTCCGGCCGTTTGCAGTGCGGAGGACCAGCTCATAATGATGCCTCTCATTCTTATACACCGTAAGCCCGGCTTCTTCTCCTTCATGCTGCGGCTCATAATCCAGCGCTGCGGCTATATTGGCTGTGAAGTGACTAAGCCGGCGGCCTACAAAAGCTGGCGCAGCAGCCTCATTCAGCGTGGCCTCGTGGCCATGCAGCACCAAATGCCCCGGCCGTTCCAGCAGCGACCAGCTTCCCTCTGTTGGATTGCGCAAAAAAGTCCAATCCAGGCCAAGCCCGGTGCCGTCAAAGTGGTCCCGCACAGGCCTCTCCGGCCAGCAAACTTCCGGCAGCAGCGGCGAGTCCATAACCGGCTCAATGTGGCCGCCGTTTCCAATCACCGGCCAGCCTTCAGCCGTCCAGGTCACCGGAGCCAGAAAGGTTTCCCGGCCCAAATGATGCCCCATCGGATAAGAGACCGGTCTGATCCCCAGGCAAAATGCCCACCAGCTGCCATCCTGTGCTTCAATCAGATCCGCATGACCCGTAGCGTGTATGCTGCTGTGCATACTGCGGTTGGACAGAATCGGGTTATGCGGACAAGCTTCATAAGGCCCGTAAGGCTGGCGGCTTCTCGCGATGGTCTCCATATGCCCGTATTCCGTTCCGCCCTCGGCGATCATCAAATAGTACCAGCTGTTAATCCGGTAAACATGCGGAGCTTCGGGATGAGCGCCGCCGGTTCCCTTCCAGATCAGCACACTCTCTGTCAGCATACACCCGGTATCGATATCAATCTCACACTGGTAGATACCGTTCCCCTGCTCACCGTCCCGGGCGGACTGAAAGTAGACGCGTCCGTCCTCATCGAATAACAGGGAGGGATCGATGCCGCTCTGCGCAACCGGGTACGGCTGTGACCAGGGACCTTCCGGGTTCTGTGTCTTAACGAAGAAATTGCCCATTCCGCTAACGTTGGTTGTCACCATATAGAACCAGCCGTTCTGATAGCGGAGCGTCGGGGCGTATATTCCGCCGGAGCTCCCTGCATTCTCCAGAGGTAGCTGTCCGGCCGTTGTAAGGCAGTGTCCAATCTGACGCCAATGAACAAGATCCCTGCTGTGAAAAATGGGTACTCCCGGATAATATTCAAATGTGCTGGTCACCAGATAATAATCGTCACCTGCCCGGCAGATGCTGGGATCGGGATGAAATCCGGGTATTACGGGGTTGGTATATTGCATGGGCCGCGCTCCTGTCCATTTTCAATTAGCTGTAACTATCCCTACCATTGTAAATGGACCCGGCTATATCAAACCTTAATTTTCAAGTCACCCGATTAGGAGAATATAGACATTGCCCCGGGATTAAGAACTTATAAGACTATTCTGCCATCAGTTAAGATCCCGTTAAGAACGTAATAAACTAACGTATACAGAAGAAAAAACATGCAGGCACCAAGATTAAGCAGGATTATATTCACATTCTGGCGGGATATGTGCCATAGCAGACTTTTAACGCCGGTTGCGCTTTTTACAAGGAATAGAACTGCGTGTATGATTCCCTTTAACAACTATGCTGAGTTCCTGTAAGCAGGAGGGAGTCTTGAAGAGTGGCAGAGATACAGACAGCGAAAACCTATTATTTGGGCATTCATCCGTATATGCTGGATCCGGTAAGTCTGGAGTTTTCGAGCTTTGGGGTACTGTGGTACGAAGAGGGCAAGCAACGGTATGTTGTGGGTTACGGATTTGGGACAGACCAGATTGAAACTCTGTTTCACTTTTGCAGATCCTCAGCCTACTTCACTTGTTCGAATGAACAGGTGCTGTACAATATTTACACTAGCATCCGAGTCAAGCAGCAGGAACGTGACTGGCAGACGCGCAAGCGGCTGGCTTTTTGGACAGCCTTCAAGGAACCCTGGAAAAGTATGCCTTGCGGCTGGTATGTCCTCCGGTCCCGTGACAATTTCCCCTTGCATCTGTCTGTTGTCCGTAAAACTAAATATAGTATCTGGCTGGAGCATGCGGCCGTTTGCGAGAATGAAGCCCAGCTTACCGGTTATCTGGCCCGGGTGAAACAAACCCATCATTTAACATCAATAGTGCCTATGGAACTTCAGGAGGGCAGCATCCATGAATAGTAACAAGCTGTCACAGATTGAACTCTTTGCATTTGATACCACTCCTTCGTTCGCCGACAGACCGGTCCGGGCCGGTTCATTATATCTGCTGCTGCGGCTCACTTGGGGAGAACAAATTCATTACGGGGCATGCGAGATCGAGATTACAAGAAGTGGACAATCCTTTGATTTGACGAGATGGGGGGCTCCTCTGAGATGTATTCACCATTCAACAGTGGAGGAGATATTGGTAACCTTGCGCCGCAAGGAGCAGGAGTGGGCAACAGGTCAGCTTGGATTGCTGCAATCCGCCTTATCCGGCATTCTTCAGGTCAGGGTTCCCGTTACCGCGGGGCACGGAGAACATGCGCATCAGGGAAACTCACATGCCGTCTTTACTCCATACCCGGTAAACAGCCGCTTCCGTGAGTTGACGTTATCCCGCTTAATCGACGAATCGGTCGCCTACTATTCCATCCTCCGGTAATAGAAATAAGTGACCGCCCAGCTTATTCCTTCAACCGCCGCCACAACCGGTAGCCCTTGCGGACGATCTCCAGAATGGGCCGGGGAACCGGAAACATCCAGCGGGAGGCAACAGGCCGGTACAGGTGATAATACGCCTTCTTGAAATCCTCCCACATGCTGCAGTCCTCATCCTTCAGGAAATCGGATATATCTACGATCAGGCCGCGGCCGTCCTGAACCATCACATTCTTGGCGTGGACATCATGCGGGTGGAGTCCGCGGGAACGGGCATAACCCAGCCCACTGTCAATATCTTCTATGGCCTGCGCGGTGATGAGAATTCCCCGTTTCATCGAGTCATAGAAGGTAACTCCTTGCAGCCGTTTCAGGATCAGAAAGTCCGGTCCGCTGTAATTGCATTCGGAGAATGCCGGATGACGGCCGAGGCGGCGGTACACCTCTGCTTCTTCCGCAAGGCCCGGCCTGCCCGGGGCGTACACCTTCACTGCATAATCGGGAGCTTCCGGATGATAGAATACGGCGGCGTAATTCCCTGTTCCCAGCACCCTCCAGGGCTTCGGCACGCTACGGACCTTCACGGGTTCCAGTGGATCAACACTCTCTATCGTTGCTTTTGCCAATAATTCACCCTTGATCCGTTCGATCAGCTTCTCCATTCCACTCACCCCGCAGCACAGTTCGATAATTACTCTATCCTTCCAGTGTACGCCAAAACATATTAATGAGCTATCTTCTCCCCAAAGCAGCAAGAATCCGATACCCATCAGATGGACGACCGGCATAAGGTCCTGCAGAATAGATCACCGGTACTAACGTTACAGCAAGGTTAATGAGATTGAATATACCGGCTGCAAAAACTAGATTGTCTATAAATGCACTCTTTGGAACAGATAGATATACAACGAGCATAGAAACGGCTAACAATAGCGAAACGATGGGGCCGCCTAATGCAATGCCAATAATTTGTCTTTTTGAAAGAGCTGCTCCCTCATTCTTTGTCGAAACGCTACCGGTTAACCCCCAGGTGAAGTGAATTTTCAAACGGCCTAATCTCAATGATGCCTGTTGGCTGGGATTATCTGACCCCATACAGACCAGCACTTCCTTCTTAGTTAAACTTATTGCAGCAGTTGCATGGCCCATCTCATGAAGGAACACAGATAAAGGGACTACGAAGATATAAAAAATAATCATACTGAGTATAGAAGTCATCTTCCACTCCCTAACCTACTCGAATTATGCCTTTGGGGACCACAGCGAAAACACCAAAGCTCCCTACTGGGCATTCAACAGACCACTCTTCACACGCTCATTGGATTCGCACACCCACGGCAAAGTAACCCTCACGCTGGTTCCTGCCTGAAGTTCTGAATCTACCCTAATCTGTCCGCCATACATTTCGATTAATTGTTTACAGATGGACAAGCCGATGCCTGTCCCTTTTGGCTTGGTGGTAAAGAACGGATCGAAGATCCTTTTTAATTTATCCGGCGGTATCCCTTCGCCATTGTCTTTGAAGATCAACATGACTTCATGGGTCTCATCCGCAGTGGTTACTGTAATATCTATCTTGCCTTGGCATGCGGTGAAGGAATCTAAGCTATTCTTCAAAATATTCAGGAAGACCTGCTCCAGCTGTGAGGCATTTCCGAAAGTCAGAATAGTTTCATCGGAATAATCCACAGCCAGAATAATATCGCCGCTAAGTATGAGCTGATTCACAATATTGTTTACTCTATGTATAACCTCAATTACATTAAACACTTCGCCGCTATTCTTCGCATGATCCCCTTTCCGCGACAGCATCAGGAAGTCTGTAACTAAGCCGTTCAGCGTATCGATCTCTTTAATTGTAATATCCATATAGGCCCGCAGTTCATTAGCTTTGATCTCAGGCTCGTTAAGCCTATTATTCACAAGCTGGGCGAAGCCCTTAATTGAAGCCAGCGGATTACGGATTTCATGTGCCATGCCTGCCGCCATCTGTCCCATAACCGTGATTTTTTGTTCATGCAGATTGTCGATCTGCTGATTTTTATTAGACAAATAACCTTGAGCGAAGCCGGTAAACCGGGTCCAGTTGGATTCCATCAGCCGATTATAGAAAA
This sequence comes from Paenibacillus sp. FSL R7-0297, assembly GCF_038009025.1. Classification (NCBI taxonomy): domain Bacteria; kingdom Bacillati; phylum Bacillota; class Bacilli; order Caryophanales; family Paenibacillaceae; genus Paenibacillus; species Paenibacillus sp. FSL R7-0297. The sequence goes on from NZ_JBBPAQ010000001.1 coordinate 6,963,225, forward strand.
AAAGCCGATTCGCCGAATCATCCACAAGCGCTTCAATGGTCCGAAACATCATATTCTGGGCGGTTAAGTTCAAATCTTTGCTCATTTCAAGCAGAATATCAAAATGGTCGCCAAATATCTCTGCAGTATAAGCCCCTTGCGCAAACCCCTCTTGCTCCTGTGTGTGCAGGTACTGCTCATAATCAGAAGGCCCCAGGAACAATGCTTCTATTATAGACATTAAGGTCATAGTGAAGGTTGCATCTAATAATTCCTTATGCGTCTCTATGAACCAGGCGGATTGGGGGTTTTTCATGATTACAGAGTGATAATGAGTGTTCAGAATCATTGAAACTGCCGGTGTTAATGACGAGCGCAACTGATTTTCACTGTATCCCATTTCCATCCTCCCTCTTTGCTTGATGTATTCAATATGTGTTTATATTTTCCTGCTTCAAAATAAGCAAATCTATATTTACTTCAATTTCAAAATATCTATTTGTATAAACACAGAACACCCCAAGCCTTCCGCTTAGGCGGAGTAGTTCGGGGTGTTGGTAATAATCTATCATGAACACATCACGGCGCTAAAGCTGCTCAAAATGTATAACCCTATGTTCCTCAGCGCTTCTGTACGTTTCGAATACTAGCTCCAGCGTCTTCAAATTGTCTTCTCCGCTCGTCTGGAATTCCCCGCCCGTGTTCAGGCAGTGAATGAAATGAGACTGCAGGCGGTAGTGGCTCTCTTCGAAATCAAGACCGTTATTCTCCGAAGCTATAGTCTCCTCACCATTGTTATCAATCACGCTGATGGTGCCGCTGCTGTATAGCTTCACTGTTGCCTTATCTCCCTCGATGATCAGCTGCTCCAGATGATTAGGCAGCACAGGTGCCGTTAGCTTGCCCTGCAGATTCTGCCGGGTCGCCCAGCTCATATCCATTAAGCCCATATAATCCTCATATCCGAGGGTAATCAGTCCCGCATCCTCACCTGTAATGTACGGGCTGATCCGTCTCATCTCCGCATACAACCGCTTAGGATCTCCAAACAGGAACCGCCATGTATCATACCAGTGAACGCCCATCTCATAGAACAGCAGCTTCGGCATCTCCCGGAAGAACGGCTGCGGAAGCTCATTCTCCGGTGCAAACCGCGGCGAATAATAATCGGTATGAATGTAGCGGATCATCTGTAAGTCTCCGGCTGCACCGTCAGCAAGCAATTGCTTGAGGGTCTGGACCGGCTGCAGCCAGCGCCAATTCTCTGTGACCATCAGCCGCACCTTCGCAGCCTTGGCGGTTTCAACCATGCCACGGGCTTCTTCGATGGAACGGGCAAACGGCTTCTGGCACATGATATGTTTGCCTGCCCGGGCAGCTGAACCAACTAACTCCGGATGGGTACCAGGCGCAGTAATTATATCTATCACATCTACATCTGCAGCAGCCAGCATCTCTTCCAGCGTAGCGTACTGCTTACCGGCAGGAATACCGTATTCCTGTGCTTTTCTATGCAGCCTTTCCGTATCTGTATCGCACAAGCCTTGAATCTGAACCCCGGGGATACGCTGCCAAGCCTTCAAATGCTTATCGGACCAATACCCCGCACCCACAACACCTATCTTCCACATATCCTTCACCTCTACTAAGATGTCCCTAACTGCTGATTGTCTCCATAGAGACGCGTCATTCTCACCGCCATGTAAGTCCGCCCGGGCAGGCCGATCCGGAAAGTGCCTTCATAGCCGCCCTCCAGTGTCTCCACGGTCATGTTCCAGGTATCGAGCAGCTCAACCGTATAACGGATACCAGGGTTCATCTTGAAATCACGGAACATAGGCTGATTAAACCCGAAATAGAACAGATAATATTCATCTTCAACCCCGGCACAAGGCAGATCCCACTGGGAAGGCAAGGGGTTCAAGCCCCCGGCAGGTCCTTCTTCCAATACACGCCGCAAAAACGCAATACGCTCAGGACTGGTTCCGTAGAGCTGGCCGCCCTTGGCCCACCAAAGCTTGTCCTCCGGATGCAGATAGGTTTCACCGTGCCCCACATATCCTCCGCGGACGAATCCTTCCCAGAACCGGCGGGTCATTTCTTCTCCGGTAATGTTCCCCCAGCCGTGTTCGATGTTGCCTTCATAAGCACATTCGTCGATCACTACCGGCTTGTTCCATTGTTGTCTCCATTCGTCTGTATTCTCAGATGTCTTGTATACGTCAACACGCTGAATACTGCAGTGGGTAACCCAGGGTTGGCCAAAATCGTAGAATATCGAGCCATTGTGGTTAGAGATCAGATGCTGATAAGGATCATTGTCTGTCACGATTCTGGCGTATCGCTCCCAGTCCTCAAGCGTCTTGTTTCCCATGAAATCATATTCATTCGCAAGAGACCACCAGATATTGCGGTAAGCCGAGAGTCTTGCCACGAGGTAATGAAGATAACGGTCATCCGCTTCCTTGCCCATATCAGCATATCCCCAGCGGTCGTAGGGATGGAATAGAATAAGATCTGCCTCGATGCCAAGTGCGCCGAGGTCGGCAATCCGCTCCTCCAAATGCCGGAAAAATGCCGGGTTAAATCTGCTATAATCCCAGCCATCCTGAGGCGAGCCTTCGAACGGATAATACACTGGCTCATTCGAGTTGTAGGAATATGACTTAGGGAAGACACACATTCTTATTTTGTTGAATGAAGTCGCTTTCAAAGTTTCCAGAGTCTGCTGTTCCATCTCTTCTTCCTGGTGGGTCCATGCGTAGCACGTGGTTCCGACAGGAAGATACGGCGTCCCGTCTTCATAGGCAAAATGAAAGGTATTCCTGACGCGGACCGGCCCATGATTCCCTGCACTTGCCGCAGAACATTCGAAGGCTCCTTCAATTCCGTGAAGAGAGGGTTCTGAGCTGCTTGTCCGGAACCCCCACTTCCCTGGGCTGCCTGGCATGAACCGGATGCGGTACACACCCTCCCCGTCATAGAACCCGGAAGTTTGAATTGAGCGCTCTCCGAGTGTAAATTGTGCATGTAATGAAACATCCGTAAACGGATTTCCCTGTACTGGCCCTCCATGCAGTACAATTTCACATACTCCCCATTGGAGGACCGGGTTTGGGACCGAAATAGAGACACTCCCTTGAATAGTCATAATACCTGCTCCCTTCAGCATGAAACATTAGATAAATAACGATCAATAAAAATAACAAAAAAAACTAAACAAATACTAAACAAATTTAACATAAACCAATATTGTTTATATAAAATAATCCTACACTACGCAAGCAAACTTCGTCAATAACGTTATTTCTCAGTATGAAAAGTGGTTTAATCAGCTCTAAGATCAACTAAACAAAGCTAAACACTCCACCATAACCTATGAGCTTCTATCAACTCGCCCGATCGATCCCATAAGAAATCTGTCCAATTGCTAAATTTAATATCTTCCCTTACACTAAACATACTTAACATGCTCAGAATGGAGGAATATCCGTTGAATATGGAGGAGCTTGCTAAACTGGCCGGGGTCTCCAAAGGAGCCGTCTCTCTGGCGCTGAACGGGAAACCAGGGGTTTCACAGGATACACGTGAGCGTATTCTCCGCCTGGCCAAAGAATTAGGATATTCAGGTAAAGGACGGGCGGCGCCTGCAGATCCGAACGGCAGATCCTTGAGGTTCCTGGTGTTCACCAATGCCGGGCTTGTCCATGAGCAATATTATCAGCAGCCTTTTTTCCGGGAGCTCATTCATCATATTGAAGAGCGCTGCCGTATGGGCGGTTACAGCCTGATCTTCTCAGCGATCGAAGAGAAGCACTATGCGGAGGGAATCCGGACGATTATGGAGGAACGGACCAGCGGAGTTATTCTTCTGGGCACCAATTTAGGGGCTTCCAGAATTGCCGATATTGCGGACAAGCTGCCACACCTGGTCGTCCTGGACACTTGCTTCGATGCGCTCCCTGTCCATTTTGTGGAGATCAATAATTACATGGGGGCTTATCAGGCAGGGACCTATCTGGCAGAGCGGGGACATCAGAGAATAGGTTATATCGCTTCCGAGGAACGGATACATAACTTCGATGAGCGGCAACGGGGATTCATGTCAGCAATGGCTGAATATCATGTGGAGATATCCCGGAGCAACATTCTGGCGGTGCCCCCAACCATGTTCTCCTCCCAGGGGCCGTTGCTGGACAAGCTTCAGCACTTACGGGAGAGCGGACAGCCCTTCCCCACAGCTTTCTTCTGTGAATGTGATTATATTGCCATCAGCACCATGAAGGCGCTCAGCGAACTGGGCTTCTCGATTCCGGATGATGTGTCTGTCATCGGATTTGATAATATCAACGAAGCTCTTATCGTGACACCGGAGCTGACTACTGTTCATGTAGAGAAAGAGCGGATGGCTGCATGGGCTGTTGATCTGTTAACCGCTGCCATTCAAAGGCCGTCTGCCGTCACCACCAAGGTCAAGGTCGATACGCTGTTTATCGAAAGATCATCCTGCCTGCGGCTTGAACCCTCCCATCATTTTGAATAAAATAGGAGCCTGATCCAAGCAGCCTTTTTCATGGCTTTGGAATCGGCTCCTGTTTGATAAGTCTTAGTTATCGTTATCCAGCCATGTACGCATCATAGATAACAGCTGCGCACTGTTGACCGGTTTGGTAATGTAATCCGAACAGCCTGCTTCGAGGCATAGCTCCCGGTCTCCCTTCATCGCTTTCGCCGTCAGCGCAAGAATGGGGAGGTCCTTGAATTCCGGCTTGAGCCGGATGGCACGAGTCGTTTCATAGCCGTCCATCCCCGGCATCATGATATCCATCAGGACAATTTCGATGTCCGGTGTCTGTTCCAGAAGAGTGATGGCATCCTGGCCGTTCTCCGCAGGGATGACCTTCATCTGATGACGTTCCAGAATGGAAGTGAGTGCGAAGATGTTCCGGATATCATCATCCACTACAAGCACTTTTTTAGACTCAATCATTTCATCCGAGTGATGCAGCTTAACCAGCTTATCCTTTGAACCGGACGGCAGGTTCTCCGCCTTGCGGTGCAGGAAGAGGGTCGTTTCATCGATCAGCTGGAGATTCGATTTCACCTCTTTGAGCACCGCCATTTTGACCAGCTCATCCCACTCACTTTCTTCCGCCGGTGTTAGCTTCCTGCTCATGTGGACCAGGACGGGAATCCTTTTGTTCTTGGCGTTCTTGTACATATCCCGGATAAACCGGATGAGATTCATCTCCGTCAGGCCGCTGTCCAGCACCACACAATCGAATTCTTTGGTGTTGATCTGGTTCAATGCTTTGCGTGCCGTGTCCACTGCCGTGAGACTGATATCAGCGTTGCTTAACAGCTCAATGATTTGCTTGCGCTCTTCCTCATTCTGGACCGCCACCAGCAGATTTCTGGTCTTCTGATCTGCAAACTGGTTCAGACGGTCGAGCGCATTCTCCAGCTCTTCATTGGTTACCGGTTTGCGGAAGTAATCATGAGCGCCCCGCTGTAACAGCAGTACCTCATCCTCATCGACCGTCATCACACAGACCGGAATATGCCGCACCTCAATATCGTTCTTCAGCTGCTCGAGTACCAGCCAGCCGTCGGCGTCTCCGCCGAGATGCAGATCGAGTGTTATAGCAATCGGCTGGTACTTATGAACAAGCTCCAGCACATCATAGCCGCTGGATGTAATCACGGCTTTGATTCCTTTTTTGTGGAGCAGATCCAGCATAATTTCATTGAACTTCTGGTCATCCTCAATAATCAGGAAGACACGGTCTCCCGGCCCGATCTGATCCCGGTCATCAAGGAACGTGTCATCTGCCGGCTTAGCCAGAGTACTTCTGCGTTTGGATGGGGTGATATCGATCACCTCCGGAACATGTGCCTTGGGGATCTCCGGCTCGGTGAATTCCGCTTCAGTGGGCAGGTACAGATTAAAGACGCTCCCTTTGCCCGCTTCACTGTACAGGGTGATTTCTCCGCCTAGCATCTCGGCAATCTCGCGGGATATGGCAAGACCCAGGCCTGTCCCGCCGTATTCCCGGTTCGTGCTGCCATCCGCCTGCTGGAAGGCTTCGAAGATAATCTGCTGCTTTTCAGGCGGGATACCGATTCCTGTGTCGCTTACAGAGAAGCAGATCACTGTTTTGGCCCGCGTCAGCGATTCATTCTCCGGATGCCAGCCCTCGCCTGCTTTGCGGATCTGCAGCATGATCTGCCCTTGCTCCGTGAACTTGAAGGCGTTGGACAGCAGGTTCTTCAGAATTTGCTGCAGCCGCTTGAAATCCGTTGCTATTCTGGCCGGCACACCGGAATCAATGATGATCCGGTAGTCCAGCTTCTTGGCATCCACCATATGGCGGAAGGTACGGTCCAGCCCGTCTGTCAGCTCTGCCAGAGAAACCTCGCTGTAATCCGGCGTAATCGTGCCCGATTCGATTTTGGACAGATCCAGAATATCGTTGATAAGGTTAAGCAATTCAAGTCCGGAGTCCTGAATGGTCTTCGCGAACTTCACCTGAATCTCATGAAGATTCTCATCCGGGTTCTCGGCCAGCTGTTCTGCCAGGAGCAGCAAGGAATTCAGCGGGGTACGCAGCTCATGAGACATGTTGGCCAGGAACTCGGATTTGTACTTGGACGTGAGGGCAAGCTGTTCCGCTTTCTCCTCCAGGTAACGTTTGGCTACCTCTACCTCATGGTTCTTGCTCTCGACTTCCGCCTTCTGCAGCACCAGCAGCTTCGCTTTATCCTCAAGCTCGTCATTCGTACTCCGCAGCTCCATCTGCTGCTTCTGGAGCTCCTCGGTGAGCGACTGTGATTGGATCAGCAATTCCTCCGTACGCTGGTTTGCCTGCATGGTGTTGATCACAATGCCGATGGATTCGGTAAGCTGATCCAGGAAGGCAATGTCGATATCACTGTATGGACGGAAGGTAGCCAGCTCCAGAATCGCCAGCACCTGATCTTCGAATATAATCGGCAGCAAAATAATATTAAGCGGTGTGGCTTCTCCCAGTGCGGACGAGATCACTACATAATCACCCGGTACGTTGGTAAGCAGGATGCGCTGCTTCTCAATCAGGCACTGGCCGACCAGCCCTTGCCCGGCCCGGAATTCATTCGCCAGATGCTTGCGGCTCTGGTAAGCATAGCTGGCGAACAGCTTCAGAACCGCTTCACCGCCGGACGGTTCATTGATGTAGAAGACCCCATGCTGCATAGATACAAGCGGAGCCAGCTCGGACAGGATCATGCGGCTCACCGCGTACAGATCTCTTTGCCCTTGCAGCATCCTTGAGAATTTGGCCAGGTTGGTTTTGAGCCAATCCTGCTCAGTATTGATACGGGTCGTCTCCTTCAGGTTCCGGATCATTTCGTTAATATTGTCTTTGAGTGTCGCGACTTCTCCGGAGGCGGATACGTCGATGGCCCGTGACAGATCGCCATTCGTTACCGCCGTGGCAACATTCGTAATGGCTCGAACCTGCGTGGTAAGCGTACTCGCCATGTAGTTAACGTTGTCGGTCAGGTCACGCCACGTTCCTGCTGCTCCAGGCACACTGGCTTGTCCGCCCAGCTTCCCTTCGGCGCCTACCTCCCGCGCCACCGTGGTCACCTGGTCGGCGAAGGTCGCCAGCGTCTCGATCATATTATTAATGGTATCGGTCAGCTCGGCGATTTCGCCTTTGGCTTCCACGGTCAGCTTTTGCTTCAGATTACCGTTCGCAACAGCCGTCACAACCTTGGCGATCCCGCGCACCTGATCCGTCAGATTGGTCGCCATAATGTTAACGTTGTCGGTCAGATCCTTCCAGATCCCCCCGACGCCGCGCACCTGGGCTTGCCCGCCCAGCTTACCGTCTGTACCGACCTCGCGGGCCACACGGGTAACCTCGGAAGCGAATGAATTCAGCTGGTCCACCATCGTATTAATCGTATTTTTCAGCTCAAGCAGTTCGCCTTTAACATCTACCGTAATCTTCTTGGACAGATCGCCGTTCGCTACCGCTGTCGTAACACCGGCAATGTTGCGCATCTGAATGGTCAGGTTGCTGGCCATGTAGTTGACCGTATCGGTCAGATCTTTCCAGGTACCAGAAACATCCTTAACTTCTGCCTGCGCCCCGAGCTTGCCGTCCGTGCCGACCTCGCGCGCTACACGCGTAACCTCAGAAGCGAAGATCGAGAGCTGGTCCACCATGGTGTTGATCGTATTCTTGAGCTCCAGGATTTCACCTTTGACATCTACGGTAATCTTCTTGGACAGATCCCCTTTGGCTACCGCCGTCGTAACGTCCGCAATATTCCGCACCTGGTCCGTCAGATTCCGGGCCATATTATTTACGCCTTCGGTCAAGTCTTTCCAGGTTCCGCCGACGCCCTTCACCTGCGCCTGTCCGCCCAGTTTGCCGTCTGTACCTACCTCGCGGGCCACACGCGTCACCTCAGAGGAGAACATCGAGAGCTGGTCCACCATTGTATTGATGGTATTTTTGAGCTCCAGGATTTCGCCCTGGACATCGGCAGTGATTTTCTTGGACAGATCCCCGTTCGCTACTGCCGTCGTTACAACAGCAATGTTACGCACCTGATTGGTCAAGTTCGAGGCCATATAGTTTACACTCTCGGTCAAATCCCGCCAGGTCCCGGCAACGCCTTTAACCTGGGCCTGTCCGCCCAGCATGCCCTCGGTACCGACCTCACGTGCCACACGGGTAACCTCGGAAGCGAAGGTAGAGAGCTGCTCTACCATCGTGTTAATGGTGTTCTTGAGCTCCAGGATTTCTCCGGTCGCATTTACCGTGATCTGCTTGGACAAGTCGCCCTTGGCAACCGCCGTTGTCACTTCAGCGATATTACGTACCTGATCGGTCAGGGTACCGGCCATAAAGTTAACGCTGTCCGTTAGATCCTTCCAGGTGCCGGACACTCCCTTCACATCCGCCTGGCCGCCGAGAATGCCTTCTGTAGAAACCTCCCGCGCCACGCGCGTTACCTCGGAGGCGAAGTTGCTGAGCTGGTCCACCATGATATTGATGGTGCTTTTCAACTGGAGAATTTCGCCTTTCGCATCAACGGTTATCGTCTTCGACAAGTCGCCCTTAGCGACGGCGGTTGTCACTTCGGCGATATTGCGCACCTGATTGGTTAAGTTAGAAGCCATGTAGTTTACGCTTTCCGTCAGATCCCGCCAGGTACCCGATACCCCCTTAACATCCGCCTGTCCGCCAAGGATCCCTTCCGTACCGACCTCACGCGCCATCCGGGTAACCTCGGAAGCGAAGGTCGACAGCTGATCCACCATCGTGTTGATGGTGTTCTTGAGCTCCAGAATTTCGCCCTGGACATCGGCAGTAATCTTCTTCGACAGATCGCCGTTTGCGACCGCTGTGGTCACAACCGCGATGTTACGCACCTGGTTGGTCAGGTTGGAGGCCATGTAGTTTACGCTTTCGGTTAGATCCCGCCATGTACCCGATACATCCTTCACGTCTGCCTGCCCGCCAAGCTTACCCTCCGTGCCAACCTCTCGCGCTACACGAGTAACCTCGGAAGAGAACATGGAGAGCTGATCCACCATGGTGTTGATCGTATTTTTGAGCTCAAGGATTTCTCCCCGTGCATTTACTGTAATTTGCTTTGACAGATCACCGTTCGCCACAGCAGTCGTTACCGCCGCAATATTACGTACCTGATCCGTGAGGTTAGTCGCCATGTAATTTACGCTGTCAGTTAAGTCTTTCCAGGTTCCCGATACCCCTTTGACATCTGCCTGGCCGCCCAGAATCCCTTCCGTGCCGACCTCGCGTGCTACCCGGGTGACCTCGGAGGCAAATGTGCTGAGCTGATTCACCATCATGTTAATATTGCTTGCCGTCCGCTGGAATTCACCAGTGAGCGGCCGTCCTTCAATCTCCAACTCCACCTTCTGGGATAGATCGCCTTTGGCTACGGCGTTAATCACCCGGACCATCTCGCTGGTCGGCTGAATTAAGTCGATAACCATCCCGTTCAGCGAATCGGTAATGGTCTCCCAGGAGCCGCCCAGATTCTTCTGAACGAATCTTCGCGACAGATTACCTTCTTTACCGACCACTCTGGCTACTGTCTGGACTTCATTCACCAGACTCTCCTGAATATCCATGATCTCGTTGAAGGTATCCGCTACCTTACCGGCTATTCCCGTGCGGTCATAGGGCATTCTGTGGGAGAAGTTTCCTTTCTTCATCGCCATTAAGGCGTTGAGCAATTCGCCGGCATCAATCTGATCCCCGCTTATCTCTTTGCTGTGGTTTTGATCGCTCATAGTATCAACCCTGCCCCTTATGCATTATTTACTTGGAATTGTTTGACTGCAATTGTAAAAACAAAGGTGGCGCCAGGTTCAATCGACGGTTCTACCCGGATGCTGCCGCCCATTAATTCAACTAAAGATTTGCTGATCGATAATCCCAGCCCCGTGCCTCCGAACCTGCGTGTTGTAGAGGCATCTAACTGGGAGAAGGGCTGGAACAGTTCGTTTATCTTATCCGGGGGAATTCCGATCCCCGTATCTTTAATTATAAATTCAAGCGTAAGCGTATTCGCCTCTTCGGACAGCTTGTTAACCCTTATGTATATACTGCCTTCATGGGTGAATTTCACTGCATTACCCACCAGATTATTCAATACCTGACGGAGGCGGGTCATATCTCCCATTATATAAGTCGGAATCGAAGGATCTACGGTCACAGCCATCTCCAGATTCCGTTCCCTGGTTTTGGCTGTGAACAAATCAATCGTTTCAGTCAGGCAGTCCTGAAGGGAGAACGGCGCCTCTTCCACTTCCATCTTTCCGGATTCAATTTTGGAATAATCGAGAATAGGATTGATGACCGAAAGCAGTGCATTGCTGCTCGTGTGGATAATTCCCGCCATCTCAGCATATTCTTCCGGCAAATCGGAGGTGAGCAGCAGATCAGACATGCCTATGATTCCATTCAGCGGAGTCCGAATTTCATGGCTCATCATGGCCAGAAATTCTGATTTCGCACGGGATGCGATTTCCGCCGCTTCCTTGGCCTCTCTGAGCTCCTGATTCGTTTTCTCCATCTGCTTCGCTTGTTGCTTGAGCATGTCGCTTTGGATCTGCAGGGTTTTGTTAGCTTCATACATGCTGACATACCCTTCGATTTTGGATTTGAACAGCTGCGGGACGAAGGGCTTCGTCATATAGTCCATAGCTCCGACTGAATGGCCTGCGAAGATATCCTCCATTGCATTGCTGGTCGCAGTCACAAAGATGATAGGCACGTAATTGTTTTTCTCCCGGGTCCGGATGAGGCGTGCCGTCTCCAGCCCGTCCATTCCCGGCATTTGCACATCCATGACGATGACGGCAAATTCTTCTTCCAATAAACAGCGTAAAGCCTCTACCCCGGAATATGCCCGAAATAGATGGTAGGGTTCTCCGCTTAGGAGGGCCTCAATGGCAAGCAAGTTTTCGGGGTGATCGTCTACGAGAAGGATGTTGACTGGGAAATCCATGAGGACCCTCACTTTCCGACTTGTGGCTTGCTGACGTTTATATTTCGAAAATATAGCTTATATACCCCTAATTTCAAATAACGAAACTCGACTTTCCCCAGCCTTTGTCGCCGGTCACATGTATGTTTCCCGGCGTTTTGTCTAATCAATCTATATTTCCAGAAAAGAAGGGACTTTTTTTGAATATATCTTTGGAGGAGCCAGATCTTTGACCGGATCGTCAACGTCGGAATACTTGAACATGTCAGCCGGGTTAATCCCGGTGTAACTTCCGGCTCAAAGATCTAGAGAATCTCCGTCAGTTTGGAATCACCAAAGGTGTCAGTAAAATCAAAAGAGCAGTGAGGTCTATTTCCTGACCTCCTGCTCTTAGGGGATGCTATGTATGTACACTCTAATCATTAAAGCACAGGCAGAATAATCTCAACTATCGTCCCTGCCGGCAGGTTCGTCAAGAATTGGAGAGTCCCCTTGTGATTATGTATGATTTTCTTGCTAATCATAACACCAAGCCCATTGCCTCCCGGTTTGGTCGTAAAGAACGGCGAACCGATCTGGCTAATAAGCTCTGCCGGTATGCCTGGCCCATTATCCGTGATGCGAATAACTCCTATATTCCCCTCACGGCTCAGCTCTACGGTAATTTCTGCTCCGTGCGGACTTGCTTCTATCGCATTTTTCAGCATATTGATAAAGACCTGCTTCAGCTTGTTGCCCGCACATCTAAGAAGCAGTCTGTCGAGGTCCGTGTGCATAATAATTTCGTTGTCTGTCAAATGCGCCTGGGCATTCAGCAGTACGACTACTTGGCTTAACAGCTGGACCAGATTACAGTCTGACATTTCTGACGGCATCTCCTTGCCCAGGAGCAGCAGTTCGCTGATAATAGAATTAATCCTGTCCACTTCAGATAAAATTATCTCGTGCAGCTCCTTATTCATCTTAGACTGGGAATAGAGCAGTTGGACGAACCCCCGGATACTGGTCAGCGGATTGCGGATTTCATGTGCAATGCCTGCTGACAACTCACCTATCATGGACAAGCTCTCGTTATACCTCAGGAACTCTTCGGTTTTCTTTCGCTCTGTCATGTCACGGGTAATCGAAATTACCATTTCCCGGCCATTCAGCTTAAACGGCTTTGCACTGATCTCCACCGGGATCTCCTTGCCGTCTTTCGTTACCTGAACCCATTCGACGAACATCCCTTCTCCGCTAAGAATACACCCAAACGTCTTGTCCACCTCAGGCACCAGCACCTCCGCAGCGATGGAATAAGGAGTCTTGTCCAGCAGTTCGCGGCGTGTATAGCCCAGCATCCGGCAGGCTGCTTCATTCACATCCAGGAACTTCGAGGGTTTGCCCCCCTCATCCTGTTCATAAATGAAGATAGGATCATTCGCTTCATTAAAAAGTTTATAATATTTCAGCTCTGAGAATTTGATCTCCGTTACATCCCGCAGCACACATACATAAGCCGTAATGCGCCCTTCCAGATCTTTTACAGGAGAGATGGTTATTTTGACACTGATCAGCTCACCGTTCCGTTTAATCCGAAAGGTGTCGAGGGCAAACAGCCGCTGCCCCTGGTCAATGAAAACATACATCTGTGCAAGCTCGTTCCTAAGCACCATAGGGACATGCGGGAAATCGTACTGGTTCAGCTCCTCCATTGTCCAGCCGTATAGCTCGACGAAGTTTGAATTGGCGTAACTCACCTTTTTATCAGTGCCTAGAATGTAAATCGGATCCGGACTGTGTTCGGCAAAGGAATACAGCGAATAATGCATCTTGTGATGAACGGAAAAACAACTCATATAGCAGCTCCCGCGGCCAGTTTATTTTCCATCCATGGTAACATGTTGTCTGGAACTTATCTGTGACAAAAGCAGGCCTATGTCTGCTGATAATTCACAGCTGTGATCAGGCAATCCCTGCACAGAAATGCATAATAGATTCCCTCGCTGTCCTCTGCTTGTTCCATATCCATCTGCGCGATAAATTCCATGGTCTCCGAGCAGCATGGGCATGCGGGATATTCCGCATCCTGAATCCAGGTCGGATGTCCCCCGATTTGTGATGCCGGCGCCTCAAGCATCCAATGTGCATTTTCATAGCTGCCTGCCGGCTGTTCCGACAGCTGCATACAATGCCATGCCGGTTCTTCCAACTCGCTTTCGTTATCAGGCAAGTAGTCAGGAACAGTATTATATTCGCTCCATGCATAGCCGCCATCCAGATCCACTTTCATAAACACGGTGCCGTAACAATTACAGTGCAAACAGGCGGCAATTCTCAAATATCGGCCGGAGAGCTCCATAAACTGGACTAATGAATTGTGCAAGTCGTAATCAAAAATAACTGTCAACTTACTTCTGCACCATGGGCAGGAATAGGCTCCTGTCTGTAAAGTCTTCACCGCTGAAAGATCCCGGGATACTCCCTTATTGTCTTCCCCGCACACTTTAAAAAGGTAACTTTCCGGGTGAAACAACAGCCTCTTTCTGCCTCCGGCATCTAATTCCCAGCCCGCTTCGTGAGCATAGGCTTCCGGAGACTGGTATAACTCTGAGGCCCACTCCGGCGGCGACTGCCTCCATTTCGCAAACAGCCGGGCCACCTCTTCATCGCCAATCCAGGCCAGCGCCAGCAGCAAGTGATTACGATTTACCGGATCGCGTTCCACTTGATCCATGAGCTGATCACGTATAACGGCTCCTGCGTCCTTATAGAGAATTGCAGGATAATACTTGCCTTTGCGAAAAAACACCTCAAGCCCCCGCCCAATCCGGGTGTCTGTATAACAGGTAAGCGACAATAGAATGGTTTCCGCCTGGTCAAAATCCTCTTCCTCCATTAAGGTAACCGCGTAAGCCACCAGACGCTCCCGTCCGCTTTCCGTCAGCTGATGATAGAGCTCCTTCGCGGTCTTGGGATAGGGTACTTCTTGGATAAGAGGGTTGTATTTCCGCGGCTGGTGCATGATTTTAAGAATTTCAACCAAATCCCCTACACCGGCATACAAATTAACCTCTTTGCGGTTTTGCTCAATATATGCCTTCTCCGCAAGCGTAAGCTTCCTCTGATGACAAGGCATGCAGATTCCACCTGTTTTATGCGCCGTTGCAGGAAGAATGGTCGCCTCACAGCCCGGAGTCTGACAGGGCAGACGCTCACTCATTGTATCTCTCCTGTTCTGTATAAGTCCGCAGACTTAGATTCTTGTCCCATTATATGTTAATACCCGAAATATAATCGCCCTTCAAGTGTGCAAAACATCTACTTCTTGTAGTGTATCTGAAAAGGTTAAAGGTGTCCAAAATCCATTAAATTACATTCTAACCCTTGACTGTTAGCGCTTCATCTATGATAATAACAACCTCACCCAAATAGATACGGGACAGGCACATCATTGATTATAGAAAAGGGGCGGTCGTTATCAGCTGGTTAAATGATCTCTATAAATTACAGAAGCGGGAGCTGAAAAAGGACATCGAACCCGCTCTGGTCAATGCCATCTTCCGGATGTATGACCGGTTTCCCCGGATCGGCCTCACAGAGAGGCTCGGCCAGCAGGATATGTCTCTGGATATCGCGGATGCTTATGTACATAGCCGCAATGCGATGATTGAGGCCGGAGTCGGCATCGGCAAGTCTTTCGCCTACCTTATACCCGGCCTGCTCATTAACCAGATCTCCCGGCAGCCGGTCGTTATTGCCACCTCCTCCATCCAGCTCTCCGAACAGATCCATAAAGATCTGCGGTTCATCGGCAGCCGGCTCGGGTTCACTTCGGTCCGCTCCGTAGTAGGGAAAGGGATGGGGCAATATGCCTGCCGGTATAGGGCTGCTGAACTATACAAGCCGGATGCTGCCGCTTCCCCCCTGTCTGCGCTTGCCGAACGTATTGTGAATTACGGGATCGATGAGCGGGCAGATATTGAGGGCGGTGTTAGCGACGCGGTGTGGTCCGGTGTTTGTGTGAATGATTGCAAATTTGAGCAATGCCATTACCGTAGCACCTGTTCGTTCTACGAGATGAGGGCCAAAATTAATGCCGGCCCCGGCGACATGGATTTCATTATCGTTAATCAGGACCTGCTTATCCGTGACCTGATTAAGAAGAAGGAAGGAACCAAGGGCTTAATTACGGAACGGCCGGCGCTGATCATAATAGATGAAGCGCATAATCTCGAAGCAAAGGTCAGAGATGCAAGAACGCTCGAATTCACCTTCCGGGGAACCTGCCGCATACTGGAGGACGCCCTACAGATTCTTTTCAGGCAATCCGCAGATAAGGGGCTAATGGCACAGTATAAATTCATAAAAAGATGCGCCGGAGATATTTTCAGACAGGTAGAGGCGGATCTGCTGCACACAGCCAAGCAGGACAATGACCGGATCAAAGTATCGGAGATTACAGGAGTCCCGCTGCAGCGGGGAATTCAGGTATTGAAAGAGTTCAGTCTCAGCCTGTCCGTCTTCACTTCCCGGCGTGAGCGGGAGATTGACAATGCTTTTGAAGCCATAAACGGACTTATCGACCTCTTTGCTGTACTCGCCGGAGCGGAGGACAACTATCTGATCTGGGCAAGCCATACGCGGGGGGAGAGCACGGTCAGTATCTGTCCCAAAGGTATAAGCCAGTTCCTGAAACACAGCTTGTTTAACGGGAAGACCTCTGTCATCTTAACGTCAGCAACCCTGTGCCAGTCCGGAGATACGCTGGAGGAACAATACGCTTATCTGACAGAGTCTCTCGGATACCGGGGAGATTATATGGAGCGCCAGGCTTCACCATTTGATTACGATAACCACACCCTGATGTACATTGCCAGGAACGTTCCCTACTATAACCACAACAACCGGGAAGCCTATCTGGAAGCAGCGTACAAGGAGATGCTGAGACTCTGTAATTTGACGGACGGGCGGACACTGGTGCTTTTTTCGGCAAAAGAGGATATGAAGTACATTCATAAGAAGCTAAGCGCCGAGAAGCTTAATTGGGCGCTGCATGTGCAGAGGGAAGGCTCGTCCCAGGACGGGATAATCGCTGAATTCCGGGCCAGTAAAGGCGTTTTGCTGAGTACGGGGGTATTCTGGGAGGGCGTAAATATCGCAGGCTCCGATTTATCGCAGTTAATTGTGGTCAGGCTCCCCTTCCCGGTTCCTGCCGATCCGGTCTATGAATATAAGGCCTCCTTGGCCGGGGACCCCTTGAAAGACGTATTCGTCCCGGACATGCTGCTCCGGTTGAGACAGGGCACCGGGCGTCTGATCCGCAGTGAAACGGACCTGGGTGTGCTCAGTATCCTCGATTCCCGTCTGTCCGCTGCAGCCCATAAGGACTACCGGGATAAGGTGCTGGGAGCTTTACCCTTCAAGCGTGTTACCGAGGATTTCAGGGTGCTGGAGAAGTTTGTACAGGAGAAATTTGATAAAATTTGATATCAACCGCTCTAACGGACACGCTGGCGCATCGGATTTCCTTTTTTAAGCTTCATGCTGGTTTGCTTCAAATTGTTCTCGCCTCCAGCCTCCCCTTTGCTTGGAGTAACAGCGAAAAAGGACAACAGTCCGCCAGCTGCCCCTACGGCTGCCATAGTGCCAAATAAGACCCAATGCCCCCGGTTCATTAGAAGGGACACGACCGGCGGGCCCAGCGCAACCCCGATAAACCTCATGCTGCTGTATAAGGAAGTGATTGTTCCACGGTTCTCTTTGTCTATTCCCTCCGTAATCAGCGCATCCATGCAGGGCAGAACCACACCAATCCCAACTCCGCTTAAACTTAAGAAGCCTACCATGAAATATATATTCTGGCTAAAGCCTGTGATCAGCATGGCTGTAGTAAGCACCGCCATACCTCCGAAACCGATCCATTTCATTAACAGCTTATTTTTGCCGATGATTTTGCCGCTTCCGTAGGAGGCCAGACACAGAAGTGCAAGGGGGATGGCCAGTACAAACCCCTTGGAGGCCCCATGCAGGTTATACTCCGACTCCAGCGTCTCCGATAAATAGAATAGCACGCCGAAGGTTGCGAACATACAGATTCCGCCTATCGCAAATATGGCATACAGCCAGCGGCCCCTTTCATGCAGGATTTCTTTGATGCCGGTTAAGAATTGCCCAATGCTTTTCTTTTCGGCCTTCTCCTCCGACTTGGGTTTCTTCACCAGAAATACAACAAGCGCAAAGGAAATCATACACAGGACTGGAATCGCGATGAAGGGTGCATACCATAGCAATGTCCCGAGATAAGCACCAAGGATTGGACTTAATACTTTACCGAAGGTGTTGGAGGTCTCAATGATTCCCAATCCTTTACTAACCTCTTTCTCATCTTTGAACAGATCGCCTACAAAGGGAAGGACGATCGGAAAGGCTCCTGCGGCTCCAACCCCCTGGACTAAACGCCCTCCGAGGATGACCCAGTAAGCAGTGACTCCGGTTAAGAACCAGGCAGCGGCAACACAAATAGCTCCGCCTATGGCTGCAAGGAAAAGACTGGGTAAGATAACGATTTTTCGCCCATAGCGATCCGATAAGTAACCGGCAACCGGAATCATCAAGATCGCAATCAGGCCATACACCGTGATGATCATACTGACCTGAAAAGCAGTGATACCAAGCTTTTTGGAGATCTGCGGCAGAATAGGCAACAGCATGGAATTGCCAAGTGTCATGATTAACGGAATGGAAGCAAGTGCAATTAATGCTCCTTTTGAACCTTTCATGGCGAACCACCTTCTTTGTAATCACATCCTGCTTATTGTGGTTCCTACGGCATTATTTAATACACCTAAGTTTAAAGCACACTCCACATATATAGAAGGCCCGCGAGCTTTCGCGGGCCTTCTTGGTGGCTGTCCTTTATCCATCTTTACCGTTTATTATTAAATCTTGTTTTTGCGCAGCCTGATCCCTGTGATCTGGAACTCAGGACCGCCCTGCAGAGAATGGGATTCACGGGTACCGCCTTTTTTGCCGCGAAAGTGTTGAACCATCCAGTCACTCAGCGCAATCAGTGAAACAATCAGCAGACTGATGTAGAAGCCCGGGCGGCTGAGCGTATGAAACAGTGTCCCTGCTACAGCAGCCGCAATCAGCACCAGGCCTGTCCAGCGTTTCACACCGCTGAGAAAACTGGGCTTAAGCAGCCGGCCGGCTGAGAGCAAGATAAAGGACCAGTTATACAGGATCATGAGGCCCGCAGCCGTGGTAATGTATTCATATACTTTTCCCGGCAGCCACAATGACATCATGATAGCGCCTATCAGACCGGCAGCAATCAGACATAGGGCATAGAACGGATATTTATCCTTCCATTTCTTCGAGAATAACTTCGGTGCATCGCCTTCCTGCGCAAGAGTGATCATCATCGAGGTAATGGCATACAGCGAGGCTGTCATCGTAGAGAATCCGGCAATGATCAGCACCCCGTTAAACAAATGCGGCACAAAGGCCAGATGATCACTGCGGAGTGCGAGAACAAAAGGACTTTCTTTCGGGTTGAAGGCGCTTAACGGCACCATGATCACCGCAAGTCCAATCGACAGGACATACACCCCAGCCAGACCGAGCAGCATGACCTTCCCCGCTTTTGGAGCCTCCTCAGGCTTCTTGAGCCTGTAGGACATAATCCCCAGCACCTCAATGCCGCCGTAAGCATAAAAAGCAAAAATAAAGGCAGACCAAAGTCCGATGCCCCCTGACGGAAACAATGCCTTATACCCAAGGGGTACCTTCGGTGTGAACTTCCCGCCGCCGATCCAGCCTGCCAGAAGCGCAGCAGCAATCACAAGAAACATTAGAATCGCCGCCACTTTGATGACAGCCAGTATATTTTCAACCCGGTCAAATCCCTTATTCCCAAAAAACACAATCAACAGGCTCACTGCGGCAAACCCGGCAGCAAAAACCCACATCGGTACGGCCGGAAACCAAAAACGCGAAAAGATGGATAACGCTGTGAGTTGGCTTCCCATAATCAGCAGCTCCGAGAACCAATATACCCAGCCGCTTCCGAACCCTGCCCAGCCGCCGAAGGCTTTCTTGGCATAGGACCGGAAGGAGCCCTGCTCCGGATGTTCCGCCGTCATCCTTGCCAGCGCATCAAATACAACGTAGGTTCCGCCAGCCGCTAAAATGTAGGCCAGCAGCACAGCAGGACCGCCAATGGAGATGGCCAGTCCCGAGCCCAAAAAGTATCCGGTTCCTATAGTCCCTGCTATGCCCAATAAACTAAGCTGCCACCATTTAAGCTTCTTGTCTTCTCCGGTTTTACTGGAAGTTTGCTTCATGAATTCTGTCCTCATCCTGATTAGAATTTGAGAGTTCTCATCTCTACAATTCCCCTCGGGCGGATAAATTAGTACTCTCTTTTATTCCCCTTCTTCACATACTCCCATTCGACCTCAATATTTTTCCGGACTCTCTGCAGAAGCTGATACAATAGTTCTGATTCTTGTCCGGAGAATCCGGCTAAGGCTACCCTGTCCGTATGATCCCCTTCTCTCTTCAGAAAAGAGTAAGCCTGTTCACCCTTTTCAGTTGTAAACAGCCTGTTTATTTTTTTGTTTGATTCATCATCCTTCTTCTCAATGAAGCCTTGGACTTCAAGCTTCTGCACTGCACGTGCGGCAGTTGTCCGGTCTACCTTGATCATTTCGGACAGCTTCTCCTGAATAATTCCCGGGTTCTCATAGATACGGATGAGATATAAATACTGCCCCTTAGTAAGATTTAATTCCTTGAATTCTATATTACTTATAGAATCCAGTGCCCTCGCAATCATTCCAACCTCACGAAGTATCTCTTTCACTTCATCACCTGTCCGTCCAATAATGTTGTATTTACAACAATAATGAATCTATATATACTAATGAATATCGTTATTTCATTATGGCGTTTTTGGCACAAAAAACAAATGCAGAATGAATCGTCATCTTACATTCAGGAGTGAATAACATGGAGATTAGAATCGATAATTTGACTGGAACTGAAATCATAGCATTGATCAGCGAGCATTTACAGAGCATGTTTGAGCAATCCCCGCCGGAAAGTGTACATGCACTGGATTTGGACAAATTACGGACACCGGAAATCACCTTCTGGAGTGTCTGGGAACACAGCGAATTGTTAGGTTGCGGGGCGCTTAAAGACCTTGGGGACCATCATGGTGAAATCAAATCCATGCGGACTTCTGCCAGGCACCTCAGAAAGGGTGTCGCCTCTGCAATGCTTGCCCACATCCTTAAGGAAGCTAGAGCGCAGGGCTATGCGCGGCTGAGTCTGGAAACCGGATCGACGGAAGGCTTCGAGGCGGCCCGGAAATTATACGAGCGATTCGGATTTGAGACCTGCAGCCCGTTTGCGGATTACATTGAAGATCCTTACAGTGTGTTTATGACCAAGACATTGTGAGACAACAAATTGAAGTCAGATAGACGATGGAGCCCGTGAGAACGCTGCGCGAACGGACCGTTGTTGTATTCAATGGGACAGTGGTGCCGAAATTGACAGATTCGCGTTGGCCTCGATCTTGGTGCCGTCCACAAAGTAATGCTCCAGGGAAACGTATTTTTCGTCAGCCAGAAACTGAAGCACGGCGGTAAATACGCTTTCAAGGACGTCCTTCATCCGCTGAGAACGAAAGCGGCTAAGCGTGCGGAAATCCGGGCGTTGTCGTCCCGCCAGCCACATGAAGGGAATGTGTTCACGGAGCGTCCTCACCGAGCTCAAGTGTCTATCCAACTCCAAAAGAAGGGGGTGTCCCAGCCATTTCATGGCTTATGGGACACCCCCTTTTAACGCTGCAATTGGTTCATTCCGTTATTTGGATTCAGTTGATAAACAAAGTGTTATCAAAGAAATAATAAAGGTTTCCCTTATCATCATAGAATAGGTTGGTCGCACCAGCTAAATCAATGGATTTGACCTTTTGGAAGGTGGTAAGATCACTATAGGTAAATATTATGACAGTTAGTATGAACGAATACTGCTGCTTAAACTCGCAAAAAAAGCGGCCGCCCCTTGCTCAGCAAGGATGCAGCCGCCATATTAATTAAAGCAGAAACGATACCTATCATTAAACAGGACGTCCCTTATTCCTTACCCATCGTACTGATATCAATGACAAACCGGTAACGGACATCAGAAGCGAGTACTCGTTCCCAGGCTTCATCAATCTGGTCGGCAGAGATAACCTCGATCTCAGAGGCAATGTTATGTTCAGCGCAGAAATCAAGCATCTCCTGCGTCTCACGGATTCCGCCAATCATCGATCCGGCAAATGAACGGCGGTGGCCGATCAGCGAGAATGCATTAACAGCCAGCGGATCAGCAGGCGCACCGACATTGACTAAGGTACCATCCAGCGCCAGGAGAGATAGATAAGCATCGATATTAATCTGCGCGCTTACCGTATTTATGATCAGGTCGAACGAACCGGCAAGCCGCTTGAATGTCTCCGCATCGCTAGTCGCATAATAATGATCCGCCCCTAGTTGCAAACCGTCTTCCTTCTTCTTCAGTGACTGTGACAGAACCGTAACCTCAGCCCCCATGGCATGAGCGATCTTCACAGCCATGTGTCCAAGTCCGCCAAGACCCACTACAGCTACATTTTTGCCTGGAGCGGCTCCCCAATGACGAAGCGGTGAATATGTTGTGATTCCGGCACATAACAGCGGGGCAGCGGCGTCTAGTGGAATAGCATCTGGAATCCGGACCACGAAGTCTTCGGTCACCACAATATGGGTGGAATACCCGCCCTGTGTATAGTGACCATACCGGTCGGTAGCTCCATAGGTACCCGTATTTCCATGCAGGCAATATTGCTCCTCGCCTTTATGGCAACTACTGCACTCTCCACAGGAGTCAACCATACAACCTACTCCCACCCGGTCACCAACGGAATACTTTGTAACTCCGGAACCGACCTGGCTGACAATCCCGGCAATCTCATGGCCCGGAACGAGCGGATACTTGACTGGACCCCACTCCCCGCGGGCGGTATGAATGTCCGAGTGGCAGATCCCGGCGAATTTAATTTCAATCAGAACATCCTGCGGCTGAAGCTCCCGGCGCTCAATGGTCGTTAGCTTGAACGGGCCTTCCTGGCTGAATGTAGCGCGTGCATTAACTTGTATCATGGTGTAACCTCTCTTCTTGTTCATAGTAGAATCCATAAGCCCAACTTTACAAACCATATGATATTACTTAAAGTTAACTCTAAGTCAAGCACAAAATATAATTGAGACTGGAGATTCGTGATGAAGACATACTCTATAACTGAGGCTGCAGAACATTTTAATATGACACCCCATACTCTGCGTTACTATGACAAGGAAGGTCTGATGCCCTTTATCGAAAGGACCTCCAGCGGAAGACGTGTATTCAAGGAAGCGGATATGGAAGCTCTAAAAATAATTGAATGTTTGAAATCATCAGGGATGCCGATTAAGGAAATCAAACATTTCATTGAGTGGTGCTCTGAGGGAGATTCCACCCTGCAGCAGAGATATGACATGTTCCTGGAGCGGAAAGCCTCCGTAGAAGCACAGATGGAGGAGCTGAAGAAAACGATGGAAGTCATCGATTATAAATGCTCTTATTATAAGACTGCCTTAGACAGCGGTACGGAAGATATTCATAAATCCAAGAAGGTGACAAGCTTTTAACGGGAGGATGTGAATCGGGAAAAGCAGGATTTGGTGGTTCACCCCGCCGGGCGGCGGTTATCGTTACATAGAACGACTTTTATTGACGCATTCTAACACAGACGCTGCATACAAAAAGGAGATGGACAGATGAAGGACAATAAGGAGGCTCCGCTTGACGGACGCAGCCCGGGCGTTCACCCTATACCTGAAGCCGATTCTAGCCTGAACGATGAAAAAGGGACCGCCGGCAAGCTGGACGAAATTGTGGGTGCTCTGATGGGTGATGATCCGGAGGTGTCGGCTCCCGGTATTGCACCGGATCACAAGGAGAAGCGGGAACCCAAGGGCTGAGTATACGACAAAAGGGTAGCCGGGCTTGCAATATTTTGCAGAGTCCGGGCTACCCTTGTTTAAGGTTAACTCAGCGAAATGAAACTTCCTTTTGTGATTTTCTGCACTTGCACTATTTTAAAATACCGTACGTTATATTGGGAAATATGAAAACAGCCTTGCAGCAGGAAGTCGGCGTTGAACCGCCCGCTTTTCTTGATGGAGAGTCCGCTTTCCAGCAAAGTTTTTTTCATCCGGAATACAGTCGTATGTAAATTCTGCTCTGCCTTATGGGGATCATGCTCCGGCCATAAGCTCTCATAAATGACCCATTTGGACACATTCGTATCATCCCTGTGAATGAGCAGAAAAGCCAGCAGCTCCTCCGCCTTAGCGGTCGGAAAGTCTACAGGCCCGGTTCCACTTGAATGGTGAACATGAAAATGTCCGAAACATTCTATATGCGGAGTGGAGCAGCGAATTCCAGCCCGTTCATTCCGGGCATATCAATATCCAGAAAGACTGCATCAGGTCTTAAACAGGTGAAGTCATGTAATTGGTCTGTATATTTGGTAAACGCCCCAACCACTTCGACATCGTCAGGGCACTCCAGGATTTGTACAAGCCGCTGGACCGCCAGCCGTTCATCGTCAACAATTGCAACTCTCATGAATGATCCTTCCCTCTTCTAAAAGCTTACGCTAATGCTGAATTTCGAAATGAAACCGAACGCTTGTCCATTCTCCTTCTTCACTGGATACCTGTAATGCTTCTCCATAGAAATGCTTCAGTCTTCGCTGAATATTCACGAGTCCAACTCCCCGTCTTTCGGAAGAAGCACTCTCGCTCGTCCATAAGGCTTGGAGCCCCGTCTCACTGATACCGCCCCCGTTATCCCACACTTCCACATAAACCGTATCCTTGTCCAGGGAAATGGAGATTCTGACCGTTCCTCCCTCCATTTTCTTCGTTACCCCATGCCGGATAGCGTTCTCAACCAAGGGCTGTATTGTCAGCGGCAAAATCTTTCTCTTCAGCACCAGCGGGTCCACATCATATACAACCGTAAGCCTCTCCTCAAACCGGGCTTCCTCGATCTGCACGTAAGCATCGACCAGCTGTAATTCGTCCTCAATCCGGACAAAGCTGTCAGGCTTCGGGTCAAAGCTTCTTCTTAAGTAATAGCTTAAATGCATAATCAGCTTCTCCGCACGCGCGCCGTCTGTCCGGCATAAGGCAATAATCGAGTTCAACGAGTTGAACAAGAAATGCGGTTTGATCTGCGACTGGAGAAAATCCACCTCTGCCTTCAAGGCGTCTTCCACTGACTTCTTAAGCTTCAGGAGCGTTTCCGTTCTGGCCCTGACCTCTGCAGCATCAAACGGCTTGATGATATAATCATTCGCCCCTGCCTTGAAGCCGGCAGCAATATCGCTATTGCCGTAACGCGCCGTCAGCAATACAATAGGCAGCTCAAATAGGGTATATTGCTCGCGGATCTCTGTGCAGACTTCAACCCCCGACATCTTAGGCATCATTACATCGAGCAGAACCAGGTCGATATCAGAGCGTTTCTTCAACATTTCCAAGGCCTCCAGCCCGTTGGTCGCCCAGATGACCTGATAAGGCTCATTGGCAAAAACCCGGGACAGGACCTGAAGATTGGATGGTTCATCGTCAACGGCCAGCAGCGTGAAGGTGCTCTTGTCCCTGCCTGGTAATTCCGCCATGCCCCATGCTTCGCTTATGGAGACAGATTCCTTGGCTGCTTCGTAATCCGGGAGTGAATTCCGGACTGCTTCGGCAACCGGAAGTGTAAAAGCGATGCCCGTCCCCTGCTCCGGCTCTGACCATTCTACCTTAATGGTTCCATCCATCAAATGCAGCAGCTTCCTGCAGATAAACAACCCCAGTCCTGTTCCCCCGTACTCCTCGGGAGAATGTGCTTGCTCAAAGGGCTGGAATATATCCTCCCAGTCAGATAAGCTCATCCCCACTCCGGTATCCTCCACCACAACTTTGACCTGACCCTCTATCACCTGGGCATGAATCGTAATCATACCCTCATGAGTAAATTTCACCGCATTGCCGACCAGATTGTGGAGGATTTGCCTGAGCCGGTTCTCATCCGCATAGACGAGGGGCAGATGCTCCGGTACGGCATTAACAAATCTGATTTTTTTACCTGTGATCAAACCCTGGAATAAATCGAACACGAGGGAGACGGACACACGGACATCCACACCGGTTAGTTGAACCTTTAGCTCGTTGCGTTTGATTTTCTCCAGATCCAGAATGTCATGAACCAGTCCCGAGAGCCTTCTGGAGGTATCTCTGATCAGGGACAGATTCTGGATATGACTTGCGCTGAGTTCTCCTGCTTCTGCTCCGGCTCCTGTCTCCAGCATGGATTGGGATAAATTAATAATTCCGTGAAGCGGAGTCTGGAATTCGTGAGAGGTATGCAGCAGGAACTCGTCTTTCTGCTTATCCGCCTGCTGTAGCATTACAGCCATTCCTTCTATCGTCTTATACGCTTCCGAATACCGGTAAGACAGGAGGAAGGAGGCCAGAAAACAAAAAATCAGTATAGAGCAGTATCCTAGGGTGTAACTGGGCGTCAGGCTGCTCAGATACAACCCGTAATCGAACAGCCCTATTACATATCCGGCTAAGGCCAATATAAAGAGGAGCAGTGTCCGTTTGCTGAATTCTCCATACCTGCCCTTCAGGTATGAATGAAGCATCAATCCCAGAATGATGATATAGATGAATAGCTGCAGATAGCTGAATGCCGCATTGAAACGCGAATACCATTGAAACGGCGTGAGCAGCACAAAGCCGATATACAATGCCGTCACACCGACAACACTATTAATTAACCACTCAGGAATCATGCTTTTACACATAGTCTTAATAAACATGACCATCGTGATCAGAGAGAGATACAGCGATACAGCTTGAATCTTATAATAAATCTCATGCGGCAGATTCACATACTCAACCAGAATCCGGTCACCGTTGCTGGCAAAAGACCAGGCGATAATGATGCAGCTGAGTCCGAAATAAAGAAGTCCTCTTTCCTCTCTCCGTATAATAAACACACTAAGCTGATAGCACCCGAGCATAAGGAGCGATACAATCAGAATTAAATTAAGAATGGTTGTATGGGTATTCAGCTTAAGAATTCCCCCGGCGCTCCCGAAATAAAGGCTATAAGGAATCCCGCCCTGCGAATTCTCATAATTCGCTGCATGGATGATGATCTCCGCCGTATCTCCCTGTACCGTAAAAAAAGCATTAAACGGTTTATTCTCATACGTATACAGGCTTTCGGATTCCGCGGGCTTACCGCTGCCGCCCACCCTGTTCCCGTTCACATAGATCTCGCTGGCCATGCGGATGTTAGATATTCTAAGCCCATACATCGTTGCCGAAGGCTCAAGCTTAATCTTTAGACGGTAGGTAACGGCTCCTTGGCTGTTTACGTCCCCGTTTTCATTCGCATGCTTCCAAAAACCGGGTACCTGCATATATCCAGGGGAAACAGAAGGTGCTCCCCCCGGCCTGAGCAGCTGATCCCAATAAAATTCCCACTGTCCATCCAGCGAAACCACCTGTTCTCCCTGAAAATCCCATGCACTCAAATCTAGAACACCATGCCGGGCGGGAGCGGGGTTCTGGGCTTTATGATCAGAGGCCTTCACTAGGCCGAATAATATAGCAAAACATCCGAGGCCCACTATAATCAGGCCCATCAGCATTTTTCTCATCTTGAGGATCTACTCCGTTTCTCAGCCCTATCTTTATTCATTTCAATGCAGGTTTAGTTCCATCATATCATCTGTACCATTTAGAGGCATGTCCTTTTCTTGCGCATGATCTATGACGATTCTCCTAAGTCCAAATTATTATTGCTTACCTACTGGTATGGGATTATGTATGATGTCACTCTCCCACTTGATATCAACATCTTAAAGAAAACAGTTGAAAGACATGACATTTAACATAGTTTGAGCATGTTTACAGTCACATCCGGGAAAGACTTAACTGTGTTACGATATATCTTATTCCTCAAGAGGAGTCTTATATTGTCAACAACTTGCGAAAGAGGTGTGTAATTGAAACTTCCAACAATCCAATTCGGACATATTAAGTCGAGAGTTCCTGTTATTCAAGGTGGAATGGGCGTGGGCATATCCTTAAGTGGATTAGCCGCCGCTGTAGCCAATGCAGGCGGGATCGGCACCATCTCTGGTACAGGGATCACTACTGAAGAGCTGAGAATGCATATTCGCCAAACAAGAGAACTCTCTAAAGGGATTGGCTATATCGGTGTGAATGTACTCTTCGCAGTGAAGGACTTTGCCGAAAAAATGAAGGTTGCTTTGGAGGAAAAGGTTGACTTCATTATTTCCGGAGCGGGAATTTCCAGAGATATTTATGCTTGGGGTAGAGAATATGATACTCCTGTGGTAACTATTGTTTCATCTGCCAAATTAGCCCGAATCTCCGAAAGACTTGGTGCCTCCGCAGTCGTTGTGGAAGGGTTCGAAGCCGGGGGACATTTAGGTACAGACAGATCCATGTTTGATATCCTTCCTGAAGTCTTAGAGGCCGTTTCGATTCCGGTTATTGCTGCGGGTGGAATTCTGACAGGGAACGATATCGCAAAAGCCCTTCGGCTTGGCGCAGCTGGTGTTCAAATGGGTACCCGTTTTGTGGCTAGCCATGAATGTGATGCTCCCTTAGCCTTCAAGCAAAAGTATGTAGATGCTCAGCAAGGAGATACCGTCCTGATCAAATCTACTGTGGGTCTAGAAGGCAGAGCGATTCGGAATGATTTTACGGACCGGATCAGTAATGATGCCAGATTAAAGATAGTCAAATGCTATGATTGTCTAAAGGTTTGTTCACATCGCTTCTGTACAATGGAATCCTTGCTCACTTCCCTTAGAGGAGATGTTAAGAACGGATTGGTTTTTGCCGGGTCCAGAGTTCATGAGATTAAAGAGATTTTGTCCGTACAGCAGATTATCGACAATTTAATGAATGAGTATCAAGGGGCATTGAACAAAGCAATTTAAGGTTGCTGCTCTTAGGTACACAAGCACAATTAACCACTTAGGCTTGGGATTTCCGAGAGTAAGTGGTTATTTATTTCGCTTTGTGTTCTATAAAATAATAAAAGCAACTCATCCGTAGACAAGTTGCTTAGTAAAGTTATAAAAGCAATAAGGCCAGCTACCACAGTTACCCCTACTATCAGGATTGGTGAATAGTCATTGAGTGCCAGGAATAAGACAACCACGAACAGCAATTCTCCTTTGAATATCATAATTAACAAGCAAAAAAAATCCCATTTCAAATATTGTATTGTCTGAGCTTTAGATCATCTGCTCACCGCTTTTCTCTATCCGCGACACATAACTCCTCGATATCCCCAGATCCTTCGCAATCTACCGTTGCGTCCGCTCTTCCCCCGCATGTATCCAAACCAAACTGCCCTACCACGACTCCCTTCTCTCTCGTCCAGAATATAGAGATTTCGGTAGATCTTGCTCTTCTCAATCTTCAGATCCACTTCCTTTATCACATCGTCTGCCTCTGAGCCGAGAGTATTAATCAACGTACTCTCGTTCCCTTCCTTGTCTGTCCCAATAGGATCATGCAGAGACAAGTCCTTCCGGGTTTTTTACAGCGAACGGAGGTGCATCGGTATCCAGAACCATACATATCACATAATGTTAGTTAATGTATCTGATAGTTACCATATATATCACAAATTTTAATAAATATAGTGTTTATTCTATATCAAAACTCTGAAAATATATTAAATTTTTAATATTTATTGACTGATAGGAATAACGGTGTTATATTTCCTAACAAATATTAATAAATATACATACAGGAAGAGGAGATTACTGAAATGAATAAGCTAAAACGTCTAAGTAAAACTAAAAGAAATCATTCTGGTTCCCCCCGCTCCGAATATTCACCAGCAAAAAATAATTGGAGTAAAAAGCAATTTATAGCTACGTCCATTGCGTTATCTGTTATCGCTTCGAGTGTCATTCCGTTTCAGACCGCTGATGCTTTAACCCGGGTTACTTCAGCAAGCGGCACAGTATGGGAGATTCATGATGTCTTTGCGCCTAGCTTAGACACAGGAAGCTTACGTACCGTTGGGACTACACAAGTACAAGGCTTCGGTAATATCTTTGTTAAAGTGTCATCGCCTTCTGCTTCCCTGATGAATGGACAAATGATGCGCGGGTTTGACCTGAAATACGATGGTGTTAATAGATTCACTTCAACTCAATCTGTAAATCTAGGAAATGTAACAGTCACTCGTGATGTGTATATTGATACAATAAATAATAGAACGAGATTCTTTGATACATTTACTAATAAGAATGATATGGCAGTAAAGGTTGATGTATCTTTCGGCGGCTCTTTAGGGTATGGAACAGCGGCAAATGCTTCAGTAGTCAAGGCAACTTACTCCGATGATCTGGAGGTGACTGCAGACGATTCATGGATTGTTGTCGACAGCAGTGCCAAAAACAATAAACCCCTAGGCGTTGCAGTCGGATCTCCATATCCATTTGAGAATGGATTAACCGGACTAGGCAATCAGCAGCAGAATCCATTTACCACACCATTAGCCAGGTCCGGAAATGAGGCGAATTTCTACGGTTTCATTAACACCTTAAATATCGAGCCAGGTCAGTCAAAATCCCTGGTACATTTTGTACAAGTCGGTGAAGCTGGCGAAGAAGGGCTGAACAATCTGGTTACTATTCTGGATGGACTCAATCGTCAGCTGGATGTATCTGGATTAACCAATGCACAAATCCGTACAATCAGTAACTGGGATATCTCTGCTATAGAGGGGCTTGATACTGGAGATAGCCTGGTTATTCCAGATGCTCCTGCTGCCAAAACATTCTTAACTTCATCCCCCTATGATGTCACGAATAAATCAATTGCAGAAATGCAGCAGGATATGACGAACGGTAAAACGACTTCTGTACAAATTGCTCAAGCATATTTAGATAGAATCAAGGCGTACGATGAGGGTCAATTAGGATTCCATGCCTTCCTGCATGTATCTGAAACTGCGCTAGCCCAAGCCAAAGCTGCTGACGATGCCCGTGCACAAGGCGCTCAAGGTGATTTGCTGGGTATTCCAATTGCGATAAAAGATATTTATGATACCAAGGATATGCCTACTACAGGCGGCAGTAAGGCGCTTGAAGGCTGGAAGCCTGATTCTGATGCATTCCAGGTCGCTAAGCTAAGAGAAGCTGGAGCTGTAATTATTGGTAAGACAAATACTTCGGAGTTTGCTAATAGCGGAAGCTTTAGTGAAAGCGGCTGGATGCAAACATGGAATGCGCTATATCCATCCAAAACATCCTTTGGCTCAAGCGGCGGATCGGCAGTATCGGTTGCAGCTGATTTCGCAGCGGCAGCTATGGGATCGCAGACCGGGGTATCTCTCTATGCACCTACAACAGGCGCCAGTCTAAAAAGCTTCCGTGGTACAGACGGCATGGCGAGTACGACAGGTGTGCTCCCGCTCACTTGGGGACAGGATTATGCGGGACCCATTGCCAAAACCGTAACGGACCTGGCTATTATGCTGAATGCTACAACGGGTACGGACCCGCAGGATATTTTCACCGTAACTGCTGATGCAGATCATAAACGTCCGGAGAACTGGAAGGAGTCGCTGGATGCCGGCGCATTGAAAGGAAAGAAAATCGGATACATCCCCGAATCCTTTGTCTCCAGCTACGCAGATGATGATACCGGAGTGGCAGTAAAGAATAAGTTCTCTGAGCTGCAAGCTGCGGGAGCGGAAATGGTTGAAATGTCAAAAATGCCAGCAGCCCCTACCCGTCCTCAAGGCATTAACGGATCTACGGAAGGCTGGGCGCGCTATATCGAGCTTCATAAGGCCTTCCCTTACGCGGATGGAGCAAGTGTACTCGCTTCAGATAAGGTGCTTATCTATAATCAGAGATCATATACTGCGCCTACGCGGATGACGGAACAGGCTGTACAAGATTACATCAAGTATAGAACTGACTATAAGGAAGTTATCAAAGGCTGGATGGATGAGAATGGCGTTGATGCTATTGTTTATGCAGGTTTCATTAGTGACGTATATAACAATGATGCATCAGCCTCTCAATTAAGTTCGGACCGCAACACAGGGGTATTAACGTCTAACGTGGGTCTCCCTACGGTAGTGGTTCCTGTAGGAACGAACGACAGCGGATATTCTATCTCTATCCAGCTTGTTGGCAGAGCATGGGACGATGCAAAAGTATTAGGTATGGGCTATGCTCTTGAGCAACAAAGTCAAGCCAGACTGCTTACCGCATTTGCTCCAGCACTTAAATACGTTTCAAACCCTACTAATCCTGATCCAGTAGATAATGAACCAAGTAATCCAGGTCCTGGAGGAGGTACCGTAACTCCCCCGGTAACAGCAACGCCCACACCAACACCGGCTCCTACAGCACCTGCAGAAACAGCAACACCAACCCCTAAGCCGGAAGTGGTCAGTTTTACAGATACAACGAATCATTGGGCAAAAGCAAGCATTGACGCGCTTATTGCTAAGGGACTACTAACAGGTTATTCCGATGGAACCTTCCGTCCAAATTCAGGGTTAACCCGTGCTGAAGCCATCAAGGTCATTGCAACGTACATGGGACTTGAAGGGCAAGCAAGTAGCTTTACAGATGTATCTGGGGCTCACTGGGCGAATAAGTTCATTGGTGCAGCGGCCGGATCAGGCTTGATGAACGGATACAGCGATGGAAGCTTCCGTCCGGACAAGAAGATTAGCCGTGGTGAATTAGCAGCACTAATCACTAGAGCCTTTAAGCTGACAGGAACCGGAAATACATCCTTCGCAGATGTTAACAGAAATGTATGGTATTATGCTTCTATTGATGCCCTCGCCTCCAATAAGATTATTACCGGATACGCCGACAGCACCTTTAAGCCTGAAAAAGATATTACCCGAGCAGAGTTTGCAACCATGGTATCCAGATTACTGGAGACTGTGAATTAAAAGAAGCATAGCCCTTTGATCTGTGACCCGCAAGAAAGATACTTTGAAAAAAGTGACCTTCTTGCGGGTCTTTTGTGTTTGAATCAGAAGATTACAAATATTTCTAATTCCGAGCGATACCAATGGAATTACGATAGATCTTGCTCTTCAAAAAATAAACCAATTACGATTTATCCCAAATCGAATTGATTTACTTTTTCTTTTTCTTTTTATATTTAATTTGTGATTTCCGAAGACTTCCGTCCGATTAAGCTTTAAAGCATTTCCTACACACAGTATGCGTTTTCGCTTTTCCATCACCATTTGCATCTGTATAGTAACTTCCAGTTGGGTTTGATCTCAATAAATGTATGCATTTAATAACTCAAGGCTTCAACAGCTTGCGGTAACGTTCTTTCGTATTCCTTATGTAACACATAACGTTGGACGCCTCTCGAAGCGTCTACTGCTTCCCTGGCATACTTGATAGCGGTTTCGCTGTTGCCTGCTTTGAGTTCAATTTCCGCGAGCAGCGCTGATCTCATCCATTGCTTCCTGATTGACTCAAGATGTTCCCGCGCCTGAACGCTCTTCCCGTCCTGGAGCAGCAGAACCGTTTCGTAATATGCCCGGTAATCTGAATAGCGGATATACGGCACGGCTTCCTGAACAGCAGCCATATCCTTGCGGTAAAGTCCATACGCCGCCTTGTACGTCGCCTGTACCGTTACCCGCTTATATTTGCTCATCAGCTGCTCCATAATCGTTCTTGATTCATCCTCAAGTCTGTTCGCAAGAACATAATAAATATAAACGGCAGGCTTGTTTTTCTGGCTGCGTAAAAAGGACTCTATGCGGTCCACACGTTTTTCCAAAATTGCAGGATAATAGAATTGGGTTATAAAAGCAATAAGGCCAGCTACCACAGTTACCCCTACTATCAGGATTGGTGAATAGTCATTGAGTGCCAGGAATAAGACAACCACGAACAGCGCGGAATAAATAAAAATGCTCCAGCCAAGGCGCTTCATTATAATTCTCCTTTGAATATCAAAATTAACAAGCAAAAACCCCATTTCAAATATTGTATCACAATCCATAATATAGTCAGTAGGAATCATCAGATAATTCTGCCGCAAATGCACTTTGTTCTAACTGATAACCACTTGTATTCTTTTACGATTTCTTAAGAAATGATTTCTATAGTTACCGTATAAACATAAATACCTTTCTTAATTTTATATGGATCGTGAATATTTTTGGTCCAGCCGGTATCTCCGCCAAGACCTGCATGTTTATAATCAATATTAAGATAAACAGAATCTGAATTTCCCAGCTCGTCTTCATAGGCGGCGTTGTCATATTGCTCAATACTGTGCCCATGAATATCAAAATGGAAATGTCCCGCTGCCGATACTTTTACTTCTTGTTCTTTGGATGACAAATATAAATACCGGACATCCTCCTTACCACCGCATTCTACCGGTAAGATATAGGGTACGTGCTGCTGTTCTACAGTGCTCTCATATACTCCAACGAATGCGGCAGATTTACGATCCGCGTAGTTTTCCCATGGCCCACGACCATACCATTTCATCTTCTTCCAAGCATCAGAGAACTTAAAGCTTAGCCCAATTCTCGGGAGGGTGTCGACCTTGGCATTGTTCACAACTGTATTTGTGATTTCTATACCTTTGCCGCCGACGGTATAATTGGTTTTTGTTTCAATGCATCCATGATATATACAATGAACTTGAATGATAACAGCAGCGGGTGCTGCAAATACCCGAATATTCTTGATTTCTTTCTCATTGGAATGGAGCCCGAGAGCTTTCCATTCATCTGCATAATTGGACGTTTCGAGATGAATACCTGAATCAATTCCTGTTGGAGGGCGATAGAAGTTATTTGTTCCTCCCGTGAAATAATTCTTGTTATTGTATTTTACAGAAATGAACTCTGCGGTTTCTTTCGAGAAAAGAACCGTTGTATTTTCATTATAGATATGAATTTCGTTTGTCGTTTCATCATACTTCAAGCTATCCTTTTCTATATCTCCGGTATGCACTTTATTCACAGAATCTCTAATCTCTATCTGGCAGGCATAAATACAGGTTCCCTTCTTAGAATAAAAGGTGTCCTCGTCCAAATAAGCATAGAAATTAAGAAAAGCTTCCCCGGAGACTTTAGACGAATCGTATGGCGCTTGAAGCTTATCAACGGATCCGGGTGCTGTGTGATATTTAGGCAAACTACCGCTTTCAATCACATTTCCATCGCAAACCAGCTCCCAAACCATATTCAAATGGCTTAAATCCCGATGCGTGTAATGATTATAAATTCGATAGCCATCATTCCCAGGCATGTAATCCATTTGGATAGGGGATTGTACATTTTTTATTTCATTCGCAGCCGGTTTGAGAGTTAGATCAGGGAAAACAATACCATTCAGGCACATATCAGGTGCAGGATCAGTGACTTCTTCCTGGAATGCCCCGCCATAGACATACTTTTTATTTCTGTCTTTATCCTGCTTAACAAGCGCTTTATCCTGAAAATCCCAAATAAATCCTCCTTGAAACCGCGGGAATTTATGAATGAGATCCCAAAATTCCTTAAAGTTTCCGTTACTGTTACTTTTCGCGTACGCATATTCACACATAATAAAAGGACGTAAATCTTCGCTTTCAGCCATGACATCCAGGATCCAATCTTTCTGAGGATACATAGGCGCCAGAATATCGGAGATGTTTGCCGGAGGATTCAGAGACTCATACTGAACGTACCTTGTTTTGTCATACTCCTTAATCCAGCCGTACATCGCAGCATGATTCGCTCCATAACCGGATTCATTACCCAGAGACCAGAGAATAATGGATGGATGATTTTTATCTCTAAGAACCATCCGTGTAGCCCGTTCCATATACGCATGTGTCCATTCGGGGGATGCGCTTAACTGGCCGCCAAGACCGTGTGTTTCAATATTGGCTTCATCCACCAAGTAAATGCCCAGTTCATCACACAGGTCATACCATTCGATTGCATGGGGATAGTGACTTGTTCTTACCGCATTGATATTCAGCAATTTCATGACCTTGATTTGCTCACGCATATATTCTGTTGTTACGACTCGTCCTGATTCAGGACAAAAGGCGTGAAGATTGGTTCCCCGTATAATGAGACGCTTCCCATTAATTCTCAGGACCCCTTTTCGATCGATCTTCACTTCACGGAAGCCGACATTCGCGCTCTCAATATCAATTACATTTCCAGAACAATCAATCATTTCTAACACCAATTTATAGAGGTAAGGGCTCTCATCGCTCCACAATTGAGGATTTGAAATGCTTTTCGTAACCTTTGCTACATATTTTTCTTGCAGGTAGAAATCACAATCCGCAAACTTTGGCGTTTCAAACTCAGTAACCAATTGCTGATCGCTATCATACAGGGACAACCGCACATGGGCCTCACCATAACCATTCACTTGATTATTAGGTGCAACCGTCACTTTTAATTCGGCATTGTTGTAATTCCCTGAAAAGAGGGTTTCGATCTTATAATCATGAATGCGCATACGTGGTTTTGCATAAATGAGAACATCTCGGTAGATCCCCGAGAGATGCCAGTAATCCTGATCCTCCAGATAGGTCCCGGCTCCAAACCGCATCACCTGAACCGCTATACGGTTTTGTCCCTTTTGAATGTAATCCGTGATATCAAAAGAAGCGTTAAGCTTACTGTCCTGAGAATAACCAACCATTTTGCCGTTTAACCAAAGATAAAAACACGATTCTACACCTCCAAAATCGATAAATATATCCCTTTCGTTAAAATGTTCGTCAACTTCAAACGTTCGGACGTAACAACCGGTAAGGTTACTATCCGGCACATGAGGCGGATTCAAAATGTATTCATTATTCTTGAGTTGAATTTCGTGATGAGAACCCTCCCCTTTTTGAACAAAGGGATACAACATATTGGTGTATACAGGTTTTCCATACCCCGAAAGTTCCCAATGGGAAGGAACCGAAATATTATCCCAATGGGAAACATCATGTTCAGGACTATAGAATTCATCCGTTACTTCATCGGGAGACCCAAACCATTTAAACTTCCACATTCCATTCAGGCTATTTACGTATTTAGACTTTCTCCGGTCTCCGCTTAAAGCCTGTTCAACGGTTTCGTATACTCCGTAGGGCTCATGCATGGGATAACGGTTTTTTTGAGTAACATATTGATTTTCCCAATCTCTGCTTAGCTTCATTGGCTTAAATAACACTCCCATCCATTGTTCTAATTGGTTGATCTTTCAATGTAGATAACCTTATAATATAAGGAAAATACCTTATATTAAATGTTGAGTATGGTATTTCATTTATCCATTTTGGTAGGAGTGTGAATACATGAATTTTGAAGACATTAATGAAAATGATGTAATCTACCGATGTATCGGCAAAGATTTTAATCAAGGTATTTTATCTTGCGGCTTTATGCGGAAAAGATCAGCGGAGCGTTCTCAATATGATTTTAAGATAGGATATTACAGCTGTTTTGTAGTCTTGCAAGGCAGTGGAACGTTTATTTCTACGGACGGTACCGTTACTCCTATGCAAGCAGGTGATCTTGTTCAACGTCTACCTGAACGTTTGCACTCTACTGCAATTGAACCAGATGGGAATTGGATCGAGTTCTATATCAGTGTCGGGTATCCTGTCTATTCATACTTAAAGACACTTGGAATTATTAATTCCGATAAGGAAGTTCAATCGACACAGTATACGAATGATTTTTTCTTTGATTTTGTTTCCTTGCTGAAAGCCTTGAAAAGTGCAACAGATGAAAGTCTTCCCTCCCTGCTAATGAAGTCTCAGGATTTGATTATCAGATTACACAGTAGCATTCATAATGCTCATAGCAATGAAAATGAAAG
The DNA here is from genome assembly GCF_038009025.1 of Paenibacillus sp. FSL R7-0297. Taxonomy (NCBI): domain Bacteria; kingdom Bacillati; phylum Bacillota; class Bacilli; order Caryophanales; family Paenibacillaceae; genus Paenibacillus; species Paenibacillus sp. FSL R7-0297. The sequence goes on from NZ_JBBPAQ010000001.1 coordinate 7,000,753, forward strand.
TAAAATAACAAAAGCCTGCGAGCTGATTAGTGTTTCCAATGATATTCACTTTGATATTCAGGAAGTGGCATCTGCCGTGAATATGGGCTACGAGAACTTCCGGAAATTTTTTAAAGATACTACGGGGATGTCCCCTAAGCGATATCACACTGAACATTTAATGAGACAGGCAAAAATGATGCTGCTATCCGGACTTCCCATCAAACACGTAGCCGTTAGTCTTGGTTACGGGGATATATATTCATTCACCAAACAATTTACGAAGTCAGAAGGGGTATCTCCAGGACGATATATTCGTAAAACAAAACCTATTCAAAATTAAGTTTGAAAGATAAAAAGCAACTCATCCGCGACACATAACTCCGCGAGATTCCCAGATCCTTCGCGATCTCCCGCTGCGTCCGCTCCTCCCCGCCAGTGTCCAGGCCGAAGCGGCCAACGACGACCTCTTTCTCGCGTTCATCCAATATATCAAGATTACGGTAAATCTTGCTTTTCTCTATCTTGAGATCCACCTCTTTAATCACATCATCTGCCTCGGAACTAAGAATATCGATAAGCGTGATCTCATTGCCTTCCTTGTCTGTCCCAATCGGATCGTACAGGGACACGTCCTTGCGAGTTTTTTTGAGTGAACGTAGGTGCATCAGGATTTCGTTTTCAATACAGCGGGCAGCAAAAGTCGCCAGCTTCGTGCCCTTGTTCGGGCGGTAGCTCTCGATGGCCTTGATCAGCCCGATCGTGCCGATGGAGATCAGATCCTCCATGTCTTCGCCGGTGTTGTCGAATTTTTTGAGGTTGTGGACACGATGCGATGTCAAAAAAATAAACCAATCACGATCGTTTCCGATTCTAATTGGTTCTTTTACGTTTTGTATTTAATCTGTAATTGTTTATCAATTATTTTGACCCATTCAGGTAATTCCTTTAAATAATATTTTATCCCGCTTTGATCTGCTTCAAGAATAAATTCCCCATCAGCTTTACTATTATCAACAACAATTAATTGATCAATCAGGTCTAAGTGAGATAACAGGTTATTCATACTTGTTACATTGCGTCTAACAATATCCTCGGTTTCAATATGATGACCACCGTTTTTCACGCGCAAAGCAACACGTTCAATATTTAACCGAATATCTCCTAACCTACATAAAAAATAATAATTTTAAAGCCTTGTTCCTTTGCAGCTCTCATCTGCCTTACAACGTTACCACCGGCTAAAGTAGTTTCCACGGTGAAGTCCCACTTATTCCGGATACATTCCCTGGCTATTCTTATGGCTTCTTTTCCAGCAGATACTTTACTCTTTTCAGGATGCCCATTATTACCGGCAAACACAAACATCGTTGCCTTTGTCTCATTCATGGATGAAGTCCTGTTCATTCATATTCTCGATCTTTCCCGTACTTATAGTTCGAGTATACTACAGTACAGCGCATTTTATATCCGCCTAAAGCTTAAGCACAATACAGTGAATTTTGAATTCCTAACTTAGAAATCACAAATAACCTGCAGGATCGAGACATCTAATGTCTCATTCCCACAGGCAACTTCTAACCTCACCGCTTCGCCTTATAAAACTCATGATACAGCTTCATGAGCGCCCGCTTCTCTATCCGCGACACATAACTCCGCGAGATCCCTAAGTCCTTCGCAATCTCCCGCTGCGTCCGCTCTTCACCGCCGGTGTCCAGACCGAAGCGGCCGACCACGACCTCTTTCTCGCGATCATCCAATATATCAAGATTACGGTATATCTTGCTCTTCTCGATTTTAAGGTCGACTTCCTTAATTACATCATCCGCCTCAGACCCGAGGATATCGATCAGCGTGATCTCGTTCCCTTCTTTGTCTGTCCCAATCGGATCGTGCAGAGACACGTCTTTCCGGGTCTTTTTCAGCGACCGGAGATGCATCAGGATTTCGTTTTCAATACAGCGGGCAGCAAAAGTCGCCAGCTTCGTGCCCTTATTAGGCCGATAACTTTCAATCGCCTTAATCAGCCCAATGGTGCCGATGGAGATCAGGTCCTCCATGTCTTCGCCGGTGTTGTCGAATTTTTTTACTATATGCGCTACGAGTCTCAAGTTGTGTTCGATCAGCAAATTCCGTGCTTTGGCGTCCCCCTCGGCCATCATCCCTAAGTATTTGCTCTCATCCTGCTCCGATAAAGGTTGGGGGAAAGCATTGTTCCTTACGTAAGATACCAGCAGCGTCAGTTCTTTGATCAGCAGTGCAATCGTGCTTATGATTCCTGGCAACTTGGCGACACCTCCCGCACATGTACAATGAAACCGATCTGTAGTCGAGAACTACGGGTTCATGGTCTCTTTATTGTATGTGGGTAGATGCCTAGAAGTGCATGTACGGGTAAATAGGTACGAGCTATGGTGAACAGGATTTACTATGGAATGGATCCTAGAAGGGCTTGCGAATAGCTATCATCCGACATTACATATTTATTGCGGTCCTTATTTCGTCTATTCTTATCCCTTTTTGCAGCATGTCTTAATTATTCTGAGAATAACCGCTATATTCACCTCTATAATCATAGAACGAAGCACCCACTGTATCATTTCATATCTTTGAGCTATTTCTTTTAGTCTCTTTACAACCATGCTGGTATAAATTCCTGCCAGAATAGGGGATGGCCCTTCATTCTTATATGGGTTTTCAGACAATATTCAACAACAGCATCAGCAGGTGGTCATCCCCAAAGATTATTCGGAGTTTAGAAAAGCTTTTGAAAGCAGGATATCAATATCATTGCTCTGCACAGTTTCACGAAATTCTTGCAATGATACAGAATGAATTGAAAACCTCCGGTGCGAGCAATATTATATTCATAGTCACTATACGGATTCTTCTATTACGGTTAGAAAGCTTGCAGAAATGTCATATATGAGCGAGGTATATTTCAGAAAGCTGTTTAAAGAAACATTCTCTATTTCTCCATAGTGGAGGGCATCTGGAAAAAACCTGACTAATCCATACTGTATCATGAGTTTTATAAGGAAAAGAAACAATTCATTCAAAAAGGGGGTGTCCAGAAAGCCATGAAATGGCTCGGGGCACCCCGTTGATTATTCATTCTGCAGATGAATGGTTGTTGAATTAGAAGGTGAGAATTCCCGAGGTATGGAGCAACACCAGGAACACCAGAACAGGCGCAACATACCGGAGCATGAACAACCAGATGCGGAACCAGCGTGCCTGTAGTCCAGCTGCTTCCGCTGCCCCTTTCCAGAAAAATCCGGCAAAAATGGTAATCAGCAGACCGCCAACCGGCAGCATAATGTTGGAGGTGATGAAATCCATCCAGTCAAACAGGGCTTTGCCACCAAACGTAAGCCCAGGGAACATCCCCAGCGACATCGCTGAAGGAACACCGAGCAGGAAACAGAGCAGAGACAAGATCCAGACCGAACGTTGGCGGCTCCAGTTCCAGCGCTCCATCGCGAAGGATACTGGTACTTCTAGCAGGGATACGGCCGAGGTCAAAGCAGCAATCGCCAGCAGGATGAAGAACAGACCGCCGAAGAACGCACCGAAAGGCATAGCTGAGAAAGCCGCTGGCAGAGCGATAAAAATCAGCGAAGGCCCTTGATCGGGGGCAATGCCAAACGAAAACGTCGTCGGGAAAATAATCAATCCGGCGATAAACGCATATAGCAAATCTCCGGCGCCAATCGCAAATGCAGCGGTACCCAGCGACTGATTTTTATCCACATAAGAACCGTAAGTCAGTAGAATCCCCATCCCGAGCGACAATGAGAAGAAGGCATGTCCCAAGGCGACCAGCGCAGATTCCGCCGTCAGCACCGAGAAGTCCGGTTTGAGGAAGAAGGATACACCTTGGTCTGCACCCGGCAAGGTTAGCGCGCGAATCATCAACACAATGAGGAGAACGATTAGGCTGGGAATCAATACTTTGTTGAATTTCTCAATCCCGCCCGAAACCCCAAGGATGACTACGCCAGCCGTAATCAGGATGGCTACGCCCTGCCAGACAATCGGCATATACCCTGAGATAAAGGAGCCAAATTCACCTGCGTAATCATTAGTACTGAACAGTTGTCCATTGAAGGCAATCATCGCATAGTTCAGCGTCCAGCCTGCAACAATAATATAAAAGGAGAGGATTAAAAAAGGTGCCACCACTTGCAGAATTCCGGCTGCCTTCCAGCCTTTCCCGCCTCCGGCACGTATGAACGAAGTCGCCGCGCTTCCGCGTCCGCTGCGTCCGATGGCCAGTTCGGCCAGCAGCACCGGCAAGCCGATCAGTACCAGACAGACGATGAAGAGAAGGAAGAAAGCCGCACCGCCATTTTCCCCTGTAATATAAGGGAACTTCCACATATTCCCTAGACCAACAGAGCTGCCGATGGCAGCGAAAATAAAACCACTGGAAGAAAATCGCTCCTTCTTCTCCGTGAGCATATTTTTGTCACCTTTAAACTGATTCATTTACTAACCCCATTTTCTTTTTTAGACCTAATTATAGCTTAAGTAACCAATAGAGTCATAAGAAAATTTTCTAATTCTCTAATAATTATTACCTTTTTTCTGACTAAAAAATCAAAGCATCAGGGTCAATGTTAACGCTAATGCCAAGCGTGTCTACAGTCAGATTTCGAATCATGCTCTTCCTGCCGCCGTTATTTCCGACAAATCTTGAATACTGGCCACAATGATGAGTCCCCGCCCACCCTACTCGTCCAAACGTCTTGAGGTTGTGGACACCACGAAACGATGTCAAAAAAAATAAACCAATTACGATCGTTCCCGATTCGTACAGATCGGGAATGGCGTTTAACCAATTGACCAGCAACGGCGGTTTCGCTCCGCCCAGCCCTCGCCTTTCCCTCTGTGACGCGGAGAACACAGCAGGATAGGATATCCGCTGCTCTCACATTCCCGCTGCATTTGGATTGAACAGCAAAAAGCCGTTCATCGAATAATTCCCATGAACGACTTTTCATCATCGCCAACTTCTCTGAATTACGCCGATTTTTATCAGCGAATAAGTTCCAGCGGCGCTACACGCCCGTAAGAGACTTGGATGTGCCCGCTTTTTGCCGCCCACCGAACACTGTTACTGATAACCTGAAGCACCTCAGGCTGATGATAGACCGGGAAAGTCTCATGCCCGGGTCTAAAGTAAAAGATATTGCCTTGTCCGCGCTTATAGCAGCAGCCGCTGCGGAACACTTCTCCGCCTTCGAACCAGGAAATGAATATAAGCTCATCCGGCGCCGGAATCTCAAAGCGTTCCCCGTACATTTCTTCCTTCGGAATTTCAATATACTGTCCGAGGCCCTGGGCAATCGGATGACCCGGCTCTATCACCCAGATCCGCTCCTTCTCGCCGTCGTCACGCCATTTCAAGGCGCCGGTATTAGTCCCCATTAAAGCATGGAATATCTTCGAATTATGTCCGGAGTGAAGCACGATCAATCCCATGCCGTCCAGCACCCGTTGCCGGACCTTTTTGACAACTTCATCACTAACTTCGTCATGGGCCAGATGCCCCCACCAGAGCAGCACATCCGTCTGCTCCAGCACTTCAGCGGTCAATCCGTGTTCCGGTTCATCCAGAACCGCCGTTCTTGCTTCCATATCTTCCTGCGTGTTCAAGTAGCTGGCAAGCGCCGCATGAATACCCTCGGGATATATCGCCTGTACTTCCTCATTGAGTCTTTCGTGACGGTACTCGTTCCAGACTGTGATTTTGATTGTAGGCATGATATGCCCTCCCTGTTATATTGAAATCCAGCGTTGTTCTGTCAGTGAGACTAGAATGGAATCAATGGCATGCTGGTTGATGTAACCGTCTTCCATAGTAGCGTCGCATCCGTCACCCTGGCCGTTTACCAGATTCACAAAAGCGGCCATTTGATCCACTTGAAATTCTTCGGGAATATCCACTTTTCTGAAGACCTCGTCGCCATCTTCGGACAACTTAACATATAGGACATCCTCTTCTTCCAGGTTATACAGAACCGCCCCGCGGTCCCCGAAGATTTCCAGCTGCTGAAAGTTGCCCCGGCCGAAGGCGAATCTCGAAATGGCCATCGTGGATGATGCGCCCCCCTCAAGCCGGGCCAGCACATGACAGAAATCATCCACATCTACCTCACCCTTGCCTTCTCCATCGCCTTCAAGCAGCGTGCGCTTCCTGATAATCGTGTCGGCATCGGCTATCACCCGTTCTACATTGCCTACAAGAAAACGCTGCAGATCGAGCAAATGCGAACCTAAATCTCCAAGAACGCCTGAGCCGGACAGCTCCTTGCGGAATCTCCAGACCAGCGGAAGCTGCCCGTCCAGCCCCCAGCCCTGCAAATACTGGCCGTAAACATGCTTGACTTCCCCTAATTTGCCCTGATTGATTAACCATTTGGCAAATCTTACTGCCGATTTGTACCGGTAACTGAAACAGATCATATGCGGTAGGTGAGCCTCCGTTACCAGATCCCGCAATGCGGCGGCTTCCTGGGCACCAAGTGTCACCGGCTTTTCCAGGGCAAACGGCTTCTGATGCTTGATTGCCTCACAGGCAATTTCGAAATGGTTATAATTCGGCGTCCCGATACTTACAGCCTCAAGCTCAGGGTCTGCCAGCATTTCTGTGTAATTTAAGTATCTTCGTGCTTCCGGGATATTATATTGTTCTCCCCTTCTCGCCAGCACCTCTTCCTTGCAATCACAAACCGACCATAAGACCGCTTCTTCATTCGCCAAAAGTCCCGAAATATGCATGTCTGATATTCCACCAAGACCAATTACACCGACTTTCAGTTTAGCCAACCGCATCACCCTGCCCCTTATCCACATCGTTTGTATTACAGCTAAAGTATAGTTTGTGCTAGAATAAACGAACATGGCGGAAACATACCCTTTTTGTACAAAAGCTACTTTTCAATAGCCTTAAGGAGGCGAATAATTTGTTTGCTGTTAACATCGAGATGCTGCCGAGAATTAAACTTATGGGATTCGTTTCTTATAAGCAGCCCTGGGTACATTTTACAAGAACTACCAACGAGTATGTTCTGTATTTCATCAAAAGCGGAGAACTCCACCTTACGGAGAATGGAACGCACTATATACTAAAAAAGGGAGATATCCTTATTCTGGAGCCTAATCTGGAGCATGCAGGAACGAAAAAGCATGTCTGCGATTACTACTATATTCATTTTGAACATCCGGATATAAACTTCGTTCAGGTGGAAGATATGCTCACGATGGCCAGGCGCTTCATTCTGGAGGAAGAGACACAGCAAGCCGAAGGGGGCAGCTCAAGCTGCCACTTTCCCAAGCATTACGTTTTGTCCAAAAAAGTTCTGTCTCTCTCCTTTCAGGCAATGAATGAAATGCTTCAGTTATATAGAAGAAAATACTTCAACCGCGGGCTAACCGCCCTGAAATTTATGGAATGGCTCATTGAAGTATCCCGGGAGCATTTCATTGCAGCACTTCAAGAGCATGAAGGCAGCAGTACCAAACCCCTGATCAAAGTCCATACCCTGCTGGAGTACATTCACGAGCACTACACGGACAAAATTACAGGGAGCGGGATCGCGCAGGAATTTGACTGCAACTACGATTACATGAACCGTATCTTCACCAAGCTGACCGGCGAGAGTATCATGCGCTATGTCAACCGGGTGCGGATCAACCATGCGAAGGAGCTGATTGAAGCCACGCACCTGCCGTTCGGCGAAATCGGCTATTTGACCGGATTAGATGATCCCTTTTATTTCAGCAAAGTGTTCAAAAAGTACGTTGGAGTTACACCTTCCGAGTATTACAGAGAGGTGCGGGAACAGGGGAAGCTTGATCATTCAAGCTCTAACCGGAAGCTGTAAGCCGGCAGTACAAGTATTGGAGAGCAGCCACACCTAATCGAGTAGGAGGCTACTCATTTGTGAGTAGCCGACCTCTCACACCACCGTACGTACCGTTCGGTATACGGCGGTTCAACCGCATAAGTGCAATTGACGTAGTCGCTCGTACTGCGCAGGAAAGTCATAACATCCTGCCTGTGCGAGCTTTTCGTTTGTTATGGAACGAGACAGCACCGGGCTTCCAGCGATACGCCAGTACCCCAGACGAGAGTTTCCCCATTGGTAAGCCTGCCACTCCGGTATCCCCAGCTTGCGCAGGTTTTGTACCTTTGTTCTCGGCTTCTTCCATTGTTTCCAGATGTACATTCGAAGTCGTCTTCGCAGCCATTCGCTCCAGCTTTGCAATATCCGTTTCATGTCGGCTACATAGTAGTAACCGATCCATCCGCGAATGTAGATTTTCACCTTCTCCATGACTTCTCGAACATTCCTGCCCTGACTGCGACTCGTGAGTTCCTTTAGCCTCTTCTTTGCTTTTGCGAGGGATTGCCCGTGGACGCGAATATACACGCCACTTCTGTTCTTTCCCAAGGCAAATCCAAGGAATTTGAAGTGCTTCCGGGCCACTACGCTGACTACCTTGCTTTTCTGCGTATGGATTTGGAGTTTCAATTTGTCCTCCAGGTACTTTCTGCAGGACCCCAGAAGACGCGTCGCTGCCCGTTTACTTTTGGCGAGCACCACGATGTCATCCGCATATCGGATGACGTTCACTCCCCGGTTTCTCATCTCCTGGTCGAATTCGTTCAGATAGATGTTCGCGAGCAGTGGAGATAAAGGGCCTCCCTGTGGAGAGCCTTCCTCCGTTTTGCAGTGTACCCCGTTCTCCATAACCCCGCTTTTCAGATATTTCTTAATTAGATCGGTTACACGCTTGTCCTGGATTTGCTTGCGCAAAAGATCCATCAGCAGCTCATGGTTCAGCGTATCGAAGTATTTGGAGAGGTCGATTTCTACCGCATAGCCGTAGCCTTGTCCCGCATCATCTTTCACTTTTCGGATGGCTTGCTGCGCACTCCGCCCTGGGCGGTAGCCGTAGCTTCCCTCCGAAAAGAGCGGCTCAAACAAGGGGTGCAGCTGCTGTGCTATAGCTTGCTGGATTACTCGGTCCACGACTGTGGGGATTCCCAGCTTCCGCACTCCGCTTCCATCGGGTTTGGGGATTTCCTTGCGACGTACCGGGCTTGGCTTGTACCTTGCTTCCCGGATGCTTTGCAACAGCTCATCTCTATGTTCCTGCAACCATGGCAGTGCATCTTCTACGGTCATTCCGTCGATTCCTGGCGCTCCATGGTTGCGTTTGACTTGCTTGTAAGCTCTGTTCAGATTGTCTCTGTCCAGAATCTGCTCCAGCAAGTCCGTTGCACCGCCTCTTTCTCTACGTTCCCGAATGCCGACGCTCCGCGCTCCCGTATACTGTTCGCGTTCCACGCTATCCCTTTGCAGGCAGCCCTTTCGGTATTCTGCTTTCATCGCGCCGACTCTCCTTCCGGTATGTACTCGAGACTTACGATTGTTCGGCCCTTCCCGAAAAAAAAACTTTCCGTTACTATGGCCTCTGCTGACTTCTCACAGCAAGCTTTACTCCGTCTTTTGGATTTTTTTCCTACTGGGCGTCTGTGAGATCTCCCCGGGTAAGAGCGATAACTTTCCCCTCATCCATCTGCCACATTTACATCCTGGGATTTGGGCAGTATTGGACTTCGCTTTGTTGAGCAAGCTCGTCCGTCCCAGCATGCCTTCTATGTGATTCCTGTTCGTCAGACCGAGGGTTTGCCTCCGGCTTCCTTCAGATTCCACCTCGCGGTGGACACCCTTGCCTTCAGCTAACAGTTCCTACTGCCAAGCCTGTAGCGGACTTTCACCGCCAAGTTATCGCCCATGCCGGGCGCACTCAAAAACCGGGGCAGCATCAGGTGTACCCGATGTTGCCCCGGCTGGGGGTAAGACCTAGATTACTTTAACGGCAAATGCTTCGTACGGCTGTAATTGTATCTCCTTAAAGTCCACGTCATTTCTGGAATAGTTGCCAATGATAAACTCACCGGCTGGCCCTATCTCCGGCAATTCCAGCGGAACCTCTTCCCCGCTGAAATTGGCTGTAACCAGCCAGGTCTGTCCCTCATAGCGGCGGAAGTACATGAACACCTGATCACGCACGCCTGTCACCAGTTCAAAATCGCCCCATACAACAATCGGGTTGTTCTTCCGCAGCTCAATCAGCTTACGGTAGCAGTAGAACACCGAATCGGGATCTTCCAGATTGGCTTCCATATTAATTTCCGTATAATTTGGATTTACATGCAGCCACGGCTCACCGGTTGTAAATCCTCCGTTAGCGTTGGCATTCCACTGAATCGGGGTCCGGGCATTATCCCTTCCCTTGGTATTGATGGAATGAATAATATCCTCCCTGGCATACCCTTCTGCAAGCCGTTCATGATACATATTGATGCTCTCAATATCCTGTGCTTCGCTGATATCCTGAATCGGATAATTGGTCATCCCGAGTTCTTCGCCTTGATAAATGTAAGGCGTGCCCTTCATCAAATGCAGAAGAATGGCGAACATTTTGGCACTCTCCACACGGTATTGCTTGTCATCCCCCCAACGGGATACAATTCTCGGCAAATCGTGATTGTTCCAGAAGAGACTATTCCAGCCTTCGTTCCCCAGCTCGGTCTGCCATTTCGCCAGCACCTGCTTCAATTCGCTTACATTCAGGGGCTTCAAATCCCACTTTTCTCCCCCGTCCTGCTGATCCAGACCGATATGTTCAAACTGGAATACCATTGACAGCTCACCCCGGTCGGGATTGGAATAGAGCTTGGCCACTTCGGGAGTCGCTCCCCAAGTCTCTCCTACGGTCAGAACATCATGCTTACCGAACGTCTCCCGGTTCATATCCTGCAGATATTCATGAAGCTTCGGGCCATTTCCTGTGATCTCCTGATCCGGTATTTTGCCGACCAGATCAATCACGTCCATGCGGAAACCGCCGATGCCTTTATCGAGCCAGAAATTCATCATATCCCATACCTCTTGACGGACCTTCTCGTTCTCCCAGTTCAGATCCGGCTGTCTGCGGCTGAACAAGTGCAGAAAGTACTGGCCGCTCGCTTCGTCAAGCTCCCAGGCCGATCCGCTGAATGTTGAACGCAGAGAGTTGGGAACCCCGCCGTTTACAGGGTCACGCCAGATATAATAGTCCCGGTACGGATTGTCTTTTCCCTTGCGGGCTTCAATGAACCATGGATGTTCATCTGAGGTATGGTTGACAACCAGATCCATGATGATCCGGATGTTACGGAGCTTGGCACTTTCGATTAATTCCTCCATGTCCGCCATCGTGCCGAATTCGGCCATAATATCCTGATAGTCACTGATGTCATAGCCATTGTCGTCATTGGGTGAATTGTATACAGGACTAAGCCAGATTGCCGTGATTCCAAGCTGCTCCAAATAGTCAAGCCGGTTGATAATTCCCCGGAGATCGCCAATCCCGTCCCCGTCGCTGTCTTGAAAACTCCTAGGATAAATCTGGTAAATAACCGCTGTCTGCCACCATTTCGTACTATTCAAATCATTCACTCCTATAAGCAGTATTTTACTACGATCATGGACCAAATTTTTAAGGAAGGGAGAGTAAATCTGGCCGCCAGTCCTTGCCCATGGGGAACAATTTCGTAATCCAGGAAACAGACTTCCTGGTTAAGATCATCCGGGCTTGCCGTGTAAATGCACTCCAGCGGCTGTTCAATCAGCAAATTGCACACCACTCCGGTTTGGGGCTCAGGCCGCTGTTTCTTGCCATGCTCCCAATAATCATCCTCAAGCCCGGCAAGGTTAATGAGTTGCAGGATCTGATAGCCCGGCATCCGCTTGATGATGGTCCACACGGAATTAATATCTCCGTTCGGCGCAAAAGGCACCTTGCCTTCGAAGGTAATCTCGGTATTAACTCCTGCTGTATAGGTATAAGATACATCTTCCAGCTGCGTGTCGTGTATCAGCGTACCAAACCGCACAATGAAATCGTAGTAACGTCTGACTTCAACGGCAAATTCAGGCCGCATCACCGCATAATCGGGATAGTACGGCATGGTCAGCATTCCATGGTCCTCACCTAATAAGAGGTGATACCCGCCGCTGGCAAATATGGAGGCCATGGTCAGCAGCGCCCCGTTCTCGGCCCATTCCTTGTCATGCCCGGCTTCCGGGTAGAAGGAGGGGAGATACGCGGACAGGATAACCGGCTTGTCCGGGCTAAGTGAACGCGCATTATCAATAAGTCCCTTCAGCTCACGCAACCGGACGACAGGCGGCCACACTTCAATATAAAGCGCCTCCTGATCCGAAGAAGCAGTCTTGCTTATAGGGTAGTTGCCCACATTATTGAAGATAACCCCTGCCTCTGCCTTGATTTCCTTCACTGCCGCCTGGGTCCGGTCAATCAGCGGCGGATAACATTCCGCCAGATCGACCACTTCTTCTTTGCCTTCGATCCGGCGCATTGCTTTCTTGGGAAAGCCGTATTGATCCATATGAATCCCATCGAATCCGGCCCTTACGGCCTGACGGAACTGTTCAACAATATGATCGGTCCAAGGGGAGTCGGGTGTGATGTCCATAATATAGAACAAGTCGATTAATTGAAACGGCTCACCCTTGCGGTCATAAAGTCCCCATTCCGGATGTGCCTGTAAAAAATCCTTAAGACCCGTGTACACTGCCCCATAAGCCATGGCTGCCATCCCTTTATCGTGCAAGGCTGCCACTTTTTCACGGATCACTTTATAGGACATGGTCCGGCCCATCGGATCGACAAATTCGTCCTGACGGGGAACAAGATCATCATGGCGATACATCCAATCATAGAACTGTATGACATTCAGGTGGAATTTGTTCATACTTTCAACGTCACGGAAATCTCCGGATTCATCCGTCCGAAAATCGCTTAAAAAGCCATACCGGGGCGCCCGGCTCCAATGATCGGCAATATCGTACGAAGTATAGGCAGTTGACACGGCAACTTTATCGCAAAAAACGGTAGCCTGGACCCCGTAACCGGCCCACTCTGTATCTTCTGTGAACAAGGGAATGCGCACCGTTTGTCTCAATCCTTGTTCCGTACTGATTCTAACTGTTTCTTCGGCAACCTGCTGTTCTAACTTGTAGAACTTGGCAACGAGCTCCAGCATCTTATCCTCTCGGGTCTCCAGTTCGACTATAAGGTTGCCCGTTTGGCCGGATTTGTACTGGGCTTGATCGGGATACATATCTATATAGGCCAGCATTGAATTTTCCATGTGAATGCTCCACTCCACTTCGGATGTATGATCTTTTACAATGTAAAGGGGACATAACCGAAGGTTTATGCCCCTTTATCTGACAGATTAGCTTAACCAATGAGATCAGTGATGAAGCTCCGCTTATTTCTTGCCGTTTGCTTTAAGCCAGGCATCAAGCTGTTTTTGCGCTTCAGCGATTACTTTGTCGGCTCCCGCTGCTTTTTGTTTCTCCAGCATCTTAGGAACAACCTCTTCCGGATCCAATTGACCGGACTTCAGCCCGTCAACAAACGTTTTATTGGCATTGTCGATGGAGATCAATTCATTCTTTACAGGCTCCGGATCAAATACAAATCCAAAGATCCGGGAAGGGTTCGAAGAGATCTGTTCATTGAATTTCTCATAATTCTGGTATTTATTCGGATCTTCTCCCACCCGGGTGTAGTTAAGCATTTGATTGCCGAGTTGCCACATATTATCATGATAATAGCCGACGCTATCCGTAGTTTGGCCTTCCGGCAGGGCAATTTGACCATCTTTAAGCACATAATGTTTGCCTTCAATTCCGAAATTAAAGAGGGTCAGCAATTCCTTGTCTTTATAAAAGAGGTTAAGCAGCATCATGGCACGTTCTGGATCTTCCGAGCTTTTTGAAATCGCATACATGGTTGCTGTCATCTTTCCGGTCTGCAAACGGTCAATATTAAGCGGAATCTGCAGCATTTCACGGCCCGCTTTAATCGAACCATTCGGCGAAATAGCTGCTTTGCCGATTTCCATATCCGCCAGAATATCCATATCCCCCACAAAGGCGAACCCTTTGCCGGCCTGCATTTTCTTCCAGGCATCTAAACCGGGTGTCAGTGCATCCTTGTTGATATATCCTGCCTTGTACCACTTGTTGGTCAGCTTGGCCAGCTCCATATACCGCGGAGTAGTGAATGAATTGATTACTGTATAATCATCAGCAGCCGTTCCTACGGTATTGATGGCAGCGATGCTTACAATAGAGTCCAGATTCGTAGATGAATAGTAAGCCTCGAGCGGAAAGCTAGGTGCCACTAAAGGCGTAATACCCGGTTCGTTCTCCTTGATGGTTTGGAGCATAGGCTCCAGTTCCTCGACTTTACCCGACTTCAGTGCAGTCAGATCAAACTTATATTTATCCACAAGTTCTTTGTTCAAATAAACGCCCTGAGTGCCGCCCAGTTCTTGGTGGGTATGGATACCATACAGCTTGCCGTCGCGTTTAGCCGGCTCGTGATAATCCTTCTCTACCGCTTCGATATCAGGACCGTACTTGGCGAGCAGATCATCTAGCGGCAGCAGCCCGCCTTTGGTAACCTGCTGCTGGAAGCCCAGCCAATCCGCCGTAAACAGCAAATCCATTTTGTCGCCGGAAGCCATCATCAGGTTCGTTTTATCGCTCCAGGCCCCCCAGTCAATGGGATTCAGCTTAACAGTCATGTTAAGGTCCGGATAAGTCTTCTTCAGATAATCATTCATCGTATTCTGAACCAATTCATTGTCTTTTTGCGGCGCATCGGGGAACACCATTACGACTTCATAAGGCTTCAGCGCCGAGCTGGCAGCCCCGTCCGGCTGAGCTGAACCCGCCGGTGAATTCGCTGCATTGTTCCCGCCGCCGCAACCAGCCGCTACGACTGAAGTCAACATCAACGATGCCAGCACTGCAGAACTCTTTTTTGACCACTTCATAAATAGTAGACCTCCCTGGAATACTTCTGTTTGTTACCTTAAATTCTTTACTTGTATACTAATCCGGCGTTACGCCGGGATCAGCCTTTCACAGCACCTACGGTTAGACCTTTTACAAAATACTTCTGCAGGAAAGGGAATACCAGCACCAGCGGTCCGATTGCAATCATCGCCATCGCCATCCGAATGGATTCCAGCGGCGTTGTGACCTGTGCGGTTGAACTATAAGCCTTATTGGCGATCGTCTGCAGGAACGAAGCGTTCATTAAGGTTTTGGTCAATAGGTATTGCAGCGAGAACAGCTTCTCATTCTGGATGAAGACGAGGCTTGTAAACCAGTCGTTCCAGTAGGAAACCGTGGTGAACAGTCCGATCGTAGCCATGACAGGAAGGGACAGGGGCAAAATAATGCTAAAGTAGGTACGGAATTCTCCCGCCCCATCTATTTGGGAAGAATCAATCAGTGAAGGCGGTATACTGTTCGTGAAGAATGTCCGCATGATGATAACGTTGAAGCCGCCGATCAGACCCGGAATGATAAGGGCCATCAACGTATCCTGAACATGCAGGAACCGGGTGTAGACAAGATACCAGGGCAGCAAGCCTCCCGAGAACAACATCGTGATCAAGATGAAAATGCTCAGCGCACCTCTTAGCGGAAACTCTTTGCGCGACAAGGCATAGGCCATTGCGGAAGTCACGAACAAGCTGACGACCACACCAATCATCGTTACCGAGGCAGAAACACCATAGGCCCGCAATATTTTCTCGGCATCCTCAAACAAATACCGATAAGCGATAAGACTGAATTTTCCGGGCCAGAAGCTGTAACCATTAGCAGTTACCCAGTCTTCATCGGCGACCGATATCATGAACACAAGCCAGAACGGGATCAGGCAGGCCAGGCTAAACAAAGACAGGAAAATAATGATAAAGGGATTGGTTCGTTTTTTCTCCATGGTTTTCTCCTTTTAGAACAAAGCATTTTCTTTGCTGAATTTACGGACAATCAGGTTGACGGTAATGACAAGTGTAAAGCCGACAACTGATTGCAGCAGCCCTGCCGAGGAGGCGAGTCCCGTATCGCCGGTAACCATTAACGCCCTGTATACATAGGTATCAATAACATCAGTAGTATCCTTGATCATTCCGGATGCCATGGTTGCCTGATAGAACAGACCGAAGTCGGCATTGAAAATCCGGCCAATCGCCAGCAAGGTCATAATGATAATAATCGGAGCAATCAGCGGAATCGTAATTTTCGTCATTTGCTTCCAGCGGCTGGCCCCATCAATGACGGCTGCTTCATAATATTCAGAGTCTATCCCGACAATGGCTGCCAGATAAACGACGGCCGAGTAGCCCACACCCTTCCAGGTGTTGACAATGGTCAGAATATAAGGCCAATGCTGCGCTTCCGCATACCAGTTTCTAGGATCAATACCGAAGGGCTCCAGAATAAATTTATTGATAAACCCCAGTTCCGGATTTAAAAATCCATAAACGATGTAGCCGACAATGACCATAGAAATAAAGTTAGGCAGGATCACTGTGCTCTGAAAGAATTTGGAGGCAAATTTATTCTTGACCTCGTTGAGGAGAAGTGCCAGCAGCACTGCCAATATCGTATTGATAAGCAAAAAGCTGATGTTGTACAACAGTGTATTCCTTATGATCAGCCAAGCGTCGTTTGAAGCAAACAAAAACTTAAAGTTGTCCAGTCCGTTCCATTTGCTTCCCCATATTCCGTCTGTATAATTAAGGTCCTTGAAGGCCAAAAAAATACCAAACATAGGCAGATAGTTATTGATTAACATCAGCAGGATTCCCGGCAATGCCAGAACAACTAATGCCCTGTACTTCCATAAGGTTCTCCATTTTGTATTCGGCCGCGAGATGCCGGGTTGAGTTATTGCTACTTTTACCGAAGCCATAGTTCCACACCTTCTTATTGGGTTATGGCTTCATTATAAGGAGTTGCCTGCAGCTGCTCTGCCGTTTTTATAACCTCAGTCTAATCGTTTTGTGACCTTCCGGTATTCCTGGGGATTCACGTCGAACTGCTTACGGAACATTTTGGTGAAATGCGAAAAATTACTGTACCCTACCTGTTGCGCTATCGCGCTGACCGACATATCCGTTGTGTCCAGAAGCTCGCGGGTGCGGTTCATCTTCACCGAAATAAGGAAATCAATAAGGTTTTGGCCCGTCTCTTTTTTAAACAGCCTGGAAAGATAGGCCGGGTTCAAACCCACATAATCAGCGACACTCGCTCTGGAGATCTCTTCCTCTACATTTTGCTGGATGTACCGGATGGACCGCTCAATCACCCCGCCCTTTTCCTGCCGCTCGAATTCCGCTTCCATGACCGCTGAGACGATCCCTTCTGCCCAATGCCTGTATTGAAGCAGCCCCCGTATACGGGCGTTTGTCCAGTCTGTAAACAGGGCAATGCTTCCTGCGTTGATTCCTCTTACCTGCAGGAAGTGGTATATAATCTGCAAGGTATCCTGATGCAAGGCATCCAGATTTCTTCCCTGAAAGCAAGGATTGGCTTCCAATTGCTCTGTCAGGTTATGAATAAAACGGACAGCGGACTCACACTCTCCGTTTAGCATATAAGAGATTAGATCATCGAGCCGGATGTCATCCGGATTAGGGGAGCGCAGCATATGGTCTTGCGGCAAGTATAAGAGCACGGATTGGGTCCGGGAGATATTGTCACGTTCCATGCTCTTTAAACTTTCGCACATTACCGGCAGCTCCTGAAGAGGTTTGAATGATCCGACATAGCAGGTTGCTATGCTGTAGAACAACTCCTGGCATGCCTTGATAAAACGTATACCCGTGGCAATGAGCTTCTGAATACTAAGGTTCTCAGCCGCCCGTCCGCCCTCCGTCCCTTTGGCGTACAGCAAAATGAACAGAACCCCGTTTTTGTCTGTCACTGCCTCCCCTTGGTACGCTTCTGTAAAAAATTCCGCCGCCGCTTTCTTCACGGCATATTCCATGATTTCCTGATCACGCGGACTTAAGGGTTTACTCCACTCCTCAATGCTGATCAGAATGGGAAGCACCAGATCGCCAGGATGCAGCCCCACACCCGCACCGGCCAGCTCCCGTTCAAAAAAATCCCCAAAAGTCAGGATGCTGCGGGACAATAAGTCCTGCCAGAAACGTTCCACCCGCATCGGCTTTTCTTGCTGCCACAGATTTAAATACTTATGGTACATTTTATTGTAAGACTCATATTCTTCCTTCTCGCGGACGGCTGCAATCATGCCCGATACCGCAGACAGCAGTTCATCCGTGTCAACCGGCTTCAGCAGATAATCAAAACTCCCGAGGTTAACGGCTTTTTTTGCATAGGAAAATTCGGAATGACAGGTCAGAAATATCGACTCCGTCCAGGGAGAGTGCTCCCTCACCCAGCCCACCAGCGAAAGCCCGTCTTCATCAGGCATTTCAATATCGCAAATCAGCAAATCTATTTTTTTATCATTTACAATATCCCTGGCTCTGTCTGCCCTGTTTTCCGTCAAGACCTCTTCAATCCCAAACGCCTTCCAGTCGCAGCAGTAGAGAAGCCCCTCTACGGCAAACTGTTCATCATCTACAATTAATAACCGCATAGCTTATCGTTCTCCTTCTGTATATTCAATGGGCAGAATCAGCCGTACACGGAATCCGGACGGCTCATTCCCGCTGAAATAAATCCCGGCATTCCCCTCATAACGCATAGCCAATCTTTGCTTTACATTCCAGATGCCAATGTGCCCTTCCTCAGTTCCGGGCGTGTAATCAGGTGAATTTAAACCCTGCAGTTTCTCGGCACTGCTGCCTTTTCCGTTATCCGAGATTTCAATGATCATGGTACCGTTCTCTTCTTCAGAGCGGACGGCCGAAATTTCCAAATAGAACTTCTCTGCTTTCAAACTTATGCCATGAAGCATGGCATTCTCTACAAAGGGCTGTACAATCAAGGACGGTATAAAGGCGCTCCTAAGATCTTCGGCTATGGTAATCTGAAAATCAAAGGACTGCTGGTAGCGCATCTTTTGAATTTCAAGATAATTGCTGAGATGCGCTATCTCTTGTCCCAAAGTAATGCTGTTATCCTTGACCTGAAGCATAAAGCGGAAATACTGCACCAGGTGACGCACGGTCTTTTTCACTAATTCGTAACGCTTGAGGTCGGCAAGCTGAAAAATGATATTGAGCGTATTCAGAAAGAAGTGAGGATTAATTTGCATCTGCAAATGCTTCATCTCTGCTTTTTGCGCATTTAGCCGTTCCTCGTATACATCAATTTTCAAATTTTGTATTTCTACAACCATAGTATTGAACGCCTGATTCAGTGCCTGAAACTCTAGCAGGTTAGAAGAAGGAAGCTGGGTTTCCATGGACCCTTTTCTGATGCGGTGGATACCGCCCAGCAAATCCAGAATCGGACGGATGACCATACGGCGGAAATAATATAAGTAGACCAGCAGAGTGATCAGAATAAAAAAGGGAAGCACATTAATAATCATCTGGAAAATATTCAATCCCTGCAGCAGCTCTGAATCGGGGATGACCACGGAAAGATTGATTCCCAGGGTGGCTGATTGGCTGGACACCACGAACAATTTCACGCCCCCATGCTTAAAAGAAAACGAAGAATTGCGGTTCAACTTCTCACGCGGCAGCTTGAAGTCGCTGCCCATCGTTTCCGAAGGACTGGTTAAGATATTCCCTTCATTATCTACGATAAGAACATCACCGCCGGATTGCAGATTTAGATTGCCCAGCGGTGAGCGCATGGAGTCAATCCGGATAAGCGCACCGATATAGGAGGGATTGCCCAGATTATTGCCGACTGTCCGGTTTAAATAGTAATCCCCTGCAATCTTAACGATTGTCCACTTGTACTGGAGCGGTTCTAAATGATCTTCATTGTGGACCCTGTTCGTGATCCAAGCCCGTACCTCATCCATATAATCCTCCGTCGTTCCTAATACATTGGATAATGTCAACGTATCGTTGACGCCGGAGTACAGATAAAACATGTCCACGCTATGATAATAGGCCTGATAGGCTTGATTTCTTTGCATAATTCCCATACGGGCAAAATAATAATCGGAGTCTGTCAGCCCCGGAGTATTGAATTGGAGAAAATTCACGTCATGATCGACAATATCCACCAGATTAATCGTAATATCCTCAAGACTGCTCTCCATCATTTTCAAATTGGAGTTGACCAAATTCTGATAGGATCTGGATACCTGAGCTAATACATTTTCCTTGGCATAGTATCCCCCTGCAAACAGCACGGAAAGAAGCGGTATCGTTATAGCAGCAAACAGTTGAATAAGCCTTACACCCAGCGAGTTTTTTCTGTTTTTCATAATGCATCCTTTCTGTGACATAACCTAAATTAACCCCACAAAGTGGGGCTTTAGCTTCGAGGATTAGTCAATTACTTTGCGGGGACCCAAAACATATAAATTCCTATTATTTAAGAAAGGGCCACCTCAGTGACCCTTGAACTGCAACGGATGACTTCTGTATTCACCAGAATCACCCTTATTAATCGGTTAGTATCCTATCAAGAAACAGAAACAGAAGAGATACAAGTCATAACTGGTTCTATTGGATTAAATCTACTATAGATAGTGCCGCTTCTGCCCGGGTAGCATTATCTCCGGGTGCAAAGGTCCCATTGCTGTATCCTTTCATGAGACCGGCTGATTTTACAATCTGAACAGCTGCCTGTGCCCAGGCTGAAATTTCTTTGCGGTCCACGAATGCTGGCGCTGCCTCCTCTGTCCAGCCGGGGCCGCCGACTTTCTCGAATGCTTTAGCCAGCATCACCGCCATCTCCTGCCGGGTTATCGCTTCATTGGGCGCAAACAGCTTTTCGCCTCTTCCGGTAACCAGGCCCGCCTGATAAGCTGCGGCCACATCACCTGCGTACCAGCTGCCCGCAGCTACATCCGTAAATGGAGCAGGACCGTCTCCCTTCAATTGAAGCGCTTTGGCCAACAAGGCTGCAAACTGTGCGCGTGTGACCTTCAACGATGGATTGAAGGTGTTCTCTGTCATTCCATTGATCACATGCTTCGCCGTCAGTGTATGGATGGCTTTGTATGCCCAATGATCCGCAGGCACATCAGCATACGTTTTGTCGTAAGCGAACACGGTATAACGGCTGAAGTGACTAAGCGCCGCTGTAACTGCCCCTTTGGCGCTGTCTGTTTTGCTGCCGATGTATTCCCATTTCTTCCATAGCTCATTGAAAGAGTAGATTCCCAGCAATTCACTCAAATCTCCTTGTTCACCAACCTTTAAGGTGAGCTGAACCGGGCTTCTAAAGGAACCAAGTCTGGATAATCCTTCGTTTGCCGCCGTTACTCCGAATTCAAAATCATAGGCCGCTCCTGCAGGAACCCAAGGCTTCACACCCGGAAGATAAGCGTCCTTCGGCGCGATCTTATTGAAGGTAATTTGAATTTGTGACCCGGCGGCTACTTTCCCTTTGTTCTCATCCAGTAGCTGAAGGATATTGTCATGGATGAAATCCAGTGTGAAATCACTTCCTTGAAGCTGCAGGTTCTTTCCCTGCATTCCTTCCGCAACAAAGACAGGAATCAAAATCCGGTTGTATTTCTCCTCATCAATTGCGATTGTGATTGTCCCGTCGACCGCTCTGCTTAAGTCCTTCGCCTGCAACACGAGCGCACCACGTTCCGCCAATTCAGGTGTGGGCGTTGCCGACGGCTTTCCTGCAGAGTTTTCCGTCCTTCCGGGGGCTGCAGTAGCTGCCGGGGTCGGAGCTGCGGTTGCAGTCGGTGCCGGGCTTGGAAGGTTGGGCTCTTCAGCACGGAAGATCGGCTGAACCGCTGCTGTCTTCGGTGCCTTGTCGATATAAATCATCGTCCAATACTGCAGTGACGGCAGTTCAATCTGCAATTGTTCACCGTTCCAGGTATACTTCAGCTCTTGTGACAGACCATGCCCGATGTCAGGACTAGCGGCATAGACTTTCAGATCCGGCGCTTCGTTCTCGGTGATGCCGACGTCGTATGACACTTTCAAAGAATGGAGGACCAATGGCTCATTGGCTGCATTTCTCCAGTTGTCGTCATTGCTTAGCAGGTTGATCAGATGCAGCACATCATACCGCTCAAAGCCTGGATTCGCGTCATTTTTTCTGACCGTTGTCCAGAGCGTATTCTCCGTTCCGTCTTTGCTTGTTGCCAAATTGCCGCCAGCCGCTTCGACGGACACTACAGCGGATGCATCGGCCTTGCTGCCGAACAGCAGGTTTTCATAGGCAGCATTAAATTTATAGTATTCCTGCATGGAGTCCTTGGTGGATTCCAGCATTTTCTTGCTGCGGTTCGGATAGTATTCATGGGCCAGCATATTCGGGCCTTCTGATTGCTTCTCGGCCGTTCCCAGCTCAATATGGGTTGCACCCATCGATGCCAGCCCGGCATCCATCAGGCGCAAGGACGGCTCGTTGAAATAGCCAGCCGTTACACCGCGCAACCGGACGCTTCCGGCAATATCTTCCGCTTCCATCTTCAATGTAACGGTATGGGTTCCCGCCTCCATGTGTGGAATAATCACATATCCGTCCCCGCTGTACTTCTCACTGCTCTCTGTACCATCCAATCCAATCTTCAGATCCTTGCCCTGTTCATCCTTGGCCCGCACGCCGTCAATGTAGACCGAACGGGTAGTTAGGCCGCCTGCATTGGAATAGGTGAAGATCAGACTCTGTTCACCCGATTGAGGGATGTTCACCCGATAACTCACCTGCTCTCCCGCTTCGCCAAAATTCAGCACGGTATCCTTGTAGAGCGAAAAAGGAGGCTCCGTTTCGGTACTTTCGGCTTCATAGCTGCGGGTTACAGCGTTCGAATCACCGGACAATGTAACGGTCAGCTTATCCAGCTTGATCCCGCTGTCCTGCCCCTCCGGCATTTTGATGACAATGCGGTTTGCGCCTTCCGCCAGTTGGATGCCGTTCACTGCCGCTACTCCCCACCCGGAGCCAGCGGTTGGTGCAAAGCTTACAGGAGTGCCCGCGCCATTGTCAATATACACACTGCGGCTGACGGTCACTGCCCCCTGGGCATCATTTTGATAAATCCAGCCGAGATCGTAGAGGCCTGACTGAGCCGCGCTCACAGTGAAGGCTACCCGGTCATTGACATTATTGAAATCAGAGGCATAGCCGGTTATAGGTGCAACCCCTCCAGTCGTTTCAGCGCCGCCAGTGCTGTATTCGTACCCTCCGGCAATAATCCCCCCCACATTGGTATATTGTCCGCTTGATTCCATCTTCAGCGTAATCTTATGGAGTCCTCCTTTGACAGGCACAGACAATTCACGGGGCTGCATGGAGCCGTCCCAGCCGCCGGCTGTTTTAGGGAACGTGATATTCTGCGCCTGCGGAGCCGGTTCCCCGTCCACCAGTACCGACATCACAGGGTCGTTGTCACCATGATATAGCACCGTAATTGCATCCAGCGCGTGGTCTGCATATACATTGTAAGTGACGGTCTGTCCGGCTTGTCCGAAGTTGTCCGTCTTGCTCTCGCTATATTTAATGCTGTTGGTCTGTGGTACATCTGCATACAGTGCATAATATTTCTGCGCGCCGACAGTCATATACTTGAGCTTGATACCAAGATCATCTGTAGGTGCCTTAAGAGTTATGGTATTGTCGCCTGCGTTCAGATGAACCTTTGCCAGATTATTTTGCTCTAAAAATTTATCCCAAGTACCTATACCTGCGAATGAGACCTCACCTTGAGGCGCATCATTAACGAGCAGGTGACGGTTCACTGCCTGCCAATCTGAAGCATAGCTGAATCCGAGCGGATAATCTCCTTCAGCGGGAACGTTCACATGGAACTTCACGTAATCGCCTGCGGTATCAAAATAATACACATGGCTGTACTGATCCACGATTACGGTATCCAGCTTGGCATCTACCGCCTCGTAGCGTTCATTGATTCCTTGGCCTTGGACCTCCAGGCCCGCCAGATTAAGCCAAAGGTCGTTAGTATTCAGCGTAACTTTAACTGAATTCTCGCCCTTCTTCAGCGCTGCTGCCACCCTGGCCTGTGCAGTCGGATTGCCCCACCCCGTATTGGCATCGAAGGAAATGGCCGCTGCGGCAACTTCACCGTTAACCATCAGCTTGCCTTCCGGAGAACCGGAGCCATTGCCCTGTCCATAATTCAGGGCAAGCGTATACATACCGTCTGCTGGCGCATTTACCGTAAACGTCACCGCATCTGTATCCTTGCGGCCAAAGTTACCCACCCAGCCGTATGCTTTGGCAATCCGGGACTGGTAATCCAGCGTTACCGGAACATCCTGCGCTTCCGTTCCTCTGGTCGGCAGACCTGTAGCCTCTTTGTAGTTCATATAACCGGCGATCACCATTGCCTTGCCGCCGTCTTTTTCCCGGGTAGCTTCCACGACCTTTTGAATATCGCGGTAATTGTTGCGGTCCTGCCAAATCTCACTGTAGTCGAAATCGGTTTTTGTACCCGGACTTGGAACAGCGCTGTATTCAGCGTTGCCTCCCACCATATTGAACGTAACCTTGCTCTTCCCTGGATTATTTGCGAGCAAAGAATCCTTGACCGAATTAATCAGCTGGGCATAATCCAGGGAATAATACCGTTTGTTACCGTTATAGTCGTATAAGAAATTGTTGTCATTGGCTCCCCATTGATCCAGGTGGATGCCATTGAACCCAAAGGTATTAATGGAACGGTCAAACTGCTTGGTGATGTAGTCCTGCCAGAACTTGCTGCCCGGGTCTTGAAGGAACAGGGATGTCGTCTTCCCGTTCACATCGAAGGTATATCCGTTCTGGTCCTTTTGTGGATTGCTCTTGTCGAGCTGGGCACTGTTATAGAGTCCCCACTCGGGACTAACGCCGAAGTCCTCATAGTTCTCACGCGCCGCATAATTCATTTGATAAGCCATGGCTGCAGAGCCGTATTTCTGCGCAGCCTCTACCTGCTGCTTAACGCTCAGGGGATACAGCGAACGGCCCAGCAGATCTGTGTAGTGTGTATCCGCATTTATGTCTTCATCAATGAAATTGCCGTCCGCATCCTTCAGCGGCTGTCCATTCCCGTCGGTTTTGGAGTAGACCGAAACATCATGCCGCCACATCCAATCATAGAACTGGTAGGCATTAATGTAGTAGTCCTGGGACAATTCTTTGAGCTTGGAATCACTTTCCTCCACCGTCTCCTGCGGAAAATCAGCTACGTATCCGTATCTTGGGAAACGCGTCCAATCGCTCGAAACATCGATCGCTGCGGTCATATACTCAGTAGGCGCATCGCCCTCAATCCATGCTTTGGCCGTATAGCCGCGGAAATCCTCAGCAGGGGGCGTCCAGGCCACGGCAAGCTTGTTGCTTCCTTCCTGCAAAACTGTCAGCGCCTTGTCGCCTTCGGCAACCAGGGTATTCAGCTGATAAATTTGCAGATGCAGCTTGCCACTCCAACCGGCAGATTGATCAAGGGTCAAAACCAGCTCTGCGGCTTCACCCGGGGCGAATCGTGCCTTTGAGGGCACCATTTTTAGTATTTTAGAATGCGCTGCACCCGCTGGCTCCGCCTGAGCCGTTCCGCTGCGGGCATAGCCTGTTGTACAAGTTTGAACCAGCAATAACAGTAAACTGAAATAAAGAACTGCTTGTTTCCTGACCATAAGACCTCTCCTTCATACTCACATTTTTGAGAATACACAATGCTATAAAGACTGAAATACGGATGGCGGCTTGCATAAAGACATAGCTTCAGGAAAAGGTGCTGTCGCAACGTAAACGTTTACTCAAGTGGGCAAAAATATACCTTTAGTAGGACATTCCCCTCCCCATCCGATAATATCCCTGGTGCAAATTTGTACGTTTACTTAAATCTAAGTTATGTATTGTATTGCTCATAACCTTAAATTCTCACTACGTAAACGCTTACCATAAAATTATCTTGTTTATTTTTCCTTGTCAATGCTTACTTTCTCCATTTTTAGTTCCGGTTGACAAAATATCTGTTAGGAATTATATTTTCAGTAAACGTTTACTTCCTAAAGTTTTAATTTCTAACAAATGAGAATGTTACTTTACTGCTAAGCGATAGGTAGGAGATTACATGAATCCCACAATTAAAGATGTTGCCCAAAAGGCGAATGTGTCCATTGCCACCGTCTCACGGGTTCTGCATAACTTAGGCGGATATTCAGATAAAACGAAGCAAAAGGTCGACCAGACCATCAAAGAGCTTAAATACCAGCCGAACGCTATCGCCCGCGGACTGATTAACAAGCGTACCCAAACCATCGGCGTATTATTTCCTGATGTGTCGAGTGCCTTCTCCTCCGATCTGCTCCACGGAATCGACGAATTCGTCCATGACCGCAATTATAGTGTAATGGTCTGCAATACTGATCAGGACGGGAAACGTACGCTGAAGTATCTGCAGCTGTTGCGCGAGAAACAGGTGGACGGGATTATTTTCTCCAGTGAAGTGCTCAAGAAAGAGTATTATGACATGCTGGAAAGCATGAGAATCCCGGTGGTGCTAATCTCATCCCAAACCGATTTTGCCAATGTCCCTTATGTGAAGGTCGATGATTACCAGGCAGCCTATGATGCTGTCCATTATCTGCTCACCAAAGGCCACCGCAAGATCGCCATGATCAGCGGAACCAAGGGCGATCCCATCGCCGGAACTCCAAGAGTCGAGGGATACCGCAAAGCGCTGGAAGCACACGGCATTGCCTTTGAGAGCCGTTACCTCGTTTATGGTGATTTTCTATATGAGAGCGGCAGCAGAGCCATGGAAACGATATTACGGAAAACGCCGGAGATTACCGCTGTCTTCGCTGCCAGTGACGAAATGGCAATCGGTGCCCTTTCCACCGTTACAAAACATGGACTGAATGTGCCTGAGGATATCTCCATCATGGGATACGACGATCTCCGATTAGCCCGGATGGTTAATCCGCCATTGACTACGGTGCGCCAGCCGCTGTCTGACATTGGAATGATCGCTTCCGAGAAGCTGATCAGCATGATTGAAACGGGGGAACCTGCGAAGAGCCAAATCTGTACCCACTCCATTGTGGAACGGCAAACGGTTAGAGCAATTACCTGAGTCTTTTATCATTTCTATGCAGCCCGAACCGCTTGACTGGAAGTGTCCAGTATCCATAAGATATCGAGGGCAAAAGTCCTTCTTATTACTAGCCCATCCAGTCCGTATGCTATATTAAAAAGGGCGCCCTTTTAAGGACGCCCCCATCTGATTATTTTCTGAGCTGGCTAATGAAAAAAGGATATTCAGGAAACGCTTCGTATAAATTCGTCTGCACAATAAGATGTCTAGTATTCCTTGCCCTTTGCATTATTGTCTGTGATTAAACAAAAGCAACTTATCCATAGACAAGTCGTTTAGAGATCATTCTACTGTGTGAATTACCTTCGTTTAATCTTTAAACTTTCAACGCTTCGCCTTATAAAACTCATGATACAGCTTCATGAGCGCCCTTTTCTCTATCCGTGAAACATAACTCCGCGAAATCCCCAGCTCCTTCGCAATCTCCCGCTGCGTCCGTTCTTGCCCGCCAGTATCTAAACCAAACCGCCCGACCACGACTTCCTTCTCACGTTCATCGAGAATATCGAGGTTACGGTAAATCTTGCTCTTCTCAATCTTCAGATCAACTTCCTTAATGACATCATCATCCTCAGACCCGCCGAGGATATCAATCAGCGTGATCTCATTGCCTTCCTTGTCTGTCCCAATCGGATCGTGCAGGGACACTTCTTTGCGGGTTTTTTTCAGCGACCGGAGATGCATCAGGATTTCGTTTTCAATACAACGGGCAGCAAAAGTGGCCAGCTTTGTCCCTTTGTTGGGACGGTAGCTTTCGATAGCTTTAATGAGTCCAATCGTTCCGATGGAGATCAGGTCCTCCATGTCTTCGCCGGTGTTGTCGAATTTCTTCACTATATGGGCAACCAACCGCAGATTATGCTCAATTAACAAATTCCGTGCCTTGGCGTCCCCCTCTGCCATCATCCCTAAGTATTTGCTCTCATCCTGCTCCGATAGAGGCTGGAGAAAAGCGTTGTTCCTTACGTAGGATACCAGCAGCGTCAGTTCTTTGATCAGCAGCGCAATCGTGCTTATGATTCCAGGCACCTTGGCGACACCTCCCGCACAGGTACAATAAACCGATCTGCAAGCGAGAACTACGGGTTCATGGTCCTTTTAATGTATGTGGGTAGGTGCCTAGAAGTGCATGTACGGGGAAAATAGGTACGGGCCTCCATATATTCTAAGCAATGTTTCAAGACATACTCTTCTCTCGCCGCGATTATACCTGTTAAGTGAATGTTAAAAAAACTGAATGCGGCGGAAATAATCCGAAATTGATAGAATGGAGAAATTGTCATTCGTCTTTTTTCGTCTCAAAAGATGAAATACCGTTAAGAGTTTATAAAAAGTTTAACTCCTATTTATATTTATACCAGGTTCTTCCCCTCTTTTTTTATTCTTGTGTTAAACCTTTCCCGTAAGATAGGAATAATCCTCTAGGATTGTTTCAAGTATAGACGGGTTATGAATATTGGGAGGGAATGAAATGAAGAATTACCGTGCCTATGCCGTTCTGGTGTTAGGAGCAATTATTGCAAGTCAGCACTTCAGTTTATCTGCATCTGCGGCGTCCAGCAGCGTTACTGTAAATAAGCCGCAGCAAAATCATACCCACGCCTTGTCTCAACTGTCCTCTGTGGCCATTCAGGCTGGAGTTAGCGTAAAGCTGACCGATGTGCAGCTGGCCAGGGGGAATGGCGGAAACAGCCTGACTTATACACTGACTTATAGCAATACAAGCAGCAGCTCTTATAAGCTGTTCAATATCTTCGCCAAGGTTACCACTCCAGAAGGAGCAACACTTAAAGGCAGCCCTATTCCGGAGGATAAAACTAAGCTGGAGGTCGCTCCAAAGGAACAATTATCTGTAACCTACTATGTGAACATCAATAAGACAGCCAAGCCTGGCGGAATCAAGATTTCACTATTCGGCTTCGACTTCAGCGGCTCTGACTACCAGAAGAAGCTTGGGGGCTTCACTGTTCCGGCCGTTTATACCCCTTACGTTCAGCAGGGTATAAGCCAAAAAATCACCATCAGCAACCTTCCGATTACCCTGAAGCCGGACAGTCTGCAAATCTACCGCTTCAATAACAAGACCTATGCCAAAGTCGCTCTGGGCTTAACGAATCTTGGCGCTAAGGCACTCTCTGCACCCGGCCACCGGGTGTACCTCGAATCCTCCGGCGGCTCCACACTTGAGCTGACGCTGGATAGTGCCAGCCGTGATTACAAAGTGCAGTCCGGTGAGAATAAGAAGGTCTACTACCTGGCTGAAATTCCTTCCTACATAACAACAACAAAGATGTCGTTGTTAATTACTGAGGAGAATGCAGGACTTAAGGTTGACTTGCCTGTGGTCTCCTTCCGGCTCCCGGACGCAACCTATCCAAGCCTTAACGTGAATGCCTATGCGGTCAAAAAAATCGGGATCAACAGCAATACCATTGAGACCCAGCTACAAAAAGCATCTGTCTCCTCTACAGGTGAAAAAGCCTTGTGGACGATACAGCTGCGGATCAAAAATGCCGGTAACAAAGCAGTCACCCTGCCGGCTTATGAATTATCCGTAATAGCCAAGGAAGGCTACTCCTTCCCCATCAATAACAAGGCGCTTGCAAGCCTTACGCTGAAGCCACTTGAAGAGAAAATCCTGCCGTTCTCTGCTGAAGTACCGCTTAATGTGAACCAGGGGACGCTTAAGCTCCAATTGGTGGAGCCGGCCGCCGAGGGCAAGGTGCTCTTTCCTGCAGCCTTGTACCAAATCCCATATGCTCTGGAAATGAATAACTCCGTAGACTCCGAGTACACCATTGATAACAGCTTCGGAACCTTCGGCGTCGTTCTGGAATCGGTTCAGCGCCTGCCGTGGACTACCGAGGATTTGCTTGTGGCCAAAATCAGGATCCGCAATGCCAGAGATGCGGCAGTGATACTCCCTGCTTTTACAGGGGGAATCAAAGCAGGACAAACCGCCTTGGACCCTTCGGTGCAGGTAGTGGCCGCAGGCTCCAGCCAGCAGCTCGCCGCAGGAGCCAGCGCAGTGTATTATGTGATCGGCAAGCTCCCGTATGAGCAGTCACTCGATCAAATCAAGATCGGACTGAACAGCGGTGCGGACGATACTGCGGAAGCCTTCCTCTCCCTGAACACACGGCAGGTAGCCCCCGGCATCCCTCCGGCAGCCGACGGTACAACAGCGTTCAACATCGAAACCGCAGGCAAACGGGCGGAGGTCAAAGAACGCCGGACGATCCTATATAACGGGACGAGCCAGAATATTGTGTATACGGAGCTTGAGGTAAACAGTCTTGAAGCCCGGAAAGCGGAATTGTCCAGACTCGTGGCGTACTACAAGACGCCAGACAATACCTATTATGAAGCGGAAGTCAGCCAATCCGTGCTTGCGACTGCACCCAAGGGCAAGAATGTGGTGACCGTGTGGAGCAAGCTGCCCGCATCCCTCGATGCCTCCCAGCTGATGCTCTCCGTCGGAGAAGGGGTTAGCGAAGGTAAGCTGACAGCACCAAGCGGGACTCCGACAGCCTATATTAACCCTCAAGCACTCGGACTCCATATTCAGACTCCCGCTGCACTGACCACCCTTGGTAACGGATTGCAATTGTTCCCATACACGTTCACAGTAACCAATGCCACGGGAGCTGTAGCTGAGGGGCAGGATACGCTGAATGTTAATCTGATCTACTCCCTTGCCAAGGATAATCTGTATGATATGGGCGCTTACGCGCATAAGCTGGTCGTGCAGCTGACAGATCCTCTCGGTCAGACGCAGGAAAAGACACTTGTACCTGGGACCGATCTGGTGACAGGAAGATTCCTGACCTATTCGGCAACCTTGACAAGCAGCGCTTATAAGACACTCCGGAGCGGAAAATTCCTTGTGACTATATATGATGAGTTCCAGGGAGAGAAAATTCTCTTGGGCAGCCAAAGCTACAACTTGACCTACACGCCTGCGGCGAAAGCCCCGGAGGCAACCACTGCCCCGAAAAACACGACAAATCCAGATAGCGGAGGATCGCTATGAACATCAAAAAAACAGTCTGGCTATCAGCCGCAATAATTGTGACCGCAGGAATCATAGCCTTTAGCTTGTGGCCGGACAAGAGCACGCAAGGAAATCATCCCGCTGTTCAAACAACTGCGGTGACAAAGGGCGATCTCTCCGTCACCGTGAAAGGCTCCGGCACTGTGAAAGCCACGAATACAAAAATTGTCTATGCTAAGGACTCGGGGAATGTAGCCCGGGTATCGGTTCAGGAAAATGAACAGGTAAAAAAGGGCCAGGTTCTGCTGACCTATGAGGGAGCCAATGTAGCCAGCAACGTGAGAATACAGGAAAATACGCTCAGACAGTCGCAAAATGATCTGCAGGAAAAACAGGATCAGTATAAGAAGCTCATCATGGACGGTGCTATCCTATCCGAAGTCGATGCGGCGAAGCTTGCTATTGAAAGAACTAAGGATACGATTACGGCGACACTGACCGAGCTTGAAGCACTGAAGAAGGATCACATCCCTCCCGCTTCCATTAAGGCACCTATGGACGGAACAGTCACTAAGATCAGCGCCTCCTCAGGCGGGATGGTCACGGACGGAGCCGAAGTATTCTCCATTACCGACTACAAGAATCTGAGCGTTACTATCAAGATTGATGAACTGGATATTCCCAAGATTAAGCTGGGCATGCCGGCGACCCTTAGAATGGATGCCTTGCCCACTACAGCCTATCCGGGCAAAGTCACGCGAATTGCTGACGAGGGAACGGTGACGGGCGGCGTCTCCGTCTTTGAAGTGACTCTTCTGCTCGCTGACTCTAACGGAGCCAGAACGGGCATGTCGGCACAAGGGCTGATTACGATTGAGGAGAAGAACAACATTCTCCTCCTTCCCATCGAGTCCGTGACGCAAAAGGATGGCAAATATTACGTTCAGGTGCAAGAGCAGAAGCCGGAGCAGACCCCTTCCGCCAAGGGCAGCTCCGCCACTCCGCCTCCAATACAGACAAAGGCTGTTATTGTAGGTATACACGATGAAAGCCGGATTGAAATTGCCAGTGGTCTGAGCGTAGGAGAACAGGTGATTGTTCCAACAATCGTGGCTGCCAGCACTGCCGCTCCTGCGGCCCCGGGCCTGTTCGACATGGGTGGCGGAGATGAAGGCGGCTTCGACAACAGCGGCAGCGCTGAAGGCGGTGTCCAATGACTGCAGAACCCCTGATCCGGATTGAGCATATGGTCCACGGATATATGATGGCCAAGGAACAGATGACGGTACTCAAAGGCCTCTCTTTTGTTATCCATCACGGCGAGTTCGTTGCCATCATAGGCCCTTCTGGATCAGGAAAATCAACTCTGATGAACATGATAGGCTGCCTGGATATTCCCAATGAAGGAAGCTATCTGCTGGACGGTCAAGACGTCAGGCGATTATCCGATAACCGTCTGGCGCAAATCCGTAACGAGAAAATAGGCTTCATCTTCCAGAACTTCAACCTGCTTCCGAAATTATCCGCTATCGAAAATGTCGAACTGCCGCTTGTCTACCGGGGCTTGTCTCACCGTGAGCGAAGACAGCTGGCCGCTGCAGCTCTTGAGAAGGTGGGCCTTCAGGACCGGATGCATCATCGTCCCAGTGAGCTGTCGGGAGGCCAGCAGCAGAGAGTCGCCATCGCCAGAGCACTGGCCGGCAATCCCCCCATTCTGCTTGCCGATGAGCCTACCGGGGCACTGGATTCCAAGACAGGACAAGAGGTCATGCAAATGATCAAAATGCTGAATGAACAGGGGCATACCATTATTGTAATTACTCATGATCTGGAGATTGCTGAACAAGCGAAGCGGGTGATCCGGATTCAAGATGGATGTCTGGTGGAAGATCGGAGAAATGACCAATGATTCTTTTTCAGAGTATACGAATGGCGCTGATGAGCATCGTCGGCAACAAGGTTCGTTCCTTCCTCACCATGCTGGGTATTATCATCGGGGTATCCTCGGTCATCCTGCTTGTCTCGGTTGGACAGGGTGTCACGGGCCAGATCACCAGTCAGTTCAGTGATTTGGGCACCAACCAGTTAACGGTAATGATCGCCGGACGCGGAACAGTCACCTCCCTCACGAATGAGGAAGTCGCAGCTTTCGGAAAATTGCCTGGTGTAGACCAGGTTTCGCCTACGATCAGCAGCAATGTAACCGCCAAGTACCTTTCGGTCCATACCACCGTCTCGCTCGAAGGCATCACCCCGAGTTACGAGAAGGTGCAGAACTTTCATGTTCAGTCCGGCCGGTTCCTGCTTGATATCGACAACGAGTACCGGCAGAAGACTGCTCTAATCGGTACAGAAACCGCTAAAAAGCTGTTTGGTGCTGAAAACCCGGTTGGCCATGAACTCCAGCTGAACGGCACAACCTTCAAAATTGTAGGCTTGCTGCAGGCGAAAGGCTCCTCACTCAGCGGATCAAATGATAAGAAAATCCTGATCCCCTTGGCTTCTTCCGAGCGGCTATTGCAGAGCAAGGGCATTCAGACTTTTGCCATAACCGCCTTGAGTGAAAATGACGTAGCGCCTGTTAAAGCAGCCGTCTCACAGATTCTGGACAAAAAGTTTCTGCACGCCAAGGATGCCTACAGCATCTTCGATTCCAAGCAGATGCTGGACACCTTGAAGAAGACCTCCGGCACCCTGTCCATGGCCCTCGCCGGGATTGCCGGGATTTCCCTCTTCGTCGGCGGAATCGGAATTATGAACATTATGATTATTTCGGTGAACGAACGCACCCGCGAAATCGGCATACGCAAAGCGATTGGCGCCAAAAAGATAGATGTTCTGCTGCAATTCATCATTGAGTCGGTTGTGCTTAGCACCTTGGGCGGAATCATCGGCATTGGAGTGGGATTAGGGCTAACCTGGCTTGTCGGCCAATTGACAGCCTTGCAGGTAGGTTATGCCTGGAACATGGTGACGATTTCGTTTATATTCTCACTTTTTATCGGTGTGTTCTTCGGCATCATGCCCGCCAACAAAGCGGCAAGACTCCGGCCCATCTACGCCTTGCGTACAGATTAGCAGCCCTGCTGCAAGGATGTTATGATTGCATTAAATATACGAGAAAATGTCGACAGGAAGGAACCGGGTATGACCATTAAGCGGCGCTTGTTCATCTCAAATATCCTTATGATTGTAATACCGGTATGTATTTCCCTGATCATTGCTTTTGTTGGTGTGGCACTTCTTTTTCAAGTATCGAAGCAGGATAAGCAAGGCCCGTTCTATACCGGATACGATGATTTGATTCAGCTGTCCACGAAGCTGCTTGAGGACAGCAGAGACGGGAATCAGGAACAAACCACACGTAAGATCGAAGATATATTGCAGAGAGACGGGTTGAGTCTCGTTATTTATTCCTCAACGAAAAGTCTGTTCAGCTTTGGCCTCCTTGAGGGCGGGCAGACAGACAAGCTGCTGCAGGCGATTTGGGCCATGGATGGAGAGGGTTTTGCTTCCGTCAAGGACCAGGAGGTCTATGCAGAACAACTGCGGGTTGGCGGCAGAGCATATACCGTTTGCATTTTCAGCACGGCAACCAACTACGATAACGGGAAGGTCACTCCAGCTATGGTTACCTTCATTATTGTGATCACCCTGGGGATCATCGCCACTATTATTTTGACGAATCAATTTCTAACCCGGTTTGTATTCAAACGGATCAAGCAGCCCCTGGATACTTTGGCAGAGGGAGTTCATCAGATCAGGGACGGCAATCTCGATGTTAGAATTCACTACGAGAATAAGGATGAATTCGCTCCCGTTTGTGAAGATTTTAATGACATGGCCCTACGCCTTAAGGAGTCTCAGCGGCTGATTCAGAAGCAGGATGAGAGCCGCAGGGAGCTGCTTGCCGGTATCTCGCATGATCTCCGTTCTCCGCTGACCTCGGTCCGGGCGTATTCAGAGGGTCTGCTGGATGGTGTGGCCACAACCCCTGAATCCCAGAAGAAATATATTCACATGATCAAGACTAAAGCTGAGGATATTGACCGGATGGTGGGTAAAATCTTTCTTTTCTCCAAAATGGATCTGGGGGATTATCCTTATGAACCGGAGGTCCTGGAAGTCAATCAAGAGCTTCTCTCCTTAATTAAAGCTACTGCCGAAGAATATAGAGAGAAAGGGCTGGATGTAATCATTGCTGCTCTGGCTCAAGATGTGCATATCTTTGCCGATCCGGCGCAGCTGAGCAGTATCTTCTTCAATATCCTGGAGAATAGCTGGAAATATAAAATGAAAGAGCGTGTTCAAGTAACTATTCGTACCGAAGTTAAGGGAAGTGACATGTTTATCTACCTGGAGGATAATGGACCCGGCGTGCCGGAGAATGCGCTTGATAAGCTGTTTGATGTGTTCTACCGCAGCGATCCTTCGCGCAACAACCCTACCAAGGGCAGTGGATTAGGGCTTGCAATAACCGCAAAAGCAGTCAGCCGGATGGGCGGCAGTATTCACGCTAAACCCTCTCTTGAAGGAGGCTTGTGCATCATCATCCAATTGCCAGTGCTGGATAAAGGGGCTAACTATGACAAAAATATTAATCATTGAAGATGACAGTGCGATCGCATCCATTGAGCGTGACTACCTGGAAATTAATCAATTCTCCGTGGAGGTCGCGGAAGACGGGATCACCGGGATCGAGCTGGCACTCTCAGGACAATTCCAGCTTATTCTGCTCGATCTGATGCTGCCTGGGGAAGATGGCTTCTCGGTTTGCCGCAAGCTCAGAGGCCAATTGGATATTCCTATCCTTATGGTTACTGCCAAGCAGGAGGATATCGATAAAATCCGCGGGCTTGGGCTAGGCGCGGATGATTATATCGTCAAGCCCTTTTCACCAAGTGAGCTGGTGGCCCGGGTCAAATCCAATTTAGCTCAATATTCGCGCCTCAAGGGCGGGAACGGGTTGACAGCCCAGAGCAGCAGCATCGAAATCGGTCCATTCGTGATCCACACCTTATCTCACAGAGCCTATCTTCATGGCCGGGAGCTGGAGTTGAAGAAAAAGGAATTCGACCTTCTGCATTTCCTGGCTATCCATGCTGACATCGTGTTCAGCAGAGATTCCTTGTATGAGCGCATATGGGGCTTCGATGCCATGGGGGATAATGCCACAGTAGCTGTTCATATCAACAGGCTGCGCGACAAGATCGAACAGGACCCCGGCAATCCGAAGTATATTCAGACTGTATGGGGAGCGGGGTACCGTTTTCAAGTGTAAAGTTGCTGCGGCAGGACAGATATAGAAGCAGGACGTCAGCTATAATGCTAATGTACTGCTTCTACTTTTATATGTCACTGTCGCTATATTATCGAGGTATATCTCACCTCGCCGAAACTCTGAACAACGCTGCTCCATGCGGCGGAATAGCTGAACTCAGCGTATCTTCGAGCGGACCTGTCTGCTTCCCGGTCCATAGTTCCTTGGCGTTAACCCTGCCCACTATTCCCAAATCGGCAATAGATATGGATACCTCCGCCAGTGACTCCCCTGTGTTGAATAAGGCTACGAACCGCTCTCCTTCAGGTCCTTCGGCTAACCACACTACCCTATCACCGGTACGGCTGATCTGGCGGGCATTACAGCTGTGGCGGTGCATATTCAGTACATCCTGGTTAGTCAGTAGTGACAGTGTCCATTCATCGTTGTCACGCATCTCGCCTCCGAACATCAGCGGCGAACGGAAAAGGGTCCATAATGTCATCATCGTTACTTGCTCGTCCTTCGTGAAGTTTGTCCAGCGGTCATGCTGTACACCGCGTATTCCAATACGCCCAAGCGGCAGCATATCACAATCCGGCCAGCAGCCGGGTTTAGGCCGGCCTTCCCAAGTGGAACAGCGGTCGAACATATCCAGCAGGAGCGGCCAGCGGTCCCAGAAATCATCCGTCATTCTCCATACATTCGCGTGGTTCTCCAAGAATTCCGCATGCTTCACAGGTGCAGGTCCCGGCGACAGGCTCAGCACAATACTGCGGCCAGTATGGTCAATGGCTTTGCGGATCAGCTCGATCTCAGCCAGATGCGGGCCGCCATGCAGCCAGGAATCTGCGATGTCATCCACCTTGATGTAATCGACATCCCATGAAGCGTACAGCTCGAATAAAGAATTGTAATATTCCTGCGCACCTTCCTTAGAAGCATCCACACCATACATATCCGTGTTCCAGCCGCAGAAGGAACAGGTATGCGCGATATCGCGTGCTGTCACCGCTGTTCCCTTAATAGGTGTATTGTCGTGAACCGCCTGCCGGGGAATACCACGCATAATATGAATTCCGAACTTGAGGCCTAGACTATGCACATAATCTGCAAGCGGCTTAAATCCAAGGCCGCCTTCTGCCGAAGGGAAACGGTTCACCGCTGGGATCAGCCGGGAATAGCCATCTGTCTCCAGACGGACAAAAGGACGGTATTGGTCCGACACTGCCCCAGGCTCATACCACTGAATATCAACCACAATATATTCCCAGCCATGCTCCTTCAGGTTGCGGGCCATATAATCGGCATTTCCCCGCACTTCCGCCTCTGTCACTGAAGCACCATAGCAATCCCAGCTGTTCCAGCCCATTGGCGGAGTAGGGGCAAATTCCCTATGATTCATAAGTTAATGTAACCTCCATTTGTGAATGAATTGTATTTTATTGTGGATACAGAATCATTGTATCGGCTATCCTTCTCTGATTCCACCGTAAAATTGATTCACAAATAGCACAAAATTGCTGTCTAATATAACGCACCATTCTTATTTTTCCTTTATCGTAGCATTTCATCCGAACTTCCCGCCGTAACATTCATCTCCTTCATTATTGTAATATATGTAATAGATTTCTAACTGCAAAGCTGCAAGAATCAGAAGAAGTTTTGAACACACTTTCACTTTCACCGGAGGGTAATCACTTATGCTGTTACTGGAATCATTCGCTATTGCTATGCTGCTGTCTTTTTCATACAAGATATTCGAGGGAATACTGGGAGTTGTCTCTAAGCAGCAAGCACGATTTACCATTTATTATTGGGGAGCCGCCATGATTGGGGTAAGTGTTCTCTGGAACAACAGCTATACGTTCAACGCTCCACAGCAAGTGATGAAGGTGCTTCCGTTATTCCTTGTCATTCTGCTTGTGAACCTGATCATCTCAAGAACCTCCGGCTATTCTCCTGCGGGAACCTATAATACAATCAACTTCGTCCTTGCCTTCCCTGTCTTTGAAGAGATTGCCTTCAGAGGACTTATCCTACCCGTACTTGCGCGCCATCCGGCACTCGGTCAGCTGCATTCCAATTCCATCATCGATATAAGCTGGGCTATTCTCCTAACCTCGCTGCTGTTCGCGGTG
The DNA here is from genome assembly GCF_038009025.1 of Paenibacillus sp. FSL R7-0297. Taxonomy (NCBI): domain Bacteria; kingdom Bacillati; phylum Bacillota; class Bacilli; order Caryophanales; family Paenibacillaceae; genus Paenibacillus; species Paenibacillus sp. FSL R7-0297. The sequence goes on from NZ_JBBPAQ010000001.1 coordinate 7,039,268, forward strand.
TCCCATTTGCAGTATTACAGGCTGAACCGCGAGAGCGTCAGGTTTATGCTCTTTGCTTTTACCGGAGGGATCTTCTTTGGGTTATTCGCACAGGTGACTGGCTCCCTCCTGCTGACGATTCCGCTGCATATCGCTTTTAACGGATCGGCCGTGCTGTATGCCCGGGCTTACGCAAGCAAGCACCTTCAGGCCTGACGTATTTCTATATGTATATATGAAAAAAGAGCCACAGCTCATCTACAGAGCCAGCGCCTCTTCCGTAATTCTTTTAATATCAATGGAGGACAGTGTTTCTTCATTCACCATATCCGGCAGAATTTCTGCCAGGAAGTAATCCACACATCTCAGCTCAATGTTCTTGATCTTGATCAGGGCATTGCGGTACATCACCACAAATTCCTTCTCCGTGTTCCCTCTTTGCAGCTCGGCAAAAGCTTCATATACCTGATCCATTTTGTCGGCAACCTCCAGAATCAAGCCTTCAATCGACTCGTCCTTGCCCTCGCGCAGCTGATGGTAGAAGGTGCTTTTGAACTCATCCGGGATATGCTCCTTGATGAAGTTGTCGATCATGCCCTCCTCAACCTGCTGAATCAGCGACCTTAGCTGGAGTGAGGAGTGCTTCACCGGCGTTTTGATGTCCCCGATAAAAATCTCTCCGTAATCATGGCTGCTCGTAATCTCGTACAGCTTCTTCCAGTCGATCACCGCACCGTGTTTCTCTTCAATATCAGCCAGTGTTTTGGCGTATTGTACGACCTTCCAGGAATGGGCCGCTACGCTGTGCTCCTCGAATTTGAATTTGCCCGGACAGCGGATAATGCGTTCCAGTTCGTTCAGAGAGCGAAAATACTTGTGAATCCCCATGAGGCCAGTCCTCCCGTATGTTTATGATAGGCTCCGCTAGAGTACAGTTTAATCCTCCAGTATTAACCCCGAATGAACAACAAGACCTCTTTGTGTAAAATCCGTGTTTTCCTGGATTCATCCGTATTTTCCCGACCTCTCCCCGTCCTATTGCGGTCAGCATCCCCGACTAAGGTCGGGAACAAAGAACAGTCTGCAGGCTGTTTTGCTGCGCGGGATTAATTCGTACAATACATACATAGACAACGCAGTGAACACGCCGCCAACCGGCGATCACCATATAAGAGAGGAAGATATTCATATGAAAAAATTATACCGTTCCGTAACTGACAGCAAACTTACAGGCTTATGCGGAGGATTGGCACGCTGGCTCAATGTTGACACTACCCTTGTTAGATTGCTCGTAGCCGCCGCTGCCGTATTTAGCTTCGGTACCGTCCTAGTCCTCTATGTCATCGGCAGTGTCATCGTGCCCAAAGAATCCTATGGCGGCTTCACTGACGGTTTCGACTACTAATCCTTCATTTCTGCTACACCCACCCCAACTAAAAAGGAGATCATAATCATGAGTATATTTCAAAGAATCACAACGTTAACCAAAGCAGCTATCCACGAGGGATTGAACAAACTGGAAGATCCGATGCTGCTTACCGGCCAGTATCTGCGGGATCTGGAGGATAAAATCACCGATGCCGAGAGCAAACAGCGTGAATTCAAAGCCGCTGCCAGTGTGCTGGAGCGCCGCATCTATGAATATCAGGTGCTTGCGGAGCGCAGCGAAGCGGAAGCTGTTCAAGCCATGAGTGAAGGCAATGAGCCGGCAGCCCGCGCTGCGGTAATGGCTAAACTGCGCTATACGGAGAGCGGACAGGAATGCACAGCCGGACTGCAGGAGACTCAGGCCACACTCGCCTCACTTGAGGTTCAACTGGCGAATGTGAAGGAAGAACATAAACGCCTCAAAGCCAAAAGAGCAGAGCTGGCGGAACGTGCCCGCAAAGCGGCAGAGATGAAGCAGGCGGCTCAAGCAAGCGCCTCTGGTTCCCCGGCCGGATGCCGTGGCCAGGTATTGAACGCCGGCAGCGCATCCCGCGGCTTCGAACGGATGGAGGACAAGATTGCCATGCAGGAAGCCCTTGCTGAGCAATCCGGACTGGCAGCAGCAGCAGCTCCTGAATCTCCGATGAATAGCGCGGTAGAGGCTGAGCTTGAGCGCCTGCGTAACCGCAAATAAGCTGACAGCGTGAGGTCAGCAACAACAAGGATGCCTCCCTTTTCATAAGGGCTGGCATCCTTTCTTTTGCTGATATACAATTTATCCAAATGTGTAATATACCTGATTTAATACTACTCAGCAGCAAGCCTCACCAATACTCTGGCGCCTTGTACCAGCACAGCCTCATCAATGTTGAACCGGGGCTGGTGAAGCGCATAGGTTATCCCCTGTTCCGCATTGCCGCAGCCGATAAAGGCAAACGCCCCGGGCACCTGATCGAGATACCAGCCGAAATCTTCCCCGGCCAGGCTCGGCTGCTCCAGCAGATACGCCTTCTCATCTCCCAGCACCTTGCGCGCTGCGCCGAGCATCCGCTGAACGGCCAAGCCGTCGTTCACCACGGCAATGCCTTCGCGCAGCTCCAGGCTGCTGCTGCCTCCATATGCCGAGGCTATCGCTGCAGCGTGGCGCTTCAGTCCTTCCGTAATCCGGCTGACGGTTGATTTCGTGAAGGCTCTGAAGGTGCCGGTCAGCTCACTGTGCTCAGCAATGACATTGATTGCTGTTCCAGCACGCAGTGTGCCGAAGGCCAGCACCGCTGCTTCCGACGGATTGATCCGATTGGCCATCAGCCCATTGGCTTCGGTCACAAACCGTGCCGCCATCTGTATAGCATCGACCGCTTCATGCGGTTCGCTGTGATGTCCGGCGGTGCCCCGGAATTTCACGGTGAAATGGCTTGAGGCCGCCATGGCATACCGGGGATGAATGCCCAGCCTACCAACGGCAAGCTCCGGCATCACATGCAGCGCATAACACTGGTCCACACCTTCCAGAATGCCGTCTTCGATCATATCCCTACCGCCGGAGAGCAGGTGCCCGTCCAGCGGACTCCGGCTTGCGCCTTCCTCCGACGGCTGAAAGACGAAGATCACCGTCCCGCTCAGCTGATGCCGGAATGCCGCCAGTGTCTGCGCGGCCCCGAGCAGCATCGCCGTATGGGCGTCATGCCCGCAGGCGTGCATAACACCAGGATTCCTGGACTTATAGTCCACCTCATTCAGCTCAGCAACCGGCAGCGCGTCCATATCCGCCCGCAGCAGAATTACCGGTCCGCTCCCTGCCGTTCCCCGCAGCGTCCCGGTGACTCCCCTCCCGAAATGCCGGCCCACATTCCGCCGCACTTCAATCCCCCATGACTCCAGGTGCGCAGCAACCTTGCCGGAAGTGCGGGCCACATCGTAGAGCAGCTCCGGATGGCTGTGCAGATCACGGCGGATCGCGATCAGCTCCGCCTCCAGCCCGCCGGCATACTTCATCATGGCTTCAAGATCCGGTTTCAGACGGTCTGCACCGGACTGCATTTGCGTCACACCTGCCCTGCCGGTTCAGAAGCCTTAGAGTAACGGTTCTCCGGCACTGGCAGTCCGAGATTGCCCCGCAGCGTATCGCTTTCGTATTCGGTGCGGAACAGTCCGCGTTCCTGCAGAATCGGAACGACCAGATCCACAAATTCCTCCAGCCCGTTCGGTACGGCGGCTGCCAGCATGAAGCCATCGGCTGCTCCGGCCTCGAACCAGGTCTGAATCTGATCAGCCACCTGCTCCGGCGTGCCGATGAAGCTGCTGCGAGGCGTAGCAGACTGCAAGGCTACCTGCCGCAGAGTTAAGCCCTGTTCTTTAGCATCCTTTTTGATTTTGTCCGTGCCGCTCTGGAAGCTGTTCCGGCCCAGATCACCGACATCCGGGAATGGCTCATCCAGCGGATACTGCGAGAAATCATGATGCTCGAAGAACCTGCCCAGATAGTTCAGCGCATTCTCGATCGTCACCAGACCGGCAACCTCCTGGTATTTGCGTTCCGCCTCCTCAGGGGTAGCTCCCAGAATCGGTGCTATTCCAGGGAAGATCAGCACTTCTTCGGGATTGCGCCCAAACGAAGCTACGCGGGTTTTCACATCCTTATAGAATTCCTGGGCAGACTTCAGCGTGTCATGACCCGTGAAGACGGCATCTGCTACACTCGAGGCATAATCTTTGCCGACCTCTGAGGACCCTGCCTGGAAAATAACCGGCTGTCCCTGCTTCGAGCGGGCGATATTCAGCGGTCCCTTCACAGAGAAGAATTCACCCTGGTGATCAAGCGTGTGCACTTTCCCCGGATCGAAGAAGACGCCCGTCTCCTTATTGCGGACAAATGCATCATCCTCCCATGAATCCCACAGCCCGCGCGCTACCTCCAGATATTCGGCGGCAATGCGGTACCGCTTGCCATGATCGGGATGCTCCTTCTTGCTGTAGTTAAGAGCTGAGCCTTCAAGCGGTGAGGTCACCACATTCCAGCCGGCCCGTCCGCCGCTGATGACATCCAGCGAGCCGAATTGCCGGGCCACAGTAAACGGTTCACTGTAGGAGGTGGACAGGGTACCTACCAGACCAATACGGCTGCTGACCGCCGCCAGTGCACTAAGAATCGTCAGCGGCTCGAAACGGTTGAGGAAATGAGGGATAGACTTCTCATTGATGAACAGACCATCTGCAATGAAGATCAGATCCAGCTTGCCTTCCTCCGCTTTGCGCACCCATTCCTTGTATAGCTCAAAGTTCACACTGGCATCAGGCTTCGCATCGGGATGACGCCACATGGAGGTGCTTCCTCCAACCCCGTGCAGCAGTGCTCCCAGCTTCAATTGTCTCGCTTTAGTCATGTTCATTCCTCCTCAAGGTTGTGTATTCATTACAAAGTGGCTTGCTGGGCAGAGAGACTGGCTTCTGCTCCCCGCTTGACCCGTTCGATCTGGGCCAGATGGTTCTGCACATGGGCGGTGAAGCTGCGGACGATATCGGCAATCCGGACGGTGTCTCCCTTGACATTAATCCCGCTTTTCTCCCATTCTGCGGCAGTCAGTCTTCCCAGCAGGAGACTATTGTAATGCAGCAGGCTGCGGAACAGCTCCAGGCTGTCTGTCGCCTTACCCAGATTGCTGTGCTGCCCGCTGACCCAGGCATCCTGATTGAATGCCGGAAGCTGCACCTTCGTATCCGCCAGAATATCACGGATACGGAAGGAGACCACAATGCTGTGATCAGCCAGATGTGACAGTACCTCGGTTACGCTCCAGCTGGCCGGCTCCGCCTTCCACTTCAGATGCTCATCGGATAAGCCTTCCAGTGCCTGCATCAATTGCCCGTGCGTATTCAAGTACTCTGTTAGCTCCACACTACTCATTCGATCTCCTCCAATATAAGTTTCGGTTGCGGCTGGTCAGGCCTGGTAGGGAAGCGTGACAGCACAAATGGCGCAATATTCTGCCTAGTATTTCCCTGTACAGCCAAATCTGCGAGGATCTCCCCGACCACGCTGGAGAATTTGAAGCCATGTCCCGAGAAGCCTCCGGCCAGCAGCACATTGCTGTAGGCCGGGTGGCGGTCAATAATGAAATCCTCATCCGGCGTATGCTCATATTTACAGACGGACCCTTTAAGCAGCTTCCCGGCTGCGCCAGGCATATAAGCCTCCAATACACGGCGAAGATCGTCTTCATCGCTCTCCAGACTGCCGAACGGTGCCAGCGGTTCGCCGGGCCTCCATTCCTCGCCTGTATCATGGCGGCCGATCTTCAGTCCAGCACCGCCGATGCTGGGGAAGCCGTAGAAGCCTCCTTCCTCAGCGCCCAGCGTGAAGCCTGGGAACTTCCCGGCCTCGAAGTCCGGCGTACTCCCAAACCAGCCCACTACCTTACGGACGGCCTTAATCGGCAGGCTGACGAAGGGTGATAATGAACTGAACCAGGCTCCAGCGCTGAGCACAGCAGCCGCCCCCTGATAATCGCCGTTCTTCGTATGAACGGTGACACTTCCTTCGCGGGCCGTTACATTCAGCACAGGTGTGTTCGTCAGCAGCTCTGCACCATGAGCCAGTGCCAGCTGCCGGTAGGCTGTTATGCACCGTTCACTGTAGAGGTAACCCGCATCCGGCTCATACATCGCCTCGAAGGATTCCGGAAGCTTCAGCGCCGGCCAGCGGCGGCGGATCTCCTCCGCATCCAGCTGCTCGGCCCGGACCTTCCGCTTACGCGCTTCCGCCAGGCGACCGGCGAAGGAATAGACGCCGCTGTCTGCCAGATTGAGCACGCCTGAAGGGACAAGCAACTCCGTCCCGCTCTCCGCTTCGGCCTCTTCCCATAGCACCTGGGCACGGAGCGCCAGGTCAATATAGGCCGGATCTCCGCTATAGGCATGCCGGATCAGCCGGGTCTCCCCGTGATGGCTGCCTTCGGTATGCGGCGGATCAAAGGCATCGATCAGCAGCGTCCTCACGCCGCGCCGGGCCAGATGATAACCCGCGCTCATTCCCATCGACCCTGCGCCAACAATGATCACGTCATATACGGGATGGTCAGCTATGATCCGCACCCCCTTCAGCCGCGAAATGCTCCAGCACCCGTACCGCCAGACTGCTGAAGAACCCGGCACCCACAGGCAGAGCCGCTTCGTCCAGATCGAACTTAGGGTGATGCCATTCCCGGCTTCCGGCCGTGCCGGTAAAGACAAATAAACCGGGAACCTCCCGCTGGTAGAAGGCGAAGTCCTCTCCGGCCGGTGATGGTACCGGCTTAACAGAGGTATAGCCAAGGTCCGCGGCCGTTTCTTCTCCAAGCCGGGCCAGCAGCGCGTCATTGATAACCGGCGGCGGTCCGCCGATCCAGCGCACGCTGGCTTCGGCACTCAGTGCGGCCGCAACACCAGTCACCACCTCTTCGAAGCGCTTCAGCACCCTGCCGCGCACCGCTTCGTCGAACGAACGTATCGTCCCTTCCAGCACCGCCGTTTCCGGGATGATATTCCACGAGTTCCCGCTGTGAATCTGCGTAACGCTGATGACGGCACTGTTCAGGCTGCTCACATTCCGGCTGACGATGGACTGCAGCGCCGTAACGATATGGGAAGCTGCTACGATGGGGTCTATACCGGCTTCCGGCACTGCCGCATGGGTTCCGAACCCGCGGATCTCCGCTATGAAGCCGTCAGCAGCTGCCATCAGCGGACCTTCCTTAATACCGATGGTCCCTACCGGCAGATCCGGCTTATTATGCATCCCGATGACCGCGCGGACATTATTCAGCCCTCCGGCAGCGATGATCTGCTGCGCGCCTTTTGCCTTCTCCTCGGCAGGCTGGAACAAGAAGCGGACCGTTCCCTTCAGGCTGCTCTCCTGATCCTTCAGCTGATAAACCGCCCCCAGCAGCGCCGCCGTATGGAAGTCATGGCCGCAGGCATGCATTCTGCCGGGAACCTGCGAGGCATAAGGCAATACGGTTTCTTCCTGAATCGGCAGTGCATCGATGTCGGCCCGCAAGGCAATCACCGGACCGCCCTGCAAGCCGCCGATTTCAGCAATCACTCCGGTCTTCAGCCCGTAATCTGCTATCTTCACGCCTACCTGCTTGAGCAGTGAGGTAATATATTTCGTAGTTTCATATTCTTCATTAGAGAGTTCAGGATGCCGATGCAGATGACGGCGGATCTGGGCCAGCCGCTCATTGAACGATAACCTGTTAACTGCCTGTGCAGCGGATTCCGCAGTTGTACTTGTCATGATGAGGCCTCCGCCGGAACCCCGGCGAGCGCTTCAGCCAGCAGCTCGAAGGAACGCAGCCGTTTGTCAAAGGGCTGCACATTGGTCGTGATAATAAACTCCTCCACCCCGGATGCCTCAGCCAACGCCAGCAGCTGCCCGCGGACACTTTCCTTCGTTCCTTTGGTAACCTCCGGCTCCCGTTCTTCCAGGGTGTAAGGCTCCGTGGTCTGGCGGGTGAACTCCTCCGCCTGCTCGCGGGTGGCCACCGTCAGCTTCTTCCCGCTGGCGAGTTGAATGCGGATCAGCTTATGCGCTCCGCCTAGCTCTTTGGCCTCCTCTTCCGTATCGGCCACGATTACAGCCAGCGCGATAATCACTTGCGGCTCCTTCCCGCTGCTGGTATTGAAGCCGCTGCGGTAAGCACGCACCGCTTCCAGGGCAACGGCCTGATCGCCGCCGATGAACAAAGAGAACACATACGGCAGCCCCAATTCCGCAGCGATTTCGGCACTGGCGACACTGGCCCCCAGTAAATACAGCTGCGGCGGAGTTCCGGGCAGCGGGCCAGCCTTCAGCCCGGTGAGCGGATGATCCTCCTCCAGCCGGTTATGTACATATTTCTCCAGCTCTATGATTTTATCGGTCAGTGAAGGAGCCTCGCCGCCTCCCTGCTGCAGCGCCTGCGTACTGCGCGGCAGCCCGCCGGGAGCACGCCCGACGCCCAGATCTACACGGCCCGGCGCCAGCGAAGCCAGCACGTTGAAGTTCTCAGCCACCTTATAAGGGCTGTAGTGCTGCAACATAATCCCGCCGGACCCGATGCGGATACTCTCAGTCTTGGCCAGCAGATGCGAGATCAGCACCTCCGGTGAAGAACCGGCCACCTGCTCGGAATCATGATGCTCGGATACCCAGAACCGGCGGAAGCCGAGACGCTCCGACAGCTGCGCCAGCTTGATGGTATGCTGAAAGGCCTCCTCCGGCGTCTCTCCCGGATAAATCGGGCTTTGATCCAAAACGCTGATTGTAATCGCCATAGTTATGCCTCCTAGATGGAATAGTTCAGCTCCGGCGTAATCCGCTTCAGGAACTGCTTCGTTCTTTCTTCACGCGGATGGTTGAACACCTCGGTGGGTGTGCCTTCTTCTACAATCACGCCGCCGTCCATGAACACCACATGGTTCGCCACATCGCGGGCAAAACCCATCTCATGCGTCACCACAATCATCGTTATCCCTTCTTTGGCAATCTTGCGGATCACCGCAAGCACTTCGCCAACCAGCTCCGGGTCGAGTGCAGAGGTCGGCTCATCGAACAGAATCACTTCCGGCTCCAGCGCCAGCGCCCGGGCAATGCCGACCCGCTGCTGCTGGCCGCCGGACAGCTGGCTTGGATAGGCATCCAGCTTGCTTGCTAAGCCGACCTTTTCCAGCAGTGCGATGCTTCTCTTCCGTGCTTCCTCCTTCGGAAGCTTCTTGACGATCAGCAGCCCTTCCATCACATTCTCCAGCGCCGTTTTGTGGCGGAACAGATTGTATTGCTGGAAGACCATGGCCGTTTTTTGCCGCAGCTGGTGAATATCCTTTTTGCGGGCATGCCGGCAGTCCAGCTTGAACTCACCGATCGAGATTTCGCCGCCGCTTGGCTTCTCCAGATAATTCACACAGCGCAGCAGGGTTGTTTTGCCGGAACCGCTGGGGCCGAGAATGACGACAACCTCCCCTTTGGACACCTTCAGATCAATATTGTTCAGTACCTGATGGCGCCCGAAAGACTTCGATATACGTTCCAGCTTAATCATGCGACTCCACCCCGGTTATACAGATTTATCCGTTTTTCGATCAGGGCGGTGGCCCGCTCAATGAGGAAGGTCAGCCCCCAGAAGATCAGCGCCGCCGCCAGATACGCCTCGAAGAATTTCCAGTTTGTCGAAGCTACGATTTGCGCCTGGGCATTGATATCCACGACCGATACGGTAAAAGCAAGCGTAGACCCGTGCAGCATTCCGATCACGGAATTCGACAGATTGGGCAGGCTCGCCGCCAGCGCCTGGGGGAATACGATCCGCCGGAGCGCCTGGGGAGTACTCATCCCTATGGAATGTGCAGCTTCGATCTGACCGCGGTCCACCGCCAGCAGGCCGGAACGGACCACCTCGGACATATAGGCTCCTGCTGTAATGGAGAAGGAAATGTAGGCGAAGCCGATCATCGGAATCGACACCGAGCGGAAGCTCCATCCGAACTGTACAGCAAGCCCGTCGATAATCATCGGCAGCCCGAAATAGATCAGCAGCAGATGAGTCAGCATCGGGGTGCCGCGGATGAAGGTGACATACCCCACCGCCAGCGGATACAGGACAGGTACTTTATAAATCCGGACCAGTGCCACCACAATTCCAATCGCGAAACCGGCCAATACTGAGACTACCGTGATATACAGCGTTGTAGGAATGGCACCCAGAATCTGCAGGAACGCCGTCCAGATAAACGATGGGTCCAGCTTCATTACGCGCCGCCTCCTTTACCCGGTCCCATGTCCGCAATGATATGGCGGTAGGACGCTTTTTTCTGCAGACTGAATTTCCGCTTCACCGGACTGCCCTGGTCTTCATGACGGAGTAACCGGCGTTCCGCCACCAGCAGCAGCTTCTCAATCGTAAAGCTAATCACGAGATAGATAAGTGCAAGTGCAATATAGGTTTCAATAAAATGCTGGGTCACGCTGCCCAAAGTCTGCGCCTTACCCGTCATCTCCATCACGCCCAGCGTGAACGCAAGCGAAGTATCCTTCAGCAGCGCAATGACCAGGTTCGAGAACACCGGAATGGCAATCCCCAGTGCCTGGGGCAATACGATCCGGGTAAAAGCCTGATAAGAGGTCATCCCCGTGGCGTAAGCCGCTTCCACCTGGCCTTTATCGACAGCCGTTACCGAAGCGCGGATCATCTCCGACATGAAAGCTCCCGTATGCAGGCCGTAGGTCAGAATTACGAATACCAGCACCGGCGTCCGCGTCATATCGAGATTTACCAGCTTCAGCACCTCGGGCAGACCGTAATAGAACAGGAACAATTGGATCAGAATCGGCGTCCCCCGGAAGAATGAGATGTACACCTCTGCGCAGGTCTTCAGGACCGGCACCTTGTAGAGGCGGGGAAGGGCAATGATAAATCCGACAATCACACCTGCCAGCAGCGAACAGGCTACGATCAGCAGTGTTGTGCTCAGCGTAGTCAGCAGCTTAGGCAGAAAAGAGAATACAAAACTAAGATCAAACGGTGCTCCCATCCTGCCCCTCCTTCTCCGCTATAACGGCAGCCTCATCATTGAACCGCGGATGTGGTGACGTCAGCCCCCAGCCACTGCGTACTTATTTTGCCCAGCGTGCCGTCTGCCTTCAGCTCTGCGACCACTCCGTCAATGGCATCCGACAGCTTCTGCGACGGGGCATCATCCTTGCGGAACACATACAGAATGTCAGCGGAGGACAGCTCAGCACCTACCGCCTGCAGCTTGCTCTGCGGATCAATAATCGGCAGTACGAAATCCGCAGCGAGCGTAGCATCCACACGGCCCGAATCAATCTGGCTCACCGTATCGTTGGCCGCACCGTTCTGATAGACAATTTTGATCGAATCCGCGCCGTGCTCCTTGTTGTAATTCTCGAGAATTTGCGCTTGTGCGCTGGTTGCGCCTGTCAGCACCTTTTTACCTTGCAGATCGTCCAGCGTCTGGATCGAATCATTGCCTTTGGCTACAATAATGCGGTTTCTCCAGTGGGCATAAGCTTCTTTGTTGAAAGAATACTTTTGCTCCCGCTCCGGGTTCTTCTCCATAACATGGGCTACCAGATCAATCTTCTTGGTCTCCAGGCTCAGCAGCAGATTGCTGAAGTCCATCGTCTGGAATTCGAAATCATACTCCGGCAGACGGCTGTCAATTTCCTTCAGCAGCTCTACATCGAACCCGGTCAGCTTGCCGTTCTCGTCAATGAAGCAGACATTCGGAAAAGCGGTGCCTGTGCCGACCACGATCTTGGTCACCTCTGCCGGTTCTGCGGCTGCAGTCGTTGCCTCCGCACTGGTCTGCGGTGCTGCTTCCGCCACATTCCCGCTGCTGCTGCTGTTCGCGCTGTTATTGCTGCCGCAGCCGGCGATCACCAGCGTCAATGCCAATGCAGTTGTGAGCGAAATGGTCTTTTTCATCTCTCTATCCCCTTTAGGTTGTAGTATGGTTGAGCGGTAAGTGTCTTTCTCATCAGATACATAATGCCGTCACCATTCTGTGCATCCAGCTCCAGAATCCGTTCATACCCCCGGCGTTCGTACATGGGAACCAGCCAGGGATGCTTCTGCGCCGTAGCCAGGGTTACAGCGGAAGCCCCCAGCTTGCCGTGAATAATATGCTCCTCCACCCAGTCGAGCAGCTTCCCGCCGTAACCTTTGCCGCTGCGCTCGGGATTCACTGCGAACCATTTCACAAAAGGCAGCTCGGTTACCGCCTTGACCTCTCCGCTCTTCGAGAGGGTGATCGTCGCCTCCACGTTGCCGTCGATCTCCAGCACATAACATTCATTGGTGGCGATGTTATCCTGAATTAGAGCCAAATCGGCGTTTGCCGCCGGCCAGTGCAGTCCAAGCTCGCGGATCAGCTGATAGGCACGATAGGTCACATCCAGCAGCTGCTGGGCATCCTTCTCTCCGGCCTGCCGGTATACCTCGCTCATTTCGTGCCCCCGTTTCTCAATTTATATAATTCATATCTGTTTAGTGGTGATTATATGCAATTAACTTTATCACTGCATGCAGCCATGCGCTAATAGAGTTTTTTAATACTGTTATACAAGAAGTCGATCCGGCTTGCTGCGGCCCACCGCCAGTTCCAGCAGCGACTCAATGAATTCCGCATTCTCCCCGTTCAGCGAGATCAGGCTGGTCCTCAGGGAAATCCCTTCCGTCTCGGCGACATCCACCCTGATCAGCGTTCCTGCCTCCACTTCCTCCTGCACACTGAGGGCCGGAAGGAAGCAAATCCCCGCTTGCCTCAGCACCAGCTTCTTGGCCGTCTCCAGATTATCCACCTGATACACAATGTCCGGCGGCTGCTCCATGCTCTCGAATACCCGGTGCAGGCGCATCCAGTCCAGCGAACCGCACTCGAAGAATACGAGAGTCTCCTCACGGATCTCCTGGATAGAGGCACGGCCCTGGCGGGCCAGCGGATGACCGGCATATACATACAGCGAGATCGGATCTTCACAGAAAGGGAACGACTGAATGGCCGGATTGACCACTTTGCGGATAAAAGCGAGATCAATCTCCTTCGCCTTCAGCTTCTCAATTAATGAATCGGTGGATGAGGTCGTCAGTTTAAAGTGGACCTGCGGATATTTCCGCTTCAGATGCAGCAGGAGCTGCGGCATCAGATAATTGGAGACCGACACCGTGCTGCCGATTCTCAGTTCATCCGGAATTTGGCCCTTGGACTGGATCTGATGTTTGCCGTTCTGGTAGACCTGCAAAATCTGCTGCGCGTAAGGAAGGAACTGGCGTCCTTTATCCGTAAGGTTAATCTGCTTGCCCAGCCGGTCGAATACTCTGCAGTCCAGCTCCCGTTCAAGCGACTGGATGCGAGCCGTTACTGTCGGCTGGGAGATGTAGAGTACATCTGCCGCTTTGTTGAAGCTTCCGTAGTGGTTGATGTAGACAAAGGCTTCAATGTTCTCGATATTCATGTGTAGTCCTCCTCCACAACTTTATTTAAATTAACTATTCCAATCGATTAACATGGAATTAATGCCGTACGTATGTATAGATTTTGTTTATATCTTAGTCACCGGCCCTTTTTTTGTCAACCGACTCATCGTGTAATATACAGCAAAAACCATTACATAGATCACAAAACCAGATAGAACTTTTCTATCTGTTAATCGGTTTTATTAAATTCCTCTTATGTTCGTCGGAATTGTGGATTATAATAAGCGTCACATCCCATTTCTGAACAGGAGGTACCCGATGAATCATTCCGCAGAAATTGTAATCCGTGAAGCCGCAGATGCTGACCGCGAGGCTATCGCAGGAGTTCTGCTTGAGGCTTACAGCGAATATTCAGCCGTGCTGCCCGAACCTTTTTGGGCGCAGTACCGCGACTCCATTCTCGATTCCGTCCATGGCATCGCTCCAGTCTCGCGGATTGTAGCGGAGCTGGATGGGCAGATCATAGGCAGTGTGCTGCTGTTCACCTCTTCAGAGGCCGCTTACGGCAGGCCGGAGCTGGGTATCCACACGCCAATCATCCGTCTGCTCGCTGTTTCTCCGGCTGTCCGTGGACGCGGGGTTGCCAGACTGCTGATCAGCGAGGCCGCCAGACAATCCATGCTGCTTGGAGCAGCCAGCCTGAATCTTCATACTTCAGATATGATGGTATCCGCGATCAAGCTGTACGAGAAGCTCGGCTTCCAGCGTGCTTATGAAACGGATATTAAGAACGGGGACACGCTGGTCAAAGGATACCGCCTGGAGCTGCCCGTCTCCGCGGGCCTGCAGACGCAACGAACCTCCACCTCCACAGCTGAGCGGAAACGTCCCGCCGTCCTTTAGGGGACGGTAACCGCTCCAGCGGGAATATAAGGATAAAGTATGCGGTGGTTGTGCTGAAAGAAACCCGCCTGCAGGATAAAACCCGAGCAGGAGTACTTAGCTGCGCTGATAGGCAGACTTTTATTTTGGGCAGGAGCCTATAGCTCCGTCCAGGCCGGGGGGTTTGGTTTATTTTAGCCGCTGATAGTAGTGGAGGTCCTGTGATTGTGATGGAGATATGCTAATTATGGTGGAGATCTGCCAATCATGGTGGAAATCCGGGATATTTAAAAAATCCTGCACAAAATACAACATTTTCCTCATAATCTCAGCCCTAATCCAAAATTGTTGTATAAAATACAGCATTCCTCCTCCTCTAAGCCGCTTAGCGGGAAAGATTGTTGTATTTCATACAGGCCTGTTGATTCCCCATATTATGGGATGGATATAATCCCCAAAACCCCTTTGTTCCTGAGCAGACTAAGTTGAACCTGCCACTCCAGCGGAAGACTAAATATACGCCAATGCTGCATAAATTCCCAAAGGGTCAGTTGAGCAAAGGCAGGCACGTTGGGGTGGATTTCATCATAAACGCGTTTCAGAAGCACATAGACAGCAAGGGCCACAAACAATTGGCTGTATACCGCATTTTCAGTGGTTCCAAATAGACATGGCACGTTCAGATGCTGTTTAATCCAGCGGAAAAAGACTTCAATTTCCCAGCGTGCCTTGTAGATTTCAGCGATCACATGAGCGGACTCTTTTCTCAAATCGGTCACGACCCGTACGACTTCACCCCGGTCATTTTCAAATTCTACGACCCGGTGGCGCTGAGCAGATTGGCACTTCCCTTGACCGATATAACAAGTAATATCACGAACAATTTTCGTTTCTCCCTCTGCGGGTCGCTGGAGTTCTCTTGGCTTCACCAAATGGAGATTGTCTTTGAGCCGAATCACAAACGACTGGCCCTGGAGCACATATTGATCCAATCTGCTGATTTTTCCATACGCCCGATCCTGTACCAAAATGTAGTCCGTATCGGCCAAGACTTCTCCAAACGGAGCGTCATTGCGCTTCGCGATCGATTCCTTCACGTTCAGGGGTGAACGCTGGCCATGCGAAAGAGCAACATGCAGCTTAATACCCCCTCTGAATTTTTTGTACGAGGCCCAAGGCATTCTAGAGTTCGCCGCCGTGACCGTAGTCGAGTCAATCAGCAAAAGATCTTTAGGAAGATTCAAATGCCGCCGGGTTTGGCGGTTACATTTCGTGACGAGCATTTGAAAGATACGTTTGAAGATTTCGTAAGGGACTTCACCGGCCTTGCCGGAAAGGGTGGAGTAATGAATTTCTGGCAAGTCAAAGCTTGGGCCTAATCGGGCACTCTGCCGGAATCCGTCCCATTTGTGGTAGCAGGCTTGGACAAAGTAATCGAGCAGCAACCCGACGGTCATTTTGGTTCCTCTATCCACGTAGTCCTTGGTTTGTCCGGTCACCATTTGGACTTCTTCCGGTGTTAACACTTGTTTGAAAACGGCTAAAAATGGGGTATATTTATTCATGAGGTCGCCTCATTTCGGTTTGGTTTGGTCGTACTTACCATTACCCGAAATGGCGGCCTTTTTCGTCCCTTTTTTTGGGAAATCAACACGCCTATATTTCATACAACAATCTTCCCAAACGCCCAACTATCTGCGAGTCAAAGTTGTAAAAAGTACAACAATAATGCCTATAAAGTGTGAAGGTCATCATTGGTGAGCGCTATAGTGGTAAATACGGCTATAGATAAACGCTATCCAGTGTGAGCGCCATACGGGTGAATACAGCTATGAATAAACGCTATCCAGCGTGAACACGATACAGGCGTACGCCATACTGGTGTTCGCTGCTAGAGAATCCGCTTCGCCTTCGCCGCCTTCAGCCACTGCGGGAATTCATTCAACAGCTGATCATAGAGCTGCTCGTCGTTCACTTCTTCTATGCGGTCCAGATGGATGAAGTTTGCGTTATCCACCAGCCTTCCGCCCATCGTGTCGAGCTTCTTCAGTACCTCGAAATCGGAATCACCGATCCCCACAAACTGCCAGAAGATCGGCAGCGCTGAAGACGCCATAATTACTTTTTGGGTTGGCTTCACTACGCCCCCGTCATTAATAAAGATAATGAAAACCGGAGTTGCATCCTTCTCCTCGCGTGTGTATTTCTGAATCACATCCTCCATCACCGGCGGCTCATTATTGCGTCCGAACTTATGGATTGAATCGTTATTCATAATATGATTGAAGACATAGCTCCCGAGATCTCGTTCCGTTACCGGCGGCAGCCTGCTGAATTCCGTATCATACACCCACACATCCAGTGAACCGTTGTCATCCAATTGACAGGCTACGGCCAGAATACGTTCCACCACTTCCTGCACGACACCGCTGGAATAGAGATTTCTCATGGAACCGGTGATGTCCAGTACAATTCCCACTCTGGCTTTTACATTGGTCAGCTGTTTTTTGACCAGGGTGAACCCGACTATTTTCTTGCGCAAATCTATGGATGACAGGACGTTGACATCGGCGGCCGGTGCAGTCTGCGGAAGGACGGTCTCCGCCGCCTCCAATACCGCCTCGAGCTTCTCCGTCTTCTCCAATAGTTCGGCTGTCGCTGCCGCTTCGTTGCCTGCCTCCGGTTCAACCTCAAGTCCATAGCTCTTGCAGAGCGCAGCCAATCCTCCGTTAAAACCGCTGCCGATCGCGCTGAATTTCCACTCTCCCTGATGACGGTACAACTCCCCGGCCACCACTGCTGTCTCGTCGGACAGATCCGTTCCATAATCGAAGCGGTATAATTCCTCACCGTTCTTCCGGTCCATTAGTGACAGCTGCAGTCCGGACAGTTCCTTCATCCGCAGATTCTGCTGCTCCCCCTCGTAGATCGTCAACGTCACCGCAATCCGGGCATATTGCTCCGGAATTCCGGATAATGAAATCAAGAGGCTCTCCTCGTTCTCCCCCTCTGTTGTATGACTTACCGTTCCATCCTTTGATACCGGATTACCATAGAATATGAAATCCTCGTCCCGTTCACACTGGTTCTGTCCGGACAACAAAAAAGCTGCTGCATCCACACTGATTCCGGCAAGCTCCGTATTCCAGCGTAACCGGATGGTTAGATCACGTACGCCCTTTCCCTTGGTGATATCTACTTTTTGGCCTTTTAAGAGCTGCAAGTTTCTCATCTCCCCGTTATAGCAGCATATTCCAGCAGTTCATAGATAAGGCATACCATATCCGCTGCATTTTGTACATTCTACTGGATTGTAATTCTCTCTGCGCTCCTTTAATATGAACCATATACATGATAGATAAGGGGCTTTACCTATGGATTTTACAGCAATAGACTTTGAAACAGCCAATTCCAGCCGCTCCAGCGCTTGCGCATTGGGGCTTGTTCAGGTTAGAAATGGTGTGGTCACCGCAGAATATGATTGGCTGATTGACCCGCGGCAGAGGTTCGACGGAATGAATATCGCAATACACGGAATTACGCCCTCGATGGTTAAAGGCAAACCGACCTTCGCAGAGCTGTGGCCCACGATTGAACCGCTGCTGCAAGGCGAGCTTGTGATTGCGCATAATGCTTCCTTCGATATGAGCGTTCTGCGTTATTGCCTGGATGATTCGTTATTCAGCTATCCGGATTTCAAATATATGTGTACCTACCTGCTGGGCAAAAAAATGCTTCAGGAGCTGCCCTCCCATAAACTGAATGTAGTCTCGGAGCATTTCGGCATTAGGCTGAAACACCATGATGCGCTGGATGATGCCAGAGCTTCGGCACTCATTCTATTGAAATTGATGGAGCAGTGGCAGCAGTTCGATCCCCTCCTCTTAGCCGGCAGCCAGGGCTACCAGGCAGGCACGATGTATGCGGGCGGATATACTGCCTTCAAGGCATCCCCCAAGAAAGCCGCCAAGAAACCGGCGGCCCCAAAGACTGCTGCAAAGACGGCAATTCCCGTAAGCCCGGCTGTACCGGATCGCGAAGCTCCCCTCGTATCCACACAGCGTCATGCTTCTTCTGCAGGTCTCCCGGCTGCAACACCGCCTGCCCCTGAAATTCAACCTGTACCCGAGCTGGTGAGAGGCCAGCGCGTGGATATCGGCAGCAAGCTCAGTGCTTCGAGAATTCTCTTGTCTGTGGAGTGGGATCCTACGCTTTCCGCCATGGAGCCGGACAACTCTGCTTTCCTGCTCCGGGAGACAGGACGCTGCGAACAGGATCAGGATTTTGTCTTCTATGGAAACATGGAAGACCCCAGCGGTTCTGTATTCTACTCGAAGCCTGCTCCAAACGCGGGACATCTGCATCTTCAACTGGCGAAGCTGCCTGCGTCCATTACGCGGGTCGCCTTGACCTTCACACTCTATGGGGAGGCTTCCGGCCAGAACCCGGGCCAGATCAATTACACCTCCGCCTCACTAATTGATTCCCAGTCGGGAACCAGGCTGGCCTCTTTTCCCTTTGGCCTGGGCTTAAGCCTTGAGACGGCAGTAGTCATAGGCGAATTCTACCGGTACAAGGACAAATGGAGATTTGTTGCCATTGGAGAGGGATTCCCGGGCGGACTCCGTGCCCTGTGTAATCATTATGGTCTTGAGGTGGAACCTCCTGAAGCTGCGGCTGAGTCTACAGCTGAATCAGCCGCAACAATAGAAACTGCAGAAATAGTACGAACAGCCGGCAGGATCCCTCCGTCTGCCCGCAAATCATAGAATTCATGCCCCTTATGGCATACACAAACACCCCCAAGCCGCAATCATGGCTTGGGGGTGTTGTTATCTCTTACGCGTTACAGCATAGCCTCAGATTTTCATCCGGTAAACCGCCTTATTCTCCAGTCCCCTGATGAACGGTGTCCATTCCTCCGTCTCGGGAGTAGTATCCAGCGCATCCTCCACCATCTGCAGCTTGGCATCCATGGCATCGATATGATGCAAGGCGACCGCTTCCGCTGTCTGGGGCTGGACCGGACTTCCCCATTCCCCCAGATTATGATGCGACAATACCAGATGCTGCAGTGCCAATACCTTCTCCGATTCCAGATCAATGCCGGTGCGGATAGCCGCTTCCGTAATCCAGCTCGACGCCATCGAAATATGCCCGATCAGCTTGCCCTGCACACTATAATCCGACACAATACCGAATTGCGAGATCATTTCTTCTGGTTTGGCAATATCGTGGAGGATAATTCCCGCTCTCATAAGATCAGGATTCAGGAACGGGCGCTGCTTGCACAGGAAATCCCCGATCTCCAGCATCCGCACCATATGATAAGCCAGTCCGGCAAAATAAGCATGATGATGCGTTTTGGCTGCAGGATAGTGCATCAGCTTCTCTTCCACTTTCCCCACACAGAAGGAAACGATCGATGCGACCTCCGGGTCGGTTATACTGGCCATTGCATTCTTAATTGTGTGGATCAGATCCACAGGACGCACAGGGGCTGAACGGATGAACTCGGTAAGCGACACGCCATCGGACTCATCCGCGAGTCTGATTTTGGTTATTTTGACCTGCAGCTTCTCCCGGTAAGTATGGGCAATCCCGCGGACCTTCACCAGGGCCATCGGGAAAAATGTTTCTTTATCCGTTACACTTACATCCCAATATTTAGCCGACAGCTGGCCGCTGGAATCACCAAGTACGATATCAAAATAATCCTTTGGAGGAGTACCGTTTGTCTGTTTTAGCACTAGTTCCCTAAGCAGATAGAAGCCGGTGAATTCATCCTGTGGGGATAGCTGTTTAATTAATGTCATGAGGAGCCTCCTATTACTTACAGGCTTTGAACCTGCGGTGTATATTAAAGTTTAGACATTCACATCCGAAATCCCTTTAAATTACTATACGATATCCATTCTTAATTATGTCCATTCCCCCTTGCAGCCTGTTCGTGCAAAAATAAAAAAGGGATGTCCCCAACCATTTGCATGGTCAAGGACGCCCCTTTGAGGTTAGATTTAATTATTTTCCAGCTGCTTCAAGTGCTGCTTTGATCGCTTCAATAGCTTTGGCAGAGATTGCTTTCTGGGCATCATTCGTTCCGAATGCTGCAGCACGGTATCCGTACTTGTGCAGTCCTTTGCCGTTCGAAGTATTCTCGATTTCGTATTTCACGAGCAATTCGTCATCCGTCAGGTTGTATCTTACTTTACCTTTATCATCAAGGTAGTAAACAACCATAGTTACTGGAACATTGAACTTAGTAGTAACCATTACATTTACGGATTTGTCTGCACTGGCACCGATGAAGATCCCATCGAAGTATGCAGCCTTCTCGGTTTCAACAACTTCAGCTTTACCGTAAGCTCTGTCAACAGCAGCTTTAAGTGCATTGCTGCTGCTGGTAGCGCCAGATACAGCATCTACTTGTGCTGCGCCTTCTCTTGTGCCTGCAGCCAGGAAGTTAGCTGTCAGCACCGGAATTGCTTTTTGAACTTCAGCATAAGCGGCTTTACCCAGGTCTACCATGTTCATTCCTACACGGGAAAGAGCAACATTTACGATCTTGCCGTTACGCAGGGTAACGTCAGCTTTGTTTGTACCCTTGTCATAAGCGTCGCCGTAAGCGGTGAACGTGCCGTCTTTATAAGTGCCTTGTACTTTGGAAGCATTGGTCAGGGCATCAGTCAGTGCTGCCTTTGCTGCAGCAGATACAGCTTCTTGGCCAGCGATATCAGCAGTGTCCACGCCGTTTGCAAGCAATCCGGCAGTCAGTTGATCAACAAGGGATTTCTGCGCATCTGTACGCTTGTCATCAGCAATAATCTTGCCGTCTGTACCGAACAGGCTCAGTTTGATAGCAGTTACTTGATCGCCAGCAACATCTGCCAGCAGAAGAACTTTAGACTGGTTATCCACTCCGGCAAATTTGCCGTCGAAGTATTTACCTTCTGCAGATACCTTCAGAGCCTTCTCGAAAGCTCTTTCTACAGCCTGGTTCCAGCCGTGGCTGCTCTCAGTGGCGCCCGAAATTCCGTCTACCTTCTCATCATAATTAGCGATATAAGAACCGTTCGCAAGCAATTTAGCAGTCATAGGAGCATTTGCTTTCACTACTTCAGCATAAGCAGTTGCGCCTCTGTCAATCAGGTTAGTGCCAAGTCTGAACAATTTCACATCAACCAGCTTACCGTTGCGGATTACAACATCGGCTCTCTCAACGCCTACGCTTCTTGCTGTACCGTAGGAAGAGTAGAACCCGTCCACATAAGCGGAAGTGTTGTTGATGCTGGCATTTTGCTCAGCATCCCAGAAAGCGTTGATCGCAGCTTTGGATTCAGCTTCGAAGCCGGCTACAGACTTGGCAGCAGAACCATTGGCCAGCAGTACTGGTGTAATTGCTGCAATCGCTGCCGTTTGTTCAGCAGTATAAGTCTTCTCATCTGCGAAATCACCAGTTGCAGTCAGCGGGTACAATTTAACTGCTGTCAGTTTGTTTGCATCGTAAGTAGCAAACACTGCATATTTGGCTTCAGGATCTACACCCATGTGAACGCCGGCGAAATAAGTAGCATCAGCCGGCTTATCCTGCAGCGATCTTTCGAACGCTCTGTCCACCGACAATTTCCAGCCGTTGCTGGAGCGGGTTGCGCCGGATACAGCGTCAACAGCTGCTGCGCCGTCTCTCGTTTTGCCAATCAGTCTGTCTTTCATCAGACCGTATGCCACCCATACGCCGCTGTAGTTATCACGGGCGTTCCGGTCGATAATTTTCGGGCTGGTTCTCAGCAGCTCGATGTCGGCAATTTTGCCGTCTTTGATTGTAACTTTAGCGCCTTCAGTACCTTTGGAGTAAGCATCGCCATAGGCTACATAGACTCCGTCTTGATACACGGCTGCTTTAACAGTAACTGGTACTGCTGTTGCAACAGGCTTAGCTGTAGCAGCTGGCTTAACTGTTGCTGCTGGTTTAGCAGATGCTTTGGCGGATGCTGCAGGTGCAGCGGTTGCTGCCGGTTTAGCAGTTGCTTTAGGTGTTGCTGCCGGTTTAGCAGTTGCCTTAGGTGTTGCTGCTGGCTTAGCGGTTGCCTTAGGTGTTGCTGCTGGCTTAGCGGTTGCCTTAGGTGTTGCTGCTGGCTTAGCGGTAGGTTTAGGAGCTGGTTTAGCTGTCGGTTTCGGAGCTGGTTTGGCAGTAGCTGCCGGAGCTTCCTCCGAAGCTGCCGACACCGCATCCACCTTCAGGTTCAAGGCTGGTGCATTAATCGTGTAGGCGAGTGGCGCAAGCAGTAAGGCTGCGCTTACAGTCAAAGCAATTAGTTTTTTCAAATGCGTATTCTCCTTTATTATATCCCCAGTAGTATGTAGCCCTTTTAAACTGTTCTTCCCGTTCACACCATCCCTTCTTACGAAGAGTACCCGGACTCTTCATAAGAGGTCATCCCCCCTTTCCCGTTCCTGCGCGACCCATCCCGTGTGTGAAAAAGATGCATCCATTTATACAATCTTTCAAAAGGTGAAACAATTCACATAAAAAGGTGAATTAATTCACATAAGAGGATTTCAGGTTGCTAGCGGTAATTTCTGGCTTGATGGTATCAAATTTGAAACACTTTTCTCTGTATATAAAATCACACACCCTATAAGAAACATCACTATTTCGAAATTAACGTAAAAAGTACAATGGTTATCTCTCTCAAATTCTCCCATTTACACCGTCTTATGATATTAATGTGACAGATTATATTGTAACTCAGCCCCTTAATGTGATATTTTAAAACGATGTCATGTTCGTGAAAAGGAGCCACTACTGCTCATGAATCAGCCTTCTATAGGAGTTATTCTTGCTCAGATTGGAACACCTGACGCCCCCAGCGCCAAGGCGGTTCGTCCATATCTTAAGCGCTTTCTGTCTGACCGCAGAATCATTGATTATCATCCGCTGCTCTGGCAGCCTCTGCTGCGCGGGATTATTCTGCGCACCCGGCCGCGCCGGTCTGCGAAGCTGTATCAGGAGATCTGGATGAAGGAAGGTTCCCCGCTGCTCGTCCACTCCAGGGCTCAGCAGACTGCGCTGCAGTCCCTGCTTGGCGGCCGCTACCAGGTTGAATTAGGACTTGCCTATAGCGAGCCAAGCATGCCGCAAGCCTTCCGCAAGCTGGAAGCTGCAGGTATTACACGGATCCTTGTACTGCCGCTGTTCCCGCAGTATTCCTCGACCACAACTGCGTCGGTCTATGAAGCTGCAAGCTTCGCCGCACTGGGAAGGGATAGCCGCTCAGGGCAGGTCTCCAAGCGTTTCGTGCCGGCGCTGCGTTTCATAGAAGCCTATTATGATGCACCGGACTATATCTCAGCGATGAAGTCGCTGCTGCTCCGGAAGCTTGGCGAGCTGGACGAAGAACCAGATTACTATATTCTGTCCTTCCATGGAATACCCCGCCGTTACGCGGAGACTGGAGACCCGTATCCGCAGCAATGCCATCAGACCGGCCGTCTGCTTGCCGAGGCTATGAATTGGGCACCGGAACGCTGGCAGATTTCCTTCCAATCCCGCTTCGGACCCGAGAAATGGGTCGGCCCTTCTACTGCCCATACGCTCAAAGAGCTCAGCGGACGCGGAATTCGGAGGCCTATGATTTTCTCGCCGGGGCTTGTAACCGACTGCCTGGAAACGCTGCATGAGCTGGCTGTTGAAGGCCGGGAGCTGTTCGCTTCAGGCGGTGGAACAGCTGAGAATTTAACTGTCGCCCCCTGCTTGAATGACCATCCGGAATGGATAGACTTCCTCGCCCGGATGGTGAATGGCACAGCGTTGGGCTGGCTCCCAGCTGTGGAAGCTGTGGAATCGTCCACTCCGGAGACGTTCAGTACCTAAGTGGAAGCGGCTATGCAGTCCTTTAAGGGACGACTCCCGTTTCAGCGGGAAATATAAGGATAAAGTATGGCGTAAACATTCCTTCTATATTTAAAGAAAAAATTACCCTAACGGGTGAATCAAGACGGGGCTTATGCGGCCTGAGCAGCTTATGCAGATTATAGGCCACTTCACATTGCTCCATTCAGACTAACTCTTGGACATCATCCCGGTGTAATCAGGGGCACTATTGCCCCTCATTTCTTCCTTTTGGCAGCCTCCGGTAGAAGCAGAGGCATTTATCCCTTTTCCCCCCTACCGCCCGCTTTCGGCGGATTCAGCGGGATTCCTGATACAAGGACAAATTCGTCCTTTAGGCGGATTTGCTCCAACTCCCAAAGAAACGTATCCAAAGCATCATGCGGGTTTTATCCCCGACAGACGAATATCATCATTTCCTATACAACCGAAAAGCCGCCTGATCGGCAGGCTGACTTCCCCTGCGGCCCGGACGGCTTTATTATTTGAATTGTATTCAGGCAGCTTACCTTCCGCATAAGATTCAAGCGGTCAGCTGTTTATATTTGGCAGTCAGTTCCTCGAACCACTGTTTATCCTGCAAAGTCAACGCAAAATCAATCAATTCGGCAATCTCTCCCGGCTGCAGCTCCGGCGAATCATTGAAGCTGATTTCAGCAGTAGCGACCGCTGCCCCATCTGCCCCATCCGCAAAGTCATAAGAAAACATCAGCTTGATATCACTCTCCAGAAACTCATTCCGCAGGAAGTATAGCACCTCACACATCAATACAGGTCTGACATGACTGTCGAAGACACAATCCATTACTTTGGCCCAATAATGCTGGTTGCTGAGATGCAGCTTATCATTGGTCAAGAGATACTGCTCACCCTGAAAGTCGTTGACAAATCTCAGTTCCACCGGCTCCATTTTAAAAATACCGGTAATTTGCTTCTTGGTGATATTCACGATGTCCTGTGTTTCTAATCTCATCATCTCATACACCCCGTTCCTTATATTTGGCCTTTCAGTATTTTTCTGCACATACACGATTCGACAATAATTTTAACTAATTTAAAAGTATTATCGACTTTTTCTCACAATTTGTTAATGTTTTTCATTAAAATTTTAAAAAAATATGTTTCTAATTGTGTTGAAATGGTTAATTATATGCCCCGCACCGGATTAAAGTCATTAATTTAGCAGTAAAGGCTATTCTGACAAGAGAAATCACATGCAAATAAGGGATGCTGCCCAGGCTCTATAATGAGCGGGCAGCATCCCGTTTCGGTGATGTCTGTATGATCCTGCAAGACTTTTGCCGGCTTCTGAACGTAGATTTAGCTCACAAACAATGGAACCAGCTGAATCCCCTCTTCCGGCGAAATCCGCACCAGCCCTTTATCTGAAATCCGCAGCGTCGGAATGACCGCCAGTGCAAGCAGCGACAAGGTCATAAAAGCATAATTCAATGTGCAGCCTGCATCATACAGCGCTTTACTGATGGCCGCAGACTGGGCTGCAGCAATCTCGAACGGCTCTGCCGACATCAGTCCGGCAATTGCCAGCGGGAACAGAGTTGTTCCGGAAGCGGTAATAACCGCAACACCGCCCTGAGCTTCAGCTACTGCACCCGCAGCTTTAGCCATGAGGTTATCATCATTGCCGATGACCAGCACATTATGGCTGTCATGGGCTACAGTCATGGCAATCGCAGCAGGCTCATGGAAGCCGATCCCCTCAACCACGCCAACCGATTTGTTGCCGGTTCCCTTATGCCGCTCCAGGACGGCGATTTTGCACAAGCCCCCCTGGACCAACAGCTTGGATTCAGCGACCGGCAGATTGATGATCAGTTCCCCGGTCTCCACATGATTCTCGATCACCTTGATGATCCGTGTGGCCAGAATACCTTCAGCAATTGGCGCGTGGATTACGAAGTCCTCCGGAACCGGAGGCTGCGGCAGATGTACAGAGGCCAACACTTCATCCGGATAAGTGTACGGACTCAGCTCAGCCGTCATGATCCCGTTCTCTGCTACGATAACTCCAGCCGCAATCGTCATCACGACGTGTACATCAGCCAGATTTCCGTCCAGCAGAATGATATCTGCACAGGAGCCCGGCGTAATTGAGCCGATATCACGGGCTACCCCGAACCGTTCGGCGGTATTGATCGTTGCCATTTGAAAAGCCGTGACCGGCTTAAGACCCTGGGAGATGGCGTGCCGCACCACAAAATCCATATGACCTTCATCCCGCAGCGACTCCGAGCTGCGGTCGTCGGTCACCAGCATCATCCGGCGCGGGTCGAGCCCATGCTCGGTGTGCGCGGTGATGGTCTTCGCCACATCATGCCAGGCGGAGCCGCGGCGCATTTTGGCATACATCCCAAGACGTACGCGTTCGATTACATCCTCCGCCGTCACACACTCATGATCGCCGGTTACACCTGCGGCGGCATAAACCGGAAGTCTCCAGTCATCCGCCGGCCAGGTGAAATGACCGTCTACATAACGTCCCGCGCGCAGAGTCGCCTGAATTTCCCCAAGCATCTTCTCATCGCCGTACACCACGCCAGGGAAATTCATCACTTCGCCCAGCGCAATGACATCCTCGCCCCAGGTAAAGGCCTCGGCTACTTCCTCCGGTCCGATCGATGCGCCGGTTGTTTCGAATTCCGCTCCTGCTGAAGGTACGCAGGAGGCAACCTGCATATAAGCCGCCAGCGGAGTTTCACGCATCTCATCCAGCATCAGCTTAATGCCCTTCAGCCCGAATACATTGGCGATCTCATGAGCATCAAAGAATCCGCCGGTCGTGCCCATAGGCAGCACTGCACGGGCAAACTCAGTCGCCGTCAGCTGTGTACTCTCGATGTGACAGTGCCCGTCAAGCAGACCCGGGGCAATGTATTTGCCTGCAGCATCAATGATCTGTGTCCCCTCACCGATCGTATGCGAGACATCCTTGCCAACGTAGGCAATACGTCCGCCCTGTACTGCTACAGACATCCCCTCCAGAATCTCTCCGGAGCATACATTGACCAGTTTGCCGCCAGTAATCACCAGTGTCGCCGGCTGGTCGCCGCGGGCAGTAGCCACAAGTCCAGGCACGCAGTCCGCAAGTGGTTTTCTTGTATAAGTCATAATACACACTCCCTTCCTGTTATTGGTTTCCTATATTCTATTTAGCAAAAACGGCCCTGACGCCCCTCACGGGTCGCAAGCCGTTGTTTGAACTATCGCCAGGAGAATAGACATGACTGCTTATCTAAGCGGAGCTTAACGATGCTTATACAGCGTATTTAGCCCAAAACACAAGCCGTCCGGCTGCTCCGGAGCGTAACTTGTGCTGCTTACCTTTCACCACTTAGCGCATTTTTATGATTATCTTACTTTTGACTCGTATACGTCAAGTGCCGCCTGGACACCCTGGCCGGCTGAAACGGCGAATCCGTGGCGTACAAGCGCCGCCTCCATTGCTCCAAGCAGACGCAGCACATTATTCTCCCGGCAGCTGAAGCCCATGGTGCCGATGCGCCAGATCATTCCTTTTAACGGACCGAACGAGCTGGCAATCTCTATCCCGAAATGGTTCAGCAACATGGAACGCACCGACTCCCCGTCCACTCCCTCCGGAATCAGCACACAGGTGACTACCGTCAGCTTGCTCTCCGGATCACCGTACAGCTCCAACCCCATTGCGGTCAGGCCGGCTACCAGGGCTCGCTCATGATGCTTATGACGGACATGCCGGGCCTCCAGCCCTTCTTCCAGCACCAGCCGCAGTCCCTCACGCAATGCGTACAGCATGGAGGTCATCTCCGTATGGTGATTCAGCCGCTGGGGGCTCCAGTAATCCTGCAGCATGCCGAGGTCAAAGTAGTTACTGCGGACAACCGGCAGCTCGCTTGCCTCATCGACACCGGTTCTAAGGCCCCGCTCTACCTGTTTGCGCTTCAGCAGTTTAGCTTCGGCACGCTCGTTATAGGTGACCGGGGACATGCCCGAAGGGACAGACAGACACTTCTGCGTTCCGCCGACCACGGCATCGAGCATCCAGGCATCCGTCTCCACAGGCACCCCGCCAATGGTCGCCACCGCGTCCACAATCAGCAGGGCATCCTGCTCACGGCAAGCCCGCCCGATCTCGGCCAGCGGCTGCACACGTCCCGTAGAGGTCTCACCGTGGACAATCGCCACCACATCCGGCTTAAAGCTGCGTATGGCCGCGATCACATCCTCCGGCGGAAACACGCTGCCCCAGGTCTGCTCAATGATGAATACCTCCGCACCGCAGCGCTCGGCAATCTCATGCAGCAGATGGCCAAACCGCCCGAAGACCGGAATCAGCACCCGGTCTCCCGGAGCGATCAGACTGACCATTACCGCTTCAATCCCGGAGCGTGATGTGCCGTCCACCGGATAGGCCCACTTATTGCCTGTGGCAAACAGCTCCCGCAGCATCTCCATCGTCTCGTTCATAATATCTGTAAACTCGGGATCGAATTGACCCAATACCGGATACGACATGGCCCGCAGCACACGCGGATCAACCTCTACCGGTCCCGGAGTCATAATACACCGCAAGGACGGCGATAAATCTTCGTAGCGCTTCATCACTCTCTCCCCCTCTTGTCTCTCTGGATCTCCTGAATCTCCGGAATTGCACCCTCTCATGAACCCCTGAGCTTCAGTTCTCTGTATAAGCCAATTTATATAAGATTGCCGTCAGTACTTCGAGTCCCGCAGCCAGCTCTTCCGGTGACGTATATTCATCAGGAGAATGGCTAACCCCTCCCCGGCTGGGCACGAATATCATTGCCGACGGGCAGCGCGGCGCGAACAGCTGGGCATCATGCCCTGCCCCGCTGACCATGCTCCGGTACGATCGCCCCTGCTCCAGGCAGATTTGTTCCAGCAGCGTGCACAACCCGGCATCCATTGGTGCAGGAGTGGTGGCCAACTGAGGCAGCACTTCCAGAATCAGGCCTCGCCTACCGGCAATGTCTGCGAATTCATCAAGAATTCCTGAGCAAAAGCGCTCCAGCCTCAAGGCTTCGCTATGCCGGATATCCAGTGTGAACTGCACTTCGCCCGGAATGACATTCGGCGTCCCCGGATAGACTTCCAGCCTGCCCGATGTAGCCACCAGCGGATCTCCTTCCGCCAGAGCGGCACGCTCCAGCGCCAGCAGCATTTCTGCGCTGCCTGCCAGCGCATCCTGCCTCAGCCCCATCGGCGTTGTTCCGGCATGATTGGCCGTTCCGCACACCTTGACCTTGTATCTCTGCTGACCGGCTATCGCCTGCACCACACCGATCTCCCGGGATGACCGTTCCAGAATAATACCCTGTTCAATATGCAGCTCCACGTAGGCGGCAATATCACTGCGGACCGGACTGTGTCCGAAGACAGCGTCTCCGCTCTCAGAAGTATTATACGAGCCGGTTCCCGAGGCTTCAAGGCTGCCGCCCAGACCGCAGGCAGCCATCGCTGCCGCGAGCGTTACCCCTTCGGCATCAGCACAGCTCTCACGTTCACTTCCGTCATACAGCCCTGTAACATTGCCCGAACCCCAGAACGTTAACGGAAAGCGGCTGCCCTCCTCTTCACAAAAGGACACAACCTCCAGCGACCGCAGCGGCTGGCCGAAGGTCCTCTGCAGATAATGCAGTGCAGTTACAGCAGCAGCTACTCCGTAAGCACCGTCATAACGTCCGCCGCTCACCACCGTATCGATATGTGAGCCGGTTAAGATGACTTTATCTTCCACCTCTGATCCGGCCAGCTTGCCGTATACATTTCCGACCTCATCCGTTCTGACCTCAAGACCGAGTCCAGACATTCTCTCTTGCAAAAAATGCTGAACCCGGTACCACTCCGGCGTGTACAGCAGCCGGGTAACCCCCGGGCCGGGAGCACTGAAGGCTGCGAGTTCATCCAGCAGCTTCAGCATCTCTCCGGCCGGGACATGCCGGACCGGCAGCTTCATCGGGCCGGCCGGCGGCTGGAGATCCGCAGCCATTCACCGCCATCCGCTGCAACAATGCCTTCTCCGGCTGTATAAACCACATTGCCGCGGGAGAGGGTTGCCGTTACCTTGCAGGATAAGGTCATACCGGCATAAGGGCTATGCTTGTGGCGGTAATATAAATCCTCCGCCTGAAGGGTATAATTCGCATTCGGATCAAGCAGCACCAGATCGGCATCCAGCCCCGGAGCGATGGAGCCTTTGCGCTGCTCCAGTCCGAAACGCCGGGCAGGCAGCTCCGACAACAGCGCTGAAATCTGAGTGACCCGCAGGCCGCGCACCCGCACCCCCTCATGGAACATCAGCTCCAGACTGCTCTGCGCCCCTGATATTCCTCCCCAGGCTTCAAAAAAAGACAAGCCGGGCGCCAGCTTCAATTCCGCCGGACATGGGGAATGATCCGAAGCAATCAGATCCACCAGGCCCGCAGCCACCGCATCCCACAGACGTTCCCGCTCCCCGCTGCTGCGCAGCGGCGGAGCACATTTCGCCAGCGGCCCCAGCTCCTCCATGCTGTCCTCGTTCAGAATCAGATAATGAGGGCAGGTCTCCGCTGTAACATCCAGCCCCCGCTTCTTCGCCTCGTGAATCAGCTCCAAGGCTGCGGAGGTGCTGATATGCACGAAATGCAGCCGGCAGCCGGTCCGTTCACTATATAGCAGTGCCCGTGCAACAGCCTCAAGCTCTGCTTCGGGCGGGCGGGAAGCGGCGAAATCACGCGCAGTGCTCCGCCCCTCGCGGAGTGCAGCTGCTCCGAGCGCCGAGGTCATCTCTTCACTCTCCGCATGCAGGGCGAGAATGCCGCCGATTGCGGCGATGCGGACCATCCCCTGATACAGGGTGTCGTCATCCACCTCGCGGAACCGGCCTTCGCCTTCACCGCCGGGATTCGAGATAAACGCCTTGAAGCCGGTAACACCTGCCGCCGCCAGCTCCTCCAGGTCCTCCAGATTGCCGGGCACGAGTCCGCCCCACAGCACATAATCCACCGCCGAATTCCCGGCTGCAGCTTCTGTCTTCAAGCGGAGTGCTTCTATATTTACAGTCGGCGGATTACCATTCAGCGGCATATCCGCATAACAGGTACAGCCTCCAGCAGCAAGGGAAGCCGATCCGCTGCGGAAGCCTTCCCAATGGCCGAACGCCGGCTCATTGAAATGAACATGCATATCAATCATGCCGGGGAGCACATATTGTCCTGCTGCATCAATTATTGTAGTGGCAGGTGAGCCGTGCAGCGCTTCGCCCAGGGCAGCGATTCTGCCGTCCTTCACACCGATATCCAGCTTACGGACTTCTCCAGGGAGTACAACATCCCCATTCCTGATAATAAGCTCATAGGATTCCTCCATGTAACGGTCACCTCCGGTCTAGTGGTATTCGTAATGGTATTCGTATTTGTATTTGTATAGGTACGTTTAACTGCCTCGGTATGTGCTGTATCCTCCCGGTGCAACCAGCAGCGGCACATGATAATGCTCTGCCGGGTCCGTAATGCTGAAGCGGATCGGGATATGCTCAAGAAACATGCTGCCGGTCCCGCTTGCCGGTTCACTGCCAGCACCCGCCTGAGCACCCCTGAAGTAATCACCAGCCATGAAGAGCAGCTCGTAGCTTCCGGCCAGCAATGCTTCCCCTGCCAGCAGGGGAGCGTCCAGCCTGCCGTCACTGTTCGTGACAGCCTCGCATAACAGTGAGGGCATTCCCTCACCGAAACTCCAAAGCTGTAGCGACATGCCCGCTGCAGGCTTCCCTTGCGACAGGTCCAGCACATGAGTCGTTAACCGCCCGCTCATGACAGGTACCCTCCAGTCCTGCTGCATCTATTGATGCAGCGGACTTCCGGTTCCGGCAGAAGCATTTCTGGGTTATTTCCCCCGCACAGATTGCCGCACTTTTTGCCTATTTTTTTGTTCATTCTTCGCACCATACTAAGGATTAAGCCGCTGGTTCCGGTCATGAACGATACCTCCTGCTGATTTGTTAGAAGCAAGTATGCTGTAATGTGCGGATCGGATGAGGCCACTTGCATTGTACCCTATTCCTCCGCCAGCAGATCCTCCAGCCGGAAACGGGTAATCTTGCCGATTTCCTGCAGCGCCTGATCCCATTCTTCCTGCAAGCTTCGGTCCACCCGCTCACGGATGGCCTTAATGATGTCATCTTTATTTTTGCCGCGCACAGCCAGAATGAACGGGAACTGGAATTTATCAGTATAGGCGGCATTCAGCTTCGTAAGCTGCTTGAATTCCTCCGGTGTCAGCCGGTCCAGCCCGGCCCCCTGCTGCTCTGCCGCCGATAGCGGAGTGACCTGCAGCCTTGTTGCCAGATCAGGGTGGGCTCGGAGCAGCGCAAGTACCTGGCTACGATCCGCCTTCCGTGCCGTTTCCACCATAGTGTCATGCAACTGCTGCACCGATTCAAACGGACGCTCACTGTAGGCGCCTTCCGCAACCCAGGGCGAATGTTCGAATATACCACCAAGGCTCTCTACAAATTCCGGTTGTTCCATGCTGTTGATCTGTTCCAGTGTCACAATATCCGCAGGTGTATTCAATGGCTCATCCTCCATCCATCTAATTTGCATAGTTTAAATTCAAACATTATTTAGGGTAAAAAAAGCCCATTTCCGCATTCAAGCCATCTACTTAGCCATCAGCACCTGAAGTGCCGATCTCTTAGTGATTTAAGATGTCCGAACTGCATGAAATGGACCATACCGGTATTACTCTGAAATCCGTGTGATATTCCTTCCTGTTCGCATATACTTACTATCTTATATTGTACCTTCTATGCAGCATTCAGCAACTCAGAACCGCTGTTCACGAACATAAGGGGTTCCCAGCGATTCCGGCGTGCCGGAAGGCTTGTTGCGGTTGCGGTATCCGAGATACATCAGGACGAGAATCGTAACGACATAAGGAATCATTTTGAGGAAATACGACGGCACCACACTGCCCAGCAGCTGTATGCGGAAGCCCAGGGAATCGAGTGCCCCGAAGAAGTATGCGCAGAAGAGCGCACGCAGCGGATTCCATCTGGCAAAAATCACCAGACCGACGGCGATCCAGCCCCGGCCGGCCGTAAGGCCTTCATTCCAGGTCGGTGCATAGGCCAGCACCATATCTGCCCCGGCAAGACCAATCAGTGCAGCTCCGGCTGTAACGTAGCTATAGCGGATCAGCTGTACACGGATGCCCATGACGTCCGCAGTAGCCGGATTGTCTCCGACTGCCCGCAGATGCAGGCCCCAGGAGGTATGATGAATCAGCAAATGCAGCACGAGTACGAGCAGCAGGCTGAACCAGGTCAGATAATCCATCCGGCCAAAAATATCCCCGATCACCGGAACCGACTTCAGCGCCCCCAAATCCAGCTTGGGTGAGGTGCCTGGAAGCGGAATGCCGCTGATGGACTTACCTAGATAGGCGCTGAGTCCGCTGCCGAACAGCGTCATGGCAAGCCCTGACATGGTCTGGTTCGCCCGGAGGGTAACTGTAAGGAAGGAATGCACCATACCCAGAAGCGCAGTAATGGCTACAGCCGCGAGCAGGGCAAGGATCAGGTTCCCGCTGCGGATGTAGACGATACAGGTCGTCACCGCCCCCATCAGCATCAGCCCTTCCGCACCGAGCTGAATGATGCCGGCCCGTTCGGTCAGAATGCCTCCCAGTGTAGCCAGCAGCAGCGGTGTTCCGGCGGATATGGCGGCTATTAATAACTGTGTAGTGAAATCCATGAGTAAACTCCCTTCTCTAAGCGAATGCTGTTATGCGCTCCGGCGGATGCGGAAACGGTGAATCATGTCGCCGGCAATCAGGAAGAACAGGATCGCACCCTGCAGCATTTCCGATATGGACGAAGGCAGTCCGATGGTCTGTACACTATAGCCGCCGACGATCAGTCCGCCGAACAGAATGGAGGTGACAATAAGACCCAGCGGGTTCAGCTTGGCAAGCCAAGCCACGATGATTGCCGTATAGCCATAACCGGGTGATATCCCCTGCATCAGCTTATGTGTAACCCCCGAGACCTCAGCCATGCCGGCAATACCGGCAAGGCCGCCGCTAATCAGCATGACGATAATGATATGCTTCTTGATATGAATCCCCGCGTAGCGGGCAGCTGTAGGATTGGCACCGATCAGGCGCAGCTCATAGCCCCAGCGGGTGAATTTGATCATCAGATAATAGATAAGGACGGCCACCAGCCCGAAGATCAGCCCGATATGCAGCCGTGTGCTTCCCAGGACAGGCAGTGACTGAGCAGCGGTGAACATAGGTGAACCCGGGAAGTTGAAGCCCTTCGGGTCCTTCCACGGTCCGAAGACCACATAGTCCAGAGCCAGCAGAGCCACGTAGTTCAGCATCAGCGAGGTAATCAGCTCATTGACACCGAAATGCGTCCGCGGAACTGCGGTCATCAGACCCCACAATGCCCCGGCCGCCGTACCGAAGACCAGCATCAGTGTGATCGACCAGAACGAAGACAGATCAGGGAAATAAATCGTCACCGCTGTAGCCGCCATAGCCCCTACAGTCAGCTGGCCCTCCGCACCGATGTTCCAGACGGAAATCCGGTAAGCCACCGCGATACCAAGTCCGCATAGCAATAGCGGAATGGCTTTTACCATGGTTTCTGTGAAGCCGTAGGAGGTCCCGAAGGCTCCGCGGAACATTTTTTCGTATACAACAATCGGGCTCATGCCATTGGCGGCAATGAACACCGCACAGAGCAGCAGCGCCAGAATAACAGACAGAACAGGCGTCCACCACGGTGAACGGGTACGGCTTGAATCGTATTCAAGTCTGAGGGAGTACCATTTCCCGCTTTTCCCCGGTGAGGGCTCCAGCACTGTAGAATTGCTTCCAGTATTCGGACTCATACGGCGCTCCCCTCCATGTTCCGGATTCCGGCCATCATCAGTCCGATTTGTTCCCGGTCCGCATGCTCATGATCGCTTTCCCCTATGATTGAACCGTTGTATATGACCAGAATGCGGTCAGACAATTGCAGCAGCTCATCGAGATCCTCAGAGATCAGCAGTACACCGCTGCCGGAGCTCCGCAGCTCCATCAGCAGCTCGTGGACACCAGCCGTCGCGCCGACATCCAGCCCCTGGGTCGGATGAACGGCAACCATCAGCTTCGGCTGGTGGCTGACCTCGCGGGCGAACAGCAGCTTCTGCTGATTGCCGCCCGACATCTGCTGCACCGGGGTATCCAGCTCCGGTGTCTTCACATTGAAGCGGCGGACCAGCTCCTGTGACCAGGAACGGTTCTTCGCAGCCTTCAGGAAGCCGAATCTGGAATGCTCCTCACTGCGGTAAGACTTGAACAGCAGATTATCGACCGAACCGAGACGTCCGGCCAGACCGCTCTTCATCCGGTTCTCCGGCACATGCGAGATTCCCGAGTCGATGGCGCCTCTTACCGAGGCTGTTTTTACAGGACTGCCGTCAAAAATAATCTCGCCGGTCTTCCACGTTCTAAGCCCGGTCAGCACCTCGGCCAGCTCCTTCTGCCCGTTGCCGGCGACACCGGCCACCCCTACGATCTCGCCTTCACGTACGGTGAGCGACAAGGCATCGAGTGCCTTGCGTCCATGATCGGCAGCAACATCCAGCTCCTTAACAACCAGCAGGGGTTCACCTGCAGTAGCCTCGCGCTCCTGACGGGTGATCGTCACTTCTCTGCCCACCATCAGCCGGGCCAGCTCCAGCTCATCCGTCTTTGCCGTCTCCAGAGTGGCAATCATTTTCCCTTTGCGCATCACCGAGATCCGGTCTGAGGAAGCCATGACTTCCTTCATTTTATGAGTCGTCATGATTACCGTCTTCCCCGTCTGCTTCATCACCTTGAGGGTTTCAAACAGCTGCTCCGCCTCTCCCGGTGTCAGCACCGAGGTCGGCTCATCGAGAATAATAATGTCTGCACCGCGGTATAGGGTTTTGACAATTTCAACACGCTGCTGTTCACCGACAGACAACTGCCAGATCGGCCGGTCAACCGGAAATTTAAGTCCAAACCGTTCTCCGAGCGCCTCAATCTCTTCATGTTTATGCTTGATCCACTTGCTGCCACGCCAGAAAGACGACTTTTCGCCAAGCACGATGTTCTCCGCTGCCGTGAGACTTTGCACCAGTCTGAAGTTCTGAAATACCATGCCTACCCCGAGGAGTGCCGCATCTTTCGGAGAACGGATTTTGGCTGGTTTGCCGTGAATGAGGATCTCCCCCGCATCCGCCCTGTACACACCTGACAGCATACTCATGACTGTGCTTTTCCCTGCTCCGTTCTCACCAAGCAGCGCGTGAATCTCACCCGCATTTGCCGAAAAATCGACTTGATCGCTGGCCGTTACAGAACCGAACTTTTTCACTATCCCGCGCATTTCAACTGAATGGTCCTGCATTGTGGGAAGCTCCTTTCCTTTATAGTTGTAGTACGGGTGGGGAAGATTCCGACATACGGAACCCGCCCCACCCATAAGGCCGTGCTGTATTCAGTTCAAAGCTGCCATTATTGCGGGATGGTACCTTCAACACCCTTAACCAGCCAGTTCATGGAAAGCACTTCTTCAAGCGTCAGCTTTTGGCCGTCTTGAACCACTACATTTCCTTGGTTGTCCGAGATCGGGCCGGTGAATACATCCAGCTCTCCGCTGATGATTTTGGCTTTGGCTTCTTCCACCAGTTGCTTCACATCATCCGGAACCTTGTTGCCGAACGGCGCAAGCTCAACCATACCATCAGCCATATCGCCGGAGTATTGCTCGCTCTTCCAGGTTCCATCCATAACGGATTGAACGGCTTTTACGTAATAAGGGCCCCAGTTCCATACAGGGTTGGTCAAATAGTTGTCCGGCGCATATTTGCTCATGTCAGAGTCATTTCCTCCGGCAAAAGCTCCGCGTTCTGCAGCAGCCTGCAGCGTAGCCGGTGAATCCTGGTAAGCCAGCAGAACATCTGCACCTTTATCCAGCAGGCTGATTGCCGCCTGACGTTCAGTAGCAGGGTCATACCAGGTGTTGGTCCATACTACATCCACTTTGACATCAGGGTTTACACTTTGTGCTCCCAGGGTAAAAGCATTTAGGTTATAAATAACTTCGCTGATCGGGAAGGCTCCAACATAACCAAGATGATTCTTCGTCGTCATTTTGCCTGCCGCGATACCGGACAGATAACTTGCCTGATAGTTTTTGCCGAAATAAGTCCCCATGTTATCGGCTGTTTTGTAACCGGAGGCATGAAGGAACTTCACATTAGGGAATTTACCGGCTACGTTCAAGGTGAAATCCATATATCCGAAGCTTGTGGTGAAGACAATGTCATGATTCTGGGCGAGTTCTGTAATGATGCGTTCCGCATCGGCGCTTTCCGGTACATTTTCCACGAAATCCGCTTTAATGCCCAGTTCCTTCTCCATGTACAGACGGCCTTGATCATGCTGATACGTATACCCGCCGTCACCCGGAGGCCCGATGTAGACAAAAGCAACCGTCGGCTTCTCTGCTGCCGGCTCTGTTGTTGCTGCTGCCTCAGTGGCTGCTGCATTCGTTGCCGCAGGCGCCTCAGTGGCCGCCGCGTTCGTGTTCGATGCCGTATTGTTGTTGCCGCACCCCGTCAGAACCACCGCTAACAGGAACATGGTTACCAGGCTGAATTTAAATCCCTGACCCCTTCTTTTCATAATTCTCCTCCTCCAGGATATCTCTTCTAATGGCTCTAGCCATTAATGTATCTCTACTATACTGAGACACGGCAGTTACGTAAATTTATATAACATAGCTTTGTGTCATTTTATAAGAATTGCTATCGTTTTTGTGTTTTGTGCACTAGAGTACCTTGAATTATGCTTAAAATATGTGATATTCCCTAACATAATTTTGGAAAATAGCAATTTCTCTGTCAGATGTCCCTTGGCGCACTCCATTCCCTGCGAATCTCCCCAAAGCTGACCGGCAGCTCCGCATCCATGAAATCCCGGCCGGAATCACTCTGCAGCATCATTCCCTTATAGCCTGGAGAATGAAAAACAGCCGATAACCCCCTATCACTGTCCAGTGCCTGAAGCTCCGGAAACACAGATTTCGCGAACAACACAGGGGGATTCACCATGCCTTCAGTTATGCTTGCCACATAGTCGAGACCGGGATTCCGCTCAAAGGCATCCGTCAGCCGGTTCACCAGCGCCGCAGGAATAAACGGCTGATCCGCCAGAGCGATGACAACGGCATCAGGCTGTAGAGATGATATGGCATTCAATCCGCACCGGAGAGAGAAGGACAGCCCTAAATGAGCCGTCAGGCAGGTCTCCGTGCGCCTGCTGCTCCGGGAACTGGCGGGAGGCATCCATTTCAGAGGATCATCTGCCCGGACCACCACAATCAGCGGATCAAGACCGCACCGCTCCAGCTCACTTAGCGTGGCTGCTCCCGCCATTATTCCACCCGGCTGCTTCAGAGAACCACTTCCGGTTGCTGCTTCCTTGCTCCGGCTTGCCGCCAGATAGATTCCGGCTACTCTCATGTGCACTCCACTCCTTCCGTTAATTTGCAGAGGCATACTACAGCTATTCACGTTCCAGCATTCTGCGGAACAGGAATACCAGCTTCAGCCTCATGAGATCATTGATTTTTTTGAAATCGACATCGAGCAGCTCACTAAGCTTCTCAATGCGGTAAGTGGCGGTATTGCGGTGAATAAACAGCTTCTTCGCAGTTTCATTCACATGGCCGTCATTATCCAGAT
Organism: Paenibacillus sp. FSL R7-0297; assembly: GCF_038009025.1. NCBI lineage: Bacteria > Bacillati > Bacillota > Bacilli > Caryophanales > Paenibacillaceae > Paenibacillus > Paenibacillus sp. FSL R7-0297. The sequence goes on from NZ_JBBPAQ010000001.1 coordinate 7,078,174, forward strand.
AGACCTCCAGCGTATGGAGCATTTCCTTGACGTATTCCGGTTCACGGCTGAGCAGACCGCGCAGACTGCCGCTGCAGTATCTCTCCATCGTCTCCGCCGGGATCTGGTTCAGCAACAGATGGAGCTCAAGCTGCCGGTAATGCACCACATTTCCATGTGCCCCCCATTGCTGGACCATCCCCATACATTCCTTAATCTCGGCAAAAGCTTCCTTCAGCCCTTCCGGCTTCACCTTCACCCCGCTGACGGCAGCCCGCGGATAATAACCTTTATCAAACTTCAGATTGTGAAAACATTCATTAATCAGCTCCCGGAACTGCTCCGGAGCTAGCGGTCCTGCCGGATAGAGGGAGAGCAATCCCTCTTCCATTATCAAATGAACCGCCTGCAGCCCATGCAGCACCGGATGCTCCAGATACTCCTCCTTCAGCCGCAGCAGCTCCGCCTGCCTTGCTTCTCCGGCAGCAGCCACATCGGTAAGCAGAAACTGGAACGGGGCTTGCAGCAGCAATACATCCAGCTTAAGCGCCGCCTGGGACAGCTCGGCACACGACAGCCCGCCGTTCAGACAACGCCGCAGCAGCCCGCTGAATTCCCGGTGCTCGGGATGTTCGAAATAATCCTCAAACCCGGTATGGATATGATATGAAATAAGTTCAGCACCCTGGATAAACAAGCTTTCCTCGACCGGCAGCAGCAATGGATCAATCCTGCAGTACAGAAGATAACCCGAGCATTTCTCGCCTTGCATCAGAGGAATCCGGTATCCCGAGCATTCGCCCATGCGGAAGCGCTGATTCCGGTTCTGCCAAGGCCAGCCCTCCAGCAGCTGGCTGTCGGAATAACCGGAGTTATTGAAGACCGTAGCGCCCCGGACGCTGATCACCGCCAGCGGATAGCCGATAACCTCAGAGACCGATTCGAGCAGCGGACGGCTGCGCCCGGAACGCAGGGCGAAGCGCATGAGCTTGCGCTGCTTCTCCATAATGCCCTGCAGCACACTTGTGCTGCGCGAGAGTTCGGCGCGGAACAAGCCGTTCATCTGATCAGAGAAGGTGAACTGGAACGGCAGCTCAATCAGCGGGAAATTCAGCGTTTCCGCTTCGGCAATCAGCTTCTCCGGCACCGCATCCCAGAAGCGGCCCAGCTTGATGCCAAGACCCGCTGATCCGCGGCGGTTCAGCGTCTGCAGCAATGCCGAGGCATCCTCGAGACTGTCTTTGATCAGATAGGCGGTAGTCAGCAGCATTTCCCCTTCTTTGATCCAATCTGAGATATCCGGGGCATCCATCACGTTGATGGATTTGACAATCCTGTGTTTCCCTTTGGAGCCTGCAATGAGTTTTGCTTCAGATAAAGGATAAATGGACAACGCTTCTTCAACCGTAAGATGCATGCCATCCCTCCTTCTATAGGTTCATCTTCTTTAGTTCTTCTTTATGTTACTTTATGTAACATTATAGATAAAATGACCCTTCATGGAAAGAGAAAAGTGAAAATATAAACTGAGAATGTCAGGTAATATTACGTATGTCACAGAATTTTAACGATTGGTTGCTGGAGGATAATTAAATCTTTCCTTATTGTCAATTCAATAAATCCTCAAGCACAGGTTCTAATCTGACGCAAAAAATAGAAAAAACCCCGATTCTCCTCGTCGGGAGAGCTAGGGCTTGCTGTGTGCAAGTGCGATGTTAAGAGGGATGATCAGCTGCTGTGCGCAGTGCGATGTTAAGAGGGATAATCAGCTGCTCTGCGCAGTAGCTGGCGTCCTTCAGATCCGGCGGCAATAAGCACCGGTTTGGCCCCCCCGGAGAGGGATGAACCGATAGCCGTAAAGCGTTCCGGACTGGAGGGCCCTTATTGAGGCGAATTATAGCCTTTCAACAGGTTATGCGGACTCAGATTCCGTTAATAAGCTCATTTCCCCTCATTTCAGGCTTCAATGAACAAGATAACGGCTCCTGAGTCCGCAACCGGCAGAATAACAGGTTTTCGGGCAAAATAGGGTCTTCTGAGTCCGATTCACTCTGCAGCTGCCCGTTTGCTTAAGTATCGTACACATGGTCAGCACATTTTTCTTATTCCTCATTTACTCTCTTACTCTCTTACTCTCTTACTCTCTTACTCTCTTACTCTCTTACTCTCTTACTCTCTTCCCAGTACTCAGCGTATCACTGCTTCCATACTTCCTGCACCCATGCTAGGAGTTGGAGGTCCTGCCCATACCCACCAATAATGGACAGTCCAAGCGGCAGATCACCGGGTCCCGCCACCGGCAGCGTTACCTGCGGCAGCCCGGCCAGTCCGGCAATGCAGCTGAGCATCATGGCACCGCTCCGGTTCAGCTCCAACTGCGCGGGATCTCCGCCACGCAGCGGCGCCGGGCCGGGCACGGTCGGAATGACGAGGCAGCCGTCATTCCCGAGCAGCCCCCGCAGCCGCTCCGTGAACTCCCTCTGCAAGGAGCGGACCCCGCTGTGGTCCGCTCCGGCCAGCCCCGCCGCCCAAGTGAACCGGGCGGCAATATCCGGTCCGAAGACCGGCCGCTCCTGCTCAATCCACGCTCCATGCGTTGCCCAGATCTCGGCACCCTGCAGTTCACGGAAAACATCCATCCATGTCTTCAAGCCTTCCGGGGCAATCTCCATTTCGGCAGTCTGCAATGTGGAACCTGTCTGAAGCCTATTCAGCCCCAGCTTCAGATAGCGGCCGTACTCCTGACCGGCTAATGACCAGCATTCCGGCGGGATGAACATCCGGGACAGCCTGTGCACATTGGTTTGCTTGCCGGTTTGAGCACCCGTTTGCTTGTCCTTTTGGATCTCACCAGGCTGATCCGTCACCCTCACGGGCTGTCCCAAGAGCACCTCACCAGCTTTCACCAGCAGCTCCGCGCTACCCGCCATCCATCCCACCGTATCAAAACCCGGTGCCAGCGGAATCACGCCTTCCATATCCACTGCTCCATGGGTAGGGCGAAAGCCGTATACCCCGCAATATGCCGAAGGGACACGGATTGATCCTCCGGTGTCCGTGCCCAAGGCGAAGTCCACACTGCCGGAAGCTACCGCCACCGCAGAGCCGCTGGAAGATCCGCCGGGAATCCGGTCCTCCCCGTGCGGATTCACCGGTGTGCCGTAGTGATAGTTCTCGCCGCCCAGGCTGTACATCAGCTCATCCGTATGAGCTGCCCCGCGCAGCGCAGCTCCGGCTTGCAGCAGCCTGCTCACTGCCGGTGCGTGGGCAGCCGCAGGCTCATGGCTGCGCAGCCAGTCCGGGTTGCCGGCGGATGAACGGTGTCCGGCTACCGCGAATACATCTTTAACGGTGAAGCTTAAGCCATGCAGAGTCCCGTGTCCGCTGCCGGGAACCGCAAGCTCTGGATCTCTGAACGCACCGTAATGATTATGTAGAGCCATGCTGTTCCCACCTTTCTTCCCGGACGGACCGGGCTTCCTCTGTTTCCTTGAAGCGGTGTTGGCCAGCTTCCCATATGCTTACCACCCGATGGCCGCTCCGTCACAACGCGGGTCCGTACCGCCGCTGCGGTAGCCGTTGCCGTCAATTGAGATGGCGTGGGCATGGCCCATGATCCCATCGTAGCTCCCGACCTCGCGGACCAGATGACCCGCCTCCGCCAATTCGGCCTGTACATGTCCGGCTACCCGGTTCTCTATCTTCAGCTCCTGGGTAGGCTCTCCCCAGGTTCTGCCCCAGACGAAGCGGGGTGCATTCACTGCCGTCTGCGGGTTCATGCCGTAATGAAGCATCCGGGTCAGCAGCAGCGTCTGCGTCTGCGGCTGACCTTCGCCGCCCTGCGTGCCATAGAGATAGGCGGGCTTGCCGTCCCGGCAGGCCATTGCCGGCATCAGTGTATGGAACGTGCGCTTATGCGGCTCCAGCGTATTAATATGACCTGGATCAAGCGAGAAGAATGAGCCTCTGTTCTGCAGCAGAATCCCCGTATCTCCGGCCACAACCCCGGAGCCGAATTCGAAATACAGGCTCTGGATGAACGAAACCGCGTTGCCTTCCCCGTCCACGACCGCAGCATAGGCCGTATCCCGACCGACCGGCTCACTGCCGATAGCCAACGCCTGCCGCGGGGAGATGGATGCCGCCAGCTGCGCTGCATACTGCTTATCCAGCAGCTGATCCAGCGGAATTCTGCTGAAGGCCGGGTCGGTCAGCACCCGGTCACGGTCGCGGAAGCTCAGCTTCAGCGCCTCCGCCAGCAGATGATAATACTCATACGAGCCATGCCCGATGTCGGCAAAGTTATAACGTTCCAGTATATTGAGTGCCATAAGTGCTGTGAAGCCCTGCGAGTTGGGCGGAACCTGATAGACCTTGTGCCCGTGGTAGTCCGTGGACAGCGGCTCTTCCCAGTTCCCCCGGTGATCGGCGAAATCATCCCGGGTGAGATATCCGCCCGACGCCTGCATATACTCACTTATCTCCTCCGCGATCTTTCCCTTATAAAAAGCATCCCGGCCTCCGGCGGCCAAGGCCCGCAGCGTCCCGGCCAGCTGCCGCTGCACAAACCTCCCGCCCGCCGCCGGAATCCGGCCGCCGGGAAGATAGATCGCCGCTGCCTCAGGAGACAGCGCGGCTCCGGCCAGAACGCTGCCCCCGTGCTGGTCCGGCGACAGCGGAAATCCATCGGCGCAGTAGCCGATTGCCGGCTCCAGCACCTCAGCCAGAGTCAGCCGTCCATACTCACGCTGGACGGCCTCCCAGCTGTCCGCCATTCCCGGTACCGTAATGGCGCTGCGCACACCCCGCTGCGGGATGGCCCTCTCCCCCGCGTAACAGTCCCTGCGGACGGCGTAGCCGGATCGTCCGCTGCCGTTGTAGGCCCGGATGCGCCCTTCACCGGCGCTGTAGGCCAGCCAGAAGGCGTCGCCGCCGAGCCCGGTCATATGCGGATAGACTACAGCCAGCGCGGCGCTGACTGCAACCGCCGCATCATAGGCGTTGCCGCCTTTGTCCAGCATCCGTGCTCCGGCGGCGGATGCCAGATAATGGGGACTGACCACCATCGTTTTCGTGCCGATTACAGGTCCTGTCGTCAAGCTGACCATCTCCCATTCCGATGTCGTTCAAGTTAGTGTCATTTAACAGTACGCCCGAAACCTTTGTCAATCGGTTCCGGGAAACCGTAGTTTTACACTGTTATTTTTGTGAGCTATGCACAAACTTTACGTCTATAAGAGCCTGTAATATAGAACCGGGCATATGAATTGTATAGAATAAGCTGATCAAGCGGCCAAGCACCATTCCGCGCTGCGGAATCCACTTACGAAATGGGGCCTATCCTCTAATGAAAACCACCGGTAACGAATACATCCAGATTGCTATGGCTATGTCCAGAACAGGCATCCTCGGCTATGGAGGCGGACCGTCCGTCATCCCGCTGATCCGGCATGATGCCGTAACCCGCTATGGCTGGCTAAGCGATGAGGAGTTCGGTGAGACGCTTGCTATTGCCAATGCGCTGCCGGGTCCGATCGCTACCAAAATGGCCGCTTACCTCGGCTATAAGCTAAAAGGCATTCGGGGAGCCATCCTCTCCGTGCTGGCACATATTTTCCCCAGCGGAATTGCGATGATCGCGTTGTTATCCGCCGTAAATTACTTAAGCGGTTCCAAGGTTGTAGCCGGAATGATCGCTGCGGTTTCCCCTGTGATTGCCGTTATGCTGGGAATGATGGCTTATGAATTTGCCCGTAAGGCTTTTAAGGGCCTTGGTGTAATGATCGGGGCTGGCTTCCTGCTGCTCGCCCTGGTGCTGCTTGAAGTGCTGCATCTGCATCCGGCCATAGTCATCGTGCTATACCTCGGTTATGGAACGGTCCATTACCGGATACTCGCGAAACAGAACAAAGGGGGGACCGCCTAATGGAATGGCTCAAGCTGATCTACGGGTTTTTCATGGCTAATCTGCTAGGCTATGGCGGCGGCCCCTCCTCCATTCCGCTAATGTACGAAGAGATCGTGCCGCATTACGGCTGGCTGACCGATGAGGAATTCTCCAATATGCTGGCACTCGGCAATGCGCTGCCCGGACCGATTGCCACCAAAATCGCCGTTTATGTCGGCTACGATGTCTACGGCTGGCCCGGACTGGCCGCCGCACTGCTGGCAACGATTGTCCCTTCCGCTGCCGCGCTGATCATCCTGCTGAACGTGATGCAGAAATACAAGCAGTCGCCTGTCGTCAAAGGCATGACGCTGCTTGTCCAGCCGGTTATCGCAATTATGATGGTTGTGCTTACCTTCAAAATGGCCAAAGGCCCGGCAGATTCCATCGGCATCTGGCAGACCCTAATCATTGCCGCAATAGCCTTCTGGGCGCTGAAGCACTTAAAACTCCACCCCGCGCTGGTTATTCTCGCTGCTTTTGCCTATGGCGGGCTGGTGCTGCAGTACACGTTCTAGCTGACGATCACGTTCCCCCTGGCTAATAACCTTCTCCGGGACCACGCTCACTTCAGAATATATTGCGACAGCACCGCCTGCACCTCATAGATATTGACGGACTTGTTGAAGGTTTTCTTCAGCGGCACCGCCGCACCGGACACATAGAGGCACAGCTCCGCATCGAGATCGAAATGCCCGGCCGTTTCCACCGAGTAATGGGTGATGCTTTTGTAGGGAATTGAGTGATATTCCGTTTTCTTGCCGGTCATCCCCTGCTTATCTACGAGGATCAGGCGTTTGTCTGTAAAAATAAACATATCCCGGATCAGCTTATAGGCGCGTTCGATCGTTTCCTGCGGAGCCAGAATCTGCGCATATTCCCGCTTCACATCTTCCAGCGGGACCTGGGAAGCATTGCCCAGCAATCCGTTAAAAATCGCCATAGTCATCCCCTTTTCCTGTAATAGATTGGCAGCAAATCCTCCTCTGCCATAGTCCATACTACTTGCAGATTTATGGATTTATACCAGAGCAAGGGGATTTCCCTCTTGCTTATTCCCGGCTTATTGGTTAAAATGACTATAAATTTAGAAGAAGGAGGTGTAGGAGAATGGATCACAATCGGACCAACAGTGTTAGTAGCCGGCTGATTAATATTATGGCTGGCATCGTTCATGTAAATGCCCTGGACGGGAGAGGTCTGTCCATTTACAAGAACTTAATAACACTACAACATTGTGAAATGCCTTTCTCGCCTACACTTCAACGGATCTCATAAACCGGAGAATACTCAGGCCGCGGGGAAATTTCCCTGCGGCCTTTTTATGTTGTTTTGTAGTCAGGGCGTTCCTATAAAAGGAGAATAACTATGATCATCTCATGCCAAAATGTCCAAAAATACCACGGTGCCCAGCTCGTCCTGGAGAACATCACCTTCGATATCCGCCAAGGCGAAAAAATCGGCCTGATCGGCCGCAACGGCTGCGGCAAGACCACCCTCTTCCATCTGCTGAGCGGGGAAGAACGACCCGATCAGGGACAGATCTCCATCCGCCGGAGCAGCGTCATCGGACTGCTCGCGCAGATTCAGGAGGTGAGTGACGATGAAACCGTATATGCGGTTCTGCAGCGCAGCTTCGCGGAGCCCTTGCAGTGGCAGCGCCGCCTGCGGGAGCTGGAGCAGACAATGTCCGCTTCCGGTGCAAGTGACGATGAACAGGCCTGGAACCGGCTGCTTAAGGAATACGGCAACCTGCAGGAGAAATTCGAAGCCGCTGGCGGATATGAAATTGAATCCTCCATCAGCCGTGTTGCCACTGGCCTTGGCATTGGAACCGGCCAGTATGACCGCCGGTTCTCTTCCCTCTCCGGCGGGGAGAAAACCAAGGTCGGCCTCGCTGAGCTGCTGCTGCGCCGTCCCGATATTCTGCTGCTCGATGAGCCGACCAACCACCTCGATATGGATGCTATCGAATGGCTGGAGCAGTTCCTGCAGAGCTATGACGGCACTGTGCTGGCCATTTCCCATGACCGCTATTTCCTCGATGCCGTCGTTAAGAAGGTTATTGAGATCGAAGACGGGGAAGCCTTCACCTTCCATACGAATTACAGCGGCTATCAGGTCGAGAAGGAGGCCAGACTCCTGCAGCAGTTCGCTGACTATCAGGAGCAGCAGAAGAAGATTAAGCAAATGCAGGAGAGCATCAAGCGGCTGATTGAATGGGGAAAGCTGAATCCGCAGAACGTTTCGTTCCCCCGCCGCGCAGCTTCCATGCAGAAGGCGCTGGACCGGATGGTCAGAATCAAACGTCCGGTTCTGGAGCGCAAGTCCATGGATCTGCAGCTGGAGCAGGATGACCGGACCGGCAATCAGGTCGTAATCCTTGACCAGATTAGCAAAGCCTTTGGAGAGCGTAAGCTCTTCTCGGCAGCCAGTGACATTCTCAGATATGGAGAGACTACGGCACTGATCGGCGGCAACGGCGCAGGCAAAAGTACGCTGCTGCGGATTTTTCTCGGGCAGGAAGCCCCGGACAGCGGCAGCTGTACGCTGGCTTCCAGAGCCGTTGTCGGCTACCTGGCCCAGGAAGCTGTACCGGAGGAGAACGGCCAGTCCGTACTCCGTTATTTCCGCGAGGAAGCAGGGCTTGAAGAAGGCGAGGCCCGCGGGCAGCTGGCCCGGTTTCTCTTCTACGGCAGTGATGTGTTCAAGAACATCACCAATCTCTCCGGCGGAGAATGGACACGGCTGCGCTTCGCGGTGCTGATGCACCGCCGTCCGAATCTGCTCATTCTTGATGAGCCGACCAACCATCTCGATATCGATTCCCGCGAAGCGCTGGAAGAGGCGCTGGAGGAGTTCCCCGGGACCGTGCTGGCTGTATCGCATGACCGTTATTTCATTAACCGCTGCTTCGGAAAGCTATGGAATATTGATGGCGGGCGTTTCTCATCCTTCTCCGGGAATTATGAATATTACAAGGAGAAGCAGGCTGAGAAAGCCGCGGCTGCCGAACGGCAAGCTGCAGCTGCAGCAGGGAGTGCGGCTGCTGCCGTCATTAAGCCCCATCCAGCCGGTGGTGCCGCATCCGCCGCTCCTTCCCGCAAGCCCCGTCCGGCCGTCTCCTGGGAGCAGGACATTGCTGCTGCGGAGGCTCAGCTCAGTGTTATCGACGGCGAGATGCTGAACCCGCGGTTTGCCAGCGATTCCGGGAAGCTGGCTGAGCTTATGACGGCGCGGGATGCCGCACAGCAGAAGCTGGATGACTTGTACAGCAGCTGGTTAAGCGAAGCGGATAACTCTTAGATCATTTACGATTATTCTTTAGACTGATTACTAATCCCATAACAGAGGTGAACAAGGTGACATTAACCCCGGCAATAGCACAATACTGGGAGTCTTATCTGCAAGACCATCCTGAGGCAGCGGAGAATTTCGACAGCGCCTGGGCTTTTGGCGACAACCCCCGGCTGGCCGATGAACTGCTGGAGCTGGTCCTGGCTGGAATCAAGACTGGAACGGCACAAAATTATGAGTTAAATGATGCACACGGTACGCCTCTGCCCTTTGCGGGCGGGCTATCCGTGCTGCTGGACAGTACGGGGCAGCCGCGCGGAATCATCGAGACTACGAAGGTTGAGATTGTTCCGTTTGCGGATGTAACGGCTGAGTTCGCGTATTCTGAAGGGGAGGATGACCGCAGCCTCGAATCGTGGCGCTATAACCATGAAGTATTCTTCACCAGAGAGCTTGAGGATGAAGGTAAGCCATTCGACCCTGGTATGCGGGTCATCTGCGAGACCTTTCGACTGGTGCATATCAATAAAAAACTGTAAATCTTAGCACTTAAAAAGGCTGCTTCTTCTTAACCGAAGAGGCAGCCTTCATTGTATAGTTGCACGTTAGTATAAGGTTAGAGCTTCAAGGTGAATCTTAAAATTTCCAGATGCCCGTAATCCAGCCGATAACCGAGATCCATAATGGAATACTGATTAGGACGCCCCATACCAGGCCGGTGGCAATATTACCTTCTGCAGGACGTGTTACACCTTCCTGCGTCAGCGGAAGTCTTAACTCTTCTTGTTCCATGTGATCCCCTCCTAAAATTGTTATCGACACAGCAGAGGAAAAAATGTAGACCGCCTGGCCCAAAAAGTTGTGTTTCTGATAAATTTTTTAGATATAAAGGCTCAGCGGTTGATTAATGCAAAGGCTTACATAAATAATATTAACCAATTTTTGTCTACTTTAAAACTTATATACTCCTGATCATCTATTATATGCAGTACTTTAGTCCAATATTACTGCCTTTTCAGAATTATGTAAATATTGGAACAGTGTGTGCAGCTGCTCCACCGTATTGCGCTCCTCAGACAATTCAGGCAAGGCATCCTCGGCAAAAAAGCCTACCCCACTTGTCTCCACACCCGCTTCCGCTGCCCCGCCGGTAATCCGGCACAGGATGAACATTTTGTAGACATGATAAGGCTCCGGGGGATGCTGGTGAAATTTCTTGTCCAGCACAGCGAGCAAACGTACGGCTTCCGCCTGATAGCCGGATTCCTCGGCAATCTCTTTCACAACCACTTCGCTTGGAGACAAGCCGATGTCCGCCCAGCCTCCAGGCAATGCCCACTTACCGTCCAGCTTCTCACGTACAAGCAGAATTTGGTTATCCTCAAAAATCACTCCGCGGATATCCACTTTCGGCGTGCTGTATCCGCCCTCTCCCGCGAATGAGAGCCGGATGCGTTCTTTGCTCTCATACGTATAGTTAGCCAGAATATCTACACTCAGCTCCCGCAGCGCCTGGTAACGTTCGATATCATATACATCCTTGGCATAGGTCAGACCGGTCTGGGCAATCCCCTGTATTTCTTTGGCCCAGGTTAACCATTTCTGTTCCATAAGTACACCGCCTTTAATCAGATATGGGATAGAACATACTTTTTCAGAACTCCAGCAGCTCCATTCATTATATTAGCGCTACTCGCACAGCATCAGATGACGGGAGAACGCACCTTTCTTCGCAATACAGCGGTCGATGATCGTGAAGCCGGCAGAATGTATCATCTCATCCATCGCTTCGATCGCCACAATAACAACCCGGTCCGCAATCCGGCGGGTATTGGTGAGAATGGCAAACTGCTCCTCAGGGGTAATCCGCGAATACAGATTATAAGGCATATCCACAATAGCAACATCATAGTGCTCCTTAATGTCGGCGATATCCCCGAGCGTGACTTCACTCTCGAAGCCGAAATGGGCGATATTCGTCCGCGCTCCGGCAGCAATAAGCGGGTTAATATCACGTCCTACAATATCGATTCCCATAGACAGTGCCTCAACCATTACCGTGCCAATCCCGCAGCAGGGATCTATCATCTTCACTCCGGCTATGCGGGGAACTGCCATATTGACCGCCGCCCGGGCCACCCGTGTGCTGAGTGCTATGGAGTAGCTGCGGGGCTTTTTCATCTGCCGGAACCAGGTTGCCTTATTCTTATGATAAGCGCCGAAGTACCAGCGTCCGCCCAGCGTTACAATTCCATACACCAGCTCCGGATGATTCACATCCGCCTCGCCTTCGATCCGCAGGCCGATTTCCCGTTCAATTACTCTGCGTTCATCGTATTCAATTTTATGCTCTGGTGTCAGATCATTCGTCTTCACAAAAATCACCTTAAAGGTCCGTCCATTCAGTTCTACCCGTTCCGTCTGCCGGTAGATTTCCGGGAGCGTGTCCCCTTCGTACATCACATCAATCCGCTCTTTGATAAAAGGGCTGCGGCTGACGTCCACCCGGGTCCCGCTTGAGAATATAGCCGGCGGGATCTCGCCGCCAAACAGACAGCGCAGCTCCATACCGCATAGGGATGCCTCATCCTCAGAATGGGCGTATGTATAGATATAAGAATTGTTTCCGCCCTCGGGCATTTGTGCTTCATATTCAAGACTTGCTGATACATTCGCTGACACTGTTATTCCGCTCCTATCGCTTCCGCCGCATGCGGCGGTTTGGTTTCTGATTCGATGTTTGACTCTTCCAGTCTGGCCGCCGGTCCAGCCTCTCCATGCCCGCTATCATAGCTGACTCTCGCTCTGGCAATTTCACCAAGGTTTCCATTCACCCACTCCACCAGTAAAGTCAGCGGGCCAAGAATAGATTCGCCCAGACTTGTAAGACCATACTCTACGGTTAAAGGGACTGTCGGAGTAGCTTTGCGCCAGACCAGTCCATCACGCTCCAGATGGCGGAGCGTCTGGGTGAGCATGCGCTGCGAGATCCCGCCGGAACGGCGCTGCAGTTCCTTGAAACGTAAAGACTGCGCTCCAAGGTTCACAATGATCAGCATACTCCATTTATCTCCGACACGGTCCAGGATCTGCCGGGTAACCGTGCAATCCTCCAGTATAGTTAGTTGCCGGCCAGCTTGTAATCCATCCTTCTCCTGATTGTTCAAGGCAGTTACCTCCATGTAACCTAAGCATCTAATAGTGCCTTCTTGCCGCTTAGGCCCACTAAGTCTATCATGGTTACTGTTAGTAATCAACAACCTGAAAGGAACTGATCGACTATGCAAACCATCGCTATCGTAGGTGCAGGACCGGGCCTCGGCCTGTCCATTGCCAAGAAGTTTGGCGGACAGGGCTTCCGTGTCGCTTTGATCGCCCGCAACGGAGCCAAATTAAAAACTTTGGTAGAAGAACTTACAATGCTGGGTATTGAAGCAGCCGCATTCCCTGCGGATCTTTACAACAAGGAAGGGCTCACCACAGCATTCCGGAACATCAAAGACAAATACGGCTTCATTGATGTACTGGAATTCAGCCCTACCAGCGGCAGCTTTCCTCCAACTCCGGCAACACAGGTAACAGAAGAAATTGCACTTGACGCTTTCCAGTCGCAGGTCATCGGCGCGATCCGTAGTGTGGAGCAGGTGCTGCCGGAGATGCTGGAGAAGAATACAGGCGCTCTTTTATTCACAACCGGACTGTCCTCCCTGTATCCGATTCCTATGATGGGCAACATGGGAATTGCATTTAGCGGGCTGCGCAACTACGCTATGAACCTGCACACGGATCTGGCACCACTAGGCATTTATGTAGGTCATTTAGCTATAGGAGCCATTATCAGACCCGGGACTGATGCCGATCCGAATCTCATTGCCGGTGCATGGTACGATCTTTACTCCCGCAGAACTCAGCCCGAGGATACTTTTCCACAAGGTGTAACGCCAGCCACCATCCTCTGGTAAAGTGCTTGAACAATCCTTTTTGATCCATCTCTATATCTCCAGTATAATGGATGCATTACACTGCCGATTCTAAACCGACGGGGCCTGTCATCTTGCGTTGCATGATACAGGGCTCCGCGGTACTAGGCAGCGAATTCCAAGGAGGTACATAATTACGATGTCTTACGAAACTTATTTTCAGACTGAGCGTGACGCTCAGCTAACCGAACTCAAGCAATGGCTGGCCATTCCCAGCATCTCGGCCCTCTCCGTACACAAGGAGGATGTGAACGCCGCTGCAGGCTGGCTGGTAGAGACTCTGAAACGCGCCGGATTAGAAAATATCGAGCTGCACCCTACTGCAGGACATCCAGTGATATATGCAGATTATCTTCATGCCCCAGGTAAGCCGACCATTCTGGTGTACGGACATTATGATGTACAGCCGGTTGATCCGCTGAACCTGTGGACCACCCCTCCGTTTGAACCGGAGATCCGTGACGGCAAGCTGTACGCCCGTGGAGCCACTGACGATAAAGGTCAGGTGTTCATGCATATCAAGGCCATTGAAGCCATCCTCAAGCAGGAGGGCACCTTGCCGGTCAACATCAAACTGTGCATCGAAGGCGAAGAAGAGATCGGCAGCGTGAACCTGCCTCCATTCCTGGAAGCCAACCAGGACAAGCTTGCGGCAGATGCCGTCCTTGTCTCGGATACCTCCCTCCTGGAACGCGGGCGCCCTGCGATCTGCACCGGACTGCGCGGTCTATGCTCGCTTGAGGTCACTGTAAACACCGCATTAACGGATCTGCACTCCGGCTCCTATGGCGGCGGCGTTCCAAATGCCCTGCATGCACTGGTGTCTCTTCTCAGCTCGCTTCATGATGACAAGGGCCGTGTGTCCGTTGAAGGTTTCTATGAAGGCGTGCCTGTACTCTCTCCTCTCCTCCGCGATGAATTCGCCAAGCAGGGAGTAGACGAAGACAAGATCAGAGCGTCCCTTGGCCTGGAGCAGCTGTACGGCGAGGAAGGCTACAGCTTCGTAGAACGCATTGGCGCACGTCCAACCCTGGAGCTGAACGGCGTATACGGCGGCTTCCAGGGCGAAGGCAGCAAGACGGTTATTCCGAAGGAAGCCCATGCCAAAATCACCTGCCGCCTTGTCGGCGACCAGGACCCGCAGCATATCCTGGATGCCGTGGAAGCACATCTGAAGGCCAATATACAGAGTGGTGCGAAAGTGCATGTGAAACAGATGGAGAAGGCCCGCGCCTTCAACATCGATCCCTCTCATCCGATCCTGCAGACCGCTGCAGATGCTTACGGCAAAGTATACGGCACCCGCGCCCTCTTCACCAAAGACGGCGGCTCGATCCCAATCATGGAGAGCTTCTCCCGCATCCTGAAGGCTCCTGTGGTACTGATGGGCTTTGGGCTGGACGACGAGAACCTGCATGCTCCGGATGAGCATTTCAATCTGGAGAATTTCGATAAAGGCCTGCTGACGATTGTGGAGTTCCTGAAGACCGTATAATCCGGCACAGCATTGTCCAAGCTGGTCCACGAATAGCTGCAACAGCAAAGCCAGGCTCCCGGAGAATCGGGAGCCTGGCTTGTTGCGGATCAGAATACTTGTTGTATAACGAAAATAAACAACAAAAAAACCCTTGCGGACAAGGATTTGGAATTTAAATATGGAGCGGGTGATGGGAATCGAACCCACGCTATCAGCTTGGAAGGCTGAAGTTCTACCATTGAACTACACCCGCAACTCAAATTGAGTACAAGAAACATTGTAGCATTACTACGAATAAATTGCAACCCTAGCAGGATCTCCCGGATCATATTACGATGGCATTTCCAGCAGCGGCTTCAAAAAAGACAGTTCGAATTCCTCCGCCTTGACCGGCTTGCTGAACAGAAACCCTTGTGCTTCATGGCAATGCTGCTGGCGCAGGAATTGCAGCTGTTCCTTGTTCTCAACGCCTTCCGCAGTTACCTTAAGCTTCAGGTGGTGAGCCATGGACGTTATCGTGGAGACAATCGCCGCATTGTTGCTGTCCTCCATGACATCCGAGACAAAGGAGCGGTCAATCTTGAGCCGGTCAATCGGCATGTTCTTGAGATAATGCAATGAACTGTACCCTGTGCCGAAATCATCAATACTGATGCATACGCCAAGTCTCTTTAGGCGGTTCAGTTGGTCAAAGGCAGTCTCCTTGTCCAGTGTCATGCTCTCGGTAATCTCCAGATCAACATAGCTGGGATCGAGACCGATCTCCTGCAGAATCGCCCCTATCTTACCAGCCAGATTCGGCTGCAGGAACTGACGCATCGATAGATTAATAGAGACACAAATGGGCCGATAACCGGCATTTTGCCATGTTTTATTCTGCTGGCAAGCCGTTCTGAGCACCCATTCCCCGATTGGAACAATCAGTCCGCTCTCTTCTGCGATTGGAATGAAATCTACGGGAGAGACGAGTCCGCGTTTGGGATGATTCCAGCGCAGCAGCGCCTCCATACCGACAATCTCTTCGGTCTCAAGCAGTACCTGAGGCTGATAGACGAGATAGAATTCATTCCGCTCTAGGGCTCTGCGCAGATCATTCTCCAGCTTGAGGCGTTCCTTAGCCTTCATCTGCATAGCCGGAATATAGCGGCGGATATCCACCCCTTGCATCTTCGCATTGTGCACAGCAGTATCCGCGTTCTGGATTAGCTGCTCTGCCGTATCACCGTCTCCGGGGAAGATGCTCATCCCCAGACTAAGCGAGATGTGATATTCTCCGGACTCGAGGCTTACGGGTGTCTCGAACAGCCGCAGCAGATCATTCGCCCGGACCAGACAGTTCTCAAGACCAGTCCGCTCTGTCATCAGAAAAGCAAACTCATCCGCTCCCATACTATAGAGCTCTTCATTCACTCTAACCTCACTACCGATCCGCTGGGCGACCAGTTGCAGCAGCAAATCTCCTGCATAATGTCCAAGGGAGTCATTAATATTCTTGAAATGATTGATGTTCATGATGACCAGACCCGAGAATCCGCGGCTTTTGTCCTTCTCACTCTGGATCACGATCTCTTCCATACGCTGCATCAGGCGGCGCCTGTTCGGAAGACCTGTAAGATCATCGTGGAAGGCCAGATAATTAATCCGCGCCTCTGCCTGCTGGTTCTCTTCAAAGGGCTCCTCTATCGTTAATCTGTAGACACCGGTAAGCAGAAGATAATAAGCCACTCCGCTGCTGAGCATCCCGAACAGATAATCCATATCTCCGACACTGAACAGATTCATGAAGAAGACCTGGCCCAGTGCAAAAAATACAAGGGAGCGGATAATAATCAGAAGCGAAGCAGACTTCTCAATTTTGCCCGGATATACAATAATCCCTACTCCAAGCAGATAAACGAACAGTACGGCCATATTCATCAAATCTCTTACTGTCTCCACCCACGGATAACTCGTCAGTCCAGGAACAATCAGGTTGCCGGAGCCAAACACAGCCGCGGATAGCAGAATCAACAAAAAGGAATTCCGGAACACCTTGTTCTTGCTGTCTACCGACATCGGCTGATCTGCCCTGCAGAAGATAAGCACGATCCCCAGCGCACTCGCAAGCCGCGAGAAGGTCAGCAGCCATAGGGATTGTCCGGAGCTAATATAAGAGGCAACTCCGGGAATGCCTACAAAACCGAGAACATGCAGGAAATCAAAGATGCTTACACCCAAAAACAGAGCGGATGTATAAAGTCTTGCTCTGGATAATTTATTGGAGAATAACAACCAGCCCTGGGCAAAAATCGCAAAGCCGAAAGCCACAGTGCAGCAGCCCGAAATAAGATAGAATGCCAGCAGTAAATCTTTATCCTCTATATGGCCCAGCGGTGTACGGAAAATCTGGATCAGAAGGAACAGCGCAGCCCCTATAATCGCCGCATGAATGGTCTTTCTCTCTTCTTGTCTCATATGTCCCTCGCGTCTAAAAATGATATCTATAATAACTAGTCGATGTGTTTTTGGTCCTATGAATAAATATCGGTTAAATACTCCTGTAAAGTTACATCGTTCATCCTACAATATTAAAAGAAACCATCTCTGGCAGAAAAAAAGCACCTTCCTCTACAGAGAGGTCAGTGCTTTCATCTTCCGGACGTTTATTTATCCCCGAAATTAACCTCAGGTGTAGTCAGTTTGTCATAGAAGTCAACCGCCTTGTCTTTATCGGCTGAAGAACGCAGCGCCATCGCCGAGCGCGGATGCTCATCCAGTGTTCCCGTAATCATGTATGGGATGATATACCCCCACTCTTCCTTCTCGCGCAATGGAATCATCAGGTTCTCAACAATATCCAGAACGGGACGGAGGGTATACTTGGTATTCTTCAAATGGGTAACCAGCAGCTCTGTAGGACAATTGCCGGCAGCACGGCCCATGCCGTAGCAGGAAGCGTCCAGCAGTTCGACACCTTTTTCCGCTGCAATCAGTGTATTGGAGAAGGCCAGCTGCAGATTGTTATGCGTATGTACACCCAGGCGTTTATCCGGCAAATGTGTTCTGAACTTCTCTACCAGGTAATGGATGTCATTGTGATCCAGACTGCCGTAGGAATCAACGATATATACAACATCAACGACGCTTTCGCGGATCTGTTCAAACGCTTCAAGCAGTTCATTCTCCATGACATTGGATAGAGCCATAATATTAATCGTAGTCTCGTACCCCAGATCGTGGAAGGTCTGCACCAGCTCAAGCGCCTTGTCCACATCTTTGCTATAGCAGGCTACACGGATCAGGTCCAGCATACTCTCACTGCGGGGCAGGATATCATTCACGTCAACACGGCCGATATCGACCAGTGCCGACAGCTTGGTGTGGCCTTTTTGCGGAATAACCTTGCGCAGGAAATCATCATTAAGAAAACGCCACGGCCCGGCACCCTCGGACCCTTTCAGCAACTTCGGTGAGTTTTTATATCCGATTTCCATATAATCAACACCGGCTTCATTCAAACCAGCGTATAATTTCTGAACAAATTCAATACTGAAATCCCAGTTATTCACCAATCCCCCGTCACGGATGGTACAATCGACAATTTTGCTCTGATTAGTCTTCACAATCTGTTCTCCCTTCGGGCTTAGCTTCATATTATATCCTCATAATAAACACGGCCACAAACTTACTATGCTTACATTATCGTTCAATCATACTTTAATGAAGAATATATTGTAAAGAAAATTTCAGTAATTTCCATATAGATTTCAGAAGAGACGTTCAATGACATTAATCACAGAAAATATTCAAACAAAATGCTACAGTACAAGAAAATAATTGAGATTGATTATCAGTCTCTCTCGGAGGGATTACAATGGCTTCTGCATCCTGCTCCTTGCTGCGTTTACAACCGGGCACTACCGGCTCTATTTATAGAATCGAAGGTATGAACCCCATCTTGCGCCGCCGTCTTGCCGATCTGGGAGTATCCGAAGGTGTAATGATCCGTCTGAAGGGTAAAGGTCCTTTTATGGGCCCCATTACGCTGGAATGCAACGGCCAGTTGTTCGCGATCCGCCGA
Organism: Paenibacillus sp. FSL R7-0297; assembly: GCF_038009025.1. Lineage (NCBI taxonomy): Bacteria > Bacillati > Bacillota > Bacilli > Caryophanales > Paenibacillaceae > Paenibacillus > Paenibacillus sp. FSL R7-0297. The sequence continues at coordinate 7,096,914 of NZ_JBBPAQ010000001.1, forward strand.
AAGGAAGCTTCGATGATCGAGGTGAAGGTTTCATGAGCTCTATCGCCCTTGTAGGGAATCCAAACACCGGAAAGACTTCGCTTTTCAATACACTCACATCTTCGTATGAATATGTCGGAAACTGGGCGGGCGTTACTGTTGAGAAGAAGGTCGGCAGCCTGAAGAACGGAGCCGGCAAGCTGATCGACTTACCCGGAATCTATTCACTCCATCCGCTCTCCCGCGATGAGGGCGTAGCCGCCCAATATCTGATCGAAGAATCACCCGAAGCACTCATCAATATTGTCGATGCATCGCAATTGGAAAGAAATCTGCTGCTTACCCTGCAGCTGCTCGAATACGGCAAGCCGATTGTACTTGGTTTAAATATGATCGATGTTGCCAATGCCCGTGGAATTCAGGTGAATCCTGAAGTACTGCAGGCACAGCTTGGGATAACCGTGTTACCGCTGATTGCCAGAACAGGCAAAGGAAGCAGCCAAGTGCTCAGCGTTCTTGAGAAGCCGGCGAGTATTCCGCCTGTAAGCTTCCGTCTGAATTATGGTGAACTCGTTGAAGCGACGATAGCTTCTATATCAAATCAACTGCAGCAGATCTCCGGGCTGCCTAACCTGCGCTGGGTTTCCCTGCAACTGATGGAGCAGAATCCGGTAGTACTGGAGCTGCTCAAGAAACGTATGGATACTTCCGAGCTGATGCTCCTCTGTGATACCTGCCAGACCCAGCTGCAAAAGCAGAAGCTGGCGCTTACCCTTCCGCAGTGGATCCGCTCCATCCGCATGGACTACATCCGCAGTGTATGCGCGGCAGCCATCGATGCGACGAAGCAGAAGCCGCATAATCTGACAGAGCGGCTGGATTCCATCCTGACTCACCGTTTCCTGGGATTGCCTCTGTTTATCGTCTTTATGTATGCTATGTTCAAAACGACCTTTGATTGGGTAGGCGGACCTTTATCGGATCTTCTGGACGGCTTCATTGGCGGCCCCCTCAGTGACGGAGCCAACTCATTGCTGCAGATGATCGGTGCATCGGGCTTTACCCATGCTTTGATTGTCGATGGTATTATCGGGGGTGTCGGCGGCGTGCTCGTCTTTGTTCCCCAGATTTTCATACTGTTCCTGATGATCTCCTTCCTGGAGGATTCCGGTTACATGGCACGCGTCTGCCTGCTGATGGACAGCACGATGGAACGGATGGGCCTGAACGGTAAAGCCTTTATCCCGTTCATTATCGGCTTCGGCTGTAACGTACCGGCGATTATGGCAGCGCGCAGTATCGAACAGCCCAAAGACCGGATGCTGACAACGCTGCTTATGCCGCTGATGTCCTGTTCAGCCCGGCTGCCGGTGTATCTGCTGTTTGCAGCGGTTTTCTTCCCGGCCCGGCAAGCAACGGCGGTGCTGGCGATGTATGTGATGGGAGTAGTCTTCGCCCTGATTCTGTGTAAATTATTCTCCAAACATCTGTTCAAGAATGAATCCTCCATCTTCATTATCGAGCTGCCGCCTTACCGGATGCCGCAGTTCAAGACACTCAGCCGCAGCACCTGGGAGAAGGGCAAAGGCTTCCTGCGAAAAGCAGGAACCATCATTCTTGCCGGTTCGGTCATTATCTGGCTGATGTCTTACGCGGGTCCTGCCGGATTCAATGTAGAGATGGACAACTCGTTCCTGGCCAAATTCGGCGGGCTGATCGCACCGCTGCTGCAGCCGCTCGGCTTCGGCACCTGGCAGGCTGGTTCCACACTGGTTCCAGGCTTCCTCGCCAAAGAGGTTGTCGTATCCACCATGAATATCATTTACCATGCGCCGGATAGCGCAGGGCTGGAAGGACAAATTGCGTCAGTCTTCACACCGCTTAGTTCGATCAGCTTCATGGCCTTTATTCTGCTCTATATTCCTTGCCTGGCCACGGTCGGAGTGATCAAGAAAGAAACGGCATCCTGGAAATGGACCTTCTTCTCCATGGGATATTCACTGGTACTGGCGTATGCCGTGTCACTGGTTATTTTCCAGGGCGGCCGGTTATTAGGATGGTCGTAGAAATAGCAAGTCCAAGATTTACTGAGAGGAAGCGAGAGCAGCAATGATAGTCAATATTCTGATTGTAGCGCTTATCTTCGGGTACTCCGGCTGGATGCTGTACCGTCATGTTCAAAAGGGCAAAGAAGGCGCCTGTGCCGGCTGTGACAAAAGCAAAACCTGTTCGGCCGCGTCGCTGGATTCACCCTTGTCCTGCTGCGGAACTACAGCCGATCCCAAACACTAGATCCGTCTGCGTCCCTAGAGAAAAGAATACAATTCGTTTAGAATCCTTGGCATGCGGGTATGTTAGTTATAAGCAATTACAGCCAGACCATACCAAGGAGGAATTACCATGAACACCAAAAAGACATTGTTTACTACGGTAGCATTGGGAGCAGCCTACTTGCTGAAGAATAAGAATACGCGGGACAAGATCATGAATGGGGTCCAGTCCTTTACTGCACAGATGAAGGCCAGAAAATAGGGTGTAACCCAGGCTCTACTCAGCCGAAAAATAACTCAATCCTAAACAGCCGCGGTCCCGGGAATCCGGAGACTGCGGCTGTTTAGCTTGGTACAGGCCTTATCAGGTTCATGAAGAAGCTTCGGCAGTATCTGCCTGGTTAACAGGATCAGAAGCTAAGCGGAGCAGATATTCAAGCAGCGTACGCACCATCACACCCGTTGCCCCCTTCGGGTTCACTCCCCGCTCTTTTGACAAAAATGCCGTTCCGGCAATGTCCAAATGAATCCATGGCAGACCTTCCGCAAATTCACCGATGAATAATCCGGCTGTAGTAGCTCCGCCGTATCTTCCGGCAGCATTGCGGATATCGGCGACCTCGCTTTTTAGCATCTCGCGGAATTCCGGATAGACGGGCAGAGCCCATATCTGCTCACCTGACAGTCTGGAGGCCTCCAGAAGCTCCGTCAGGAACCCTTCATCATTCGTTACTGCGCCCGTAGCCACATCGCCCAGAATGGACAAGACCGCCCCGGTTAGCGTGGCGACATCAATAATCCGTTCTGCCCCCCACTCCCGCGCATACGTGATTGCATCTCCCAGAACTACTCTGCCTTCCGCATCGGTATTCAACACTTCAATCGTTCTTCCGCTAAGGGAGGTTATAATATCACCAGGTTTAAAAGCATTGCCTGCCGGCATATTCTCCGCCGACGGAATAAGCATGACCACATTGATCCGGGGACGCAAACGCCCCAAGGCCTCCATGACTCCGAGTACTGCGGCTGCACCACCCATGTCACTGATCATATCCTCCATCCCAGGAGCTCTTTTGAGCGAAATGCCTCCAGTGTCGAAGGTGATGCCCTTGCCGACAATCCCCACCACATTCTCCCACTGATTGGTTCCCTGATAGCGAATGGCTATCATACGCGGCGGATTCACACTGCCTTTGCCGACGGCCTGTAATCCGCCCATTCCCTTAAGTTCAATCTCACGTTCATCCAGCACCTCAGCAGGAAGGCCGTGGCGTTCGGCTACTTCAATGGCTGCTGCCGCAAGCTCTGAAGGGGTCAGGAGATTACCAGGGAGGTTGGTTAAATCCCGGGCCAGATTCGTCGCTTCCCCAAAAACCTGTCCCCGCAACATGCCTGTTTTCCATCGCTTATCCTCTGACTCTTCGGACTGACGCTCCATATGCAGCCTTACGGCGGTTAAGCCGGCGTAAGGCTGCTCCAGCTTGTATTGTCTGCGGCGGTAGGCCCCAAGAACCAGGCCTTCTGCGAGGGCCTGACCTGCTGCCTCTGCCTTCAGGGCCTCAGGCAGCAGGTTCAGCTGATCCGGGATCTGCACGATCAGAGTATCTGCCTTCAGTCTGTGAGCCGCCCTAGCGGCATGCGCCATCAGCAGCCGCAGGTCATGGACTGCTGCGCTGCCATTGCCGCTTCCGGCCAGAATGACAACCGGCGGACCCGGACGGCCAGTCACCGGCAGCAGGTAGATTTGCCCCAGCCTGCCGCTAAACAGCCCTGCCTTGGTCAACAGGCCGATTCTCTCCGCCCATTCCGCCGAAAGTCCTTCTCCCAGCGCCTGTGCCTCCGAGACTATGAGACATAAGGCATCACCTTGCAGCGAAGCTGCCTCTGAACCGCTGCTCCATTCAATATTCATGCTGCATCCCTCCACTGGCTCACTGTATTATTCTAAATAACGCAGACAAGGCTGATCTCCCGCACACAACCGTGCACTGCAGGAATCAGCCCATAATGTATTGATTATAACCCGGAAACCTGGAAATACCGAGTCTATTGTTAGATTAATGAATGAGCGGAAGCGAAATCACGAACCGGGTTCCCTCATTCAGCCGGCTGCTGACAGAGATGCAGCCACCATGATTCTTGATGATACGGTCACTGACTGAGAGTCCTAATCCCGTACCATTCTCCTTGGTAGTGAAGAAAGGATTGAACAGCCTATCCAGTGTGCAGATATCCATGCCTTTGCCATTGTCAGAGATAAAAATCCGCACCTCTGTTCCTTCTTTGCGTGCTCCGACCTCTATTCTGCCCATGGAATCATCCGCTCTCTCCGAGATCGCTTCCATAGCGTTTCGAATCATGTTTAAGACGACCTGCTTCATTTGTTTCGTGTCTCCGGAGATGAACAGATCTTCCTGAAGCACCTGCAGATTAATCTGGCAGCCCTTCATCAGCGCTTCACTCTCTGTAAGCAGAACAACTTCCTTAAGCAGCGCCGAGACAGGAATCATACTGACCTGTGGTACCGATGGCTTGGAGGAAGTCAGAAATTCATGAATAATGTCATTGGCACGATCAATCTCAGCCAATATAATCTTCGCATACTCCTCCTTGCCGAGCAGGTGAAGATGGGGATGCAGCAATTGAATAAAACCCCGGATCGCAGTCAGCGGGTTGCGGATCTCATGGGCAATTGAAGCCGATAATCTGCCGAGCATCGCCAGACTGTCGTTCTGGTATGCTGTCTGTTCAATCAGCTTAAAGTCTGAGATCTCTTTAAGCGTGAACAGGTAGCAGCCCTTCATCTGCTCTCCACTGCAGAGAGAAGCGCGCCAGTACCGGCCATATTCATCTACAAATTCATAGCTTGGCTTACCTTTGACCACCATTTCACGGTAGCTCCGCAATACCTGTTTCTTCTTAAAACGGCTTAATTGAATATGGGCTAACAGATGGTTCAGAGTGCAGCCGAGTAGAGAATGGCGGTTAAGCTCCAGTATACCGTACATCTGCTTATTTACGAACGTCAGAACTCCCTCTTCATCAAAAAGCATAATTCCGCTGTCGATATGCTCCAGAACATCCTCATATGTAGTATCCATCGGTCCAGATTGAAACGTTCTTGCCGGTAAAAGCAAGCTTTCCTGATATTGGCTTATCACGATACGAAGTTCCCCCTTTTACTGCAATTGACGAGACGCTTAAGCGACATCAAATTACTATGTATATGAGTATATGACGAAGCCGCCAGAACATTCGGAAATCGTATTATATTATCCAACCGTTTCAACTATATTCCAATCATATCCAAGAGAAGAAGACAACGCAACCGGAGAAACTGTCGAATGATAAAAATATTCTTAAAATGATTCTTAAGACACATTAAATATCGTTAGAATATTTCGTTTCCTGCAAATACAATGAAAAGAGCCTCCGCATTTCGCGAAGACTCTCCTCTTTTATGACATTCCGTGGAAGCATTAAGCTTGGTATTCAGGCTTTCTGCTGCAGCCGGTGACGCCGCTGACTCATAACCGCCAGACGCTTTTTCAGTTCACGTTCCCATTTGGTATCGCCAATTTGTTTGGCTACGGCCAGCAGGTCAAGCGACATGTCGATTTGGCTGCGCACAATAGCGAGCGGATCCTCGCTCTCCATATTTATCACATTCTCGAAGATCGCTTCCTCATCTTCCATTACATAATCCTGGAAATCAACATCCGTAACTCCGTCGCCATGGGCATATTCTGCCAGGATTTCATATTCATTTTCGACTTTATAATGTACCTCTACCCGGTGGCATACCGGACAAAAAAGCAGGGGAACATTATGGACTTGCGTGCGATAATGCTTTAGGGTCCCCTTAGTTCCAACCATACTCGCTCCACAGCAAAAGCTCATTTTTGTTCACCCTCCTTGATTTTTTCCGTTGAATTCCTATTATTATATTACACAATGGCAGGAGAGATTCCTCTCCTTGAAGCTATATATTAACCTTAACGCCCATTTTCAAACGGCTTGTCCGGTAAGGATGGGCCGTTTGGTGCAAAAAACCCCCTTGCCGGGAAATACTCCCGCAAGGAGGTTCTCTTCGTATATCAAAGATCGCAGCTATGAGGACCGGCAGCTTACAGATTCTTGTCGCCTGGTTTCCAGTTCATAGCGCATAGCCCGCCGGATTGCAGAGCCTGCAGAACACGCAGAGTTTCTTCTACACTGCGGCCTACATCATTGTGGTTAACCACTTGATATTTCAGTTCGCCATCAGGATCGATAATGAACAATCCGCGGAGTGCGATACCTTCTTCTTCGATCAGGACGCCATAATCGCTGGCAACCTTCTTCGTGATATCAGACGCCAGCGGGAAGTTAACCGGACCAAGGCCATTCATATCCTTAGGGGTTGTCAACCAGGCTTTGTGGCTGTGGATGGAGTCGATGCTCACCCCAAGAATTTCTGTATCGAGTTCTGCGAAATCAGCCGCAGCATCACTCAGTGCTGTAATTTCGGTCGGACATACAAATGTGAAATCAAGCGGATAAAAGAAGAATACAAGCCATTTGCCGCGATAGTCGGACAAGCTAACCTTACCGAAATCCTTACCGTCGCCCGTTACTGTCTCCATGAAGAAATCAGGGGCTGGTTTACCTACCAAACGTTCTGCCATTGCTTAAATCCTCCTTTGATTATGTAAGAAAAACAACTACGGTGCCGTTAGCCGGTGCAATATGCTTTTCTTGATTTTGATGGGATGGTTACATTGTTGCTTCTACAGAACAAATGTTATCATCGTACAAAATCAAAGTCAATATTACATTGATTACTTTTTTATAATTATTATAAATAAGCAACATTTTGTGAAGTTTTTCTTCTTACTGCGTCAAAGGAGGGCATATGTGGTAGAACTAGGCTCTGCGGATAGCAGCAACAATCAGATCGCCCATCTCAGTAGTACTGATTGCCTTGGTCTTGTCTACCGCGATATCGCTGGTCCGGTGACCGGCATCGAGCACCTCAGCGACAGCTGCTTCTATGGCAGCCGCTGCCTCTTCGTAGCCGAAGGTCATGCGGAACATCAGCGCAAGCGACAGAATCGTCGCGATCGGATTCGCGAGCCCCTGGCCGGCAATATCAGGCGCAGAGCCGTGTACCGGCTCGTAGAGGCCGTAGCTGCCTTCTCCCAGTGAAGCGGAAGCCAGCATACCGATGGAACCGGTCAGCATCGCTGCTTCATCACTCAGGATATCTCCGAACATGTTCTCAGTAACGATGACATCGAAGCTCGAAGGGCGGCGCAGCAGCTGCATTGCACAGTTATCCACCAGCACATGCTCCAGCTCTACCTGCGGATATTCCGGTGCCAGTCTGTTTACTACCTCACGCCAGAGGCGCGAGGTCTCCAGCACATTGGCTTTATCGACACTGGCCAGCTTATTCCGGCGTTTGCCGGCAATCTCGAACGCCTGGCGTACAATGCGCTCTACTTCCGTTACGTTGTACACGCAGGTATCCACAGCTTCTTCTCCGTGTTCACCCTGACGGCGCAGCTTCTCACCGAAATAAATACCGCCTGTCAGCTCACGCACCACCATCAGGTCCGTGCCTTCCAGTACTTCCGGTTTCAGCGTTGAAGCATCCTTCAGGCAGTCGAAGACAACTGCAGGACGCAGATTGGAGAACAGACCCAGTGCTTTGCGGATACCCAGCAGTCCCGTTTCCGGGCGCAGCTCCTTCGGGTTGTTATCCCACTTTGGTCCGCCAACGGCTCCCAGGAGTACGGCATCTGCACTGCGGCAGATTTCCAGCGTATCCTCCGGCAGCGGTGTTCCCCGCTCGTCAATGGCAATTCCGCCGAAGAGGGCATGCTCCGTTTCAAAAGCAAAGCCAAACACTTCTTCCGTTCTTTTCAATACTTTTTCCGCTTCTGCCACAACTTCAGGTCCGATACCGTCCCCGGCAATTACGGCGATTTTCTTAACCTCGCTCATTCCTGTCACTCCTTAGGTAGTCCTGCTGCTCGCAGACATAGTTCTTCTGTATATTGTTGTATCATAACAACAGACAAAGGACAAAGATATAGATTCTATTGAACTGATAGTTTTTCCCTATAAAGGAGGAAGCACTGACTTAATCTGCACAGTTTGCTCTTAAATCTGAAGTTGTTTACAATTAGTATGCAAATGTTGTAAATAACCGTTAGTCCATCTTAATGAGGGAGTGATACTAAGGTGCAATATACTAAGCTTGGCAAGTCCGGTATGAAGGTTAGCCGCCTCTGTCTGGGAACGATGAATTTCGGGCCGATTACCGACGAGAAGGAAGCCTTCCGCATCATGGATGCTGCGCTGGACGCCGGAGTCAACTTTTTTGATACCGCTAACGTGTATGGTTGGGGAGAAAATTCCGGCCTGACCGAGACCATTATCGGGCGTTGGTTCAAGCAGGGCGGCGGACGCCGTGAAAAGGTCGTTCTCGCCACTAAGGTCTATGGCGCCATGAGTGACAAGCTGGATGGTCCAAACGATGAGGCCGGCCTCTCCTCTTATATTATCCGCAGGCACCTGGAAGCCTCTCTGCAGCGTCTGCAGACTGATCATGTTGAACTCTACCAGATGCACCATATCGACCGCAACGTGTCGTGGGATGAGCTGTGGGGCGCCTTTGAGCTTGCTGTCAGCCAGGGCAAGATCGGTTATGTCGGCTCCAGTAACTTTGCCGGCTGGGATATTGCCGTAGCCCAGCAGGAAGCGAAGGCCCGCGGGTTCCTGGGACTGGTATCGGAGCAGCATAAATACAGCCTCACCTGCCGTCTGCCGGAGCTGGAGGTCCTGCCTGCGGCCCAGCATCTCGGTCTTGGAATTATCCCGTGGAGCCCGCTTGACGGGGGACTCCTCGGCCGCAATGCCTTGAAGAAGATCGAAGGCAGCCGCAGCGGGGGCAATTCAGAACGTGTAGAGCAGCATAAGAGCCAGCTGGAAGCCTTTGCGGAGCTGAGTCTGGAGCTGGGCGAACCGCAGGATAATCTCGCATTGGCCTGGCTCCTGGCCAATCCTGCGGTGACGGCTCCGATTATAGGACCGCGTACGCTGGAACAATTCGAAAGCGCGCTGCGCAGCTTGGAGATCACCCTGGACGAGTCCGTGCTGAAACGTCTGGACGAGATTTTCCCGGGACCTGGCGGTGCTGCTCCGAAGGCTTATGCCTGGTAAGCAGGGTTTAAGAAGCCAGATCTGACTCCTATTCTATTCTATAGCAGGGCATAAAAAGAGCTGTTCACCGGCAATTATCCGGTAAACAGCTCTTTGTGCAATTTACTCTGCGGTGTCCACCGTCACAGAACCATTACTGGTGGACAAAGTAACCTCATGGGTTCCGCTGCCAAGCACAGCTGTTCCATTGTCATCATCGCCGTCCCAGGTAACATTCCCTTTAAGCGAGCCATTGCTCGTATCCGCATGGATTGTCGCATCTGTAACAGCCGGCAGGCCCACCACAACCTTGCCATTGCTGGATTTCAGCTCCCAGTCGCCTGTCACCGCAGAATTGACCGTAATCTTGCCGTTGCTGCTCTTGGCAGATAAGGAGCCGTCGATATTGCCCAGTGTGATCGCCCCGTTCGAGCTGACCAGCTCCACTTTACCCTGTATATTCTGCACGGTTACTGTACCATTGCTGGTGTGAGCCTCCACGCCTCCGGTAATATCATGGATATCCATTGTCCCGTTGCTGGTGTCCACATCAATGCCTGCCGTCAGACCGGCAGCTTCGATAGATCCGTCGCTGGTCTCTACCTGGGCGGCTAAATTCTGCGGAATGCTGACATTCAGGTAAGGAGCTTTAACATTGATCCCGAATTGAATGTTCGCGAGCCAGCCGGAATCTCCTTCCAGCTCCATGACAATCGTGTCCCCTTCGGTCGTCACTTTCCATTTACGCTCCAGTGCGCTTGCTGCTTCACTGTCCGTATTGCCCGGCAGCTCCAGCTTTCCTTCATACTCAAGGGTGTTTCCTTGCACGCCTTCAATCTTAACCTTGCCGTCAGGCAATTCAATCCGCACATTCTTAATTTCCTGATTCACTTCTACCGTCCCGCTTACCGGGACAAGCGTTGTATTGCCCAAGATACTGCTCAACGAACCGCCGGCCAGTACCGTCTGTGCCCCGCTTGCAGCGACAAGCACGATAATGAGTACAATCGCCCAGCCGCTCACGCGGCTCTTGACATCCGATTTAATGAAGAGCCTAAGCAGCATCTCCAGCCCGAACAGAATAAGCAATGCCGGCCAGATATAGCCCAGCGCCTCGTAAGTGATTACATCGTACTGGGCGAGTACTACAATGACCCCAATCACAATGCAGCCTATCGCGGCGGTAAAGCTGCCGATTTTCCATCTCCCCATGGTTCATTTCCCCATTTCACTATACTTTAGAATTGTTCTTCAGCATTCTCAGTCCATATCCGATCAAGGCAAGAGACAGCAGGATCGCCCCGATGTTCATGTCATTGAGTATTCTCCAGAGGGTTGGGAATGCCGTAATGAGCATTAGCATAATACCCGCTATTACACAGCCTATGCCTACCCATACCGGATTAACATCATCATGCGGATACACCGGAGGTGCCGGCATCCCCATAGTCCAAGGTGCCCCGAAGCTGTCCGGATGGAACATCATCCGCTCATGCTCAGCCGCAGAGAGCTTCATCCAGGCCGCTTTTTGCAGCGCATCGAATAGCTGATAGAACCAGAGTGCTGCCAGCGCGAACGGAAATACGGTGGGCATCGACGGAATGAACATAATACACAGCGATGCTCCAAGCATATACTCAAGACCCAGCTTTTTGAAGCCTAAATACATATGGCCCAGTCCCGGAACCATCGCCAGGAGAAAGGTGAGCCAGCGTCTTTTCTTAATCATATAATACCCTCCTAAAAGTTTTGCGGAACATCCGCTTCTTCGAAATCTTCTTGCAGCAGAGCTGCTGCTATCGTACGCAGGTTTTAGTATGAATTAGCCGGAATAGCCCCTGCGGATTGTTGGATTATTTGCCTTGAGGGCCGAACCAGGCGCTGACTGAAGTGGACATTTGCCCATTAATTTCGGTAATGCCATAGGCAAGGTGTTCGAACACACCGAACTGCAGCAGGAGAAAAGTCAGCCCCACGGCAACGCCATAATGCATCCAGGAGGTTCCCGGGGCGGTACGCCGTCTGGACATTGTTGCTTTAATCACCCGTTCCCTGCGGCCATTCTCCATACGGTCAATCTTAGCCATCACATCCGCTGTAAGATCAGGGAAGTTCATAGGCTGCATTGCTTCCTGGCCAAGGCCGTCCAGCCCTGCTTCCATCTCATTCCACAGCGCTGCGAGACCGCGTGCCTCTTCCAGCCACTGCGCGCAGTCGGGACAGGACTCGGCATGCAGGCGGATTGTCTGCTGCGCCTCAGGCGGCAGCTGGCCATCGATATAATGCGGCATCCATTCTTTTACTGTTGCACAATTCATCGCCATTCCTCCCCGCTTTTGCGCATCATCTGTCTGGCCCGATACAGCTGCGATTCAACCGTTTTGACCGAAATCCCTTTCTGATCGGCAATCTCCTGATACGAGTGTCGCTGAAAGTAGTACAGCTGCACAACCGACCGGTACGGCTCTGTCAGACTGTTCAAATTCTCACCGAGCTCCTGGGAGGCTTCCTTACGGAGCGCCATCTGCTCAGGCGTTTGCGAAGTCACCCAATCATTCTCCGTGTAGTCCGCAGTGCTCCGGTGCCGCCATTCCCGGTCATTGGCCCGTTTCCAGTCCAGACAGGTCCGGTAAGCAATACGGTACAGCCAAGTGGAGAAGGAGGACTGTCCTCTGAAGGAGGGGAGAGCCTTATAGGCTTTGATGAAGACTTCCTGGGCCATATCCTTGGCCGACTCGGCTTCTCCAGTGATTTTGATGCATACACTATATACCATGCCCTGATAACGCGTCACCAGGTGCCCAAAGGCCTGATGCTCTCCGCCGAGCACAGCAGTAATCCACTCCGTCTCTTCCACGTAATTCTCCCCTCCTTCAGTTACATAACGTTAGACGCCGGGCAGGCTGATGCCCCTGCAGGATATGTAGAATTTTTTAAAAATAATTTTTGTAGTCTATTCTACTTTACTATATCCTACATGGAGCTTATCCTCTACAGAAAGGGAATTCCCTTTTCTTGTCGAAATCATTTATCATCATGGCTAGGCAGCATACAAATAGAAGCGGCTGCTCCCCCTTAAGAGCATGTTATCCGTTTCAGCGATAAAGATAAGGAAAGCGGTGGACAGAAATGATTCGAGCTATGCTAGTGGATGATGAACGTCTTGCACTTATAAAACTTCAGCTCATGCTTGAAGAATTAACGTCAGTACAGATCCTTGCCGCTTTTACAGACCCTTATGAAGCGGTAAAAGCAGCGCCGGAGCTGGACCCGGAAGTTATTTTCCTGGATATTGATATGCCCGAGATGAATGGAGTTCAAGCTGGTGAAATCCTGCAGAATCTTTGCCCCCGTGCCAAAATCATATTTGTGACCGCATACAATAACTACGCTGTAGATGCTTTTGAACTAAACGCGCTTGATTATGTATTGAAGCCGGTAAGCAGAAGCAGGCTGGTGAAGACTATCCAGCGGCTGGAGGAACGGATAGAGCTGGAGCCCGACAAGAAAATTGCAGATCATCAAATCATGATCCGCAGCCTCCAGTCCCTGCGTTTCGAGCGCGGCGGACAGCCACTAAGCAATATTCGCTGGCGTACCTCGAAAGCCCAGGAGCTGTTTGCTTATCTTTTCCATAACCGTAACCGGTTTGTCAGCAAGGACAGCCTGATCGATCTCCTGTGGCCTGATTTCAATCTCAAAAAAGCCTCAACCCACCTGTACACTACCATTTATCAGGTAAGGCAGTGCTTGAAGCAGGGAGAAATCGATCTCCCCATCAATAATGTCAGCGGCGGAGAAGGCTATACCCTGGAGACCGGAGGCGCTTTAATTGACAGCTACGAATGGGAGAAAGGCCTTCTTACTCTGGAGCCGGTCAGTGCAGGCAATATTCAAGAGCATCAGCGTCTGCTGGATTTCTACACTGGTGATTATTTGGCCGACTACGATTATTTGTGGGCTGAGAGTGAACGTCAGCGGCTCCGGACGATCTGGCTGCATCATGCACTGAGTCTGGCAGCATTCTATATAGAGACCAGCAAACTCCCGGAGGCTGTTACGATATATCAGCGTCTTGTCCGTCTTCAGCCTTATTTCGAGCAGGGATATTTCGGACTTATGAAAACGTATGATATCATCGGTGAACGCTCAGGGGTTGAGGAGCAATATAACACGATGACAGCTCTTTGGAACGGGGAACTGGGGATCAGCCTGCCGGCAAATATAACCCGGTGGTACGAGGAATGGAAGCAGAATAATTTCAGAAGTCTGTGAATTAATCTTATGCTTCTGCTGAATATAAGAACAAGACAACCCGCCCGGAGCATTTGCTTCGGGCGGGTTGTCTGTATACCACTGTAACCTTGTTTATGCTATCACTTATTACTCCGGTTTATTGCGTGTCTTGAATCTCCGTGCCAGGATTATCCCCAGAACGATCAGTCCTCCACCCATCAGATACAATGGAAGCGGGCTTTCTTCACCTGTCTTAGGGAGATCTCCAGGCAGGCCATCTTCACTGGAGGTTGTATCAGTTACCGTACCTGTCGGCACTTCGTCAACACCCACCTCAATAATAATATCCTGATCATTGCTGTCTTCATCCGTTACAGTAATGGTGAACTTATCCTTGCCGGTATATCCCGGATCAGGAGTATAAGTCCATTTGCCGTCTGGTGTAACGACTACTGTACCATGTGTCGGTTCCACGCTAAGGCTTGGAATGCCGCCCAGCGGAATCTCCCCCTCGATTGGAATATCCTGAACAGTAGTTGCTGACGTAGCCTGTGGCGTCGGTGTACTGCTTACTGCAGGTGCAGTAGGACTTAAGGTCGCTATTGGTGTAGGTCCCGGTGTAACCGCTACGCCAGGTACTCCTGTTGCTGAAGGACCAGGTGTACTAGTTACACCTGGCGTTACCGTACTAACCGGAGTAGGTGTTGGGGTAACCACCGGGTACGTTCCGGGCGCTCCTGTCGGTGCCGGTATGTCTTTATTCGTAATTGGGGCCAGCACCTGTTGTACCTTCGAATCAATGATGATGCTGCGCTCCGATGAATCCAAATAATAGCCTATAGGAGCCACGGTTTCCTGCAGTGTGTATACTCCAAGCTTCAAATCCTTAAATTCAATCTCACCATTCATGTCGGTAATTCCCGTTGCAACTACGCTCTTGCTGGAATCATAAAGCTTAAACTCAGCCCCGGCAAGCTTTCTCGCTGCATTACCTTCGGCGATCTTAACGAGCTTGATTGAACCCAAGGTCTCTTGGTTTGTGATTGGTGCTAATACCTGCTGCACCTTTGAATTAATCGTAATAGTGCGCTCCGTTGAATCTATTTCATATCCTGTTGGCGCCTTGGTTTCTTCCAGCGTGTACGTGCCCAGCTTCAACTCATCGAACACAATTTCACCGTTCGCATTGGTAGTTTTCGTTGCTACCACAACCTTGCTGGAATTCGTGAGCTTGAACTCTGCTCCGGCAAGCTTTTTGGCGGCATCAGCGACGTCTACCTTGATGAGCTTGAGCGAACCCAAGGTTTCCACGTTCTGAATGGGAGCCAGCACCTGCTGGGCCTTCCCGCTGATTGTGATGTTACGCACTGTTCCATCCAGATCATACCCGGCTGGAGCCTTGGTTTCCTCCAGTGTGTATTTGCCTAGCTTCAAATCATTAAATACCAGTTCACCACTAACATTGGTGGTGCCTGTTACTACCGCACCGCTGCTGGAATTCGTAAGCTTGAACTCTGCTCCCGTAAGCTTTTTGGCGGCATCAGCGGCGTCTACCTTGATGAGCTTGAGCGAACCCAGGGTCTCCTGGTTCTTAATAGGGTCGAGCACCTTCTGTACATTGGAATCAATCGTGATATTCTGTGGAGTCCCCTCCAAGTCATATCCGGCTGGAGCGGCAGTCTCCTCCAGGGTATAGACTCCGACCTTCAAATTATCAAACACAATTTCACCATTGGCATTGGTAGTCTTTGTTCCTACCACAACCTTGCTGGAATTCGTGAGCTTGAATACAGCTCCTTCAAGCTTCTTATTCCCGTCAGTTGCATCGACCTTAACAAACTTAATCGAGCCTATGGTCTCTATATTTGCAATTGGGCTCAGTACAAGCTGATCCTTCGAAGTAATCTTGACATTGCGTACCCTTGCATCCAAATCATATCCGTATGGGGCCTTGGTTTCCACCAGGGTATAGTCCCCAAGATTCAGATCAGTGAATTCAATCTCACCATCGGCATTCGTAACACCCGTCACCGCTACATTTGTGCTGGTATTCGTGAGTCTGAACTCTGCTCCGGCCAGCTTTTTATTCACATTATAATAATCTACCTTACTTACCTTGAGTGAGCCCAAGGTTTTGGTGTTCTTAATTGGGTCCAGCACCAGCTGATCCTTTGAATCAATCTTGATACTACGCACTGTTCCATCTAAATCATATCCGGTTGGAGCCTTGACTTCCTCCAGTGTGTACGTTCCAAGCTTCAAATCATCGAATACAATTTCACCATTGGCATTGGTAGTCCCTGCCGCAACCACAGTATTGCTGGAATTGTATAATTCGAACTTTGCTCCTGCAAGCTTCTTCGTTCCGTCCGCTGCATCCACCTTTATGAGCTTGAGTGAGCCTGTGGTTGCTTTATTGGGGATCGACGGCAGAACCTGCTGTACTTTCGAATCAATCTGGACATTACGCACCGTCTCATCCAATTCATACCCAGTTGGAGCTTCGGTCTCCTTCAGTGTATAGTCTCCAAGCCTCAAATTATTGAAAACTATTTCACCATTGGCACTGGTAGTCGCCGTTGCCACCATAGCATCGCTGGAATTGTACAGTTCGAACTTCGCTCCGGCAAGCTGCTTCGTTCCATCCGCGGCATCTACTTTAACAAGCTTGAGTGAACCCAAGGTTTCTTTATTCGTAATTGGAGCCAGCACCTGCTGTACTTTCGAATTAATCGTGAGGTTGCGCACCGTGGAATCCAAATCATATCCGGCCGGAGCCTTGGTTTCCTCCAGTGTATATGCTCCAATCTTCAGATTATCGAAAATAATTTCACCACTGGCGTTAGTAGTTGCCGCTGCCACCATGGCATCGCTGGAATTGTACAACTCGAACTTCGCTCCGGCAAGCTTCTTCGTACTGTCAGCTGCATCTACCTTAACGAGCTTGAGTGAGCCCAGAATTGCTGTATTCTTGATCGGTTCCAGAACCTTCTGCACATCCGAATCAATCGTAATGCTCTGCTTTGTTGAATCCAATTCATATCCGGCCGGAGCAGCTGTTTCCTGATAGAAATAGGTTCCGAACTTTAAATTACTGAATACAATTTCCCCGCTGGCATTGGTAGTAGATGTTGCCACTAGAGTATTGCTGGAATTGTATAACTCAAACTTTGCTCCTGCAAGCTTCTTCGTTGCATCATCTTTATCTACTTTTATTAGCTTAAGCGAACCTTGAAGTGCTTCATTAGTAACCGTCACGGCCTTTTGTTGAGCCGGATCAATAGTTACGGGAACACTATTACCATTAAGCTTATATCCAGCCGGTGCTTTAGTTTCTTTGTATGTGTAGCTTCCTCCCATTAATTTCGTAAATAATACTACGCCGTTTGAATCGGTAGTTCCCGTTTCGACCAATTTATTCGTAGTATCATACAGTTCAAATTCTGCACCTGCAAGTTTTCTGGACGAATCATCCTGAGCAACCTTAGTCAGCTTGAGCGAGCCGTTATAATCATTCGTAACGGTCAGCAGAACAGGTGTAGAAGAATTAATGGTTACCGTCCGCACTGTAGTATCCAGTGCATATCCGGAGGGTGCGTTTGTTTCCTTTAGAACATATTTACCGGCCCGCAAATTAGTGAACTCCAGATTGCCAGCTGAATCGCTGGCTGCTTTCACTGTATCCTTCAGTTCTGTGCCTACAATACGATCCAGGGAGAACTCAGCACCCTGCAGATTTTTAGTTTGGTCTGCATTTGTTTTCAGCACCTTAAGCGAGCCTTTCACACCGCTTCCCGTGCCTCCGGTATCAACGATGGTGAAGTTTTGGGTGAATGAAGAAGGTTTACTTACCAGTTGGGACCCCAATCCACTGAACGATACAGCATTGGTTACAGGTACGGTCCCTACTGCCGCAATGACTGACTTATAGGTGAGAATGTATGGTTTATTAATGGTGTTCGTAAATGCCAGCTTGAATGTATCCTTGCCGGTACTATCCGTGATGAAATCCAGCGTATAATCCTTGTCACGCTCAAGCTTGGTAGCCGTAACATTTACAGTACCGTTCGCAGGGTTAACAGTGGTCTCAACCAGCTGGAAGCTTTCAGGCAGCAGTACCTGATTACTACTCGGAGTATCCACGACTTGAACATTGCTCACGTTTGACTGGTTTGCATTAATCGTTACTGTCCAGTTAATGATAGTTTGATCAGAACTATCCCGAGATCCGGTTTTTGTTACATATTGTCCGCCATTCGTTACACTTGCACTGCCGGATAATACTTCCGAGACTGGCTTATCGTCCGAGTTATTAAAAATGGCGTTATTAGCAACGCTAGACAGGTTAATATCACCGTCTTTGAACTCCGTTTTAAAAACTACATAGAAAGCATAATCCACGCTGTCTTTGAATTTAACCTTGAGCAATTTATCTGTTACAGTAACTGTGTAGTCTGTACCCTCAACCAAAGCAGGATTTACAGAGTAATGTGCTCCATCAGCACCATAATTCAGCTTATTAACGATTACAGTACCCGCAACTACCTGCTGACCCGCCGGAAGGGTATCAACCAGCTCCGCACCTGCAGCGAGCACTCTTTTATTATAGTTCGCTCCAACTGTCCAGGTGATTTTCTTACTAGCTATATCATACTTTCCTGTCTTAAATCCATTCTTAATAACCTTACCGTCTGGAGTGAATGTTGAACTTGATGTCTGAGCACTGCTTGATGTTTTTTCATTCCACACAATGGATGCAGTATTAATGAAATATTTTGAAGCAGTGATCAATGAGTAATAATCAAATTTTGTACTGTACGTAATCGTGTAAGCCTTAGTAATTGGCTTTAAAAATTTAATCTCAAAACCCTCATTCACCTTAAATTCACCAGAGCCTAAATTGGTGATCTCATAATCTGTACCTTCAACAAGCGCAGGCGAAATATCCGGTTTCCCGATCAGTTGCAATCCTGCGTTAGTAAATTTATCGGTAAGTACCAGGTTTGTCATAGTTCTGCTGTCTTCATTAACCTTAATAGTCCATTTCACGGTCTTGTTCAAGTAGTCTACATCCGTACCGTTATTTACAGCCTGCTTGTTCAAAATACGTTGGGTAGTCGAAGTACTCGCTTGAACAGTTTGCCCGTTATAAGTCGCCTTATTTACGATGCTCTCACCAGTGTATACCCGCTCAGCTACCTTTGTCTTATAGACAATCCGGTAGGCAGATTGAATATCATGGTTGAACTGAAGCTTAAATCCAGCTGTACCTGATACGTCAGGTAGTTTGGTAAGCGTATAATCCGTATCTGCAAGCAACGTTCCGTCATCTGTTCCAGACCCATTTTGATCGAGCTTGACTTTATAGATAATCATTGAATCAGCAACATAGTCTTGGGATATGTTGAAATAGTCAGTCAGGACAGCATTATTCGACGTTATTGACTTTTCATTATAATTGAACCGAATCTCCCAAGTAATAGTCTCATCTGAGGAATTATATCCGCTTGTAAACTTTTCCAGCGTTTTGCCCAAGTTAATATTAACCTCTGCAGAGGCAGATTGAGGTGAGCCATTAGCAGTCAGTGTAGCAGTATTATTAAACTTTGTTTGCTCTGTTGTACTTATGTTCTTGGTAGTAAACTTTATCCGGTAGGCTTCATTTATTGAATTTTTGAATTTCAGATCCAGTTTGGTCAGATCACTTGCGGTCGTGTCATAGAGTGCAGAACTGACCTGCCCGCCAAGGGTTAAGTTTCCTTTAACATCCACCGTCAAGGCATATACAGCAATAGAAGCCGGATCCAGCTCCAAGCCTGTCTGCATGGGGTCCGTAATTACAGCATTATCAAGTTTGTTCAAAAGCGTATTTACATCAACCGTCCAGTCAATACTGCTGGCATTATATTTTTGCGGCATTGGTGTTCCGGTTTTGGTGATAGCTTTGCCGTTACTGGGTTGAACCTGGAGTGTAATTGAGTTATTGGCATTTCCCGCTATCGGAAAATGGAGCACCTGCGTTGTGCTGCCGGTAACTGTAGTTGAGCTTAGGGTAGATTCAACCCAAAAAGTGCCTTTTATATCTAATAGCCCTTCAATATTTTCATTAAAAACAAATACGACTTTATTATCAGCACCTACAGTATAAGTACCGATTCCATTAGCGAATTCACTATTAACCAGCGTACCGGAATACGTTTGATTAATTTTTAATTGGGAAGGAAGGGTGTACGTGTATGTAGCGCCTTTGTCATACTTTGCATCCGGAAGCTCATATGTCAAATTCAGCTTAACCATAGAATCCAGCTTGTACACACTATCCGTAACCTGCATCCCATTTTCGTAAACCGAGAGTGTTACAGTTTTAACAATATCTTCGGTAATTTCTGTGTTCACTGCATCCGCATTTACATTGGTGAAGAAACCCATTGCCTGAGCAAATGTTGTTACAAATAGTATTATTCCAAGCCCCAGTGCCCATTTTTTCTTTTTCAATAATCTCAAGACCTCTCCCTCTTTCATATGTATAATTTGTTCTTACCTCAGTCGTGGAATGATCAGATTAGACATTAGAGCAGTGACATGAACATTTTCTGAACAGCTAAGTAATTTCTCCATTTCTCACTCCAATTTCCTAAAAACCGCTTAGTATTGACAAAGAAAGTGCCAAAAGGCGTGTTTATGACAAGTTAAATTGTAACTAAAGTCACTGATAAATCACTGACAAACCGCTCATAGACCATAATTCCCCCAGGAAAAACAAAAAAAGCCATCCGGTCAGCAGAATGTTCTGCTGGCCCAATGGCTTAACCATAGGTTTCAATTAAGTTAAAGCTACTATATATACCGTTTACAGGCTGGCCTGGTCAGCCGGGAGCAGCGACTTACGCTTCTCAATCAGCTTGTTCAGCGCATCCAGATAGGCTCTGGCACTCGCTTCCAGAATATCGGTACTGAGTCCGCGGCCCTGCGCTGCGATTTCGCCTTGGGACAGCACAACATGAACCTCACCCTGCGCGTCTTTGCCTCTGCTGACTGCCTTGATCGAATAGTCTCCCAAGGTGACTTCTTCACCAGTAGCCTGATCAATGGCGTTATAGATCGCGTCTACGGAACCATTGCCCTCAGCAACTGCCACAATCGGCTGCGGCTCCTGCCCGTTAATAATAACTTTGGCCGTTGGCGTAGCTTCATTACCATAAGTCACATATATCGTCTGCAGGCTGAAGGTCTCCGGTGTATCGATCAGCTTCTCTTCCAGAAGAGCCAGAATATCCTCATCCGAGACTTCCTTCTTCTTGTCCGCCAGATCCTTGAACTTGGCAAAAGCGGCATTCAGCTCTTCCTCCGGGACGTCATAGCCCAGATCACTGAGCTTGTCGCGGAAGGCATGGCGCCCGGAGTGCTTGCCGAGCACCAGCTTGCTCTCTTTGAGGCCGATCGTTTCAGGTGTCATGATCTCGTAGGTGGTCTTCTCCTTCAGCATGCCATCCTGATGAATACCGGATTCATGGGCGAAGGCGTTGGCACCGACGATGGCTTTATTCCCGGGCACTACCATCCCGGTCAGCTTGCTGACCAAGCGGCTGGTACGGGATATTTCCGACAGGACCAGTGAAGTTTTGGCGTCAAAAAATTCGCTCCGGGTCTCCAGCGCCAGCGCTACCTCTTCAATAGCTGTGTTCCCGGCCCGCTCTCCAATACCGTTGATGGTCCCTTCAATCTGATCTGCACCATTCTGAATCGCAGCCAGCGTATTGGCGGTGGCCATCCCCAGATCATTATGACAATGTGCACTGAGCTGTACACGTTCGATATCAGGCACCGTATCCTTCAGGAATTTGAAAATCGCTCCGTATTCCGAAGGATTCAAATAGCCCACAGTGTCAGGGATGTTCACCACATTGGCACCTTCACGGATCGCCATCGACACCATTTCAGCCATGAAATCACGTTCTGTCCGGCCGGCATCCTCCAAAGAGAACTCCAGCTTGGGGAAATATTTCTTGGCATAACGGATAGCCGACTGCGCAGTTTCCAGTACCTGTGCTTTATCCATACGGAGCTTGTGCTGGCGGTGAATCGGTGATGTAGCAAGAAAAATATGAATACAAGGATCCTGTGCACCCTGCAGCGCTTCCTTAACCGCATCGATATCACTCTCTCTAGAACGGGAGAGGCCAATCAAAGTGACGTTCTTCACGGCTCTGGCCACTGCGTTAACCGCAGCCAGATCTCCGGGTGAAGCCGCAGGGAATCCGGCTTCCATCCGGTCAATTCCCAGCTTCTCCAGCTGATAGGCGATTTCCACCTTCTCGCGCGTGTTGAGGTTCACACCCGGTGACTGCTCTCCGTCACGCAGCGTCGTGTCGAACACATATATTTTCCGCATGCTGAGCACCTCCTGCAAATTGTCCATAAATCCCCAAATGCGGCTCGCAAAATTACGGCCGCATCTGAGGATCACCTATGGTTCATGTAGTCTTAAGTATATGTCCTATTTCTTAATCCAGTGCATCATTTCACGCAGCTGGCTCCCTACCACTTCTACCGGATGAGCGGCTTCATTGCGGCGGGTAGCAGTCAGGAAGGCGCGGCCGGATTGGTTCTCAAGGATAAAGTCGCGGGCGAATTTACCTTGTTGAATATCGGACAGCACTTCTTTCATTGCTTTTTTAGTTTCATCCGTGATGATGCGTGGTCCAGTTACATAATCACCGTATTCAGCTGTGTTGCTGATGGAATCGCGCATAGTGGCAAGTCCGCCTTCATACACCAGGTCCACAATCAATTTCATTTCATGCAGACACTCGAAGTATGCCATCTCGGGAGCATAACCGGCTTCTGTCAGTGTTTCGAATCCGGCTTTGATCAGTGCGGATACACCGCCGCAGAGGACAGCTTGTTCACCGAACAAATCTGTTTCTGTTTCTTCACGGAAGGAAGTTTCGATAACTCCTGCACGGGTACAGCCGATACCTTTGGCATATGCAAGTCCGATCGCCTTGGCATTACCGGTTGCGTCCTGTTCAATGGCGATCAGGCCGGGAACTCCGAAGCCTTCAACATAAGTACGGCGGACCATGTGGCCCGGGGACTTAGGTGCTACCAGCAGCACGTCTGCATCCTTAGGAGCAACGATTTGACCAAAATGTACGTTAAAGCCGTGGGAGAACATCAGAGCCGCGCCATTCTTCAGGTTCGGTTCAATTTCATTCTTATATACGGATGCCTGTGTTTCGTCCGGCATGAGAATCTGCACTACATCTGCACGGGATACTGCTTCTGCAACAGACAATACTTCAAAACCGTCATTCTTCGCAGTTTCAAATGATTTGCCTTCACGCAGGCCGATGACAACCTGGAGTCCACTGTCACGTAAGTTCTGTGCCTGAGCATGCCCTTGGCTTCCGTACCCGATTACTGCAATTGTCTTTCCTTTTAATACGCTAAGTTCTGCATCCTGTTCATAGTACGTTGTAACTGCCATTGTCAATATCCTCCTTTAATTTGGACCCATCGTAAAGAGCGGGTGCTTCAAGAGCGCAGGGCTTCAATACTTATGCATTGGCGTCTCCTCAAGCCCCCGCTCTTTCGCGGGAAAACCTAACCATATCTTAATAAATTAATGCAAGCAAGCAGTAATTCGTTAAAGCTATAAATTGTGACGATCAGGCATTGCCGCGAATCATCGCCGTTACACCTGTTCGTGACAGTTCCTTAATACCATATGGCTTCAGCAGCTCAATCATAGCATCAATTTTCTGGGTCTCTCCAACTACCTGTACTAATAAGCTAGTTGTTCCGATATCCACTACCGAGGCCCGGAAGGTTTCGACCACGCCCATAATCTCAGGCCGTTCAGCCGGATCAGCCTTGACCTTAATCAGCGCCAGCTCACGGGCAACCATGGGCTTGGAGCCAAGATCAATGACCTTGATGACATCAATCAGCTTATAGAGCTGCTTCTCAATCTGCTCAAGCGTATGCTGGTCTCCAAGAGTAACGATAACCATCCGGGACAGCCCAATCTCTTCAGACTGGCCTACAGTAATACTCTCAATATTGAACCCCCGGCGGCCGAACAGTCCGGATACCCGCTGCAGCACACCCGGCTGGTCATTTACAAGCACGGAAATCGTATGTCTCATCACCGCTATTCATCCCCCATCAGCATTTGATCAATGGTTGACCCTTGGGTTACCATCGGGTAGACATTCTCGTCTTTAGGGACAACGAATTCTACCAGGACGGGTCCAGGTGTTTCCAGGGCTTCTTTCCACGCGGCTCCGGCTTCCTCTTTATTCGTAGCCCGCAGACCCTTAACTCCGTAAGCTTCAGCCAATTTCACAAAATCCGGACTGCCGGCAAGATCGGTATAGCTGTAACGCTTCTCATAGATGAGATTCTGCCATTGCCGGACCATTCCCAGTACCTGATTATTGATTACGACGATTTTGACCGGAATCTTATTAATCGCGCAAATCGCAAGTTCCTGTGAACACATCTGCATGCCGCCGTCACCATTAATGGAGACTACCAGCCGCTCCGGATGTGCCATTTGCGCCCCGATTGCCGCAGGGAAGCCGAAGCCCATTGTACCAAGACCACCCGAAGTAATCCATGCACGAGGGTGATTGAATTTGTAATATTGTGCAGCCCACATCTGGTGCTGTCCTACGTCAGTAGTAACAATTGCCTCGCCTTTAGTGGTGTCATTAATCATTTGAATTACCCATTGCGGTTTCAGCTCTGCCTCAGAATCTTTATAACGCAACGGCTGATCCAGCTTCCACTGGGCGATTTGCGTTCTCCAGGCATCCGCATTCGCGGCCCGCTTCACATCAGGGATCAGCATTTCCAGCACGGTTTTTACATCGCCAACGATCGGAATATCAGGCGATACATTCTTGCCGATCTCCGCCGGATCAATATCGATATGAACAATCTTGGCTTTTGGAGCAAAACCATCCAGCTTACCGGTTACACGGTCATCAAACCGGGCACCGATATTAATCAGCAGGTCGCATTGTTGAATCGCATTGTTCGCTGTATAGGTACCGTGCATGCCCGGCATTCCCATCCACAGATCCTCCGCACTCGGATAACAGCCGAGACCCAGCAATGTTGTAGTAATAGGAATTTCTGTACGCTTCACGAATTCATACATCGCCTCATGCGCTCCGGAGTAAATGACCCCGCCGCCTGCAATAATAATCGGACGCTCTGCAGCAGCAATGGCCTTCACCAGCTTATCAAGCTGAAGCTTGTTAGGCACTGTGCGCGGGTTGTAACCGCGAAGGTTAACGCCTTGCTGCTGAACCGGCGTGAACAATGTCTTCGCAGCCGATACATCCTTCGGAATATCAATCAGCACCGGACCCTTGCGTCCGGTATTCGCGATATGGAATGCCTCATGAATAATTCGCGGCAGGTCTTCAACATCCCGTACCAGATAGCTGTGCTTCGTAATCGGCATCGTTATACCAGTAATATCCGCTTCCTGAAAAGCATCTGTGCCGATCAGGCTGGAGAATACGTTCCCGGTGATTACCACCAGCGGAACAGAGTCCATGAATGCAGTAGCAATTCCTGTTACCAGATTAGTTGCCCCCGGGCCTGAAGTGGCGATACATACGCCTGCTTTGCCGCTCGCTCTGGCATATCCGTCAGCCGCATGAATCGCTCCCTGCTCATGGCGTGTCAGAATATGTTTGAAATCATCGAATCCATAAAGAGCATCATAGATATAGAGTACAGCCCCGCCCGGATATCCGAATACAGTATCCACACCTTCCAGTACTAGACTGCGCAGCAGGACTTCAGACCCTGTAATCACCTCAGGATTTTTCCATTTCTCACGTAACTGCTCTATAGACCGCACTTCTTCCGGTAATTGCGCGCTCATCAGTATTCCTCCCTTCGATTGTTCACATTCATTATTCAAATGACAGGACGTCTTTTATACAACAATTAATATTGGCGAACGGGCCGTAAATCCTCCTCATTCAACAAAAAAACCTCTCGCCTCCCACGCGCAGAATAAGCGCGTGAGGGACGAAAGGTTTAGCTTCCGTGGTACCACCCATGTTTGCATTCCATCTCACGATGAAATGCCTTATCAGGATACAAAAATCCATCGATGTAGGCAGGGCCCAAATCTCTGTAACCTGAAGTCCCTAACGCGGACTAGACGATTCCCCCTAATAATTCCAACGCTCTTGCTGATGGACCTTTCAGGGAAACAGCTCCGAGGTGAGCTCGTATATAAGGGATTTTGGTGGAGGTTGCAGCAATTCCTCTCACTCTCTGAACAAAAGAGCCCTTAAAACTTCGTCCTCTTCATCGCCGATACATGTATGTTCGTTAAAATGTTTAGACACATTATATGATTTCCTCACACGGTAAGTCAATACCCATCTTCCGGATATATATTAAATTCTTCACAAAATGTTGTTCTACCCTTTCCGGAACGCCCACACCAAGCAGGGCATATGATGTACGACAATGCGTGGAAAGGGGGCATTTTATGATTCGTTACCGCAGACCCAAGCAGGATGACACCGTCATTTTTGACTTGATTGAAAAGCAGCTTGTCCCGCTATCCCATCTTCCACAGACGATTATCAATCAGGTCAGAAAAGATCTGCCCCGCCGTCTGGGGCAAGGCGTTACTCTCGTGGCTTGTCCTGACTATGAGAGTGATCCGCTGGGGTTCGTACACTTTATGCTGCATGGAGATTTGTTATATATCGATATGCTCGCCATTGCGCCTAATGCAAGGCGTAGGCGTTACGGGAATATGCTGATGGACAGAGCGGAGCGGTTTGCACTATCACGTGCATGCCGGCGGGCTAAGGTTTCTGTGGATACCGGAAATACAGCCGGTCTTGCCTTTTATGAAAAACTGGGCTACAGCGTAGCCCGTTATCAACCGCAAAACTACTGTTATGAGCTTGAAAAACAGTTTATCTGACGAACTCTGACCGCTCTACAGCTTAAAAGAATCCAATAGGCGGAACACCATAACCGGGACCAGGACCATAACCGCCGTAAGGACCGGGAACAGGCCCAGGGCCGTAACCATATCCGCCTCCGTAAGGAGCCCCTCCATATCCATAACCCCCGCCGCCATAAGCGTATGGAGCCGTACCGACGGCCAGCAAATCAAATAATACAAGCGGAATCAATGCTTTGGTTTGTACTTTTTTACCACTGATACGCTGTAAAACAAGACGGTTGCCCGAAACACGGAGTAACTTGCCCATCACCTTGGAGCCGTCTTTTTTTACTGCAACGATATTTCTACCCACCAGCTTCATGACTTGTTTTTTCGTAACCGGCTGTGCCATAATATCCCTCCTAATGAGTTTCTTAAGCAGTCTATTCGCCTCAGCCGGTATTTGCCTGTACATCTGTCCTGCCCGAATCATGAAGGAGCAGCATCACCGCGAATAAAAAAAACGCATTTCCGGATAACCGAAAATGCGCACTGCAACGAAAGAGAATTAAACAAGGAGAAACTGACCCTAGCGTTTACCCGGGTCGTACGGTTCCCCCAGAGCCTTAGGTGCCGAAGAACGTCCGACTGCACTTACCAGTACGATGATAGTTAGTACATAAGGAATCATGAAAATGAATTCCTGCGGAATGCTCTTGGACCATTCAAACAATTGCACATAGTTACGGATGGCCTGGGACAGACCGAAGAACACGGCCGCTCCGAAAGCACCCAGCGGATTCCATTTACCGAAGATCATCGCTGCGATGGCAATGAAGCCTTGTCCGGAGATGGTATTATGCGCAAACGTACCCGTAGTTGTCAAAGTAATCGTGGCTCCGCCGATACCAGCCAGCAGGCCGCTCAGCATTACGCCAATATATCTCATCTTGTTTACATTTACACCCAGTGTATCTGCTGCACTCGGATGTTCACCGACTGCACGCAGACGGAGTCCAAACGGAGTTTTGAACAGGACGAAATAAATAACAATCACCAATATAATCGCTAAGTAGGTCGTTGGATAGGAATTAAAAATCCCTTCCCCGATCACTGGTATCTTGGAAAGTCCGGGAATGGATAATTTGCTAAAACCATCGATCAGCGGAGTTTCACCCGAACCGTCGAAGATTAGCTTAACCATATACAGTGTACTGCCTGCGGCAAGGAAGTTGATGACCGTACCACTTATCGTCTGGTCGGCCTTGAAGGTTATTGAAGCCACCGCATGAATCAGTGAACCAATCACACCCACAGCCATGGCACAAAGCACACCAACCCAAGGCGCCCATTCACCCATTCCTGCTTCCTGAGCGTAGTACCCGCCTACTGCTGCAGCAAATGCACCAAACATCATCAAGCCTTCAAGTCCGATGTTGACGACACCGGATCGTTCAGAGAAGATGCCGCCAAGGGCGGCAAATATAAGCGCCGTGGAAAAAACAAGCGTTGTATTGAGCAGTTGGCCTAAGACTTCCATCTATAACACCTTCTCTTTCTTGCGCTTGAAGTAAAACGGTTTGAGCACCCAGCGTACAATGCCTTGCGCAGCAATGAAGAAAATAATTGAACCGATGACAATACGGATCAGCTCCGGAGGTACATCAGCACCAAAGCTCATCCCTGCAGAGCCATACGTAAGCGTACCGTATAGAATAGCAGCGAGAATGACGCCGAGCGGATGAGTCAGCCCCAGCAGAGCCACAGCGATACCATCGAATCCATAACCAGGTGATGCCGCGAATACCGATTGATAATGGAACACACCCAGTACTTCACCAGCGCCCGCCAATCCGGCGAACACACCACTGATGAACATCGCCTTGATCACATTGCGTCCTACATTCATCCCTGCATATTCTGCAGCATGCGGGTTCAAACCTACCGCACGCATTTCGTAACCTTGCTTGGTTTTCCACAAATAGACGTAGAAGAATGTCGCCGCTGCAAGGGCAATAACCGTTCCCCAGTGCAGACGGGCATTGTCGAATGTGGAGAACAGGAAAGTCATCGACAGCGATGCCGGGTTATCTTCCGAACGGTTCTGCCCCTGTAAGAGCAGGAATGTCCGGACAATATAGTTCGACAGGAAGAGGGCAATCCAGTTCAACATGATCGTAGTAATAACTTCGTTGATTCCGCGTTTGGCCTTCAGGTAACCGGCAATCCCCGCCCAAAGTCCGCCGCATACACCCGCTGCAATCACCGCAAGAGGTACAAGCAGGAATGCAGGCAATACGCCGCCAAGCTTGATGCCGACTACTGATGCAGCCGTCATACCGATCATTACCTGGCCATCCGCACCAATGTTAAACATACCTGAACGAAAAGCAAAGGCTACCGCTAGACCTGTGAACATTAGCGGAGTCATCTCGCGTACAGCTTCACCGAAATCGTATGGACTGCCGAATACGCGTTTGAATAACGCCGAGTAGGCTGCGACCGGATCGTATCCGCCAATCAGCATAACGATAGCGCCGACCAGGAAACCCAACAGAATCGCAATAAGCGGAATAATGTAGGTGTCTGTAGCGAATATTTTTTTGATTCTAGACATCCGCGTGGCCTCCCCGCTTCAAGCTGCCCGCCATCATCAGACCCAGTTCCTGGTCATTCGTATCCTGCGGGAATACTTCTCCGACAATCTGTCCTTCATAAATAACGGCAATTCTGTCAGATACATTCATAATCTCGTCCAATTCAAAAGAGATCAGCAATACGGCTTTACCCTGGTCACGCTGGGCAATCAGCTGCTTCTGAACAAACTCAATGGCTCCAACATCAAGGCCACGTGTAGGCTGTGCTGCAATCAGAAGGGTCGGATTTTTGTCTATTTCCCGCGCAATAATCGCTTTCTGTTGATTACCGCCGGATAATGACCGGGCCTTGTTCTCAATTGAAGGCGTGCGTACATCGAATTGCTTCACCAGATCCTCTGCATGCCGGTTGATAACATCCTTATTCAAGAATCCGTTCTGATTGTACGGGCTCTTATAATAGGTTTCCAGCACCATATTCTCACTCACGGTGAAATCAAGTACCAGTCCATGCTTGTGCCGGTCTTCGGGGATGTGGGAGACATTCATTTCAGACACTTTACGCGGAGAGAGGTTGGCAATTTCCTTGCCCGAAACTGTAATTGAACCGGAATCGATCTTGCGCAAACCGGTAATCGCCTGAATAAGCTCGCTTTGTCCGTTGCCGTCGACTCCTGCAATCCCCAGAATCTCGCCCGCTTTCACTTCAAAGCTGAGGCCGTTCAGCACAGCGACCCCATCCTTGCTTTTACTTCTGACATCCGACAGCTTCAGGATGCCTTCACCAATATGTGCCGGCTGCTTGTCTACTTTAAAGGTAACACCGCGTCCGACCATTTTTTCGGCCAGCTCGTTCGGATTCGTGCCGGAGGTCTTGACGGTATCAATTACCTTGCCCCGCCGGATAATGGTTACACGGTCAGAAATCTGCATAATTTCTTTCAGCTTATGGGTAATAAGTATAATGGACTTGCCTTCGGCAACGAGCCGCTTCATAATCGCCATCAGTTCAGTAATTTCCTGAGGCGTAAGTACAGCGGTCGGCTCGTCGAATATAAGTATATCCGCTCCGCGGTACAGGGTTTTCATAATTTCTACCCGTTGCTGCATGCCTACCGAAATGTCATGAATTTTGGCATTTGGATTGACTTGAAGACCGTACTGCTCCGATAGCTTACGAACCTGCTCCGCAGCGGATTTATAGTCGATTTTAAGACCTTTTTTCGGTTCCATTCCCAGAACAATATTCTCTGTTACCGTAAAAGGCTCTACTAGCTTGAAATGTTGGTGAACCATACCAATGCCAAGCTCAATAGCCTTATTAGGGTTATCGATAATAACCGGTTTCCCGTCGATTTCGATGCTGCCTTCATCGGGCTGGTACAGTCCGAATACGATATTCATCAAGGTTGATTTGCCTGCCCCGTTCTCACCAAGCAGCGCATGAATCTCCCCTTTTTCCAGCGTCAGACTGATAGAGTCATTCGCGACAATACCGGGAAAGCGTTTTGTGATTTGCTTCAACTCTACGACAGGAGCCGCAGCACTCATGGAATCACCCTCATCACAGAATATATAATACTGCCTTATAGACACGGCTGTACCGCCCTATGCAGGACGGTACCGCTGTGTATACCTATAACAAATGTTGTAACAGAGAACAAGGCCAGCTCAAGTAACCGGCCTTGTTTCTTGATATGGTTAAATCCAGTAAAGGTGAGGCAACGAATTACTCGGCAGGAACAGTGATTGTTCCATCGATGATTTGTTTGCTGTACTCGTCAACTTTAGCCAGGATTTCAGCAGAAACGTTAGCTTTGGATGTTTCAGGAAGGCCTACGCCGTTGTCTTTCAGACTAAGAACAGTTGTAGTGCCGCCTTTGAATGTTCCGTCAACCACTTGCTGGGAAACCTTC
This sequence comes from Paenibacillus sp. FSL R7-0297, assembly GCF_038009025.1. NCBI lineage: Bacteria > Bacillati > Bacillota > Bacilli > Caryophanales > Paenibacillaceae > Paenibacillus > Paenibacillus sp. FSL R7-0297. The sequence goes on from NZ_JBBPAQ010000001.1 coordinate 7,128,040, forward strand.
TTAACCGCTTCGTCAACACGTTTGATCATGGAAGTCAAAGTTACGTCGTCGCCAAATTCCAGGGATTGGTCTTTGTCTACGCCGATAACCCATACTTTAGTACCGCCAGCTTTGTTGCGGGATTTAGCTTCATTGAATACGCCGTTACCTGTAGCGCCGGCAGCCGGGAAGATGATGTCATTGCCTGCATCATACAGGGTAGCAGCCAGGGATTTACCAGTATCAGGCTTGTCATAAGCTCCTGCATAAGTAATCGTTACATTCGCACTAGGGTTAACTGCCAATACGCCGGCTTTGAAGCCAACTTCAAAACGTTTGATAACCGGGCTTTCCATACCGCCGATGAAGCCTACTTTGTTAGTTTTGGTTGTCAGACCTGCAACAACACCCACCAGGAAGGATCCTTCGTTCTCAGCAAATGTTACGGATTCAACGTTAGGAGCTTCTACTACGCTGTCGATGATCGCCAGATTAGCAGTAGGGTTCTCAGTAGCAACCTTCAATACTGCGTCGCCAAGGTCAAAGCCGATTCCCCAAGTCAGGTCGTAGCCGCCTTTAACGAATTGGTTAAGGTTGGGCTCGTAGTCTGCATTGGATTTACTTTGCAGGTATTTGATTTCTGCGCCAGATTCTGTTTCCAGAGCCTGCAGGGCTTCCCAAGCGGATTGGTTAAAGGATTTGTCATTAACGCCGCCCACGTCAGTTACGAGACCTAGTTTGACAGCCTTAGGAGCCTCAGTTGCTGCTGGTGCTTCTGTAGCTGCTGCATCTGTGGTTGGTGCAGTAGTTGCTGCTCCAGCATTGGTGTTTGCGTTGTTATTGTTTCCGCATCCTGCCAAAATAACAGTGAATGCCATAACCATAACTAAAGATAGTTGGTAAAACTTCTTCATCGAATGTGATCCCCCTTAGAAAATTGGATGTCTTCTGTGTTCTGCTTGGACATACCATTAGAACAAATTATACCTGCAAAAAAAGCTAAAATCCAGTCTATTAATGACCTCAGGTCAATAATAATTTGCATTTTTCAACAAGAAACCGCTTACCATGACATAGCATGTAACCACTATGTATGATAGGTGTCAGGAAACCTCAAAATTCATCTTGTGATACCCTCGCATTAACGTTATTATTGCACAGTGATGGCTTTTCTATTATCATGAATGTTTACATATTGTTCGCAAAGGGAGTTACTGAAATGGATCAAGAAAACAAACCTCAAGTTGTTCCGGCCTCTAAATACTGCCACGAATCCCGCGTATTCAAAACCGGCCGTGTCTTCCCGAATGATGTTAACAACCACAAAACATTGTTTGGTGGCAAACTGATGAGCACAATTGATGAAGTTGCCTCCATCTCGGCCATGCGCCACTGCCGTGCGAATGTGGTAACCGCCTCCGCTGACTCTGTAGACTTCCTTCTGCCAATCAGGCCCACAGATTCCGTCTGCTTCGAATCCTTCGTCTCCTGGACGGGGCGCACTAGCATCGAGGTATTCGTCAAAATCATCTCGGAGAACCTCTATACAGGCGAACGGGCTGTTGCCGCTACATCGTTCCTTACCTTCGTTGCAGTTCACGAAGATGGCACTCCATCTCCGGTTCCGGCCATCATTGCCGAGACTGAGGAAGAGAAGCTAATCTGCCAATCTGCCAACGAGCGTTCGGAGCTGCGCAAGATCAGACGCGCCAGCAGCAAGAAGCTGGCTTCACAGCTCAGCACAACAAAGTACTGGGAATAGCACTCCTCCGGAATTCTGTTCCTTCAATATAGCAGGGAGCAGTAGCTCAGCCTTCGGGCACAAAAAAGCACCGTCACGCGGGACAACCCGCAGGCGGTGCTTTTCGGTTTATATCATTCTTACGCGTTGATCTTCTCTTTGGCAACTACAGCCAGGGAGTTGAATGCATTCAGATCGTTCACTGCCAGATCAGCCAGCATCTTACGGTTCACTTCTACGCCAGCCAATTTCAGGCCGTATACAAGCTTGCTATAGGAAAGACCGTTCAAACGCGCTGCTGCGTTGATACGAACGATCCACAGTCTGCGGAAGTTACGTTTAGTCTGACGACGGTCACGGTAAGCGTAAACCATCGATTTCATTACTTGCTCTTTAGCTGTTTTAAAAATGCGGTGCTTGGAACCGAAGTAACCTTTTGCCAGTTTCAATACTTTTTTATGTCTACGACGAACTACAAATCCGCCTTTAACTCTTGCCATATTAATAAACCTCCCAAAAATGTGTAATTAACTATTTCAAGTTAGCAAGTCCTTGTTTCAAACGTCTTACATCCCCAGGGGCCATTACTGGATTGCCGTTCAATACGCGTTTTGCGCGTTTCGATTTGTGGGACAGCAAGTGGTTCTTGTGAGCTTTGTAACGCAATACTTTACCAGTTCCAGTGATCTTAAAGCGGCCTTTCAGGCTGCTATGTGTTTTCATTTTAGGCATGGTGTTTCCTCCTTGAATATTATGCGGCGCCAAATTGCTGTGCAAGTGACTCCAGGATTATTGGGCTTTTGGAGCCAAAATCATAATCATGCTGCGGCCTTCCAGCTTAGGCTGGCGCTCAACAACAGAAATATCTTCCACTTCGTTCTTCACACGCTCCAGGATCTTCTGGCCGATACTCGCATGGGTAATCTCACGTCCGCGGAAACGAACGGAGCACTTCACTTTATCGCCTTCGCCCAGGAACTTGATAACATTGCGGAACTTGGTCTGATAATCATGTTCTTCAATGTTAGCACGGAACCAGACTTCCTTGATATCCACGATCTTCTGGTTCTTGCGCGCTTCCTTCTCTTTCTTCTGCGTTTCATAACGGAACTTGCCGTAATCCATGATGCGGCATACCGGCGGTTTCGCCTGCGGTGCTACATTGACTAAATCAAGATTAAGATCGATCGCCATCTGCAACGCCTCGCGGATCGGTTTGATCCCGATTTGTTCACCTTCTGCTCCAACCAGCCGAACCTCTTTGGCCCGAATTTCATCATTGATCATATGTTCCTTACTGATAATACTCCACCTCCGGATCTTCTTGTAATGCGGTTCTCCATAAAAAAGGGATGCCGGTAACTCCCCGACACCCCGTTTGATCAACGTTCATGAATTATAACCATTCATAAAGCATTGAGATCAAAACCAGCCGGCAATTTAGCCGTTCAGGTGAGAAGCCGGTGCTTCTGCTTGCAATCCCTATGTTTTGCATACTTGAATACTATACAACACTGAGCGAACAGTGTCAATATCTTCTCCAAAAAATACTTAGATAACAATCAGGCATTATACTACACTTGCTTGCTCTGCACTTCTTCAAGCCGCACCACACGCGTGTGCTTGGTATGGCTCCATTGCTTGTTGTTCTGCGTGAAGAACGCGTAGAACGTAATGGGGTACCACGAGAGCAGATAAACCGGGAAGGCCAGGAGGTACAGATATACCTTTTTGAACTTCACCTTCTCAAGCGCCATGGCCAGCAGGAAGGTCAGAATATTGGCTCCAATGGCAAAGTAGCTCAGCCAGAGCGGCAAATGACCGTAAATATTAGCAATATGCGGACCATCGAACATGGAGTTATCGATCCACATTACAGCCGTCATCAGGAATGTCAGCAGCACAATGTAGACATTCGCTCCATAGAGCGCCAAGTCAAACTTCGTGAGGCTGCGTTCTTTGATGCTCTGCCACAGCAAAGGGAAGAAATAACGGCGGGCGACTGTGAAATGCCCCTGCATCCAGCGCAGACGCTGTCTGGAGGAAGCCTTGAACGTAAGCGGCTTCTCATCGAAGACCTTGGCATCATAGTTGAATCTTGGATACACACCCTTAGAAGCGCTGCGCATGGTGAATTCCAAATCCTCAACCAGACTTGTAGCCCCCCAGCCCATTTCTTTGAGCAGGTTCGTCTCGAAGCACATGCCTGTTCCGCCGAGGAAGTTGGCCATCTTCAGATTATGGCGCGACAGCTGCCAGAGCCGGTTGATGTACCAGTAGGATACACCATAAGCAGCGGTAATCCATGAATCCTCCGGATTCTTGGTATCAATATAACCTTGAATTACACGTCCCCCTGAACATAGATCATTGTTCATTTCGGTCAGGAATTCGGTATGCGCGAGGTTGTCGGCATCGAACATCACGACAGCATCATACTGGCGGGGCAGCGCCCACAGCTCCTTGAGCATCCACTCGATAGCATACCCTTTTCCGCGAAGATTCGTGTTGGTACGTACACAGGCATTCATGCCGTGCTCCCGTACGATGGCTGCTGTATTATCCGTACAGTTATCGCAGATGACAAATACATCGTACAGTTCCTGGGGATAATTAAGCTGTTTCAAATTTTCCATTAACGCGCCGACTACTTCTTCCTCGTTGTGCGCGGCAACCAGTACGGCAAATGACTTTTGCGGCGCATACTTAACCTTGTTCTTTTTCTTGTGCAGTCCAAACAGCGAGAATGCAAACTGATAAACTGCAATTGCCGCCAAGATCACTTGGAGCGTAACAAACAATGCGTCTGTCATGATCTTTTGATGCCCCCTTTTTCCAAGTCTAGATGTTCTCTTTCTCTCTCAGGCTTGTTAACGTTCTTTCTGACCCTTTTGTTGCATCCCTTACAGCAGACAAGAATTATCCCTTTTTCTCGGGCAGGCTTCCGATTGTGTATTAGCCCCGTTCCTAAGATATGAACATGGTATCCGGATCATGGCCGAATCCTTATTTCTCTGTTACCTTATAAACGGGATCTTCCTGCTTGAATCATTGTAGACGCATTGGGGTACACAAGTCAAAACTGGCATTTTTCGAGTGATTCCGAGCTTTTTCTTGAAATGGACTGCCTTAAAAAAGTATGATAAAGACAGCTTCAGGTCTCGGAACCTGCTGCTTAAGCTGCGCCAAATATCTTTAGCCGGACTAACGGAGGGACAAGATATGAGACCTTTTTTCAAGAAACTGCATCTCTTGGAGCGGCTTCTCTTTCAATGGATTAACGGACGGCTGCACAACCGCTTTCTGAACTTCTGGCTCTGGTACCTCACTCATCTCGGAGGAGCTACGAGCTCCATCGGTATCAATCTTCTAATCTGGGCACTGTGTCCACAGCCATGGAGAACTACAGGACTGCAGGCACTGACCGCGCTGGCAGTAAGCCATCTGCCCGTTGCCGTTGCCAAAAAGCTCTATCCGCGCATGCGGCCTTATCTGGCGCTGCCGGGCACCAATACGTTTCATAATCCGCTTAAGGATCATTCTTTTCCTTCAGGCCATACTACAGCTATCTTCGCCTCTACGGTTCCTTATATGATGGCTTACCCTGCCCTGACCTATATCTTGCTTCCGCTCGCCTGCACGGTCGGCTTCTCCCGGATCTATCTCGGGCTGCATTATCCGTCCGATGTCATCGCTGGTGCGGTAATCGGCTCCGGCGTTGCCGCAGGCACGCTTGCGCTATGGGTCTGACGCCCTCCCGGCTGCCGGACCCCTGAATACCACTAAAGAACAGGTGAACTATACATTGCGCAAAAAAAGAGTATTATTGCTGTCGGAAGGTTTCGGCGCAGGGCATACCCAGGCAGCATACGCGCTGTCGAGCAGCCTGCGCAAATTGTCGCCTGATGTGCAGACGAAGGTGCTGGAGCTCGGAAGCTTCCTCAATCCTAAGATGGCGCCGATCATTGTCTCGGCCTACCGTAAAACGGTGATCTCCCAGCCCCGGCTGATGGGCTATGTATACCGGCACCAGAAATCATTCAATCGTCTTACCACACTTGCCCTGCACCGCCTATTTTATACGCATACGCAAAATATTGTGAAGCAGCTGAAGCCGGACATCATCGTTTGCACTCATTTCATTCCCGGCGCTGTGGTGTCCCGACTCAAGCGGCTGAATCCGTCGCTGAAAGCGCCGCTGATCACAGTCATCACGGATTACGACGCCCATGCCAGCTGGATTAGTCCTGAAGTGGACCGATATCTGGTCTCTACACCGGAGGTCAAGGCCAAGCTTCGCCGCCGCAGTGTTGCTGCCGCCAAGATCCGGGTAACCGGTATGCCGGTACATCCCGATTTCTGGGAGCATCCTGGCCGCGATGAGATCCAGAAGCAGTTCAGCCTCCGGAACATGCCTACGGTCATGGTCATGGGCGGCGGCTGGGGCATGATGAACGATGAGGTGGTGAACGAGACCCTCGCCGGCTGGCGGGAGCAGGTGCAGCTTGTGTTCTGCCTCGGACAGAATGACAAGCTGCTGCGCGGAATGCAGGAAGACCCGCGCTACAGCCACCCCAACATCAAGCTGCTGGGCTTCACCCGTGAAGTCGATAAGCTCATGGAGGTCTCGGACCTGCTGGTCACCAAGCCCGGCGGAATGACCTGCAGCGAAGGATTGGCCAAGGGCATCCCTATGCTCTTCCATTCCCCGCTGCCGGGGCAGGAAGAAGAAAACTGCCGTTATTTCACGGCAGCCGGCTTCGGGGAACCCATAAGCTCCCTTGATGTGGTCGACCGTTGGATGGAACGGCTGCTGGGCGACTACGGGGATGTGCGGGCCAAACGCAAAGCACACCTGGAGGAGATTTCCCGGTTCAATCCGCTGCAAAGCGCCCAGAGCATCATTGACATGCTGGAATAGCCTCCCGGATTCTTATAGAACAATGGGACTTAAAGTATGACTCTTCTTATATTTGGTTGAGAAACGGCAAATGGCAGCCCTGGGAAGTTTCCCCGGACTGCCATTTGTACTATACAGCTAATAATGCGGAATGATATTCTTACCCGTGGGCGGACTACAGGCGGTATTTGTCCAACCGTGAGGCCTGATACTGCCTCATTGCCTCTTCCCCGACAATGGCCTCACAGCGCTGAATGTTCACACCGCGTCCGTAAAATTTGGTTTCGTATTCCGTCATGACATGCTCTTCATTGATCACGCCGCCTTCATGCAGATCAAGGGAAATGTTCTTCATCTGCAGACCATAGTCGGCAAAAGCATTCAGGGAGAATTCAAACAGGCTGCGGGAATCCGTCTTCAGGTGGATTTCGCCAAGCGGACTAAGCAGCCCCCGGTATTTGTCGAGAAAACGCGGATGCGTCAGACGCCGGCGGGCATGCTTGCTCTTCGGCCACGGATCGCTGAAATTCAGGTAGATCCGCTCCAGTTCACCCGGAGCAAATACTTCCTCCGCATAATCGATATTAGCCAGTGCCACTCTGACGTTCGGCGGCGTCTCTTCCCCTGCCGGCTCCCACACATTTCTGGCCTTCTCGGCTGCACGCCGGACCAGTTCATCGTACATATCCACGCCGATAAAATTGATACCGGGATATTTGAAGCTCATTTGGCTGATGAACTGCCCCTTGCCCATTCCGAACTCCACATGAATCGGATGATCATTGCCGAACAGCTCTGACCACCGGCCCTTCAGGCTGCGTGGATCAAGGATGACCAGGTCAGTCTGCTCCTCAAGGCTTTCACGTATTCCTTTTCTTCCGCGTAAACGCATTAAGTATTCCTCCGCTTATCTCTTATTGCATTATCTGTGAATAGGGAGCTGCGAGGAAATTAGTACCCGCTTTTGTTGACAAAATCTCCACGGTTTTGGGAGTTTTGTCAACAAATTAGCGGTACTTTATTTCGTCGCAGTCTCTAGGATAACTGCCACTTGCAATATTGTGCCGAACTTGCCGTCAAAAGTAAAGGGATTTAAGCAGGAAGCTGAAATATCCCTGCAATAGTTCAAAAAAAAAAAGGATTCCCCGTCCAGCCTGAAAAAGGCCGGTTGGAAAATCCCCTTTTGTTGTATTTGGAATTGGGGTCCATTTTTCAACAGTACATAGTCTACCTTGCCGGAGCGTTAAAATCAAATGTCTTCTCGAAGGCACTGCGGATCTTGCGCTGCGCTTCGGTCTTAATCTTGTGGTTGCCGTTAAATTCCACGCCTGTCAGGGCAAGGGCCTCATCGGGAGTCAGCTGCACATCAATCGAACCTTTATTATCGGGAAACACCGTTGGAGAATTCATCGTTATCACCTCTATGGTTTATTATGGACCGGACGACACGAAATTATGAATTCAAAAATGTGATTGTGGTTGCTGCAGCGGCTTTTTTACACTTTAAATATAACATATTGTGTAAGCATTTACAAGCGAAATCCCGGCTGTTTCCTGCCTATTTCTAGTCCTTTTCCGCTGGATTTCCGGGAGTAATTGTTACGCTCCTCTTTGATTTTTGATACAATGGGAAGGTTAATGAAAGGAGCTGCACATGTCTAATCTTCTACAGACCTCCTCTCCGCTTCTGTGGGGGGATAAACGGTTCCATACCTGGAACTATGAAATGCGTGACCAGATGGATACCAAGGTGTTCAAGGTCATGCTGGATGCCGGCTTCACCTGTCCAAACCGTGACGGTTCCATCGCCAAAGGAGGCTGCACTTTCTGCAGCGCCAGAGGGTCTGGTGATTTCGCCGGAAGCCGCCGCGATGATCTGGTAACCCAGTTCAACAATGTACGTGACCGCCAGCACTTGAAATGGCCAAACGCTAAATATATCGGCTATTTCCAGGCCTACACTAATACGTACGCTCCCGTTGAGGAGCTAAGGGAATATTATGAGGTTATCCTGCAGCAGCCGGGTGTGGTCGGCCTCGCCATTGCTACCCGGCCGGACTGCCTGCCCGATGATGTGGTCGAATACCTTGCCGATCTGAACAAGCGCACCTATCTGTGGGTGGAGATGGGGCTTCAGACCATCCACCAGTCCACCTCCGATCTGATTAACCGGGCGCATGATACTGCCTGTTATACCGAAGCCGTTGCGAAGCTCAGACGTCACGGTATCCGGGTCTGCACCCATATCATTCACGGGCTTCCGCAGGAAACGCACGAGATGATGCTGGAGACTGTATCTGCTGTTGCCAACATGGGCGTGCAGGGGATCAAAATCCACCTGCTTCACCTCATGCGCAAAACGCCGATGGTAAAGCAGTACGAAGCCGGTCTGCTGCGCTTCCTGGAGCAGGATGAGTATGTGAAGCTGATTGCCGACTCGCTGGAGATTCTGCCGCCGGACATGATTGTCCACCGCCTGACCGGCGATGCTCCGCGCGATGCCCTGATCGGCCCGATGTGGAGCCTCAAGAAATGGGAAGTTCTTAATGCCATCGACCACGAGCTGATTGCCCGTGATACCTGGCAGGGTAAGTATTGGAGGAAGAGCTAATGGGCTTCATGTCCGTCCTTAGCTTTGCTCATAAACTAACCGCCGAGCGGCTCGCTCCCGGCGGACGGGCCATTGACGCCACCGTAGGCGCAGGTGCCGACACCCTGTTCCTCGCCAAGGCGGCGGGGCCGCGCGGCGGGGTCTACGGCTTCGACATCCAGCACGCGGCGCTGGCTCTTGCCGGAGAGCGCCTGCGGCTGGCCCGGGAGGAAGCGCCTGCTGCGCTGTCTCCCGTGACCCTGCTGCAGCGGAGCCATGCAGCAATGGCTGAAGCCGTTCCGCCGGATTGGCGCGGAACGGTCTCTGCGGTGATGTTCAACCTCGGCTATCTGCCTGCAGGCGATGCCGACAAGACCATCATCACCGAGCCGGAGAGCACGCTGGCCGCGCTGGAGGCGGCGCTGCTGCTGCTGCGCCCGGGCGGGGTCATCACGGCCGTGCTGTATCCCGGCCACGAAGGCGGCGGCCGTGAAGCTGCCGCCGTGGAAGCCTGGGCCGCCGGACTGGCCCAGCCGGACGCGCAATCCATCGTGTACCGCCAGCTGCAGCGCGATTCCGCCCCGTATGTTGTAGCTGTAGAGAAGAAAAAAGGAGCTGATCACTAAATGGCAGTAACCAAAATGGAGCATGTTGGCATTAAAGTGGACATTCTTGAGCGTTCACTGCAATTTTACCAAGAGGTCATCGGCTTGACGCTTCAGGGTAGTCTGGGCCAGCCTGGAGATGAAGTGCGTCTCGCCTTTCTCAGCTTCCCCGGACAGGCCAGTGTGGAGATTGAACTGATTGAACGGGCATTCGGGGGTCTGCCGCAGGAAGGACGGGTAAGCCATACCGCCTTCACAGTCGATGACATTGAGGAAGAGCACAGTAGACTTGCCGGACTCGGCATCCTGGGACTGACCGGTATTTCAGAGCTCGCAAACGGCAGCCGCTATTTCTTCTTCGAGGGACCGGACAGCGAGAAGCTTGAGTTCTTCCAGCCGGCGCATAGATAGCCCTGCTTCCAATCACCCTGGTATCGCTCAATCAATGTTGTAATAAGTACAACATAACCATGATGCTGCCAATAATGTGTGAGCTTAAGCGTGTCACATATGATCCGGCTTGGTTGACCAGCGTTTGACCGGTTACTTATTGGGTTATAGTCCGATGTACCGTTTAAATATTAAGTTTTAACCATTCTATAATCAGGAAGGAAGATGTTGTAATGACGAAACCATATCCTCTGAAATTTCAGCCGGAGTTCAAAGAACGTGTCTGGGGAGGCCGTGCGCTGGAGAAATTCGGCCTGGAGCTGCCGGAAGGCCATATCGGCGAAGGCTGGATGATCGCTGACCACCCGAACGGAACTTCTTCTGTAGTGAACGGCGAACTCGCCGGACTAGGTCTGGATGCCATCCGTGAGCAGTTCGGACATGAATGGTTTGGCAGCAAGGGTATTACGGAGGACGGCGGAAGATTCCCGCTGCTGATCAAGCTGCTCGATTGCAATGACAATCTTTCCGTACAGGTACACCCTACTGATGATTATGCCGGATTACCCAAGGGCGAACTGGGCAAAACAGAAATGTGGTACGTGCTGGATGCCAAGCCGGGCGCCAAAATCATCTACGGTCTGAAAGAAGGCGTAACCCGCGAGGTTCTGCAGGATGCTCTCGAGAACGGGACCGTTATGGACAGCCTGCAGGAAGTGACTGTAGCGGCAGGAGATTCTTTCTATATTCCCGCAGGCACCGTTCACGCCTTGTGTGCAGGTGTCGTTGTAGCCGAAATCCAGCAGAACTCCGACACTACATACCGGATTTACGATTACGACCGTCCCGGCCTGGACGGCAAGCCCCGCGAGCTGCATATTGAGGATTCCCTGAATGTTACTGCCTATGAAGGTGCAGGCGCGACTTCGATGAAGACAGACGGTGCAGTGGCCGGTGAATGGCTGCAAATCGCCTCCTCCCCTTATTTCATCGTAGAAAAAGGTGTGGTCGCCGGTGAATGGCAGCTCGCCACCACGGACGACAGCTTCACCATTCTGGTGATCTGTGAAGGCAGCGGCCACCTGATCTGGGAAGACGGCTCCCAGCCTTATGCAGCGGGCGAATGCTATCTGCTCCCGTCCAGCCTCGGCGCCTACAGCATTGAAGGCATGTCCACCGTTCTCCGCTCTTATCTGCCGTAAGCAGCAGCGGTTTACATCCATTCATAACTGGTATACCGGGCAGATTTAGTATAACGAAGTACTCTTACGCTAGGATTGCTGAATTTAACTTTCAGGAGGACGGCGATGACAGAGAACACCTTTACAATGACCGATCCACTAGGCGTCAAAATCCATGTCTATGAATGGCTGCCGGAAGCTGGAGCCGACGTCAGAGGGGTCGTGCAGATCTCTCACGGCATGTGTGAAACGGCTGCGCGTTATGCACGTTTTGCGTCCGCGCTCAACGCAGCCGGTTATGCGGTGTATGCCAATGACCACCGGGGCCATGGCCTCACCGCCGGCCAAGTCAATCTGCTCGGCGATACCGGGGAGAACGGTTTCTACTGGATGCGCCGCAATCTGCTGCAGCTTGCGGGAATCGCCTGCTCCCGGCATCAGCATGTGCCGATTTACCTGTTCGCCCATAGCATGGGTTCATTCCTGGCCCAGAAGCTGATGTGCGAAGTAGGTAACGACATCTACAGCGGCTTCATTCTCAGCGGTACCAACGGTCCGCGGAGCATGCTGCGGCTGGCCGAATCTCTGTCGGCAATGCAGCTAAGGCTGCAGGGAGACCACCATCGCAGCGTATTGTTGAACGGTCTTGTTTTTGGCGCATATAACCGTTCCTTCTCACCGGTCAGAACAGCCTTCGACTGGCTCAGCAGAGACCGGGAGGAAGTAGACCACTTCATCTCCGACCCGTTCTGCGGGGCGATCTGCACTACCCGCTTCTTCCGGGATTTCTTCCATATGCTGCGGGAGCTTCATACCAAGACTACCCTGCTGACCTTGTGCAGAGATAAACCTGTCTATCTGTTCTCCGGGGAGAAAGACCCCGTGGGGATGAACGGTCAAGGGGTGAAGCGTCTGGCCGAACTGTACCGCGGGCAGGGAATACAGGACGTAGAGTGCAAGCTGTACCCTGAAGGCAGGCATGAGATGCTGAACGAGGTCAACCGGGATGAGGTCACCGCCGATGTACTGGACTGGCTTGCCCGCCACCTCCCTGCCGGCTCCATGCGGCTTCAGCCTACGGCGAACTAGCTTCAATGGAGCTTTGGCTCTGGTACCCTGGCTGACCATTCATGTAACCCGCAGGGGAAAGGATGAGAACTGTCAGCAGCTTAAGATATATCTTTAAAATAAAGCGAGGCACCCCGTACCTGACGGAGTGCCTCGCTTTCGGTTATGCTGCCAAAGTTCTGTTGCTGCCAGGGTCTCCACCTGATTGACGCCGCAGTATTTTAATTGTACAGAATACAGTTATCCCTGCTCATCCGGCTTTTCGCCGTATTTTAACTGCACGAAATACAATTATCTGCTAGGCTCTCTGCTTGAGAATGGTCTCAATCCTTACCGATTGCACCGAATTCAGGCCCAAGCTTGAGGATGATCCAATTCCAGGTTCCATCGCCCATCTGCCTTTAAAATCCCTTCAGTTTATTCCTGATAATACCTTCACTAAAACCTGTCTGTACGCATCTAAATCATATGAAGAGTTGTTTACTTTGCGCTTAGCCATATTCAAGCTGCTTAATATGGATTCTTCTAAGTCCCTTCTTGCCTTAAGCACCTGCAGAGTTCCTTCCAAGCCGGTGTAACCCTGTTTTTTGCCAAACCCTTGTTTGGTGTAATAGTCAACAAAGCCTTCAGACCATTCTTGGGGTCTCTCTTCAAAAGCCTTGCCGAAGGAATACTCAAGATCGTTCTGGTCAACGTATATCAGAAGCGGATTCAGCGCTTCTGATATGGCTGCCAGTTCAACAACATAATTTGTGATGTCTTCCTTGGCAGCATCATGTTTGATCATTCCCATGGTTACAGGATTCTGTATGAAACAACAATCGAAAATATAAAGGTCAGCGCCATTTAAGGCTCTCTCTGCAAACTGCTTCCATTTTGCCGTAATCAGTTCCCTGTTTCGGTCTAGCGGCAATTCATACACATCGTGCTTCACCAAAGTATCCAGCATTTCATTTGGAATACTTGAACAGTGTTCATTGATTAGTTTCCGGTATTCCACGAAATAACTATTCTCTTGATTCCATGTATATGGGCTTAATAAATCCCTAAATTCCTCATAGTCGCTCAATAGATCATCGTATTCAACTTCATCTAGATAAGCGACTCCATCATAATCAGCAGGATGGTCCAAATTCCCTTCAAGGAATAGCTGAGCCCTAAGATTATTCTCTGTAAGAATTTCATGCACCAGCTGAGCCGTGGTTGATTTCCCGGAGCCCGGTAAGCCCTCAATTAAGATCAATTTAGTATGCATATAGTAGTTCCTCCAGTCATTTTTAGGAGGATAGGCAGGTAAGAATCAAGGGAGATGCGTATTTCCCGCGACACGACAATAAAGCGGATACCAAAAGGGTATCCGCAGAAGTGGTTTTATGACACACCTTATCCTGCATACCCTGTAAGATTAAAGAAAGACATGCCTAATACAATAGTGCGTTCACTATTTCAGGCATTCTTCCGGCTTGTTAATCTTTACAGAGTCATCCACATGATACGGTTTATGCTCCTTTACAGGCATCTCATTCCTGATATTAACACCGGATACCGCCAATTACAATTACGTAATTCCTATTACAGCCTGTGTTTTATTATATCCGGTAATGGAGGCATGCGGAATTTCTTCCATCTCTCCTACGAGGGTACGAAAAGCCATGCCATGTCCGGTAATGATCACTTTTTCAAATCCGAGATATCTGTCAATCACCTTCTCCACGCGGTTCTTCAGCAGTTCTTTGGACTCCCATTGCTTGGTTGCCCCTGGAGGATATACCCCAAGATTAGCATCATAATCGTTCCCCAGCTCTGCAAGCTGCTCCAGGGAATCATATTCAAAGGTTAAGTCAGGCTGCCATTCCCTTAAATCCAATTCAACCTTTATGTCTAAACCGAGTTCCTTGGATAAAATAGCGGCCGTTTGAAGTGCTCTTGTGTAAGGAGAAGAAATAATGACCTCCGCTTCTTTCAGCCGCTCATCTTGTGCTGTCCGATATACCTGGTTCACTCCTGCTTCCGTAAGAGGTACCAGATCCCGGCCATGGCCCTTTAATTTGTACTGCTCATTGATGTTCCAATCGGGTTCACCATGGCGGATGAGATAAAACTGTGTCATTGAAATCCTCCTGTCTGTTATTGGTACTCAATCTATTCGCTACTCGTTCTACACAATCCTACCCGGTCGTATTTCTTAATGGAGGCTTGCCACTTTCTTCATATCCCATCTGCTGAAGTAGTTGAGCGCCATGAACACAGCAAAAAGCCGGAGCTTCATTGCCCCCAAGGGACAACCGTAAGCTCCGGCCATTTCAGCAGGCTTCCGTCTATATAGGCAGCGCGTAATACTGCGCCCGCTGGCTCTCATCCTGCTGATAGAGCACAATCAGCAGCGTACTGCCGCCGCTGGAACCGGGATGCGCATCCGCCACGGCCGGTACTGTGTCCCCGGCCACAGCTACTGCAGCTTGCAGCAGTGCTGCCGGAGCCACCGTAGCTGCCGTCCCGGCCGTAGTCAAGCTGCCGGACATGCCTCCTTCGGCTTTGTCGCTGCCTTCATAGCCAGCCACGGCAACCGTCGCATTCTCTGCCGCCTCACCTTCAGCACCAGCCAAGCCGTCAAAACGCAGCCCGCTGATCGAATCCAGCACCGGCGCAAGCACGAACGGCAGCACATCCAGCACGATGTACTTCTGCAATTCACGCTCGCTTAAGCCTGCCTCGGCCAGCTTGGGCGAAATCAGCTCCGGCTGCCCGGCAATCTGCTTCAGGTATTTGGCCCACTCTGACTTGCCCATCACCTCATCCCACCAGATCTTCCGCGGCTTGTACTTGTGGCCGAGGAAATAATCCAGCTTCATCAGCCCGGTGATGATGTCCATGTCCATGGAAGCCGTCCCCCGGTCCGTGAGGAAATTATGCAGCCGGGTGAACAGATCCTCGAGCTGATGCCCGATCTTCTGCCAGCCCCGCGCTTCCCAGTAGTCGCCGAATTCCTGGAAGAAATCGAACGGTGACGGGAAGACATGGCGGATCAGATACTTGACCGAATGAGCCAGGCGCTGGCTGTTCCAGTACTTCTCCAGCACATCCTCCAGCCGCTTCAGCCGGATAATGTCAGAGAACGGCATTACATGGCTGCTGAGAATTTCGTACGGCGCATGCTCCATGTACGTATAATCGTATTTGGCTGCCTGGGCGCGCAGCCCGGTGCCGCGGAGCATTTTGAGGAAACCTAGCTGCAGCTCCTCCGGCTCCATGGCGAATACATCATTGAAGGTCTTGCGGAAGGTCGAGTAATCCTCCATCGGCAGTCCGGCAATCAAATCGAGATGCTGGTCGATATTGCCGCTGGCCTTGATCTTCATTACCGTGCGGGACAGCTTCGTGAAGTTCTGGCGGCGTTTGACCAGTTCGTTGGTCTCATCATTGGTCGACTGCACACCGATCTCGAAGCGGAAAACTCCGGGCGGCGCATTCTGCGCAAGGAAATCCAGCACCTCCGGACGCATAATATCCGCTGTAATCTCGAATTGGAACACACAGCCCTGATGATTGTCGATCAGGAACTGGAACATCTCCATCGCGTAATTGCGGTTGATATTGAAGGTGCGGTCGAGGAATTTGATCACCTTGGCCCCGCCTTCAATCAGATAGAGCAGATCGGATTTCACCCGTTCAATATCGTAATAACGCACGCCTACCTCGATGCTGGACAGGCAGAACTGGCAATTGAAAGGGCACCCCCGGCTTGTCTCAAAATACACAATGCGCTTGCTGAGCTCCGGCAGATCCTCCGCGAACCGGTGGGGCGTCGGCAGGGTATTAAGGTCGCTTTTGGGCCGCGGCGGGTTGACGATCAGGTCCTCCCCCTTGCGGTAGGCAGCGCCGTATACAAAATGGTATTTATGCTCATCCCGGATCTCCTGCAGCAGATGATGGAAGGTCTCTTCCCCGTCCCCATTGACTACGAAGTCGATTCCGGCTTCCCGTTTCATCCAGTAGAGCGGCTCATAAGACACCTCCGGCCCCCCAAGTACGATCTTCACCTCCGGCATCACCTGCTTGAGAATTGAGACCAGCTTGACTGTTTCTTCGATGTTCCAGATATAACAGGAGAAGCCGATCACATCCGGCTGCTTCTGGAAAAGGTCCGACACGATATTCATCACGGGATCTTTGATGGTGTATTCCGCCAAAAGGATATCTTCGAATTCATGCTCGCTGTACGCCTTCAGAAGCCGGATCGCCAGCGATGTATGAATATATTTGGCATTTAATGTGGCCAGGATGATTCTCATGCCTTATAACCTTCTTTACATTTCATTTTGAAAAAACTCCAGGAATGCCTTACCGTATTTACGATACTTCACTTCGCCGACACCCTTCACTCTCAGCATCTCGCCTTCAGTCTGCGGGCAAACCACGCTCATCTCGCGCAGTGTCGCATCATTGAAGATGATATAGGACGGCACATGCTCGCGCCCCGCCAGCTCGCGGCGGATCAGACGCAGCTGCTCGAAGACCGTCTCGTTTACGGCCGACGGTGAATGGTCGCGCGTCCGGCTGCGGTCCCGCGTGCCGGAGGTGACCAGCGTGCGGGCCACGCGCTGGTGAACCTCACGCTGGCCGCGCAGCACCTCTGCTGCCAGCGGCTGAAGCCGCACGACCGGATACTGGCCTTCGGACAAGGCCAGATACCCCTCTGAGATCAGCACATTGATGCTCTCGGTAATCTCCTTCTCGCTGCGGCCCGACATCGCCCCGTGGGTCGGCAGCTTCTCGAAGCCGTACTGCAGCACCTTCTGGTTGCGCGAGCCCTTCAGCACCGAGGACACCAGCGCCACCCCGTAGCGTTCGCGCATACGGTGGATACAGGAGAAGATCTTCTGTGCATCCACCGTCATGTCTACCAGCTGCCGTTCATCGGTACAGGAGCTGCAGATGCCGCACGGATCGTCGTCATGATTCTCGCCGAAATAATCCAGCTGTGCACTGCGCAGACAGCGGGTGGTGTAGCAGTAATCAATCATCTGCTGCAGCTTGCGGTATTCATTGGCTTTGCGCTCTGTGTCCTGCGGATTCTGCTCAATCAGGAACTTCTGCGTCATAATATCCTGCGCACTGAAGAGCAGAATACAGTCACTCGGCTCCCCGTCGCGGCCGGCACGTCCGGCCTCCTGGACATAAGCCTCCATATTCTTCGGCATATTGTAATGAATGACATAACGAACGTTAGACTTGTCGATCCCCATCCCAAAAGCATTCGTGGCCACCATGACGCGGATATCGTCATACAGGAATCCTTCCTGGCTCTCGGCCCGTTCCTGGTCGCTCATCCCGGCATGGTAGCGGCCCGCGGCGACTCCCGTCGCCTGCAGCCGCTGATAGAGATCATCCACCTCTTTGCGGGTGGCGGCATAGACGATGCCCGGCTGATGCGAATGCTGCGCCGTGTAGTCCAGCACGAATTCGCGCTTATTCTCTCCGCGCAGCACTTGCATGGCCAGATTATCACGGCCAAGTCCAGTCATGAAGACACCCGGATCGCGCAGACGAAGCAGCCGGACCATATCCTCCATAACCTCAGGTGTAGCTGTAGCGGTGAAAGCGGCCAGGATTGGCCGCTGTGGCAGCTCCTCTACAAACGGCGACACCGCCAGATAGCTGGTGCGGAAATCATGGCCCCACTGCGATACGCAGTGCGCCTCATCGACAGCTACGCAGGAGATGGACAGACCCGCCATCTCCAGGCGGAACCAGTCCAGCTCCAGACGTTCCGGCGCCACATAGAGCAGCTTCAATTCGCCCCG
Source organism: Paenibacillus sp. FSL R7-0297 (assembly GCF_038009025.1). Lineage (NCBI taxonomy): Bacteria > Bacillati > Bacillota > Bacilli > Caryophanales > Paenibacillaceae > Paenibacillus > Paenibacillus sp. FSL R7-0297. The sequence continues at coordinate 7,146,298 of NZ_JBBPAQ010000001.1, forward strand.
GCGGGCGGCACGGATCCGGTCATTCACTTCTTTGCCGCTTAAGGTGCTGTTGATATAGGCTGCAGGAATTCCGGCGGTAGTAAGGGCGTCCACCTGATCCTTCATCAGCGAGATCAGCGGGGATACAACAAGTGTAAGTCCCGGCAGTAGCAGTGCAGGAACCTGATAGCAGATCGATTTACCGCCCCCGGTAGGCAGAATGCCCAGCGTGTCGCGGCCTTCGAGTAAGTTGTTCACAATTTTCTTCTGGCCTTCCCGGAAATCAGGATAACCGTAATATTTTTGCAGTTCAGCCTGCGCTTGTTCCATTAGTGATCCTTGCATCTTCATATCTCTTCTGACTCCTTAAGACTTTCTACCTTTAGTTTACCGGGCAACAGGGTACTTAGGCAACCGCTTGAAGCAGATATCATAGCACTCCTTTTGGGCCTGTTACATAAAATTTACATAAAAATCACGCGTTCAAGCAACACTTTATAGAAATACATTCAAATTGTACTGCTGAGGAGGCGGCCACTTGCAAGCCTGGAAAGATATATATACCTCTTATATGCACAAGCAGCAGCAAGCTTCTCCTCCAGAGCCTGACAAAAGTCCGCTTACAGGAAATCTGCAGGCCGATTTACAAGCGCTGCAGGCACGGCTCGGCGACAACGGCGACCTCGTAGTCCGCGACTTCCAGCTCTTCGGAGCTCACCAGGCCGCAATGCTCTTCTTCTCTTCACTGGTTAATATGGAGCAGGTGCGCGAGCATGTCCTTAAACCCTTAATGGCCGGGCCCTCCGGGCATCAGGATATTCCGGATTCTATTGCCGGCATGATCCATTATATCTGGAGCACAGCCGTCCAGGTAACACAAGGAACCACCACTACAGACATTTCTGTGCTGCCTGACGCGGCCGTGAAGGGTGAGCTAATTCTGCTGATAGAGGGAGTGCCCGAAGCCCTCGTACTCGATATGCGCCAGATTGACATGCGCGGCGTGGAGCAGCCGCAGACCGAGCAGGTCATCCGCGGCCCCCGTGAAGGTTACGTGGAGAAGCTGGAGAATAACCTCTCCCTGCTGCGCTACCGGCTTCAGAGCACGGATTTCCGGATCGAAATCAGCCCGATCGGAACACGTACCCAGTCGAGGGTGGCATTATGTTATATCGAGAGCATTGCCGACAGCGGGCTCGTTGCTGAAGCGATGCGCAGAATCTCAATGATTGATACCGACGGCATTCTTGATGCCGGATATATTGAGCAGTTCATCGAAGACCAGCCGCTGTCTCCGTTCCCGCAGGTACAATGCACAGAGCGGCCCGACAAGACGGTTGCCGCTCTGCTGGAAGGGCGGGTTGCCATGCTTGTCGACGGTTCTCCCTTTGCTGTGATCGTCCCTGCTCTGTTCAACCAGTTCTTTCAGACGGTAGATGATTACACAGAGCGTTTCATTATGGGCAGCCTGATCCGTATGATCCGTCTGATCGCTTTAGCCTGTTCCCTTTTTTTCCCGGCGTTCTATGTTTCTGTAATCTCGTTTAACCCCGAATTAATGCCTACAGAGTTCGCCGTGGCCATCTCGGGCGGAAGAGCCGGTGTCCCTTTCCCGGCTGTACTGGAAGTGCTGATCATGGAGGTATCCATGGAAGTGCTGCGTGAAGCCACCATCCGCCTCCCGCAAATGATCGGCGGAGCTTTATCTATTGTAGGCGTCCTTGTCATCGGCCAGGCCGCCGTGGGTGCCGGGCTGGCCAGCCCGATCACGGTCGTCATTGTCGCGCTTACGACAATCGGCTCTTTTGCCACACCGGCGTATAATGCCGCAATCGCACTGCGGATGCTTAGGTTTCCTCTAATAATACTGGCTGGGATGTTCGGCCTGTATGGTGTAATGATCGGCACGATCCTTATTGTGAATCATCTGCTGTTTCTGGAATCCTTCGGAGTTCCATACATGTCGCCTTACGTCCCGGGGAAGTGGCGTGACCTTAAGGACACTCTGGTCAGAGTTCCTCTGTGGTGGATGCGCCGCCGCCCCAGCTTCCTGCATGCCAAGGATAACACCAGGATAGCTGGCAGCGTTTCCTCCGCTTATGTAGATCAGATCCTCAGTCAGGAAGGTGAGACCGATGAGTAATTTCAGGCAGATCACAACAGCTCGGGCGGCAGCCGTCATCTGTAGCACGATTATCGGCGTAGGAATACAGAGTTTCCCCCGTTTTATGATCGCAGCAGGGGATAACAGTGGGCCTTTTATCGCGCTCACAGGTGTGATCATCTCCTTTTTAATCTACTATGTGCTTACCTCTCTATGCCAGCTTTACCCCAAAGAAACTCTGTTTGTGTTCAGCCGCCGTTTGATCGGCCGCCCGTTCGCTGTATTGTTCACTGCTGTGATTATGCTGGTGTTCGTTATACAGACGGGCCTTACCGCCCGCCAGTTCGGCGATATCGCCACAACCGTGCTCTACCGGAAGACACCCATTGAGGCCACCATTTTTCTGCTGCTGTTCGTATGCCTGCTCTCCTCCAGGCGCAATATTGTGAAATTTTCTTATATCCATGCCTTTTATTTACCGCTGATTGTCGGCTCTATCGTAATCATGATTCTGATCTCAATGGACAATATTACTTTGCTTAATCTTCAGCCTATTCTTATGCCCCTGAATCACAAGTTTTGGAAAGGGGCACAGATCGCCAGCTATTTGTTTCAGAGCTCATTCGTAATCACACTGCTGATTCCCTTTATGGTGAAGCCTAAGCAGGCCGTACGGGCAGGAGCACTGGCAATCTTCACGTCCGGTGCCATTTATCTGCTGATCGTTATCACCTCACTGGGAATATTCGGTGCTGAGGAGAGCAAGCTGCTGATCTATCCCACTTTGGAGATGGCCCGGAATGCAGCCTTTGAGCAAGGAGTCTTTGAACGGCTGGATGCCATCTTTATAGTTCTTTGGGTCATTTCCGTCTACACAACGGTCTACACTACGTATTACGTATCTGCTTACCTTATACAGAATCTGTTCGCTCTCCGCGACCAGCGTATGGCTTCCAGTGTCCTGCTCCCGGTGGTGTTTGCCATATCCATGTTTCCTACGAATGTATTTGACACTTATTATTGGTCTCTGCAGCTCGGGAATGCCGTAATGGTTCTGCTGATTGGCTATCCGCTGCTACTATGGCTTGCGCACTTGATCCGGCTTCCAAGAAAGAAGGTTCCCGCATGAGTAAATGGCTTCTTCGCAATTCTGCACTGACCCTGCTGCTGGTTTTTATCGCTCCGCTTCTGGCGGGATGCTGGGATCAGGTAGAGATTGAAGACCGCGCGCTTGTGCTTGGCCTCTCCATCGACAAGGTCAAAGCGGAAGTGGCAGAAAAAGAAGATAAGGTCACTCATATAGATAATGATTCTTTACCTGCAGAATACATCAGTGTTACGGCACAGATTGCAGTTCCCGGAAGGGTTCCTCTTGGGCCGAGCACCGGAGGCGGATCTAGTGAAGGAAGCTCAAATCCGCTATGGGTGGTACATGTATACGGCATTTCACTGGACGACGCTATGAATAATCTGCAGCAGCAAATTGCTGACCCGCGTTACCTGGTTCATTTGCGGATCATAATCATCAGCGAGGGTATCGCCCGGGGCAATTTCAAAGAGCTGAACGATTATCTAAGGCGTAATCCGGAGATCCGGCGCAGAACCTGGCTGCTTGTGTCCGAAGGGCCGGCTTCAGCATTTATGGATCTGGAGCCCCCGCTTCAACGTGTGCCTACGCTCTACATTTTGGCCATGATGGAGAAATCCGTCGCCTCCGGCAAGTTCCCCCGGGATTGTATCGGCACGTTCTGGTCAGCACATTCCGCATGGGGACAAAGTGCTTACCTTCCCTATATCGCACTCCGTGATAAAGATAATATTATGATCAAAGGCCTGGCTTATTTCAGCGGCGGAAAAATGGTCAGCAGGACCGTACCGATTGAGATCGGCGTATTCATGGCCATCCAGGGAATAGACCCCGGGGGGTACTCTGCCCTCTTCAAAACGAAGAATCTGGGAGTCGTAATGACCAAGACAAATGAACGCTTTACCCGGGTCAGGAGCCGAATCACGGAGGGCAAGCCCCATGTCTTCTATGAGATTTTTCTGGAAGGGGATTTGGATGAGCACTACAATAGTGACAAACCGGTCAATTCATCGGCCAATCTGCATGAGATTGAACGGGATTTCGAAGAAGGGATCAGCAAGCTGCTGACCGGATTGATTCAAAAAACGCAAAAGGATCATTCCGATATCTTTGGTATGGGTGAAATGATCCGAAGCAAACATCCTTCATTCTGGAAGCAGCATATCCATGGAAAAGACGATTGGGAAATGATGTACAGCACTGTGGAGGTCGATATCAAATTGTCTCTGCGCCTCCGGAGAGTCGGACTTAAAGATCAGTAAAAATCGCGAATGTACAATATTTTCACTTTAGAGAGGGTTGATCTGCATAATCCGGTTACTCACCTGTTCCTCGATCATTCTGTTTGTCTCCGCGCTGCTGATGCTGACTGTAGATTCCAGGATATATAAAGACAGAGGCTGGTTCCGGGAGAAAAAATACGCTGCTGTTATGGGATGGATCTACTGTATTCTCAGCGTATTTATTCTTATCGGGCTGATGATTTATGTCTAGTTATCCCCGCGCTCTCCGTAGTATTTCTTCACAGTGCATGGTATATTGAGGAGTACAATCTTACAGGACGGAGAATGCAGGCATGAATACAAGAAGAAATCCGAAAGAGGGTTCCAAGCGGTCCGTGAAGCCCGCAGCAGCCTCCAAGGCCCAGCCTAAATCAGGAACCAGAAATCAGGGGAACAAGACCTCTAATCATAAACCGGGAGCAAGGCCGGGAGCACCTGCCAAAACAATATCTAAAACACCAGCTCAGATAAAGTCCTATACGGTGTCCGAGCCCGCAGAGCTGCTGCCTTATCTGCTTAAGACGATTACGAACAAGGGACGGAATGCAGTCAAGTCGATGCTGTCCCGGGGACAGATATCGGTGAACGGCAAGCCGGTGACCCAGCATAATCATCAGCTCCACCCCGGCCAGACCGTGACAATTGATCAGGAGAGGCATGCAGAAGCCAAAGAAATGCTCGGCCTGACCATCGTTCATGAGGATGATGATATCATCGTCATTCAGAAGGATGCCGGACTGCTGTCGATTGCTACCGGAGAAGACAATGAACTGACAGCTTACCGCCAATTGATGGAGCATGTGCGCCTGACGAATCCGAAGAACCGCGTCTTTGTGGTACACCGGCTGGACCGTGATACCTCAGGAGTCATGATGTTTGCCAAAAGCGAGGCGATTCAGCAGTCCCTGCAGAACAGCTGGAAGGAGACCGTCAAGGAACGTTCCTACGTGGCGCTGGTGGAAGGCGCAGTCAAGAAACCGGAAGGCACTATCAGTTCATGGCTGAAGGAAACTTCAACGCTGAAGATGTACTCCAGTCCGCATGAAGGGGACGGGCTGCATGCCGTAACCCGTTATAAGCTGCTCCAGGCCAACCGCCATTTCTCCCTGCTGGAAGTGCATCTGGAGACCGGCCGTAAGAATCAGATCCGTGTGCACATGGCGGATATCGGGCATCCGATTGCCGGTGACAAGAAATACGGCGCAGAGACCAAAGCCGTAGGCCGTCTCGGACTGCATGCCCGCGTTCTCTCGTTCGCTCATCCGACTACGGGAGAAATCTTGACCTTCGAGAGTCCGATTCCAAAGACATTCCTGAAGTATACTGCACCTGCGCCGACGAACTAAACAAGCCGGCTAATTTCTTTGAAGGGCAAATGAGAGGCATTTATGCCTCTCATTTGTCATTGCAGGGATTCTTCGATTCATCCGCATTCTTTGTCACTTTTTTCTGCGTCATGGTACAATACAGAGAAACGTGAGAAGGTGCCGCTCTTGTTCCATCCTACTGTCTTTGACAATATTAAAATTGCTTTTGAGAACCAGATCTACGATTACGATAATCTGGATGGAATCCTCGTCGTGACGGATCGGTCGGATATGCTGAACCTCGCGCTGATGTCACGGGAATTCAGTCTTGCGTTCAAATTGACTGAAGGCAATAATGTAACCTCCGAAATTATACTGCAGTCTTCGGTGAAGGATCTGGGTGACGAAATTCTGGAAACAACGGGGAGCGATCCCGGCTGCACTCTTCTATTACGATTTTATATGGAGATTGACGATGTGAACGTGCAGTGTCCTGCGGCGGAGAAGATTCTGTCTACGATCTGGGGGCCGGATTTCCAGCCTGTCCAATCCCTCAGCTTCCGGTACGGTCAAGAAGGCGATACCTACAATAACTGCATAGAACTGCAGTTCAAGCGACAAATTACTGAAGAACAAATGGAAGATATTCCGAACCTTCTGAAGTTCCTGCTGCAAAGCGCCGGGGAACTGGAGGAGGTATAATTCTTAAGGCGGGTGAACTGCTTATGAACTTTCTGCCTCCTGCCCGGATAGGCCGCTGGCTCTGGTGGTATGTCAGTTATGCGCTGATTGTGTGGCTGCTGCTGATTCTGCACCGGTTCGTGCTGCTCGGCGAGGGTTTCGATCTTCTGATCTTACTGCGCTGGGCTGCTCTTGCCATCGTGCTCTCCGGCATTATTAACAGCTTCGGCTGGTATGGTGCCCGGCTGGTGTGGATATTCTCGACCGCAGGTGTTGTGCTCGGGATCAGCCTGATGTTCATGTACACTTCCCGCGATATGTCAGGCTGGGAGGATCTTGCGGGCTTTTTGTCTTTTCTCCTGTTCACGGCGGGTGGTTTCGTCCTGGGTTTGCTTGTGGAAGGCAGCCGGCTGCTTGTTCAATATTTGCGCAGACGCTGATGCCTTCTGCTGGCCGGACTCTACCCTTATACAGGTTTACAAGAGGAGCTGATGACCCTGATGTCCAATTCCTTGCTGACCAAAAATGCGCTCGCCCACTCCCTGAAAGAGCTGATGGCACATATTCCGCTGAACAAAATCTCCGTCAGGCATCTGGTTGACGACTGCGGAGTGAACCGGCAGACCTTTTATTATCATTTTCAGGATATCTTTGACCTCCTGGGCTGGATCTATAAGACTGAGGCGGTCGAGAGCATTGCCCAGTACCGCAGCTACAGCACGTGGACGGACGGCTTTCACCGGATTTTCTGCTATATCGAGAGCAATAAAGCCTTCTGCTGCAACACGCTGGACTCGCTTGGACGGACACATCTCGACGCCTACTTGTATGAAGTAACTAATGATCTGATCATGGGAGTCATTGACGAGCTGGCCACGGGAATGGATATCAGGCTGGAGGATAAGCAATTTATCGCTAACTTCTATACGCTGGCCTTCACCGGGCTTGTGATTCAGTGGATGCGCGACGGCATGAAGGATCAGCCGAAGCATGTGATTGAGAAGCTCAGTGTGCTGATCGAGGGAAATTTCCTGAAGGCGCTGCATAAATATGAACAGGCGACGTCGTAACCCTCCGGGCTGCTTACCCGGGTAAGCAGCGAAGCCAAAGCCCCACATTGTGGGGTTTTTTTCTGTCCAAAAACTATACACTTTGCACGATATGACCAAATTTCATACACTCGCGGACTTTTGATGATACCTTCCACAGCGGCGCTATATTACACTCGGTTCAGGTACAGCAATCAAGCAAACCTATGGAGGCGACAATCAGTGAAAAAAGAGTACGGTAACGAACAGGTGTATTTTGTCGGCGGCGGAATTGCATCACTTGCGGGTGCGGCATACCTCGTCAGAGACTGTGGTTTTCCCGGACAGAACATTCACATTATTGAAGAGATGAAGATCCTCGGCGGCAGCAATGACGGCTCAGGCAATGAGGAGCACGGCTATGTGATCCGGGGCGGCCGGATGCTGAACGACGAAACCTATGAGAACCTATGGGAACTTCTAAATACGATTCCATCGATTGACCAGCCGGGGCTGACGCTGCGGGAAGAAATCACCCAGTTCGATGATGCCAATCCCACCCGCTCCAAGGCGCGCCTGGTCGACAGCAAGGGTGAGATTCAGGACGTCAATTCAATGGGCTTCGATATGGCTGACCGCCTGGCCCTCGGCAAGCTGATCATTACTCCGGAGGCCAAAATGGGCAAAGCGCGGATTAATGACTGGTTCGGGCCGCATTTCTTCACCACCAACTTCTGGTATATGTGGGCGACTACCTTCGCCTTCCAGCCTTGGCATAGTGCGGTTGAGCTGAAACGGTATATGATCCGCTTCATTCATGAATTCCCGAGAATTCAGACGCTCGAAGGCGTAACCCGCACCCCTTACAATCAATATGATTCGATTATTCTGCCGCTGCACCAGTACTTGGAACCGTTTGGCGTAGATTTCACGTTAAAATGTACGGTAACCGATCTGGAATTCAAAGAAGGCGACGGCATTACCGTTACGAAAATGAAGGTCTCCCGCCAAGGCGTGGAAGACGTGATCGAGGTAAACGAAGGCGACCGTGTCATTATCACCAACGGCTCGATGACCGAAGGCTCCAGCCTCGGATCGATGACCTCCGCACCCCGCCTGAACGGCAAGGGCAGCTCCTGGAAGCTGTGGGAGAATATCGCCGCCAAGAAGCAGGGTCTCGGCAATCCTTCGTCCTTCGACGATCATGTGGACGAGTCCAAATGGGAATCCTTCACGGTTACCTTCCAGGACTCGAAGTTCTTCGACCTCATGGAAGACTTCACCCGCAACCGTGCCGGCACTGGGGCACTAGTGACCTTCAAGGATTCCAGCTGGCTGATGTCCGTTGTATTGGCCTTCCAGCCGCATTTCCGCAACCAGCCGGAGCATGTCAAAGTATTCTGGGGTTACGGACTGTATCCGGATAAGGTCGGTGATTATGTCCACAAGAAAATGTGTGACTGTACCGGCGAAGAGATCATGCAGGAGCTGATTGGCCATCTCCATTTCGAAGCGCATAAGGAAGAGATCTTGGCCACAGCGAACTGCATTCCATGCATGATGCCTTATATCACTTCCCAGTTTATGCCACGGCTGAACAGCGACCGGCCGCAGGTTGTACCTGAAGGCTCCACTAACCTGGCCTTTGTCGGCCAATACTGTGAAATCCCGGATGATGTGGTCTTCACGGAAGAATATTCCGTCAGGGCGGCCCGAATCGCTGTCTACACACTGTTCGGCATGGGCCGTCCGGTTGAGCCGATTAAGGAATACCAGCATGATGTGCGCACGCTGTTATCGAGCCTTGTGACTTCGTTCAGATAGTACTGTTATATGGCCCGAAATAGGTAAAAGAAATACCCCGCTGCATGGAGAAAATCCATACAGCGGGGTATTTGTGTGTAGTCTGCCTAAACGGAATCAGATGCTGCAGGAGCCATCATCACAGCCGTCAGCATCCTCTGCCTTCGCCTGTGGCTTGCCGACTACCTGGAGCACAGGGGTATTCTGCTCTTCGGCCCAGACGGTATCCAGGACTTCGGTGAATACCGGACCCGGCTGCGCGCCGGACACCGCGTATTTGTTGTTAAAGACGAAGAACGGCACGCCGGTGATATTCAGCAGCCGGGCTGCATCAATATCTGCATTCACCTGATCAGCATAAGCGTCACTCTCCAGCACCGCAGCCGTTTCAGCCTGATCCAAGCCGACTTCAGCGGCCAGCTCAGCCAGTACCTTGCGGTCACCGAGGTTCAGCGAGTCAGTGAAATACGCGCGCAGCAGCCGTTCGGTCATTTGCTGGGCTTTACCCTTTGTAGCCGCGAAATGGCTTAAGCGGTGACCGTCAAACGTATTGGTCGACTGGACCGTATCAAAGTTGAACTCAAGACCCACACCCTGCGCTTGTTCGGCAAGCTGTGCGTTCGTAGCTTTAGCCTTGTCACGGGTCATGCCATATTTGGCAGCCAGAATGTCGTGAATATCTCTCGTTTCGTCGGTGCGCGCATTCGGATCGAGCTGGAAGCTGCGGAATACGACCTCCACTTTGTCACGGTCCGGGAACTGGCTCAGGGCGTGCTCCAGCCGTCTTTTGCCGATATAACAGAACGGGCAGGCATAATCGGACCATATATCTATTCTCATGGGAATTCCTCCTGAAATGTATTGGATGTAACGCTGTACTACAATTGACGAGTCTTACATGTCACTTACTATTATATAGTTAAAAACCGAAAATTACAAACAAACTTTCTGCCATCCGCAGATTGGATGCTTGCTTACGGCGGGTCTGTTGATATATGCGGCAGCTATCCCAAAATTGCCCCGTTCCGCAACAAGCTGCTGTATGCCTGTATAGCCGCCATCGGCTTCTATGCAGGCATACAGCAGCTATCGGCTTCTATGTAGTCGCAGAGCATCAGATCTGCAACGGGTTCGCCAATTAGAGGAGTGACCATCGGCCGTATTCCAGCAGCCGCGGCCTCAGTCACAACGGCACAACAATAAGACAGCGGTTTACAAGGGAGACGTTAACTCTGGAGCATACCCGTCACCAAAGAGCGGTGCGGACGGATCAAGCCCTAAGCTCTCCTGAAGCAGATTGTAGAGTCTGGCTCCGATAATCTCTTCCGAATAATCAGAGCGGACAATCTGCAGCGCTGCTGCCCCCATCTCCCGGCACAGTTCAGGATTGCCGAGCAGCTGATCCAGGGATGCAGCAAGTTTAGCCGGATCAAGCCCTTCAGCGAGCAGTCCGCTCTCCCCGTGGCGTACCAGACCTCTGACCCCCATCACATTAAAAGCAACGGTTGGAAGACCGCAGGCCCCCGCTTCCAGGATAACCAGCGGCAATCCTTCATACCGCGAAGGCAGCACAAACAGCTCAGAGACGCTGTAATAGCTGGCCAGCATATCCTTGTTGCGGATTGTACCGAGCATGATGAAGCGGTCCTCCAGCCCCTTGGCCCGGATCATATTCTTCAGATTCTGTTCATCCGGACCGCCGCCGGCAACCAATATTCTAAGGTCAGGGTACTGCTTCAGCTGCTCCATGGCCTGCACCAGCAGCGAATGGCCTTTCTGATGCTCAAACAGCCGTCCAACGGTAATAATATATCTGCAGCCGGGGTCCAGCCCCAACGCAGCTATTGCTTCATCCTTATCCCGCTGGTAAAAGATCGCCGAATTCACGAAATTCGGCAGCAGCCGGATCCGCCCCTCCAGATGCGGAAAGTGGCGCACCATGCTGTTCTGCTCATCTTCGTTAAGCGTAGTCATGAATGCTGCCTTATGAAGCGTATGCTTCTTGATCGGCAGAATCCACTTATGGATGCTGCCCCCGTGGTAAGCGGCAATGATCGGGATGCTCAGCTTCTTCGCAGCGGCAGCCAGCCGCTCAAACCGTCCGGAAGCATATTCCTGGGCATAAATCAGGCTGATTCCGTCTCCCCGCAGAATATCACACAGGTCTCTCTGAATCGTGGATATATATTGTGATACGAATTTGCCGATCGGTGTCCGGTGGGACAAGGGAATGACGGAATACCATTTATACAGCATGCCCACCGGGATAAACTTAATCGTACAATCCACGATTCCGTGCTGATAGGTGCGGACCTCACTCCCAATCCTGGTGAAATTATAAATGGTCGTGCGGATCCCCTTGGTTTGCAGAAGACGCGCATAGTCGAAAGAAAAATCGTTATGATACGAATGTACATATTCCTCTTCACTGAGACCCAGACCCTTTACGAAGAAATCTTCAAAGTAATTGGTATGCATAAAGATCCCGACATGCATAACGTCCCCTCCTAAAATTTTTTCACACCCTGTATAACTCGAACAGAGCTCATTTCGGAAGCATCCGCTTAGGTTTTGAAAGCATATACATTCTGAAATTAATTCTATTATAAGCGCAACTGTACTAAATAAAAGTAAACCAAAGTGGTATATACGGCCTACAAAAGGGGGAGTAAAATTAGATCAACACGTACTTTCGGTGCATTGTAATCTAAAATTAAAGCGGACGGTCTAGGACGTCCCGGGAGGAGTCAGCGGTATGCATGATCTGTCTATAGTAATTCCTACACGCAACCGGATCAGCGATCTGACCCTGTGCATTGAATCCATCGGCAGGCAGACAGAGCTGGAGGATGTTTCAATTGAACTGCTGATTGTGGATGACGGCGAGATTGAGGAGAAAGTGCTGGAGTATTTCCGCAAGGTACTGGGCCGTATGCCTCAAGCCGAGCTGCGCTATTACCGCAAAACCAAACCCGGCGTCTGGCTCTCCCGCTATGAAGCCCTGGGTCTTATCGACGGTGAAATTCTGCTCAGCTTCGATGACGATGCCGAGCTGGATGATCCGCTCTACATCCGCCGGATGCTGGACACTTACGCTTCGGACCCGTCCATTGCCGGAGTTGGCGGCATCGCCAAGGGCCTTTCCAGCAGCAAGTCCGGCAAACTGCTCGGCAGGCTGACCTGCCAGATGTCGGCTTCACCCGGCCGGCTGTCGGCAAGCACACTGGCAGGCTCCCTGCTGCTGTGGGGGGAGACCGAGAATATTTTTGAGACGGATTTCTTCCATGGCTGCAATATGTCCTTCCGGACGTCGGCGCTGCAGGATATGAAGCCTTACCCCTGGATGACCAGCTATGCGGTGGCTGACGATATCTATATGTGCCATCTGGCCAGCAGATACGGCAAGCTTGTCATCAACCCGGAGATGAAGATCATGCATCATGAATCTCCCAGCTCCCGCGACAAGGCTGGCCGGGTGGCCCGGGCTACTGCAGTAAATCATTATTATTTGCTTAATCTGCGCAAGGCACCGGTGAAGAATTATGCCGCTTTGCTGTGGACACTGACCTATTTAACCGGCAAAGCTACCCTCAAGCGGAATTTCAATGCCGTCTCGGGCTATGCCAGCGGAATTCTCTTCGTACTGAACCCCCGTAAGGATAAATACAGGGAATTTATGCTGGACTAGCAGCGCCAGATTTAACCTGTATAGATTGAACTAAAGATTCCCCCATTTAAGCGAGGAAGTAGCTGCGGTGAATGAATTGTACCGCTGTTCGCGGTGGGAATCCGGTGACAAAGGCGTCCGCTATCGCTCTTACAGTTCCAAAATCCCCTACGTACCTTTGCAGTGAACGGAATATGGGATATCCGGCATGCTTAATTGTACTTTATACAACTAAATCGTCTAATTTACACCCCATTCTCCGTTTAGTTGTATTTCGTACAATTAAAATGCCGGTTGTAGAGGGTTCTGTCCGATTCGGGCGGATTTAGTTGTACAAACTGCAGTTATAAGAAGGCAGCAACCCTTTTCGCAGGTTTTAATTGTACATAATACAACTATCACTCAATTTCCACATGGACTGAATACATAAGTCGCTGCATTGTCTGAATGAACTCGCTTCTTCAGTCCTGTTGTATGCTGGTTCTTAAACCATCAAGCAGTATAACCGAAGCCCAGTACCGTAAAGCATTTGTCCTTATCTTCCGGCGCCATGCGGATCTCAATGACATGCTCCTGACTCTGCTCATTCTGGTACAGAATGACCGGATTACAGTGCGTCCAGCTGTTCACATGCGGATCAGCAGTCAGTACAAGGCTGCCATCGACGAAGATATCTGCTCTGCCAAAATCAGGGCTGCCCGAATCCTTGTATACGAGGATCAGATTGCTGCTGGTGATGGTCAGCCTGAAGCCTTCCTCACCGGATGCTGCCGTATGCTGCCAGTTATGCGGAAATTCCGGGGTGCCGAAGGGATCGGCATCCAGCTCTACCCGCTGCAAATCCGTGTCGGTTGCCCTGAAGCCGCCAGCTTCCACCCGGACATCGCTGAGATCGCTCAGGCTCTTGCGGTCTAGCAGCCGTATATTCGCGTAATCATTTCCGAGAACCGGCCGTTTAGCGGTTGTAATATCCTCTTCGTCCCGGAGCGACCGGCAGGTCTCGGAGAATAAATAACCCAGACAGTCAGCCATAACCCGGTGCCCGTCATTCGCAGGATGATAAATATCGTAGAAAAATTGCCGTTTCGATATGACATTCCCCTCAGTCTTGCTCAAACGGAACTGTCCGGTTACCGCATCTTTGATGCTGACCATCGGGAGGTTATAGTGCCTGCCCACAGGAGCGAGCCGTTCCTGAAGGTTCCAGTCATTCACAAACACACTGAACAGCAGAATCACGGCAGGCCGGGCCGGATCAGACAGAATTTTTAGACAAAGGCTCTCGAAGCAATTGCCCTTCGTTTCATCGCCCTCGTCATTCACTGCAAATTCCACCACCACAATATCCGGCGTTACCGCACCCTCCCGCAGAATATCTCTTTCATAACGGATCACTCCAAGCTCAGAAGGCGTCCCGCCCACTCCGGCTTTCACATAATGGATATTCTCTCCACCGTCCTTACCGAACAGCTCCTTGAACTGCAAATAAGACTGGTAGGCATAACAACCGGTGTGGATCGGCTTAGCCCCTGCACCTTGGGTGATGGACCCTCCAATATAAGCAATAGTGACATCCTCACCCTCAATTGCTTTGTCTATAGCTGTTCTGAGCCGGTAATTATTGCCCGAATGCAGCAGAGATTTAGCAATCATTGCGCGGTATTCGAGCGAACCGAAGGCAACCGGAGCTTCCATTGCAACTTCAGGCGCAGTATAGCCGTCATTCAAATAGAAAATAATACTCGCCGTTGCCAGCTCTCCTTCACGGCTAAATTCAAAAGCGAATTTACCGGGACTTATATCGTCCCCGGACCACATGGCCTCCTCCAGCTTCAGCAATACCTCCGTCCCGTCCCCCGGACAGGGGACACGCAGCTGCGTTCCTGTCTCATACTTGCTGCTTCCGCCCCAGTTCTGCATAAGAAAGGAGACCTTTCCCCCTTCACTGCCTGTCCCGGTCTTCACGGACACCCCGATGCTATGCACCAGCTCACGGAACCCGGCCCAGGTGGTCAGAAGCGCCAGCATCCCCTCATCCGTAATCCCGCCTATGTATCTTGCCTTATCCGTCAGATAATTGCCTTCCAGATACACTTCCTGGGATGGACTGCCCTCCGCTCTGGCTGTCGCCTCTATCGCTGTTTCGAACATTACGAAGAAGCCGCCTCTTCTGTCCTCCGGATCTTTGGGTGCCGCCGGACCTTCCATTCTGCCGCCGGTAGAATCATTGTTATTGCCCTTCACTTGGATCAGCCTCGCTTTCCGGTATATATGAAGACGCTCTCATTATAGACGTGGGGCGGACTCCCCTCATCCGGGAAAAGCCCACCCACACTATAGCAGAATCCCCGTCGAAATGAACAGGATCATATGCTCTTTAATCTTGTTTTTGTCCAGCGGCTCATGGGATTTGTTCCATTCCGTGGTGAGCGCCAGGTACATTCGCAGAATCATAAATGCCGCAACACTGGAATCGCAGGGCTTCACTTCACCGCTGCCGATGGCTTCCTCAATCTGCTGTTTCAAGAAATCAAGCGCGTATGCCTCCATCCGCTTAACCCCTTCCAGCGCCTGGGCTGTCCCGATGTCCCGCACCTCCTGGGCTAGCTTCACAAATAGCTCATGATCGGACCGGAATTCCAGAATGGAGTCCAGCAGATTAAGCAAGTTATGCACAAAGGTCGTTTGTTCCGCCGCTACACGGTTCATCACAGACATTAATTCCTGCGAAGCCTTGTCCAGAATTTCCTCAAACAGCTCTTCTTTGGTTTTGAAAAAAGTATAGATCGTGCCTTTGCCCACATTGGCGATTCTGGATACCTGATCCATAGTCGTAGCTTTATAGCCAAATTGTACAAAGGACAGGGTCGCTGCCTGCAGGATCAACGCCTTGCGGTCAATGGACATAGGTAAAACCCCCTTCTTCCTGTACGACCATAAATTGACTAAATTTTATTTTTGGTCACCAAGTCACAATCAATTTATCATGTCACCGGCAAGAAGACAACTTTTTGATAAAAGTTTCAATCCGCTTCCGTTCTGCAAGCTGCTCTTCTGCACAAAATGTCATGAAATTAGTATCCCTTGCCATTCTTTCTGGGGTATGATAATAAAGATGTGATCAAGAAACTAACTTTATGGATGGTGGAATATGTTTAAGAACAAGAAATCTGGCGTTATTCTGGCTGCTCTCGTCATTGTTATCGTCGCAGCTGTGGGCATCTGGCTATTGGTGGGCAACAATGGAAAAGACAGCACGACTACTGAACCCCCCGGCGGTGCAACGGTCACGAAGGATGGCGATACGAAGTCCCTGGAACAGACGTTTTATATTTATGATACGGTCGTGAATATCAAGGTCTTCGGTAATACTGTAGAGCAGAAGAATATGGATGATATTCAGGCGATGCTGGAACGGATGGACATCGAGTTCAGCCGCACCAAGGAGAATGGGGAATTATACGCTGTGAATCAGGCAGCCGGTAAAGAAGCCGTAGCCGTATCCGACGAAACGCTGGATATCGTGAAGCTTTCCCTCAAATATGCCGAAGAAATGGACGGGCTATATGATCCGACTGTTGGACCGCTCGTTGACCTCTGGGCAATCGGTGAAGGCGGAGAGCATGTTCCCGATCAGGCAGCGATTGATAAAGCCCGCAGCCTGACCAATTACAAGGATGTTATTGTGGATGATGCCGCGAAGACGGTCAAGCTGGCCAAAGAAGGCATGGTACTGGATATGGGCGGGATCGGCAAAGGGTATGCCGCTGACCGGATCGCCGACTACCTCAAGGCGCAAGGCTTGGACAGTGCGATGATCAATCTCGGCGGCAGCAGTATTATTGCGCTTGGCAACAAGCCGAACGGCTCGCCTTGGAATATCGGCCTGCAGGACCCCGATCAGAGCCGAGGTACCCAGCTGGGTACCATCAAAATCTCGGACGAGGTTATTGACGCATCCGGGGTATACGAACGCTTCTTCATGCAGGACGGTGTGCGTTACCATCATATTCTTGACCCGCGTACGGGCTTCCCTTCCCAGAACGGCCTGAAGAGCATTACCATTATGAGTCCAAGCGCAACAGATGCGGATGCCTTGTCTACCGGTGTATTCCTGATGGGCCTCGAAGACGGTATGAAATATCTTGAAGCACTCCCGGAGAAGATCGATGCCTTCTTCATCACAGACGACAATAAGATTCATGCCACCTCTTCGCTGAGAGAACGGCTGAATCTGACCGATCCTACTTACAGCTTCGCTGATTAATACCGCGCAGTGATGGATGTACAGCATCATATGTAAGCAGAAAAGGTGCCTTCCTTTGGGGGAGGGCACCTTTTTGTCATACCAGCGGCAGCTCGCTGAACTCCTTATAATTGGTGAAAATATAGCTTGGCGTGTGATCCCCACCCGGCTGCCGGCCGCGCGGGTTGTACCAGCATACCTTCCAGCCTGCCGCAAGCGCACCAACCACATCGTTAGCCCATGTATCGCCTACATAGAGGCTGTTCTCAGGTGCAGTTCCCGTCATCTTATTGACATGGGCGAAGATGGCCGGGTCGGGCTTAGCCAGACCCACAGCATCCGAGATGAAGATCATCTCCGGCGGAATGATCTTATCTATACCCAGCCCGCGCAGCTTGCCCATCTGATGCCTCAGCGGTCCGTTGGTGATAATGCCTACCGGATGACCCAGGGCAATGAAGCGATTAAGCTGCTCTGCCACGCCTTCGATCATCTCGATCGTGTACTGGCGGGCAATATAGGAGGCCTGAACTCTGGCTGCCTGCTCCCGGTTCAAGGGCAGGCCATATTCGGCAAAAGCCAGCTCCAGCCGCATCACCCGGGTCTCCTCCAGTTCAAGCTCCCCGCGCAGATATTTCGGCCACAGCAGGTCACTGTGATGCCGTACGGTGTAGAACAGCTCCGCATAATCCAGCTTGTCTTCATCTGGCGCCAGCACCTCGCGCACCGCTTCCCGGAAAGGCACCAAATGGTCGTACAACGTATCATCCAGATCAAAAAACACGGCCAGCTTATTGCTTGTCTCCACGTAAACTCCCCTAACTATATCTTTAGAAATATAAATGATAAGTGAAAAAGCTATCATCCCGGATGTAGCCTTGGGCTTCATACAGACGCTGTGCGCCGGTATTATGCGTCATCGTTGAAAGCGTCAGTCCCTTCGCACCAGTACCCTGCGCAAATCCGCGCACGCCTTCAAGCAGCAGTGAGCCAAGTCCATGCCCGCGCTGCTCCGACGTCACAAACAGATCGTTCAGAATCCATACGGGCTGAACTGTAATGGAGGAGAAGGAAGGGTACAGCTGCGCCATTCCATACGTCCGCTTGTCCGCACCCTCACCGGCTGCTGCTATAAAAATTACAGATTCCTCATTGGACAGCCTCTCCTTCAGAAATTCCCGTGCTGCTTCCAGGTCAGAGGTTTGGCCGTAATAGCTGCGATATTCATCGAATAGTGGAGCAAGCTCCTCCACATCCTCAAGCCCTGCCCGTTCAAAACGAAATTTCAACACAGCTCTTCCCTCCTTCTCCCCTGTTTCCTTTATTCCTTGAAGTCATAAAAGACATGACGGGCCGTGATTTTACCGTCTTCAATGTCCATCAGGCCGAAGGAATACTGCTTCTCCCGGCGCTTGTCCGTAGGTGATCCGGGGTTGAACAGCAGAATACCGTTCTCCCGGCGCATCAGCGGCTGATGGGAATGGCCGAAGAGAATACAGTCCACCTCCTGGCCTTCAAAGGCCAGCAGCGCATTTCCATCCGTCCCCTTGCGGGAATACGGCGCATGTCCGTGAATCATTCCT
Source organism: Paenibacillus sp. FSL R7-0297 (assembly GCF_038009025.1). NCBI lineage: Bacteria > Bacillati > Bacillota > Bacilli > Caryophanales > Paenibacillaceae > Paenibacillus > Paenibacillus sp. FSL R7-0297. The sequence goes on from NZ_JBBPAQ010000001.1 coordinate 7,165,066, forward strand.
ATACGCATGCCCTCCAGCGTAACGATCTTGCTCTCGCCGAAGCGCTGAATGATCTCATATCCATCGTTATTGCCGGCAATTCCCTCTACCGGAGCAAGCCCGGCCAGCAGATCGTAGATCTCCAGCGATACCCAATCGCCCAGATGCAGAATCATATCCACCTTGCTGAATTCTTCCATAAGCACGGAGGGCAGTCCCTTGGCCCTGCTTGAGAGATGTGTATCCGATACTACTCCAATCTTCATCTGCTTCAGCTCCTAATTCTTATAGTCCTCCTGCCGGCACCCCGGTAAATTTCCATCCTAATTCCAAGTGTTCAAAGATGACCCGAGATACTGGAAGTAAAATAGCTGAGAAACGCTGTAAACAACGTTCCTCAGCCATTTCACATCAACCTTCTCAAGTTTACGTACTTATAATTGTACGGTTTGGCGAACTTAGAAGCAAGCCGCGCCCGGCCTAAGCCTTATTCCCGCCAGTTCCACAGCCGGACTTCACCCACCCGCATATAGCTGACCCAGGAGGCCTCGCGCAGCTTCAGCAGTTCCTTGACCGGCCCGGTGACAACGGCTCCATAGAGCTTAACCCCGTTCTGCTCCAGATAGGCCAGAGAGGTGTCAAGCTGGTCAATATACACCGCTCTGCCCGCAAGTGTCTGATGCTGCTGCAACAGCTTGAGGGTCTTGATGAAATTGGCATCCCGCAGCGCGCCGCTCCCGTACGCTTCAACGGAAGGCGATACGCTGCTATAGGAGGATACCGAGCTGAACCAGCCTGTCTTGGTAGTAGTGACTTCCGATTTCTTCATATCATCCTCATGCCAGATGGGCTGGTAGGGAAAGCCCAGCGGATATCTGACCACATCGTCTCTTGTTGAAGGTCCAGTATCTGCACCGAACCAGACAGGCAGAAGGTTCAGCGGTTCCAATTGCTTGAGCAGCTCATCTGTGGTATACAAATGGTCCAGCGACAGATACGCCTCGGCCACCGTACCTTCAGGAAGCTTCTCCAGCTTCTTCCACTGATCGCTGTTGTCCCCTCTCCCGGCAGTGCCCTTCGCAGACGGATAATAGAATACATAAGTAGCCGCATTCTGCTCATCCATCCAGTTAAACTCCCCAAGATTCGCCCTTCCCAGAAAGAGATTCTGGGTATAGTTGCCCACCTGAATGCTCTCGCTGCCCACCTGCCTCAGCAGATTCCCGGTTAACTCCAGTCGGAAAAAATAATGCGCGTTCGATGAAAGCCTCACCGTTGTATTGGGACGGGTAACGGCAATCGCCGATGTCACCACATCCTTGTAAGTGTCACCACGGTCTCCAGTGCTGTAGAAGACCGCAGTAATGATGCTGCTGATGACCGTAAAGATCAGAAACGCAGAAAATACAGTAAACGTATTGGTGATCCGTGCTTTCCATTTGCCGCGCCGGATAATAGACTTCTCTCTTCGCTTGGCCTTCCTCTTGGTCTTCTTAAGCCCTGTAGGTGCGCTTCCTTCTGGGTCAGTCTTGATCCACCGTTCGCTGGTCTGCTCCTCCCGCTCCATCTGCTCCTCCAGATACAGCTGATATGCTTCAAGCTTCGCCAGCTCACTCTCCAGCTCCTCACGCTCTTCCTCCGGAAGTGTGCCTTCGCTGTATTGGCGCAGCTTCTCCTTGAATTCCTCACTCATGCTCATTCCTCCTCCGCTCCGCCTCACGAAGCTTCTGCCTGGCGCGGAATACCAGTATCTTGTATTGGGACAGGCCCACATCCATAACGACTGCGGCTTCTTTGTAACTCAGCCCGTGATAATCATGCAGCAGCAGCGCATGGCGCTGTCCTTCCGGCAGCAGATTGAGCGCCAAGGCCGCTTCCGCCCAGCGTTCCTGACGCAGCAAAGTCCCCTCTGTTGTGTCAGGATGAGCCAAACCGCTGAAATAACCGGCTTCCTTGGACACACTCCGCTTCTCCTTGCGCTTATAATCTACAAAAGCATTGTAAGCCACGCGGAACAGCCACGGCTTAATCTTATCTTCCCGGCAATCCTCCAAATACAGATAAGCGCGGTAAAAGGTCTCCTGCATCAAATCTTCGGCCGCATGGTGGTCCTGGCAGAGGGAGCGCAGATAGCGGTAGATGTCCGTAACATAATTTTCGTATACCTCATCCAGCGAATTCGGCTCCATCTCCTCCCCCCTTAATCCATCCACGTATGAGAACGCCAAAAGTTACAGCTTCCAGCCATATATTTCCGGAATCATCCATCTTACTATAGCAGATTTATCTTCATCCCTAGTAGGGTAAGACGAGGGATTACTCCCTCGGACTCCCCGTCAAACCGTGCATGCGGATTTCCCGCACACGGCTTTCCTTCGTCAGTTCCCCATCTTCAGGAGTGAGTTTCCTTCATCCGTCGCCGGATTGCCTATTTCACTCCTGAATTAGGAACGCGTGGTGAGTAAGCTTGTTAGAAATACCATTCCCGCTGATTCCAATACCTTGTTTGGAATCAACCGGTTTGACACCGTAGATTTCTTGTGGCGCATAAAGCCTCGCACCCTCATTCGCATCCATTTATCCAGACGTTCAAACTTTTTCTTTACATCTCCTATCCCAAAATAGTTTCCAAATCCTCGGATGATTTCGTTTAGTTTCTTGAGCATTCCCTCCAGGTTGGTTCCTTGTTGCCTTCGGGTTGCGTTTCGGATTTTGTCCTTATATTTCTTCATTTTCGCTTCCGGCAAGCCCACATAGTTCCTCCTGAAGTCAAATCCCAGAAAACGAAATCCTTCTTTAAAATTCACCACTTTGGTTTTCTCCGGGTGCATCCGTAATCGCAGGTCTTCTTCCAGGATCTTCTTTGCTACCAGATACGCCTCTTTCGCCTGCTCCTTGCTCTTGCACAGGATCACGGCATCGTCCGCGTACCTAACCACTGCAAATCCCTGCTTTTTCATGCCCCAGTCAAACGTATTCAGATAGATGTTTGCCAAGAGCGGCGAGATGACCCCGCCCTGGGGAGAACCGATTTCCGTTTCATGGAACTGATCATCTTCCATGATTCCAGCGGTTAGCCATCCGCGAATGAGCGTCAGCACTTTTCCGTCTGTGATTCTCTCCTGCACCTTTTCCATGAGTCCTTCGTGCGGGATTTCATCGAAGAAAGATACAATGTCTAGGTCTACTACATGTTCATATCCGTTACGTTTAGCCCGCCGGATGGTCCGTATGGCCTGATGCGCCGAGTATCCTGCCCGAAAGCCAAAGCTATAATAGTAAAAATCCTCTTGGAAAATAGGCTCAATGATTTGACGGACGGCTTGCTGACATACCCGGTCCCGGATCGTGGGAATGCCTAACGGCCTTAACTTCCCATTCTCCTTCTCGATGTAGTGTCGCCTCACGGGACTTGGAACGTAGCGCCCCTGCTGCAATAACCTCTGGAGTTCCCTTAGGTTCGTGCCCACATTCTTCTCGTACATTTCAATGCTGACGCCATCTACACCGCCACTTCCTTGATTCTTCTTCACCGACAGCCAGGCTTCGTACAGATTGTTCATTTGATAAACCTTATCGATTAAGGAATAATAACGTCTTTTCGGTTTCATTGGTGTTTCACCACCTTTACCGCTACTCACCAAGCTGGTCTTGTTTCCGCTACAAAGATCGATTCCTTACTTGTTCCATCCCGGCAACTGCGTGTTAGAAAAAAAAAAAATTCAATCGCTCCTGCTGCCTTGGATGTACTCAGGTCGCCAGTTTGCCTCATCCCCAAACGCTCTTTCGCTCTCGGCGGGACGTACCCTCTCGGTCAAACCCTCGCTGGTTTAAGACGTTTACGATCTCCACTCACGAACACTCACAGGCTTTGACGAAGCACGTTCCCTTCGCCTCTGTCTCTCCTCTTTTGGAGTGAGAGCAGGGTATGCGACACCACTTCTTTTTTTTTTTTTCTTCCTGGCTGCTCGCCTTCAAAAAAAAAAATTTTCCAGGCGCATACTCATCCGGGTTTTCTCCTCCAGTCTGTTACCAGCTTTCATCGGCCCGGATTTACTCACTACTACGAAACGATCCGCCATCTCGCAGCCCATCGATTCGGCTTTCCCTTTAAGGTTATACCTCCCCTACCTTGTCCGCGTTTACGTCAAGGAGACTACGAGACTTCCCTCAGTTATCTGCACCTTCTATTCCATCCATCCTGACCCTAATCACGTCGATGAGTCCTACAGGTCATTTCCCTTTGGTTGTTTTCCTGTAAGATATACGTTCTCGTATAGGCTTCCCCGTTTTGCGGGCGGGTCGCCCGACATCGCCGCCACCTCTGGTTCACTGCATTCCGGGCTGGACTTTGCCTGCAGGCCCTTCGGATTCTTCCTCACGGAAGACACCCTGCCTATCCGTGCAACCTTCGATTGCCGGATATCTGCTTCGGCTACGGCACTTTAAAGGGTAAAGTTACCGGGTGGATTTGAACCACCTAGATGATGCGACTGTGAGGCGCACCGCAAAAAGGGAGCCTCCCGGCTCCCCAAATCTTCCCTTTACAGTCGCTTCTCACATACTTAATAAAATCCGATACTGGACGAAGCATCCTTCATCCATTCCCGTTTGCGCCCCTTGTCCAGTTCGCCGCGCATGCCGCGCACCAGAGACTCGACATCTGCCATGCCATTCTCATGCCATTCCAGCGCCGCACTGACATATAGCTCGCCAAGCTGAGTCAGGGAGAAATCTCCTGTCAGGCGCGCAGCGGTGGCCGTACCCTCTTCACCTGCGAAGGCGGAGAACCCGCGTAGCTGCAGATATTCGAGGCGCAGCGCCTCATTTGGCATCTTGATCTCATAAGCCCGGTCGAAGCGCCCGGCGCGGTTCATGAGACCCGGGTCGATTTTCTCCGGATAATTGGTGGTGCCGATCAGGAAGATGCCTTCCTTCGAAGTAGCCCCGTCCAGCGTGTTGAGGAAAAAGGAGCGGACCTCCTGCGGCATGGAATCGATGTCCTCAATCACCAGTACCATCGGCGCCAGCCGGGCCGCAGCCTCGAACACCTCATTCACTGACTCGCTGCTCGTATATTCGGTAATCTGCCAGTAGATCACAGGTCCCGGTACACTTCCGGCGATCGATTTGACGAGCGTAGTCTTGCCGTTGCCCGGATGGCCGTAGAGCAGAATGCCCCGCTTGTACGGGATATCGTAAGTGACGTAGAAGCTGCGGTCCGAATCAAAAAACTGGTCGAGCGAACGGTAGATTTCTTTCTTGATCCCCGCGTCCAGCACGACCTCCTCACGCCCGACAGAGCGGGTGATGGGTTCATCGTCACGGAAGATTCCATTGCGCCGGTCAGTGAACACCGTCACCTTATTGATGTTCTGCTCCCGCTGCCGGGTACGCACATTGGCCAGGAAGAACTGCAGCTGCGCGTCAGATGCCGCGAACACATAGTCCTGAAAGTTGATGCCGTTCTCCTGGAACACCGGCACCCGCGCCAGAGCAATGCCCATGGCAGGATACGCCAGCACATTATTGCGGATCGAGAGATGGATATTGTATTCCGGCTGCTCTTTATCATCGTCATACACAAACGTCCGGTCCTCCAGGCGGTCAAAAATCCGCGCCACATGCTCCACCCCGGCATTTCCACTCTGCACATCATTCTCCAGCAGCTTCCAGTATTCACTGTTGGGGTCATCGCTCGCATACAGCTCATAACGGACGCCGTAGCGGCTGTAGAGCGCTTCAAGTATGCCGTCAACCAGGCGTGCGTACACATCATAACCTTTGATGATTCCGGCTCTGTCTTCATCGTACTCGTAGATTACAGTAGGCTTCTTAATCTCCTGCTCCATCCTATTTCGTCCCCTTTATCGCTGCGAGCGGCTTGCATTTGGCCACAACAGCAGCCAGGCCGGCGCCCGTAACGCTTTCTATAATCTCATCTACATTCTTATAGGCCTGGGGAGATTCGTCAATGATAGATTCCAGGGAATGCTGATTCACTACAATCTCGTCTGCCGTCCCCACCTTCATCGACTGGGAGAATTCATGGACAGACACCAGCCGCTTCGTTGCCGAGCGGGAGCGGATGCGTCCGGCTCCATGGCAGATCGAATAATAATTCTCTTCTCCTCCGGGCTGGCCGACCATGATGTAGGAAGCGGTGCCCATCGAGCCGGGAATCAGCGCCGGATGCCCGGTCGCCGCATAGGCTGACGGATTATCCGGATGTCCGGCCGGCAGGGCGCGCGTCGCCCCTTTGCGGTGTACGAACTTGGTGCCGGAGGAGGTCTCCTCTTTCCAGGCATAATTGTGCATCAGATCATAGAGGGTCCGCAGCTCGCATTTCGTGCCGAAGACGTCACGGAAGCCCTCACGTACACCATAAGCGATCAGATGGCGGTTCACTACCGCATAGTTCAGCGCCGAGTACATCAGATTAACATAGCGCTGGGCCTGCGGATGTGCCAGAGGCGCATAGATCAGGCGCGGGTCGGCGCTGCCCAGTCCAAGCTGGCCCATGACCTTGGCGAAGGCCGGGGTACAGAACTGATTGACCATACCTCCCCAGGCCCGGGAGCCGGAATGGATCATCACGGCAATCTGCCCGTCCTTCAGGCCCCACGCTTCAGCCACTTGCCGCTGCTCTTCAGCAATCTCAATCGCTTGAATCTCGACGAAATGGTTGCCGCCGCCAAGGGTGCCGAGCTGGCGGTGACCCCGGTGCCAGGCCATATCCGGCAGCTCATTCAGAATCTCGTCATCGAAGGCAAGCTTGCTGATCTCCACATGGGACAGCGCGCTTGATTTCTTCGGAGTGTAGCTGTCCGGAACATATTTGCTGGGCAGGCCGTGCAGGCCCTTGCGCACGATATTCTCCAGCCGGATATCGCTGTAGTGGCCGCGCTGCTGGGCCTCCATCGGCAGATATTTCTCAATTGCCCGGACCAGCTTCCGGCGCAGCTTCACTTCACGCAGATCATCCATATGCAGATTGGTGAGATGTACACGCATGCCGCAGCCGATATCGCTGCCCACAATGGACGGCGATACATAGCCTGACGCGGCATCCCAGACCGCGGTAGTCCCGATGCAGGTTCCGACGCCTACATGTACATCAGGAGTGTAGCTCATATATTCTATATTCGGGATTTGCAGATTGTTATTAGCCATTTCCAGGACCTTGTAATCAAGTGAGCCAAATAATTGCTCGCTGGCATATACCCTGAGGTCGCCGCCCGGAAGGGCTACCTCATGTTTGTAGCGGGATATCTCCCCCGCTTGCTGCTTCATGCTATTCATAAATGTTTTCATTTCCTCTCAGGTTGGTTAGATAAATCCCAGTTTTGTGGTACACAAAAAGAGCCGCAGATCAGTTCTGATCATGCGGCTCCCGGAGCGCTGGGTGCAGCTTCGAATTCAAGCTGGGACACCCGTATGCAGTTGTGACATAATAAGCACGCTGCGCATTATGTCTTCCGGACGAAGGCGATGAGATCAGATTGTTCATATGCGGTTGTAATGTGACTGTGCGGCGTTCTCAAACCATTTGTTCCAATCATGACCCATCGGCCTCCCTTCTCTAAATGATAAACCCAATAATATATGGCGCTGCTGCAGATTGTCAACCCTGATACTGGTAAAGTTTGTTTTATTTAAATTTCGACCAGTCCTGATTGCTGTTCTCCAGCAGGTGGCCGAAATCATTCTCCAGACGTTTCTGCTCTGCCTTGCGTTTGTCCTCCGCTTCCTTGAGGGCGGCGTCTTTCTTGCCTTGCTCTTCGGCTTTGAGCGCATCGGACTGCGCCTTCAGCTTGTCCAGCACCTCTCGGCTGAGCAGGTCTTTGAGTGTTGCCTGAGCATCGGTCGCCGCAGGCCGCGGAGCCGGGGTTATCTTCTTCTTTTTAGCCAAGGGAATCATCCTTTCAAGTAGTGCAAATAGTTCAAATTTGTTTTAGTTATAGGTCTTTTCGTTTATAATGTACAGTAAGAGGTGAGCCTAATGAAATCCACAGAGTTATGTCCAAGGTTACAAAAAAGCATGGATATTATCGGCAGACGTTGGACGGGCTTAATCATCTATCAGCTTCTGCAAGGTCCCCAGCGCTTCGGCGCCATTGAAGCTTCGCTGCCGGTCAGCGGCAGGCTTTTGTCCGAGCGGCTGAAGGAACTGGAGCAGGAGGGCATCGTCCTGCGCGAGGTTTTTCCCGAAACGCCTGTAAGAATCCAGTATTCGTTAACTGACAAGGGCCGGGCCTTGGAATCCGTCATCCGTGATTTGCAGGTATGGTCGGAAGACTGGATTACAGAAGAGGAATGCCGGTCTGCTTCAGCTGCTCCTCCGCAATAAGTTTCACACACTGTTTCTGCGAAAGCCTTATATAAATTTACAGCTTGCGGCCTACGATAACAAGGTCACGCGGAATGCCGTCCAGCACGGCGACACCCGGCAGCAGGCCCCATTGTCCGAAACCAAACTTCCGCAGCAGCGCAAGACTTGGCTCATTATGGCCAAACACAAAGCCTACCAAGTTCTGCAGACCAAGTCGCGGACATTCCTCAAGCGCCTTGGTCAGCAGGATACTTCCGGCGCCGCTGCCGCGGAATTTTTCACTTACATACACGCTGATCTCTGCCGTTCCATTATAGGCCGGACGCCCATAGAATGACTGAAAGCTGAACCAGGCTGCAATTTCTCCGCCTTGCCGCAGGACCCAGAGCGGACGGTGATGACTTTTATGCTCATGGAACCACTCTACTCTATCCTCCACGGCCACCGGCGTAAGATCCGCTGTCACCATTCTTCCGGCAACCGTCGTGTTATAAATCTCCACAATCGCTCCCAAATCCTCAATTGCCGCATCCTCTATACTGTAACCTTTCCAATCCATGCTATGATTCCTCCTAGAAGTTGTATGTGATATGTGAACAACATTCCCCTCATCATATCGGCCCGAATCCAAAATGGTTGTTCAAAAGCATTTACAGAGATCCTTATAATCAGTTGATGCCTGTCCACTAGTTTCATTGCATTGCGGAAAACGAGGCTAGTTCAGCCCTGTCTGCTCCAGACTCCACTTCCACAGCCGTGCGGCTTCTTCTGTATTCTTCGCCCTTGGCGATAATTCCTTGATCTCGCGGCGGTAATAATATTGCCCGCTTACTTCGCTCAGCTCCGGCGCAGCCGCCAGATAAATGGCCGTGTCCGCACCTTTCTCAGGAGTCAGGAAGAAGTAGGACAGCAGCTTCAGCAGCGAGCGCCCAAAGCCTGTCTCCCGGTTCACTCCGATGCTCGTCCCCACCGCTCCCGGATGCACACAGTTCACAGTAACCCTGGTGCCCTTCAGGCGTGCAGCAAGCTCCCGGGTAAACAGGATGTTGGCCAGTTTGGAACGGGCGTAAGCCTTAGCCGGATTGAAGCCGCGTGACAGCGTATGATCCTCCAGATGCAGCTTGCCAATCTTGTAGGCACCTGAAGCCACTACCACAATCCTGCCCTGTTCAGCATGCTTCAGTCTATCCAATAACAACATGGTGAGCAGAAAATGACCCAGATGATTCACGCCCAAATCCTGCTCATAGCCGTCTGAAGTAAGCTCACGTCTGATGGCGACTACGCCAGCATTATTGATCAGAACATCAAGCACCGGATAGCCGGCCGTGAATTCCTCTGCAAAAGCGCGAATGCTTGCGAACGAACCCAGATCGCACAGCATCAGCCGGATTTGATCAGAGCCGCTCTGGCGTACCGCTTCTGCAAGAGCTTCCTCCCCGCGTTGGCGGCTGCGGCAGGCCATGATTACATGGGCTCCTCTGCGGGCCATTTCCACTGTCGTAGCCAGTCCCATGCCGGAATTCGCACCGGTGACAAGCACGGTCTTTCCTTTCATGGACATCTTCCCCTCTCTTGCGGGCCAGCCAGGCCAGAGCATGGCGTAGCCTTTTCAGAGTATATGTTTTATGATAATGTTACATCATTTCTGAGGGTTAAAATAGCCCCTGGGCATGGAATAGCTTCTCAAGAGGTCTATTCCCGGTTCGAAGCAACTTATCCACTACAGGAGGCGGGGACATGGCTACTATTGAAGATTTCTTGAAGCTAGATATGCGCATAGGAACCATTCTGTCCGCAGAGCCTTTTCCTGAGGCACGCAAACCGGCGATTAAGCTGCAGATCGATTTCGGGGAACTCGGCATTAAGGCCTCCAGTGCGCAGATCACCAAACGTTACACTCCGGAAGAGCTGATCGGCCGGCAGATTGCCGCTGTCGTGAACTTCCCGCCCAGACGGATTGCCGGCTTCCTCTCGGAAGTGCTCGTCCTGGGCGGTGTGCCGGAGGAAGGCGATGTGATTCTGCTGGCTCCGGAGCAGCAGGTTCCGAACGGGACGCCGATCGCGTAGCGGACCCGCCGCTGAACCGGCTCCCCAGGGTATGCCGCTTACGCTGCCTAGTCTGCATAAGCTCTCAGACCTGACGGTACAGAATATCTTCTGCTACCACGTTGCACGTTATGAAGACAGCCTGCAGGTGTTGATGGTTCGCTTGCGGGCTACCTGTAGGCGGGGTTTACACGCTGCAGGCCCATAACAGGAAAGGCTGTCCTCTGTGCAGATGATCTGCAAGGAGGACAGCCTTTGTTTGCTACATAGTTACATAGTTACATACTTACATTACATAGTTACAGAGTGAGATGGACTCAGATGACGTTATTTTGCGGAAAAGGGTGATTTTGACGTATATGCGGACTCAGGAGACCTTATTGGGATTATTGTAGACCCGAATACGGTAAAACTGAGCCATTAAGGGCATCTGAGTCCGCAACGGACAGAAACCGGGCTAATATCCGGAAATAACGGCTTCTCAGTCCGCTCAGCGCCGGGTGGCCGTGAAATCCCTTCGTCAATAGTATGGCCGTGATAAAGTTCCGGAGGAAGTACACGGAAAATGCACCTAACAGCCCTTATTTCCAATCCGGCCGCAGCGCAATCAGCTTATCATCTTGTGCGCGTGGGTTGCCTCTGCCATCCCGGTTATTGGTCATAAGGTACAGGGTGCCGTCAGGCCCTTCCGCCACATTGCGGATTCGGCCATACTTCTCTTTGAATACAGCCGTAATCTTAGGCTTGCCGCCCGAAGGAGACAAAGATACCCGCAGCAGCTGCTGCCCGGCCAGACCGGCAACCAACAGTTCGCCGCTCCATGGCCCCTGCGTAATAAAGCTCATACCCGATGGCGCCCAGGTCTCCTCCCCGCTGTGTGCCAACGGAGCCTTCAGCTTCAGCTTTGCGGCTCCATTCGCATCGCCTTCAATCAGCGGCCAGCCGTAATTGGACCCGGCCTGAATAAGATTGATCTCATCATGGCTCGACTGGCCATGCTCCGAGCTGTATAAGACTCCGCTCTCCGGTTGCCAGGCCAGACCCTGCGGATTGCGGTGGCCCATACTATAGACCGGAGATCCCGGCCACGGGTTATCGTCAGGGATGCCGCCGCTGGTCGTAATCCGCAGGATTTTCCCGCCCAGACTGGTCTTATCCTGCGCCAGCTCAGGCTCATAGCGTTCACCTGTGGTGATGTACAAGTAGCCGTCCGGGCCCAGCTTAACCCGTCCGCCGTTATGATTGGTGTCCCCTGGTATATTATCCAGCAGGACCTGCCTGATCTCCGCTTTGCTGCTGCCGATCTTAATCCGCAGGACCCGGTTTGCCATGCTCCCCTCCGCATTGCGGTAAGAATGATATACATAAGCCAATCCGTTGCTCTCGAACTCCCGGTCAAGCGCAAGTCCCAGCAACCCGCCCTCTCCCTTACTGATAAAGGGGGCTTCAAGCTCCAGCAGCGGGGCCGCACGAAGCTTGCCATTCTCTATGACCCGCAGGCTGCCCGGCCGTTCGGTGAAAAAGATCCGCCCGTCCGGAGCGAACGCCATCTCCCAAGGCACATTCAATCCGTCTGCCAGCGTATGGGCGGTATAAGGGAAGGCTGACGAAGCTGGCGGCTTCGGCGCGGCAGCCGTTACTTCCGGTGCCTGTGTGCTTCCAGAGGCACCAGGTGATGCTGCGCCAACCGGCGCACCTGTTCCTGCACTCGCAGACGCTCCCGGTGTTCTTACCGGCGTTTCGGTCATCGTAGTCATTGAAGATGGAAGGGCAGTGCCGGCAGGCTGTGCGTCAAACCGCGGATTCTCACCTGTCAGCTGCCCTTGCCTAGGATCTTGTTCAGCAGAGGTGCAGGCTGACAGCAGGCCCATCAGCAGGACCAAAGCTCCGCGCAGCAGAAATGTATGGAAGAGGGCCGATGTACCGGACATATTCATAACCTCCTGTTAAGTGAAGCGGGAATAGAAACCAGAAATGATAGTGGCAACTATTACCCGGTGCTTAACTTCACTAAACTCCCTGTTGCATCCGTTCCAGGAACGTGCAGCCTCCCGGATTATGAATTATAATGAGAATAATGCTGTTTCAAGCGTGTATATGAAAGGGGAACTATTGCAATGAATGAAGCTCTGCTTAAACTGGAGCAAGGACTTACAGAAGAGGGCTTGGATGCTCTCCTCGTAACCGATCCCAAGCATGTATACTATCTGACCGGCTTCGCCAGCAACCCGCATGAACGCTTTCTGGGCCTGCTGCTGATCCGCGGCGAGGAGCCTGTGCTGATCGTTCCGGCGCTGGACGCCGAAGCGGCGCATGCCGCCTCCTCGGTGAAGACTATTCTGACACACAGCGATACGGACAACCCGTACGAGCTGCTCAAATCCCGCTTCGGCGGCGCTGCTCCGGGCAGCTTCGGCATAGAGAAGGAGCACTTCTCCGTCAGCCGCTATGAGTTGCTGGCAGACGCCATCCCAGCGGGGGCATTCAGCGACATCGGCCATCTGCTCCGCGCTATGCGCGCCATGAAGACGCCTGAAGAAATCCGCATTATGAAGCATGCCGCCGAGCTTGTGGAGGAAGTTCTCCGCCGGGGCCTGTCACATGTCAAAGCCGGTGTCAGCGAGAATGAGCTGGTAGCGGAGCTGGAATACCTGATGAAAAAAGTCGGAGCCTCCGGCCCCTCCTTCGACACCATGGTGCTCTCCGGCCCGAATACGGCCCTGCCGCATGGCGTACCGGGTGAACGCAAGATTCAGCCGGGTGATCTGCTGATGTTCGATCTTGGCGTATACGCCGCAGGCTATGCCTCTGACATTACCCGCACCTTCGCTGTAGGCGAAATCGACAGCAAGCTGATAGATATCTACAATACTGTGCTTGCTGCCAATGAGGCTGGTATCGCCGCTTCTGTTGCCGGAGCCACCTTCGGTTCTATTGACAAGGCTGCCCGTGACGTTATTGAAGCCGCCGGCTACGGCGAATACTTCATGCACCGCGTCGGACATGGTCTCGGCATGGATACCCATGAATATCCATCACTGCATGGACTCAATACGGATATTATCGCAAACGGCAACGTCTTCACAGTAGAACCGGGGATTTATGTGCCGAATCTTGGCGGCGTGCGCATTGAGGATGATGTGCTCGTTACGGCAGAGGGCCCGCAGACGCTGACCAGCTTTCCCAAAGAATTGACAGTGCTGAGCCTGTAATTCAGAAATCAAAAAAAAGCCCCAATCTCCAGATCATCAATGGAGGTCAGGGCTTTTTTATATAAACTATGCTATGAAATACTGCGCTTGGTCTCCTGGGAGCTGACTGCCTGCTCCTCTTCAGCGAATTTAAAGGAGCGGGCAAGGTAAAGTACCGGTGTGCCTGCACCTGTAAGTAGGAATTTGGCAAGATAGGTGGTCAGCAGAATCTCAGTCCATACCTTCAGGTCATACATTCCGGCAAACGCAATAGTGCAGAAGATCAAAGTGTCGACAAAAGAGCTGATCATGGTGCTGCCGTTGGAGCGGATCCAGAGCTGCCGTGAGCTGCCGTAGTATTTGCGGATCCATGCGTATAAGCGTACATCCAGAAACTGGCTGATAAAATATGCGGTAAGACTGCCCAGCGCAAGTCTCGGCATCAGACCGAAGATTCTCTGAAGAGACTCTTGGGCCATATCTCCCTCCTGCGGCTCAAAGACAAGCACCATCTGCATAATGACGGTAGTCATCAGCAAGGTGAAGAATCCGAACCAGACGGCGTTCCGCGCTTCAGCCCGCCCGTATCTCTCATTCAGCAGGTCACTGGTCATATATAACGTGACATACATCGTATTTCCCAGCGTCATTACGATATCGAAAGGCATCGCAATCGTCTTGGCGACTTGAATATTGGCGACCACGGTTGCCATGCCGACCCAGGCATAGAGCCCTTTTTTACCGAACAGCCGGTAGCAGAGCAGAAAAAACACAAAATTAACAACAACAAACAAAATCCCCCACAACAAATTAAACATATTTCTGTTAACTCCTCCTAGTTTTGGTTACGCGGGATGGTTACGAACCGCGGCTATCCACTCTTATAGAAACAAAACATTAATACTCTACCACAGAAAAAGCTAACATACTATGAAATTTTAAATTTTCACGAAAACAGCGTATAATTCATTTTTTTCGGCAAATTGGTGATAGACTCGTTAAATATTCAATTTTTTCTGAAAAATAGTGCAATATAGAGCAAACTTTCACTATTCAACCTGAGGTTAATTCTATAGAATAGTTATCAATCACCATTCCCGTTCACTGATAGCTTCATATATGACCTATACCAATGGAATATATTGCTGCTTGCCTGGCACTTTGTCTGGCTTGGGATATTCAGATGCAATTGACAGAAAAGGAGAGAAAGAAATGTTCCGTCTCAAAAAATCAATTAGCCGCAAGTTTACGCTTCTGCTGTTTGTCGTTCTGTTACTCACTTCTCTTTTGCTAAGTATCAGCTTCTACTTCATATCCATTAATATTATCGACAGCTATGTGATGCCGCAGATCAACAAGTCTCTGACTGCCTCAGCCCAGGATGTATATAAGAATCTGAATGCTACAAGCGCGCAGCAGGCCCTTAACAAGAATGAACAGGCGGGGACCAATGTAGAATTTTATTTCGAGGAAAAGCGGAAGCAGCACGATGTTGAGACCATTTTCCTCATTGAACTGAAGGAAGGCAAAGCTACTGTCCTGGTCGCAGATCATAACGCCAAGCTTCAACGTGAAGAATCCATTGAGGTATTGCCTGCCATGGAGCAAGCCTCCAAAGGAAAGTCCGGACTTAGTGAAATCTATAGTGATAGTCATGGTATACATAAGACTGCATTTGTTGGCGTTCCCGGCACCCCCATGCTCGTTGGCGTAAGCTCGGATGTCGGCTTTATTCAAGAAAAGATGAGCAGCATTCTATGGACCAGTGCGGGAATCACCCTGCTGGCACTTATTGTCGGACTCTCCGGCGCCACATTGATGAGCCGCAGAATCATCCGTCCGATTAAACTGCTGGCGGCCTACAGCAACAAGCTGGCCGGAGGTGATTTCACCGAAGAACTTACGATTAAAGGCAACGATGAAGTAGGCCAGCTCTCCGAGAGCTTCCGGATCATGAGCGAGCGGCTCAAGGAGATGATCGGGCATGTGCTGGATACATCGGGCGCCGTCGTTGCCGATTCCAATGATCTGAAGGAACGTGTTCAGATTCTGAACAATATGGCTGAGCAATCCGCTGTTTCTGTAGAAGAAATCGGTAAAGGCAGCACCGCTATTGCAAGCAGCGCACTCGATAATTCCCGGGCTATGGATGAGATCAACATCGGCATCCAGCATATCGCTTCTGCCGCCGGTGAGGTCACGGAGCAGATCAGTGAAGCCTCCACCGAAGCCATGGGCGGTAATGACATTGCCCAGAGTGCTGTGCAGCAGATGCGCCAGGTGGAACAGGCCTCGGTACAGTCGCTCGAGCAATTCCGTATCATGAATGAACGCTCGCTGATGATCGGGGAAGTGGTGCAGGGCATTACCGAAATCACGAAGCAGATTCAGATGCTGTCGCTTAACGCATCTATTGAAGCCGCGCGCGCCGGAGAGCATGGCCGGGGATTCGCTGTCGTGGCCGGTGAAGTGCGCAAGCTGTCTGAGCAGTCCAAGGAATCCAATGAGCAGATCCGTGAATTCCTGCTCGGACTTCAGGAAGATATGAACCACTCGGTATCCGAGATGAACCACGTGAATACTGAAGTAGCTTCAGGTATGAACAAAGTGGTGGAAGCAGGCAATGCCTTCAATCATCTGCTTATTCTTATTCAGAGCATCAACCACAGCATCCAGTCCGTATCTGCCGCTACCCAGCAGATTTCGGCAGGCACCGAAGAAGTCAGCGCCTCGGTGGAAGAAACGGCACAGATTACAGCCAAGTCGCAGCAGAGCGCTGATACGCTGGCCGGCAACTCTGCCCGCCAGCAACAGGAGCTGGAAGGCCACGCGCTGACCGTAGAGCATCTGCATGAGCAGGCCGTGAAGCTGCAGAAGGCTGTCGAGCAGTTTAAGATTTAGCTTGTTCCCTGTTCAATCAAATCTATAATGCAATAGAATAGTAAACTATAAAAAGCAGCTCCAAAGGCCACACTGAACTGTGACCCACAAGAAAGACACTTTGAAAAAAGTGACCTTCTTGTGGGTCTTTTGTGTTTTAATCAGAATATTGGAAAAGGAGCGGGATAAGACTGTGGGAAATTTAAATCGAACCCTATTTACGGAAGATATCATTAGAAGATTAGAGAAGAATCCAAATGTTCAGCGAGTATCCGAGACGAATATTTCGTATACTGCTGAGTTTAAGTTGGCGGCAGTGAAGGCCTACAACGAGGGGACACCCCCGTCAGAAATATTTCTTAAGGCGGGCTTTGACCTAAATCTCATCGGTTCTAAAAAACCAAAGCATAGTTTGAAACGCTGGAGAGATAGCTTTGCTAAATATGGTGAACTAGGACTACTGGAAGAACGGCGTGGCAAAGGCAGCGCTGGACGAAAGCCTGCATGTGCCTTGTCTGCTGACGAAGAACTGAAGCGCGCAAAGGCGAAGATTAAATTACTAGAAGCTGAGGTCGACTTTCTAAAAAAGCTCGAAGCGCTCGAACGGAACCAAGGAAAACCTTAACACCTTCGGAGCGCTACGAAATCATTTATCACACCCTGAGAGCCCATGGATTAAGCCGTATGACTCGTTATCTATGTGGAGTCGCCGCTGTGAGCACCAGTGGCTATTACAGATGGCTGGGCGCCGAGCAAAGGCGTCAACTCCGTGCAGCCGACGACGAGCGCGACCTTGTTCTTATTAAGCAACACTTCAACGCATTACAAGGAAGAGCTGGCGCTTTGGTGATTAAGATGCGTTTGGAGCATCTCAGCGGTGTCACCATGAATCACAAGAAGATTCGCCGATTAATGCGTAAATTTAACCTTGTCGCAGCCTTACGGCAAGCTAATCCGTACCGTAAGATGGCAAAGGCAACGCAGGAGCATCAGACCTGCGCAAACTTACTGAAACGCCAATTTGACCAGAAAGAGCCGGAGAAAGTCTTTCTAACCGATATCACCTATCTGCGGTACGGAAACGGACAGTGGGCTTATCTTTCGTGCATAAAAGATGGAGCAACCCGGCAAATTCTTGCTGACTGTGTAGCAGGGACACTAGAGTTACCACTCGTTGAAAAAACCATTCGGCGTCTGCTGGAACGGCTTGATGGAAATCTTCATCCAGAAGCCATTTTCCACTCCGATCAGGGCATGCACTACACACATCCTAAAACTCGTCTCCAAATTGAGCAGGCAGGTTTTCAACAGTCTATGTCCCGTAAAGGGAACTGTTGGGACAATGCATCGATGGAGTCGTTCTTTGGGCATATGAAAGATGAAATGAGCGTTCGAGATTGTCAGAATCTCACAGAAGTCAGGGCTCGTGTTTCGGAATATATTGCCTACTATAACTCCGAGCGATACCAATGGACATTAAAGAAGATGACTCCTGACGAATTCAGAAGTCATCTCCTTGCGAGCTAGCTCTAGGGTATTTCTTTTAAACCGTCCTCAAATCGGGTCACAGTTCACACGGCTGTTGGAGCTGCTTTTTTGCAAAGGGGACAAGCGCAAGCATTCATTTCCTCAAGTTTGATTCGTTGCTGACACCTTGAGATTCTTAAGTTCACGCGGGTTCAGGATAAATGTTGTATTTTGGGCAGGATTCCATGGAACAACAAGGTTCCATCACAATCCGTGGATGAGAATAGAGGGATTCGTGCGATAACTGATTAGGACATGCTCAGTGCCTCGGTGCCCACAAGATGACAGAGACTCCAATCACGCAGACGCCGGCGCCGATCCAGTCGTAGAGATCCGGTGTTTTCCGGTCCACCAGCCAGCCCCACAGCACAGCAAGCACGATGAATACTCCGCCATAGGCGGCATATACCCGGCCAAAGGAAGGAAACTTCTGCAGCGTCGGGATAATACCATACGCGATCAGGATGGCAGAGCCTGCCAAACCGTACCACAGCGGCCGCGATTCCCGCAGCCAGAGCCAGACCAGATACCCGCCGCCGATCTCGGCCAGTCCGGCAACCATAAACAGCAGAACCGCAATAGTCATCCCTATTCCCCTCCTCCCCGCAAGCCCATAATATTGTAAACGGCATTCATGTCCAAATGTGACCTTACAGCATCCGCCAGCCGGTCGAATTCCTGCTCACGGAGCGCAGCAGCCGAGAAGGTTACCGACAGCGGTGCGAGTCCTTTGGCAATACGCAATCCGTCCAGCCAACTGCGGCGCAGCCCGTCGTTGTGGAACAAGCCGTGCAGATAACTGCCCCAGATTCTGCCGTCCGGGGTTCCCCAGCCTTCCGGCAGAGCCTGCCGTTCCGGCCCGTCCAGACTGAACAGGCAACGTACCGAAGCAGCATCATGATTCTTCGTTGTTCCCATATGTATCTCGTAGCCGGTAATGGGTATCTCTCCGGTTGAGGCGGACGCTTGTGTGCTTAGTTGCAGCGGATGATCCGCAGCCAGTGTTCCGCTCACGCGTACCGTGGTCTTCTGCTGCAGGAACGCCGTTGACAGCGGCAGATACCCGAGGCCCTCACTCTCACCCGGTTCAGCACTCTCAACCGCATGAGGATCAAGCAGCTTCAGCCCCAGCATCTGATAACCGCCGCAGATTCCGGCAAGCTGCTGCGTCCCCTGTCCCAATGCACGCTCTATTGCCTCCGGGAACCCCTGCTCCCGCAAATACTGCAGGTCGGCAGCCGTATTCTTCGTGCCCGGCAATATAATGACATCCGGCGTTCCTAGCTCGTCTGCCGACAGTACATAGCGTACGGTAACATCCGGCTCATCCTCCAGCGGATCGAAGTCGGTGAAATTGGAGATGCGGGGATAGCGGATGACCGCAATATCAAGTTCTTTCATAGAACCTTCACGCACTCGGCCTGAGGTTCCTTCCAGAACTACGGAGTCCTCCGCCTCAATCCGCAGCTGCGGCAGGAACGGCATCACCCCCAGCACCGGAATGCCTGTACGCTCCTCCAGCCAGTCCAGCCCGGGCTGCAGCAGCGAGACATCGCCGCGGAATTTATTGATAATGAAGCCTTTGACCCGGGCCCGTTCATGCGGCTCCAGCAGCTCCAGCGTCCCGACGATGAAGGCAAACACGCCGCCCCGGTCAATATCGGCAACCAGCAGCACAGGGGCATCTGCCCAGCCAGCCAGATTCATATTGACGATATCCCGCGCCTTGAGGTTGATTTCCGCGGGGCTGCCTGCGCCTTCCATCAGCACAACATCGTATGCCTCGCGCAGACGCCCAAGCGCATCCATTACGGTCCCTTTGGCCTCGGGAAGAAATTTCTCGCGGTATTCCCTTGCACTGAGCGCGGCATGCGGCACACCATGCACCACAATCTGCGCGCTCATCTCACCGGAAGGCTTCAGCAGGATCGGATTCATGTCACTGGTAGCCGTAATACCGAAGGCTTCCGCCTGCATCCCCTGGGCGCGGCCGATTTCTTTGCCGTCCGCTGTAACATAAGAATTCAGCGCCATATTCTGCGACTTGAACGGTGCCGTACGGTAGCCGTCCCGGGTCATAATCCGTCCGATGGCGGCGGTGACGAGGCTCTTGCCGACATCGGAGGCGGTTCCCTGCACCATCAGCACGGCGGCTGGGTGCTGCTTGCCGCGTCCATCTGCAACCCCCGGCGCTGCCTGGACGGTAGCTGGCTGCTGCTTATCCGCTCCCCGAGCAGCTCCCGTCGCTGCCTGAAGCGCGGCCTTACCTGAGGCTGTAACTTCCATGTTCATCTTCTTCACTTCCTCGCTTTCTTGCTGCTGCCGGTGTTCAGGGCGGTGCAGCCCTATGGCCTATTGGAGCGCTGTGCGGCGCTGCCCTAAGTGCATGGCGGACGCTGTCCGCTACAGGTTGTGCTGCAGCAGCACCAGCACCAGCAGAACCACCGTCTCCAGCAGCTCACCCAGCGCGCCGTAGACGTCGCCGGTGAGCCCGCCGAGCCGGCTGGCGATCCGCCGCGCTGCGAGCATGCCGCAGGCTGCCGCAGCCGCCGGCGCCAGGATGGCCGCCGCCGCCAGCTGCGGCCAGGCCCCGCTGCCCGCGCCGAGCGCCAGAGGCGCCGCGGCAGCGGCCAGCGTAAGCAGCGCGGCGCTTAGACGCGCGCGCCGCTCCAGCCGGGCAGGCAGCCCGCCGAAGCTGGCGGCCAGCCCTTCATTGCCGCGGGCCAGCGGATAGCGGGCCATGGCCCGCACCATGTACCAGCGGCTCCAGATCGGCGGCAGCAGGAGCAGCGGCAGCATGCTGTAGCTGCCGCCTTCAATTAATGCCGCCAGCAGCGAGGCCTTCAGCAGCAGGAGCAGCATGCAGGCCAGCACGCCCATAGCGCCTACGCGGCTGTCCTTCATGATCTCCAGCATCCGCTCCCGCGAGCGGTAGCTGAGCAGCGCATCGGCGCTGTCCATCCAGCCGTCCAGATGCAGCCCGCCGGTCAGCCCCACCCACAGGATGAGGGTGATGACAGCGGCAGGCCAGGCCGGCAGCAGCCAGGCGGCGGCAGCTGCGCCAAGCGCGGCGCTGAGGCCGATCGCTGCGCCTACCAGCGGATAATAGACCACGCTGCGGCGCAGCAGCTCAGGCGAGAAATCCGGGCTGTATTTGACCGGAAACCGCGACAGGAACTGAAACGCGGCAGCGGCATCCCCCCGCGCGCTCACAGGAGGTACTCCCGGCTCTTCAGCTCCACAGGAATCCCGGCTGTAACCAGGAATACCTGCTCACACTGCCGGGCAAGCCGCGCGTTCATCCGTCCGGCCAGGTCACGGTACAGCCGGCCGAGTGAATACTCCGGCACAATGCCGTCGCCTACTTCATTGGTAACCAGAATTAGCGTTCCTTTGAAGCTGGAGACACTCTGCTCCAGCCCGGTAATTGCCGCTTCAACCAGTGGCTGCCGGTCACTGCGTTCCTCCACAGCCAGCAGCTGGTTGGACAGCCAGAGCGTCAGGCAGTCCACCAAGACTGGCTGACCGCTGCCGCTGCCGGACAGCCGCCGGAGCAGCGCCGACAGTTCAAGCGGCTCCTCCAGTGTCTCCCAGCGGAAGCCGCCCTCCTCCCGCTGCTGCCGGTGCAGCGCAATCCGCGCCTTCATCTCTTCATCGAACGCTTGCCCGGTCGCCACATAGACCGCCTGCTGCGGGTCTGCCAGCTTCTTGGTTAAGCGCTCGGCGAAGCCGCTTTTCCCGCTGCGGGCCCCTCCGGTTACAAGGATGCTCATACGCTCTCCGAACCGGAGACCCCCGCACTCTCGAAGGTCGCCATCTCCCGCATAATCCGGCAGACCGCTTCAATGAAATGCAGGCACAGCGCTCCGCCGGTGCCTTCACCGAGGCGCAGTCCGAGATCCAGCAGGGCTTCCAGACCGAGGCGGTCCAGCATCAGCTTATGCCCCTGCTCGCCCGAGACATGGGAAGCAATCATGTAGGCCGTCGATTCCGGTGCCAACGCCTTGGCGACGAGGGCTGCCGCTCCGGAAATAAAACCGTCCAGAATAACCGGAATCCGCAGCGCAGCCGCTCCAAGAATCAGACCGGCCAGGCCGGCAATCTCAAGCCCGCCTACCTTCGAGAGCACATCGATCGGGTCAGCCGGATTCGGCGCATTAACCTTCAGGGCGCGTTCGATCACCGATATTTTGTGGCGCAGCCGCTCGTCGTCGATACCTGTCCCCCGTCCGGCTGCTGTCTCCGCCGGGATGCCTTCCAGTGCGCACAGCACCGCAGCACTTGCCGTAGTATTACCGATGCCCATCTCACCGGTAATAAAAATCTCCGTTCCGTTCTTCACCGCTTCCTGGGCCACCTGAACTCCGGCCAGAATCGCGCGCAGCGCATCATCACGGCTCATGGCCGGACCTGCCGCCATATTGTCCGTGCCGCGGCGCACTTTGCGGTCGATCAAGTGCGGATGGCTGATGTCACCGTTAATACCGATGTCCACGAACTGCACCTCTGCACCGCCTTGGCGGGCCAGCACATTCACTGCGGCGCCGCCGCTCAGGAAGTTATAGGCCATCTGCATGGTAACCTCCTGCGGAAAAGCACTGACCCCTTCACAGCAGACCCCATGATCCGCTGCCATAACTACTACCGTACGTTTGCTGTAACAGGGCTGTTCTACTTTGGAGATCCCGGCCAGCCGGACGGCCAGCGCCTCCAGCCGCCCGAGGCTTCCCGGCGGCTTGGTCAGGCTGTTCAGGCGGAGCACCGCGCGCAAGGTCGCTTTTTCATCAGGCGGAGCGATCCGTCCGGTTACTTCTTGTATGGCTGTGATCATGATATTGCCTCCTGTTATCTATTGTATATTCTATCAAAAACAATCTACTTCTAGCTGCTCATCATCCTGTCATCAGAACACAAAAAAAGCTCCCCTGCTCTGAAGAAGGGAGCTTCCGCAACTTGGCTGCAAGCCAATTGAATTCTAACATATCCCTATTTCTTCCTTAAAGGATTATAGGTGATATAGATTGATCTTACAATTAGATTTTTACCTTCATGAAGCCTTCAAGCCGCTCCAGCGCCTCGGTCAGCTTCGCTGTAGAAGCTGCATAGGAGCAGCGGATATACCCTTCTCCGCCAGCCCCGAACACATGACCCGGAACAACTGCGACTCCCGACTCCTTCAGCAGCCTTAAGGCGAATTCCTCCGAGCTCATGCCTGTGCGGGCAATGGACGGGAAGGCATAGAATGCCCCTTCAGGCACATGGCAGGGCAGTCCTGCAGACCGCAGGCCGTCTACAAACATTGTCCGGCGGTCCTTGAAGCATGCCTTCATCCGGTCTTTATCCGGCAGAGCACTGCGCAGGGATTCGGCAGCGGCGATCTGGCCCAGCACGGGTGCGCACATGGCCGTGTATTGATGAATTTTGAGCATAGCCGCCAGCAGTTCGCCGTTCCCGCAGGCATATCCGACCCGCCAGCCGGTCATGGCAAAAGCCTTCGAGAACCCGCTGATCACCACCGTCCGCTCCTTCATGCCGGGGAGTGAGGCAATACTTACATGTGTGCTGTCGTAGGTAAGCTCGGCATAGATCTCATCCGAAATCACGATCAGCCCGTGCTCCTTCACCACCTCAGCTACCGGCAGCCAGTCCTCATAGGTCATTACCGCCCCTGTAGGGTTACTCGGAAAATTCACCATCAGCAGCTTGGATTGCGGAGTGATTGCCCGCTTCAATGCTTCGGCCGTGAGCTTAAAGCCCTGCTCCACCTTCGTCTCCACCGTGGCCAGCGTTCCGCCATTCAGATAGGCGATAGGCGCATAGGCGACATAACCCGGGGAAGGAATCAGAATCTCATCGCCTGGTGCGATGAAGGCGCGCAGTGCCAGATCCACGGCTTCACTGCTCCCTACAGTAACCATTATTTCATCCGCAGGATCGTACTGCAGGTCGAAGCCCTTCTGCAAATACCCGGCAATCTCCTCCCGCAGCTCCATCCTCCCGCTGTTAGGCGTATACATCGTCTCCCCGCGGTCCAGGGCGCGGATACAGGCCGCTCTGACCTGTTCAGGAGTAGCGAAGTCAGGTTCGCCAACCCCGAGTGAAATAATATCGTTGTTACCCGCAGCTAGATCAAAAAAAGCGCGGATGCCCGAAGGCGGAATCTCCCTTAGACGCGGAGTAATGGGGTCGTTGTGCATGGAGATGCCAGAGAGGCGCTGGATGCGGGGGTGGCGGTCCACAGGCAAAGCGGATTGTTTGCTGTTCATAACCCGCCACCCCCTTGCTGTACCAGTTGTGCTTCTGGTGCTTCTGGTGCTTCCCCCGTACCTCCACGCTCCCGCAGCGATCCGGTGATAATCTCATCCAGCAGCCGGGTGAAGGAAATACCTGCGGCCTTTGCACTCTGGGGTAGCAGGCTGGTTGCAGTCATGCCGGGCAGGGTGTTCACTTCCAGCACATAGGGAATCCCGTCCTTCAGCAGCATATCCACCCGTGCATACACCGCGCATTTCAGCGCCCTGTAGCAGGTAAGCGCCGCCGTCCGCACCCGTTCCTCGACCTCCGCAGGCAGCTGGATGATCTGTTCCTCCGCCCCGCCCTGCTCATATTTGGCGCTGTAATCGAACCAGTCGGCACCGAGCGACTGAATCCCGATTACCGGCAGCAGCTCTCCACCGAGAATGGAGCAGGTAATCTCCTGTCCTGTTGTATAATGCTCAATCAGCACCGAGCAGTCTGCGGCAAAAGCCTTCTCCACCGCCCCGCGCAGCTCCCGCGGATGATTCACCTTGGTCATGCCGATGCTGGAGCCGCCGGAATTCGGCTTGACCATCACCGGATAACCCAGCCGGTCCACGGCTTCCGGTGCATATTCATTGATATGCTCCCAGCACAGCCAGTCGGGTGTGAGGATGCTTTTGCTGCGGATAACCGTCTTGGCCAGCCCTTTATCCATGCAGAGACTGCTGGACAGCACGCCGCTCCCGGAATAAGGAATGCCGAGCGTTTCAAGCGTACCTTGCACAGTGCCATCCTCGCCGTAGGTCCCATGCAGGGCGAGCAGAGCGAAGTCTAGCCCCACGACTCCCTCCAGCAGCTCTTTACGCGAGGTGATGGGTACAGGAATCCCGGTGTATATTGCCGGATCCAGTGCCTTCAGCATCTCCCTGCCGGTATTCATGGACACCTCATATTCAGACGATACGCCGCCCATAATAACTCCCACTTTAATCATATCCGTACACCCCTTCATCCCATAAGTTGCCGTGCTGTCCTGCCGATAATTTCGATCCCTCTGCGTATATCCTCATCCGCCACTCTGGAGAAGCCCAGCCGCAGTGTATTCTGTCCCTTCCCGTCAGTGAAGAAGATGTCTCCTGCGGTAAAAATCACTCCCTGCTTATGGCAGGCCGCCAGCAATTCCCTTGTGCTGAAGCCTTCGGCGAACGTTACAAACAGATGCAGCCCTCCATCCCCTGACAATGAGGCATATGGAATATGCTCCTTGCAGTACGCGAGCGTCAGCTCGTATTTGCGTTTATACTCCAGCCGGGCCTTCTTCAGATACTTCTCCAGATTGCCGCCCAGCAGATATTGGTACAGGATAGACTGGTCCAGCGTCGAGGTATGAATGCTGCGTGCCCTTTTGACACTTTCGAGATAATAGATCAGCTCCTGATCCGCCAGCACCCAGCCCACCCGCAGTCCGGGGAACAGTACTTTGGAGAAGCTGCCGAGGTAGATGACGCTGTTCCCGCCGCCCGCCGCCGCGATTAACGGAGCCACATGGGCACCCGAATAACGCAGCTCCTCGTTGAAGCCGTCCTCAATGACCGGCACTTTGTAGTCCGACATCAGCTTCATCAGCCCTTGTCTTTTCTCGGGAGACATGACAATGCCGGTGGGATTATGGTAGGAGGGGACCAGATAGGCACAGTCATATTCCCGCTCTTCGAGCGCCTGCCTAAGCTCCCCTAAGTGGATGCCGTCCCGCTCCATCGTTACCCCATGTATCCCGAAGCCGTGCAGCTTCAGATTTTTGATCGCCGTATGATGCGTCGGATTCTCGCAGACCACAGCGCCATGCCGCTTGCCGAGAGCCGACAATACCACGTCAAACCCCTCCGTAAACCCGTTGGTGATCAGCAGATCCTTCCCGCGCATATTCACGCCCTTGTGCTCCATATATTGCCGCAAATAATCTATTAAAGGTCTATATCCCTTGGCATATCCATAATTCAGCAGAACGTTGCCCTCTACGGACATACGCTCCAGAAAAGCTCTCCGGACCTGATCCAGATCGAAGAGGCTCTCATCCGGCGCGATACTGGTAAAAGAAATCGTTCCTTTCCCCGCGCGGATTCCCCGCTTCATAATGTCCAGCTCTTCCGCGAGCAGCGCCTGGCCGCTGAGCCGCTCTTTCCAGTCCACGCTCCAGGAGGCCGCTTCCGGATCTCCGTGCCCCGCTGCTGCACCTGGTGAGATATAACTTCCCTGGCCCTGCACCGTATACGCGAAGCCGTCATCCTCCAGACTCTCGTAGGCTGAGATAATGGAGTTGCGGCTGACCTTGAGGAGTGTGCTGAGTTCCCGTGTAGAGGGAAGCTTCTGCCCGCCCTGGAGCGCGCTTTTGATAATAAGATGCTTCATGTAATCCTTCACCTGGATATATACCGGACGTCCGGCAATGAGCTTGAAATCCTTAAACATACCGCTATCGCCCCCATAGCTATCATGGCACAGACGCCGCCGTAAAAAAAGAACCACAGCCCCGGGATTTTCTTCCGGCTGTGGTTCTAAGGGGGACAATGTAGTCGGTTTTTCGCATACACTTGGCTGGTTAACCCTATCGACGCGCATTGTAGTCGGTTTTTCGCATACACTTGGCTGGTTAACCCTGTCGACGGCGCATTGTATTCGGTTTTTCGCATACATTTGGCTCGTGAACGCTATCGGTGGTGCAATGTAGTCGGTTTTTCGCACCCGAGTTGTAGCTGTCCCTAGTCCACCCGTGGTAGCTACACTTCGCGCGGCATCATGCGCCAGGCTCCTTCATCCTTCAGAAGATTCAGTACAGTGACTTCACCCGGAGCGGGTGCAGCTGCTGTATAGAAGGTTACTCCTTCGGTCAGACGCGCCAGCAGCAGACGGATGATACCACCATGAGTTACAATCAGCACGCGCGGAGGCGGGGGATTGGGCGGTGAGTCTGGCGCTAATGGAACTCCCGAAGATAAAATTGGTACTGGTGGAACCGCCACAGTTGAAATGGGCACTGGTGAAACTTCTGCTGGAGGAACTACCGCTGGTGGAACCACCCTTGGTTTGCTGGCTTCAAGACAGGGCATACCGTCGTCCATGCTTCTTAGCTCAAATTCCTGCACCAGCTGAGCCCAGAAATCATCCACCCGGGCTTCAAACTCTTCCCACGCTTCCCCTTCCGGCGGTGTTACTAACTCGGGGTGGTCAATCCAGCTGCGGTAATGCCCGTTATCCTTCAGCTGGTCATAATTGCATCCTTCCCAGGCACCAAAATCCAGCTCGCGCAGCCGCGAATCATAGTTGGCCTGCCGCTCCAGGTGTGGAGCCACGGCTACCAGCGTCTCCCTGCACCTGAGCAGGTCACTGCAATAGACACGCCAGAATTCCCCGCCGAGCGCAGGCTGGTCGCTTAGTGCGGACAATTGCTGCCGCGCCTCCGGCAGCAGCGGCAGATCCGTACTCCCTAAATAGCGCCGTTCCTTGTTCCACTGCGTGTGCCCATGACGGACAAGCACCAGCTCCAGTTCCTGCTCCAGTTGAGGCTCCCGTGCCAGCTCCTGCTCCTGTTCCATTTCCTGCTCCTGCTCCTGCTCCAACTTCAACTCCAGCTCCTGCTGCGGTGCCGGGTTTCTTATGCTACTGCGACCTGACGGAGCCAAGCGGCCTTCCTTGTCCTTGTCCTTGTCCTTGTCCTTGTCCTTGTCCTTGTCCTTATCTTTGTCCTTATCTTTGTCCTTATCCTTATCTTTGTCCTTACTCGTATCCTTACCCTTGTCCTTGTCCATCTGCACTCCGCTCAGCCCCCCATCCCCTGCCATAACAAGGCAACCGCTGCACACAGGCAGACAAATATGGCTGAAGACAGCATCATTATCCGCGCAGTCACGATAATATCCTCCGGCTCCATTGTCCGCAGGGGATCTCCCATGTAGGCGCGGA
The DNA here is from genome assembly GCF_038009025.1 of Paenibacillus sp. FSL R7-0297. Lineage (NCBI taxonomy): Bacteria > Bacillati > Bacillota > Bacilli > Caryophanales > Paenibacillaceae > Paenibacillus > Paenibacillus sp. FSL R7-0297. The sequence continues at coordinate 7,193,224 of NZ_JBBPAQ010000001.1, forward strand.
AGGAGGTTACGCTGTGGTATACATTTTCTCCACCCAGCCGGATGCCCAGTGCTCCGGCAACTGCCGATTCCGGGTAACCGCTATTCGGGCTGGGATGAAGACGTGCATCCCTCCGGACGGTACGCCAGCATCTCCGCCAGTCCAGCCGCAGCAGTGCTGCACATAAGGTTAGCAATAGCGCTGTAATCCGCGCCGGTATGTAATTGGCCACGTCATCCAGCCGGGCGGATGCCCAGCCCAGATCGCGGTACTTGTCGTTCTTGTAGCCGACCATGGAATCCAGCGTGTTCACCGCACGGTAAGCCATTGCCAGCGGAGCCCCGCCCAGCAGGGCGAAGAACAGCGGCGAGATGATCGCGTCGACGATATTCTCCGCCACAGTCTCCACTGTGCCGCGAACGATTTCCGGACTCTCCAGGTGGCCCGTATCCCGGCCGACAATCATTCCCAGCGCTCTGCGGGCAGCGGGAATATCCCCTTGGCGGAGTTCTGTGAATACCGCCATCCCGGCATCCTTCAAGCCTTTGGAGGCGATCGTTGTCGAGATCAGCCACACTTCGGCCGCCCCGGCCAGCCAGGGGGATATCCGGTAGAGCAGCAGCACTAGCAGCGCTGTCAGCACCCATGCGCCTCCTGCTATCAGGAGCGGAAGCAGCAGCCCCGCCCGCTTCAGGGCACGGGGCGCCGATGCGAAGCGGCGGATAAGCCACTCTATCGCGCTGATGGCCTTCCCCATATAAACAACGGGATGGGGAAAATTACGCGGATCGCCGACAATCCGGTCCACTATATAAGCAGCCAACAGTATGATGGCAAGCTTCACCTTGGTTCACCCCGCTGCAGTTCCTGGCGGACCATGTTCATCAATCCAGACATTATTCCCGGCCGCCTTTCTTCAGATGGCCGTGCTGCCCATTTAGTGCTTCTTTCGGCGGTAACAGTTCAGCTGCCACTACTGCTTCGACTTCAACTGCTTCTTCTCCACCCGCGGCTTGCCTAGTTTCCACAGAAGCCGCCAGTTGCTCTGCCTGCGCCAAGTCAGCTAGTTCCGCTCTCCGCACAGCTTCCGCCGCCTTCACCGAACGCAGACTTTCCGTCACCGCACTGTACACCAGCCTACCAATGGCTCCCCCAAGGTCGGTCGCTGTTCCGGCATACACATGCTCCGCTGCATAGCGGCGGCTCCCGCTCACCGCAAGCACGATGGCATCCGTTGTGGTCCCGGTTGCGAGTAGACCGTTCTCGGAATCCGTGATTCCGAGATCTGCCAGTGCGGCAGCCTTCGCTTCCGTGGCCGTCATCACGGCATTGACCATGGCCGATGGCGACAGCCAGCCGTCAATGCCGAGCATGATATTAATCGTGCCCGGGCGGTATGCCGCCAGCACGCTGCGCTGCGAGCCGGCGCGGGCGGCATTGCCCGCAGCCGCTGTCACGCAGCACATAATCCCCGCAGAGCCGGTATCCTCCTCGGCAACTGCGGCATGTTCAAGCGGAACGGCCGTCATCAGTCCGGCACAGCCGTCCAGCGGATAACCCCACTCCTGCAGCTTATTTTTCATATCCCGTACCGGATTGCTGCATTCGTAGTCCCGGGAGACATATTGGTTTACCGCCCGCTTCAGGCGGCCTGTTCCTCCGCCATACACCGCGCTTGATATACTGTCCACCTCAGCCGGAAATTCCAGCAGCAGATGGCCTTCCCGCCACTCCAGCGTTAGTCCCTGCCAGACCCTGCTCTGGTACACCGCCAATCCACCGTCAAGATTAAAGGGTAGGTTCACATTCATTTCTTTCACATTACATCCGCTCCTCTCGCGCAGTAAACTATTCCTAAACCCACTATATCATTATATATATAAGACGCACTTAAGATTTGAACCTGAAGCTTAGTCGTCACTGCAGTGAACCTTTGGACTTCCGACCGCTGCCCGCCCCAGATTTCTTGATATATAGTTTCTCGTCTCCTCTGTATCAAGGTTTGTAGCCTGCAAACAAAAAGCTGACGCCGGAAATCCGGACGCCAGCTTACTCTGCCTCATTCTACTGCTGTTCAGTTTTGTCTAACAGTCTAAGAATCAGGGTCACGGCCTCTGCCCGCGTTGCCTGATCATTCGGAGCCAGCCGGTTATTGCCTTGGCCTTCAACCAGACCCGCTTCATAGGCGGCTGCCGCATACGGCTGACCCCATGAAGGAATAAGCTCCGCATCAGCAAATGCTGCCTTAGCCTTGGAGTCAGTCTTCCATTCCAGCGCCCGGGCGATCATTGTAATCATCTCCAGACGGGTAATCTTTCCGCCGGGCCTGAAGGACTGATCCGTATAGCCTGTAATCCAGCCGGATTTAACCGCTGCGGCAACATATGGCTTCGCCCATGGCTGAATGATGCCTTCATCCGTGAAGGAAAGTCCGGATTGCGCAAGGTTCACCTGTAAAGAGCGGCCCAGGATCACCGCGAATTCACTGCGTGTAACGGCTCCGTCCGGACGGAAGGTTCCGTCTGCATAACCGTTCACCAGCTTGCGCTGCGCCGCAGTTATAATGCTCTCTTTTGCCCAGTGCTTCTCTACATCCTTGAACGCAGGCTGAGTAGCCAGACCGCCATCGCCTGTATTTCCTGTGCTGCCTGTGCTGCCCGTATTGCCGGTGGTTACGATAGTACCGATAGTTCCGGCGCTCCCCGTGCTGCTGTTGCCTGAATTCCCATTATTGTTGTTGTTACCGTTGTTACCATTGTTGCTGTTGTTGCCGGTGTTCCCTGTATCCGTGCCTCCGTCAGGCTTGGTGTCTGCCTTTAGAACCGTCAATACAAAGCTTTTCTGCGCCTCCGCCCCGTCTTTCTTCAGAATGGCCGTCAAAGTCACCCCGGTTGTACTCGCCGGACGCTTAACCTCCCCTTTACTGGAGATGATATCGGGACTACTTGAGGTCCAGGTGATTTCACTTCCATGCTCACCTGCTGCCGGCAAAATAACGTCTTTCGTAACCGAGGTCTGGAGGTCTCCATCAGTATAAACAATTTCAAGCTGATCCTTATCTAAGTTAACAGCCAGCGGTTTCGGTAAATCACCTAAAGTTATCGTTACTGAGGCTGTATTTAACGGAACCGTAACGATACCTTTGGTGTTATCCATTATGCCTGCAGATACATCCGTAATATTGTTCACCATGCTCGGCAATTGGACACTGAAGCTAGCCTCTCCCGCACCAGCTTTCGCCTGGCTCAAATCGCAGCTGAAGGTAACCACGAGCTGGTTGTCTTGTCTTACAATGCTGTACCCGACTCTGCCGCCTTGCAGGGCGGGGTAATTCTGCACACGCGCCACCGCATTATTGTTCCTCCTGGCAGCATCCTTGACCCACTCCTTAGGAATACCGCGGCCTACAATAATCTCCGTCTTCTGATTCTGATCATAAATCCGCTCGGCAATCAGAGAGTCAATGAGTACCTTGGAGTTAACGGATTGTCCCCACATATGCTGGGCCGATCCGCCGCCGCCCGGTGTATTCTGAAGGTTCAGCTGATCATTCGTCTGTGCCCAAGGACTTCCCGGAACGGGATAATTGATCCCTTCCCACCAGCTGAACGGCCCGCTCATCGAATTTCCAATCATGAATTCATACGCTTTAATGCCCATATCCCGGTATTCTTCTCCTCGCAGCGCTGCGCTTCCGTATCCGGCGTTGTACGCACTTGAATAAAAGCCATGCGGATAACCCCCGAAATTGTACGGAGAATCTGTCGTATCCTCCTGAATACGCCGGTTGATTCCATAGGAATACGTATCGTCCAGCAGCTTCAGGTTGATATTGTCCTCAGGCTGCTCCGCCCCATACAGATATCCGTCCCAGTGCCATCTGCCAAACAGGAACATGGAAGCCCAGTTTGCATCTCTGGAGTCTCTCATCCGGTTCTCATCATTGGTCTCAACGACCGAAGCCGGAATATAATCAAGTCCTTCTTCGGTTATCGTCTGCTGCAGCTTGGTTGTGAATTTGGCCAATAAGTCGTCATACCTTGCTTTTGCCCACTCTGCTTCCTGCAAATAGGCTTCGTCATTCTTTATACGGTAGAGCTCGCGGGTTACATATTCATAGGCGGTCAGACCGGTCAGGGCGGAATAATTGTCGATCGTCCAGTTGCCCTCGGAATCAATCGCATACGTTTTTTTCATAATTCCGTCAGCGTTGCGGTCACTCTCGATGGTTCGCGCCCCGAATTTAACCCGCTTCTCAAATACGGTACCGGTAGAGCCGTCATCAGCGGTCATCTGCTCATCGAAGATAGAAGCATCTCCGGTTTTACTTAAGTAAACCGCATAGGCCCACGGAATTTTCCAGTTCGTATCCCAATACAGATTGCTGTCCACCTGCCCCGTCTCCATGTTGATTCCACCTGTCAATGGGATACTCTTCAGATAATCCTGCGCATGGGCGAAATCCCCGCTCTGAATCAGGTTCACCAGAATACCCAGCGTATCATGGGAGAATAACCGGGCATAGCCGTTCTCCCCCACATGCAGATACGAATCATCTTTAATAATCAGCGTATCGATATAGCCGGATTTGAACGCATTTTCAAGCTCCCGGTTCGGTAATCCGATATCCACTACTGCTGAGAGTCTCGTCAGCCAATAAGCCTTCATCTCACTGTAGTTGGCTTCGAAGGTTCCCAGACCCGCCACCTGCTCTTTAGTTAAGGAAGTAAACCGGGTCAAGTTCTTGTCAAAATATTCATATTTATCAGCTTCAATCGCATATTCCCTGACAACGCTTTCCCCCGGCTGAACGGTGTACGTATTTACAGCGTCCGCATTGAGTGGCACCAGATTGCCCGAGACGACCGGCAGCAGCATGAGCTCGCCTGAATGATTCGCAGCCGTGACTCTCGAATAGTTGACGACATAATCCTTATGGTCCACCGTATGCTTGTTGGCGAAGGTCTCAATCTTGTAGTCTACTTTATTCTTCGTATATTCACTGATCATTACCGGTAAATAACCTTCCCCCTTGGTCCACTTGATGTTGCTTGTGTCCGCAACTCCGAAGGTAACCATTTGTTTCGGGGCCACCGGACCATGCTGCTCCGGACGGCTTCCGCCGATTTGATACGATCCGTCCAGAAAAGCGAGGGAAGCATTCTTATCTCCTTCGAAGCCGAAGGCCGCAGTCATTTGTGCATGGGTATCGTACTGGTATTTGCCCGCAGTCTTCAAATTATGAACCGCTTCCAAAACAGCGGAGTAGGCGGTCAGCTTCTCGTCATCCGGGGCGTTGGCCCCCAGCGCCTTGGCGGCTTGCACAGCTTCATTCAAGGTGTTCAGGGAACTGAGGGTGTAGCCTTTAATGACGGCCCGGCTAATAAGATCGATCTGTCCGGCAATCGCCGCCATATCCATCTTAATCTCCAGCTGGTCTCTTGCCGCCTGTAAATGGCTGAGTGCTGCATCGATCCCCTCCTGATTAGCGTCAAAATCGTTCAAAACCAGACCGGCATTAGCCAACGCGGCTTCGAGTGCAGACCACGACTGCACGGTGTACAGCCTGCTGTTGTAGTTAGATTTGGCAATATCATCGATTAAGGCCTGCAAGGCGGTTCTGTCCACATCCGTATTCTTAATAATTCTTAAAATGCCGGTGCCCAGATGTGCTTCGGATTGGAAGGCTCCGGAGACGCTTTTGCCGAAAAATTCACTTGCCGTTTCCCCGTTCTTCTTCATGACCATCCAGCGGTATTTGCCGGCGGAGAGATTCTTCTGTGATAAAACCAGAGCGTACCGTGTATTTCCGGCAAGACTGTAACGGAGTGGAATCGTAGTCATTTCACCGTCCGCAACACGGTCCCGGCTGACCACGGTTTCTGCAAGAGGAGCACCCGCCGGGAAGCCGGAAGGGTCTGTCCCATATAGCTTCACAGTCAAGTCGCTTACGCTATTGGACATTTTTCTCACATTTACTTGTGCGTACTGCATCTCGAAGCTCTCCTGAGCAGTAAAAGTCTGATATCTATCCTGCTGATCCCCATTACTGCCGAACTCGTATTCATTCTCCGCAGCACCTGTGTAATCGATCATCAGATTGGTTTCTCTTCTTACCAGAGCCGCTTGCTTCTGCTCTAGAAGAGACAGGGCCGTGTCGATCTCCGCCTGAAGGGCATCCGGCTTGTCCAGAACCTCCTTGGCTTGAATCCTTGCTTTGGCAAAGTCCTGCCAGGATTCATCCGTGTGTACACCTTGGAGTTTGTCCTTCACCTGATTATAGGCAAGCTGCAGCGCACTTTTGTCGGCTACCTCCTTGCTGCTTACCGCAAGTCCCGAGAAGGACATGTTACCGTACCGTGAAAGGGTTTCTGCCTGCAGACCCTCAACCTTTAATTGCACATTGGCGGGCACCTTAATTTGATACTTGTATACTTCCGAGGTCCCACCCGCATTGATTTCCTTCGTCTCCATGAGGTTCATATCTGCATAGATCCTCACAGCAGCTTTCGCCTGCCATAGCCCGATGCCGAAGACGACCGTTGACTCCTGCGGCTGGGGGGCAATTTGGAAGGTCCAGCCTACATTCCCGTATATCCCCGAATCTCTATTCTTGGGGAAAAACACGCCGAATCCGGTATCCTTGACAGCCCTTTCATAACCAGGCATGCCGTCATTCCAGGAATAGGACAAATAATTCCCGTCATTGCCCCTATCTGGCTTCCCTTCGGTACCTGTCGTACCGTTCCCGTACACGCTGAAGGTTACAGAGCTGGGCACGGCCTTTTTAATCTGAATCATGTCATCCGGTCCATTGCCTCTCAGATGCAGCCAGTCTACATTCCCAACCTCCGACAGATCCAGTGCATACTCCCCTTCTACTTTACTTTGGGTAATATCAAGTACGGCGGACCTTACAGCGGCATCTGTGCCTTCTGCTCCATAGGCGGCCGGGGGCTGGCCAAGCGGGGTTGAGGATAGGACCAGTGAAGCCAGCAATATCAAGACGGGGATTTTTCGTAAGGGTATTCTGAACATTCTTTAACCTCCTTGTGTATTTGATTTAAGCATATAAAAACCCGGTAAATTTAAACATACGAATATCTTTACATCCAGCCGACTTTTTTTACCTCTTTACGGCCCGGCCATCCGGTTAACCTTAATGCCTGGGTTCATGTACGCTTAGCAACAAGTCTGCGGGGTGAACGCGTTGCCGGTAATATCCAGGTAACATACATTCTTCAAACACAAAAATACATTCTTCAAACACAAAAAAACCGTTCCTGTAATTAATGGAGGTACCACCCGCCATTTCTAAAGGAGCGATTTCTATGTATACTCACCAGATGATGGACCCTTCCGATAAGAGACGGGTTCCGTTCCGTGCTATAGCCGGCCTAATAAGTGGAATTATGACATTTAATTATATGCTTTAACCGTGCATACGGTTATTAAGTGGAAAAACAGCATCTAATTCTCTTGATTTCGCCTCCAAACGGGGATGCGGGACGAATAGATGTACTTTTTCCAACTTCTGTCCCGAAAATGTCTGTTTCAGGCTAAATAAATGCTCTTTTTCCACTAATTTCTTGAGGAGAGGCTACGTGCACACTGGCAGCGAAGCGAGACGGAGAACCGTTGCTGGCTGGCACGCTGACGGCTAGCGGCGGGTGCGTAACGGCGGGCGGCTGGCTCGCTCTCCATTGTTGCAGCAGCTCTCAGCTCCCCGCCCGCAGCGCCGCCCCCAGCTCCCGCAGCAGCCGGGCATTGTCCGCCCGGCCCTTCACTGCGACGCGCATATGCCCCGGCTCAAGGCCGGGGTACATCGCGCAGCTGCGGACGAGTATGCCGCCCGCGCCCAGCCGCCGCTGCATCTCCTGCGCGCTCCACGGAGCGGCCAGCCGCAGCAGCAGGAAGTTCGCTTCGCCCGGCGGCACTTCGCAGCCGAGCTCAAGCAGACCTTGGCGCAGCAGCTGCCGCTCTGCTGCGATCAGCGCGCGCGTCTCCTGCCCGTAGCCGTCGCCGCTCTGCAGACAGGCTTCACCGGCCAGCAGCGCCAGGCCGTTCACGCTCCAGGTCACCTGCTTGCCGGTCATCGCCGCGGCAAGCTCCGGGTGCGCGGCGGTGAAGCCCAGCCGCAGCCCGGGAATGGCAAAGAACTTCGTCATCGAGCGCACCAGCACCGTATGACGGTAAGCCCCCAGCTCCGGCAGCAGGGATTGCCGGTCCGCCTCCGGGATGAAGTCGGTGAACGCTTCATCCACGGCAAGAATCGTCCCGCAGGCTTCCGCCCTGCGGGCCAGCACCCGCAGCTCGTCCAGCGGATACTGGACGCCGTTCGGATTATTCGGCTGGCCGAGGAACAGCAGATCCGTCTGCTCCAGCAGGCCGGAGATCTCGTCCACGGAGGCCCGGTAATCGCTGCCTCGGGTCCCCTGAACGGACAAAACCTCGGCACCGAACTGCTCCGCCAGCTGGCGGTACTCGGAGAAGCACGGCTCGACGATGCCTACGCGGCGCGGGGCCTCTGCCAGCAGGAGCAGGGCCATCGACTCGGCGGCTCCATTGGCAACGGTAATCCAGTCCGTGCCTACGCCCAGGCTCTCCGCGAGCAGCGCTTTCAGCCTCCGGTGTCCGGGATCAGGATACGCTGTAATCGCGGAGACTGCATCCCGCAGCAGCGCGAGCACCCCCGGCGGCGGGCCCAGCGGATTAATATTGGCGCTGAAATCCAGGAAGCCACCGCTATTCTCTCCGTATAGCTCGGCCGCAGTCAACAGATCGCCGCCGTGTCCGTATTTTTCAAGCATGAGTACACTCCCTTTACGCTCAATCATTACTTCATTAATTTAATTGAACTACACTTATTTGAGTAGCAGATCAGCCGCTGCCAAAATCCTGCCCATAATACAACATTCTCCGCATGATCCCGGCAATAATCCAGAACTGTTGTATAAAAGGCAGCATTTCGTCCCCTCCAAGCGGTTTAGCAGGACAATTCTTGTATCTCATACAACAATCTGTGTGAATAATGAGGTATTTAGGATGCAAAGTTGCAATACGTACAACACATAAGCCTATGTAGTGTGAAACTTAGCAATCCGTCACCCAATTATCGGCCAATTGCCGGAAGTACGTCAATGCTCCACAGCAAACGCACAGGTGCGCCCGGCATGATGATCCCAGGCACTTATCAAGCGGAGAAATACCGGGCGAAGCTGATTATGCCGGGCAGAAGTCCTCCTCCAGCCTCAGTGGAGGGTAAACTGGCGGCCCTTGCGTAACTCCGGCCGGCTAAGTAAACTTTCGATTTTGTGGAAATCTCTCTTTTAGTTTAGAATAAGTACAGCAGTTTACTATGGCCAAGCGGAGGAATCACTATGCTTTTTATCGATAACACCGGAATTACAGACGCATCGGTCAATCTGGCCATTGAGGAATTTGCACTCAAGAACCTGCCGATGGACGAGAGCTATCTGCTTTTTTATATCAACAGCCCGTCGATTATTATCGGCAAACATCAGAACACCATCGAAGAGATCAACCAGGAATATGTGAAGGACAACAATATCCAGGTTGTACGGCGGTTATCCGGCGGCGGCGCGGTCTATCATGATCTGGGCAATCTGAACTTCAGCTTCATTACCAAGGATGACGGACAGTCTTTCCATAACTTCCTCAAATTCACCCAACCCGTTATCGACTATCTGCAGTCGATGGGAGTGAACGCCGAGCTGAGCGGACGCAACGATCTTCAGGTAGGGGAGCAGAAAATCTCCGGCAATGCCCAATTCTCCACACGCGGACGTATGTTCAGCCACGGCACCTTAATGTTTGACCTTAATCTGGATGATGTCCAGGCTTCACTGAATGTGAATCCCGAGAAGTTCAAATCGAAGAGCACCAAGTCCGTACGCAGCCGCGTCGCCAATATCAAAGAGCTGCTGGGCAACCCCGATATGACGATTGAGGCGTTCCGCGAAGGCCTGCTGCGTTCCATCTTCGGGATGGAGGCGTCCGAGGTCCCCCAGTACAAGCTGACCATGGACGACTGGGTGCGGATCAATGAAATCTCCAAGGAGCATTACCAGAACTGGGACTGGAACTACGGCCTCTCGCCAAAAAGCAATGTGAAGCATACCCGCAAATTCCCGGCTGGGCTGGTGGATATCCGCATGGATATTGAAGATTCTGTCATCCGCGAGATCAAAATCTACGGGGACTTCTTCGGCGTCGGCGATGTGGCGGATGTGGAGAACGCGCTGCGCGGCAAACGTTATGCGGAAGCTGACGTCAGAGAGGCACTGGCTGATCTCGATCTGAAGCATTACTTCGGCCGCATTGAGCCGGAAGACTTCATCGGACTGGTGTTTCTTGAAGAATAAACTTGAGGAATAAAATAGAAGGCATTACAGGCCAAAGCCCTCCCGCGCGGATGATCTCCGCACCGGAGGGCTTTGCCGTATACGCTTGCCGGTATTGAACCAAGCACTGCCGCTCCCCCTCAACAAGCAAGTGGATAAACGTATCTTAAATCGCCCGTTTCTGAGGATTCCAGGGAAGCAAGTGGATAAACAGCATCTATTATTGCTCTCATTCGCTACTTAGGCCGAACCGAGAGGTTATAAGTGCTGTTTATCCACCTGCTGTTGCAGCAGGAAGCATTCATTCATCAGCAAGTGTACGAAATCCAACTATTTCCGGTCCTCACCGCATCCTGACCTAACCCGTTCGCTATCAGACGTCATCCCAAAGAGGGTGTAAGCACAAACACAAAGACAACCAGCGCCAGCGTGAGCATTACGCACACCTTCTCCACCGCATTGCCTTTCTTCGTGCCGGTGCTCATCAGCTTCAGCCGCAGCTTGACCGGCAGCGGGGGCAGCGGCGTAATTCCGCGCTGGGTCAGGGAATCGGCCAGCAGATGCAGGCCGTAGGACATACTCCCGGCAATCCAGAGACTGCCGCCATCATCCATGCCCTTTGATACAAAATACAGCAGCGCCCCCCAGCCGGCCACGGCATACAGCGTATGCGTGATTCCCCGGTGCGGGACAACGGAAGCTACGACCAGCACACAGGCGGCAATATAGTTCCATGGCTCATAGGCATCGGCAAAAGCAAACAGCGCCAGCGCAATCAGCAGCATCACCAGATGCCTCAGCCTCCTGCCCGGCAGAAAAGACACACTGCCGACCAGCAGAGCCAGGGCCATATTCCACGGCGGAGCAGCGATTCCTGCAAAATAAAGATAAATAGCCGCCCCGATCAGGGATACCTGCAGGATACGCAGCAGAAACTCGGGAACTGCCTTGCGTACCAGCAGTGAATTCGGCTCGTCGATATCGGGCAGCAGCGAGCTGACCACCGCAACGGCGACGGCCGGAAGAGTGATTTCAAGCCCAAGCAAACTCATGGCGGACAAGGTAACCCCGGTGCTGATAACTAAATGGGATTTGCCCATCATGGTGAATCCGCTCCTTCATATGAGAGTATAATGATTCTGGATGCCCGAAATAAGAACAAGTGTGCGGTTATCGAAGTATACCAAGGCTTTCCTTTTTTGTCCAGCGGATAACGGGTTACAAGCTTCCTGTATCCCGTACGGACACGGCCGCTACGCAGTTTCGGCTTGTCCTGCCCCCTGATTTAGGATACAATTTGGACAACTCAACCGGCCCTGAAAGGATGACACCTTGTGAATCGCTCCCGAATCGCCGATCTAAGTCTGCTGCTGGTGGCGATGATGTGGGGATGTACGTTTCTTATTGTGCAATCTGCCGTCCGGGTACTGCCGCCGCTTGCCTTCAACAGCATCCGGTTTATAGGTGCCGCCCTGCTGCTTGCCCTAATTACTGCCGTCTTCTACCGTCAGGAATGGAAGAAGCTAAGCTTACGTATGATTCTGCATGCTCTGCTGCTGGGCCTGCTGCTCTTCTTGGGCTATGGCTTCCAGACCATAGGACTGCTGTATACTACCACCTCCAATACAGGGTTCATTACCGGACTGTCAGTGGTACTTGTACCTTTCCTGTCTCTGGCGCTGCTGAAGCATGCCATCTCCCGTTTCACCTGGTTCAGTGCCGGACTCGCTGCGGTTGGCCTGTATCTGCTGACCTTCACCGGCTCTGCGTTCTCCCTGAATAAGGGCGATGGCCTGATCCTGCTCTGCGCCGCCTTCTTTGCACTGCAGATCGTGTATACCGGCATATATGCGCCGCGTTATCCGGCCTTGCCGCTGGCCGCGCTGCAGCTTGCCTTTGTGGGCCTGTTCAGCGTCCTGGCCTCCCTTCTGGTGGATGGCCCCGCACCGCTTATGCACAGCGGAGAGCTGCTCGCGAAGCCGGAAGTGCTCTGGGCCATGCTAATCTCCATCGGCCCGACCAGCGCCTTCGCCTTCTGGATTCAGACCGCCTGCCAGAAATACACCACCCCGTCCCGGGTGGCGATTATTTATGCCACAGAGCCGGTATTCGCTGCAGTAACGGGCCTGCTCTTCGGCGGAGAGATACTCGGCCTGTCCGCTGCGCTAGGCTGTGGATGCATACTTGCCGCCATGCTGATGGCGGAGCTGAGTCCTGATCCAGTGCGGACGAAGGCGGAGGGCTAGCCCCATTTTAAAAGTTACATGCTTCAGACAAAAAGTCGTGCTTCTGTTCCCCTTCTTATAGAAGATTCAGCGGAAAGCCAGACTAAACCAACCTTTTAGGAGAGAACCCAAATGTACAAATTGATTGCTATCGATATTGACGACACCCTGATTAATGACAACAAGGAAGTTACCCCTGCCACCCAAACCGCCCTGGAACAGGCTGTCGCCGCAGGCGTTGTAGTTACACTCGCTACCGGACGCGCATATGCCTCCGCCCAGGCGATTGCCCGCCAGACCGGACTGAATGTGCCGATCATCACCTACCAGGGTGCATTAGTTAAGAATCTGCTGGATGAAGCAGTGCTCTATGAGCGTTATGTGCCGCAGGATGCAGTGCGCAAGCTGTTCCAGTACTGTGTGGAGCATGACCTGCATCTGCAGACTTACATCGACGACAAGCTCTATGCCCGCGAAGAGAACCAGAAGCTGATCGATTATTCTACCTTGAACGGAACACAATACTACATTGAGCCGAACTGGGAAGAGAAGCTGGTTCCGCAAAAAACACCTAAAATGCTCATCATCGACGATCCGGCCTTCCTGGATGAACTGTCTCCGATCCTGCGCAATCTGCTTGGTGATTCGGTTCACATCACGAAGTCCAAGCCGCATTTCCTGGAGATCATGCATCATGAAGGCACCAAGGGCCTGGCGCTCGAATTCCTGGCTAAGCATTTCGGCTGCGAGCTGTCCGAGACCATCGCTGTCGGCGATTCCTGGAACGATCATGAGATGCTCGAAGCCGCCGGTCTCGGTGTCGCGATGGCGAATGCTATTCCTGCCCTGAAGGAAATCGCCGATTTCGTTACCCTCAGCAACAATGAGGACGGCGTGAAATACGCGATTGATAAATTCATTCTGAACACTGCTGAATAAGCAGCCTAAGCTTTACCCGCTTCCCCCTGCTGCCCTCCGGCAGCAGCACAAAGAGTGCCTACCGCCGGTTTACTGAACCCGGCGGTAGGCACTCTTTTTTTCAAATAGAATCACAATTATTCCTGCGGCTTGTTCTCCTCCCAGGCCATACGCGCAAGCGGGAACGGTGAAATTGCCCGCTCCAGTATACCCTGCACAAATGCAATCGCAACCCCATAATTGACGATGGGAACCCTGGCGTCCTGTGCCTGCTCCATCCGCCAGAGCATCTGCCTGCGGCTGAGCATACACCCCCCGCAATGAACAATAAGCGAGAAATCCTCCAGATCGTCCGGGAAACTCATGCCGCTGGCGAACTCGAACTGCAGCTGCTTGCCGGTAGCCTGGCGGAGCCAGCGCGGAAGCTTCACGGTGCCGATATCATCGGCTTGACTGTGATGGGTGCAGGCCTCGGCAATCAGCACCCTGTCCCCATCCTGCAGCCTGTCGATGGCACGCGCGCCTCTAACCATCTCTTCAAGATTGCCCTTTTGCCGGGCAAACAGGATTGAGAATGAAGTCAGCGGGATATCCCTTGGCGTATCCGCCGCAGCCTTCAGAAACACCTGTGAATCGGTCACCACCAGCCGCGGCTTCTTGCCGAGACTCTCCAGGGTCTCCTTCAGCTCGAATTCCTTTGTTACCACTGCAATGGCATCGCTCTCCAGCAAGTCACGGATGGTCTGCTGCTGGGGAAGAATCAGCCTGCCTTTGGGCGCAGCCTGGTCAACCGGAACCACGAGTACGACCAAATCTCCCGGAGAGACCAGATCGCCGATAATGCGGAATTTATCCTCGGCTTCCGGCACAGCAGTGCCCAGCGCTTTCATCAGCTTCGGTATCCCTTGCCGGTCCAACGCAGAAACGGGAATCACCTTCATCCCCAGCTCCAGCTCCGTCCGGCTGGCCAGAGCGGCAAACTCTTCTGTCCGGGAAGACTCATTGCCAATCAATAAATCTATTTTATTCAGTATTCCCATCGCTGGAATACCCTTGCTGCGGACGGTCTCAGCAATCTGCCGGTCCAGCGGGAGCACACCGCAAGCAGCATCAACGACGATCAGGGCCAGATCGGATTTGTTAAGAACATCCAGCGTCTTCTGCTTCCGCAGTTCACCGAGCTCTCCCGTCTCATCCAGGCCGGCGGTATCAATAAATACGACTGGTCCGAGCGGCAGCAGCTCCATAGCTTTATACACGGGATCTGTTGTTGTTCCTTTGACGGGGGACACAAGCGCGGCATCCTGCCCTGTGATCGCGTTGATCAGGCTTGATTTCCCGGCGTTGCTCCTGCCGAATATAGCGATGTGCAGACGATTCGAACGGGGCGTATGATTCATACTCATACGGCTCTCTCCTTCCCCAATAACGGTTAGCGCGTGTCCGTATTTATTTGCCGGGAACACCCGGTCTGGTCACTTGACTGGGATTCAGGATTTGTGCAATCTCAGACTCCGGAAGAAGCTGTGCCTCGAGCAGCACCTGCCGTACCGTTTTGCCTTCCCGGCTTGCCTGCTTGGCGATCTCCGCACTCTTCTCGTAACCGATGTGATGGACCAGCGCAGCGGCCAGCACAGAGGAATTCATCACATGCTCCTGACAACGCTGCTCACAAATACGGATGCCGCGGACACACCGCTCTTCGAACAGGTTAACGGCATTTGCCAGAATCTCCAGAGACTCCAGGAGCGCATCGGCGATCAGCGGCATGAATGCATTCAGCTCCAGCTGGCCGCCGGCCGCCGCCAGCGTCACAGCGGTGTCATTCGCAATGACCCGCATCGCAACAAGCCCCGTCATCTCTGCCATGACGGGATTGACCTTACCCGGCATAATCGAGGAGCCGGCCTGCACAGCCGGCAGTTCAAGCTCCCCGAGGCCTCCGGACGGCCCGCTGGCCAGAAGCCGCAGATCACCCGATATTTTCAACAGATTAATAGACGCAGCCTTCAGCAGTCCGGATACTTCAGCGAACACATCCATATTCTGCGTAAGGTCCATCGGGTATTCACTGCGGGCCAGACCATACCCGGTCAAATCCTGCAAGATATCAGTAATCAAAAACGTATATTTCACCGGTGCATTGAGACCTGTTCCGATGGCAGTCCCCCCAATGTTGATCTCCCTGAGCCGTTCCTCCACTTTGTAGAGACGCCAGCGGTCCCGGGCTACCGCTTTGGCATAGGCTCCGAAGCCTTGCCCTGCCATCATCGGCAGCGCATCCATCAGCTCCGTACGGCCCAGCTTGAGCACATCCGCGAAGGCATTCTCCTTCTCCTGAAGGGCTTCCTGCAAAGACGCGAAGGCCTCACTCAGCCTTCGGACCAGCCCGATAGCGGCAATCCTTAGCGCAGTGGGATAGACATCATTGGTGGACTGGCAGCAGTTGACATGATCCAGAGGATGTACCCTTGAATAGTCGCCCCGCTCTCCGCCCAGGAGCTCAATCGCACGGCCCGCGATCACTTCGTTCACATTCATATTGGTTGATGTCCCGGCACCGCCCTGCATGGCATCTACAGTGAATTGTTCACGGTAAGCACCTGCCAGAATTTCATCACAGGCCTCAACAATCGCCAGGGCTATCGCTGCCGGATAGGTATTCAGCTTCATATGGGCCAGCGCCGCAGCTTTCTTCACCGTCACCAGGCCATGCAGCAGATGCGCATTAACCGTTCTGCCGCTTACCGCAAAATTATCCATGGCCCGTGCAGTATGAATCCCGTAATACGCTGACTGCGGTATATTTCTGGTGCCTAATGCATCCTGCTCCATACGGAAGGCGTTCAGCGGATTCTCCATGGGGATAATCTGCTTAGGCCTTTACTTCCAGAACTTCCAGCACACGCGGCAGGATCCCGCGGAAATAGGCAAAAGCGATGCCGTAGTTGGTAATCGGCACGTTCTGCACTCCCGAGCTCCGCAGCCGCATCATCAGCTGCTTCCGGTTAAAGATGCAGCCCCCACAGTGAACGATCAGCTTATACCCGGAGATATCATCCGGGAAATCCGGACCCACGCTGGTCGTAATCTCCAGTCTGCCGCCGGCGATCTCCTCCAGTTTGGCCTTGACCAGCATACGGTCAATCTCTCCGTTATGCGGGTGATGGATGCAGGCCTCTGACAGCAGAACCTTGTCGCCGGGCTTGAGGCTTGAGATCATTCCGGCACCGGCCACAAAGGTGTTCAAATCCCCCTTAAAGCGCGCCATCAGGATCGCAAACGTGGTTAATGGCACACTCGCAGGTATGATCTCGTTCACTCTGTCAAACACCTGTGAATCGGTAATGACCAGATTCGGCAGACGGTTTAAGCCCGCAAGCAGCTCCGGCAGTTCTTCTTCAGTAACAGATACGGCTATGGCGTGATGATCGAGCAGGTCGCGGAGGATCTGCTGCTGTGAGGCGACCAGCCGGTATTTCGGTGCAGGGATCAGTTCAGGCATCACCATTACGACCAGATCGCCCAGGTTCACGAGGTCCCCTACGATGCTGTTCCGCTCAAACTCGGCGGGAGCAAGGTCGCTCATGGCAAAACGCAGACTGCCAAGGTTCGTGTTCCGCTTCACACTGAGCTTCACGAAGGGTATAGTCAGCGCCGCTTTTAAGGAATCAATATCTGTATAATGGTCGTCCGTTTTGGTGATCACCCCGATAACAGGGATATTCCGTTTATCCATTTCCCGGACCCATTCCTTCTCCAGCTTATAGTCGCCGGCCTCATCCGAGAAGATCATAATTCCAAGATCTGTCAGATCCATGACCTCTCTCGTCTTTTGGACCCGGAACAGGTCCTCATCATCAATTCCTGCTGTATCTACGATAATCTGGGTGCCCATATTTTTCATAGTCAGGTATTGGAATATCGGTTCAGCTGTCGTTCCCGGCTCATCACTGACCAGCAACGTTGATTTCCCGGTGAGCGCGTTAATCAGACTGGATTTTCCTGCATTTCTTCTTCCAAAAACAGCAATATGCATTTTGTTAGATTGGGGTGTAAATTGCATCACTTTTCTCTCCTCAATATGCGATTTTTAGAAGTGTATGTCCCGTTCACCGTTTTCTAGGCGCAGGAGCCGGTCAATCGTTGCCTTCCTCGCAGCTTCCTTCGGAATATCCTCAAGCCCCTTACGGATGATCTCTTCCCCCAAGGTACGGGTCGTTTCGTCCGCATAATCCAGCAAGTATTCTTTGAAGGTTAAAAGAGAGTTGGGCTGGCAGATGTTATGAATCTGCCCGGATTTGGCCAGCCGCATGAAACGGTCACCCGTCCGCCCTTCCCGGTAGCAGGCGGTACAATAGCTGGGAACGTATCCATCCTGGCATAGTCCAAGAATAATCTCCTCCGGTGACCGGTGATCACTGACTTCGAATTGAGGCTTCTCGCTGGGCTGGCATGCGGCCCCCTGCTTGTTCTCCATATAGCCTCCGACCCCGGTACAGGAGCCTGCACTCACCTGTGAAATCCCCAGCTTGATCACCTCGTCACGGAAGGCTGGCTCTTCACGGGTGGAGAGAATCATTCCGGCATAGGGAACAGCCAGGCGCAGGACGGCAACAAGCTTCTTGAAATCCTCATCCTTCACCAGATGCGGATACACATCCAGATTTACATTCTCCGCCTCACGCAGCCTGGGAACAGATACCGTATGAGGACCCACACCAAACCTCTCTTCCAGATGCTCGGCATGCATCAGCATAGCAACAGTATCGTATTTATGGTCATATAGGCCGTAGAGAACGCCTATGCCCACATCATCGATCCCCCCCGTTTGTGCCCGGTCCATGGCCGTAGTGTGCCAGTCATAATCGCTTTTGGGTCCCTGGGGATGCATGACTGCATAGGTGGGTCTGTGATAGGTCTCCTGGAACAAAATGTAGGTGCCTATCTCCGCATCCCTAAGCTTCGTATAATCTTCCACTGTAGTAGCCGCAATATTAATGTTCACACGGCGGATGCTGCCATTATCCACCTTGACAGAATAGATCGTCCGGATGGCTTCGACAACATAGTCAATGTCACAGTTCACCGGATCTTCCCCCGCTTCCAGAACAAGGCGCTTATGCCCCAGCTCCTGAAGCACACGTACTTCAGCGGCTAATTCCTCTTGGCTTAGCTTCCTCCGCAGGAAATCCCCGTTGGTGTGCTTGTATCCGCAGTAGTCGCAGTTATTCACACAGTAGTTGCTTATATATAAAGGAGCGAATAATACAATACGGTTGCCGTATATTTTCTCTTTAATCACCTTTGCAGAACGGTTAATACTGCTTAGCACCTCTGGATCTGTAACTTCAAGAAGGACAGCTGCCTCCCGGTGCGTAAGCCCCTTGCATGCCCTTGCTTTTTCTAAGATAGACTGCACATAGGCCTGATCGCCAGCCTTCACTTTCGCCTCTTCCAGACTAAGCAGAATTTCTTCATCATTGATAAAATCCGCCGCTTCCCAGCCCTTCCGCAAATTCGTCACCTCCTCTTAAATGTGTAGGCCATAAGCTTATACTTTGGAACGCACCCTATAATGAGTATGCAGCAGCTCATGGGCCAGGTGACCGTTAGGCTCCCCTAAGAATTCTTCATAGAGCGCTTTGATAAAAGGATTGTTATGCGATTTGCGAACCGTCTGCGCCTCATCTTCCGTGTAGATCGCTTTGGCACGCTCAGCCTTAATATCGATCCGCTCGGATGTCCCCGCATTCAGGATCGGCTGGCCTCCGCCCGTAATACAGCCGCCGGGGCAGGCCATGACTTCTATGAACTCATAGCTTTTTTCCCCGAGCTCCATCGCTTCCATCAGCTTGCGGGCATTGCCCAGACCATGAACAACAGCCGTACGGATCTTCTGGCCATTCGGCAGCTCGATCACATTCTCCTTAATGCCATCCATTCCCCGCACAGCTGTGTATTCGACCGTATCCAGTTCCTTGCCTGAGGTGATTTCGAATACCGTACGGAGTGCTGCTTCTGCAACACCGCCCGTTGCACCGAATATAACGGCTGCCCCCGAGCCCTGGCCAATCGGATTATCGAACGCTTCGTCCTTCAGGTTCGCAAAGTCTATACCGGCTTCCTTGATCATGGATGCCAGCTCACGGGTGGTGAGGACCCAGTCAACATCCTGCAGCCCTTCACTTGACAGCTCTTCACGCGCTCCTTCGAATTTCTTGGCGGTACAAGGCATGATGGAGACTACGGACATATTTTTGGGATCCATCCCTATTTTCTTGGCGAAGAAGGACTTCACGATAGCGCCTTCCATTTCATGCGGTGACTTGCAGGTAGACAGGTTATCCAGCCGGTCAGGGAAGTTATGCTCCATAAATTTCACCCAGCCGGGACAACAGGATGTCATGAGCGGCAGGTTCTCTCCGCTGCTGATTCGGGAGAGCAGTTCGGTCCCTTCTTCCATAATGGTGAGATCCGCGCCAAAGTTGGCGTCGAACACTTTATCAAATCCAAGCCTGCGCAGTGCTGCGACCATTTTACCGGTAACCCGGGTTCCAACCGGCAGGCCAAATTCTTCTCCCAGGGCTACGCGTACAGCAGGTGCTGTCTGGACCACAACATATTTGCCCGGGTCTGCGAGCACATTCCACACATCATCGATGTTCTCACGCTCACTAAGTGCACCTACCGGACAAGCCATAATACACTGGCCGCAGTTGACACAGGTGGACTCGGCAAGCGGACGGCCGAACGCGGTAGAGATTACCGTATCGAACCCGCGCTTCGCGAAGCTGATGGCACCCACTGTCTGCATCGTCCCGCAAGCCCCGACACAGCGGCCGCAAAGGATACATTTGGATGCATCCCGAACGATAGACGGGGATGTATAATCCTTCTCCTGGCTGGATTTCTCACCTGTGTAGGTCACTTTGCGGATATTCAGCGCACTGGAGACGTCCTGCAGTTCACAACCGCCGCTGCGGGAGCAGCTGAGACACTCCTGACTATGATCGGACAGTAAAAGCTCAACGGAAGCTTTACGGGCTTCCCGGACTTTCCGGGTGTTCGTCTGAATCTTCATGCCTTCTTCCGCAATCAGCGTGCAGGAGGCAATAAGCCTCGGACCCACCTCCACCACACATACCCGGCAGCTGGACGAGTGGTTGATTCCTTTCAAATAACACAGGGAGGGGATATCAATGCCTTGATTTCGCGCCGCTTCGAGCACAGTTGTGCCTTTCTGGACTTCTGTCTCGATCCCGTCGATCATGATTTTTATCGTATTCAAAGTGTTCACTCCTCTCGTCAGACTATCGCTACGGCTTCAAACTTGCATACATCGAAGCAGACGCCGCATTTGATGCAGACCGCCGTATCGATGACAAACGGTTCCTTCAGTTCGCCGGAGATCGCATCCGTTGGACACTTCTTGGCACAAAGGCTGCAGCCCCGGCACAGATCAGGATCGATCTCATAAGAAATCAGCGATTTACAGACACCAGCCGGACATTTATGACCTTCAATATGGGCCAAGTATTCCTCGCGGAAATACTTAATGGTGGATAATACCGGATTTGGAGCAGTCTGGCCTAACGCACACAGTGAGGCATTCTTGATCTGCACCGAAAGGTTCTCCAGCTTCTCAAGATCGTCTAAGCTTCCTTTGCCTTCCGTGATCTTATCCAGCAGCTCCAGCAGGCGTTTGGTGCCTATACGGCAAGGCGTGCATTTCCCGCAGGACTCATCGCGTGTGAAATCCAGGTAGAACCTGGCAACGTCAACCATACAGGTGTCTTCATCCATGATGATCATGCCTCCTGAGCCCATCATGGAGCCCAGGCTGGTCAGTGTATCGAAATCAATGGTGCAGTCCAGATGCTCTTCCGTCAGACAGCCGCCGGAAGGCCCGCCGGTCTGTACGGCCTTGAATTTTTTGCCGCCCGGAATCCCGCCGCCGATTTCAAAAATAACTTCGCGCAGCGTGATTCCCATAGGAACCTCAACGAGCCCGGTGTTCACAACCTTTCCGCCCAGAGCGAATACTTTAGTGCCCTTAGACTTCTCGGTCCCGATGCTTGCATACCACGGGGCGCCTTTTAGAATAATCTGGGCAACATTCGCCAAGGTTTCCACATTGTTGATGATCGTCGGCTGCCCCCACAGGCCCTGAACAGCCGGAAAAGGCGGTTTGGGCGTCGGCATTCCCCGGTGCCCTTCAATCGAATGGATCAAAGCCGTTTCTTCCCCGCAGACAAAAGCCCCCGCGCCAAGCCGCACATCGATGCTGAAGCTAAAGCCTGTTCCAAGAATATTGTCGCCGAGCAGCTCATATTCACGGGCTTGTTCAAGCGCTTTCATGAACCGCTGGACTGCGATCGGATATTCCGCACGGACATAGATGAAGCCTTGGTTAGAGCCAATCGCATAGCCGGCAATCGCCATCGCCTCAATGACCGAATGAGGATTGCCTTCGAGGATCGAGCGGTCCATGAATGCCCCCGGGTCTCCTTCATCCGCATTACAAATGACGTACTTCTGCTCTTTATCCTGCTTCGCGGCAAACTCCCATTTCAGACCAGTGTTGAATCCGCCGCCGCCGCGTCCCCGCAGTCCGGACTGCTTCATCGTATCAATAACCTCTTGACGGCTCATGGTCTTCAGTACTTTGTCAAGCGCCTGATAGCCGTCACTGCCGATATATTCATCAATATTCTCCGGGTCAATGACACCGCAGTTGTGCAAAGCAATCCGCACTTGTTTCTTGTAGAATTCGGTTTCTTCAAAATTCAGGATTTCGCCGTCCTGCTTGGTCTTCTCGTAGATTTTCTTCTCGTATGGTTTGCCCTGAAGCAGATGCGTTTCCACCAGCTTTGGAATATCCTGAACCTCCACCCGGCTGTAAAAAATCCCTTCCGGATAGACGATAACGACCGGCCCGAGCTCGCATAGTCCGAAGCAGCCTGTACGTACCACTTCCACCTGCTGCTGAATGCCGTGGCCTGCTATTTCCTGGTTAAGCTTAGCAATAATCTGATTGGAATC
This sequence comes from Paenibacillus sp. FSL R7-0297, assembly GCF_038009025.1. NCBI lineage: Bacteria > Bacillati > Bacillota > Bacilli > Caryophanales > Paenibacillaceae > Paenibacillus > Paenibacillus sp. FSL R7-0297. Next base: position 7,215,755 of record NZ_JBBPAQ010000001.1, read on the forward strand.
GGACGATGTACATCCCGTCCCCCCGCATACCATCACTGATCTGAACGAGATGGAATCCGGAGATTCCCCGGTGATTCTCCGGTTGTCCAGACGAGCTTGCGTAAGCGTTCTGATGGCCTCAAGATCCGTTAGAAGCTTCATACTCATACCTCCCCTATCACATGCGCCAGAGGCGCAGGATCATCATTTGTATTCCTTCAGAATTACCGGAATGTTATTAGGCGCCAGCCGTCCATGGACCTTCTCGCCAATCGTCATAACTGGTGCAAGACCGCAGGCCCCCAAGCAGCGTGTGGCTTCAAGTGTGAATTTGTTGTCCTCAGTAGTTCCCTGAACAGGCACTTTAAGCTCCGTGCTCAGACGGTCGAGAATCCCTTGTGCGCCTTTGATATAACAGGCTGTCCCGAGGCATAGATGGACCACATTCTCCCCTTTGGGGGTTAGCGAAAAGAAATGATAAAAGGACGCGACACCATAGATTTCACTCATCGGCAAGTTTAGCTCGGCAGACACTATCTGGAGCACCGGCTCCGGCAGATACCCGTAAATATCCTGAATTTCATGTAGTACGGGGATTAGTGCCCCCTTGATCATTTTGAACTGAGAAATCGCGGATTGTACCTTCATCAGCTTCTCATCCGCTTCGGCTACGCCCACACAACTGCTGGCTTGTTGTTCCATGTCCATACTCCCTCCATTCAAGGTAAAAAAGTTAGGCAAGGTACTCAGGAATCTTGAATTTTTTGCTTAACTCCGGATATAATGTATTGAGAATGATTTTCAGTGAAAAGAATGAGGCCAACTCCGGCAGTTGTCAGCCTCATCACAACCCATACTAGAGCAGCGAACTTTCGCTCTTAAGTTTCAGCCTGCTCCAGCGGCGCTCAATTTCGGTTTCGAAGTCTTTCAGCAGCTCTTCATCCTTGAGCAGATGTTTGGTTTTGCCCATTCCCTTCAGCCAATCCACTGCCGGAATACGCTTGCCCTTCAGTTCCGGATTGTAGGTGATGCTGGTGATGCCCTGCTCAATTTCATACAGCGGGAAGAAGCAGGAATCCACAGCCGCCTTCACTAGGTCATAGCCACTATGGTCAGCGGATTTCCAGTTCAGCGGGCAGGCGCAGAGCAGCTTCCCGTAGGCAGTCCCGACATTATTGGCGTACCACTGTGCCTTGGCTGCCTTCTGCAGCAAATCCTGAGGATTGGATTCGGCACCGGTGAATACATAAGGGATGTTGCAGGCCGCCAGAATTTGAGCCGTATCCTTGTGATGCCCCTTCTTCCCTTTTTGAGTTTTACCGACACCAGAGGTGCTGGTCATGTGTCCCATAGGTGTGGAGTAGGACAATTGAGAGCCAGTGTTCATGTAACCCTCGTTATCGTATTCAAGGATGATCATTTTATGGTTGCGGAGTGCTGCACCTACGGTTGCGCCCATCCCGATATCCATGCCGCCGTCACCGGATACCATCACGAAGGTCACATCGTCACTAACCTGAACTTCGCCGCGCCGCTTCAATTCATAGAAGGCATCCACCATACCGGCTAAGGTGGCTGCACCATTCTGGAACAGATTGTGGACAAAGGTTTGTTTATGAGACGAGTACGGATAGCTTGCCGTTACAACATACGCGCATCCTGTCTGGAACAGGACGACCATATCGCCTTCGATTCCCTTGAAAAACAGCTCCAGTGCGGAGAGTGCACCACAGCCAGGACATGCTCCATGTCCTGAAGCCAAGCGGTGCGGCTTCACAGTCAATTGACTAAGTGGCGGAAGCTTCACTTTCAACAAACCGGTATCTTCGTTTTGGGTGACTGTGATCAGGCCCGTTTTGAAGGCATCCCCATGCATCGGTTCCATCACCGGAGCAAGAGCATCCTTTTCTTCACCAGGGTAGTATCCATGATAGTCAAAAGGTGTCTCCGCATAGCCCTTTTCTGCCGCCTCAACAGCCAATTTAAAGAATGCTTCTGCATCATCAGCATAGAAGTCTTTACCGCCCAGGCCAAAGATACGGGAGAGAATGATAGTCTTGTTCTCCGGATCTACTTGCAGAGCGGAGCGGATTTCGTGAGTCAGGTTGCCGCCCTGAGCACCATAAGAGTCTGCGCGTTCACCGACAAGCAGTGCTGTGACGTTCTTGAGCGCTTGGCGCAGCTGTTCAGCCGGGAACGGACGGATGATGTTCGGACGAACTAACCCTGCTTTGATGCCTTTGGCGCGCAGCGCGTCAACGGTATCCTTGGCTGATTCACCTGCTGAGTTGAGCAGAAACACAGCTACGTCGGCATCATCCATACGATACAGGTCAAGAATCGGATATTCACGTCCTGACAAGAGGGCATACTCCCGGGCAACTTCCGCATAGACTTCACCCGCCTTTTCAAGCGCTACCGACAGCTGATAATGGTTATTCAGCAGGTCATCGCCACCCATATGTGCACCAATGGTTACCGGATGGGAAGGATCTGAGACGTTGGGATAATTGTGATTCGGATTTGGACCCACAAAATGCTGTACGACTTCGTTCTCTTTGAAATATTGGACCTTGCGTTTTTGGTGAGATGTGAAGAAGCCGTCATAAGCAACGATAACGGGTAGACGTACTTCAGAATGTTCAGCAATTCGGAGTGCCATGATGTTCATGTCATATACTGCTTGCGGTGTACTGGCTGTCAGGATGACCCAGCCTACATTCAGACCATAGTACAAATCGGAGTGATCCCCCCGGATATCGAGCGGTCCGCTGACTGCACGGGTAACGAGGTTGAGCACCATCGGGAACCGGGTCCCGGATTGGGTGGGAAGCTGCTCCAGCATATATAGAAAGCCTTGGGAGCTGGTAGCGTTAATCACGCGTGCGCCCGCCATCGCCGCACCGTAGCATATTCCGGCAGAACCATGCTCACCATCCGCTGCGATCAGCTGAATGTCGTGCTGACCGCGGGCTTTCATCTGATCCAGGTATTGAGCTACTTCCGTGGAAGGCGTTATCGGGAAATACCCCATGATATGGTAATTAATTTGAGCTGCTGCTGTTGCAGCCATTTCATTTCCGGATTCGAAGTGTGTGACTTGCTCGGCAAGTTTAACCCCTGTCAATTGATTTTCAACTACAGCCATTTTTTGTATCCTCCCTTTCGATTGATTTACAACACTTGAGGAACGCGATGTTGTTCGGCAAACCCAACTTCCTCACGGAGACTGGTGAGTGCCTCTGTTGGGCATACATCGATGCATTTCAGACAGCCTTTACAGTATTGATAATCGATCCCGAGGAGCTGCTGCTGCTGGCGTCCGCGTTTATCTTCAGTGGTCTCCCAAACAAAACAATAATCAGGGCAAACATTGTCGCAAGCCGCACAGCTAACACACAAATCTGAATCGAGTACCGGCAGCATTCCAGACCGCGAGCCGCTCAAATCCTTCAGCATACTGTTGCCTTGAGCTGTAATAACGCCACCGGGCAGCTGTGTTAGATAGCCAAGTACGGATTTGGCACGTATAAAAGGCTTGGCTTCGGTACCTTCCGGCACATCATAGGTTTTGAATTTCACTTCATTGTAACCGCGATCAAAGGTACGGATGTTCGGCTCTACCAAGTGCGGGTATTTGTTCTCAAAGGTTCTGCGGATTACCTTACGCATCGCTTCCGGATCCAGGAAGTCACAGATACGGAACATAGCACCAAGCATCGAGGTATTTACCTTGGTTTTCTCTTCAACGGCTATCCCCATCGCATCTACTAATGCAATCGTGCCGTATTCAAGCTTCAGGTCTGCGCGAACCTCATCGAAGTCACGTGAGGTGTTAACCAGTACAACTCCATCCGGCTGCATGCCGCTTACCACGTTAACTGTCTTGTACAAGGCTTCATGAAAAACCGCAACCAGATGGGGCTCTTCAATCGGACTGTGGTCCCTGATCTCCACTTCGGGATCACAGAAGCGGACAAAGGTTTTGATGGGGGTGCCTTTTTTCTCCGAGCCGTAGGACGAGAAGTTCGCTGCATTGAAGCCAAGCTCAATAGCACCTGTCTCGGCGAGCATTTTACCTGCAAGGTTGGCACCAAGTCCGCCGATGGATTCAAGACGGATTTCGTAAAAACCTAGCGCATTCTTTTTTGGCAAAGTTGACATTAAATCTCCTCCTTAGAACGTGAAAGTATTCACTTACATTATTAAGAATGATGTTCACAGCATTAGCTTTTATCTGGTGTGCGAATGAAGCTGCAGTGATCCCCTCTACTGAGTTCAATCTTAAATCCAGCGGCTGCGATTCTCATTTCAATACAGTTCCTGCAATGTGAAGCTTCGTCACCCGTGCAAATCTTGTTCTCATACAAGGCATATTTCTCGCGAACCTTCAGCGGTGACAGAATAGGCATAACAACATTTCCTCCTGCCAAAAGCGCCTTCTCCCTGCCTTCTCTATCCAGAGTTCCCATTGCCGTGGTAGCAGGCATAAGAGCATCTGGAACGAGCAATCTTGCCATGGCAATCATCACGAGCGTGTCCTCAACAGTTCCACCTTGAGCATCTTTAAGCGGTGTTGCGCTATGCGGGATGAATGGACCTATGCCTATCATTTCCGGATGAAGTTCTTTCAGAAATAGCAGATCCTCTGCAAGATGCTCGTAGGTCTGACCCGGAAGTCCAACCATAAAACCGGCTCCAACCTGGTAGCCAATCTCCTTGAGAGTCCGCAGACAGTTCAAGCGGTTATCATACGACATCCCTGGATGCAAAGACTCGTAAAGCGAGCGTGAGGCTGCCTCATGCCTTAGCAAGTATCGGTCAGTCCCTGCATCAAAAAGCGCACGATAAAATGCTTCGCTTCGTTCTCCAATGGACAAGGTAATTGCTGCATCAGGATACTGATCCTTCATGCTCGTGACTAAGCGGATCATCCGTTCTTCCGTGAAGTAAAAATCCTCTCCACTCTGTAAGACAAACGAACGGTATCCCAGACGATAGCCCTCTGCCGCACACTCCAGAATTTCCTCCTCGGTCAGCCGGTAACGACTAGCCCTAGAGTTGGACCTGCGCAGGCCGCAATATAGGCAATCCTGTTTACAGAAGTTTGAAAATTCTATTAAGCCTCGCAAAAAAACGCTTTCATTATAGTGTTTCTTTCTAGTTTGTGCCGCTAGAATGTACAAGCGATGCTTGAAATCAGGAGTTAGATTCTTAAGGAAATACATAATTTCTTCCTTAGTCAGCTCATTCTGCTCAACTAATTTGCCGAGCAATACCTCCATCAGGGCGTATTCCTCCATTCCCTATGCTGGCTATTTGGTGAATTACCTTTCTCTCAATCTTCTGTCAATCGAACAGGTTGGAATAAACAATGAATTACTAATGATTATGCTGCATATGAGGGTTACATGCCGGGTGTGATTTGCACATTTCTGCTTTTTGTATAATTCTAAAAAGCTCTTCCATAAGGAACTGCAAAACCAACAGCGTATGTTTGTACTAGAGGGGGTTGATGAGGAATAGATCGAAAATTTATAATCTGCTTTTATTATATTTTGTGACTACTGGCTCTGTATGTGAGAACTGTCATTCGCAACAAAAAAATCCGACAAAAACAGCGGGCCCCCATAACCGGAAACCCGCTGTTTATGCTTCGGGAAGGCCGTAGGCTACCCTGAAGACAGTTATATTGATCCCTTGATATTAGGCTTCGCCTACCGCGATCTCCAGACCCGGCTTCTCATACTCCACACTTCCCGCTGGCTGTAAACCAGGCTTACAGCTCTCCAGCCCCTCTGACGCCACTTCTTCGTCCAGCTGCGAATGATACAGACCGGAATATCGCCCCTCTGCAGCAAGCAGCTCCTCATGTCTGCCCCGCTCTACAAACTCCCCGTTCTCCATCACCAGAATGATGTCAGCATTCTGAATGGTTGTGAGGCGGTGGGCAATGACAAGTGTTGTCTTATCCTTCATCAGCTTCCGGATCGCCTGCTGGACCATTTTCTCCGATTCGTTATCGAGCGCAGCCGTAGCTTCATCCAGCAGCAGAATCGGCGCATTCTTCAGCATCGCTCTGGCAATGGACAGGCGCTGTTTCTGCCCGCCGGACAATCTGGAGCCATGCTCCCCAATATCCGTGTGAATGCCGTCCGGCAATTCCATTACGAACTCATAAGCATTCGCCTGCCGCAGCGCTTCAATAATCGCTTCTTCCGTTGCCTCCGGCTTGCCGCTCTCGATATTGTCACGGATGCTTCCCGTATACAGCCCCGACTCCTGCGGTACATAGGCAAAATAACTTCTCAGCTGTTCCAGCGGCATCCCGCCAATCGGCTGGCCATTGATTGAAATTTCGCCTTCATCCGGTTTGTAGAAACCGAGCAGCAGCTTGAACAGTGTGGATTTACCGCCGCCGCTCGGGCCAACCACCGCCATCTGTTTCCCTTGCGTCAGCTCCAGACTAACCTTGTTTAGACTCAGCTTCTCACTCTCCGGATATCCGAATGACAGATCTGAGAGCTGCAATACCCTGAAATCCGGCTGCTCCACCAGCTGGTGAGGAAGTGCATCAACCTCAACAGGAGCATCCATTACTTCAAAAATCCGCTGCGCCGCACCCAGCGACTGCTGCATGGAAGCAACCAGCCCCGGCAGTACCGAGAACGGCCCTACCAGATAATTCATCAGTTGAATGAAGGCAATCATCGCTCCGACCTCAAGCCTTCCGTTGGCCACGAACCATCCGGCAATGACCAGCGCCAGGAGAAAGGTAAGGTTACCCAGCACAGCGGAAAGAGCCCCCGTTGCCCCTTCGATTCTCGCCTTTTTCTTCTCTCCGGAGGCAATGCTCTCACTGTATCCCACATATTGCTTCTGCAGTCTTCGCTCCATTGAGAAGGCCTTGAACACCATGCTGCTGCCCAGAATATCATTCAGGAAAGCCGTCGTTTTGCTCATACTCTCCTGCACCCGTACACTGTTGGCACGCATCGCATTACCAAATACTTTGCCGGTCAGGAACAACAGCGGTCCTACGGACAGACAGATCAGTGCAAGCAGCCAATTAATATAGATCAGATAGGCGAAGGATGCCACCGCCAGCAGCGGATTGCGCAGCAGGTCCATCATGACCTGTCCGCAGGCTTCACCGACCGATTGATTGTCATTCGTGAACCGGGACAAGAGATCGCCCGAATGATTACGGTCAAAATACGACTGCGGCAAGGCCAGCGTATGTCCCATCATATCCTGCCGCAGCTCATTTCTGATTTTGGCTGATATATTGGTTTTGAGATACATACTGAGAAACGTATTAATTCCGGCAACAGCCAAGAATATAACCCCGAACCAGGCTAGACCTTCGAAGGCCTCCACATCCAGACGGACCGCAGCATCTGTAATCCGGGCCAGAAACCAGGCCATCGTGAGATCAAGTACGATACTGAATAGGGTAACGAGCAGCAATATGGTATAAGTCAGCTTATGCCTCAGCATGTATGTACTTAATCTGGCGAAAGCACCCTTCTTCTTCACATCATCATCTCCCTTTAAAATTCTGTACCACGCACCTTAGCATATACCTTGCTGTCGTGGAGCTCCCCGTCCGTCTCGCGGGTGCTTTTGCGCAGAATGCCGTCCAGTGTGAACCCTGCACGCTCGGCGACAGCGGCACTCCGCTTATTCCGCGCACTGCAGCGGATTTCAATCCGGTTAGCCCCAAGCTCACGGATAGCAAAATCCGTAATCCCGTTCACCGCTTCCGTAATATATCCGTTGCCTGCGCACGAGCTTCTGATCCAGTATCCCGTCTCGAAGCAGCGGACCTCCCAGTCAATGTGATGCAGGCCAATGTTGCCGATGAACTTCCCTTCCGCTTTGCTGTAGATCTGCATATTCAGCGTAGAGCGTTTCAGATACGCTACCCGCGACTCCCGGACAAATCGCTCGGTCTCTTCCACCGCAGGCATGCTTCGGGCAAAGGGCATCCACGGCTGCAATTCCTTCAGGCTCTCCCCGATGGCCTCATTCATCTCAGCACCGTCCCCCGGCTGCGCAGCCCGGACAAGCAGGCGCTCGGTTTCAAAGCTCTCCGGGATATCCAGCAGAATCGGAACCATATTCTCACTCATTCAATTTCACCCTCCACGATAATCGATTTAATGAAATTACAAGCGAAACGGCTACGCCGTCCTTTGGATGACGGCATCTGTCTCAGCGAGAAAGCTAAGGATATTTGTAGGCGGGAAGCATATAAATCCTTATCTTTTAAAATATTCCATTAGAATATCGTTATTATAGTGCGTCCTACTCTTCTTGAAAATAAAGAAATATACACATTAGTTGCATAAAAATGCCAGACCCCTCTATTCATTCTTAACTCTATTGCCTATTATGACTTCAGTTTACAGAACTGGAGGACTCTTCCCCAGCGTCGGCAGACGGAATCAGAGATCGGTCTTGAGACTGAAACTGACGGGGTATCTCTTGGAGGGACGCTGAGAGTACGGGTCAATACAGGTTTACTTCTTTTATCCGGTGTGATAATTTGATATGAAAAGCTAGAAGGGAAGAGGAAGAAGATGGCGAAGGTTGAAAGCTTCCAATTGGATCATACGAAGGTAAAAGCCCCTTATGTGCGGATTGCCGGTACGGAGAAGAATGCGAAGGGCAGTACGATTCAGAAATATGACTTGCGCTTCCTGCAGCCGAATGCAGACGCATTGCCTACTGCCGCTGTCCATACGCTGGAGCATTTGCTGGCCACCTATTTGCGGGATGAGCTGGAGGGCATTATCGATATCTCTCCGATGGGCTGCCGGACCGGCTTCTATCTGATTATCTGGGATGAGCATAATCCTGCTGACGTCGCTGCCGCGCTAACCAAGGTTCTTCATAAAGTACTGGATACAGAGGTTGTTCCTGCGGTCTCTGCACTGGAATGCGGCAACTATAAGGACCATTCCTTATTCAGCGCTAAGGAGTACGCCCGGATTGTGCTGGATGCCGGAATCAGCGATGATCCCTTCAGAGGCTAGAACGAAAGGAAGCTGCTGCCGTGCATCCGTACTCATTATATAAAGTCGATTTCAATTTGCGGAGGTAGCGTAAGAACGAACGTTGAGAGGTGTCGCGAATGTTTACGTCCTCCCACGACTACCTCATGTTCATCATACCCGTTCACACGCCCCCGCCTGTCATCTTCCCATCTGTTATCACCAGAACATAGCTGCCGAAAAAAATAGCATTATCCAGCTCAAAATCATGCTGCAGAGTTCTCATATTCATGTTCACCCGCGCTCACTCCATATCTGCTTAAATGTGCAATTTTTCATTCTCCAGGTTAAATTGACAGGTTCAAGACTACAAGTTCAATATACGCCATGTAATAGGACTACATTATGTCATATTAAGCCGGGGGCAGATTCACAAGCAGCTTTCACCGCAGGCTTCTCCTGTCCATTCTGTAATTGTAACATGACATATTGCCGTCTACTTAAGAGTGCTATATTGGTAAAAGAAAGCAGGGGATGAAACATGAATATTCAAGAAGCAGCTCTGCGCTCCGCTCAAATCAGACAGCTTTATCATCAATTGGAGCGGCAGCATCATGGTAAAGAGTGGACTGTAGAAGAGGATGCGCTTGCTTTTCTGACGGATGCCGGATTGGTGGGCCGTCTGACGATGTCCCAGCAGGGGCGCTGGCTGGCTCAAGGGGATACTGTAACCGAACTCGAGCATAAGCTTGGGGAATGTGCGTGGTGGTTGATGGTTCTTGCTGAACGGATGAATATCGACTTCGCCTCAGCACTGGAAACCTTCTTATCCAAAACTGAGAAGCTGCTTGGACAAGAATAACAGGTTGTATGTAAAGAAGCTCCGGGGCATCCGGAGCTTCTTTACATACAGGCAGGATTGTCCATGCTGAAATCACAAGCTGCTCCGGCTGATTAGGGTTTCTCCCGATACAGCGGAAGCCTCATCCCGGTAATGGCAAGCGTTACTTTTTCCGGCAAAATATATTCCTTCTCCAGATTCACGTCATGCGACATATGCGTGTATACCGCACGGCGCGGCTGCACAATGTTCAGCAGCTCTGCCGCTTCTGTCATATCGTATACAGACCGGGTGGACAGCTCCGCTGCCTCGTAGTAGAAGCTGGTCCCCAGCACCAGCAGATCTGCTCCGTGCATAGGCTTCGTTTCGTCCGGCCCCAGAGAAATGGAGTCCGGGCAGTAGACCCAGACATAATCCTCCTTCTCCAGCCGGTAGGCGTACGAGTATCCGTTCTTGCCATGATTGACCCGCCACGTACTGATCCTCCAGCCGTCCAGTGAAATGCCGTCATCGCAGGGAATCATGTCGATGTGTCCGGCAAGCCACGGGTATTGACGCTGAATGACGGGAATCACTTCCGCCGGAGCGTAGAGTTCACCCCGGTAGCCCATCCAGCGGCAGCTGTCCGCCCATTCCGGCAGTCCGCCGATATGGTCGAAGTGGGCATGGGTCACCAGCAGTCTGCGCATGCCGCGGTGCCCCAGCAGCTCCATCTGCCGCCGCCAATCCGGCCCGCAGTCAATCATCAGAAAATTGCTGCCATTATCTATCAGAACAGAAGAACGCAGCCTGTTATTGCGCCCACTTGTTCTTGCTTCCGTACAGGTGTCACAGTCGCAATAGACCCGGGGTACGCCCATGGCATCCCCTGTTCCCGCAAAAACCAATGTATCCATAAGCCAGCCCTCCCTCACATTACACAATGTATCAACCTGTTTATTATAAAACAGCAGGCTCCGCTTTGCATCTTGCATCCCGCTTCTTACTTCCCCTCCGCCCGTAACACGTGGACAGACAAAGAGCCGTCCTGCACCGCATAACGGCCGCAGAACAGCTCTCCTAGTCACTCAGACTTCACAGTATGCGGAATCACCGGCTCCCGATCTCCTTCAGTCTCCATCAGTATCCATCCTTGTCTGACCTTCTATTACCATCCCTTTTTCTCCGCCTAAATCCCCGCCAGCACCTGATACCAGATCCCGCGTTTAGAATACAAGGTTGTACGGACTTCATTCCAGCCGCCAAGATAGTTAATGTCGAACAGTCCCGCAGGAACCGGATACTGGCTCTCATGCTCCGCATAGACCTGCTCGTTCACCGGACGGAAGCCGAATTTGGCGAAGACCTCCTGTGCCTCCGGTGTGGTCAGATAATCCACCAGTGCCTCTGACGCCTCTCGGGTGCCATGCTCATCCGCATATTTGTCCACCACTGCAGCGGGGTTCTCGATCAGGATTGTATTCTGCGGGATGATCACCTCATACTTTACCCCTTGGGCTATCCGCGCCAGCAGCTCATTCTCATAAGTGACGATTACATCGCCTACCCCGTATTCGAAGGCCGCCATCGAAGCACGTCCGCTTTTATCCAGAGATTCTACGTTGGCGTGTATGCTCTCGAGAAAAGCTTTCGCGGCAACAGGGTCTTTCGCTCCCTCCTGCTCCTCAGACAGCTTCAGACCCGCCCCATAGATCGCATTGATGTCCCACTGCGCACCGCCGGAGGTCTTCGGATTCGGATAGAGCACCTTCACGCCCGGCTTCGCCAGATCGGCAAAATCATGAATGCCCTTAGGGTTGCCTTCCCGTGTACCCAGGGCCACAACCGAACGTGTGACCATTCCGGCCTCGCCGCGTCCCTTCCAGCTCTTCTCCACTAGGCCCGCTTTGACCAGCTTCTCAACATCGCCTTCCATCGCCAGCAGAGTGACATCCGCCTCGAATCCGCCGGCAATCGCCCGCGCCTGGGTTCCGGAAGCCTCATAGGACTCCTGGAATACAATTTTTTGGCCGGTCTTGGCCTGCCATTCCTCCGCGAACAAGGGCAGAATTTCACCCATCGCATCCTTCGCTACGCTGTACGCACCGACCACCAGGGTCAAGTCCCCCTGCTGCGCAGCAGCAGTTGAACCTTCCTGCTCATTTCCGCAGCCGGCGGCGGTCAGTGTGAGCACCGCCAGCATTAAGGCAGCCAGCCAGCCGTGCAGTTGTCTGCTCCTTCTGAAAAGCCTCATACCGGCGACACATCCCACATCTTATATTTTTAATTACATACGGGTTATATTTATTAAATAAATACAGGCATCGGGTCTTCCTTCAGCCCGTTCTCCTGAATCCAGCTCCGCTCATCATTAAACAGGTAGGCGCGGTGCACAAGCACAGAAATTTGCTGACCGGGAATCAGCGTCTCCTTCTCCAGTGACCGGTACGTTACCAGCTTATGTCCGTTCACCTCAACCTCCACCAGCCACTCGCTGCCGCGGAAATGCAGATGCTTCACAATGCCCTGCTCGGTGGCCGAAGCCATTTTGAATTCATGCAGATGGCCCACCTCGATATACTCGGGACGGATCAGCGCCTTGGTCAATTTTCCGCCGCCTGCCCCTTTGAAGCCCTTCAGCTCGGAAGCACTTTCGATCAGCGTCGATTCCCCGATAAAGGTCGCCACGAACGGTGTCTTCGGCTCCTTGTAGATATCCCACGGCGTACCCTTTTGCTCCAGGCGGCCCTGGTTGATGATCATAATCTCATCCGCCACCTCAATCGCTTCATCCTGGTCATGGGTAACGAAGATCGAGGTTATACCGACACGTTCAATCAGCTCCCGCAGCCAGGAACGCAGCTCTTGGCGGATCTTGGCATCAATCGCCGCGAACGGCTCATCCAGCAGCAGCAGCTGCGGCTCAGGCGCGAGCGCCCGGGCAAAAGCCACACGCTGGCGCTGACCGCCGGACAGCTGATGCGGATACCGCTTCTCGAAGCCCTTCAGCCCGGTAAGCTCCACCAGCTCGGCCACGCGGTCACGGATGGTATCTTTCGAAGTTTTTTTGACCTTCAGCCCGAAAGCAATATTCTCAAACACCGTCATGTGCTTGAACAGTGCATAGTTCTGGAACACGAAGCCGATCTCACGCTCCTGGGGCGGCAGGTTATTCACAGTTTTGCCGTGGAAAATAATCTCCCCGCTGTCCGGTGTCTCAAGGCCGGCCAGCATGCGCAGGATGGAGGTTTTGCCGCCTCCGCTCGGGCCGAGCAGTCCGATCAGATGACCTTTGGTAATCCCGAAATTGACGTCCTTCACGGCATGGAAATCTCCAAAATGCTTATTCAGTCCCCGGACCTCTACATGCATAACTAGTGCACACCCTTTCTTCTCTTGCTCCATTCCATCAACAGCAGCAGACCTGCGGAGAATGCGGCCAGCACCAGCGCTATACCGCCTGCAGCCGTAACATTGAAATTCTCGACATCCTGATAGACGAGCGTGGTCGCAGTCTGCGTTTTGTTCATAATGTTGCCGGACACAACGAGCACCGCACCGAATTCACCAAGCGAACGGGCCACCGTCAGAATCACCCCATAGATCACTGCCCAACGGATCGAAGGCCAGGTAACTTTCCAGAAGGTCGTCCAGCCATACGCACCAAGCGTCGAAGCCGCTTCCTCCTGCTGGGAGCCAATCTCCTGCAGCACCGGCATCACCTCACGCACCATCAGGGGGAAGGTCACGAACAATGTGGCAATCACCATTCCGGGAAAAGCATACACGATCTTCACTCCGATTTGTTCAAACAGCACTCCCAGCGCACTGTCCGGACCCAGCAGCAGAACTATCATCAGACCGCCGATCACCGGCGATACCGCATATGGCAGGTCAACGATGCTGTTCAGCAGGCTTTTCAGGCGCCGTCCCAGCCAATTTGCACGTACCAGATACAAGGCCATCATGATGCCAAACAGCGTATTCAACAGCGTCACTACGACCACCACGAACCCCGTCATCATCAGCGCGTGCAGTGCCTCCGGGCGGGTCAGGGCATTCCAGAAGCCGCCCCAGCCTTCGCTGAAGGCACCGATTGTCATTTTACCCAGTGGCGCGGCAATCAGCAGGAAGAATACGAGATACGTCAGTATAATCCAGAGTCTTCTCATGATCTTCTCCCCCGCATCTGCAGCAGACTAATCAGCCAGAGAATCAGAAAGGACAAGGTCAGGAGAATGATCGAGACCGCTGCGGCCCCCACCGGATTATCACTCTCAACTTCGCCGAAAATAAATACCGAAGACACCAGCGTCCGACCAGGAATATTGCCCGCCACCAGCACAACTGCTCCGAATTCAGCGAGTGCCCGGGAGAAGGCCAGCATCCCGCCGCCAATCATACCCGGTGTCATCGACGGCAGAATGACCTGCAGGAACACCCGGCTAGGCTTAGCCCCCATCGTATACGCCGCCTCTTCTTCAGAAGCGTCCAGCTCCTCCAGCAGCGGCTGCACCGCCCGGATCACGAAGGGAAAAGTGACGAAGACCATGGCAATCACAATCGCCGGCTGGTGAAAAACAATCTCGAACCCCAGTGACTCCGCCAAACCGCCGATCAGGCTTCCCGGACCCAACAGCAGCAGAATCATTAGGCCTCCTACGGCAGTAGGCAGAGCAAACGGGAGATCAACGAGACTGTTCAGCAGCGCTTTACCGGGAAATTTATAGCGTATAAGTACCCAGGCAATCATCGTCCCCAGCAGCACGTTAATGAGTGTGGCGATCACCGCCAGCTTAAGCGTTAATATGACCGACTTCCAGGCAATCGGATCCATAATACTCTCGACAAAACTGCCAATACCGAGCGAGAATGAATTGTAATAGACACCGAGTATTGGCAGCACGATCAGCACTACAAAATAAAGTAAAATAGTTGTACGGAATCCCCAGGTCCAGCCTTTGTGTCTAATTAACGAATTCAATGGTTAAGCCTCCCACCTCCGGCTATCCGGTCGGTATACTCGTCTTTAAAGCTGTAATTATTCCTATTAATATACTTGGTTTAAAGTTATCACTACTTTACCAAACACCGGTTGCTGCCGTCAATTACTTTCGTAGCTTTTGGGTTAAAGTATATATATCAATCATTTTGCCTATGTAAGAGAGGGGAGTTTATTATGCTTCATACTATGGAGATCAGTACCAGCAAACGGGATGAGTTACGGGATATCACCCGCGAGGTCCAGTCTTATGTGAAGAAAAGCGCAGTGCGAAGCGGAATTATTGTAGTGTATTGTCCGCACACCACCGCGGGGATTGCGATTAACGAGAACGCCGACCCGGATGTGAAACATGATGTGCTGATGCGTCTGGATGAAGTCTATCCGTGGGAACATCCGAAATACCGCCACGCCGAGGGTAATACCGCTTCCCATCTGAAGTCAATCACAGCAGGCCCTTCCCAAACCATTATCATTCACGACGGAGCATTGCTGCTGGGCCGCTGGCAGGGGATCTATTTCTGTGAGTTCGATGGTCCAAGACACCGGCAATGTTATCTGAAAATCATCGGGGGTTAGTCCAGTCTTATGATGCTTATAGAAAAGCAGCTTCGCCGGTTCCTGCGGAGCTGCTCACTATATTATTTATAGCTTCTATAACACTTTCGCCAATCAATGTTATACCAATGCAACGCTCTAAAGTACGGATTGTTAAAAAAAACAGTTATTATAAACTGCGGCTTAGTACTTTGACATGCGTAAGTGCGGCTTGCTTCACATCTTCGAACAGCACCTTATCTTGAATATAATAGGAGATAAATCCGTGAGCAGACAAGAACAGCGTCAGCGGTACACTTTGCCAGTCTTCCGAGACATATCCCTCTTCCTTCATATGACGGCGGACAATACCTGCAAACAACTCGAAACATCGGCCCTGTTCTGCTCTACAATAGGCAAGCAGCTCTTCATCGCGGATCATGAACATGATCTCATACTGGTACGGATGATCCAGCCCGAAACGGATGAACTCCATGATCAGCTGTTCAACACGGGTCATTCCCTCTTCAGGGGGCATGCTCATTGCCTGATTCAGCAGTGTAGCCACATGATTGAAATCCTCGACTACGATTGCGTAGAATAATTCAGCTTTCTCTTTGAAGTGATAATAGAGAGAACCGTGACTATAACCCAGATGCTGGCCGATGCTGCGCATCGAAATGGCCCGGTACCCTTTGGTTATAAAAAGATGCCTCGCCGCCTCCAGTATCCTCTCCCTCGACAATTCCTGCTCCACTGCTCTTCTTGCCATAAATTTATTCCCCTTCGCTGTAGTAAAGCCGCCGCCCTTCCGTAACCTGGGCTTGCGCCCCGGTAAGATCGGTTATCCATGCGATAAATGCGTCACCTTCATCATTGCGCGGAAGACATAGCAGCGTAACTTTATCCGTAAATAAAGTTTCACCAGTCTGGATGCCTCTGCCCCGCAGCGCGTTCTCCACCTTGCCCAGCCAGGTGTATTCGATTTTCACGAACACCTCCCGCCTCAGCACACGGGTGATCACCTCTCCGGCTTCAAGTGCCAGCACTGCACCGTCTGTATAGGCCCGAATCAGTCCGCCTGCTCCCAGCATAATGCCTCCGAAATAACGGGTAACTACAATAGCGACATTTTTAACCTTTTGGCTGCGGATTACTTCCAAAATCGGCTTCCCGGCCGTTCCACTCGGTTCACCGTCATCCGACTGTCTTTGGATCTCATCCCTCTCACCAATCATATAAGCAGAACAGTTATGTGTAGCGTTCCAGTGCTGCTTCTTGATGTCATCAATGAATTGCATCGCTTCTTCTTCGCTCTCCACCGGCATTACATGTCCGATGAAACGTGATTTACGGATTACGACTTCCCGTGAACCGGAAGCACGTACCGTCCTGTATTGTTCCAGCATTTGTTGTCCATTCCTTAATCTACATATGATAACTTGATATATATTAGGAGCAGCCCAGGTAATGGTTACCTATGGACTGCTCCCTGATGACTTACCTTAGTATGAATGATCCGTATTTATGTTGTGAACTACTCAGTTAGTCTGGCTTCCAGCTCTGCCTTTTCTTTCTCATAGCCCGGTTTACCCAGCAATGCGAACATATTCTTCTTGTAAGCCTCAACGCCCGGCTGATCGAACGGATTCACACCCAGCAGGTATCCGCTGATGCCGCAGGCTTTCTCGAAGAAGTAGACCAGATAGCCGAAAGTATAAGGAGTCTGGTCAGGAATAGTGACGATCAGGTTCGGCACTTGGCCGTCTGTGTGCGCCAGCATGGTTCCCTGGAAGGCCTTCTTATTCACGAAGTCCATTGTCTTGCCTGTCAGGAAGTTCAGTCCGTCCAGATCATCCGGATCAGACTCGATCGATACATGGTGCTGTACCTGTTCTACCTGGATAACCGTTTCAAAGATATTGCGGTTACCCTCCTGAATGAATTGACCCATGGAGTGCAGGTCTGTAGAGAAGTCAACGGAGGAAGGATAGATTCCTTTGTAATCCTTGCCTTCGCTTTCGCCGTAGAGCTGCTTCCACCATTCAGATACAAAGTGCAGGGACGGCTCGTAGTTCACGAGGATTTCTGTGGTCTTGCCTTTGCGGTAAAGTGCGTTACGCACTGCCGCATATTGATAGCTCTGGTTCGTAGCTACATCCGGATTGTTGAACTCATCCGCTGCAGCTGCGGCCCCTTGCATCATTTCTTCAATGTTGATTCCGGCTACAGCGATTGGCAGAAGGCCAACTGGTGTCAGTACGGAATAACGTCCGCCAACATCATTAGGAATAATGAACGACTCGTAGCCTTCTTCATTAGCCAGCTTCTTGAGTGCGCCCTTCTCCTTGTCTGTAGTTGCGTAGATACGTTTGCGTGCTTCTTCCTTGCCGTATTTCTTCTCTAGTGCTGCACGGAAGATACGGAAGGCAATTGCCGGTTCAGTAGTCGTACCGGATTTGGAAATTACGTTCACGGAGAAGTCTTTGCCTTCTACCAGATCAAGCAAATGCGTGATGTAGGTGGAGCTGATGTTGTTGCCGGCAAAATAAACTTCCGGAGTCTTGCGCTTATCCTTGGACAGGTTATTGTAGAACGAATGAGAAAGCGCCTCAATAGCTGCGCGTGCTCCCAGGTAAGAACCGCCGATACCGATAACGATCAGTACATCGGAATCACTTTGAATTTTCTTGGCAGCCTGCTGAATACGGGCGAATTCATCTTTGTCGTACGCTGTAGGGAGATCAATCCAGCCCAGGTAATCGGAGCCTGCTCCGCTCTTGTTATGCAGCTGTTCGTGGGCCAGTTTCACCGGAGCGGCGAAATAGTCAATCTCAGTCTGGCTGAAGAAGGAAAGGGCTTTGGTGTAGTCAAAATTAATCTTCTTGGACATCGGTAATGGTAGCCTCCTGTTTATCTCTTTAGATTTGACACCGTTTGTTGCAACATTATTATCTAGGATACTTTAATTTGCCTTGACTGGCAAGGTCTTAAGGCATATCCCCGGCTTTGGAACCATGTTTATGAAAGTTTCATGGAAGCGTTTGCTATCCGGAACCGGAAACCTGTCTGTGGAACATGCCAGGACCATCTGATAGAATGTAGACAAACTTAGTTTCTATATTATGATCTCAAAGAGCAAAGGTGGAAATGAAATGAAACAGATCGGCTTTATCGGACTCGGAACGATGGGAGCGCCTATGGCGTCTAACCTGCTGCGCAGCGGCTTTGAGGTTACGGTGTACAACCGCACAGCAGAGAAATGCAGACCTCTGGAGCAGGAAGGCGCGAAGGTTGCCGCAACTCCGCAGGCTGCGGCTGAAGGCAAGAATGTTATTATCACCATGATCAGTAATGATGATTCGATCCGGGAAGTATTCTACGGTGATAACGGTATTCTGGCTACCCTTCAACCGGGAACCACCGTTGTGGATTCCAGCACCATCTCGCCCGGGCTTGCGAAGGAAATTGCCGCAGCCGTGGAAGAACGGGGCGGCAGCTTCCTCGATGCTCCGGTAACTGGCAGCAAACCTGCGGCTATCGAAGGCACACTGGTCTTCATGGTTGGCGGCAGCGCCGCTGTGATTGAAGAGCACCATGATATCTTCGACTCCATGGGCAGACTGCTGCTGCATATGGGTGCTAACGGCAGCGGTGCCGTAGCCAAGCTCGCTCACAATGCCATGGTCGGCATTCATAATGTCGCACTCGCCGAAGGCTTCTCCATTGCCGTGAAATCAGGTGTTCCCGCAGATAAGTTCCTCGAGCTGGTGAAGAACGGATCGGCAGGTAGCAAGCAGGCTGAGCTGAAGGGACAGAAGATTATTGATAATGATTTCAGCAACCAGTTCTCCCTTGCCCTGATGCTCAAGGATCTCAAGCTGGCATCCTCGCTCAGCGATTCCACCGGCGTACCTTCCCCTATGCTTGGTGTCGCCAAAAGTATGTTCCAGGCGGGCTTCAATCACGGCTACGGGGATGAGGACCTGTCTGCTGTGGTGAAATCTTACGAAGACTGGATCGGCCAGAAGATCGGCGGCGCAACCGGCAAGGAATAACAGACTTCCCACTTCAGGCGCAGCCGGATCACAGGCTGCGTCTTTTCTTGTGCAGCATTATGCATAGAACTCTAATTAGGATACTGTAACCAATATAACGGCAGAATTCTCTACAACTGCATAGAATAAAGCCCGGCGGTACAATTACACATCCCTTAGGAGGAATATGAAATGATATGCATTGAATTAGCCCAACCGCAAGATTCTTCAGCATTGGCTGATGTACAGAAAAGAACATTCGATGAAGATGCACGGCGTTATCAGAACAAAGAAGAAGACGGGCCTCCCGGCTACGATTCCGTGAGCTGGCAGGCAGAGCAGATGAACAAGAGCCATTATTATAAATTCCTGAAAGGCAGCCAGATTATCGGCGGAATGATTATCATCCCGGTAAGTGAAGAGGAGTGCCATTTGGGCCGGATCTTCATCGATCCGCTGTATCAGAATCAGGGCCTCGGGCATGAGGCATTTCATTTCCTGTATGCAAGCTATCCTGCGGCGAAGAAATGGACACTGGATACACCTTCCTGGGCAGTCCGGAATCATTACTTCTATCAGAAGCACGGATTCGTCCGGACTGGAGAAATTCAGGACATTGAGAACAATGAGAGCATCTGGGAATATGAGCGGATTACCGCGGAATGAGCCCTTAACTGGCGCGGTTTACTCTGGTCAGCCATTCTCGGGTCATCATCCCGAACAGCTCCTCCTGCTCCAGCTGCAGATGTTCGTCAGGTATCAACACTTCGATCATTTTCTTCACTGCCTGGAGCAGCCCTCTCCGGCCTCCTCATAGTTAAAGCTTATGTATACATTCACAAACATACGTTCTTATATTAAGATAGCAAATTCCCGATTATATGGCAAGCATTAACAACTGGTTTCATCAAATCTTTCAGTTCTTATAAGAAAACGCAAAAATACCGGTGATTCTCATCACCGGTACGTTAAAGGTTGTATTTGAGATACATATACAAAAAAACATCTAATTTCCTTGCGTTAACTATAAAATTAATGTAGCACAGAAATGTCAACATAACAAGCATTTTTGTGGAAAACGAAGGAAATAAATGAATCCCCCCCTCGGACTGGAAGCAAAGGATCAAGGAGGTACTTTGCGCTGATGTCTTCCTATTCCCCTGTAATGATATGATCTTCTCCACGAAGGAGGCGACTAGGATGCAAATCAGACTCAGAGATATCCGCAAAAGCTTTAAAGTCTATAAACGGCCCGAAGGAAAATGGGGGCTGCTGAAAGGAGCCTTTATGAGGAATGTGACAAAGGTAGAGGCACTCGGCGGAATCGGTTTTGACATTGCTGAAGGCGAGCTGGTGGGTTACATCGGCCCAAACGGTGCAGGTAAATCCACCTCCGTCAAGGTGATGAGCGGTATCCTGACGCCGGACAGCGGAGAATGCACCATTTTAGGCAAAGTTCCCTGGAAGCACCGCGTAGATCATGTATCCAAGATCGGCGTTGTCTTCGGCCAGCGCTCTCAGCTTTGGTGGGATGTACCTGTGGCTGATTCCTTTGATGTGCTGAAGGATATTTATGCGATTCCCCCCGGAGACTACAGGCTGAGACTTTCGGAGTTAACAGCAACTCTTGGTGTGGAAACACTATTAAGGATACCGGTGAGACAACTATCGCTGGGGCAGCGGATGCGTTGTGAACTGGTGGCGGCGCTACTGCACCGGCCGAGAATTCTGTTTCTGGATGAGCCAACCATAGGACTCGATGCGGTATCGAAGCTCGCACTGCGCAATTTTTTAAAGGCAGAGAACCGCCAGCACGGGGTTACGATGCTGCTGACCACTCACGACATGGATGACATTGAGGCCTTATGCGAGCGGGTCATGGTGATCGGGCACGGCCAACTGCTCTATGACGGAAAACTCGCCGGTCTACAAGAGAAATATGCGCCTGAGGTCGTTATGAAGGTCAACACAGATGCGATGATTGCTGCCATGTACAATGATTTGGCTTTGACTTAAGCCCGTTTGGCGGGATACCCGTGTCTCTAAGCTCATCAATCAGGAGGTGCAAGATGAATTTCAGAAATACATGCCGGGCCTGTGGCTCCCTCTTCCGGATCAGAATGGCCGAGGGGCTCCAATACCGCATATCAGCACTATCAGGCATGATGGTCGGCGTGTTCTGGGCGCTTATGGAATGTGTGCTGTTCACCGTGTTCTATACATACAGCGAGAACGGCTCTTGGAACAATAACGGGCTGAGTCTTCCGCAAACGATATCTTATGTGTGGCTGGCCCAGGGGCTGTTTGTGCTGCAGAGTATGAGCATCGACAGTGAGATTTTGGGCAAAATCAACAACGGCGACGTCGGGATCGAGTTATGCCGGCCAATGAACCTGTATACCCACTGGTTTGTCAAAAGCTCTGCCGGCAAGCTCGGCACCTCTTGGATTCGGGGCCTGTCCACCGTGTTTGTGGGTCTTCTGATGCCTGCAGGATATGCACTGGGTGGGCCAGCCTCAATAACTGCACTGTTCTGTTTTCTTCTCTCGGTAGTCATGGCGTTTGTGCTTTGCTCGGCCTTTGCCATGCTTGTGACCGCTATCCGTTTAAACATCACTTGGGGGGACGGGCCGACCTATATGCTTTTACTAGTGAGCAGTATCTTGTCCGGCACCTATCTCCCCCTGCGGCTCTGGCCTGAATTCATGCAGACCTTCCTGTACCTTCAGCCGTTTGGAGGGTTCGCAGATATCCCGTTGCAGTTGTATGTAGGAACCATGGCTCCGTCCGCTGCGCTGCCCGGCATAGGGCTTCAGCTCTTCTGGAGCATGCTCTTCATTGCGGCGGGCCGGATCATAATGAAACGTAGACTGAACAGCATTATCGTCCAGGGAGGGTGAGACAAACGAATGATTGCTGAAGGTAAAATCTATTTCAAATATTTACGGATGCATCTGCTGTCCGGCATGGAATATAAGGGCTGGTGGCTAATGCTGATTCAGGTACTAACCGTTGTGGTCTCTGATCCCATTGCCACCGTCCTGCTGTTCTCCCGCTTTGGCAATATCGGTGAATGGACCGTTGCCCATATCATCCTCGTGTACTCACTGGCTGTAGCTTCCTTCGGACTCGCCGAGAGCCTCTGCCGCGGCTTTGATTATTTCCCGTGGCATCTGCTGCGCTCCGGAGATTTCGACCGGCTGCTGCTCCGTCCACGTTCTCTGTTCGTCCAGGTTGCCGCCTCCAGATTCCATCTGCACCGGCTAGTCCGGCCTGTCACCGGAATCTGTGCGGCAGGTTGGGCGCTCGGGGAGCTGGGCGTCTCCCTGACGCCGGGCAGGCTCGGAATTCTGGCGCTGGCGCTGACAGGAGGCTGCTTGATGTACTGCGGAGTATTCGTTCTGACCTCAGGGCTTGCTTTCTTCACTATTAAAGGTCTCGACTGGATTTATCTGCTGACCAATGCAAGCTACCAGATTACTCGCTGCCCGGAGCCATACATGCCACGGGCACTGAAATCGGTGTTTAGCTTTGTGTTGCCGATGCTGTTCATCAGCTTCTATCCGGCAGCTACAGTATGCGGCTGGGACTATCCTAAGTGGCTCGGCTTCCTCTCGCTTCCCGCCGGAGCTGCCTTCCTCGGACTCTCTCTGCTGATCTGGCGCATAGGTGTGAGGCATTACAAAAGCACGGGGAGCTGATTCCCGTTTATTTCATCTACTATTGATTCGTGGAACAAACAAAAATATCCCGGCAGCTTAGGCTGCCGGGATATTTCATTCTGATAATTAATTACACAATCGGGTAAGAACAGCAATAATCAGTTAATGCGAAGACTTCCAGCGCAAACTTGGAGTTGCCGGGAACATGGAACGTTTCTGCTCCGTCGATGTCCTTCCACACGTCAGTACCGGGAAGCAGTACTTTAAGGTTGCCGGAGAGGATTTCCATCGTCTCTGGACCTTCTGTGCCGAATTCGTATACTCCAGGCAGCATAATACCGAGTGTCACCTTAGTACCGTCCTCTAAAGTAACTGTACGGCTGGTAACTTTTCCGTCGTAATAGATGTTCGCTGCTTTTTTAATTGTCGCGCCCGTAAACTGACTCATATGCTTATTCTCCCCTTTGTCGTTAGGTCAATCTATTATAGCAGGGCTTTCACGCGGCTGACTACATTTTCCACGGTGAAGCCATACTCTCTGATTACTGTGTCGCCAGGGGCGGAAGCGCCGAAGGTAGTGATCCCCAGAATGTCGCCTTGATCGCCTGTATAACGTTCCCAGCCGAAGGTTTGCGCCATTTCAATCGCCAGACGGGCCTTTACTTCAGGCAGAATTACGGAATCACGGTAAGCCTTGTCCTGTTTCTCAAACAGATCCCAGCTCGGCAAGCTGATTACACGGACATCAATGCCTTCTTCGGCAAGAGCAGCCTGAGCCTTAACAGCCAGCTGTACTTCAGAGCCTGTAGCAATAATCTGTGCCTGCGGGGTACCGTTCTTGGAATCAGAAACTACATAGCCGCCGCGTTTGATGTTATCGCGTACGCCTTCAACAGTTCCTGGCAGGATCGGCAGGTTCTGACGGGTCAGTACCAGTGCTACCGGATTGGACGTGTTCTCCATAGCATAAGCCCAAGCTGCCGAAGTTTCGTTGCCGTCAGCCGGACGAAGCACAGTAAGGCCTGGAATAATGCGCAGGGACGCGAGCTGTTCAATCGGCTCATGGGTAGGACCGTCTTCACCGACAGCGATACTGTCATGTGTAAGCACGTAGGTTACCGGCAGCTTCATGATGGAAGCCAGGCGGACAGCCGGACGCAGGTAATCTGTGAATACGAAGAACGTACCGCCGAATACTTTGAGCCCGCTGTGCAGCGCAATCCCGTTCATGGCCGCAGCCATACCGAATTCGCGGACGCCGAAGTAGATATTACGGCCGTCATACGATTCAGAAGTGAACTGGGACAGACCGTTCAAGTGAGTCATTGTCGAACTCTCAAGGTCAGCGGAACCCCCAACCAGCTGCGGGATACCGGCAGTCAGACCGTTCAGTGCACTACCGGAAGCTACACGCGTGGACACTGCTTTGTCTTCTGCTTTGTAGAATGGAAGATTGGCATCCCAGCCTGCTGGAAGCTCACCACTAAGTGCAGTTTCGAGCTGTGCAGCAAGCTCAGGGTAAGCTTGTTTGTAAGCTGCAAATTTCTCATCCCATGCTTTGTTAGCCGCGATTCCTTTAGCCTTCACTTCAGCAAAGCTGGCGCGCACTTCGTCCGGAACAAAGAAATCTTCTTCATATACCCATTTGTAGAAGTCCTTCGTAAGCTTCGCCTCATCGGCACCCAGCGGGGAGCCGTGAGTACCGCCGTGGCCGCCTTTACCTTGTTTATTCGGGCTGCCGTAGCCGATAACGGTCTTCACTTCGATCAGCGTCGGTTTGCTGCTGTCTGCTTGAGCTTCAGCAAGAGCCTTACCGAGTGCAGGAAGATCGTTGCCGTCTTCTACGCGCAGAACCTGCCAGCCGTAAGCTTCGAAACGTTTAGCCACATTCTCGGAGAACGCAAGGTTCAGCTTGCCATCGAGGGAAATATCATTGGAATCATACATTACAATCAGTTTGCCCAGCTTCAAATGGCCGGCAAGCGAAGCGGACTCGGAAGAGATCCCTTCCATCAAGTCGCCATCGCCACAGATCGCATACGTATAATGGTCGATTACATTATGTTCGTCTTTATTGTAAGTAGCACCCAGCTGCGCTTCAGCCATCGCCATACCTACAGCCATACCGATACCTTGTCCAAGCGGACCGGTTGTCGCGTCTACACCTGCAGTGTGGCCGAACTCCGGATGTCCCGGTGTCAAGCTGCCCCATTGACGGAACTGCTTCAATTCTTCCATCGGCAGATCATAACCGCTCAGGTGGAGCAAGCTGTAGAGCAGCATGGATCCATGACCGGCGGACAATACAAACCGGTCACGGTTTACCCAAGTCGGGTGATCCGGGTTA
Organism: Paenibacillus sp. FSL R7-0297; assembly: GCF_038009025.1. Taxonomy (NCBI): domain Bacteria; kingdom Bacillati; phylum Bacillota; class Bacilli; order Caryophanales; family Paenibacillaceae; genus Paenibacillus; species Paenibacillus sp. FSL R7-0297. The sequence goes on from NZ_JBBPAQ010000001.1 coordinate 7,241,138, forward strand.
TGATTCATCGTCTTGGCGAACAACTGGTATCCCATGGGTGCAGAACCCATTGGCATGCCTGGATGACCGGAATTTGCTTTTTCAATCGCATCAATAGCAAGGGTACGGATCGTAGTGATGGCCAGGTTGTCCACCGTCGAGTTTTCTTCTTTATGAATGGCTTGATCTTTTTTTGCTTGTTCAGTCATTAAAATAATCCTCCTCAAATCAAGAATGTCATTTTGACTATTATTGTATCACGTAAGTGGAAGCATTTCCAATTGTTTTTGCTACAGCTTATAGTTAGCGGCTTCTGCCGGGTCTATGCACTCTACCGCCAGCTTTACAGAGTTTCAGGAGGGTTTGGGAGGATGCAAGCCGCGAATGGAGGGACTTAGCCTTAAGTCTAGTTTCTATCTAAGACTAAAGTTTGTTTTACAAAGCTGATTTATACAGTAAGATGGAAGTACCTCAGCAATACTTTTTACCGGATTATCCATTACTTCCAGCAGAAAGGGATTTCGAAGATGACTGCAAATAGAGATATCTATGTTGTGCTTACCGGAACGGGTACGGCCTTCAGCGGAATTATTAAATGGTTCACCAAAGCAGAGCTGAATCATGCTTCGATCGCCTTTGACAGTGAACTGCGCGAGGTCTACAGCTTCGGGAGAAAAAGAGTGCACAATCCATTTATCGCCGGACTGATCCATGAGAACTTTATCCATCCGTTCTACAGCAGTGCAGACTGTGCCATCTACCAGCTTAGAGTCAGTGCCGAAGAGTATGACACCATGTACAATCATGTTCAAGGTATGATGCAGAATCAGGAGCGCTATAAATATCATCTGCTCGGCCTGGTGGGTGTGCTGCTGAATATCCGGATCGACAGGGAGGATGCTTTTTTCTGCTCACAATTTGTAGCCTCTGTATTTGAAGAAACGGCCGTGCATCCGGTGGCCAAGCCCTCCTGCTTCGTAACTCCGGAGGATTTCGCCTCGTCCCTGTGTGCCCACAAGATATTCAGCGGCAAACTTTCCTATTATATGCGCCGTAATAATGGTGTGGCTCTCTTCACATCCAGCTTACATACCGCCAGTTCACCCGTTCCGGGGGCGGTTGCCGCACGAATGCTCCGCTTAAACGAAGAACGGACTGAGGGGATCGTCTGAACGATCCCCCTCCGCCCGTAGGATGCTGCGTGATATAGACACGTAAGAACAAGATACCGGTAACGGAGTGACTACGTTCCGTTATTTTACGCGATGACTCTGATAATATTCTGACCAATCCCCCAGAATGGTTACCGTAACCGAATCGACTTTGGTCGTGAATTCATTAGTGGCGGTAAAAGTGAACGTAACCGGACCATCCGGCAACTCTTCAAACGACGGGTCTGCCAATTCGCCTATCCACTTGGTCCTGTCACTTCCGGTCGGACTCAGCTGCGCTGTATACCCTCCGCTCATTGTAACCTGAACGGTATCCGGCAATCCGGTTGCCGTGCCCTGCAGCACGAATTTCTCCCCCGCCCAATAAACAGTATACCCCCGCGGATTCTCCGCATTCCCGCTTTTATTCAAATTGTAAGCCTGACGGTTACTGTTCCACTCCTCTGTGTGCTGGACAGCCCCCTTAATGCTGAGCAGATTGACCATCATATATTTGCGCGGAGACACACTGCTCCAGCCGAACCCGTCATACCCCTCAACTTCCACAGCATATTTCTCATTCTCTGCAAGCGTGCCGGAAGGAACCTTCCACTGCTTAGCCCCGGATACCTGTTCACCAGACTGGGCCTTTACCGCACCACTTGCCAGATTAACAATGCGTACTTTGAAGCGCTGCTGCACATCGCCGTCTTCATCCTGATAATCCCACTGAATCACAGGGGTGAGTGTACTAACAATGGTCGGACTGGATGGGCTGGTGCTGGTTGGATAAATAATATTCACAGCCGGAATCCGGTTCACGACAGTGATATTCTGCGACAGCTCCCGGTATAACCCCAGAGTATCCGTAACGATTTGCCGCAGCGTAAAGGTTCCGTTTGATGTGAATTGCTTGGTGAAGCTCTCCTGTACGCTGGCCAGCCCTTCCTTCCCGCTTGAAGGCTTCAGAAAATATTGATGTTTAATACTGTCGCCCTTCGGGATATCCGCATCGGTTGCAGTGCTGGTAATCTGCAGTACATCCGTCCGGTAAATGGGCACCGCTGCTGCATTGCGGCCCGTATCCGTCATCAGGTTAAAACCGGCATGCGGCGGATTATCGATGATGAAGGCTTTTTCATTGGAGACTTCTGACCAGGAGCCTTTTGAATAAGCCCGGGCGTAGAGGCTGAAAATTGAGAACCGTTCAAAGGTGGGATTAGGCACCTGATACTGCCGCAATCCGCCGGTCGAATCTGTGTTCTCGACTGTTTTGGCCAACTGCCCGTCTGTCGCGAAGAACTCCAGTCGGTATTTCTCCTGCGGATCGTTCTCCGGATCACTGTAGTTCCACCTAATGAGAGGATCTCCCTGCACCTCTGCATCCAGAATAGTTGGATTTGTAACCGTACCCGCCGGATCCGTTAGCGTGATAGCTGGAGCCTGGTTTTCTATGACATCAACCTTCAGCTTAGCCACGTTTGACTTTGCACCGATTTGGTCCACTACCCAATGTTCTAAGGTATATGTCCCGGTGTCCGGGAAATCTATATTTATATTGGCTGTGCGGTACATTGTTGTGGTTCCATCGCTATCGGTTATTTTCCAGTAATACTGCAAACTACCGGTATCGGATGAATCTTCATCAACATCAATGCCATAGTAGGTTTTGTTGTCATATTGGTATATAACCGTTGGTCCATTAATCTCAGCCGTTGGAACATGATTCTTGACCGTAAACAAACGGGTAGCATTCGAGCTTAACGAACCATCTGAAGCCGTAAGCCTCATTTCCCATCCCTCAGAAATTGCTTGCTGCTGGGATATGCCATAGTTTGCAATTAAATCACGGATCGTCATCATCGGACTCCGGTTACCGCTGGCATAATAATAGCCGGAGTTATTGATTCGTGCGTTCCAGCCATAACTCAGTCCGTCCCCATCCTCGTCCGGATCGGGCGTCAAATTCTCAATTGAAAATAACGTATCCCGGTACACTTCAGATGGCATATTAAAGGCTGCTGCAGGCGGGTGGTTCATGACTTGTACGGTTTGACTGTAAGGTTCTGACCACAGCCCCCGATTATCATGGACCTGTAAGGTTAACTGGTAAGTCCCTACTCCGTAGGCCGCAATATTTGGAGGCGTAGCCGCCCCGCCCCAATGACTCCATACCTGCTTCCAGCCGTCCTTAACCACCGTCCAGCTATACACATCAAGTGGATCATTATCAGGGTCAAAAGACTTGTCGGTAACCGCCGTGGCTTTACGGTAAGAAACGATATTCGGCTCTACCGTAAAAAGCGCTACCGGTGGAAGATTACCACCGCCACCTACGGTCCGCACACACCAATCACTCCAGACCCCTGCTCCATTTTCTCCGTCCACATCACGCACACGTAGCCGGATATCATATTGCTCGTTTGTTGGCAGCTGTGCAGGCGGTTGCCCGTCCATCCACATTTCAGATTCGTTTTTTTTATATTGCCATTGCCAATCCATCAACCCCTTGTTATACGCCTTGATATGATCAAGATCGTAGGAGCTATCTGTGATTTGCAGCCATCCTCCCGTTAGCTTCGCACTAAACAGAGCAATTGGCTTCCGGTGTACATGAAACGTCATGGATGATAAATTATCGCGGCTCCATAGCCGGTATTCATCGAACCGATCATCACTTTTTGGATTATCCCGAGCCTGGAAGGTGGCCACATACACCCCGCTGTAGGGGAACGACTGGTACTTTGAATTTCGCCATAGACCACTGTCACCAATGATCCCCATTGAATTGTCAAAAAAGTTCGGGTCATGATCATACCGGTACCTGTCTTGAACCTTCGGGTCCCCTTCATAATCTGTGTAGGTTGTCGTAATGTCCACAGGTGTATTAATTAAGATAAATGACTTATTCCTTAACCTGTAGGATACATTTACATTTAGCGTCCTCTCGTCTTTGAAGTTGTAGGGATCAACGACTTTGACAATGATCGTATGCCGTCCAGGAGGTATTCCGTCTGCCAAAACGTCTATGGGTATGGAAAATGGTTTATTATATAATGCCTGCGGAATGGTTACTTTTTTGTAGAACACATTCAGGATCTCCGCACTGACCACCAAATCGTTATTGTCCACATCGCGTACGTATCCTTCGATGTTCATTCCGCTGAAGCCAGGCTCGTTGATTAGCTGCTGTTCACTCGGATTCGTTACGGTTAGACTTGGAGCTGAATTGATAATTAACGGCACATCGTAAATATAACGTTGGGCGGCATTCGCCCAACCATTCGTAGGACTGTTATACCAATGACTATCTCTTGCCCATACCACAATATCTAACTTGGTAGGAAGTTCCCGATCCCATGGTACACTCACCTGACTCGTAGGTGGTCCTGATAGACTCAATGTATTATATGTTTGAGTAGCCGGGAACTCATTTACTAACCATTCCCTATAATTAACTGTAGCGCTCTTTGTTGGCGAACTAAAACTTGTGGAAATGCTCGCAAATCTAGTTCTCCAGTAGTCAGAATACCAATCCTTATTTGACGATTTCATTATAATTGGTGCATCCAGAACAACATCATATTCAAATATAAGAGTTGTTAGGTCAAATCGGACATTTTTAAGCGTAAAACTTGGCATATCAAGAGTTACATCTCCGATTCCCCCCATATATGGTTCCCAATACCTAGTATCGCTAAATGCCTCGACATGTATATCAATATAGTTGATTACATTGGAATCACCCGCTGCCTCTACCCGCACCTTTCCCGGCAAAGCTTCAGGCCATGTTAGAAGCAGTAAAACAGCAGCCATGAATATTGAGAGTGCCTTGTTAAATTTCTGCATATTCTTTCCTTTCTACCATGACCAATCCACATCTGGCGCCTGATTTTTAACCTTAAAGATTCGCTCAATGGTATTTTGTGTAACGTCTGAGTTGTTCGATTGGCGATCATCCTGGGTAACAAATTCATCTATGGTTGGCTGCCCAAATTCTTCAAACACAGTGAGCCGTACCAGGTATTGTCCAACATCCCGCACTTTAAGATTAAGGTGATCTAAATTCTCGTTACTAAAGATGACCCAGCTCTCATCTGCAAAATTTCCGTTGTTATTCGAATCGTAGCGATATTCCCATAGCCTCCGGGCCACAATGTCTTTATCCGGAGAATAGGACATGTCATCGATAGAGATCGTCGCCTGATTGCCATCTGCAGGGTTACGGTACGCGGATCCAGGAAGTGTGAAGTAAGCAAAGGGCTTCTCATCCGGTACAATATCAAACGACACTTCGCTGCTCGCAGACAGCCCCAGGGTATTCTCGACATAGATTGTTGCTTTATATCTGCCTGGCTTTTTAAACAGTACATCTTTACTTGGCACGCCATTCAGCGACCCGCTGTATTTTATGTCTGCATTAGTCCCCCCAGAAACGGCAGTGATGGTGATTTTAGTTTTAGAATCTACCAACGGGTAATGTGTAGGGCTGCTGCTATAACTGCGAATAATGACCTTCCGGTTCTGTTTCAAGGTTCCTTCAGCATAAATGGACGCATTCGGAACCGGCTCAATGACCGTAATTTCAGTACTGGTGCTCCCGGACATTGAATCATCATCCAAAACCGTAAGTGCCAGCGACCGCTCGCCCAAATGCTCCTTATCGTACCAAAGGGTCCCCCGCGGCCGATCCGTCAATTCTCCTATAGCATTCGTCGTGTCCCAATAATAGCTCTTGATAAAGCCGTCCGGATCAAAAGAGCCTGCGCCGCTGGCTTCAAACTCTTGTCCTGCCTTAATCGTCTTTGGCGCTGAGATAAGGGCAATCGGCGGCTTCAGCTCTCGCGGAGGATTTGGAGGAGAAGTTGGTCCTGGAAAGTCCCCGCCTGGAGGAGTTGGAGTTGTATACACTCCGGCTTTAACGTTGTAGGACACCTTCAATGAAGTGATGGTTCCCGTTTTGGTTACAACGGGTTTCTTGAACCTCACGACTATACTTAATTCGTATTCCTGTGTGATACTAGGAGATTTCACTTTTGATTTTGGAATGGTAAAATCAATCTTTTTGGCGGCCGTAAGGGTTTTAGAATAATCCTTTAGCGTTTTCAGCGAACTCTCATTTCCTTTTTCTTTAGCATAAAACACCCATTCTTCGATGTTAGACGAATCTTTATATGCCAACAGCTCCCCTTTCAGGTTGATCTGTACGGGTACGTCCTTATCCTCAAATTTCACCGGGTTGGGTGAGGGTTTTTCAAGAATGGCTGCCCCTGTGAGGGTCGCTTCATCGGGGAGGCCGTAGTCGAAGGTGACAAGGCCTCCGTAGCTGTAGGTGGTTACGTTTGCGTTAGCTTCGTAATAATAAGTAACATCTGCAAAATATCTTCGACCTTCCGCTTTACCTGATAGTCCGTCATCCGGTTCTGGTTTCCATGGAGTACTGTTGGGGATATGATAGTTAATAATAACTCTTCCATTCTTAAATTTTGGCTCCCCTTCAGTATATGAAGAATGTGTTAATATTTTAGGTTTTATAGTTGATGAAATAATATCTTTCGAATCAATAACCTCTGTTTTAGAACCATTGTACCATTTGAGATACAGCTGATCTTGTAAAGGGCCAGCTGTTACTACTATAGATGGAGGATTTTGTGATGGGTAGCCATCGGTAGCCGCCTTATCTTTTGTCTTCATCCGATCATTGAACTCGTCGTATTCGTTAATTTGCCAGCGTCTTCCATCAGAGTATAACCATATTGAATTATAAATTTTGGTGGCGTACATTTCTCCAAAAGAAGCCTGATATCCTTGTACTTTTTCAAGTACTTTTTTATTTTCCGACCCTTTTAAAGTTATTTTGATTTTCCCATTCTCTATAGCAATATTTCCAATTGTCTGATTATTTCCAGTATATTTAAGTGTATTTTGTAAGATAGCAGAACTAGTAACACCACTGGGTAAGTCCATATAAAAACTTTTCGCACTGTTATCTGATCCTACTAAGCCTGTGGTAATAGGGACTGCGACGGAACCTGATTTGCCCCCCGCAGCCTGAGCATAATAATTCGGGAAACTTGCTGCCAGTAAAATAATTAGCAATATTAAAAAAGTGATTTTGCGCATATATTCCCCTTACAATTCTTTCACTACATATTTTTCGCTGAATTGACCATTAAAGAACAAACGAATAACGAAGTAGTCAAACGTCGTCCCATCGTACATATAAGCCTGGTAGGTTGTTAGTTGTTCACCTGGTTTTAAAACCAACCAATTAAGAGCCATTTTGTCATTAGTCTTCTTAATACGCGACCAATTTTGCACAGGTTGAAGAGTTGTGAATGTTTTAAATTTCAATCTCCAAAAATCATCGGTTGTATTATCCACTACCTTTTTACTATTATTTTTGACTGTAATTTTGGTCCAAACAAAGTATGTTGGTTTTGGAACCAATCCAGATTCTTCACCATATTTATATGTTTTTCTCAAATTGATTGCATCTTTAGAATTAAAATCATAAATCATAATCTTCTCCAGCGTATAACTAAGTCCGCCAGCCTCAACTGTTACCGGAAGCTCCACATCCTTCACTAATCCATACTTCGAAAGGTTATCCCTCATAATCGGAGCCGCCGTCGGCTTTGCAGCTGTTGCACTGACAGGCCCAACTTGACCTACAATTACACCGGCTAACAATGCTGTTGCCAGTAAGGCTTTTACAGCTGTTCTTCCCACCATTGTCTTGCTGAGCATCGTCTTTTTCATAATCGAACTCTCCCTTAATTGTAGTAGTTGGGTCAGGACCCGCCGAAGCTCATATGGCTAATGATTCAGCTTATATTCTTGAACCGCCGGCACGGTAATTGCTTCTTGTACTTTGTTTCTGGAGATCAGGACCGGATGCTCCGTTTGAATAACTGCGATGACCGAAGGTCCCTGTATGTATTTGGTGATGCCGTAAGCAGGGTCTTCATAGAGCATGGGAAACGTATTTCCCGTTGATTCATCCACAATATCGAACTTGACGATCCTCACTTGAGCCTGGAGTCGGCTCCCCGCTAAGGGGGATAAGCCGTCGTCCAGTCCCAGATTATTCTGCAGCGTGTGGCGGAAGGTAGCATAGGCTTCATCAGGGTCAATAACCAACCGTCCTTGTGCACGCGCTGCTTCGTTCAACTCCTGTGATGCATCGTGAACCGCCATATTGTTAGCATCCTTGAGCATACTGCGCATGATGTCCCACTCCTGATTCTGAATTTGAAAAAACCAGGAGTAGATAAAGATCAGCAGGACAAATGCCAGCTTAATAATATAATCCATAGGTTAGCTTCATCCCTTAATTAATCGAGATATTCACTCATGATCGAGCCGTGCCCATAATACCTTGTCGGCTGGGATACGCCGGAGAAATTGTAGGGAAACAGGTTTACCCTTGGTGCTGTTACATACACATCTATCCGCTGTTTGCGCTCAAGAATCATTTCCGTACTGCTAGTAATTTCAATAGAGCTCTCCGGAAAACCGACCGCCTTCAGGTTCGAGATGACCTCGCCTCTCATAGAGGCTGTAACCATTCCTTCGGTTGCGGCCTTTTGCGTGATATAGGATGTGTTGGCTTTGACCTGCAAATCCAGCAGATAATCAATATACGTAAAAATCGGCTGCAGGATAATGAACAGCACCAGCCACATAAACAATGCCCGGAGGACGGTTGCCTTCAAGCGCAGCGCCTCCTTTTAATACTGTTCAACTGCTTTGACATGGGTAATGATATCATCCTGGCTGCCGCCGATAATGCTTGTTGCCCCGGCGATAAAAATTCCCGCAATCACAAAGCCAATAGCCAGAAACAGTGCGACGGAAATCGAGTCCTTCTTCATCTCCGTTAAACCAGGAAATCAACTAACTTATGTCCTGCCGCATCCACACCCGAGCCTGACGGCTTAACCAGGCTAACCGCCGGAATGAGCGGTCTGTTATCATCTGCATCGTCGATTACGTCCCGTACGACAGGAATCAGTATTGCGATTACGATAGCCACACACAGAAATCCGATAGCGATAAATAAACCAGTAGAAATAGCGTCCTTTTTCATTGTTAATATCTCCCTTTTTATTTTATATTTTTAATTGCTGTTTGAATATACAAAAATTCACTCATTGAAACATCCCCACACCGCTAAAATTGCCCTTAATCAGCATAATGTACTGCATAGCCAGACATACAATCATCAGGAAGGTAGCGATAGACGGAATTACATTAATGATGGTCGATACATCGCCGATGAAGGACCACTTCTTCAAATATTGGTCGCTCGATATTTTGGTGATAATCTTGCCCTGCTCCCGTAAATAATTCGCTGCTTCATGATCATCATCCATGCCCTCCGTCGCCAGCAGAATCGAACGGATATCGTTGATAAAAGCGTGGTTCTCGGGAAATTTTCCGCAAAACCATTCAATCGCACGCTCGGTTCCCTCATCTACCGCCCTTTCCGAGAGCTCATATAGATCCTGACGGATATAATTGAAGTGGCTGGCTGTCCCTGCACAAAAAGCTCCAAACTCCACATACCCGCGCTTGCGCAGCCGGTTATTCTCATAGAGACGGATGAAGGAAATCAGCTCCCCGTCTTTTTGAATAAGTGTCTTCTGATGCAGCCAGATCAGCAGCCAGCCAAGCGGCAAAACCCGCTGCGGACTGGTAATCAGGAGAATAAGCGCAGCAATAAGCGGATCATAGATAGATAAAGGCTCTGAACGTACGAAGTCACCTGCCGTCTGCACCAGCAGATAAATCAGCGCCGCCGAGTACCGGAACAGTGTGATTTTGGCTGCTGATATGGGTAGACCGCTCTGATTCAGCAAGTGCTGCAGCCGTTCATTCTGCACCCGTTCCCCGAAGGCCTTCCACTTCACACCGAGACGGAGTACATAACGTTCCTGACGGCTGCTGCTGCTGACAAAAACCAATAGAGCGAGATACACAATACCTGTTACAGCTATTAAAAGTAGTAATCTATCCATTATTCATCACCTTAGTGGTAGTCCAGCTTGGGCCTGGCGAGGATGGTACTGATCATGAACGAGATGAACATTCCCGCAATGATGACCATCATAAATGTAAGGCCAACTGTAGTCTCAAATTGCAATTTGAAATAGACGTCTGGCTTCAGCATATACATAAATGTTCCAACCGAAGAAACGAGCACAACCAGATTTCCGTACAGCCCCAGGCTAATCGCATCCCTGCTGCTTGCTTTGACCGTCAGAATCGTCTCCCGTTGCTGCTCCATGGAGCGGTTAAGCATCATGAGCGAGCTTTTGAGATAACGTGTGCCTTCCTTCTCGCAATAGAGCAGATCCGATACGAATTCTACGGCAAAGGTCGTTCCGATCGCTCCGGCAAAACGCCCTGCTTCCTCATTCAGCTCCCGTTCATTGCTGTAATTGGCAAACGCCGCTCCAAGCAGCTTCAAGGGAGTCTTCAGCACATTATCCCCGGCCAGCAAATCACTGGTCCTCGACAGAATGGAATCCGCAGATAAATGAGTGAATTTGGTGGCGATTTTGATCACATCGAGCAGATCGTAGCTCCCCCGCACTTTCCTCTGAGCATAGGTATACCTCATCCGTAAGTATGGAATGCTTGCCGAGAGAATTGCCAGAAACAGCGGGAGCCGCCAAGCGTCCTGCACAGCTGTACCCTCATTTAACACAATCCCCTCCAGGAAAGGATTATTAAAGCTCATATGTCCCGGCAGCTCCCGCAGAGTCAGCAGACCCGATAGAAATATCCCCGTGAACAGCATGCCTGAACGAGTGACAAAACGCATAACACTGATTCCCGGCTCATACCGCTTATGGGCAAAATACAGCAAATCATCCAGATGGCGGTATAGCCACATTCTTTTATTAATCATGCTTACTTTTTTGCCGAACAGACTCATCCTCAGGTTCATCCGGAAATCCATCTTTTGTCCCCACTGCGATAAATGCCGCTCAATAAGCGGCTTCACCAATAGCCATAATCCGCCCGCGACCAGTAAATGAAAGACAAACTGGATGATATAGTACAGCAGCGCCACAGGCTCCCCCCTCATTCATTCAAAACAATCCTGGATTTCAAGCTTTCCTTCAGCGGGCCCACCATCGGTTTCTGGGCAGCGAGATGTCCAAGCTCCTGCAGCATCATCCGCGTGGCCCGTGCATTCTTCTTCTTCATCTTCACCATCAGCCCCGGCGTCAGCTTGTCATTATAGCTCCAGGCGGACTGCTCCGGCTCCCAGCGCATCAGATCATTAGCGAATACCGAGTTGCTGGCTTCCTCATAAAAAACCTCGGATATCCGCGAGAGCCGCTTCTTCCCATCGGGCACACTTTCCAGAATAAAGACCAGCTCACAGGATTTCAGCGCTGAGATTAAATGCCCTTTCAGGCTGCCGCCAATCCGTGTAGATACGGCAAATGCGCCCTGGTAAGGAATATCCTCCGAATCCACGGTATGAAAGGTTCCGGTGATGCCGTCATAGCCCTTTTCGCCGCTCCATAGATAGAATTCCCATTCGTTATAACGCATCTCCGTCATATAGAGAATGTTCGGGTCATGCCGCAACGATTCCACGCCGACCTCCATCAGCTCCTCATTGGATGCCTGGATCGGAATGATCCGGTGGCCCTTGATCTGATATGGCAGAATAGACTCCGGATGCTTCTCAATCATCACCACTCCCATGCAGGAGGAGGAACCGAGCAACTGCTCACCGACAATTGTATTGGCAAAAGTGGTTTTACCCGAGCCTACGGCACCCGCGATAATCGTATTACGAAACGTCCCCGTAAGCGCACGGATCAGTTCAATCGCTTCCGCAGGGATGCATTCTGTGCCGGCCTGATCATCCAGATCCAGAAATTCGACGACTTGGCGGCGCAGGGATATGGTGGTGAAGCCTTCCCAGACCCGTGGCGATACCCAGATGGCTAGCCGGATGAACCGCCCCGGCCAGAGGGGATCATCCATTTTGAATTCCACCGAAGGATTATCCTTGTTCAGCTTTTTGTTGGGATCGCTTTTCAACAGAGATCGCTTCAGCTGCTCTACACGATCCAGCGAAGGCATCTCATACGGATAAGCTACAAACCTGCCCTGGTGGTTATAGAAAATTTGCCGTCCGATCATCTGCAGCCCGGTCGATTCACTATAAGCCCGGTCCGTGAACCAGCGGTAAGCGGGTCCGAACCCTTTCCATTCATGGAACAGCGCCTCTGCCGCTGTACGGTAAGCTTCCGGCACCTTGCCCGTAAACGGGGTACGGCGCAAATACTTCTCGATCTCGTTCATGAAAAAGCTGACTGCCTGCGGATCACCAATCAATGCCTTGGCATTTAGCTCGAAATAGCTGTCATCCTCACGCTCTAGTCCGGCGTTCATTTCACTTTTCATTTTCTGCAGAAAGCTGTAGAAGTCTTCCTTGCCGGGTTTGCTGGTACGGAGCACACTTTGCTTCAGTGAGAAAAGCCGCCTGTTCTCAGTAGCCTCCGACAACCTTAACTGTTCGCTCCCGTCCTCCTCTTCCTGCCGCCTTCCATGCTCAGGGTCCCGCGGCGTCCATCTTGATGAAGGGCGTCCCTGCTTCAGCAGCCAAGCTTCATCCGGATATTCAATCATTGAAATATCCCCTTCTTTCGGACTTCCAAAGCCAGACCCAGCGAGACCAGCAGCGCATGAACCTTATCGTCTACATGCTGAAGTTCTTTTTTGCCGAGCGGCAGGCTCTCCAGGAAAGGCTGGTAATATGGAAGCTCCAGCAGGATCTCACTGCCAAAGCGCAGCGCCAGATTCTTGGAAGAGGTCAGCTCTTCTACATTGCTGCGGTTAATGATCCACTGGAAATCCTGCGGATGCAGATCCATATGCCCGGCCAGCTCCATCAGAGGCTGTAGCCTGTACTCATGACGGGGATGCGTTACAATCATCCGCAGGACAGATTTCTGCATGCCCACATACCAGGCGGCACTTTCCGGAATGGACCCAAAATCAGCCACCACCACATCGGCATTGTCACTTGCTCTGGCCAGCAAATACTCGATCTCCTCCTCCTGATAGTCCTGAGCGCTTAAATAATCGAAGTTGCCCGGCAGATACGAATATCCTTCCTGCTTCACAAACCCGGCAAAGTCCTCATCGTGAAGCATTTTGCCGGTAATCCGCGGCCGCAGCCTGTCCAGGCTGACTGCTGTCTTACGGTCATAACCCGGATCGTACAGATCAAGACCCAGCACGGTTACCCGCAGCCCCGAAGCCGCAATCCGTCTGGCGAATAGCTTAGCTGCACTTGTACAGCCAATGCCCGGCCCGGACCCGAAGAATCCAATCAGATTCCCCCGCTCTGCCTGCTCATCCTCAAGCATGTAGCGCAGCTTATCGATAATAGCCGATGAGGTCGAACGCGGAGGCATAAAGAAGATCCCCAGGCTCTCACATTGCATATGTATAGCCTGATAACCCCTCACCCCTTTTTGCAGATATACATACAAAATGTTGGAATCCGGATAACTCCGGCGCAGCCCGCTGAGTCCAGATACGGGTACCTGCTCGCTTGTCACCATCAGCAGATGTCCTCCGGCCTGCGCAGGCTCAGGCAGCACGCTTTGGGCAATGACCGTAAATCCGGCAAGCTTTATTTCATTAATTGTCAGCTGATCCATACCCAGACTGAATATTTTCAAGCTCATCCCTCCTCCCTTCTGCTTCACTTTGCTACTCCACTCTTACGATCCACAGCTTCTTGCCCTGTTCCAGATATGCCCCCAGCAGCTCCCCGTCGCTCTTCTTCAGCTTCAGCTCCGGTGCCGCCACTTTGCCGGTCGAGGTAAAGCGGTTATTATTGTTGCCATTCTCCGAATCCAGCACATCATTGTTGTCTTCGGTGCGCACATAATTTACGGTTACTCCGCTGAGAAATGCTTTGCGGTCCGGTAGCGCCCGCTGAATTCCCTCTTCCACTGCAGAATCCGGTCCTGAAACCTTCACGCCTGCGGAAGGAGCTGCTGCCCCGGCTGCCGGGTTATAGCCTGTCCGGTCCTTAACCGGCGAATCCCCTTCTACCAGATAAATATCCACCTTATCTCTGCTGCGGAGAGAACCGTTAATGGCATAGATCGCCTCTTTGGGTATAGGAAATATCCCCTCATCCTGCTTCGGCTCCAGATTGCTCACATCAATCAGTGATTCGGTCAGAATACTGCCATCCGTCAGATTCACATTCGTAATCTTCCGTTCCACCTGATCCAGGCTTCGGATGACACCAGCCGGAATGTCTTTGGTCTGCACGGAATCCAGATAGAGATCTCCGGGCTTCAGCTCATAATTTTTCGGTAAAAAGCCTCCGCCTTCCACCTTGATTTTGACGACAGTCTGAGAGAGTACATAGGGTTTGAAATAGAGATCATAGCCAAGCAGTCCGCCGAAGCCGGTGGTCAGGATGAGAAAGGCAAAGATGTAATTGCGTTTTAATAAATGTCCGCGTTGCGATGACAAGCCCTTTACCCCCTTTGAATGTGAAATCTGCACATAACAAAATACATTTTGGCTTAAGATCCAAAATGCCGGTAAAATGCTTTTTTACCTGTCGTGGTGAGAAGTGTATTAGATTATTACTGTGAGGTTGTTGTATAGCTTGAGGCTGCGGGAGAAGCTCCCGGCTGAAGATGATGCCGGTAAAAATCAGGCCGGAAGGATGTTATATGCATCCGTGTGATTCCTGACTTTTACCGGAGTGGTTGTAATAGTTTAACTGGAAAGCTTCGCTGCTTAATTAAAAACTACTGTTTTATTATGATGCACGAGAATTCTGTCCTCAATATGCCATTTCACTGCACGGGCCAAAACTACTCGTTCAATGGTGCGTCCGATGCGCTTAAGCTCGTTCACATCATCACTGTGGCTGACCCGCTGCACGTCCTGCTCGATAATCGGACCGCCGTCCAGCTCTTCAGTCACATAGTGGGCAGTAGCGCCGATAATCTTGACCCCGCGCTGATACGCCTGAGCGTACGGCTTGCCACCGACGAATGCCGGCAGGAACGAGTGGTGGATATTGATAATCCGGTGCCGGTAATGCTCGATGAACGAAGGGGAGATAATCTGCATATACCGGGCCAGAATGATCACATCGATATCATCATCGATCACCTCAAGCTGACGTTTCTCTGCGGCTTCCTTCGTATCCGCCGTAACCGGAATATGATGGAAAGGAATGCCGAAGGATTCAACATAAGCCTGCATGTCCGTATGGTTGCTGACCACAAGAGCAATGTCCGCATCCAGATCACCGGCCTGCCACTGCCATAGCAGCTCCACCAGACAGTGATCCTCTTTGGATACAAAGATCGCCAGCCGCTTCTTGTGGCTTACATTGAAGATCTGCCAGTTCATCTTGAAGCGCTCGGCAACGCCGCCAAAGATCGTACGCACCTCTTCCAGCCGTTCATTCAGCTTAGGCAGGTCAAACTCCACTCTCATAAAAAACATTCCGCCGTCCGGGTCCATCGTATATTGATCCGACTGCACAATGTTCGCACCATGCTGGTACAAGAAATGCGACACCGCCGCTACGATACCCGGCCCGTCCGGACAGGAAATGAGCATACGCGCCCGGTCCGGATATTGACTGCCTGATGAATGATCTCTTTTCACATGTAACTCCATATTTCTCCGTCCATCCTCTCATCTGCTTGCGCAATCTGTTGTTGGATTAAGCGTTCACGAGCAGCTGCTTGCCTGCCAGCCAGGCGATCAGCCGCTGGTTGACGGCTTCCTCACTAAGCTGAGGGAATAATCCGGCGGCAATTACTTGATCATAGAGACGTTCCAGCGGCTCACGGGGATCGGCTTTCTTCGCTTTGGCATCATTCTTCAGCAATTCCCATACATCAAGCACATAGCGGCGGGAGTCCAGCTCCTGTTTGGCAAAAAAAGCATGCAGCTCTTCCAGCTCCTGCAGGAATTCTGCTCCGAAACGTTCAGCCACATTGCCGCGCAGCAGAGCAATTTCCACTTCATACATTGGACGAAGCTTCTTGGCATCCTTGCCTATCCACGGGGTCTCCAGAATGAACGGCAGACCCGCCAGTGCTTCATGATGTACGACATTGTTGATCGTCTCAAAACCAATATAGCCCGAGCCAATCGGAGTATGGCGGTCTTTGCCCGCTCCCCGCGGATTCTTGCTGTCATTAATGTGGATAACGCCGAGCCGTCCCAGGCCGATGGTATCGTCGAATTTCTTCAGCACGCCATCCAGATCGCCCACGATATCGTATCCGGCATCATGAATGTGACAGGTGTCGAGACAAATGGACAACCGCTCATTATGTACGACCTTATCGATAATGGAAGCAATCTCCTCGAAGCTGCGTCCGACCTCTGTTCCCTTGCCGGCCATTGTTTCCAGAGCAATATGCACTTCCGTCTCATTCGTACCGCCCAGCACTTCGTTCAGTCCGTCTGCAATGCGCTGAATGCCGTATTCAGCATCCTTGTCGGTGAAAGCGCCCGGATGCAGGACAATATGCTTAACACCGAGTGCATGGGTACGGCGGATCTCCTCCTGCAGGAAATCAACTGCCAGCTGGTAGGTGCTTTCCTTGTAGGAGCCCAGGTTAATAATGTATGGGGCGTGAACCACTATCTCTTCGACGCCATTCTGCGCCATTACCAGCTTCCCTTCCTCAGGGAACATCGATTCAATCGGCTTACGGCGCGTATTCTGCGGCGCTCCCGTATATATCATAAACGAGGTAGATCCGTACTCATTTGCTTCATTGGCCGCGCTCAGGAGACCCTTGTCCGCGCAGGACACATGTGAACCTATTTTCAGCATGCCTATTTCCCTCTTTCCTTCACGAATTAACCCTTATTCTACCGTGATCGGGAAAATAAATCTAGGCAAGCGCCAGAAGGCCGCTTCCGCTTCGCAAAACTTTGGAAATACGCTATACTTTAGATGAGTAAAAGGAAAGTGACAATCATCATTGTCAAAGGCGGTGTAACCATGCATTTTCATTCACCCTCAAGCTTGTTATCTGCAGCTCCGAGCAATTGGTTTATGAATTCCATCGCATTTTGGACCTTTTTACTGCTGGGCTGTATGTGCATCGGCGGCTATTTTATGTTCCGCAAATTTCTGAAGGTACTGCCCAAGGCTGACGGCAAGTCCAAGCTGGACTGGCAGAATTACTGGGTAGAACGCAGCCGTCCACTATGGAGCGACGAGATGAAGGCTTTTCTGGACCAGCTGGTTCAGCCGGTACCCAGCCCCTTCCGCGACATCGCCAAACATTCCATTGCTGCCGAGATCGGCAGAATTGCTGTGGAGAGCAACGCTCCGGAGGTAACCCGCGAGCACTGCATCAAAGGCTATATTATAGCTACACCACGGCGCGACAACCGCTTTCTGGTTACCTTCCTGGAAAAGAACGGCATCGACTACACACCTTATAAACATTTAGTCAAATAACTGCTAATCAGGGTCACGCCATGGTCAGGCGTCCAGAACAGGAGCACCCCCTATGAAATATATCATTTGCGGAGGCAGCGGCTTCATCGGCAGCGAGCTGACCGAATATTGGCTGCAAAGCGGGCATCAGCTCATCAGTGTCGGCCGCAAGCTTCCGGCGAACCCACGATCTCATCCGGGTCTGAGCTATCTTACCTGGGACAGTCTGAAATCAAATCCCGAAGCTGCCGAAGGCGCAGATGCACTGGTTAATCTTGCCGGAGCTTCCCTTAGCCAGCGCTGGACTCAAAGCGGCAAACAGGCGATTATGAAATCGCGGCTGGAAACCGTTACCGCAGCAGGGAAGCTGCTGCAGTCGCTGCAGCATAAGCCCCAGGTAGTCGTCCAGTCCTCTGCTGTCGCCATTTACGGGACTTCACGGCAGGATACCTATAATGAATCCTCTCCAACCCGCGTTGTAGACTTCCCTTCAGAAGTCGTCAAGACCTGGGAAGAGGCTTCCGATGAAGCATATTCCGGCTGCCGGCTGGTCAAACTGCGCACAGGCGTTGTGCTGGGCAATGAGAGCGGTGCTTTCCCCAAAATGAAGTTGCCTTATTCCCTTGGTTTCGGCGGCAGAATCGGTAGCGGCAAGCAGTGGCTGTCCTGGATTCACCTGACAGATATCGTCCGGCTAATCGAATTCTGCATTCTTCATCCTGAGATCAAAGGTCCTGTTAATGCTACTGCTCCGCAGCCGGTTACGAACGAACAATTCGGAAGGATGATCGGCAAAGTCTATCATCGTCCGCATTGGTTCCCCGTCCCTGCATTTCTGCTGAAGGCTGCCGTAGGTGAGCTGTCGGAAATTCTGCTTGAGGGACAGCGCGTACTTCCTTCCAAAGCAGTGAATATCGGCTTCACATTCACCTTTCCAACCCTGCAGCCGGCGCTTGAACAGCTGAAATCTCAAGTGTGAAACGTATAACAGCCCTTAACAATCGTGAACACCGTTCCTTCGGTCAACGGATACTCTTTATAAGGAACCATAAGCTCACCAGCGAGAAACGTGCCGTTCCTGGAGTCCAGATCCTTCAGGATATACCCGCCGGAGCTTCTGGAAATTTCGGCGTGTACCCGCGATGCCCCTTCAGATGTCTCTACATACTGGGCAACCTCTGAAGAGCGGCCAATAATGAAGCTGGGGCGGTTCAGTTCAATTCTCTCAGGAGTTCCGCCAGCATCCGCCTCGCTTCTTTCCAGATAAGGAGCTGCCCGCCCGCATGATGAGAGCCCGCCCCCTTTGACCGGTTCCGGTTCCCGGATAAGCAGCGCTGTGGCAGCTACAGCAGCAGGTGCTTCTTTCACATGAAGGCGGCCCTCCGCAATCTCCGGGGCTGTACCCTGTCCGCCTGCCATTGTCACCCTTGGGTAAGAGATTTCAGCAGATACTGCTTGTTCTGAACGCATATTAGCGGGAGCTGAAGTCCGGAGCGGCGCTACAGGATTTCTGCCAAAATCCCATTCCAGCTCATTCCTCAGCTGCCGGCCTGCACCCTTCCGTTCCTCTGTCCCCTCCTCCAAAAATTCTTCCTCTTCAGCAGATCCGCCCCAGGTAATCCTACCGCTCCACACCATCCAGCATACAACTGCCATCCCCAGAGTTACTGCTGCACAGACCGCGAGCCAAAGCATCAAGGGATTATTTAAATAGAGAAACTTCCATAACAACGCATCGCACAGCACTGCACCAAGTACAATATACGTCCGATACGATGATGTTCCGTCCACAGCAGCTTGGAGGGTTTGTTCAGGCATATCAGGCCTCAGCTGTTCTCCGGTTGCTCCCCCATCCTTCCGCTTCAGCCGCGGTGCGCCGCTCATCCATGGAGCCTGATCTGGCGCCTGTCCAGGAGCAGGAGTCACTGTGTCTTTATCTTCTTGCTCCCACGCGAAGGCTGCTCTTCCCGGGAAAGCCGTCTTTGGCTCTTCCAGATTACGGAGCGGAGGCTGTTCCATTCTGTCTGCTGACCGAATCGGCGCTCCTGCCAGCTTCCCCTGAACCAGCCCCATGGCTTCCGGAGGAGCCCTGTATTGGTCTGCCCCTGTCAGCAATTCTGCTAATAGTTCCTTAAGCCCTGCAGGGCTGAAAGCCTCCTCCCCGCAGTATTGCAGCAGCCGCTGCATTCCGTCACCGGACAGCTCGTGGATGGCCGCCATAAAAACCATGATCAGCGATCTGAGTGACTTCCCCGGACTTACAGCTGATTCTGTATGCTGCAGCGGAAGGTAGGTAAGGAACACTTTTCCACTGTTTAATGGACCCTCAATGAAGATGTAGTCTTCATGCAACGCGTACTGCTCTGCACGCAGCATATACAGGCGCCCCTCCTCCATTCCTGCAGCGATCTGCAGCAGCAGCCCGAAGAATTCCAGCATGCTCAGCCTCTCACTTTTGAGCAGAGCCCCCAGCATTTTTCGTCTTGATACGGTATATTCCAGTGTCACCTGCAGGTCTATCTCTCTAAGCAACAGCCGCAGATGATGCGGAATACCTGTGTTCATCAGCATGCGGGCCTGAACCATGTTAAGCTCTCCTGCCGCCAACCCCTCTGGCTTGCCGAGCAGCATCGTTATCCCATCCTGCTGCACGAAATCACGTTCCAGTCCAAACAAGCAGCTTCACCTCCTGAGCTGTTATAACTCCAAACCTCAAGTCAGAAATAATAATACGCACAGATAAATCCCGGAAAAACAGCCAGCATAAAAGGAAACCGGAGCAGGTCAGTCCCCTGCCCTTTTTTGAACATATCCGTATTACGGAGCAGCAGGAATCCCGCTGTTCTGCTTAACACACCGCGTACCCTCCGGCCTGCTTCCCGCCTGAAGAGAATCATGATCCAGCCGACAACGGCTCCCAACAGCACAGAATACACAATTACCTGCAGGGAGAACAATACACCAGTCCAGGCACCAATTCCGGCAAAAAGCTTAACATCTCCAGCCCCCACTGCCCCGATGAAATACATGATCAGCAGCAGCAGAAACCCCGAACCTGCACCGCACAGAGATAAGAGCAGTCCATGTCGGCCGTTCATAATCACTTGCAGGGATATCCCCGCAACAAGTGCAGGCAATGTAATCCAGTTAGGGATCTTCATCCAGCGTATATCTGTGAATAATGCTGCTGTCAGGAACGGCAGGAAGCCCCAAAAAGCCCATTCTGTCATCCGCACTCCCCTTCCCGTAAACTTCAGTTATTTCACAACTGTAAAAGTAGCCTCCAAGGTGGTGCCGTCAGCCAAACAAATAACGAAGGGCCAGGTCCCCGGTGTTGTATTTACGCCTATCTTCCATTCCCATTCGATATATCCGTTCTCATCCGCCTGCTTCCAGCCCAGATATTTGGCTGTGCTCTGACCGCTTTTGTAAAAAATGGCCAGGTTCGCCGAAGCACCCGGAGGCACCTTAACCTTCATCAGGCCCTGATGGTTCGCCACGCCCGGATTAGGCTTCTCCAGGACGACAATGATGCCTGTTTCTTCATCAGGTCCGGCCGCAGCACCATCTCCGGATACATCTGTGTTGCCGATCCATAAGCGTTCGACTGCACTGGCCTCAAGTACAATCTTTTGATTCAGGAACGGGACCTTCATCGGCAAGTCATAGCTGACTACCAGCCCGAAGTAGGGATGTGTTCCTTTATTCAGATCAGGGACGGTTACATTAGACACATGAATCCGGCTGTATTCAAGCCAGTCCGAAGACAGATACGGCTTCAGCATAGGCTTAAGTGCTATATCCAGTACGGCCTCGGAAGCTCCGGCCTGCATCTTCTGGAGCGGTCCTTCTCCCTGCTGGATTGCAGCGCTGACCCAAGATTCCATAGGTTCAGGAAGCTCTTTTACATAATTCTCGCTCCATTCGGCAAGCGACAACCGCGGAATACTCCATACATCCGGGGAGGCAGAGCCAGCGGACGAATCTGTGTTCTCTGGTTCACCTGCAGCATCCCATTGCTGTGCGGCCAAAGCCGCAGGATACATATGCGCCGAGACTATTTTAACCGTATCGGATACCGTGCTCTGCAGCGCCGTGGAATATAGTGTCATTTGCACAATAAAGATCAGGAACAAGACAAACAACAGAAACATGGGTAGAACCAGCGCCGCCTCTACAACCATGCTGCCTTCATCACGCGGGCCCGGCGATTTCCGCAGACAGAGCTTCATTCAGCCAATCCTCCTTCAATAAGAAAAGTCGGCCCCTACTTTCCTGAAATAATTCTTGCCCCGGACGTCCCCGGAGAGTCCTGCACTATAATCTACCAGCTTCACTACTCCAGGGAGAAACCACAGAGGCATGCTCATTGTGAGCTCTGCTGAGGCATACGTGAACTTACCCGCCGGATCAGTGCCGGTATTCAGGCGGATAAGTGCAAGCATCCGGGCCAATTGCGCCTCCCCTCCTCCATGCAGCAGAAGAAACAGCCGCAAATGATCACGATAGGTAAGCTTCGCGGTCATATATTTGGATAAGGGAATCTCCCCGTTCCGGCAGAGCAGGAGCATGTCCTGAACAGCCTGTTCAACTCCATACAAAAGTGCAGCAGCCAAGACCGCCAGCGGATTACCCAGACTGGCTTTCTCTATCATTCCCTCCATAGTCCGTACGGCCAGCCGCAAGGCAAAGATCTCCCCATATGCCGCCGCTACATTCCCGGCAGGATTATAGAAGCCATACAGAATATACTCCAGCTCCTGAGCCTGAGGATCGAGTTGTTCCCCCAGCTGTTCTCCGAATTCTTCAGCAGACCCGGAAGCCAGCGGAGTCAGCGCGGATAGATCAAAATGACGGAAATACATTGCTGAATACTCTGTTTGATATATTCTGTCCCTGGCACCTTCCAGAACACTGCTCATCGCTGTGTACAAGCCGTCCATATTCTTCATCGATGACTTTCCGGCAGTATATTGATCACCACTATTCACGGTAGCTGCTGCGTCCTGCTCAATACCCTCATTGAAAGAGACATTCTCCTCGTAGTATTGGCGCAGACTACGGTACCGCTCCATGGCTTCCCCCGCACTTTCACCCACACCGCGGATTTGATCAAGCAGTTTCATGGCCTCCCCGAGCTTGGTTTTCGCCTGTTGTTCCGTTTGCCTGCGCCCGCTGTCCGAAGTCCGGCGGCCGTCAATCTGCGCGGCCTCAGCTGTAATAATGGATCCATGCTCGCCATAATTCTGTATATAACTATGAACTGTCCCTGAAGCATTCAGAACACCTGTAACCATGCCTGAATACTCTCCAGATGATTCAGATAATGAACTCAATACGGTTGGTAATCCGGATACTGCCGGCTCCAGGATCATTGCTGCCCGTTCCTGTTCCCCTAAATTATTGTCCATAGTACTGAACTCGGAGGATGGGAGAATAAGACTTGCTGCTTGCTCCCTCAGCTTCCTGAGCGGCTCTGAATTCATTTCTTCCGCGCTCCCCGGGATGTCCCAGTTCCGCGCAGGATCATTTCCGGCTGGATCTGCGTCAGCCATTGACTGATCGAGCATGGTTTTCATCTGCCGGTTTAGATCCTCAGCCTTCGTAAGTGCTGACCTGGCCTCCTGTAACCGGGAGTTATGGTCTGCCTGAACCTCAGCCAGAACACCAGGTATCCGGCTGATCAAATCAGATACTTGATTTCTATACAGCGATAGAACACCTGAGTACTTCGGCGATTTTTTAGTATCCCGGAACAAATCCTCGTAATACTTGGCAAAATAATCGTTATACATCGCCGGGATATCCGCTGCTGAAGTAATGGAGCCCAGCTCAGTAGGATATATATGATCAGCAGGAGGATTCATCAGAAGCTTCTGCAGCTTCACTGTACTGTCAGCGGCATCTCTTCTCTTCTGCAGCATAAGTTCCAACGCTTCCTCACGCTGAGTATATAAAGGCTGCAGGTCTCCCAGTATCTGTGTTGTCTGTGAAGCCTCCGTCATTGCCGCAGACAGGGGTTTCAGCTTTCCTGCCAGCTCCAGTGCGAAATCAACAGGTGCTTTATACTTCATTTCTTCAATAATCTGCCGCCGGAAGATATCATAGCTGCCAAGCGGCCGGCTCCAGTTCAGGGAAGAGGAATCCAGCTTTACCGGCAGCAGATTAAAAGCATCTGCCCGCCCGCTCTCATACAGATTATCGTTCAGCACCTTGGACAGCAGCTGATTGCCATCGTTACCGCCGAAGGCGAACAGAGCGTACCGGTCCCGTAAAGTAATATCATAAGAGGACATCACGGAGCGGACCCCTGCTCTCGCCAAACGTTCCTCCTGCACATTCACAGCCGCAATTCGCGCGTAATCTATGAGCACAGTGGTGAAAAGAAATACGAAAGCCAGTATCATAATCAGAAAAATGGAGACAGATCCTTCAGTTGTATGCAGATATCTGACGGTACACCTCACTAATCTTCCGGTTCTATTACTATCGCTCCCCCTGTTGCTAGTCCTGTTCCTACTTCTGTTCCTAGTTCTGTTCCTAGTTCCGCTCCGCCCAGCATAATTCCAGCAGCTGCTCGGGCTAGGAAGCTTGCTGAACAACTTGCATTCCTTGGAATGCTGCATCCGTTATTACCTCCCTCAGGCCCTATCCCCTGAACCAGTCCCGCCGAGATTTTGGCAGCTTAGTGCAGCTTGTCCAGCATGAGGGCAGCATTCTTCTTCTCCATGCCCGTGTCCTCCTTGCTGCCGGATGAATGATTCTTGAACTTGGACCCGTAGTAACGCAAGAGGTCTACGGTTCGAATAAACTCAACAGGCTCAGCAACATAGGAGCTGGCAGACACCTCGGGAACCGCCTCATCCGCCAATAATTCATCCAAGACCGGTAAACGCAGCACCTTCTTTAATTCAGCGCTGATCTTGCGGCCTGTGAATCCGTAAGTGTAGCTAAGCTCTCCCGTCAGATTCAACGGGACAATCTTCGAAGCTTGCCGCAGCTTCACTACGGGCAATTCGCCCCCACCCTCCGCCTCACCAGGCAGTGCAATTGCCGTACTACCATTCTGAGCACTCTTTCCGAACAAGGACCCCAATAATCCATCTTCGCTGATTCTCCAGTACAGCGGATCATAATTGCCAGCTGCGAATTCCCCATCCACCGCCCTGTTGCTATTCTCCCAATTATAGGCCGCACGCTCGGTTGCAGCTGAGCCCACCTGCAGCAGCATCGACTTCTGGTAGCTATAGAGTGAGAAAAACAGTAGCAGCATTGTGATGCACATAATGATCGGCAGCAGAAGCGAAGCCTCGATTGTGAAGCTTCCCTCCTCCTCCTGTAGAGGGATCACTCAAATACTTCCTGACTCTTATCTCCGGCAGTACTAATCAAGTCCTTAACTACCTTTACAATCTCTTCACGGAACACCAGCACTACCGCAATCAACACCGCAATAATCAGTATCATCTCGAGCGTACCCAGTCCATCTTCATCTCTCCAAAAATTCCTCACACCTTCTGCAAACAGCGTCATCATATGCTTCTACCTCCTACATTTTTAACATCATCAGCGCCGGTGTCCCCACCAGCACAATCACAATCAAGAAGATAACCACCATCGGGAAGACCAGCTTTGAGGAAGCCTGTTCCCCTTGCGTCCGGCTGATAGCCTTCCGTTTCTCCCAGAGCATCCGTGACAGATCACGCAGCGACAGAACAAAGTCAGCTCCGCCTCTGCGGTAATTTAGCAGTACTGTAGTTGTGAAGATGGAGACTTCCTGCACCGCACAGCGCTTACTGAAGTTCTCAAACGCCTGCTGGAACGAATAGCCGCCTTCCCATTCCGCTGTCATCTTCAGCAGTTCAGCATACAGCGGATGGGCGATGTCTCCCAGGCGGCTGTTGACACAGCGGAGAATCGCCCGCTGCACCGTCTCGCCGGCACCAACAAGTAAAACTAAACTATTCAGTAGCTCCGGCAATTCAAGCAGGATCAGCTGCTCCCGCAGCCGCACCTTCTTGTGCAGGTCACTGACCATCGCAACCGGAAGTAGAACTGCCAAGAGGCCGCCAATTGAGATTCCCGCCTGCTCACCCGTGAACAAGGTCAGTACGCTGCCTCCTGTGATCAACAGCAAGCTGTAGCTAAGCATCTCTCCCATGAATAGCAAAGTTCTTTCTGCGCTATGGCGCATGCCGTAGATCCGCTGCAGCGAGCGCTGAATTTTGAACATTACTGCCGGGATTAGGCTAACGACCTTCCCCTTCTCCACAAGCAGCAGGATTGGCTCGCCCAGCCACCGCAGCCGGAGCCCTGCCATGGGCAGCTCACGCAACGCTGCGTAGCGGCCGCCGCATTTGAAGCGCAGAATCAGCCAGCCGGCGGTGAAGATAAGCATGACTGCAGCACATAACAGTGACATGTCATCCATCCCTTCTCTTCACAATGGAATATCCATGATCTTGGAGGTCCAGAGATAGCAGAGAAATAAGGCAATCAGCGCCAGTGTGGAGACCGCTATTCCAGCACCTGTATACATTGGCTCCATGTAGTCTCCCGCTGTCAGGCTCATGAACATCACCATCATCAGCGGAGAGACGAGTAAGGCCTTGGCCTCAAATTTCTTCTGGGCAATACTGACCGCAATATCCTGCTGGATATCCAGCTTCTCTCCAATAATTGTCGAAGTGCGGCGCACGATCTCCACGAGATCACCGCCCGTCCGCTTGCAGACCATGAATACATCTGCAAAACGTTCCACATCCTCCATGCCTGCCCTTTTGCTGAAATCATACAGCGCCTCTTCTACCGGCTCCCCGTACTCCATGCGGGTACAGATAATATTCAGCTCAGCGATCATGTCACCGCTGCCCTCCGGGTCAAGCATCCGCAGATCAAGCACAGCCTCGCGAAATGCATTCTCTACCGACCGTCCGGCGGATAGCGATGAAGAGAGCGAGAAGAGCATCTGCTTGAACTGCAGATTAAGCGCTGAGCGCCTGCGCTGGAGCAGGTATTGGCGCAGCAGGCGTGGGCCGGCTGCACTACCCGGCACAAGCAGCACAGAGAGAAGCAGGTGATGATAGAACAGGTAACCAAGGCCAAATAACAGTACACCACCCATCAGAATGACCAGAATTCGTTGCAGAGCGTTCAGTTCGTACCGGGTATAATCCGGAAGCACTGCTTGCTCACCCGCAGCAGACCCGCCAGACGGCTGAACCGGCTTAATTCCTTTCGCGAATATCCTTCTATCCGCTTGGGGTACACTCTGGCTTCTGTTCTTCAAGGCATTCAGGACACAACCTCCTCTGGCTTCCGGCTGGCTGCGCTGAAGCGCAGCAATGAATAATCACTAATTCCGGCCATTCGCAGTTTGTTTGTATGCAGCAGCGGATTGCCGCAGGCGGCAAGGCCGCCCAGTACCCGGCCATCCCGTTCTCCGGTTTCCCGAAATTCATATAACGGATTCAGCTCGACCTCTCCGCTGCGCAGACCCGCAACTTCACTAATCTCCATGACTCTGCGCGAACGGTCCCGCAGCCGTGAGAGATGTACGAATATATCAATCGCTGACCCGATCTGCTGACGGACTACAGCCACCGGCAGCTCCGCGGCACTGAGGACCATAGTTTCCAGCCGGCTGACCATATCCTGCGCACTGTTGGAATGCCCCGTTGATAACGACCCGTCATGGCCGGTATTCATCGCCTGCAGCATATCCAGGCACTCTGCTCCACGCACCTCACCGACAACAATACGGTTCGGCCGCATCCGCAGTGAAGTGCGGATCAGATCGCGGATGGTAATCTCGCCCCTTCCTTCCGTGTTAGCATTTCTGGTCTCCAGCGAGACCAGATTCGGGACCGTAACAATCTGCAGCTCTGCAGAATCTTCTACCGTAATCACGCGATCCTGCGGCGGTATGAACTGCGACAGAGCATTCAGAAAGGTAGTCTTTCCCGAGCCTGTCCCCCCGCTGATGAAGATGTTGTACTTCGCCGCTACCAGAATCTGCAGCAGCTCTGCGGCTTCTTTACTGAGTGCTTCACGCTTCACCAACTCGGCCATGGTCATAGGCGTCTCAGGGAACTTACGAATGGTCATTGCCGGGCCCCTTAGCGCAGCAGGCGGCAGCACGATATTGACACGCGAACCGTCCTGCAGCCGGGCATCTACAATTGGCGAAGACTCATTCACCACCCGGTTAACGCCTGAGACTACAGTCTGGATAATATCCTCCAGCCGGCTTCTGGATTCAAAAGCCAGCGGCAGTCTGCGGATCATCCCGTCCTCCTCCACAAAGATCTCCTCATGGCTGTTGATCATAATCTCGGTAATGGCCGGATTATCTATCAGCGGCTGCAGGATATCCAGCCCCCGGAAGGAGTCAAACAGCTTCTTCACCAGTTCGTGCTTCTCCTTAGCCGTCAAAAACTGCAAATTGTCCCGTTCAAGAATAATCCGTTCAATAAAGACGGCAAGCTCATGGTTTCCTATGGCCGAAGTAACGTCCAGCCCTGCCCGGATGTCGCTGCGCAGTGCTCTGAACATTTCTTCATTCATGCAGAACTCCCGGTAAATACGCCTGGCAATGCCGGTTCAATAATGCTTCTGCAGAGCTGCTGTACTCCCGCTATGAATTGGGGTGAGCTCAGGCAGAGCTCTCCGTAATGCTGCATCCCCCAGGAAGGAATATACGGAAGTGTACCCGCCAGCCCGGTTCCGGCATCCGCCGGGTTGTCATTCACCGCTTCCGTGCAGCAGTTCATCACGAATCTGCTCCTGCCCCTCAGTTCCGGAGGCATGCCGGAGTGCGGGCTGTCGACGTGGGTAAGCCAGCGTTCCGTCTTGTGCCGGCTTACCTGCTCGTTCTTCAGTACCCACAGCAGGAGTCCGCATCTGTGCAATACAGCCTGAGCCCGCTCCTCCTCAATGCTTCCGGTATCCGCAATGATCACATCATAGCTTCCGGACGCAGCCAGCCCTTCTAATATCTCCAGCGTATCCTGCCGTGACATCTGGAGCATTTCCCTGAAATTCTCCACAGGTCTGAATGCATCACAACGCAGGCTATCATGCCTGAACGCATAATCTTTCCATAAGGGCTTCCCCCTCCCTCCCTTATTCTCTCCCCCAGCCTTGAGTTCGTAGAGCAGGCGTTCAAAGCCTGGAGCGTTACCGCCCGGCATCCGCAGATATAATCCGCTGCTGTCCACACTCTCCAGGTTGAGGTAGAACACGGAGAGGCCGAGTGCACCAAGCTGCTTCGCCATATTCAGGGCAAGCGTTGTTTTACCGCTGCTGCCGCTTGCCGAGACAACTCCCAGCAGCAGCGTTTGCTCCTTGGGGGCAGCAGCAGTTCTGACCCGCTTCAGATCACACAGCTGGAGAATGGATTCCAGCAGAGAGGGGAGCGCCTGGTATTTGGCAATCCTCATTCCTCCTGCCACATTACCGGCATTCGGTAGGTCTCCCGCATCACTCAACACTGCCCACGGAACCGCGCTCCTTCCTTCAACCAGCCAGGCTTCTATGAAGGATGGGTCTCCGGCAACAGCATCCGGAATTTCGTCTCCTTTCATAAATTCCATAAAAGTGTCTAGTCTGCTGAACGCTGTGATCCGCAGCATTTCCCCATACTCACTATGGTGTAGATAATGCAGCAGCGGTTCAATGTACTCGCTCTCCCGGACTGCAAGTACAATTCTTGCCGTCATGAAATCACTCTCCTCTCAGAAAATTGGCAAAAATGGCAGCAAAAAAGCACCGCCAATAACCGTGGGATACGGTCATTGAACGGTGCTTCCGTTACTGTTCCTATAATTTACAGCTATAGTAGCATATATATAAGAGCTCAGCAATAGCTTTTTTACCAATATCCGAGTGAACCTCCCAGAATCCCCCTACCTTACATGTCCTGCGAGGGATATGTGATCATTCTCCGCAAACCTTTATAATACAAACGTACATACATAAGTTAGTCCAGATTATAGAGAGGAGTTTTACAATTATGAAACTAATTCCCGGATTCCTTGCCGTTCTTGCCTTATCCGGTGCAGTCAGCTTATCCGCTGCCGCAGCAGAACAACCTATTACTGTCCTCATTGATCAGCAGAAGCTGAACCTGAGCTCCAGCTCGCCGGTCAAAGACAACGATTCTATCCTCGTGCCTATGCGCCCGATCTTCGAGAAGCTGGGCCTGGAGCTAGCCTGGGATGCCAAGACCAGCACCGTCACCGCCAGCAAGGAAGGCCTGAGCATCAAGCTGCAGATCGGCAGCAAAAAAGCCAGCGTGAATGGAACGGTCAAGTCGCTGGTATCCGCTCCCCGGATGATTAATAATGTGACGTACGTCCCGCTGCGCTTCGTCAGTGAAGCTACTGGCAATCAGGTGACCTGGGATGCCAAAGCCAATACCGTAGCGATCACCAGTGCAGTAGACACTGCTGCATCCACCAAAGAAATCTCAGCCCTGTTCGATAAGTACGCCGACTATTTGAATAAGGAGAATGCCAAAGGTTTCGTGTCGCTTATCGATCCGCAGTCTCCGCTAACCGCGATTGGTCCGCAGCTTGAGGAACAAATGGCGAAGTATGATACCAAGACCACCATTGAGCAGCTGAACATTATTGATGTGCAGAAGAGTGAAGCAACCGTGCAGACGATTGAAACCAGCAAGAAGCTCGGCGGTGATTTTATGCTGAACAGCAAAGCTGAATACATCTATTCCCTGACCCGGAGTACCGCCAGCACACAGTGGCAGATTAGTAATCTGCAGATCAAAGCTATAGAGTATTCCCTTCCGGAGGGAACGCTCGAAGCAGCCGTTTCGGTCCCCAAAGCTGACGAAGATCTGATCAATGCTGTGGTTCAGGCTAATTTTGATTATACCAACAAAGAGAACCTGGACGGCCTGCTCTCGACCATTGACGAGACTTCTCCGGCATATGCTCAGACCAAGCAGGCGTATGCCCAGATGTTCCAGGTCTATGATCTGGATTCCGCTATCGAGTCTTCGAAGATCATTGATTATACAGCTGATGAAGCCTCCGTATATCTGGTGCAGACGACCAAGAAACTAAGCGGTCCTGCATTACCGGATAGCCGCTCCACCACTGTGACAACCCTGAAGAAGTCTGCTGACGGCAAATGGAAGCTTTCCCAGAGCTATATGCTTAAGACAGAACCTCTGAAGCCGTAAGGCCCCGTTCAGAAACCGTGGAATTCATCTAAGTCTTAATCATCTTCTTGCCAAAAAGCAGTGCCGCCCTCAGAGGCCGGCACTGCTTTTCATTAAACAGGGCTCCCCGCTACAGGAATCTCCGCTTCAGATCCGGTGAAGGGAGCAGACACTGCTCATCACGGCCGAACCAGCGGTAGCGGTTCCTTGCCACAAGCCTGTACAAGGCGTTACGCAGCGGTTTCGGCACCAGGATGAATACATAGGCGAGCGGCCACGGAAACCGCAGTCTGCGGGCAATCCGCAGCACTGCAGCCGACTCTGTATAATAGCTGCCGTTCTCCACCAGCACCACAGTGTTTAACTGATTGTCTGGCAGGCTGCCAGCCCTCAGCAATTCCTTGGCCGCCTCACTCTGCAAGGAGGCGAACATGAAGTTCGCCCGGGGATCACGGGGAACAATGAACCGGACCAGCCCCTGGCACAGATGACAGACTCCATCAATCAGCACAATGGATTTACCCTGCATTTCCTTGTACTCTTCAGCCACTTCGCCGCCCCCTTCCTCTTAAGCATAGTGTACCCATCATATCCTCTTCTGAAAAAAAACAAAAAACGCGGGATAGCTCCCGCGCCTACAACGTCCGTACGTGTAATTATTCAGCAATTGCCTTGTTAATCCACTCGTCCCCGATCATTTGCCCTTCGAAATCAGCTGTGAAGGAATCCATGCATCTGCAGATGAAATCTTTGCGGCATACCGGACATGGCGTCTTGAGCAGGCGGCTGATGTTCGTCATTTTCCATTCCGGAAACCGATTGTAGAACGCGCGGCACTCCGTTCCGTCAGCAAGCTTGATAATGAACTCGTACAATCCTTCCTTATCATTGCTGCTGGCTTTGGTCACATTCGTAATATTCGGTCTGTAAGACATCTTCATCACCCATTATTTAAATTTTTGGTAGTTAATAGCACACGCGACATTAACAGATACTTAGACATATTAAAGAATTTCCGGGGTGATGTCAACCAAACAGCAAGCTCGCGCCCGCTATTTATTGCACTTCTAACCTTCTCCGACTCTATTTAGCCATTATTCCCAGCTTTGTTCATTCCTACCCGTTGTTTCTGCGGCTCCACATAGGATAAGACCGGACATCGGCTGTCCGGCCTTATACGGGAACATATCACTTTCAATGATATAACTTCACCATACCTTACAGTACGTTCAGTTCAACCTCAATATTCCCGCGGGTCGCCTTCGAATACGGGCAGAAATCATGAGCTTTCTTCGCCAGATCTTCCGCTACAGACCGTTCAATACCCGGCAGCTTCACATCCAGTTTAACCGCAAGCTTGAAGCCTCCGTCGCTCTCGTCCTTGCCAATCAGAACGTTGGAAGTGATCTCCACATCCTGCAGCTTCACGCCCTCTTTACGCGCAATGTTGGCTAGCGCACTCTCATAGCAGGCACCATATCCCGCTGCGAACAACTGCTCAGGATTCGTACCGGCACCGCCGGGACCGCCAAGCTCCTTCGGAATTTTGAGGTCATGCTTAAGGGCTCCATCCGATGATTCCACTGAACCCTCGCGACCCCCGCGAACGGTTGCTGTAGCTGTATATAACGCCTTAAGTTGCACTGCAGTCATCTTTGATCTTCTCCTTTTTCAAGCGGATTTTGTATCGACACATACCTTTAACTTAAACATCCCCTGCATTTTGAAACGATTATGCAATGTTGTCACAACCTGGAGGGTTGCTTCTGACGGTAAATAGTGTACAATTAAATTGTGATAAATCAATGTTCGGGAGGAATTATCCATGAGTGTCTATGATTATCAAGCCAACACCCTGCGGGGCCAGGAAGAATCACTCTCCAAATACAAAGGTAAAGTACTGCTCGTCGTGAATACAGCCAGCAAGTGTGGATTAACCCCCCAGTATAAGGGTCTCCAGGAGGTCTACGATAAATTCAAAGACCGCGGGTTTGAAGTTCTCGGGTTCCCCAGCAACCAATTTGCCGGACAGGAGCCGGGTAAAAGTGAGGATATCTCCGAGTTCTGCGAGATTAATTATGGCGTAACCTTCCCTATGTACGAGAAAATTAATGTCAACGGCAGCGAAGCCCATCCGTTATTCAAATATCTGTCCAAAGAAGCACCCGGTGTACTCGGCTCGAAGAGCATCAAATGGAATTTCACCAAATTCCTGGTGGATCAGGAAGGCCGCGTGCTGAAGCGGTTCTCACCGCAAACCACACCGGACCAGATTGAAGCAGACATCGCCAAGCTGCTGGGGTAGAGCGACCTAATTCATCTGTCTGCCGCAAAACACAAACACCCTTTCTGCCCGAATGAATGCGGGTGTGAAGGGTTTTTTTTCTATTACAATCTAAGCTCCTTCATATTTGCTTCCAGTCCTTGCAGCTACAAACCCAATTGAATTCTCCCCCACTTAGCTAACGCTTGAAGTGGCGGATTCTTGCGAACAGAAGAGTACCCTCTTCTTATGGAGCAAGCGATCCCTGCGTTCCCGCAGTTTTACATTTTTGACGCTAGTGAAATCTTGAATTCTATCGTTTGGTTAGGTGGGGGTTAAACCGCTACTTGTTCAATATTGTGAGCGGCGTTTTCGTCACGGTCATGGATCGTCCCGCAGGCCGTACACGTCCATTCCCGAATGGACAGGTTCTTCACCTCGGGGTGGATTGTGCCACACACATGGCAACGCTGACTGGTCGGCTCAAACGTGTCGGCGATCCGAAGATTTCGTCCATACCATTTCGCTTTATACGTCAGCTGTCGCACCCACTCGCCCCAAGACGCATCAGCAATGGATTTTGAAAGCTTGGGGTTCTGAATCATATTCGCCACACGCAGATGTTCGATACTAATCGTTTGGTTTTCACGAATCAGTCTCGTGGTCAGCTTGTGGAGGAAGTCATTTCGTTTATTGGCAATGCGTTCGTGAATACGAGCGATATGCTGCCTTGCTTTCTTCCAGTTGGAGCCGCCCGGAGTACGCCGAGCCATCCGCCGCTGCCAAAGCGCCAGCTTGTTCTCGTATTGACGGTAAAAGCGAGGATTGGCGATATGTTCGCCGTTTGAGCATACTGCATATTCTTTCAAGCCTAAGTCGATGCCAATAGGTGTATCCACCTGAGGCAGAGGGTTCTTTTGAACTTCGCAAACGAGCGAGACGAAAAATTTCCCGCTGGCGTTTTTACGAACGGTAGCGGACAATATCCGGCCTTCCAGCTTCCGGGAGTTTGCAAAACGTATCCAGCCGAGTTTGGGGAGCTTCAAGCGACTGCCCTCCATGGCGATATTCCCGTTGGTGAATTTGGTCGTGTAACTTTGAATCGGATGCTTTCGGCTCTTGAAGCGTGGCGCTTGATTTTGCTTCTTGAAAAAACGATCAAAGCTATCCGCCACATGACGAGCAGCCGACTGCAAAGCGATGCTATCGACTTCTTTCAGCCAGTCGTATTGTGCTTTTAAACCGGGGAGTTGTGTCGCACAAGCGTGATAAGACAAGCCTTTTCCCGTTTCCGCATAGCTTTGATTCCAAGCTCCCAAGAAGTAATTGAACACAAAACGGCAGCAGCCAAACATTCGACGAATGAGTTGCTGTTGCTCTGTATTGGGGTAGATCCGATATTTATAGGCTTGATGAACCAGGTGTTTCGAAGAAACCTCCTGCGCAGACACGAGCATGTGCAACACCTCCTTTTAGTGATCTCATCCATATTATAGCACATACGTTCGTCTTGAAATCGAAAACTACAGATTCATCCCCACCCTATCGAGGGTGGGGTATTCTCAGCTTTTTTAGATAAACTTAAATAAATCACCCTGACGGGTGAACGATGCTGGTGCCTTCGGTTTTTCGCATACAGTTGGTCTGAACGCCTTCGCGCCAGCACATTGCAGATTGTTTTCGGTTTTCCGCATCTTTATTCACTCTTATCCACAACAGACGAAATTCATAATTTCCTAAACAGCAAAAAACCTGAAGTCCCTTATAGATAAGGAATTTCAGGTTTCTGCTGCTTACATAGTATGCGGTAGAGAGGACTCGAACCTCCACGGGTATACACCCACTACCCCCTCAAGATAGCGTGTCTGCCATTCCACCACTACCGCGCGGTGTGTACAAAAGTTATAGCTTTGTTTGAGGCCAACATTCAATATTATAAATCCATTGCTTCGAAAAGTAAAGATGCCCTTTTAAGAATTTTTAATCCTGTCAGAGCATCCCATACTCAGATAGAATTATCGCCATCCGCCTTGCGCTTACGGTACTCTGTAAATTCAATGTATTCCTTGATAAACTCCTTCTCCTTCTGCAGCAGTTCATCCGTTTGGCAATTCAATTGCCGCATTTGGCCAAAAAAATAATCCTCTCCGCTTTCTTTCACCGTGTCGACATTCCGCTTGCCCAGAATCAGCCAATCGAGGCTGACATTAAAAAATGCGGCGATCTCAATCAGCTTATGCGTGCCGGGCGTCGACTTGCCCCGCTTCCAGTCGCCCATGTTGCCGGTGCTGATATTCAGCTGCTCACAGAAAGCTTTCTTCGTAAGTCCTTGCCGTTTGATCAGAGATTCAATTCGTTCGTAAATGGAGTGCATTCGGTACCCGCCTTCCGCCAAAATATTTTATACGTAAAAACGTTATTTTTATTGTAAAATGACGTAAAAAAGTATATAATTAACTATTATTATGTCTTTTCCTAATTATAACATAGCGGCTGGATAGTCGATAAGAGGTGAGTGATCTGAACAGCAAACGACCTATTACTCCATATGGCTGGGCTATCAAACAACGTCTGACAGAACTGCATTTGGACCAGAAGAAATTCTGTGAGTTACACGGCATCCCACCCTATCGCCTGTCCAACCTGATTCACGGCACACGCAAAGCCGACCGTTACCGCCGCCAAGTCGCCGAGCTGCTGAACCTCCCGCCATCCTAGCTTGTCATTCCTGCACCACCCAAGGAGCGATTACCATTGCCGGACAGTATCTCTTCTTCCATCATCCAATCCCTGAATGCCATGAAGCATAACTCGCTGGTAATCGGCAGCACTGGAAACATCCGTTTCGCCAGCGATCACTGGGAGGACTTTAACCGGCTGTATGGCTTCTCAAGTGCTGGGAACTGGCTCGAATTGAATGTGCTAGAGCTGTTTCGGCAAAAGCTGGCTGATCCGGACGGGATGGTAAAGCTGGAGCAGCTGCTGCGTGATATTTTCAAGGGAATCCGCCTTGTTGCCAGCGCTGAGCTAACACTCCTGACCGGGAATAACGGCAACAGAATATTTCACCTGGATATTTTCCCGCTCCTTACTGAACAACAAGCACCCGCGCATCAGACTGCCGTCCTTACACTGCGTGATATTGGACCTTCCCCTAATGCAGAGGAATCTGCCGGTCCTGCCCTTGTAACCCAGTGCCCCAGCGTCGTCCATCTACACCCGAGCCCCCAGCTCGTCCCCATCTGTGCAGCCTGCAAATCAGTCCGCAGCAGCCAGGAGGAATGGATCTCCATTGAACGTTTCCTGCAGCTGCAGCTCTCTTTACAATTCACTCATGATATCTGCCCGGACTGCATCCGCGAGCTGTACCCGAAATACGCCGCAGCCCTGAAGTGGTGAATCCGGTTAATAAGCTCTGTTAGCGAGGCCTTGCCAGAATAATTAACTCTCCATCCCATTCGGGAATGAACAAGCGGTTGTTATAATAGTCAAGACTGCAAATTTTGGGCAGCTGCAGAGCAAGCGGATTTATAGATATAGCTGAATCATTAATGTAGGAAGGGACCCTTGGGGTACGGCCGGCAATCGTGATTATCCTCCCCGTTTCCCGTTCGACCATTCGAACCACATGATTCTGTGTGTCACCAATGAATAGATTGCCCGCCTCATCAATCGCCAAAGACCAGGGCCCATCGAAGTGCTCATCCGGATTAGATCCGAAGGTTGCCTCTAATGCCGGGCCGCCATCTCCGGAATAACCACCTGTCCCCGTACCTGCCACTCGTATTACTACATCACAGCTAACATCAATCATCCGTACGCAATAATTCCCGCTATCCAGAACATAGATATTGCCATCAGGCCCGCGCCGCAGATCAAAAATCCAATTAAACTGCACTTCATCCCTTGCCGCCTTATCCTGCGCAAACCCTGGTACACCGTTGCCAAAAGTGGTAAGCAGCTGGCCTTCAAGGTCGAACTTGTGCACTCTGCATCCGGTCACCTCATTAATCCATAGGAAACCGTCCGGATCATACTCGCAATTGCCGATGTCCTTCAGCCCCCATACGTCTCCGGCGATCAATAGCTGCGAACTGCCTGTAAAGTGATTTATCCGGAATACCTTGTTATTCCCGCTGCTTACAACCATGATTGTATCTGAATCTATTGTAGTCATATAAGTGGGGTTAGCCAGATCAACATGGATATGCCGGACTCCAGCCCTCATCGGTGACTTCCCGGCCGTCCAGCTGAGCGCATTGCTGCTCCCGCTTATTTTCCCCAGCCAATGTGTATCATGATCCAGTATGAACCGGTTCCCCTGACCGTCGTGAAAACCGAAATGACAGTATCCGTCGATAATTGTGCTCCGCTCTTCAAAATGCAGAATACGTTCAACCGTCCAGTTCATCGGTGGACTCTCGCTTTCCTCTTGATCAGAATCATCCTTTGGATATCCTCAAGCTGTCCTGCAGCTTCGACCCTTATCCATAACCATTTCCCGTCATGATACTGGGCTGCAGAATCATACAAGGAGCGGAAAGCGCCGCTGAACTCTGCACATCTGTCCTGATATCCTTCAATCTCCTTTTTTCCAAGGACAAGCAGGACGGTAAATCCGTTTTTCTCCGGGAACATGTTAAATAGGGTTTTTCCGCTTTTACGGTACCTGACGTTCCAGCCGTAATTCTTGCCTCCGTAATTCCATTCGGCTACGTGGTCGTAATGCTCCTCTGCAAAGCTCATTAATTGAACCCACGCAGCCTTCGCCCCACTTCCAAGAGATGAATACAGCTCGTCTTCCGTTGGCATTTCGTTTTTATCGGTAAACCGGTCACTATTCATACCTACACTCCCCTGAATTTATGATTCAAAGCAAGCATTCGCAGGCTGTCATTACGAGTATTGTAGCATTTTATTGCAAAAAAACGGAAACCCTTATCGCTAAGGATTTCCGTTCTCCACTGGAGTTTTCGCGCTCAAAACCGTAAAAGATGAACAGGATCAGCATCGGATTGAACAAACGATTCAAGCAATCGAGTGTTTTGTCATGTGCCAGTGCATCATAATGGGACTACTGCAGTTAATGCCTTGCGCTTTTCCAGCCTGACGCCAGCGTTGTTTTTCCCAATTTGCGTACGCCGTCCCATGCCGTGGTTTCCAAGGCTACCGTCGCCGCTTATTTACAGGTGTAGAACTTTTGACTGTCCAGTATCATAAAGATCATCAATTATCTGTCTACCAGGGTTACCGTCCCCTAACCCCAACCTCTTGAAGCTCCTTCGCCTTCCCATCCATCTCCGTCTAGCCTTAGCGGTGCTTTCTACTTCCTTGAACTACACTTCACGTAGAACCCCGTTCACAAGCCTCTTTACACTCGCCAGCCCTTTACTGGCGGCGGTGAATAACGCATCTCCCGCTCCGGTAACCGTCGTGTTCACGCCTACCTAGATTAACCGCTCTCCCACGCTTTGCTTCCCATCATCCCGCTAATCGTTGATCTCGTCCATGGTTTCTTCTAGGTTTCCGCTGATTGCTCCGGCTACCATGGATTTAAGTAAGGTGGGCGAGAACTTACCTACCACTCCTGGCGTCTTCACTGCGCTCAGAAACTTCCAGGGCAGGCCGATGCTAATGAAGGTTCCGGCTACTTGTCCCGCTTTTTTTCCGTACGGATCGTCCATTGGGTTGACATAGCCTTCTGGTATACCTTTATAGTTGCGAGTTATTAAAACGACAAAAAACAGGCCAATCATGTGGTATCTGATTAAATCGACCTGTTCAATGTATCGGTATAGTGTTATTTAGGTGATAGGATTCAAGTATTTATGTGCGTTCAAACAAACAACGACATCTTAAAACGGTATTGACTTACTTTTCAAAAACAAACTATATATTCAAGTTCAACCGCCGGAGCATTATAGTTGTTAGGGTAAAGTGTGACCGACCCTCCCGGCAGGGCATAGTTCTCCATCAGTGCCCGGTCGATTTGATAGACGGATAACTGATCGATCTGCCAGTACGCATATTCTCTAGGCGTCAGTTCAAAGGTATAGGTTTTGTCAAAGGATGAATCTTTGGGAATTGGATCTTGGGGGATCGGATCTCCACCATCCTCTCCCGGAAGATCCGGCTGGGCTTCCTCCCATTTAGTAGGATAGGTAACATCCACACTGCAGGAATAGCGTATCTGCCCTGCCATATTGGCAAAGGTATGTTCAAACAAATAATTCTTTCCCCACGCATTAGCGTATAAATGATCTGAGGTAGGAATTCCGGTCGGTGCATCAAAGTGTATCCCATTCGATGCATCATCACCCAGAATTACCCCGCTCGCTGACGGGTCCATAAATGATGCTTGCGGAGCCGCGATCTTGTTCGGAGGTTGAATGGTGTAGGTGCATTCGCCTGAACCTGAGCCTTCTCCCCCGCCTACGGTTATGGTAGCAGTTCCATATAGGGAATATGGATATTTGTTCCACTTGGCTGTGATATGTGCAGTTCCTTCTGCATGGGCCACTACTTTCCCATACTGGTCTACAGTAGCTACTGCTGAATTATCTGAGCTCCAGGTCGTATTCGTTGTCGCCGATGTCACATCGTTCCAGTTGTTGGGGAATTCGGTCATGTCAGTAGCCATTGTCCGCACCTGAGCCTGCAGGTTTTTCGAATCATTAACTTGAAGAGTAGCATTTTGGAGTACACGCATTTGTTTTTTTTCAACTACATACATACCCTTCGTATTTTACATCCATTGGAATATAGTATTCTGCTGTATATTTATTCGCCCCATCCGCTCTAGTACCAAATTTTGTTTTTAGATTATAATTTAACGGATAGCCCGTATAGACCTTGATGTTAGCTGTCATTGTACCTGCCTGAAACTCCGGATTTCCGCCAGCCACAGCTGGCGTATAAGTGTCCCCAACTGCTTTCCATGCCATATCTGATATTTCCAGATTTTTGATTTCAGATATGGGGAATGCATTTTCTCTTTGGTCTTTCATGGATTCAGGGGCATAATCTCTCATATCCAAAATAAAATCGGTACGTTCTTTCTTCGGAACCGCAGAGTCTCCAGATCCATTCGTTAAAGTTGTTTTTGGCCCGCCTGTATAAGTTGCTGTCCATTCGGGACCATCTGATTGCACCCATACGACTTTGGGACGTGCCTCTTTCTCACCTCTTACTTTTACTTTCACAGTCTGCATGGGTGCCAGACCTTGCGGAGTTACATCAATGTCTAGGACCCCTTCCGGGTATCCCTGATTAAATCCTGTTGCATAAGACGGAACTGGAAATAGAGCAAGTATTAAAGCTAGAAGGAGTAAGCCAACGCCCCATTTTCTCATACCGCCTCACCTATTCCTCTTTCGGTTTATAATAGAGCCAGTATCCGTCATCCATCGTCAAACCCTTTTTACTTTGCCCAACTTCTATGAATTGCACCTGCCATAAAGTAACCCCTTTTCCGTCCATATAGTTTGCAAAGAATTGCTGAGGTTCATCATAGGGTAAAGTATTATATCCATATTTATTTTTAAGATTATCAGTCCTTGTTCTATTTCCTGTAAATAAACCACTATCATGATCACTGTAATAATCACCTATGGAGAATGGACTTTTCAACGGATAAATAGTAACTTCAACATACGCCCTATATACTCCAGGTTTATCTTGTTCAGCTATTATTTCACTTTCATCGAAAAACAAAGGTGCATAAATCCCTTTAGGATTTTTGGGATCCTGTGCATTCACAAAAATGAAATGATTTAATTTGACAATACAGCTTTTATTTTTGAATGTGAATGTTTTCTCAGCAGCATCATTAAAGGAAGATTTACCCGTCGTAAACGGACTGATGCTCTCCATATTCGTCCGCTTGGTTCCCACTTCCCGCAATTCGTTTAAACCTACAAAGCTGCTTGCCTCCTGCTGGCTAATCTCATTCAAACGCAGCAGGATAGCGGATGCTTCCGCTCGTGTCGCTTTTTGAGTTAATCCAAAGGATCCGTCCGGATAGCCGCTCATCAGCTTGGTCCCAAGCGAAACCGCAATATACGGAGCTTGGGACTGTGAGACTCCCGGTTTAAAATACTCTTTTACCGGAAGCACCGTTGTAACCGTGTCCTGCAAGGCCTCCTTATACTCTGGATCGGCTGCCGCAAGTCCGGATGCCATCCATTTGGCAATTTCCATCCGTGTAATGGGCGTGCTTGGCTTGAACCCATTCGGATAATCACTGACATTAATGTACCCCAGTCCAATTGCCCGGTTCACTTCAGTCTCACTCCAATGCCCTGCCAGATCCGGGAAATTTCCCGGTTGTGCTGTCTCAGGCTGTGCCTTCGACGCCCTTGCCAACAATGCCGCGAACTCTGCCCGGGTTACTGATCCATTCGGTTTGAATGTGCCGTCAGCATAACCTTTGAAGTAGCCATTTTTTACCGCCGTATCGATAGCTGCTTTGGCCCAATGTCCTTTAATGTCCGTAAATGTAGCAGACTGCTCTGCTGCTAGCACTGGACGACTCTGCACCAACAAACTTGTGCATATCATAGAAACAATCAATAGACTGTTAAGTATTATTTTTCTCATTATGTACCTCCACTATTGTATTGGGCTCATTCATGTTCCTTCACCTAACCGCACAATCCTCCACAAAATACCCTTTCCTCGCTGCCTCCTCCGGATCGAATAGGCTCTCAATGACATTCGCTCCGGCAGGCAAGCAGCTTTCACCGTAGGCCGTACGCCGGCCTGCTGCATTCCGGGTTCCGATCAGCACCTTGCGCCGCATGACCGCGCCGCTGCCGAGGGAATAAGCATCCAGCAGTTCCCCGCCGGGAAGCGGATAGCCTTGTATAAAGGCCATAATTCCCACATCCTGAATTGACTGCTCCTGAAGACCCCGCGGGAGTGTGAACTGGATGGACAAGCCCATCCGCTTCACCAGCTCCATGTGCCTATTAATGGCCGTGGCCAGATCCTGTTCGACCAGTGAAGTGATCGTGCTCTGGCGAATCTCGCGGAATAGCTCAAGTGAGTTAATAGGTGCGAGATTCGTCTCTGCAGCCAGTTCTGCATACTCTCCTTCATAGAATTCATTGGTCCCAGTGTCGTATACCCGGGCGTTATCATCTAAGGTGAAATAGAGCAGGTTATTATTCCGAAGCTTGTAGTAGTAGGGCCGCTCCGGCCAGCTGACAGGCTTAAGCTCCTTCTCTCCCCCG
Source organism: Paenibacillus sp. FSL R7-0297 (assembly GCF_038009025.1). NCBI lineage: Bacteria > Bacillati > Bacillota > Bacilli > Caryophanales > Paenibacillaceae > Paenibacillus > Paenibacillus sp. FSL R7-0297. Next base: position 7,283,442 of record NZ_JBBPAQ010000001.1, read on the forward strand.
TTACCGGCTGTATCATCAAGCGTAACCAGCGTATATCCGCTATAACCGAACATCACAAGAGCCGGCATATGCATTTTCAGATTGTTCAATTCAGCCCTATTATTCTCCAGTCCGAATTTCATCGCCAGGTTACTGTAGAACACACTCAGCACATCCTGATCCAGCTTCAGCTGGCGCTCCCGGCCATAATGGACTGCCGTTATCGTACCTGATTGACCAGCATTTCTTGTACACTCATTTTTTTCATCACCACTGGATAGGAATTTTGGATTACCAAGCTCATTTAATTTAAAATTTTGAATAAAAAATATAAAATCTCATTAATTCGGGATTTATATTTAGCATTATCGGTAATCCTCGACAATAGTTTATATTTTCCATAACATTTATTGTTAATATAGTTCATTAATCCCTAATAAGTTATCATTCTCTTTATCACATTAAAATTAACAGAGGATAAAGATATAGTTCCATAGCCACACTGCTCATTTCCGCAAGCACCAGAATTATGCATAATGGCATATTTACATTCCCAACCCACTCTCTACCCTATTTCCCATCCGATGTACATTTTTCCTTTAAATGTATTTTGTTATCACTACATCTCCGTCATTTTTTTATTTAGCTATCAGCCACAGCCGGCTTCTCTGCATCAGGACTTCGATACTATGAATAATGACTGCGCCAAAACTATTCCATTGTCCTATTAAAATAAAATACCTGCGGGAATATACTTCTTCACCTCAATTTTTGTAGTACTCAAAAACAAATAAGCCGCCAAAATGGCGGCCTATTCTTCTGCTGAACTAGTTCAGGTATTCTGCTTGATTTTTGGCCTCACCCTTTAACCGCACCGCCGGTGAGTCCCCGGACCAATGTTTTGGAGCCGAAGAGGAAAAGGACGATCAGCGGAAGCGTGCCTAGGGTCAGCCCCAGGATACTTGCCGAATAATCCGTGCGGAAGACGGTAGACAGATTGGCAATTCCCAGCGGCAGCGTGTACAGTTCCGGCTTGTTTATCGTTACCAGAGGCAACAGATAACCGTTCCATGAGCCCAGGAAGGAGATGAGCCCCAGGGTGCTGATGGCCGGCATCAGGAACGGAACGACGATTCTGGTGAGAATCGCCGGCTCCGAGCAGCCGTCGATCCGCGCACTTTCGATTACCTCGGTCGGGACAGAGGAACGGATGAACTGGGTCATGAAGAATACGCCGAAGGCGTTGTTCAGTCCGGCCAGAATCAGCGGCGCATGGGTGTTGTTCAGATGGAACCACTTCATCTCCATGACATAAGCAATCAGGCCCAGGTGTCCGGGAATCATCATCGTCAGCAGAATGAAGCCGTACAGCGCATTTTTACCCTTGAATTCATATTTGGCAAAAGCAAACCCGGTAATCGAGGCCACCCCCACCGTCACGAGGGTGAACAATACGGCTACATAGAAGCTGTTCCAATAATTCCGCAGGAAGCTGGCGGACATGATAGTCTGCAGATTCTCCAGCAGATAGCCGCTGGGCAGAATTGGAAGCTGCTTGAACAGGTCCTCGGAATAATAGGTTCCCATCACAATCATCATATAGAACGGGAACAGGAAAGCGACAGCGATCAGACTAAGCAGCAATACGGTAAAAAATTTCTTTGCTCTCATTTGTCGTCACCATCCCTGTTGATCCATTTCATGCCAACTACCGAGAACAAGGCGATGAACAGGAAGGTGCCATAAGCGATTGCTGCCCCTTTGCCATACTTGAACGCACTGCCGTTGAAGGAAGCGTCGAACATATACCAGATTGGTGTGAAGGTCGAGCCGTAACTAGCATTTGGCCTGCAATCTGCCGCAAGATATAATGCTGGAGCAACAGACTGCTGGAAGATGACAGCTTCAGCAGCACTATGTAGCCTCCTTCATCCATCTCTAAAATGTGAATTCCCTCTATCTCCGTGGACTGTAGGCGGATTTCATCTTCGATGCTCTTCCACACGGAGGATACCGGCCAGCGTGTGTTCCGGCGGCTGCCATCCAGCAGCATGGCAGCCGTCAGCTCAAGATACAGCAGCGCAGGCTGCCTCTGCTGATATTCTGTAACCAGCCGGTGCATCCGGGACTCCTGATTCCCGCAGGGACTTGATATTTGCCCGCTAACATATCTTTCAGCAGAATTTGAAGTGCATGTCCGCGGCCTTCTTCCTCAGCTGTTCCAACAGGCGGTTGCGGCTGCAATTTCTCGAATAACCGCAGCGCATACGCCCGCTCGTTGCCTTCGCAACTACCTCAAAACCATGCTCTGCCCAAGGCACCATATCATATACATTCTCCAGTGCAAGCGGCTCATCATCCACAAGCATGACCGAAATTACAAAATTCATTGCAGATCCTCCCGTTCCTGTCGTTTTCGGATATATATGCAGGTATAACGGAACATGAAGGCGCCGTCAATGGAAATACCTCCCTAACTGTAGGGATGACAATAATTCACAACCAACAACAAAAAAGCAACTCATCCGGAGACAAGTCGCTATTCTAAACGCTCTATTTATATAACAAAAAAACCCTTGAATCATCAAGGGTTTCCCGTTCATTTCAAATTATGCGGTAGAGAGGACTCGAACCTCCACGGGTATACACCCACTACCCCCTCAAGATAGCGTGTCTGCCATTCCACCACTACCGCATATTGATGACTCGTATGGGATACTCTCCACTCTGTTACGAGATTGCGAAGTATTCCTAACCTAGCCGAGGCTTCAACGAACCCAAGGATTCTCATCCCATCATTCGAAGAAGATTATGGTGACTCGTATGGGATTCGAACCCATGTTACCTCCGTGAAAGGGAGGTGTCTTAACCCCTTGACCAACGAGCCAGATGATAAGTTTGTGTGTTTGTCACAACAAAAATGAGTATATCAAACCTTAATGAATTTGACAAGCTTTATTTTCTCAAGAAAATATCAGGGAGAATTGGGCGTGCAGCTTCCGCTTCTCCCTCTCCCAGCCCGCCTTCCCGCGAAGCCGAAAACAATATTCTCCCCTTCTTAAATACGTCCGCCAGCCGCAGCTAGGACGCGGATTCCATCCGAGCATTCATAGCCCAGACTCTGCGCTACTGCCAGATTCGTTACGTATCCAGCCACCACATTCAGGCCGCGCGCAAGCGCAGCATTGTTGACCGCAGCCACATGAATGCCATGATTGGCAATTTGCAGTGCATAAGGGATTGTCACATTGGTCAGCGCCAGTGTAGAGGTCCGGGCGACCGCCCCCGGCATATTGGCCACCGCATAGTGCACCACGCCATGCTTCACATAGGTCGGGTTCTCATGGGTTGTAATCCGGTCGATGGTCTCAATCGAGCCGCCCTGATCAATCGCCACGTCCACGATTACAGAACCCTCTGCCATCTGCTGTACCATATACTCTTTAACCAGCTTGGGAGCACGGGCACCGGGAATCAGTACAGCCCCGATCAGCAGATCGGCTCGGCGGACAGCCTGCTCAAGATGATAGGAATCCGACATCACTGTAACAAGCCTTCCGCCAAAAATATCATCCAGAACACGCAGCCTGCCCGCATTCAGATCGAGCACCGTCACGCGTGCTCCCATCCCCAGGGCAATCTTCGCCGCATTGGTGCCGACAATGCCACCGCCGACAATCACTACCTCTCCAGGCTGAACTCCCGGCACCCCGCCCAGCAGGATACCCTTACCGCCCTGCGGCTTCTCCAGCAGCCCGGCACCGATCTGCACAGCCATCCGTCCGGCAACCTCGCTCATCGGGATAAGCAGCGGCAGGGAGCCATCTTCAAGCTGGATGGTCTCATACCCTACCGCTGTTACCCCGCCTTCCACAAGCGCCTTGGTCAGAACCGCCTCCGGCGCCAGATGCAGGTATGTGAAGAGAATCAGCCCTTTGCGGAAATAAGCATATTCCTCCGGCAGAGGCTCCTTGACTTTAATGATCATCTCCGCCTTGCCCCAGACTTCCGCAGCGGTGTCCAGAACCACAGCACCTTTATCCAGGTATTCTTGGTCATCGAAGCCGCTGCCTGTGCCGGCAGAGGCTTCAATATACACTTCATGCCCCGCCTTCCGGAGTGCTTCTACCCCAGCCGGGGTTATGGCAACGCGGTTCTCATTATTCTTGATTTCTGCGGGTACCCCAACAATCATGCTGATTCCCCCTCCAAGTTGTGTAAGCATAGTGATATGCGAAAAGAAAGGCTCAGAATTGAGCCTTTCTTTTCAGAGCTAAGGTGACGCAGGAGGCCAAGCGGCCTCTTGCGGTGCTAAAGAACCCCAATTCCATTCACCTTAGTGTATGCGGAATAACTCCTTATGGATTAACCTTTGTTTCGAATGTTTGTTTACCGTCAACGAATTTCAGAACGACAGCGGCTTTAACCGGGTCATGTGTTTCGTTCAGGGTAATTTTTCCTGTAGCGAGCTGCAGATCTTTGGTTGCTGCCAAAGCTTCTGTAATTTTGGCCGGATCCGCTTCACCGGCACGGGTGATGGCATCAGCAACCAGTTTCAGTGCATCATAACCAAGGGCAGCCATACCATCTGGAACCGCGCCGCCGTTAGCTGCTTTGTAGGCTTCAACGAAGCTGGTTACTTCAGTAGCTGTATCTTCAGGCGAGTAGTGATTGGACATATAAGTGTTCTCCAAGGCTTCTGCACTAGCGATTTCAGCCAGCTGCGGGGAATCCCATCCGTCTCCGCCCAGGAAAGGAACAGTGATGCCCATTTCACGGGCCTGTTTCACGATTTTACCAACCTCTTCATAGTAGCCCGGCAGGTAAATCACATCGGGGTTAGCTGCTTTGATACGCGTCAGAACCGCTTTGAAGTCAGAGTCTTTCTGCTGATAGGACTCTTGGCTGAGCACTTCGCCGCCTTTAGCTTTGAAGGTTTCTTCGAAGAACTTCTGCAGACCTTTGGAGTAGTCACTCGAAGTATCTGTATAGATTACTGCTTTTTTGGCTTTCAGGGAGTCGATTGCAAAGTTAGCCATCACTTCACCTTGGAAAGGATCGATAAAGGCTGCGCGGAACACATATTCATTCACATTGCCACTGCGCTCATCTACAGTAACTTTAGGGTTGGTGGCACCTACTGCAACGAGTGGAATCTTCTTCTCGGTAGCAACCGGAACGATACCCAGCGTATTGGTAGAAGTGGAAGCCCCGATGATTGTAACAACCTTATCATTGGTAATCAGCTTCTGTGCCGCCTGTGTAGCTTCTTCAGATTTCGAAGCATTGTCAGCTACGACCAGCTCGAGCTGTTTGCCCAGGATCCCGCCTGCAGCATTGATCTCGTCAACAGCCAGCTTCGCGCCCTTTGATGCGGAGTCGCCGAAAGAAGCTTGACCGCCTGTGAGCTCAAGGTCAGCCCCGATTTTGATTGTGCCTCCGGCAGCATTTCCGCCGCTTGCAGAGTTACCGCTGTTCTCTGTGTTGTTGCCACAGCCCGATGCTAATACCGCAGTCAGTACTGTCGACAAAATAATGGCCCCAATTTTCTTCATTGTTTCTCCCAGCCTCCCGATTAATTAATTTTTATATGTTGTTTCTGTGATGCTGCTGTAGTTAGGCGTATCTGTTTAGTGACCAAGATAAGCCATTTTGATTTCATCGGAATCGGCCAATTCCTTGGCGTCCCCTTCAAGCACTACTCTGCCTGTCTCCAGAACATAGGCACGGTCAGCGATTTTGAGCGCCTGATGGGCATTCTGCTCAACCAGCAGTACAGTGGTTCCGGCGTCATTGACTTCTTTGATGATTTTGAAAATATCCTGGACCAGCAGCGGCGCCAGCCCCATGGACGGTTCATCCAGCAGCAGCAACTTGGGGTGTCCCATAATCGCCCGCCCCATGGCAAGCATCTGCTGTTCCCCGCCGGACAGCGTTCCGGCTTGTTGCTTCTTACGTTCCAGCAGACGCGGGAAAGTGTTGTAGACTCTCTGGAAGTCAGCTGCTAGGCTGCCGGAATCCTGCAGATAAGCACCCAGCTCCAGGTTCTCCTCAACAGACATGTTCGCGAAGACGCGGCGTCCTTCAGGACAATGAATTAGCCCTTCCTTAACAATCGCTTGAACACTTTGATTGGCAATCGATTTATCCAGGAATTCAATACTTCCTGTCTTGGGTTTAAGCAGCCCCGACAGCGTCTTGAGCAGCGTTGACTTGCCGGCGCCATTAGCACCGATCAGTGTAACGATCTCTCCCTGCTTCACGTTGATGCTGAGATCCTTCAAGGCATGAATAGCTCCGTAATAAACATTGATTCCTTGTACTGTAAGCATAGTTCTACGCCTCCTGTCCCAAATACGCTTCGATAACCTTCGGATTATTCCGGATTTCCACCGGAGTTCCGTCAGCGATAAGGATTCCGCGGTCCAGTACGTAAATCCGGTTGCAGACACCCATAACCAGTGACATATCATGCTCAATCAGCAGAATGGTAAGGTCAAATTCCTCACGGATCCAGGCAATCAGATTCATCAGATCACGCGTCTCATTCGGGTTCATTCCGGCTGCCGGCTCATCGAGCAGCAGTAGCTTGGGTCCGGCCGCAAGCGCCCGGGCAATCTCAAGGCGTCGCTGGTTACCATAGCTCAAGTTGCTGGCTACCTCTTGACTCTGATCGGCAAGATTGAATATTTTGAGAATATCCATCGCCTTCCGGGTAATTTCGTCCTCTCCTTTGAAATGCTTCGGCAAACGGAGCATAGACGAGAATAACGAGTGTTTGGCATGCTGATGAAAAGCAATTTTGACATTCTCCAGCACAGTCATAGCCGTAAATAAGCGGATGTTCTGGAACGTACGGGCGGCACCTTTATGGTTAATTTTATAAGGCTTCATCCCGCCAATGGATTCGTTATTCAGAAGAATGCTGCCTGATGAAGGGGGGTAAACCCCCGTCAGCAGATTGAACAATGTTGTTTTGCCGGCGCCGTTGGGTCCGATCAGACCAATCAGTTCACCTTTGTTAATATGAAGGGAAACCTCACTGACTGCCTTAAGTCCGCCAAAGGATCGGCTGGCCTCCTTAACATCAAGGAGCACTGCTGCCTTCGATTGCGTCATTTGCCTTAGCCTCCTTTTTGCCGAACTTGCCGAATGAGAATTTGGTTGTGCCCAGCAGGCCGCTTGGGCGGAAGATCATCATCAGGATGAGCACAATGGAGTAAATAATCATCCGCCATTCCGGGAATTCACGTAAGTAGGTGTAGAGCAGGGTAACGAACACCGCTCCGACGATGGAACCCGCCGTGCTGCCAAGTCCCCCGAGAACAACCATAACGATAATTTCAAACGACTTCAGGAAGTTGAAACTACCCGGTGTAATAACGTAGAACGTATGAGCTGACAGCCCGCCTGCAATCCCGGCAAACAAGGCACCGATGGTGAAAGCGATAATTTTGTAGCGTGTCGTATTAATACCCATAGCCTCTGCTGCAATTTCATTCTCACGGATAGCAATACACGCCCGGCCGTGTGTGGATCTAATGAAGTTATTAATCAGAACTACTGAAATCAGGGTGAAGAAGAATAACATCGTCCACGTTGTTTTGGCAGGAATACCGCTGAGCCCGGAAGCTCCGCCAACGAATTCTGTATTCAGCATGATAATCCGGATGATTTCACCGAATCCCAGTGTGGCAATGGCAAGATAGTCACCGTTAAGCCGGAGAGTAGGCATCCCGATCAATACGCCGAACACCGCCGCCAGGAGTCCGCCTGCAATAATGGCTGGAATGAATGGCACGTTGTAGTCAAGGGTAAGGATAGCCGAAGTGTACGCACCTACGGACATAAATCCAGCATGACCAATGGAGAACTGTCCGGTAATCCCGGTAATCAGGTTGAGGGATACCGCAAGCATGATGTTAACACCAATGAGAAGCAGCATAGATTGGTTTACATCACTCAGAACTCCCGTTGTTAGAAGAACTTTGACGACTCCATAGAACGCAAGGGCAACGATTATGCCCATCCAGAACTTTTTATTTATATTTTTCACGGCAGTTCCCTCCTACACTTTCTCCCGGACATTCTTGCCAAACAGTCCGGATGGTTTAAAGATAAGGATCAGAATCAGTACCGCGAATGCCACGCCGTCACGCCATGAGGAGAACCCAAGTGAAGAAATCTCTGTCTCTACCGTTCCCAGCAGCAATCCGCCTACAAGGGCACCAGGAATACTTCCGATTCCCCCGAGCACCGCAGCTACGAAAGCTTTGAGTCCAGGCATAACGCCCATCAAAGGATCTACTGAGTTATATGTCATTCCAAAAATGACTCCGGCAGCAGCAGCAAGCGCTGAACCGATTGCGAATGTAGCTGAAATGGTGCGGTCTACGTTGATCCCCATCAATCGCGCCGCTTCCACATCGAATGATACCGCCCGCATTGCTTTACCGGTTTTGGTATAACGGACGATATACTGCAGGACAAGCATTAGAATAATCGTTGTTAGCAGAATCATGATCTGATTAGATTCCACTTGGATGGAAGAACCGAACAGATGATATTGCTTCTTCTCCATAATATCCGGGAAGCCTTGAGCCTGAGGGCCAAGAATCAATACCCCGGTATATTCCAGCAGGAAGGATACACCAATCGCAGTGATCAGCGCGGCAATCCGGGTTGACTTGCGAAGCGGCTTGTAAGCCAGACGCTCTATTGTTATACCGAGCAATGCGCTGATGGTCATCGAAATGATCAGCGACAAGAGCAGGACAACGATGGGCGGCAATCCGGCATTCGCCAGATATTTGGCACTGTAGAGTCCGATGAACGAACCTACCATAAATACATCGCCGTGCGCAAAATTGATCAGTTTGATGATACCGTAAACCATAGTGTAACCAAGGGCGATCAGAGCATAGATACTGCCTACGGAAATCCCGTTAATTAGTTGCTGAATGAAGTACTCCATCGCCATCCCCTTTTCCCCATAATAATCATAATTCCCCTTTCTCTGCCTTGCCTCTCTTTTATTTCTTTATGATGTCATTTATATTAACACAAGGGTTGGGTGTCGTCACTAATTTTTATGTGAATTAATATAAAATTCAAGATTTGATGTTATGTTAAATTACATGGTATGTGTAGTATTCGGTAGGTTTTTGTTAGTTTTCGAAAAATTCGTAGAAAACGGGAGTAAAACAGAGGATTTTAAAGCAGGATAGTTTTAGGATTTGTTTCCTTTTCTTATACAATACTTTATTTTCACGCAATTAATATAACATTTGTCTCTTTACAGCATCACTCCTTCATTTTATTAAAGGGGTAACGGGTTGAACCGACAGACTTTTTGTCGTTATTTGTCTGAAAAGCAAATAAGCTGGCCCCTCTTACATCGGGAGGTCCAGCTTATTTGCCTGATACACTCTGCAGACCGATTAACGTTTAGTCCAAATAAACCGCCTTACCCGTCTGTGCCGATTCATAGATAGCTTCCAGAATCCGGGAGACTACATAAGCCTGTTCAGGAGTAACGACCGGATCTTTATCCTCTTCAATAGCTTCAATCCACTTTCTCAATTCCACATCCGTAGCCTTCTCTGCTTTGCCTTCATAGAACGCTACCCCTCCGGCACCAAGCTCAACTTCCTTCGTGTATAGCTTACTATGATTCTCCCCGTTAATTCTGAGACCATTCTTCATATCCGCACCCGCTTCGGTTCCGCTTAAGCTGCACTTAGCCTCATCCACATCAAGCGAATTCAGTGCCCAGCTTGCTTCCAGCGTAATCGTTGCACCATTCTCCATCACAATCATTCCGAACGCGGAGTCCTCTACGGTGAATTTCTCCGGGTCCCATGGGCCCCAGGCGTTAGCCGCATCTTTTTTCTGTGCGAGCTCGTGGTACTTGGTACCCAGCACAACCTTCGGTTTGTAGTTATCCATCATCCAGAGCGTCAGATCAAGCGCGTGGGTCCCGATATCAATAAGCGGGCCTCCACCCTGCTTCTCCTCATCCAGGAAAACACCCCAGGTCGGAACGGCTCTCCGTCTGATGGCATGTGCTTTCGCATAATAGATATGGCCAAGCTCCCCTGATTCGCAAACCTTTTTCAAATACAAGCTGTCTTGTCTGAACCGGTTGTCATAACCGATCGTCAGCTTCTTGCCTGTACGTTTCGCCGCCTCGGCCATACGCTTGGCATCTGCCGCTGTTTTGGCCATTGGCTTCTCACACATCACATGCTTTCCTGCCTCTAATGCCGCAATAGATATTTCCGCATGCGCATCATTCGGAGTAAGCACATGGACAATATCAATAGAAGCATCCTTCAATAATTCCTGATAATCCGTATAGACAACAGCCTCCGCGTTTCCATATTGTTCTGCAGCCGACTCCGCCCGTTCCTTAATAATGTCGCAAAAGGCAACCACTTGGACCTTATCCTGTCTGCTCAAGCTCGGAAGATGCTTCCCGTTCGCAATACCTCCACATCCGATAACTCCAACACGATACACTTTACTCATATCCTCTCATCCTCACTTTAATTTAGTTTTTTGGACTTGCGGTAGGCCGCCGGGGTCATTCCGAGCCGCTTGCGGAAAACCGAATGCAGGTAAGTCGCATTCGTAAATCCTTCAGACTCAGCGATGTATTCGATCGGCAGAGCGCTGGTCTCAAGTTTGCTGCATACGGCCTGCAGCCTTATCTCTTCAAGAACCCGGCTGAATGTTCTATCCGGATCGATCTGCTTAAATATTCGCTGCAGCTGCCTGGAGCTGATATTGAGCTTCTCCGCAACATTCTCCAGGGTTACGGTTGCTGAAGAATTCGCTTCCATATACTGAATGGCATATTGATAGCGGGAGGTCAACATATCCCGGACCGGTGCGGAGGTTCCCATCCCGCCTGCATCGTAAGCTCTGGTTACCTTCAGTAAAATACTGATCACGAGATGTTTAATAGAAGTGTAATATCCCGTAAGCTTGCCGTCACAGGCCTCATAAGCTTCGAGAAAGCATTTCATAGCTCTGTGATAATCTTGTGCAGGAACAGTGGGAAGCCTCCTCAGCTTCTCCACGCATTCCTCGGCTTCCGCAACCTCCCATGGATCCGCATCTTCTCTGGGCTTTGCTGCAATATTGACATGCAGACACAGCTCCTCCATCGATACTTCCGAATCCGCTTCCTGACGATGCATGACTCCCGGTCCGGTTAAATAGAGCATTCCCTCCGATAAAGGATACCGCTGATCGCCAAGAATAACCGTCCCCTTGCCCCGCGGAATGAAATGAAATTCAAATTCAGCATGGTTATGGAAATCAATGACCTTTCCCGGGGGAAAAGAGGTCAAATGAAACCGGAGAACTGAAATTTCATAATGTCCCCACAGGATTGAAATATCCAGCCTTTCAAGCATATCCTGCTTCTCAAACATAATCCCGAAGGGAAAATGGCTCATGGTAATCCTCCTGCTTGAGCTAAGCTCTTCATGGATGAGTAATCAGGCGTTCAATTCGGCTAACCGGATAACACGGCCTGCACTCGCGGAGAGATTCGCCGCCTCCATTAACCTTGTAAGCTCAGTTGCGATTTCAATATTCTCGGTAGCAAGCGTGTTGTTCTGAATGTGGCTGACCCATTGTTGAAATGCAGTTTCCCGGTGGTCTTGCAGAGGCATATCTATCCAGGAATCCCCTTTGTCTGGCGCTTTAGTACTTCTAACGAGCAGCTTCTCTTCAGGCGTTCCGTATAAAAGGGTTCCTTCCGTTCCATGCACTTCGATCGTAAACGGTGAGTAGCTATTCACGAATCCGGCTTCCACCACACCAATAGCTCCTGAATCGGTATAGAGCGTCGCCACCGCGTTGTCTTCAACTTCCTTGCCTGTTACATATCCAAAGTTCGCACTTACACCGGTCACTTCTTGACCTAGAAAGAGCCTGGTCAGGTACATGGGATGACAGCCAAGATCAATTAAGGCACCGCCCTGGCATTGCTCCAGACTAAAGAAATGTTCGGGAAGCCAGTTTGCAGTTGCGCCATTATGAGATAAGCGGACTCTGACATACGTTATTTCTCCAAGCAGTCCCTGGTTTAGAATTTCTTGAACCGATAAAGTATAACCATCGTTTAGACGCGGGAGGGAGACCGTTAGCTTCACTCCATGATCCGAGACTTCTGACAGGATTTCATTGACCTCACTCAACGTTGCAGCCACAACCTTTTCGGTGAAGATGTGCTTACCGGCTTTGGCGGCCGCAATGATGATATCCCGGTGCTGACAGGTTGGCGCGTCCACAATAACGGCATCTATATCCTTCCGGGCAAGCAGGTCATCCAAAGAATCATAAAACGGAACATTCAAGCTGTCCGCAGCCGTCTTGCCGCGCTCCGCATCCTCATCCCACACCGCAGCGATTGCAGTATCACTATGTTCCTGAGCCTGCTTCGTATAATCCCAGGCATGCACATGCCAAAAGCTGATTTTGCCAATCCTAATGCTCATTCGCCTGCACCTCCATATATAGTATTCTGACATTAACTATAAGGTATCACATAACATGCAGGTTTTTTAGTAGATAAATGCGACAATAACTATATGTAATTACGACACGAGAAGAAACCCGCATACTTCAAGGCTTCACATCGCCCTGACTGGATGAACGCAAAAAAAGGAGCTCAAAATGAGCTCCTTCTGTATTAATCATACGGAGAGAGAGGGATTCGAACCCTCGCACCGCTTACGCAGTCTAACCCCTTAGCAGAGGGTCCCCTTATAGCCACTTGGGTATCTCTCCAAGTAATGGCTCCCCGAACAGGACTCGAACCTGTGACAACTCGATTAACAGTCGAGTGCTCTACCAACTGAGCTATCAGGGAACATTAACATGAACAAGGATTAATTTATCATGATTCTTTAGGTTAGTCAAGCTTAGCAAAAGAGATTGTAAGAACGTTTTCAAACTATACAAATTTCCTTGGGACTACACCCATTCTCCATCCAATGGTACAGCGACACGGTTAAGCAGTTCCTCTTGTTCAAGGCGGAACTTCAGCTGTTTACGGGTAACGTGGCAGTGGTTAATGGCGTCCATGTGAACGGCAATCACGGATGCTTCCGGGGCTGCATGGCATACATCCACAATATCCTGTTCGTTCATAGTGATATGTCCTCCGCTTACGAAGCTTGCCCCTCCGGCGTTCACGACGATAACTTCCGGGTGATAATCATCAAGTACCTGCCGGACTTCGCCGCACCAGATTGTGTCTCCCGCCAGATACAGATCGGGTTCTCCATCCGCCTGGAATATGAAACCGGAGACTTTGCCCATTCTCTCCCCGGTCTCTCCCGTTCCATGGCGGCCACCAGTACGTGTCAGGGTTACTCCACGCACAGAAGCTGCCGTACTGTCTTTAATCTCTGTAACTTGGTCGAAGCCCTGTGATGTAATTTTCTCCCCATCTCCCTCCTGGCATAGTACCGGAAGCTCATGCGACAAAAGCTCTGCCGCCGCTGCATCCCAGTGATCCTGGTGGAGGTGGGTCACTAGCACAGCATCCGGCTCCAGCCACTGCTGTACAGGTTCAGGTAAAGGAATCAGCGGATTCCGCTGCTCATTCGAGGTATTAATAATTGGCGGATTGGCTCCCTGTGCACTCAGCATCGGGTCAACCAGAAAGGTTACTCCGCCGTATTCCAGCCATAATGAGGCGTGGCGGATCAGTTGGATTTTCATAATAAACACCTCTTCCTTATACTTGTGCTTGTGTTCTGCTACAATCAATTATAAATCGGCCGCAGATTAGAATACATTGTGCCGCGAAAGAGTTTAGCCTGTTCTACTTTCACCCGGAAAGGAAATTACACTTATGATGCCCTACCTCATTGACGATACAGATTACCGCATCTTACAGCTTCTCATAGAAGACTCTACATTAAGCCACAAAGATATCGGAGCTGAAGTTCACCTGACCGGCCAAGCCGTAGGCGCGCGTATCCGCAGAATGCGGGAGCTGGAGATTATTCAGGGCTACACCATCCGCTGGAACCCGCTCCGGATCGGGCAGAATATCCATGCCTTTATTACAGTGTTTCTCAGCACCAACGCCGCTCATCTGCCCTTCCAGAACTTTGCGAAGAACCATAAGAGTGTTGCGGAGCTGTACCGCATCAGCGGGGAAGGCTGTTACTGGATGCGCGTACGCACTGTGAATCAGGAAGCGCTGACTGCATTTCTCGACGAGCTGCTGAGGTACGGCAATTACCGGGTCAACCTGGACATGGGCCAGATCAAGTAGTTCTGTTGCTGGCTGAGGGCAAGTATAGGGCAGGCAGAGGGCAGCCGAAGGCAAACAGAGCGAAGCTTTTGTAAGGATTGCCTTCCTTGCGGATAGGGGGCGAGGTTAAAGTCATAGTTAGAAACAAGTTATCCGGGCAGCGATTTAATTGGTTCTCTAGGAGCTGCACCCGCCGATGTGCTCACGATAGAACTACGTATGGAATCATCCATAAGACCGGCAGCGGAAGTAGCTATGGAACCAGCAGTGGACCCCTACGAAAGCTTCAGCGATAATTTCGATGAAAATATTATTTGCTGCTGCAGATGAAAATTATAAACACTCTCCATCCCTGTATGTCCCGCTCAGCCGACTTTGAGTGAAATTATAGCTACTCTTCCTATATGAGCGGGAGTACTGGAGAATTGTTACCTTCAGATCCGGGATTGTTGTATTTTCTGCAAAATTTCTGCCGTCTCGCATCACTCTGTCCCTCCACTCTGCCGACTTTGGGCGATATTAAACAGACTTATGCGTCTCCCTCACTCCCTTCTGCTAACTTTTAGCTAATTTTCTAACACACTTCAGCTTATTCAAAAATGCTTCTGCGTCTCTGTTCCTCCAATATGCCAACTTTGAGCGATATCAAAGGCACTTCCGCGCTTCTTTCCTCTTTAGTCCACTTCGAGCGAGTTAAAAAACACGGCCTCCTGGCCTAGATAAAAATAAGCCGCCGCGAAGGAAGACGGGGGGAAATCCCGCGTTCCTTTGCAGCGGCTTGTAACGACTTGCGGCTACTCGTTCAGCAGCTTGCCGGCACGGAGCAGGCGGGTCAGAATAACGGCGGCTTCTGCACGGCTGGTGTTGCTGTCCGGCGCAAAATATCCGCCGGATAGGCCGTTCATAATGCCGGTGGCGGTTAATGTGCCCACAGCTTCCTTAGCCCAAGCAGAGATGCTGGCAGCATCCTTAAACGCACCTGGCCCCGGCAGTGCTGACGAAGAAGCGGCTTCATTAATTGCTGCATTGGCGTGAAGCAGCTTCCAAGCTCTGGCGGCCATGACCGCCATCTGCTCTCTGGTGACCGGCGCATCCGGACGGAAGGAACCGTCCGCGTAGCCTTGAACCAGCCCCAACAATACGGCGGTTTCCGCATCGGTAGCGTACCAGGAGCTGGCCGGCACATCGCGGAAAGCGACGGCTGCAGCTTCCGGCAGCGCATCCGGCTGCAGTCCAAGCGAGCGGACCAGCATGGATGCGAATTCCGCCCGGCTGACGGTGCGCTGCGGGGCAAAGACGCCAGCCGACTGGCCGTTTACAATCAATCTGCTGGCCAGCAGATTGATCTCATCCTTGGCCCAGTGGGCGGAGAGATCGCCGAAGCTTGCCGGATTCACGGCAACAGCCATTACACCTCCGGCCAAGCTGCTCTTAACGGTAATCCGGGTCATACCCGCCCCGGATTCGAATACTGCCGGAACGTAACGGAAGGTTCCGTCCTTGGCATCATAGACCAGCGCCACCGCTGTCTTGACGTCCATTACTTCGTTAATGGTGAAGGTACGCTCGACATGTACAGTGCCGAAGCTTCCGGCCGGCAATGAGGTCTTGCCGTCCGTAACATTCAAGGTGAAGCCTGCCGGCGTTCCCTTCACCTTATAGTTCTGCTTGCCTGCAGCGGCAAGCAGCCCCGCAAGCTCCGCGCCTGTCTGCGGCGCGAGCTTGAACTCCAGCGTTCCATCAGGCAGCTTCGCGCCCTTCAGAACGCTGTCTGCCAGGGCCAGCGGGAGACGGTAGGACGCCTCCCCGCTCCGGACCACCAGCACAGCGTCCGGACTCGCCGCTGCCGCTGCCCGCAGAGCCGCACCGCTGAAGCGTGCGGTACCGTCTGCAATAGCCGCCACTTCAATTACCTTCTGCCCGGCGGCAATACTCTTAAGCTGTGCATCGTTATTTGCCGCAGGCACAATCACTGGCGCCGGGGTAGCCGCAGGAGTTGACTGCGGGTTCGGGTTCGTATTCGGCCCCGGAGCCGCCGTCGGACTCGGAGTCGGACTCGGGGTCGGACTTGGAGTTCCCGGATCGACAGGGTCTACTGGATCGACTGGATCGACTGGATCGACAGGGTCAGCGGCCGATATCACAAGATCATACACTCTTGTGCTGCCAAGGGCGGACACGGTAAAGGTAGTGTTCCCTTTAGCAACTGCCTGCAGCTTCCCTTCTTTCACAGTGGCAAGGCTGCTGCCTGCAATACTGATGACTGCCTGTGCAGTGATATCTGTCCCCTTCTGATCCAGTACCTGCAGCTTGGAGCCTGTTCCCTCTTTTAATACCACAGGTCCGGTCTGTCCATCCCCAAGCTTGATCGAGAATGGTTTGACGCTGCTTGCGATACCTTGATTCTTCTCCAGAACCGTAAATGTTGACGAGGTATTCGCCACCAGATTCATCCGCTCCCCGCGGATAATCAGGTTATCGGCCAGCAGACTGCCTCTCATTTCCTTCGTAATCTCTACTCCGTTAGTGCCTGCTCCGTCGATCACGTTATCTGTTAGGGTGATTCCTTCCATATTCAGATTGCCGTGGACGATGAGTCCGGAATAGGTGCTGTCCAGTGCGATGTTATTGCGGATCAGCACATTGCTGTTGATGTTATTTTCCCCGGTATAGAGCCATATAGCTCCCAGATTCACACTATACCCGGAATCATAGCTGCCGGTCCGCAGCAACGTATTGCGCTCCACAACGGTTGTGCCCTGGAACGGCTCTGCGCTGAAGCGTGTAGATACGGCGATCCCCGCTCCGTTCGTCACAGTATCCTTCACAATATTATCCTGGATCTTATTATCCCTGCCGCCAAATACAACGATATTATCAGCCAGCCAAGGAAGGGATACATTGTTGAACCGCGCCGTATTATTGAAGCTTGGCGTCCGCTCGCTGCCATTGACATCATTCAGCCCGGCATCGGTGAAGGACCACATGGCGATACCGTCATCGCCTGGATAGCGGATATCGCTCTGCTCCATCATGCTGTTCCCTGTGCCTACAGCGAAGTTGATCCCGTCCGCCATCAGGTTGCGGATACGCAGCCCGGCCATATAGAGGCCATTGGTGCGCGCCTTCTCACCTTTGGGCTGGGTCAGCCATAAGCCTGCTTTGGTATGCTCAATCCATACATGCTGAATGACCGAGCCTTGACCGAAGGCGCCGTGAAAAGCATTCGTAACCGCCTCATCGTCGCGCACGTTAATGCCGCCCTCAATCAGCAGATCGTATACGCCGATCTTGCCGCCGTGCCCGTAGAACTTGGCGCCGTTCAGCGTCGTGTACCACATGCCTGCGCCGCGGATCTGCGCATCGTCCAGATCCAGTAGTCCGCTGCCGACATTGAAGCTGCCTTCCGGGAACCAGACGCCTGCATCCTGAGCTTCGGCTGCGGCAAGTGCTGCCTTAAATGCGGCAGTATCATCGCCATCATCACCGGCGACAGCTCCAAAATCAGTGACAGACAGGAACCCCTCAGGCTGAGCCAGCGCAGGTGCAACCTGCTCCATGTCTGCCAGATCGATTACATATGAGGCAGCATGATCATCCGTGCTTTTCTCAAGGCGGATCACCGCTCCTGCCGGAGCCTCACCGATCAGCGCATGAATCTCGTCATAGAAGCGGTGTCCGCTGCCTTGACGCGGGTCATTCGACCATGGGTAGCTGCCATATTCCCAGGCGTATTTTGACGTGAGGTTAAGCACCTGACGTTCCCCGTTCACGAAGAGCGACAATGTTTCCTCTGCACCCGCTCCATCCGGACTGTCCGGTATGGAATAACGGAGTACTATTGAATTCGCAGGTTTGGCCAGCGTAAACTCCACATACTCGCCGGTGTTCTTCAGGATGACGGCTTCACGTCCTGAAGCCTCGGAAGCCAGACTGCGGTATTTCCTTGAAGGCGTGATCAGCGTTCCATTCGTAACGGCATCTTCTGCTTCATAGCTGATATAAGGAAGCGTAGCTCCGCGGTAGGTTTTATTGATGCTATTTTTGACAGTCAGGCTATCAATTGTAATCCCGCTCCATGACGCCTCTGCGCCACTGAATGAAACCGTATTGATTCCTGTCCGCAGGTCCAGCGTAAGCTCAGCCGTCTGCCATACGGAAGCGGAGGCTCTGGCAGCAAGGCTTACCTCACTCTGCTTAAGGCCATTGACCCGGGTTTCCAGCTCAGCCGCAGCGGCGGACGCATTCCGGTAACGGAGCACAACGTCGTATTCCCCCGCTACATCAGCATTCACGGCAAACCGCAGCACCCCGTCCCCATGAAAAGCCTCTGTCCCGGCATACGCAGCATCCTTAGCTACGGGAACGAAGCTCCATAGCGCAGCCTGTGCTCCAGCCGCTCCCAGTTGAACTCCTGCCTCCCCGTAAGTAAGCGCAGATTGCTTATCTGCACTTAACAGCAGCCGGTATCCCAGCTTATCCTGGATAGTCCACTGCGAGTCTTCCTTGACACCGGAATCCACGAGGACAATAGCGCCTTCTTGATCGCGAGCAAGATAATGCCCGGTCTTAACGTTCATCACCCGGTTCCGGCCATTGAAATCCTGCACCAGCCACTGCGCCTGGGCGGGACTTGTAGAAGCATCGGCATAAACCAGCTTGCCGTCCTTTTCCGCCACGAATGTGCCGTCCATTCCTTGCGGTGCGATGGTAATGATATTCGTGTCGTTCTGAACCGGTGTAGCCGTATCCGTGTTTCTGGCTTCACCTTCCGGCATGCCGAAGTCCTGCGGTGCAGCTTCCAGGGTCCACTGCAATGAGGCCTCAGTGTCCAGCAGCAATGCACGCTCAGCATATCCCGTCTTGTTCTGTAGATGGATGTACTCATCGTTATATTCACCGTAGAGACTGCGGACGGTATAATGCTTGGCATCCGCAGCGAGACTGATATCCCATGCTGAAGCGCCGGTATCCGCCGGATCACCGCCGGTACTCTCCAGGAATGAGTAATCACTATTCAAAGTAATATAGTGGCCCGTGGCCCGATTCACGATATATTGCTGCCCTTCATTCGTAACGATGCTCCAGTGCGAGTAGCCGTTATCTGAAGCAGGTTGGCCGTATAGGACCACGCCGTGTTCGTTCTCGTACAGGTAATCTCCGGTGCCTGCATTTTTGAACCGGACAGGGGTGACTGGAAGAGGCGGTACCGGTTCGAAAACAGGTTCAGCAGTAAACTGCGCACTGTTTCTGGTGGGGGCATCCGCAGCCTTGCTAATCCGGATTACCGGATAGCCGTTATCATCAGCGGCGCCATACAGGTAATGGCCTGCCCAGGCACTTTTGAAGGTAGTCCGTCCGGATTCCTGCATATCAACTATCCATCTGATGCTTGCCCAGACGTCATATACCGTCTGCTCAGTCCGGACAGGAGCCGGCGGTTCTTCCTGTTCAATCACCGCCCCCAGACTCTCCAGAGAGATGAACCTGCCGGTCCCTCTATTCTTAATCTTTACCGCACCATTGCTGCCCGGGATATCGATCAGCTGCCAGACGAAGGAATCGTCTCCGGGAATAAGCTCTCCGTACGTAGCCTGACCGACCGTCGGATCAGCAGCAGCAGCACCGCCACCTGCACTAAGCGGGGGCTCTTCTTCCAAACCAGCCTTCTCCGCTATATCCTCCAGGTCTCCGCCAGCCTGATCCTGCGGATCATATACATCCTCTGTAACGGTATCATCATTAACCGGAAGCGTAACCTTCAGCACAGGAGCAGGAACAGCATCATCCTTAAGATACTGATCTTCCCCGTTCACTCCATCCAGCTTGAAGCGGAACAAATCATGTTTCTTCTCGGTTACGGGTACGAACGTCCACTTGGGACTGCCCCAATCGGGATTGATCACCCCATATTCGGCATATTTGGTCAGATTATGCAAAGAAATATACTTCAGCGGATGCTTATTTGGCTCCTTATCCAGCACATTGGCAATAACATACGTGCTGTCTCCGGTATTTCTGCCAGTCCAGATGTACGCCGGGTCCACATTATCCTTACTGCCAAGCGGAGCCACTGAAATATGACCATCCGGCATCTGCGCTACATTCATGTAGTGGCCTGTTTTTTTATTCTTGAAAAGCTTGCGGCCGTTGTACTTCTCAATCAGCCACTGGTCTGACCCATCCTCCTGCATATTGCCGTATTTCAGCACACCGTCGCTGCTCTCATACCAGTAGAAGGACTGCCAGGTATTCTGGATCCTGAAGTAGTGCAGGGCCCCGTCTGCCGGCATATTCGGATCAAGCAGCTGCCACTGGGCGGACAGCGAAGTGGCATCAGAGCCGGCGCCGGCTTGCGCGCCTCCCAGCTGAGCCAGATATATCCCCGGAGTCCCTACATTCTCAATCGTCTGGTAGTCATCATAATCATCCGATTCATTGAAATCCCACTGATCAGAAGGCAGACTACTATTCATCGTCACGGCAGCAGCGATACCATCCGCATAGTTCAGATAATGTCCGGTTGCTGCATTGCGGATGCGTTTATGGCCGTCATAGTCCTCGGCAATCCATTGATAGACCATTCCGTTCAGGCCGCCTGCGCCAATGGTCCCGTGCCCCAATTGACCGGCAGCTGCCGCTTCATAGAGAAAATCCGTTGCAGACTGTTCATCCGTATAGGTGCCCAGCCGCACCGGCTGCGAACCAATGAACGGAACAATCCGCCACTGTGCACTGGGATTACCCGGTCCGCCCGTCCAAGTATTGGAGCGGACATTATTGTCCGTAGGAAACTGGGCGTTTAACCATAAAGAACCGCCGCCCTCGGTCAAGCCATAGTTCCGGTAAGCCACATACCCCATTCCTTCTGTCCCGGGTGCGGCTTCCTGAATCCATTCACTTAAGCCCGGCTTCACCGGATCAATTACCGTTACCTGAAGCCCGGCCCAGGTAATCTCGTTCTGCCCCAGAAAGTGGCCTGTCTCCAGATTGCGGATCCGAAGGCTTCCCGCATCTGTCCCCTCTTCAAAGATCCAGAGTGCGGCCCTATTGCTGGACGGCTGCTCTCCATAGAGGGCATTGCCTTGCTTATCCTCATACATGACCTGACCCGGGCGGAAGCGGCTCTCCAGCCGCACACTAAGTGCGGTATCAAGGTCTACAAAAGTCCACTGCGGACTTTCAAATGTAATGTTGATATCCGCGCTGGCCTGGGCATAACCCAGCTGATTCTCCTCATGGATGACCAGCTTGCTCTCCGGAGCGGTTGCACTGCGGATGACCATATAGCCGGCTCTGTTTGAAGTATCTATCAGCCATTGGTCAGCAGTGCTCCCCCCGCCCGGGGCAGCAGCTGCCTTGAGTGAATCCTCTTTGCCCGCATTGCCTTCAAGCGTAATGAAGTGGCCTGTCTTCACATTCTGAATCCGTGACAAGCCCCCCTCCGTCGCCACGGTCCAGTGGGAAGAGGTGTCAGCCGGATTGGTCATCCCGTAGCGGACAACGCCTTCACTGGTCTCGTACAAAAAATTGTTTTTCCACTTGTTCTTGATCAGAACGGTGCCTGTAGGAATTTGCGCTGCACCTGTCCCCCCGATACCGTCTGCATGAACGAACCCGCCG
This sequence comes from Paenibacillus sp. FSL R7-0297, assembly GCF_038009025.1. Classification (NCBI taxonomy): domain Bacteria; kingdom Bacillati; phylum Bacillota; class Bacilli; order Caryophanales; family Paenibacillaceae; genus Paenibacillus; species Paenibacillus sp. FSL R7-0297. Next base: position 7,305,328 of record NZ_JBBPAQ010000001.1, read on the forward strand.
GCTCCCTGCAGGCTCAGGGTTGGAAAAAACAGCAACAGCGCCAGCAGACCCGCGACCGCGGACCTGAATCGTTTCATAAGTGCGCCCCCTCTAACTAAAATGGACTTCTTGTTCATCTTAGTGTGGTAACGCTTACAAGACGATGTGTGATTTTATCCATCCACAGGTGTATTTGTACGTACATGCTTAAGGCGGGCTGTAGCCGCTGTAATTGACAAAAGTCCCGGTTCGCAGGATAGTTAACTCATTCAGCCGCCAAGTTGTCCATACTTGAACGGATGGAACTAATTCTACGGAGGCATTCATGAATAACAAGATCGAACAACCTCGAATCCCGGAACCGGAGCTTTTGCTGCCGCAGCAGATTCATTCTCTGTCTTCCAAAGACGAATTCAGCCGCTGCCTCATTTCAGGTTCCCTCATTGAATATCAGGACGCCGCCAGAGTTTCTTTTGACAAAACCATCTTCAAGAACGTCACCATTACTGAATCTTCCTTACACGGAATTGAGCTTACCGACGTCATCTTCGATCATTGTGACCTGTCCAATGTGGATTTCAGCGATGCCTTCATGCACCGGACAGAATTCAGGGATTGCCGGCTGATTGGCACGGACTTCACGAGATCGCGGTTTCAAAATGTATCGGTGACCGGGTGCATCGGGGAGTTCGCGGTGTTCAGGTTTGCGAATTTCAAAGGAGCGTCCTTCGAGCGCTGTTCGCTGATCAGCGCGGATTATTATCAGTCCAGCCTAAGCGGCCTTTACTTCTCTGAATGCAATCTGGATCAGGCCACACTGGCCGGGTGCAAGCTGAAGGATATTGACCTGAGCGATTGCGAATTCACCGGCCTAGTGGTTGACCTCCAGGATCTGGACGGCTGTGTAATCTCGGCGGAGCAGGCGGCTTCATTCGCCGGACTGCTGGGACTCGTGATTAAATATTAAGTAGCCGGACTCCCGTCTGCCTCCAGGGTGACCAGCTTCAGCTTGCCCGAACATTTCCCGCAGCGGTAACGCTTCGGATCGGCTCTGCGTTTGCGCAGATATTCGGTGGCACAGGCCACGCACACCAGCTTGTACCGGTAAGGCTGTGGCTTACGCGCCTTGGCTCCCGGCAGTGTCTGGCAGTAGCGGCTGCCCCCGACCCGGGCGAGCAGTGTTTTGAAATCATCATCCCGGTGCATATATCCCCGCTTCGCCAGATGCAGATGGTAGTGGCAGAGCTCATGCTTAATAATCTTCTCCGTCTCCTCCCGGCCGTGGATGGCAAGCTGCTGGGGATTGATCTCTATATTATGGCTTTTGGTAAAATATCGTCCGCCCGTTGTCGTAAGTCTGCTGTTAAAGCTGGCTGTATGCCGGAAAGGCACGCCGAAGCTGTTCAGTGACACCTGCTCGATCCACTGCTGCAGCTCTTCGTTGCTCATACTTATCATAACGCTCCTTCACGGCTCCTCTCCTTAAGGAAATAAGATCTCTACTTGAATTGTAACTTGCCCATAGGCTACACTGTCAAGAAGGAAGACAAGTCCGGAGGGAGAATGAGTTATGCCGAAAATGCGGTATGTAATTTTGCAGCAGGATCAGGAACTGCAATTCGTGGAGATGCCGGAGGAGTATGCTTACCAGCTGAGCGCCCTCAATCTTCGCCTGAATAAAGAAATTGACAAGCTGACTGCGGAGAATGTACCCGGTCTGCCGCGGGCGATTGCCGAGTGCGATTCCCTGGAGCTGCTGCGTCAGGAGCATCACCTGGAGTCCGGACTGGCCTATATCAACCGTCTGGAAAATGCTTTTGCCTCTATACAAGAGACTGAGTATCCGCTGATCTCGTTATTAACGGAAATCCGCGCGCTGCAGGCCCAGCTGGAGCAATGGTACGAAGAGGAAGAGGAAAGTGTGCAGTAGCTAGCAGTTGTATGGATCGAGCTGTACGGCTAATTACCACCTGTAAATGAATGCTGCTGCCGCACCTTTGGGCGGCCTTCTCCATATGCTATCTGTACATAGGATGCATGCCAGAGGAGGGGTACCCTTGCCGCAGTGGCTTTGCCAACAGCTCATGAAGGCTTATTTCAAGAAAGACCGCCGTCAGATCAAACTGCTGAATGAATGCTGGTTCTTTTACCGGAATTCTGCCGAAACCCGTGAATTCATCACCAAAGACGTATAGGTATTATTCCGCATTATATCCGTAAGCGCCAAAAGGGAGTGACCGCGCAGCCGTAGAAATCATGGCTGTGAGGCACTCCCTTTAACATATATATCCAGGCCGGATTCTGTTGCTTAGAACATCGGGAATACATACTTCACCAGGAAGAACAGCAGTCCAAAAATGATGATAATATACGCGGCATATTTAATAAAGGTGGATGCGACGAGACTGGAATCGGATTTCTTGTGTACCTCTGTCCGTTCGACCTCAATGCTTCTATCCTTGGTATTCGGTTCCATCTTCAATCTCTCCTCTCGGTTCGTTAGCTGTATGTCTTCCATTAACCCCCGTGTTTCGGACTGAAACAAAAAGAAACGGCGCCGTCCTAAGGGACAGCATCCGTTTCTGCTGAAAATCAGCTTTTAGTCAAAACTGCGTTGGCCCGGCCAGGAGCCCTGCAGCTTGCGGACCAGTACGATCTGTCCGGTATGGTAGGAATCATGCAGAATCAGACTCATCACTTCTTCGCCCGGTGCATGTCCGGAGCCGCCCCATTCATAAGCGCCTTCCTCAAGGGCCACAATAATCTCCCGCAAAGAGGCATGAACGGACTTCAGCTTGGCAACTGCCTGTTTCCACGCCTCTTCCCCGCTCTCCGTTACCGTAAACGTAGCATCATTGCTCTCAAGATCAGGCAATTTCTCCAGGCCCTTAAGCTTGCGCAGCAGACGTTCCTTATAATAAGTCAGATGGTTGACGGTCTCCCAGATAGAATTGCCCGCTGCCCCCTCCGGCTTCCAGCTTGCCTGTTCACTAGTCACACCTTCAAGCGCGTCTTTAAGCGGCGGCTGCCAATCCTCAACATCCATCACATAATCCCAGTTCTCCACCAGAACATCGCTAATCTTATTTTGCATATTTCACCCTCCTAAAAGTTTTGCGGAGCCTATGCACCTCGAGTTTCTTCGCAGTAAGGCAAGCTTCGAAATCATCAGCTTCGTTTCTCGGAGCATTCGCTCCCTGATTACAGAGCTTAGAAAATCCGAATTTCGTAACGGTTAAACAACCTTAATGAAGGTTACATTAGCAATGTAGCATATTTGCCGAAGCGCTTCAAGTAACTAGCAAAACTTATTTTTAACTGTTACAATCAAAGGAAACATCACGGTGAAAGGAACGATGAAGCTTGCTGTGGGAGGATTTCATTAACAGCTACTGGCGGAATTGGCGGACAGGCGACCGGAGCAAGGACCGGGACAGGCTGGATGAACCGGAGTGGCTGGCAGAATGGCTGGCGGCACAGAAATTACCTGCGGCAGGACCGATTCTGCCGGTTGAACTGGAGCGGCTGAAGCAGTTGCGCGGATTATTATGGGACGAGGTACAACGGCTGGTACAGGGACAACCTACGGAAAACGCTCTGCTGGTACAGCTGAATCAATATATGAGCAACGGGCCTGTTCTGCGGAAAGTAGTCTGGGGTACCGGCGGCGAAGCCGGGATTTCATTGCTCCCCCAGCGTGCAGACTGGGAGCAGATTATGGCGGAGATAGCGGCTTCTTTTGCCGAAGCATTAATGGAGAAGGAGTCCTCACGCTTCCGGATCTGCGGGAATCCCGATTGTCTCTGGGTCTATTACGACGATACCCGCAACCGCTCGAAGCGCTACTGCGATGACAAGATGTGCGGCAATCTGATGAAGGTCAGACGGTTCCGGGCGCGGAAGAAGGCTGCGGAGGATGAAGGCCCGCCCGGATAACACCCCGGTTATAGAGCGCAACCGTGCAGGCTACACCACAATCAGCTGGGTCAGCGGAGTGAGGGTCTTATTCTTACCGGAATGCTTAGCCGTGTAGAGCAGATTATCAACTTCTTCAAACAGCTTTTCTTTGGTGATCCCTTCGGAATAGCTCTGGAGGCCGATACTAACGGTAACTTCCCGGCCTTCCATTTCCTCATGGAATGTTTCCGACAGCTTCTGGCGGATACATTCTATCCGCTCATATGCTTCCTCAAAGGTCTTCTCAAACAACAATATGGCGAATTCCTCACCGCCGTAACGTGCGGCGATATCCGCTGGAGAGATGAATTCCTTAATCACTTTCGCGACCCTCGCCAGCACAATATCCCCTGTACGATGTCCATATTTATCATTAACCAGCTTGAAATTGTCTATATCAATCAAGGCCAGATGAAACGGCGCACCCTGATTCCCATACTCCAGCGCTTTGTCGTAGAACTCATGGAAGGAGATATGATTGTACAGGCCGGTCAGCGCATCCGTAGTGGACAGCTTGCGGATCACCGCATTCTCGATCATCAGATTCTGCTTGGCGGTCAGTGTCGCTTCCAGATCACTCGCCAGCTCCCGCCCGTTAATAATAATAATGCCGGCTACCAGCGTGCCCACCAGCAGAAATAGCGGAATGGCAATCAGATCGAAATCATTCAGATAATATTGGAACCAGTAATCCCAGCGGTAGAGAATGAAGAACGCAGCCGCCTGCAGGGCAGACGTAAATAAGGTCAGATCCAGCCGGAAAAAGATCGCCGACGCAAAAATCGGCAGCAGCATCAGCGCCCCGATAATCCGGATATCCATATTCAGATGGATAATCATCATGGCAATAATGGTCCCGGACACAAACAGCAGGACAAAGGAATATTTTGGCGCAATCGCATCGACGAACTGGGTCACCCCGACAACCGCACTCATCAGCAGCGTCGGATAGAGCAGGACATCATAATAAAATTCATACGGTCCCATAGGGTATGTAAGAAACAGAAAGGCCCAGAGCTGCGCAGCAAAATGCAGAGCAATCACGAGCCAATAGGTACGCAAAAAACGCTTGATCCACTTGGCCTGCCGCTGTGCGGAAGTATCCGAGGGGCCCATGAAATCTCTTAATCTCAAACCATTCACCCGCTGCACGTAGATTTGATCAACACATTTCTGCTATTTTAACATGTATGGATCTGGTGCGATACTCACTTGCGGGATATGTACTATTATGGGGGATGCATGCCTGTATAGAGCGTGACTGCACGTGCTGAGCAGTAGACGCAAACTGTGCAGTAAGGAGGAAAATTATGGTGAGAAAACTTAGCCTATCGCGGCAGCTCTAAACGAAAACCAAAGCCATAGACTGCCGCTGTGTTGTTGTTTCACTAACGTTTCTCGTTAGGTTGGCGAAGTTCCCACCACCATGTCTAAATATTTCTTTAAGTCATCTTTGGCGTGTGAATTACTAGTCCAAGCTCCTAAATTCCAACTCATATATCTAAGTCCCAGGTAGCGGGAGGCGATTGCATACATTTGATTGAAATGATCATAAGAAAATTCTATGCTTTTATCAGCCAGTAGCCCCTTGTAATCCTCAATTTGTTCCGAGGTACCACAACGCAGAGGGATATCTAAAAATAAAGAGCCATACCTAGCTTCTTCCCAATCAATAAAAAGTACGTCAGTATTGTTATGTACCAATACATTTCCTGGATTAAGGTCGTTATGAATTAATGTTTGGCTGCTTTCATCATTTATTAAATGTTGAATATCCTCGAAAATCGTATTAGCTACAGCTTCCACAAAGGGGATGTAATCCCCGAAGATGTCTATAAACTGTTCGTTTCTCTTAGCAGCTTGCCATTGGGGTTTCCACCGCTCGTATATCATCTTTTCTATATGTAAGCTGTCTACTTCAGGTAACCATGAAAGTTCTCTCCTTTGGCCAAAGTTAGAGGCGTGAATGTATGATAGTGCCTTCGTTTCACTTTTCTGAAGTAACCTAACATTTATGTTTCTATAGTTTGTTTGATAATCAACATCCTGTATACAAATAAGAAACCTTTCATCTAATTCAGAACCATCGGAATAAGAAAAAGGTACACTTGCTCTTTGGGAGTAAAGCCTCGTCAGTACCTGACGTTCAATCCTGGTTGCATATTTTGAAACAAGGGACAACTTCGATGTTTCGTCAAGTACTTTTATTAGTACACTATGGCGCATTAACTCAACTGCTTGTGAGCCCATACTGATAGGAGTGCTTTCAATGCTTAAAACTTCTGCTTTAGGGTCCATATATTTCTTTGCAGTCTCTTGTAACAATTTTAGGAGATTGTTATTTATTAAAGCCAAGTTGCTCACCCAATCATGTAATATTTTACCTAAATGTACCACAATCCTTAGTTTCAATGTGAGAAAAGTTTTAGACCTTTTGCTCCACTAATCTGCCTGTTAGCTTAATGCCTTCGACGGCTAATATTTTATATTCTTATGAGAAGTGGTTCCGTTAGTTATTACGCAGTACGAAGAGGTAACGCCAGTAAGATGCAAAGAAAAAACCGGCAAAAGTGCCGGTAGATTATCCAATGTATCATTAAGCCTACTAACGATCTTGTCAATCAACAATATTTCTGATCTTAATTAGCTCGTTAATAAAATAATCAAGTTGATTCTTAGTTGATTTAATAGAAGCAGTACGACTATTTTTTTTGGTTTTATAATCCTGTTTTAAAGCATCTAACGCTAATCCGGCAGCCAGCGCCGCGATTCCGTCACCTAATGCAGCAATAGAGCCTCCAATAAAAGCCAACTGGGCAATTTCAATATCGCGTAGGTCCTTATCAATGGCCAATTTCTGTACCTCCTCTTCTCATCTGTACTAATATATGTTCGCGATCACATGTTGTTAAAAAAGGTATTCCGAACATATGAACATACGAAGATGCAAAGAATTGAAGATATGATTTCAATCCACGTTTCCGCATGGGGAGTGACCTAAGCTACTGGCTGCTCTAGAAGAGGCACAACAAATTATAATCTACGATCCCGCACGGGGAGCGCGACAAGTACATTTATATCACAGAGACACAGGCAGTCGGATTTCAATCCACGCTCCCCACACGGAGTGCGACAGTGGAAATCCGCATAATCTATGCTTCCCCCGCATCAATTCTCTATTTTTTCATTAAACTATACGAGAAAAAGTATACATCAATCATTGACTTTTGATAAACACTCTTTATTCCTTATGGGTTCGACAAAGTCCGAGGTGCGAAGGACCCGGGGATTTCATGGGGCTTGGCATTCACAGCGAGCAAGGCCCTTCGTTCAGCCATTTGGTTCGTCTCGATTATCTTTCCCAAAGATTGATCCCTGCCTTCTTGTGCTATAATCGTTCACAAAGTCAAACCATTAATGAAGGGGACGATCTTCAGGAAGCTTCCATGCCTGAAATAAAAGAGGAGGGTGACTCTTAAATGGAACATTTCGTTTTGAATAATGGTGTGATGATGCCGAAGATTGGTCTGGGTGTGTATAACATCAAAGATAATAATGAAGACGCTGTACTGTGGGCGCTCAATAACGGGTATCGGCATCTGGATACGGCGGCAGCTTACCGCAACGAGGAGCTGATCGCCAGTGCCATCCGGAAATCAGGCGTAAACAGAAACGATCTCTTTATTACAACCAAAGTATGGAGTACTGATCTGGGGCGGAAGACCCGTCAGGCGTTTGAGACCAGTCTGCAAAAACTGCAAACCGATTATATTGATCTTTATTTGATCCACTGGCCAGCCAAAAACTATCTGGAGAGTTGGCATCTAATGGAGTCTCTATACAAAGAAGGAAAGATCAGGGCCATTGGAGTCTCTAATTTTGAGCAGCATCATCTGGAAAAGGTCATGATGCAGGGAACGATTATACCTGCTGTGAATCAGATCCAAACGAACCCGCTTCTGCAGCAAGGTGCGCTTCATGAATTCATGGGTAAGCATGGTATCCAGCATGTTGCCTGGAGTCCCTTTGGACACGGGAACAAGCAGATGCTTGCCCACCCTGTACTAACCGAAATTGCAGCCAAATATGATAAAACAGCGGCGCAAGTCATCCTGAGATGGAACCTTGGGCGGGATATCGCAGTGATTCCGAAATCGGTTACTCCCGCAAGGCTGAAACAAAATATGGAAGTGTTTGATTTTGCGCTGTCTGACGAAGAGATGAACCAAATCTGTGCCCTGGAACAAAATAAAAGAGGCTTTGTCGATCCTCAAAACAAATTTTACCTATGGACAACCCGCTTTATCCCATTGTCATAACTATCATTAACAAAGTAATGTTTATCTCCCGCTTTAGATTTTTCTACACCAACTGCAACATTTCCCCTCTAATAACCATCATAGTATATAGAGGTGATGCACAATGAGAACAACTAATATTATAAAGCGCGCAAAAAAAATGAGCATCGCGTGCGGAATCCTGGCTGCCAGCTTGTCGTTTGGAGCATCCGCTTTTGCCTTTTCTGATCTGAACGGACATTCTGCCGAACCCAAAATCAATGCGCTGCATGATGCCGGTGTGATTAACGGTATAACCAGTGATCTTTTTGCTCCTAACGCTAAAGTAACCCTGGCGCAAGGCGTTCAATTTCTCGTCAAAGGGCTGGCGCTGACACCAAGGGCGGATATGGGCAACACCCCTTCTACAGCCAGCAGTTTTTTTGACAATGTAAAAGATAATGCCTGGTATGCTTCCTCTTTCCTGGCCGCCAAACAGAGCGGTTTGACTCTGGCACAGAATGCCAATCCGAATGCAAACCTGACCCGCGCAGAATTCGCTCATCTGCTCACGGAAGCCTTGCAGAGTAAAGGTAATTTTGCCGTTACCAAAATGTATTTCATGGTTGAGGATGGCGACAAGCTCTCTTCTGATGTCATGAACAGCCTGCAAATTCTGCTGAACACGAAGGTTATTACGCTGGACAACGGAAAATTCCGCCCGGCGGATATCATCACCCGCTCCGAGGCTGCTGTTATGGTTCATGATGCCGCTGAGTTTGCAGCACGGGCCATCAACCAAGACGATACAGTAATTGAGCCTTCTGAACCAGAACCGGTTCCGGTTAATCAATACGTTTCCAATGTTGTCCTGGAAAAAGCTGCTGAAGGCGTTAATAAAGCCACCATCACCGTCGATAATCTGCCTAATCCCGGCTACGGCCTGGCGGTAGAGCGCATCGAATTCACCAGTCCCACCAAAGCAGTGATCTACTTCAAAATAACCCTGCCCGATCCGGATATGATGTACCCGCAAGTCATCACCAAAGGGACGGTCTCCACTTATCTGCCCGAAGGCTACACTGCTACAGCAGAGCCTGTTATGGGATCGCGTTGGCTGCAGCCGGCAACCGATGTTGAGTGATTAATTTGTGAAGCAAGGCTAATTGTAAAAATAATTACAAATAAAGTAAATAACAGATCATGCCTGCCTTCCGGGACATGATCTGTTTTTTACTTCCACGTATTCCATGTTAGGAAACCTGAGATGACTCGCCGTAAGCCTTTAGAGCGTCTCAGCCAATTTCTGAATCTTTGAGCGGGAAATTAAATATATAGGACCCATTGTTGCTATTTTGCCGTCTTTTACTCGTATAGCGCTCTCTTGTTCTGCCGCATATACATCAATCTCTTCAGACAAAGGGAACAGGTAGCCTCGAACAAACGTGGCGTAGTCACGTTGAGAATGGGATTCATAGGCAAAAGGATCAAAGCCAATTCCCTCATAAATCGTACTTGTTTCAACTTCATCGCCAGTGTTATCCAGGCTTAACCATTTGGCAGCCATGTTTAACGCACCGGCGCTGGCACCCAGTATAACGGCATCGCTGTTCTTAATAACATCTAATAATTCATAATCCGTCAAAAAATCGCTCTGCAAAGCAGGATACCCACCGCATAAAAAAATGACAGAAGCGTTGTGAATGAACCTCTGGGCATCCTCCTTCTGCATACGGTAATCAATGAAATGATATTCATTTAGCTTGATAGAGCCATGTCCATTCAGAAATATCATCAAAGTTAATTTGCTCATCTGTATAACCAGACGGGTCAGCGCTAATCATGACAAGCGATTGTCTGTCTTGTATATCCTCATGCAAACAATGGACCAGCTTCTCTGGAAAATAATTATTAAACCAACTGAAATAGTAGTGAGCACTCAAACTTAGATACCTCCATATGTATTATTTACATTCATCCCTTCTTAACGATAAAACATACTATACTCGCTAAAAAGATGAACGGTTCTTCAGCTATTTCACTTGCACTCCCATGAACACTTTTCATAAATTCAATCCTACATTACCATAACCTAGAATTGTAGTATGTGGAATATGTTTGCACGTTAAACTGCCCGTTAGATGATGTATGGCGAGGAAGGAGCGAGGAGTTTAGGACGATTTTTTTGTAATCATCTTCTTAATTGTCGTCTTTGGAATTGTTGTGTTGGTTCTTTATATTGAATCTAAATCTTGAGCAGTATCAATATCCTTAAGAACCGCTGTTCCAAATTCCTGAATGTCTTTAATACTGCTGTAATAAGTAAATACTTTGCCCGAAGAATAAATTGTAATTAAATACATCTCTTTATCAGATTGCTGAGTCCATTTCCATTCAAACGATTCATCATAATGTGAAAAATAACCATTGTATGAGATCACGGGAAAATTAATAAGCATTTCAATGAATTTATTTAAGGTAAAGTTCGTCCATCCTATTTGACTATCTATAATACTTCTATTCTCAGTATTTGAAACAATAAATCTACAGCCTTGATCAGGTCTCACATCACGATAAATAAATTCCAAATCCAAAAATTTATTATTGTCATAATGGTCTTGTAATTTAGCCACAGTAATACCCCCGTTAACAGTTAAAGGACTATGCAAATCTATAATCGATTGTTCACTGATTAAAAACAATATCAACTATAAAAATGCCTAGTCCAATAACTAATAATTATATTATCTAAAAGTAAATGTTGAAGGCTTCCAACGACCTGCATTAACTCTATTTGGCATAGTATTATCATTGTCAACGTAAGTGGTAATTATGATGTTGTCAACCAAAGATAAGACAACGGTGAGTTTGCTACCAGGGTCATACATTATTCTTGATTGCCCTAGAACATCTTCAAATTTTAAAACTCTTAACATTGATACTGCAGTTTCGGATAATATATTATCTAACATTATTTCTGTAATACCTCGTGCAACAGCTTGTTTAATTGCATGATTTTTGAGAGTAGTTGTAACGTTTTTCTTTGTTGCAGTTACAACAACGTCATCTGCATTTTTAGCAAGAAGTTTAAAAACAACTTTTACTAAACTAACAATACCAGCTCTTGCTTGAGGATCAGATTCGTTTTGATTGATTTGACTTTTTTGATATTCCAGCAACCCTTCTTCATAAGGATCGCTACTTATAACTTGGACGTTTGTTGCCGCTTGATCAGTGACATTTGCTGAGGAAGAAGATGCGAATGCGAAAATTGGGTTTATACTAATTGCGAGAGATAGAGAAACTGCAATGAATTTAAAATATTTACTCAATTTCAACAAAATAGCACCTCGATTAAATATTAGTAGATTGGCCAATCTCAAAACCTATTCTATCTCATAAAAAATGGAAAGTCAAAATTTGAGATAATTTCCAATTGGATACTCAATTAGTGGTAGGATATTATACATCCCCTTATGAAGCTGGCTACTAGTGCCCTTTCCGAGATTATAGTTGTTGGGACAACGGGTAATTTTACGTAAATCCAACTCTCTCGAGGTGAGCGGTATGACTATTTTTGTTCGTACTTACTCAGGAATAAGGCACCTGCCTCCTTCGGATTGCCTGCAAGGGAGCCGATCCGGTTCGGGTCCGTCGAACTTTACTTATTCTGGCCTCTGCTCAAAAAATGAAAGTCCGACCTTAAGGCTGGCGAAAATTCCTGGTTGGCCAAATTTACCAGATTCACTTAAACCCGAAGATTTTATTAGGGCTTCCTAGGGTTTATATCCCCACGCACAAGTCTTCCCTCCTAAGTATGAAAAACCGTCATTAGAAGAATCAGCAAACCGCTGATCAGCCCGAACAGTTCGAGTGCAAACATTCGGGAACGTTTTTTCCGGAAAAATAAAATAGAGGGATGGGCCAGACCAGCCGTCATATACAGGAGTGACAGCAGCAGGCCGAAGCTAAGCAGTGAAAATATGGGGTTATCCGCCTGGGGCACACCGAGGAAAATGACCAGCAGTATGAGCGCAGTCAGCAAGTAGAGGAACCAACGGGTAAACCGGATAACTGGTCCGGATTGTACCGGGAGAGTGTTATCAGGGGCTTGCTGTTCACGGGTATGCTTCTCCAGTGCCCGCCGGAACTCCACTGGATTCTCGCTTCGCATTCGCTGCATTTGGTTCGCATTGTCGATTCGCCGCTTCAGGCTTCTGAACATGCGGTTCACTCCTCTCCACTGCTGCTTCTCTCGTTATACTATGCTACTGATTCTCACGCCCTGCCTATTTCTCTACCCATCCTACCCCTGCAGCGCCTTCCGCACGCTCAGAATATACTTGGCCTGATCCAGCGGGTTCACGCCCCGGCGGGTACGCTCAGCAGTGACGTCCGGCGGGCACGGTTCATAGCCGGCAAAAAAGGAAGTAAACGTGCTCCGCCCCTTCGTGTAGGAGCTTAAGGTCACAGGATACTCTAGCGAGGTTGCCAGTGGCAGCCTGCCTTCAATGATCATCCGATCGCCCTGCAGCACGGGCGGCTCAAAGGTGCCGCGCATCTGCACAAGGTCGTTCATCACACGGCCGCCGTTCTCCTCAGGCACGACGATGCGCACCTGCAGGACCGGCTCCAGCAGGCTGGTGCCGGTATGGGCCAGCCCATCCATGATGGCCATGGGCGTAGCCACGGCAAAATCCAGCGGATGGGTATGCCACACATGGTGGTTCCCCTCCACCAGTGTGATCTTGAGGTCGGTAACCTCCCACCCGCGCAGACCCTGCTGCAGCGCCTCCGGCACGCGGCGGGCCGTCTCGTTCTGGTATTGCGGCAACAGATCGGAGCTGCGCACCAATGATTCATAGACGAGGCCGCTGCCCGGCGGGCCGGGCTCAATCTGGAACCTCAGAATCGCCCAGCACGGCTTCGGCATCAGGTAGGCAACGTAGCCTTCTCCTGCGCGGCTTGGCGTTTCGCGGTAGATCACCGACGGCGGGCCGAAGGTGACCTTCAGTCCGAATCGTTCCTGCAATACACTATCCAGGATCTCCAGCTGGATCGGCCCCATCACCTTGATATGCAGCTCCCGCTCCTCCTGCAGCCACTGAGTATCCAGCAGCGGGTCCTCGTCGGCCAGCTCCTGAAATGCGGCAATCACCTTATGGTCGTCGGCATCCGCTCCCCAGAAGACACGCACGGTCAGCAGCGGCACGGCAAGCTTGGCCTCCTGCGGAATGGCCTCCGGCCGGCCCAGTACATCGCCGATCCGCACGCCGGACAGCCCATAGACTACAGCGATGTCACCCGCTTCCAGCGCCCCCACATCCTCGGTGCGTCCGCCTTCGACCTTGCGGATCTGCGTCACCTTGCCCTGAACCTCCTGCGTATAATTCATCACCGTGTCCCGGTTGCGGATAGTTCCTTGATAGAGGCGCACGAAGGCCATGCGGCCCATGCTTTTGTCACGCTGGATGTTGTACACGATGCCGGACACAGGCTGCTCCGCATCCCCGCCCGCGCGGGGGAAATACTGCGTCATGGCATCGAGCAGCGCCGTGACACCGAGACCTTTGGCCGCTACGCCATACACCAGCGGATACATTCTTCCTGCAGCCGTCCGAACGGCCAGCTCTCTTTTCCACCGCGCCAGATCTGCCGTACCGCCCGCCATATACAGCTCCAGCAGCTCTTCATCCCGCTCCGCGAGCGCTTCCAGCAGCTCTGTCCGCGCCGCCGCGTCTGCGCCTTCACTCCACAAATCCGCCGCCCCTATGTATTCCCGTTCCCTATAGAAGGGCTGCTGCACAGGCACAATATCCCCGGACAGATAGGTCCGCGCCTGTGTTAGCACAGCGGCTGGATCCGCGCCAATCCGGTCCATTTTATTCACGAAGATGAGCGTCGGAATTCCCAGCTTACGCAGCGCATTCCAGATCATCTCGCTCTGTGCCTGCACGCCCTCCACTGCTGACAGGATCAATACCGCACAATCCATCACCCGCAAGCTGCGTTCCACCTCGGACAGGAAATCCACATGCCCCGGGGTATCTACCAGGTTAATCTGCACTCCCCGCCATGTAAACGAAGCCAGAGCCGCCCGCACCGAAATTCCCCTCTGCCGCTCAACCTCCATGGAATCCGTCAACGCCGTTCCGCTGTCCACACTGCCAAGTGCGCGAATCCGCCCGCTCTCATACAAAATATGCTCCGTCGTAGTCGTCTTCCCCGCATCCACATGGGCAAAAATCCCCACGTTGATCCGTTCAATCTCCTGCTGCTGAATCATCTATGTTCTCCTGTCATGAGCTGAATTTATGAATGGCCCGATAGTAGTTGAATCCGTTTACTGACTCTGCTTCAAGTGTACAGCCAAATGCCGCTAATGTTCAATCGTTAAGCACTTTCCCGGATGACAGTCCTCCCGTCTGCTGATACTACCCTCAACGAACGAGTCTTCTGCAATTAGGGTACAGACGAACATCACTCAGCCTAACTAATATTTTTCAGCTTAATCAGATCTGCCTGCAACATTTCGGCCCCTTTAGCCATCTAAGAGTATAAGAGGTGAGGCACAATGAAGAATAAATCATTCCAGAAGCGCGCTACAAAAATCACTCTAGCGTGCAGCATTCTGGCTGCAACAGTATCATTCGGAGCATCGGCTTCCGCCTTTTCGGATATGAAAGGCCATGCTTCCGAATCCAAAATTAATGCACTTCATCAAAATGGCATCATTAACGGAATTACCAGTGATAGGTTCGCACCGAAATCCAAGCTGACTTACGCCCAAGGCCTGCAGTTCATCGTCAGCGGCCTCAAGCTGTCTCCGCAGAATACTACCGGCAGCAAAGCCAGCGATTACTTCGACAAGGTAAAAGATAACGCATGGTATGCCTCCGCATTCGTGGCTGCCAAGCAAAGCGGATTGTCTCTGGACAAGTCCATCGACCCCAATGCGGCAATGACTCGGATCCAGTTCGCTCACTTGCTGACCCAGGCGCTGCAGAGTAAAGGGAATTTCCCGGTTACGCTGATGTATGCGGAGATCACAGATGGCGGCAAGCTGTCTACAGCAGAAATGAACAGTCTGCAGATTCTGGTCAATACCCGCCTGATCACACTAGAGAAGAATAACACCTTCCGTCCGAATGAACCGGTTACCCGCGCGGAAGCCGCAGTCTTGATCTATGATGCAGCCAAATTTGCCAAAGAGGTAATCACTCCCGATGACAGCGCCACTGCTCCGGTTAATGACTATGAAGCAGCGGTTACACTGGAAAAAGCGGCAACAGGCGTAAACAAAGCCACTGTAACGGTTGAGAATCTGCCTAACCCGGGTTACGGCCTGTCGATTGAGCGGATTGAATTCGGTGCTAACCAAACAGCAGTGATCTATTTCAAAGTGACTGCACCGCCTGCCGGCTCCATGAATCTGCAGGTCATCTCCAGTGCCACCGCCGTGACTTACCTGCCAGAAGGTTATACAGCGGTAGCCAAATCTGTAACAGGTTCAGCTTCTGCTGCTTCATCCGCAGGGATGTAAGTGAGAAATTTATAAACGCATATTCGTCAAAAGAAGCCGCATCACCGTTGGGATAACCAAGGGATGCGGCTCTTTGCGATTTTACGAATAACTGGCTGGCGCTTTCAGTCCTTACGTTAAGGTGTCCACTGATCATGAATGATCCCTACAAGAATATGGTCCTGGCCATTCTTCTCAAAAACCAGCCGCAGGCTGCGCCAATCCATGCCCTCTAAAGAAGGATCGATACCGGCGATATGATATTCTACGAAGTCATGGGTCTCCTTGGGGTACACCTCATTGAGATTATTTAGAGTTGTTCCTTGGCCCAAGCCCTGATTCAGTGCAACTTCAGATTTACCGGAAAAATCCGCATCGTACACAAACCGCTTATAATAGTCCGCAAAGGTCAGCTTAATCAGCTCTCCCGTACCGGCGAACTCACGCCATTCGCGCTTTACCGGATCTTGCATGGCAGCCTTCAGCTCATCCTGGCTTAACACAATGTCTTTATCAACATCTACATAAGCGTAAGGGGAGAAGCGGACCCCTCTGTCCCGGTGTACCCACGCGGCGAGCGTCTCCATATTCCCGTTCTTCAGCGCCCGCATTACTGTGGTTGCCGCTTCCAGCGCTGTAGGCGGTGTGCCTTCCTCCGGCGGTCCGGGGTCTTCCGCTACCGGAGTTGGTTCCGTAGCCTCAGGACTTGGAGCTGGCGTTGCCGCCGGTGCCGGGGATGGAGATAGCGATGGTACGGCCGTAGCAGTCGCTGGGGCAAATGTCTGAGTCTGCTCCGGTGTGGATGTGGTCCCCGGCGCCGCTTCCGGCGCTGAGCTGCAGGCTGTAAGCATTAGCATTCCGGCCGTTAACGCAGCGAATCCAATGGATCTTGCCTTATACATGATATCCCTCCTCATGCTGCTATTCTTACCCTTTTAGACGCTGCCCGCCCCGATATAGTTGCAGGGCGCTTGTCACATGGGGAGGTAAGCATTGGGAGGGGGCTAGTTACTGATTTGCAGCAGACGTACAATTTCACCGTCAATTACTTCTTCACTGGCTTTTAGAAACCCTAAAGCTTCATACATTCTTCCCGCAATCAGATTGTCTGGCCGGTGTCCAATCATGATTCTAGTACAATTGGAATCACTCATCAGCTGAATCAAGGTTTCCATTGCAGCCTTGCCATAACCTTTGCCTTGATGCTTGTGATCAATCATTAAGGCAGGAATCCAACAGTTATCATCCTTGTCTGGACGGGTACAAAATACGAGAAATCCAACGGGGACCTCTTCTGAGTAAATCGCACGCAATTCAAATTCATCAACATATTTCGATTCAGCAATCCAATAAACCACAGGTGCAGGAAAAACATTCAACTGCTCTGGCTTAACTGTAAGTTGGGTGCATTCATACCAATTATTAATACACACTGGCTTTAGTTCCACAGTCATATAAAATTATCCCAGCTCCGTATACAATCTGATCTCCTGCCGTCCGGTTTGAAAACCCACGGATTCGTACAGGGACAGCGCCGATTCATTGGTAGTCATGGCGATAAGCTGCGCCTGCTCCAGCCCGTGCTCCTTCAGATACGCCAGGGCACGGACCAGCAACGCCTTGGCGATCCCCCGTCTTCTCCATGGCTCACGGACAAACACATCCTCGATAATCCCTTTTTGATCTTCCTGCCAGACCATCAGACTGCCGGCAACCTTGCCTGCATCCCGTACAACAGCCGATGTCCAGAGCGGATGCTCCTGATATTCCATCAGACGTTCCACGCCCAGCGGGGTATCCGGCCAGATCTCCGCCTCCAGTTCCAGATAAGCTTCTCTCTGCTCCGGCGAATCCAACTGAACCCACGCTGATTCAAGACCTGCCGCAAGCTTTACTACGGGTATAGTTTCGTTCAAGTCACGATGGAGCGTATATAACCGGCTATGCGGCAGGTAACCCAGATGCTGTGCGAAATAAGTGTTGCAGCTCTCCTCCGCAGCGTAATTCCCCGTACACAGAACCGTTCCGTATTCCCGGGGCAGTGTTCCCTTTAGCTCATGCGCCCGTTCCAGCAGAAGGGAGTAGATACTATCCAGCAGTCCGATATCCTGTTCACGCCCGGGCAGTGTTTTCAGATTCACAAAAATCTTATGTTTGCTCCCAGGCAGACGTCCAGGGGGAACTACATTGAAAATCTGCAGCTGGCCTTTGGCCACCATTTTGTCCCCTTCAAAGGCACAGATTACATTCTTCCAGTTGCTCTCCTCCCCTACCCACCAAAAAAGCACATCCTCCTGTGCCGATACCTGCGCATACATTTCCCCAAGCGCCGCCATATCATTCTGCCCGAAATTCCGGATCACTCTATTGCTCAATACCAGTCCGCCACCTTCTGTTTTTGTTCATCATAACACTGTGTAGAAGAGGGATTAAGATCATTAATAATTATAACCATTCTTTACCGCAGCTTGGCCTGTAGCGTTTCTTCTGCTATTTAAGGTTGCCAAAAAACGGCTGCGCCGTCCTGGTCAAGGAAGCGCAGCCGTCCGTCTGGTCAAGCAGGTTGGTGCTTGGGTTGGTGCTTGGGTTGGTGCTTGGGTTGGTGCTTGGGTTGGTGCTTGGGTTGGTGCTTGGGTTGGTGCTGATTTGGGTCTTATTCTATCTTGATTGGTTATTAGCCGTGGTGTTTCGTATTCGTTTCTTCTGCTGCTGTATTCATTGGCTGGCCATTATTAATAGGTTAGTTTGCTGGAGCTCCACAGTGACTGTCCAAGATCCAGTTGCCCGGGTGCTCCACTCCACTGGACATGTCGGCATTCTTCCTTGCGGACTCCAGAGACTCCCCGTATACCGCCTGCCCTTGCTTCAACCTGCCGGCGATATCGTGGGTCTACTTCACGCTGCCGGCCACCTCGCGCGGCTGGCGCATGGTGAGGCTGACGCGGCCCTTCTTCAGATCGACGCCCATCACCCATACGGTGACATTGTCTCCCACGGAGACCACGTCCATCGGGTGCTTCACGAAGCTGCCGCTCAGCTGGGAGATATGGACCAGCCCGTCGTTCTTGATGCCGATATCGACGAACGCGCCGAAATCGATCACGTTGCGGACGGTTCCCTGCATCTCCATGCCGGGAACCAGGTCCTCGATCTTCAGCACATCCGTGCGGAAGATCGGCAGGGGCAGCTCCTCGCGCGGATCGCGGCCCGGGCGCTGCAGGCTCTCCAGGATGTCGCGCAGCGTAGGCACGCCGACATCCAGCTTCACAGCCAGCTCGGCGGCATCCTGCACCTCGAGCTGCTGTGCTACTTCCTTGCTGCCGAGCCTCTCCACATCGAGGCCCAGCTCACGGAACAGCCGGTCGACCACCGGATAGGATTCCGGATGGATCGGCGTGCGGTCCAATGTGTTATCCCCTCCGGGGATACGCAGGAAGCCGATGCACTGCTCGTAGGATTTCGCGCCCAGGCGCGGCACCTTCTGCAGTGCCTTGCGCGTGGCGAACTTGCCGTTCTCCTCGCGGAACTTCACAATATTCTTGGCGATCGTCGCATTGACTCCCGCCACATAGGACAGCAGCGAGGCCGAAGCGGTATTCACGTCGACACCGACGTGGTTAACCGCCGACTCCACGACGCCCTTCAGGCTCTCCTCCAGATGTTTCTGCGACACATCATGCTGGTACTGCCCGACACCGATCGCCTTCGGGTCGATCTTCACCAGCTCCGCGAGCGGGTCCTGCACGCGGCGGGCGATGGAGGCGGCGCTGCGCTCCGCCACATCCAGGTCCGGGAACTCCTCCTGCGCCAGCTTGGAGGCCGAATACACGCTGGCACCTGCCTCGTTAACGATCAGGTAGGCCAGCTCAGGATTCCCGACCTCGGCAATGACCTCGGCCGTGAACTGCTCCGTCTCCCGCGAGCCGGTGCCGTTGCCGATTACGATGAGCTGGATGCCATATTTGGCAATCAGCTCTTTGAACTTGGCCGCCGCCTCTTGCTTCTTATTGTTCGGCGGCGTCGGATACGTGACCGCTACCTCCAGCAGCTTGCCGGTATCGTCCACAACGGCCAGCTTGCAGCCGGTGCGGTAAGCCGGGTCTACGCCCAGCACATGGCGGCCCTTCACCGGCGGCTGCAGCAGCAGGCTGCGCAGATTTCCGGAGAAGATGGAAATCGCCTGCGCCTCCCCTTTTTCCGTCATCTCCCCGCGCACCTCGCGCTCGACGGAAGGTGCAATCAGCCGTTTGTAGGCATCCTCGGTCACTGCTTCTAGCAGCTCTTTGACCGGGGACGGACCCTTCACCAGCTTGCGGATAATGAAAGCATGAATCTTGTCGGCAATAATCTCAATGCCGACCTTCAGCACATTCTCCCGCTCCCCGCGGTTAATGGCCAGAATACGGTGCGGCGGCATTTTGTGCACAGGCTCACGGTAGGAATAGTAATTCTCATATACGCTCTCCTGCTCCGCATCCTTCGCTTCGGAGACCAGAATCCCCTGGCTCGCCGTATACTGGCGCACCCAGGAACGGATGGCCGGATCATCGGCAATATTCTCGGCAATGATATCCATTGCCCCTTGGACAGCAAGCTCAGCACTGTCTACACCTTTATCCGCATCTATATATTTCGCCGCTTCTTCATAAGGATTGCCCTGGCGGCGCTGCTCCATGATCCAATCGGCAAGCGGCTCCAGCCCCTTCTCCTTGGCAACACTGGCCCGTGTCTTGCGCTTCTGCTTGAACGGACGGTACAAGTCCTCCACTTCCTGCAGCTTCACTGCCTTCATGATCTGCGCCTGCAGCTCCGGGGTCAGCTTGCCCTGCTCCTCAATGCTGCGGATGACATCCTTCTTCCGCTCACCGAGGTTGCGCAGATATCCAAGCCGTTCCTCGATGTCGCGCAGCGCGTTCTCATCCAGCTCTCCGGTCATTTCCTTGCGGTACCGGGCAATAAACGGAATCGTGTTGCCCTCATCCAGCAGCCCTACCGTAGTCCGTACCTGCTTCAGGCTAATGCCCAGTTCCTTCGCAATTGCTGCAGTAATCAGTTCCTGCTCCTGGCGGGCAGCTGCTTCTTCCGCCGCTTGACCTGCCATATTAGTATCAACGCTCAAGTATATCCCTCTTTCTATACACAGTCTGAGTTCATAACTCTCTACTAAAATACTATCACAGTTTGCCGCAGGACCAAAGTTTGGCACGGTAAAGTACCCCGGCAACGCAAGCTACCAACCCGGTGATAACTCAGCAGATTTGCGGGATCCCAAAACATATTTCGCCCGAAAGGCGAAATATGCAGCTTACCAAGGTTAATTGGAGCCTACCTTACATATCTTGCCCGTTTAAGGTTCCCTTAGGCACCCGCTCTGCAACAGTAGTTGGATAAACGTATCTTATTTTAGCTGTTTTGGAGCATTTGAGTGAATTAGTTATGATGAACGAAAGGCAGCCCCTGTTCGCACACCTTAGGTTAAAATGGGAGTAAGGACAACCATTTCAGAGCTAAATGCGAAAGGAGCTGTTACTATGAAGAATACCATAAAATACGTAGGTTTGGACGTGTCAAAAGAAAAAATTGCAGTGGCGATTGCAGACGAGGGACGGGACCCCGCACGGTATCACGGAGCGATTGCCCATACGCCAGATGCTGTAGGACGACTCATTCGGAAACTGAAAAGCCCGGAGGTTACTCTTGAAGTCTGCTATGAGGCAGGACCCACCGGGTATGATTTGTATCGCTGGCTGACCAAGATGGGAATTTCCTGCACGGTCATCGCCCCCTCACGTATTCCTCAGCGTTCAGGCGATGCCATTAAAACCGACCGACGGGATGCAGAGCGGCTCGCTCAGCTCCACCGTGCGGGAGAATTGACGGGCATTCATGTACCCACTCCGGAACTCGAGGCTCTTCGGGATCTCATCCGAGCCCGGGAGAATGCTCGGGAAGAACTGCACCGGGCCCGGCAGCACCTCGTTCATTTTCTGTTACGGCACCAGATCCACACCCCGGAAGGGATGAAAAAACGCTGGACGAAACGATACCGGCTGTGGCTCTCTACCTTGACGTTTGAGCATACCGCGCAAGAACGGGTATTCACCGAGATGCAACAACAGTTGCGGGAGGTGGAGGAGCGCATTAAACGGCTAGAGGAGGCCATGCGGAAAGAAGCCGAAATCTGCCCGTACGCCTCTGTGATTCAAGCGCTCCAGGGTCTTCGGGGGATTGCCCTGCTCACGGCCATGACGCTCGTCGTTGAAATCGGGAATTTTGAGCGGTTCCGTTCGCCTGCGCAGCTGATGAGTTACCTGGGACTGGTTCCGCGGGAATCTTCTACAGGACCCAAGACAAGACGGGGCCGCCTGACTAAAACAGGAAATGCCTCCGTAAGGCGTGCTTTGGTGGAATCGGCCTGGAGTTACCGTTACCTTCCGGCGGTCAAAGGCGATTTAGAAAAGCGGTTAGAAGGGCAAAGGGCTCATGTCCAGGAAACGTCATGGAAGGCGCAGGAGAGATTGCACAAAAAATATGTGCAGATGGTCAAACGGGGAAAACACCGAAACTTGGTGATCGCAGCGGTGGGACGGGAATTGGTCGGATTCATTTGGTGTGTTGCGGTAAAGGCAGAAGCAGGAATCGCATAATATAGAACAAGAAAAAGCCTGTCCCCAAAGGATGAATCCTTGGGGCATGGAGACAACGAGAAAGGTTCGAGGAGAATCCACGAAATCCAACTGCACAAAACCCGGATGGGTTTGACGTGCGACAATAGTTTAGGGAAGCTCCTTCGACGTAGGCCTAACATGTGGAACCAACCCACGGATAGCAGTGTGCCAGCCGACGACTCGCATGTTGTCTCCATGCCCAAGGGATTGAAAAAACCTTTGTTAAAAAGGGAAGAAACAGGGGGATTGACAAATTCGTTCATAGCAGTTGGATAAACGTCATTTAATTCCATGCGCTTCCACTGCTTTGGCTGATATGCCTTAGATTAAGTGCTGTTTTTCCAACTGCTGTTTGAGAGCAGCTTCTTCATTTATGAGGAAGTGGAAAAAATCCAACTATTTCCTTGGCCTGCTGCAGCCCCCCTGGTTAATGAGGAAGTTCCCGGTGTCTTTACCCTCCCGTTACCGCATCACCGGACTCCGCCGGCTCCGTTTCCTTCTGCCGTAACTCAGCGACATGAGGAAGCAGAGCACCATGACGAGCGCAGCCGCCGCATAAGGGAAATTCACATCCATATCGAACAGGATTCCGGCAACAATCGGGCCGGCAATATTGCCAAGACTGGTGTAGGCAGAGTTCATCCCCATGACAAACCCCTGCTGCGATTCATCCGCCATCTTGGAGAGTTGTGTGCCGACGGCGGGGCGGAGAATATCCATTGCCAAGAATACGATGAAGGTCACTGCAACGATAGCTGCGAACCCATGAACGAACAGCGTGAGGAAGATAGACAGTCCGGCAATGAGCAGACAGATGGAAATCACTCTATTTTCGCCGAAACGGTTCAAAATCCAGCTAAACACTGTAACCTGAACCACCGCACCCGCGATGGAACCGAATGTCAGGACAAACGCAATATCCTTAGGAGTGAACCCGAACTTATGATCCACAAACAGCCCGAACACTGTATCATAGTTAGCCAGCCCGAAGGAGAGAACGAATATGATCACCAGACCGAAGAAATAAGGCTCCCGGTAAGAGCGTAGCATCTGCATCCCCAGATTCTCCTTGTTCCCCTCATCAGACTTCGCTTCATGTCGCTTCTCCGCAGACAGTGATTCCGGCAGAACGGCAAAAGTAATGAGTGCCACAACGGCAGCCGCTCCGGCAGCGACGAAAAAAGGGACCCGGATGCCGAGCTCAGCCAAATACCCGCCAATTCCCGGACCAATGATGAATCCCGTAGTGATGGCCGCATTAATCAAGCCCATACCTTTTGCGCGTTCTTCAGAAGAAGTCGTATCGGCAACATAAGCCATAACCGCCGGCATAATCATCGCCGCACCCGCACCGCCGAGCATTCTGGATACGAAGAGCAGCCAGGGTACCGTGGCCAGACCAAAGAGCAGCTCCGAAAAGGCAAAGACAATTAGTCCGGCGATAATGATTTTTTTGCGGCCCATCCGGTCCGACCAGTTCCCGGCAAACGGTGATACCAGCAGCTGTGTCAGGGCAAAAGCGGCCACCAGCAGTCCGACAACACTCCCGCCAATGCCCAGCTCATTCATGTAGGTCGGCATAATAGGGACAACCAGACCAATCCCCGTGAACGCCAAAAATATATTCAACATCAGGAGCAGCATCGCGCCCCGGTTTCTTAGTAATAATGACATTGTAAATCCCTCCGTATTTCCCGGGCAAATCTTCAGGCTCCAGGTGTACTTCATCTCATGTAATAACAGTCTCTCCCATTAACGGCAAAGAACTCATAACGGCACGGGTACAGCTGCTTGCATAACGCCGTGGACTAGACCGACCATCCGGTCTATTTAAAAAATGATAATTTATACGCTTCGCACCGCAAATAATTATCCCTATCTTTCACGCAGAAACAGCCTGAAAGCAATATGCAATATCGCTGCCTCGGAAGCATAAGCTCCTATGAATGAAGCTTAGCCGTTTCTGCTTGTGGATTAATAATCCCGTTTACCGTTCAGCTCTCCCGGGTACGCAGTCCTTGAAGCAACAGCTGAATGGCCCCGCGGTAATATTCCCTGATATCCTCAGGCCCCTTGGCGAGTGCTGTAATCTCGCTGACCCTGCCGATCCCTTCCAGCATGCCGCTGACGATGGTCACATAGTTGTCCAGATTGCCTGGAATCAGATATCCGGAATCCATACCCTCCTGAAGCAGGTCACGGCAGGCCTGTGAAGCAGATTCGTAGATCTGCGAGAGCCGCTGGCGGATATCATCGGTAAGCGTACGGGATCTGGCGTATTCCTCCAGCGCATGAATCAGCGGATTCTGGAAGTCATTCGCGTAATGGTCTCCCAGCGCGAACAGCCTGGCTTCCGTCCCGCTGATCTTACTCCGCAGCTCCTCCCACTCACAGAGCCACTTCTGGGTATCATCCTCCACCACATACAAGAACAGTTCATCCTTGCTGGGAAAATGGTGATACAGGCTACCCTTGCTGACCTTCGCAGCTAAGCAGACTTCATTCATACTTACCGCACCATAACCCTTGTGTGCGAACAAATGTGAAGCATTCTGCAGAATGCGGTTCTTGGTTTCTTCTCCATCCGAGCGTCCTTTGATATGTATCCCCCCTATAGACCGACTGACCGGTCTAATTATAACATAAGGTCAAGCCCTAGCACAACACCCGGTGAGACTATCCAATAACCCACACAGCGGGACATTATCTTCGATGATTACGCAGCTACTTTCCGTGAACTCCGAACGTATTTATCCTTGTAAAAAAGGCATACCGGATACATCTCCGGCATGCCTTTTAGTACAATTATTGATGTCATAGCCCTATATGGTTCAGAAGTCAATCAGACCCAGGCTGATTTGCAGCGAATCATCCACCAGCTTCATGGTCTCATCGTCCAAGTGGGTGATCTTATCGGTTAAGCGTTGTTTGTCAATGGTCCGAACCTGCTCCAGCAATATAACGGAATCCCGGTCAAAGCCATGGGCAGCCGCATCAATCTCCACATGCGTCGGCAGTTTGGCCTTCTGGATCTGGGCAGTGATAGCTGCCACAATTACAGTCGGGCTGAAGCGATTGCCAATGTCGTTCTGAATGACCAGTACCGGCCTAACTCCGCCTTGCTCTGAACCCACGACCGGTGAAAGGTCGGCAAAAAAAACGTCGCCGCGTTTAACAATCAATATTTACACCCCGCTTACTAAGCGGCCAAGAGTACTGTCTGCATCTTCCTCTGCGAGAAAGGCCTCGCTTGCCATGGTCAAATTAATCTTAGCCATTTCCATGTATCCCCGCTGCATCGACTCCCGGATGGTACGTTTCCTCCGTTCAGTCAAGTACAGCTTCATGGCCTGCCTGATCAATTCACTACGGTTAGAGTTCTCCAATTGAACGATCCCATCCACTTCCTGCAAGAGATGATCGGGCAAGCTGATCATGATTCTTTTGGTGTTCTGCAAATTGGCCACCTTCTCTTCCACCCCCACAAACCTTCTGCCCTTGTGTTCCAGTGTTACAATATACAAGGAATTTTATACAAGGAATATATGCCGCCAGTATATCAAGTATGCTGCATCCCATTATAAACTAGAAATGGCGGTTCGTATAGACTATAAGTCACATGCTCTATACGGGTAGTCCTTATTTTCAATTCCTGGATAAGGTCTCTGGTCAGGGCTTCAAGTCTGCAGCAAGGGATTCACGAGGTTGGGTAACATGCCTTCGCGTACATATACGCGGGGCACCCGGTGAGCCAGCATACAGATGACTTCGTAGTGAATCGTCCCAAGATGGAGCGCCAGTTCGTCTGCCGTGATCGACACAGCTCCCTGGCGGCCGATGAGTACAACCTCTTCGCCAGCTTTGATTTGTTCCGCTTCTTCAGCGAAAGATTTGAGTGATACCATACACTGGTCCATGCAGATGGTTCCGACGACAGGAACGCGGCGTCCGCGTATTAGCACCTCCGCTTTGCCCGTTAGCATGCGGGAATATCCGTCAGCGTATCCCACGGGAAGCGTAGCGATAACCTCATCGCTGTCCGTGAAATACCGGGTGCCGTAGCTGATGCCTGAGTCAGGCGGCAGGGTCTTGATATAGACAGCCTGCGTCTTCAGCGTCATTACCGGGTGTAAAGCCACCAGCTCACGGTTCACCTCACTTGAAGGATAGAATCCGTACAAGCTTATGCCTACACGCACCATGTTGCTGGATAAGAGAGGTGTATCAATGGCCGTAGCGCTATTGCCCGTATGTATGATCGGGATCTTAATATCCATATCCCGAAGCGTTTCCGCCACGCTCATGAAACGTCGGTGCTGCATCAGTGTATAGCTTTTGTTCTGTTCGTCTGCCTTAGCAAAATGAGTAAACATGCCCTCCAGCTCCGCCTGCGCTACTGAATGCACTTCAGCAATGAAAGCAGGTGCATCGGCCGGCAATAATCCCAGCCTGCCCATCCCGCTGTCAATCTTGATGTGCACCTTCAGCC
The DNA here is from genome assembly GCF_038009025.1 of Paenibacillus sp. FSL R7-0297. NCBI lineage: Bacteria > Bacillati > Bacillota > Bacilli > Caryophanales > Paenibacillaceae > Paenibacillus > Paenibacillus sp. FSL R7-0297. The sequence continues at coordinate 7,332,220 of NZ_JBBPAQ010000001.1, forward strand.
GGTGCTCCTTCTCTACAGGAAGCGCTCTAACAGCTTCCAGTACTTCCGGTGTGAACAGTGTTACGGTAACGTTATTCTTCCAGGCAACGGCTATTCCTTCCGGGGAGGTGTAGCCCAGCACCAGAATAGGAAGTAGTATTCCCGCCTGACGCAGCTCCAATGCCTCATCCAAAAAGGCGACACTAACATAATCCGCTCCAAGTCGTTCCAGCTCCCGGGTCACTTCCACGGCACCGTGTCCGTACGCATTTCCTTTGACGCATCCCATGAATTTGGTCTCCGGCAGCAGTGCCGCCCGGAAAGCCTCATAATTGGCACGCAAATCATCCAGATTGATCTCGGCTACTGTCGGTCGATAGCTTGCTTGCACTTCAGGTTCACCTTCTTACATTGTAGTAAAACATCTACGCCGAAATCACATAGAACTTGGGGTCTTACTGCAATGGTAATGCTCGGGAAGGCCGCTGTCAATGTAAGCAGAACTAGCAAAAAACGGACACTGCGTGTAGAGGAATAATTCCCACATTGCGCAGTATCCGCCTACTGAACTTTATTTACCCGATTGTTCCTCCATAGAAGCGGCTATTTGCATCATTTCCGTAACTGGCAGATTATCGCTCGTGATCCGGTATTCGACGCCCTCATTCATCCAGGTCAATGTCTGCTGCTCGTCTCCGCTGAGAAGTCCCCAGGTGAACCCGAGATCGATCACACTACCTGGAGCCAGCGATACCGCACGGTCCAGCGGACGGGCTTCCATAATGGTGTACTGGTAGATACCGTCATAGCGGATAAGCACCGCATGATCCTTGCTGCCTTCGATTTTGTTCGTATCCTTCAGCTTCACGCCTGCCGGAACATAATCCGGCTCGATGATTCCGAAGTCACCCAGTTCTGCCGTAACCGGCTGGCCGGCCTGTTCCCCATCTTCCGCCACTACCGGATTTCCGTTCTCATCCACTTCAGCTACAGTGCTCTCTGAAGGTGAGCCCGTGGCCATATTCTTTTGCATATCAAAAGAATCTGCGGCGAATTCCGGATCAAACTTGAAGCTGTCGAAGGTCACGTTAACGACAACCTTGGCTTCGGAATCCGATACCTGAACCTGCTTGGGTTCATAAGTCTTTTTGGCGAGCCAGATCTTCTGGCGGACCAGCGCACTGCTCTGATAATTTGCGGCTACCTCAAACACATAATTGTCCCCGTCCTCTACGAACTGGCGGTTGTTGTCAGAGACAATTCCCTTGAGCAGCGTCTGGTACAGATATACCTGTCCCTGGCTGTCCGGCCAGTCGCTCTGGAAGCGGAAGCTTTTGCCGAGGCTTGGTGTCAGTACGAATACGCCCTCATCATTGCGCAGCACAATCTGCTTCACATCCTTCTGGACATTAGACAGGCTGATCCGGTAGTAGGACGGATTCTTGTACCACACTTCCACTTTGTATTCCTGCGGCTGCTCCCCGGTGTACAAGGTCATCGTGCCTGAGCCTTGATAAGCTCCCTGCTTGCTCTCCAGCTTGTCAGACACACTATTCAAATCCTTGACCACAGAGGCGGCATCCTTCTTCCCGCACCCCGTCAATACTAAGGCCACGCTCATAATGATCGCGAGTACCCATGTTATCCGGCGCATGACATCATCCCCTTAACCTGTTTTGAATGCATTGATTAGTACATGTCTATGAGGAACTTGGCCGCATTATGCAGACGGGCATGACAAGCGTAAGACTTGGACCAGTGAAAAGAAAAAAGCACCGGCTACGACTGTTTCATATGTTTTCACAATTTTATATTTTTAGATCACAAATTCTCTATAACTGCTTGTTATAAATAAGTCATCCCTAGGATAGGTCGCGTAGAACGCCTAATTTTTCATAGACATATATACATTGAAGGAGACTGGATCAGATGAAGAACATTAGTAGATTCACCCAAAAATTTAACACGATTTCATTAAAGGTTAAGCTGCCTCTCTTAATGAGCTTGCTTGTTGCTGCAGTACTGCTGGCCACTTCCGTTACGATATATTGGGTATCGTCCGATTTATTAGTGAAAAAAAGCAAAGATGAAATCAATGCCAATGCGGACCGGATCGGTGAAGGACTCTGGAATTCGATGAAATTTAAGCAAGAGGCGTCTTACGTAATTTCAGTACACGATACTTTCAAGGAGCTTCTGAAGCTTAGAGCAGAAGGCACACTCTCAGACCAGGAGTTCTACTCGTCAAAAAATCCGTACTACAGCAAAGCCAATAAAATTCTGCAAAACAGCATGAAGGGTAGCGTAGGTACAGACTCTATGCTCGTGCTGGATTTAAAGGGGACTATCGTGGCGGGAACCAATGCGGATAGTCATGGCCAATCCCGGTCGGACCGCGAATATTTCATAGAAGGTCTGAAAGGCGCTCCCTATATCGCTGATGCCATTGTGTCTAGATCAAACGGTACATTAGTTATCCCATTTGCCCAGCCCATCAAAGATCAAAGCGGCAAGCTGCTTGGCCTCTTCGTCTTCACCATAGACAGCAATCTTTTTCTGGACGAATTAGGCGGCATTAATATCAATCAGGAAGGCTTCGTCCAGATTGTCAGCCGTGGCGGAACCGTCCTCTACAACTCAGCCGATCCGTCGAAGAAAGGGCAAAGCCTTGGAAACACTCCGGAGATCAAAGCTTTTCTGGCTGACCGTGCTACTACAGAGATAAAAACCCAAACCACCACGATAGGTGATGATTATGTAAGAATCAGTAAAATACCGGGTGTTGACCTCACGGTATCGGTGTCAGATCCTTATAATGACATTAAGCGCCCTGTACAGGACATGTTTAACAAGCTGCTGATCGTTACGACAGTGGCCCTTCTTATAGCCGTCGGGTTCGGTCTGCTGTTATCCCGTTCGATCGCCAATCCCATTGTCAAATTGACCAGCCTGTTCACACAATTAGCTACCGGGGATTTGACCGTTGAAGCCGAAGGCCGCTATGACAATGAGTTCAGGGAATTGGCTGACAGCTTCAACCATATGGCCCGGCAAAATAAAGCTCTGATCAGCAGCATGAACGATTCTATCGCCATTCTTCATAGCAGTACAAATGAACTGGACGAAACATCGAAGCAAACCTCCCGGTCCATTAATGAAACCTCAGTCACTTCCATGGGGATCGCCCTGGCTATGGAATCCCAGTCCGAAGATACCGATACTATTGTCCAAAAATTTCATGGGTTTGGCGAGAAATTCGCTGCAATGAATCTCAATGCCCAGCTGGTCCGGACAAGAGCAGAAGAAATCGTCGGAGTCTTCCATACAAGCACACAAGTGGTTGAACAATTAATTGAAATCAACGTAAAGAATGAAGAGGAAGTTCATAAAATTTCAGAAATTACCTTGAAGCTTCAGGAGAGCTCCAGCAGCATCAGCCAAATTACAAATGCGATTAGCCAAATTGCAAGTCAGACCAATCTGCTGGCGCTGAATGCATCTATTGAAGCTGCACGGGCAGGGGAACACGGCAGAGGATTTGCAGTCGTAGCCTCCGAAATCCGTAAGCTGGCGGAGCAAAGCTCCAGACAATCGAATGAAATCTATGCGATCATCCAACAGAATCTTGCATATGTAACTGAAAATAATAGTAGTGTCGCAGCCATTAACCAAATTTCCAATAAACAGGATGAACTCGTGGGGCATACCCAGGATTCATTCAAAACCATTCTGAAGAAAATCACAGAAATAACTGCCCAGATCAAAACCATGGCAGATGAAATTTCCTATTTGCAAAATGACAAAGATGAAGTCATGGAATCCGCCCAAAGCCTGTCCGCTTCAGGAGAAGAAATCTCAGCTTCGGTTGAGGAAGTTACAGCTACCATGCATGAACAATCCTCTACCGTACAGCGGCTTGCGGATATGGTCGAAACTATCGATCAGTTAACCAAGACCCTCGCCGATTCTGCAGCAAATTTCAAGGTGGAGTAACCTTCACCGCATGCCCATATAACAAAAACAACAGGCTGTGAACCCCCGTTCAGGGATCATTGCCTGTTGTTTGCGGTTCACCATCTGTCCCGGTTGCTATCCGGTTACCAGCGGATCGATTCGGCGATCTTCAGCACCTCGGCCCGGTCGAGACCATGGGTGCTGAGGTCATACAATACTCCGTTCGCTTCCCAGTCCAAGGTCCGTTCGTTCATCATGACGGCATCGACTCCATTGAGCTCCACCTGCTCCATCTTGCCGCTCGTCGACATCTCATAGGCGTTGTCCTTATTAGATAAGCGCAGCTGCATCCAGATCCGTTTGCCGGTCTGCTCACTAGTGAAGAACAATTCAACAACCTGTCCATTGACCCCTTCCTCGCCCTTGTAGAATTCTCCATGGTCAAAGGCGAAGCCCTCAGGCAGATATTCCGGCAGCTTCACTCTGAAGAGAGCGTATTTATCCAGCTCCGCAGGATCCTTGACGGCAAAGATGCGCGCCGCCTGTTCCTTATCCAGCTTCTCCTGCTCACTCTGGGTAATGAGTTTGTCTCCGTCAAAATTCACTATACGTTCACCCTCAGCATTAAAGACTGTGCCAAGCTTATGATTAAATGAAGTGATCGGATGGCCGTCTTTATCAAACATTTTGCCTTTCCACGCTTCCGGGAACTCCGGCTTGTAATTCGGATCCATTTCACTCGCAATAATGTGGCCGAGATTGATGGTATTCAACGCCCGGACAAGCATCTCCTGTGCAAAAGAAGGCCTGACGAAGGAAATACTCACTATGCCTGCTGCCAGCAGGGAAGCCACGATCATGGCCGGCCGTTTGATCCGTTGTCTAATGCTCATCTTTGGTTCCTCCTGTTCTGTTAAGACACGGTTTCTGGCTTGGAGGAGGACCGCCGCCTTGTTCGAGCCCTGGCTGAAATCCTGCCGGGCCAGAACTTCTCCCAGCTCCAGGAGCTCCAGATATTCCGCAGCATCCTTCTCTGCACCGGATGCCGGATTCCCGGACCTGGCGTCAATATCCATGGAGAACTTCTGCCACATATACTTGTTGTTCATAATCCCTCCACGCTCCTAATCTCAGATTTCAGCTTCCTCATACTCCGGTAGAGGATAACCCCGACGTTGCTCTCTGATATTCCTGTAACCCGTGCAATTTCTGTATTCTTCAGATCTGCCCCGAATTTAAGGGCGATAATGTTCCGTTCCTTCGCGCTGAGTGTATCCAGCGCCCGGTTCAGCCTGTCACTCCGCTCGCTGTCCAAGATCAGCGCCTCAGGCTCTTTTTTGCCCGATACCAGCTCCCGGAGGGTATCCAGCGAGAAGAAACGGTGCCTGGCCCGGCTTCTGTAATAGTCATTCACTACATTTCGGGCAATGGCGAACAGCCACACTTCCAGCGGCGCCTTCTCCATGGAGTAACCGGATAGCTTGGACAGTGTCTTCTCGAACACCTGGCTGGCCAGGTCTTCGGCGGTGTAACGGCAGCTCACCCGGTAGGCAATATAATTGAATATCCGTTTATAGTAGGTTTCAAAGATCGCAGCGAACTGCAATTCTGTCTCCATATTTCCTCGAACCCTTTCGTGAATCAAAGGCTGCAATGCGCGCTCTTGCATCCTGATGGCCCTCCCTTCCCGGCTGAATTTACTTGGCCAAGTAATGTACATCAGCTAATACGTCACCTATAGCCATTCCATTACATCATCAGACCAAATAAAAATAAAGAAAATTCCAGCCCTGCCAATCCGAATACGAAGAGGGTGCCCTCAGCGCCATGTTAAATGGCCACGAAGAACACCCTCTGTCTATTAACTGCAGATGAACGAAATTGATTAAACCGTAAACTTAGATATACTCTCCTGAAGTTCTTCCGCAAGTCCCGACAACAGACGCGATGCGGCAGCAATTTCTTCTACGCTGGCCAATTGCTCCTGCGCTGAAGCTGAGACATCATGCGTTCCTTCAGAGGAAGCAATGGTGATCTGATTAATCTGCTCAAAAGCAATGACCAGCTCATGGGTGCCATTGGACATTTGCTGTGAAGAGTCCGATACGCCTTGAATCTGTTCATTAATTGCCCGGATAGAATCCTTGATCTCTGCAAAGGACTTCCCTGCGGTTTGAACCGCATCAATTCCGCGCACTACTTCCTTCTCTCCTTGGGAGACCATCTCTATCGTACGGTGCGTTTCCTGTTGAATCGAATGGATAACATCGGATACCCGCTTCCCGGATTCAGCCGTCTTCTCCGCCAGCTTGCGCACTTCACCGGCCACAACAGCGAACCCGCGGCCATGCTCCCCCGCTCTCGCGGCTTCAATAGCTGCATTGAGGGAGAGAAGATTCGTCTGATTGGCAATATCCGTAATAATAGCGATAATATCGCCGATTTCTTTGGAGCTTTCACCCAAAGCTCTGACCACTTGTGAGACATCTCCTACATTCGCGGACACAGCATTCATCTGGTCAACAGCGATTTCTACAGCCACGATACCGTCTGTGGCCAGCCCGAATGCTGCATCCACCGAGTCTTTGACATGAATAGATGCCTGTGCGATTTCCTTTGCTTCACCATCCATTTTCTGAACAAGGGCCACACTGTCTTCGATGCTGTTCACCTGGACCTGCGCACCTTCGGCCAGTTTCTCTGTAATCAGCGCGACATGCTCTGTAGCTTGTCCGGTCTGTTCAGCGCTGGCAGTCAGCTCTTCAGAAGAAGCAGCCACCTGCTCTGCATTCATGCCGACCTCCTGAATTAAGCTCCGCAAATGGTTGCCCATGTTATTGAAGGCTTGCGCCAATTGGCCGATCTCGTCCTTGTTCTTAATCTCAACAAGTGTATTCCTTAAGTCGCCTTCAGCAATCTGGGCGGCCATCTTCTGGAGCTTGCGGATCGGATTCGATATTGCTCTACTGATCAGAATACTGGCAAGCACGCCGAGAAGCAGGGCAGCTGCTGTCAAGGTAAGGACCAGGATCTTAATGTGAGCGACTTGATCAAACGTCTGATCGGCTGCTGCCTTCAGATCATCCTCCTGGAGCTTCACGAACCGCTCTGCGGTACTGCTGAATTTCTCCAACACTGGGGCCTGGCTGGCAATCAGCTCCAGGTAGGCGGCACTGTCATTCTGTTTCTTGCTGTCGATCACCTGCATGGCCGTACTGCTGTAGCGGCTCTGCAGCAGATCCAGACCTGCGATGATCTGTTTATCATTCCGGTCCTCGATCAGCGGCTTCAGCTGTGTTAATATTTTGTCAAAGTTCAACTGTGCTTCTGTAAATGCCGTCAGGCTCTCCTCATCGCCGTTGATTACATATCCGTAAAGACTGGACTTCTCCGTCTCTACCGTGATCCGCAAATCTTTGATTAACTGCACCGACTCCGATTTATTCCGCAGCAGATAAGTATAAGAGTTATTTACCTCTGAGAGATAAGAGTAGCTGCTGACAGACACGATGATCAGGAGCAGCAGAACTAGGCCAAACCCGCTGTACAGTTTTTTTCTGATCGTATATTCACCAATCAATCTGCTCATTTCTCGCCCTCCGTCCCAGAACCCTGCAGGATCCCGGTCGCCTCTGAGCGGTAAAATTTAGCACCTTGTTCCGGTGTAATGCTGCCTTCTACTACATGCTTGAGGATTAACAGGAAAGAATTACTTACAACAATGGAGTTCCCGGGAGCAGGAGCATCTATAGGCGCCGAATGGGTGTTCAGATATTTGATCAGCTCCAATTGCTGCTTACCGGTCTCATCCGCTTTTGCTGATAGCTTGGCAGAGATCACTTTGGATACCGGAATGCCGCGTTCGCCCTGGAGAATATCATTCGCCTCTGCATTATTCACGAAGAAGTCCAGGAATTTGACAGCTTCCTCCGGATATTTGGAATAGGAAGACACCGCCAGGAACATCGACGGCTTGATGAATCTGCCTTCACCGTCTTCTGTGATCACAGGAAGGGGCAGCAGCTTGATGGTGTGGCCGGCTAACTTGCTCAGCGCAGCAACATTATTGCTGAACCCGAAGTAAAAAGCCGATTGTCTGCTGATAACCGGATGACTCTCATCTACAGGGATATCTTGGTAGGAATCCGGCTTAATCAGGCCTTCGTCATACCACTGCTTATACAGGGACAGATAATCGGATAATATAGTATCGTCATCATATCCCAGATTCGTTCCTGCAGCGTTGAACATCGAGGCTCCGCGGGTTCTCAGATAATAATTCGCATTAAACATATTCCCAAGCGGATAGAAATCCGGAGTATCCACTGTTTCTTTCAGTTGCGTTAGCAGGGTATGCAGTTCATCAATCGTGTAGTCCATTGAAGGAACTGCAAGGCCGGCCTCCTGGAAAAACTCAGGATCGTACAAAAGAGCTTCAGAATTCATGCCGATATTCAGCGCAAATAATTCATCACCCTTCATCCCCGGAAGCAGTGTCGACTTGGCAATATCGGAAGTCGAAAGCGTCTTATTTTTTATGTAAGGATTCAGCGGTTCAATCAGATCACGGTTAATATAATCGAAGATGAAGCTGTAATCCCCCTGTATAATATCAGGTGTAGCCTGGTCGGCGGTCTCCATTGCCAGCTGGGTAGCAACATCATTATTCACTGAGTAATCTTCTGTCATAATATGTACGTTCGGATGCTGCTTCTCATAGAGTGCAATAACCTTCAGGGTATCCTGCTTGCGCTGGTCCTTCCCCCACCAGATAAACTTCAGCTTCACTTCCTGATCCTTGGCGGTCTTGTCCGCCGTACTTCCGTTTGATGAACTGCAGCCCAACATAGCCGCCAGTACAATAATACTAATTAACACCTGTGAAACTGTCCTCAATCGTCTTACACTCACTTCATCAGCCGCCTTTTCTTGTCGTTTAATGTCGAATTTTTGAATATATTGTAGTTTTATCTCTATGCTACTTTCTCTTTATCGGACACTCTATCGTCTTTATGAAATGGAAAATAGTACTTGTGAAAAAAATGTCACTTTGTATCTGTTTCCATAGCAGAACTTCTCCAAAAAGTTATTTTCCATATCAATAGTTATTGCACAAAAAAGACCTCTTGGTGTAAGAGGTCCTCAAACAGGGAGATTCCCAGTGAACCGCAGGCAGGGGTTCCGTGCTTATCCGTTATTCTTCTTTTCGGTCAAAAAGTAGACCAGCGCCAGCACCGGCAGAATAAGCCCGATCAGTGTGGCAAGGTTCCAGCCGCCGTAAGCATAGGCCCAACCGCCCAGAGAAGAACCCACCGCTCCGCCTACAAAAAATATCGCCATAAACAACCCGTTCAGCCGTCCTCTGGTTTCATTGCCGAGTGAATAAATGACCCGCTGTCCCAGTACCAGATTGCCGGATACACTCATGTCCAGAAGGATTGCCGTCAGTACCAGCAGGCCAAGTGTAAGTCTAGAATCATCTCTTAGCAGATAAGCCATGATAAACGATATTGCGGCGAGGGATATGGCAAGGCCAGTCAAGGGTCTGGTCCAGCCCTTGTCCGCCAGTCTTCCCGCAATCGGGGCTGCTACCGCTCCGCCCACACCGGCGAGAGCAAACAAGGCAATGCCTTGCTGGGACAGGTGATAGTAGCTGGACAGGTGCATTGGAACTGTCGTCCAGAACAGACTGAAGGCGCCGAACAGGCTGGCCTGGTATATCGCCCGGCGGCGTAACAGCGGCGTATGCATCCACAGTGTACCCAGCGAACGGATTAATTGGCCGTAATTCAACGTAGGTTCTGGCTTGCGTGCCGGAAGTATGCGGGACAGAAGCAGGGTCAGGAGCGCAATCACAACTGCAGAGACAACAAATATAGACTTCCAGCCCCACAATCCGGCCATGAAGCTTGCCACCGGCCGGGCAAACATAATACCCAGCAGCAGTCCGCTCATCACATTGCCTACCACACGGCCGCGTTCCTCTTCTGCCGCCAGATACGATGCATACGGCACCAGGATCTGCGCTGCCACTGAACCTAGCCCGATGAACATGGAGGCTGCAAGAAACAGCGGAGCATTCGGTGCAAGTGCCGCAGCTGCAAGTGCAGCTACGACCAGAATTAGGGACGTTACAGCGAGCCGCCGGTTCTCGATAATATCACTGAGCGGGACAATGAACAGCAGCCCGACAACATAACCGATTTGTGTCAGCGTCACAATCAGCCCCGTGGCTCCTGGAGACAGATGAATGGCCTGCCCGATCGGTCCGACCAGCGTCTGTGCATAATAGAGATTCGCCACAATCAGGCCGCAGGATACTGCGAGCAGAAATGTGATCCAGCCTGGAATAGCCTTGTGGTTTACAGAAGATACAGCTTGTTGTTGCATATCAATTCCACCTTTCAATTTTAAATACTGAACGTACAGTTTAGTAATTCCTATGACCAAATAATATACTAAACGTTCAGTTTTGTAAATAGGCGGTTTTATGATATACTCCAGTTACAGATCGATCTTGAGTTTGGATGTCGCAGGTTATATATGTAGTCATCTATTAGGAGGAACGCGCCATGGATAAGAAGAGGGGCCGGCCGCGCAATACGGAGGCGAAGAATGCCATTCTGAACGCTTCATATGATTTATTGCTGGAGATGGGATTCGGTGCAGTTACGGTGGAGAAAATCGCGGAACTGGCTCAGGTCAGCAAAGCGACCATCTATAAATGGTGGCCGAATAAAGCTGCGGTAGTGATAGACGGATATCTTTTTGCCGCTTCCGCCAGACTGCCTATACCAGACAGCGGTTCTGTGAAGGAGGATTTGGTGATCCACGCGGGAAATCTGGCCATGTTCCTGTCCAGCCGGGAAGGCAAAGTCATTACTGAACTGATCGGTCAAGGGCAATTCGACCCAGGACTGGCTGAGGCTTACCGCAGCAGATTTTTCGGTCCGCGCCGCCAGGAGGCCTGGCAGTTGCTCGAACGGGGAGTGGCGAGAGGAGAATTGAAGCAAGAGCTCGACATCTGGAGCAGTATCGACTTGATTTACGGGCCTATTTTTTACCGGTTATTGTTGACGGGGGATGCACTGAACGAGGAATCTGTCCGGAACTTAGTCTTACTGGCGCTTGAGGGAATTCAGGCCTGACTGCTCTTTGTAATATTCATTAGTGAGGTCGTCCAATTTTTGAGACTGTCTGATTACACTGGGATGCAGGCGGCCGTGCTGCTCATCCACCTGATTCAGCCGGGTACGCTCCTTACAACGCAGTATGGCAAGTGGAAACGGCTTTGCCGTTCTTTTGTAAGGACGGCACCGTTTCAGCGAGAAATAGAAGGATAAGTTATCATGTGAAACATATAAATTCTTATATTTATATAAAAACCACCGGATATACGGGAATTTCCCCTGTCCGGTGGTTTTTGATTTTGTGCATGGCGGCATTTTTAACGGTTAGAAGGCTTTATCCTATACCCCATCTTTTCCAGATATGGATTAAGCTTCTCCAGCAGAGCGGCATGCTCGGCTAACTCAGCATCTCCCCCTTTTTATTTCGCGGTCTCTTTAGTCCGTGATTTCAAAGAAACCATTACAGTCATAAGTACAACCATTCCCGCTCCCAGTGCCTGGTACAGATTGAAGGGGACGGACAGCCAGATTACGGAGGAGACAATTGCTGAGACCGGTTCCGTACAGGACAGCAGGCTGGCTTCATGCGGAGCAATGTGGCGGAGACTGCCGATGTATAGATAGAAGGCGGCTAATGTTCCCAGCAGAATAACGAATAGAATAGCCAGAATGATAGACAGCGACCAATCGGCAGACGGAACGGACCAGACCGGATGAATGAGACTCATCCCTGCTCCTCCCACAATCATCCCCCAGCCCATCAGCAGTGAAGTGCTGTACAGCTTCAGCAGCGGACCTGAATAGAGGGTATAGAACGTCAAGGACACTGCGGATAGAATCCCCCAGATCAAGCCTCTCAGGGGAACGGTCAGCTCCGAGGAATCGCCGCCGGTCAGCAGTAAATACGTTCCTCCCAGCGCGAGCAGCGCACCGATGATATCCAGCGGAGCCAGCTTCGTTCTTGTCCAGATAACAGTGTACAGGAGAATAAACAACGGGGCTAAATACTGCAGCAGTGTGGCGATTGCAGCATTGCCTGACTCAATGGAAGCGAAGTACGTGTACTGTACCCCAAGCATGCCCAGCAGCCCGAACAGCAGCATTTGAAGAACGAATCTCCGGTCCAGCCACAGCTTCCATACCTGCGAGCCCTCCTTACGGAGTGTAAACATCAGGAACAGGACTCCCGATACCAGCAGTCTCAGGGTCACCAGCCAGGCTGCAGGCAGCATGGACTGCTGGAACAAATGCTGGGCGACCGTCCCCGATACTCCCCATAATAACGCTCCGCCGGAGGCCATAATAATTCCTTGGGTCCGCAACAATAACTCCACCCTCCTGCGTATATGTATAGATATTTAGTGTTAATTATACGGAATTACCGGCTGTCTCCTCTGGTAGATAGATCATACTAAACTTGAACCGTAACAGGCTTGACTTATCTTTGTTAACAGAACGTGACCCGCAAGCGGAGTTTTTCATTTATAATAAAATGGATTGGAATTTCCAGACTCCGGAGGTTATCTTATGAAAAAATTAATTGCCGCTTCCGCGATTGCCCTGCTCATCGCAGGTCATGCGGCGGCATCATCCATAAATATTGCCCATTCTGCTGCAGCTCCACTAGCCCTTAAGGTAGACGGACAAGCCGTTCTTCCCCAAGTTCCGCCATTCCATTCCAATGGGATATTATATGTACCGGCTCTTGCCCTGAAGGAATTTTACCCTATCCAGCTGCAATGGAATAATGTCCTCAAGCAGCTTACTCTCACGACTGGTTGGGATACTAAAGTCCTTACCCCCGGCAGCTCCTCTATCCAGGTCCGCTATACACAAACAGATGGAAGTTATCAAGATAGCCTGGAGGCTACTGTTATTCTTAAGGCCGGACATGTATATATTCCGGCAGATAGTCTGAATTCGCTTACGGGTGCTACCACAGAGCTGGAAGCGGGAGGAACCCGGGTCGTGATTACGCCGGGCAGTCTCAGCACAACTGTCAGGGTTCCCGCTGAACCCCTCGTTGTGGCCGGGGGTAATGCCAAGGTCAAGCTGTATGCCGCGCTGAAGGACGGCAACACCTACAAAGGATTCATCCTGGAAGTGAACGGCAAGAAGCACAGCTTCGACTGGACCGTAGACAGAGATTTCTCGAATCCGCCCCAGCTCTTCTATGCGGATGTAGATTCAGACGGGAAACCTGAAGTAACCGTTGTGTTCACACTGGGTACCGGAACTTCGCTGGTAGTGCAGGAAGTTCATGTGGTCAAGCCTGAGCAGTGGAAGGAGCTCTCCGTGCCTGCAGCGGAACAAGCTGCTTCTGCTGTAGTATCCTCCAGCATTTCGCTGGATAAGAAGGATGTGCTGCTGAAGCTTGAGCTCAAAGGAGCAACCCCGTCCAAAGTAACGATAAGAATTCCGGACCGTGCAGAAGACGGATTGAAATATTTCGGCAAGACTGCAGGAATCGGTGCTGTTACCTACTACTCGGTGAAAGACGGCAAGCTGTTAGCGGATACCAGCCTAATGGTAGGAATGACCGAGAGCATGGGAACGCTGAAGCTGGAATACAAGGCAGGGACAGCGGGGCTGGAGCTTGGCTCGATCATTTTCGAACCGCATGATAGCACTCAGCAATTTGTAGAGAAGTAACCTGCGGAGGAAGGAGCAATTACGCATGATTGATGCCCATATACATCTGGACCAATATGAAGAGACTTTGTTATCCTCCTTGCTGCAGAGCTTGCCGGAGCAGGACATTGAGGCGCTGATTGCGGTCTCGATGAACCTCACTTCCAGTCTGCGTACTCAGGAGATAGCAGCCCGTTATCCCGGGCTGGTGAGACCCGCCTACGGCTTCCATCCCGAGCAGCCGCTGCCGCCGGAGGAGGAGCTGGCCGCGCTGCTGGACTGGATCACGCTCCATGCCCCGGATATGGCAGCTATAGGTGAAATCGGGCTTCCCTACTATTCCAGGGCCGAAGCTATAGAACGCGGGGAGGCATGGGATATGGAACCTTATATCCGGCTTCTGGACAGACTCCTTGAGCTGGCAGCTTGTTTAGCCAAACCGGTGGTGCTGCATGCCGTCTATGAAGATGCCTGGACCGTATGTGATTTGCTTGAGCAGCATCACATTACCCGGGCCCATTTCCATTGGTTCAAGGGCCCGGAAGATACTGTCGACCGTATGATCAGCCGCGGCTATTATATTTCGTTCACTCCCGATATTCTCTATGAAGAGGAGATTCAGGATCTCGCGCGCCGCTACCCGCCGGAGCTGGTCATGGCGGAGACCGATGGTCCGTGGCCTTTTGAAGGCCCATTCACCGGGCGTACCACCCATCCGGCAATGGTGCATGACGTTGCCGCCGCCTGGGGAGCGCTGCATGGATATACCGGGAGCGAGGCGAAGGCTATTCTAACAGCGAATACGGTGCGGTTCTACGGACTGTAGCTTAGCCGTCACCGTACCCCGGTGAATGATGGACTCGGCCGCGCCGCGGTGACCGCCAGCAAATCCTGTACAAACTACAACATTCCCCGCATCAAATCGTCCACAATCTCAAATTGTTGTAGAAAAGGTAGCATTTCTACTCCCTCGCGCCAAAGAACGCACCCAGCCAATCCGCGGCTTGGGACGTTGTTCCGGCCATTCTCCATGCTCATTCCTTAACTAGAAGACGCTCCACCCCGGTCAACCGGCCTTCCGAGAAGGCCATGACATAAATATCTGGCTTGGTGGTCTTTAGCAAGAAGTCCAGATCATATCCGGGGGCAAAATAACCCATCATTAGCGCCATTACCAGCCCGTGAGTCCCAATGGCAATTCTTTCTCCTTCATGTGCCTGCAGGATTTCCTGCAGCGCCTCTACCGCCCTTGCCTGGCATTCGCGGTTCGATTCACCGCCCGGCAGGGCAAAGTCCGGATCGTCATACATCTTCTGCAGTGCCGGAAGCAAATCTTCATCAGCCAACTGACGGTTGCCCTCCATCCAGACCTTCTCTCTCAGGTCCTCCTTAAGGGTAATTTCCTGCCCAAGTACCTTTGCTAAATCGGCAATCGTATCTATGGCCCGGATATACGGGCTGCTGTACAGCGTGTTAATGCCTTCATTACGCAGGCATGCTGTTACTCTGCGCGCATCCCCTTCCCCTTTTGCAGATAGGCCGCGCGTCCATTCGTCCACCCCGGTCCGGAGTGAATCCCCGTGTCTCACCATGTAAATATATGTCGTCATTGGCTCCTCCTGAATATGTAATGTGGCAGTGCAGAAAAAGCCCCGAAGGGCTTGATCTTAAACTTACTGTCTGCCTTTATTTAATCTACCCCTGATCTACTGCGGCTACAGGCTGTGCACCTTCCAGCTTAAGCTTGGCCTCAGGCCAGAGCAGCCGCCCGAACAGCAGACCCGCCAGACCCAGAAGGAGCAGCAGCAAGCCGGTGTTGATAAAAATACGGGCAGGGCCTGCATACTGGACAAGCAGACCACCCAGCAATGGTGCAATAATAAGTACCGTGCTGAGTACGGTGTTCTGGATGCCGAAGATACGGCCTGTCATATGCGGCGGGGTTTCTTTTTGCAGGCAATAATTGAACGTAACCATAAATACCCCGTTTCCGATCCCCAGTACAAATCCAATCAGCAGAACCCATACTATCGAAGCGCCCGGCTGGAGCGATCCAAGTGCAGCAATGGAACCGCCAATCAATACATATCCCGAGCCGAGCCTCCAGCTATATCCCGTTTCCGGATTCAGCTTGTTCAGGAGAAGTATGATCAGCACAGCTCCTACTCCGGTAGCGGCTACCATCCAGCCGAGCAAGGATTCCCGCTCCGGTGCAAACACCCGGAACAGGCTGGTGAACTGGAAGTCGACCACTTGAATCACCAGTGCCCCGGCCAGCCCGAACAGCATAGTACTCAGCAGGATCCGGCTGCGCAGCATGAAGCTCCAGCCTTCCCGCCACATCGTATGCAGCGGAATCTTGTCTTCCGGCGCCTCAGGCAGTTTGCTGTTATCTTCATCCGTGCGGATGTTCTTCACGGACAGCAGCAGCAGATAAGAGCAGCCGCGCAGCAAGGCATTGATCAGGATGCACCATTGCGGCGTAAGGAAAGCGAGCGCCAGACCTCCGAGCAGAGGGCCGGCGATTTTGGAGCCCTGGTTAACCAGCCCATTGAGCGACGAGGCTTGCAGCAGCTGGTCCTCTCTGACCAGGCTGCGGGTCAAAGACTGCTGGGCAGGCATATTCAGCGTGGACAGCGCTGAGCGCAGAGCCAGCAGCGGCAGCAGCCAGACCATACTCGGGGCGAACAACACCAGTACAGTCAACAGCGCAGTCAGCAGATCGCAGACACGCATCAGCTTCAGCTTGTTCAGCCGGTCGGCGGCTACTCCGGCAACCGAGCCAAACAGAATGCTCGGCAGCGCCAGCGCCACCGGAATAAGCGCCAGCATCAGCGGCCCGGCCTGCCAGCGGTAGCCGACCAGCACCTGAATAGCCAGTGCATCGAACCAGTCGCCGAAGCTTGCCGTGGCGAAGGCGCTGTACACGCGCATGTACGTTTTGTTATGCAGCAGGCTGGTTCCCTGCTTCGTTGAAAGCTCCATCTGACATTCCTCCAGGTTACATGTAATATCATTGAATGTGCGAAACATTCATGATCCTACTGTAACGGAGAATTGTCAGAGAATTATCAGGGGGCCTCGAGCAGCGGCAGCAGCAGATTTTCGAGTGCCCGTTCCAGCCTTACCAGACCAAACGCTTCAAGCTCTGCTGTAAACAGGCTCTCGTATTTGCGTCCCAAGGGACTTCCGGCCAGAAACATGCGGCAGAAATGGTTGATCCGGTACACCGAATAGAACCGCAGCGGCACAAACCCGGACATATCGAGCACCTGCAATCCTTCATTGATCAGTTTCTCTCCCTCTGCCCACTGTGCCCGCCGAAGCGCCCAGAGTCCCTTTACTACTTTGTAACCGCCGATCTCCCGCAGAAAAGGCTTGTCCCTCAGGGTCCGGCTGACGGTTTCGTCCATACGCTCCAACTGCTCATCCCCGGTTCCCGCCACCAGATGAATGAACAGCTCCGTAATCTGCGTCGCCGGAACGAAGTTCTCAAAATCCGGTTCGGATATTACCTGATAGGAACGTTTCAGGCGTTCCAGCGCTTTGTCCGGCTGGCCTGCCAAGGTGTACAAATCCAGCATGGTCAGAATCTCCAGTTCCAGCTGTTCAGGGGGGTTCAGCAGTTTCCGCTCAATCAGACGCTCGGCATATTCCATCTTCACCTTAGGGTCACCTATGAAGAAATAGAACAGGTTGAGGTAAAAAAGCCGGTCCTTCAGCGGAACCTCGTCCGTGTAGATCAGCCACTCCAAATCTCCCTGGACGAAATGAACGACCATCGAATAATGCGGGTCCAGCTCGTAGCCGAGAATGTCCTGCTGGCGTGCGAGGGTCAGCATCGATTTGCCCTGACCGTAGATATGAAACTTCATGAATACCTCACTCATTGTATTCCGCAGCTCCGGATCATTCGTTGCCGGATTCATCGCTACGCCCTCCGGAGAGCCCTGCACAGCCAGACTGTATCCGAATCCGCGGATGGTCTTGATGTCGATTCCGCTAAGGCCGCGCAGCTTCTTCCGCAGCCGGTAGATATGATCATCGACGGTCCGCTCCACCGGATACTCCATGGGCCAGACTTTATCCAGAAGCTGCTCGCGGCTGAAGGTCCTCCCCCTGTTGCGGTACAGAAACTGCAGAAGCGCAAACTCCTTGGGCAGCAGCTCTATGGTTAATCCGCCGGCAGATACTTTATATTCACTTTCGTTCAACTCCAGATGCATAGCTGTGCCTCTCTTCTTTCTACAGATCAACCCATAAACTGATTATATCAGCAAGAAGTTCTGCGCACGATAGCAGCAACTGCATTCATGAGGGACAGCCGGTTCGGGGATGGCGTAACTTCATCGGGAGCGTAGGGAAGCATGTAACCAGCAGACTTCGTCGGAAGCCGAGCCTGCTGGCAGGTACTTATCTGCAATATTATTTGCGGTTAACAAGAAGAGTCCCTCCACAGTTGCCGCTGCGAAGGGACTCTTCATAAATTGCTATCTATGTGACTGCAGCTGCCGCAATCCGGGGGCTTACAGATGCTGTTCTAACCAGCCATATTGTTGATGGAATCCTGTTTGGAGAATACTGAGATATGATCCACGGTACCCGTTAAATCCGGGATGATGAACTTGAGCTGGTACTGCTTGCCCGCCTGGTATATATAAATGTCATCGCTGCCGTTCACTGAGGTAGCGTCCGGCTTGCCGAGGACTTCTTCAATCTGCTTCAGCGTCAGCTTTTGTAAATCGGAGGCGCTTGAACGCACATCAAAGATTTGGCTGCCTTTGTTAAAGCCGAATACCACGTGCTTGCCGGCATACGTGGAATAAATGCCTTTGCCTGCCGATTCTTTGGTGTCCGGCTCTCCCCATGCTGCTTCCACATCGTCAATGAGTCCACTGTGTGCAGCATATTCCACGCCGGGCACCTTGCCCTGCTTGGCAAGCTGCAGCAGCTCTTTCAGCTGCTTGCTCAGCTCCTGCGGCGTAGCAGCCGACGAGGCTCCTGCCGCTGCGCCAGGCTCTGCAGCCGCAGGTGAAGCGGCCGCGCCAGTGCCGCCTTGCGCAGCAGGAGCCGCGTCAGGTGCAGCTGTTGCTGCACCGCCGCCAGCTTCAGCCGACTCCGTGCCCGCACCAGGGGCGGGACTCCCTTCCGGCTGTGCAGACGCCGGAGCCTCCGAGGCTTGCGCAGCCGCCCCGCCGGTATTCACCGCATCCGGCTTACCGGAATTACAAGCCGTTAGACTGAGCATTCCGCCAAGTAGAATTATACCTGCTATCGTTTTGAATGATGTGATCATGATGCCATCTCCTTCGTTTTCGGGAACTTCCTCTACAATCTAAACTGTTAACCTATGACGCAGTGCCCCCGCTAAAGGTTGCACGATGCTCCTTCTCAGGCCGCCCTTCTATAGAACATTTTTGGCATGTTCCAGTTGGGACTGATACTGCCGCGTGTAGTTGCAGCGTTTCTCTTACCGCTACCCGCCCCAAAGCTGCAATCCGGATCTGTTGCATTTAGCAATAGAACTCCCTAAAAATCACCCGGAATTTGATTCTATTGCACTTTCTGCAGGCAACAATCAGAAAAACACCCTTATACAGTCATTCCTCAAAATTCTGTTGCATCAAATACAGCAGATTGCTTTCCAGCCTCCAAAAACGAGTTTTCTATTGCACTTTCTGCAATTGAAAAACAAATTCGCTGCTCAAGCCCTTCAATTCAGGAATTATTTCCCTGCAGCACGCAACCTTCCTCCCGCAGCACGCATCTTACTAATAAAGGGAGGGGAGCTTCATCTGGATATTATAGAGAGAATCAAAGCCAGGGATGAGTCCGCTCTCCGCCAGCTGATGGAGCAATATGGGGATATGCTGCTCCGGACCGCCTGGCTGCTTCTGCGGGACCGGCAGTCTGCCGAGGAAGCCGTGCAGGATACCTTCATTCAGGCCTATGCCAAAATCGGGCAGCTGAAGGACCCTCAGCGTCTGAGACCCTGGCTGATTGCCATCGTGGTTAACCGCTGCCGGATGAGGCAGCGGACATGGAGCTGGCGAAATATTTTTCCTGCGCCGGAGGGCGGGGCCTGGGTACAGAATGAAGCAGGCGCCTCCGCAGGCGCAGAAGAGCTGTTTATAGCAGAATGGCATAATCTGCAGCTAAGTGAAGCTGTAAGAAGTCTGGATTACATCTACCGCGAATGTCTGACGCTGTACTATTACCATGAGATGAGCATCCGTGAGATCAGCGGGCAGTTGAGATTACCGGACAATACGGTGAAATCCCGGTTATCCCGGGGACGGACACTGCTGAAGCAGATTCTGGAGAAGGAGGGGTATGCTCTATGAGCAATGAACAAGAACACATCAAACGCCGTCTGGATGAAGAGTTGAGCAGCCTCTCCTTCAGCGGACAAGAACGGGTTCTGCAGCAGACTCATCCTACCGCACCGCTGGCCCGCCTGCGGGCACTATGGAATAAGGAGCTGGAAATTCCACTCAAGCCACTGGGTGCGCTATCTGCGCTATTAATCGCAGGTGCGCTGATCCTCTGCTACCCGCAGAGCGGGCCCCCGGAACATGGGGCCCGTACACTGCCCGTACAGGGCCAGCGGGAACTGATTGAAGCTGGCGGCAATACGTACTGGAAAGACATCTATGAACAGGCGGTGAGAAGCCATGAAAATTAGAATCAAGGTCAAGCAGCTGGTGCTGTTCGTGCTGCTTCCGCTTGCGCTGCTAATTCTAATACCAGCTGTTCTTCAACAGGCAGCAGCGCCATCGGTTCAGCCTGCAACCTCCGCCACAGCGGATACCGGGGCTCTCGCACGCGAAATGCTGCTGAGCAAGCTGGCTGCCAGCAGCGGAAGCAAGCGTATGACGCTTATCCGCACTACAATAATTGAACCAGGCAATTGGATACAGCCGTATGATTTCAATGTGTATATCGGCTCCTCTTCCAGCCAATGGAGCCAGAACAATAACGAAGAGACACCACTGCCGCTGCTACCCGCAGATAAGCTCCGGTTCCTGAGAGAATATGTACTCGAAGGCCCTATAGACGGCTATTTGCTTACTGCCGCTAAACAGCTTGTATATGAATACGATGTCCTGGGTGCCGGAGATGACGGGGATGCGGTACTTACGGAAGTACGCACCAGAATCAGCAGTAAATCCTCTATGTTCAGAGAGCTGGCTTTGCTTCAGGCTGAGAGGGCATTGAACGCAGGGAATTGGGCGGCTGCAGGAGACTTGCTGAAGCAAGCCCATTCCCCCGTACATGATGGCGAATACGAACATGAAGCCCGTTCAGCCTGGCTTGGTGCGCGGCTGCTCTTTGCAGAAGGTAAGTGCAGCGAAGCGCTGGAGCTGGTGAACAACAGTCTGAAGAGTTACCAGGAGTCACGTGACAAGAATTATCATGAAGTGAACGAAGGAAATGACTTAAGCCCCCAGGGCTCCACAGAGCAACCTTCATCGGCTCAAGATTCCCTTGAAGCTGCTACAGAGAATATGAGTGAACCCACTTCCGAAATGCAGCGGCAGCTGCTTGCACTTCAGACTGCACTTACAGCTGCTGCAGATTCAGGCAAACTTGCGCCTGCCACCGTGTCAGGGACACTAACCTACAGCGACGGTACTCCGGTCTCCCGGGCAGGCATCTTCCTGCGGCCGGAGAGCGAAGTTAGTCATAGTGTGTTATATGGCTCGGAGCCGTATGAAATCGTCACAGATGCACAGGGCCGGTTTTCCTTCACAGGCGTCATTCCCGGCTATTATCAGTTATTTTTGGGCCTGAGCTTTGAGCAGATCGATGGCTGGACCTGGCCTGTGCAGGCGGATGACTGGATCGAAATCAAACCAAATGACCGTTTGACTAATAATATTATCCTTCAGCCCTTGCTGGAGCTGAAGTCACCGGTAAATTCGCAGCTCCTTACAGGTGATTCTGTAGAATTCGAGTGGGAGACTGTCCGGAATGCGGCCTCTTACAGTCTCAGCGGCACAGTCTCAGCCGAAGGCAGCACCTTCAGTTATGTAATCCGCCAGCATATCACGGGGAATAAGATTTCCATCCCTGTAACAGATCTGTATAACAGCGGCGGTTTCTCCACCAGCAGCAGCGGAGAAGGCTGGGAATCCGTTGAGCCCTCCTCGCTGCTCGGCTTCGCCGATCCAAGCGGACGCTTCTCGTGGAGCATAGAAGCCTATGATGTATCCGGGCGGGTGATTACCCGCAGCAATGGCTACCGGCTGAACGAGGACACCGTCGGCAATCTGCCTTTCTTCTATTTACAATCACGCAGTCTTACCGCTGCCGATCAGCTGGTTAAAGCGCAGAAGCTTGAACAGGCACTGGAAGCGTACCGCCACGACTATGCCAGAGATCCACAGGATGATCATGCGCTCAAAATGCTGGTTCATCTCATGACAGCCAAGGCTTCCTATACTAAAGACAAATCCTTAGAAGCCGCAACGATACCTCTGCTAGTGAAGCTTGTAGAGCTGCGTCCGACTGCAGACTCTGTCTTCAACCTGGCGCTTTACTACTATGAGCAGTCCGACTGGAAAAGCTACAATCATTATTATTCCTGGTTTCTTGAGCTGCGTGACCAGAAACCGAACAGCTATGATCTGGGTATTAACGCTACCGCGCTGATGTACCAGGGGGAATTGGACGAAGCCCGCAGGCAATTCGTCGCCTCGCTGGAGGAGGATGGCAGCCACCGCTTCACCGGCAGCTATCTGGCTGCAGAGCTGGCGGCGGGACAGCCGCTCGATGCTGTACTAAAGCTTGCTCAGCATTATCCCCAGCATAGTCCCGGCTCCAGCCCAGTTAACTGGGCGAAGCTGATAACCCAGATGAAGGCAGAGCGTACGGGACAGCCGGAGCTCTTTGACCGGCAGCTGAAACAGATGCTGGAGCTATATACAGCAAGGTCCGGGAAGCTCAGGGAATGGACTGAAGAAAGCGGGGATTCCGCGCTGAAGACGTTCATGAAAGCCGTTCTGGAGGTGGGCTGATCCACCTCCGAAACAGGGCAAAGGGAATAGAACAAGAGCGGTAACGCCGCCTGATCTATTCCCTTTGTACTTGGTTAATTCTATCCTGTGGGCTCAAACAAGATGGTCCAGAGCAATTTTCTTAACCACATAGGTTCCGGCCATCATATCATGCAGCGCCCGGTTACGCTGGGTGAATACAACGAATAGGCAGTCGGCGACCACTACCCAGCCAAAGAACACATTCAAACTCATGGCGAGCGGACTCCAATTGGCAAGACTGCTGGAAACCGCAGATAATTCCTCTGTGTTCAGACTCACAATAACTGCAAGAAAGCCGTTGATGATGAGGAAGCAATCCCTGATCAGAGCCTGCTTCAGCGCCGGATACCTACCGTCCCCATTAATTATTCTTGCCCCCAGAAATTAGTCTGCCCGGAGTCCCCCCATATTTGACAACCATGAACACATTGAAGCCCATCAGCAGCACAAACTGAATAAAAAGCGGAAACGCCGACTCCGCCGATTCTGCGGCTGAGACGCAAATCCTGTTCAAAAAATACGTAGGAAGGGCCAGAATCAGAAAATCAATGAAGCTGATCAGTACCCTTTTCCCAAAACCTACATAGTCACTCCAATCAAGCTGTTCCTCTATCCGCTGCTCCATACTGTTCCCCCTCCGCCTTCTACTTGCTATCCCAGGCCGAACCCATAATATCCTTCCCGGTCTGTATGGCCTCCTCTAGCGTATTAGCCGGACCCGAGATATATCCCTCTCCTGCGGCAAGTCCGTAGCGCTCATCAAGATGGGTCAGCATAATCCAGAACTTTTCCAGCTTCTGAGACGCTATAATTGAGCCAACCGAACGCCGTGACCGGTCTGCATCCAGGACAGTAAGAATTCCCAAATAGTATCCGCCGCTATCCTTAAGCTTCACATCATAATGAAGATCCCCATCCAGTGCAAGCTCTCCGGTAAACTCACTTCGTCCGGGTACGCCTCTCCATACTTCACCCTTCAGCCCGATTGCGCTATGCTTCACGACTTCATTATTGGAGTAGATCACACTAGGGTACTCCCGCTCCACATGCTGCGGACGAAACCATGCATAACCCAGGGATGCTACGATCAGTACTGTTATTGCGGACATTATCCATGATTTCCGGGTCAGAGCTCACCCTCCTCTACTATGAACTTCCAAGACATATCGGAGTACAACTGGCATATACGCAACTTTCAATTAGATCCGGCGTCTATAACTGTATAATTTTAGTAAATCAACGATATTCCCGAAGGAGGACTACTCAAGATGAAGGTCATCAAATTTATCTGCCTGCCGCTGCTGCTGTTAATATTGCTGTCCGGCACTGCCCTGGCGGCCCCTGCTTCAGCTCCAACCATTTCAGTAGAAATAAACAACTCCACGATAAGCACGGACATGCCCCCTTATCTCACACAAGGCACAACCATGGTCCCGCTAAATGTAGTGAAGCATATCCCGGGGATTACTGTCGCTTGGAGCAATGCCACCAAGACGGTTACGATTGACCGGAGCGGGGTAATAATCACACTGGTTGCGGGTCACAAGACCGCCCTTATTGGTACCAAACAAGCCGCCCTGCCTGTCGCCTCGGTCTTGGTTAATGGCAGAGTCATGGTGCCGATCCGCTTTATAGCAGAAGCCGCAGATGCGCATGTAGCCTGGAATGCGGCCACCCGGATTGTGTATGTCGCCAAAGCAGATGAGGCGCTGATCACTCAACTCCAATCCGCGAATCTGGGGGAAGCACGTACAGCAGCACTTCATTTTCCCCGCGTCAGCACGCTTAAGCAAATCCCTATCATTAATGAGTCACAGAATCAGGACTATTATTTCCCGGAAGGCACAGCGGGCCGTTTCTTCATTCAAGGCGGGCCTGGTATTTCGTATTATGAAGTTGCAGGTAATTATGCGGAAGAAATCTGGTCTGCCAAAATAGACTACAGTGCCCCATCCTCTGCCGGACTCTTCTTTATACCGTACAAAATTGTGGATCAGGCCGGAAAAATGCCCTCCTATAAGGGTAGCCTCGCGTTCTATCATCTGATGCTTCCGGTTATGGAGGCAACCTATGGATTCATTGATGCTACGGGTGCCTCCAGGACGGCCGGGCAACAAAATATGAAGCTAAATGAGTTCTTTGAAATTCCAGGGGAAGCATCATCCTCTGTACAAAACTAATTACATCAAGATCGGTACCGCAAACGGAACAAGAATCAGCAGCAGCGCGGCGGCACTCAGACTCCGGGTCCACACCGGCTTCAGCTTCTGATTCTTCTCCGATTTGTACCAGCCCTTGAACTGCCAATAATTCCGGTACATCACTAAGAATACGAGAAAATTACCGATTACTGCAGTATACAAATACCCGGTCCATCCATATAACATTTTGAAGATCCACTGCTCCACACCCCCGAGTATACCTAGTGTCAGAACCAGCAGAACCACTAAACGCAGCATTTCTGCCATAAAACTTGCGAGTTTACTCATTTTGTCCTCCGGTTTCATGATTTACATTGCCCGCCTCCAGAAGACTGGCATTTCCGATGTATCTGCTTACATGCTGTAGAATCTCGCTGCTATTGTGCACTATTATCCTCTTAGCCTTGTACGCTTCAGTTAATTTCATAATGGCAGGAACACCTTCCCTGATGAATCCAGGGTTCCATTCGAACAGCATCATGTACAGGTTCTTGAACGTCTGCTTATAGTTTCCCTTCTCCAGACCCAGCCTTGTCTTAATGAACCTCCGGATTACCCGCCCATTCTGCACATACAAATCAGGTTGAATCAGAAAAATCAAATCCGCTTCCCGGAAGCTCTCTGTCCCCCATTTGTGATGCACGCCTTCTATAATCCACGACTCCTCAGCGACTGTTTCAGCTAACCGGGTATCCCTGACCTCTGTTGAGTTGCGGGTATTGTCCGTACTCCGGTCCCAGACATAATTGTCAGTTTCATAGCAGGGGATATCGTAGATTCGTGATAATTCTCTGGCTATATACGATTTACCGCTGCCGCAGCCACCTATAATCCGTATTCTAATCCTAGCTCCCTCCTATGGAATGCCCGACTGATCAACCGTCCACGTCGCAACCCGGAAGAATACCCCTCCAGTTTACTTCTATAACTTCTATATTTATCCTGTTAATCCTGCTTCAGCAACCGCAAGCTGGCGGTATAGCGGCTGTCGTGAAGGAGCATTTCTCCCTTGCAGTATCTGCCTGTGTTATATCCAACGCCGGAGTGATTATAGTATTCTGTAGAAAAGAACGTGAAGAGGTGTCTAGAATGCAACGAACAGATGTGGTAATTGGAATCGATGGAGGAGGAACTCATACCCGGGTCATAGCCGCTGATATCGAAGGGAATGTACTGGCTTATTGTAAAAAAGGAAGCGCTTCCGCATACCGGGATTCTGCTGCTCAGCACAATGTGCGGTCCGCAATTATGGAAGCGCTGGAACGCGGCGGCATCGAGCCCGGCAGGGTCATCGGCATTGCTGCCGGGATTGCCGGTTACGACTCGCCTGAGGATTTGGACTGGATCTTGCCGCTCACCGGGGTTCCGGAGCTGAGTTGTCCGAGGTGGCATGTCAATGACGCGCTTATCGCCCATTATGGAGCACTGCTTGCGCAGCCCGGCATTATTGTCATTTCGGGAACTGGCTCCATCATTATTGCCATTAATGAAGACGGACGTTATTTACGCAATTATGATTTCCATCATTATGCCGCAAGTGCCGCCCGGCTCCTCTCATATAATACCGTCTTTGAAATACTGGCCGGTCACACGGATTCCAGCGATGAGCTGCTTGTCGCCCGGATGCTGGCACACTGGAATGTCACTTCAGTCATTGAACTGTACATGCTTGCAAGTGAAGGGTTTGACGATGACCGGAAAGCCCGGGACAGACGCTTTGGAGAATTTGCTCCTATAGTTACGGAAGAAGCGGAGCGCGGAAGCTCCACCGCCGGCCGGGTCTGCGGCAGAGCTGCAGAGCAGATTAAGACGGGCATCGGGCTGCTGGCTTCTTCTTTTGCGCAGCAGACCGTCCCGGTAGCCTTCATCGGCAGTGTGGCAAACAGCAGGTATTTTCAATTGGAATTACGCAGTTTACTGAAGAACGGGGCCAACAAACAGTATAAGGTGGTAACGCCACAGCTCCCGCCCGAAGCAGGAGCTGTCCTGTATGCAATGGAGCAATTAGGCCGGCCGGTCACAGAAAACATAATCAGCCGGTTGCAGCATAGCAGCAAGCTGCCACAATGACATATATGCAGCGCGTAATTGCTACGAACAGACCTTCCATCTGGCAGCTTCTAGCTTAGTCGCTTCACAGCTCCACAGTCGCCTCTTTGGCATTCCATATGACGGGAAGGCCAAAGAGCGGCGTCAAGCTGCCTAAGGGAATATACAACCGCCCGTTTACGCTCCGCGAGGCCAGCATGGCCACCGTTTTGCCGTTCACCTTCGCTGTTTCGCTAAGCGGTTGATGGACCGCGGTGTGCCCACCTATAGTAATGATAAGCGCTCCGGTTCCCGCCTCCAGCTTCAAAGTTCCGCCCAGCAGGGCAACCGATTCGCGGAGCGGAACGAATACCCGTGAATTCTCCAGCAGGAAAGAATCCTTAAACTTCAGCTTTTCTCCATTGATGATAAAGACGCCCGCAATCATTGTCGGCCCCGCGGAATAGCCGCTCTTCACTGCGATGCTTGCCATATCAAGTCTTGAAGTAGTAATGATCACGGGAGTATTATTGGCTATCCTTGGATACAGCCAGTGGATATCCTCATTATGCATCCGGATGCATCCGGCGCTGACATATTTACCGATGGAGGCCTCATTATTGTTGCCATGAATGGCATAGGTGGTTCCGTAGGTGTTGTTCACTTCCAGTCCCAGCCAGCGGTCGCCCAACGGATTGGCCGGATCGCCTCCGGGAATCTTTTCTTTGTAATAGGGTCTGTTCTTGATTTTGACCACAATTTTGAAGCTGCCTTCAGGCGTCAGACTCTTGTTCTTGCCGGTGGCGACCGGAAAAACCTTCTCCAGCTTACCGGCGCTGAAATAGGCCAGCTTATTCGTCTTTTTGTTCACAATAATCAGATCTGAGGATGATGATGACGCTGCTGCGGCTGATCCTGTGAAGCATGCTGTGAACAGCACTGCGAACACAAGCATAAGCTTGATGCTCCTTGGAACATAAGTTGTAGTCAGGCTGATACGCTCACGCAGATTCATGGTTGCCCCACCTCCAGGTTATGGGTGATTCTGGAAACTCTTTTCTACATAGACGCCAGTCTGCCGCATTAGTTGCACAGCAGCTTGTACCTATTCTTATCAACTCGTCCGTGCGGATTTGAAGCAGAGTTTGCACAATTGTAACCGTTCAAGCGGTGCTTCGTGTGCGGTTTCATGAGGATGAATATTAAGTGCCTCCGCCAGAGATAATAAGCCCGCATGACCATTACAGCACCCGCCAAGGAGGCCACTTACTTTGAATTCAAACCATTCCAGCCAGATCAGCCAAAGCGAACAAATCATCCAGCAGCTGATGACACAGACCCAGCAGGGCACGCAGAATTACCAGCAGCTTCTGCAGCAGGAGCAGGAGCATGCCGCCAAATTGCAAGAGCTCAGCCAGCACAGCAATAAGGCCATTCAGATGATTCAGCAGGCATTGCAGGGCCATCAGACCGCTATGCAGCAGCTGCAGCAGGTCTCGCAGTTAATCAGACAGCTGGAGCAGATTCCGCAGACTGCCGGCTACAATACAGGTGGTATTCAAAGATTCAATACCGAACAACAGGGCTTCAATACAGGAATCCCAAGCTTCAGCACTGGTAACTCTGGCAATCAAAGCTTCAGCACAGGCTCTGGAGGATATAATTCTTCCTTCAGCCCGTCCTTCACTTCCAATAGCCAGCCGGTAAATTCACTGCATAGCCCAATTAACGCTTCAATTAACTCTTCATTTAACCCGCAGCCGCTGCATACACCCATGCAGACTAACCATTCCTACGGTTCTATGATGAATCAGGGACGCAGCTTCCCGCAGTAATATACGCCGGACTACGCGGTTCAAGACAAAAGGGGTTCTCTCAGCCATACCAGCGGCACGCGGAGAACCCCTTCTTTGTATCTGCGCTTTGCGCCTCGGCATTCATACATATGCATGTTAGACTACCAGCCGTCCCCTCTTCTCCGCGAGGCCAATCGTTGCCTCTACGCCGGAGTTGAATTCCAGGTAGTCGCTCTCGACTCCATCGCTGAAGATTACCCCGTCTTCCGGCATCTGCGAAGTAATTCGCAGCGGCATACGGCTGTTGATCCTGCCGAATACCAGATCGGCCGAAGTCGTCCGGCTGGGAAAAGGCTCCCGTACCGTAAAGTAGAGCTCCGGATGATCCCAGGCCAGCTTGAGCACCCCGCCGCTTTCCTGCGGTCTGCCCCCATCTACAGACGCGTGTGCTTCCAAGCCTGCATTTACCGTCACCTGTTCCGCTGCCTGCCATTGTGCCGCCTGGCTGACAATTCCCGCTGCACCGGCGAGAACGCTTTTGAGCCAGCCGGTGGAGCCCATGCCGGTGGAGACAATAATCCCGCTGGAGGACTGCTGCTCCAGCGTGCCGTTCAGTTCAAGCTGATAACGGGCCGAGACATGGGTCCGGCGGCCGATGAACAGATCGTTGACACCGTACAGGCTCTGGCCGTCGTTCAGCTCTGCCCTGGCAAGTGTAACCTCGCGTACCTGGCGCTGGCTGCGGAGCACCTCCGGCACCAGCTGCCGCAGGTCCTTAACCGTGAAGGGCAGCAGCACACCATCCCAGCGCTGCGGATCGGGATTCACGCCGATCAGCGGCTGCTCCCGCAGGTATTTCAGTGTATTGGCCACCAGACCGTCCTGCCCCAGCACCACTACTGTATCCCGCTCTCCAAAAATAAAGTTAGGCACATGCTGCCGGTCCAGAAGCTGCAGCCGGCCGGCCGCGCTCAGCTCGGTTACAGCAGCCTCTACCGCCTTGCGGTAATTGAAATCCTCACTGAGATAATCGCTGAAATCGGCCCCCAGCCGTTCAATATAGAACTGGGCCTGCTGGATCGTATTGTAGCGGACCACCAGTTCTTCCAGGCGCGTCTTACGCTTGATCAGAATAATCTTGTTCTCGGATACCGGGCTGCTCATCGTCCGTTGCCTCCTCTTGCCGCACCTGCCCCGTTACCCGGTGATCCGGCCATAATTCCCTGTAAAAGATCCGGCGTAATATTGAGCTGCCCGATCTTCCCGGCATTCTCAGCCAGCTCCTGGAACGCGATGGCAATCAGCTTATCCGGATTCATGCCTACATTCGTCAGTGCCTGAAGTACACTTGGTGCTACGCCCTGGAGCGAATTCATCACCGCCGACAACTCGTAGGCCTTGGCATCCGCTTCCGCTCTCTGATTCGCCACCGTCAGTTCAATCAGCTCCTGCTTCTTCTCCTCCAGCGCAGTATCGAAGCTGAGCTGCTCTTCCTTCATCTCGTTCTGCTTCTGCTTCACCGAGCGTTCGGCATCGAGCTGGGTTTCGCGGATCTGCCGCTTCTTCGTCTCCACGGCGATCTCCGTATTCAGCTCATTCTCCTTCACACGCCGCTCCTGCTGAATCGAGGCATTGCGCCGTTCATACAGCGCATCGTCGGCGCTGCGGAGAATCTCCTCCCTGGCCTGCGCCTCCAGCGCGCGCAGCGTTTCCTTATTCGGCACGATCGCCAGAATGGACAGCCCCATTAGCTCGATGCCCAGCTTCTCTATCTCCGCACTCTGTCCGATTTCGAGCGTAATTGTCTTAGCCAGACGTTCACTCGACTGAATGGCTTCCTTCAGCGGCAGCTGCCCGAGCTGCTTCTTGGTCAGCACCTTGGCGATATTGATCACCCGCTGGGCCAGCTTGTGCGGATCATCGGAGAGGTAGGTATTCTTCCGCAGATTATACGTATAGTTAAGAATCTGTGTAGTCTTGCGGTAATCCACGATCCGGTAGGTCAGCTGCCCCTGCACGGTCACCGTCTGATAATCAGCCGTAATTTCCTCGAACATAAACGGTACATCAATCGAAGAGACCGGCACCACTACAACCGAGGTCGTAGGCGCGTAATAATGGAAAGAAAGTCCTACACCTTCCTGCACTACCTTACCGTTCTTCACCTTAAGGACATATTCACTGGGCTGGAACTTTACGAAGCGGAATCCGAACATGGTCATTACCTCCTGCTGTTTATTTTAGCGATTGATATTAACTTAATGTTATTATTAATTTGTTATTAACAACATCTTAGCAGACTTTGATGATATTATCAATATGTTAATAACAAAAATCCGCTATATTTCCCCACACCTAAGAAGACCTTCGGAAGGGACGGATTTCATGCATCATTACAACCCAAACTGAATATTGACTGAATGGCGGCATTCTTCTTTTGCACAAACTCGAGTTCCCGCTTTGGGTTTTGTCCATTGAGTAACGAAGGGTTATCCTCTATGATAATTTAAACGAGAATGATTATCATTATTGGTAATCGATATACACATGGGAGGCATACTTACAATGAACAAGGCAAGACAACCTTTCGCTATCCTGTGCATCATCTTCCTGATGAGCACCTTACTGCTCGCCTGCAGCAGCAAGAATGATGAAGGCAACGCTGCGGCTAACACAGCTGCCGGCAATACCGCTGCAACCGCCGCTCCAACCGTAGAAGCTACTTCAGAACCGGCAGCCACAACACGCCCTTACACCGATTACAAAGGCCATACGGTTGAGATTCCTGTGAACCCGCAACGGATCATCTACTCCGGGGAAACTTACGGCGATCTGATTGCCCTGGGCGTACAGGCCATCGGCTATCCGCTCTCCATGGCTGAAGGCCAGGTGTTCAAAGACAAGCTGACCGGGGTAGAAGATGTCGGCTTCCCGATCAACCTGGAGAAGACGCTTGAGCTTCAGCCGGATCTGATCATCTATGCCGGAATTGAAGAGGCTGATTTCGATGCCTTGTCCAAAATCGCTCCAACGATTATCTTCGATACCTTCGCCCCGCTGAAGGAACGGATGCAGGAAATCGGCGGTATCTTGGGCAAGACGGCAGAAGCAGAAGCCTGGCTGGCCCAGTACCAGACACAGGAAGATGCCATGTGGGCCCAGCTTAAAGCTTCAGGCATGAAGGAAGGCGAAACTGCCGCAGTCTTCACCTACTATCCGGGCGACAGACTGTTTGTAATGGCTACAACCGGCCTGTCGCAGGTACTGTATGGAGAGAATGGATTCAAGCCTACTGCCGCTATTCAAAAGGTGCTTGACGCCGACATGGGCTTCCAGGAGATTTCGATGGAGGTTATCCAGGAATACGCAGGGGACCGTAT
Source organism: Paenibacillus sp. FSL R7-0297 (assembly GCF_038009025.1). Lineage (NCBI taxonomy): Bacteria > Bacillati > Bacillota > Bacilli > Caryophanales > Paenibacillaceae > Paenibacillus > Paenibacillus sp. FSL R7-0297. The sequence continues at coordinate 7,364,360 of NZ_JBBPAQ010000001.1, forward strand.
TTTCCTTCTGACGCCGGTAGCTGACGAAGCCAAGGCATCGACCGACAAGCTGCTGGAGAGTGCAGTCTGGAAAAGCCTGCCGGCTGTTAAGAACGGCTATGTCTATACACAGGACATCATGAAAACCTCCAGTGATGCCGCCACCAGAGAATGGCTGCTGGGTGAAATCCCCGCCATGCTGAATAAGTAACGATTACGCATGCAGACAGGACGAATATTAAAAGCAGCTTATCAACTAATGTTGATACGCTGCTTTATTTTATATACAATGAGGTTTATTGATAATCGTTCTCAATATACATCTAAATTCAACTGCCCTGAAAGGAGTGCTGAGCCTTGAGACAGAATGCCTTGAATCCGGGACTCCCCCCCGCCTCCGCACTCGCAGCGGCTCCGGCCCTGCCGGCGGTTCCGCTCCGCTCCCTGCTGTTTCAGCTGAAGGGCATTGAGCTGGTAATCCAGAGTGCCAACACTGTGTCCGCTGTGCAGACTGCCGGTCAGCATACACTTCTGATCTTTACCGGAGGCCGCGGTGAGCTCTGTATCGGGGAGCAGCCGGCCCTTTCAGTACATGCAGACAAGTGTTGTCTGCTGTCCCCCGGAACTTCCTACAGTACGGATAACGCAGAAATGACACTATACTATTATTTGATATCCTTTGCCGCTATTACGGCTGGAGATTCCCCTGCTTCCCATACAGCTGAATTGCTGCCGGGCCGGAAAGAGCTAATCGTCCACCCTTTCACCCGGGTGATCCGGCTCGCGGAAGAGCTGCTTGCGAACCCGGGCAGCGGGGACGAGCTCCAGTATTTCAGACAGCAGCTACAGTTCCAGGAGCTGCTGCTCCTGCTGTTTGAACATAATTACTCCACCCGCCAGCTGCCCAGTCCCGCGCAATCCGTGGAGAGTACGATCCAATTCCTGCAGGATCATTATATGGAGAGCATTACGGTGAAGCAGCTTGCGGAGCTGGCACAGGTCTCTCCCTGGCAATACACCCCTATCTTCCAGAAGCTGACCGGCAAGCGGCCGCTCGATTATCTGACCGATTTGCGCATCGGGCACTCCAAGAACTATCTGCAGGAATCGGCCGAGCCGCTGCGCGAAATCGCCCGGCTGGTCGGCTTCTCCGATGAATATTACTTCAGCCGCCGCTTCCGGCAGAAGACGGGAGTCACGCCCGGGCAGTATGCCCAGGCCCAGCAGCGCAAAGTTACCGTCAAGGATTGGACGGGGCATGAAGTGGAAATTCCGGAGCGGCCGAAGCGGATTGTCTACCACGGGGAGACACTGGGAGATTTGCTGGCGCTGGGAGTCAAGCCTGCCGGAGGCGATGAGGCCTTCGCCCGGAACAGCGTCTATAAGCACCGGGTCAAGAATCTGGCCAATGTCGGCTTCCCGCTGGACCCGCAGCTGACCCGGCTGATCAGCCCTGACCTGATTATTATCGCGAATTCGGACGAGCGCGCCTATACGCGCGTCTCCGGTATCGCCCCGACCCTCACCTTCGATTCGTTCGCGCCGCTCGAGCAGCGGCTGCGGATACTTGGCGGGTGGCTCGGCAGGCAGCGTGAAGCGGAAGCCTGGCTGGAGGCCTATCACGCCAAAAACGCTGCCATGTGGCAGCGTCTGTACGCAGAGGGACTCCAGCCGGGAGAAACCGCATCCGCGCTGGTCTACGACCATGGCAACCGCCTGTTCGCTATGGCGATGACCGGACTGTCCACGGCCCTGTATGCTCCCGGCGGCCTGCAGCCGACGGCAGAGATTAAGGGCCTGCTGGACCAGGGGCTTGGCTTCGGCGAGGTTGATCCGGCGAAGCTGCACAGCTACGCGGGGGACCGCGTCTTCATGCTCATCCCGGAGCGCCCGGACTCGCGGGAAGCCATGGAGCAGCTGCTGCGGACGCCGCTGTGGAACAGCCTGCCCGCCGTACAGGAGGGCCGCGTCTATATGCTCGACGGCGCCAAATGGAATTCCGGCGATGCCCTGACCCGCGAGCGGCTGTTGACCCTGCTGCCCAGGCTGCTGGGGGGAGCGGGCGGGTAGCCCGGGCAGTGGCTTAGGTTGCCGCCTCTCTACAGCTCAAATGTTTATTTTGCCGCTTCAGGAGTAAAGTCCTTGATTTTCAGCAACAGAATGCCCAGGCCGGCTTCGCTTCCGGCAGTTCTATAGTGCGGCCGCCTGCGGCCCGGCTCCATTTCAGCTCTCCGTTCCAGCTTCTGCTCTTTGCGCAGTTCATGCAACGTCCGTTATGTCAAAGTGCCAAAGCTCACCTCTTCTATGGCTGGAGTATCCTGCGGACAGCTTCCAGCCGCCGGGGGTCAACAGGCTTCAGCGGATCACCGTCCAACCGGACTGCTGAGCCGAAGTGTACCCGGCTGACTGCGGTATGGGCAAGGAAATCCTTCAGGCTTGCAGCGTTTAAGCCGCTGCCGGCCAGGATGGATAGCGGAGTATCTGCAGACAGCTGCTGCAGTACGGCAATCCGTGCCATTCCCTCCGGCGAAGTAGCTACGGCACTGCCGCCGGAGGTCAATATATCCGTAATCTGCGGATACCGCTTCAAAACCTCTAGGGCCTCAAGCTGATCCCGCACCTCATCAAAGGCCCGGTGGTACGTAACCTCCATTCCGTCCGCAGCATCAAGCAGCCGGATTAGCAGTTCTTCATCTACAGTCTGGTCACTGCGGAGCATACCCATAACCAGGGATAAGCCGCCTATCCCGGCAATGTGGCGGATATCGCGCAGCATCGTTTCTGCGTCGGATGGGTCATACATGAAGGAATATGCATGCGGCCTCACCATCACTCTTACGGGAATACTGACTGCCTCCCGCACAGCTTCAATCAGCCCTAGGCTGGGTGTTAATCCGCCTTCACGGATCCCGGTAATCAACTCGATCCGGTCCGCTCCATAACGTTCTGCTGTGATTGCATCACTTACTGTCGTGGCTATGACCTCTAGCAGCATAATTCACGCTCCTTCCCTTCCTTGTTTTATCTTGTTCCTAATCATCCACGCCGCGCCCGGTCATTTCTATCCCAGCCGCCCGCTGCCTCTAGTTGTTCCACCGCCACATATCATCAGCCTCTTCCACGATCCAATAAATTTCATTCAGTATAAAGGATTCCGCAGGCTGATGCATCGAAATGTTCACCATCCAAATTTGTGAAGGCCAGCCTCAAAATGAAAATGTTGTACGTAGTGCTACTCGAACCTCCCTATACTGAAGCATTTTTAAGGATTGTTGTATCCGTTAAGCGCAGCAGCACAAAAAACCGCCAAACCGTTAGGTCTGACGGGTAACTTTTCTATCGACTGCAAGGCTAGAGGTTATACACCTACTGTGCTTCTAATCGGCTCCAGTGCCTCGGAATGGCCGTACACCGGAACATCACGCTTGACCGGAGCACACCAGTTCACGCCGTTGATGATAACCTGCTGAATTTCCTTGTTGTAATAGGTTGGATAGGACTCGTGGCCGGGCTGGAAATAGAAAATATTCCCGCTGCCGCGCCGGTACGTTGATCCGCTCGGGAACACATTACCGCCTTCGAACCAGCCGACAAAGATCAGGCTCTCCGGTGCAGGCACGTCAAAGTGCGCCCCGTACATCTCTTCCTGCTCCAGGTCAATATATTCGCCGATGCCTGCGGCAATCGGATGGCTGGGCTCCATCACCCAGAGGCGTTCTTTCTCCCCGGCTTCACGCCATTTCAGATCACAGCTTGTGCCCATGAGCTTGATGAAGATTTTGGACATGTGGCCTGAATGCAGCACCACCAGCCCCATCCCCTCCAGCACACGCTTATGAATCCGGTTCACTACCTCGTCACTCACTTCCTGATGGGCAACATGCCCCCACCATACCAGTACATCAGTGTTATTCAGCACTTCTTCTGTCAGGCCATGCTCCGGCTCATCCAGCGTTGCCGTTCTTGTATCCAGTCCCGCTGCGCTCAGAAAAGAGGCCAGCTGTACATGTATGCCATTCGGATAGACCTGGCGGATTCGTTCTTCCTGCCGCTCATGGCGGTATTCATTCCATACGGTTACTCTGGTCACTATGGACACTCTCCTGTTTCAAAGGTGAATTTTACGGTTAATTTTAGTTTTTGACTACTTTTTATACCTCTATCATACAAATCTGCAAGCAGGCTTTCTTCCTGCATTCTTGCTCAATTATTCCCGGATATTGTCTTGCGGTATTTAAGCGGAGAGATCCCCGTAGCTTCCTTGAATAAATGGTGAAAGGTCTTCCCGCTGCCGAACCCGGCCGCTTCCGCTACCGCTGACATCGGCAGGTCTTCATTGAGCAGAATCCACTTGGCCTTATTCAGCCGGTATTCCGTCAAAAACGCGACAAAGGTCATCCCCGTATTCTTCTTGAACAGCTTGGTGAAATAATACGGGCTGAAGCCCATGTACCCGGCCACCTCATTCAGTGTAATCGCTTCCTGATAATGCTGCTCCACATAGCTGAAGATCCGCTCCAGCCGCTCCAGCGTCTCTCTGGACTGGGACAATGTGTCTTCCGAGAACTTGGGCTGCTTCTTGACCCTGCTCTTCGGCACCTCCCGCATAATAACCGTCAGCATTTCAAACATCCTGGCCTTAATCAGATAAGCGTAGCCTTCCCGGCGCTGTGTATCCTCCTCATAAATGCTCTCAATCAGAGCCTTTATACTGGCGGCAGCCCCTTCCGGCCACTTTGAACTGGAGAATTCCATCTCCATGAACATATCCCGCAGCGGATAATCATTGCCTCCCAGTGCTGCAACCTCCTGAAAGAAATTCAGATCAAACTGTATCACTACCCGCTCACTGCCCGTTGACGCCAGGAAATAATGCACATCTCCGCCGTTGATGAACTGCACTTCACCCTGCTCCATCCGGATCGGCACATCATTGATTCCCAGATTCAGGCTTCCCTTGGTTACATAGATAATTTCGATTTCTTTATGCCAATGCGGATAGGTCAGATCATCTCCTCCGCAGACCAGGCTGCGAAACGGAAAATGCTTGTCCACATCCGGAATTTCCAGATAGATATTCATAAGCGCGGCTCCTTGTCCGGGATATTGATCACTGCACACTCTATATTCATTTTAGAGAAATATGCCTGCCCATGCCACCTTAAAGTAAAGGAGAGCCGCACTAGACCAAAGACCAGTATTATTCCCGCCTCCGGGTGCGTGTATTGTATGGATTTAACCTTTATACTGAAGAAGGTAAAATTTGGAGAGGGGTTGCCCTGATGTTACGACGAAGTATAAACGCGTGGAAAATGCTCATGCTTTCTTTGCCTAAAGGAATTATCGCTTTTGTTATTGCCGTTACAGGCCTATGTGTAAGTCTGCCTCTGGTAATTATATGGGTTGGGCTGCCTCTGCTGGCCCTGACACTAACCTGGTGCCGCACGATGATGATCAGTGAACAGAAGGCTGCTGAAGCCTGGTCTCATGGTAAAGGGGGGGCCGCGCAGCAAATTATGCCAGACCATCCGCCTGCCTTCCGCTGGGAAGGTCTGCGGACATTAGGATACCAGCTTCGCCAAGGCCAGTCTTACCGGGGAATTCTGTACAGCATACTGCAGCTGCCCGCAGGTATTCTGGGATTCACCCTTGCTCTTACCCTGCCCTCGGTTGCCATTAGCGCCCTCCTGTCGCCTGTAGTCCAGAAAGTCAGCTCTTCCGTATTCTCCTATGACCAGAATGTGCTGGACCCGGATGTCTTCGTGTTCCTGTCTGATACTACACCGGACGAACGCTCCTGGATCGTATGCGGAATGGGATTTGTACTGCTGCTGATCCTGCCGCTACTGCTTTCGGGCCTTGGACGTTTGTATACTGCCTGGATCAACATGATCTCTGGAACACATCAGGATGTGAAAGCTCCGCTCGAAATATTAGCGTAATGATTTGTCACTCTTAGTGGTTATATTTCTCAATATTCTCCAAGTAAAATATACAATTATTCCAAGTAGCATTAGACTGGAGAATTCAATTATTCTCCACATTGAACTATATTCATGTCCAAATGTTATTTTATGTTGTAGATAATCCATAGTCGTATACTCATTTACAATGTCTGGAACATATTTCTTTGAAAGATACATCCCGCGAATAATCTGAATAGCATAATAAACAAATGCAAATATTAGTCCTACAATCAGGCTTCGGATTAATGGTTTTTTCATAGTGACCTCCTTCTATTCAATAGGCAGCCAATGATTTTGGCTGCCTATTGTCATGCTGCTATCATTATCCGTTAGCTCAACCTACGGGTGCCAAGTTTAACAGAGAACTGATACAAGGGCCTTGGCAGTCCGCTAAACTCTAAAACCCCTTGGTTAACTAAGCTCCATATTCTATTGGTAATAAATGAATACCCTACGAGTTGATGAGACGTATCACATACTCTCGCGACGACACTCCCCGCCTTGATAAACCCATTCTCATCTTGTTCTTGCTCTAGTTCAATGACTGACCTTATTATCACTTCGTCCAGAGCAGATTCATCAGTACCTTTAACAGAACCTTCTTTCCACAAACGGAGCACATGATTTTCATTCGAGAGCATTAGCCATTCTGATTCATACCTTTTTCTTTGGTTAGGATCAAGAGGAGCACCTTCATAATTCTTTTTTACGATTTCCTGAAAATGCTCTCGATCGATTAAACCACTAAAATAGGGGTTTAATCCTTCTTTGTAATGAAGCCCAGTAGCATTAAAGAGTTCTGTCACATTGACAACATTAACTGGCTGTTTTCGATCTCTCAACAAATGTATTACGAAACGTAAGCCTGTCTGATCATGTGCGTTATCCGCGCACCAAATGACAATGGTTTTACTTTCTGGAATATTCTTTACTGCCTCTACCATTTTCGCAAGCAGATGCTCTGGGACATAGCTAAAGTCTCCATCGTTTTCCGTCAACCAAAAAAGTCTATTCTGCTGCCCAGTTTTCTGTGAAAATACGTCTGGCACTGCGATAAACGCACGGCTTACGCGGCGCACCCAGTCCAATTGTGTTCGGTTTTTCGATTACATTTGGCCTACGCGGCGCACCCAGTCCAATTGTGTTCGGTTTTTCGATTACATTTGGCCTACGCGGTGCACCCAGTCCAATTGTGTTCGGTTTTTCGATTACATTTGGCCTACGCGGTGCACCCAGTCCAATTGTGTTCGGTTTTTCGATTACATTTGGCCTACGCAGTGCACCCAGTCCAATTGTGTTCGGTTTTCCGTTAAAATATGTTAATAAATGAAAAGACGATGTTCTGTTTTTTAGCCACGCTGCTCATTTTCATGCTGGAGTTGTGCCTTGAAAGACATGTTTGTTTTCGTATCTAAATTAGTTATGGGTCCAACTGAAAACAATTCATTGAATGCTAAGACTTGGCATAGCTCCCGTTTGCCGATTTTACTTAGAGTTACTTTTAATGAACCTGCATCAGAGAGGCTGAAAACAAGATAGACATATTGTTGGAGTTCATTCATTTGTAATTTATGGTTGTGAACCGCCTCTATCTGGGTTTGAAGTATATTAACGAGTCCTGCTGCTAACTTTTTTTCTTCAATACTGCCGTCCTTACCATAACGATCTACTGTATTTAACAAATTGTAAAGGAACAACCGCAGATCATTTCCATCAAATTGATGTAGGCTATCGTAGAACTTCTCCATGGATATCCTCCTCACAGGGCATATCCACTATAGTACCATATATTGTAATAATCCTACCTCTAGTTGTATAGTAGCTACTGTTTCTGCCGCTACTGTTTCTGCCGCTATTGTATGGCGCTATCGTTTATTGAGGGAGGAATATCTCTATTGTAGCATTTTCCATTTAATGCTATCATTAGTTTAACAACAAATTGATTTAGGTTACCTATATCAAAAAAGTGGGTGTGGTATTTTGCAGAAGAAAGAGATTAGTCTAGGTATACCTCGAAATGACGGGCAATTAAGTATTATATTAAATAAAGGGGGGGCACGTACTGGATCGGGGAAAAAACGGTTAGGTATAACAAAAAAGATATCCTTGACTCTAACAGAAGATAAATGGAAAAAAATTAATTCTTATTGTAATGCGAATGAAACATCTCAGTCAGAAGCATTGAGAAACATAATAAACCAATATTTTGAAAACTAAGGAGTGTCAATATTGCCGAGTATAGCTGAAAATATTGGTGATTATATAAAAGAATATCAAAGCAATAATTTGTTTTCAGGCGCGGTCTTGATTTCAAAACAATCTGAGATTATATACTGTGAAGGCCATGGAAAAGCAAGTTATGAGTTAGGTGTACCTATTACATCAAAAACAAAATTTAGGATTGGCTCCATCACAAAAACTTTCACAGCCGTTTCCATATTACAGTTGGTTGATAAAGGTTTACTAAAGTTAGATGATCGTATTGAAAAGTTTTTCCCGTCACAGAGAGGGGGGGACAAAATAACAATTAGCCACTTGTTATCTCATACATCTGGTATTGAAAATTATACCGAAAATCCCACTATGAACGAATGGGCTAATGTTAACGTAAGCCCCGATGAAATATTCCAACGTTTTTCAAACAAAGAATTACAATCTAGTCCTGGAACTGAGTATTCCTATTCAAATTCAAACTACGTTATTCTTGGTATGGTAATTGAAAAAATAACCGGTAAATCTTATGATTCTGTTATTAAAGAAGGTATTTTCGACCCTTTGGGGATGCAAGATTCAGACATTGAAGTAGCTTTTAGAATTGTGGAGAATCGCTCAACAGGATATGAGCTGGATCGGTCGGAGTCACTAATATACTCACCATTTTTTAACACCACTAACGCCTTTGCTACTGGGAATATTACCTCTACAGTTTCGGACCTCCATCTATGGGACAGAGCTTTATATTCGGACAAGTTCATCTCCCCCAGTCTTAAAAGCAAAATGTACAAACCTATATTATACAATTCACAATATGGTTACGGATGGTTTATACAAGACACTCCTTTCGGGCTAGTTGCTTTACATAGTGGGGGAATCTCTGGTTATACCTCAATGCTTTTAAGATTTTTAGATAGTGGAATAACAGTTATTGTACTCAGTAATATTTCGAATGATATTAGTGAGATTAGCAAGGGACTAGCTGCTATTGCTCATAGACCTTTATAAAATCCCAAATTAATAATAAAATCTGACGCTAAAAAAGTGCCGTTTTTTGTTCCGACAGCTAGGCTCAACTGCCTATTAGCTGAATAGGCAACCGAAGATTTCGGCTGCCTATTTTTATGGTGCTATCGTTCCCTTTAGTTCATTAAAGGGAACTTTCTTTTGAAGTTTCAAGGCAATCGATTACTACCCTCCATGCCGATGATAACGGATCGATTAGCAAAAAATGTTCCACCTCAGGAAGCACTACCAAGTGTACTTTATCGCCAAGTTCAATAGCATTACGATGATACTCAACACTCAATTTAGCGGGGACATGGCGGTCTAATTCACCATGAATTAAGATTTGCACGACGTTCAATGGTAACAATTCTATTGGTGAAGCTAACCTATAACGTTCAGATACTTCATGCGGTGATCCCCAATTAAAGAAGCTACGGGACTAACTCCACCTTTTTCTTCCTGGATAGCCCACATCTTCCTGAGATCCGAAACCCCTGCCAAACTTATCACGATCTGTATAGATACGAGCAGAGTACTACCGATCTCATCCGAATGAACATTGTTCATTCGGGATGCCAACCAGAGCGCTAAGTGTCCCCCTGCTGAGTGTCCAAGGATAACCACCTGAGAGAGGTCGAGCTGAAATCGTTCCTCAAGCTGGGTCAAGTGATTTACAGCATCTATAATATCAACAAATGTTCCTGGCCAACCCCCGCCATCTTCCCCAACTCTACGATACTCTATATTCCAAGTAGCATATCCCCGACGAGTCAAGTCTTCATCAATTGGATCAAATTCTTCAAGTCCATATTTCGATTGCCAAAAACCACCATGAATCGTAATCACTACGGGACAACATCCAGACAAATTTGGCATACGCAATACTCCGAATTGTGAAGGGTGATCACCATATGGTACATGAAAAGCTTTTGTCATATAAAAGCCCCATTCATTCTAAAAGTAATATATTTCATCTAAACCATGCTTCTTTTTTAATTCAATTAGGCGCAAGCTTGTGTCTTAATTTTTCTCTAAAATAACAAGTGAATAAACCGTACCCCCAGATTCACCACCAGACATGGCACTCTGACTGACCACTTTCCATCCTCCCTCTAAAAGTTGATTCAACTCATTCAAGTTATTCCTTTTGTCGCTAAAATAATGAACAACGATTGCCTTTTGCATTAAATATCCCCTCCTAGAAAGCTTAAATGAAATTTTAGTCTTTTCGATTGCCACTTCAGTTTTATTTATAAATTCTGGTCGATAGTTTCGTCATCCTGCCCGTTGAGGAGGGATCGTTTACTGCCCTAATATCTGCTTCAAATAAGTGAAAAACAGAAAGCCCCGATTCTAACTTTCATTGCTTTTCCTTTCAATTACGTAAAATAATAAATAAACAAGTAATTTACCCGCGCTTTTTTCATTTGTTCACCTCATATGGTTTTGTCACTTTGTATAACTGAATTCCGCACGTTTTTGCCTATTAGCACAATAGAGAAAAGAAGAGATGAGAATGCTTTTCTCTTCCTCCATCGTATCCAATCAATTTAATGATGAATTACGAATTCCATACATTCATGAAGGAAGTCTCGATACCTTCAATCCTCTATAATTTGTACATTCTTAGCGGATCTTCGCTGGGAATCTGATATGCCTGGGAATTCGAGCAGATCGAACGCAACTTTCTGTCCCTCTTTAAGAAACCGAAAGCCGTTTTGTAGCCTAACAGGGTCTGGAAGTATTTCACTAAAGTGAACAAAAACATGTTTACCGTCCAACCCATCTAGCATTATCCGTCCGTAACCTTTATCTTCTTTGAACCATTTGACAATACCCCATCGTCTTTCTCCCATTTATGCATCACCTCCGTCACTCTATTAGATATCATGGAGATTAAGTTTTGAGGAATCCTCTGTGCGAGAAACATCAACAGCTCGTCAGCGATTAATAGTGCGTCCAACGTCAAATTGTTCGGAAGGATATTCTTCAATAAAAACAGTGGCAATGGACTTATAAGAAACAGCGGCGAAAAGTCTTGGCCGCTGCTGTTATCATTGAGCGAAAGAAAATTCAATCCATATGAAAAACTATTTCAATACCTGTCGATCTGTTCATAAAGGGATCGCTATATTCCCTGAACATTAATTGAATTCCAGAAATATCATCAGATAACGGAGGAGATACTACATAGTTATAGGAGGAATGTCCTGATGTACTTCCACCATTAGTCAGTCGACAGTCGTATTTTTCTCCTAAATACAAATCAAAATGACTGTGTATATGCGTATTTGGTGAAAGGTCAGTTGTCATGTCCCAATCTATGCTAAAAGTTATTACGCTTGCATAGCTATATTGTCGTAAAGAGATTATAGAATAAAAATGTTCATCTTTTTCAATTGATTTAAGGACTGGGATATGTTTTCTGAATCCAGATGGTTCAACCATAGGTTTAAAATGTTCTTCACTTCTCAAAGTTCCGAATACCGACTTCAAAAAGTCTTCGTAGAGTTCGTATTTAGCAACGCACAAATTTGCTCATCAATATTAAAAATCCGTTCATCATAATGCTCGGTTGGACGTTCAAATGGCATGCGTTTCATCATTGTCCTCCTTATGGCGTTTCTTTATATCAACGCCACCTATATATTAACATATAATGGAATATAAAGACTGATACTTTCTCTCGTCTATCTCCTCTTGTTTGCTCGCTTCTTATGAGTTCTTGCAGCTTAACCAGAAACGGCTATACCGGACCCTGAGGGTCAGCATAGCCGTTTCTGGTTGTCCAATGGACTATAGCTTAATCTTCAAAACTACCTTCCGCACCGCCTCGGGCTTATCTGCTTCAATCCCTGTCATATGTCCGTCCTGCGGATAACACACGACAAGAGCACCTGGTCCTGCAGTTACCGTAGATTCTACTGCACCGGTGAAGAAGATTGCATCCTTCTCTGCGCTGTAGTCATCTCTCACATCAAGCTGCTCAACAGCAGCATAGCCGATCCGCTCTGTACCTTCCAGAATATAGTGCAGATCCAGATTCACGCGGTGCGCTTCCCAGAAGCATTCTCCGGCATCCTTGGTCTGATATTCGTTGATGAAATAGAACATCTCATCATTGACCTCATGGCGTCCGGCCGCTTGCCCGGTGAAATCGGTATCGCGCAGAAACTGCAGCCCCCTCTGGACCTTCTCTCCGTATGCAGCCTCATCTTTGAGCAAATGGCTAAGTGTATCAATAATCATGCCTGGAATCCCCCTGAAATCTCTGAATTATTCCCCGCCTTGCAGAATACCCAAATAATATATGATCCCGGCAGGCCAGGTCTATGTATTTGTTCATGTACTCTCCGCATATCTATTAAATAGTTACCTTTTAGGAGGCGGTTCAGTGCTTATTATTCTGATGTACATGTTTGCTGTACTTGGCGTTTCACTCCTGCTGTCAGCTGCGGTGCTTCAGTTCATACGTTGCCATCCCCAAGCACCCGGCGGGAAAGAGACCATCCATGCTCTGTCCGCATTCAATCTTAAGTTCCCCCAGCGGTTCATCACACCTGATGAATCCCATATGATCGCCTTGGATGAGGCCGGCCAGACTATGGCCATCGGTCTGCTGCATCCCGGCAGACAGGAGCCGGCGACAGCCACCATCTACACGTTCGATACCATTCTGGGAGCGGAGATCGTCGAGAATGCCTTAACGCTCAGCAAAGTCAGCAAAACCAGCCGGATTACGACCAGTGTGCCGAGAATCCGCCCAAGTGTAGCCGCCGCCCCCGGGTTCGCAGAAGCTGTCCAAGCCAGAAACAATGCCGAAGAGATCAACGAGCTGACGCTAAAAATCTATTTTAACAACGCGGACACGCCTGTCGTATCTATTCCCTTCCTGCCCAGGCTGCTACCGGCCCGAAAAACAGATCTTCAGTACTCCGCAGCCTTTCTGGAGGCGCAGCAGGTGCACGAAAGAATCCGCAATATCGTCTCGGCCTGAAACCATGCTTAGCGTGAGACTGCAGTGAAGCTATCAAGGGTCCGCCCTTGTCTAAGCTTATCCATGATTGTCAGCAGGAAGCTCTCCGCGAGACTGCCCTTCAGTATGGCGTCCGCAGCTTCATCCAGCGTAAACCATGCTGCATGATCCAGCTCAGCGCTCACCCTACTTAAGTCCTCCGTGTCAGCCACACTGATGAAATTAAGCATCAGCGTATTGGAAGGGGCGAAATACTGGCTGCGCATATATTCATAAGCGATGATCTCAAGCCCTGCTTCTTCCTGCACTTCGCGGATCAGCGCTGCCTCGGCGTTCTCCCCTTTATTCACGTAACCGGCCAGCAGGATATAATCCTTGCGGTTATACTGCTGGATGAGCAGGATTCTATCCAGCCCCCTGTTCAGCACCGCTGTACTCATCGCCGTGCTGAACACCGGGAACCGGAACGCAGCACAGGATTCACAGTATGGCACCTCCCCTTCTCCGTTACATTCCTTCAGGACCAGTCGGCTTCCACATTCGAGACAAAACTTCAAGTGTATCGCTTCTTTCTGTTATGGGTATAGTTCAGACTTATTCTAAGCGATTGCTGAAGAACACACCAGCCGTAATTCAATACCGCACATAGAACGCTTCCCGGCAAAAAAAGCCCGCTCTCCAGTAAGACGCTATCGCCGGAGAGTTAATCCTTCATTTTATTGGCTTCTGCCGGTGCAATGGTAATTTCCAAGTTTCCAAGAAATCACACCCTTTTCGCTGCTTGCGGACAGGGTTTCTTCATGTTATGTGGAATACACTACAAGGGGGCCCGTCTGGCACGGGCATCATCACAACCAAGAGACGGAGGGAATTACAGTACATGAACATCATTAATTTCGCGCATCGCGGCGCATCGGCAGTCGCCCCGGAGAATACAATGGCGGCATTCCGCAAGGGTCTTGAGCTTGGCGCAACCGGCATTGAAACAGACGTGCAGATGACGAGTGACGGAGCAATAGTAATCATCCATGATGAGAATCTTAGCCGCACCACTACAGGCAGCGGATATGTGAAGGATAAGACGCTTCGTGAAGTGCTGGAGGTCGATGCAGGCTCCTGGTTCAGTCCTGAGTTCACTGGAGAGCGGATTCCGACACTTGACGAGTTGCTGGATCTGCTTCAGGGGCGTGAGACAGTACTTAATATTGAGCTGAAGAACGGCACGTTCCTATATCCCGGTATGGAGGAAAAGGTAATAGCCGCTGTACGGGAGCAGGGCATGAGTGAGCGGGTAGTCATCTCCAGCTTCAACCACTACTCCCTTGCTTATTGCAAGTCGCTGGCACCGGAGATCCGCACCGGCATTCTGTATGGCGAAGGCTTATACCGTCCCTGGGATTATGCGGCTACGCTTCAGGCGGATGCGCTGCATGCCCATTTCTCTTCCGTTCTGCCGGAGTTCGTCACCGATGCAGCGGAGAGCGGGATCGTCTATCATCCCTGGACTGTCAATGATCCCGAACGGATGACCTATCTGATTGAGGCCGGAGTAGCCGGCATCATTACGGACCACCCGGATGTCCTTGCCGGTCTGCTGGCAGCAAAGGGATTATAGTATTGGCATAAAGGCCGGGTTGGCTGCCGCTTCCGGATCATGAGCTGTCTGAAGCACTCAGGCAGCAGCCGTACCAAACAGAAACGGATACCGTCCTCTAAGGGATGGTATCCGTTTCTGCGTAAAGCTACAATGTCTCACACCTGGCTCATACCAGATTCATTGCAGCCTCGGCAACAATTGTAGATTAGCCGATTTTATGAGCAAAATGTTGTATTTCGGGAAGGATTTCACAAGCTATTGGGCTCTGGAGCTGCTGACCAGCTTCACAGGAGGAAGACTATTCTCCTGCTTATGAACCGCATAACGCCCGCTGCCCAGCTGCTTGGCATTGTACATAGCGGAATCAGCTTCCTGGAGCAGCCGCTTCCGGTCAATTCTGCCTTGGCTCATAGTGATGCCGACGCTCGCAGATACGAACAATTCATGCGTCTCCAATTTGTAATTCCGGGTGATATTCTCCAGAACCTTAAGGGCCAGCTGCTCCGCATCCTTACGGCTGCAGCGTTTGGCGATGATGACGAATTCATCCCCGCCCACCCTGAAGATATGCCGTTTGCCTTTACGGGAAAATTGCTGCAGACTGCCGCCAACGGCTTCAAGCAGCACATCTCCCGCATGATGGCCGAGTGTATCATTGATCGATTTGAAGCGGTTAAGGTCAAGATATAATACCGCAAGCTGTTCGCCTGATTTGCAGTGATCCCAGAAATGATCCATTCCGTTCTTGTTGAGCAGCCCGGTTAAGGTATCCCGGTAGGCCAGTTCTTTCAGCTGCTCGCGCTCTCCGAGGAGCATACGCACACGCAGGAACAGGTACAATATTCCGGCGAGCGTAAGCGCATAGAGTGCCATAGTAATAAACAGATTGCTATCTTCAGCGGTGAACCCCGACAAAGTTCTCTTGCCCAGCAGGTGCATGCTGCCAAGACCGGCACTAATAACTAGTACAACCAGGCTCGTGCGGACCGCGCGGGCTCTTGGGTGACATTTGGAGAAATTCCGCGTCAGCCTGAGGATGCTGTACACCGTTAGCACACCAACGAGAATAGAGAATACAACCAGTATATAATTCCGGGCCTCTTCCAAATTACTCTGCCCTCCTTCTGATAATCCATATGATATATCGCATTTAAGCGCTACTGTACAGGGTTAGTCTGAACATATTCTAAACATATCCGGCAGGTAAGGCCGGGCTTTGCATGAATGCTAAGAATATTATCGGCAAACGCTGCAGGATTTGAGATGGTATGTTCTGGGACATATGGAAGAGAGCCACCCTTTGCGCAGGAGACTCTCTTCTATTCCAGAATCATCCAGACTGTCTATTCGTTCATATGTTCCACGTCATTGTACAGTTCGCAGGTCCAGCCGCCGGCATCTCTGATCAAGCGGGTAATTGATGTATTCTTCAGCACTACACTGAGATCCAGTGAGGGAACAAGTCCAGCCAGCGTACTGCGCAGAATGGCGCCATGACTGACTATGAGGACATTGCGCCCCGGATGGCGGGCGGCAACCTCTTCAACGGCCCGGACACCCCGCTGCTGAGCCAGGTCCCGGCTTTCCAGCTTCATATCCATCGTCTTCCACCCGCTGCCGAACCGCTCGATCCGTTCCTTCTCCGTAGTACCTTCTATTAACCCGCCATTCATTTCCCGAATCCCCGGGATCAGACCAGCCAGCGGAATCCCCAGCCTCCCGGCAATGACCTCCGCTGTCTGTCTGGCCCGCAGCATATCGCTTGAATAGATATAATCCCACGATTCACCGCTGAGACGCTCTGCAAGTACGGCTGCCTGCCGGAAGCCCTCCTCGTCCAGAGGATTATCCGTGTGGCCCTGTATCCGGCCTTCCTGATTCCAGAGTGTGCTGCCGTGCCGAATCAAGCCTATTCTTGTTATCATCGCTTCCCGCCTTTGTGCGAATATCCGTAAGTGATCTCATTATAAACGAACATCCCTCTCTATGCATGTTCCATTGACGGTCAACGGAGCCCGCTATATTATTGTATTTCAAGTGTTTCTTTCTGGAGTCCATTCCAGGGTTCATCCAAAATTGCAGTTATACTGCTACAATCTGAAGGAGATTTCGTTTACTATGAAAAGAATGTCTGTCCTCTTCACCGCTTTCTGTCTGCTCACTGTCCTTCTTGCTCCCCTGCAACCCCGGGCCGCTGCGGCGACATCAGCCAAACTTGCCATCTATGTTGATAAGGAGAACCATTCGTTCATTCCGCTAAGATTCCTGAACGGCTTCGCCGGCATACAGTCTGTAGTAAGCTCTGCTGGAGGCCAGATCCAGGTAACACGTGATGATGTGTCTATTACCTTCACTCCAGGCAAGGCCGGAGCCTCCGTCAACGGCAAGTCCGTTACCCTGGGCGAACGTCCCTTTAGCGGGAATGGCATGACCTATATTCCATTGTCTCTCGTCAGCCAAACGCTTGGCATACAGCTCCAGTGGAATAAAGATTCCGCAGCGCTTACCCTCACGAGCGGCGGGGCAACAGCCACCCTGCCCGTGCAGAACGGCGCCCTGTTCAAGAGCGGTACGCCTGCTGTAGTCAGCGGCAAGCATACCTATAAGGTCGGCGGACGTTCCTTCGCCGTGCAGACCGTTACAGTCTCCCTGCTGCATCCGTCAGTGAAGCTGGATGCCGTCCTTGCCGGAAATACTGTCGGCAAGACAGAGGCGCTCGCCAGCATCGCTAAGCGCAGCAATGCCGCAGCCGCCATCAACGGCACCTTCTTCGATGCCTACACCAAAGGCACCTACTATGCACCTTACGGCTATATTATCAGCGGTGGCAAAATGCTGAAGAACAGCCCCGGCGACAAGCGGACGGTCTTTGCCTATGACGGCAACCTGCTGGCTGAGCTGATCCCAGGCAGCGAATTCATGAACCGCTTCAACGCCGGCTCCATTCAAGGCGCATTGCAGGCAGGCCCGCGGCTGCTGGTGAACGGCAAAATATCCCTCAATGTGCTCGCCGAGGGCTTCAAGGACCCTAAGATACTGACAGGCGGAGGCTCCCGCAGCGCGCTGGGTCTGACCCGCGACCACAAGCTGATTCTGTTGACCTCCG
Source organism: Paenibacillus sp. FSL R7-0297 (assembly GCF_038009025.1). NCBI lineage: Bacteria > Bacillati > Bacillota > Bacilli > Caryophanales > Paenibacillaceae > Paenibacillus > Paenibacillus sp. FSL R7-0297. The sequence continues at coordinate 7,382,206 of NZ_JBBPAQ010000001.1, forward strand.
GCGGGGCAACCATCCCCCAGCTGGCGGAAATTATGAAGCAGGCTGGTGCGTACCAGGCGATGAATCTGGATGGCGGCGCCTCAAGCGGCCTCTACTATAACGGCAAATATCTGACCACACCCGGCCGCCTGATCAGCAACGCATTGGTCGTCCAGACCAAATAATATTCGGCTATAAGTATCTATATGGAGGCATTTCTCCCATCCTGAACAGGTTGGAGAAATGCCTTTTTCGCGTTCATAAGCCTGTAATTCAACCACTGACTCCGTAAATCAGGCAGAATAAGGAATCCACCTGCGGGGGATAATACAGCCAAAGAATCCAGAATCCAGCAGAAAGGAGCCCCCGAAGATGCCGCAGAATCAGCAGAAAGGCCGGAAGACAGGCAAAGATCCCGTGGAAACCTCTGTGCCCGCACCGCTCCCGCTGAACGCCTCACTTGAGGTGAATTTGCAGGAAATCGGAAAGCGGATCGGCAGCAGCTCGGATATCGTTATCCGCAACTTCACCAATGAATCCTTAAGCTCCCTTTCCCTTACGTTCATATATATTGACGGTCTGGTGAATGCCGATTCTGTCAACCAGACGGTGCTCCAGCCATTGATGGAGAATGTGACACTGAAAGGAGATACGATTACCGCCGAAGCGGCCTTCAGTATGATCAAGGACCAGATGCTGCCGGTCGGGGGCGTCAAGGAAGGCAAAACGCTGGAAGTTCTGCTGGCTCTGCTTTTTGAAGGCTATACGCTGATTCTGTTCGAAGGACTTCAGGTCGCACTGGCCGCAGACACCTCCGGCTGGGAGAAGAGAAGCATTAACGAGCCGACCTCCCAGGGTGTCATCCGCGGTCCGAAGGAGGGCTTCACGGAAAGTCTGCGCACGGGCACCTCCATGCTGCGCCGCCGGCTCAAAACTACCGATCTGCGGATCGAAGAATATAAAATCGGCCAACGTACCCAGACCGGAATCGCCATCATTTATTTGAAGGGCATCGCCAGTGAACAGGTGCTGACAGAAATCCGCCGCCGGCTTAATGCCATTAATACGGATGCCATTCTGGAGAGCAACTATATTGAAGAATTCATTCAGGACGGTGGCCTGACCCCCTTCCCTACCATTCAGAACACAGAACGTCCCGATGCTGTAGCCGGAGGTATTCTGGAAGGCCAGATCGGGATTATTATTGACGGCACGCCCTTTGCGCTGCTGGCGCCTTCTACCTTCTTCAACTTCTTTCAGTCCAGTGAAGACTACTACCAGCGGTACGATATCTCCTCCTTTCTGCGGCTGATCCGCTACGGGGCTTTCTTTGTGTCGATGCTGCTGCCCGCACTCTATATTGCTGTCACTACCTTTCACCAGGAAATGCTGCCGACCACCCTGCTGATCAGTCTCGCTGCCCAGCGCGAGGGGGTACCGCTGCCCGCGCTGGCGGAAGCGCTGCTCATGGAGCTCACCTTCGATGTGCTGCGCGAAGCCGGGGTACGCATGCCGCGTACCATCGGACCGGCTATCTCCATTGTCGGCGCACTGGTGCTGGGGCAGGCTGCCGTTCAGGCCGGTCTTGTCTCGGCGGCTATGGTTATTGTGGTTTCTTTTACCGCTATCTCGAACTTTGTGATACCGTCACTGGCGATTGCCAACTCCATCCGCCTGATCCGCTTTGTAATGATGTTCATCGCTTCAACGCTCGGCTTGTTCGGCATCATGTCCTTCATGATGGTGCTCCTGATTCATATGGCGGGACTGCGTTCCTTCGGCGTTCCCTATCTGTCTCCGGTAGCGCCGATGATTCCGCGTTATCTGAAGGATATCTTCATCCGCGTCCCGCTATGGAGTATGACCATGCGTCCCAAAACCGATCTGGGCAAAGAAACCCGCAGACAAGGACCCAACCAGAAGCCTCAGCCAGCTGAAGGAGCGAATCAAAAATCTACGGAACAGCCTAAGCCGCAGGGAGAGGATCCAGCTTGAACGGAAAAATCGGCACTACCCAGGCAGCTATGCTCGTTGTCAATACGATTCTGCCGACGGCCACCGTCGTGCTGCCCATCATTATCACGAGCTATGCTGAACAAGACGCACCGCTGTCCATTATTATGTCAACGCTGGCGGGGCTGCTCATCGCGGCCATTGTCGGGACAGTAATCCGCTATAGCAATGGGGCTCCTTTTCTGGACTGGGTTGGGGAGAAAACCTCCCCGGTTATCTCTACCATCCTCGGTCTGCTGATGCTGCAGTTCTACCTGGACACAACAGCAACAATTCTGCGCGAGTTCGTCAATTTCCTCAAGGACAATGTGCTGATCAATACACCAGTAACCGTACTGGTTATCCTCATTCTGTTCATTACCATCTACATGGTAAGACAGGGGATTGAAGCCATCTCCAGAGTGAACAGCCTTGTCATTCTGCTCTATTTATTCTTCACACCGCTGTTTCTGTTCGGATTGTACCATGATCTGAATGTGCATCAATTACTGCCGATGTTCGATCATACGCTGGCTGAATTGACGCTGGCCAGTCTGACGCCGACAGCATGGATGTCCGAAGTCGCTGTACTGTTGTTTCTGGCTCCCTATCTTCAGTATCCATCGAGGGCACGGGTCATTGGCTGGACAGGGCTTCTATTTGTATCTGCTCTGATGTTGCTCACACTAGTCTCGGCTTTAATGGCCTTTGGCCCGCACTTTACAAAGCTGACTGCCTATCCCGGATTTTCGACCGTTAGCATCATACGGATCGGGAGGTTCATTGAGAAGCTGGATATTCTCTTTATCTCCTATTGGGTGCTGTCCATCTATCTGAAATTAGCTATTTTCCTGTTTGTGACGGTAGAGTGCTTCAAGCAGACCTTCCGGGTCAGCAGCAGCCGTCCGTTCATTGGTGCTTTAGGTCTGGTCATTGCGCTGGAATGTCTGTTCACATGGCAAAACCCGGCCAAACTCAACCAGTATAACAAAGAAGGCCGTTTCCTGGTCTTCTTCCTGTTCAACGTACTGGTTCCGCTGGGAGCGGTTCTGCTGTACCGGTTCCAGAAATCGAGATCCAAACGGAAAGGGTGGGAAACATGAATAAACCGGGAAGAACGCTGTGCCTTATACTCATGGTCCCGCTTCTATCCGCGCTTCTCTCCGGCTGCTGGGATAACCGCGAACTGAGCGAGCTCGGCATTACTTCGGGTTCGGCTTATGACTGGGAGAACAACGAGTGGAAGGCCACCTATCAGGTCATCAATCCTTCCTCAGGTTCAAGCGGCATGGGAGGCAGCGGAGGCGGCAGTACAAGTTCTCCGCCATTCCTCACCTTCACGGTAAAAGGCAGGACGATCATGGAAGCCATTGAAAGAAGCAATCTGACCAGCACCCGCGAGATGTTCTTCTCTCATTCACGGATTACCGTCATCGGGGAAAGCCTGGCTAAGCACGGGATTAACCAACTGCTGGACCTGTTCCTGCGCAAGCAGGATGCCAGGGAAACAGTATATATGTTTATTTCCCAGGGAGATGCCGGTGATATTCTGGATCAGCTGATGCAGATGACCAAGAATCAGGGCGCCGGCATCCAGCTTATGATTGAGCAGGAAGCAAAGCTCCTCTCCTATTATCCCGGCACCCGCCTGTATGAGCTGGCCATGGCACTCTCCTCTGAATCCGGCAGTGCGGTATTGCCGGAAATCCGGCTCACCGGACCTAAGATTATGGATGAGACCAGTGAGACCGGAGTTACGGACCTGCCCTCGCGCCTGGAGCTGGGAAGGCTGGGTGTGCTAAAGGGTGAGAAGTTTGTGGGCTGGCTTAACCAGAAACAAGCCTTCGGATTATCTTTTATGACTGACAATATCGAGTCCGCTACTATAGCCTTTGCATCCCAGCCCGCAATAAGCGGCAAGCCGGATGCTTCATTTATTCTCCAGAATTCAACTACTTCCGTGCGTCCGGTCTGGGCCAAGGATCATTATATTATGGATATAAATATCAAAGGCAGCGGTGTGCTCACCGAGCTCGGTAGCGTTATGGATTTGAATGACCGCGCTGCCATCACCGGAATGGAGGAATCCCTCGAACAGCAGGTGACGGAGCTCGTGAATACCTCTTGGGCGGAGATCAAAAAGCTGGGTGCTGACGTCACGGGATTTGCGGTGAGAATTCACCGCAGCGACCGCAAGCACTGGAAGCAGATTGAGAAGGAGAAGAGCTGGGACAGCGTATTTAAGGAGATTGAGATCCGCCCGCATGTCTCGTTCCAGATTGAACGGACAGGCCTCAGCAATAAATCGTTCAAATCCGTCCAGCAGGAGTAAAGGAGCTTCACTATGAAAATAGCCATAACTCTTCTACTCTATGTGATTGCATTCTTATGGGGCTGGACCAAGCTGCGCGGACCAGGCCGCAAGCTGCACCGGCTCTGGTTCGGCTGCATCCTTGGCTATTGCGCCTATATTAATATATGCGGGATTACTGAAACGCCCCATTTCTCGCTGGGTATCTTCTATACGGCGTTCTTCCAGCCTGTAGGCAGAGCCATTATCTATTGGTTAGGAGGCTGATTTCGGACCATGCCCAAGAAAGAACAGGTCACTTCCCTGCAAATCGCGTTCATGATCATGCTGTTTGAAATCGGCAGCACGCCGCTGTTTCTGCTTGGTGGCAAGGCCAAGCAGGATTCCTGGCTGGCGATGTGTACAGGTTCTGCTGCCGGATTCATCCTTCTGCTTCTTCTGATGTGGATCCAGCACCGTTCTCAGGATACAGATCTGATTGGTATGCTTAAATTCCATTTCGGCAAGGTTCCAGGATCATTCATCGGAGGAATCTACAGCTTATATTTCGCCTACCAGTCCATGCGTAATGTCCGTGATCTGGGTGAATTGACGTCAATGACTCTGCTTCCAAGAACGCCAATGTCGATCACGATGATAATCTTTGTACTTCTTGCCCTGTATGCTATCTGGAAGGGGGCTGAGGTTATTTTCAGGCTGCCTGAGGTTCTGCTGCCGGTGATGATCTTCTTTTACATTGTGCTTGTTGTGCTGCTTGGAATAATGGGTTCCATTGATTTCACCCGCCTGGGTCCTGTCTTGGATGGCGGACTGATGCCGGTTGTCAAAGCTGCGCTGCCGGATATCGTCTCGTTCCCCTTCGGGCAGATGATTGTGTTCCTGATGCTGTGGTCTCTATGGGATAAGCCTGGTGTGCCCGTAAAATATACAGTGAACGCCTATCTGCTCATCAGTCTGTTCCTGATCTTCATGAACGCGCTCAATGTGGCGGTTCTCGGTCCGACCATAGCGGGGATCAGCCAGCTGCCTTTTCTCAAAACTGTCCGGACCTTATCGAACCTCAAGTTTGTGGAACGGCTCGATATCCTGGTGACCATCCAGCTCTTCCTGGGGCTGCTGATTAAGATGATGCTCTTCTATTTCTGTTCGGTAAAAGCTATTGCGGAGCTGACCGGCAAACCGGCCAAGTGGTGGGTCTTTCCGGTAGGCGCCGTTATCTATGGAGCTTCCTTTCTGGAGCGCGACTACACACAGCATATTGCCATCGGCCTGGGCCCAAGCCTTAAGCTTGATCCGGTGTTTCAAGTCGCCATCCCGCTGCTGCTGGCTATTTCCATCCTGGTGCACAGCGGGTCTAAGCGATCCACTTCGTAGGCCGGTCCCGGCCTGGCTTCATCACCCGGCGGCTCTGCAGAAGGTTGGCAAAACGGGTTGTTGAAGGTACACTGGCTGTAAGAATCAGTTATCTGCCCAGGAGGAACAAGCCAATGGCCAAAGCCGATTATATGCTGTCTATACTCTGGATGCTGAAGCAGCGCAAAAGAACGGCCGCCGAACTGGCAGACGAGCTTGAGCTGAGCGTCCGCTCGATCTACCGCTACATCGATGCGCTGTGCGCCAGCGGTGTCCCTGTAGAGGCCGATGCCGGGCCGGGCGGCGGCTTCTGGCTGCCGGAGCAATTCAGCACTGCTCCGCTATTCTTCAATGATGGAGAACGGCGGGCACTTGTACAGGCATCTGCCTTTGCCAGGGGGAGCGGCTACCCTTACGTTGATGCGCTCGACGGGGCAATTGCCAAGCTTAAGCGTTACAGCAATGAGGCCCAGCTGTCGCAGATGGAGCGCCATGAGAGCGGACTTGCGATCCTCCACTCCCCTGGAGAGCACCCTTCGCTGCTGCTTGAAGAACTGGAAGTCTGCACTGCGGAGGGTCTCTCTCTTCAGATGGAATACCGCAAGGGGAACGGTACCCCGGCGTCCTCCCGGTGCATCGACCCTTATGGTCTGGTGATGTGGAAGGGCCAGTGGTATCTCTCCGGCTTCTGCCATCTGCGCCAGGATATCCGCAACTTCCGGGTGGACCGGATCATCGGACTGCAGCGGACAGGGGCAGCCTTCCTTCGTCCTGACGGATTCTCGGCACGAGATTTCTTATTGCAGAGGCTGCTTCCTGCAACGGAGGAGGACTCTGAGTTAACCGCTGTGGTCATCGAAGCGGCCGAAGCCACCCTGAACGATCTGTGCAGTCACTGGCTATTCGGGCATACGCTGGAGCGGCGCAGCACGGGAAGTGCCCGGTTTCTGCTGAATCAGGCTGCCTTACACAGCTACGCCCCTTATTTCCTGTTGCCTTACGGCAAATCGCTGGCCATTGTGGAACCCGCGTCCCTCAAGCACAAGCTGTCCAGGGTTGCTGCGGATCTTGCCGAACATTATAAGGACTCTTAATCTCCTGAAGGATCACTGACCGCAGTTGTCAGTGATCCTTGTGTATATTGTTCATGAATCCAATAATGCCAGGAGGAACAGGGAATGAGAGAATTGAAGTATGACTTCTATATCGGTGCTGCCGTGGCAGAAGTATGGGAGGTTCTAGTCTCCCCGGAGAAGGTCCGGCAAATCTATTACGGAAGTGTAATCCGCTCCAGTTTTGTTGTGGGTGAGCAGCTGGAGTATGTAGGCCCGGGGGCAGCCGGGGAAGAGACGGTACATGTCTACGGCACTCTGCTCGAATATGTTCCGCAGCAGACGCTGCGCTATACCCATAGGACCGGCCCCGCTTACCTCACGAATAGAGAGAATTATGAGTCTGTCATCTCCTGGAAGCTGGAGCCAGCGGGCGGCTGTACCAGGCTGACACTGGTTCATGGAGACTGGCATCCGGATGATCCTTCCTACGATGCCAGCAACAGTTCATGGTGGCAGATTCTCTGCAATACGAAGACGCTGGCAGAAACCGGCCGCACACTGGATTTCGGCAGCCAGGAGTAGCAGCAGACAGCCTCCGCCTATGTTCAAACAATCGTCACCACAGAATAGACGCTTCTAATTTATTACTCTTCCGTATCCCTGCTATAAAGAGGCCTGTGCCGCTTTTATAGCAGGGATTATTTTTTCTTTCCCTAGGGAAACATTCTTGTTGCAAGGACAAATTTATTCACATATACTATTATTGTGGCAGGCTGCAATAATCTATGCCGCGTGCACAATACACTATATAAATGCATACTCCATACTTATGGCTATATATTCATTCATTCCATTTCATACGAAAGAAGGAGATCTTATGGCTGAAGCCGTTATTCCATTGTCAGAGGCTGTGAACGGCAGTACGCTGCGCATCAGCGGCATTGAAGTTCAAGGTGTGCTGCGGAGAAGACTGCTTGATCTGGGATTCGTCGTCGGGAATAGCGTAGAAGTGCTGCGGCGCAGCCCGCTGGGAGATCCTACGGCATTCCGGGTAAGCAATACGACGATTGCCCTGCGCCGGGAAGAGAGCTCTTTAATCTACGGGCAATTAATGGGAGGCGGTGAAGGATGAGCCAGTACACGGTCGCTTTTGCAGGCAATCCCAACACGGGTAAGAGCACGCTGTTCAATCTGCTGACCGGCATGCGCCAGCATACCGGCAACTGGGCAGGCAAAACCGTAGTCACCGCCGAAGGCGGGTTCTACCACAAGAACCACACGTACCTGGCTGTGGATCTTCCGGGCACCTACTCGCTCTACTCCAACTCCGCCGATGAAGAGGCTGCGAGGGACTATATTATTTTTGAACAGCCGGATGTAACGCTAGTGGTCCTGGATGCTACCTCGCTGGAACGCAATCTTAACCTTGCCCTGCAGGTACTGGAGATCACCGGCCGTGCCGTGGTCTGCATCAATCTGATTGATGAAGCCCGCCGGCTTGGAATTGATATCAATCTGAAGCGGATCTCCAAGAGGCTCGGCGTTCCCGTAACCGCTATTTCTGCCCGTAACAAAATCGGTATTGAAGCGCTGCTTGATCAAATCGAGCGCGTGGCCACGGGTGCATTCAAGGCAGAGCCGCTGAAAATCACCTACAGCACCGACATTGAGCAAGGCATTGCCGAGCTGATTCCTATGGTTGAGCAGACCATCGGTTCGAGATACCCCGCCCGCTGGATTGCCCTCCGGCTGCTGGATGGTGATCACAGCCTGCTTACTTCACTCAAAGCCCGCATGGGCCGCAAGGATATTCCCGTAAGCGAGGAGGTGGTCGGCCATGGAATCACCGCATGCCATTAACGGTCACGACCCGGTGGATTCTCTGCTCGCGGCCGCTAAGAAGCTGGCTGATCAAGGGGGAATCCGCGATGAGATTGTCAGCGGGATCTACGGCGTATCCGCCGCCATCTGCAGCGATGCAGTCACTTACCAAGATAAGAAGAAGCTTGGCAGCACCTATAAACTGGATAATATCGTTACCTCCAAGCTCTGGGGCTTCCCCATCATGCTTGCCGGTCTCGGCCTGGTATTCTGGATTACGATTGCCGGGGCCAACTATCCTTCAAGCTGGCTTGCCTCCCTCTTCAGCTGGATCGAGGGCTATCTGACTGCAGGATTCACCGCTCTTCATGCGCCGGCCTGGCTGCATGGCGTCCTTGTGCTCGGATTGTACCGCGGAACCTCATGGGTCATCAGTGTCATGCTGCCGCCGATGATGATTTTCTTCCCGGTGTTTGCGCTGCTGGAGAATTTCGGGTATCTGCCCCGGGTAGCCTTTAACATGGACCGCCTGTTCAAGAAATCCGGCGGCCACGGCAAGCAGGCCTTAACGATGTCGATGGGCTTCGGCTGCAATGCTGCCGCCATTCTCTCGACCCGCATTATTGAATCGCCCCGTGAACGGATGCTGGCTATTCTGACCAACAACTTCGTGCCCTGCAACGGCCGCTGGCCCACACTTATCCTGCTCTCCTCCATGTTCATGGTCGGAGCCGCTACAACCGGAATGCTGCGCACCTTCTCCACGGCTCTGGTACTGATGGGCATCGTGCTGGTCGGCATTACCGTAACTCTGAGTGTATCCTGGGTCATGTCCAGAACAGCGCTGCGCGGTGTGCCTACCCATTACACGCTGGAGCTTCCGCCATACCGCCGCCCGCAGATCTGGAAGACAATCATCCGCTCCTCCAAAGAGAAATCGCTTAATGTGCTGACCCGTGCTATCGTCGTAGCCGCACCGGCCGGCATTATCACCTGGATTCTCGGCAATGTGTTTGTCGGCGGGGAGAGCGTGCTTAACCATATGGCTGCATTCTTTGATCCTTTTGCCCAACTGCTCGGCATGGACGGCTTCATTATTATGGCCTTCATCCTGGGGCTCCCGGCCAATGAGATTGTGCTGCCCATCCTGCTCATGGGCTACATGTCCTCGGGTGCCATGGTCGATATTGAAGGTCTTGGCAGCATCAAGGATATCTTCCTGAGCCACGGCTGGACCTGGCTGACTGCACTGAATATGATGTTGTTCTCCCTGCTGCATTATCCTTGCGGCACCACGCTGGTGAACATCTACAAGGAGACCAAAAGCATGAAGTGGGCGGTGCTCTCCGCCGTCATTCCGCTCGGCATCGCCATCGCGGTAACCTTCCTGGTTGCAGCCGCTGCCCGGCTGTTCGGCTGGGTATGATGGCACGCCGCTGGCCCGTCTCTCTGCCGCTTTAGGGCGGGGGGAGCGGGATGTTGGGGCGGACGTTGGGGCCGGACGATGAAGCGGGACGCCCGGGCTAGGCGATGGAGTGGAGCGTCGGGGCCGGACGGAATGCCAGGGAGAAAATGTGCGGGCGGTGCTGCATTAGGCTGCGATTCCACTGCCATGCATTATACGCCGCTTGGTGCATTATCGGGGGGGCTGGTGATTCGGGGGCTTCACGGTACTTTCGGGGCTTGCTGCCCCTCCTCCCCTTCCTCTTCAAAATCCTGCATGAAATACAACATTCCCATCGCGATAAGCGATGAAAATCGAAATTGTTGTAAAAACTCCCATGACGCCTCAAAAATACAGGATTTCCCTTGTTTTCATTGAATTTATGTTAAAATTCTTGCATTTTCTACAATAATTCTCTTTAATGGCCCGGTACCGCTACTCAAAGTTGTAATTTGTGCAACATTTGAATCAGTTCATCTTATTATCAGCGATGGGAAGGCTGCTAATTAGGAGTAGCGTTACATACAGGCTGCATAACTTCATTTCGCGTACACAAAAGCCTAAAATTACTCTGGATCAAAAACTCCATAAATTTGCGAAAATCATCCAAGCCACTCTCCAGCTAATCTCATATTATTCTCCAGCTACTCTACAAGCACCTCTACTACTGCTCTACTCCTACTCCACACGTACTCTTCAACTACACTCCATGCTACTCTACAAGCAACTCTATTACCGCTCTACTCCTACTCTAAAACCGCTCTCCAGCCACTCTCTGCTATACCACATACTACTCAACAAGCACCTTTACTACTGCTATACTCCCACTCTACATCTGCTCTCCAGCTACTCTCCAGCTACTCTCCAGCCTCCCTCATCCTACTCTAATGTCCCTCCTACCCTACCGCTCCAGCTGCTGCCGATCCCTCCCGTGACCCTCCGTCTTGGCTATTTGACTCCCCTTCTGCTTAATGTTAGGGTGATTTGGAAGCCATAATTTTCCGGGAGGGAATGTTCATGACAGCAGTGAAGCTCAGTATCGATTACGATGCATTTGAAGAAGGTAAGCGGATAGAGACGGAGATTGAACAATTGAGCAAAAGCCCCGAAGCCGCTGGAGTAAGCAGTCTGACGATTGGGGATTGGGGGCAAGCCTACGAGAACAGCTCGGAGGATGCCGTCCAGGCGCTGGTGAAGCACAGTGCAAGTTTCCCTGCGTTGCGCAAGCTTTTTATTGGGGAAATGGGGTATGAGGAATGTGAAATTTCGTGGATTACCCAAACGGACCTCTCTCCACTGCTTCCCGCTTATCCGGAGCTGCAGTCATTGACTGCGCAGGGCGGCACGGACTTGCGGCTGAGCCAACTGCAGCATGAGAAGCTCGAGGAACTGATTATTATAACAGGCGGACTCGGTAAAAATGTCCTGGCCGATATCGCCGCCGCCAATCTGCCTAATCTGCAAAAGCTGGAATTATATCTAGGCGTGGACAACTACGGCTTTGACGGCGGTCTGGAAGACCTGTATCCGCTGATCGAACCCGGAAAGTTCCCCAAGCTTACCTATCTGGGACTCAAAAACAGTGAAATCCAGGATGAAATCGCTGCAGCCTTAGCCGATGCACCTATTCTGGATCAGCTCGAGACGCTCGACCTGTCACTCGGAACCCTTAGCGATACCGGCGCCGAGGCGCTGCTCGCCAGCGGGAAGATCAAAGGACTAAAGCTGCTCAACTTGAGCCATCATTATATGTCTGACGGAATGATTCAGCGCTGGAAGAACAGCGGACTGCCTGCCGATGTCAGCGACCAGCAGAAAAGCGACGACGAGGATGACTGGCGTTATCCGTCGATCACCGAGTGATGCCACCCGTAGAGCCGCTGATTGTGTTCTGCAATCCCGGCGACAGGCGCTCGGAAGGCATCCAGCAGGCGCGAAGCCGCCTCGGCATGCCTCCGGCAGTCCTGATTCCGTACGCTGGGCTGTTGCAGGGCCAGCCGCTGGCTGATTTGCTGGAGCAGACGGGGTATAGGCTGGACATGCTACCGGTGCGGGAGCAGCCGCTGGGCGGAGTGTCCGGGCAGGCGGGGCAGCGGGTTGATGCAATGCAGGTACTGGATGCATTGCAGGGACAAGCAAAGGTGAATTCACCGGCACCGGACAGATTGCCGGAGCTAACAGAGCTGGCTGCCCAAGGCCGCGACATCAGCCGGCTGGCCATGCCGGCCGCATCTGCCCCCGCAGCGCCTGCCCCGGACACGGCCCCGCCGCTGCTGCGGCTGGAGTCGCCGGGCGGCAGCTTCGAAACCGAGCGCGCCTTGATCGCGCTCGGTGCGCCGGATGCGCCGGACGCAGACGACTCGCTGCATCCTTACGGCGGCCAGCCGGACCTCCGTCCGCTGAGCTTCAAGACGGCCGGCGCGCTCAAGGATATGCCCGGCGTGCTGCATCATCCGTCCCAGTGGTTCCGCGGCTACTGCCGGCTGCTGGCCCGGATTCAGCGTGAAGCCGCGCAGCTCCTGCCCTCCGCCCGCTGGACCAACCATCCCGGCGAGATTGCCGCGATGACCGATAAACGCCGGACGCAGCAGATTCTGGCCGCGGCTGGCGTCCCTATTCCCCGGCCGCTCAGGAGCAGCAGCGGACAAGCACCCGTGGACTACGCCTCCCTCCGCGGGCTGATGCTCTCGCAGCGGATGCACCGCGTATTCATCAAGCTGGCCAGCGGCTCAGCCGCATCCGGCGTCATTGCCTATCAGCTCCATCCGGCAACAGGAGCCGAGGTGGCGGTCACTACCATCGGGGTCGAGAGCTATATCACCCGCCCCCCGGTGTATTATAATTCCGGCAAGCTGCGGCGCTATACGGACTCTGCGCTCCTCGCCGGAATCATCAATTGGCTCTACCGCCACGGCGCCTATGCCGAGCAGTGGATTCCGAAGCCCGGCGCGGGCGGGCAATCGTTCGATATCCGCCAGCTGGTTGTTGCCGGTGTGGCCTGCCACTCGGTTGCACGGGTAAGCAGCACACCGATAACGAACCTGCATCTGCGCAGCCGCCGGATGACCCCGGCCGAAGCCGGTCTCACGGAGGACATGCAGGCAGAGGTACGGCATACGGCCGAGCAGTCTCTGGCTGCTTTTCCGCGTTCCTCCGTGGCGGGAATTGATGTACTCTTGGGGAGCACCGGGCGGACGTATACGGCGGATGTGAACCCTTTTGGCGACTTATTGTACGATGTGGAATACCACGGCTGCAGCACCTATGAATGGGAAATGAAACAGCTATCCGGGAGGAACCTGGCCCTATGACCGATATGAATGCCGTTGTCGGCACCCACGATATCTTAATGATTACGCTCGATACGCTGCGCTATGATGCCGCTGTTCTGGAGGAGGCCAATTGTCCCAATCTGTGCGGCAGCGGTTCCTGGGAAAAGCGGCATACACCCGGCAGCTTCACCTATGCGGCCCATCACGCCTTCTTCGGCGGATTCCTGCCCACTCCGGCCACTACGAATAAGGCTGAGCATGTGCGGCTCTTCCATTCCCGGAATACCGGCCTTGCGACGCATCCCCATACCTGGCTGTTCGATACGCCGGATATGGTGTCCGGGCTGGCGGCGGCGGGATATCAGACGGTGTGTATCGGGGGCGTCATCTTTTTCAGCAAAAAGGTTCCCCTCGCCCGTGTCCTGCCCGGTTACTTCCAGCATAGCTACTGGCGGATGACGTTCGGGGTGACGAACCCGCGCTCCACGGAGCATCAGGTAAATCATGCGCTCAAGATACTGAACAATACCGCGCTGGACCAGCGATTGTTTATGTTCATTAATGTCTCGGCGATCCACGGCCCGAATCATATGTTCCTGCCTGGGGCGAAGCGTGATTCTGTGGACAGCCAGCGCGCTGCCCTCCGCTATGCCGACGGTGAACTGGGGCGTCTGTTTGCTGCCTTCCGCGAACGCGGTAACCCTGTGTTCTGCCTGGCGCTCTCCGATCATGGAGAAGCTTACGGTGAAGACGGCTACCAGGGCCACCGGCTGGCGCATGAAACGGTATGGAATGTTCCTTACCGCGAATTTTTTATATAGCTGTACTATCCCGCAAAAGGAAGGAGAACGTATGACGTCAATCCGGCAATCCACTTATTACAAGAGCAATGACGGGCAACCTCCCTTCTCCTCCGGGGAGCTTCAGGAATGGACCGGACAGATTACGGCCAATCCTTACCGCAATTATCTCTATTCCTATCCGCACAAGACCGCTTACCGCGAGTTCGCGGCCCCCATTTCTTTAGAGGAACTGTGGCGGGACGAGCCTGCGGAGAGTTTCTTCTTATATATGCATATTCCCTTCTGCGGCGCACGCTGCGGCTTCTGCAACCTGTTCACCCTGCCCGATAAAAGAGCGAATGTCCACGCCGAGTACGTAGACGCGCTGGAACGGCAGGCGAAGCAGTGGGCTGCTTTTACCAGTCACAAACCTTATGCGCGCTTCGCCATCGGCGGCGGAACGCCAAGCCTGCTGGCTCCCGCGCAGTTGAACCGGCTGTTCGGCATTGCTGCGGATATCATGGGAGTGGATCTCTCAGCCACATCCATCTCCGTCGAAACCTCACCCGAGACGCTGACGGAGGAGAAGCTGTCGATTCTGAAGGAGCATGCCGTGGACCGGGTCAGCATGGGCATCCAGAGCTTCGTGGCCGCCGAGTCGGCTGCCATCTACCGGCCGCAGGACCCGGACGTGGTATACCGGGCGCTTGAGCTGCTGGGCAAATATGATTTCCCCATCCTCAATCTGGATCTGATCTACGGACTTCCGGGGCAAACGGTGGAATCATGGCTGTATTCGCTGAATCAGGCGCTGCTGCATGAGCCGGAGGAGATCTTCATCTATCCGCTCTACACCCGTGAGCATACGATTGTGAAGCCGGGCGATCTGCTGCGTCAGAGTGATATCCGCCATGAGTGCTATCAGGCTGCATGCCGGCTGCTGGCGGAGCATGGCTACCGCCAGTACTCGATGCGCAGGTTCGCCAAGGAGGATGCAGGAACCGGGAAGGATCTTCTGGATTACAGCTGCCAGGAGGAAGGCATGGTCGGCCTCGGCTGCGGCGCCCGTTCCTATACCCGGAATGTACATTATGCCTCCCGCTACGGCGTCAGCCGCAAAGCTACAGAGAGCATCATCGCTGACTATGTAGCAGCCGAACGTTATGATACTGCTGACTACGGGATTGTACTGAGCCTTGCAGAACAGAAACGGCGCTTCATTCTCAAAGCTATCCTGCATAGCGAAGGTCTCACCGTGGCAGATTACAGCAGGAGATTCGGTTCTGCGGTCCGGGAAGATCATCCCGAGCTGGGCCTGCTGGTACAGAGCGGCTTCGCCAAGGATGAAGAGGGCATCCTGCGGCTGACTCCGGATGGGCTCGGCTACTCCGATTCCATCGGGGACTGGTTCATCTCCGGCGAGATCAGGGAGCAGATGAAGGGGTTCATCCTGCCATGAAGGCGGTCCTCTACTACCGCGGCTCCCTCTCCTCCTGCAACTATGACTGCCCTTACTGCCCCTTCGGCAAAATAAAAGACAGCGCCGCTACCCTCGCCAAAGACCGTGAGCATCTTACGGCCTTCGTCCACTGGGTGTCGGAGCAGGGAGCGGCAGGCCACCGGCTGTCTATTTTCTTCAATCCCTACGGGGAAGGACTGACACACCGCTGGTACCGGGACGCGCTAATCACTCTATCCCATCTGGAGCATGTGGACAAAGTCGCCATCCAGACGAATTTGTCGGCCCGGCTTGATTTCACCGCAGAGCTGAATCCGGCCAAATCCGCCTTCTGGGCGACCTATCATCCCGGGCAGGTGAGTGAGGAACGGTTCCTGGCGCAGTGTATGACTGTATACGGGCAGGGCATTCCATTCAGCGTGGGCAGTGTAGGTGTTCATGGCGCTTTTCCGGCTATTGCCTCGCTGCGTGCCGCCCTGCCGGAGGATGTCTATCTGTGGGTGAACGCCTACAAGGACAAGCCGGATTATTATGCGCCAGAGGATGTAGGCTTCCTTAGTGGGATAGATCCTTATTTCCGGATCAATGCCGTTGACTACGACAGTCTGGGCAAAAGCTGCAATGCAGGCAGCAACGTGTTCTATGTGCAAGGGGCAGGTCTCGTGAAACGCTGCTACAAGGACCGCGCGGTCATCGGTAACCTCTACCACGATGGTCTCGAAGGACTCGCTGCGCTGCGCAGCTGCCGGATGAAGGTCTGCGACTGCTACATCGGCTATATTCATATGCCGGAGCTTGGCCTGGAGCAGATTTACGGCTCCGGATTGCTGGAGCGGATCCCTTACGGCGCGGGAGAGAGAATCCCAGACGAAATGAGGGAAATGGGGATCCAGCGGTGAGCGGGTTTGGGTTGGCAGATTGGGTTGGCAGATTCGATAGAATGGATACGGCGATGGATAGATACCTCTAAGGTCGGGCGAGTTCCAAACACACTTTCTCTTCTATGTGTGTATTTCGTACAATTAAAAGAAGGATAAACACCGGATGTGTGCGGATAAGTGTATGCTGTACAACTAAAAATGGCCGAAGGCGCTCATTTGGGGAAAGTCTGTCCTTTTAGTTGTAGAAAGTGCAGCTATTAGACTGGAAAGACAATGGCTGGTGATTTTAGTTGTAGTTAATACAGTTATTGTCGGATGAGGTTCTTAGCTTCGAGCAGAAGTCTGGTTCTATCTCCTAGGCCGCTATTTCGAAAGAGTACCGTTCAGTGGATAGAGCAAATGTGGCTACAATATGGCTACAAGGTGGCTACAATGAAGCGAAAAGTTACGGGAGGACAAAGCAATGACGGCTCAGCTACATGCTCAGACACAAACAGGGGTAACGATATGGCTCACCGGCCTGTCCGGGGCGGGCAAGTCCACGCTTGCCGCTCTGCTCAAGGACCGGCTGCAGGAGCAGGGCCGGGCAGTCGAATGGCTTGACGGTGATGAGCTGCGGCGCATACTGAGCCGGGGCCTTGGCTTCAGCCGCGAGGACCGGCTCGAGAATATCCGCAGGGCGGTCTATATCGCCGGCCTGCTGAACCGGCACGGCGTCGTCACCGTGGTCTCGGTGATCAGCCCTTATGCCGACATGCGCAGCTATGCCCGCGGGGAGCTGCCGGGGTTCGTGGAGGTCTATGTAGACTGCCCTCTCCCCGTGTGTGAAGCGCGGGATGTCAAAGGGCTTTACGCCAAGGCCCGCTCCGGTGAAATCCCGGCCTTCACCGGGATCTCCGATCCTTATGAGGCTCCGGACCACCCGGAGCTGAGGCTGCACACGGCAGAGCGTACCCCAGAGGAATGCGTGGAGGAAATGATAGACTGGCTTACGGAGAACCGGCTCTATCAGCCGTGGCGCTAAAGTTAGAGTTCGGACATTCTCCTGCTTCGCCTGCACTATGAGCATAATAGAAGGGAGACTTATAGCGTTTAGCCATGAGCCTCCCTTCTATTGATATGAAGCTCCCGTTCTTCTAACAAACCAGCTGCGTTGCCCAGGCATCCTCCACCGTTGCTTTACCGCGCCTCCTCTTACTCCGCCTCATCCTGCTTCATTATGTCTTACACAGTGATCATCAGCTGCTGCTTATTTCCGTGATTTGTTACTTTGACGGCGCTGCCAGGTTAGCCCTAGTGCTATCAAGATCACCATCCCCGCACCCGCTCCCACATATAGCAGCCAGGGTGCTGTTGCTGAATGGTTGTCTACAGGTACTGAAGGTGCATCACCTTCAGCGGTCTCTGGCGGAGCTGTCGGCGACCCGCCGCCGGTACCTGGCCCCAGCTCATTCAGATCTTCCTGCGCGTCAGCATACAGGGCAGTTCGGCTGCACAGGCTCGTAGTCAACTCACTCTGTTCTTCATCCCCCTTCGCTAGGTTTCCATCTGCTTCCGCTCCTCTTGCATAAACCATATAGCGTTCCCCCTCGGCGAACTCAAAGCCGCAGCTGTCTCCGGACTGCGCCGTATTTACGGTCACTTGATTACCCAAATCCCCCTTCCACCGGGCCCCCACCTGAAAGGTAACCTGCATGGGATCAGCACTGGATTGCATAATTCCGGATGGTTTGGTGACCGATATTACGGTGCCTTCAAACACAGCCGCACTGTCTTCCAGAGCCTCCAGCGGCGGAGCTGGTATGACACAAGAACAGGCATAGGTAACCTGCGGACGTACAGTCAGTAGTGTCATGGAGACAAGCAGGACGCACAGGATCATGAGCAAGACGCCCGGGATTCTTTTTATCGCAATCATCATAATCACTCTCCTTATTCCCCAGACGAAATTCCCAGAGAAAGGTTACTCTATAAACCATAAAATCCCATACCAGCTAAAAGGCACGCGGGAATAATAGGACAGTCAGCGTAATAACAGCTACGTGATAACGCCTGCGTCATGGGCATGTGATAGCAAGCTGCGACCAGACAGCTACGTGATAACGGCTGCATCATGAGCATGTGCTACCAGCTATGCCTGACGGATATATGATAGCGGCTGGCTCATCATGTCTGCAGGCTAACCCCCAATATTTACCCGCATCTACTTTCTGCATCTGCTCTTCGTATTTACTCTCTAAATTCACTCTCTATGTCCACCCTCCGCCTCGATCTCCCGCGCAATTGCGGTCAGCTGCCGCATCCCTTCGCGCAGCAGTGCTTCGCTGGCGAAGGAGTAGCTGAGGCGCAGCCAGGACTTCATCTCGCCCAGCGGATCACAGATTTCACCGGGAACGAAGGAGATAGACTGCTCCATACAGCGTACAAACAGCGTATCTACGGACACTGTGTCCGGCAGCTTCACCCACAGGTTCAGCCCGCCCTGCGGCGCTGTCCATTCCCAGCCGGTGGCTGCAAGCTCCTCCTCCATAATCTCCTTATGCACCTGAAGCGCGATCCGCAGCTTGCCGAGATGCTGCTGCAGGCGCGGCGAGGTGTAGTAGTGGAGAAATATCTTCTGATTCAGCAGCGGCGTCCCGTTGTCCGCCAGCGACTTGGCGGCAATCAGCCGCTCCATGAACGGATAACGGCAGGCTACTGCGCAGATCCGCAGCCCGGGGGCCACGTACTTGCTGAAGCTGCTGATATAGATGACCCAGCCTTCGGTATCATAGGCAAAAAACGGTGCCGGCGGTTCCTCCTCAAAGTGCATATCACGGAACGGATCATCCTCCACCAGCAGGCAGCGGTAGCGCTCCGCCAGCTCAACGAGCAGCTTGCGCTGCTTAGCCGGCACCGTATAACCCGTCGGATTATGGTGCGTCGGGTTAATATAGAACATCCGCGGCTTATGCCTGCGCATCAGTTCTTCGACCGCCGCCAGATCATACCCCTGGGGCGAGATCTCCACCGGAACCAGCCGCGCGCCTGCCCGGCGGAAAATATCCAGCGCCACACTATAAGTCGGACGCTCCACCAGCACGGCATCCATCGGGCCGAGCATGATTCCGGCGATCAGATTGATCGCCTGCTGCGCTCCCGAAGTAATCAGCAGCTCGCGGGCCGACAGCTGCAGCCGGTACCGGTCATGGAAATGGCTGCTCAGCGTAGCGCGCAGCTCCTCATCCCCCTGCACGGTGGAATAGGTACCCATGACCTTCGGGTAGAGGTCGAATACTTTTTTGACATAATCGGACAGGAACAGGTTGGGCAGCAGACCCGGATCAATCAGCGCTTGAGAGAACTGGTAAGTCACCGGCTTCCGCTGAATATCAGACATCGGACTCTTGACCGTATACCCTAATACGGCTGCCCCCTCCTCCACCGAATTGGCCAGCCGGCTGCCCGGCGATACATAATAACCGGATTTGTCTTTGACATACAGCATACCGTTCTCCGTAAGTGCCCGGTAAGCCTTAAATACCGTCAGCCGGTGGACACCCAGCTCATCCGCCAGCAGCCGGATCGACGGCAGCTTGTCATGGGGCTTCCACTCCCCGCGCCCGATCCGATTCGCCATGAACTCATAGACTTGGCGGAACAAGGGATTACTTTGCTCTGCTCCCACTGACTTCTTCATATACCCCCGCCCTCTCCACAATATACTCACAGCCGCCCCGCTGCCCACAGCTCACCGCTCGCCGCTCACTCCTGCGCACACTTTCGCCAACTGCTCTTTGCCCTATTGTACAGCATTCCGCCCGGCAACTGTTCTGTGTTCCGCAATCTGTTCTGCGCCTATGAGGATATGATTAACAGAATACTTCAAGAGATTGCCACATTACCACCACAAAGGGGCACGGAAACATGATTATGTTAGCTTATTCACTGGTCTGTCTGATCTTCGGCACAACCTTTCTCGCGATCAAAATCGGCGTAGACGCCGGAGCGCCGCCGTTCTTCTCTGCGGGACTTCGTTTTTTCACGGCAGGGGCGGTGCTGTTCCTGTTCATGGTAGTGAAAGGCAAAGCCAGCTTCTCGCTGCTACTGCGCAAGGAAATGCTGTTCACCGGAGCAACGCTGACCTTCGGCACCTTCGCCGCACTTTACTGGGCCGAGCAATATGTATCCTCCGGACTTGCGGCCGTATTATCGGCAACCGGGCCGATGATGATTCTGCTGATGCAGATGGCTTTTCTCCGGCAAAAGGCTCCTGGCTACTCGCTGTTCGGCTGTATCATCGGCTTCACCGGCGTACTGCTGCTTGTGCTGCCCAGCCTTGCGGCTGATGTCACTCCGCTCTGGCTGATCGGCTGTGTTGTCGTCCTGATCGGAGAAATCTGCTATGCGGCAGGTGCGATCTACTCCAAAAAAGTAACCACTACCTTCTCCGGAGTATCACCTGTGGCACTGAATGCGGCCCAGATGATGTACGGCGGAGCGTTATTGTTCATCATATCGCTGATTACCGAGCCGCTGCATCCCTCCTTCCTGCTATCGTTCAAAACCGCAGGCTCCCTGCTCTACCTGACCGTTGTCGGCTCCATGGTTGGTCATACCCTGTTCTACTGGCTCGTCTCCAAGACGAATCCCGTCTTTCCGTCAACCTGGCTGTATATCTCTCCGCCGATTGCCGTCGGGGTGGGCTTTCTGTTCTATAACGAGGCGGTAACCTGGGTAACGCTGCTTGGTGTATTC
This sequence comes from Paenibacillus sp. FSL R7-0297, assembly GCF_038009025.1. Lineage (NCBI taxonomy): Bacteria > Bacillati > Bacillota > Bacilli > Caryophanales > Paenibacillaceae > Paenibacillus > Paenibacillus sp. FSL R7-0297. Next base: position 7,403,292 of record NZ_JBBPAQ010000001.1, read on the forward strand.
ACCATTATCGCAGGCACCATTCTTGTGAACGCAGGCGCGCTGAAGCAGCTGATTTTCAAACAAAAACCGGCAATACCCGTACTACATAAAACAAGTATTGAAGCTCTGCCGCAGGAGTAGCTCTGCCCGTGCCAAACAAAAACAGCCTGGACCCTGATCAAAGGGCTCCGGGCTGTTCTGTTGTCTTTATATATGGCTCAAATATGGCTCAAGCACCATGAACCTTAATGCTGCTCCACAGTGCTGAAATACAAATTCAGCGGCAGTTCTTCATCACTCTGGTTACTGTTCGATATCCTGTAGGTGATAAATAGCTTGTTCTCACCCTCGCCGTATGTCCAGGATTCTTCGATTGAGCCTGTCAGCGGCTTAAGCGGAAGGGCCATCCGGTCAATAGATTGAACGGATTGCTCGACTTTGTCAGTCTCTTCAGCGTCCGCAGGTTTGTATTGGTCCAGAAAAGCACGCACCAGCTCTCTTGCATCCTCATAACCGCTGTCCGATCTGGGAAAGACCGTCCCTATCCGGTACCCAATGATTGTACCCGTTGTAACATCTGCCGTAATCTGCTGGATGAACTCCATTGGATTGACGGTCAGGATCTCATCCTGCATGATTGTACCCAAATTCGGATCAAATTCCCCAACAGCATCCGTAACTTCCAGAACGGCAAGCCCGTCTTCGAGCGGCTGGTTGAACACAGCCCTGTGCCCTTCCACCTGTGTGAACAATTCTGCGTACTTCGGGGTGTCCTTGCTGCATCCGGCAGATAACAACGTTAGGATGACTATCCCGCATATGAGAACGAAGCATGATTTCCTCAAATGAATACACCTCCTTGCCTGATCAAACCTTACCATACATGTGAGGAAAGAGCATTAAATAAATACCATATATTAGAATATTATTGCTTCTCCTTAACGAAATTCTGATTATGCTACCTATTTTTTCATAAAATCATTATATATGACGTATTATATATTGCATTCATGATCATTATTGCGTATTATATAACCAAGTTAGAGGATTTATTTTCAAACAGGACGTCTGAATGAAGAGGGGGAATCGGCGCACGGTGCTCCTTTTCTGCCAAGGGAGTGCCTGTATCTATAACGTAAACCGGAAAGTGGAGGAAAACTGTGATCGAACTGACAACCCGGCAATTGCAAATTATTGAGATTGTGAAAAAAAGAGCGCCGATTACCGGAGACCAAATCGCGGAAAGCCTGGGCCTGAGCCGGCCGACCATCCGGGGGGACTTGTCCATCCTGGTTATGCTCGAATATGTCGATGCGAAGCCGAAGGTCGGTTATTTCCCCGGTACCAAAGCCGCAGCGCGCCATAACAGCCGGGGGCTGCTGCAGGATACCAAGGTTAGCGATATCCAGAGCATCCCGGTCATTATCCGCGAGAATACAACGATTCAGGACGCTGTAGTTACACTGTTTCTTCAGGATGTCGGTACGCTGATCATTTGTGATAGCGACGGCAAGCTGACCGGTGTCGCCTCGCGCAAGGACTTCCTGAAGGTCACGCTCGGTAATCCCGGAGCGGTAACCATGCCTGTGAGCATGGTCATGACCCGCCAGCCCAAGGTAGTAACTGTTTCGCCTGATGACACGGTGCTTGACGCCGCGCAGCGCATGATATACCACGAGGTAGACAGTCTGCCGGTAGTTGTTCCCCGCAGCGGGGAAGGGTCCGGCCCAGGTCTGGACGTAGTAGGGCGGCTCACGAAGACTTCCATCGTGAAGCTTCTCCTCGAGCTTGAAGCCAAAGGATAATGGAGGAATCGATAGAGCATGGAGCCATCCACCCATTACATTACGATATGCTCGGATTCTATTGGAGATACGGCGGAAGCTGTCGTGCAGGCCGTCATTCACCAATTTCAGAATCAGCGTGTCACGATCAGAAGATACGGCAATGTCAGACATGAAGATGAACTGCGCAAATTAATGGAAGAGACCGCCCAGCTTCAGGGTTTCGTAGCTTATACCCTGGTCCAGCCGGAGCTGCGGGAGATGATCCGCGAGGAGGCGGTCCGCCTCGATCTGCGGATTGTGGATATTATGGGCCCGATGATGCAGGCCTTCATCGATACCTTCGATGATGCTCCGGAGGCCAGGCCCGGACTGCTCCATCAGCTGGATGAGGAATATTTCAGCCGGATCGAGGCGATTGAATTCACCGTCGCCTGTGATGACGGACGTGATCTCGGGGCCATGCTTAAGGCAGATATTGTTCTGCTCGGCATGTCCCGCACCTCGAAGACACCGCTCAGCATCTTTCTGGCTCACCGCGGTAAGAAGGTGGTGAATTATCCGGTTGTCCCGGAGGTCGGTCCGCCGCAGCAGCTGCTGAGCCTGCCGCCCAACCGGATCATCGGACTGACCATGAAGCCGGAGTACATGCTGAAGATCCGCTCTGAGCGGCTGAAGATGCTGGGTTTGCCTACCGGCTCGCAATATGCCAGCCTCGAACGCATTACAGAAGAGATGGAATATGCGGCAACACTGTTCGCCAAGCTGGGCTGCCCGGTTATTGATATTACGGATAAGGCGATTGAAGAAACCGCCGGCATTATCATGGGATATATCTAATCTAACTATTCTAACTACACTGGAGGGAATCATTATGGAACGCGAATTGGCACTGGAAATTGTACGGGTCACTGAATTGGGTGCTTTATCCTCAGCACGCTGGATTGGCCGGGGCGACAAGAATGCGGCAGATGATGCTGCCACAACCGCAATCCGTTCCATGTTCGATTCTGTCTCCATTGACGGAACCGTGGTGATCGGCGAAGGCGAGATGGATGAGGCGCCGATGCTCTATATCGGAGAACGTGTCGGTAACCAGAGCGGCCCTTCAGTCGATGTAGCGGTAGATCCGCTGGAAGGGACCGAGGTCGTCGCCTGCGGACTGCATAATGCACAGTCGGTGATTGCAATTGCTGACAAGGGCAGCCTGCTGCATGCGCCGGATATCTATATGGAGAAGCTGGCCTGCGGACCGGAGCTGGCCGGTAAGCTAAGCCTGGACGAACCGGCCGAAGTAACGCTGCGCAAAGCCGGCATGATCACCGGCAAAGCGCTCTCCGAGCTGACGGTGATGGTGCTGGACCGCAAGCGGCATGAAGGCTTAATCAGCATCCTGCGTGAAGCAGGCGTGCGCATCAAGCTGATCAATCACGGCGATGTCGCCGGGGCAATAGCCGCTGCGCTGCCGGACAGCGATGTAGATCTGTACATGGGCTCCGGGGGAGCACCGGAAGGTGTCCTCGCCGCCGCCGCACTGCGCTGCCTGGGCGGCGAGCTTCAGGGCAGGCTGCTGCCCGAAGGCCCCTTCGAGATGCAGCGCTGCCTGCAGATGGGCCTGGACAATCCGGCACGGGTGCTGTCCATGGAGGATATGGTCGGCACCGGCGATGTCATCTTCGCCGCCACCGGGGTAACCTCCGGCGAGTTCCTCAGCGGCGTCCGCTTCATCGGCAAGGAACGCGCCGAGACCCATTCGGTGATCATGCGGGCGCAGAGCCGCACGATCCGCTACATCCGCAGCATTCATTTCCTGCCGGGCAAGGACATCCCGGAGGTCATTCCGGCCAGAGCCAATGCGGCCTTTATGTAGGATCTGGATATACAAAAGGGTTTCCGTGAAGTCCGGCTGGACTTCACGGAAACCCTTTTATTATCTCGCTGACACAATTCCATGCTTAAAGTGACGGCAAAGCCGTTCCCATTAGCTTTAGCTTTAATGACAAATTCCGTCATCTAGCCTGTCAGCACGTCATAACGTCCCTGATTCTTACCGGCTGCGGCTGTGGTCTCTCAGCAGCTCGTCACTGCCGTCCACCTCACCGCTCTTGTTGACCCGCGCTTCCTCGCGTCTGACCGTATCCTGTACCTGCTCGGTTCCCTGAACCTCACGTTTGTGAATTCCGACTTCACCGGTATCGACCGTATTCTTGCGGACCTCCACCCGCTCCTCGCTCACCGGGAGATTGATCATTTTCTGCTCTTCAATGATCTCCTTGTGTACGTTGACCTCACCTGTCCGCACCTTGTTCTTGGATACATCCAGCTGTTGCTTGCGGTCTTCATCCAGATCATTGGCCCCGCCAGTTCGTGTATGATCCAGCGTCCCGTCTATGCCATTCGCTGTACCGGAATATACATCTCCCGTCATTCCCGGCCGGTTCACATCATCCAGTGCTCTTGTCCCCGGGAGATCATGCTCCGTTGCCGAATTCATCGTATCCAGCCCTGTATCATCCCTGCCTTCAAGACCCGAGCCGTTGAACGCGGCATCCACGGTATCTGTTACCGAATGACGTGCGGTATCCGCAGCATCGCCGGTTGTATTAGGATCATCCATATAACGGTCTGCGTTCGCTGAATTATGGTTGCGGAATATCGAGTATGCATCACTTTCCCGCGTGTTATCTGTATCAACCATAACCAGAATGCGCCCTTCATCCACATAATTGTCGTAACTCTCCGCTTCATCCTCCGGAATACCCAGCCCGATCAGACCGCCCACAAGCCCGCCTGTTCCTGCACCTACGGCGGCTCCCGTCAATGTCGCGGCAATTGGTCCCGCAGCAATAATAGGCCCGATCCCCGGTATCGCCAGCGCGCCGATGCCTGCCAGCAGCCCGGTGACACCGCCGAGTATACCGCCTGTCGCTGCACCCGATGCCATGCCCTCAGGCGCCTTGGTTCCTGTCTCATCACTGATCGCTTCAACATCCCGTTTATTTCTCGCTATCACTGAGATATCCTCTGTCAGAAACCCGTGACTTTTCAAGTCTTCAATGGCCCGTGAAGCTTCATGCTCGGTATAGAATACACCTACAATTTTCTTATTCATAACGATTCCCTCCTGGTAGCTTATTTTGTGAATAAGGATTGGTCTCACTTTAACTTTCACATCCCTTACTTAACCAAACAGGCATCCGCGAAACTGATATTTTATAAAACTGTAAACGTAACCTCAAAATTATTTATGAAACAGGAAATAATCCGGGAAATAATTCCCAAGCGCATTTTCTCCTGCATCCCGGACACATTTTACTCATATTTCCCGTTTCGGAGTCAGCATAGATCACATCCAGTTATCCTCCTCATGGCATTTATTAAGCCTTTTAGAACAATGGGCTCAACCACATTACAGCACCGCCAAAAGAGACTATACTCCTCATAAGACAGGTCAGCCACTCAGATATCATTTAGGGGGAACCGCGATGAATATGCGTTTGAAGGTGCTCAAGAAGCATTTACTTTTCTGCTGCAGCGAACACTGCAATAACCAGGATGTCGAAGAGGTCATGCAGGAATTCAAAGAGCAGATGGTGGAACACGGGATTAACAAAACGGTCAAAATCAACAAAACCAGCTGCCTCGGCCTATGCGGCAACGGCCCTTTTGTCATCGTGTATCCTGACGGAATCTGGTACTACAATGTAACCACCGATGATGTGGCGCGCATTGTGGAGGAGCATCTGGTGAACGGGGTACCCGTGGAAGAGCTCGTTATGCTCAAAATGGAAGCCTGACCCTGCCGAAACTCCGGCATCTGTGTTATGAAATATGTACGTAAGGTCCCCCTCCCTTTCAGCGGAGCCGGGACTTTTTGCGGTGTATCTGCCTTGGGGTCACCGTAAAGTACCTGAGCAATTCATCGAAGCCAGAGCCTCACTTTATGGGGTTATTTTGCGGTTGATCAGCCTTGGTGAAACTGATGTATAATGGGGAATATACGCTTTTTAGGCAAAGAACACTCCCTATACAGGAAAGAGGCTGAAGCATGGCCATATTCAAATATAATTCCCATCGTCCACACCGCACCAGTCCCGATCTCCATCTCCATTATTGGGGACAGGAGCAATGCGCACCCGGCCATTCCGTCGGACCCGGGGTCCGTGATTTGTACAAAATCCACTTCATTCACGAAGGCACCGGCAAAGTCGTTGTCGGGGAAGCGAGCCACACGCTGGGGGCAGGACAAGCCTTCCTCACCTATCCCCATGTTGTGACGCATTATGCCGCAGACCCGGACAGTCCCTGGACCTACTCATGGATTGCTTTTACCGGAGAAGAAGCCGGATATCTGCTGTCGCGGACGTCGCTGTCGCCGGAGCAGCCGGTGTTCTCGATGGATCAAGAGCTCATGCCGTCTCTATTCGAGAAGCTGTCTGAAGCCGCTGATTGCCAGGATATGCTGGATCTGCCGCTCAAGGTAATCCTCTATGAGTTCTTCTCCCTGCTGCTGCGCACGGTTCCGGCCACTGCCAACCTGGTGATTCCGCGTCAAAAGAGTGTCTATGTCGAGCAATGCCTCCACTACCTGCATGCCCATTACTGTGAGAATGTCACCGTGGAGAGCATGTCCGCTTCCTTGAAGCTGGACCGCAAGTATCTGTCCACGCTGTTCAAACGGACGATCGGTCTGCCGCCGCAGCAGTATCTGCTTAATTTCCGGATTGCCAAGGCCTGCGAATTGCTGACCGAGACCAGCTGCACCATCGGCGAGATCTCGCATTCGGTCGGGTATCAGGATGCACTGCTCTTTTCCCGTATGTTCAAAAAGGTTAAAGGCTGCCCCCCCAAAGAATACCGCATCCGCCACACGGATACTGACATTGTTCTATAAACTTCATCCATGCTGACATACGATTATCCCCACGGATTCGCTACAATAAGGACGTGCCCTGCCCTGAGAAGCAAACGCTAACATTCCCCGGATAGGGAGCGCCAGTTTGTACACATTAATCACAGAACACACTAACCAACAAATTACAGGAGGAATAATATGTATACCGCTAGTCCTGAACGCTATGACACTATGAAATATAACCGCACCGGCCGCAGCGGCCTGCTGCTCCCGGCGATTTCGCTTGGACTCTGGCATAATTTCGGCGGCAACGATGTGTTCGAGAACGGCCGGGCCATGGTCCGCCGCGCTTTCGACCTGGGGATTACCCACTTCGATCTCGCCAATAACTACGGTCCGCCCGCAGGCACCGCCGAAGAGAGCTTCGGGCAGATTCTGAAGAAGGATCTCGCCGCGTACCGCGATGAGCTGATCATCTCCAGCAAAGCCGGCTACTATATGTGGCCCGGCCCGTACGGCGAATGGGGCTCCAAGAAGTATCTCGTGTCCAGTCTCGATCAGAGCCTGAAGCGGCTCGGCCTGGATTATGTGGATATCTACTATCACCACCGTCCAGATCCGAATACGCCGCTCGAAGAAACCATGTCTGCACTGGATCTGTTAGTACGCCAGGGCAAAGCGCTGTATGTCGGTATTTCGAACTACAAGCCTGAAGAGGCGCGTGAAGCCGCGCAGATTCTCCGCCGTCTCGGCACTCCCTGCCTGATTCATCAGCCGAACTATTCGATGATGTCACGCTGGATCGAAGACGGGCTGCAGGATGTGCTGGCTGAAGAAGGCATCGGCACTATCGCCTTCTCTCCGCTGCAAAAGGGTATCCTGACCGACCGTTACCTGAAAGGCATTACCGCGGATTCCCGCGCAGCCGGACCAAGCGTGTTCCTCTCCGAGAAGGAAATCACGGCCGAGGTGATCGCCAAGGTAAGCAAGCTGAACGATATTGCCGCAGCCCGCGGACAGAAGATGTCCCAGCTCGCCTTATCCTGGGTACTCCGCGGCGGCAAAGTGACCTCCGCCCTGATCGGCGCGAGCAAAGTCAGCCAGATCGAAGATGCTGTAGCTTCCCTGAATGCGCCTGAGCTGAGTGCAGAAGAGCTGGAGCAGATTGAGAACATTTTACGCGGATAACCCAAGCGACTGGAAGACTGTAAGACAACTTCTATTCATACTTATGACGGCAATCCTACACGCCCGGCTGACAGTCAGCGGCGGCAGGATTGCCGTTTTTGCGCACAGATAAGAATGTATATGCTTCACGCAATAAATGTTCCTTATCTTTCTCGCTGAAACGGATACCGTCCTTTGAAGGACGGTGTAGCCGTTTCCACTTGATCCCGATGATATAATAGACACAATTACAGTAACGAAAGGACGTCAGGTCAGATGAACACTAACCGTTTGGGACAATCTGATTTATATGTAAGCGCCATGGGCCTCGGCTGTATGTCGCTAGGGACGGATGAGGCGAAGGCTGCTGCTATTATTCACGAGGCGCTTGATCACGGAATCAATTTCCTGGATACCGCCGATCTCTACGATGAAGGCCGCAATGAGGAAATCGTCGGCCAGGCGATCCGGCACCGCCGTGCAGATGTAATTCTGGCCACCAAAGTGGGCAACCGCAGAATTCCCGGTCAAGAGGGCTGGAGCTGGGATGCTTCCAAAGCCTATATCCGCTCGGCGGTGAAAGAAAGTCTGCGCAGGCTGCAGACCGATTATATCGATCTGTATCAGCTGCATGGGGGAACACTGGAGGATGAGATTGACGAGACGATCGAAGCCTTTGAGGAGCTGAAGCAGGAAGGGGTCATCCGCTATTACGGGATTTCCTCCATCCGGCCGAATGTCATCCGGGAATATGTGCAGCGCTCAGGAATTGTCAGCGTGATGAGCCAGTACAGCATTCTCGACAGACGCCCGGAGGAGAGTATCCTTCCGCTGCTGGCCCGGGAGGGCATCAGCCTGATTGCGCGGGGACCGCTGGCCAGCGGCATCCTGACAGAACATGGCCGCAGCAAGGCGAAGCGGGCATATCTGGACTATACTGCCGCGGAGCTGTCAGAGCTGCACGGCCAGCTGATGCAGCAGACTACCCTCACCCGTACCTTGACACAGACAGCGCTGCAGTATCCGCTGGCCGAGCCGGCCGTTGCCGCTATTATTCCCGGAGCGAGCAGCCTTGCGCAGCTGCGGCAGAATATTGCATCCGCTGCCTCACCGCCGCTCTCTGCGCTTGAGCTAGAGGCTGTCCGTAAGGTGAGCAAGGCAGGACGGTATACACTGCACTTGTAGAGTTGAATGTTTACAAAGCCAAAGAAGCTGCCTTTGAAGCTGCAGGAAATCTGCAGTCATTGGACAGCTTCTTTTTTCATACATCCGGGGAACAAGTTTGAATTACAGCAATAAATCCGGTTAACCCTGCTTTCTCTTCTTAACGATCCATATAATCACCGAAGCGGCAAATACCAGGGCAGTAATGAGCCATGTCAGCAAAAAAGCCATACCCAGTCCAATATTCGCATCGAGCGCGTCTCTCCGGCTCTCCAGCACCAGCATTACCGCGAGCGGCGCCCCGCTGGCTGCCAGCAGAACCGTCATACTGTAACGGGCAAAATTCGTCCGTTTGTGAATTCCAGCATACAAGCTTATGAAACCAGCAACCAGAAGTACAAATGTCAGCAAAGCTTCCCAGGTTAGTCTGTCCATCCAATCACACCTTCCATCTTCAAGCTAGCGCTCTATGAATCGCTGGGATAACAGCCAGTATAGCTGCTTTGGGAAGCAGACGCAAATGGTGCGAAGTTTCCATTCCAATACGAAAAACCGCCTGGTGTCCATGGCACCATAGGCGGTCTGATTATTGAGAATCAAATCCTTCATCCGCCAAAAAACGTTGTAATATACACCATCGCCAGCAGGCCGAATATAAACGAATAAGTTGAAGGCCGCTCATACCCGTGGCCGTGGCTCTCCGGGATCAGCTCCTTATAGACAATGAAGAGCATCGCTCCGGCCGCGAAGGCCAGCCCGTAACCGACTACATTCTGCACATAGCTGGCTGTAAAATACCCGATGACCGCCGATACCATCTCCATCAGGCCGGTCAGGGCAGCAATGGTCAGCGCTTTCCGCCGGGTCGCGCGGGCATTCATCAGAAACACTGCCAGGATCAGGCCTTCCGGCATATTCTGGGCACCGATCGCAATAGCTACCATGGGCCCCAGGCTCGCCTGCTCACTGGCATAGCTGAAGCCCGTACTGAGCCCCTCGGGAATATTATGAATGAACAGCGCGATCATCACGAGCAGCGCTTTGGAATCCAGATTGCTGAGGCCGGGCTTGTTCTCCACATCAATATGCGGAATATGACTCTCGATCAGATCAAGCAGAAGCACCCCGGTAATCAAGCCAAGCGTAAGGGCGATGATTCCCGACTCTTTGATCGCCTGCGGCATCAGCCCGAAGGTGGTCGCTGACACCATAATTCCGGCGGTGAAGGCAACCAGAACATCCTTCCACAGCTCTGACAGCCGCTTCACGAACAGGATGGGAATCACGCCAAGCACCGTAGCCATTGCAGATAAAAAGCTGCCTAGAAGTGCACTCGCCAAGTCTTCAACCCCTTTTGTGGACAGGACCTATAGACAAGCTTATGCTTTCGGCAGCTTTAATTATAACCAGGCTTCCATTATTTACTTTTTATACAGATCGCACTGGTGGAATTTACGTTAGAGCTGCTCTACAACTCCATAGGAGTTACGTTAAGCGTTCAAAGCGCCCAAACGAGAGTTCAATTGCATTTTGCACAATAGATCAGCTCCATATCTACGTAAAAACTGCATCTGTTGTACTCTGTACAGCAGAATCCAGCAGTAAAGGGGTTATGGAGCCAAACTCCAGAAATCAAATGTATGAAATACAATAGAAAGAGTTTTAACCCCAAATAAGTTGAGTTCTACTGTACTAAATACAATCATCCTCCAATGAAGATCTATCTAGAACTACTCCAGCTTCGCGCATTTCTCAAACCATTGGTCTACCCGCCGGCCGATAGACGAATCGGACACGGTCTGAATCTTTCCTTGCTCAAAAACCACCTTCCCGCCCACGACTACTGTCCGGATCGCTCCCGGCTGCATCGCATAGACCATGTTGGCGAATAATTCCTGCTTCGGAGCCAGCGACAGATCGTGAATGTCAAGCGCTGCAAAGTCAGCATGCTGCCCGATATCGAGCGATCCGACCGGCAGGCGGAGAATATCCCCGGCGCTCCGGGTACCCATCCGGTACACCTCCCCGGCGGTGATGCAGGTGCCGTCCAGCCTGCTGACCTTCTGCAGCAGCGCGCACATGCGCATCTCCTCATACACACTGATCCGGTTGTTGCTGCAGCCTCCGTCGGTCCCGAGTGTTACTCTGACGCCTGCCTTCAGCAGGTCGGGAATACGGGTCACACCGTCAGACAGGAACATGTTGCTGGACGGGCAATACGCCAGTGACCCGTGTCTAGCACCGATTAGCTCAATCTCGGATTCTTCCAGCCAGACCAGATGAATTGCAATCATCCGCTCGTCGAGCACGCCCAGGGAATCCAGATAATGCACAGGCCGCAGGCCATAGTCACGCTGGATCTCTTCAACCTCGAATATTTCTTCCGCCACATGAATGTGAAAAGGTGTATCCAGCTCCATGGCCAGCTTATGCCCGGCCTTAATCATCTCCGGTGAAGCCGCATGCGGACTATGCGGAGCCGGATGCACCGTAACCATGGGATTGCCCTGATACTTCTTGGCTAATAACCGGGTACGCTCCACAGCCTCCGGAACCGTCTCCCGGTAAGCCAGCGGCGCCCCGGTCCAGTCATACATGGTACGGGCAAATACAAGCCGGATACCCAGATCACCCGCAGCCCGGATTACGGCTTCATCATAGGCAGTTCCGCCGTTATGCACATAGAAGAAATCGCAGACTGTCGTGATTCCGTAGCGCAGCATCTCCCCGAAAGCAAGCAGCGCACCGGTATAGATGGCTTCTTCATCGAGAAGCGGCGTGTACTTGTACAGGGCCCGATCCCGCCATTCCAGAAACGGCTTATCAATTGCAATCCCGCGCAGCAGGCTCTGGAAGGAGTGATTATGTGAATTAACGGTGCCGGGAACGATAGCTCTGCCCTCCCAGGGGATGTGCCTGGCGTCGGGATAGCGGCGCAGCAGCTCCTCACGCTCTCCCACATCCGCAATTATCCCGTTCTCTACCAACAGCGCGCCATTCTTCTTGAATTCGTCCTGCGTGTACAGAACATCTGCTGAATATATTTCGCGCATGGTTTGATCCTCCTAACGGCTTAGTTGCTCATCGAGTGCCAGAATAGACTGCAGCAGTACATTGCCCGCCTTCTCAATATCCGCTATCCGGCTCTCTTCTTCCGGGCAGTGGCTTTTACCGCCCAGGCTCGGAACGAAGAGCATTCCTGCGCGGGTCAGCGAAGCCATATGGGTCGCATCATGCCCCGCCATACTGCCCAGGTGAAGGGCAGAAATCCCCAGGGCCTCCGCCTGTACAGCACTCACATCCATGATCAGCGCATCCATTGGCTGCGGTGCCTGATCCAGAATCAGCCGCCGCTCCAGAAGTAGACCTCTTCTCCCGGCAATAGCCTGAGCCTGCTCGCCCCAGGCCTCTATCAGTTCCTGAATACGCTGACGCGTCTCCCCTCTGGCCTCCAGGTGAAAGACTACCTTCTCCGGAATAATATTGGCGGCATTCGGTTCATTGCAGATCCGGCCAATCGTGCCTACGGCTTCATCCGCCGGATGCTTCCGGCAGACCGCTTCGAACGCCAGCATCATCTCTGAGGCGCCCATCAGCGCATCCTTCCGGTCAGCCATCAGGGTTGTCCCGGCGTGATTGGCTTCTCCCGTAACGGTAATTTCTTCGCGATATATCCCCGTGATGGCAGTCACGATCCCTACTGGAATGTCACGGTCCAGCAGCCGTTTGCCTTGCTCAATATGGACTTCAAGATAAGCAGCAAGCTCCGCCGGGGCTCTCCGGCAGTTCCCGAAATGCTCAGGATCACCGCCGGCCAGCAGCAGGGCCTCCGTCAGCAGCTCCCCACGTTCATTACGCACTCCGGTAAGATCACTCCGGCTGAGCTTTCCCGCGACCGCACGGCTGCCGAACGTAGAAAGTCCGAACGGATTCGGCTCCTCGGCGCTGAAGGAGACCAGCTCCAGCGGATGGCGGGTACTGGTCTTATTCTCTACCAGTACTGTCATTACTTCCAGCGCCAGCAGAACCCCTAGCGCACCGTCATATTTACCGCCGTTCGGGACCGTATCGATATGTGAGCCGAATGCGATGACGGGAAGGCTGCGATGTGCTCTGCCGGAAACGCCGAAGCCACCGGCAGCTGCGGAATCTCTTGAAGGATCTGAACCCTCCACTCCAGCCATATTTCCTGAAACCTCTGAATCTCCGGAAACCTCTGGATATTCCATAGCATCCGAGACTCCGGATGCATTCCCCTGTCCCGCTCCCCTACGGGTGGCCCAGATATTCGCCGCTTCATCTACCCTGACCTTCAGCTGCAGAGCCAGCAGCTTACTCTTGAGCCACTGCCGTGCGGCCAGTTCAGCCTCAGTGAAGGTCGTCCGGTCCAACCCTCTGGTCTCCTCATTCAGGCCAAACATGCCCAGCTCCCGGATGTTATTCTGCAGACGGTCCGCATTAATCCGCAAGGATCTCATCACCATACCCTCCGTCCGTTCTGAATGACTGCCTCACCCTTCTTGAACACGGTATCCACCAGATTTACCGCATAATGGTACTGAAGGTAGAGAACGTTCGGTGCATCGAACATCACCAGATCCGCCTGTTTGCCAACCTCAATACTGCCGATCCTATCAGCCCGGCCAAGGGCATGTGCCGCATTGATTGTACAGGCCGTCAGCACCTCCGCCGGAGTCATGCCCATCGTCAGGCAGGCCAGATTCATAATAAACGGCAGCGATTCCGTCGGGGAGGAGCCTGGATTGCGGTCGGTCGACAGCGCGACAGGCACACCGGCATTGATCATGGCCCGGGCATCGGCCGGCTTCGCCATCAGGAAGAAGGCTGTGCCGGGAAGCAATACGGCGATTACCCCGTTCTCCGCCATTGCCTGTATGCCAGCTTCGGAAGCATGCAGCAGATGATCCGCTGTCACTGCCCCCAGCTCGGCGGCCAGCTCCGCTCCTCCGCAGGAGACAATCTCATCGGCATGAAGCTTGGGCTTCAGCCCCCAGCTCCGGCCTGCCTCCAGAATGTCCCTTGACTGCTCCACCGTGAATACTCCCTCTTCGCAGAACACATCACAGAACTCCGCCAGCCCCTCCCGGGCCACAGCCGGAATCATCTCTTCAATTACACTGCGGACATATCCATCTGCATCGCCGCGATATTCCACCGGCACGGCATGGGCTCCCATGAATGTGGACACCACCTCTACCGGATGGGAAGCATCCAGTCTGCGGGCCGCGCGCAGCTGCTTCAGCTCATCCTCCAGCCGCAAGCCGTATCCGCTCTTGGCTTCGATGGTGGTTACTCCATGCGCCAGGAAACGGTCCAGCCGCTTCACGGTTTCGGCGATCAGCTGCTCCTCCGTAGCTTCCCGGGTCCGTTCGGTGGAATACAGGATTCCACCTCCGGCATTTAGAATGTCCATATATTTAGCGCCCTGCAGCCGCAGATTCAGCTCAAACTCCCGGGAGCCGGCAAAAACGGCATGGGTATGGGGATCGACCAGCCCCGGCGTGACGGTCTTCCCTTCCGCTGAGAACACCGTCACCTGCTTATTCCCGGCATGCTGCTTCACATAGCCGCGCGCATCCTCATCACTGCCGACGAAGGTGAAGATACCGTCCTCGATCACGATTCCCCCGTACTCGATTAGCCCAAGCTCCTCCATCTCCTTGCCTGTCTTCGGCTTATTGCTGGCACCGCCAAGCGTCGCGATCTGGGCAGCGTTCTGAATATAGATCATCACTTGACTCCTTTCGCGTCAATCAGCATGGGTATCACAATGCCTTGCGCCTTGGCTGTCTCCACAGCCAGAGGATAACCCGCATCCGCATGGCGGACTACGCCCATCCCCGGATCTGAGGTCAGCACCCGTTCAAGCCGTGCTTCCGCTTCCTTCGTTCCATCCGCCACCACAACCATTCCGGCATGCTGCGAATAGCCCATGCCGACGCCTCCGCCGTGGTGCAGTGATACCCAGCTGGCGCCGGCAGCGGTATTGACCAGTGCATTCAGCAGCGGCCAATCCGACACCGCATCACTGCCGTCACGCATCGCTTCCGTCTCCCGGTTGGGGGAAGCGACAGAGCCTGCGTCGAGATGATCCCTGCCGATAACAATCGGCGCAGACAGCTCTCCGGCTGCCACCATATCATTGATAATCCGCCCGAACTTCGCCCGTTCACCGTAGCCGAGCCAGCAAATCCGTGCAGGCAGCCCCTGGAACGAGATCTTCTCCTGCGCCAGAGTAATCCAGCGCTGCAGCCCTTCGTTATCCGGGAATGCCTTCAGAATAGCCGCATCCGTCTTATAGATATCTTCAGGATCGCCCGACAGGGCGACCCAGCGGAACGGTCCTTTACCTTCACAGAATTGCGGGCGGATGTAGGCCGGGACGAAGCCCGGGAAGTCAAAAGCCTGCTTCACGCCTTCATCATAGGCCACCTGGCGGATATTATTACCGTAGTCGAAGGTAACCGCTCCCCTCCGCTTAAGCTCCAGCATCGCTTCGACGTGGCGGGCGATACTCTGTTTGGCCAATTTGACGTATTCCTGCGGGTCCTGAACTCTTAGCAGCTTAGCCGTATCCACCGTGAAGCCTTCCGGCACATAGCCGTTCAGCGGATCATGGGCCGAGGTCTGGTCGGTCAGAATATCCGGGACGAAGCCCCGGGTAATCATCACCGGCAGCAGCTCCGCTGCATTGCCGAGCAGGCCAACCGAGAGCGCCCGCCCGGCGCTTCGGGCCGCTTCAGCCTGAGCCAACGCCTCATCCAGCGTTTCGGCCAGTACATCGCAGTAGCGGGACTGGATTCTTTTCTCAATCCGTGTCCGGTCCACATCGATGCCGATGAATACCCCGCCGTTCATGGTGACAGCCAGCGGCTGCGCGCCTCCCATGCCGCCGAGTCCCGCGCTAAGTGTGATCGTCCCCTGCAGCGAACCGCCGAAATGCTGTCTGGCGCATTCCGCGAAGGTCTCGTACGT
The DNA here is from genome assembly GCF_038009025.1 of Paenibacillus sp. FSL R7-0297. Taxonomy (NCBI): domain Bacteria; kingdom Bacillati; phylum Bacillota; class Bacilli; order Caryophanales; family Paenibacillaceae; genus Paenibacillus; species Paenibacillus sp. FSL R7-0297. Next base: position 7,419,237 of record NZ_JBBPAQ010000001.1, read on the forward strand.
GCCCTGCACAATTCCCTGTGTGCCGATATAAATCCAGCTGCCTGCCGTCATCTGCCCGTACATCATCAGCCCCTTCTGATCCAGCTCATGGAAGGTACTCCAGTTGGCCCAGGCTGGGACCAGATTGGAATTCGCCAGCAGCACGCGCGGGGCATCACGATGGGTGCGGAAGACGGCAACCGGCTTGCCGGACTGAATCAGCAGGGTTTCGTTGTCTTCGAGCATCTTAAGGGAGCGCACAATAGCACCATAGCTCTCCCAGTTGCGCGCGGCCTTGCCGATTCCGCCATAGACAACCAATTGCTCCGGGTGCTCCGCCACCTCGGGATCGAGATTGTTCATCAGCATGCGCAGCGCCGCTTCCTGCACCCAGCCCTTGGTGTTCAGCCCGTTGCCTCTTGGCGCGCGGCAGACTCTTGGTTCATCCATATTCATATTCTTAACTCCCCCTCCATTGAACACGCTGATCATGCCGGAAACCCGGTGACTACTTATGCTGGAGTTAACTCCCCTTCCAGCGGGAAACTTTCATACGTGCTGGTTTGATTAAAAATCTTATGCAAAATACAACATTCCCTTCATCAAAATCGGCCGTAATCGGTTGCCCTTTATCAGGAATGAAACGGAACCAGTGCGAACAGCTCCTCCAGTACATCCGCTTCCTTCATCCACTCGGCGATGGTGGCGAAATCACCGGACAGCACCCGGTCACCATCCACGAACGGGACCTGCTCGCGGCAGCGGTCATACAGCCATTTCGTGCCCGCCCCGAGCAGCTCCGGCCCCCGGAAGTCAATGGCCTGCGCCCCGCAGAGCAGCTCGATCGCCAGCACCGCATAGGCATTATCGACGATCTGCTTCGCCTTCCGGGCGCCGATCGTGCCCATGCTTACATGATCCTCCTGATTGCCGGAGGAGGGGATCGAATCCACACTGGCCGGATGAGCCAGTGATTTATTCTCGGACACCACAGACGCCGCCGCATACTGGGCGATCATGAACCCGGACTGCAGCCCTCCGTTCTTCGTCAGGAACGGGGGCAGTCCCTCGTTCAGCTGCGGATTGACCAGCCGCTCGATCCGCCGCTCGGCAATATCCGCCAGCTCCGCCGCGCTGATGGACAGATGATCCATCGGCAGCGCAACCGGCTGCCCGTGGAAATTCCCGCCTGAGATCACCTTGTCTTCATCCGCGAAGATCAGCGGATTGTCTGTGGCCGAGTTGATCTCAATCTCCAGCTTCTCTGCGATGTAAGCCAGCGCATCACGGCTTGCGCCGTGAACCTGCGGCGCGCAGCGCAGCGAATAGGCGTCCTGCACCCGCACTTCTCCCTGGCCGGTCATCAGCTTGCTGCCGTCCGTCAGATTGCGGATGTTGTCGGCTACCTGCCGCTGGCCCTTATGCGGACGAACTGCATGTGTCGCCGGGTCGAACGCATCACGGACCGCCCGCAGCGCCTCACAGCTGAGTGCAGCTGTGCAGTCCGCCCAGTTGGCCAGATTCAGCGCATCCCAGCAGGCCAGCGTGCCGACAGCGGTCATCACCTGTGTTCCGTTGATCAGGGCCAGCCCTTCCTTGGCTGCAAGAACAATTGGCGCAAGCCCCGCTTTGGCCAGCGCCTGAGCACCGGGCATCCGTATACTCTGATAATAAGCTTCGCCTTCGCCGATCAGAACCAGTACCATATGCGACAAAGGGGCAAGGTCACCGCTTGCGCCCAGGGAGCCTTTTTCAGGAATCACCGGAATGACGCCCCGGTTAAGCATCTCCACCATCAGCCGGATCACCTCCAGACGGATGCCGGAATAACCAAGGGATAAGGCGTTTATCCGCAGCAGCAAGATTGCGCGCACGATCTCCTCCGGGAACGGCTCGCCAATTCCGCAGCAGTGGCTGCGGATCAGATTAAGCTGCAGCTGCTTCGTGTCCTCCGGCGAGATGCACGTATCACTGAATTTGCCGAAGCCGGTCGTGAGGCCGTACACTACTTTTTTCTCCAACAGGAGCTTCTCTACATATTTGCGGCTACGGTCCACCTTGCGGCAGCTCTCCACGCCCAGGTCCACCATCCGATGATACCGGGCCACCTTAATAACTTCCTCAATAGTTAATGTATTGCCGTGGATCATGACGGTTTGATTGTCTATTTGGAGCATACGCCTCACCTGCTTCCCGGGTAATAGAAAAAGCCCATACCCTAATAGAGGTACCGGCTTCTATATCACTAATCACTAAATTACGGCTTATTCTGTTTCAGGCTGCTTCTTCACAATCGGGAATGCGACTTAATACAACATTGATTCCGCGAATAAAAGAGTCCTCCGGCTCATCACGTTATATAATATGCCTTACACTCGCTAATCATGAATAATCCTCGTTAAAAACAAGTTAGGGCAGTCCCCCACATCCGGGAGCCTGCCCTAATACATATGATATACAGTCCTGAAGCCAGCCTTCAATCCGGGGTTATCCTTGGCTCTCCCGCTCAAATAGCTCTAAATACCGCCCAAGCCCTTTCTCCGCAAGCTCATTCTTCGGAATAAAACGCAGTGCGGCGGAATTCACCCGGTAATGCAGCTTCGCCGGCTCCGGGCCATCGTAGGATAAATCCCCCAGATAAGCCCCGCTCAGCCTGCTGCGCAGGACCGTCCGCACTTCGCCGCTGCCGTAGTCTGCTTCTCGGCGGATCAGCCCCTCTTCCACCGGCCTGGTGAATCCGGGCCAGCCGGTGCCAGCATCGAATTTGTCAGTGGAGCTGAATAGCGGATCACCGCTGATAATATCGGCGTAGATCCCTTCCCCGAAGTGGTTCCAATACTCGTTCTGATACGGCGGCTCCATGGCCTTCCTCTGCGATACTTCATATTGCAGCTCTGTCAGCTGATTCAGCAGCTGCTTCTTATCTTCCCGGCTGTTCCAGTGCAGCTCCGTGAAATCATCACGGCCTGAACCCTTCTGGTACAGCTTATAGTCGAGCGGATGAGTTCTATAATAATGCTGATGCTCCGCTTCCGCCGGATAGAAGGCTGCTGCCGGCAGAATTTCCGTCACAATCGGTGCTTTGAACCGTTTGCTGGCCTGAAGCGCCGCCTTCGACAGCTCCGCCTTCTGCCGCTGCTCTTCGCTGTGTACAAAAATCGCCGCCTCGTACGCACGCCCCCGGTCCATAAATTGCCCGCCGCCGTCTGTCGGATCAATCAGCTGCCAATAAATGTCCAGCAGTCGTTCATAAGGGAAACGTTCCGGGTCAAAGGTGATCTGCACCACCTCCCTATGCCCTGTAGCCTCTCTTCCTAATGCCTCATAGGTAGGGTTCTCCGTATGTCCTCCCGTGTAACCGGATACCACCGAGACTATACCCGGCAGCTCGTCGAACGGCTTGACCATACACCAGAAGCAGCCGCCGGCGAAGGTGGCCACCTGGAGTGTATTTTTAGTAGTCAAACAGACCGCCTCCTTGTACTCTTTTCCCCTATTATATATGAATTTCCTTGTTCACGAGAGCAGAATACGCTGTGAATGCTGTATACTTCCCCGGGAGATCCCGTCCGTTGGCCAGCTCGTCCTGCACCAGAATAGCTTTGAGGTGAATCAGCACCTCTCTGGGCCAATTCAGGCCTATTTGAGTCTGCTTGATTGGCTTGAACGGGCCCGGGTCCTTTCTTCACGCCGGTTGGAATCCCATAGCTCCTTATGCATCCAGCCTGAGAATACGAGCATTACAAGGGTCAGAATCAGGACATATTCCCTCATGATGTCCGATAGGCTGCCGTCTGTATTATATCCGAGAATGATGTTCAGCCGTCCCCACAACAAATTGAGACATAGCAGTGCTACAGCCCCGTAGGTAACCCATACACTCCGGAGATACAAATTATACGTCCGCAAGGCGCCTCGTCCCATAAAATACCTGCGGTAACGGATAACATAAGCAGTAAAAGCCATAAAGGCTATCGTTTCCAGTGTGATTAGTGTCAAGTCAACAATTTCCATGCAGATCATCTCCCCTTCTACCTAAGCCGGTACGGTGCAGATCAATGAGTCTCTCCAGATCATTGGATTCGTACGCTTCCTGAATTTTGCCCAAGGTATCTATCTCATGCTCCACACGGCAGGGCTTTACCTCGTGTTTTCTGAATATATCGAGGAGCTTCACTTGTTGACGACCTCCTCATCTTTAGGTTTTTTCTCCGCATGGCCTCTCTCGATTAGCAGCTTCACGAGCGTACGGTTATATTCATTCAACTGCTTTTCGTTCTCTTCATCACGTTTCTGGTAATTCTGAATCACTTTCTCTTTGTTCGCAATTTGCTTAATACTCCAGATTAATGCAGTAGATAACAGGACATTTAGCACGACCGAACCATTGTTATTCACAAAAAGGCCAGTCAATGCACTGAAATCCATGGATAGTCCCCCCGTTCCTATAATGAAATCTGAATTCTGTCATCAGAAATGAATGCGCCCTTTACCCCCTGTCCACTTTTTCGCCACAAGCCATTGCTACCGCTCCAACCACAACACCCTCATAGTAATCTACTCTTTCAAATGCAATTCTGATTGGGTAGAGCAGTATATTGTTAAAAAAGCTGGGTACATAAAATAAAAAAAAGCAGTTCATCCCCAAGCGGAATGACTGCTTTTTCAGATCACACTAAAGTTCATTCGTCATAACGGTGAATATTTGCACTTCTGCCACTGCCCGCCCCAGATTTCTTATCCTCCCTATATCATACCCACTAATTCTTCCCAGGCGCCATTCTTCAAAAAGACCGGAATGATCTCAAGCGGGGCTGCGGCTTCAAGGGTCTGCCCGCCTGCATACACGCTCCCGCTGTGAAGCTCCGTCCATCGGGCCCCGGCAGGCAGGTAGACACTGCGCCTTGAAGCTCCCTCCTCCAGCACGGGGGCCACCAGCATATCCGGTCCGAACATATATTGGTCCTCCAGCTCCCAGCAGGTCTCCTCCTGAGGGAAGTCGTAGAACATAGGCCGGATAACAGGTGATCCCTTCTCATGAGCCTCCTGCATCAGGCTGCGGGTATAAGGGCGCATGGCTTCACGAAGATTCATATACTTCACGAGAACCGGATAGACCTCCTCCCCGAAGCTCCACACCTCATTGTCGTTTCCGGTGAACAGGGCTTCCGAGCCGTCTTGGCGGTATACCTTCTCTGTTGTCTGACGGTCACCGTGCAGACGCATTACGGGACAGAAGGCTCCGTACTGGAACCAGCGCACCAGCAGCTCCCGGAAGCTCTCATTGCCAGGGTCTCCGCCGCTAAAGCCGCCAATATCTGTAGTCCACCACGGAATGCCTGCGATCCCCATATTCAATCCCGCACACAGCTGCCGCCGAAAATCAGTCCACGAGCTATGGATGTCGCCGGACCAGACCAGTGCACCGTAGCGCTGGCTTCCTGCCCACGCACAGCGAACAAGATTAACCACATTCCGCTGTCCTTCAGCTATCATCCCGTCGTAGAAGGTACGGGAGAACAGCTGGGGATATATGTTGCCGACCTGCACATTGGGTCCCATCCGGTAGCGGTAATTATCAAAATCATATACCCCGTATTCCGGCTCCGCCTCATCGAGCCAGAAGAGTTGAATCCCGCTGTCATAGTAATTTTCTTTGCACTTCTTCCAGACATAACGGCGCGCTTCGGGATTGGTCGCATCATAGAATACGCTCTCACCGCCAAAACGCATACAGATATTAACCCCCATTTCAGGTTTGACCAGAAGGTTCTTCTGGCGCATCTCCTCGAAATTCTCACTCTGCAGGTCAATCTGCGGCCACACCGATACCATTAACTCAATGCCTAGTTGCTTGAGCTCCTCGACCATCGCCTTCGGATCAGGGAAGAATTCCTCCTCGAAGCGGAAATCCCCCATTTTGGGCCAATGGAAAAAGTCGCATACAATCACATCAATCGGCAGGCTGCGGCGTTTATACTCACGGGCCACTTCCAGGAGCTGTTCCTGGTTCCAGTACCGCAACTTGCACTGCCAGAACCCAAGCCCATATTCAGGCATCATCGGCACAAATCCGGTAACGCTTGCATAATTAGCCTCAATGTCAGCCGGTGCATCTCCTGCAGTAATCCAATAATCCAGCTGCTTCGTGCTTTCCGCCACCCATTCCGTGACATTCTTGCCGAAGCTGACCCGGCCGACAGCCGGATTATGCCACAGCAACCCGTATCCCAGACTCGACAGTACAAAAGGAACACTGGCCTGCGAATTCCGGTGTGCAAGCTCAAGATTGCAGTACTTAATATTCAGAATATCCTGCTGGTATTGCCCCATTCCGTATAGCTTCTCGGCTGCGTTCGATTCAAAGCTTGCAGTCAAGCGGAAATCGCCTCCGATGATAGGCTTGAACTTACGGGCAGAAAGATTCAGACTGCCATGGTTGTCTAATTCCTCCAGAAGCAGTGTTCCCTCTTGATTATAAAAGCTGATCCGGCAATTCTTGAACCAGCTGTGATACCGCAGAATGGCCTTGAGCTTACCATGACGGATGGAGGCTTCATGCCCGTTGATGACAATCTCCACTTCTTCATTATCCTGCGCCAGCAGCGCATAATCCGTGTCAAGAATATCTCCCATCATCGCACTGCGTACGCGAAGACTGTCCTTGCCCCATGCCTCCAGGCATAACGTCTCCCCGTTTCCCTGCCAAATCAGCCGATTGTCTGAACTCTGAAAAATATCCATATTCCCTCCAGTTCCCTCCAAGCTTTCAACTGCACTCTAATTCCGAATTGAATTCCGGTAATCCATCGGCCGGCAGCCATACATTTTCTTGAACGTCTCCGTGAAACGGTTGACATTGCTGAAGCCTGTCATTTCGGCAATCTCCATGATTTTCTTATCCGTCGTCTCCATCAGACCAACGGCTTCCGATATCCGGTATTCATTCAGAAACTCCAGGGGAGTAAGATCAAATTGCTTCTTCATAAAGCGGCAGAAGTAAGACGGGCTCATATTGACCTGCCGCGCCATTTCTGTAAGTGTGATCCGTTTGCTGTAATTCTGCTGGACATAGGCCAGCGTTTTTTTGGCCAAGAGAGAGCTGTTGCCCCCGCGTGACTGTCCGGGCAACGCTGGTCTGCTGAACTCGGCAGCACACTTCTCCAGACGGTACAATACCTCAAACAGCTTGGCCTTAACCAGCATCTCAAAGGCGTGAGGCTCCTGCTGGTAAATATCACATACTTCCTCCAATAGAGGAATAAGACGAAGTTCTGCCTCCATTTCGCGCTTGATCAAGACGGGATAGCGACTGTTGTTCAGGAACAAGGGAAGAATATACTGCTGTTGAATTTGATCATTCTCCAGACTGGAGAGAAAATTGAAGTGTACCAGCACCGCATAAAAAACGATCTCCTCCTGCTGCAGCCGGATCGCGGAATGCAGCAGGTTCGGCTGAATAAAGACCATTTCCCCGCTCTGAACAACAAACTTCTCCTGCCCGACGTGAAACTTTGCAGAGCCTTTGACCATAACGAGCAGTTCCAGTTCCTCATGCCAATGTGAATACAGCACAAGATTGTTCATCGGATGCACCTTTGTCATATGCGCACTCATGCGGAACTCCCTGCTGCCATGCGTCAGTATTTCCTTCATATCCCGTGATACCGGTACACCTTTGAAAGCCGGCAGTTCAAGACTTTTTTTCATATAAGCCTCCCTCCCGGTTTGAAAAAAGCAGCCCTTCACATTTCTGACTTAGCCCTTCACGGCGCCGATCATTACACCTTTTTCAAAATATTTTTGAATAAACGGATAGATCATCAGCACCGGAACCGTGGAAACGATGATTACAGCGTATTTAATCTGATCCGCAAACTGCTGGGCATAGCTGCCGGCTCCCGCCCCGGCGCCTGACCCTGCTCCGCCTGCAAAGGCCTGATTAGACAGCAGAATGTTGCGCAAAATAATCTGCAGAGGCTGAAGACTATCGGTATTAATATAGAGCAGCGCGTTAAAGAAGTCGTTCCAGTGTCCCACCATATAATAGAGTGTGATCACGGAAATCACCGCTTTGGACAGTGGAATCACAACAGAGATAAAATAGCGAAAATGTGAGCATCCGTCCAGTGTAGCCGCCTCGTAAAGCTCTTCCGGGATTGAGCTTTCAAAGAAAGTTCTTGTAATAATGAGATTGAAAACACTTATTGCCCCGTTAATGATCATTACCCAAGGGGTGTTCAGCAGATGCAGGTCACGGATAAGCAGATACGTGGGAATCATCCCGCCGCCAAAATACATGGTAAACACAAAGAGCGGCATAATCACCCGGCGGGCCTTGAACTTCCGGTGAGCCAGCGCGTAAGCAGCCGGCAGCGTAACCAGCAGATTCAGAATAGTGCCAAGCACCGTGTAGACAATCGTGTTGAAATACCCCTGCCATATGCGGGTATCCTTAAAAATCTGTTCATAGCCGTAAAAATTAATATCCTTCGGCCAGAGAATAACCTTCCCCTGGCTGACCATTGTCGAATTGCTGACTGAAGCGATGATGATAAAATACAACGGATACGCTACCATCAAAAATGCGGCAATACTCACAAGCACAACAATCAGTGTATACAATCTGTCTGCCATGCCGCCCGAATAGACCGTATGTTGCGAATGAGAGGCTTGTCTGCGTGACATCCCATCCCCTCCTTACATTAGACTGATGTTAGAAGATTTTTTGGCCAGCGAGTTGGCCAATATCAGGAACATGAAATTAATGACTGTATTAAACAATCCCACAGCCGATCCGAAGCTGAACTGATTGGACTTCACCCCTACGTTAAATACATAAGTAGAGATAACCTCAGATACCGATTTGTTGAGACTGTTCTGCATGAGAAAGGTTTTCTCGAAGCCGACGCTCAGAATGTTCCCCATATTCATAATCAGCAAAATAATAATGGTCGGCAGGATTGCCGGAATCTCCACATGCCAGACGGTTTGCCAGCGGTTCGCGCCATCAATCCGGGCGGCATCATACTGCTGTGAATCTACCGAAGACAGTGCTGCAATGAAGATAATGCTGTTCCAGCCGCAGGTCTGCCAGATGGCAGAGATGACATAGACGGGCACGAACGACCCTGGATCGCCTATGAGATTAGTATCCGCCGGGAGCAAATGCAGTGTTTTGAGCAAACCGTCGATAAGCCCTGTTGTAGGGGAGAGCATGATCTGCAGCAACGCTACAAGGACAACGGTGGAGATGAAGTAGGGCATATACACGGTAGTCTGCAGCACACGCTTACGCTTATTGCTTCGGATCGAATTCACTACCAGCGCCAGCAGAATAGGCATAGGGAAGCCAAACAAGATAGAGACAAACGCGATGACAAAAGTATTCCTCAGCGTAGGCCAGAACATGGGACTATTGAAATACTGCTCAAAATACTTAAATCCGACCCAGTCGCCACCCGTCAGCCCTTTGCTGAAATCAAAATCCCGAAAGGCAAGCTGAATTCCGTACATGGGACCATAGCAGAAAATAGCAATGTAAATAATCGCCGGAAGAACCATAATCCACAGCTGATACTGTCCTCCCAGCTTGTGCAGCCAGCTCTTCCCTTGAAAGGTGTGCTGCGATCCGTTTAGTTGTGCCTGCTTCATAACAAGCTCCCCTTCCATGAGGTTTTCTATTTCAAGGTCGAGAGGTATTCCTCGTAAGCTTTTTGACGGATCTGCAGATTCTGTTCAAGACCGGAGCTGTTGACACTTGTCACGTAGGCGTCCCACTCGCTCTCGATATTTGCCTTCGTTGTCAGCCAGTTGGCCCATTTTTGATCGGTGATATTATTGATGTTCGCCTGATTCATGGCCAGTGTATTCGTGTCTTCCGTACTGTATTTCATAAATGTCTGCGGGTAGATATTTGTTTTCGGATCTGCCTTGTTAAGCAGCTCTGTATAAATGTCTTTCTCTTTCAGTACACTTTTCATATCCGTGCCCAGCTTCAATTTGTCCTTCAGTTCATCGGCAATATACATCGGGCCGTTATCCGCGAACGAGTTCGTCCATTTCCAAGAGCCCGGGTCAAGCGAAGAATCTGCAGGCGGCAGAACCTGATACGTCCCGTCCCCGTTATCCTTAATTCCCTTGTCCGTATCGTTCATTCCGCCAAACAACACTTGCATACTGACCGTCGGATCATAGAAAGCGTCGATGAACCGCATGGCGGCATCCTTCTTTTTGGAGCTGGCGCTTATGGAAACGGCATTGGCTCCATAGTTCTGGAAGTAGTAGTCATTGCTCCAGTACAGCTCATTGGTGGAATCTGCATGCTCCTTGAGCTGCGAGAGTGAAATGTACTGATCCTTCAGTTCATTGCCGAAACGGTCACCCGTTTCCCAGCCCCAGGTGAAGCCCACTTTGGCTGTAGTCCCGTTGCCCCGGGCCAGTGACTGGAATTTCGAGTAGTCCTGCGTAACGGCTTCCTTGTTGATCAGGTTCTGGCCGTACAGCTTCTGGAGGAATTGCATCAAGGTCTTGAAGCGCTCATCCACATAGAAATTCTTGACTTGGGCGTCTTCTGTGAAATACCCGTCACCGGCACTGTTGGACAAAGGCAGACCCAGGCTGCCCAGCAGCAGCTTCGGAGTGAAATCCCACCCGATCGGGTTGAAGTCCATCGGTACCTCATCCGTCTTGTCGCCATTCTGATTCGGGTCCCCGTCCCGGAAAGCAATCAGCACCTGCTCAAGCTCATCCCAGGTGGCTGGCACCTTGAGGCCAAGATTGTCAAGCCAGGTCTTGTTGATAAACATGGTGGCTGTGGAGCCGGGCCAGATCCCCTTATATCTTGGGGTACCATAGATTTTCCCGTCCATCTGCGTGGCAAGCGCTTTCAATTCAGGATGTTCGCTGAACATCTTTTGTATATTGGGGGCTTCCTTTTCAATCAGTGGCCCCATATCCTCAAATAATCCGTTAAACTGGACAAAATCTGAATTTTGGGTAGCATTAAACAACAAATCCGGTATTTCCCCGCTTGCAAAAAGCGCACTTTTCTTCTGATCCCAGTCTGCAGAGATTTGCTGCCACTCAATATCTACATTTGCCTTCTCCTCCAAATCCATGAGCCACTTCATTTGAGTAACGTCCTTGGTCAGGGAATGCTTTACAATGATAGCCTTCAACTTTGTTTTTTCTGCGGGTGAGTTCGTGCCGGTATTCGTTGAATCCGGACTATTCTCCTTGCTGCAACCCGCCAATACCGCCCCAATCAAGCAACCTGTCATTAAGACGGCAAGGAGTTTCTTCGTTGTCACTACACATACCCCCTAATTGTAATTAATCAACTTACTATGCTTAAGGGCAAGGCCCTGTCTGCCAAAAAAATTCCAATAATTAATACATTAAATAGATTAATTATTAATTAAAGCGTTATCATAATTATAGATGCTCTTCTTGCACTGTGTCTCACCGTATATTACCTTTTAATCATCGTATTTTGACCCTTTTGGCTGTGGCCTGTCTCAATGAGGAGGATCTGTTTGCTTCCGGATAAGAAGCCACAGAAGTGTAAACTAGCCGGAAGAAGGGCAGTTCATCATAAGGGGGCCCGTCCATCATGAAATTAATCCTGTTCGGGGAATCGACGAATAATGACCAAATTCTTGTTTCAACCATTGAAAAACCTGTTGACTTGTATTTGCATTGTCCCTATAATCAGTCTATGACTTTTCATGTAAGGAGATCTGACATGATTATTGTGGATGAAGTATACCAAAATGTTGTATATCATCTGACTAGCGAGGAAATAAAGGACCTCATTGAACGCCTCAAGGTCAGGAAAGAAGAAGAAATCGAGGGAATTAAGAGTAAAATCAATAAATATGAACAAAAAAGGCGGGCAGAAGAGGCAATGTACCAATCCCTCTCCCCCATCCGGAAATGGTTTGCAGGGCATCCGGCGAGCCATCACACAGCCGTAGAATATATTGTTCATGTCAAAGAGCGGTTCAAACAAATAGACCGCATTAAAAGAGACATCCAAGAATTGAACCAGGTCTTGCTGCTGCTCGCTTCTCGTCCGGCTACGGAAGAGATTCCGCTGTCGCCTGAAATCATAAGAGAGATCAAATTCATTAGGGGCATGGAGGCAATATAGAAATGAACGTAACACTGGAATCGCTTGGCGGAGGTGTAGATACGATTTGGGTCGTATTGAGCGCCGCTATGATTTTGCTGATGGAGGGCGGTTTCGCTCTGCTGGAGGCCGGTTTTGTACGATATAAAAACAGTGTGAACATTATTATGAAAGTGTTCGCAGATATTACTATTGGAACGCTGATTTTTTATATTTTTGGATTTGGGCTAATGTACGGCAAAGATGCCGGCGGTTTAGTAGGCACCAGCGGATTTATGCTTGGCGGTGATCTCTCCCATCTTCATTTCACCATCTCGATGGATACCTTCTGGCTTTTCCAGGCGGCTTTTACCATTGCCGTTATCTCCATCGTATCAGGTGCGGTTGCTGAACGAATCAATTTCCGCGCTTATCTGCTGTACATCATATTAATGACCGGCCTGATCTATCCTCTAGGCGGTCACTGGGCCTGGGGCGGCGGCTGGCTTAGCCAGTTAGGCCTGCAGGACTTCGCTGGTTCAGCTGTTATTCATGCCCTGGGCGGATTCTCGGCACTGGCGGCGGCTATGGTGATCGGCCCCAGAAAGGGCAAGTTCAATGAGGCCGGGAATAGCACCGTTGCTCTTCCGAGCAACCTGCCGCTCGCTTCAGTGGGTGCCTTCCTGCTCTGGTTCGGCTGGTTCGGCTTCAACGCAGGCAGCACCTTAAGTGCTACCGATGTCCGGATCGGGCATATCGCTATTACCACGATGCTGTCGGCGGCGGCAGGCGGCGGGATCACCCTGATCTACACCTTATTCCGTTACCAGCGTTCAGATGCACCTTCCGTCATTAACGGTTCGCTCGCCGGTCTGGTCGGGATTACCGCCGGCTGTGCGTTTGTCAGTGACGGTGCAGCCATCCTGATTGGCGCCGTCTCCGGTCTGCTTATGATGGCGGCTGCCAACTGGCTGGAAGCCCGCCGTATCGATGATCCCGTCGGCGCCTTTCCGGTACATGCCGTATCCGGCGCTTGGGGAACTGTGGCTGTAGGTTTGTTCGCTACCGATGGCGGACTGCTCTATGGCGGAGGCTGGCACCAGCTCGGGGTGCAGCTCCTTGGTCTTGTCACATTGGCAGTCTGGGGGTTCGCAACCACCTGGTGCGGGCTGAAGCTGATTGGTAAGCTGGTTCAGGTACGGTCCAGTGAGGAAGAGGAAGACATTGGCCTAGATATCAGTTATCACGGCATGATCGCCGCGCACCGTTCAGCCGAATTTATTGAACTTGAAGATCATTATCTGGCGGATGACGACATGGATTCCCGCAATAATACAAGAAGATAAGGGTACATCGCTCTCTGCACCACCAAACCCCAATTATTGTGGACACAAACAACGCCCTTTCACTTTCCAACAGGAATGCGAAAGGACGTTTTGTTTTGTGCATCAAACGAAAAATAATGATACTATGTATGATGGGTAAAAGACTTTGCTATAGATTCTATCGATTTATATGTTGCAACAGGAGAAGATCATATGAGTAACGAACCAAATTTTTGGCTTGATTTACCAAAACCGTTTTTTATATTAGCACCCATGGAAGACGTCACAGATATTGTATTTCGTCACGTCATTAGTGAAGCTGCAACACCTGACGTATTTTTCACGGAATTCACAAGTACAGAAAATTATTGTCACCCTGTTGGAAAAGAAAATGTAGGGGGACGATTAATGTTCACAGATGATGAGCAACCGATTGTCGCTCATATTTGGGGCAATAAACCTGCACTTTTTGAGCAGATGAGTATTGATATGCAAAAACTTGGTTTTCGTGGTATCGATATAAACATGGGATGCCCAGCACAAAATGCCGCAACCAGTGGAAAAGGGGCTGGATTAATAAAGCATCCTGAAGTTGCAGCAGAAATTATTCAAGCTGCAAAAGCAGGTGGATTGCCGGTTAGTGTTAAAACAAGATTGGGGTACTCTAAAATTGATGAGTGGCGCGATTGGTTAGGACATATATTGAAACAAGATATTGCGAATCTTTCCATTCACCTTCGTACCAAAAAAGAGATGAGTAAAGTAGCTGCACACTGGGAACTAATTCCTGAAATAAAACAATTGCGCGATGAGATTGCTCCACATACGTTGTTAACCATTAATGGAGATATTCCGGACCGCGCAACAGGATTACAATTAGTAGAACAATACGGCGTTGATGGTGTCATGATTGGCCGCGGTATTTTCACCAATCCCTTTGCTTTTGAGAAAGAATCTAAAGAACATAGCGCGAAGGATTTTCTCAATTTACTTCTTTTACAGTTGGATCTTCACGATAAATATTCAACAGAAACCCTGCCACGTTCATTTAGACCCCTTCTTCGCTATTTCAAAATCTATGCTCGTGGATTTAGAGGCGCAGGCGAACTAAGAGACCAATTAATGGATACCACGTCAACAGACGAAGTACGTCGTTTAGTAAAACCTCTTTTAGATCAGGAATTAGCTTGAAGCATACATGCTTATCAAAAATAATGAGAGACCTCCCAGAAGTTCAATGAACTCCTGAAAGGTCTCTCATTTTTTGCACTATGTGGTCCTGATTACCGCAGGGAGCGTTATTCTGCTCCATCGGCGATGAAATCTACCGCTTATACGCGGTCGCTCATCATCGAATTACTTCGATAATGATTTGATTACATCATGCCGCCCATACCGCCCATGCCGCCCATATCAGGCATTCCGCCCTTTTCCGGTTCTGGCTTGTCAGCGATAACAGCTTCAGTGGTCAGGAACATTGCAGCTACGGAAGCCGCGTTCTGCAGAGCATAACGGGTTACTTTCGCAGGGTCAACGATACCCGCTTCGAACATGTTTACCCACTCATCGGTAGCAGCGTTATAGCCGATACCTACAGCTTCTTTCTTGAGGCGGTCCACGATAACGGAACCTTCCTGGCCTGCGTTAGCAGCGATGGTGCGAACAGGTTCTTCCAGTGCGCGCAGCACGAGGTTAACGCCGGTTCTTTCGTCGCCTTCAGCTACTACAGCAGCAACAGCAGCATATACGTTCACAAGAGCAGTACCCCCACCGGATACGATACCTTCTTCAACCGCAGCGCGGGTTGCGTTCAGGGCATCTTCGATGCGGAGCTTGCGCTCTTTAAGTTCAGTTTCAGTAGCAGCACCGACTTTGACAACGGCTACGCCGCCAGCCAATTTAGCCAGACGCTCCTGCAGTTTTTCTTTGTCGAACTCGGAAGTCGTTTCTTCCAGCTGGGAGCGGATTTGGCTTACACGTGCATTGATATCCGCTTTGTCGCCGCTTCCGTCTACGATTGTCGTGTTTTCTTTGGTTACGCGCACTTGGCGTGCGTTACCCAGTTGCTCGATGGAAGTGCTTTTCAGATCCAGTCCAAGCTTCTCAGTGATCACTTGGCCGCCTGTCAGAGCAGCGATATCCTGCAGCATAGCTTCACGGCGGTCGCCGAATCCAGGAGCTTTAACAGCTACAGCATTGAACGTTCCGCGCAGCTTGTTCACGATCAGCATTGCCTGAGCTTCGCCTTCGATATCTTCAGCGATAATAACCAGCGGACGCGCCTGTTGAACGATCTTCTCCAGCAAAGGAAGAATTTCCTGAGTGCTGCTGATCTTCTTGTCAGTGATCAGGATGTACGGGTTCTCCAGAACAGCTTCCATTTTGTCCGTATCTGTAATCATGTACGGGGAAATGTAACCGCGGTCGAACTGCATACCTTCTACCACTTCAAGCTCAGTCAGGAATCCGCGGGATTCTTCAACGGTGATAACGCCGTCTTTGCCGACTTTTTCCATAGCTTCAGCAATCAGTTGGCCTACTTCTTCGTCAGCAGCAGAGATAGCAGCTACTTGGGCGATAGACTGGGAATCTTCGATAGGCTTGGAAATTCTCTGCAGTTCAAGAACAGCAGCTTTAACCGCTTTGTCGATCCCTTTACGCATAACCATAGGGTTAGCGCCTGCAGTAACGTTCTTCAGACCTTCGCGGATCATGGCTTGAGCCAGAACTGTTGCAGTTGTAGTACCGTCACCGGCTACATCGTTAGTCTTGGTAGCAACTTCTTTAACAAGCTGCGCGCCCATGTTCTCGAATGCATCTTCAAGCTCGATTTCTTTGGCGATAGTAACACCATCATTAGTGATCAGCGGGCTGCCGAATTTCTTCTCAAGCACCACGTTACGGCCTTTAGGTCCGAGTGTAACTTTAACCGCATTTGCCAAAGCATCAACTCCGCGCAGCATAGCGCGGCGGGCGTCTTCACTGAATTTAATTTCTTTTGCCATTGTGTTGTTAACCTCCTAAATTTTTGTCAGGAATACTTCGGTGATTCAGCTGCGTACAAAAATGACTTCGAAAGCATACGCTAAGTTTTGTGTAGCATTCGCTTCATTGATTTCACTTCGTACAAAACTCGCTTCGAAAGCATAAACTTAAGTTTTGTGTTATATAAGTAATCGGGGTCTAACTTATGAAAGGCTCTAAACAGACTAGTCAAGAATCGCGTGAATGTCGCTTTCTTTCATAATCAGATATTCTTTGCCTTCGTATTTGATTTCAGTTCCGGCATATTTCGAGAAAAGCACACGGTCGCCTTCTTTAACTTCCAGCGCTACACGAACTCCGTCTTTCAAAGCTCCGCTGCCTACAGCGATGATAGTGCCTTCTTGCGGTTTCTCCTTGGAAGAGTCCGGAAGCACAATCCCGAAAGAAGTGGTTTGCTCTTGCTCGCTTGGTTCTACCAATACGCGTTCACCTAGTGGTTTAATCATGAAAAAATAGCCTCCTTTGAAATTATGTTGTTTACCTTGAAAACATAGATTGAACTGCCGGGAATCTTAGCGGTCCTTATGGCAATGTTGAGAATCAGCATAATTAAATGCCGTTTCGCCGGCCCATTCCCTATTTTCCACAGCGTTAGCACTCAACTGCTTGCAGTGCTAACAACAATTTTTATGATACTCAACTTGAAGACGGATTTCAAGTCCTTTTACGTAAAATCGTATTTGTTTTGGGGAAAATTATGGTTTCGGGGGTTGTCCGGCACACACTCTCTTACATTCTATCCACCAGGGGGCAAAATATGCCCCCTCCATTACTCCGCCTTAATATAACGTGCTTCCCGCTGCGCATCCTCCGCCAACTGCCTCCGGTAAACGAACGCAGACAGAAATACACTGAATTCATACAGCACCAGAAGCGGAATCGTCACCAGAAAATCCGAGATGAAATCGGGCGGTGTGATCACCACAGCAATAAATACAAGTGCAAAATATGCATACCGCCGCATCCGGCGCAGGCGCAGCGGATTGAGCACTCTCAGCTTGGTCAGGAACATGACAATCAGCGGCAGCTCGAAGAGCAAGGCCAGCGGGATCACCAGACTGAACAGGAAATTGAAATATTCGGCTATGCCGTATGTCTCCTCAAGTCCCATGCTGCGTGTAATCGAGATCGTAAAGGACAAGGCCATAGGAAATACGATGTAATAGGCAAAGGCTATGCCCAGAATAAACAGAACGAACACATACGGCACATAACGCAGCGCTGCGCTGCGTTCAACAGGCCGGAGGCCCGGGCTGATAAAGGCCCACAGCTGAAAGACAATAAACGGCACGGAGAACGCCAGTGACACGGCCATGGCAATCTTCATGTACATGCCGATCCCGTCCCAGAAAGAGAAGGCATGCAGCACGAATCCCTGGGCAGGGTCAGCACTGATAAGATACAAATAGATCGGTTTGGCAACAAACAACCCGAGTACAAGTCCGGCTGCAAATACAATCAGCACGTAGATAAGCCGTCTGCGCAGCTCGGTCAGATGATCGACCAAAGACATTTCTTCCGCTTCCAGAGACATGACTGACACCACCCGAAATGACATATAAAATGGCTATATAGATTAGAGAAAAAAGGAGCGCCGCCCCAGTCTGAAGCAGACCTGGGAAAGACGCCCCTGCGTAAGTGGATGGAAATTATTCCGGCAGACGGCGGTCCTGCGGAAGTTCTGCTGCTACAGTCTGCGGAGCCGGGGGAGCAGGCACTTCACTCTTCCGGGCCGATTCCGGTTCATTAATGATCTCCCGCGCCCCGTCCTTGAATTCACGGAAGGTACGTCCGACTGCCCGCCCAAGCTCAGGAAGCTTATTCGGGCCAAAGAGCAGGAGCGCCAAGATAACCAACAGAATAATTCCGGGTGCACCAATACCATTTAGCATTACCATTTCCTCCCATCACTCTATCCGTTCATGATATCGTTAACGATAAATTAATAATACCATAACTTATATCACACATCCATCGTCTAGAGTGACGAATCATGCTGAAGTTACCGGAGCATGTGCTGTTATTGGCGGTATTGTCCGGTAACCATTAGCAAGGCTTCAGGCAGCTGATCCATAATAGCCGCCAGGTTCTCATGCACACCCTTAGGATTGCCGGGCAGATTGACAATTAATGTCCGGCCGCGGATGCCGCAGATTCCCCGGAACAGCATCACCGCCCGGTTCTTCTGCATCACGGTGCTGCGCATCGCCTCGGAGAGTCCAGGGACTTCACGTTCAATGACACGCCGTGTAGCCTCCGGTGTAACATCGCGGATCGCCAGATCGGTTCCTCCGGTAGTCAGCACCAGATCCGCCTGGAAATAATCCGTCAGTTCAATCAATGCAGCAATAATCTCATCCTGCTCATCGGGTACGATCCGGTATTCTACAATCTCGCCTCCAAGCTCCTCTTCCACCAGTTCCCGAATAACCTGGGCGCTCGTGTCTTCCCGTTCGCCTCTGGCCCCTTTATCGCTGGCCGTCAGGATTGCTGTTTTCCACGCCATAGGTTGTCCCTCCCTCTCTATGTACTATGTAAGTCCGGCTGCTTGATACAGCCGCTGCCCGCACCTTCAGCGTAAGTCTCATGCTGTTAGCTATTCTTCCTCCAGCGCGTAATCGCCATTCTTGCCGCCGCTCTTGGACACCAGCAGGGTAGGTCCGATAATCATATCCTTCTGCAGCGCCTTGCACATGTCGTATACGGTCAACGCCGCTGCTGAAACTGCAGTCAGCGCCTCCATCTCCACTCCGGTTTTGCCGGTAGTCTTGACGGTTGCTTCTATATATAGTTCATCTTTGCTGTTATCCGAGAAGCTGATATCTACCCCGGTAAGCGGCAGCGGATGGCACATCGGAATCCAGGCGGAGGTCTGCTTGGCAGCCATAATTCCCGCAACCTGGGCTACGGCGAGCACATCGCCCTTGCTGATTCTGCCCGCTTTAATGGCGGTAAGCGTCTCCGGGTCCATCTGCACCCGGCTTCGCGCCGCCGCTGTCCGGCTGGTGACTTCCTTCTCGCTCACATCCACCATGCGGGCTCTGCCCTGTTCATTGAAATGAGTTAACTCCATGTCTTCCTCTCCTTCCGGCAGTCCCAAATGCCGTTCTCCGTAATCAGCACATCCATTAAGGCATCATGCTCTTCCAGCGGCACTTCAGGCACCAGCTGCAGGCTAAAGGCCAGTCCCACCCACAGGGGCCTGGTGGCAGATTCAGGAAGCTCTGCTTCCCAGGCTGCCCGCAGGCGGTCATAGTAGCCCTGCCCATAGCCGAGCCGTCCACCGCGCAAGTCGAAGGCTAGGCCGGGTACGAATACGGCATCCGGCAGGCCGGATCTCTCACTCTTGCCGGCGTATAAGCCTGGTCCTGCTATTTCGGTTACGGGCTCCGGTATACCGTAAGCTCCCGGAGCAAGCTCTTCCCAGGACCGGACCTGATGAATGCTCAGGACTCCGCTCTCCCGGACGACCCTCGGAAGCAGCACTTCATGTCCTCTGGTCCAAGCCTCAGCCAGCAGTGGACGGCAATCCAGCTCGGAGCGGAACGGGGCATAGGCCAGTAGTGAATCCCTTTGCTCCTGAGAGAACCAGGTCAAGGCATGACTGCATACCAGAGCAGACAACCGGCCTCTCTGTTCCGCGGATAGTCCGTCCCGGAGAGCGGCCTTCCCGGCCCGCAGCTCACGCTTCCGGAGAGCAAGCCGCATGCTGCTGTCCTGCATAGGCAGCCGCCTCCTCTTCAACATATTCCTAGCTTATCATAGTTTGTAAGCTCAGTTTACCACTCTTCTCCCCGGTTCGCCAAGGCTATGGTATTTACATTGTTAGAAGAATGTTCTGCGCACTGTCTTTGTCCGCTCCGCCGTGAAATGCCGGGAGCCCGGACAGCTGATCTGCTGCCGTCAGGACCCTCGGGAATGATGCTGCCCCCTCGCGCGGCAAACCTTTTTCATGTAAACTATAGAATAAGATTATTACAAGCCGGGCGTAATGAGCCAAGGCGAATATGCAAGGGCGGAGGTTTCATCAGAATGCTTCTTCAAGCGACAGGAATTTCGAAATCATATGGAATACAAAGCGTGCTGGACGGCATCAGCCTGATGGTCAATGAGAAGGAAAGAGTCGGTCTGGTAGGCGTCAACGGGGCCGGCAAGTCCACCTTCCTGCAGATTCTCGCAGGCGAGATGTCGTATGACAGCGGGCAAATTCATAAATCCAAAGAAACCACAATAGGGTATCTGGCCCAGAACAGCGGCCTGCAATCCGATAAAACCATTCAGGAAGAGATGCTCGCTGTTTTTGCGCCGCTGCTTGAGGCGGAGGCGGAGCTGCGGCAGCTGGAAACAGATATCGCTGATCCGGCGCTCGCGGAAGATCCGAAGCGTTATGAGGATCTGCTGGAGCGCTACGCCAGACGTTCAGACTGGTTCAAGGATCATGGCGGCTACGAGATGAACACGCGGATTCGCAGCGTCCTGCATGGGATGGGCTTCGGGGAATTTGCACCCGATACGCCGATCGCTACGCTCAGCGGCGGTCAGAAGACACGCCTGGCACTGGCGCGCATTCTGCTGCAGGCCCCTGATCTGCTAATGCTTGATGAGCCGACCAACCACCTGGACATCGAGACGCTCACCTGGCTGGAGGATTATCTGCGCGGATATCCCGGCGGTATCCTGGTGGTCTCCCATGACCGGTATTTCCTCGACCGTCTGGTCACGACCATAGTGGAAATTGAGCGGCATCAGTCCCGCAGATACACAGGCAATTACAGCCGCTATATGGAGCTGAAGGCTGCGGAATATGAGATCCGCATGAAGCAATATGAGAAGCAGCAGGACGAGATTTCGCGGATGGAGGATTTCGTACAACGCAATATTGTGCGGGCTTCCACCACCAAACGGGCACAGAGCCGGCGCAAGGCCCTCGACAAAATGGAGCGTATCGACCGGCCGCTGGGCGATCTGAAGAAGGCCAGCTTCTCCTTCGAGCCTGACTTTATGTCCGGTAAGGAAGTGCTGCAGGTCCGCGAGGTTGCAGTGGCTTTTAACGAAGGGGCTGCCCCACTGTTCCGCAATGCTTCCTTTGAGCTTAGACGCGGCGAGACAGCAGCGCTGATCGGTCCGAACGGTATTGGCAAGTCCACGCTCCTGCAGTGCATGACCGGCACCCGTGAACCCTCCGCCGGAACGGTCAACTGGGGAACCAAGGTGAAGATCGCTTACTACGATCAGGAGCAGACGAGGCTGAATCCGCGCAACACCGTTCTGGAGGAGCTATGGAGTGAGTACCCGATGCTGGAGGAAGCACGGATCCGTACCATTCTCGGCAATTTCCTGTTCAGCGGCGAGGATGTCCTGAAGAGGGTTGCCGCACTCAGCGGCGGCGAGAAAGCACGGGTAGCGCTGTCCAAGCTGATGCTGCGCGGAGCTAACATGCTGATTCTCGATGAGCCTACCAATCATCTGGATCTGGTCAGCCGTGAGGTGCTGGAAGCGGCACTGATTGATTTTGAAGGCACATTGCTGTTCATTTCCCATGACCGTTATTTCCTGAACAAAATGGCTGAGCGGGTACTCGAGCTGCATCCTGACGGTATTGATCAGTATCTCGGTAACTATGACGACTATGTCGAGAAAAAAAGTGAACTAGAAGCCATTGCCGAGGAGGAAGCGGAGCTTGCCGCCGCCAAGTCCTCCCGGAATGCGGACAGAGAGGCTGCTGTTGCCGAGAAAGGGACCTCCCTCTCTTATGAAGCAGACAAACAGGCCAAGCGTGAGGAGCGCAACCGCCAGCGGAGAATCTCTGACCTTGAGGAGAATATCGCCAGACTGGAGGAAGCCATCTCCGGGATTGAGCATGAAATGACCAAACCTGAGGTATATCAGGATTACCTGGCGCTTCAGGAGCATGAAAGTGATCTGAAGGACAAGAAACAGCAGCTGGCAGATTTATTTAGCGAATGGGAGCAACTGGCTGACGAATAATGTAAAGGCAGTAAAAAAATAAAATTCAACTGTTTCCGATTTGTTCATAAATAGTTATCCACAGCGCCATCCACAGTTTTCGTGCATAACTCTTGTTGAAAAATAGCCCTCCGGGGCTTTTTTTATGCGTAAAATCGCTATTCTCCTTGTCAAGGACTTTTTATCCACCGAATTATCCACATTATCCACAGTTTTCACAAAACCGTTTCAATGCATAACCTCCTGTTTATGGCCTTCGAAAAAAGGGCGTTGCTGCTGATTTCACACGGTTTTTACACAACTCGTGCGGAATATGTGGATAACGTTGTCCACAGCTTGACAAAACCCGCAATGCACCAAAATTTGTTGATAAAAAGATTAAAGCTGACCATTTTCCTCATCGCGGTGCTCTCCAGTTTATCAGTTTCCTTAGCGGTGAAAATCCAGAGACTACGGATGATTCCGAAGTGCAAATTCCTGCGCGGAAAGCTTTTAAGCGGCCGCGACCACGGCCGCTTGTACACAATCGTTCCACCCTCTACGCTGTTTCAAGCGGGAAAAGCAATTACAAATCTCAAAACGAAAACAGTCACCCTAACAGATGAATCGAGCTGAGCGTATGCAGCTATGCGGCTTAAATGCGGCTTATGCAGCCTGTGCGGCTGATGCAGATTGTTAAAGCCAACTCACATCATTACCCAATTCAGAATACTTCCGGGGCCGCCAACGGGTGAAATCAAGGGCACTAATGCTCCTCATTTCCTCCTTTGGCCCGTATTTAGGGAAATCAAGGGCACTAATGCTCCTCATTTCCTCCTTTGGCCCGTATTTAGGGAAATCAAGGGCACTAGTGCTCCTCATTTCCTCCTTTGCTCTTAAGCCCACTTCTGACGGATTTAGAGGGATTTATCCCTTTGACTTGACCCTGCTGTCGGCTTTCTGGGGATTCAATAACGTTACAGATGAACACCATAATCTCCAAAACAATAAAAAAGACCTGCTCTCCGCGCTTGCAGCGGAAAGGCAGATCAGGGCGGATTCTACTAAACGGAATTACTCGTTTTTATCCCAATTTCTGCTGTAAAATTATACAGCATTGTGATGCTTCTGCTGAAGTCTGCCTCCGCCTCCGAATTCCTGCATTCCCGCTGCCGGACGTATGTACTGTCAGCCCGGAACGCCGTCACCGGAGACGGATCAGCAACACACTAAGATTGGATTAGACCATAACCGCCGCTCCCGGCTAAATTCCCACTTGCATTAGCAGGTGTATGAAATGGCGGTGATGAGTTTGATGGGCCTCCACGATGCATAATAATTTAGTTGGATAAACGTATCTTAATTTGGCTGTTTTGGAGCATTTGAGATCATTAAGTGGATAAATGTCATTTAAATTCATGCATTCCTTCAAGTCTGGACATTCGCAGCCGATTAAGTGCTGATTATCCAACTGTTTCCTGGCAAGCGGTTCGGCCCCTTAATTATGGAGTCATTCTCTTGAAATCTCTGGTTCTTGCAGTTTCTTAAAGTGAGATGTTTACCTCTGCCACTTGGCCTGCTCTCCATGCCGCATGGTATTGGTTAGGACTCAATCGGTTTAAACTGCCGTGAAAGCGGCGTTCGTTGTAAAATTCAATGTACTCCGTGACAGTCTCGTAGGCTTCTTCAAAGGTTTCAAAGTACATTTTGCTGTAGAGATCTCGTTCTAAAATGCTGTGGAAGGACTCAATATATGCATTCATATTCGGCGTTTTAGGCGGAATCCGTTCATGAATCAAAGGTTCATCCGGGTCCATACACATCTCTGCAAAAGCATGACTGAGAAATTGAGGACCATTGTCTGAGCGAAGAATAGGCCTAGCCCCTCCAGGCTGTATACGGGCCTTCAACGCCTGCTTAATGGTCGTGCAGATCTCCTTTGCACTGCAACTTGCACCCAAGTGGTAGCCGACAATACAGCGGTCAAACACATCAATCATGTCAAAGATAAAAAAGAAGCGGTCGTAGCCATGAATGTATCCGTACTTAATATCTATTTGCCAAAGTTGGTTGGCTCCGGTAACCACGCGGTTTTGGGCAAGCCGTCTTGGATATCTCACTTTCTTGTCAGGTTTCTTTTGGAGCAGCCCTAGCTTTTTACAAAGCCGGTAGGCCTTCTTGTGGTTCAGAATTAAGTCATGCTGGATGTAGAGGGCATGCGCTAAGTTACGGTAACCGTAGCCGTGTTCCTCGCCTGCAACGAGTTCGCTAAGCCATTCTTCGATCTGCTCGTCGCTGACCTTCTGGCCGTCTTTCGTCAACGAATACGCTGGGATCGGTCTTCCGGCTGTCCCTAAGCTTACCGTAGATTTGGTGTTCTCCTTTTGACGCTGTTTGCGGGCATAGTAGGTCGATTCCAGCACACCCACCAGCCGAAGTACCACCGATACCGCATAGCCCCGCTTAATGCTTTCATCGGCTATTTCAAGTCTGTCTTGTAAGCGGGGTTGGTCTTTTTTAGCAGTTCACGCAGGAGTTCGATCTCCAAATCCTTTTCGCCCAGCAGTTTAATCGCAGTGTCCATTTTGGTCTCTAACTCTTGGACACGTTTGGCATCTTCAATACGTTCGTTAACTGAAGGTGTCGCTTGCTCACCAAATCGTTCTTTGTAGAACTTCACCCAGTTCGTAATCGTGCTGGGAGAAACTGAATATTTACGGGCGAGGAAAGAGAGCTTCGTCCCATTAATCGCTTCCTGGGCAACTTTAATCCGTTGTTCATCGTACAACTTGTTACTTTTCATGTCCTCATCCCCTTCTCTATTAGTGTACCTTATGCATCTTTAGGACTCCAATTCGATTAGGGGGCTTAAGAGCAAGAGCTCCTCAGTCCATAAACAAGTGGAGAAAATCCACTTGTTTCCGGCCGCCGGCACCAGCAACCCCCGTGCCAGCTTCTTGCGCCGCTGCATCTCCGGATTATCCGCTAAAAAACGCGCCCCGCCATGTCGGAATGAACATGGCAAGACGCGCTTGCGGATGTTAGCGGAGCAGCATTCCAGGTAATGCTTAGCCGTTCACCGCAGTTCCCGTTTCCGGAGAATCCGCAGCCGATGCCGAGAGCAGCGCTGCATTGCAGGCAGCAATGTAAGCAATTCCCGCTGCCATCACAATATCATGATGGATGGCCGTCCCCCGGAACTTGGTGTCCTTCCATTCCACCATAACAGCAGCCTCAGCCTGGGCATCCCCGCCGCTGCCCAGAGAGTGCAGCTCCAGACCGTCGAAGCGGATATCCTCAGCGATCCCTTGCCCGATGGCGGCAATGATCGCTTCCAGCGGACCGTCTCCGGTGCTGGTGTGCGTGGTGTCTGCGCCGCTCTGCAGATGGCGCACCGTTACGGCGGCTACGCGGCGCGGCGCGCTGCCTGCCAGTACCTGCACCTCGCCGAGCGCATAGACCTGCGCCTGCTGCCCGGTGGTGCTGCTGACCATCCGCAGCAGCTCATCATCGCTGACGGCCTTCTGACGGTCAGCGGTTTCCTTGAAGGATTCATAGAGCGCGTCCAGCTCCGCTGAATCCAGGGCAATCCCGTACTTCGCTGCGCGGTCCTTCAGCGCATGCCTGCCGGAATGCTTGCCGAGGATGATCATGCTGCGCGGGATGCCCAGCCGTTCCGGGTCCATGATCTCATACGTGCTGCGGTCCTTGAGCAAGCCGTCCTGGTGGATGCCGGATTCATGCTGGAAGGCATTCCGGCCGACCACCGGCTTGTTGAAGGCAATCGGGAAATGCATCGCCCCGCTGATCATACGCGAGGTATCGTACAGCTTCTCAAGTCGGATGCCTGTCTCTGCACCGATGGCATCCCCCCGCGTTTCCAGCGCCATAACCAGTTCCTCCAGCGCACAATTGCCGGTCCGCTCGCCCACTCCGTTGACGGTGACCTCAATTTGTGTGGCACCGCCGGCAATCGCCGCCAGGCTATTCGCCACGGCCAGCCCCAGATCGTTATGACAATGGGCGCTATAGATGACCTTGTCGCCGCCCCGCGCGCCGAGCCGCACACGCCGGAACATTTCCCCGTATTCCTGCGGCAATGCATAGCCTACTGTGTCGGGCAGATTAATAATGGTTGCGCCTTCTTCAATCACCGCCTCGACCATCTCGATCAGATCATCGATTCCCGTCCGCGCAGCGTCCATGGCGGTGAATTCCACTACATCACTGAACTGGCGGGCATAGGCTGTCATCTCGCGCGCGGCGGCAACTACCTCAGGTCTGCTCTTGCGCAGCTGATGGCGCAGATGAATGTCGGAGGAGGAGATGAACAGATGAATCCTCCGCCGCTCCGCATCCCGGGTTGCCCGCACAGCAGCATCGATATCCCCTTTGACCGCGCGGGCGAAGCCGCAGATCTCTACGCCCTGAATCTTGCGGGAGATGGTCTCTACCGCTGCAAAGTCACCCGGACTGGATACGGGGAAGCCCGGCTCCATGACATCCACGCCCAGCTCGGCCAGCTTGCCGGCCAGAATGATCTTCTGCTCCGGGGTAAGGCTAGCCCCCGGGGCCTGCTCTCCATCACGCAGCGTCGTATCAAAAATCTGAATTCGTTTCTTTACCGGAATAATCATTGTTCATCCTCCTCAAATTGGGTTCATCCAGCCAGCCTTCCAGATCAACTTCAACAAACACAAAAAACCGCCGTCTCTAATTAAAGAGACGGCGGGTCACCCCTCCGCGGTACCACTCTTTTTGACGCATAGGCTCCTGATCTCAATCCAGTCCAGGCATGCCCAAGCTGCGTCCAGCTCCGCTTCATATCTCCCTGCTCCCGTAACGGTAAGCTCGGGGGATACGAACAGTCCGGTAACGGGGACATCCGTAACGGCGTACCTGAAGCTCTTTCCGCCGCTCCGCTCACGGGCGAGATTCGCCGGCCTCCGGTGACTGCGTCGCACCACCCGCAGCTCTCTGTTCACCTTGGCCGTCTACTGCTCCCGTTCATTGCGTGTATTTCTATGAATGCCTATACCAGCGCACAAAAAAACCTGCCATCTCATTCAAGAGACGACAGGCTGTTCACCCTCGCGGTACCACTCTTGTTGATCCCCGGATCAGCAACTCTTCTGCTGCGCCTGCGGTATCCACTCAACAACCCTCTTACGGAGGTCAACCGTAACGGTGTACGAAAGGGCCCGGTCTACATTCTCCACCGGTCAGCACTCCTATCCAGAAGTACCCTGCTTCCACCGCTCCGCTCCCGGACGAGTTCAGGTCTCCTTCGACTGCGTCGCACCCGCCCGCAGCTCTCTTATCCCGGAGTTACCTTACTGCTTCCAATCATCGCGTTTGTTCAAATATAAGATTCATGAATTGAACTGATTATACCCGGCTTCTCCAAAAGAAGTCAATAGGCAGATACAGACCATTTCTCCAGCGAGAAGCCGGGATCGGCGACCATATCCAGCGGAATTCCGCCTTCATGCTTCCATTTCACATAGGCCGCAGCCCCAATCATCGCTGCATTATCCGTGCAATACACCGGCGGCGGGATGATCAGCTCGATCCCTTCTGCGGCGCATCTCAAGGTCAGAGCTTCACGGAGGCCCTTGTTCGCAGCCACCCCTCCGCAGAGCAGAAGCTGCCCCGCGCTGAACTCACGTACGGCACGCACAGCCTTCTCGACCAGTACCTCGACGACAGATTCCTGGAAGCCGCGGGCAATTCCGGCCACATCCGGCTCCAGCCCCTTCATCTTACTCTGATTCACCGCGTTGAGCACCGCAGACTTCAGGCCGCTTAAGCTGAAGTCATACGAACCCGGCTCCAGCCACACACGCGGCAGCGGGAAGGCTTCTTCTGCTTCCCGCGCCAGCCGGTCCACATGGGGACCGCCCGGATAAGGAAAGCCCAGCGCCCGGGCCACTTTGTCGTAAGCTTCGCCGACAGCATCGTCCCGGGTGCGCCCGATGATCTTGAACTCGCCTTCCCGTTCCATCAGGACCAGCTCCGTATGACCGCCGGATACCACCAGCGTCATATTCGGATACTGCAGTTCCTTGACCAGCCGGTTGGCATAGATATGGCCGGCAATATGGTGGGTGCCGATGAGCGGCTTGCCCCAGGCCAGCGCCAGGCTTTTGGCCGCCACGACACCGACCAGCAGCGCCCCGACAAGCCCCGGGCCCTGGGTGACCGCGACTGCCGTCAGGTCCTGCGGCGAGATTGCCGCCGCGTTCATGGCTTCCTCAATAACCAGCGTGATCACCTCTACATGCTTGCGGGAGGCCACTTCAGGCACCACGCCGCCGAATGCCCGGTGTGTCTCAATCTGGCTGGAAATGATGTTTGATAACACCTCACAGCCATCCTTCACCACAGCTACCGATGTTTCGTCACAGCTGGTTTCAATTGCGAGTATATATACAGGCTTAAGTGCGCCCGTTTCGGTCTTCATTTCAAGTCCACGCCTCCTTCCGTCAAACCTTGCTCCCCATACTCCGGCAGATCCGCCCACATGATGAGCGCATCCTCGCGGTTGTCCGAATAGTAGCCCTTGCGGGTACCTGCAGGACGGAAGCCTTTTTTGCGATATAAATTCTGGGCCACCTCGTTCGAGACCCGCACTTCAAGGGTTATGGATTTCATCCCGAGATACGCCGCCGTCTTCATCAGCTCGTCCAGCAGCCGGTCTCCCCATTTACGTCCCCGGTAGGCCTCCAGCAGCGCAATATTCGTCACATGCGCCTCATCGACAATCGCCCACATCCCGGCGTAGCCGATGATATGCCCGGCCAGCTCCATTACCATATACTTAGCAAAATGATTATGGCTCAGCTCGTTGCGGAACGCTTCCTCCGTCCATGGCATCGTGAAGGCTTCGCGTTCAATCACAAGAATCTCAGGGATATCCTCAAGCCGCATCAGGCGAAAAACAAGCTCAGTCCCCTGATCTCTTCCTGGTACCGGTTCCGTCATCCTTGGTTCAGGCTCCCTTCACTGTTCCGGCGGAGATTAGCCTCTGCTTCGGTAAGCTGCGTATAGTTGGGAATCAATACGTGAATATCTGCGCATTCCTTATAGCTACCCGCTTCGGCTAAGAATCCGGTCCAGCGGCCTTCAAGCTCGTAAGGCATTGCCTGAACAATACCTGCTCCGGCTAGCGGGGCCAGCGATTCTGCACTTCCATGCAGTGCGGTGTCCCCGGTGAACCATAGTGTGCCCGGCAGCATGCCTTCCGCTGCAGCATCCTTCAGCCGTTCTCCTAGCTCCCGTACCCAGTCTCTCATCAGACGGATGGCATCCGGCGCCAGCCGCTGCGGAGGGTTGTCCCCGTCCGCTGCAAAAAGCGCAGTGTAGGCTTGTCCACGGCGCGCGTCGATCAGCGGGATGATCCAGTCCGAACCCGTTGTCCCGTTCGCGGACGTCACATCAGCCTGTCCGGATTCCTGCTGAAGAGCCGCGGCATGATAACCGCCCCACGCCAGCGCATGCAGGCTGGATACCCCGGTGACCGGCACGTTCCAGGCCCAGGCCAGCGTTTTGGCTGCAGTTACAGCAATCCTTGTCCCGGTATACGATCCCGGACCGACACCGACTGCAATACCGCCGATCATGTCTGCAGCCGTAGCCGAGGCCTGCAGCACCTGCTCAATGATCGGCAGCAGATGTACCGAGTGATTCCGTTCCCCGGAAGCATTCATCTCATGCAGCAGCTCCCCGTTCCCGGTCACTGCCACCCCCAGCACAGCCGTTGATGTATCCAGCGCCAAAAACCGCTTACGCGGCTCATTATTCAGATTCGTCATGTTTCTTTACCCCACTTCTGGATCAGTGCCCGGCACACTCCGCCATAAGGCTCCCCGATTCCGGTTACCGTAATCTCCCGCTTCTCCGGGCCGGCTGACTTCAGCTCTATATGCAAATGCCGCGGCGGCATCAGGTCCGTAATGATACTGCTCCACTCCACCAGACTTACTCCCTGGCCGTAGAAATACTCTTCCAGCCCCAGCTCATCCGCTTCCTGGAGGGAAATCCGGTATACATCCATATGATACAGCGGCAGACGGCCCTCATACTCTTTGATAATTGTAAAAGTAGGGCTGTTCACAATCCCCTCCACACCTAAGTGGCGGGCGTAGCACTGTGAGAACGCGGTTTTGCCCGCGCCCAGATCCCCGTCCAGGCCGATCACCATCCCCGGCTCCGACACGGCTGCGATGGCGGCTGCAAGCGCCTCAGTGTCCTGAAGGCTGGAGGAACGGTAAGTAAACACCGTTTCAATATTATTGTCCAAAACTGCAACTACCACCTTTTAGAAAATATAAGAAGGGATATGTTTTACACTATATTTTATCCTTCTATTTCTCGCTGAAACGGGTACCGTCCTTCAAGGACGGCGTAGCCGTTTTACTTGATATCCCTTAACGGTTAACAATACTTTTAATTATATCGGTATGATACTTGCACCGCAACAGGCCGCTGTTATCTGTATAAGGAGCCAGTGTACAAAGCAAGCTGCACGGATTGTTATTATGTAGCCTTCCCTCCGGCTGCAGGAACTTCAGCTCCTCCGCGCCGCTTCACTGTCCCGGAAGGCGCTTCTCCCGGATGCCGGGAGAACAGACTGTGCAGCGCCATGCCGGCAATAATTACCGCAATCCCAACCCATGATAGGAGGGAAGGCAGCGGGGAAGCCAGAATCAGCATCTCACCCAGCAGGGCAAACAGCACCTCCAGGGACTGGGTCGCTTCAACTGCCGCCAGACCGCTCATGCTGCCCCGGACCATATCCGTAGCCCGGAAGAAAAGTACGGTAGCCACTATTCCCGAAGATAGGGCAACGATCACGGACTGACCCGCTTGCGAGGGCGACGGCAGGCCCGCATCTGCCAGGCCATATAATGCGACTGCCAGCCAGAAGGGGAGGCTGGCCAGCGTCATGCCGAGAATCCGCTGGAACACATCCAGCCGGTCTCCGCAGAGCTCCATCGTCTTGCGGTTGCCGAGCGGATAGGCGAATGAAGCAATAAGTACCGGAATAATGCCCAGCAGCAGCTGGGCTGGAGTCAGCTGGCGCGCATGTTCCACTTGAAGCAGCGCTACTCCGGCCAGAATGATCAGGGACAGGAGCAGCCCGCGGAGCGGGATTTTACCTCTTATGTATACAGAACCGGATGAGCCGCTCACCCATTGTCCGAAGAATGGAGCGAGCAGCGATCCCGAGATAATCGTGATCTGCCAGGTCCCTGCTGTCAGCCAGCCGGGTGCATACGCAGCCGCGAAGCAAATAGGCGCATAGAACAGGCCGAAACCGACCGTCCCCCACAACAGCCAGGCCCCCGGGCGTTCTCTCATCGCAGACAGCAGTGGCCTCAGCCGCCCTCTTCCGGCCACAAGGGCCAGCAGAAACGGCAGGGTAAAGAAATAACGCAGCGAGGCGCTCCAGGCCCAGCTTCCTCCTGCAAGCTCCATCCTACGGTTAAGCACAAACGTTACCGCAAAAAACAGCGCCGAACAGACGCCAAGCAAAATGGGACGCACGCCTATCATCTCTTTTCGTCAAAATTCTTCCCCCAAATATAGGGGGTTATGGCGCATTCCGTCAACCTTTGTGTCAGCTCTAATATGATCTTTTTACCGGAATGACGCTCTGGCCAATTTCTGGCGGATTTAAAGAGACATCCCCCTTTATGTTCACCAACCAGCCCCCTCCAGCGCATTGTATTCAGTTTTTCACATACATTTGGCTCGGTTACCTTCGCATTAGCACATTGTACTCGGTTTTTCGCATACGTTTGGCTCGGTTCGCCGTAGCAACTTGCTCATCACATAATTTCTAAACTACAAAAAAACCGGCTGATTGGATACCTCCTCAACCGGTTTTATATACTCTTATTTTCTGCCTTATCCGTTCTTGTTCGTTCCTATCCGTCCTTTTCTCTACCTCATCCGGCCTCTGCCTAGGTAGGCATCAACCTACCCTAGCTTCCCTGCTCCTCCAGCCGGTCTACACCAACGGTCCGTGTATTATCAGGCCGCGAGCCTACTTGTACAGTCGCCATGCCATTATCGGCATCCACATGCTCAATCCATACCGGTTCACCATCGAGATGGACAGCAATCCTATCCTTGGAGGCATAAATATCCCCCGCACGTTTCACATCCATTTTGTCGCCTCCCTATTCATCCTCATCTTCTGCAGAAAGTTCGCCGATGGTCGCATCAGCATCCAGCAGTCCGGCTTCGCCGTACAGCGCCTCTTCCCCGGGCTCCGCAATAATGCTCTCCCAATCGACAGCCTCCGCCGGGATATCCTGCTCGGACAGGACGTCGCTCCAGTTGTTCCGCTCTTTTTCCATAACGGCCTCCCTTTGCATGACTATCCAGCAATGACCAGCAATGAATGTCTCATTCACTGTGCAATGCGTATGCTGAACGGCTTTATTTTTTCCCATGAATCGCAAATAATGCATCCGGCTAGAAAAAGCCCCAGCGTGTCATACTAACCCATATAGATCGTGAACTCATGATACAGCAATTATAAACAGCACTTATACTCAGGAGGCGATTCTCATGCATACCGTTTGGAAAGGAGCCATCAGTTTCGGGCTTGTGCATGTTCCGGTCAAAATGTTCTCTGCTACGGAGGACAAGGACATCTCGCTGCGTTACATCCATAAAGAATGCGGAAGTCCGCTTTCCTATGTGCGTAAATGCCCCGTGTGCGAGAAGGAAGTGGCCTGGGAAGAGATCGGCAAGGGTTACGAATATGAGAAGGGCAAGTTTGTTTTGTTCGATAAGGAAGAGCTGGATCAGTTAACCGAGGAGAGCAGCAAGAGCATTACGATTCTGGATTTTGTGGATTTGACGGAGATCGACCCGATTTATTTCCAAAAAACCTATTACCTGTCTCCCGATCAGGCCGGCGCCAACGCCTACCGTCTGCTCATGGAGGCGATGCGCCAGACCGGCAAAATCGGGATCGCCAAAATCTCCATCCGCTCCAAAAGCAGTCTGGCTGCGATCCGCGTCCTCGCCGACTGCCTGGCGATTGAAACCATTTATTACCCGGACGAAGTCCGTCCGGTATCGCAGGTACCCGGTCTGCCGGAGCCGGGGACCGTGAACGACAAAGAGCTGGATATGGCCAAGGTGCTGATCTCTCAGCTGTCCACACCGTTTGAACCCGCTAAATACACGGACGATTACCGCCAGCGGATGCTTGACTTGATCACGCACAAGATCGCAGGTGAGGAATTCCATATTGCTCCGGCGCGCCAGGAGAACAATGTGATCGATCTGATGGCTGCCCTGCAGGCCAGTATCGAAGCAGTACAGCATATTCCGTCCGA
Organism: Paenibacillus sp. FSL R7-0297; assembly: GCF_038009025.1. Taxonomy (NCBI): domain Bacteria; kingdom Bacillati; phylum Bacillota; class Bacilli; order Caryophanales; family Paenibacillaceae; genus Paenibacillus; species Paenibacillus sp. FSL R7-0297. The sequence continues at coordinate 7,453,004 of NZ_JBBPAQ010000001.1, forward strand.
CCCCGGACCTTCACTGTCCGGCACAGGCAAGAAGCCGCGGACGGCTGCGGGCGGCAAGAAAAAACCGGCACAGGCCACAGCCTCCGGAACCCCTGCCCCTGAACCGGCAGTGCCGGCAGGTAACGAGGCAACAGGGCCGATTCCGGTCATCGCTCCTAAGCCGAAACGCCGGACGGCCAAGAGCAAGGTAACCGGTGCCTAGGAGCAGGTCATCCGCGCCTCCAGTTATAGGCGGTCCGCTTACGCTGCAGCCGATTATTCCATTCGAGCCCGTGCTGGCCTCCAGGCTCCCGGAGGGCGAGGAGTGGATCGCCCAGATCAAATGGGATGGCGTGCGGATGCTCTCCTATTCCGATGGAAGCCATGCCGAGCTGATCAACCGGCGGGGCAACCGGCGCACGCTGCAGTATCCTGAGCTGGCCAGACCGGAGGCGTATTGCCGGGCCGGTTCGGTCATTCTCGATGGCGAGATTATTGCACTCAGCGGCGGCAAGCCCTCCTTCCATGAGGTGATGCGGCGGGACAGCCTGAAGAATGAAGCAGCGATCCGGGCGGTAAGTCCGCAGGTACCGGTGCTCTATATGGTCTTCGATATCCTGTACTGCAATGGCATTTGGCTGCTGGACCAGCCTTTGTCCCGGCGGCAGCAGATGTTAAGTGAAATGCTGCTGCCCCATCCCCATGTGCAAAATGTGCCAAGCTACCATCAGCCCGCACAGCTGTACGCTGCCGCTCTGAAGGGCGGGCTGGAGGGGATTGTATGCAAAGAGCTCACCAGTACCTATGCCCCGGGAGGCAAAGACAAGCGCTGGCAGAAATGCAAAATTATCTCCGATGTCACTGCTGTAGCCGGCGGCGTCACCTTCCGTGACGGTCTGGTTAACGCCCTGCTCTTCGGACTGTATGATGATGCGGGCAAGCTGCACTATATCGGCCATGCAGGAGCAGGCAAAATGACCGTACAGGACTGGCGGAATTTGACCGCACAGATCAGCGGCCTGATCATAGAGCAGATGCCTTTTGCAGAGCTGCCCCAGCGCAGTAAAGGGTCGGTCTGGATTAAGCCTGAGCTGGTGTTCAAGCTGCACTATCTGGAATGGAATACTTCCGGAACCTTCCGCCAGCCGGTTATACAGTCCCAGGTAGAGCTCCCTCCGCTATCCTGCCGCATGGACCAGAGAACACAGACGTAGTAACGGGATCACCGGCCTGATCCTTCCCTGACTAAGCCTCGCCTTATCTTAGCTCGTATAACTCTATACAAGGAGGATACCGCATGCCGAAGACGATCAGAGGCTCCATTACCGCAGGGGGACATGAGATCGGAATTACGAACCCGGATAAGCTGCTATGGCCCGAACGCGGCATCACCAAGCAGATATATCTGCTTAAGCTGGCCGCACTCTCTCCTTATCTGCTGCGCTACTGCCAGGGACGGCTACTCACGGTAATCCGCTACCCTCATGGTGTTCCGGGGATGTCCTTTTACCAGAAGAATGCCCCCGAGCCGCTGCCGGAATTCGTGCATACAGCAACTCATGAGAATATTACCTATATTGTGCTGCAGGGGCTCCCGGAGCTGCTCTGGCTCGGCAATCTGGCCGCGCTCGAATTCCATCCCTCGCTGCATTATGCGGGCAGTGAGCTCCCCTGCGAATGGATGATTGATCTGGACCCTTCGCTTGAGGTCGAGCCGCGCATTATGGAGGCAGCCGCTACGGTAGGCGAAGTACTGAGGTCCCTGGGGCTGGCCTCTGTGCCCAAGACCTCCGGCGCCACCGGAGTGCAGATCATTGTTCCGGTGGAGCCGGGAGTCACCTTCGACGGCCTGCGCCGGGTAGGTCATTTCGTCGGCCGCTATGTCACGGAGAAGCGTCCCGACCTGTTCACGTTGGAGCGCCTGAAGAAAAACCGCGGGGACAAAATCTATTTCGATTACCTCCAGCATTACGGCGGCAAAACTCTCGCTGCCCCATACACCCCGCGGGCCCGTCCGCTGGCAACAGTCTCAACGCCCCTCCTGTGGGAGGAAGTGCAGCGTAACGTCAAGCCTACCGATTACCATCTGCTGAACATTGAGGAGCGTCTGGCCCGGATGGGCGATCTTATCGCCAAGGTCCCTCCGCAGCGGGTGGGTGATATTATTGCCAAGCTGCCCTGAGAATGGCCCTGAAGACAGCAATAAGCCCGCAGTTACCTATACTCTAGGCTGCGGGCTTATTTGGCGTCCAGCATATGGACAGAAGGTATTATATATGAGAATACGGCGCAGCAAGCAAGGACCGCCGCATTGATTACTCTGACGTTCGTAAATATACCTTCCTTCGGAAGCGCTCCGGTTATACCGTACCCGCTAATGGATTGCTTTTTTCTTAAATCGGCCGCCTTTGACATCATGGATATTGCCGATCGCGATGAATGCGTCAGAATCCCAATCTTCTACAATGGACTTAAGCTTTGCTTCTTCCAAACGGGTAATGACTACAAAGATAACTTTCTTGTTATCGCCGGAGAATCCGCCTTCACCATCCAGATACGTTACTCCACGTCCCAGACGCTCCGTCAATGCTTCACCGATATCACGGAATTTATCACTGATAATCCATACCGATTTCGATTGATCCAGACCTTCCAATGTAATATCGATCAGTTTAAAAGCAATATAATAGGCAATCAGTGAAAACATGGCATTATTCCAGCCAAAAACGAAGCCCGCGCTGGAAAGAATAAACAGGTTAAAGAACATTACAACTTCTCCCACAGAGAACGGAAGCCTCTTGGACACAAGGATGGCCACAATTTCTGTACCATCAAGCGATCCGCCATAACGTACAACGAGTCCAACCCCTACTCCGAGAATTACCCCTCCGAATACTGCGGCAAGCAGCGGTTCAACCGTAATCGGATTTACAGGATGGAGCAATTGAGTACCGATGGACATCACAACTACCGCAAATAAAGTAGATAAGGCAAAGGTCTTACCAATCTGCTTATAACCAATTACCAGAAACGGCAGGTTAAGCAGTGTCAATAAAATACCCAGAGGTATATTGAAAATATGGGACAACATAATAGAAATACCGGTTATTCCGCCGTCAATCAACTCATTGGGAACAAGAAAAATCTCAAGCGCAACAGACATCATGGCCGCTCCGATGATAATCATCACAATCCGCTGGGCCAGCTTCGCTGTCTTGAAAGCCCCTGATTTCTGAGGCTTCTTCTGTTCCTCACTCGTAAAGATTTGTTGGCTTACAGTCATAGAACTCCCCCTATAAATAGTATATCTAAGAAGTATACGAAAGCAGACTTCACAGCTAGGCTTTCTCCCCTTTGCTTCTTATATTCCTATTATATCATAAAGGAAGCTCAAATAACGCATGGAACATGATATAACCTTCGAAAAACGATGCTTACTTCATATTTAACGTCATAAAAGCGGTGATAAGAGCTGACAAAGCCCCTCAATCAATTTGACATTATGCGCTCTCTTCATAAACTTTTTGGGATCGATGAATTCGCTGTGCTTCAGGTCTTGTCTGAAGTCCTCTGCCAGTTCCGCAATGATCGCCGGACGGAGCAGAACAGCCGTCAGTTCAAAGTTGGAATAGAAGCTGCGCATGTCCAGATTCGCACTGCCTACCGTTGCCAGTACATCATCAATAATCATAACTTTCGCGTGCATGAAGCCTCTTGTATAGCAGTAGAACTTCACTCCGGCATCCTGCAGATTCTCCAGGTAAGACAGGGTTGCCTTATACACCAGCTTGTTGTCCGGCTTCGCCGGGATAATGATCCTCACATCCACTCCGCTGAGCACCGCATTCTTGAGCGCCCGGCAGATGGCAGGGTCCGGAATGAAATACGGGGAGGTCAGCCAGATGCGCTCCTTCGCCGCACAGAGTGAAGCGAAAAACATCTCCTGTGTGGCATCAATTGCCCCATCGGGCCCGCTAGCAACAATCTGTACAGCATCCGGTCCGCTGCAGGCATGAGCAGGAAAAAAACGCGGATGGCTCATACTGTCACCGGCTGCCAGTCTCCAGTCTTTGAGAAACACATATTGCAGATGATATACAGCATCCCCTTCAAGACGAAGATGCGTATCTCTCCAATAGCCCATCTTGGAGTCTTTTCCCAGATAATCATCCCCTACATTCATTCCCCCGGTGAAGCCGGTCAGCCCGTCGACCACGAGTATCTTGCGGTGATTGCGGTAATTGAAGCGGCGGTCCAGCAGCGAAGTAAGCGGAGGCAGAAAAAAGTGAACCTGCGCCCCTGCATTCTTGAGCGTATTCACGAATCTCCGGCTCAGCTGATGACTCCCAAGCCCATCACAAAGCAGACGCACCCTAACCCCCTGACGCGCCTTGTGGATCATAATCTCCTGAAACTGCCTGCCAATATCATCATCCCGGAAAATATAAAATTCCATGTGGATATGCTCTTGCGCATTCTCCATCACATCCAGCATCGCCTTATAGGCATCTCCGGCATTATTGAGCACCTGACATTGATTATGGCTTGTAATGTGACTTTCTGACAGGCCTGATAGCAAATGCAGCAGCTCCTTACGGTTCTCAAAACCCGGATTCCCGGTATCTGCCGTGCTTTTGACGATATGGATTTTGCCGGCAACATGGGCGCGGATCTCCCTCAGCAGAGACACACACCGTTTACCAAGCTTCCGGCTCTGCCAATAATCCCGCCCGAGGAAATAATAGAACAGCAGCCCCAGCGGCGGACAGCAGAAGGTAATGATTATCCAGGCCAGTGCCCTCTGCGGACGGCGGAACTCCGATATAACGATAATGGCAATCTGTATGATAAAAAGACATAAGATAACAGCGAATATCCTCATTCCGGGCCTCCTAAAAGTTATGTTATTGAAGATGATCTACTACAGGTCTTGCCGTAACTCACCTTCTTTATTCAAACAAACCGTTGTCATGTTCGCCAGAGGAATGGAATACATAGAGTAGTAGGACGAATCGGATGAGCCCCGCGATATAGCAATGCTGGATTCACTCAGTTCATACCACGCGGCTGCTAAAGGCCGCAGGAAGGAGACGTTATGAAGAGTCAGCCCGATCATAAAAAGATTACGCTGCTCGTCGTCCGTGAGGCCGGACGGCCGGTCAGACAGCTGCAGCTGTCCAAGCCGCTTGCCTTCGCCCTGCCTGCTGCGGCTGCCCTTTCCCTCTCCAGTCTGGTCACCTCTATGCATATTCATGCCTCCCAGTCCATTTCTGAGCTGGAGGCCGAAGCTGCAGCACTATCGTTGACGAATATCCGGATGGAGCTTAAGGTCGCCGACAAGGACCAGGCGCTGCTGCAGCTCCGCAGCCAGGTGACCGAGCTCTCGGAGGAAGCCCAGACCATCAAAGAGAAGCTGAAGAGTGTCTCTGAACTGGAGCAGCAGCTGCAGTCGCTGATTGAGCAAGAGACGACCTCTTCTTCCGGTACAGACGACAATGAACCCACAGCCTCTGCAGCTTCTGCTGCAAGCAGCCGGCCGTTCATTGCTGCATCAGCCAAAGTGGCTGCAAGCGGGACTACGGGAGACGTCAAGGGAACCTTAGGCCGTTCAAGTACGACCTTGTTCCTTGCAGAACCTTCATCAGACTCATCTGCCGGTACTCTGTCTGCAGTTGATTTCCGTTTCGGTGTAGTTACCGCTGCATTAGGAAGTACAGTCCCCTCCCAGGTTGGCGGGGAGTACATCGCTGTGTATGCCAATGACCCGCTGGAGCTGGTTCAGGAAACAAGAGACGACTACGAAGAAATAAAAACGATGCTGAACGAAATGGTCAGCCGTATCTCCACTACGATTACAGAGGCCGAAAAAGCCAATACTCTGGAAGCTAACCTGCAAGCCAAGAAGGCACATGAAGAAAAAGCGAGACTGGCCCCGGCTGTTCTATGGCCCACAGGCTCGAAGGTGATCACCTCCAGCTTCGGTTATCGTTCCGATCCCTTCAAGGGTGTCTCCGCCTACCACTCCGGAATCGACATTGCCGGCCGCATCGGTGACCCTGTATACGCAGCGATGGAAGGTGTGGTCACCTCTGCCGACCAGCTGGGCGCCAGAGGCAAATATATCATTATCAAACATGCGAACGGGCTGGAAACCTGGTATATGCATTTGAACGGCATGGTGGTCTCGCCCGGTGACAAGGTCAGCAAAGGGGAGCAAATTGGCATGCTCGGCAACACCGGACGCAGCACGGGTCCCCATCTCCATTTCCAGGTTGTGAAGCAGAATAAGCCGGTGAATCCGTTGAATTATGTTAAACCTTAAGAATACAAGGAGGAATGCAGGCATGTGGAACAAACGTAGACAAAGTGCTCCCTATAAATCGACCGATTCACTTATCGGACATGGAGGCACACTTGAAGGTAAAGTCCATTGCGATACCAATCTGCGGATTGAAGGGAATTTCAGCGGGGAAATCCTGTGTCAGGGGACAGTTACGATCGGTGAACAGGGAACCGTTCACTCCAGCATTAAGGCACAGGAGATTATTATCGCCGGCAAGGTCTACGGCAACGTGACCGCTGATCAGAAGCTGATCATGACCGAAACCGGACAGCTGCACGGTAATATTGCGGCCGGTGCGCTGAGTATTATGGAAGGCAGCGTGCTGAACGGATCTGTGGCCATGGCCGAACAGCCCGCCACAAAGACAGCGGGCGGGCTTCAGGCAGGTGATTCTGCGGACAAGGCAGGTGAGCGGGGTTCCCATAAACAGAACAAATTGGAAGCAGGCTGAGCGGGCATAACCCCGCATATGCTTGCTTCCAGTCCTTGTACAGCCTTGTACCACATTAAGCAGCTACATCTCTTTTACGGAATACAATCCATGAGACGAGCATGAAAATAACGTAATACACCGCGAGGACAGCAATCGCGAACCCTAATGTAGCGCCTCCGGGGCCGGTGTCCGACAGCAGATAGCCGCTTAGATTCATATGGGCAAAAATCAGATAGTTGGCCCACTCATACCGTTCCGGGCTGAAGATGGCGATAAAGATATCTTTGGTGAACATGATGGACAGCGACAGTACAATTGCAAGGCCGCTGGAACGGAATACGCTGGAGATCATAAAGGCAATGGCTGCTGTGAGAAACAGCTCAATGTAGGCGCACATAATCGTCAGAAAAACGTATTCTCCCTGGCTCCAGTCCATCGTCGGGCCCCCTAACGAATCCACGGCTGAGGACGAGAAGATCAGGGCTGAGCCATAACCAAACACGATCAGCAGTAGAGTGCTGAACAAGCTGAAGAGCACCATCGATATATATTTCGAGAGCAGGATTTTGGAGCGGCTCCAAGGGCGGATCAGCAGCAGCTTAATCGTTCCCCAGGTGAATTCGCCCGCAACGGAGTCAGCAGCCACCAGGGCTGTGAAGATGGTATTCAGGAAAAAAGCAATTGCTACGGTAGTCTGGAAGCTGTCCCATAACCCGATCGTTACCTCATTGCCCCCACTGGTGAAATGGATTAGCGCCGGAAACAGCGCACTCATAACCGCCAGAATGAACAGCATAATCCATGTCCGCAGACGTCTGTAAATTTTGATATTCTCATTATGTATGAGAGCAGCGAACTCACCCAATGCCTTCACCTCCTGTAATCTCCAAGAATTGATCTTCCAATGACCGGAACAGCGGCTTGATGCTGTACACCTTAATTCCGCCGGCCACCAGCTTCGCGTTGAGCTCGGCAATTTCCTCCCGCACCGCCTCTACAGCAATGCCCCCGTCCTTCACCACGCCACGGCCCATCAGTTCCAGCGCAGCTTCAGGCTGATCCACTTCGAACAGGGTCTCACCCACCGGCACCATCACATTGCCTACAGCTTTAAGCTGTTTCACTTCGATCAGGCGGCCGTTCTGGATTATCGCCACACTATCACACATGAGTTCCATTTCAGCGAGCAAATGACTGGAGACAAAAACAGTAGTACCTTCCTTCTGGCACAGCAGGCGCAGATAATCGCGCAGCTCGCGGATGCCCTGCGGGTCCAGCCCGTTAGTCGGCTCATCGAGAATCAGCAGCTTCGGCCGGTGCAGCAGTGCCTGGGCCACACCCAGCCGCTGGCGCATCCCCAGAGAATAGGTCTTAACCTTGTCGTTGATTCTCTGGCCGAGACCTACCAGTTCTACTACTTCATTAATCCGCTCCTTAGTCACACCGGGGACCATGCGGGCATACTGGCGCAGGTTCTGGTATCCGGTAAGAAACTTGTACATTTCCGGATTCTCCACAATAGCCCCTACATTCGCTATCGCCTCTTCAAAATGATCTTTAATACTGCGTCCGCAGATGAGTATATCCCCGCGGCTAATGGAGATGAGACCTACCATCATGCGGATGGTAGTTGTTTTACCGGCACCGTTCGGGCCCAGGAATCCGAAGATTTGCCCGGGCGGAATATCGAGGGTCAAGTCGTTGATCAGCGTTTTGGAGCCGATCTTTTTGGTAACCCCCATCAGGCTGGCCACAGGTTTCACAACTTCTGCCGTATTCGGCATAACTTCACTTCCTTTCGTCGGTTTGGATGAAACGGGCTATCTTTTTACTTAAAGTGTCCGTCGTAACTGCGGGGAATGTCTGGACTTCCGGCCGCTGTTGTCTGCAGATTTCTTGATTCATACCGCTTTTGCGGTGGAAATCCGCAGACAAAGGCGGACGCAACCGCTCCTACAGTTCCAAACTTCCCCTCCGCTACTTTCACCTTAGTGTAAAACAAAAACCCATTTCATACATTTTTATATTCTACCACAACTTTCCTTTTTCCTGAAAACCGGAAAAATATGCAGTAATAGTAAAAGGGACAGTATCCCTTCGGTATACGAAGAGGATACTGTCCCTTTGGTCGTGAGACATAGTATGTTGAACTAGTCGGGTACGGATGCTCAATCATTAGCGATTAACAGCGGTGAATTGGGCTATCTATACGGACTGGCTGTTCATTATTAATTACTACTGCCACTTATAATTAGCCGCCGACACGGGCAAGCTCACGCATATTCGCCTCAAAAGCAGCCATCAGGGCAGCTTCGCCGGTCAGGCCATTCTGCTCCACCTTGCGGATCTGTTCCATCATCCGTTTGTAATCCTTCGGAATGACACGGGCAAACTTCGGCAGGGCCTGATCCCATGAATCGAGAATCGTTCTGCCCGCATTGCTGTCTGTAAGCTCGGTATGACGGGTAATCAGGCCATGCAGCTCAGCGATTTCATCCGCCTCCTCCACACGCTCCAGCAATACCATTTCCAGGTTACAGCGTTTGATGAACGTGCTGTCTGGATCATATACATAGGCGATACCGCCTGACATCCCTGCCGCAAAGTTGCGGCCCGTTTCACCCAGAACAACTACACGGCCGCCAGTCATGTATTCGCAGCCGTGGTCACCCACGCCTTCAACGACTACATTCGCCCCGGAGTTGCGGACTGCGAAGCGTTCACCGGCGATACCGCTGACATAAGCTTCGCCGCCAGTTGCTCCATACAGCGCCGTATTTCCGATGATGATATTATCTTCTGCCGCAAAGGTTGCCTTGCGGGACGGTCTGATAATCAGCTTGCCCCCGGACAGCCCTTTGCCGACATAGTCATTGGAGTCGCCTTCGACCGTAATCGTGATGCCCTTCGGTACGAATGCGCCCAGACTTTGTCCGGCCGAGCCTGTGAAATACAGCTTGATGGTGTCATCCGGCAGACCTGCTGCGCCATATTTGCGCGTCAGCTCGCTGCCCAGAATCGTACCCACTGCACGGTTGACGTTCGTGATCGGCAGAGATGCTTCAACTGCTGTGCCGGATTCCAGTGCAGGAGCGGCAATATCGAGCAGGTGAGTCATATCCAGCGTTTCTTCCAGGCCATGATTCTGGTGTTTGCTGCGGAAGCGTGTGCTTCCTTCCGGCATAGCCGGTGTGTGCAGCAGGCTGCTCAGATCAACGCCCTGCTTCTTCCAGTGGGTCGAAGCCTGAACCGCATCCAGGCAATCCGTGCGGCCGACCATTTCCTCAATGGTACGGAAGCCAAGCTCTGCCATAATCTCACGCAGATCCTGTGCTACAAAGGTCATGAAGTTAACGACATGCTGCGGATCTCCCATGAAGTTCTTGCGCAGCTCCGGATTCTGCGTAGCAACGCCGACCGGGCAGGTATCCATCTGACACACACGCATCATGATACAGCCTACAGCTACCAGCGGTGCAGTAGCGAAGCCGTATTCTTCGGCGCCAAGCAGAACAGCTACTGCCAGATCACGCCCGCTGAGCATCTTGCCGTCTGTTTCCAGCACAACACGGTCGCGCAGATTGTTCAGCATCAGTGTCTGGTGCGTCTCAGCCAGACCCAGCTCCCAAGGAAGTCCGGCATGACGGATGGAGTTCATCGGTGAAGCACCGGTGCCGCCGTCATAACCGCTGATCAGGATAATATCGGCACGGCCTTTGGCCACACCGGCGGCAATGGTACCTACGCCGACTTCGGATACAAGCTTAACGTTAATATTGGCACGAGGATTGGCATTCTTCAGATCATAGATCAGCTCCGCCAAATCCTCAATCGAGTAAATATCATGATGTGGCGGCGGTGAGATCAGACCTACACCTGCTGTAGAGCCGCGGACTTCGGCAACCCAAGGATATACCTTGCGGCCTGGAAGCTGTCCGCCTTCACCCGGCTTGGCGCCTTGTGCCATCTTGATCTGGATCTCGTCGGCATTCACCAGATAGTTCGAGGTTACGCCGAACCGTCCCGATGCCACCTGCTTGATCGCACTGCGGCGGGAATCGCCGTTAGCGTCCGGAATGAAGCGAGCCGGATCTTCCCCGCCTTCACCGGTATTGCTCTTGCCGCCGATACGGTTCATGGCAATGGCCAGTGTCTCATGGGCTTCCTTGCTGATCGAGCCGAAGGACATGGCGCCGGTCTTGAAGCGTTTCATGATCGATTCCGCCGGTTCTACCTCGTCCAGCGGCACAGGTCCATTAGCCGGTTTGAACTGCAGCATCGAGCGTAGCGTCTGGTGTTTCTCGCTTTCGCCCTGAACAAGTGCCGCATATTTCTTGTACATCTCGTAATCTCCGCTGCGTACGGAATGCTGCAGCAGATGAATCGTCTGCGGGTTGAACAGATGCTCTTCCCCGTCACTCCGCCACTGGTATTCACCGCCGGAATCCAGCACCTTGTCATTACCGTCTTTGTCGGTGAAGGCGCGGTTATGGCTGGCAAGTGCTTCTAGAGCCACTTCCTCCAGGCCAATTCCCCCGATACGGGATGGTGTCCAGGTGAAGTAGCGGTCTACGAACTCCGAGTTCAGGCCTACAGCTTCAAAAATCTGTGCGCCGCGGTAGGATTGAATCGTGGAGATACCCATTTTGGACAGAATTTTGACAACACTCTTCGTAGCTGCCTTGATATAGTTCTTCACAGCCTTCTCATGCGAGATTCCGCGGAGCAGGCCTTGGCCGATCATATCATCCAGACTCTCGAAGGCCAGATAAGGGTTGACCGCACTGACACCATAACCAAGCAGAAGCGCATAATGATGAACTTCACGCGGTTCACCGGATTCCAGCAGGATACTGACCTTGGTCCGTGTTCCCGAGCGGATCAGATGGTGATGCAGGCTGGAGACAGCCAGCAGCGCCGGGATTGCAGCATTGTCGCGGTCTACCCCGCGGTCGGACAGAATAAGAATATTATGTCCTTTGGCCATAACGCGGTCTGCCGCCTCATTCATACGCTCCAGAGCGATACGCAGCCCTTCCGCCCCCAGCTCTGCCGGGAAGAGAATCGGAATGGACATCGATTTGAAGCCGGCACGGCGTACATGACGCAGCTTGGCGAAATCCTCGTTCGAGAGAATCGGAGAATCCAGCGAGATCTGACGACAGCTCTCCGGTTCTGCTTTGAGCAGATTGCGTTCAGGCCCGATCGTTGTTGCCGTGGACGTTACCAGTTCTTCACGGATCGCATCAATCGGCGGGTTGGTTACCTGGGCAAACATTTGTTTGAAGTAGTTGTAGAGCCGCTGCGGACGGTCAGACAATACCGCCAGTGGTGAATCATAACCCATGGACCCGACAGCCTCGGCACCTGTGGAAGCCATAGGCTCCAGCACCTTGCGCAGATCTTCAAAGGTATAACCGAACGACTGCTGAAGCTGCTGCACATTATCATGCTTCGGATTCGGCAGCTCCGGTGCCTCCGGAAGCTCATCCAGGCTGATCAGGTGCTCATCCAGCCAATCCTGATAAGGCTGCTCTGCAGCGATTTCAGCCTTGACCTCTTCATCAGAGATAATCCGTCCCTGCTTCGTATCCACGAGCAGCATACGGCCCGGTCTAAGGCGGTCTTTGTATAGTACATCCTCTGCCGGGATATCTAGGACTCCCGCTTCGGAGGACAGAATGATCAGATCATCTTTGGTGACATAATAACGCGCAGGACGAAGACCGTTACGGTCGAGGATCGCCCCGATTTGCACGCCGTCGGTGAAGCCCATAGCGGCAGGCCCGTCCCATGGCTCCATCAGGGTGCTGTGAAATTCATAGAAGGCTTTCTTCTTCTCATCCATGCTGTCATGATTGCTCCAAGGCTCAGGAACCATCATCATCGCAACATGCGGCAGGGAGCGTCCGCTCAGGTACAGGAACTCGAACGTATTATCGAACATCGCAGTATCGGAGCCGTCGGGGTTAACCACCGGCTTGATCTTGCCCAGATCCTCTCCGAACACTTCGCTCTTGAACAGTGACTGGCGGGCATGCATCCAGTTCACATTGCCGCGAAGGGTGTTGATTTCGCCATTGTGAATCATGAAGCGGTAAGGGTGGGCACGTTCCCAGCTTGGGAAGGTATTGGTACTGAACCGGGAGTGGACAAGCGCAATCGCCGACTCCAGCTTCTCATCCTGCAGATCCAGGTAGAACTGTCCTACCTGTACAGTAGTCAGCATGCCCTTGTATACGATCTTCTTGCAGGATAAACTCGGTACGTAGAAGGATTCACCCTCTTCTGCTCCGCCGTAGCGGATCGACAGCTCCGCACGTTTGCGGATCACGTACAGCTTGCGTTCAAAAGAAAGATCATCCTTAATTCCTTCAGAGCGGCCGATAAATACCTGCCGCACATAAGGCTTGGCAGCCTTGGCCGTCTTGCCGAGCATTTCGTCAAAGGTAGGCACATCGCGGTAGCCGAGCACCTGCTGGCCCTCTTCAGCGATAATCTCGCTCAGGAGCGCCTCATGGCGGGCCCGGATCTCCTCGTTATGAGACAGAAAGATCATGCCCACGCCGTAATGGCCCTGTTCCGGCAGCTCAAAGCCAAGCTTCGCTGCTTCGCCGGCAAAGAAACGGTGCGGAATCTGCAGCATAATGCCGGCTCCGTCACCAGAGTTCGGCTCGCTTCCCTGGCCTCCCCGATGCTCCATATTAAAGAGCATAGTCAGAGCATTGCTAACAATATCATGGGACGGTTTGCCTTTAATATGGGCAACAAATCCCATGCCGCAAGCGTCTTTTTCGAACTGAGGATCATAAAGGCCCTGTTTGCCGGGCAGTTCAGTGTGTCTCATCATACGCAACCTTTCTATTATAAAGTAGACGGAATTCCAGGAAAATTTTTCAGAGGAAAATCTTAATAATTATTCAAGCCAGATTGGTTATATTATTTTATCATCGACCTGACATGAGTGCAATTTAAACTTTTTTATGAGCTTGATTAACAAATGCTTTTGCAGCGCAGCTTTAGCGGATAAAAGCGTAAAAAATCTTCTCAGTGCATAATTATGCATAAAAGACGAATAAGTTCTTATGCATTGAAAGCGTTTCATTTATTTTCCTGCCATAGGTATGGTACTTTTTTTACCCATTTAGTTTTCTGTATAAGCCAAAAACGCCCCCTCGGGGGCGTTTTTGTGTCCTCATATTTACAAGGAAAATTGTTCCATTATACAGTCAAAACTTGTTCACTTTTCAGCAGAGCCTCATTACCGCGGTCACGGGTCATGAAGTAGGTGAAGGTAAGGGCCAGGAATACTATGCCGTAAGCGGCCAGCAGTCCGGCATCATTCCACATCGAGCTGAAGTCGCCAGTAGAGATGACTGCCTTGAAGCCTTTGACACTGTAAGTCATCGGCAGCAGCGGATTGAATATCTTCATCCAGTTCGGAATCAGCTCCAGCGGGAATGTACCCGCACTCGTAGTCAATTGGAAGATCAGAATCAGGATGACTACGAAACGGCCCGGCTGGTCAAGCCAGGTTACGATCGCCTGGATCATCCACATGAAGGCAAGGCTGGTAATGAAGGAGAAGGCGTAGAACAAGCCTACACTCTGCACTTCAAGGCCCAGGCCGTACAGAACAATCAGGATGGCGAGCAGCGCCTGGAGCAAGCTCATCATGGAGAACGTAAGGGTACGGCTCATGAACCGGTTGAACCGGCTGGCTCCGATTACTTCAGATTCTCGCATCGGAATAACAATCGTACAGATCAGTGCGCCTACGAACAAACCGAGCGACAGGAAGTAAGGGGCGAACCCTGTTCCATAGTTCGGTACCTTACTGACTTTCACTTCTTCAATCTGTACCGGCTGGGCAAACATGGATACCAGCGCATCGCTCTTGTTCACAGCATTAGTCTGCGTTGCGGCATCGACCAGCTTGCTGGCCAGCTCACCGGAGCCTGCTTTCAGCTCATCCAGACCGTCCTTGAGCTGACCTGCTCCGTCACTCAGCTGCTTCGAGCCGTCAGCTACAGAGCTGAGGCCGCTGCCAAGCTGTCCTGCGCCGCTCAGCAGCTTCGCCGTTCCGGCTTCAAGCGCTTTGCCGCCGTCTGCCAGCTTCACTCCGCCTGCGGCCGCTTCGTCCAGCTTCGCGCCGAACTGCTGCATGCCTGCCGACAGCTTAGCGCCGCCTGCCGCAAGTGTGCCCGCGCCAGCCGACAGCTGCTGCTGTCCTTCCAGCAGTTGTGCGCTGCCGGCGTTCAGCTGCTGCGCTCCGGCATGCAGCTGCGTTACACCTGCATCAAGCTGCTGGGAACCGCTGTGCAGCTGATTCGCTCCCTGCACCAGCTGCTCCTGGCCGCTGTGCAGTGCCGTTGCTCCTGCCAGCAGCTGCTCCTGGCTCTGATCCAGCTGTGCAGTGCCAGTGGCCACTGCTGTACTTGCCGCCAGCAGCTTCTGCACATCCGGGCTTGCCGCAAGCTGCGGATTTGACTTCGCCAGTGCCTGCAGACCGTCTGCTACCGCTTTGGCTCCGGCTGCCGCTTTCGCGCTGCCTTCCTTCGAAGCCGTAAGACCGGCTTCGAGCTTCGCGCTGCCTTCTGCGGAAGAGGTCAGGCCCGCTTCCAGCTTCGCGCTGCCTTCCACCACCGACTTCGTGCCAGCCTGCAGCTTGGCAGTTCCGTCTACAGCCGACTGTGTGCCGTCTTTAAGCGAAGCCGCTCCGGCTGCAGTCTTCTGCAGCCCTGCGTCAAGCTGCTTGCTGCCGGCTGCCGACTGGGTCACACCATCCTGCAGCTGCTTATGGGCTGCGGACAACTGCTGAAGCCCTCCGGCCAGCGTGCTGCTGCCGGCTTCCAGAGCTGCTGCTCCGGTATTCAGATCCGTCACACCCTGGGTAAGCGGCGCTACGCCACTCAGCAGCTTGCCGGTGCCTTCAGTCAGGACAAGCAGATTGTCCTTCAGCTTAAGCGCTCCGTCATCCAGCTTGGTGGCACCGTCAGCAAGCTTGGTGGCGCCGTCCCCGGCTTCGCCAAGGCCGCTGGCGATATCCGTGATTTTATCAAATACAGATTCGGTATACGCTTCTGTAATCTTGGCGGACACTTTATTCTTGATATCCTTCACTGCCGTGCCGCCGATCTGGCCAGCCAGGAAGTTGTAGCCTTCATTAGGCTCGTAGATGATTTTGGCCGGCTGCGGATCCGCATCCAGCAGGGTAGTAGCTTTGGCCGAGAAGTCTTCCGGAACAATAATCGCCATATAATAGGTGTTGTCCGCAAGTCCGGCTTCTGCTGCTTCACGGCTGACGAAATTCCACTTGAACCCGTCCGTCTTCTTCAGCTCCGCCACCAGGTCTGATCCGGCGCTCAGCTTGGAGCCCTCATAATCAGCGCCTTTATCTTCATTGACGACAGCCACCGGAAGCTCGTTCATTTTGCCGTAAGGATCCCAGAATGCTTTCAGGAATAATCCGCTGTACAGTACAGGAATGAACAGAATGGCAAACATGGAAATACGCATCTTGGGATTCTTAAAAACCGCGCCAAGATCCTTGATAAACACGGATAAAAATTTCATTCTGGTTCTCTCCTTCTAATCATATGCTCTCTTTAAAATGCTATAAATTCCTCTGAAATGATATTTTCGTGAATGTTACAGTAACACCGATTGACCATTTTCCCCACTCAGTCAGTCAAGAGCAAAAAAAATTGCCTGTTCACATCAGGGAAAGCGCAGGTTCGCAGGGCGCCGTCCCTATACCGGACTTAAATTCTACTGTGACAGGCCTTCTGCCAAAAATAAATGAAAGTAGCATTTAATCTGCTCTTTGGTCAAAGGCACATGCACCTTGCTCAGTTCAGCAGTAAGTACGATATAAAGCCTGAACATTACTACCGAGACAATCTGGGGATCGCAGGGTTTGATCTCCCCTTGACGGATTGCCTGTTCCACCTCCCGTTCCAAATATTCAAGTACGACACTCTCGATCTTGTCGAGCCCATCACCGGCCTGCGGCGTTCCGAAATCACGACTTTCCTGGGACAGCTTGATGAATAGCTCATGTTCGCTCCGAAATTCCAGCAGGGCGTCCAGCACGCGGTGCAGATTATCAAAAAACGGCTTGTCGCGTTTAATCTCCCGCTCGGCGATTCTTTTCATCTCAATAATGACATCTCGCAGAATCTCGTCAAATAATTGTTCCTTGTTCGTAAAAAAGGTATAAATCGTCCCTTTGCCGACATTGGCAATCTTGGCGACCTGATCCATTGTAGTTGCCTTATAGCCGAATAATGAAAAAGATTTCGTCGCCGCTTGAAGCACCTGCTGCCTTCGATCTACCACAGCCACCCGTGCACTCCCTTTCGTCAGGAAATATCATTGCGTCCGCGTTCTGACCAATTTACTAATCCGGTCACTCGGTCAAGACCAACTTTATCACGATGCTCCTGCCAATGCAATACTTATGCCCAACTTTTTTTATTTTATTGCAGTGTTTTAACTTTCTATTTACGTCTTATTTGTATAATGTGAGAAAAGAAGCAAAAACCCTAGTATAATATAATAGAACATGTACATGGGATCTCGAATGAACCGATGAAGAGAACTCGTAATTCTACCCATGATGGAAAGTAGCAGGTGAACTTATGCGAAAGAAAAGAGTACTGCTGTTTTCGGAAGGCTTCGGCACGGGCCATACAGGGGCAGCCTATGCTCTGGCCGAAGGAATAAGACTGCTGAGTCCGGATGTGCAGTGCCGGGTCATTGAGCTTGGAAAATTCCTCAATCCTACGGTCGCACCATGGATTCTTTCCGCTTACCGCAAAACAGTCAGCAGCCAGCCTAAGCTGGTCGGCATGATGTATAAGACCCAATATCATAAATCACTGAACCGGTTGACTAAGCTGGCTCTTCACCGGATTTTTTATACACATGCCTCACAGGTCATAGAGCAGCTTAAACCCGATTTGATTATTTGCACTCATCCGATTCCGGCCGCAGTCATCTCCAGATTGAAGCAGCAGGGGCTGGATGTCCCGCTCTACACGCTGATTACAGATTATGATGCGCACGGCAGCTGGGTGAACGCCGAAGCCAACCGTTATCTCGTCTCTACTTCACGCGTCAAATCGATTCTTACCGGACGGGGCGTATCTCCTGAGCTGGTGACGGTTACCGGTATCCCGGTGCATCCGAAGTTCTGGGAGCGCCATAGCAAGACTCAGCTCCGCAAGGAGCTGGGGCTCGCCGACATTCCTACCGTGCTCATTATGGGCGGCGGCTGGGGCCTGATGTTCGGGAAGGATATCATGAATTCGCTCACGGCCCGGATGGATGAGATCCAGCTTATATTCTGTATGGGCAGCAATGACAAGCTGGTAGCCAAAATGAAAGCCAACCCGCTGCTGGACCATCCCAATGTAAAGATCCTCGGCTACAGCAGCGAGATCAACAAATTAATGGATGCTTCCGATCTGCTGATTACGAAGCCGGGCGGAATGACCTGTACTGAAGGTCAGGCCAAAGGCATTCCGATGCTGTTCTACAGCGCCATCCCGGGGCAGGAAGAGAAGAACAGCCAGTATTTTGTAGAGCTGGGGCTGGCCGAAGTGCTGGATTCGGAAGTGGTGAACAAATGGTTCTCCATGCTGCTGCATGAATATGCCGGACTTGAATTACAGCGGAAACGCCGGACTTCCCCGGAACGCCAGCAGCCTCAGCATTGTGCAGCTACTGTGCTCCAGCTGCTGGGCAAGCCCGCCAGCCAGGCTGTTGCCGAATCCGAGTCGTGGAGCTCCCCCTCACAGGTGCGCAATGAAGAGGCCGTCTATGTCACCCCGTAAACGGCCCCCAGGTGAACAACAACATAAAGAACCTCCAGCCACTGGTAAGCGTGGATTTGGAGGTTCTTTTGCATTACATTAAGATGAGAATGCAGCGGAAACCTTCTCCGCGCGCAGCCAGCGTGAATTCGGATGGCAAGACTGTAACAATGATTATTTGTAGAAGGTATGATTGCCGATGGTCTTAAGGAGTGTACGTGAATGATGCACAGTAAGATCCTGCGCGAGTGTCAGCGATAAGAAGAAGTACGTGTCATCCGTAACTTCCTTAACTCCCATAAGTGCAGCATTAACAGCCTTGATACTGTCTGCGTTAGGTTTCACACGCTTTAGACGGCCGTTGGCGACAGGACTGAATTGGCTTTTCTGATAGATTACATCATGAATGGTGTCGGGAAAATTGGCTGACCGCAGCCGGTTCAGAACAACGTTGGCAACTGCCACCTTGCCCTGGTACGGTTCGCCTTCTGCTTCTGCCATAACGATTTTTCGCAGCAGTAGCAGGTCTTCTTCGGATACGGCGTAGCTCCAGGTGGCTTCAGCTTGCTGCTCCTGGCTTAGTAGCTTAGTCCGAGAGAAGAACAATGTTGCGGGGGGATGTTGCTGAGTTGCCGCTTTGACTTTATTTACGCTCGTTGTCCCCTTGGCCGCTTTCTTCAGCGCTTGCGCCGCTGACGGCGTTGCTTTCACCACAGTTACCTTAGCTTTAGGCTTAGGCTGAACGGCGCCCGTCTTCGCAGCCTCTTGACGCTGCAGCTTCTCGGGGCTTAACCATCCGGCGCTTACCATGCGGGCCCAGGTGTGGACCGGTTCGGCAGCTGTGGTGTAAAGCATGGGAATCATTGTGCTGGATGAAGGGCTTGTCCTATATACAACGGATGCAGCTTTCGGAACACTGGGCTCCAGAGACTCATGGCCGGCAGACTTCAATTTACCCATTTCTATTGCATTCTCCCCGGTAGCAGCAGATCCTTCGGGGTTCATCAAACTTATCGCTGAGAAAGACACTAGAATTACACTAACCAGCAGCGCAATACAGCGGCTCTGTTTAAATATTAACATTATTTACCTCCTATTTTACGGCACACTCCTATTGTATGTAACCGAAAATGGAAGCTTTGAAAACTTTCTTGTCGATTTATGTTGAGAAAAATGTAAATTTTTCGGTCATTTCATACATAGGAATGGCATGCATCCTGGTAGCATACACCACAAAAGCATCCACCGTCCAGCCTAAGTCTGGAAGTAAATTGCCTGCGGGACGTCCCTTTGCCCGTAAATTTTCCAGCCGTTCCAGCGTAAACGGCTGCTCCTCACGGTATTTGCGGGCCACTGTCAAATGGGGATTATACGTTCGCGTTTCTGCTGTGAACCCTAGCGGAAGTGTCGCGGATACCACCCTTTTCTGCAGCTCCCTGAGCGGCTCGAGCTCTCCGGAAACCCCCGTCCAGAGCACTCTTGGCGAGTCCGGGAGGCCGAATGTCCCCCATTCTCCGAGCTTCAGCTGAAAGCCTTTGCTTGACGAGGAAACTTCCCGGAGCGCCTCGAACAGGGCCGGGATATCCTCCTTCGGAGTGTCGCCAAGAAATTGCAGCGTAATATGGAAATCTTCAAAATGTGTCCATCTGGCAAATTTAAGTCCGGAAGACACGCGGGCAGACTCATTTTTAAGATAATAGCGCAGTGCTTCCGGCAAAGGTATCGCGATAAACAGACGCTCAAATTCTTGCTCCGGCTCCTTATGTTCCATTCTAATTTCACCTTTCCAGGCAGATTTGTTATGCTTATTCTATACTTATCGTCCATTTCTCTACTGAAATGTAGAATAGGAGGGAACCAACATGACAAAATCCATCGTTTGTATGCAGCATCTATCAGCCGGGCAGCAGGAGCTGATCCGCGCCGCTGCACCAGATTATACTCTTACCCTCGGAGATTCCAGGAATCCGGACCTTGAGCTGCTCTCCGGTGCGGAAATTATCATCGGCTGGGGAAAGGGCATCAGAGATACCCTTCTGCGCCAGGGTTCACCGCTGCGCTGGGTCCAGGCCTGGTCTGCCGGTGTGGAGAAACTTCCGCTCGAAGCCATGCATGAACGCGGGATTCTGCTGACGAATGCCAGCGGTGTTCATGCCGAACCGATTACTGCCGTTATCTTCAGCTTCATGCTGATGTTCACCCGGAACATGCATACCGCTATCCGCAACCAGCAGGAACGCCGCTGGCATTCGGATGGACAAGAGAGTGAATTGACCGGCAAGACGGCAGTGATTGCCGGAACCGGCTCCATCGGCAGTGAAACCGCCAGAATTGCCAAGGCTTTCCGTATGAAGACGATCGGTGTGAGCCGTTCCGGCCGGCCGGTTGACGGCTTCGATGAGGTCTTCACGACCGGACAGCTGAAGGCTTCCCTGAGTGACGCCGACTTTATTATCAACACTTTGCCGATCACCGACGAGACGCAAGGACTATTCGATGCAGACATCTTCTCCGCTGCCAAGCAGGGGGCTTATTACATTAATATTGGCCGCGGAGCGACTACCAATACGGACGATCTAATCTCTGCGCTGCACAGCGGACAGCTTGCCGGTGCCGGACTCGATGTCTTCGAGAAAGAGCCGCTGCCGGAGGATCACCCTCTGTGGGGAATGGAGCAGGTCATTATGACCCCTCACTGTGCCGGAGTAACCGACCGTTACGCGGACCGGGTAGTGGATATTTTCGTTGAGAACATGAAGGCCTATCTGGAGTCCGGAACGCCTTCACTCAATCTGGTCGACTACAGCCGCCAATATTAAACCTCTGCCGCCTGAGCTGGCGAGCTGGCTGCGGGGTTGCTGGATTTCAACTATCAGGATTTCAACGATATGATTTGAACTTGAATATCAACTATTCCGTAGAGCCCTGCGCCAGCAAGGCTCCTGCACTTACAAGTCTATGGAGAATAATTAGCTGTGCGGAGTGAATTGCAGTTACGTTAATTGTACTTCCTGCAGTTTTTTTCTGGAATATGCGGATTTTAACTGCAGAGGATGCAATTAAAGTCCTGGCAGCGCAATAATGGATTAGTTTAGTTGCACAATACATTTAGTTAGCATTTAGGCGGGGCGGGTCTCGTCATCGATTAGCCAGGAGTTCGAGCCTGCAGTTCGAACTAGGAGCCGGGGCCATCCGAAAAATCACCTATTCAAGCTGAAAAGCAATATAGCTTTGCTCCCAATGCTTTATCCCCAAGACAAAAAAACAGCCTCTGCAAAAACTAAGCAGAGGCTGTTTTTTTATTCCCATCTCACTATA
The DNA here is from genome assembly GCF_038009025.1 of Paenibacillus sp. FSL R7-0297. Lineage (NCBI taxonomy): Bacteria > Bacillati > Bacillota > Bacilli > Caryophanales > Paenibacillaceae > Paenibacillus > Paenibacillus sp. FSL R7-0297. Next base: position 7,474,896 of record NZ_JBBPAQ010000001.1, read on the forward strand.
TAAGAAGAATTAAGAGTGCAACAAAAAGAGCAAAGGATCGGAGGGGGATTTTGGAACTGTAGGAGCGCTAGCGTCCGCCTTTAGGGTTGGATTTCTACTGCGAACAGCAGTTTAAATCAGGAAATCCAAACCTAACAGCGGCCGGAAGTCCAAATATTCACCGTAGTGACGCGCGTGCTTTAAGTGAATATCTTTAATTCAGCCTATATAGCCCCCTCACACTTGAAACCGAGTAACAGACTCCTTAAGCTCAGTAAGCAGCAGCTTCAGATGTTCGATACCGTTGGCCACTTCCGTAGTCGCGCTAAGCTGCTCGTGGGCCGAAGCTGAAGTCTCTTCTACACCGGCCGCAGATTGCTGGGCGAGTGCCGAGATATGCTGGCTGAACTCGTTCATGGTTTCACTGGCTCCGGTCATCTGTTCCAGATCCTTGGCCATTCCTTCCACCGTGAGCGCCATTACCCCCACCGAGCCGTTGATATCGGCCAAGGCTTCGCCTGTCTCGACAATCTGCCGGCTGCCCTCTTCTGTCTTCGCCACGCCGCCGCGCAATTGTTCAACCATCGCTCTGGAGTCATGCTGGATTCCCTGTGTAATTCCGGTAATCTCCGCTACGGTCCGCTGCACATCCTCCGACAGCTTGCGCACCTCCTGTGCTACTACCGCGAAGCCCCGGCCGCTGTCACCGGCTCTCGCCGCCTCAATGGCCGCATTGATCGCCAGCAGATGCGTCTGCTCGGAGATGCTGCGGATGGAGCCCACAAGCCGGAAGATCCCCTCGTTCTTCCGGTTCAGCTCCTCCACCGTGTCCATAGACTGCGACACAGCGTCCGCAATCTGGTTCATTTGTGCCACCGAGCTCTCCATGAGCGCTTTGCCTTTTTCACCCTTCTGCCGCACCTGCTCCGAATGAAGCGAGAGGTCAGTTCCCCTGCCGGCAAAATTCTCAATTATAGCATTTAATTCCTCTACCGCCTTAGAAGCATCAACCGCTGCTTCGGCCTGGCTTCCGGAGGCTTTGGCCAGCTCTTCCATGGTCAAGGCAATCTGGCTGCTGCCCTCCTTGGTATCGGAAATCGTATGCATCAGCTCATCGCCCTGTTCCGAAATCACCTCGGAGACATTCCTGATCCGGTTGACCATTTCCAGCAAGGTACGGTTAGTTTCGTTAACGGTCTTGGCAAGCTGGCCGATTTCATCCATATTGCCGATCAGGGTATCCTCTGCAGTCAGATCACCGCCGGAGATCCGCTGCAGGTGTACGGTTACCTTTTTGAGCGGATTGATCATGGTCTTACGGATCACCATGTTAATCATTCCGATGACTACCAGGACAATCAGCACAGTTGCAATACTCAACGTAAGGGAGGTGCGGAAAATCTTCTCGGAAACCTTGCCCTCACTCGCTGCTTCATCCTGAGTGTGTGCAACAAGCGCGCCCAGATCAATCTGCATCGAATTAAACGCCTCAACCCCCTTGTGGGATACCTCCAGTGCTAATTCCTCGTCATTCGAGCTGCTCAGCAGGATTGCCTGATTGTTGACGGTCAGGAACTCTCCCCACTTCCCGACGAGCGACTGTAATTGCCCCAGCTCCTGCTCTCCGCGCAAGGTGAGCTTGTACTCCTTCAATGTATCTGACACTTCGCGGATGAATTTGGCCCGTTCTTCCGCCAGTGTGCTTTTCTCTGCGCTATCCGTACTCAGAATATGCTGCATGCTGATAGACATAACATGCTCTGTCAGGTAATTTACATTGTGGATTTTATCCAGTGCGGGAATGCTCTGATTAATAATATCGCCTGTGTTCTTCTGCATACCGTTCATTTGATAGAGCGAGACCCCGCCGGTAACCAGAACCAGTACTGCCAAAACCGCATAACCGGAGGCAATCTTGAATCCAATACTTTTACTGCCTTTAGCTACAGCGGTCTGGCGCACCTTTCTTGTTCGGCTCGCCCATTGTTTAACTGCACTTTTCAGTTGTTGACCCTTGCCCATATACGCGCGCCTCCTCAAGCTTTTTCCGAAAACATGACTGGAATTCCATTCACTTACATTCCATTTTCATAAAAGAACAAAAAAAAAATAGGTTGCTAGTACTATTTCGGCAAAATACCTAAAAAATTTTATATGTATATCCACATCATATAAAAAACAGTACCCGCCAGCCAAACCGGCTGACAGGTACTATAGACGCAGCAGTATGCCCTAATCCAGATCGTAAATCGAGCCTACCTTCAGCCCGTACAGCTCATTGTAGATTTTCTCGGCAAACGCATCGGTCATTCCGGCGATATAATCAATCACCATATGCTCCCAGGTCCAGATGGGCCTGCCCGACTTCTGATCCTTCTCATACCGCTGCAGCCAGTCGGTCGGAATAATACTCCGCGAGGTCTCGGGATCAAGGAAGGCCTCCCACAGCCGCCGGAGAATCCATTCACTGCGTTTCTGCAGGCGCTGCACACGCAAATCGCGGATCATCGTTACCCAGGCGAAGCTTTTGAGCACACTGACCGTCCGCAGCATATCCTCATCCTCCTGGCCTTCCTTGATGAAGGTAACCTTCTTCCAGTCCCCGTCCTCGATAACGCCGAGGCTGGCGACAAAAGTACTGACCCAATAAGCTTTCACTTCACGGCGCGTGCGGGAGTAGTCATTCTCACAGGTCGGCATTTTCTCCATCCATACCCGGAGAAATGAGCTAAGCACTTCCTCCACCTTGGCGCTGATCGCCTCCGCCTGCCAGCCTGACCAGAAGGCATCCTCCAGCGTGGTGATCTTCTCTACAATCAGCCGCTGGCTGTATTCGTCGTGCATGAAATGCTCGTGTACCTCTATCTTGCCGGCCTTAATGCCGTCTTCGAGGTCGTGGGCTGAATAGGCTATGTCATCGCATAAGTCCATAAGCTGTGCTTCCAGCGTCTTTTTGCCTGCCGGAACCCCCCACTGGGTACGGATCTCGTTGATGTACTCCCATTCATGCAGGTACATGCCCTTCTTCAGCACAGTACCGGGAAACGGATATTTGTTAATGCCCAGCAGCACTGCATCGGAGAGGTTCAGTCCATCGATATTCTCGCGTTTCTCCAGAAACATGATCAGGCGGAAATTATGGGCATTGCCTTCAAAATGTTCATATTTACGCTTCATGCTCTCATGGATCGTCTGCTTCTGAACCGGACCGGCCCCGGATTTCGCGGCTGCCTCTGCCGTCTTCTTGGCAATCAGCCCTTCGAGCAGACTGTCCAGCACCTCTTCCCCCTTGTGCCCGAACGGCGGATGGCCGAAATCATGCGCAATGGCCGCACATTCCACGACCTCCGGATCAATAACCAGACCTGGGTTCTCAGCGGCCCCCGTCTCTACCTCAGGGTAAGAACGCAGCAGACTCTTGGCCGCTTCACGGGCAATCTGCGCCACCTCCAGCGAGTGGGTCAGCCTTGTGCGGTAATAATCTCCGGTGCCTGCACCGAATACCTGTGATTTGCCTTGCAGCCGTCGAAAGGTCGGCGAATGGATCAGACGCGAATAATCGCGTTCATATGCGGCTCTGGACGTTTCCAGCCGGGTAATTTCCGGATATTGCCTATGCTCTCTTTTCTCAATTAGTGTCATCTCCGCTGCCCCTATTCCATTGATCTGTATTTAGTATCTCATTATAAGTCATTTACGGCAGAACTTTCACTCTAAAATGCGACCGAAAAAGTTTCTGGTTCAGATGATTACTTTCACCTTTATCATTAACCTTCCAGTTCTCTCTACATCAAATGCATACTTCCCGGGGCAAATGGAGCATTCTAAGGCTCAAGCAGCGCAGGAACGGCTTATAAAAACACAGGGTGTGGAGTGAAACTTGAGACGTATGAAAAGAGGAATCCGAATCACTGCCGCGGCCCTTGCAGCGCTCGCGCTTATAAACGGCTCTGCAGACATTGCCCTCGGCAGCCCGAACAGGGCCAAGAACCGCTATTATTATGAGGAACGGGGCGACATGATCTGGGAGGTGCAGACCAGCCAAAAGGTTATTGCACTCACCTTCGACGACGGCCCGGACCCCTTCGAAACGGATGGTATTCTGGAGGTACTGCATGAATACAATGCGAAATGCACTTTTTTTGCAATTGGCAAACGGATCGCCGCTTATCCCGAGGTCGCCAGACGCGTCATTAATGAAGGCCACGAGCTAGCGAACCATACCTATAATCACGTTTATTTCAAAAAACCGGTCTCCGGGAAGCAGATTCAGGAGGAGCTGGAGCTGACGGAGAAGGAGATTGTCAAAGTATCCGGCAAACACAGCAGCCTGTTCAGACCGCCGGGCGGAATGTACGACGACACGATGATTGATGTGTCCAACAGCATGGGCCTTAAGCCGGTGCTCTGGTCCTGGCATCAGGATACCCGCGACTGGAACCGCCCCGGAGTCTGGAGCATCTCCAATAGAGTGATCCGCAATGCCAAGAGTGGCGATATCGTCCTGTTCCACGACCATGTCCATGGACAATCGCAAACGAAGGAAGCGCTGAAGATCATCCTGCCCGAGCTTGAGAAGCAGGGGTTCCGGTTCGTTACCGTCTCCGAGCTGATCACGTTATCCGATGCGCAGCAGGTGAAGACAGAGCGGCACGGGACTTATTGAAGCTCCGTCTTCCGCTCTCCGCCTGCTGTCCGGGGGTTTCTTAGATTGCGCAGGTCCACAAAATAAGGTAGTCTTGAGCATTATAAGCATTATAATGGCTACCTGTGACTACTGCCGCAGTGCATCCCCTGGGAGGGTTTAATTCATGTCCGAGAATACTTCCTATACAACCGAGGAAATCGCCCGGTTACTCAAAATATCCAAACTTAAAGTCTATGATCTGATCAAAAAAGGAGAGCTGCCCTCCTACCGTGTCGGCAAACAAATGCGTGTTGACCTCTCTGATCTGGAGGCATACAAGCAGAACTCCCGCAGCAGCGGGGCCTATGGGCATCCACTCCCCGGCGGAAGCGGATTACAGGAAATACAGCCGCTGCAGACGCCCGCTTCCTTCGCGGCTCCGTATCAGGCCTTCGCCCCGCCGCCGCCCCACACCGGCAAAAGCACCAGTATGAATGTGGTCATTACCGGCCAGGATATGTCGCTTGATATTCTGGCGACCTATCTGGAGCGTACGCTGCCGTCCACCCGCCCGCTCCGTTCGTATGCCGGCAGTCTGGACAGCCTGATTGCCATGTATCACGGGGAATCGGATATTGTCAGCACCCATCTCCTGGATGGGGATACCGGCGAATATAATCTGCCTTATATCCGCAAGCTGCTTGTAGGCTTTTCTTATAAAGTAGTACATCTGCTATCACGCAGTGCCGGGTTCTATGTGCGGAAGGGCAACCCCAAAGGCATCCGCAGCTGGAGTGATCTCCGGCAGAGCGGGCTGACCCTCATCAACCGCGAACGCGGCTCCGGGGCCCGGGTGCTGCTGGATGAGCAGCTCCGCCTGCTCGGAATTCCATCCGCATCGTTGGAGGGCTACGGAACCGAAGAGAATAGCCATCTGGCTATAGCCGGAATGGTGGCGCGGGGCAGTGCCGATGTGGGCATCGGCACCGAGAAGGCCGCCAAGATTATTGACGGCATCGACTTCATTCCGCTCATCAAGGAACGCTACGATCTGGTCATGGTCAAGAAACCCGAGAATGAACAATGGATCAGCACGGTTATTGATATTCTGCGTTCATCCGCCTTCCAGAATGAGCTGAAGTCCATTCACAGCTATGACCTGACCGAGACTGGAATTATCATTTACGAGACTTGAACTAGCGGAACAGCAAAGGGACGCCCGGCGGAGATATACCACCGGGCGTCCCTTTTCACTGCATCTGTATGTCAATTGGGCATTCAATCCTTACTGCTGCATCCGGTCTACAATCCCGGTGAACAGAATACCTATCGCTGTAGCTCCGGCATCCGGGTGGCTGAGGCTCCGCTCGCCCACATAGCTTGCCCTCCCTTTGGAAGCGATGATGTCTTTGGTGTGCTCGGCTCCCTGCACCGCCGCTTCTGCCCCCTTGCGCATGCTAATCAGCAGGGCGTCGCCATTCTCCGCACTCTTCCGCTGGGCTTCAGCAGCAGGAATCAGTGCATCGAGCAGCGTCTTATCGCCAAGCTTCGCTCCGCCCCGCTTCTGAATCCCTTCCGCCGCATGCTCCAACAGCTCGGCAAGTTCAAGTCCGCTTAGCTCTGTCCGGCCCTTGGCGTATTTCGCCGCGCTGCGGAAGGCTGAGCCCCAGATTGGACCCGAGGCGCCTCCGCAGTGCTCAATGATCACCATCCCGCAGGCTTTGAGGAATTCACCGATTTCCTCCTGCGGCAGCTCCTCCCATTCCAGCTTCAGCTGCCGGAAGCCTTTGGCCAGCGACATGCCGAAGTCCCCGTCTCCGGCAAAGGAATCCAGTTCACAGAATTCGACTTCCTTCTCAATGATAAGCTTTGCCATCTCATCGATCATCACTACTATATCAGCTGTAAGCAGCTTCTCCATTGCTTCCGCCTCCTAACATCTATAAGCTGCCGTCTCCGCGCTATAGTCGAGTGCCTGCTTCAGCTCATCATCCAGCTTCAGCAGGGTGACCGATGCTCCCGCCATATCAATCGCACTCATATAATTGCCGACAAAGGTCCGGTATACCCTAATCTTGGCTTCCTCCAGCAGCAGGCTGACGGAACGGTTCAGAATGTACAATTCCTGCAGCGGCGTTGCCCCGAAGCCGTTAATCATCAGCGCAACCTCTTCCTCCGGGTTAACCGGCATATCGGCAAGCAGCGCCCGCACCGCCTTCACGGCCAGTTCATCGGCCGGAACGAGCTTTTCCCGGGCAATACCCGGTTCGCCGTGAATGCCTACACCGAATTCGATCTCATCCTCTCCAAGCGCGAAGGTTGGCGAGCCTTTGGCCGGCACGGTACAGGAAGTCAGCGCGAAGCCGATCGACCGGACATTGCGTACTGTTTTCTCCGCGATGGCCTTGACCTCCGGAAGTGTATCTCCGCGTTCTGCAGCCGCTCCGGCGATTTTATGCACAAACACCGTTCCGGCCACGCCTCTTCTGCCTGCCGTTGAGGCATCGTCTGCCACGGACACATCATCGTTCACATACACTTTCTCCACAGAAATATCATCGTCCTCGAACGCCATCTCCGCCGCCGCATCGAAATTCATGCAGTCGCCGGAATAGTTTTTGATGATCAGCAGCGTTCCTTGGGAGGATGCCGTCTTCGTAATCGCGTTGTAGACCTGAATGGTCGAAGGAGAGGCAAACACATCACCGCATACCGCCGCATCAAGCATTCCCTTGCCTACGTATCCGCCATGGGCCGGCTCATGTCCGCTGCCTCCGCCACTGATCAGGGTGACTTTGTCCGGGTTCAGCTCTTTACGCGTAATGATCCTGTATTTCCGGTTCCACTCCAGCAGCTCCGGATGGGCAAGCACCATGCCTTCGATCATCTGCACGACTACATCTTCAGGGGCGTTGATGATCTTCTTCATCTGGCTTCGCCTCCGCTTCCGCCCAGCCGGTCCGCAGCCAGAATGGCCGCATATACATCATACTTCGTAACCGGGAACGGCATATTATGAATGGACTCCCCTTCGGCACAGGCTCTTTCGGCCACCGGCATCAGCCGGGCTTCACTGATATCGGTAACACCCAATTCCTTCAGGCAGGTAGGTAATCCGAGCGACTTGCAGAAGCCAAGCACCGTGTCCAGTTCTTCCTGCGGCGCATTCTCCAGCACCATGTGCACCAGCGTGCCGAAAGCCACCTTTTCCCCGTGATAATAATGATGAGTCTCCTCCAGAAGGGTCAGCCCGTTATGCACGGCATGCGCTGCCGCAAGTCCCCCGCTCTCGAATCCAAGCCCGCTGAGCAGGATATTCGTCTCGATAATATTCTCCAGCGACTGCGTAACCACCTTGCTGTCATTGGCCGCTTTGGCCTTCAGTCCGTCCTCCAGCAGTGTTTCGTAACAGAGACGGGCCAGCTCCATCGCCGCCTTCGTGCTTACCGCCCCGGAATTGTTATAGGTGAACCCTCTGACACAGGATCTCGCCTCAAAAAAGGTCGACAGCGCATCCCCCATCCCGGCCACCAGAAAACGAGTCGGTGCATTGGCAATGATTCCGGTATCCACCAGCACCACATTCGGATTCTGCCGCGCATACAGATAGGATTCGAACTCGCCATGCTCCGAATAAATTACGGAAGAGCCGCTGCACGGTGCGTCGGTCGCCGCAATCGTCGGCACGACAATAATGGCAATTCTCGCCCGGTTGGCGATGGCTTTGGCGGTATCCAGCGCTTTGCCGCCGCCGAGGCCGACAATGACGTCACAGCCTTCTGCCGCTGCGAACTGTTCCAGCCGGTCAATCTCCTTCAGTGTACATTCCCCGCCGAACCCGCCGGTTACGAATTCGAATCCGCCTTTGGCAACCGCTTTGTCCAGGTACTCCTGAACCCGGGCCTGATCATCCTTATGCGCCACCAACAGCGCTTTCCGTCCATAGATCGTTACATAGTCCCCGATGTTGTACAGCTCATCTTTGCCCTGAACATATTTAGAGGGAGAGGTTAGTATTTTTCTCATTTCACAGCACTCCTTAGGCAGGATTTGTAAACGCTTCCTACTCAGTATAAACGCTTTGCTGCTGTTTGGCATTGCACGATCTTGTATAGAACTATTCCGTCATTTCATCCTATAAACTCCCAGCGCAGCATGGATTATGCACGGCTCTTCAGGCGGTAGACCGCCGGTGTTTCTCCTGTAGCTTTTTTGAAGGTCCGGATGAAATACCCGCTATCCTCAAAACCCAGCGAATATGCGATGCTCACCACAGATTCTTCCCCCTCCACCAGACTACGTTTCGCTTCCTCCAGCCTAAGGCTATTTATATAGGAAGAAAAGGTGCTGCCCGTCTCCTGCCGGAACAGCCTGCTGAAATAATCCGCGCTGATCCAGCATAACTGGGCCATGTCCGCCAGTCTCAGCCGCTCCCGGAAATGCCCATGCATATGCTCCAGCGCTGGCTTCAGCCTGAGGCTCCCGCCTATTGTGCCCGGAGCCTGCTTCCTGTCAGTCGGCCCGTCCACCTCTTCCTGTACCAGTTGCCGGGGAAGCTCATGTACCAGTGCTGCTTCTTCTGTAAGCTTCACATCCGCAGCAGCTGCAGAAGTGCCGAATACATAAGTCCGGTTCCTGGCGCCTACCCTGCCGGTTATATAATGGCTCATGTGGGTGACCAGACGGGCTACGGATTCGATCCGTTCATAAGACATCACCGGAAGGCTCCGGTAATATTCCTCCAGCATGCTGTCATGCTCCCTCTGATCTGGAGTGCTGGTTGCGCTCAGCATATCAAGCTTCTTACCGGTATCCTGTGCGGGAATAGAGATCTGCCCCAGCATAATGGAGCCAAGGTACTTGCTGCCGACTACCAGCGGTACCGCCATATCCACAATCCCCATATGGCATTTATAGACATAGGGGCGCTGCATACTCTGTGCGGCATATCCCCCGCGGTAATCACAGCTCTCACATAACCGGGAGGACTGGGTGGCCGATCTCATCGCTCTGCAAAAGTCCGTGCATTTGCTGTGCCGAGTCACCGGCTTGCCGCCAGCATCGACGGTGAGCACAGCCATATCCGTCACCGCAGCAAGATCGTCCTGAATGATCTGCAGCGCCTGTGTATCCACGACATCCTCAAGCAGTTCCAAAGAGTTCCGCATAGAGTCCCTCCATAATCATTCAAATTATATCTAAAATTATAACATGATAACGGTTGCAACAACTATATTGAAGATTGGAATCTTATTTTTCACACTTTAAAACAGTCTCATTTTTATCCACTTTTCAGACTCGTCCAGAAGGTAAGCTTTCTTGCAATGCTACTGCGGCGGCTGGGGGACAGATAGTCGCAGGGAAGTAAGCATGGAGTCCGTTTATCCAGCCAAAGTTGATTTTGGCCAGGAGTAAGAGTTGCCCTAGTCGCACCCGGTCCGTTCTCAAACAACCTGGCAGAGTTAGAACCCCCTGGACTTAGCCGGTCCTGCCAGCATTCCAATCGCAACGAACAACTAAAACAACGCCCACCCCGGTTCAGGATGGACGTTGTTCATTTCAGCCTTTATGATTTGGAACCGGTATGTACAATAACATTCCGGCTATAGCTGCCCCCGGCAAACTCCAAGCCTTCCGGCTCTTTCTTGCGCGGCAGCAGTGCTTCAGCAATGATATTGCCGGTATGATCAAGGTAGCCCTCCACCTCTACACTGCCATGGTATAAGCAGATTTCATCTACTCTATCTCCCATTACAATACGCAGGGCCGTTGCCTCTTCAGCAGATAGCTCGTTCCCGTTCATCCGTGCAGGCAGGGGCTCAATGGTCACCTTAGGTTTCTCCGTTCCGAACGGAATGGCAAGCGTTACGATTGCCGTCCTCCCCGTCACAGTTAGCGAACGCTTCACCACCGGACTCTCAGCATACTCCCCCTGCTTGAAAATCAGTCCCGGCTCAAGCACCAGCTGGTCCTCAGCGTGGCCGGCCGGCAGATGCTTCAGCAGCAGATTGGCCTCCGCCAGCTGTGTGGATACTTCCCCGCTGTGGCAGTCATACCCCGCCCCTCCGGTAGGCAGATGAAAATACTGCTCATAATGGTGCTGCTCCTTCGCTTCAAACAGATCCACGATCAGCCAGTAGCTGTTCTTGATGAATAGCACCTTGCGGGAATGGATCACCGGATCATCGTAACGGGTATATCCGTATTGGCTCGCAAAGGTGTAGTCATACCCTTCATTAAACTGGGTATCCCAGATTCTGCAGCTTGCCGTAGCCGGCGTATTCCAGTGAAAGCTGCGGACATGCTGGTCCTCGCCATCCACCACTACCGTGTTATGGGCGCGGGTGGATACGGTGTACTTGCGTTCCTTGTTCCACTCGAACAAGCCCATGCCTGAATCCGCCAGCAGCTCGCGCCCTCCGGCGTAGAGTACCAGGCTCAGCGCATCCGAATGGGCATGTCCGCCCACTCCAACACCTGCACGCATCGCCATGTACATGTCTTCCCGGCTCCAGCCCTGCCTGGAGGTAATGTAACCTCCAATCGGGAAGCAGGCTGCCGTTTCGGCAGGCTGCTTCGCCTTCAGCTGCTCATATTGCTGCACCGCATCCGGCCCTACTCTCCAGAGCAGGGAGAACGGCAGCCGCTCATGCCCCAGCGCTTTGAAATCGCCGCGCTGATACAGATAAGCGCCTAGGCTCATGACATTGCGCAGCTCGCTGACCACCTGCACATCGGTATCGCCGAATTTGACCAGCTGTCCGTCGGGAGCCAGCAGATGCATCGTCACAGTGAACATCTTCTCCAAGGTGTCGCGATACTCCCCGGCGTCGATTCCAAGCTTATGGAACAGTGCCACCAGTTCATACAGATCGCGCATCACGATCAGATGATAATTAGGACTGCCTTCGAACTGTACCCCATCCGCATATACGTTCTGGCGGATATATCCCGGCAGCTCACGCAGCCCGTACTCCAGCCATTCTGCGGAATCCTTCAGCTCCGGCAGGAGCAGCGCCGTCTGGATCAGCCCCCGCAGCTGCATGCAGACATGATTGCCGCCGCCGGCATGGTATTTGCGCACATACTGCCCGTGCTCCTGGAAGGACTTGATCAGCTTCAGCTTAACCTCAGGCTCGAACGCAGGTGAGCTGAAGAAGATGATGAAGGCTTCCGGCAGCATAAACAGCCGCACCCCGACAGACAGCGGGTCCCAGGTCGAATGCTCGGAACGGAACGTATCATCCACCGGCACCCTATTATCATCGATGAAGTCGCTGATCATGTCATTGAAGCATTTGGCGTATTTCTCATCACCGGTCAGCGCATAAGCTCTGGACAGATGCTTCACATATACGAACCGGGTCAGATGCAGCTGATACTGTGAGCTGTCATACAGCCAGCTGTTCCAGTCATAGGTGCCGCGCGGAAAGACCACTCTTTTCCCTTTGAATAGCGGGATATCCCCTTCTACGATCCGGTCTGCCTCAGCGATTGTCTGCAACGCTTCCTCCTCATGGCCGTAGTAGCTTGCGGCATACGCCTGAAGCTTGGGAACATCCTTCACTTCAAAGTAATATCTCCCGTTGTTACCTGCTGCAACGACCTCCAGATAGGCATTCCGTGCAGCCAGGACATCACCTGTCTTCAGCTGTACGGCCACACCGGCAAGCTCAGGTCTGCTCAAGTCCAGCATGGTGCCGAGGAATTCTTCATCCGACAGCTGCGGCTTTGTATATATAGGATTATGGCGCAAGTCTTTATACCCAATCGTCATTTGAACCCTCACCTTTATTGGTTTAACGGATCTGATCCGCATCTATTCCTTAATCGAACCGAGCATGGCTCCTTTGGCGAAATACTTCTGCAGGAACGGATACACGATTACAATTGGCAGCATGGCGAGCAATATCGCCGCATTCTGGACATTCGGTCCAAGGTTGGCCGCAAGCTGTGCGTCAACTGCAGCCTCTGCCGAAATATTGGAGGCACTGATCGCCACCATCTGCCGCAGGAGCGGCTGAATCGGCCAGCGCGATGTATCATTCAGATAGATGACCGCAGAGAAGAACTCATTCCAGAATTGCACCATGAAGAACAGCGTAAACGTGGCGATGATCGGTTTGGACAGCGGGAGCACGACCGAATACAGAATCCTGAACTCTCCTGCCCCGTCAATTCTTGCCGCTTCATCCAGACTTTCCGGCAGGCTCTGGAAGAACGAGCGGATGACCATGATATTAAAAGCGCTGGAAGCCGCCGGAAGCACCACTGCCCAGTAAGAATCGATCAGACCCAGATTTTTGACCACCAGATAACTGGGAATCATACCGCCGTGAAAGATCATGGTGAAGAAAATAATCAGCAGCATGATGCGGCGGCCGGGCAGAAACTTCTTGGATAAGGCATAGGCCAGGGTAATCGATACAAACAGGCTAAGCAGCGTACCCATTACCGTGATAATAACGGAGTTCTTGACCGAGGTCAGGAACGTATTCGCATTCAGCAGATAGCTGTAAGCATCCAGCGTCCAGTGCTTGGGCCAGATGAAGAAATTCCCGGCCATTGAATCTCCGGGCGGACTGAAGGATACCGCGATAATGTATAGAAAAGGCAGAATAACCAGCAGACTGATTAAGCAGATAATAACTACAATAATGGTGTCAAACCCTGTTGCCTTGAGCTTCATAGCGTCTCCACTCCTGTTCTTGTTCTAGAATATGCCTTCTTCGCCAAGCAGCTTTGCCGCATAATTGGCCCCGACTACAAGGATCAGACTGGCAACGGATTTGAACATGCCTACGGTAATCGCGAAGCTGTAATTGAATTGCTCCAGACCGATATGGTAGACGAACAGATCGAACACATTGGAGACATCCAGGTTGAGGCTGTTGGTCATCAGGAAGATCTGCATAAAGTTGGAGTCCATAGAGGAGCCCAGGCGGAGCAGCAGCAGTATAACAATCGTGCTCTTGATGCCGGGGAGGGTAATATGCCAGATGCTCTGCAGCCGGCTCGCTCCATCCACCTTGGCCGCTTCATACTGCTCGGGGTTGATCCCCGCCAGTGCCGCCAGGAAGATAATTGTCCCCCAGCCTGCATCCTTCCAGATGGACTGGAAGATGACCAGCGGCCGGAACCATTCATTGCTCACCAGGAAATTGGCATTGCCGTCAAACCACTGGCTGAGATAATGATTAATAACGCCTGAAGGCCCGAAGAACGAAATCGTAATCCCGTAAATAACGACCCAGGACAGGAAGTGAGGCAGATAGACGATCGTCTGCGATACCCGTTTGAACACTTTGAGCCGCACTTCATTCAGTAGTAACGACAGGAGGATCGTAAACGGAAAATAAATAATCAGGTTCAGCAGACTGATCAGCAGTGTATTTTTCAGCAACATATAGAAATCGGAGGTTCCGAAAAACTGTCTGAAATTATCCAGCCCCACCCACGGGCTGTTCATAATGCCCTTGAACGGGCTGTATTCCTTGAAGGCCAGAATGAGTCCCGTCATCGGAATGTAATGAAAAATGAGAAAATAGAGAATACCCGGTGCCGCCAGTAAATAAAAAGGCCACAATTGATGAAACCGTCTAGGGCGTAAAGCTCTCTGCACAGGCTAAACCTCCTTATCCATGGGCAAAAGAAAGGGGATCTCCCCCTCCTTTGCCTCTGTTTATATTTAGGTGTTCCTTATTGATGCTCGGCACGATACTGATCCAGCAGCTCCTTGGTAATCTGTACACCTGCACCCGTAGTCCAGGTATCAATCTCCTTCTGTACATCCTCCCAGGTGCCTTCACCCAGCACATATTTGGTCATGACAGCACTCATTTTCTTATAGCTGTCCGGATTCTTGCTGGCGTACTGGGAGTTGTAGCTGAGGAACGGATTCTCCACCCCGATGGTACTGATCGTATCCAGCACGGTCTTTTGCAGCGTCAGAATCTCCGGTTCCTTGGAGTTGGCGTACACATATGGATCTGCCCGGTTCTCCAGGATGAAATTGTTCGGCTTATCCAGCTCATACTGCTTCTTCTGCTCCTCGGTCTGTACAGCCACCCCATCCTTGAAATCACTGGAATGTATGCCGGTGACTCCCGCTTTGGAGAAGGCTACATTCTCCTCGGAGGCGGTGAAATCAAGGAAATCGACAATCTGCTGTACCTTCTCTTCCGGCACAGAGCTTGGAATCGCCCATAATCCGTAGTACCCGGAGAGGATCGAAGCACCCTTCTGTCCGTCTGCGCCTTCCAGCACATCGACAATCGCTATTTCAGCATTCGGGTCCGTCTGCTTCAGCTTCTCCACGTTGGTCTCCACGATGTCACTGACATTCCCTACAAAAGCACCCGCAGTACCTGCGAGGAATTTACTCCGTGCCTGACCCTGGTTCTTGAGCACCGGCGCATCCTTGTCAATCAGGCCTTTGCTCCAGGAATCTCTGAGCCACTCCAGGAATGCCTTGTATTCGGGAGTCTGGAAATCACGTACGACGTTCTCCCCCTCCAGCTTCCATACATTCGGGATACCAAAAGCATATTGAATCGGGAGTACCCCCGAGAAAGGTCCGGGGCTGTTCACGCCGTCTGAACCATAGATCGTAAACGGAATGGTTTTGCCGCCGCCAGCCGGATCATTCTCCTTGAATACCATAAGAGCATTTGTCAGCTCATCGATGGTCTTCGGGACCTCCAGATTATACTTGTCCAGCCAGTCCTTGCGGATCAGGATGTTGGCTTCACCGCCGCCGTACAGGCCGCGCGGCCGGGGAATTCCGTATGTTTTGCCTTCAATCTTAGCTCCGTTCCAGACAACCTCATCAATCTTGCTGATGTTCTCCGTCTTCTCCAGATAAGGCGTCAGGTCATGAAAAGCGCCCATCTTCACCAGGTTGTTGAATTTGTCATCCTTCCCTCCATCCATCAGCAGCAGGTCATAGGAATCTCCGGCGGATACAGCCACGGAGAGCTTGTCAGTGTAGGCTTCGGATGGTACGAAGGTTACGTTCAGATCTACATTACCGCGCTTCTCCAGATCCTCGAGCGCTTTGTTGTTGGTCATCTCCGGCGGATTGCCGAAGAGAATGGTCATCGCCTTGATGCTGGCCGGCTTGGCGGCCGTGCCCGCCTGTGTCCCGCCTTCCGGTGCGGCCGTGCTGCCTGCCGCTGGATTATTATCACCGGAGCAGGCCGCCAGGGTGGTTACCATCAACGCCGCTGAGGCCACAAGCGGTACAAGCTTTCTTTTGAAACTCATTGTCATCCCCCATTTGCTTGTATTGATTGCGTTTACATTATCCTTACACTTTGGATTATAGAAGACGCCCCGGCTTGTGAACATGCCGGATTCGAGCCAAAGTGTCACCATTTTTAAGATTCGCTGTGTTCCAGGTTTCTACCCATTCTACAATGTACTATAATCTTTATAGGATAGCCTGCCCGGTATCCGGAGTCCAAAACCCAGTAACGGATGTGGCCCCTATGAATTCACCCTTCTTCAGCTTTTTGCGGCGGAGCTTCTATATCAAGATGATTGTGGTTATGTTCGCCATCTCTGTGGTTCCGCTGATTGTATTGTCATTTATTTCTGTAAGCGTCTCCAGCACAACGGTGGAGCAGCAGGTGAACCGCCTGAACGCCCAGCTGGTCAATCAGGTCATAGACCGGATTGAATTAACCATGATTAGACTGCGGGAATTAAGCGAGCAGTACTCCCGTATCTCGTCCATTCAGGGCGCGCTGGTCTCCCCGTCGGCTCAATATTTTGAGGAGGTTGTCCGCAAAAAGGATCTGATCTCCGTGCTCAGCAACGCCTCGGCCATTATCGGAAATGTGGAGGGGCTGCAGGTCTATTCCGCAATCACCGGAGAGGTGCTCTCTTCGACGGAAGCCCCGGCCCAGCTCGGGGAGTCCCGGTACCGTCCGCTGATAGAAGCGTATCTGGAATCGGGCCGGCCCAATCTTTTCCTGGACAAGCACTCGCTGCCGGGACTTGCGGTGCTGGACTCTTCAACCTATTATATCTCACGCGTTCCCTTTGATTTGTATGAGGACCTCAAGGGCGTGCTGCTGATCTCCATGAACAACAGCCAATATCAGCAGCAGATCGAGAATATCCAGCTCGGGAGCAAGGGCTCCATCTCGCTGCTGACTGAAGACGGCATGACCATTGCCACAACCAGCAAGCTGGGGAAGCAGGAGGATACGCGGCGGGTACAGGAGATTCTGAAGCACTGGACAGAGCTGAACCGTCCGGACCAGTTCGCATCAGGCTCCTCCATTGTCTCCGTCAAGCAGACCTCCACCTATGACAAGTGGATTGTGGTCTCGGAAATCCCGTCCAAGGAGCTTACTGCCAGTGCCGCAATTATCCGCCGGACGGTTACTTACTTCCTGGTGATTCTGGCCCTGCTGGGGGCGCTGTGTGTGGTCGGCTTCGGGTATCAGCTGTACCGGCCTCTGCAGGCCGTGAAGCGGCAGGTCGATGCGCTGAAGAAAGGCCATTTCGATGCACGGGTCACCCATTTTGCCAATAATGAGATCGGGGATCTGGGGCGGATGCTCAATACGATGGCGGTACGCATTCAGGATCTGGTGGCAGATTTGCATGATTCGGAGGACCTGAAGCGCAAGCTGGAGATCAGGGCGCTGCAATCGCAGATTAATCCCCATTTCATGTACAATACTTTAAATACCATCCGCATGTTCGCGATGATGAAGGATTATGAGAAGATAAATTCGCTGATGGGCCGGCTGGTGGCGCTGCTGCGGTATTCTATGGAGAATTTCGAGCAGACCGTGCAGCTTCGGCTGGAGCTTGATTATTTGGCGGATTATGTGGGGCTGCTCAATATGCGGTATAAATGTCAAATCCGGCTGGAATCAAGCATCGAGGAGCCGCTGCAGAGCATGCAGATTCCGAAGCTGAGCCTCCAGCCGTTGATCGAAAATTCTGTGTTCCATGGGATTCTTCCGCGTAAAACGCCGGAGGGGCATATCAGTATACGGGTCTTCACCGATACCCGCAAGAACTATATCATTCTTGAGATTACTGACGACGGGATTGGCCTTGCGGAAGCCGAACTGAAGAAGCTGCAGCTCCATCTGCTCCATGAAGAGTCCACGGAGAACATCGGGCTGCAGAATGTATGGTTGCGGATGAAGCTGCTATTCGGAGGGGATGCGCAAATTCTGCTCTCCAGTGCCCCGGGTGAAGGGCTGACGATCCGTATTATGCTGCCGTCTGAGAATGTTCTTGTAAAGGAGGAGCCTCATGAATCCCTATAGAGTTGTACTCGTGGAGGACGAAATTCCGGCAAGAACGGTATTCCGTCATTTCATTGAAGAGCGTGCCGATTTATTCACGCTGGTTGGCGAAGCCGAAGACGGCCGGGACGGACTGGAATTGTTCCTGAAGCACAAGCCGGAGCTTGTCGTAACCGATATCACCATGCCGGGCATGAATGGACTTGAGATGCTAAGCGAAATTGAGAAAAGCGGGGAACGTCCGCCGCAGATCATCATCCTTACCTGCCACCAGGATTTCCATTATGCCCAGCAGGCCATTCATCTGAAGGCTGCAGCCTATCTCATTAAAGATGACTGTCTTTCTGATCCCGGCCTGTTGACCCGGACGATGGAGGAGCTGGCCTCCCAGGTGAACTCACTTGATGAAACCCGGGAAAAGCATCTCCAGCTGGAACAGCAGGTCCGGCTCAGCGAGGTGGAGATTGAGCAGAGCCTCTTTCTGGATATGCTGCTGAATCCGGCAGCCGAAGCCAAATGGCTGCGCAGTCTGGAGGACTCCCAGCTCCCTCTTCACGAACAAAGCTTCAAGGTATTGCTGCTGGAGCTGGACAGGAATTCCCTTCGCTTCCCGATTGATCAGCTTGAAGAGCTGAAGCTGTGGCAATTCGCCGGAGTCAACGTACTCAAGGAGCTGCTGGCCGGCATAGGCCCGCATAAAGTCATCGCGCTCGACAAGGGACGTTTTCTCGCCATATACACCGAAACGTCAAAGGCTATGCGCCCCAATTTCCCGGAACAGGTGCTGGATTCCTTTGCCACCAATCTTAAAATGAGCTGCATTGCCCTGCAGTGCAGCTTCGGACAGGGGCTGAAGGCCAGGCCTGAGGCACTGAAACGGCTGGCTTCTGCACCCTATCCTTTCTTTTACCGCTTTGGCGAGAGCATCGCTATTGAGGATTGGGAACAAATCGCCCGTTTCCAGCGGATTCCGGAGCCGCTCAGCCGGTTCTGGAGCAAGGTACTCAAGAAAGCACTGCTGGAGCCGCATTTGAACACGGCTGCACTGGAGCAGGAGCGCCTCTCCTTATACCGCCAGGCTATGGAGCAATCCTGGGATCCGGAGCAGATCAAATCCTTATATTTGAGAGTCTTCCTGGATATGAGCCATAACGTTATTGGAACAGAGGGCGGTGCGGATCTCGAAGCGAACCTGCGCAAAAAAATGGAGCTGTGCCAAACCTTCGACTCCGTACACGAGGCGACCTGCGATTATTTCCGCAAGCTTCAGCAGCTTCAGGAGGGCGGCCGGAAGATCGATGCTTCGATTACAAGAATCATTCAACATATGCGCGAAGACCTCAGCTATCCCTATAAGCTGGAGGAGCTGGCAGCTTCGATTAATTACAGTGTGCCTTATTTCAGCTCCATGTTCAAAAAAGCAGTAGGCGAAAGCTTCATTCAATACCTGACCCGTCTGCGGATTGAAAAGGCAAAGCTGCTGCTGCTTACCACGGATCATAAGACATTTGAAATTTCCGAATCTATCGGTTTTGAGAATTACCGGTCCTTTAACCGGATCTTCAAGAAAGAGACCGGCGTATCCCCTTCCGATTACCGCAGAATGGGGATGGGAATGCCCCAATGAAAAACCCCGGTATCTCCAGAATTTCTGATGATACCGGGGGTAATTTAGCTTACACTCCGTCAGGACCGGCGGTTAACAAACATCAGCATAAGGGCCGAAATGACAATGATTGAGCATACCCACATCCAGGCCAGCGTCATATTGCCGCCGTCAACCGCTACATAGATTGCCGTCGGCACCGTCTGGGTACGCCCGGGGATGTTCCCTGCTACCATAATCGTAGCGCCGAATTCGCCCAGTCCGCGGGCGAACCCCAGTACATAACCTGCGGCCAGTGAACGGCTGGCCAGCGGGAGAGTTACATAGCGCAGAACCTGAAGCTCGCTGGCTCCCTGCGCCCGCGCGGCATCCTCCAGGTCCTTCTCCACACCTTCGAAGCCCGCCTTAACCGTCCTGTACACCAGAGGGAAGGCAACCACTACTGCGGCAATGACTGCCGCGCCCCATGTAAACAAAATAGTATGCTCGGTGAACTGCTCATACAGCCTGCCAATCCAGCTCCGCCGGCCGAGGATCACCAGCAGGACGAAGCCGACAACCGTCGGCGGCAGAACCAGCGGAAGCAGCAGGACCGTTTCAACCAGGCTGTGTCCGAAGAACCTCCGCCCTGCCATCTTCTTGGCTGCGAGCGTAGCCAGTAAGAACACGATAATGCTGGTAATCACCGAAATCTTGACCGAAAGCCAGACCGGGGCGAAAAAATCGGTCCAATTGATCTCCATCTCTTCTCACCCCATTTGTATAGTAGGTATTATTGTGCTAATTGAAAGCCGTAGCTTGTAAATACCGCGTCCGCCGTTGTTGTCTGTACATACTCGTAGAATGCCTTGGCCTCCGCCTGATGCGGCGACTCCTTCACAATGCCAACCGGATAATTAATGGCCTTGTGCACATGTCCGCCCACTGTCAGGGCAATCTTCACTTTGTTCGAGGTAAGCGCGTCTGTCTTGTAGACGAAGCCGGCATCTGCATTTCCCGTCTCCACATAAGACAATACCTGACGGACATCCTTGGCAAAGACCAGCTTGCTCTGCAGCGTATCCCATACCTTCTTAGCCGTCAATGACTGCTGCGCATATTGCCCGGCCGGCACGGATTCCGGCTGGCCGACAGCCACCTTCTTGAAGGCTTTATCGGTAAGCTGGGTGATAGTAGTAATGGAAGTCTTCGAATCAGAAGGCACCACGAGGACCAGCTGATTCTTGAGCAGCCCGGTATGATCACTGATGAGCCCGCCATCTACCAGGGCAGTCATCTGTTTGTCTCCTGCAGAGAAGAACAGATCAGCCGGAGCGCCCTGTTCAATCTGCTTTTGCAGCGTACCGGAAGCACCGTAGTTGAAAATAAGATCAATACCAGGATGCTGCTTCTCGTAAGTCGCGGCAATCTTGTCAAGACTATCCTGCAGGCTAGCTGCCGCAGATACAATAATTTCAGTTTTCTTAGCTGCCTGTGCCTGTTCACCAGGTGCAGCAGACAATCCCGCCGCTACCAATCCCGCCACTAACACTACCCCCAGCTTCTTGAACATTTCCATTCCTCCCGTATATGTATCTTATATATTTTGGTGCTATTCTATCACATCTTTTTTGGTTTTTCTATACGTTTTGATTATGTTTAATTATATTTAGTTATTATTGATATGAATAAGTGATAATTCCAGCTTTATGTATTGCTACTCTGAAAAAATAGCCCTTACAAGCCAAAGGCCTGCAGGGCTATCAGTGAACAGAAGTTAATTCTTCATCCGCGGGTCAAGCACATCGCGCAGGCCGTCCCCTACCAGGTTGAAGCCAAGCACGGTCAGCATAATGGACAACCCCGGAAAAATAACCGTCCAGGGTGCCTTCTGGATGAATTGCCGTGAATCCGAGAGCATCTTGCCCCATTCCGGATCGGGCGGCTGTGCGCCGAGTCCAAGGAAGCCAAGCGCAGCGGCCTCAATGATCGCGGTAGCGATGCCAAGTGTCCCTTGCACGATAATCGGCGTTAAGCTGTTAGGCAGAATATGGGTCAGCAGAATGCGGTTGTTCGTCATTCCGATTGCGCGGGCCGCCGTTATGTACTCCTCCGATCTCAGGGAGAGCACCTTGGCCCGTACCAGCCGGCCATACGTAGGAATATTAACAATGGCGATGGCATACAGCGCATTCTGCAGCGAAGGCCCGAGAATGGCTACGATTGCAATGGCCAGCAGAATACTCGGAAAGGCCAGCAGAATATCGAACATGCGGGATATCAGCATATCGATCCATTTGCCGTAGAAGCCCGCAAGAATCCCCAGAAACGTACCGACAACAATCGAGCCGATAACCGAGAAAAAGCCGACCCAGAGGGAGATCCGGGCACCGTATAGTATGCGGGTGAACATATCTCTTCCCAGATCATCCGTGCCGAACCAGTGGTCGGCAGACGGCGCTTTGAGCCGGTTGACCAGCTCCTGCTCCTTGAAGCCGTAAGGTGCGATTACGGGTGCCAGCAGGGCAATCAGCACAAAAAACACAATGATGCCAAGGCCGAGCATCGCCGTCTTATTCTTACGGAAAGCCTTCCACGCATCCCGCCAAGGCCCGGAAACCTTGTCAGCAGGTACAGCCGGGGGCGTTACTTGAATTGATGCCTGTCCCATAGGTTCACCCCTCACTTGTAGTTGATGCGCGGATCAATGACGGCATAGAGCAGATCCACCAGCAGATTAATGAACACGAAGATAAAAGCAATGATCAGGATTCCGGTCTGGATTACCGGATAGTCGCGTGAGCTGATCGCCTCAAATATATATCTTCCCACGCCGGGCCAGGCAAAGATTGTCTCTGTCAGCACTGCACCGCCGAGAAGTGCACCTGTCTGCAAACCTACTACGGTCAGCACGGGAATCAGTGCATTCTTTAGAGCATGCTTATATACGACAAGGAATTGCGACAACCCTTTGGCCTTTGCCGTACGGATATAGTCAGAGTTCATGACCTCCAGCATGCTCGAACGGGTCATCCGGGCAATAATTGCCATCGGAATGGTGCCCAGTGCTATGCTTGGCAGGATCAGATGCTTGATGACCGTCCACAGCTGGCGCCAGTCTCCTGCCAGTATCGTGTCGATCACATATAGATTGGTAATACTCTCCACGGGATTCCGCTGATCCATCCTGCCTATAGAGGGCAGCCAGTGCAGCTTCAGCGCGAATAACATCTGCTCCATCAGCCCCAGCCAGAAGATCGGCATGGACACGCCAATGAGCGCTATAATCATCGCGGTATAATCAAACCAGGAATTCTGCCGCCAGGCACTTAGAATACCGGCGTTCACTCCTACAATGGTAGCGAACAGCATACTCGCTGCGGTAAGCTCCAGCGTTGCCGCCAGATAAGGCATAATTTCTTTGGCAATCGGTGTTTTGGTCCGGATTGAGGTTCCCAGATCGCCCTGCACCAAATCTCCCATATAGTTGAAGTATTGCTGCAGCCAAGGCTTATCTAGACCCAACTGCTCGCGCAGCGCTTGTTTGGACTGCTCGGTTGCCTTTTGGCCCAGAATGGTTTCTGCCGGATCACCCGGAATGGCGTGAATAATGGAGAAGACGATAATCGTCATTCCGATCAGCACAGGGAATAAAACCATGACACGTTTTAATAGGTAGGAGTTCAAGTTGGCTCACCTTCCAGTGGTCCTTAAGCATAACTTGCCGCAGCAGGCACGCGGCGGCAAGGAAATGCTTATGGAGCATACTATTCGAAGTAAATTTCGCTGTAATATTCCGTACCTGTAGGGCCTGGAACGAATCCTTTCAGATTGGCCTTCGCAGCCAGCAGCGGTGTAGTGTGCACAAGCGGGATCCACGGTGCATCCGCTTTGATGATTTCCTGAGCCTGTTTGTACAGGTCGGAACGTTTCGCCTGATCCGTCTCCTTCTGTGCATTGATCAGGATCGTGTGCAGTTCTTCATTCACATAGAAGGTACGGTTGTTGCCTGGGATAGCATCCTTGTCGAGCAGCGTATATAGGAAGTTGTCCGGGTCACCATTATCGCCAGTCCAGCCGAGCATGTAGATATCATCTTTCTCGCCAGCTTTGGTGTCATCCAGATAAGTCGCCCATTCCGGGGATTCAATTACAGTCTTCACGCCAATTTTCTCCCAGTCCGCCTGAATGGCTTCCGCAACCTTCTTGCCGTCAGGCATGTAAGGCCGGGATACCGGCATAGCGTACAGGGTTACTGTATCCGGCAGACCGTCAGGGTAACCGGCTTCCGCCAGCAGCGCCTTCGCTTTGTCCAGATCATATTCATAATCCTTCACAGCATCGTTGTAGCCCCACAGTGAAGGCGGCATCGGGTTAACAGCTGCAGTAGCCTGACCTGAGAAGAATGCATCAATGATTGCCTGTTTGTTCACCGCATAGTTCAGCGCCTGTCTTACTTTCACATTATCAAAAGGTTTCTTCTTAAAGTTGAAGCCGAGGTAAGCTACATTGAACGGCGGGCGTTCAATCTTCTGCAGTTCAGTGTTGCCTTCAAGCGTGGACAGATCATCCGGGCTCAAATCCTCCATCAGATCGATCTCCCCGTTCTGCAGAGCATTGAAACGTGCCGAGTTGTCCGGAATGGAGCGGACGATGACTTTATTCAGCTTAGGAAGCCCTTCTTTCCAGTAATTCGAATTCTTGTCCAGTGTAATGGAATCATTATGCTTCCACTCCGTGAACACGAAAGGTCCTGTGCCTACCGGCTCGTTCTTGAAGTTCTCCTTCTTCTCCTGGATGGCAGCAGGGCTGGCAATCCCGAAGGAGGTCATAGCAATATTCTGCAGGAACGGTGCCTGCGGCTGATTGAGTGTGAACTCTACCGTAGTTGCGTCTACAGCCTTAACCTCTTTGATTACACGGCTGCCGTCCGGACCGAACATCGAATCATAGTAGTCGAAGGAATCTCCTTCGAACTTGAATTCACTTGCCGGATCACTCCAGCGTGTGAAGTTAAAGACTACTGCTTCAGCGTTGAAATCCGTTCCGTCATGGAACTTCACGCCCGGATGCAGCTTGAAGGTATACGTCAGACCGTCAGGCGATACCTCCCAGCTGTCAGCAAGGGAAGCCTGTACTTCAGAGGTACCCGGCTTGTATTCCAGCAGGGAATCAAATACCTGATGGGCAATCTTCAGGGATTCGCCATCTGTGACAATGGCAGGATCCAGCGATGCAGAATCGCCGCCGCGTCCAAGGATGAGCGTATCCTGCGTGTTAGCCGATGTTTCAGGCGAGCTATCCGGTGCGGTAGTCGCCGCTGCATTCGTTGCTGCTGTCGCTTCTGTGCCAGCGTTGTTATTGTTACCCCCGCAGCCGCTTAATGTTAATACCGCCCCCAGCGTTACTGCCAGTGCAAGACTACTCCACTTCTTCATCTCTAGAAAACTCCCTTCTTTCATTAAAAGTATTAAAGCGTTTATATGGAGCTGCGCCAAAGCGCTGCCATATATCAGGGCCAATGCATAGAGAGCGGTATTGAATTCTTCCTTATTTCATTACGCAAGCCGGGATCGGACTTCCTCATCATACAGATGGCAGGCGGTCAAATGTCCGGACCCTGTCTCCTGCAGCGGAGGTCTGACATTACGGCATATCTCCATCACCCGGGGACAACGTGTATTAAAAGCACATCCGACCGGCGCATTCGCCGGACTCGGTACCTCACCCTGCAGGATGATCCGTTCCTTACGGATATCGGGATCGGGCTCAGGAACTGCGGACAGCAGTGCCTGCGTATAGGGATGCTGCGGATCGGCATAGAGCTTATGCTTATCGGTGACTTCAACAATCCGCCCCAGATACATCACGGCTACACGGTCGCAGATATGCTTCACCACGCTGAGATCATGGGCGATGAAGATATAGGTCAATCCGAATTCCTTCTGTAAATCCTGCATCAGGTTAATGACCTGTGACTGGATCGATACATCCAGTGCAGATACAGGCTCATCGGCGATAATCAGCTTCGGCTGGAGCGCCAGTGCTCTGGCAATCCCGATCCGCTGGCGTTGTCCGCCGGAGAACTGATGCGGGTAACGCTGCAAATGCGCTTTAGCCAGCCCGACTACATCAGCCAGACGTTCTACTGCAGCCCGGCGCTGCTTGGCATCGCCTACTCCGTGCACAATCATCGGCTCTTCAAGAATACGCTGTACAGTATTGCGTGGATCTAAGGATGAGAACGGGTCCTGGAAAACAATCTGCATCTCCCGGCGCCGCCCCCGCATCTCTTCTATAGATAGCTTCGTGATATCCTGACCTTCGAACCAAATCTCTCCCGCCGTGGGCTCAATCAGCCGAAGCAAGGCACGGCCGGTTGTGGATTTACCGCAGCCGCTCTCTCCAACCAAGCCAAAGGTCTCACCTTTGCTTACCGAGAAGGAGATATCGTCCACAGCCTTGACATCACCCTGTGCCCTACCCAAGAATCCTTTGTTGATCGGATAATACTTCTTAAGACCCTTGACCTCTAGCAGGCTCTCACTCATACCGCATCCTCCTGTTGACTTTCATGCAGCCAGCATCTGCAGCTGTGCTGTTCCTCCTGGAGCGTAAGCTTAGGAAGACTTTGACGGCAAATATCCATCACCTCATGACAGCGCGGCGCGAACCGGCAGCCCTGCATTTCCTTGCTGAGAATCGGCACATTGCCCGGAATAGAATGCAGGCGGTCTCTGGTTTCATCCATCCGGGGTACAGATTCGATTAGCCCTCGGGTATACGGATGCAGCGGATTCTTGAAAATATCACGTACGCTACCTTCCTCCACTACCTTGCCGGCATACATAACCGCAACACGGTGGCACATCTCTGCTACAACACCAAGATCATGGGTAATCAGCATAACGGCCGTCCCCTGTTCTTCGTTAAGCCGGCGGATCAGATCCAGAATCTGTGCCTGAATCGTCACATCAAGCGCAGTCGTCGGCTCATCGGCAATCAGCAGCTCCGGACTGCAGGAGATGGACATGGCGATCATTACACGCTGGCGCATGCCTCCCGACAGCTGATGCGGATATTCATCAATAATGGCCTCCGGCCGGGGAATGCCTACCTTACGGAGCATCTCTACAGCGTGCTCCCGGGCCTCCTTCTTGGAGAGGCCACGGTGCAGGCGTACGGTTTCAATAATTTGCTGTCCGACCGTGAACAGCGGATTGAGCGAAGTCATCGGTTCCTGAAAAATCATAGAGACCGAATCACCGCGGATCTTACGCATCTCTTTCTCTTTGAGCGGGACAAGATCACGGCCCTTCAGCAGGATGCGTCCGTCCACGATTTTTCCCGGGGGATCCGGAACCAGCTTTAGAATGGACAGGGAGGTTACGCTTTTACCACAGCCGGATTCGCCGACCACACCCAGAACCTCACCCGGATTAATGTACAAATCAACACCGTCAACTGCAGGAACTTCACCGCGGTCGGTAAAAAAGTGGGTGTGCAAATTTTCAATTTTTAGAATGGGCTGGATCAAATCTCTACCTCTCTTCTACTTAAAAATTGAACAAAGGTCAAATGACAGGATAGAAAATATATTTAAAAAGTTAGATATATTAACGAATACCTGACATGAAACGTTATAATAATCCGCATAAATACACATTGTTGTTATTTAATGTATAACTTACTATATATACCTCGACTAGACAAGGAAAATTTGCACATATAACTAACATGAGCGTTTTTGTATGAATAATTAAATACCAATTAGTGGAATTATTTATGTATAAAAAGAAAAACTGCGCTATTTGTATAGCGACAGCCATTTCTCGAGCTGATTTCTGAGAACTTCCCGGTAGTAGACCGGCTCCATAATCTCAGCTTCTTCCTCGTATCTCATAATCCAGTGAACAAAGCCAATATCCTGTTCTACCGCTACCTTAAAATGCAGACAGCGGTTCTGGCGGTCTACCCTGCTGGGCTTCACAAACATCTCCTCATGCTTAAGCCGCTCCATCATCCGTTCCGAGAACTTGACTTTGAATTCGACCTGCAGACTATCCTGGTCCAGAGACCACTTCTGCTCCATAAAAGCCTGTAAATCAAATTTATCCTTGGAGAACCAGCTGTCCAGCGGCTTCACACTGGAGAACCCGTTAATATGAAAAGTGCGGATGATCCCGAAGCGATGACAAAACCCAATCAAATGAAAACGATTCTCCAACGGGACCAGGCAGTAGGGATCAATTTTGATACCTTTTTCTTCATATGCATTCTCACTGTAGTCCGCCTGTATACTGCGCTGCTTCATCACGGCATCCAGAATCCCGGCCAGATAGAATGGCTGATCTCCATGAGATCCGCTTCTCTCCATCCAATGCTGACCCGCTTCCTTCTTCGCGCTCTCCATCGTTTCTTCCCTTTCTGCCTTTTGCTTATATTCTGCGGCCATCACTTTCTCATAGGCGTCTTCGAACTCCGGGGGCAGTAAAGATTTGATATCCGTCATAATACTGCGCAACTGTGAAAATGCGGCTGCTTCTTCTTCTGACCAATCCAAAGGGTACAGTGCAAAATTACCGATAAAAGCATATCCCTTACCGTGTCCCATATGGGTAATGGGGATATGCATGGCACTCAGCGCATCCATATCCCGGTAAATCGTTCTCTCACTGTTGCCGCATCGTTCCGCCAGCTCACGGGCCAGAATTCCCGGTTTGGCTTGAACTAGCGTAATAATGCGCATCAGCCGGATTAATCGGTCTGTCATTTTCAGTTCTCCTTGATTCATGGTAAAATAGACCCATTATTTTAAATAAACTAGTTATATATATCTATAACCAAGGATGTAATAACCGAGATAAGAAAATATAATAGAACTATTTTACTATATTACCACATTTATATATTACACGATTCGTTATCTATTTCTGCGAATTGGGTTCAAATTTTAACCTATATGTATGATCACTGCCTATTATATCCCTGCTACCTTCTTTACATTTATATCGTTACAACCTTTCCTAAGGGAGTCATCTCCGCCTCGAGCTGCTTATAGAGCGCTTCCGCTTCCTTCACAAGCTGCATATCGCCCGAACGTGCAGCAAGAAGCAGCAATTTATCCGCCTGACGCCGCAGCTTCTCCGTGGAGACCTGCTGATGATTTTGGGCTCTGGTCACTTCCCTTTCTGCTAATAATCCCTCCATTTTGAGCAGCTCTACATGCTTCTCTACATGAAAACAACACTGAGCGTTCATTACATCTGTATGACGTGAATATTCCATTCCCAGCTTCTTGAGCGGTAGCTCACGTATACGTTCTACCGTGGGCTGTCTGTATTGCCACTGCAGCCAAAGCGCCTCATGTATGCCTGCAGGCATGCCTGACATCGTAAATTCCAAAGCAATAAACCTGCGTTGCCCGGAATGGATTTTGCCCAGCTTCAGCAGCAGGGAGCGGCCTTCTCCTTCTTCTGCTGTACACCCGTAGCATCCGGTTACCGATACGTGACTTTCCAACCATACGCGCAGCTCAATCTCCCGTGCTACAACCTTTCGGCTTTTCTTGCGGAATTCCTCTCCTTGTGACATTCCCTTCCATTCCACGAGCAGGATAATATTCTTCGCACCTCCTGCTAAAATTCGATCCTGGCTCCAAGTAAATATGGGCTGAATACTTGCTTGCATATTTCCACCTCTTTCTTTTTTTGGGTCTTCTATTAATGTACCAATAATGGCGGACAACTCCTTGTCATGGAATGTATGTTCGGTCCTATAATATCGACAAAAAAAGAGCCAACCTACCACTAAAGGTAATTGCCTCTTTGCGAAAGTCTATTATTTTGTCAAAATATGACGAACACAGTTTTGCGCATTATAGGCTTCTTTCCCGGTTCACTGATTTTTCTTCCCTGAAAAAAAAGCCCAGCGCCCACTTGGCACACAGCAGCGAGAAGAGGAAGAACAGCAGCGCCCATAATATAGCCGGCAGCGGTGTTAATCTGGCCAAATTAGCTGCATCGCCCGCACGGGAAGGCGTCAGTACCGAAGCCGTTACCAGAAACAGCGTTCCCATCACGGACTCCTCCAGAGTCAGAAATGCAAGAAATAAATAATAATATTTGCTGACCTTCGGCCAAAGGAACACCATAGCGGCATTCAGCAGAATAAAACCGCTCAGCCAAATCATCCCAAAGCCACCCCGTACATAGAGCACCAGCATCACCAGCGCAACACCGCTGGCTATCATCAGCCCCCACTGCCGCTTGTCTCTACTATATAAATAGAAGAGAAGCAATGAGAAGAGTGAGGCCAGAGGATATCCGGCCAGCGATACAAGAATTGCCCTCCCCCCTGCGGCAATCGCTGAATAGGTTACACCGCTATGATCGGGATACAGCTCTATCCGCAGCACACTCCCCGAGAGCAGCAGGGTTACCAGCGCATGGCCGAATTCGTGAAACATCGTATCCAGATTACGGAATAAGGATGAGAACGGAATAAACCGGGTCAACAGTGCAGAACCCGCCAGAAACAACAACGTTTTGAGCCATTTATTCACTCGAAGCAGCTCCTTTCCGTTCAAAGTATACGTTAATTTATGTGCACACTCAATATAATAGAAACCTTCATATGATTTGTGCTGTATTACACATATGGTTACCTGCATAGACAGGAAGGGTAATTATGCCTAAAGCTGCCCGCACTGCCCAAATCAGGACCGGCTATGATAAAATAAGAGTACAACAAGCCTATAACAGGTGGTGATCAGTAATGAACAATCGCGCAACAAGAAATATGATAAAGCTGCTGGGGTCGGCCTTGCTGCTGCTCGGGATTTCTTTCAGCTATGATATCCCCGCGGCAAAAGCCAACTATTTCACTGATTTATATAATGGACTACAGAGCTTCTCGGAGCTGCCCGGAGAGGTCAACAAATTGCAGGAGAGCTATCAGCAGACGGCAGAGGAGCTTCAGAAGACCAAAGAGAACCTGGGAACGGCAGTGGACGAGCTGGGGCAGACCAAAGACCAGCTGGACCAGACGCTGCAGCAAATGGCGACTTACCAGGCCCAGAACGCTGCCCTGCAGGAACAGAACCGCCAGCTCAGCCAAGTCGTCGATGAACTGAAGAATGACCGTACGGCACGTGAAAATTACTATAACCGGATCAAGGTGACTGTGATCACCGGACTTGCTCTTATCTTGGGTTATTTCCTGCTTATCCGGTTGCTGCGCTTCACCATGCGCCACCGTTCCAGAAGAAGCGACCGGCTGCGTTAAGACCGGGGCAGGAAGCGCATATACACGGCAATGCACGAGGGGAGCATGAAGAATGAACGTTGACGTCCAGGATGAAGGCGACAGCGGCAGCGGACAGGCCGTTGCTTTTACCGTCGCAGAGAATGAAGAGGTTCATGTGCTCCATCCGCAGCAGATTATAGCTTATCAAGGCCCCTCTTCAGGACGGGCGGACCGGCTGATGGATGTGAAGGGCATGTACCGCAAGCGGAAGCTGATCCGTTCGGATATCACCGGACCCTGCCGGTTCGTCGCTGCATTGCCGCCCGGTTACCGGGTCAAAACGCTGCAGCTCGACGGCAAGAGCGATCTGCTATATGATTTCAGGCATCTGTTCTTCTACAGCAAAGGAGTCACCATGCAGACCAGAGTGCTGAATATGAAGAATATGCTGATTACCCGGGATATCATCAAGGTGAAATTCTCCGGTCATGGCAGCATCGGCATTCTGACAGAAGGCACCGTCTGTGAAGCCGAGCTTGACCCGTTTGATCCGCTGTACGTCGATGCCGGCAGTATTATTGCCTATCCCGAGAATGCCCGGCTTGAGCTTACGGTCTACGGCAATCATCTCGCCAGCCAGCATATGAGCTATCACTGGAAGATGACCGGCCACGGGCCTGTACTGTTCCAGGCCGGACGCCAGAGCAGGCGTTTTCAGCGGGATAATAATGAAGACGGCATTATCAAACGCTTCCTGCGGGAGGCGTTGCCGTTTGGCGGAGTATTTATCAAGTAAAACGTGCCGGGATAACCGGCCATTCCACTGCAAAGAGCGCCCGTGGGGATACCACGGGCGCTCTTCTTATATACTCTTGATGTGATTTAAGCCAGGTAAGCGTTCAACATCCAGGACGTTTTCTCTACGCTTGTTCTAATACCGATCAGCAGGTCAGCAGTAGGCTGGTCGCTAAGCTCTTCGGCAGCAGAGATCGCCTGCTTCAGCTCTTCGGCTACAACAGTGAAGTCCTTAATCAGCTGAGCAACCATATCCTTCGCGCTTTCTCCGCCGGCAGCTTCTTTCAGTCCGGAGAGGGCCAGGTATTGGGCCATGGTTGAAGCCGGTTGTCCGCCAATGGCGAGCAAGCGTTCAGCCAGCTCATCCACATAACCGGCAGCTTCATTGTACAACTCTTCAAATTTCTCATGCAGCGTGAAGAATTGTGCTCCGCTGACATACCAGTGGTAATGATGCAGCTTCACTCCAAGCAGAGTCCAGTTCGCTGTCTGACGGTTCAGGGCAGCATGCAATTCAGTTTGGCTTTTGACTTGTGTACTCATTCTAATAACCTCCTGGGATGTGTATTTATTTGTTATTGTATTTAGACTCATTCTAAATCTATATACAATTTAACACAGAATACGCCGTATTGCAACTCGTTTTACTAATATAAGGTTACTGCAAATTCTAGCACTCCCCTTTCAGAACATCCTATTATTTCCGTCACAATGCTGTTAAAAAACCTATATTGACACAAGTCACCCCGTCCGGCAGAGAAGCTCACATTTATCCTAAACCAATGTGATATCTGTCTCCGCTGCCTTCCCCTTCCCGCTCCGGAAGATCGCCCGCATCTCGTCCCGTTTGCTCTTGGGGCTGAGCACGTACACCGTGTCTCCCGGTTCAATAACCGTGCTGCCATGGGGCGTCACAATGCTCTTGTTGCGGATAATTGCCGTGAACAGGATATCATCCGGCAGGCCGATCTGCGCTATCTGCATCCCGGCAATCGGCATATGCCGGTCTATTCCGATATGATTGAACTCGGAATCCGTCTTGCCAAGGGCGACGAGTTCCATCAGTGACGGCTGGCCCGCATCCTCCCGGCCGACCAGTTTCAGCCGTGAGGCCAGTGGTGAAATGGTCGTTCCCTGAATGACCGCAGAGGTCAGGACAACAAAGAATACTACATTGAAGAACAGCCGGCCCTGCGGAAGCCCCGCGAGCAGCGGGTAGGTCGCAAGCACAATGGGGACGGCACCCCTGAGTCCGGCCCAGGAGATCAGTGTCTTTTCGCGGAAGGAGAACTTGGCAAACAGCAGACTGATGAATACGCCCGCAGGTCTTGCTACTACCATTAGAATAACGGACAGCAGTATGCCCTGCCAGGCAATATCCGCCAGCTCCTGGGGAAAGACCAGCAGACCGAGCAGGATGAACATGGCAATCTGCATCATCCAGGCAAAGCCGTGATTGAAATTCATAATCGTACGGTGATACATCAGCTCGGAGTTCCCCAGCACCAGCCCCATAACATAGACGGCAAGCAGGCCGCTGCTGTGGACCATCGCCGAAACCCCGTAGGTCAGAACCGCAAAGCCGATAGCCATCACCGGATACAACCCGGTAGAGTCCAGATTAATCCGGTTGATCAGATATGTAGCCAGCTTACCGATAAGAATCCCCAGCAGGAGACCGATCCCCATCTCCCAGAAGAAGGAGAGCACCAGACTCCAGATTGCAGTATCAGGATGCTGTATCCATTCGATCAGGGAGACGGTGAGAAATACCGCCATCGGATCGTTGCTGCCGGATTCTGCTTCGAGTGTAGAGGTCAGGCGTTTATCAATGTTTTTGCCGCCCAGTACTGAGAACACCGCAGCCGCATCCGTCGAGCCGACAATCGCCCCGAATAGGAAGCTCTCCGCCCACGGCACGCCTAATATAAATCTGGCAAAAACACCGACAACTCCCGTTGTCAAAAGCACACCTGCCGTAGCCAGCGACAGCGCCGGCTTCATGACCGGACGGATATCCTTCATACTCGTCTGCATTCCGCCTTCAAACAGAATAACCACAAGCGCAAAAATCCCGGCGATCTGTGTTAATGAAGCATTGTTGAAATAAATGAAATGGCTGAGCACCATACCGGCAGCGATAAACAGAACCAGTGCGGGCATACCAAAACGGGTGGAGAATTTGGTGGACAGCACGCCTACCAGCAGCAAGACCGCCAGCAGCAGAATAATTTGATCTGCAAGATGAGTCATCGATCCGGTTCACCCCTTTCCCATTCATACTTCGCAGCAAAAAACCCCGGTGGCTTGTTAAATCCACGGAGCTTATTATGCCGTCCTTTATTCTCTTGAATACACCTGCAGCTCCTGAATCGACCAATAGTTGCCTCCGGAACCGGTCTGCTGTATGCGGATATAACGGGTTTGGACCTGGGAAAAGGCAATCCTGGTCAATTCCAGCTTTCCTTTGCCGGATGCTACCTGATTCCAGCTTTTGGCATCATCGGATACCTGGACGGTATATCCCCGGGGATAATCATACGATGATAAAGTATAAATCAGCTCTATGGCTTCTATTGCATGTACTGCACCTAAATCAATCTGGAAGTATTCACCTGATGCCTGATGTTTGCCGGTATCCCAGCGTGTACGCCTGTCTCCATCAATGGCACTCTCCGGCTTCGACGCTGCCGTGTTCACATTAGACGTAACCTTCCAGCCGGTCCGGTCCAGCGGGACGAGTCCGGTTGCTGAAATCTGTGTCTTCTCCGACATGACACCAGAGCCCGACACTCTTACCGCATAAGTATACAATGTGCCCTCCTGCAGTTTGCTGTCAGTATACTCTGTGTTCCGCACACCTGCCGCAATCATTTTCAGTTCACTGCCCGGGCCGTCGGCCCGGAGCACTTCATAGCTTGCCCCGGGAGCCTCCAGCCAGCTCAGATGCATCGACAGCCCTTTAACTGCCGTGGCCTTGAAGCCTTGCGGCGCAATATCCGCTACTTCGGAAGAGGGCTGCAGAATATACTGCACCGCCTCACCCGGAGCCAGCGTTTCGGTGAATTCCAGTATAGGTGTGGCATTCCTGCCCGACATATAGCTGCGTGCCTCTTCATAAGTATCTCCGCGGCCAAAGCGTTCACCCTCATATACGGTCTTCTCCGGCATGGTCACCTTTACTTTAATGGTCTGCTCGGTTTCTTCAAAGTTGACAAAGTTCACAAGCAGCTTGTTGGATGTGGCTCCGCTGCCTGCCAGAGGCTCAAGGGTGGAAGTGTCTACCGCCCGTACATACACCATTTTGTCTGCCAAATCATCTTTGTTCGTAATCTGATAGCTCAGCGGCGCCCCGTGTGTGGCATAAGCCAGATCCAGCCGGCGCATAATACTTACGCGTGAGTCTTCACCTTCTTTGGTATAATAAATCTCTGTAGCTCCCGGATCATGCTCCTCCAGGTTAAAGCCGTACTTGAACAGACTGAAGTTCTTGAAGAAAGCGGCATGCTGCACAAACATATCGGCATATCCGATATGCCCCCGCATAATCCGGTCAAACACTGCCGCTGTCCGCTCGGACGCGCCGTATTGATAGGCATCCACATGAGTATCCGAGGTGCCGAATTCGGTGGTGAGCATTTTTTTGCTGAGGCCGTCTACAGCTCCCCCAAAGGTCTTCAGGTTCTCTGTAAAGCTGCCTCCATTGCTGAAAATATACGATTCACCATAGGAATGCCCATTGGTCAAATCCGTTACTTCCTCCAACTCGTTCCGCTGCTCCGGGTCCCGTTCCCAGCCGTCCGGATCTCCGCACTGCTTAAGCATCCCCTTCTGATTACCGCAGGAATCTTCGCTGTAACCCGGCCAGTATGCCCAGCCCGGGGCCACCGTCTGCAGATGCGGTGCGATCGTCTTGCCTTTCTTATTCAGCCAGTCGGCTATCGCCAGATTGACTGCTTTGGAACGGTTGAACAGTCCGGGCTCATTATCCACCTCATAATACTGGAAATACTGGCCGTACTGCTTGAAATAATCGGTCAGCTTCTTCTCCGCATCATCCGGCAGTGAACCGTCTTCCTTGAGCTTGATATCACCCGTGTACAGATAGAGGGCAACAGCCTGCATATTATAATCCTTCAGGACCTCGTAGTACTCCCCCATATTCTCACAGGATCTGCCCACATCGCTGGCACAGCTGGTCCGCATAATGTTGCCGCTGTAGGCTAAACCCAGCCATTTCATAATATAAGGCAAATGCGTAACTGCACCTTTGTCAAAATAGAACTGTTTGTTGTTGACCATGGTTCCGGTCAGCGTATAGCTCCCGTGAATCGGCT
This sequence comes from Paenibacillus sp. FSL R7-0297, assembly GCF_038009025.1. Lineage (NCBI taxonomy): Bacteria > Bacillati > Bacillota > Bacilli > Caryophanales > Paenibacillaceae > Paenibacillus > Paenibacillus sp. FSL R7-0297. The sequence goes on from NZ_JBBPAQ010000001.1 coordinate 7,510,740, forward strand.
CCTTGACCGGAGTCTTCAGTGCTTCCAGACTAAGGTTATCCCATGTCCACCAATTATACTTATCCTCCGCAGCCGAGGAATAGATCCCGCGCGCTGCCCGCAGCGTCAGCTCGTTGGTTCCGCTGATGAGCTGTTCTTTGGGAATGTACAGCTCATAGGTTTTGCGGAAATCGTATTTACTGTCCGTACCGTCCACACCGGCAATCTGAATAATCCCTGACAGCTGCCGGTTGGAGAATACGCTCATCTGCGGTACGGATTTGTAGGCATCAAGGATGCTGACACGAAATAAGACCCCGTTAACCGGGATCTTATCCAGCTTGTAGGTAATCCGCAGTTCAGGATTGGTAGCGCCGTGCAGCCCGGACGGGATACTCTGAAGCTCCGCCGCCTTGACTGCGGTTGAAGCAACGCTGAATACCCCCTTGGCCCCGTTTGATCCGGCTGATGCAAACTCTGCGGATGAACCGTCATGCTGGCCAAGCTTCCATAGCACAGTCCCCTCCGGAACTGCGGGACCCGCATCCTTGGCCGCAGATAATTCCGACATGTCAACTTCCACCTCGCCGCTATTTGTCCCATCCTCTCCGAAGACAGAAACGGACAACAGAAACAAGATGATCAATGCTGCAAATTTTAGTAGTAGATGAATGGGTTTGTTTCTCTTTGTCTTGAGTCTAGTCCTCATTCCTTTGTCCTCGCTTTCTTCCGGGGTGGCTGTAATGTACTGGGTTCCGTAGAGCTTCATTCATCATGACCAGCTTCATTCCTTAAGGAAGAGTCAGCGCATTCTGGGAAATCAACGCCTGCTTCTGGCGCGGGCTTTGCCACATCAGACGAACGCTTGCGTCACCGTGATTCTCATAATACTCCACTTTAATATCGTAGGCAGTTGCGGCTGTAAGAGTTATACTTCCCTCCCGGCTGACACCGCTTTGCTTCTTCCAGCTGTCAATGATCAGCTTGCCGCCGATCCACACACGGATGCCGTCATCAGAAGAGGCTGTGAAAGTATACTTTTCACTGTAGACTGGCTTGATCTTACCGGTCCAGCGTACGGAAAAAGAGTCCTTGCCGATTCCCGGCGCCGGCGAATCCCCATGCCAGTTGAAGTCAATCCTGTTATCATTCCGGGTAAGCATCGGTTTGCCGGACAGCTCCGTATTGCCGAAGTATTGCCCCTTGAGACCGTTGCGCGATACCGCAGCAAGTGTGTTGATTTGAGCATTCAGTGCCAGCTTGTAATCATCCCGTGATACGGTGTACTTATTGCTCATAAAGCTTTGAATTTTCTGGAGATTATTATTCTCAAGCAGCATTTTCCCCCATGTCATCGTATATACCCATTTACTCTGGGTTTGAGACAATATGACAGGGTCTGGAAGCTCTCCGCTCTCCCCGATACCGATGGGTTTGCCGTCAGCCAGCATCAGAAGGTTCTCGTAATAGGACTGCTTGAAGTCATTGTTATAAATATCGGCTGCCAGTACATCCACCTTGGAGGCACCCGGATAATAATCGCTGTAAGGCTTCGCCCACTCGTTCGGTGCATTCGGGTTCCATACCCAGAGCAGGTTATTCAGCTTATGTGTGTTCACCATACGGTCGTACACTATATCCCACAGCCGGGCAAAGTTATCCTTGTGCCCCCACCAGAACCAGTTGCCGTTCATTTCATGATATGGACGCCATAAAACCGGAACTCCGGCATCCCGCAGTTCTCCCAAGTACCCGGCTACCTCATCCAGCTCGGCGATCAGAGCTTTGTACTGAGGAGTTCCCGGAGTAACGTATGCGTCAAATTTGTCCTGGCTCAGATTCATTTTTACATTAGCCCATTCGGGAGAGGTTCCCGGCAGATTCTGATGGAAGGTCATCGCTACAATGCCTCCGCCTTTGTGCCACTTAATGGCACTGTCTACGACAGCCTGACGCTGCCTGGCAATGGTCTCCTTGGACTGGTTGTTGATGGCTCCCAGCTCGTAGCCGTGCAGAACGGCGTACTGTCCGCTTGCGTTCTTAAGCTTATTATTGAATTCATCGGGGCTCTCCAGGTAATCATGCTGGCCGGAGATCATGCCCTTGCCGCTGAGATCGGACAGATAGCTGAGCAGTGCAGCAGCTTCCTTGGAAGCGGAGGGATTAACGGGTTTGATGGAAACGGCAGGAGTGTTTACGGGGCGTGCTACGGGAAGACTGCGCGCCTCCCCCCATGGCAGAAGTGAAAGGATAAGGATAATAGGAATAATTGTTGTATATAGCCTGTACTTACGGTAAGTGTTCAATATAATCTCCTTTCCCCGGGTTTCACTGCCGCCTTAGGCAGGCAGGTATGCAGTTCTCTGTTAAGAGGCTGCAATGAATTAACCGGATGGTCTATAGCTTAGTAGCCCTGCTAATAGCAGGGCCATTAAGATTGGACTTTATAGGATTTAGAATTGTAACGTCTTAACCAGTATCAGCGCCAATAATGAATACAGCTGCGGGGGTATGATCCTAGGAAGCGGAAGGGAGAAACAGTGCGCTCGCGGGAACCGTTGCCTTAACTTGGCTCGGACTCTCCCACATCAGGCGTGCTCTGGCATCTCCTTGATTCTCGTAGTACTCCACTTGTATATCATATAGCTGACCGGCTGTCAGGCTTATGCTTCCTGTGCGTTCGGTCCCGCTCTGCTTCATCCAGCTGTCGATCACAAGCTCACCATTGATCCGTACGCGGATGCCGTCATCTGAAGTGGTATAAATCTGATAAGTCTCAGTGTATAGCGGCTTGAGCTTACCGCTCCAGCGTACAGAGAAGAAATCTATGCCGATTGCGGCATCCGGCGTGCCTTGACGCCAGTTGAAGTCAAGCACTGCATCGGTACGTACCACTGCCGGGGCACCAGACAACGTCATATTATTGAAATATTCCGCAACCAGCCCGTTCACCGCCGGAGCCTCCGCCGTAAGATTCTCCGGCGTTGAACCTTCTGTCGGCGTTGGTGTCGCTGTTGGTGTTGGCGCCGCTGTTGGCGTCGGTGCCGCTGTTGGCACCGGTGTTGCTGTTGGCGTCGGTGCCGCTGTTGGCGTCGGTGCCGCTGTTGGCGTCGGTGCCGCTGTTGGCACCGGTGTTGGTGTTGATACTGGTAATGGCGTTGCTGTTGGTACTGGTGTTGCAGTCACTGCCGGAGCATCCAAGCCTGCTTTGCTGGCTGAAGAAGCAGCCGTGTTCACAAATAACGCGCTTGTAGGGACAGTTGCCTTCGCCTGGCTTGGACTCTGCCACATCAGACGGATATTGGCATCGCCTGCATTCTCGTAATACTCCACTTTGATATCATAGAGCTGGCCTGCTTGCAGGTTTATGCTTCCTGTACGCTCGGTACCGCTCTGTTTGGTCCAGCTGTTGATTACAGCTGTGCCGTCAATATAGACGCGGATACCGTCATCGGATGTAGTGATAATCTGATAGGTTTCACTGAAAGTCGGTTTGATCTGACCCGTCCAGCGGATAGAAAAGCTATCCACTCCGAGCTTCGCATCCGGCGCTGTCTGGCGCCAGTTAAAGTTCAGCAGCGCATCCTTCCGGACCAGAACCGGAGTGCCCGAAAGCGTCATGTTCTTGTAGTATTCCCCCTGAAGACCATTCTGAACGACGGGGGCCGTCACAGTATCATTGGAAGCAGGGGGCGTCGGGATCGGCATTGCAGTCGGTACCGGCATTGGTGTTGCTGTCGGTACCGGCGTTGGCGTTGCTGTTGGTACCGGCGTTGGCGTTGCTGTTGGTACCGGCGTTGGCGTTGCTGTTGGTACCGGCGTTGGCGTTGCTGTTGGTACCAGCGTTGGCGTTGCTGTTGGTACCGGCGTTGACGGAGCAAATGTGCCTGCTTTATAATCGTCCCGGGTCACCGTATAGCTGTCGCTCATGAAGCTTTTGATGGTAGCATCGGTATTGGTTTCATACAGCATTTTTCCCCAGCTCATCATATATACCCAATTTTTCTGGGAGAGCTGCAGCTTTGCCGTGCTTGGCATTTGTCCATTCTCGCCAATGGCAATCGGTTTGCCATTCGCAAGGGCAAGCAGGCCGTCATGGTATTTATTCATATAATCGTTCTCATATATATCTGCCGCGAGTACATCCACCTTGTCAGCCCCCGGATAGGTCAGCGCATAAGGATCAGACCAGGCATTGGGTGCATTGGGGTTCCATACCCACAGCAGGTTGTTTAATTTATGAACGTTCACGAAACGGTCATACATAATATTCCAAAGCGAAGCAAAGTTATTTTTCTTCCCCCACCAGAACCAGTTACCGTTCATTTCGTGGTAAGGTCTCCAGAGTACGGGAACACCAGCATCCCGCAGGCTTTTAAGTGAAACTGCCACTTTGTCCAGATCTGCAATCAATGCAGTGTACTGTGTTGTACCTGGAGTAATATATTTATTGAATTCCGCCTGGCTCAGCGGTTTCTGAACATTGGACCAGAGGTATGCGGTACCGGGCAGATTCTCATGAAAAGTCATGGCTACAATGCCGCCGCCCTTATACCAGTTGATCGCGCTGTTCACAACATTTCTGCGCTGCGCCGCTGCTGTACTTTCCGATTGCCCGCTAATTACGCCCAGTTCATACCCGTGAAGAGCAGCATATTGTCCGCTGGTTCCCTTCAGCTTGTTGCTGAATTCGTCCGGACTTTCCAGATAGTCATGTTGGCCGGTAATAATGCCTTTTCCAGTGATAGAATACAGATCGTCCAGCAATCTGACTGCTTCGGTTGAAGCCTCCGGATTAACGGGCGCTTTGGAACTAGATGCAGCTTCTGCAGATGAAGGCATTCCGCCGAGTCCCAGAGGTACTGCAGTCAATAAAAGGGCCAGAGACAGCACAGTGCACAGCAAACGAGACTTACGGTAAGTTATCAAAATCCATCTTCCTTTCGGTAGCCAGGCTGCCACTCTTGCGAAGGCCCTATAGCTTTGCGTCCCTATCTTTCGATTAGGTTTGCCTTTGTCGTATTGGAAGGATTAATCCCTCTTACCGTAAGTATCGTCTCTATTTAGTTTTAATTTAGAGCAAAAATGAATTTTTCTTAATAATTGGTTCTTAATACCTGTTTTGGATTTGTAACAATTGGTTATATAGATAGATTAGACCTACGAAATAAATTGCTGCAAGGCGATATCTTCCCAATCCAAGGTGATTCGGATGTTATCTTCCTCCACCAGCTCAGAGCCGGTCTGCACTTCGATAAATTCCATATCTGTCAATGCCAGGATCGCATGCTTGGTGCCTTCCGGAATCCGTACGACATCCCCCGCCTTTACATTATGCATTTTCTCATTGAGCACAATGCTGGCTTCACCGCTGACAATGGTCCAGATTTCACTGCGTTTGTGATGCAGCTGATAGCTGATATTTTTACCTTCAGAGATAAAGATCCGCTTCGTCAGCACCTCATTACCTTCCGCATATTTCACATAATCAATTACCTTGTAGTGGCCCCAGCGGCGTTCTTCGTACATCGGTCTTTGTTCAAAAGATTTCAGCACTTCCTTAATGCGCGGGCTCTCCGCCTTGTGCGTAACCAGAATTCCGTCCGGGCTGGCGGCGATAATCAGATCCTTCGCCCCGATCACGGTGATCGGAATGTCCAGTTCGTTGATAAGGCAGGTGCCTTCGGAATCTGCAGTGACGAAACCTTTGCCAACATGATTGCTGGTCATTTCTTCGGTCAGCGTATTCCAGGTGCCCAGGTCCTTCCAGAATCCGGCGTAAGGCTGAACCACGATATTCTCTTCTTTTTCTACCACCTCATAATCAAAACTGATGGAAGCCAGCAGTTTATACTGCTTCTGCAGTTCCTCATAGTTCAGTGGCAGTCCTTTGCGCTGCAGAATATCCAGCAGATACCCAAGACGGAAAGCAAACACGCCGCAGTTCCAGAGGGCGTTCCGACTGATTAGCTCCTCAGCCTGCTTGCGGTCCGGCTTCTCCTGGAAGTGGCTGACCTGCAGATACCCGCTCGCTCCCGCTTCGGCGCTGGTAGGAATGATATAGCCGTATTTCTCGGAAGCATGCTCCGGAACTACGCCCATCAGCGCCAGATTGGCGCCGCTCTCCAGCATCGTGCTCTCCAGCTGCAGAACGGTATCGAAGAAGGACGACTCCACATAAGGGTCGACGGGCAGGATGGCTACCGTCTCGCTTGGTGAAACACCGGCGATCGAATACAGGTATGCTGCAGTCAATGCAATAGCAGGGAAGGTATCGCGCCGCTCCGGCTCAACGATAATCGGCACCCCGCTGCCCAGCTGGCTCTGAATCATCTCTACCTGGCTGCGGCCGGTAGCCAGGTAGGACGATTCCGCCATCCCTGTCTCCTGCAGCTGTCTCCATACCCGCTGTACCATGGATTCCGGTTCACCTGCCGGGCTTTCCAGTACTTTCAGAAATTGCTTCGAACGTGAATCATTGGACAAGGGCCAGAGCCGTTTACCAGAACCGCCTGATAGAAGTACTAGTTTCATAAGTGAACCCTCCTAAGTTTATGTGATGTCGCGAAAATATCGGATTGTTATTGGGAGCTGCAGATTGCGGAAAAGCTTAATGCGCTGGCTGTTATGAGAGTCACTGCAAGGAATGTTTGGACTTTCGGCCGCTGTTGCCTCCGGATTTCCTGATTAGACCGCTCTTCGCGGTAGAAATCCAGAGACAAAGGCGGACGCTAACGCTCCTACAGTTCCAAAATTCCTCTCCGTTCCATTACATAACAGCTGGGGCTATTCGCTTCGCCCGCAGGCGAAGCTCCCGGCTAAAGATCCAGCTATTGCCGCTTGTTGTTGCGGCAATTGAACCGTGGCTGCCGCTATGCTTGCGCGGCAGGAAAGATTTAAAGATGCTTAAGTGCCTCTTGTTCCAAGGGACTCCCGCTCGCCGTAGCAGCGGGGGCAACACAAGATTCTCACAAGACTCTCACAAGACCAAGACACAAGACTCTTGTTCCAAGGGCTTGCCGCTCACTCACGCGGCGGGTAGGGCAAGGATCAAGTGCACTTGTGCTCCTCATTTCCTCGTTTGGCCCGCATCCGGTGGAATCAAGTGCATTAATGCTCCTCATTTCCTCGTTTAGCCCGCATCCAGTGAAATCAAAGGGATTTTTCCCTCTAATTTCCCTAAGCAGCCACTTCTGGGGAGGCTGCGGGATATCCGCTAGACGATTAGATCGCGCCAGCAACGCTGGCGGAGAAGCCGCTAAGGCCGCCCATCTGCGGGCGTCCGACGGAATGATACTCCAGGCCGGTTCCTTCGATCTGCTCTTTGGTATAGACGTTGCGGCCGTCAATTAATACCTGGCGGCGCATGCTCCCAGCGAGCTGATGCAGGTCGATATCCTTGAACTGGCTCCAGTCGGTCAGGAGGCATACTGCGTCGCTGCCTTCGGCAGCCTCTTCCGCCAGTCCGCACCAGCGGAGCTGCGGGTGATCGTACTCTCGCCGGAAGTTATCGGCGGCAATCGGATCATACAGCTTGACGGTAGCACCTTCAGCTACCAGCGCTTCAACGATTTCGCGGGCAGGCGCCTCGCGGACATCATCGGTGTTCGGCTTGAAGGCAAGGCCCCAGATGCCGATAACTGCGCCGCGCAGGCTGCCAAGCGATTCATGCAGCTTGGAGATAATCATGAACCGCTGTCCTTTATTGACCTCGACCACCGATTTCAATAGCTTGAACTCGTAGTCCACGTTGCCGGCAATCTGGATCAGCGCATTGGTGTCTTTCGGGAAACAGGAGCCTCCATAACCGATGCCGGCCTGCAGGAAGGTAGACCCGATTCTCCGGTCCATTCCCATGCCCTCGGCTACCTCGGTTACATCAGCTCCCACTTTTTCGCATATATTGGCGATCTCGTTAATGAACGATATCTTAGTGGCCAGGAACGCATTTGATGCATATTTGATCATCTCGGCGCTGCGGATATCCGTGACGAATACATTGTCCGTGAAGCCCTGATGCAGCTGGCGCATCGTAGGCTCAAGCTCAGGATTATCAAGTCCGATCACGATCCGGTCGGGATGCAGCGTGTCGCGGATCGCGGAGCCTTCACGGAGGAACTCAGGGGCGGAGACAATATCGAAGGGATGATTCGTATGCGAAGCGATCAAATTGCGGATTTTCTCATTGGTGCCTACGGGTACGGTCGACTTGGTCATGATGATCTTGTAGCCTTCCATCGCCTGCGCAATTTCAATGGCGGCCCCTTCAATATATCTTAGATCTGCTTCACCGCCCGGCAGTGAGGGGGTCCCTACGGCAAGGATGACGATGTCGGAGCGGCGGACCGAATCCTTAAGATCGGCCGAGAAGCTCAGCCTGCCCTCGCGGAGATTCATTTCGATCAGCGCCTCAATGCCCGGCTCATAGATGGGGGATTCCATCCGGTTCAGCTTCTTGATTTTTTCCTCATCCTTATCGACACAGATGACATGATTTCCGTTAAGGGTGAAGCATACGCCCGAGACAAGACCTACATAGCCGGTACCGATTACTGCGAGTTTCATACAATCATCCTCCTTTTAGGAAATTGACGTAGGCCTGTTCCACATACTGCTTGAACTGGACCATAAACGCCTGCTCATCAAATTTACGTGCATGGCCCATAATCTGCTCGATATCCCACGCATAGGATTCTGCTTCATCAATGGCCTGGAGCAGATCATCAACTTCCTGGTGCTGGAAGAACACGCCGTTGACGTAAGGAATAATCGTGTCCAGCGCTCCTCCGGCCTGATAGGCGATGACCGGTCTTCCTGCAGCATTCGCCTCCAGGGGCGTAATGCCGAAATCCTCTTCTCCGGGAAAAACAAAAGCCCGGCACTGCGACATCAGTCCTGTCACTTCTTCATCCTCCAGCCGCCCCAGGAAAGAGATATTATCCTTGGCCATGCCTTCCAGACGCTTGCGGTCCGGCCCGTCTCCCACGATGTACAGCTTCACGCCGTTACGGTTGAATGCCTCTACCGCCAGATCGATCCGCTTGTAGGAAACCAGCCGGGATACGATCAGATAATAATCTCCAATGGTAGGGGAGCTGGTGAAGCGGGCTGTATTAATCGGCGGGAAGATGACATCGGAATCCCGGTGATAATAATTCTGAATCCGCGTCTTCACGACGGAGGAGTTGGCTACGAACTGGTTTACATTCTTGGAGGTACGCTGATCCCAGCTCTTCAGCCGCTGCATATATACCTTAAGCAGTCTTTTGAATAATCCTGAATTGGATTGCCGCTCCATGTAAGTGTCATAATCCCAGGCGAACCGCATGGGGGTATGGCAGTAACACAGATGAAACGTAGACTCGGGCACCTGGATGCTTTTCATAAAAGCACTGCTGGAGCTAAGGACGATATCATATCCGCTGAAGTCCAAATCGCGGACAGCCATCGGATAGAGCGGCAGCACCCCTTTGAAATTCCGCTTCACGCCGGGGATTTTCTGCAGCCAGGAGGCCCGGATATCCGCATCTTTGAGGTTATCGGTCAGGCGGCTTCCGTTAAAAACCGTTGTGAAAATCGGAGCATCCGGATACATGTGATGAAAAACCTCCACCACTCTTTCCGCTCCGCCCATTTGGATTAAGTAATCGTGCGCTATCGCAATTTTCATGTGAATCATCCTCAAAGTTTTATGGAGCAGCATCATCATGCAGTGAACGCATGGTAGAAACGGATCGTGAAGCAAGTCTTAAGCATTGTCCAAGCGCGAGGTCAGGTAACCGCCAGCAGACCTTTGTAGTACGCTACGATATCCTTGACCGTATTCTCGATGACAAAATGCTCTTTCACCCGTTTCATTCCATTATCCGCCATCCGTCTACGCTCTTCGGGATGGTTCAGCATCCAGGTGATGGAGTCTGCAAGTACAGTAGCATCTCCCGGCTGGATCAGCATTCCTGTTACGCCAGGAACTACAATCTCAACCGGTCCGCCTTCATTGGAGGCAATCACCGGCAGTCCAGCCGCCATACCTTCGACGATGACCTGGCCAAACGGCTCGGGGGTGATCGACGTGTGAATCAGTAAATCGGCTTTGTTCATAAGTCCTTGTATATCATCTACATGACCCAGCAGGCTGACATTGGTAATGTTGCCTTGCTGCATCTGCTGAATTAATTCCTGTTTGTATTCCTCTTCTCCGAACAGCGCGTCTCCGGCAAGCCAGAACTTCACCCGGCTGTCATTCTTGAAGGCCTTGGCGGCTTCCAGTACAATATGCTGGCCTTTCCAGTGAGCCAGGCGTCCCACCAGCAGGACGTTGAAGTCCTTCTGGTCCCGCTTGCCGATTCCTTCACCAATCGCTTTGGCAAAAGCGGAGTAAACGACCAGCGTCTTCTTTGACCGCGGCAGCTCCAGGGCATTCAGTGTGGAATGGGAATTGGCGATGACGCCGTTCGGCAGCAGGCGTGACAGCAGCCGGATCGCCTTGGCGACAACCGGCTTCAGGTACGGGGCTCCGATATGGTCCCGGATATGCCAGATCAGGGGCACCCCGGCTTTTTTGGCAGCCACCGCTCCGTAAAATGCCGATTTCAGTGAATTGGTATGCACGCAATCGACCTTCTCCTCTTTGAGCAGCGGAGCAAGCTTACGGCCGTAGGCCAACAGCTTCATTGCAGCAGCCGGAGCACCGAGGTTCACAGCGTTGCGTCCGCGGCTGCGGATGCTCTCATCCAGCGGGATAATGCGGACATCGATGCCCTTTTCCCGCAGGCGTTCGGCCAAAGTGCCTTCTTCCGCCAGAATCACCAGCGGTTGAATCTGTTCACCGATGTTGGTGAGAATGTTGAACAAGGCAACCTCTCCGCCGCTCCATTTGGCGGTGTGATCAATATAAGCGACTTTGATCATCCTACGCTCACACCCTTTCCCAAAGTTTCGAGGAATACGGACTCCACTTGATCGCCCACATGCTGCCAGGTATATTTCTCCAGCACATGATTCCGGCATTCGTCACGGCCCGGCAGCAGCTTGCGGTTGCTCAGCATATGAATCATGCCTTCTGCCATATCATCGCTGCCTGCACTCTTGAACAGCAGCTCCGGCCGGAAGCCCTGCAGAATCTCCTTGTTGCCGCCGACCGGCGTCGCCATCACCGGAAGTCCTGAGGCCAGCGCCTCAACGGTGATCAGGCCGAAGCCTTCCAGCGCCTGCGAAGGAACGACGAACATATCCGCCGCCTGATAATAGGAGGCCAGCTCATGATCGGGAATATAGCCCAGGAGCCGGACTTTGTTGCCCAGTCCGTAATCGGCTATTTTCTCTTCGAGCTCCCCGCGCAGCGGGCCTTTGCCCCCGATCAGCAGAATCGCGTTCGGGAACCGCTCGGCGACCTGCTTCCAGGCTTCGAGCAGCTGCAGCAGCCCCATCCGGTTCATCAGCCGCCGGACCGTCAGCACGGTCGTTGCGCCTTCCGGCAGATTCAGTGTCCGCCGGACCGCCAGCCGGTTGGTGGAAGGCACGAACCGTTCCACATTGGCCGCCCCCGGAATGACGATGATCTTGTGCAGCGGCACCCCATGCAGATCATGCAGCATACCCCGGAAGTAATCGCTTAGGACAATGAATTTGTCCGCCAGCTTGTAAGCCTTATGTTCAATCGATTTGGCAATCGTTGTTTTCACCTTGTGCTTGATGCCTTGACCTTCGATCTTCATCTCTTCATTCCAGGGGCCGTGGAAGGTCATCACCACCGGAATGCCCCGCTTCTTCGCTTCAATCGCCGGTCCGATGCCGTAAGGTGCGAAGTGGGTATAGAGGATATCAATCCGCCCGCTGCCGTCTCCCATCAGGTCCGCCGCCTTGCGCTGGAAGGCATCCTTGCGTTTCCAGATCGTCTCCTTGGGATCGCCGGCGTTATGGATGATCAGTTCCTTTGGGGTAGCCGGTGTCTCCTGACTACAGATCAGGGCATGCACCAGGTTCCGTGTGGAGAGCTGCTCACATACGGATTTGAAATAGGTGTTCAGTCCTCCGGGCTGTAACGAGGGCCAGCTGAGGCCGGTCGTCATAATGTTCAATCCGTCATTGTACGACATAGCTTCTCTCCCCTTTGTTCTCCTTGTCGGCCTGGCCCTGGGTGTTATGCCGGGTCAGCTTACCGGAGCTGTGTAATTCGTAATGCTTGAAGCCGACCATGAATTCATACATCACCCAGAATATCGATACCGCGAAGCCTGAAATCCCTTTTTTGAATAAGCCGTGCACGAAATACTTCTGCAGGAAACGTGCCGGCGGACGCAGCAGCAAGTGGCTCAGTTTGAACGGCTTGCCGCTGGCAAAGGCGCTTTGCGCTTCCAGATCCGTGTATTTGTTGAACCGGGCTACATGATCGTTGATGCTGCGGAAGCCTTGATGCCACAGCGTTCCGTTCAGCTTCACCGTCCGTTCCTCGGATACCTCGGGCATCTCATGCACCAGGCTGTTACGGATGCCATACTCCTTGCGGTTATACAGCCGCACCAGGTACTCACCCTTATCCAGCCATTTGCCGAGAAAATCACCAATCCGGTATAGCGAGAACGCTACGGTGGCATCCGTAAGTCCCGGCTTGCGCTCCAGAATATCCCGCGCCAGCTCTTCACTGACCACTTCGTCGGTATCAATCAGGAAGACCCAATCATGGACGGCGCGTTCCACTCCGAATTCCCTTTGCTTCGCGTATCCGGGCCATGGGTTAACATACACCCGGCATCCCAGGCTCTCGGACAGTTGGACTGTCCCGTCTTTGCTGCCCCCGTCGATTACAACCACCTCGTCGGCGAACAACTGGCAGGACTGAATAGCCGCGGAGATTCGAACTTCGTCATCCTGAGCGATGATGACCGCCGATATCGGGTAACTCCCCCGGCCGCCAAGCACGCTTGTCATTGAATCCATGAAGGTATCCTCCTTTTTCAGTCCAGTGTCTATCGTCAATCCGAGAAAATTTGGGCTTCCGATCGCTGTTGTCTTCCGATTTCCTTGATTAACCGCTGACTGCGGTTGAAATCGGAAGACAAAGGCGAACGCTGACGCTTCTTCCAGCTCCAAATTTTCTCTACTTTCCTCCAAACACTGTCCTTTTTCATTTAAGCAGAAAGGCAGTTCGCATCGTGCCTCTGCTCACTTTCCGCTTACACATCCATAGGTTTTTTGCGAATATACGAATTCATCGTCGTCTTCAGCCACTGAAGGTCCTGGGCGTTAATAAGCAGCCGCGGAAGCTTAACCTTCAGGTTGTATCTGATATTAAGAATAATGAACAGGAACCGCAGCACTGCCGATGAGAGCATAGCCACTCCCGCTCCGAACAATCCGAATTTCGGCACCAGCAGGAAGAGCAGCGGAATCACGAGGATCAGGCCGACTCCCTGAAGGATGGATACGAACTTCGGCTTGCCCAGCGCCATGAACACCTGGGCCAGAATCAGCGTCCCTCCGCTGATGGTCACTTCCAGCAGCAGCAGGCGGAACACGGTAAGCGCCGTGTTGAAATCCTTGCCGTAGAGCAGCGGGATAACAAACGGGGCAACCAGCATCAGGAACAGTGCGCCAAGCAGTGTACAGGTGGTGCTGATCCGGAAAGCCTTGAAGGTAAGGGCTACTGCTTCGTCCTTTGACATCTCGGAGGCTTTGGGGAACAGGACCACCGTAATCGAATTAGAGAAGAAGTTGACCATTCGCGACAAGCTTACAGCAACCGCATAGAGCCCCAGATCGGCCGGCCGGAGCAGCCCGGCAATAATGATCTGGTCTATGTAATACGAGAACTGTCCAAGCAGATCATTACCGTAGGAGCCCATACCGTAAGTAAACAATCTTTTGAAGTTAAGATAGGCATCCCGCAGCTTTACTTTGTAGGTGCGGAGCAGCGAGACCGTCATTCCGATGAACAGCGGAACCGACGGGACCAGATAGGCCAGCGCTGTTGTATAAGGATTCATGTGTCCGGTCAGGATGAGTATCCCAATCGCGGCCAGCGTCAGCAGAGGAATCAGATAACGCAGCCAGTTGAAGGTTTTGTAATCCCCTCTGAACTGGAACGCCGCATTGTTGACCTGCGAGACCACAATCAGCGGACACAGGATCATCGACCACTGGGCGAAGACCACAACATCATGGCTGAAGGACTTCAGCCAATACGGGAGAACAATAATCCCGATGATCATGGCCATCGTCCCGAACACAAGTCCAATCAGCAGCGCCACCCTGTACAGTACTCCGGCTTCATCCGGGTTCTTCTTGGCGTTGTAGATCAGTGCCGAGGGGATGCCGAAGCTCATGCTGAACGCCAGGAATTGTGACCAGTTCACCATAGCGGTCTGTTCCCCCCGCCCTGTCGGACCGAGATACCGGGCGGTCAGCACACCGGTCAGCATATTGACCAGCAGAATCAATACGCTGACGAACATTGTTTTTACGGCCGCCGAGCTGTTGTCCTTACTCTTCGTGAAGCGCCTGAGGGAGGACCAGACTGTATTAGCGGGAAGTGATTTCGCGTTCAACTGCTGCATGTGGTATACCCTTCTTTCTGCTCTGAGTAATCTCTTTGGCACTGAGTCCGAGTCCGATCAGCATCCAGATCAGATAACCCTTGAGACCCGGAAATCCGTTATCCGATACCAGACTTACCACAGCCCCCATCCATGCCGCCAGCGACAGGCGGGCGTAAGGCTGAAGGTGATCCTTGCTGGTTACTCTGACGGCAATCTCTTTAATGACGGCCCCCAGGGCTCCGAAAAAGAACAATGCGCCGAGTACTCCGAAGGTAAGCAGCAGTGCGATCACACCGTTATCCATGTTGCCGTATTCACCAAGCTCCCCGCCGTTGCCGATCTTCGTCCCCTGTCCTACGCTGCCGATACCCTGACCGACCGGATTGCCTGCCACCATCGGCAGCATGTTCGTCCACAAGCTGAGACGTTCATTGTAGGAATGATCCTCCTGCACCGAGGTGAGGGTCTCCATCCGGGCGACCAGCCCCTCTGCCCCCGGCAGCTTGGGAACTATCGTGAACAGCGCGGCTGCCACGAATACAAGCTGCAGCAGAGTTTTCCATTTGCCCTTGGAGGGAGAGGAGGCAATGTACACCAGCAGCATTACCAGCAGGACCAGCCATGCGGAACGCACCAGCGTAGTCAGCAGGCAGACTACTACGAGCAGAACACCAATCCAGCGCAGTGTTCCCTGCCATCTTTTCTCCAGAATCATCGGGACCAGCGCGAAGACCAGGAAGGTTGCCGCCGGGCCCGGAGAATTCAGAGTGGAGAACACCCGGATCTCCAGGGGATACGGTGTTCCGATGGACATCATATCCGCGTTCCGCATCCAGAAGGCGTCCCACGGAGGAACCGTCAGATACTGTACAATTCCATACGCTGCAACCAGCACGGCGATATTGGCAAAAGCATACAGCAGCCGGTCGATATCCTTCGGTTTGTACGGGGTTACCGCGAAGAACGGAATCAGCAGCAGCGGTACGATATAATTCGCCAGATCGTATACCGAGCCAATGCCGTTCTTCGCGAGGCCAATCATCGCGCCGTAGGCCAGCGCAATGGAGAACAGCAGAAGGATCCGGGTAGAGGATTTGCGGATCTTGTGAATCTCCTTCAGCACCGGAATGGCTAAGGTAGCTCCGGTGAGCAGGGGCGCCAGACTCAGCAGTGATACGGAGTGATACACTCCTTCATACCAGTCTGCAATCCGCCGCAGCTCCGGAGCAACCGCCCAGATCAGCAGCGTGTAAGGAATCAGCAGCCGTGTATTCAGCAGCGCCAGCAGGAAGGCCGGGAAGAGGATTCCTGCCAGTATCACGCCCTGCAGACTGTTCGATGAGCTGAGCTTCGCACTGGCGAAGCCGATCAGCAGCGGCAGAATCACTGCTGCGCCGCAGATCATGGTCATCACTGCCGCTGACTTCACAGCTGATCTAGAGGGAAGACTCAGACTGTTCTCATCCCTGCTTAGCATCTTCATTCCCCCGCCTCCCGTCTCCGCCGCTTCTCGTTTATTGCGATTTGCTGTTCTTCACTTTTTCCCGCTTGCGCAGCTCCTTCAGGAGCAGCACCAGGAACTGGGCATCATCGACAAGGTATCTTTTCCATAGACGGCCCGGCTCCTGACTGAGCCTCCACAGCCATTCCATTCCGGTTCTCTGCATGAAATCCGGAGCCCGTTTGACCGAGCCTGACAGGAAGTCGAAGGTTGCGCCCACACCGATCGAGATCGGCGCCTGATAAGAGGTATAGTGACGGTATATCCATTTCTCCTGCTTCGGCGCTCCCACGCCTACGAACACAATATCCGGCTGACTCTCGGTCAGCATCTGGATAATCCGCTGGTTCTCTTCTTCGTTGTGCTCAAAGCCGTAGGAAGGAGAATAGCAGCCGACAACATTGATACCCGGATAAGCTGCTTTCAGGTTCTTCGTCGCCTGCTCCGGCACGCCTTCCGCTGAGCCCAGGAAGAACAGCCGGTATTTCCTTTGTTCAAAAGCATTGCCCAGCCTGCTGAACAGATCTGCTCCCGATACCTTTTGCTTCAGCGGCTTACCGAGCATTTTGGAAGCCCAGATGAGCGGCATTCCGTCTGCCACAACAGCTCCGGCTTCGGAATAGACTTCCTGGAACTCTTTGTCCTTGCGGAGCTTGATCACATGATCGACATTGCATGTCAGGATGTAGGACTGGTTCCTTTCCTGAATCGTTTTGTCAATGTAATCGAGCAGGTCCATGAAATCATAGTTATCGAAATTGACATCGAACATATTCACTTGGTTCATCGTATCACTTCTTTTTGTGGGGAATCGGCCAGCTGTGAAGATCGATACAGGCAGTTCAGGTACCAACAGAACGGAATGATGAATTGGACCGTCGACAGCGTGTTATCTGTAAATGAGTAGATCAGAAACGCTGCTATAAAGAGCAGATAATAAGGTTTGACCGGCGGTGCCAAAGCCCTGTACACCAGAAGGAACACAGCCAACAAGGAAAGCAGCAGCAGGATTGCGCCGAAATACCCTCCATCGAAGTAGAAGCGGATATACTCATTGTGCGGAACAACAAACCCTTTGTAGAGCGATCCGTCATTCGCCACCGTCACCGCTCCAAGACCCCGTCCCGCATAGGGGGAATCCTCCGCTTTGTTCAGGAAGTACTCCCAGGCTTCCGCACGCCCTGACAGGTCGACCCCCGTTTCCGTCGTACGTTCGAAGGAACGTTTCTTGATGTTATCGAGCTGCAGGTATACTGCTGAGGTAATTACCAGCAGCGAGCACAGCAGCGGGATCAGGAATTTCGTTTTGCCTTTTAAATACTGGCGTGAGATGTCGTAGAAATAATAGAGCACCATCAGGACCAGTGCCAGAATCGGCCCCCGTGTCCCGGTTCCAATGAGGATCAGGAAATTCAGACCCAGCATTGTGTAGTAAAAGCGGATATGCTGCGGGCTTCGCTTAATTTCAATGAATGCGATCGCGACTCCCATGAAAGCCAGCATAGCCAGATGCGCCGGAATGTTCGCCCCCTGAATCCGTACTGCGCCGGTGAATTCGATGTCGAGTAAGGAATGCAGATGAGCCGCCTGCAGCACCACTCCGGCTAATACACTGACCAGCGGCAGCAGGGTGATGATGCGGATTTGCTTCTCAGCCACCTCCTTCTTCCAATTGATAAGCAGGAATACGAAGGGCAGCGATAATCCGATAAAAGCTTTGACTGCAATCGATGAGCTCATCTCCGGCAGCCAGATGGAGAAGGTGAAGGTGATGAAGACCAGCGCCAGCATCGCCCACAGGGGGGGGCTGAGCCGGAACTTCAGGCCGTTGACCAGAATGCACGGCACCAGCAGCATCAGGATAACCAGTTTGTAGAGTGAGAGAATCTCAACACCGAACATACTGCCGCTGAACAGGAAGTTAATCGAGACTGCGGTGGTCAGCAGAACGAAGTAGCTGATCAGTTCCGGACGGGAGATGGAGACGAACAGCAGCATAATCAGGAGTACAGCAGCTATGGCTATGACCGGCTGGTAGATGACTGCTGCCCCCAGGAATAATGCGGACATGAGATAGAGCATTCCGTATGGCAAAGCGTTTATTTTGGAGCCCCATTCAAAATTAGTCATGTCACGCACTCCCCTCACCCCGCTGCGGATTCCCTCTTCCGGTTCCAAATCATATGGAGAGTTCCGCGAATACTCTCCAGCCGGCATTTATTCAGCAGCCTTCTTCCCTGACTGCGGGAGAGAATGGAATCTGCCAGAATGTACATCACCTTGGCTCCTGTTTTGCCCAGCAGCAGCAGGTTGCCCTTCATCCCTTCGCTTTTCATCGCATTGGATATGCCTTGGCTGTAATAACGTTTCATAATCCAGTCTTCCGTCAATCGGTTAGCCGGTACGAAATGATCCACCGCCATCTCCGGATGATAGAGAATGGAATGCCCCTCCTGCTGGATTTGGCCGAACAGCCAGGTCTCTTCACCGGAGAGCAGCGAATCACCTTTTCTCCCCAGCTCCAGCGGAAACAGGCTGATGTCGAACACGATCTTGCGCATCGCCATATTGGCTCCGCAGGGGTGCAGACGCTTCGGATATTCCCTGATCCGGTTGCCCAGATCAACTATGGTATATGGAAGCTCGAATGGCTTAATCAGCCATTCCGGCCGTTTGCTCTCGAAGATCGGAGCAATTTTACCGCCCATGGCCATCACTTCCGGCTTCTGTTCAAACGTACTTACGATCGTACTAATCCAGGTCCGGCAAGGTATCGCATCATCATCCAGGAAGGCGATGAGCGGCGATTTGGAAGCCAGAATTCCCGTATTCCGGGCCGCCGACAGTCCTTGCACCGGCTCCAGAAGATAACGGATATCCATATCAGCACCATAGGTATCAATAAACCTCCGGATGGCGGCTGCCGTATCATCCTTGGAGCTGTTATCCACTACGATGATTTCGGCCTGGTCCAGATTCTCCAGCGGAAGCAGCGAATGAAGAGTCTTGACCAGCAGCGCCGACCGGTTGTAGGTGCAGATGATAATGGAAATCTTAGGTACTTCTCCGTGTACAAGCATCGGCATTCACCCAATTCCCATAATTTTAATAAGCATTTTTGGAGCCGAGCAGCATCAGGCCGGTTTTGACAATGATCTTAAGATCCAGCATAGTGCTGCGCATGTGGATATAGGTCAGGTCCAGCTGGACCATTTCGTCAAAGCCAACGCTGTTTCTGGCATTAACCTGCCAGTACCCGGTGCAGCCCGGTGTAACCATCAGCCGTTGTTTGTCATACTCCGTATACTGCGCCACCTCTTCAACGAGCGGGGGACGGGGGCCGACCAGACTCATATGGCCCATAAGCACGTTCCAGAGCTGAGGCAGTTCGTCAATACTTGTCTTGCGCAGGAATCTTCCTGTCCGCGTGATGCGGGGATCATTCTTGATCTTGAACATTGCGCCGCTCACCTCGTTGTAGGCCATCAGATTGGCCTTCAGCTCCTCGGCATTGGAGACCATGGATCTGAATTTGTACATAGGGAACAGCTTCTCATCCTTGCCGACCCTGTTCTGGCGGAAGAATACTTTGCCTTTAGGATCCTCCAGCTTGATTAGGACAGCCACCACCGCGAACAGCGGCAGCAGTACGAGAAGGCCAAGAGCGGAGAAAAAAATGTCGATAATCCGCTTCAATACCAGATAGGAATCCATTTCCTTACTTCCTTCATTGGCATGCAGCATGTAAAGTTTCGGCAGGACGGCCTCATAGTCTTCCGGCAGTTTTTGCATGCTCATCTCTCCTCATTCCTCCTAAATATTGTTGGTTCAGCTGCTCAGTGTGGTTTGTCCAGCCTGTTTCAGCCATTCCGACATTGCATCCATGACCGGATAGCGCAAATCTTCGCTCTGTAGAGCAAATTCCAGTGTGGTCAAAATGTAACCAAGGCGTTCACCAACGTCATATCGCGTACCATCAAAGTTATAAGCATATACCCGTTCGCTCTGGTTCAGCTTCTGGATCGCGTCCGTGAGCTGAATTTCGCCGCCCGCGCCTTTTTCCTGAAGGTCCAGATACTTGAAGATCTTCGGTGTGAACACGTAACGTCCCATAATCGCCAGATTGGAAGGAGCTGTTCCAAGCGGAGGCTTCTCCACGAAGTTGTTAACCCGGTAGAGCCGTCCGTCCTGCAGATCCGGTTCGATAATCCCGTAACGGTTGGTGAATTCATCAGGAATGACCTGAACACCAATCACTGAATTCTGTGTTTCTTCATACTGGTCAATCAGCTGCTTCAGGCAGGGGACCTGTCCGGTTACAATATCATCGCCGAGCATAACGCCGAAGGGTTCATCCCCGATAAACCGTCTGGCACACCATACGGCATGGCCCAGACCTTTGGGTTCCTTTTGCCGGATATAGTGAATTTCCACTTTTGAGGAACGCTGTACTTCTTTGAGCAGCTCCAGCTTACCGTCTTCAAGCAATCTGGATTCGAGTTCAAAGGCATTATCGAAATGATCCTCAATCGCCCGCTTTCCTTTACCGGTAACGATGATGATGTCTTCGATCCCGGAAGCGATCGCTTCCTCCACGATATATTGAATCGTTGGTTTGTTGATAATGGGCAGCATTTCCTTAGGCATCGCTTTGGTTGCCGGAAGGAAACGTGTGCCTAACCCGGCTGCCGGGATTATTACCTTTTTGACCTTTTTCATCACACATACCTCCCAAAAGTTTCATTCACCTTGCCGCTTCAGTACATTATTTGGTCTGGTTCATCGCAATTCCGAGAATCCTTACACCTGTTTGTTCCATAAGAGCCTTCAGCTTGCGGAGAGACTCACGCTTCGTCCGGCCATGTCTGGCCACGATGATAACACCGTCTGAGAGCGGAGCCAGAATACGGGCATCACTGAATTCCACCGCTTGCGGCGAATCCAGCAGAATCAGATCAAAGCTTGCTTTCAGTTCTTCCAGCAGGGCTGACATCTTGTCGCTGCCGAGCAGATCCGGGGGACTGACACTGGTAATACCGGCAGGAATGACGGCCAGATTAGCCAGGCTACCGTATACGGCAATATCTTTGGCTTCCTCATAACCGCCCAGATATGCGGCCAGCCCTTGACTTCCTTCTACCTCGAACACACTGTGCAGTCCGGGCTTCCTCAGATTGCAATCTACAACAGCCACCTTCTTGCCGTCCTGGACAAAGGATACGGCCAGATTGGAGAGGATCGTTGTCTTGCCTTCTCCGCCTTCCGCAGAAGTGAAGAGCAGCACCTGTCCACCATTGCCCTTCAGCAGACCGAGCTGGCGGATGTAGGTACGCAGCGAGCGGAAGGATTCAGAGATATGCGAGGACGGGTTCATGTCCGTAATCAAACTTCTATTCAGCCGTAACATAAGCGCCCTCCCCTACTCTTGCCTTAGCATTTGCCGCCTTGCCCAAATCACGTTTACGGATTGCCGGAATACTGGCAATGACCGGGAGGCCAAGATCGAACTCTGCTTCCTTCTCCGATCTTAATGTACCGTTCAGCGTTTCCATCAGCAGGATGATTCCTACTGCCGCCATCAGCGAGACTACAAAGCTGATGATAATGTTCATGGTAGAACCGCTATTGACCGGTCCAGGCTGATTTGCCGGGTCCGCCGGGGTCAGGAACGTTACATTGTCCAGATTCATAAGCGCCGGCAGGCTGCGGATGAATGTTTGCGAGACCGCGTTTACGATCGTAGCTGCGGTGGCGTAATCCTCATCCTGCACACTCAGATTAATTACCTGGCTTTTCTCTGAGGATTTGATCTGCAGCTTGGCAGCGAGTTGGCCTGCCGTCAGACCAAATTCCGGATGCTCCGCAATCACACTCTTCATAATCGTTGGTGACTTCATGATTTCCTTATAGCTCTCGATGAGGTTAAGACTGAAGTTGAGTGCGTTGAGATTGTTGCTCTCGGGAACATTTACGACGTTGTTGACCAGCAGCTGTCCAGAGGCGGAGTAGACGGGGACAACGAAGTTTTTGCTGACATAGAAGGTGGTGGCGCAGGAGATAAGCACGAACACCGTGATTAACCATAATCTTTTTTTAATCAGGTTAATGTAATCCAAAATCGTCTTTTCCACAGTAACCCTCCTTCCGCATGTGTTCATTTTGAAAGCAATCATGAAAATTTCAGAACTCTTGCTTTTATTCTATCAACGCGCAACATTTGTCACATGCCTCATAGCATCCCTTTACACTTCACTTTCGTGTGATGCCGTTTAGTCCCTAAGAGGGTAGGGATGGTATACTTTAGTACCATATGGCTGGTAATAACTAACAGCATCCGGTAGCGTTACCTACTTCACGTGTCACCTCATACTTTGAAAGCTAAAGAAACTGTTCAGAAAATGTTCAGATGCCCTTGGTAGGTTATTGACCTAAGAACACAAAAAAACACGGACATCATTGTCCGTGTTCATAAATCATCCGTTATGAGGTAACCTTAGTCGTACGACATCTCGTATTTGGTAAGCCCAACCGCATTGGCATATAATGCCGCCTGCGTCCGGTCCGCTACCTGAAGCTTCGCCAGAATCTGGCTGACATGCTTCTTGACTGTGAATTCACTGATGAACAAGCGGGAAGCGATCTCCCGGTTGCAGGCCCCCTGTCCAAGCTCAATCAACACTTCCTTCTCCTTCGGTGTCAATTCATCCGTTGGACTGTTGCCGCTCATCCGCATCTTGTCTTCCATCAGGCCGGGATCATAATACTTTCTGCCTTTGTGCACCAATTGAATCGCAAACAGCAATTCCTCCGGCAAAGCTTCCTTCAGCACGTAGCCGTCTACCAGCACTTCTTCCGCCTTCAGGAAATCTTCCCGGCTGGCGGAGGACGTAAGCAGAATGAACTTGCTGACAATTCCGCGGATACGTGCTGCTTTGATAATGTCCAGACCCGATTCATCGGCCAGCTTCAGGTCAATCAGCACAAGATCAGGCTGTATCTCTTCTATAACGAGAAGAGCTTCCTGGCCATTCGTAGCCTCACCGGCAAACTCCAGATTAGACTGCATTGAAATCACAGCAGCCAATCCTCTTCTCACCAAAGGGTGATCATCAACAATGACGATTTTCACTTGAACGACCTCCTGCCTAAAGTTTATGCATTTTTCAGTTCAGCCACACCGACAGGGATGGAGATCAAAATTCTGGTTCCTGCATTCTCACTGCTGGTCAACTGGAAGTCACCGCCAAGGGACTGTGCCAAATATTGCATATTCTTCATTCCCAGTCCGCCGGTGTTATCCTCAGACTCGGTCCAGATCAAGTCCGTATCGAATCCGACGCCATCGTCGATAATCGATAGTCTGATCCATTTGGGCTTAAGGGACAATTCAACATCCACCCGGCTGGCCGCACCATGACGTATGGCGTTGCCTGTCGCTTCGGAGATAATCCGGAAGAGCGCCTTGTGGTAAGGATAAGGGAGACTGAAATCATCCCCCGTTATTTTTAGTTCAATTTCCACATCATTGAGCCGGGACAGGCTCTTAAGATGTGAACGGACCATGCCAAGCCAGCTGGGGCCGCCGCTCTTCTTGGAGCTGAGGCTGTAGATGGTGATCCTGAGTTCCTTGGCCACCTTGGTGGCTGAATCGTGGATCAGCTCAATTTGCTCCTCCAGCTCGCCTTCGGACATTTTGCGCCACGACTGCTTCAGGGAATGCGTAGCATATACAATGCCAAAAAGACTCTGCGATACACTGTCATGCATTTCATCGGCTATCCGGTTCTGTTCGTTCGTGATGATCAGCCGGTTCTCGATCACGCCCAGCTCATGCCGCTCAAGAATAATCGCACTCAGCTCTGACAGGAACATCAGCTGCTGGATATACCATCTGCGGCCCTCCAGCCCTTCGGAGGATTCCAGCCTAACACCGATCATCCCGACGAAACGTGTGCTCATCCTTACCGGCATCAGCAGGAAATCTCCAAGACCCGGCAGACTCTTGAATACCGGTTCCCGCTGCAGCCTCCATTCATGCTCATGCTTCTCCAGCTCCATGAACAGAAACCGTTCTTCCTCATGCTGCCAGCCCGTCTGCCGGCTCTGCGGAGCGGGTTCCCCGCTCTTCTTCGCGAACCAGAACAAGGCCTTCTCCAGCTTGGTAAGCTTTACAACGTAGTCGGTAATGACTTGGCCGATGTTCATGAAATCATGCTGGCTCGATGTTTCCACGATGTGATACAGCGACTTGATATGTTCCATGGTATCGTTGGTCCGCGCGTTTGCTTCCTCCCGTTGCCGCTTTATCCCATTAACCATTTGCATAACTATAACCGCAAGAGCCAGGGCTAGAAACATGTTGCCGTTCGCAAGCACGATTTCGGAGAAAGATTTCCCAGAAGAACCGGGGAGAAAATAACATAGCGCGGCAACGATGCCGAAATACCCGAGAAGCAGGCTCCATACAAAATAGAATGATAGCGTTCCTGCAGCAATCAGGACGGGACTCAGCACATACAGCTTAAACGGGCTGTCATACCCCCCTGTAAATAGCGTCAGTACAATGATTCCCGTCAGCTCTATGCCGATAACGAGCTTAAGAATACGCAGTCTTGCACGAAGCCTCCGGTAATAGAAAGTGAATACTTGAGCAAATAAGAATAGCACAATGATTAGTAGGGATTTGTATATTACGGAAGGCCCCGCAGGAACCATGAGGAACATAAACGATGTGAGGGACAAAGAAATGGTTCTGTAAAATGCGATCATTCTGTCTTCAGCTGTTACTTTAATTTTCATCCCACCACCCTATTCTCCAGTTTGTGGAAAATTCGAGCTTATTCTAAGCTATGTTTAAAAGCATCATACATGAGAAAAATCACAATAACAAGTTTCGTTTTTTATGACAGCGTTTACTTTTAAAATAAAAAGCATGTTAAATAACTTTTTTTACAAAATCGCACTCAGTTATATCCATAATTCGAAATAAAAGCGAATTCATGGTCAATCAATAATTTCCTGCACAAGACGAACAGCCTGTCTCCCTGGAGGGACAGGCTGTTGCTTATATAATATTCACTACCGTCATGGTCATTCTGTCGTCTGCAGTCTAATCAGTCACCGCCGGCAAGGTTATTTGTTGCTTGGCGCTATTGCATATGCAAATCTGGTAACGCTGTTCGCCAACGATATGATACCCGGTGGACAGAATACGTAAGGTATGATTTCTTGCGTCCACCTTATGGAGACTGCGGCAACTGATGCAGTAATATTCTCTCATGGCTTCATCTCCGGCATAGTCTAGAAGAACTATTCAAAAAACTGCTAATATATACTAAATCATATCACTGTCTTTTTCCGCATGTCAACAATAATCTGCAAATTACGACATATATCCAAAAATAAAGTAGAATTATGTCGGTTTTTATATGTTGTTGCGGCAGTTCTGCGGAGAAATGCCCATATACTTCTTAAACAACCTTGAGAAATAGAAGGAATCTCTATAATGAAGCATCGCCGCGATTTCCTGCACCTGCAGGGGAGTGTTGAGCAGAAGATGTTTGGCTTCTGCCATTTTGAGGCGGTGGATATATTCATGCAAGGGGTAACCGCTGCTTCTGCGAACCGTACGGCGGAGTGTGGACATGGAGATGTGCAGACCTGCAGCGATTCCAAGCAGATCAGGCTCCTCATAGATGCATGCATTCAGCGCTTCGCGGATATGAGACATAGGTTCTGCCTGCTGGAGCCGGTTATTGCCCTGGATACACAGTGAACATTCCAGCAGCATCTCTTCGAGTTTCAAGGCCGCCCGGTCCGCATCTCCGGGAGCCCCGCCGTCCATTAGCCCCAGAACTTCTTCAAACAAGGCCGTAAGTCCCTGTACCGCATTCGCCTGACAGACAGCCCCTCCGGCTATCATTCCAGTCTCCAGCCATTCCGTGACACGGCTTCCGGCGAAATTAATATAGTATTCATCCCAATACCCTCCTGAAGGCGGTCCAAAACTGTAGCTGCAACCGGGACGGAAAAAGAACAGGCTCCCTTCGCGGACCTGCTGCTCCTTGCCTCCGTTCTCACTATACGAACCGCCTCCCGAAACTATGTATACTAGTGCCCAGTGCTCGAACACCACACCTGAACGAAAAAGCGTTCTTCCCGGCAGATGACCCGCTTGCCCTATCCGTACCGACTTCAGCCGGAGCCTGGAAGCTTCCACCTTAGGATCGATAATCCGGATCGGATAGGGACTGATCATATAATCCATGAGCTTGGGCATACATTGCATTCCTCCACCTGTTTAGGAGTGATATGGTTGTTATGAAGATGATCATATTCTACATGAATAAGAGGTGTCCACGCTATGCCTGAAATCCGTAATTTACAGCTGCTCCCTTACCCCCAGCAGGTCTCAGTATCCCAGGGCCTGTTTCTCCTTCCGGCCAGGGGGAGTATTGTTCTGGCCGGTGAGAGGAATCAAACCGCACTCCCGGCAGCCCGCAAGCTTCAACAGATTACTTTACAGGCGGTTCAGCTCCGTCTGTCTCTGTCGGTGGGGATACGCCCCTCCACTGTTTCCGCCTTTACCTTCAGCTATAATGCCCTGCTGACGGCCGGAGCCTACGAGATTCACATTGATGAACACGGAATCACCGTTGCCTATGGCTCCCCGGAGGGCGCTTATTATGCGGTCGGAACGCTGAAGCAGCTGCTGGAGCAGTATGGCAGAAGTATTCCC
The DNA here is from genome assembly GCF_038009025.1 of Paenibacillus sp. FSL R7-0297. Taxonomy (NCBI): domain Bacteria; kingdom Bacillati; phylum Bacillota; class Bacilli; order Caryophanales; family Paenibacillaceae; genus Paenibacillus; species Paenibacillus sp. FSL R7-0297. The sequence continues at coordinate 7,537,495 of NZ_JBBPAQ010000001.1, forward strand.
CAGCTGGTTATCCGTGATCAGCCGGATTTTGCCGCCAGAGGACTCATGATCGATATCAGCCGCAACAAAATCCCCAAGCTGGAGACCCTGTACCGGATCATTGATCTGATGTCCGATCTGAAGCTGAATCAGTTACAGCTATATATAGAAGGAGTTCCATTTGCCTATGAGTCTTTCCCGCAGGTCTGGGAGCTGGAAACGCCCATTACCGGTGAGGAAATTCTGCTGCTGGATGCCTACTGCCGTGAGCGATATATTGAGCTGGTGCCTAACCAGAACAGCTTCGGCCACATGGAGGGCTGGCTGACCCGTCCTGAATTCAATAGTCTGGCCGAAATTCCCGAAGGCTTCATGCTCCCTGATCATATGTATGACAGTGATCTGTATCCCAATGGGCTGTTTATGCATCCCGGAACCTTCGATACGGAAGATCCGCAAGTACTGAAGCTTCTGGGCGCAATGTATGATGACCTTCTTCCTTACTTCCATTCGCAGCTATTCAATGTCGGATGTGACGAGACCTATGAACTGGGGCTTGGCAAAAGCAAAGCGAAGGCCGACCCCGAAGGTAAAGGCGAGCTCTATCTCTCTTTCCTGGAGAAAATCCACGGGCTCGTTACGGAGCGCGGTAAAACCATGCAGTTCTGGGGTGATATCATTATCCAGCATCCGGAGCTGATTCCCCGCCTGCCGAAGGATATTATCGCCATGGAATGGGGCTATAGCGCCGCTCATCCTTTCGAAGCGGATACCCTGAAATTCCGTGAAGCAGAGATTCCGTTCTATGTCTGTCCGGGAACCAGCTCCTGGAATTCACTTACCGGACGGACCGACAATATGCTGGCTAATCTGCGCAGTGCGGCAGTCCACGGCAAACGTAATGGTGCAATCGGCTACCTGATTACAGATTGGGGCGATTTCGGCCACTGGCAGCATCTGCCGGTCAGCTACGCCGGATTCGTATACGGGGCTGCACTGGCCTGGAATGTGGAGGGCAATCTTGAAGCGGATGTTGCCGGATACCTGAACACATCCATCTTCCATGACCGCTCCGGAGCCATCGGGCAATTACTGCTCGATCTCGGTAATTACTACACCTTCGAATCCGGAACCCTCCGCCCGAATGATACGGAAATGTCCATGCTGCTGCGCAGCAGTCTGGATCATGTGCATCTGGCAGAGAAGCTGACCGGAGAGCAGCTTCAGCAGCTTGAGCATTACATCGCCGGCATAGAAGCCAAGCTTGAAGGGCTCGCCCTGGAATGCGATGATGCCGGTCTTGTCGCAGAAGAGCTAAGCAACGGGGTTCACTTCGTGAAGCATGCCGTGCAGCTGACCCGGCTTAAGAAACAAATGGCCGGGGCAACGCCGCAGATTGATGCGACACTCGTTCAGGAGCTGATCCATGATCTGGACCTCCTGCTTCATCATTACCGGCAGCTATGGACCCGGCGCAACCGGCTCGGCGGCCTGGAGCAAAGTGTGTCGAAGCTAGTCCGCCTGCGCGGAGAGTATGTTGCGCTTGCAACCAGGCTCAGTGAAGCTGAAGTACAATAATAGAGTTAGTCCCAGGACTATACACTCGCTTGGTGTGATCAGAACAGGTAAGCGCAAAAAAAATGTTGTAAGAATGAGACAATTTCCGGTTAAGGGTTCTATATCTCGAAGAATGTTGTATTTCGTGCAGGAATTCTGAGCGAAGTTGTACTGCATTGCGGTTGCGGTACCCAACCCTTTAGTATCTCTAAGCAGACGAGTCCCTATCCACTTTTGTGGATAGGGACTCGTTTTTTCACTACATCCGTCACTTCCCTGATACTGATACTCCCTGCTCCGCTCTTCCATCCGCCACCCGCCAGTTGGTCACTCCGCCGCCCAAGGCTGAGTAGTTGAAATGACGGTCTCCCCGCTTGCCGCTGCCTGCTCCATCAGCAGCGCCAGATACTGATCCTGGCTGCCTTCGGCCAGGCTGTAGAAGGAAGGGCCTCCCTCTACATGCCGCTGCATTCTGTACAGACTCTCCGCGATAGCAATTTCTTCTTCCGTTAGCCGGGCAGGAATAAAGGGATTGCGGTACAGCCACTCCCCGTCCCCCATAATTCCCCTGAGATATAAGCCCTCCAGGTTCCCGCCGTGGCCGGCATCGATCCGGCGCAGCTGGCTGTAGACTGGAGTGTCATAGCTCTGCAGCCAGGACATCTCATCGTTCATCATCTCTCCACGTTCCCCACGGACGAGCACGCGGCCAGCGCGAATCCAGGAGAAATACTGGTCACGGGTGAAATCATAGACCCCCAGCTTGCCGCCGAAATCGAGGGTAGCCAGCGTTTGCTCGGTCTGCACCAGCTCCTCGGCAACCGGAGGCCCGCTGCGCTGCGGGCCGTTAATAATTGAAGAACCGAAACGCTGTGCACGGATATTCACATTCTCGAAGCGGAGATCCAGCAGTTGCCGGATCAGGCTGATCCCGTGATATCCATGGGCCGCTGACACCTGTGCCTGACTGATTGTCCCGAGGCGTCCTGAGCGGGCCAGCCTGATCCGGGCTGCATGCATCGGCTGGAACATGTACTGCTCGGCTATCTGGATAACGGCTGAACGGTCCAGCGCATTCCATAGCTGAGTGAGCTGTTCCAGATCCGGCGCCGGCGGGGTTTCCGCCAGGAGCGGAATTCCTTCCGCCGCCAGTCTAATAATGTAGTCTTTACTGATCTCCCGCTTCAGACAGATGACTGCAAAGGAATAGCCGCCTGCTTCTATAAACGTATCGATGGAAGTATATACTTCTACTCCCCAGATTCTCTTCAATGCTTCCGCTTTATCCTTATTCCGGACGTACATTGCCCCTACGGCAAAGCGCTCCGGAAGTGCCCTGGCGATCCGCAGATAGAATTCAGCCCGCCAGCCTCCGCCCACCAGTCCGAACCTGATAATATCCATGCTTAACTTCTTCCTTTCTGCAGTGCTCACATAATGTTATTCCGTTGTTCCAGCCTTCTCCCGGTCTGGAATCTCTCCATTTAAATAGTCCGTTAGAACCCCAGAGACCTCATTTCCAAAATTGGATTGAAATAGGCTGAATCTAGGACTATAATCATGACAAATACCCACTTTTTTCCTAATAGTAGAAGAACAATACATTGTTGACAGGAGACAAGCCCATGGATTGGCTTCATGATTACGAGGACGAGCTCCGCCTGGTTTTTCAGGAGAGCTGCACGGTTATCTCAGCGTTTCCCGAACCGCTTAATGCTCAAGGCCTGGCCTATCTTGATCAGTTTAACGTATTTAGGGCAGGAAGCCACAAAAATTACATATGTTATCTTCTCCCCTTCTGGCTGCAAGACAGATGCGGCCTGAGTATCCCCCTGACCCGTCAAATGTCGGTCGGCAATGTCTTCTTTATGCTCTACTTTTTCCTCCAGGATGATCTGATGGACAGTAATGAGCTCTCCGCTGCACAGGCACTGCCGCTGGCCAATCTGCTCTATGTCGAGTTTCTGAATATTTACCGTCCGTTGTTCCCGGCAGATTCCCCGTTCTGGTCATACTTTGGCCGTTATATCTCGGAGTGGGCAAACAGTGTAAGCGGTGAAGCCGGCGGAGATTATTTCCTGAGGGATCGCCTCCGTATCTCCCATAAAGCCAGTCCGCTTAAGCTTACCAGCACGGCGGCACTGCTGCTCTCAGACCAAGCCCACCTGATAACCGAAGCCGAGGAGATGATTCATGGCGTACTGCTGACCTTGCAGATGCTTGACGACTATGAGGATTGGGAACAGGATTTGGAGGAGGGAAATTACAATTGCCTGCTATCTCTGGCACGCTGCTATGGGGAGGATGACGGAGTACCGCTCACTAAATCATCGGTGAAGGATTTTATTTTTACAACAGGCGGACTTGCTACGTATGCAGGGACAGCTCTGGTTAATCACAGCACACTTGAAGCCTTCACGCTGGAGCTTCCCCATCTGCTATCCTTCCATCAGGTGCTGGTGAAGAACCTGCAGCATATGGCCGCAGCGATCGAAGCCGAGAAGCAATTATTGCAAAGCGGAGGGCTCAATTATTGGTTAACCAAAAATATGAATATTTTATAAAATATACAAAAAGCAATAGAATTATAGATTGGCCTATGTTATGCTTATCAGGAAAATATAACCATTTTGAAAGGGTGATTGTATTGTCAGACGCAATTCTTAAGAATCAAGTGATTCAGAAGGCCTGGGAAGATCCAAGTTTCAAACAGAGACTACTCACAGATCCGAAAGCAGCCCTCAAAGAAGTGCTCGGCATTACCCTTCCTGATAACATTACACTGAAGACAGTAGAGGAAGGCTCCAATGAGTTCTATCTCGTTATTCCTCCGAGTCCGGCTTCCGGAATGATGAAGACTAATGTCTCTGCGCTCGGCATCTGGTAACTTTCATTAATGAAATTAAGCTAATAGGGAGTTGGAATCATCCGGACCTTCTGCACGCGGCAGAATGGTGATGGATTCGGTTCCGGCTCCTTTTTTGCTCATGAAGCGGATTTCACCCTCCATCGCCTCGATAATACGGAAGGTAACCATCAGTCCAAGACCCGTACCTTTTGTTTTGTTGGAAGAGAAATACGGTTCACCCAGCCGGCTGAGGACCGCAGGCTCCATTCCCACCCCGTTATCCTTAATATGAATATATACTTTATCCCCTTTACCATAGGCCCGCAGGTGGATCGCGCCGTCTTCTCCCAGTGATTCGATGCTATTCTTGATAATATTGATCAGCGCCTGCTTGAATTTGGACGAGTTGCCCTTAACCCATAAGCAATCCTCAACATCCAGAATCATTTTGCCTCCATTTAAATGGCACAGCGGCAAGAGTATGCTCTGGATATGCTTGAATTCATCGTTCACGTTAAGCAGGGAAACCTGCTCAAACTCCGGTTTGGCAAAGGTCAGGAAATCCGTGATAATACTCGCTGCACGGTCCAGTTCACTGAGTGCCATGAACAGATATCTCCGCTCATCGCCATTCGACTTCTCGCTGAGCAGCTGGAGGAACCCCCGGGTGACCTGAAGCGGGTTGCGCACCTCATGGGCTACAGACGCCGCAAGCTCGCTGATAATCTCCATTTTCTCCGAACGCTGCAGTTCATTGTTGAACAGCTCCAGCTCACGCGAATATTTCACCACCTGCTGATGGTTCTGTGCCAGCCGCCGGCCCAGGATGACGATCAGCGACAGAATGAATACAACCAGCGCCCATTTCCAGTAGAACAGGTCATAATTTCCGCCCTTAACATAATACCAGACCAGCTCCGAGACCCCGGTTAATGCCGCAGTACCGAAACCAATGGCAAAAATGATGGCATCCTTATTACGCTTCAGGGAGAATATGATCACACAGGCGATTAGCAGAATGAATTGCAGGATCATGATGATCCCAAGAATCTTAGTCGAGACAAAATAGTAGAATTCTATAATCCTGTCGCCGGAGAGCGTATTAACAATCAGACAGAGGATGCAAAAAAGGGAGTAGCAGGACTCGAATTTGCGGAACGAGCGGATGATGCCAAATTTGCCACCGCCGAATATTTTCTCAAACAAAAAGGTCAGTGAAGGCAACAGCGACAACAGTGCCACGTCAAAGAACACCACGCTGACCGGTCCCAGATAACTGTAGAAGGTATATGTAAACGGAGAGTAGGTAATAGACAGCACTCCGGTGGAGGCTATCACTATGGCTAAAGAAGCTGCTACCGGGAAGTACTCCTTGTTCAGATAAAATGAGCAAACAAACAGGACCACCGCCACGAACACAAAGGCGCCGCCCAGGATCACATCGATAAGTCCATTTTTAATATAATCCTTAATCAGAACACTATGCTCACCGACCACGATCTTATCCTTGATTCCGATCCGGTCCTTCAGGGTTTCCGTCCAAATATACATTATTTTGCCGTTGTCCCTCATATCCAGAGGCACAAGCAGTGAATAATTATCCTTGATAAAGTTGCGGTCACTCTCGAAAATCAGCCGTTCTTCTACATACACTCTGACATGCAGGGCATAGATCGCATCAATATAGACAGAAGGGGCTGCATAGCTATATGAGGGCAGTGTTATCTTCGTCCAGGCGGAGGATACCCCGGAAGGCAGCTGAGGCATGTCAGTCCTCGCTTCGATCTCCATCCATCCCTCCGTGTCCGTCAGAGGAATCTTACGCCCGCTGTCTCCCGGCCCCTCCTGCCACTTCATCTGCCAATGGCTGATCTCGCTGGCAGGATAGTAACTTTGCGCGGACACCAGAAACGGCCCACAGGCTACTGAGAGCAGAAACAGCACCAACGATATATGTAAACTTTTGAACATCAAAGACATGCAAACACCTCAGAAGAAAGTTTCAGAAACAAAGTTCTGTTAATGTTAGTATTTCGCTTCACCCTCCGCCCATCCCTTCAAAAAAACGGGATAAACAAAAATAATTCCTAATTATTTCCGCTAGCTGGTAATTTAACAATAACCTCTGTCCCCTCATTCTTCCTGCTCTGAAACTCTATGGAACCATTCATCGCTTCAATAATCCGGAAAGTAACCATGAGGCCAAGCCCCGTTCCCTTCTTCTTATTAGAATAATACGGTTCACCGAGCCGGGCCAGCTCACTGACCTTCATGCCTTCGCCGTTATCCTGCACACTGATGACCACATGTCCGCCTGTCTTCCAAGCAGTTACTACAATCAGGCCTTCCTCCTGCAAGGACTCAATGCTATTCTTGATCAGGTTAATGAACGCTTGCTTGAATTTGGCCGGGCTGCCCGAGACTTGAAGATCCTCCTGCAGATGCAGTTCAATGGCTCCACCCTGCAGATTGGCGAGGGGCACCAGAATACCTGACACATGCTTTAGCTCTCCGGAGACTTCAAATACATCTACCGTATCCATACCAGGTTTAGCGAACGTCAAAAAGTCTGTAATGATGACCGAGGCTCTGTCCAGCTCCTCCATGGCCATCTGCAGATACTCCTTCTCCTTCTGTGCGGAGCGTTCTCCCAGAATCTGCAGGAAACCGCGGGTTACCTGCAGAGGATTCCGTACCTCATGGGCAACCGAGGCCGCGAGTTCACTGATAATCTCCATTTTCTCCGACCGCTGAAGATCATTATTGAACTTCTCCAGTTCCCTGGAGTATTCCAAAGCCTGCTCATGACTCCCCGCAAACCGTCTTCCCAGAATAACAATCAGGGAAATAACGAACAGAACCATTCCCCATTTCCACCAATACAGATGATACCTCTCCGAAGAGAAATAATAGATCAGCAGCTCACTCAGGGACAGGAAGGCAAAGACAGAGAACCCCACCGAGAAAATCACAGCATCTTTATTGCCTCTGAGGGCATAAGTCAGCGACATATACAGCAAATAAACAAACTGCGCCATAATCAGCACACCTGTAACATTGATGGTCAGGAAGGAGTACAGATAGTCGAGCCGGAAAGAGAGCACAGCATTCAGAGCAAGCGCCCCCAGGCAGAACAAGGAGTAAGCCAGCTGAACATTGCGCAGCCGGGTGGTATATCCCCGCTTGCCGGGTCCAAATAATTGTTCAAAGTAGATCGTAAACGCCGGCAAAAGTGTGAAGAGCGCCAGATCGAAGCAGATTCCCGTAAGCCGCTCCTGGCTGTTCACGATCAGCCGCAGAAACGGGGAATACGTAATCAGCAGCACACCAAAAGATATAATGACCAGAATCAGAAAAAATCCGCCTGTGAAAAATTCCGGTTTAAGGAAGAACAGACAGATCATCAGCGCTCCGCCCATAAATATCAGCGCCGCTCCAATGACAATATCCACCAGATCCTGCTTCACATAGAAGGACAGCAGCTTGTCGTAGCTGCCTACCCTGACCTTACCCCCGATGCCGAAATCTCTGCCGCCGCCGGCACTCCATAGATACAGCTGCTTGGCACTGTCCTCCCCGGATAGCGGAATCAGCACCTTGTTGCCGCTGTAATTGATCACCTCACTGGAATCATAGATGAGCCGGTGGTCTATATATGCCTTAAGGCTGTCGCCGTATACTTTGTCGATCAGGAGTGCTGAATTCGCCTCTGTCTGCGGCAAAGAAAACCGCAGCCAGACTGAATCCGCTTCTGCAGGCGGTTGCGGCTTGTCTGCCCGCGCCTGCACGGTCCTCCACTCCCCGGAAGGAGCAGCCATCGCCTCCTGGATATCATGTATAGCTGCATGTTCCCATTTAAGCTGCCATGCCGGTAAGGCTACTTCTTTATGTCCGCCCCATTCCATGGCAATGCCAACCAGGATTATGGAAATTACGAGCAGCAGCATAATTAGTGCGGCTGCTGTTTTAGTTGAAGGCAACTTCATTGTGGCACCCCAGTGAATCCTTAGTTGTATTTATGTAGTTCATATGATTCTTATTTTCGACAACGTTCGCACTATACCTGCCTTATCCTGCAAAAAACCTCGAAAAATAGAAGCTAAGTTAGCTTGTGAAGCTTATGCATTCTTATATTTACACGCTAAATGTGGTTATTCCACGGGAGGATTGAATATATTAAGCAGATGGCTACCTGCCTGGCTGCCGAATAGATTCGCCGCCGGTTTAAAGGGTATACAATTACTATAGGTAAAGGTAAAGGAGGCTCGCGATGGACACTCATAAGAAACCCGCTGATGGTGAAGAACAAGACCGTGAGGACCTGATTACCGAGCGGGATATTGATGAAGACTCCGGACTGTTCCAGGAAGCAACCTATCCCGGCGCACTTCCCGACAAGGATCAGAAAGCGGCGGTTAATCATGCTGTCCCCAAAGAGGGGCAGACTTAAAATAAAGGGAGCTGAACAGCAATGGGCAATGAATTCAATAAGACCGAAGCCGACTTTGCGTACGAGCGTTATACCAAAATGGGCGGCGTTTCCCCGGAACAGGATATTCCGCTGGAAGAATTGCGTCCGCTCGGTACGATTACCGAACAAAGTCCAAGCGACGAAGTGGACACTGCCGGGAACCGGCCGCTTGAATCTGCTCTGGCCAGCCATGATCCCGCTAATTTCACACCCATAGATTTCGACGGTGTAGTGGACGACGGTTCAGATCCGGCACTGGTCGGCGATAATATTCTGGCTGCCGACATCGGACTGAATGTGCCCGATTCCGGGCTGGGCCCGCGGGCGGACCGGACTCCCCCACAGGCAGGGACTCCGGCGCCGGAACGGGACGAGCTCCTGGAATCGGATGCACTGTACGCTGCCGGCGCGGCAGGCCTGACCGGCAATGTAATTGATTATGCGGAGGAGGAGGAGCTGCTGGAGGAAGAGGAAGAGCTTCCGCTGGAGGATATTCCGGATGCCGACGATCTTGATCCCGAAAGCCCCATTGACCCGGTCTCCCCGGACCCCGATGCTATGCCCGGTACCGATGTGCTGAACGGCTCGAGCGGCGAAGAGGAATAAGCGGCAGAACTGTATTGACTTTTGAACGAAATAACCTTACTATAATTGCATTCAATACGGCGATGGAGTTCGCCATAACCGTCCTTCGGGACTAATGACTCCTACCAGTGACTACTCGCTGGTAGGAGTCTGTTTATTTTCAGGGAATAGACTAGGGATACGGGGGCATAGCAGGATGAAGAGGAAGTATGCACGGTGGGTGGAGCTTGCAGCGCGGCAGAGCCAGCTCGCTCTTTGGAGTACATTTGTGAAATGGGTGGTGCTGGGAGGATGGGTTGGACTATTGTCGGGGAGTGCCTCGGCTATTTTCCTGAAAAGCCTGGATGCCGTAACCAAGGTCCGGGTGGAGCATGGCTGGCTACTGTTCCTGCTGCCTGTGGGGGGCGCTCTGGTAAGCGGTATGTATATGCGGTTCGGCAAGAATAGCGCAAAGGGGAACAATCTGATTCTGGAGCAGATTCAGCAGGGGAATGAAGCCATTCCGCTACGAATGGCGCCTCTGGTCCTTATTGGGACCCTGATTACTCATCTCTTCGGCGGTTCTGCCGGACGTGAAGGAACGGCAGTGCAGATGGGCGGCAGTCTGGCCGATGCGCTTGGAAGATGGATCCGAATCAATCCGCTTGACCGGAAAATACTGCTGATGTGCGGAATCAGCGGCGGCTTCGGCTCGATCTTCGGGACTCCGCTGGCTGGGACAGTCTTCGGTCTGGAGGTTATCGCCATAGGCCTGATCAGCCACAAGGCACTGCTGCCCTGTTTTGTTGCCAGCTTCACCGGCGACCTAGTGGCTTCCCGCTTGTGGGACGTTCACCATATCCACTATAAGGTGGATGTCTTTCCCGGCATGGACGCGCTGGTGCTGGTCAAGGTCATCGCGGCCTCTATTGTATTCGGTCTGGTCAGCCTGCTGTTCAGCGAGCTCACCCATTATCTGAAGCGGAGCTTCACAGCCATTATCCGTAATCCTATGCTCAAAAGCGCCATCGGCGGACTGATCATTATCGCCTTGGTCTATATTGCAGGTACCAGAGATTATCTCGGTCTGGGCATCCCGCTGATCAGCAGCTCCTTCGAAGCAGACGTACATCCTTTCGCCTTTCTATGGAAGCTCATCTTCACAGCCTTCACCTTGGGGACCGGATTCCAGGGCGGTGAAGTGACGCCGCTATTTGCCATCGGAGCCACGCTGGGGAACAGTCTGGCCGGCTTGCTTCATCTCTATGGACCTTTTCTGGCTTCGCTCGGGTTCATCGCCGTCTTCTGCGGAGCAACCAATACACCGCTTGCCTGCTTCATTATGGGCATTGAACTGTTCGGTTCCGGCGGAGCGGTATATATGTTCATCGCCTGCGTAATCAGCTATTTGTTCTCCGGACACAGCGGCATATACAGCTCCCAGCTCATCGGCATCTCCAAAAGCGCACTGCTCCCTGTTCCTGAAGGAACAACGCTGGCCGCCGTCAAAGATCTTCACAAGAAAACAAACGGCGGCAGTTAATTCTCAGGGTGTCACCTGGATTCCTGCGTGGGCAGCATTCACCTTCGATTCCAGCTTGTGTGTCTTCACGAGCACAGCTGCTACAAGCAGCATGATGCCGTTAATGACAAATACCCAGCGGATCGGCAGGAAGGCTCCGAGCAGACCGCCGATAATCGGGCCCGCCATCGTTGCCAGCTGGCTGGCCGCCTGATTCAGCCCGAAGGCCCGCCCGCGAAATCCCGGTTCAATAACCTGGACTATCATCGCGTTCACGGAAGGAAGCACACCGGCATAGAACAAGCCGTAGGCAAACCGAAGAATAGCAAACTCTACATAACCTGATACAAAATACTGCAGAATATTCCCGATGCCTCCACCGATTAGCCCGATGAAGAGAATAAAGCCATAGCCTTTGCGGCTGCCGATTCTTCCCCACTGCGGTGCCATAATTACGGTAGCGATGCCGACTGCAGAGAAAACGATTCCGGAGCTAAGCGAGGCGCTGCTGCGCGAAATCCCCATGTCCAGCAGATAGATCGGCAGCAGTGGCTCCAGAATCATGACGGAGAAGGTACTGATGCCCGCCAGCAGAAGCAGGGTGATAAATGCCCGGTTCTGGCCGGCTTCCCGGATATCATCCCGTACCCTGGAACGCGGGGCTGAACGGTCGAAGTTCTCTTCCTTGGCGAAGAAGGTGGCGATCAGCGCGGAGACCAGCACAATAACAGCCGAGAACAGGAACGCAATGCGATTGCTGGAATAATAGCTGACTACACCGCCGATGAGCGGCCCGATGATACTGCCGGTGGCTCCGGCTGTAGACATGATGCTAAGCGCATAGCCAGTCTTATCCTCCGGTGTGTTGGTCGCTACCATAGCAATTGCTGCCGGAACGAACCCTGCGAGCAGTCCCTGCAGGATACGCACGACTAAGAATACATAAGGATCATGCACGAAGAAATTAATCAGATATAGGGCCGCCAGGCTGAAGCCCGAACGGATAAGCATCGGCTTGCGGCCGTATTTGTCGGCAAGTGAACCCCAATAAGGCGAGATTAGCGCGCTGGCCAGAAACGTAATGCCGAAGCTGACCCCCGACCAGATCTCCAAATGGCTTGTAACACCTAACTGGTCGCTAAGAAAAATGGAGAGGAACGGAATCGAGATCGAATATGCCGTACTGCAAAAGAAAACCCCTACCCAGAGCACGATTAGGTTCCGTTTCCATGAAAAATTCATGCTGCACACATCCTTTCAGTGGTTCTTGGAAGCACATCCCCCCATTCTACCCCTCTTTGGAGAATGTGCCAATCCCGGCCCAAGGGGCAGGCTTTGCAAGAAGCGGGACAAAGAAGGTATGATACAAGGGTGACTGTACCAGATTATTCAAAGATAAAAGGAGAGATTGTGACTGATGCTTACTACAAGAAAACCCGTCATCCTGCTTGCGGTGATGTGTCTGATGCTCGTGATTCTGGCGGGCTGCGGCAACAAGCCTGTAAACAATAATGCTGCTGCAGCTACAGAAGGCGTACCTTCTGCAACTGCCAGCCATCCGGTGGTTACCATTGAAATGGATAACGGCGCCATCATCAAGGCCGAGCTGTATCCCGAGGTTGCCCCGGGCACGGTCAACAACTTCATTTCGCTGATCCAGAAGGGCTTCTATGACGGAACGATCTTCCACCGGGTTATTCCCGGCTTCATGATTCAGGGCGGCGACCCTGACGGTACAGGGATGGGCGGTCCGGGCTATAGCATCGCCGGAGAGTTCTTGAACAACGGCTTCACTAACAATCTGCTGCATACGGAAGGCGTTCTGTCTATGGCCAGAAGCCGGGAAATGGATACGGCGGGTTCACAGTTCTTCATTATGACCGCTGCATATCCGAGTCTCGACGGGGACTATGCCGCTTTCGGCAAGGTTACCGAAGGACTGGAAACGGTACAGGCTATTGTCAATCTGCCGCGTGATGCTAATGACCGGCCCGAACAGCCGCCGGTAATGAAGAAGGTTACGGTTGATACACTCGGCGTAACCTACCCGGAGCCGCAAAAGGTGCAATAAAGCTCTGCGAATCAGCCTCGCAGGCCTGCCCTGACTCTAAGTACACCAGCAAAGAGCCATCATCCGGTTACGGACGATGGCTCTTTGCCTATAAAACGTATTAAATCATGCGGCGGATTATTGGAAATGGGTATTCTTCGTTCTCCACTGCTCCAGCTTGATCATGACCCAGAAGCTGTAGATCCCCAGCGTTATTACCGACAGCAGGAACCACTTGATCCATTGTCCGAACAAGCTTACTGCACTGCCGTCAAACCGCAGACGCTGCCCGTTAACTACGGTATGCTCCACCTTCCAGCGGTAGATCATCACCACAGACCAAGGATAGCAAATTCCGAGGGTGCAGACTGTAATCAGCCAGCCCGCCAGGCACCAGCCAATATACTCGATAAGTGTCCCGTCAAAAAAGGATTCCCTGCTTCCGTAATTCATTGCCGCATTCATATTCACCGCTGACATGTGTATCCACCTTTCAATCCTGCAAGATCTTTCCTGGTTCTATTTTCCTTATTTTCCATGCCGCTCACTGCTACATTTCTCACTATTCTGTATGAAATAGCAAACTTTTGTCGAATCATCTGCGCTACAAAAAGACGGCCCTGCCCACCGCTGGTTAGCGGGAGAACAGGGCCGTGCGATTAACAGATTCAGCAATGCCGGAGGTATGCAGGTGATTGGATCACCGCTCCTGTCCAGGCTGGTTATTCTTATCTTCTGCTAAGGGCGTGCTGCCCGTTGCGAAGGAAGGTACTGCGGCTGTTACGCAGCAGGGAGATCCGCTCCTCTGCGAGACGATCCGCTGCGACATAAGCCGGAATCCCGCTCAGCTGGGAGATTTCCAGCACGCGGGTAATGCTGTCGTAGATTTTGGCGATTTGCTTGAATGCCCGTTCCTTGTGGTACCCGTTCAGCTCGTCGGCGATATTGATTACGCCGCCGGCATTAATTACATAGTCAGGGGCATAGACAATCCCCATCTCATGCAGGGCATCCCCGTGGCGCGGTTCTTTAAGCTGATTGTTAGCGGCTCCTGCCACAACCTTGGCTCTCAGCAGCGGCAGGGACTCATCATTAATCGTGGCTCCAAGCGCACATGGCGCATAGATATCACAATCCGCCTTAATAATCTCATTCGGATCCACCGCTGTAGCACCATAAGCCTCTACCGCACGGCTGACAGCCTCTTTATTGATATCTGTGACGATCAGGCGGGCGCCTTCTTCGTGAAGATATTTGCACAGTGTGAAGGATACATTGCCGACACCCTGCACGGCGACGGTTCTGCCTGTCAGTGAATCACTGCCGAATGCAGCCTTCGCCGCTGCCTTCATGCCCTGATATACCCCGAAAGCTGTAGCCGGTGAAGGATTGCCGGATGAACCGTAGGTAGCGGAGATCCCGGTGACGAAATCCGTCTCCTGATGGATGATGTCCATATCCTCTTCCGTAGTGCCTACATCCTCGGCTGTAATATAACGGCCGTTCAAGCCCTGTATGTATCTGCCGAAGGCGCGGAACATCGCCTCATTTTTATCTTTTTTGGGATCGCCTATAATCACCGTCTTACCGCCGCCCAGATTCAGCCCGGCAACCGCATTCTTATACGTCATGCCTTTGGCCAGCCGAAGCGCGTCCACAACCGCCTCTTCCTCTGTAGCATAGGTCCACATTCTCGTTCCACCCAGTGCGGGACCCAGTGTTGTGTCATGAATAGCAATGATTGCCTTCAAGCCTGAGGCCTTATCCTGACAAAACAGCACTTCCTCGTAGTCGTCCCGCTCCATTGCCGCAAACAATTCCATTAGATTCATTTCTCCTGTCTCCACTTTATGTACATGTTACGTTTCATAACAAAGCTAGACCTTTCAGGACATGTTGTCAATATCTTTTGTCCCATTTTCAGCTTTTTTCAGCAAAATCCAGCAAGCAACAGACATCAACCTCACGCGAAGCGTTAGAGAGTTAGATTGATGTCTTTGCAGCTCTATTCCCAGTATTGGTCCGGCCGGTATTCGATCTCGGATTGCACAGCTATCGTCAGACGGCCCGTGGCCGCATCATATACTACAGGATGCTCACCTACATAATACCAGTGCTTAATCACCGGCCCGCCAGCCGGTTCCTCGAAACGGAATACATTCAGCTCAGCCTTGAGTTCAGCAACTGCCGCACCCTTGTCAGCCGGAACTCCGGTTAGGGTAATCACGGTTAGCCCGCCCTGCTCATCAAAGGTATAGCCTATGCCCTCTGTACTGCTGATCAGCATACGCCCTGTTACGGAATGCTTTACCAGTACTCTTTCCTGCTCTGCCATCAAGGATTCCTCCTCCACATTTAGGTTTAAGCCTTATTTAAGGCAGATCAATCAGCATGACAAGCATATCCTCGTCTGCCTGCAGCTCCAAATGGCTCACCCCTTCAATCCGGGCAGAATCCCCCGGCTTCAGCACAGCTTCCCCGTTCAGCGTAATTTGTCCTCCGATTAAGTAGATGAAGATACGCCGGCCCGGCTCCTGCCGGAAATCAAGCAATCCGCCAGCCTGCGCTCTGCCCAGATAAATGGTCATATCCTGGGCAATGCCGGCGACCTCCGGCGAAGCTTCAGCTGCCACTACCGGAAGCAGTCTTCCATCCAGCTTCGCCGGATCGAAGCGGCCTGTCGCATAGGAAGGGGCCGTTCCCCGGGTACTCGGCATGAACCACAGCTGCAGCAGCCGCACCGGCTCGCTGTCAGAAGGGTTATGCTCCGTATGAATGGCTCCCGTTCCGGCTGACATCCGCTGAATGCCGCCAAAAGAAGTCTCCGCCACATTGCCCAGGTTATCCTCATGGAGCAGCACGCCGGACAGCACAATGGAGACGATCTCCATATCACTGTGCGGGTGGGCACCAAAACCTCTTCCCGGAGAGATGGTATCGTCGTTGCAGACCCGCATCGGGCCGAAGGCTGTATTGTCAGGATCATAGAAATCGCCAAACGAGAAGACATGACTGCCCTTCAGCCAGCCGTGATCGAACCGGTGTGCAGACTCTGCAGGATATACTGTAATCAATGTGATCTCCTCCTAAAGGCTGTTATGGTCTGTCTTAATGAAGTTCAGGGTCTTGCATACCTACAGTGTAGCAGAAAGCTCTGCAAACAAGAAGAAACGGGCACCGGCCCTTGGGGCGGCATCCGTTTCTTCAGAAGACAGCAGGTACAGTAATATAGTGTGAAGCTTAATCCTTCAGAATTAGGCCTGAAAAGCGTTCCATTGCGCAACAGCTTCCAGCGGAAGTCTGGCTGTCGGCCGACCCTCTACCGCTGCCTTGCCCAGCGCAATAAGCATCACCGGCACATAACGCTCTGTAATCCCGAACAGCGCCTTGAAGCTGTCGTGAACGAATCCGCCCATAGGTACGGTATCATAACCTCGCGCCTTGGCTGCCAGCATAAGCTGCATGGAGATTAGCCCGCCGTCTATCAGCGCAATATCCTTCAGCTTCTCAGCAGGCATGCCCGAATAGCCTCGCGGGTCACCAGAATCCGCTCACGGGTCAGATTAGCCATAATGCGCCTCAATAGTGTGGCTTTAGACGACAGCAATTCGGCGATTTCGCAGCTGGAACAGGTACTTCCTTTTTTCGCGAGAATCACTAATGCCTGCAGCACAAGACCAAACGACTTATATTGGGGCGCTCCGCTGTTTCGTGTTTTTGCCATATTCCCCGCTCCTACTTCATGATGATGACCTTAAGTGGTCGATATCTGCAGTTCGGAAACGATGAACCATTTCTTGGATGCAGCGTCTTTCAAATAGACTTGAATCGTATAGCTGCCCTTCTCCGTGAAGGTGTAATTATACGCCGCCGACTTGAACCAGAAGCTCTCCTTCTTCTCCGTAATCTGCTGATTGTCCACGGTATCCGTTTGGCCGGCCGGGTCAGTAATTGTGATTTTCAAATCGGAAATATCCGTTTTCAGCTGATCCACCTGCACCAGTGTGTAGAACGTGCTGCTGGACGAGGTTCTTACTTTGCCGAAAATAGTACCCTTTTCATCAAGCAGCACCGTGTTCACATTGGGCTTATAGATATGGACCGTCCCCGCCGACTCATCCAGAGACAGGATCGCATGCATATTGTCAGGAAGCTGGTCCAGCGGCACATAGGTCTGGCCTTCCGATGATATCCCCGGCTGCTTTTGAAGCACGTTATTTATGTATACAGAGAGATCCGTTTTGCCCGCAGCAGCATACAGCAAAGTTCCTCCTGAGATAATCATCAGTCCAAGAGTGGAAACCGCCAGCTTACGTATCTTCCCCATCATTCCCGTCCCCCTCAAATATTCTTATGCTGATTATACCCGCCAAACCGGAAGGAGTTGCTGTCAATTGTAAAATAAAACCGGTTGCTTCATCCCCTTAAGAATGCTGCAGCCGGTTTTATGTAAAATAATGGATAATTCACTGTTCCGGATGAGTTCCGGGCGTGCCTGTTACAGCTTGGCAATCGTTTCGGTCAGCACCGGTACGATCTGTGATTTGCGGGAAACTACACCCTTCAGCACAGCTTTGTTGTCGTCCAGCTTCACGTTA
The DNA here is from genome assembly GCF_038009025.1 of Paenibacillus sp. FSL R7-0297. Classification (NCBI taxonomy): domain Bacteria; kingdom Bacillati; phylum Bacillota; class Bacilli; order Caryophanales; family Paenibacillaceae; genus Paenibacillus; species Paenibacillus sp. FSL R7-0297. The sequence continues at coordinate 7,555,084 of NZ_JBBPAQ010000001.1, forward strand.
TAAGCCTGCTCTACGGCAACAGCCACGCGGCCCAGAGCCAGTCCAACCGAATCGTTGTTCAGGATATCGGTAACTACGAACAGGAACAGATCAAGTCCCTTGTCGTCGATAATCGCGGTAAGGGCTGTTTCCAGCTCTGCCTGCTTAGAGAGCACATCGTTCACATCTACAGCATTGACCTGGGCGATCTCCACTTTGTATTCACCCATTTTGAATTCCTTGGCATCCAGGGAGATCAGCTGGGCAATACTCTTGTCGCTTAGGTCGGCACCTGCCTTGAGCATAGCAAGGCCATAGCTGTCAGCGTCTACACCAGCAATGTCAGCCAGCTCACGTGCAGCGGCAACATCCTCATCTGTGCAGGTCGGCGATTTGAACAGCAGGGAGTCGGAAATGATAGCGGAGAGCATCAGACCGGCGATGTCCTTCGGAATGCTTACACCCTTCTCTTTGTACAGCTTGTTCAGGATGGTTGCAGTACAGCCTACCGGCTCTGCACGATAGTACAGCGGATGAGCAGTTTCAAAGTTGGCAATCCGGTGATGGTCGATAACCTCAACCACACGGACCTGACCGATATCATTCGCACTTTGCTGACGTTCGTTATGGTCGACGAGAATAACCTGCTTCGCTTCAGCGGCAACATTCTCCACCAGACGCGGCGCCGGTACCCCGAAGTGATCAAGCGCATACTGAGTTTCGCCGCTGACCTCTCCCAGCCGGACCGGCTCGGCATCCCAGCCCAGTTCATTCTTGAGCGCTGCATAAGCAATTGCTGAACAGATGGTATCAGTATCCGGGTTTTTGTGTCCAAAGATCAAAGTTTTTGTCATTTCCAATCTCCTTACTTTGTTTTATGTGAGAATAATATACCATACATTGATAGAGCCTTGCCATAATGAACAGATACCCGGTCCCGGATTAAGGACGGGAGCGCTCCCCGGCTGGCCGGTGCTGCGGAATTCCGGACTTCGTCTTGGGTAATGCTTCAGGCACATCCCCTCCGCTTAGCGGTTCATTGTCCGAGAACAAATCCGGATTATCCGCAAGCATGCGGCTCAGGATATCCGTGGTCTCCACGGTTCCGCAGATCATGACCCCGGCATTCCCGAAGCTGCCCCGGCGCAGAGCGCCGCCTTCCTCCAGCACAGGCTCCACTTTCCAGAAGTGCTGCGACCAGGACAGTCCGGAATGTCTGCGTGAAGGAACAGCGATTTCCTCCCCTTCAGGTGTAACAGTGTAGAGCAGTTCATGCCCGTCCGTCATTCTGCCAGGGATATCCACCCATTCTTCAATGCCGTGGATGAAGGTATTTCTCCGCAGATCCACACCCAGCAGCATAATCTCTGCCTTGCGGTCCAGCAGCTTGCCGTAGACCGAGCCGCGCGCACAGGGCGTATCCCAGCGCTGGTCTCCCGCAGTGAAGACCGCCGCGTCCGCGCCAAGCGCAGCTACAGAGTGGGTCGGATGCCAGGAGCGGATTACACCCGGCCGCTTCCGGAACAGCTCCGGCAGGATGCCTACGCAGACGGGAGACTCCAGAACAGAGAACCTCGGATTCGACCCGTTAATATATGACCAGGTATGCGCCGGCAGGACAAGCAGCCCTTCCTTCATATATTCGGAGAGCGCATCCAGAACGGTGTCGGCCCCCCCTTCTACTTCACCAATGCTTTTATAGGAGGAATGGACTAGCAGCGTTCCGCGCGGATCGATTCGCAGGTTCTCCAGCTGCCGCAGCAGACTTGATTGGGTATGCATGTTTAACCCCGCTTTCTCGGATACTAAATAGGATTACAAAAATACATCTTGCGTTTATTCTTATTAACTATTAAAATTATAGTAACTTAAAAATACTCATTAAGTATCCGGCACATTCAAATATATCCGCTTAAGGTCACAAAATTATAGCTGCTGCTTACGAAGCGGCAAAACTTTATTAGGAGGTCTTCCCATGAGTTTAACATTAAAAGGGCTTCATCATGTATCCGCCATTACAGCCAAAGCACCGGAAAACTACAAATTCTACACAGAAGTGCTCGGACTCCGCCTGATCAAAAAAACAGTAAACCAGGATGATGTCTCTGTCTATCACCTGTTCTATGGGGATGAGACCGGGAATCCGGGTACGGAGCTTACCTTCTTCGAGCTGCCGAACGCCGGCCGCAACCGCGACGGCAACAACAGCATCTCTGCACTTTCACTCCGTGTACCAAGTGATGATGCGCTGCTCTTCTGGACTCAGCGGTTCACTGTGTTTGGTGTAGAGCACGATGAGATTACCGAACGCGGCGGCCGCAAGACGCTGGCCTTCACCGACCACGAGGGACAGCGCCTTATCCTCGTCTCGGATGAGCATAATCAGGGTATGGCCGGCGGCAAGCCCTGGGACAAGAGCCCCGTTCCGGTGGAATATGCCATTGTTGGACTGGGCCCGGCACATCTAACAGTAGAGACAGCCGAACATACAGCACTGATTCTGGAAGATCTGCTCGGCTTCCGCCGCGCGGGCACTTATCCTTCGCCGGTAACCGGACAGCCGGATGTCATCGTGTTCGAGACCGGAGAAGGCGGGTCCGGCACCGAGATTCATCTGGAGGAACGCAAGGATCTGCCGCAGGAGCGCCTCGGACGGGGCGGCGTGCATCATGTCGCCTTCCGCGTGGATAACGAAGAAGAGCTTAAGCTGTGGATCGAACGTATCCGCACCGTACAGCTGCCCAATTCAGGATTCGTCGACCGCTTCTACTTCCGCTCACTGTACTTCCGCGAGCCGAATGGAATCCTGTTCGAGCTGGCTACAGATGGTCCGGGCTTCGCCACCGATGAAGAGGTGGAGCATCTGGGCGAAGCCCTGGCCCTGCCGCCGTTCCTGGAGTCGAAACGGGTACAGATCGAAGCCCATTTGAAGCCGCTGGATACCCGGCAGCAGGCTTAAGGCTTCTGCCCGGCTATCGGGCACAGCATCTATCCTGCTTAGAGGACCCACGGTCAGCTCACAATCAGGGTCTCCGAGTGCAGAAGTCCGGGTACCAGGCAGCGCCTGAATCTGCAGCATCCCAGCAAAAACTCCGGCCGACAAGCGGTCCGGAGTTTTTGGTCTGTATACGGCTGTATGACGGCATACTTACTCCGTCAGCTCTCTGACCAGGTAACGGTGAAGATATTGAAGCCCGGCCGGGCAGTCGAAGCTTTACCAATGATCGATACCGGGCTTGTACCACCGAGTCTGCCGGTAATTTTGACCGTGCTGGCGGATACGGTCTCAGAGGCATTATCGAGCCGCTTAATCCGGACATATTCACTGTATACGAATCCCATCATGTCCAGCGTTTCCTGTGTGGAGTAACTGAAAGCAACCTTTTTCACGCCGTTTGCATCCGTATCAAGGGTAGTCGCAATCAGGGCATCGGGCGGAATCGGGAAATCCTTCGGCAGATTAACCGGCCGGGCAGTACCCTCTACCGGAGCTGTAGTCCCGCCGCCGGCGGAGGTTCCCGGTGAAGTTCCCGGTGAAGGAGTGACCTCACTGCCGGTACCGATCCGCACTTTATAATTCGCGGCATCATAAGTTATCGGCACATCCAGCGCATCCGCGATTGAACGGATGGGCAGGTAAGTGGTGCCTTCGTAGGTGATTGGCGTTAGAGTTTTGCCGTTACCGTCCTTCAGCCAGTAAGGAGTGCCATCCACCACAATCCCGAGACTGTGGTTGAGATAGGCTTTGATCTGCTGCAGCTTGGCGCCTGCATAGACTCCTGCAGAGCCGGTTACCGTAAGTCCGGTGACCACGGCGGCAATCAGCCATTTTTTGTTCATAGTAATCCTCTCCCGTGTGTTGTTATCAATATAGGATGAATATAGCGTCCTTATATATTTAACACAGGGGAGTATCTTTCAACCTGCGGGAAGCTAAGTTCAAGAGGAATTGGCGCTCCACTTCACCCGCCTGCCACAAATTTCGCCCTACCCTAGCGCACAATCTCCAGCAGCTCATCTAAACTGCGGATTTCATAGGTAGGCAGCACATCCGGATCTCCCGGCTTCTCCAGCGGGTTGAACCAGCAGGTATCGATGCCATAATTGATCCCGCCCTGGATATCCGAGGTCAGGGAGTCACCGACAATCAGCACCTTACTTTTATCGGTAATCTTAAGCCGCTCAAAAGCATAGTCAAAAATCCCCGTCTCCGGCTTCTGATACCCGGTCTCCTCAGAGATAATAATCGCCTCGAACACCTCGCTCAGCGGCGAACCCTTGATTCTGGATTGCTGCACATCCTTGATTCCGTTCGTAATAATCGCCAGCCTGCATCCGGCAAGCTCTCCGCACAGCTCTATCGCGCCTTGAATCAGGAACGTGCCTTCACCGAGGAACCGCAGATAAGCTTCGCTGAATTCCTCAGGCTTCAGCTCAAGGCTATGTGCAGCAAACAGCCGGTTGAACCGCTCCACCCGCAGCGCGGCAGAGGTAATCCGACCCTGCTCGAAATCCTTCCATAGCGAATGGTTAATTGCTTTGTAGCTGGACGCATAGTCCTCCGCCCCTGTCGGCAGGCCAAAATGTGCAAAGGCGTGATACAAGGCATGGCTCTCCGCCATACCGTAATCAAACAGCGTATCATCAGCATCAAATAAAATACACTCATATTTCAAAATAATTCCCTCCATCTTGTTTGCCGGTTCGACAACGTATAACCTTCTGCGATATAATTTAGCGAGAAATAGAAGGATCAGTTATCGTGTGAAAGCTATATATTCTTATATTTTAAATAAATCAACGGGGTGATTGTCATTTTATACGTTTTAGCGTTTCTCGTGTCATTTTTTATCGTTTATCTGCTGATTCCCCCTCTTGGTAAGCTCGCTTTCCGGCTTGATTTTGTGGACAGGCCCAGGGAAGATGTAGAACGCAAAATACATAGGGAGCCGATTCCGCTCACGGCCAGCTATGCTATATTCGTAGGCTTCTTTATTACATATCTGCTGTTTGCCCGGGACTTCTCACTGGAGACGCTGGCCCTGTTCATCGGCGGCGTGCTGCTGCTGACTATAGGAACCATTGATGACTGGTACAAAACCAAAGGCAAAGACTTCCCGGCGCTTCCGAAATTCATTGTTCAGATCGCCGCAGCGATTCTCGTCTTTTTCTCAGGCAATGCCTTCACGGGATTCATCAATCCCTTCTCAGGAGATTATATCTCACTGCCGTTCATTCTGCAGTTCCTGCTGACGATTATCTGGATCTTCGGCGTCACCACAGTGATTAATTTCTCTGACGGCATGGATGGTCTGGCCGGAGGACTGACGGCGATATCGGCAGTAACCCTGTTCATAGTCGCCATTACCATGGGACAATCCTCGTCGGCCATCATGGCGATGTCACTAATCGGGGTCACAGTCGCGTATCTGCGCTACAACAAGGCTCCCGCCAAAATCTTCATGGGTGACGCCGGCGCCACCTTCCTCGGCTTCATTCTGGCCGTGATTGCGCTCGACGGTGCCTTCAAGCAGGCAACGGTGCTGTCGCTGTGCATCCCGATTCTTGCGCTCGGCGTGCCGATCTTCGATAATATTTTTGTTGTCGTCAAAAGGTTCCTCAAGGGACAGGCCATCTATCAGGCCGACGCCACCCAGGTTCATTACCGCCTGCTCAAAGCCGGCCTGAATCAAAAGCAGGTCGTCGCTGTGCTGTATCTGGTCAGTGTCTGCCTGTCGTTATCATCAATCATTCTGCTGCTGATTCAGATTTAACTAGCTAAGCCCCCTTAAGCCTTTGAGCTGAGGGGGCTTTTGTTTGATGTGCAGTTGACTGCCATTGTTCGACTTTACCAGCTTATCCGCTTATCTGCTTTCCGTGGCAGAAATCTGGTGACTTTTAATAAAATCCTGCCCATAATACAACATTCCCTTCATCCTACCGGCCTAAGAAGTCCCCATTCTGCGGAAACTACGAATCAAGCGAATGGCGACCCTCGCCTCAAGTCTCCTTCTCTTCCGTAAAATCATGCAGACGCCGGTAAATATCAACGATCTCCGGCATTGGCATACGGACGAGCCCGCTGGACGAAGGCGCGACAAACTCCCGCACTCCGTCTACCACCGGAGTCACACCTTCTTGAAATCCCCAGTCCACTTTGGTTCTGCGGCTGAATTCCGTGTATACGCCTTTGCCGACAAAGCAGGCGATGTCCGGACGGTATTGCTCCAGCTTGGCCCGGAGCAGTTCCCTGCCCTGCGTGTATTCCTCCCGGGTGATATCTTCAGCGCCTACCGTGGGGCGGGCGACAATGTTAGTGAACCCGTAGCCCAGCTTCAGCAATTCGCCGTCCTCAGAGGCATCATACAACCGCGGCGTCAGACCGGACTTATGCAGGATGCGCCAGAAATTATTACGCGGATTGGCATAGTGGTGACCCAGCTCTCCGGAACGGATGCTGGGGTTAAATCCTATGAAGACGATCTGCAGTCCATGATCCAGATGATCCGTTACCTCTTCCATTAAAGTTCCCTCCTTACACGGCAGCTCCATGTGAGTCATTATGCTTACTTGATATAAGCATAACCCAAAGCAGAGGCTTAAGACACGTAAGCGCCTCATTATCCTCTCCTCATTCCCTCTTCCGGCACGCTTCGGGCGGAATCAAGAGCATCCATCCCGAAAGCAGCAGCCTCAACCGCTATTCATTCCATGGATGCGGCAGAGCAATGCCCCCGCCCGGGAAACATCACCGGATACGGGGCATTAATCTGACATTGGTTTAATTTAATAGACAAGAAGACTATGGTAGAAGGGCCTTAAGTGCCGGCGACATATCCCGCTCATCCAGCTGGGCCAGATAATCGCTTGAAATCCTCTTTCTACATGACCGACTTCATCTCCGGCTCAAACCCCTTTTCCGGAACAATATAGGTCCGTACGAGCTTCCTGCCGCTCTCCAGCTTGTAAGTCAGAGTAATCTCCCGGTTCCCGGTATAATCGTATCGCGGGGTATTCCTGGGATCGGGCCTAGAAAAAAAGCCTGAACCAACTAGGGTTCAGGCTTTGACAATTCATATATGGTGACAAACTAATTTCCAAGTGATGACAAACTAATTACAGTGCACAACATATTACTGTGATAGTGAAAAATAGGTGAGAAAAGCACACCCTATGCTTTATTCCACTAAAGAATTCTTCACATATACTGATAAAAAAAGCATTTACTTTATGTATATTATTCACAATATTCATCTCAATGTTTATTCATTCACAATGAAGCATATTAATTCTAGTATATTTTTTCGTAAGAGCCCCTCAACCATCTTCGGCTCATTGCGCTCGTGAAAGCCGACGGGCTGAGGGGACAGCTATAGCCGGTCATAAAACTTGACCGGCTACGGCTTCCTCGTTTTCGCATTCCGCATAATCGACAATTCTGCCCTCTTTGCGCATCGCGTAACGCATAAGTCTTTCCATAATGATGTCATGCACAATGACGCTTCCGCATACCGGACACCTGTAAGCGGGCACGCGGACCGCCTCTTTGTCTTTTCCGCAGACGGTAATCTTCAAGCTGGTTTCGGTGCCCTTCATTCTTTTTCTGCACGTTTTACATTTCATAATAATCCGCTCCTGCCCACAGTTTTGGTTACATACCGGATTTGCGATAAAATCTGGCCGATAATCTGTAGGAAGAAAACAACAAACCAGCAGCCAACAGAAACCCGCCTATGATAAAATATACTGTATTCCGCCTCGAAAATCCAATTACATTCTCAAGTGGAAAAAAATAAAAAAACACCATAACTGCTACTAATGCACCGATAAACGGGACAAGGGACCAATACCGCCCTTTACTATGGCCCAGCTTAAAATAAATAGGAAGCTGCATAGAGATAATCACGGAGAACAAGACGAAACTCGCGCATAGCCCGTTAATCAAATCCAATTCAAGCGCCCGCTCATTGACAAGCAAAAGTATCGAATAAAGAGGCACCACAATAATGAGGAAGGATACATAGAGCAGCAGAAAATACAAATAACGGCCCAAAACTACATTGCGCCAACCAATGGGGAGCGTACCGTACAATTGCCTTAGGTTGCTTTTCTCTTCCAGAGCAAATATGTTGACGGAAGTCAAGGCTGCGAACCAGCCGCATGTCATATAAATGACCCATGACGGAGAATTAAGATAAGCCAATAACAATACCGGAACAAGCAAGGAAATATTGGCTCCCATGGAGGACTTGGTTGTTAGTAGATCCAGTCTGGTCATCAGTATCGCTTTTTTCACTTTAGGCCTCCCTTTTGCTTGCAAGGTATATAATATCGTCTAGCGTTGCGGACTGAAATCCGCACTCCGGAAAAAGTTGGAGATCTTTTCTCGGGATAAGCCCTTCAAAACCGGAACCGGTCACCCGGGTACCGATGATGTGACGGGCATACTTTCCTTGCAGAACGGTATTCTCTCCGGCAATCTAAACCAGTCCCTGTTTCTCAAGTAAGACCAGTACAGCCGATGTCTCTGGCTCCTTCTGCGCAATACCCGTACCCACTGTCGTTCAATTTGCCGTTTCAGACTATGAAGCTTGTAGTCACAGTGGTACAGTGCGAAATACTGGTAGAAACCTTGCAGCATCCTAGTCAATTGCTTTTGTTGGTCTCTTCTCTTCTAGTGTCGGTGTGATTTCAGCCAGGTTCCGACTCGCTCTGTAAACTTTCGAAGTACTCTGTAAACCTACCAGCCCTGGGGCTGCTGCTGGGTAATACAGTGAATATTCCCGCCGCCCAAGGCGATCTCGCGGGTATTGACCTGAACCACCTTGCGGTCGGTGAATAACCGCTGCACGGTCTCCAGCGCCTCCCTATCCCGCTTGTCCCCGAATGCCGGCATTACCACTCCGCCATTGCAGATATAGAAATTCACATATGTCGCAGCGAATGTTGTGCCGGAGGCACGGCTGTAGCTGCCGCTGGCCGGGTCGATCCATCCCGCCTCTTCATCTGTAATAATCAGCCGCTCCGGGATATGCAGACGGTGAACCTCCAGTTTGCGCCCGCGTGCATCCCTCTTCCGGATGAGACGTGAATAGGCTTCGTGCAGCACCTCATATTGCGGGTCTTCCCGGTCGTCTGTCCAGCTCATCACCACTACGCCCGGTTTCACAAAAGCGGCCACCTCATCAATATGCCCGTCCGTCTCATCATCGCTCATCCCTCTGGGCAGCCAGATAATCTTGTCTACGTTCAGCGTGTCGCGCAAATAACCCCCGATCTGCCTTTTGGACAGATGAGGGTTGCGGTTCTTATGCAGCAGACACTGCTCAGTCGTTATCAGTGTACCTTCTCCATCCACATGAACAGCTCCGCCCTCAAGGATGAAATGCCGCAGGTCATAATAGTCCAGCTTCTCGATCTCCAGCACCTTCCGCTTCACCAGCAGATCCTGGTCCCAGGGAAAATACAGCCCTCCGTCCAGTCCGCCCCAGGCATTGAACCCCCAGTCAATTCCACGTACCCCGCCGCTGCCGTTCACTACAAAGGTCGGGCCGATATCCCGCATCCACGCATCGTTTGAGGAGATCTCCACCACACGTACCTGCGGTGGCACAAGTGCCCGGACATGCTCATATTGGGCACTGATGGTGCCTATCGTTACAGGTTCAAACTCTGCAATCACTGCCGCCACTCTGGCAAAAGCAGCCTGCGCCGGCTTCGCGCCCAGTCTCCAAGTGTCCGTCCGGGTCGGCCAGAGCATCCATGTCCCCTGATGCGGCTCGAATTCTCCGGGCATACGGTAGCCGTCTTGTCTGGGCGTACTGGCAATTCTGCGTGGCATAAGCATCCCTCCCGGCACTTGAACAGGATGGGGACCGCAGAGAACACTGCCCGGCATCTCGTCCTGTTCCAATTTATGCGCGGCCGGGGCGTATTGCTACGTTTCGGGACTCCGGTGAACAAAATAATCAATATCCAGTTTCATAAACAATTAATTTCTGTTGTTATAAGAAGGATGTTGTTTCGGAGATTCCGCCGGGCACGGGCAAACAGCTGTAGAGCTATGACCCGCGAATTATCAAACGCTGCCCCGCCGCTGTCTGCGTTCATCACTGAATAAAGCTGCGACAATTCCCGGCAGGATTAGATAACTTGCGAACTTATAAGTCTGGCTGAAAGCATCTACGGCAGCCTGCTGCTGCACATCTGCTCCAGGTATCACTCGTATGTTAGCGGAGCTCGCTGCTCTCAGCTGCCCGGCTGTATTATGCTGCAGCACGGTGACGATAATGGCCACGCCGATTACACTGCCGAGTGACTTCGCCATATTGGTTACCCCTGAAGCAATCCCCACCTTGTCTTCAGGAACGACCCTGATCGCCGAAGACATCACAGGCGCCATCGAGAGCCCCACCCCGAGGCCGGCCAGTGCGAGCCGGAGCATCACCGCGCCCAGTGTAGAGCCGGCGTGCAGCCCGCTCATTGAATAGGTGGCGCCGCCTATCAACACCATGCCTGCTGCGGCAAACCGGCTGCTGCCATATTTCGCAGACAGCGGTCCGGAAATGGCTGAGCTGGCGATGGAGCCGACTGCCATCATTGAGAGGACAAGGCCCGCCTTCAGCTCAGACACCCCCATCACCCGGGTAAGATAAAAGGAGGTCAGCAGCGAAACATTCATCAGCGCCGCACCCAGAATGATCATAGAAACCGATGTGCTGTTGAAGGCTCTGATCCTTAGCAATGACAAGGGCAGCATTGGCGCCTTCCCCTTGTACTGCGTAATAAAAAAGAACACCACAAGCAATACTCCCGCAGCCAGCAGCGCAAGGAAAATTCGTGAGCTCCAGCCGTAATCCTGCACTTTGATCAGAGCATATGTAAGGAAGAACATCCCTCCGGTGATCCCCAGGATCCCGGCGTAATCTATGGAACGGCCCGCTGTGTTATCCCGTGATTCCTTAATAAATATGGCCGTCAGCACAATACTCAGCAGCCCAAGCGGCACATTCACAAAAAAGATCCATTCCCAGCTCAGCTTCTGTGTCAGAATCCCGCCAAGCGCCGGACCGCTTGCAGCCGCTACCCCGGAGATGGCACCCCAGATGCCGATAATCAGGCCGTGCATTTCTTTGGGAAAGGTTATTGTGGTCAGCGGAATCGTGACCGGCACAATCACCGCACCGCCCAATCCCTGAATGACTCTAAGTGCAATTAGCATGCCGAGCGAAGTAGAGAAACCCGCCAGCAGGGAGCTCAGCGTAAACAGCGCCACTCCGATGAGGAACACCTTCTTCCGCCCGAATTGATCGGCCAGACGGGAGGCGGTGAGTATAAACACGGCGAATGCCAGGTTATAGCCGTTCATCACCCAGGAGACTTGTGATACACTTCCGCCGAAATGACGTGTCATCTCCGGCAGGGCAATATTAATAATCGTCGTATCCAGCAGCGCCATGAAAAACCCCAGGACTATTGCCGTAAAAGATAACGCTCTGCGTGTTCTAAGGCCCATCTCCATCACCCTTCAAAATATGAAATAAAGTTCATATTCGCATTATATGAACCAAAGTTCACATTTGTCAATCACAAAAAATGAACCCTGGTTCAACTTTTATTGACAGCTCAAAACTGCTCCTCTAGAATTTGTACTATAAGGGGGACCTTAAGACATGGGTGAAATCGAGGACAAGGTTAGAACTCCGCAGCAGGAGCGCAGTATCAGAACCAAGGAAGCCATTATCAAGGCGGCAATGAAGCTATTCTCGGACAAGGGCTTTCATCAGACCAATACCAAGGAAATCGCTGCGGCGGCCGGGGTATCCACAGGCAGCTTCTATTCCTATTTTATTGATAAAAGAGCCATATTCATCGACGTTCTCCATATGTACGGCGATGACCTTCTAGCCAGGATTGATGCTTCAATGTCAGAGATTAATTTCGAAACGATCGGCCGCTCCGAGCTGATTCTGCATCTGATAGACACCCTTCTGCTCTCGCATAAGGCGTTTATCGGATATCATAAAGATCTGAGCATCATGTACCACAGTGATGAGGTCATCAAGCAGCTGATGGATGCCCAGTATGAAACAGGCCGGCTCAGAACGCTTAAGTACCTGCAAATGGGTCAGGATGAATTGAAGACTGAAGACGTGGAGGCAGCTTCCGTGATTGTGTTCGAAGCGGTGAGCGCCATCGTCGATGTCATCTCCTTCTCCCCGCAGCGGATCGCCGTGGACCGGTTGAAGTCGGAGCTGGTCAATATGATTGTCCATTATCTGTACAAGTAGCGCCATCGTTACTCTCGTGCTAACACATCTCTACCCGCTGATTCAGCCGGTGCAAACCTGCATTGTTGTACTTTACTTCTCACAAAGGTTTGTCCAAATTTCCCGGTACAAGCCGCAAAAAAGAGCAAGCCGGCGGAAACTCCCGCAGCTTGCTCTTTTGCATTCAAACCCTTCGGATCACCGTTTATCCTTCCAGAAATTCACCGGCTCCATATCTTTCGTAATGACTTGGAAGGTGTAGCCTTCCTTCTTAAGCGCTTCTAGCAGACGCGGCAGCACCTTGAGGGTGGCCTTCTGATCATGCATTAGAATAACCGGATTCGTCTTCGACTTCTTCAGCGTGCGAACCTGCCCCATTACTGTATTGTAGATCTTGTCACTGTCCTCTTTATATCTCCAGTCATTCGAGTCCACATTCCAGTCCCAGAGATGATAGCCTTGTCCAAGCACCTTATCCCGGAAAGACTTGGTGAAATAGGGCTTGCTGCCATAAGGCGGCCGGATTAGCGATGTAGTAGCGCCCGTCAGTTTCTTGAGGACAGCATTGTCACCCGACATTTCCGCAAGCGCCGCAGCCGGGGAAGCATAGAATTTCTCCTTACGGTGTGTCATGCCATGAAGCCCCAGGCCGTAGTCTTCCTTCACAATCCGCTTCACTTGGTTAGGATATTTGCTCATGTTATTTCCCAGCATGAAGAAGGTTGCCTGCACCTCATACTTACTTAAGATATCCAGCAGCTGGGAAGTCGTCGCCGACGGCCCATCATCAAAAGTAAGATATACGGTTTGTCCCGGCTTGCCGGGTTCAGCAGATGGTTCAGGCTCCGCCGGGGCTGTCTCCACAGGTTTCAGTTCAGCTGCATACTTGGTGACATAGGCTTCATCTGTAAGTCCCGCTGAGCCGTCCTTCACCCGGAGCAAATATTTATCCCCCGCAAAGGATATGATATACCCAAGATACCCGCTTACTTTCAGCGGAACCATAAGTTTACCGTCCTGCAAAAAAGTGCTCACAGGCACCACTGTACCATCTTTGAGCACAGCGCCGGCATCGCCCTGCAAAGTCAGCGACCCGGAGCCGCCCGACACCAGAACTCCGTCGGTTAGACCGGTAAGCGTCCATTTTAATTCATCGGCCAGAGCACGCAGCGGGACATAATAAGTGCCTTTTACAGACACGGCTTCTATACCGCTCAATTTATCGTTGATCCCGAGCTTCAGTACATTAGTCTTACCTTCAGCGTTAGCAGGGATCTGTACAAGAACCGTAACCAGGAATAAAGAGAGGAATAACAGCATTATTTTTTTAATAGGCACAGCAGCAATCTCCAATCTATGTATATTTGTCTATTACTTTATCACACATAGATATAACGTAATTTGAGAGATTGTAACCGCAAGCTAAAATATTGTCACCCTTTTTGCAATGATAAAATGAATATTCAGCTTTTTTTCTGAAATACGACAATTCTCATCGAATGCTGTCACAGCAGGCCATAAGCGGTTCACTCACGTGTTTTTGACCCAAAATAATTGTGACAATATTAATAACAAATATGCAATCTTGAACAAAGTTTGAACAACCTTAAAATTAGCTTAAACTGCGCCGCTACAGTGATCTTTATCATACCCTTAAGTAGTTGTAACAATTTGATCACACATATTTAACTTGTTCGCCATTTTTAAGGACTTTTTTATCTATTTATACAAAATATGTATTTTGCATTATGGGTAAGTAATTCTTACTATAGATACAGGTTAAGTAGTACGCCCGTTTAATGAACGGCGAATGAAAAGTAGTATTGAAGGAAGGAGTTCTATATGAAAAAAAAGGGACCGTTATACGCTTTGTTTCTAAGCCTGATCCTTCTCCTGCCGGGATGCAGCTCGATCGCTGTTCTGAACCCGAAGGGGCCGTCTGCAAGGACGTTATCGGATACCATCATTCTCTCCATTGTTGTAATGCTTGGTGTTCTGGCAGTTGTCTACATCTTATATATCTTTGTACTGGTTAAGTACCGGGCGAAGAAGAGTAACGAGGGTTACATTCCTGAACACGAGGAGGGCAACAAGGTACTTGAAGCGATCTGGATTATTATCCCGATCATTATCGTCGCCTTCCTGTCAGTTGTAACCGTCAAGACAACTACCGAAGTCGAGAACGTGGCCGCGGACTATAAAGATCAGACACCGCTGGTCATTTACGCTTCATCCTCCAACTGGAAATGGCATTTCAGCTATCCGGAGGAAGGCATTGAAACGGTTAACTACGTGAATATGCCTGTGCATCGTGCAGTTGAATTCAGAATGTACTCATTCGGCACCATTACCAGCCTATGGATTCCACAGCTTGCCGGACAAAAGTACGCCATGAGTGACATGCTCACCACGCTTCACCTGTCAGCTGATACCGAAGGCTCTTATATTGGAAAGAATGCCAACTTCAGCGGTAAAGGCTTTGCCCACATGGAATTTGAAGCGCTTGTTATGAGCAGCAAGGATTACGACGAATGGGTGAATGACGTCAAGGAAACCGCGCCAGAGCTTACAGAGGATGAATTCAAAGGCCTGCTCGCCACGGACTTCCTCGGACGTAAAACCTATTCCTCGACCCACTTAGAGTTCAGTCCTCCCCCTGGAGACCACAGTGAACACATGAGTGGTAACGGAAGTGAAATGGACATGGACAACGGCAGTGAGGAGCATCAGGATAACAAAGAAATCCATCCTTCTCCTGTGCCGTCCAGCGGAACCGAATTTGACAGCGAACCTGATCCGGAAGTCGAACAGCCGCTGCCAAGCTCACCCGTAGATGCCGAGACTCATGAAGGCAACTAGCTCTGCAAGAGCTTAACGTAACACACTGAAAGGAGCCACCCTAATGGATTTAGACAAATTTAAGGTTCACGGCGAACCCTTGATATACGGAGCCATGGTCAGCATCGCACTTGCCACCATCGGGATTCTCGTCGGGCTTACCTATTTCAAGAAATGGGGATACCTCTGGCGTGAATGGCTTACTACTGTAGATCACAAAAAAATCGGTGTCATGTATATCCTCGCGGCGCTGCTCATGCTGTTCCGCGGCGGTGTGGACGCGATGATGATGCGTCTGCAGACGGCCGCGCCGGAAATGAAATTCCTCGATGCGCAGCATTACAATGAGGTATTTACCACGCATGGTCTAATCATGATCCTGTTCATGGCCATGCCGTTCATCATCGGTCTGATGAATGTGATCATACCGCTGCAGATCGGCGCGCGTGACGTCGCGTTCCCGCGGCTTAACGCCGTCAGCTTCTGGCTCTTCTTCATGGGGGCCATGCTGCTGAACATTTCCTTCGTTATCGGCGGATCGCCGGATGCCGGATGGTCAGCCTACTTCCCGCTGGCGAGTCTTGAATTCAGCCCGACAGTCGGTAACAACTACTACTCCCTGGCCCTGCAGATTTCCGGTATCGGGACGCTGATTACAGGGGTCAACTTTATTGTAACGATTCTCAAAATGCGTGCACCGGGCATGAAGCTGATGAAGATGCCGATGTTCACCTGGTCCGTACTCATCACCAACGTCATTATCGTCTTCGCCTTCCCGGTACTTACTGTTGCGCTTGCGCTGATGATGTTCGACCGCCTGTTCGGCTCCCAGTTCTTCACGATGGCCAACGGCGGGATGGATATGCTCTGGGCCAATCTGTTCTGGGTATGGGGTCATCCGGAGGTCTATATCGTTATTCTGCCGGCCTTCGGTATTTATAGCGAAATTATTGCGACCTTCTCCAAAAAGAACCTGTACGGATATACCTCCATGGTATTCAGTATGCTGATTATCTCGCTCCTGTCCTTCCTCGTATGGGCTCACCATTTCTATACGATGGGTCAAGGCGCCATGGTCAACAGCTTCTTCTCGATTACCACAATGGCCATTGCCGTACCTACAGGGGTTAAAATATTCAACTGGCTGTTCACCCTGCGAAAAGGCAGGATTACCTTCACAACGCCAATGCTTTATACGCTCGCCTTTATTCCGATTTTCACCATCGGCGGGGTAACGGGTGTCATGCTCGCAATGGCCAGTGCCGATTACCAGTATCACAACACGATGTTCCTTGTGGCGCATTTCCACTATGTGCTCATTCCGGGTGCCGTGTTCGCCGTCATCGCCGGATTCCATTACTGGTTCCCTAAAGTGTTCGGCTTCCGCCTGAACGAACGGCTCGGTAAGCATTCCTTCTGGTGGATCGTGATTTCTTTCAACGTAACCTTCTTCCCGCTGTTCTTCCTGGGTCTGATGGGAATGACACGCCGGACGTATACCTATTCCGAGGAATCAGGCTTCGGTCCGCTTAATATGCTGTCCTTCGTAGGGGCAGTCGGCCTGGCTATCGGATTCCTGCTGCTGGTCTACAATATTTACTGGAGCACACGTTATATGCCTAGAGACACAACAAGTGATCCATGGGATGGACGGACACTTGAATGGGCTACACATAGCCCGATGCCGATCTACAACTTCGCCATTGTACCTACTGTGCAGACCCGCGATGCCTTGTGGTCCGCGAAGCAGGACAATATTCCGCTCTATGATGACACAAAAATAACCAAGATCCATATGCCTAGCAATACCGGCAAGCCATTCATTCTGGGCGTAATCTTCTTCATCCTGGGATTCGCCCTGGTATTCAGCCTATGGATTCCGGCTATCCTCTCGGGTATCGGTGTCATTGTCATGCTGGCCTTCATGTCCTTCGACCGTGACCACGGCTACTATATTTCGGCTGAAGAGGTTATCGCTACAGAAAAGAAATTGAAGCGGGGTGAGATTGTATGAAAATAGATGCATCCAAGCCGCTCGAATATTCAACGGAAGAGAACAGTAACAAGATCTTCGGCTTCTGGGTCTTTCTCGGAGCTGAAATCCCTCTCTTCGCTACATTGTTTACTGTATATTTCGTAATGGTCAACCGTTTCGCCAGCGGCCCGAGCGGCAGCGAGCTATTTGAAATCGGCCCTGTGCTGGTTGAAACCTTCCTGCTGCTGTCGAGCTCATTCACAATAGGTCTGGCTATCCATGCCATGCGGCATGGTTATAAGAAAGCGATGATGGTCTTCATGGCCCTTACGCTGCTTATGGGCCTCGGCTTTATCGGTATTGAAATCGATGAGTTCTTCACTTACGTGCATGAGGGTGCGACACTGCAAACCAGCGGTTTCCTCTCCAGTCTGTTCGTACTGCTCGGAACGCATGGTGCCCACGTCAGCTTCGGCTTCCTGTGGGGAGCGGGAATCATGATTCAGCTGTGGCGCCACGGCATCACACCGGCCACCGCCAACAAAGCTTTTATCTTCTCCTTGTTCTGGCATTTCCTGGATGTTGTCTGGATCTTTATCTTCAGCTTCGTCTACCTGAAAGGACTGATGTGACATGATGAAGCAACTGTTCCCAATTCGCCATGTGATGGGTTATCTGGCCTCTCTGGTCCTTTCTGCCGCTGCGCTGATTGTCATCTACGGAGATCTCTCCTCCGGGGCCAATATGGCCGTGCTGCTGATTACAGCGCTTATCCAGGCCTCTCTGCAGCTGTTTGTATTCATGCACATCGGGGAATCGGCCGACTCCAAGAAAGAGCTGTACATCAACATCGCCTATGCACTGTTCGTGGGTCTGGTTACCATCTTCGGAACCCTGTTCATCTTCGTGTGGGGCTGGTACTCTTAAACTTTATGAGGGGCGGGAACGCCCCTTCCACGCAGCATAATAAAAGCGGTCCGTCTCCGGTATGTTCCGGGACGGGCCGCTTTTTTGGTGCAGTACATGAATCAATATTGATGTGGTCGTAACTGCGGTGAAGGTTTGAACTTCCCACCGTCACTTCCATCTTGTATTGTCCCTTCAAGTCCGAAAGCTAAAAATATCTAATACTTCAACTGAACCACACTGCTGCTGCTCTCATCCCCGCTCCACTCGGTATATGCCAGTTGCTTGCCCGAAGGGCTCCAGGAGGTCGTCAGGTTCCCTGTATCGTCTGCAACCTTGGCAGGCTTACCTGATTCCAGGTCATAGACATAGAGAGCAGCAGAGGCCGTACCGTTCCCGTCAGCTGACATGCTGTAGGCAATCATCCGCTGGTCCGGCGACCAGGAGATACCGCCAAGCTCCGCGCCTTCCACGATTATTTTCTGATTCCCCCCGTCTGTATCAGTGAGGAGAAGCGTTTGGCCAGATTCTTGATATTGCAGGATCAGCAATTGATCTCCTTCCGGTGAAGGGATTACGTTGCCGATACGGCCAATTTTCAGATCCGCCTTTTGCTTTGTATTCAGATCCAGCGTTTGCAAGGATTCATTGCTATTGGTAGTGTAATAAATCTTATCTTGGATTTGCCGGACAACAATCAATCCTTCGCCGCCTAGTCCCTCCACAGCAGCGATCTTGCCGGAAGTACTTGCTGTAAAGGCACCGCCGCTGTATGCAGCTCCTATAACGGTATCATCTTCAGCCCACCGGGCGCTCTTAGCTCCTGCAATATCATCGCCCGTGATGCTGAATGTTTTCTTGGAGCCTAGATCCATCACATGGTAGGAAGGATCACCTAAGGAGAATTCGCTGTATAGCAGATACCTGTTATCGGACGACAAGGCAGCGTCACCCAGAAACACATTTTCCTGTTCCTTGATCAATTCGTATTCCTCTGTATCCAGGTGGTAGAAATACAGGCTTTTGGGCAAAGACCCAGCCAGCTCCACCAGACTCATTGTGCCAAACTTGTCGTTCTCCTTAGACACTACAACCGTATCTTCGTCCAACCAGTCTGAAATCGATATATTCTCATATTGCACGATCTCTCCCGGCGTCAATTCAGGCCCGGCTGCTTCCCGGGTTGGTTCGGCAGATTTGACGGTTTCAGCCATTGGGGCAGGATCGGTTGGTGTACCCGCGCCAGCCGTGCTGTTCCCCGGCTCTTGGACAACGGCGTTATTTCCGTCCTGCTCTGCACTGCAGGCAATAAGTGTAATCATTAATGCCGGAACTATTGCCAGCTTGAATATTGGGGTTCTCATCCTGTGAATCGCCTCCTTGAATTCGGGTTTATAACCCAGAATGAATCTGGAATTGTGGAATCGCGCTCAAGGCGCCCTTCCTTTTCCTTAGCAATACCCCGGAGCTACTCTCCCAGTAACATTTAAGACGCGAGCAGTAAGCCGTATGTTGCAGGAAACTGCTTGCTGTTGTAAGGCCGGATGACCTTAATCATTCAAAAAAAGCCTTGTTCAGCTGCAGATAACAGGAAACTCTCTGCTATCATTTGCCGAACAAGGCTTCAGTACTTCCTATAGCTTGAACCGGGCCAGATGCTTCTGCAGATCCTCGGCCAATGTGGCGAGGTACTGGGCAGAGGAAGACATCTCCCCCATAGCGGTTAGCTGCTGCTCACTCGCTGCGCTTGTATCCTGAACATCACCGGCGCCTTTACGCGAGATTTCATCCACCTGGGCCATCGCCTGGGTTACGCCCTCCGATTCCTGGGCGACATGTCCGATAACCTCCGTAATCAATTCCATCTGCTCGCTGGCTGCTTGAATAGAGGTCTGTATCTCAGTAAATGCGGCGGAGACCACTTCGCTCTGCGCTACGCCATGGGAGACAATCCCGGAGCCCAGCTCCATGGATTCCACTGCACTTTCAGTCTGCTTGCGGATATGGGTAATAATCTCCGTAATCTGCAGCGAGCTTCTTCCGGTAGCTTCTGCAAGCTTGCGGATTTCACCCGCTACCACAGCAAAGCCCCGCCCATGTTCTCCCGCTCTGGCCGCTTCAATAGAGGCATTCAGTGACAGCAGATTAGTCTGGGTAGCAATGTCATTAATGGTTGTGATGATCGTGTTAATCTCTTCGGACAGACTGCCCAGACTTCCGACAATACTCTGGCTTGCCGATACACTGGAGTCAATCTCCCGCATTTGGATCAGAATCCGTTCAACCGCTTCGGCACCCCGGTCCGTTGATGAGGCAGCCTGTGCCATCAGACCGTTCATTTCATTGCCGCTGTGCCGGGCCTCGGTAATATCATACGTCATCGTCCGGACAGACCGGGCGGTACGTGCGATGCTCTCGGCCTGCACATCGAATCCGGCAGCGATTTCACTTGAGGTCTCGGCGATCATCTGGGAAGCATGCGCCGTCTGTTCTGCACTGGCGCTCATCTCCTCTGAGGAAGCCGACAGAATCTCGGCACTCTCGGAAACTCCTCGCATCATATTCTGGAGACCTTCCAGCATTGTATTAAACGAAGTGTTAATCTGGCCGATTTCATCCTTCGACTGATAGGAGGCGGCGGCAGTCAAATCCCCATCCTCTGCGCGCTTCATCAGCTGCTGCAGTTCCTTAAGCGGTTTCGTAATCAACCGGGTAATCATGATGCTGATCACAATACTCAGAACCCAGGCAACGGTAATCAGAATGCCGCTTAAAGTGATGGAGCTCTTGGCACTTGCTACAGTGTCCTCATTATGCGCGGATGCATCCTCTACAAACAGAGCTGCAGTATCCTCCAGCAGTTTAACCATCGTCCGGCGCGATTCACTGAATGCTCCACCCGAGAAAACCTGATAACCTTCATCATTCAGACTATTATCGGCAAGATGGATGATATTATCACGCTGGGAGCGGTAGTCCGGCAGGAGAAGCAGATATTCGTTGATATTAGCCGCGATTTTGTCATTGCTGAACTCAACCGTCTTGAGCTGTTCTATAAGTTCATTGTTCGTAGTGATATTCGTTTCAATAGCCGCCTTAAGCTCCTGACTCTTGGCAGCATCCCTGGTAATGAGATCCTCCAGCAGAAAAGATTCGATTGCCCGGTTATTCCCGCGGATCTCGGTAATGAGATAAATCGGCAGCAAATTCTGTTCGTAGGTCTCCCGGGACCTGTCCGCCATCCTGCTGGTGGTCATAATGCCTGTCGTCCCAATGCCTATAAGTAACACTACAATCACTGCAATCAGCAAAGTCATTTTATGCTTAATCTTCAGATGTCTCATTTCTTATAATCCCGCCTTCTCGATATCTTGCTGTACTGTATTTATCGGAGAATTAGGCCAAAATGTTGATAATACGTTGAAAAAAATGTCGAAAAATGAAAAATATTATCGTTTTATATGAACAAAGACCTATAAACATCTTTTCACTCTTGAAGCAGTCCATACTTCTTGCGAAATCTCTTCAGCACTTTAGTCCATCCTCCAGCCAGAATAGCCAGAAAGAAGACATTGGATATAGCATGGGCCAGGTCAAAATAAAAGCTGGCTCCATAGGTCGCTGCCACAAGCCCCCAGCTGAACGCATCCGGAAGACTGAGAATAACCCAGAGATTCATAATCCAGCCGAACAGGAATCCCCAGATAAAACCGAAGATCAGCAGCCCGGTCCGGTTCTTCATCCACCAGGTATTGCGCAGCCAGCCCGCCGTAAGTCCGGTCATCCCCCAGGCGAACATCTGCCATGGTGTCCAGGGGCCCTGGCCGAAGTAGATATTCGAGACCAGCGCCGCCACTGCACCGATGACGAACCCTGCCTCTGCCCCGAAGACATAAGCGGACAGAATGACAACGGCAGACACGGGCTTGACACTTGGCAATGCGGCAAAAGGAATCCGGCTGACCGCAGCAATAGCAGATAATACGGCCAGCAGTACCAGTTCTCGGGATGCCAGCTGGCGGCGCTCCAGACGGAGAAACATCGGCAGCAGCGCCGCCAGCAGCAGCACCAGGCTGAGCAGTATATAATGATGGTCTTTCAGCGCCGCTGTTAGCGCAAGGCCAGCCACAAATAATCCCAGAGCAATCAGCAGGGGTGCGCGGAACCGGACCATGTTTGAATCACATCCTCTATCGTCAATGCCTGCGGCAGTAAGTCCCGGACCATACGGTTGACTGTCGTAGTATAGAAGTAATTACTGCTGAAGAACTCTGCCGGCGCCCCTTCCGCTGTTATGCTGCCGTCAAACAGCAGCGCACAGCGGGAAGCATATTTAGCGGCAAACTCCACATCATGCGTTACGATCAGAATACTGGCCCCCTGCCCGCGCAGTTGCTGGAGCAGAGCAGCCAGCCTGTCTTTGGCTGCCGGGTCAAGCCCTTTAGTCGGCTCATCCAGCAGCAGGATATCCGGCTTCAGCAGCATCATCATAGCAAGCGCGGTCTGCTGCTGCTGCCCGCCGCTGAGATCATGCGGATGGCTCTGCAGTACCTCGCGGAGCCGGAAGACTTCCAGCAGGGCATCTATTTCCCGCCCGGCTTCTTCCAGGGATACCCCGGCATACTGCGCCATATGCTGCAGTTCCTCGGCCACAGTATCATAGCTGAAATAGAGCAGCGGATTCTGGGCCAGAAGCCCGGTTGTACTCCCCTTGGACAGCTCGGCCTTGCCGCGCTGCGGCTTCATCAGGCCGCTCAGTACATGCAGCAGGGTCGACTTCCCGGCACCGTTCCCGCCCATAACCGCCAGAAGCTCTCCCCGCTTCAGCGTTAGTGAGAGCTTCCTCAGCACCTCCCGGCCTTCCTTGTCGTAGCGGAAGGTAAGCTCCCGGCAGCTGAGCAGAATTTCTGCGGAGGATGCAGGAAGGTTCACGGGTGAATCCGGCCCGCCCGGGCCGAAGGCTCCAGGTGGATAAGTAACGGGAGCAGCGGCTGAATTGTAGGGAGTGCCAGTATCCGGAGCTAGTTTAGACCGTTCGCGGGAGACGTTAACAGATGGTCCTGAAGAGTGTACAGCGGGGTCTGCGCCGGAATAAGCAGGCACAATGTCACCGGCGACTGTACCGGATACTCCTGGTGCAGCTATAGCCGCTGTATTTACGCTGGGATTAGCGGCATTCACTCCCGCTCCAGCAGTCAGAGAATACAGCCAGCGTTTGCCCTCGCGCACAGTCAGCGGGATATTCTCCGGCGCGGCTGTCTCCGCTTCCGTTGACAGCGCCAGATATAGCCGCGAAGCTGCCGGCAGATAAGCCTGACGCGAGGCGAATTCCGCACCTCCGGCAAGCTGGGCGAAAGCACGCGGACCTGCATCTGCCACCAGCCTGCCGCCCTCCAGCATCAGCACACGGTCGGCCAACGGCAGCACCTCCTCCAGCCGGTGTTCGCTGATGATTACCGTCACTGACATTTCCTCGTTCAGCCGCTGCAGCGCCATAATGAATTCCCGGGCAGCTACAGGGTCAAGCTGTGAGGTCGGCTCATCCAGCAGCAGCACCTTGGGCTGAAGCAGCAGCACCGAGGCCAGATTGAGCAGCTGCTTTTGCCCGCCGGACAGCTCATGCACGGATTGGTAGAGCAGCGGCTCCAGCCCGAATAATCCACAGATCTCAGCCAGCCGGGTACGCATCACTGCAGGCGGTATCCCCAGATTCTCCATAGAGAAGGCCAGCTCATGCCAGACGGTATCCATCACGATCTGCGCATCCGGGTTCTGGAAGACCATTCCGATCTCCCCTGCGGCAACGGCTGCCGGAAGATCGGGCAGGGGCTGCCCTTTAAATGTCAGGCTTCCGCTGAACATGCCTACCGGGGCAAGCTCGCGTTTCAGATGGCGCAGCAGTGTCGTTTTGCCGCCGCCTGACGGACCGCAGAGCACTACGAATTCGCCTTCTTCTATTGTGAACGAGAGCTCATGGAGCGAGTCTCTGTCTTCTTCAGGATAGCGGAAGGATACTTGTTCCGCTTTGAGGATCTCCATAACCATTTCTCCTTTCCTTCAAGACCTGCAGGGAGCAGGACGAACAAACAGAAGCTGCCGTACATCACGGCATCCTGCCAGCTCAAATCCATACTCCTCATCCGGGGATAAATCTCCAGCGTACCGTAGCCCTGCAGCCACAAGAACAGTACAATCATTCCACTGACTATCAGTACCAGCAGAAGCAGCTTATCCTGCCGATCCGGCTTGTATATACTGTACGTGCTGCGTTTGGCAACCCCGTAGCCGCGGGCCGTCATGGAATCTCCGGTCTGCAGCGCTTCCTCCAGCGACCAGGTGAGCAGCACCTTCAGCAGCGTCATGCCGTCTTGCATCCGCTTGCGCAGGCTTCCTGTGCGGACATCCACCCCGCGCAGGCGCTGGATCAGGGTAATCTGGCGCAGCCGCCGCTGGAATAAGGGGACGAACCGGAGCGCCATCAGTGTAAGTAATGCCGTTCTGGGCGCAGCTGCGGCGAACAGGTACATGAATTTATCTGTCGTTACCGTGTAATTGTATGACATGAACCAGATGAAGATTGTCAGCAGTACGGTCATCATTATAAGTCCGTACAGCACAGCCTCCAGCGTAATCGGCTGGTCCAGCCAGTAGAAGAGGATATGCGCCCCCCTGTGCGAGAACAGCGGATTCAGCACTGCAACCGATACCGCCATCAGGAGCATAAAAGGCAGACCGCGCAGCAGCGCCTTCCCCTGGCCCTGCAGCAGCAGCAACGCCAGCAGACCTGCTATTTCCGTGACCAGAAACAACGGATGAAGCCCCAGCAGGGCGAACAGCAGCAGCCCGGCATAATACAGCAGGGCTACAGCAGGATGCATGGACCCGAAGCCGCTGTTCATGGCGCCGCTGCCCCGATATCCTTGCCAAGATCAAGCGTATACAGCCACTCAACCGTATCTCCGGGCTTCATAATCCAGCTGCCGGAAGCCTTGGACGGAAATTCTCCGTTCACCTTATACATCCAGCCGCTCTCTGCCCCGTGATCATATTCGTACAGATTATCAATACCCTCCACATAGGCAAAGGTTTTGCTGCCCTGATATTCCATCTGGATCTTGTGCTGGCGGGTAATCCGCCGCAGCAGTTCCAGCGCAGTCTCATTCTTCTCTATTTCATAAGCCGCCGGGGCCAGAATAACGCCGTGCTCCTCATCTCCAGTAATGGAGAGAGTCACCGTATTCACCGGCGTGGCGGTAGCCGCCGGGGCTGGCGCGGCTGGCGTGGCAGTAGCCGCCGGGGCTGGTGCGGCTGGCTTGGCGGTGGCCGCCGGGGCTGGCGCGGCTGGCTTGCTGGTGGCCGCCGGGGATTGTGCGGCG
Source organism: Paenibacillus sp. FSL R7-0297 (assembly GCF_038009025.1). Lineage (NCBI taxonomy): Bacteria > Bacillati > Bacillota > Bacilli > Caryophanales > Paenibacillaceae > Paenibacillus > Paenibacillus sp. FSL R7-0297. The sequence goes on from NZ_JBBPAQ010000001.1 coordinate 7,580,427, forward strand.
GCACTGCCCGTGGCCGCCGGGGCTGGCGCGGCGGCACTGCCGGTAGCCGCCGGGGCTGGCGCGGCGGCACCGGTGTGGCCGGGCGCCGGCGCGGTTGCAGCCGGCACCGGGGCTTGCGTAACGGGAGCTTGCTCCGTTACGCCGGGGGCGGCTCCGGCTGGCGCTGCGCCGGAGCTGGAAGCTGCCATGCCGTCCGCCGGGGCGGAGGGTATGGCAGTGCCCTCAGGCCGCGGCGTCTGCGCGGCCTGGGAACTGGCGGGCGGCACAGGCCCGCCGCCTGCGTAATCCGGCTGCGCCTTGGAGCAGCCGGCGAGCAGCAGGACAAACAGGAGCAGGAGCAGCGGATAGAGCCTCGACCTTCTTGATTTCAATAGACTGAACATTTCCTCGAGCACCTCCACAAAAGGGAAAAGAACGGGGGCAGTCAGCCTGTTCCCCGTTCCGTTCAAACACCTTATGATTTCTTAGTGTGACATGAAACAAACTAATCCTGGGCAAAGCACCGTCAGCCAGCCCCTTGGCCGCTGAGCATCCGTCCCGCAACCTGCAGGAGCTTCTCTATCAGCAATCAACCTCTTTGAATACTGGCTGGCACCATACTCTCAGTTTCACCTGCTGTAGCTTCATCAGCATCATTTGCTCTAGCTTAATTAACTAGGTGCAGTAGCCTCGCCTTCCCTAGCGAAACTCCGCAAAATATCCCACCACCGGAACAGTAACTGGATTTTCGGCACTTATTTATGTTATACGGACTTCACTGCCGATTCTAGTTGGATTAATGGCACTTAATTCTGCCCCTAGCGGGGTCATTCACTAATTCAAGCGAGATTAAGTGTTGTTTTTCCAACTACGCCGCCATATCGGGAGATTCACCGGGAATTAAGTGGCATTTATCCACTTGTATATCCCGCCCGCACTTTCGCTTTAGACTGCTTCATGCAAAATCTTGCAGATAATACAACTTAGCTTCCTAATCCCTAAAGGGTTCGGGCAGATTATTGTATGAAATACAAGAATTATCCCGCTACACCCCTTGTCGGAAGAGGAATGCTGCCTTTCGTACAACAATTTTCGAATATAGCCGGGATCGTGATGGAAATGTTGTATTATGGGCATGATTTCTAACAGGCAATCGAACTCACACCTCAAAAGCGGGTTGAAATCGTGAAATTCTTGCGCCAGCAGCCTTGAAAATCAAATTAAACTGTGGTGAAGACTAAGCATTATATTCATAGCTTAAGCTCAGCATATATAGCATTTTTCTCTACATGTGCGCAGGATCAAGGCATATCTGAAGATGCGTCTAAAAGTAGAATAGCTGGTGTAACCCATCATCCTTCAAAGCTCACCTAAGGCAATCTAACCGCTACAGCAGCGGCCATTTCTCTGGTTACAGCAGTGGCAGGAGCGAATTCGCCGCCGGTACCGCTCATAATTCCAAGTCCGGTTACAGTACGTACCGCCGTTAATGCATAGGCGCTGATCTGGTCTTCATCGGTGAATTTCCCGGTTCCTGCTGCTGCCGAAGCTTCGTCCAGCTTCAAGGCTCTCACGATCATTACAGCCATATCCTGGCGGGTAACGGGGCCGTCCGGTTTGAAGGCTGTGCCTGTTACTCCGCTGACCATTCCCAGTTCCTTCGCTTTGTTCACTGCTCCATAATACCACGCATCCGCCTTAACATCACTGAAACTCTGGGTTGACGATGCCGCAGACGGCTCATTTCCAGTCAATCTCAGCAGCAGTGCCGCAAATTCAGCGCGGGTAATATTCTGCTTCGGTGCGAACACGAGGCTGCTCTCACTGACGCCGTCCATCAGCTTGCGGTCATAGGCCGTATACACGGACTCCAGCGCCCAAGGCGAGATTGACTTCACATCGGTAAAAGCAACACGGTTAGCCGCAGCAGAAGCCACGGTCAGCGGCTGCGAATAGCGGACTACCGCAGGTGTGCTGTCCTTGAGATATCCGGTAACGGTAATTGTATATTTATTCGCTGGCAGGCCGCCGGCAACAACAGCTGAACCCGCAGCATCCGTAACAGCAGTTTTACCGCCGATAGATACCTGAACCCCTGCGGCTGCTGAGGATACCGGGTCGGAAGTGAAGGTCGCTTCATTCCATACCCACTGCTTTTGAGTTACTTTTACAGTAATATCTTGTCCAGGCTGCGGCTGTGCAGGGGAGACCGTCACGGACGCTACCACCTGTGTGTTATCCCCGCCATAATAGACAAGCACGCGGTCATTCTCCGCAAGAAGGAAATCACCCATGCCTACACTTGGATAAATCCATGCTCCACCACGCGCTACAACATACATCCATCCGTCATAGCCGCCAAAAGCACCTGCAGTCACGCCGCCAATTCCCGTCACATAATTACCCGCTTCATTGACCAGGGCCACCTTCTTCGCCGCCGCTGCCTTCTCCAGGGCTTGAAGTACATTTCCAGCATATACAGTGCCTTCTGCCAGGGTTCCATTAGGGCCCTCAATGGCAACAGACACACTAACCTGAGGACTTTTCACAGGTGAATTGCTAAGATCATAGAGCTTGCTGCCTGTGCTGAAAAGCTTGTAAGCTACCAATGCTTCCAGCGCCTGCTCTGTCGAGAGCTGATTGTAGCTTCCGCCCGCTGTATGAGCGAACCCGCCGCCTGCTGCACTGAAGCTAAGGAGCTTACTGACAAGGTTCACATTGTTTGCGGTATACTCCGCTCCTGCCGGGTCAATCCCAAAGGAAGACAGGCCAATAATGGCTTGAGCGACACTCTCGCTGCTGTCACCATAGCCGCCGTTCTTGTCCTGTGCAGTCGCCAGCCAGGCTGCCGCCCGCTGACCCGCGGTATTGGCTGCCGGATCATCCTTATGTCCTGCCAGCACCGTAAGCACCATCGCTGTCATGTCCGGATCACTAGCCCCCGTAGTCAGGGTGAAGCCTCCGTCAGTATTCTGTTTGGACAGGATCTCAGCCAGCAGTTTCGCCGGCGTCCATTTGGCATTGTCAGGCATAGTATAAGTTCCGGAATCAAGCGCCAGCAGTACGTAGGCTGCGTTGTTCAGCGTCTGGCCGGTAATTTTATCGTTATTGTAGAGCTTCTCAATCAGGTTGTAGCCGGCGACATCTGCCGGATTCCCGCCAAGCGCCCTTACCGCAAGCGTAATCCGCGCATATTCCGTAGCTCTGGCGTAAACACCCTTGGCTGCGGCTACTTTACTCTCAAGCGCCTTTAAATAACTATCCGGAACCTTGTAGCCCGCCTGCGCAAGGCCGATGGCCTGCCAGTCGGACTGGACTCCGGCCTTCAGCACAAACTCCGAAGTGGCATAGACTGCCTCAGCTACATTAACTGCTGTGCCTGCCGGTTGAGCTGAGGCTGTATTCGCGGCATTCAAGCTTAACTGGGCTGATGCGGTATCACTCTGGGCAAAAGCCTGTCCTGCCGGAGCCACGGATGCCCCCAGAACCGCGAACATCATGACAACGATCAGACCCAGCCGGATAAACTTAGATGATAGATTGTTCTTCATTGCTTGACCTCTTTCTGTGAATAGAATGGTATAGATGAATCCTGCGTCCTCCGCTGATGCGGGTGCAACATAAAGACCGCCCTGTACAGGGCGGCCGGGGAAGGATACAATACATGCGGCTGAAATGAGGATTCCCTACACACAGCCCCTGCTTATATTTGCACCTGTTCCGCATTCTTACCCCCGAAGAATAGAAACAACAACGAAAAAGGCAGGTCTCCTGGCTTACGCATCATTGCTTCCCCCGCCTTCCCATCCGATCATCAGACAGTGGCTTCTCAGGAGTCGCTCCGCATTTACAGTGGCGGGACCGCACCGGACTTACACCGGCCTTCCCTTTTAAGCAGATTACTCTCGTAGAACCAGCATGGCTATCTGTTGCATGACAGCGCCTGTTTCTACGGAAATCCGCACCTTTTTCCAAAGCTTATTAAATTTTAATATTCTCAAACAATCATATCTACTATTCCCCTGTATGTCTATAGACAAGCTGCTTCAATTATAGGCAGACCCTGCCCCTTCCGCACAAAAAAGCCTGAACAACACTTGCCGCATTCTCCCGGCATATCGTGCTGTTCAGGACTTAAATAGTGATTCTTCCGCTTCCGGCAAGAGCCAGAAGCTTGTTGATTGTATTATGTACAACAGAATGGGAATAAAAGACGGCGATAAGGCATTCTGCTGTATTTCATACAATTGATTGTGGAATATACCCCTTATAGGCTCAGAAATCCGGAATCTAATGCATCAAATACAATAGAACGCATAATAGGGCTGATTATTCCGGATTTGAGTGTATAAAATACAATGACCCCTCTGCCAACTTTGGCGGCAGCACCGTTGATGAAATGCCGGACTTCTCTTACATCCGGCTTGGCCCAATTCAGGCTCTCACTCAATCATTCCTCATCCGTATCCGGGCTGGCGGAAGGAGTGGGGTCGGTGCCGGGTGTAGTCTCCGGAGTAGTGCTCGGGGTACTTCCCGGAATGCTCCCCGGACTAGCCTGTGCCTGTAGCTTCAGCGTATAGATTCCGGCGGTGATCATATCATCCGCGGCCAGCTTCGCGCCAGGCTCCAGCTCCACCGTCACTTCATATACGCGCGCAGGGATTCCTGCGCCCGATGCACCCGCTGCCGGGGAGGCCTCGGCTTCATCAGAGCCGCCGCTATTTCCCGCGGCCGCATCCCCCCCGCCGTCAGTCCCCACGGCTCCCTCATCAGAACCGCCGTCAACTCCGGCGCCCGCTCCACCAGTACCGCCGCTATTTCCCGCGGCCGCATCCCCGCCGCCGTCAGTCCCCACAGTTCCCTCATCAGTGCCGCCGTCAACTCCGGCGGCCAGGCAACTGCTCTCAGTTGCTACAACCTTGTAAGTGTCCGCAACGTTATTACCGGACATCACAATGATCTCCGCCGGGTTGAAGGCGGAGCAGTCCGCCACAGCGGCAAAGCTGAACACCAGCTTGACGCCTGCTTCCTCGCTGCTGCTTGCATCCCCGCCAGCATTCCCAGTGCCTTCCGTTCCGCCGCTTTCACCCCCGCCTGCGTTCCCGGCGCCTTCCGTTCCGCCGCCTTCACCCCCGCCAGCGTTCCCGGTACCTTCTGTTCCACCGTTTTCGGCCCCAGTGCCCGTCCCGGCACCTGCCACTCCGCTGCCAACCAGCCGTACAGAGACAGGGGCTTGAACTTGCCCATCCGAATTCTTGATATCGCCCCGAACCGGGCTCACCGTCGGCTGCGGTGCAGCGGTATCCGCATCCGGCCGCAGCCAACTGATGGCGATGATGGCGATGATCAGTACGATCCCAAGCACGCTGCCGGAGATCAGGATCTGAAATCGGCTGCGGCTGACCCACCGCGCCAGCGGCGAAGCCAGCTGGGAGCGGGCTTCATTGTAGACATTCTGCATGGCGGGCGTTGCGGCCGAGCTATAGCTTTTGCGGAAATCGCGGTTCTTGAACGCCTCGCGGTCGTTCTTCAGGAAATACTTCAGCACCGCCCGTCGGTAATTCGGCCACAGCTTCTTGCTCGAGATGGTGAACAGCCGGTTATGCTGCGACCAGGCCAGGAAACGGTAGACCGTTTCCTTATCATTGCCCGCTTTGCGCGCCACCAGCTCCAGCAGCGCATCGTAATCAAGCGGACCGCCCTCACGTTCACTGCTGTGGTAGAAGGCCAGCGGCAGCCGTTCGAACGGCTCGATGCTCCGCGGCTCCTTCAGCCAGCGTCCTCCGAGCAGCTGTACATCATCCAGCTCCCGGGGAGACAGCCCGGCAAAGATCTCCTCGTCCGGCTTCTCCTCCCCGAACCAGCGGTAGGCAGCGCGCAGCGCATTCGCTTTACGCTTAGCGATTGCATCCAGCGGCGGCTGCCAGTCCGCCGTATCCCGGTAGCGCAGGAAGGAAATCTCCAGCAGCTGCTCAATCGTCAGCTCGTCCAGCGAAATCCGGTTCAGCAGGAAGCGGTCGGCAACGGTTCCCAGCTCCTGCAGCAGTGACAGCGCTTCAGGATGCACACCGCCGCCTCTGCGGCGTTCTTTCTCCGCCTTCTGCACCGACTCATGAACCGATGCCACCGCCGCCACCGGATCATTGTCCCGCTGCAGCTTCTCCAGCAGATACTCCTTGACGGTATCGCGCACGAAAGCCTGCTGAAGCGCCTCCGGAAGGAAACGGCCCCAATGCGCCACGAACCGCAGGATATCCGCCGATTTCGGCGCGTCAGCCAGCCGGGATTCCATATAAGGCTCCAGCAGCGCTTTGCGGAATATAGGCTGGGCCAGCACTCTTTTGAAGAAGGCCGCACTAAGCTCATCGTTGCCCTCAATAATACCGTAAGCGGCAGCAAGCGCATCCTCACGTCCCGCCGACTGGCAGTTCAGCATCCCGTTGATGAAGTAATCCACAATTTTGACCCGGTAATTATGGCCAGGCAGTGCATAATACTCCTTGAACCACTCCAGAATCTCCGGCGCCGGTACCCCTTTTTTGCGGATCAGATCATACTCCCGGTCGAACCGCTCCAGGAACATATCATTCAGACGCACCCGGGATTCCAGCGCCCCCTCCGGCTTCAGATAGGACAGCAGGCCGCCGAGCACAGCATTCTTGTTCCCTGTATATAAATCTTCATCGCCTTGCTCAATCTCATAAAAGACAGCCAGCTCATTGTAGAGTGCCAGCGACAGCTTGCGGTCCACACTCTCCCCAAGCAGCAGGGAGTCGGCGAATCTGGCGAAGTCTCTGAGACTCCCGCCCTTTTGCCCCAGCGTCTTCCAGGCCAGGTCTGCATACGTCTGCCGGGACTCCCCGAAATCGGCATTCAGAATCCGCGCGCCTGCCAGATCAAAAATATAATCCTTCTCAATACTCCGGTCCCCCGGGCGCAGCGAGCCCTTCTCTACGAAGGTCAGGTGAATATATTTGCGGCTCTGCGGCTCTTTGGCATAAGTGATCACTCCCAGCCTGCGGCGGAAGTCATGCGGCAATGCAGCATAGAGAACCTCCGTCAGCTCCACCGCACGCTGCGACAACTCACTGATCGGTACATCCAGCGCCACATAAATCTTCTTCTTGCCGGCTACAGACAGCATAACCGCCTGCAGTAGGGCTTTGAACAGCTCTTCGGTGAACCCGAGGCTGCGAAGCACGGTCAGCGGGTCTGCAGACTCTTCACGGCCCCCCGCTGGAATGGACTCCAGTTCAGGCAGTGTTCCGCCCGGCTCCCCTTCATAACTCCGCGCAAAGCCGGCATGCAGCCATTCCCCGTACCCCTCCACAATCTCCTCCGAGCGGATAGGTGGCACCACGAAATTATGGGCAAAAAAAGCGCTCCGCTGCCCCGTGAAATCCGCCGCCAGATAGCGGCTGAGGCCAATCACTGTCTCATTGCTCTCCGTATGGAACAGATGCAGCGCGTCAGGATACAGCTCCTCCTCCTTCTCACCGCGTGCCGCGAGCTCAGCCGGAGCATCGTAGAGGCAGAAGGGGTGAAGGATTTTTTTGACAAAATTATTGTCGAGACTCTCCGATTTCGCTACCGTATCGAATCCCTCTGTCGCCCGGTAAACGCCGCGGCGCTCGCGGGTATACATCTGCTGGGTGATCATGGACCCTGAAAATCTGTTCACGGCCCGTCGCTCCCCTCAATATAATTCAGCTTGTGCAGCAGCCAGATAAACGGCTCGTCCACACGGATCGGGCTGACCACACCCTCTATCCTTTGATTGACCGGATTGCTGCCCAGCGCAGATACCGCGAAGTAACCGGTGTTGGCAAAGTACACATCCATCGTGTCCTTGAACGGTCGGTCGACCTTCTCGATAAAGCGGCGGATTTCACCGTCAATGTTGTGGAACTCGTCCAGATTCAGCGTGTTGCGGTGCACATAGTTATTGAACACGTTGCTGTTGGACTTGATGTAATCGCCGTCTTCATCCTTGAGTGAGTGCAGCATGTCGCTTTTGGCCAGTACAATGGCCGTTGGAATATTGGTCTTGCTCTTCTCCTGATAAGCGATGAAGTCGCCGAACATGGTCAGCACCACATCGCGCGGCTCATCGTACTGCGACACCCACTCGCCCGGACGGTCACCGAAGTTGATGCGGATTTTCTCGCGGATGGAGCGGATCTGCAGCGGATCGACCATGAACAGAATGCCTGCGGAGTTCTTGATATGCTGGCCGTGCAAGCCCAGATAGTCCTGATCGACCATCCCTTCACCGGCAACATCGAAGAACACCAGCGTCAGTGGAGGCTTGGATTCATCCTTGAATACGAACTGGAAAATGAACGGCTCCTGCATCTTCTCCTTCTGGGTAGAAGCGAGCAGATCTCCCCGCTCGAACAGCGGCTCTTCGTATAGTGTGCGGAATTTGCGGCTGATCTCGGCATTCAGCGGCATACAGGCGGCGTCAAAATGCCCCGCAGTCGTATGCTGCAGCGTGTGAATCAGCGAGGTCATATACACCGACTTCCCGACCTGGGAAGCGCCGATAATCGAGATAATATTGCTCGGCACCTTGCCGGCAGTTACAGGCAGCTCATTATGGCAGGACGGACATAGCCGTCTGCGGGTCAGCACGCCATAGCGGTCGGTGATGCCGGTCAGCACATGGTCCGTATAATGATGATACTCCTCCGGAATATCCGCCGGATTCAGAATCGCTTCCATATCGTCTACCGTATCCAGGCCGAAGCGCTCACGGTACTTATTCAGCAGATCATCTTCGCCCAGCGCATAATTCTCGTCATCCTCACGGCTGTGCATGGCCCGGAATACCACTTCCTCCGGCTCGAACCTCGAGAAGCAGTAAGGGCAGACGATATCATAATACAGCGGCCTTGCCGGGGGCTGATTCTTCTTCATGAAGCGGCTAAAAAAAGACATTTCTCTTCCTCCTCAACGTTTTGGCCGGCAGCTCAGGTAAATGAGCGGCTGACAAAACTGGCTACGAAAGCATAATCTCCAAGTTTGGATGCAGGAGCTCAGGCGAATGAGCAGCTGACAAAACTGGCTTCGAAAGTTTAAGCCTAAAGTTTTGCCGCAACAGCTGCTCAGGCGAACGAGCTGCTCGCAAAACGGGTATCGCACAAATTCGCTACTATATCTGAGCTCAGATGGTCCGCTCGCTTAATTTCTCCGGCCTACACACTACACTTCCCCGGCATTCCGCCTGTACGCAGTTCTTGGAGCGCATATAACTGCACTTTGTACAGCTATATTACCGTTTCCGCCCGCTTGCGTCCGAATAGCTGCAGTTCGTGCAACTATACCGGAGCAGAGAGCATGATTAGAGGGATTCCCCGCGATATAGATGTACAAAATACAATTAAACAGCCGATGCGGCAGAAATCATCCACTTTAATTGTATGAAATACAGTTATTCCATATCTGGACGTATCAGGCTGAGCTCCGTGCTCCAACTGTTATTTCTTACACCTTGCCGGCCCGGTTACTCCGGCACCAGCTCGTAATATAAACCGTACTTGCGCCCGTCCGTGAAAAAGATACGGATGAAGTCGTCTTTGCTGACCTCAATCGGGGGAAGCTGATTTCGTCCGGGGGCGAAATCCTGCACGAACGGGAAAAGCGCCCCGTCCTCCCTGGAGGCCGGATGGCCGTCCCGCTTCTTCACGTAGCAGAGTACTTCCTTTGGTACAGGCACTTCAGCGGTGATCGTCATTTGCACGGTTTTCAGCTTGCTGAACAGGCCTTTTTTGTGCTGGACGGAATAATAGATTCTCGCTTTGCCTGCGCTGACCAGTGTCTTGTTGGCACCATCCCGCTGACGCACCAGCAGCGTCTCCCCGTTCCCGGCCAGCCGGGCATAGATGGTATACGCCACCAGCCCGATCTCATCCAGCCGGTCACGGTAGCCGTTATTCGCTTTGTACTCTTCACGTGTGTAGAGCTTCATGCCGGAAGGCGGATGTTCCTCATCCTCCGGCGCCTCCGCAGAGGCTTTATGAATACATACTGCCTGCACGCCATCCGGCCAGCGCCACCGCAGCGTGCAGAAGCGGTCTTCCACTCTGGATACGACTTCTGTAATAGCCGGTGCTGCAGAATGAACCTCGGCGTACCTCATGCAACATGCTCCTTTCATTAGGTGAAAATCAAACTCAGAACCCCTTACTGCCGCGGTTCCGGCGCGGCGGAGGGAAGCCGTCCGCAGGTGTGACCGCAGCTCCGGCGGCTCTCCCTTTGCGGGACAGGCGTCCTTCCCCTACAGGTACTACATAAGTAAACAATGTAAGAATAGCAACGAGCACCAGCAGTGCCAGCAGGCGGATCATCGGGTCTGTAACCGTATCCCCGTTAAGACCGAATTCGAGAATCAGTCCGGCAGCGAGCCCGGATAATGCGCCTCCGAAGCTGAAGCTGCGGGCCAGATGGCGGTTATCGAATATAATGCCAAGACCGAGGCCCAGTGCGGTACCAATCAGGATCAACGCAAGAATCCTCACTACAGCATAATAAGGACTATCTGCTGCCCTATCGCTACGCTCGGTGAGCAGGGTCCGGTCGCCCAGACGGTCATAGATCTGCTGGAATACCTCGCCAAGCCGGTTCGCATCTGTAACATCATAATACTGGCCGCCAGTCACACTGGCGATATCCTGCAGCAGATTGGAGCCGGACGGATCCTCCAGGGCAAGCCCGATGGTATTGACCGCAATGCCGCGATCCACAAATGCATTCAGCTCCGTTGACGTATCAAACTGGCTGAAGCCGTCGGATAACAGAATGACCATCGCTCCGCGGTCCGCCCCGTCTTCATTAATCACATTCATCGCTTCTGTAAGGGCACCGCTGATATTCGTTCCGCCTTCGGTAGTCTGCAGGCTGCTGATAACTTCCGACACCTTCTCCCGGTTCTCCGCTTTGGAGAGCGAGATCAGCGGCTGGACTACGGAAGCCTCATGGCTGAAGGTAACCACAGCCACCTTGTTATCTTCATCCAACTGCTGCACCAGTGCTCTGGCTGCTTCGTAACGGCTGTTGTTAGGATCACTCTCCAGCATGCTGCCGGAATCATCGATGACCATGACGACATTCTTGACTGGCTTGATGCCGCCAAAGTTCAGTTCATACACGAACTCGGTCAGCGTACCTATGCCAAACAGCAGCACCACTGCCAGCGGAAGCATTTTCCATGACGTACCGAGATAACGGAGCTTCCAGGACTGGCCATTCAGCTTGGGCGAGATCGTCTCGGCAACCACGCTGCCTATCGAGACACAGAGCGCGGCAAGGGCAAAATAGATCCCAACCAGTACAATCGGCGGCAGGTCATACGGCCTGCGGTCCAGGAGCAGCTCGCCAAGTACAAAAGCCACACCGCCGCCCAGCAGACTGAAGAGCAGCAGGAGGAGATTGATTTTACGCTGCATTAATATTCATCCTTTCCGGAAAAAACTTAATAATAATGCGCTTGAAGCCGGGCTTTGGTGCTGGAGTTTCAACTGCAGGGTGAATAAGCTGTAAATTCTATTCTGATGCATTCTGTACAACAGATTGCCGTAAAAAGGGGCTGAAATTTCATTCTATTGCACTTCATGCAGCAGAATGTATGAGGATTATCCTAATTCACTAAGTTGGCCCAACTCTGTTGCACAAAATACAATAGAACCTTTTTTCAGGACAAATCAGGACCAATCTATTGTACTTTTGCAGCAGATTAGCTGCAGCGAAGCTGCTGCCGCCCTGTTCCGCCGCATTTCCAATGTACGAACCTCATCTCATTTCCGGCAATTGCTCCTCAGCAAGACCATGCAGCGCATAGCCGCTGCCCGCATAGGTCTCATAATATACCTTGCCGTTTCGGTAATAGAGCAGATCCTCCAGGTGGAAGCCGCCCATCAGATTCAGCTTCTCCACCCCGCTCCTGCGCTGCTCATGCACGAAGCCCAGCCGGTAGATGCGGGTCGTCTCGTCCGCACCGAAGGCATAGCGCAGGAATTCGGAAGCACTGTCGCCGAAAAAGTATTTCTCCTCATGCCGGTGCTCCTGTGTATATTCAAACAGGCGGACATTCATTGCCGCCTCCTCCTCAAGACCCCGGTAGAGCTGCTTGAACAGCTCCTCCTTGGAGACAATGTCCCGGTTCTCATAGGCTGCCGCGACATTGGCACGCCGCAGCAGCTCCTCCTCGAACGGAAGCGTGAACAGCCCCGCCGTCAGCAGCTCCCGGCGGCAGATCTCAATTAGCCGCTCAGCTACAGCATCGCCGCCGCGCCGCAGCAGCTCCGAGAGGCTGCCCATAAACCGTTCACTGAAGAAGATATTCCCGCCCCGCCGCGTCTCGATATCCTTCATGACCTCTTCTGTCACGCTGCGGTAATACTCCATGATGTTCTGATCCACGGTATCCTTGCTGCGGCCGATACTGGTGAGGGCCAGGCTCTGCAGCTCCTCCTCCAACGCTTTCATCGCCAGGACCTTGGCTCTGCTGTCCGAATGAAGCTGTTCAAGCGCCGCATCATAGCGGAGGCAAAGGGCAAGCTCGCTTTCGAGCCGGAGAATCTCGTATTTCTTACCATATACGGTATCGAATAAATAATGAATGAAATTACGCACAGTCCGTTTATCCAGCAGCGGCACCCGCTGGAACGGCTGGCGTTCTACACTCTCCGCATAGAGCCGTTCCAGCTCCTCCTGCGCAGAGAGCAGTGCCGAACGCAGTCCGCCCATATGCTGGCGCAGGGCATGGAGCACACTCCCTCCGCCCTCTGCCAGCTCAGCTGTCCATTCTGCGAGCTGGTAGAAAGTCACCGGCGGAGTTGCCTGCTCCTCGGCGGCCAGAACGCCGGCCCACTCCCGGGGAGGATCGATGGCCGCAGTCCTTCTTGCGGACACTTCCGCAAAGTTGCTGCGGAAATAAGCCTGCCCGCCTTCGCCGAAGAGCAGCTCCTCAGCTTCGCGCAGCGACAGCGCTCTGAGCTCCGAGTAGGACGGGCGTCCATGGCTCATCAGCCCGGTCATCTCCGAGAGACCGGACTCATCCGGCAGCAGCTCCGCCGCGCGGGAACGCAGGGAATCCGCTCCGAGTCCCAGCAGCGCCTGCCGTTCCTTAAGGCTCCGGCTGTTGCCGGCACGCAGCTTCTCAGCCAGGTAATGCAGGGCATGGTAGAGCACCGCCAGCGCAATCTGCCGGTTCGGCCTGCGTACCGCCGAGAAACCGGCCGAAGCATAGCCTTGTCTGCCCGTGCTGCCCCGGATGCCGCTTTTGAAGGTCATATTATTGTAGCCGCCGTGCCCGGAAGCATGATCAGCCGCAGGCCGGACACGGTTCTTCAGCAGGCTGATATGGGCAATAATCTCATAATTGTCGTCCATCCCGTGGACGGACATCAGTCCGCGCTCGTTCTTGTCGGAGAGCAGATAGACCAGATCGAACAATGCGGAAGGGCCATGGTTCACGGGGATCGACAGCCCTTCCTCCGTAACCAGAAGCGGAGCGCTTAAGGCATAATCCGCCGCCTGCATCCCGTCCAGCTCACGCAGAAAAGCCAGCCCTACCGAGCTGGAATAGCCAAAGTTATCCCCTTGCTCCCGCTCGTTGATCAGCGCATACAGATCGGTCTGCACCGACTTGAACGACTGGCTGAGGATGGCGCGGGCCAGCAGGGCAACCTCAGGCAGCAGCACATTCAGCGGGTCATCAACACGCGTAACGACCGACAGATGGATGACATCGAACGAAGAATACAGTCGTCCATAGTCCGCTATGCTGTTGCTTAACTGGCGCAGCGTCCGGTTCATCCCGGCCAGGTACTGGCTGTCCTCATGAAATTCACGGTACAGCTCTCGCCGGACCGTCCGGGGATCACGGCCCGCCATGTTCGGCAGGGCCATGTGCAACACGCGTTCATGAACGCTGCTGTTACCGCTGCCGATCCATCCCTTGATTCCATCCTTCTCCTGCGTACTGCCGCTGCCGCTGGGAGAACCCGCGTGCAGCGCCATGACACCGCCTGCATTGTCCCATTTACGCTCGCAGCGCTCCAGCACCGGACCGATGGCCGGGGTCACCTTGTCGCCGAGGAACAGAAAGAGAGCAGGGTAATGGATGCTGCTGCGCCCATCCCCCTTGTTATGCTGCGCTTCCTCCTGCGCAGCGTACTGCTCTGCATATTGTAAGGCCTGATCTCTGATCATAGGCCTACTTCAGCTTTCTGCGGATGCTGCCGAGCTTGCCGGTCAGGCTCTTATAGAAGCCGTACATTTCATCGCCATTTGCATGCTCTACCCGCTCATATTCCAGGCTGTCGCGCGCCTCCAGGAAGGATACATACATCCCTTCCAGCTTATACAGCAGCGGAGTCACATCTTCCGCCGCCGTCATCTCTCCCGCCCGGCGTGCCGCCTTGCGCAGCAGGAGACTGCGGCTTTTCTCATCGAGTGCACGGAAATGGCGGTAGACGGCATACTCCACATAGCTGCGCTCCTTCATCAGGTTCGCGAACGGCTCCCAGGCATCTTCGTCCTCGTCACGGTCATAGACATAGAGCGCACCTTTTTTGGTGATGGTATCGGTGTACAGTGCCTCGATGAACTGGTCGATCCACTTGTCTTCATCCAGATGCTGATGGACCAGCACTTCGAGTTCCGCTGCCTTGGCCGACAATGCGTCGTATTTCGCCAGCTCTTCGCGGACACGGGCAATCAGCTGCGGTGAGCGGATCAGGTTCTCCTGGGCCAGCTCACGGTTGATGCTGCCGAAGATGTCCTTAATTCCTTCACGTTCCAGGCCGCCCGCACACAGCGCTTTGAGCTCTTCAGCGGCTTTTCTCACTTCGCCCAGATTCGGACGCGACGAGCCAAGCTGCAGATCATAACCGCTTAGCATTTTATCCAGATCAAACGGCTTCGTGAAGTTGACCGAGAAGCGGCTGCTCGTATTCTCGTCGATGCCTTTCTCGATAATTACACCCGCCTCCAGGGCACGTAAGAAGTCAGCACGCACTCTGGCATTATAATCACGGACCCGCGCATTTACGTAGGTATCGCCCCATGACTTCTCCGGAATCGGGGAAGGCAGGTAGGTCCAGTTATCCTTGTCAGTCATCACCAGATGGCGGCCGATGCCTTCCTTGTCCAGGATGGTCCGTTCATAGTTCTCCTCGAACACCCGCAGCGGCGTATATACAAACAGCGGCACCCCGTTACGTGTATTGAGCCAGAAAATCCGGTTCTTAACCTGGCTTTCCTTGATCGTGAACTGCGATTTGCCGAGCGCATTGTTCTGATAATTGCGGATTCCCTTCAGAATACCCGGCGCCTTCACCGGCACGGATACGAAGCCCCAAGACGGGAAGTGCAGACTGCCGGAGCTGTTGCTGAGGTGGAAAATCGGCACCGCATCCTCATCCAGACGTCCGGCGATAATCCGCTCCACGAACTTATCCAGCGGCTCCTCGCGCCCGTACTTCATCACCAGGAAATCTTCCATTGAACGGGTAATGAGATCACCGAACTTGTCGCTGAGGAATTCAGAGATCGAACGGACGATATCAATCTCCTGCTCTTTGACCCAGCGTCCGGAATGCTTCAGCATTTCGCGCGTGAAATCACGGATCAGATCGTCGCCGTCCTTCTGGTCCATCACCTTAGAGATCGTTGCCGAAATATCCGGCACGTTGACGATATTCCAATAGTAGGTTTTGTTACCCTTATGATCAGCCTGCTCTTCGCCATTGATGAGAATGTCGCCATTCTTCTCGAAGATTGAGCTGAGCGCTGTCAGAATTTCCGTGAATACGCCATAGATCCGGCTGTTCTCTTCATTCAGAAGCTCGTACAGATCCTCGTAGAACTGGATCATCTGCTCGGTGCGCTCCACATCGGCATGCAGCCAGTATTCATTGATCTTGGCTTCGATATAGGCGTTCTTCTTCTTCTCCTTGGAGACAAAAGCACTGCGCGCATCGCCCAGCTTCTCCTCTGCACTGTCCTGCGCCGTCTCGATATCACGCGGCAGACGCAAGAGGCTCTCCCGCAGCGCTTCAATATACGACTGAATCAGCTTCAGGATACAGAAGCCCTTCTCCGTGTAGAGCAGCCGGGATACATAGAACGGCCCCTGCTCCGGATGCAGGAAGATCCGCTCCAGCTCCTCGCCGAAACGTCCGGTAATTTCGCCCGGCAGCTGATTCTTCGCTTTGATGTATTCTTCCCGCGCACGGGCGAGGAAGTTCTGCTCCAGCTCCGTATCCATGCTGACCACCTGGTTCTTCACTACATTGGCATGGCTGAGGCGCTCGCTGTTCTGATAGCCGGGCAGCGGCTCCGGCACGCGGGACTCGAAGGTCTTGATCATCGTATCGAGATCAATGCCGAGCTTGCGTGCCATCTTCTCCACATCCTCCTGCCCCGGGGCGTGATGGAACATCTTGTCCATCTTGTCGAAGAGGCGGAAGGCCAGATATGTGGTCATTTCCTCAATCGGCAGCACCGCCGAGGAAGCGCCGATGATGTTGTATTCATAATTCGCAGGATACGTCTTATTCATCTGCGCAATGTTGGTGCGGATGTTGCTGATATAGTCATGGATGGCGAATTCCTCGCCGGAGGCTTTTTCCTCGCTGGCCATGAAGTTGGTAATATTCTCAGCCGTTACATTCATGCAGTAATCATAGGCATTCTCCAGAAGCTTGCCTTCCGTATTTGTCGCCGAGATCAGATGACACAGATTGAACGGCGGCAGCGGCGAATTGACGCTCAGGATATTGCCGTACTGCTGGCGGAACCGTTCGCCCCGGCTGTCCACATTCATCCAGTAATCCAGCTCTTTGAGCGCAGCATAACCGTTCTTGCGGATATACTCGCGGGTATGCTCGCTAAGGCTCTTGTTCGCCAGATTCACATCCGGGGTGAACAGGTAACCCAGCGTATTCACGCGGTCGATTCCGGCAGCGCCATAGTCACGTTCAATAATCCCCCGGACAATGTAGGCAATATCCAGAAAAGCTCCGCTGCCTGTTCCGCCGGACAAGCCGGTAAGCAGGAAAACCATCAGCTTCTTGCTGGTGCCGACCGACAGCGTCTTGATCTTCTTATCAATCGCAGCCACAACCTGATTGATCTTGGTGAACAGCAGCAGACGTCCGGCCTGACGCACCCCGGCGGCTCCGTTCATCCCGTCCGTGATGCTCAGCTCCGGCGACAGCCAGTCTGTAATGTACGAATCAAGAATGCTGCGGTTCTGCAGCAGTCCGCCGATCTCGGCATTGGCCAGCAGCACGAATTCATTCTGCGGGTCGAGGCCGATGCCTTTGTATTTTTTGCCGCGGTCCTGTTCATTGGTCTCGAACGCCAGGAATTCCACATTGTCGGGCTTATCCCGTTTCTTCTTGGACAATGGATCTTCAGGCAGCTTGAAGCGGCGGTTAATCTGGTATTTCAAGCGCAGCAGGGCATCGATGCCCGTGCCGCCAAGTCCGATAATCAGAATCGGGTTGTCTATGGTGTCCACTCTTATTTTGTCGCTGACGATTCCTCCGCCAAGCGATACATCGAGCTGCTGAATATGTTCTCTTACTACCGGTTTCATAGGTTATCCTCCTAAAAGTTATGCGTAGCGCTTCTTCCTGAACATGCTTCGTTCGAAATTCACTCCGGAAGCTTACGCTTAGTCAGCTGTTATATCAAATATTCGAGTAATATCGTCTTGTCTACTGTCTGCAGAGAGACCGATACGCGGTCACCGCTCTTCATTTCCAGGCCCCGCGAGGTATCAGCGGCACGCCCTGACCGTTCCACGGAGATGCCTTCGCCCCCGCGCAGCATCAGCCGGTCATTGTTCCCCGGAGTGAAGACCAGCTTCTCGCTCTCCTTCAGTTCAGGAGCCAGCTGCAGCAGCTGATGTAATGTGAATTTACCCCGGAAGCCTGCAAGCTTCTTATACTGC